>NZ_CP150185.1:4800000-7094360 GCF_037965655.1 Paenibacillus sp. FSL L8-0435
CTTTCTTCGTAACGTAATACAACAGAGTAATCATTCCCGCCGACATTAGCAATGTAATTACCATGATGCCTGTCATGCCCATCACTACCCCCTCCTCTCCCAATATGTTCCAGACTTCACTATACAGGAAAAACATTTTTTTGTATAATTCAGTCTGATATGTCGCGCAAGAGCAGAAAGAAGGAATGGAATTGGCAGCTGAGATTAGTTATGTATCAACAGAAGAACAACTGGAGCAAGCCCTGGGAATTCGCCATCACGTTTTTGTGATCGAGCAACAGGTGCCTGCCGAGATTGAGATTGATCAATATGATGTCATCAGTCCAGATGTGCATCATGTATTGTTAAGTACAGATGGGCAAGCTGTAGCCACAGGACGTCTGATCTATTACAGCAAGGATACGGCCAAAATGCAGCGGATCGCGGTGCTTGAATCTCATCGTTCATTTGGTTATGGACGTGTGCTTCTGCTCGCGATGGAGGAGCTGGCACGTGAACTCGGCTTATCCTATTCTGTACTGGATGCGCAGTGTCAGGCACAGAAATTCTATGAAAAACTGGGTTATGAAGTGATTTCGGAAGAACCTTTTTATGATGCAGATATTCTGCATGTTCGTATGAGAAAGAGCCTGTAAAACCTCCGCGTTGGCAGGTCTTTATTAGCATATGGTGCATACTTCCGATGAATTGGGATAGGCTAATCAGGTAAGCAGATTCCTATCTCGTCATATAAGGAGAGTGTGACATCATGGATCAGACAACACGCGAGAGTTTCACAGCCGTGCAAAAAAATGGTGACGGTGACCTGACAGCCTTTCAGACTTCAGCAGGACGTGTACTGGATTATCAGCAGGCCCTTACAGAAGTACAGGCTGGCGCTATTGCCGGTGTGAATGTATTTAAAGGCAAGGATGGCGAAATGTACATTCGCGGCGATGCCGACGGTGACCCAACCAACAACCTGGACCAACTTCCCCATTTCTAAAATAGATGCACATGTCTTACATGTGACACAATAAGCACCGATCCGGTTACCCGGGTTGGTGTTTTCTTATGTTCCTAGAAAGTGCCTTAAAACCTACTGAAAGCCGAACTCAGACCCACGACGAATCTAAGGCGTCTTATTCAAGGATTTGAAGCCACCTTAGAGATCTAAGGAATCTGAGACACGCTATATCAGAATTTTTGGCCTTTTATAGCGTTTTTGTCAGGGGATTGCGGGAAGTAACTTGTCTGATGTTCCATACAATTTTAAAAAAGGAGGAGCGGAAGGCCAAATAAGACGTCCTGTGTTCCTTAGAAATCATCTGCTCATTCGTCAGGATCAGCCAACTTGGACTTCCAGGCTGTTTAGATGCTGACATCCATTATCGTCGTATAGCTTGCTTAGTTTGAAAGCACACCCTAATAGTCCGTAAAATATTTTACGGAGTCCCCGGAAGGCTGGCTTTTGCGAATCGGCTGTTGTACCTGTTCCCAAGCCTGCAATATCTGTATCCCTTCCAGAGTAGACCGGTTCTCCCAGGCGATATGCCCGGTGCGTTCAAGCTCCAGCAATGACTCATGAATGAATGCTTTGCTTCGTCCGGTCTTGTTCTCCAGTTCATCTATTCGCGGCAACCTGCGCCGTTGCCCTGCATAGTTCACCATAATACGCAAAATCTTGCGTTCAAAGTCGTTCAGCATACTTTACCTCCCCATTCAGATCGGTAACAGGACGCCATGCCAGAATACCTTGCTCCAGAAATGTTCGGGGTGAGCCTTCTTTTCCCGCTGATGCTCTAATCATCCCGCCACGTACACTGTTAATTCGAATCTGTCGCTGCGTAATCTGCCCTGCACGATCCATGTAGACAAGCTCCACCATCTGGCCAATATATTTCCCTAGCATAATCATCCCTCCGATAAGAACGTTTGTTTGTATTTTATATTATATGCGAACACAAGTTCTTTATTCAATAGTAAAAAAAGGGTTTTTGTAAAATAAAAAAACCAGACTTTCACCTTAATCATTAAGGCAGTCTGGTTCATAACGGATCAGTGTCGATCCGATTCTGAAAATTGTACTTTCTTTAACTGTTGTGTAGATGGATTAAAATCAACATTCACATAAACTGCGAATTGCTTGCCGTCTTTCGCACGAACCCATAACTTGAACTGTTCCCGTGATTGATCCGCTGTTAGAGAGGTGCGACCGATATGCTTATAGTCCAAAATATCCACATTATACTTGGTCTGTGTTTCTTTGACCGCAATAATTCCCCACTTCGCATAATCAGGGATAGCGGTCCCTGATCCTGATGTAATTCCAGCCAAACTCAGGACTACCGACATGACGGTAACGATGAGCATTCTCATTTCACTCACTCCTTGGGACAATATGTTTCTGTTATATTGCCCGTCCGGGTTTCATTTTACACGAATAAACGAAAGATCCAGGCCAGTGGCCGCAGGGAAAAAGGAACCACATGAACAAGTCGGTCAAACGAATCAGGAGGCTCTGTCCGGAAACTCATTCCCCAGTCACCCGAGAAAAAGTGTTGTTGTGTCTTCGGCTCCTGAGGACGATCCAACCCGTATTTCTTTTCAAGCCTTTGCCTCGTTTGTTCATCCACCTGAACCTCGTTCGTAACGTCATATGCTGTGGCAGGCTGGCTGCTTATGTACATCTGAATCATTAGAAACATCACAATCCCAACTATTTGTATCCAACGCTTGTTCATCTCTTACTCCTTTATAGATTAATGGCTCTCTTCTCTTGTACGAAGACTTGTTTGAATGTTTTATTATACAAAAATTTTACCATAGTAGGAAATAACAAGTGGTAGAAAATATGCGGCTTGCGTTATGCGATGCTTAAGTCCCATTTGGTTGTTTTTTTGTTTAAAAAACCCAATAGACGTGTAATAGGCCATGACAGAGTGACTTCACGATCTGAAACCCTACACGATCTGTAATACCAATTTGAGGAGGTTACACCCGAATGTTCAAACGCCTGGATGAAATCCTGATTGAGATTCCCAATGTCGAGAAGCCAGATCCGAATGCTGCGGCAGCCATACAAGAATTACTCGGCGGCAAATTCGGAGAAATGTCAACGTTGAACAACTACCTCTATCAATCGTTTAATTTTCGATCCAAAGAAAAGCTGAAGCCCTTCTATGACCTCGTCATGAGTATTACGGCCGAAGAATTGGGTCATGTTGAGCTCGTGTCTCATGGTATTAACAAGTGCCTCAGAGGTTCAACCGAGTACAAAGAACCCGACGATACACCACTAGGTTCCGTAAAAGATGCTCGTCTGTCGTATCACTACCTGGCAGGTGCACAAGGCGCAATGCCTTTTGACTCTATGGGTAATCCATGGACGGGAGCAAACGTCTTTAACAGTGGCAACCTAGTCGAGGATCTGCTGCATAACTTCTTCCTAGAATGTGGCGCTCGTACCCATAAGATGAAAGTATATGAGATGACGGATCACCCGGCAGCCCGGGAAGTGGTTGGTTTCCTGCTGGTACGTGGCGGCGTGCATGTTGTCGCATATGCGAAAGCACTTGAGATTGCAACTGGCGTAAATGTGACCAAGCTGGTTCCTATCCCTTCACTGAACAACAAAGCCTTCAACGAGGCTCGCAAATATGAAGAAAAAGGGGTACACACCAAACTGTACACCTATAGTGATAAAGATTTCAACACGATTGGACAGATCTGGAAAGGAACTCACCCCGAAGATGGACAACCTCTTGAAGTCATCCAAGGGATACCTGAAGGATTCCCGATTCCAGAAGCTCCTGCGGTCGAGGAAGAATTTGCACCGGGCATATCGCAAGAAGACTTTAAGGAAATTGCACGCCGTCTGAAGATGGCAGGGAATATTGCGGATTAAAGAACAATTTGTTTAACAGGTTCTTTCCCTATATATAGATTTTTTAACTCTATGTTTAAGTGAAGCCCTCGAACCCTGCTGCTGAATGCAGAGAGGATTGGAGGGCTTTGTTCTACTAAATTTATGATACCATTTTATGGTGCAAGATAAGTATATTGTATGCACGTCACTTCCTGATAATTTAGCTGTAAAAGTAAACCGGATCTCCACTCAGATCGTTAAACTTAGTTAAACTCCAATACCGATTCCTCACGCTGACTCATGACTTCAATTAGCATGTTGGCACCCAGACGAAAACCTTGTGCAAACGCTGCTTCCGTATGCATGCCCTCACATCTGCCACACAAGTCAAATAACTGTTCAAGCTCACGGAATTCTTCATCTTCTTCATCGCTCAATCGATTCTTCCATTGCTCTGTCAGAGCTGCAATCTGCCGCCCTAACGCTTGGTATTCAGGATGTGTCGGCATCATCATCTCATCCGGTCGAAGTCGTCCATTATATAATGCTTCTAATATCGAATTCATGTGCATCCTCCTGTATATCAATTCGCACCTCACTTGAATGAACGTTCTGCACATGGTAGGATATTTATGCAGTCGCTCATTTAAGTGATTGCGGCATAGGAAGCAGCGGTGTTCTTCGTCGGACTCAAGCTGCTTCCTTTTTTATTTTTGGAGTTCGCCGTAAATCTTCTCAATCCCTTTGCGAACGATGTCTGATCGATTCGTATTCAGCTTCTCAGCCGAAATATCGAGCTTGTTCATAATTTCCTCATCGACACGTATTTCAATCGTTCTGCTTTTGGGTTTGTCAGATTTAGGCCGCCCCATCTTTTTGACGGACATTGCTTCACCTCTTTTTTTGTCCTGACAATAATATATTATTGTCAGGACAAAAAGTCAATTTAATTATAAAACATACGTTCGTTTTTGTGACAGCAGATTCATAGATAAATTTATAGTCAGTAATCCGTTTGAATGATAAAAAAACAACCTTGAACGGCTAGGCGCTTAAGGTCGTTAGAGTACTATTTCACTCTTCCATTGGCTTTCCATATCTCACTAAGACATGCCAGAGTAATTTTAACTCTTGTAGAACTTCTTTGTAGGTTTCTCTATCGCTCCAATGGCTTGGGTTTCGTTTCAAGTCCATAGCTGCAGAACCAATGGTATTTGCATCAATCAAATCACTTTTTGCAATTCTCTTGGCTAGTGAAGGCATCGAAGGACCTCGAAAATCCATAGGAACTTCATCAACCAATAGTGTAAAGCCCATGTGCCAGTGGAGATCAATGGAATACTTTAAACATATCTGCTCTAAGATTCTTCCTGTATGGGTGCCTTTAAATGATGGGTCGGCAACAAGCATCTTTACATCTTTTTCAAGGGAAATATCACCATGAACCTGAGCTTCGATATAATGGTCCAGATTTCGGTTTGGCTCTTGGTTGGATGGATTTTGGAATGGTTTCTCAAGATTGACGAGCATATGATCGATTAACTTTTGAACCGTTAGATTTCTTTCACCAATGGCAAAATCACTATAAAATACATCCCTCATAAGAGCAGCCAAAACGAGGTCAAATTCCTCATACGTTCCCTTTTCCTCGGGGTCTTGGTGAGAATCCAAATATGTATACGTGCTACGTTGAGAGACCTCAGTGGATAAAAGGAAGTAACATGATCCAAAACGCGGAGCAGGTCCATCGGGATGTAACATAACATTGAGTGCCCCATACTTGGGCCGTTCGCTATTGGTTGAGCCATTTATTTGGTACGCTCCGCCAAACATTTTATTCTCCCAAACGTCACGTTCACCGCCTGAAAATGCGGAGACACTTCCATTTGATAAGAAAGTCTCAAACTGACTTTTATAAACTCCCTGCTCAAGTAGTGCTTCAGCAACGCTTTTCATGGTCGGATCTAATCGATCTGGGTGAAAGTGTAGCGCAATACTTGCATGAGATTTTAGTTTATTGATAGCTTTTTCAAATGTCTTCAGCTCGATGTTGGACATACGAAGGATTTCCCTAATGGTTTGCTCCGCTTCATTTTTGCGGCTTCTTGCATAATGGGTTACATGCTCTTGAGCTAATTGCTGAGACCTTGATAGTTCCATGGGCAGAGGAGTCCTTTCCCTTTTTATAGAATCATAATACATGATGGACAGTAAGTGAACTTACAGGCGGTTCAAAAATCATGATAGCTTACAATGAATCAATCCGTGTCACTTCTTTCAATTTGAATCATATCTTGTGCAACACGCGCTTCTCCACCATCATAAAGCTATGAACCCCTTATTCTCCGCCTTGTGTCTTAACTTTCTCCTCATCCTTCACGGTCACATGAACTACTTGCCCTTCATTCGCTGTCATCGCATCTCGCATAAGAAGGGTCCATGTCCCTGAATCTGCATCAAACCGCTTGTCCTCAATGACTGGAACACGGATGTTCTCTGCATCAGGTGAAAGAAGTCCGCTACGAATCGCATCCGCATCCGTCATGTGCGCACCATCCGGTGCCACTGGACAAGATACGGCTATCTTTTCTGCTCTGGCCTGCCCAGGATAGGGTTGATTTTCCGGGCCTCCATCCGTCCAGATTTCAACATAGGAGCCGATCTGCGGATCAGGCGCATTGGAGAACCATTTTGCCGGATAATACCGATTTCCTCCTCCGTTTGCACTGAAATCCTCATATGCGGGATCAACCACAAGAATGGAATTGTCTTTGCGTTCAACCACATAACCAGTGAATCCATCTTCACTTGGTGCATTCGCTTGAGTCTGCACAGAGTTGCACTCGATATGTCCTGAACATCCCGTAAGGCATACGATTAGGATTGAGAGCAATATGAGGACTCGACGAAGGTTGGACATATGTAAATCCCCCTTTAATAACACCTCTTTCTAAATTTAACGTTCCATATCAGTTTATTGTTACAAATACAGCTGTCAGCTCACCCTTAACTTCCTGACGGGCTCAGCACGATCAACCCAAATATTCACTTCTTCCTATCCCTTTTGTACACGTACCTGCCCCAGATCACCAACGCCGCACACAACAAGATCACACAATAAGCCCAAACAAACAGCATGGCAAGCCCCAACCCGATGTTAGCATCCAGGCGCTCATCAAAGATCTCTGTGTATAGCGAAAAACCGAGTGGCACAGCACCAATAATGAAAAGTCCAATGGACCATCCACCCCAGCGTTGGAAACCGGACCCCGCACGAGTACTGGAAAGTTTGCGAATCCCTTGAGTCAGTAGCCACCAAATCAGAATAAATAATAGACAGGTTATAAGAATTTTCAACATATCGTTCAACTGCATATCGTGTACCTCCTATATCTTGCAAGATGATGAACATATCTTAGACGTTAAGCGTTCTCTTTACTATATTACCCGTTTCCATATCCATGATCACAGACAGATAACAACGTTGCACCTCAGACTCACACAATAATTATGAAAAAGAAAAAACGCCACCGTCCTGACTCCTTCCAAGTCAACAACGATGGCGTTACTTCTCATATTTACATTGTTACATCCACATTGAATAGGTTACGCGCCAAACTGCGCATAGTGAAGGCGGCTATACACCCCACCAGCTGCGAGTAATTCTTCATGACGTCCCTGCTCCGTAATACCTTGTTCAGCAACGACAATAATGCGGTCTGCATTTTTGATCGTAGCCAATCGGTGAGCAATAACCAGTGTGGTCCGACCCTCGGACAGCTCAGCAAGGGATTGCTGAATCGCCGCTTCCGTTTCTGTATCCAGCGCGGATGTGGCTTCGTCCAGGATCAGAATTGGTGGGTTTTTCAGGAACATACGGGCAATAGACAAACGCTGTTTCTGTCCACCGGACAGCTTCACACCACGTTCACCAATTAACGTATCCAATCCTTCCGGCATGGATTGAATCAAAGGTTCCATCTGGGCACGTCTGGCGGCCATCCAGATTTCTTCTTCGGATGCATCCAGCTTGCCATAGGCAATGTTCTCCCGAATGCTTCCATCGAAGAGGAACACGTCCTGTTGTACAATTCCGATATGACTACGCAACGAGTCTAGTGTCATATCCTGTATCTCCTGCCCATCGATCGTGATGCGACCTTCCAGCACATCATAGAACCGCGGCAGCAGACTGCATAGCGTTGTTTTACCTGCCCCCGATGGACCGACAAGCGCTACAGTTTCACCTGCACGTACGTTTAGATCGATACCTTTGAGAACAGGTTCCTGATCGGAATAACCAAAGGTCACTTGCTCATAACGGATATCCCCACGCAAATGGGATACCGTAACGGCTCCTGGACGATCTTCCACATCCGGTTCCATATCAAGCAACTCCGTATAACGTTTGAAGCCTGCAATCCCTTTGGGATACGTCTCAATAACCGAGTTGATCTTCTGGATCGGTGTCAAGAACACATTGGATAACATAATAAATGCAATGAACTGACCGTAGGTCATACTGCCTTGAATGACAAACCATGTTCCGCATACCAAGACAAAGAGGGATACCAGCTTCATCAGCATATAACTGACAGAAGAGTTCCAGGCCATGATTTTGTATGCGATCAGTTTGGTCTGACGGAAACGACCGTTGTTCACAGCGAATTGTGCTTTTTCATGCTCTTCATTAGCAAAAGCCTGAACAACACGGATACCTGTAATATTGTTCTCTACACGAGCATTGAAGTCCGCAATATCACCGAACATTCGGCTGAATGCCTTGGACATTTTGCTACCAAAGTAGAGTGACAGATAAATAATCAGCGGTACGATGATAAAGGTTAACACCGCCAGATTCCCGTTAATGCTCATCATGATGCTGAATGCACCAATTAGCGTCATGACCGCGATAAATACATCCTCTGGACCATGATGGGCAATCTCACCGATATCCATCAGGTCATTAGTCATGCGGGACACGAGGTGTCCTGTTTTTGTATTATCGAAGAAACGGAACGATAACTTCTGCACATGATTAAACAGACTTTTACGCATATCCGTCTCAATGTTAATACCCAGCTTGTGTCCCCAATAGGTAACCACGAAGTTCAAAAATGAATTCAATAAGTAGATGCCCAGCAATGCCAGACATGCCCATAGAATCCAGTCCCAGCGACCGCCTGGCAGCAGATCATCGACTACCCGGTTGACCGCCAGTGGAAAAGCCAGCTCCAGCAGAGCGACCAGAATCGCACAGCTGAAGTCAAGAATAAAGAGCTTTTTGTAAGGCCTGTAATAGGCAAAGAAACGGCGAAGCATGGACTGAAGTCCTCCTTATGCAATCACACAATAATGATTACGTTCTATTTCGTCTTTCTTAAGAGGTACAGGAAGTATGGCGCACCAATAATGGCAACCAGGATCCCCGCAGGAATCTCCGAAGGCTGCAGGATGACACGACCCAGCGTATCTGCAACCAGTACAAGCAATGAACCGATCAGTGCAGATGCGGGTAACAGGAATTGATGTTTGGGACCCACCAGACGACGTGCCAAATGCGGTCCGATCAGACCTACAAAACCGATCCCCCCACTCACAGATACGCATGAGCCGGCAAGTCCTACAGCAGCCGCAAGCAAAATCAGTCGCTCACGCTCAACCGGAGTCCCGAGTCCACTTGCAGTCTGGTCACCCAGATTCAACACGTTCAGTACACGTGCCTTATACAGAACAAGCGGGACAAGAATAATAAGAAACGGTAGCAATGCCGTTACAAATTTCCAGTTTGAGCCCCAGATGCTGCCTGCCATCCAGGTAGCTACAAATTGATACTTTTCCGGACTAAGCCGTAACGTAAGCACGATCATGGCAGAACTGATTCCCGCCGCTACCCCGATCCCTGTAAGCAGCATACGCGTAGGCAGAATGCCCTCTCCTTTTTTGTAAGAGAGAATGTAGATCAGAAATGCAGCAAAACCAGAACCGATCAGGGCCAGAATTGGCAAAAGAAATACCGGCGCTGCTGTCGTTGTCGGGAAAAAGGAAACAAATAACATGACGACCAGACCAGCACCTGCGTTAATCCCGAGGATCCCCGGATCTGCCAACGCATTCCGAGATACTCCCTGCAAAATACAACCAGATAACGCAAGTCCGGCCCCGACCAGCACCGAAATCACAATACGTGGCAGACGGAATTCAAACAGGATCAATTCCTGTTTCGCCGTGCCTCCACCAAACAGGGTTCGCATCACCTCAAGCGGCGAAAGCTTGGTAAAACCTGTGTTCATGCTCACCACAAAAGCCGTAATAATTAATAGGGCAAGCACAATGAGGACAATCGTACTCTTGGTTCTCTTCTTGCGCTCTGCTCCAACTATTGTTGAGGATTCCATCGTTACAGAGTCCTCCTTTCTTTACGCGCCAGATACAGGAAGAATGGTACCCCGATGAGGGCAACCAATGCGCCAATTGGCGTCTCGTACGGCGGGTTAATCATACGTGCAGCCAGATCCGCAAATACGAGCAACAGACTGCCCATCACAGCGGAACATGGAATAATCCAGCGATAATCGACCCCAACCAGCTTCCGCGTAAGATGGGGAATAATGAGTCCAACAAAACCGACCGCACCCACAACGGACACAGCCGTACCCGCGAGAATCAATACAACAATCAGGCCTATGAGCTTGATCAACCCAGTACGTTGCCCCAAGCCCACCGCAATATCTTCTCCGAGACTAAGCAGAGTAATGGAACGGGAGATGAGAAGACCTGCGATCAGTGCTGCGAGTACCCATGGGAACATGACCTCAAGTTGAGACCACTTCGTTCCGGCTACACCACCGGCTGTCCAGAAAGCCAGATCTTGTCCAATTCTGAAATACAATGCAATCCCTTCACTAAGTGCCGACAACATCGCTGATACAGCCGCACCTGCAAGTACAAGGCGTAGCGGTGTAAGACCCGATTTGGAAGCTGCACCAAAACCATACACCAACAGGACACCAAGCCCTGCTCCAAGGAAGGAATACATGATGATATACATAAATGGCAAGCCAGGGAAGAAGGCAAAACAAACTGCAAGTGCAAATCCAGCTCCCGCATTCAACCCAAGCAGACCTGAATCGGCCAGCGGGTTACGAGTCATGCCCTGCATGATCGCACCAGCTACAGCGAAACATGCACCAACCATTGCTCCTCCAAGAATACGTGGCAACCGAATCTCCCATATGATCTGATGTGGAGTCAGCTCAGGATTGAAATCAAAGATAGCCTTCCAGACTACACTAAGCTTAATATCAGCAGCGCCAAAAGAAATGGACAACGCCATACCCAGAGCGAGTAGCAAAACTCCCCCTGTAAGAATAAGTGTGGCCGCCCACGGACGAGTGTGTATCTTCGCTGTGGGTGAATCCGGATTATGTTTTTCTGGTGAAGCTTGTGAACTCATACGCGCCCACCCTCGTTATGAGTGGAGCTGCTCAATCCTATGTACATAACAATCACCTCTCTATAAATACCGAACTTTAATGATATTGATATTGATTCTCATTCCCATAGACCATTGTAAGTGAATCCACGGGCTCTGGCAATGGACAAATAGGACATGTTTATTGCATATATGAAGATTTGCACACAATTTTACACGCAAAAAGGCTGCGTAAGAGCCAAAAAGCTCAAACACAGCCTTATTCATTGCATATGTAGAACATGTAAAATATAGACTCGTTTAACGGACATGTACCGTAAGTAAGGATGCCAGGACATCCGGAACATCAGTAATGATCCCTTGCACACCCATGTCAATCAAGGCCTGCATCTCGGCAGGATCATTCACCGTAAATGGGTAGGTAACAACGCCATGTGCCAGTGCAGCAGCAACATCTTCTTGTGTGACCGCCAGCTTGTAGGGATGAAGGCCGGAAGCTTCGAGTTTGGCGGCATAATCATAGGGACGATACAACTTTTCCATATATAGAAGTGCTGTACGAATCTCCGGGGCAAGACGTTTACATCTCACGAGGGAAGCATGATTGAAGCTGGACAGCACGACCTGTTGCTCCAGATTCCAGTCCCGGATCGCTTGTATAACCTTCTCTTCCATCCCCTTATAACTCACAATACCATTTTTCAATTCCAGATTAAGCAGGGTTCCTTTCCCCTGTACCAGCTTGAATAACTCCTCCAGAGAAGGAATACGTTCCCCGGTAAAATCAGCATGGAACCAGGAGCCGGCATCCCTTGTGCGCAATTGATCGTAAGTCGTATCTTTAACCCAGCCTTCTGTGCCACCAGTTCGACTTAACGTCTCATCATGAATCAGTACCAGTCTGCCATCACTCGTCATCTGCACATCGGTTTCGATCCCTGTCGCTCCAAGCTCCAGACTTCGTTCAAAAGCGCTCATCGTATTCTCCGGGCATACGGCAGATGCACCGCGGTGGGCAATAATCTCCATGTTCCTCATTCCAGCGCCTCCTGTGTTCAAGCTTCGTTATATGATTCTTACTATAAACACGGTTTGTTAGACCTGTATTAACAGAGCGTATAATGGGTTACCTGCTTCGCTAATACTAGCGACCGGGTTGAACATCAACGGGCTGGGGATTCACTCATTTTTGCGAACTCAATCTGAAAATCGACATAACATAGTATGAACGATGGAAGCACTGAACTCCGTTATAAGGAGGTTGACTATTGAATCCCTCAAAGAAAAAATCGATACCTACGCGTCCTCACACATCCCAGTTACAGTCGGCTTCCAGGCATTCTAGAGCATCTGTCCATATCAAAAACAAATCCGGCAAGACGGCTAATCAGCGTTCTCTTAACTCCAGTTCACCCAACACACTGGATCAGCTGGCTATTGTTGCAGCAATACTCTCCTTAATTGCAGCCGCCATCGGGCTATATATCGCCTGGAAATCGTTAAGTAATCCGGATCAAACTGCTGTTGTGGTGTAAAGCTGCTTGTTGCGCAGCTAATGGCTCAGGAGGCTCTCTCCTGCTTCTGACCTTATTCAGGGGCAGGTTTTTGCTTTTTCAAATACTCAACGTATGCTGAAAACGACAAAAAACCGTTCCCCTGAAACGCCAGCATATACCGGCGTCTCTTTGGAAAGGTCATTTTTTATTCGGGCGCTGCCTCTGCAGCTTAATCCCCGTCCCGGGATACTGACCGAATTACAGAATGAATGTGCGGGAGATAATAACCAACAGAATGAACAATACCAGAATTGCACCTGTTGATGTCCATGCTCCACCACCGAAGCCTCCGCAATATCCGTAACCTGTACCTTTGAGTTCGCTCATCAGTGACACTCCCCTCTTCATCGAAGTACACTATAGACTATGTCCAATAGCGCAACTTGCTTGGGCAGATCGAAAATTCTCCCGAGGAACGATTGGATACAGGCCCGTCTTCTTATACACTCATTTCCCGTTGAGTTGTGACCACTTCTGAGTCAGCTCTGCAGGAATATAGGATGACATTTGTTTGATCAGTTCAGCCGGATCAGATTCCAGACTCCACAGACTGAGATGCGAATTGTTGGAGAACCCTTCCTGTACGCTATGTTCTACCATCTTCATCAGCGGTCCATAATATCCATTGACATTTAATAAGCCAACAGGCTTACGATGAATACCGATCTGTGCCCAACACAGTACCTCGAATAGTTCTTCAAATGTACCCATACCTCCGGGAAGTGCAATGAATCCATCGGATAATTCAGCCATCGTAGCCTTCCGTTCATGCATGGTTCCCACTTCAATCAGTTGTGTGAGCCCTCCATGAACAACCTCGCCCCGGAACAATCCGGTAGGCATAACCCCGATTACTTCTCCTCCTTGCTCAAGAGCAGCATCGGCTACTGCACCCATCAAGCCCATGCAAGAACCACCATAGACCAGTGCATAACCACTATCAGCAATCTGTTTGCCCAGTTGAACAGCCTTCTCTGTATAATCGGGGTGATTTCCCGGATTGGAGCCTGCAAAAACAGCTATACGTTTCATTGGGTTTCACTCCTTCTCATGATCTATTTTAATAGTATACAACATGAATGTAATGGGTATGTACAACGTACAACAGGTTAACAGAATCAATGGACAAAAAAAACCCGACCGTTTGCAGCCGGCCGGGCTCCCATTTCAATACACATCAATTTAGAAGGGGTTGTTATTACCTAATATACCGACCAAACATTAAATCCGTATGATCTTTGCATGAAATGAATATTAAATCTTCGTATAATTAACGTATCCCACGGCGTGAACGTACAACAAACATATGCTTGTCTTTACGAAGAACCCGACCATCTGCAAGTTCAACCTGATCCTCGTCATGACGCAGAATCGTCGTGGATAACGCTACAATTTTGGCCCGGCGCCAGATCATAACCTGTGACTTGAAATAGATCGCATTTTCGAACTGAATCGCCTTTTTCATCACATATCCAACCTTGTGCACTTCAGAACGTGCTTTCTTTAAGGGAAGACTCTCTTCGGGAAGAGGTCTGATCATTGCGATATTGTCAAACGATACCTTAATCCGTTTCGGTCCGATCCGTACACATTCCGCTTCTTCATCCCACTCGACCAGCGTTCCCTTCAATGGCTCCCGTATGCCTGTTGCACGATATACCGCTACTTTTCGTCCTATCCAATGTCGCAATGTTCTCACCTCCATCTGTCTAGTTTTCAGGTATCTTCCAGTCGATCGGTTCAATACCTTTGGAGGTCAAGAAATCATTGGCTTTGGAAAAGGGACGACTGCCGAGGAATCCACGATGCGCAGCCAGCGGACTGGGATGTGTAGACTCCAGTACCAGGTGCTTGTCCCTGTTAATAAAAGCACCTTTCTTCTGGGCATGACTGCCCCATAGCATAAATACCATTGGCTCTGAACGCTCATTCAACGCGCGAATGACCGCATCCGTAAACGTCTGCCACCCCAGTGCCTGATGGGAGTTCGGCTGACCTTCACGAACCGTCAGAACGGCATTTAATAACAGGACTCCCTGTTGTGCCCAATGAACCAGAGATCCATGATTCGGAATCGGCAGGTCCAGATCGGCATGAAGTTCCTTATATATATTTTTCAGAGAAGGCGGTACACGCACTCCCGGTCTAACCGAAAAGCTTAATCCATGAGCCTGTCCTGCTCCGTGATAAGGGTCCTGACCAATAATAACGGCCTTAACCTGATGATACGGCGTCAGCTTCAGTGCCGAGAACAGGTCTTCTTTGGGCGGAAAGACCGTCTGCGTTTTGTACTCGGCGGCGAGAGTGTAACGAATCTTGTTAAAATATTCGGCTTCCGTCTCTTCCTGAAGCACCTTGTCCCAATCGTTTCCAAACATATGTATAGGCTCCTTTCCCCTGATGAATGCAGTTTCGTTCAGCCCAACTACTGGGCTCTTCCTTCTGAGAGCCGCATGTCATGCAACTCATAGACTATCCACCATTTTAACATAACCGGGGACAGCAGACCAGAATTGCACATCAGGGTATACGTTCACCTCGAAATAAATCGTATTCTTGCTGCCTTCAGTATACTCATACAAAAAAGTCACCTCGCTGTTGCGTGATGACTTGATGACTTTATACTTGAACGGGCACTTCTTCGACTACATTCACAAGCACACTGCTGATTCTTCGTAACCCTTCCTGAAGGACAGAACGGGGACAAGCCAGATTCAACCGAATACAACCCTCACCATTGGCTACAAACATATGACCATCTTCAAGCAATACACCCGCTTGCTCAGCGAAGAATAAAGGTAAGCTTACATTATGGGGAGCATATGCCGAGATATCAATCCAGGCCAGATACGTGGCTTCCGGGATGTGAAAAACAGCCCGTGGCAGATGCTGCTTCACATACTGTTCAACGCAGGCGAAATTGGCGTCTAAATAACCTTTTAATTGTTTCAGCCATTCATCACCCGTTTCGTAAGCCGCTTGAGTGGCAGCGATGCTCAGTGGGTTTTTGAAACCATAATGGCGTGCCTGCCAGATGTCTCGAAGTTCATTATTCGGAATGATGACATTGGAGAACATCAGACCAGCCATGTTGAATGTTTTGCTCGGAGACATACATGTAATGATTCGATCCGTATCCGGGAACAGCTTTGCAAGTGGCGTATGTCTTTTGCCTGTCCGCAGCAGATCACAGTGAATTTCATCCGAAATGACCCATACGTTGTTCCTCAGGCAGATCTCACCCACACGCTGTAACTCTTCGGTTGTCCAGACACGTCCAGACGGATTATGGGGGTTACAGAAAATACATACCCTTACCTTCTCATCCTTCGCCTTGGCTTCAAAATTCTCAAAATCAATCGAGTAATGCCCCTGCTCATTGAGCATATCCGAACACACCAGTTCAAGATTGTTATGCTCCGCAGCTGACTTGAAGAAACCATAAGACGGGGTCACAATCAGTACTTTCTCATCCGATTGACAGAGATATTCCACCAATTCATATAAAGCGGGAATGATCCCGTTTGAGGTCTCCAAATGCTCCTTCGCGAAGGACCAGTCATAGTATCTTTTCATCCAATTGGAGACTGCTTCGTAGTATGCGGGATCGAATACTTGGGAGTAACCCATAATTCTACGGTCCAGACGATCCTTAACTGCATCCAGAATCTCGGGAGGTGTGGCAAATTCCATATCTGCAATCCACATGCGAATAAATTCTTCATCTTTGAATGGAAAAGTCATGTCCTCTGTGGCATTAAAAATATATTGACGGAAACCATCCGTATTCATGGCATTTGTACCTGTGCGGTCTATAATCTCATCAAAGTTATATTTCATAGCTTCTGCTCCTCTATCTGCTCAACATTTCATTGTCGTTTCATGTCGTATTACATCCATTATTCCATGACGCAGGAATTGCATCAAATGCAATACAATCTATCCTGACGAAACAAATGAAGTTTATTGTTTCTCCAAAATAGGTATTTCGACGAAAAAGTGATATATTTCTCATATAACATCATTTTTATGATGACTTTCATCATTTTCACGTACTCTCAAGAAACATTGCATAAGGAGAACCGTTTATGAACAATATCAATCAGGAAGTTGGCAAGAAAATACGAAACTTTCGGAAGTGGCGGGGAATGACCATTCAACAGCTTGCGGATCAGATCTTCAAGAGCAAGGGCACGCTGTCCAAATATGAGAGCGGAGATATTACACTTGATCTGGTGACGTTACATCATATTGCGAACGCACTCAACATCCAGGTGGAGCAACTCTTGTACCAAGAGCCAAGACATGCTTCTCCCCTGATGAATGCGGTCCCGTCCAGCTTTTTCAAGAACTCCACTCGTTTCTATTCCTATTTCTATGATGGGCGTAACAACAGTCTCATTCGTTGTGTCATTGACATGATGGCTCAATCGGATGCCAACCGTTATCGCACCGTGATGTATATGAATGTGAAGGATTTTGAGAACTATCAAGAGTGCGAGAATATGTATTGGGGCCACACCGAGCATTATGACACACTCACCACCCTGATTTTGAAAAATCAGGCCACGCCGCTGGAGAACCTATATATTAATATTTTGGCGTCTTTTCAGGAATCGGAGAAAAAGTGGGGACTGATGGCGGGTGTCTCCTTCAGACCTTTCATGCCGATTGCGCTCAAAATGTTATTCTCCAGAACCCCGCTGCCCGAGAATCAGGAGTTATATAATGAATTAAAAATCTCAAAGGAAGATCTGCGGACCTTGAAAATATACAACATGCTCGCTGTCACTTGAACAACGCAGCGCGTCACACATTCTCATATCATATGGGATGGAGATAGATCCTCCCCATTAGAAAAGGCACTTCTATAAGCTGTTGAAGCCAGCTCATAAAAGTGCCTTTCGCTTTGACGCCTATCCGTTCGGGGAAGCGAGACTATCGCTTAGTTTTTAATTAAATCCAGCGTCTCGTCAAACATTTGCTTCTGTTCCTCAATCTTGTTCTCATTACCGATCACGCAGCGCTGTTGCTGTTCAAGTATAGCCGATAAAAGCTCAGCAAAACCGATAATGTCGCTTTCCTTTGTGCTTAACACTTCGTCACGTTCCTGTTGCAGATCCGCTTCAGTCACATTCGACAGATAACACTCCAGGGAGAAAGCTCCTTCTCCATAAGGCGTTCTCGGCGTATCGAGATCCTGAATCGCACCAATGATATAACGCGTCATCTCCCGCTCGTCTGCCCGGAAATCGGTCAAATATTGCGGTATTTCTTCATATACTTTGTACGTTTTATCGAGATTAGGGTCACGATACGATGCAACGTAGCTGTCTCCGTTCCGTCTGAAGCCTGACATACAGCCATAAGCTCCACCTTTGGCTCGGATATTGGTCCACAAGTAATCCAGAGACAGGATTCCCTGCAAGACCCGTAGTGAACCGGTGTATTGATATCCTTTGTCGATATAATTGCCCGTTTGCACCACGTACTGCACCTCTGACGGGGAACGGAATCCTTCCTTATGAGTAGCCGGTGTGAACGTAAACTCTTCCTTGGCAACATCATGTGTGAACAGCTTCGCTTTCAGATCGGATACCTGTTGCTCCAGTCCTTCATATCCCTGCTCATCCGCAGTGTAACTAACAAGCAAGTTCTCCGGTCTGAAAATATACCCCGTCAACTCTTGCAGACTGGAAGATAACTCTTCTTTTCTAGCCTCAAAATTCGCCTGAAGATCCTCTAACCACTGGTAAAACGCGATACCACTCACAGCTTCCCTGAAATCCGCAACTGCTGAATGTTTGGACGAAGACCGGCCAATTCCCGCAGAGTGTCCGCTGTTGATCAGATTACGTTGCAGATTACCTTTCATCTGAGAGATGATCTCATACAATCGCTTCGAATTGTCGAATCGGGATGTGAACACGATTTCTTTGATCATATCAAAGGCAAATCCAAGCTTGTCATATAACACTTTTGCGTTGAACTCATAGGTAGCCTTGAATTCATTGTGTTTATGCGCGTTGGCATAAGATCCTATCCCGCTATGAATACCGCCTGAATGAATATGAATTTCATTGGACAGTTCATTGAACGAGTAGTTTTGAGTATCCACGTAACCCAGTACATTCTTGAGCAACCCTGCATACGGCAGGAGATGACGTGGCACTTCTTTGATATCAAACAGCAGTCTCAGATAACCAATTCCGTTGGTGTAGAGGTTATGATGGAGAATAGTTGTGCCGTCGACCTGGTTCACCGTTTGATGCAACGTAGAGGCCTTCGGTTCAATATCTTCAATCGATAACGTCGGAATGACCTGCTGCTGCTCTTTGGTTGAAGGTGTATTCTGATACTCGGCGAGTGCCTCCGTTTTCTGAATCAACGTTTGAACTTCTTCCTCACTAAGACCAGCCTGAATGGTTTTCAGACGTTCTTTCAACGCTTCTTCTTTGCGTGAGTTCAGCCCCTTATCCGGGGTAAGCGCCACAAAGGAAGTATGTGTGTTCTGCAAAATATATTTCTCAATCAGTTGCTCGAAGTAACCTTCGTTCATTTTTGTCCGCAATTCAGCAAATACGTCATTGGCTTCCAAATGAGTGAAAGGTGCTTCTTCATCATACAACCAGCTTTGCAGGGAAGAGAATCCGTAGATCAGGCCTTTCGGCATTCTGCCATAGTCCGCTTCCCTGTGATTGAACTCATATGAGTTAATGCCTGCAAGCAGCGCTTTAGGATCAAAGCCTTCTTTTACCACACGCTCAAGTACTTCTTTGACCGTTCCCAGGAAATCCTCTTTGCTCGCCAGATTGCTCTTCTTCAGTCCCACCGTGAACACAGGCTGGTACAGGCTGTCATCATACGAACCGTAGACGTCCTTCGCGATTCCTTTATCCAGCAAAGCCTGTTTCAATACCGCTCCCGGAGCGTTCAGAAGGGCGTATAACAGAATTTGGAACGAAATGTTCAGTTCCTTGTCCAGACTTGTGCCGATCACCGCATTATAGGTCAAGAAGCTGTTATCCACTTCCGATTCCGTACTTCCCGCAGAGTAAGTCTTAACTGTGTCTACCCGTTCTGCAAAAGCAGGTTGAAGTTGAATGGCCGAATCAATCTCGATTCGATCATATGCACTCAGATAGTTTTCATCCAGCCATTGCAGCTTCTCTTCCATATCCATATCCCCGTAGAGATAGATGTAACTGTTGGAAGGATGGTAGTATCTCGTGTGGAAATCCAGCAGCCCCTGATACGTTAGATCCAGAATAGCTTCCGGGAATCCACCAGACTCGGAGGAGTATGTGGTATCCGGGAAAAGGGAGTTCAGCACTTCTCTGCGCACCATTCGTTCCGGTGAAGAAAAGGCCCCCTTCATCTCGTTATATACAACTCCGTTGTAGGTTAACTCATCATCTGCAGAGGCCAGGTTGTAGTTCCAACCTTCCTGCAAAAATATCTTTTCATTCTCATAAATATTTGTATTCAATACCGCATCTAGGTAAATATCCATCAGGTTATGGAAGTCATGATCATTACGACTCGCGATCGGATAGATCGTCTTATCCGGATACGTCATGGCGTTAAGGAATGTATTCAATGAACCTTTCAGCAACTCAACAAAAGAATCCTTGGCCGGAAATTTCTTGGACCCACAGAGCACGGAGTGTTCGAGGATATGGGCTACCCCTGTATCATCTTCCGGAGGTGTGCGGAAACCGATACTGAATACTTTGTTGTCGTCCTGATTGGACAAAAGTACAATTTTGGCCCCAGATTTCTGGTGCTCCAACAGATACGCATCCGATTTCAATTCTTCGATTCTGCGCTCCTGTAACACCTTGTATGGCTTAAGCTGTTTCAACATAAACTTGAGTCCTCCGTCCATAAGATTGTTTTATTGGTTTTGTGACTCTACATAAGTTCAAATATGTTTATTTACACGGGCACTCCGATGACAGAACAACATCTGTCCTCTCCGTTATCGTGTAAATGTGTAGTTGAACCTATATCGTTCAGCAAGGTAAAGGTAATATATGCCTACGGATAGTATACACCATTGTCCCGTCTCTTCATAAAAGTCAGATAAATGTACCTTCTGATATGTATTATGCAGGGTTTATGTTTATGAGCTGCATGGTGAAGTGGTCATCAATGAAGTGACATTGATATTAATGAACATAAGAAAAGATCGCATGCAGCTTGGTTAACAAGCGTCATACGATCTTTTCTTTAAGATGCCGAGGACCGGGATCGAACCGGTACGGTAGTCACCTACCGCAGGATTTTAAGTCCTGGAATGACCTTAACATCTCCTTTTTTACACCACGGAAAACACGTACACAAATCCTTTTAACCAAGCGGGTTGATGCGATTTTTTGTGTTCTGTACTCTCTGCGTTCAGAAATTTGTATATGTAGGCATGTTAGCAAGCTGAACAAGGATGATCGCGCCTTTAATTTTTATTTAGTAAAATAAGCCACCCTACAGTTGAGCACAAGGGGATATTAACTTACGTTATAGCGTTTTCCACAGGAATCCATACCTTGCACATCGCTTCATCCTGTTTATCATCTGTCCAATAGTATTTCTCCATACACGGTTCTCCCCATCAGTTCTTCCGCCGCCAGCGTAAGCCGCCTGTTGCGTAAATCTCTGGTAACGGTAAAGTTCGTCGAGGCATGGAATATGCGCTGACAGTGGTATTTCGAAGTCAACTCTGTTCAGGAGCTATCCTCAACCTCGATGGCGGAGTTAAAGTTATGTTACATAATCAATCGACTGCTGAAGCTAACATTCATTTTCAATATACTTACCCTTCCTTTTCAAATCATTGTAGAGAAACCAGCAGAGCTGTTTATAATCGGGAATGTTTTGATTTGTCCATATGCTTGCTAATCTTCACTACTATATATCTTTAATTCTTTGTGCAAATCATGCATCATTTTTCCAAGTGGTTTAGTTCGCATGGTCTCTTTCGTAATCTCAGGGCCAAAAATAATTTTTTTAATATCATCATCAGTTAGATTTTCCGGACCTAATACATCTATCAACTCTTTCTTTTGCGAACTGTTATACATCTGCTCCCTCTCTATTAAATCCAGGACCTCTGAGCCATGTATTTGATAAGCCTCTTCAATCCTCATTGTATCAATATTGGTCTTCAGATAACCTTTGGGGTCTAAAATGATTTTTATATCATCTAAATTTGTTCCAGTATATGAAAAAATCAAGTCCTTTCCCCAGTCAATACTGTTATCAAAAGGGGAAGCAAATACTGATGTAGAGGAACTTTTAACTCTGTTACAGTTGCCACAGACGGGAATGAGGTTATACAGACAGATCGCAAATAAGGGGGATACTGATCTGCTGAAAAAATGATCCAGTTGGGCACCTGATACATGCGGTGCTCTACAGTTAATGTAGTCTCTGTTGCAGTAAGGACACACTGTGAGACCAGTGTTCTTAACAATTCTGACACGCATAGTTGTATAACTTAATTTTGAATTAGCAAGTAATTCGTAGGAGTCATGAATAGTCTTATAGATGCCTTTAATAGAAGTGCTCCCCTCTTCATTAATGTCAAAGCACTCCTCCTGCTTGATACCAGTTGTCTCAGTAGTTATAAATATTTCTGCAGCACTCAGTTTCTCAAATGGAGAAAGGATTAATGCCTTGAATTTAAATTCATCTTCGATACCTTCAAAAAAATTGCGCGGTAGAAATTTTTCACAACTCTTGATAATTTCTGATTGGATAGAAGAGGCTATTTTTGATTTGGCTGTAGTCCAGTATTCTCGCTCAAATTCTTCTGAATAAGTTTTAATTTGAATCATTCCTTCACCGTGCTTTCTCGTTTTAACTCTATAATTCTACGGTTCATTTCGGTCATCTCTTTTTCTAACGCTTCTATCTGCAATGCTTTAGTCCCCTGAATGCCCCACTCTGTTTTGCTGAGCATATCTAATAATTTTCTTTTATAAATCGGTTCACCTATTTTATTAATCAAATCATTTATTTTCTTGAAAAAGTCTTTAGATTCTATATATTCGTTATAATAATGACTGAGTTCTTCTCTAATCTTACTCTCATCTCTTTTTGAGAGCCATTCTGTGATTCTCACAATCAGTTCTCGGCTGTATTCACCTATGGTATAGTCCATAAAGAAATTTTGTGTAAGAAGCTTATGAATATTTTGACCGAAGGTATCCTGAAATCCTTCTTTTTCCTTAGAAAGATAGGTAATATCTTCGCTGAGAATATCTGAAATAATGAATGGTGAATTAGTTGTAATAACCACTTGAAGTTTTGAATCTGTTTGAGTGACCGTGCGATCAATACTATCAATGAGTGTTTTAATATAATTTCGTTGCCATTCAGGATGATAATAAAGCTCACCCTCATCAATGAATATAAGCGCTGTTTCCCCGTCTAAGAGTGCTTCGTCGAGGCTGAAATCATTTGGCCCTAACACATCTTCGAAATCCTTAACATACTTTTCATGACCCGTTAAGAACCAGTAGAGCTTAGAATGGAATGAAAACTTGGCATACTGCCCTGACGAGAAGGGCCCTAGATTGGCATCGGGTGCTGAGAGAAATGGCTTGAAAACTTCCAAATCTTCAATTGGTTGCTTAACCATATGAGTTACTTCATTCAACAAATCACTTCTGAGAGTAAATATTTTACCCGTAGGCATATCAAAAAATTTGCCTATATCTTCCTGTGTCAAATGCTTTAAAAATGTTAATTGATAATATAAGTCTTTATTAAACACTGGGCTAATCTTAGGCTGGATAAAATCCCTCTCATTCTTGTTGTCATCAGCTTGAATCGCTACCTTGGTAGCCTTTCGTTTACGTATAAAACTTGCGGCCTCAGAGTAATCGACTTGTTTGAAGCTGTTAAGGGATTCGGCTATCTGTATAGCTTCTTTTTCTTCCACAGTCAAAACGTATCTTTCAGTTGTTTCTTTATCGACAAGCAGGCTATCTTGATTAGCACTGAGCATATTTGAAAAATATATGACTTTACTCAGTTCATTGTTACTATCATACGCATTACGATCAAATGGCACTATCTGGGAAACAACTATATTTTCTATATTAGTTAAGTAGAATGTTTTGTTGTTTAGATGGAATACGATTATAAATTCACAACCCATATCTAAAATATTATATTTTGCATAGTCTCTTTCGCATACGTAGCCATTGATACAGGTAAGATTATAATCACGGATTAAGTGAATGAGTTTAAAGAATGTGCTTCTTAAAAAATCCACCGTACTACTTTTTCCTGCACCATTCTTGCCAACTATACAGGATAGTGAGTAAATATTTTTTCCGTAAAAATGCGGAATGATTGTCTGTGCTTCTGAGGGTACCAGTGCATTTAAATCATTGCTATATGTATATTTGTGATCAAAATCAACCAACTGCTCTCTAAGCCCTCTATATTGATTGAGATAAAGCATAGAGAAAATCAAATGATGATTATTGCCCATAGATGCTTCTTTTGAGATCGATTCAGTTGGTTCTAGTATTTCAGTAACTTTATCGGCATCTTCATCAATTAATTCTGGTTCGTCAGATTTTACAACATCATTTAGTTCTTGTTCAAACTTCAGTGAACCATAATGATCCAATAACCAATCCTCGTATTTGAATGTTATATTTAACGGTTTGGATGATTTATCTAAATTATGTATAATAATCTTGTTTTGATTGATTTCAAAAGAGATATGAATAACAGCTTTGCGAACCACTATAAACTTTCTTTCTGCTCCAAAATTGTTAGTCCAGTAAGTATATATCTTCTCGGTACTAGAATATTTAAGTACTCCTAACCTGTTTTTCTTTAGTTTACTGGTTAGAAAGTCATAATTACCACCAATGTAGTTATTTTGCCCATATGCTTTAACAAGACTGTTATTCATATAATTAGCTATAAGTAGGCTGTCTAAAAAGAAAAATTTGTAATTAGGCTTTTCAACATCATTAATGCAAGAATAATTAATTATTGTAAAAACCTGATTTCTGTAAACCTTATCGTTAACTATTCTATAAATTTCATACTTTTTAAGTAATTTATGTATAACTCCTATAGGCAATCTACCAATATACTGGCTGATCAGTTTAATCCCATTGTAAGCAAAGCCGGAGTCACCAAATGTTCCTGCGTTAGTAATATGATGAAAAATCGCTGTTACAATATCATCTAAGTTCTGTCTTAAATTAACTAATTCAGGATAATGTTTACACAATAATTCAATCGCTTCTTCATTATCAGAAAATTTCCCAAAGAAATTTTTATAAAAATCAACTAATCCTAAGTAAAGTATTTTCTCAAAAAATGAATCTTCCAAGATGGTTTGAAATTGCTTCCCTTCATCCTTTGTAATCAAACGTTGACTATCGAAATGACTGTAGAAACCATAAGAGACATGCCGTTGGCCTAGTAGTTTCTTATAATCCTCATATCCTTTAAGTCTTTCATGTTCTGGAATTAATAATAAAACCAGTTGTGTAGCAAAATACCTTACATTTTTTTCATAATTGTCGGTTACATATGCTTTCGAATGCTCTGCAAGTATAGCAGCCTCCTCTTGGTTAAAGAGATTAATGAGCTCTGATAATAGTTGTTTTATGGTCATATTTCTGTCAGTGAATAGAGTTTTCCCAGTAGGTACATAGTCTTTATAATCTTCAATTTTAGTTAAAATATTTACCACTAAATTTTGCATAAGAGGTCACTCCCACTATAATTGATATTTTCTCAAGTTTGCTCATTAGCTCTCAGGTACTCATTCATTAATAAATTGAGAGTCGGAATAGAAACATTTACGATGGTGAAAAACAAAGCGATTTAACGTAATTCTACAATCCATGTTGAATTAGAGGTACAGTGTCCACTATAAGGGAGTACAACCCGGTCTCCTGCAACCACCCACACATTCTACTTGATACCTTTCCCTTGATCTATATACAGCTCCATAAACCACTCAAATCTGGTCCAGATAGCAAATCTATATTAGCTTGAATTATTTGTTGATCAGTTAACTTTTTTGAAGAAGAAATCTGACGCTGAACTACAGATTTCTTCGCAGCTGTTTTCTTCTTTGATTTAGCCGTGAAGCGTTGCTTGTTTGTCCATAATGATCAGATAATCTCTTGCACTAAGCACCGCTCCAATGATTATGCCGAAAAAAAATCCCTAGTGTAAACCTGGAACCTTGAAATAAATGATCAAGCTCTCAAGTATGAAGATTCCTCTCAAAAAAAGCTAGCATAAATTCAAGCCATCTTACCCCCTACAAACATTCATACTTACATTAAAAACAACATAATCATTTCCAAATATTACACATTCGACATCATATGACTAATCCCCTTCTTTTAGGTGAGATTAATAGGCATATTGATTCATGAAAATTAAGCACTATAGTCCTGGATATTATTAGCTGTTGATGTAAGCATTGATTGTATTAACGCAAGCGGGAAATCCCACTTAACCCGCTTGAAGGCGTTAAGCGTCTTCAGATCAGCAAAAAAAAGAAAAAATGTACATCGAGATAGAAAGAAATATTTTGAGGAGGATGAAGCTAATGAATTTATTGAAACACTGGCAACGACTTAAATCTGGCGGCTATATTTCTTTGGTGCAATTATTGGTGGTTTCAGTAGGGGTGAATTAGTTGTAAATATTTTGTGATTATTCGAATACAGATCGATGAGAGTATTTCCCATACTGAAAGTGATCAAGCAAATATCACAGATATGAAAAACGAGCATCAGACGTGGAAATGCCGAGTTGACACATGGACAAACTTCCCATCCCTAACGGCAAAAAGCGGCACTCAATCACCTTTATTTTGTCTAATCCAAATAAGATATAGAAAAACAAAAGACCCCTTATGTATAAAGGGATCTCATGCCTTTCTTATGATGCCGAGGACCGGGATCGAACCGGTACGGTAGTCACCTACCGCAGGATTTTAAGTCCTGTGCGTCTGCCAATTCCGCCACCCCGGCAGGATTATGTATTTCTTGGCGACAAGAAATATCTTACCATGAACTAATTAACTTTGCAACACTTTTTATAAAAATAATCTAACTATATAAGTTTAACTAATGATTTACACGATAACGGAGAGGACAGAAAAAACTGAAAAAGCGAAGCGTTCGCCTTTATCACCGGATTTTCCCTTGAGAAAAGGGAATCGAAAAAATCTGGGGATAACAGCGATTAGAGGTTATTCTGTCATCGAAGTGCCAGTGTAAATAATCTTTAGTTCAACTTATATAAATGAAACAGGCACTGCAAGCGTCAGCTCACAGTGCCTAGAAAGTCCGAGTTGCGGTCCCGGACTTCCGGTAAACCAATCTATATTAAGGGAGGTGTGAGATAAGAATACCTCCCCAACATTAAAGAAACCTAAAATCAGCCTTAAATTAAACTAAAAAAGTAAAATAGGTCGAACACGAGCCGCTTCTTCCTCACTGCACTCCACGATAACCAAGATATGGTCCTTTAATAGCCAATCTTCGTAATACCGCGCATCCTCCTCCGAGATCCCCGCTTCAGTCAGTGTAAGCACCAAATCATCGGTCTCACTCCCAATCTCATTACCAGCGAGTCTACGCACTGCATTTCCGATCGACATCGTCTGATCCATTCGCTTCCCCAGACCAGCCAATATGCCTTTCAGAGCACCAAAGGCACCATCTGTTCCGGCACCCTTCAAAGGTTTGGGCAGCCCCGTCTTTTCGCTCACCAGCTCCAGATTAAGCTGCTCCTTGGCCACCGCTCCTAAATTTTTATCCTTGATGCCTTCATCTTTCACCTTATTCAGCATAATTATAGCCTCGTTCTCGGTACGGGCCAGCCCAATAATCAATTGTGTCATTCCGTCCCCCTCCTTTTACCCTAATATAACCCCTTAATCCCCATTCAAAAACGGATCGTCCACAGCTAAGACAAATCACCTAGAAGAATGTTGATTTCTCTTCTGGAAATCTATACCTAGTTCTGATAGACTAGATAAAGAAGACAAATTAACCATTGAAAACATTGACATATGGATTTAACATCTCATAATCAGGAGCAATGACTTATGAAAAAAGAGGTAGAAATTGCCATCCGGCGCAAACAACAGATCATGGTTCGTAATACAAGCGGTCAGACGGTAACCGGATTTCCCGAGCGTACCGCTGATACATCCATTCTTTCCTTACGTACGGTCCACGGCAGTCTGTGGATACCGTTTGATGAGGTTGAACATGTTACACGTCTGTTAAGCATCCGGTCTCATCATTTAAGCGGAATGCAACTCGTTTAGTCGGCTCTGTAATCCTAGAAACTCAGTTCCCGTATAGATACGTTAACTAGATCTATTTATGCCAGCACTTTATACCAAAAAACCAGACGCATGCACGTCTGGTTTTTCTCTTCACCTTTTCCTGTACCATGCTGCCACTGCCACGCAATGAAAGCATTACTATCCTTTTTTCTGCTCACCCATATCCTATTGTTACTTCACTACAAACTTCACTCGTGTTCCATCCGGATATGTACTTAACTGATTCCCTACCCATGAACCTGCACCACGATTATCCTTCGGGGTAATGTACTGGATATCTGCACCTGTACCTCCCTCAGCGCACATCGCCATAGGCCACTCGTCCCGATCCTTACCTTTTTTGACCGGAACACCCTTAAGGGATAAATCCCGGTTGCCTTCCGCTCCATTACGATCAATGGTGCATACATCCGAATGCCCTGCCTTGATAGCAGCTTTAATATGGTTGGCCGTTTCGGGATAACGCTCTGAAGGGAACGTAATGGTATGGTCTACACTCTTATTAGTCCCTACGAATGGATTAGGTATCTCCTCCGGCCATTCGCCCCCAGCCCAGGCATAAAGAGCTACCAGCAGCATTGCTACCAGCGTCAGAACCTGCTTTTTGAAACCTTGCTTACCTTTACGTTTTCTTCTTGTGCGTCTCTTACTCATGCTGTGTCTCCCCCATTCAACACTTGCATTATAACAGAACGCCCGTTCGTAAAACAATCCAATAAAATAAAAAAACAGCCGAGACCGCCCGGCTGTCCAGCTTGTTTGATTATCCTACATTGGGAATGGCCTGTTGGCGCAGCAAGGGCAGTATCACCTCAAACTGTGTGCCTTTCCCCTCAGTACTCTCCACCGAAATCTGGCCATTCATCAGTTCCAGCAGTTCTTTGCAGATGGTCAGACCCAGACCGCTTCCGCCAAATCGGCGCGCATGGGAGATGTCGGTCTGAATAAATGCATCAAACAATTGTTCGATCTGATGCTGGGGAATGCCAATCCCCGTATCACGCACAGAGAACATCAGTACAACGGTATCCATCAGTTGTTGCCTCACATCCACCTGTAACTGCACTTCACCTTGTTCTGTAAACTTGATCGCATTACTCAGTAAATTATCCAGTACCTGCCGAAGTCTTAGCGGATCACCGATAAGCACATCCGGAACATTCAGATCAGCATGACAGAGCAGACGTATGTGTTTATTCCGTGCCGCAGGCTCATGTGTCTTTACAATCTGTTGAATCAGCTTCAGAGGTTGAAACTCAATGTTTTCAACATCCATTTTGCCTCTGCCCAGTTTCGCCATATCCAGGCTATTGTTAATGATGTTAAGTAGCGCCTCACCTGATTGACGTGCTAACTCCAGATATTCTTTCTGCTCATCCGTAGTTTCACCCATACCGACAAGTTCGATCATACCCATAATGCCGTTAAGCGGGGTACGAAGCTCGTGATTCAACTTGCCGATGAATTCCAATTGCCCTCTGCTGTTCATCTCAGCCATGGAAGCGGCAAACTTCAATTGCTGTTCAGCATATTTCCGTTCTGAAATATCGTATTGAATGCCTACAAAATATAAGCACTCTCCGGATTCATTAAAGATCGGATCAATATTCAGTTCGTTCCAGAACTTCTGACCACTTTTTGTATAATTTAAGATATCAATCTTAATGGATTGTTGTTTCTTTAATGCATCACGGATCTGCATTACCGTTTCGGAGTCTGTATCCTGCCCTTGCAAAAATCGGCAATTGTGTCCGACAGACTCTTCATACGTGTATCCTGTCAGCCGGGTAAAGTGTTCGTTTACATACATGAGCGGAAGCTCAGGCAAGGTAGCATCGACCACCGTCACGGAGGATTTCACTTTCGAGATGATAAATTCCCATTGTAATGGGAGTTGATTATGTTGGCTCATGCCTTCCTCCTTCATCTCATACACATTAATGTTTATATATTCTGCAATCGTACATTATAAGGAGAGAAAACTAACCGAATGGTATGTGTTGATATAAAACCAATATATTTTAATTGTAACACAGTTATTCAAGTCATGTGGTTCTTGGGTAATAGTTGATAACTAACATTCCACAATAATCTAACAACTCATCAGGAGGAACATACATGAAATTTCTGTTAATTATCATCATTATTATTTTGATTGTAGTCTTTTTTACCAGACGCAAACGTTAAGATAAGATCCGTTATGTAAGTGAGAAAGGAAGATGGGTATGAGAACCCTCTTTTTTATATTCATGGTACTCTGTATCATCAATCTCTGTTTTCCAAAATTCGGCTGGTATCTGCGCTATGGCTGGATTTCCCAGGGTGAAGCCGAACCCAGCAGGCCTTATATGACTATGGTCAGAACGACCAGCCTGCTGATGTTGCTTATCGCCTTCACACTTGCTATGGCATGAACTATAGGCATTAGAAGATGACTGCCCTGTTGGGCAGTTTTTTGTGATGAAATGACGGGAAAATGATAACTTTGTTTGTGGTGCAATGATGACAATGCCCGTAATATAGATATATCGTTTCGGAAAGGACATCATTGGCATGAACATCGCATTTTATCCGTACTGGGCCGCCAAAACGCTGCTCTCGCTTATTAATGTCATATATATCATGGTCATTACTACGTATATATACGGTCTCACTGGATCGGTACTCTCTGCTGCAATGTTTCCACTTATTCAGATTGTTGCACGCACAATAGCAGGTTTCACTTTGCCATTACTTGTGAACCGTTTCCCATTCTCCAGACTATTGATCAGCATTTCCATAACCAAAACATTCATCATGACCTGTATAGCCATTTCGTTGAATCACTTGATTTCACAATTGCCGCTTCTATTGATCGGAGTGGTCATACTATCCTTTTTGGACGGATGGGAAACTCCGTTACTGAAGACTTTAACGCCACGATTGGTTCAAGGTGAAGACCTTATAAAAGCAAATAGCCTACTATCTTTCTCCAATCAGACTGTAACCATTGTTGGTTATGCCATGACGGGATTCGCCGTGATGAACTGGGGGGCGTCACAGACATTCTGGGCAGCTACAAGCCTGTCTTGGGCCGTTCTGATCTTCATGATTGCCATGGGCTCGCTCACACGGAATGTAGAACAACCCCAGAAATCTGCTGTATCGCGGAATGTATTGAGGGAAGGTTGGAGTATACTTTGGAACAATCCATCATTACGACTGATTACGCTTATGGACATTGCCCAAGCACTTGCGGGTTCCATCTGGATCGGAGCTGTTACGCTGGCCTTTGCAAAAGAAGCTCTGGGACGAGGAGAAGGTTGGTGGGGACTCATGAACTCGAGTTACGCTGCTGGAACCATGCTTGGAGGTATTCTGGCTCTTGCTCTGGCCAAACGTATTCAGAAACATCTAATCGCTAGTATGACCATGGGTTCTCTTCTCTTCAGCCTGCTGACCGTCGTTTATGGTCTAAACAACCTGCCGTGGCTCGCTCTGGTGTTATGTATACTCATGGGTCCAGTTCATCAGATTCGTGATGTGGCTCAGCAGACAGCGCTTCAGAACAGTGTACCTGTCGAATCCCTAACCAAGGTATACGCCACCCATGGCGTTCTGATATCCACGGTTATGAGTGTATCTATAGTCATCTTTGGTCTAGTCGCCGATCAACTGGGCGTTCGGTTGGTATACCTTATCGGTGGAGCCTTGTTTATTGTGTCTGCGATATGCCCATTATCGTTGAGCAGGGTTCACAGGAACCAGCCCATTACTAAACATACAAAAAATATGTAAATCAAAAGAGACGAGCAACATTCTGCTCGTCCCTCACAATCTCAATCCAATCGATAATCTGTCAGCGGCCTGCCTTTTTTATAATACAAATTAGGTGACAATATATTGAAGAAAATATGCACATCCGGCATGTATGCTTCTTCCAAAATAGCTTGCACCGACGATGCAATCCGATTATGAATCTCCTGGTCACGTTGAAACATCAGAATCTCTATAGAAGCCGGAGAAGGTGTTAGCGCTTGGACATCATGGCGCTCTGCCTTCATTCTCTCCCTTGGAATATGAGTAATTAGGGCCATCTGCTCTGTAATTTGGGGTACAACTTCCTCTAGCTGAGGACCTGTGAATCCTTTAAAGCGAATAAACGGCATTGCTATCCCTTCAATCTCTGTTAATAGTCTCTTATGTGATTTTAAGCACATTGTTTTCAGTTGTCAAATGTCACGGATGGCATATGTTGCTTCTTATAAATAGGAAAAGCCCCGCTGAAGTCTCAGCGGAGCCACTGTTTGCACGTTTCTATACGTGACTTACAGCCAGAAAGATTTTGTGATGATCACGAGCAGAATGAACAGTACGAGAATTGCGCTTGTAGAAGTCCATCCGCCGCCAAATCCTCCAACATTACCACCACAACCGTATCCAACTTGACTCATTTGATTGGCCTCCTTTGAATTTCAAGGTATGCCATAACATATGCGTATTCCGCGCAAGTGACCGGGCGATTCGGCAAGTTCATCAGCCCATTCATCTGGTATTCATGCCTGGTAACTTAACCAGATGGGTCGATGGAGATTCTCAGTTGTATTTCATGTGACTCCTGAGGTGAAGGGTCTGTATTTCCTCTGTCCAGAAGGATTGTACGAGTACGTGTATCACTTCGGGATGCCAGAACAACCTCTCCATCAGGAGTTATACAATAAGCGATTGGAATGGAGATCCCGCTATCACGGTATGAACCATCCGCATGGCTTGTCCCCATGACAATACATTGATTCTGCAAGGCGATCTGCCGAGCCCCTTCGACCCACTCACTGTACTGCTCTTCACTGAACATCCCCACACCAATGGAATGCATCACAATGTCCACATTTCCTATATTCTCGTTGCAAAATCCTTGCAGGACCAGCTCATCACACAACAAAGTGCTTATTACCCAACCCTGTTCCTGAGCCGTCTCAGCAGGTGTATATTTTGCTTTCTCCGATACAATCTCTCCAGCCTTACTGATCATAATCGATCGGTCCTTTGGACGTTCGTTCAGTCTGCGATGACCCGATACAATCATGGTCCCATATTCAGCCGCCAACCTGCAAGCTTCCTCAACATTCTGGTTCAGATAACCTTCAGGAAAAAATAATACATCTGCATCAGGATGTTGCTTGAGTTCGGCTTCAAGCTGCAACAAATCCTGTTCGAGCCTCGGTTGTCCAATGATAATCTTCATCTGGCATCCCCCATTCATAAATAAAAGCCGGTTCATACCTGAATAAGGTACGAAACCGGCTTAAAGGTTGTACGGACAGAACTCCTGCTCACCGTACTTCGCTTCAAGAGTAATTAGTTCTCATGTTATTGCTCGCTGAAACAATTACCTTTACAGTTGAATGATATGTAGTTAGGCATTTCTACGTTCAATACTATCATATATCGCCTGCCCATCATAGCTTCGATCTGTCGCGATATCTTTCACAAAAAGGGCGCTGCCTGCAGCACTGTTTGCATTAACAGACAGAACGCTAAATGCACCAACAACCCACATTAATGGATATAACGCAACGGATAAGGCTTTTTTCATATTTTTGTCTCCTTTGCTGTTTAAACAGATGATTGGTTTAATATCCCATTAATACGATTACAACCCAATTAAGTTTCAATTTTATATACAACCATCAGTATTTCTAGACATATAGGAGACAGGACTTCAATTGTTCCGTTCATATCAACTCGAAACTCTGGAGCAACGCTGCCGCCTCTTCATGATCAGGTTCCAAAGCCAATACTTTATGCGTATATGACAGGGTTTCTTCTTCCAGTTCAAGTTCATAACAGCACACAGCCAAATCGTATAAGACGGCTGGATTATGGTTACTCGGATCTGCAACCAATGATAACTCCAGAAACCGTTTGGCATCCTCGTACATATACATCTCATATAATAGCTGCCCTGCCAGAAATGCCAGACCGCCTTGCTGCTCCATCACATAGTAGGACGACCACATCGTATGAATCCCAGACTGAATATCGAGCATTTCCTCATCACTTGCATCAGGAAGAAGACTGGAAATGTGCGTCGCACTGTGAATCAAGAACTCAGCATCATATCCGCCCAGACGCCAAAATGGTAAAATATGCTTCAACTCCATACTCTCTATCCGAGAGTCTACCCATTGTTTCATGCTGAAAAAGTCATCTGGTCCAAAACGCTCAACAAATCGATGATAGGCTAACCGCGTGTTCACATAATTCATCGGTTCTTCCACCATCAACATGCACCCAACATTCAGATCTTTATAATGATGTGTCGTGAATCGAGTATAGGCGCCCTTTTGTTCCAGGACATATTGAATCGCATGGTAATTGGCTGTTAGAGAAAAACTCCCGTGAAGAACGAATTCGGGTGGCTCTGCGAACTTCCAGTTATCCAGCCGATGATCCCCTTTATCAGCGGTAATCAACACATAACCTGACTGTGACAATTTGTTCAAGCGTTCAAGACAGGACAAGCCGATGGCAGGAAAAAGAATATGTGAATCCTCCAGCTCCGCCTTGTACAATGTGATAAGCTCCTGATAAGGATAGTTATCCGCACTGTATTCCGGCGCTCGGCGATATTCATAACTCAGCGTCATGTTCTTCAGCATCTCAGCAGGCTCAAGATCAAGACGACGATCCGGGGATTGTACAAGCAGATCGCACTCATAGATCTCGCCATCCCCAATGTAGATTAATTCCTGTGGAATGCTGTCAAAAAAGTAATTAGCAATCAACAACAACGGTTGTTTCAGATCACCGGGCCGAATAACCGTACCTGCAACGGCCAGATTCAACTCCGTATCCGCTACAGCGTCAAAACGTGCAAAATCCACTATACCTTGTTGAATAAAGGATTGCATGGATGGATGCTCCTGCCAACCCAGTACATTCTCCGCTACGAGATCCGTCATCACATATCTGAAAGCTGGTAACTCTATTCCGGCAAATTCCTTTAATTCAAGCAGTTTCAGGAGAATTTGATGCGCCAAACGCCCTACACCCGCTCCAAGTTCAAGAATGGTTACGGTCTCGCTGATCTTTCCTTTGTTCGATAGGTCCTGAAGAAAACCAAAGATCATCTCTGCATACGTCGTGGCAATCATCGGATTACTGGTAATATATTGAGGTACTTGGTTCTCTGTCCAAGCTTGTAACCCCTTCTGTTCATAATAAGCTCTCTGCCAATCCCAGACCGGAGCTTCGCTGTAACGAAAACGTTGACTTTCATTTGACGTCATTAAACGTTAAACCTGCTTTCTATCTATAATTTCATAAGATTCTTAGATGTTCATGTATCACTTTATTATCGAATACCATTCCAATCTCTGTAATGTATTATATCATAGAACCTTGTCGACTCGATGGAGTTCAGTGTTCCCTTTCAATAAGAAAAAAACCTGCTTTTGAGGGCAGGCCTGTGATGTCCTTCATTTTAAGAAAATGAATGATCTAATCCACTTTGGAGCAGGTGCACTCAACACTAATCAGAATACAAAACTCCGTCGAAGTTCTCAGGGCCAACACGGACTGTTCCCAACAAGTTAGAGCTCACAAATGCAGTGTACGTCAATTGCGGTGTGATTGGCGGATTGAAGTCATCGGCAGAGAAGGTAATAATCTGAGGTGCCAGGATGCTCAAGCTAAACGTAGACGTTGCGGAATAGATAACAGGGTCTGTTGGCAAAGTTCCTCTGACAATTGTAATGGTTATACCAGCGATCGCTAATGGAAGTTGCACAGACACAGTTCCCTTGAACTGCACCCGCGGGTTTGCCCCAATGCCAGCAGTGGTTATCAAACCAATCTGTCCAAATAACTGAGGCGTGTTAATCACCAGAATAGGTATAGCAATAGAACCTGCCAAACTCGCATTCTGCGAGGTTCTTGCATCAATAAATTGACTCATGAAATCTACCTCCTATGGGTTGGGATAGGATAGTATATGCGAGATTTGGTGTGCGGCGTGGACATACACTGAGATGCGCAAAAAAGGGCATACCAACAATGATGACTTTTACCTTTTAATCCAGCCCCTAAATGAAGACAGAAAAAAACCCTTGCTGAGCAAGGGTTTCAAGAATATGGGCCCTACAGGACTCGAACCTGTGACCAATCGGTTATGAGCCGACCGCTCTAACCAACTGAGCTAAGGGCCCTAGACATAATGTATAACGTGCAGATGATGGCTGTGAATCATCCAAGTGAAACTAAATTGCGGGGGCAGGATTTGAACCTGCGGCCTTCGGGTTATGAGCCCGACGAGCTACCGGGCTGCTCCACCCCGCGTCAGTAAGAAATATTAAAACAGCGACTTAATTAATATACACTATCACCACCCTATAAGTCAAGGGGTAATGTCAGGGAATAAAACGTACACCGTAACGTCCTTTACGTGATCGATAAACTTCCACTTCCGCTGGTTCATTATGACCGTAAATCCACCCATCCTGCTCCATACGTTTGGCCAGACATCCTGCCTGAAATTTGGTTGCATACAACTTGCTGAAATATACCCAGTGCATACCGCTCGTCCTTTCCGGAGTCGTCATTTATTCCTGCTTTTTGTAGAATACCCCATTTTCATAAAAATAGCCGCCAAAGATTAAAATCTTCAGCGGCTATCCCTATCATGATATGACTACTTCATCAAATCTTATTGAAACGTAGCTTTAGGATCCTTTTTCAATTTCTCCAGCATCTCGTTTCCTTTAGCTGCCCACTCACCAAGCGCTTCTTTTGGTGTCTTTTTATTCTCTAGCACTTGGTTGAAATATTCCATACCTTTTTCATTGACTTGCCATAAGCCTGGGGATTTTTGATACATTTTATCCAGGTTGGTATTGGTTGGCGGAATCGGCTTCAGCGCATAGAATGCTTGAATGTTATAATCCAGGCCGTCTTTGGGTTTAATGAAGCTCTTCCGTGATACCATCTCGTAGCTGCTACGTGCTTTGATCTTAGCCCAGTCCTCACTGTTCATGTACTTGATCAGTTCCCACGCATCATCCGGGTTCTGAGCCGCACTATTAATCGCCATGAGGTTGCTCAGATAGATGCTGCCTCCAATTTCAGGAGCTTCCGGGTGAACTGGCGGTGTTACCACATCCCAATCCACTTTCGTAAAGTCTTTCATTTTATCCGCATTTTTATTGGCATCAATTAATTGATTAATATAGCTGTAATCACCAATAACCATGGCTGACTTGCCACTCAGGAATAGGTCACCCTGTACTGGATCATAACGCCCACTCGGATCCTGATCCTGTGGTTCGTCGCCTTTAGGAATAACTTTGTCAATCGCAAGTTTGCTGATGGTGCTCCACACTTTCTCCCATTGAGGAGAATCTACTGTCATCTTCTCTGCTTTGTCATCAAACGTCTTCAGCTGCAACGAGCTGTAGTACTGCTGCATGGAGTAGTACGGCGAACCACCCTGATATGTCGTGAAGGAGAAACCAAATACATGATCTTTACCTTCACCTTTCGTTAGACGGGTACCCAAATTGAAAATATCATCCCATGTCATGTTGTCCGTTGGCGGTTCCACGCCTGCTTTTGCAAACATACCCTTGTTATAGAACAAAGCCGATGAGGAGAACGTTGGTGTCAATGCATAAATGCTCTGATCCCCAAGGTCCTTAATTCCCTCCAGTACACTAGGCACGATATCACTGGTATCAAACTTATCTTCCTGCATCAGTGGGTCCAGCTGTTTCACCAGATTCTCCTGAATTAATGATTTCACTGTGGCGGTATCAGCCACGATAACGTCAACCGGGTTATCCCCAGTCATAATCTTCTTCAGACTCTCCATCGTATCCGGAACTTCCGGCTGTTCTTCCGTGTTGCCATACCCATACATGCTGCTCTGATCAACAGCAGCCACAATTTCGATGGTTACATTGGGATGTGTCAATTCAAAAGCATCGGTGAACTGCTGACGGAAGTAACTATCATCCTGTCCTCCCCACAACGTTGCCACACGTAATACACGCTGTTCCGTATCCTTGGCCTCACTTGCCGTACAGCCGGCAATCAGCGGCAGTGCCAGCGTCGCAGTAGCGATGACAGCCAGCACACGTTTTCCCCACAACCTGTTCTTCATCTTCCAATTCCCCCTCATTAATTATCTTGGCGGCGTAATAACAATACGTTCACCGTCAAATTCCAATGTAGCCCGATTATCAATGGATAAGGCCTCCAGATACTCTTTTGGCACCTGAAGCCGCCCTGCACGGTCAATAATGACAAATGCTTCGTGAATGTCCGGCATACCCGCTTCGGACAAGTTATGCTCATCATCCAAATTTGGATTGCGCTTCACAAACTCGGTACTGGTCAAGCCGTCCCGAATCGCAACGATCCGGTCTACCTTGCCAGCAAGCGTCAAGTCATGGGTAACGATGACAATTGTAACGCCAAGTTCCTTGTTCATTCTTCGGAAAATGCCCATGATTGTATCACAAGTCTCGGAATCGACCGAACCGGTTGGTTCATCTGCAAGCAGAATTTTGGGCCGATTGGATAATGAGATCGCAATCGCTACCCGTTGTTGCTCTCCTCCTGACAATTGATGCAATTTGTTATGCATCCGATCCTTAAGGCCTACCCATTCGAGCAACTGTTTCGCGTATGCACGATCACGCTTGCCTCCCAGAATCATGGGAGTCTCCACATTTTCCAGTGCAGTGAGATAAGGCAGCAAGTTACGACCGTTATTTTGCCAGATAAAACCTACCGTATGACGTTTGTATTCGACCAATTGGGCATCTGTCATCTTGAGCAAATCCCAGTCTCCCACAACGGCCGTACCAGCCGTAGGACGATCAAGCCCACCCAGAATATTCAGCAGTGTGGATTTACCGCTACCGCTGTTACCGATGATCGCCATCATTTCACCTTGATTGACAGTCAGGTTGAGACCCTGAAGGGCAACGACTTCCACATCGCTGGATTTAAAAATTTTGACAAGTCCTTCGCATTGGATCACGTTTACCTCTCCTCTCCCATTTTGACTGCCTGGTGAACCCGCAATCTGCGAATCTGCCAGAGCAACATCGTTGCACCAATGACCAGCATCACCACAGTGACCCCATACAGTTGCAACATATCTTGCTGTTCAAACACAATCCGGAACGGAGGTACCTGAGCAGATACATTATCCGTCGTTTGCAGGAATGGCAGGAATAAACGACTGGATACCTGACCAATCCCAATACCCAGCAGGATCGACAGCCCCGCTGTGAACACCTGCTCCAGCAGCAGCATACCGCTCAGTTGTGCCCGGGATAACCCCATGGCCCGTAATACACCAAACTGCACAACTCGGCCGGACAGGTTGAAGAACCAGTACAGCACGTATCCAATCAACGAGATAATAACGGATACCAGGAAACCAAGGCTCAGAATCCCGAATACGCCACCTCTTGACGGATGTTTACCCTGAGACACCAATTCGGTGCGGACGTCACGCACAGAAGATAACTCAATGCCCTCTGCTGCAAGTTTCTCCATAAGCGGAGCCACTTTGGCATCCGGTTCCATTTTCAGCCATACCTCATAAGGAATCAGAGGCACCTGATCATAGATATAATCCAGATTCGCCACGAAAAATGGCATCTGATCCGGATACTGGGCTGGCCAGTAAGGAATGATCCCAAACACGACGAATTCAATCGCCTGTCCCTGTACACCCATGGAGACAAGATCTCCAGTTTTGAGTTTGAACTTGTCAGCAAATTTGGAAGAGATCAACACAGCCCCTTCATATTTACCAAGCAAGTCAAGGTACTTGTAGGGATGTGCTGGGAACAGATCGTTGCGGAACCATGCCACTTGAGCAAAGTCCACATTATCAATTCCGACCAGCATCCCCTGTCCGCCCGATTTACCAGAAACGATAATATTGCCCTTGGTCTGCAGCACGCGTGCTGCATGTTCAACCCCATCTAATCTGCGGAACACTTCGAATGGAGGTTCGGAGTAGATGACTTTGGATGGCTGCGAAGAACCGCCACCGCCACCACCTGGAGCACCTCCACCGCCATTTCCTCCGCCAGAACCCCCTCCAGCAGAACCTCCTCCTCCATTGCCACCACCTTGTTGACCTCCACCCGTACCGCCATTCTGTCCGGAACCACCAGGTTTAACCTCAGGTGTTCCTTCCCACACAGTCTGCATAATCACATCAGAACCATAACGGTACAAGGTACGCTCAGTGGAATTCAAATCAATCGTCCGAGCAGCAGCCGAGTTGTATACCCCAAGTCCCAGTGTCAGTACAAGAAGGATCATCAGCGGATAATATGAAGAAGATGAACGCGACAACTGTGTTAATGTCAGATACAGCGGGACCGGGAGAAATTTACGACCGATCAGCTGGATGAGCTTCAATATCCATGGGAACAAGCGCAGGAAGAATAGTCCAAGCGCAAAGATCGCGAGTGCGGGTACAAAGAACAGAAACGGCTGTACCTGCAGCTGATCGGTTGTCATTCCCGTCTGGAAGGTCAACATCTGACGTTCATAGAACAGGTAGTATCCATATCCAGCCAGACCCAGCAACACAACGTCCAGGAACCAGCGTTGCCATACTGGAGCACGATCTGTTCGTGCTTGCCGCCGTTTGGCCGAAACAATGGTTGCCCGTGCATAGGTTATCGCAGGGATAAGGGATGCGATGATCGCAACAAGGACCGCTGCTACGCCCAGGAGAATGGCTTCTTTTGATACACCGATCGGAATAGACTTCCGATCTACGAACGAGAGAAAGCCACTTGCTGAACCGATACTCTTGGCCATAAACCAACCAAGCAACGGCCCAATAACGAGCGCAATAACCCCCAGAAATATGCCTTCAAGCAGGTAGAGAGAGAATATCTGCCGAGCTGAAGCTCCACGGCTGCGCAATACCGCAATATCACTCTCTTGCTTCTGTAATGACTGTCTGGCATTCATCGCAATAAAATAAAAGACCATCGCAATCATCGGTGCTGCCAAGGTAAACAACATCGTCTGCAGTTGCAGACTCTGACTGCGGAACTGCTTAAGCAGATCACCAAAGGTGATGTCCACTTTTGTATCTTTCAGCCGCTGGTACAGATCGATATCCAGCCTTTCCAGCATGGAAGTCAGACCTGATAACTGGCTGGTTTGAATTTCTTTCAGATCAAAGGCATAATACCAACGTGAATTTTGAAGTGAAATCCCTTTTTCCTTCAGTAAAACATCATTAAAAACCGATTCATCCACATAAAGTCCATTCATCATGCCGTCAAATCCTTGTACCCAGTAAGGGCTGTTCGGATCATCTGCCTTGAAGGAACCCGTAATCTTCACACGTAACGTGATATCAAGACCGCTATACACCGGATATTCCAGAATGTCACCGATATGCAGATCGTTACGATACATGCCCTCTTCCAACATGACTGCCTCAATCGTGTCATCTTTGACCTGGTTTCCAGGTTTCACCCCGGCAGAGTAATTCACCTGTGCATCCAGCCCACTCATCGTACCCAGACTCATACTGCGCGCCCTGCTGGCATCCACTTTGGTTGGATCTTCCGGGCTCACCTCTGTGCTGCGAATAGATCTTGAATTCACATACGTATGAAAAGGAAAACCAATATCGCGAGGGACATCCTCACGAATATAACGATCGACTTCATCCAGACCCCGTGTGTCTGTCTTCACGCCACCAGGTGCCTGATAACTCATAAGCAACGAACCGGCTGGCAACCCTTCACTGTTATCCTGCAGCGTTTGCGCGACGACCCGTTTCAACGCACCATCGGCATACATTGGAATACTGACGGTGAACGCTACCGCCACAATCAATCCGATCAGTGTGCTGAAGGTCATCCAGCGCGTGTTCCACATTTTGCGGAACAGCAGCCGAAGCAATGGCAGCCCCATTAGCGTCCCACTACTTTCTGGCCTACGGTCAGACCTTTCAGAATCTCAACATCTGTCGACGTCTGCTGTCCAACTTCAACGTCCACTTCACGCTTGCTGCCATCACTCTCCACCACTTGTACGTACGTTCTTGAGCCGATGGAGCGCAAAGCGGATACAGGAATCACAATTGCGTTCTCGGTACGCTGCGTTACAATCGAGACCGATAGTGGTGTGCCACGTTCGACGCCTTTTGGCATTTTTGCAAGTGTAACGATGACATACTTATCCAGCGTTTCCTTGGTTGGAGGCGTACCACCTTCACCCGTCCCTTCGCCACTACCGCTTCCCGATGCTTCCGCGATAGGCATGACTTTAATTTTGCCAGCGACTTTACCAGCTCCATTAATATCTACTTCTGCCTTCATACCCGCGGAGAACTTCTCCAGATCCTCCTTGGCAAAGGTAGCTGCCACAACCAGATTGGATGTATCCGCAATCGTAGCAATCGGATCATACGCTTTCACGGCTGCACCCTTCTCTACCTGCACAGCAATAACGGTGCCACCAAACGGAGCGGTCAACGTGGCTTTGCCCAGTTGTTCCTCCAGATCAGCGAGTTCCTGGCGTAGTTCTTCAAACGCAATCGTTGATTCTTCGAACTCTACCGGGTCCATCTCATCCTTCTTGCGGAGTGTTTCCTTCATTTGAACTTCGGATTTGCGAATAGCCAGTTTCTTGCCACGGATCTCCTTCTCTACACTCTCCACATCGAGGACAGCAAGAAGTTGACCCTTTTTCACTTTATCCCCTGGTTTAACATTTAACTCTTTGACATGCATGCCATCAAGCGTGAAGTACACCTTCTCTTCCCGCTGACTCATCATCTTGCCGCTGCCACTTACTTTTTTCTCCAACGTTTCCGTCCGGACTTCATATTCCGGTTTCTTGGAGATCGTTGGTGGTGTAATAGGTGGAAGCACTTCTTCCTCTGTTTCTGACGGCAGCAATGAGCAGCCGGACATCGTTGCAGCCATTATTGCACCAAGCACAACAAGTGCTGCGCGTTTCCCCCTCTTCGGAGCGGCCCCTTTACTTGATAAATCTGCCGTCCGCCATTTCATAAACATGGTCCGCAACCTCCAAAATTGTAGGATCGTGTGTAGTCATACATATTGTTACTTGTTCTACTTCAATAATATTGCGGAATACGGCCATGACCTGAGCGCCCATCTTGGAATCCAGTTCCGCTGTAGGCTCATCCGCAAGCAACAATCTGGGTCTATGGGCAATCGCCTTGGCTATAGCCACCCGCTGTTGCTCTCCCCCCGACATTTCGAAAGGTCGGTGCTTCACCCGTTTGGAGAGTCCAACCAGATCCAGACAGTGACCAACCCTGTCCTTCCACTCCGCTCGCGGAACGTCCGCCATGCGCAGCGACAGTTCTACATTTTCCCAAGCAGATAATAAGGGCATGAGTGCATATGCCTGGAAAATAAAACCGATCTCTTTGCGCCGCAAAGCGGTCCGCCGCCGATCTCCCCAATCCTGAAGAGGCTGACCGGAGAACAGAATGTCTCCACTTGAAGGCTGATCCAGTCCACCGAGCATATTCAGCAGTGTTGTTTTGCCTGAGCCTGATCGCCCCTTCAGCATGACCAGTTGTTGCGGATTCACTTCCATATCAATGCCTTTGAGCACATGGATGATACGACTGCCTGTCTGGAAACTGCGATGCACGTTACGCACCTCCAGTACAGGTCCATCATATGGAGGCAGCATATCCTTCTTTGGTTTGATCTTCTTCTGGGGTTCCTCAACGGTAGTGACAGCAGCTGCAGCCACTTCATCTGAAGCGATTTCACTTTCAGGTAACGGAGGTTTATTCGTCGGGTAATCGTGTTCATTGTTGTATGTATTTTCCCCCGACTCCGTCGATGTCTCTAACGGTGTTTCCCCCTGTTGATGTTCATCGCCTGACTGGCTCTTGGCAGGTCTTTTTCTGAGAAATAAATTCTTCATGCCAGCAATCACGCTCATCCTTTCTTGAAATCCCGTTCATTTCTTCAAAAAACCTAAAATTAGAAATCTGTTCCATCCTACACTGAATTATAAACGACCGATCCCAACTAAAAGTTACAAGCTTTTTACAACGGTAGAGGGAAAAAGTTAATATTTTGATGAACAAACAAAAAAAGCACCCCAAAGTGCGGGATGCCTCTTGCATATTCGATGGTTTTGCCGCTATGACGGCAATCATTACAATTTTGATACCGTTCAATCCTGAACATTTTTTCGAGGTATCAATGATATTATTTACCAAATGAAGAAGGATCTTCACGCCAGGATTTAAGCAACTCAAAGTCACTCTCCTGAATCGTTCCCTGAGCCAAAGCCACATCCATCAAAGCCGTATAATTGGACAGCGTCTGAAGTGGAATTCCAGCATCTTCAAATGCTTTCACACCTTTATCCAGCTGGTAGCTGAAAATGGCAAGTACGGCCAACGGTGTTGCACCTGCTACACGTACAGCTTCGGCTGCTTTGATCGAACTGCCACCTGTAGAGATCAGATCTTCAATGACAACCACTTTCTGTCCTTCGGTAATCAGACCTTCGATCAGGTTCTCCTTGCCGTGTCCCTTGGCTTTATCACGAATGTAGGCCATCGGCAGATTCAGCTTCTGAGCCACCCAGGCAGCATGCGGGATACCTGCGGTTGCCGTACCTGCAATTACTTCTGCATCCGGGTATTGGTTCCGAATAATCGTTGCAAAGGCTTCAGCGATATCGTTGCGAATCTCGGGATAGGACATCGTTAAACGGTTATCGCAGTATATTGGTGATTTGATGCCGGATGTCCATGTAAATGGCTGCTGTGGGCGCAAAGCCACCGCTTTAATTTTCAACAGTTGGGAAGCAATATGATTTGGGATCTCATTGAGTTCGATCATGCGTTCAACATCTCCTTCAAAATGGTTTCTGCCGCTTCTCGCGGATTCGGAGCGCCTGTAATGGGTCTGCCTACAACAATGTAATGACTGCCTCTGGCGATGGCTTCACCCGGCGTCAAGACGCGTGTCTGATCTCCCAGACCACTACCTGCTGGACGAATTCCCGGTGTAACGGTGTGAAAAGCACTGCCGCACGCTGCCCGAATTGCGGGCACTTCCAGTGGAGAAGCAACAACCCCATCGAGTCCAGCCTCTTGGGCTAGTCCTGCATAACGGACCACAGTAGCTTCCACACTTCCCGGGATGCCAATCTCGTTATTCATCGTTTCCAGACTTGTACTGGTGAGTTGGGTGACTGCAATAATCTCGGGCTTACTAAGGGAAGGATCGGCAGCGATTGCTGCCTCAGCACCTTCACGTGCAGCACGCATCATGAGGGCCCCACCCGCTGCATGTACATTGAACATGTCTACCCCAAGACGTGTGATACTTTCAGCACCGCCACGAACGGTGTTGGGAATGTCATGCATTTTCACATCCAGAAAAACGGAGTAACCTTTGGATTTCAGCTCCCGAATAAAGTCCGGTCCTGCTGCGTAGAACAGCTGCATGCCCACCTTCAGATAACAGGGAATGCCCTCAAGAGCTTGTACCAATTCTTGAGCTTCTTCCGCTCCAGGATAATCCAGTGCCACCATCAGACGGCCAGCCATTTCATTGAAACTCGCTTGATTCATCACCAGCGCTCCCCTCCACTTGCTCATTTTTTCCGTTTTTGCCCGATATAAAGGACATCCCGCCAGCCCGCAGGCTGACTGATGTCCTTCATCAGAGAGTTATTTATTTTACAAAGACAGGCATTGCTTCCGAAGAGAAGTTGATCGTTTGCAGCATGATCAGCAGCGCACGAATCGTATCCAATGAAGTCATACATACAATGCCGTTTTCTACCGCTTCACGACGGATACGGAATCCATCACGCTGCGGTGTTTTGCCTTTGGTGAGTGTGTTGAAGACAAAGTTTGCTTCGCCGCTACGGATCATATCCAGAATGTTCGGCGAACCTTCACTTAATTTGTTCACAGTCGTTACCGGAATGTTCGCTGCTTCAAGCGCAGCTGCTGTTCCGCCGGTAGCCATGATTTTGTAACCCAGTCTGTAGAAACCTTCGAGCAAAGGAACCGCTTCATCTTTGTCTTTGTCTGCCACAGTTACTACGATCGCTCCGGTTGCCGGAATTTTCATTCCTGCACCGATGAGACCTTTGAACAACGCTTTAGCGTAATTCGGGTCACGGCCCATAACCTCACCTGTAGACTTCATCTCAGGTCCGAGGGTTGGTTCTACACGACGCAGCTTCGCGAAGGAGAAGACCGGAACTTTGACAGATACATGATCCGATTCAGGCCACAGTCCATCGACATAACCAAGATCTTTCAGTTTCACACCCAGAATGGCTTGTGTTGCCAAGTTCGCCATTGGAATGTTGGTTACTTTGCTCAGGAATGGTACGGTACGGGATGAACGTGGGTTCACCTCGATAATGTACACTTGGCCATCATGGATAACAAACTGGATGTTGACCAAACCTACCGTTTTCAGTTCTTTCGCAATTTTGATGGTAATCTCTACAATTTTTTCTTTCAAATCCTGGGACAGATGTTGAGGAGGATATACCGCGATGGAGTCACCAGAGTGAACCCCTGCACGCTCGATATGTTCCATGATTCCCGGAATCAATACCGTTTCACCATCACAGATGGCGTCAACCTCAACTTCTTTACCCATCATGTAACGGTCGATCAGGACCGGATGCTCCGGATTGATTTTAACCGCCTGTTCCATGTATGTCAGCAATTCAGCATCAGAGTATACAATCTCCATCGCACGACCGCCGAGTACATAGGAAGGACGAACCAGTACCGGGTAGCCCAGACTTTGAGCTGTTTCTACTGCATCATCAACGGAAATGACCGTTTTACCTTTTGGCTGTGCAATCTCCAGACGGGAGAGCAGACGCTCGAACTTCTTGCGATCCTCCGCCTCATCGATGCTTTCCAGATCCGTTCCGAGAATGGTTACACCTGCATTACGCAGTGGTGCTGCCAGGTTGATGGCCGTTTGACCGCCGAACTGTACGATAACCCCTACTGGTTTCTCCTGTTCAATCACGTTCATGACATCTTCGAAGAAGAGCGGTTCAAAGTACAGACGATCCGATGTATTAAAGTCCGTAGACACCGTCTCCGGGTTATTGTTGATAATGACTGCTTCATAGCCTGCTTTTTGTAATGCCCATACTGCGTGTACAGTAGAGTAGTCGAACTCGATCCCTTGACCGATCCGGATTGGTCCTGAACCCAGTACCACAACTTTTTTCTTGTCTGAAGGGATCACTTCATTCTCTGTCTCGTAAGTGGAGTAGTAATATGGCGTTGTTGCTTCAAACTCAGCCGCACATGTATCTACCATTTTGTACACTGGGCGCAGGTTCTCTGCTTCCCGACGAGTTCTAACTTCCGCTTCAGTTGTTAATGTGCCTCCTGGTTGACCTTGCGCACGCAGTTCAGCAATGGCACGGTCTGTGAATCCAAGGCGTTTCGCTTGATACAGAATGTCGGAAGACAATTCAGATTCTTCGCGAATGCGATCTTCAAATGCGATCAGACCTTCGATTTTGTCCAGGAACCACCAGTCAATCTTGGTCAAATCCTGTAGCTGTTGCAGCGTATACCCTCTGCGGAATGCTTCGGCAATCAGGAAGATACGCTCATCATCTGCTTTGATCAGACGCTCGTTCAGGGTAGCTTCGTCCAGCGTTTCAGCATCCTTCAGGTAGAGGCGATGTACGCCAATTTCCAGGGAACGAACTGCTTTGTGGATCGACTCTTCGAATGTCCGGCCAATCGCCATTACTTCGCCTGTTGCTTTCATCTGAGTTCCCAGTTTACGGTTCGCCGAGATGAACTTGTCGAACGGCCAGCGAGGAATTTTGCTCACGATATAATCCAGTGTAGGCTCGAAGCAAGCATACGTTTGGCCTGTTACCGGGTTTACGATTTCATCCAACGTGTAACCCATGGCAATTTTGGCAGCCATTTTTGCAATCGGATAACCCGTTGCTTTGGAAGCCAGAGCCGATGAACGGCTTACCCGTGGATTTACTTCGATAACATAGTATTGGAAGCTGTGTGGGTCCAGTGCAAACTGTACGTTACATCCACCCTCGATGTTCAGGGCACGGATGATTTTCAGGGAAGCTGAACGCAGCATTTGATATTCACGGTCCGACAGAGTTTGGCTTGGTGCTACAACGATACTGTCGCCTGTATGAACACCTACCGGGTCAAAGTTTTCCATGTTGCAGACAACGATACAGTTATCGTTTTTGTCCCGCATCACTTCATACTCGACTTCTTTCATGCCTGCAATACTCTTCTCGACCAGACATTGCCCAATCGGGCTGTAACGAATTCCCGCTGCCACAGTCTCACGCAGCTCTTCTTCGTTCGCACAGATTCCGCCGCCTGTTCCGCCCAGTGTATAGGCTGGACGCACGATGATTGGATAACCAATCTCATTTGCAAATTCAAGTGATTCTTCAAGTGTCGTTACGATTACACTCTCTGGTACAGGTTGTTCCAATTCACGCATCAGGTCACGGAACAGATCACGATCTTCCGCTTTCTCGATGGATGTCAGCTGTGTTCCGAGCAATTTCACATTTTCACGTTCCAGCACGCCTGCACGAGCCAGTTCTACAGCCATGTTCAGACCTGTTTGACCACCCAGTGTTGGCAACAAGCCGTCTGGACGCTCTTGACGAATGATTTGGGTTACAAAATCCAGTGTGATAGGCTCGATGTAGACTTTGTCAGCCATGTTTGTATCTGTCATAATGGTCGCCGGGTTGCTGTTGATAAGTACAACTTCCACGCCTTCTTCTTTCAGAGCCTGGCAAGCTTGTGTACCGGCATAGTCGAACTCGGCCGCTTGACCGATGACGATTGGACCGGAACCAATCACCAGGATTTTTTTGAGATCTTTGTTAATCGGCATGTTATTGTGCTCCTTTCACTGCGGCTGCCAATACGGCTTGACGCGGCTTTTGCGGGTTAGTGATCTTGTGCTCGCGAATCATCTCGATGAAGCGGTCGAACAGGTAGCTGTTGTCGTAAGGACCCGGGGCTGCTTCAGGGTGATATTGAACCGAGAATGCCGGGAATGATTTATGTTTCAGACCTTCAATGGTCTTATCGTTATTGTTGATATGTGTAACTTCCAGGTCTGTACTCTTCACAGACTCTTCGTTTACGGTAAATCCATGGTTCTGGGATGTGATGAAGCAACGTCCGCTCTCCAGTTCTTTCACCGGGTGGTTTCCTCCGCGATGTCCAAACTTAAGTTTTTCGGTGTCTGCTCCTGCTGCAAGTGCGAACAACTGGTGACCCAGGCAGATACCGAAGATCGGGTATTCGCCAAGCAGTTCACTGATCATGTTAACCGCATGAGGTACATCTTTCGGGTCCCCAGGGCCATTGGACAGTTGAATGCCGTCCGGGTTCAGGCGACGAATTTCGTCTGCTGTTACATCGTGTGGAACAACAACAACGTCACAGTTACGTTTGCTGAGTTCGCGCAAGATTCCTGTTTTAGCACCATAATCCACGAGCACAATACGTTCAGCCGTTCCCGGGCTGTTGTAGACATGTTCTGTAGAAGTCATTGGCACCTGGTTACGCAGCTCGGCAATGGTGGTGTCTCCCATCATCTCCAGCAGTTCTTCCACAGGCTTCGATCCTGTTGTGAGAATTCCCTTCATTGTGCCGTGGTGACGAATCCGGCGAGTCAACATGCGTGTATCAATTTCGCTGATTCCTACGATGCCGTATTCTTTGAGCAGATTGTCTACGCTGTATTCCGCACGCCAGTTGCTTGGCGTTGGCTCATGACGACGCACAACGAAACCGTGCACGTATGGACGAATCGACTCAAAGTCATCACGCGTAATACCGTAGTTTCCGATCAGTGGATACGTCATGGTCACGATTTGACCGCAATAGGAAGGATCCGAAAGCACCTCTTGATAGCCTGTAATTCCCGTATTAAAAACGACCTCACCTGTAGTTTCACCTTCAGCACCAAATGCTTTCCCGGTGAACAGTGTGCCGTCTTCCAACAATAATCTTGCCTGTGCCTGCATCCCATTTCACTCCTCTGTGTTTATCAACGTTGAATATTTTGAGTTGAACATGGGTGACGTTACGATTGTGCGGCTCCGCGTACAGAAAACCCTTTGATCGCTGTTATCCCCGGACTACTTTTTATCATTTTTCAAATGATGTAATCCGGTGATAAAGGCGAACGCTTTGCTTCTTCGGGTCTTTTCTGTCCGCTCCGCAGTTACGTTGGAGTCCAAGTTCAAAATCATGACATTCAACTTTGCTTGTTTCGTATGTTAGACTCTCGGCATGATTTGCCTCGAGTTAGTTGAAAAGATGTTACTGGTGTAAAAAGTTATAGATTAAGTTCTAGAGTTAGAGCTAGAGTTAGATTTAAAAAAGATTTGTTGTTTTAAAAAAGTTAAGAGTTACTATTGCTGATTTAAAGATTTAAAGATATAGCGTTACTAATTTATCAATTTACTAAATTACCGTTTTATTGTTGTACAGTGTTGCTCCATACGCTTTTGCCATCCACCCATGTTTGTGTGGCCCAGCCTTTCAGCTTCCAGCCTGTGAATGGAGTGTTTCTTCCTTTGGTTGCAAACGTTGCAGGATCAACTGCTTTTTCTTCGTTCAGGTCAATCATCGTGATATCCGCTGGTGCTCCCTCTTCCAGTTTGCCTGTATCCAGTCGGAATACACGTGCCGGATCAGCTGTCATACGTTTCACCAGGAAGTCCAAGCTCCACAGTCCTGTTTCCACAAACTTCGTGTACAGCAGCGGGAAGGCTGTTTCGAATCCTACGATTCCGAACGGTGCCAGCTCCATGCCTTTGGCTTTCTCTTCTTCACTGTGTGGCGCGTGATCAGTTACGATCATATCCAACGTGCCGTCCAGCAAACCTTCGATACAAGCCTGCACATCGCGTGGTGAGCGCAGAGGCGGGTTCATTTTCCAGTTGGCGTCCATGCCCGGGATATCTTCATCCGATAACACCAGATGGTGCGGACACACCTCAGCAGTTACTTTAATGCCGATGGACTTCGCTAGACGAATCAAGCGAACCGATTGCTCTGTACTTACGTGACAGACATGGTAGTGAACTCCCGTTGCTTCTGCGAGCAGGATATCACGGCCAACGTGGATAGCTTCGGATTCATTTGGAATCCCTTTGATGCCGTGACGCTTCGAAAACTCACCTTCCGTCACATATCCACCAACAACCAGTGAGTCATCTTCACAGTGAGCGATCACGGGCATATCCATGCTTGCCGCGAGGCTCATGGCATCTTTCATCATTTGAGCGTTTTGTACGCCTACACCGTCATCTGTGAATCCAATAGCACCAGCTTCTTTTAATGCGGCAAAATCGGTAAGTTCACGACCCAGTTCGTTTTTTGTAATGGCTGCATAAGGCAACACTTTAACCAGATCAGCTTCTTTGGCTTTATCCAATACCAGTTTCACAACTTCCGCTGTATCTGTTACTGGTCTCGTGTTCGGCATGCAAGCGATCGTTGTAAAACCACCTTGTGCTGCTGAACGGGCACCTGTCTCGATCGTCTCTTTGTGTTCGAATCCAGGTTCACGCAAATGTACGTGCATATCGATCAATCCCGGAATGACCAGTTTGCCTGATGCGTCTGTTACACTTTGCGCTGACTTTTCGGCATCCAGTACGGCTTGGTCTTCCAGACCAGCGATTTTTTTAATTTTACCTTCATCTATAATGATGGTTTTCCGTTCAAGTTCCCCTTGTTGGTTCAAGATGTTCGCGTTTTTTATAATCTGTAGCATAATTGCCCTCCGCTTCGGTTCTGTCCGGCTTACCAGGCAAGCCGGATGATTTTCTTTATCGTGTACTCTCTATTGCTCTATAAGAACTTCCGTACCATCAGCCTATGACCCACAGCCAGACCCTGTTACAGTTTCATCGCACGTTCCATAACCGCCATGCGGATTGGAACGCCGTTTGCCATCTGCGGGAAGATCCGCGATGCTTCACTCTCCACAACCGCGTCATCTACCTCGACATTGCGATTCACAGGAGCAGGGTGCATGATAATGGTGCTTGGTTTTAGGCGTGACGCACGTTCTTCCGTCAATCCGTAGTGTTCGCGATAATCCTCAGCTGAAGTAATTAAGCCATGTTGATGACGTTCCAGTTGAACACGGAGCATCATGACTACATCTGCATCCAGCGCTTCTTCAAGACCGACATAAGGAGCATGCTCTGCGAGTTCCGGTGCCTGCATTGTTTGCGGAGCACAGAAGCGTACATCTGCACCAAACTTTTGCAGTGCCCACAGGTTGGAACGAGCTACACGGCTATGCAGGATGTCACCAATGATGGAAACACGCAAGCCTTTCAGTTCGCCAAATGCTTTCCTCATCGTGTAGAGGTCCAGCAAGGCCTGTGTGGGATGCTCATTGTTGCCGTCTCCAGCGTTCACGAGTGGTACATTCACTTTCTGAGCCAGTTGTTGCAGAACGCCTGCCGGTTTCAACCGGATCACGCCTGCATCAATGCCCATCGACTCAAGTGTTCGTACCGTATCGTAAATGGACTCTCCTTTTTCCACACTGGATGCGGCTGCCGTAAAGTTCAGCACTTGTGCGCCCAGGCGTTTCTCTGCCATTTCGAAAGAGAAGCGGGTACGTGTGCTGTTCTCGAAGAACATGTTCGCAACGAAGCGTGATTCCAGTACAGGAACCAGTTTCTCTTTCTGCGCTTCCCAGTGAGCCGCTCTGTTCAGAATGGACTCAATTTCTCCTCGACTAAGTTCCTTCAGTCCAAGCAAGCTTCGGTCTCTCAATGCTGTCTGTGTAATCATTATGCTTGCTCCCCCCGGTTCTGAGTGATTTTGACTTCGTCCTGTCCATCCGTTTCCATGAGTGCAACTTCGATCTCCTCTGATTTGGAAGTCGGCACATTCTTGCCGATAAAATCAGGTCGGATCGGAAGTTCCCGGTGTCCGCGGTCTGCGAGTACAGCCAGCTGAATGTTCTGCGGTCTTCCACAGTCCATCAGGGCATCCATCGCTGCGCGAATCGTCCGTCCGGTATAGAGCACATCATCGAACAAAATCACTTTTTTGTTGTGGATCGAAAGTGATTCAGGTGTCATAATCAACATTTCCTTGCGATTCGCTTTATTTTCGTCCAAGCGGTCATCGCGGTAAGGAGTCACATCCAGTTCTCCCCAGGGGACTTTGGCGCCTTCGATTTCTTCAATCTTGGCGGCAATCCGTTCTGCCAGGTAAACCCCGCGTGTACGAATACCGACCAACACACAATCGTCGATTCCTTTGTTTTTCTCCAATATCTCATGGGCAATCCGTGTTAGTGCGCGGCGGATCGCCGTCTCATCCATAATGACATGTGTCTCTGTGCTCATGCGTTCAGCCTCCTCAGGATATCCCTTCAGCATCATGGCCCCGTGACGAGGAGAACAAAAAAGACTCCTTGCCGTGTTTATTGGCAAGGAGTCTCCGAACTTCAGACCGCTCTGAAGAAAGTTTACTCTCGGGGATGCATCGTTTCATTTGCCGCAGCAAAAAACGATGTATCGTTCACGTTACCTTGCCAGTCTCACGGGACTGATTTAAAGGTGCTATTCATGTCGTTCATATTGCAGGACCTCACAGGGTTCTGTACTCAATATGTCCGTTTGTCTTCATGAATTATGACAGAAAGACAACCCCCTGTCAACACCTCACCATCGCAGGTGAAAACCCTCTGCTACGTTCTTCTTAGAATCAGCAGTTAGGCTGAAAAACATCCATGCACAATACATCTCATTGGTTATTCATAATTATACATCATTTCTGCATATTTATCCATAGGCAAATGAGAAATTTGATATAACCAAAATAAACCTCTGACTATACTCAAGTAGAGACAGACACTTCTTTTTAGAACAAACGGTGAGTTTTATTTAAGTAATATATGAAGATTCCGAATTAGCAACGAGTGGAATGGGTACAGTTTATAAACATGAACCCATTCATAGATGCTGCAATAATGCCGATATACATAAGATTCACAAATAAGCGACATAGAAATAAGATACGCCCTACATTTATGTACATTTAGGAGGAAGTCATGCGTCACATTTGGCACGTTTACAAAACAGACTGGTTGCATATTCTGAAGGTCCCCACAGGTATATTTCTAATTGTGGCTATTATTCTACTACCCGGGGTATATGACTGGGTCAATGTGAAATCCGTCTGGGACCCATACAGTAACACTCAAGGGATCAAAATTGCAGTGACAACCGAGGATGAGGGTGCGACTGTTGAAGGAACCAACGTTAATATCGGAGACGAACTGGTAACCAGCCTCAAACACAACGAGAAGCTGGGCTGGACTTTTGTAGATTGGACTGAGGCTAGTCGGGGGGTACAAACAGGAGAATATTATGCAAGCCTGCTCATTCCCGGAGACTTTTCGTCCAAAATTACAGGTATCGTTGACGGAAAGCTGGAACGTCCAGAGGTAATCTATACCGTTAATGAGAAAGTCAATGCCATTGCTCCTAAAATCACAGGCTCCGGTGTATCTGCCATAACAACACAAATCAATGAAAGTTTCACTGAAGCCGTCAGTGAGGCCGTTCTAACCAAGTTGAAGGAAGCCGGGGTTGAAATTAACACCCAGCTTCCAACTTTGCGCAAGATGGAGAATGGCATTTTTACACTGGAGAAAAATCTTCCGGCTATTCAAGCCGCAGGTCAAAAGGTTCTGGAAGTAGAAAAAGCCATGCCCGAGATTGTAAAAGATGCTCAAAAGATCGTTGAAATCGAGAAAAAACTGCCTGAAATCAATGAAGCAGCACAGTATGTGCTCAAGGTGCAGGAGTATTGGCCACAAATCAATGATGCGGCTTCCGAAGTGCTGGCTATTCAAGGGCGGATACCGGATATACAAAAAGCGGTAGAACGCATTCGAGAAGTGGATGAAAACTTTGGCCAGGTATCAGATGTCATCCAAACAGCGTTGGATAAAACCAACAAAGCTCTGTCTATCGTAACGGCAGCAGAGCAAGATTTGGACAAAGTATCACAAATCGCTGGCAACGGGATTGAGCTTGCTGAGGGATTAAATCAGTTCGTGGATTCCAGTGAAGAAGCGTTTCAGACAATTGGCCCGGCGATCCGCCAAAATCTGCTGCTGGTGCAGCAGATTACTAACGCTGCAGGAGACGTATTTGCACAATTGCAACATTCTGATCTTAGTAACCTTCCTACAGCAGAAGATCTCGACCGGATTGCTTCGCGTTTAGGGATTGCGGTAAAACTCGTGGACAGTATGGCAGAACTATTGGGCAACATCAATAAATTGCTTCCAAGCCAACCGCTTGCCGATAAAATTACACAACTGAACTCCATTTCTGATAAACTTCAGTTGCAAATCCGCTTGACTGGCATCATCAGTGATGCCATGCGTCGTAATACAACTCCACCGACAGACGTCATCGCTCAGTTAAATACACTCTCGAAGGACATCAGCAGCGGGATTGGCAATATCTTAAACACCTATGAAAGTGAAATATCTCCTGCACTTGCAGCTGGTGCGGATAAGTTCAGGTCTACCCTCTCCACTTCAGCAGAAACTCTACAAGGAGCAAAAGATCGTATTCCGGATATTGCAGACATTCTTGCATCAGCCAAAGAAGGGATTACGTTTGGGCAGACCGAGTTGACAAAAATCCAGAGCGAACTGCCTCAAATACAATCTAAGATCCATGAGATATCAGAGACACTCGCGAACAAAAGTGAAGGTTTTATCCAAGCTCTGAACACAGTGTCTTCATTAATTCGAAACGATCTGCCCAAGCTGGGAAACAAACTGAACGAAGCCGCTGACTTTGTTCGTAATGATCTGCCTAATGCCGAGAAACAGATAGGCAAGGCATCGGATTTTGTCCAGAACCAGCTTCCGGAGGTCGAAAAAGGAGTTCACAGAGTTGCCACGCTGGTACGTGATGATCTGCCAGCATTGGAAAGTGCCATCAGCAAGGCTGCTGACAAACTTCGGGAGGTCGAAGGTAATAACCAGTTTGCCGAACTTGCCAAACTTTTGCGTGGTGATATCGAAGAAGAAAGTGCTTTCCTTGCAAGTCCGGTGCAAATCAAGGAACAACAGCTTTACCCGATTCCGAATTATGGATCGGCTATGTCACCATTTTATGGCGTGCTGTCTTTGTGGGTTGGCTCAACACTACTGATTTCTCTGCTTCGTGCCGAAGCTGAAAATCCAGAGGGCAAGTTCCGGGGATATGAGTTGTATCTTGGACGTCTCGCTACTTTTCTGACCATTGGGTTACTTCAGGCGATATGCGTCACCCTGGGAGATATCTTAATCTTGGGTACCTATGTCGCAGATAAACTGTGGTTTGTCCTGTTTGCCATGCTGGTGAGTGCCGTATTTGTCACCATAACATACACCCTGCTGTCCGTTTTTGGGAATATCGGAAAAGGGATCGCCATTATCTTCATGGTGTTCCAGTTCTCCAGCTCCGGCGGTACGTTCCCAATCAGCATGACATCACCCTTTTTCCAGGCATTGAATCCGTTCATGCCCTTCACGTATGCGATCAGTCTGCTGCGTGAGTCGGTCGGCGGCATATTGTGGTCTACTGCCATCAAGGATATTCTGTGGTTGTGTATGTTCATCGCGCTGAGTCTCATCGTTGCACTTGCTTTGAAACGCCCACTCAGCAGTCTCACCAAACGTTCAGCCGAGAATGCCAAAAAGACCAAAATTATTGCTTAACTCATGTGCTCAACACTAAATAAGATAAGGCCATTGGACTTTCCATCCAATGGCCTTATCTTATTTCATTATATGAATCGATACATTTGACTATTTGACTATTTCACTGAGCGTTCCTGTTCCAACTGATTATAGGATTGTTTGATTGTTGTTAATGTTTCTACATGGCGATAGATGTTGTTACTTACCGTAACGATGACACATAACATGATCAAGCCTATAACCAATTTTTTCACCAATCCCGGACGAAGGCTGATGACGAAACCTCCACCCAACAGGAAAAACGCAAACAGATAATGCCCCGCATACAGGTACATATCATATTGAAATACAGCCAGACCAAAGCCCACGACGACATGAAGCAAAAAGGCAAACAGAATATATGGCACCAGGGTCCACACTTCACGTTCACGAATACCCTTAATGAAGCCCATGAATGCCAGTAGTAAAACAAAGATACCTGTCATCTGCACATAGATTGGATTGGAACGGGATAGATCCGTAACAAAGGCTGCCATGCCCGGGTCCAGTAAATGCATCTTCGGTGTCAGCATCGGATTAATGGTTAACATGTTCAATGCTTTCCAATGAACAGCGAACTGGAATGGTGTTGCATAGCTGGTTCCACCATTTTGAATGCCCAACAGCCAGTTACTAACCCAGCTACGGCCCCCAAAGGCAACATACTGAATGCCAGTTAATACGACGATGATCAGAACCGCCAGTGCCATGATGCCGATGTATTTTTTCAAATTTGCCTTATTGCGCCATGCATGCATATTGAAGAATGTGGCAGCAGCAAATGGTACGATATTGGTCGAGGTTAGTCCAAAGTTAATCGATGCAAGCAATGCATTGGGTACATAACGTACGTCCTGACGCTCACGAGTATACTGCATGTAAACCACTGAGAACAGAATAACGAACTGTACATAAGGATACGAATCCGGGATCAACGCGGTATACATCAGGTAGGAACTGAAACCAAACAGTAAGGCAAACAGCAGCGGTACGATGGTCGGTTTATCTTCTTTTTGACTCAGGAACAGATACGCCAGCACCACCGAACCCGCATTCACCAGCGATTGCAAAATTAGAAAGAACCAGTTGCCTCCCAGAAGTTTCGCTACAGCCGCAAGGGTGACTGCGAGAAAGGAAATCAGCGGATGGATCACGGAAGAACTGTTGTCCCCATAATACATTGAAGGATCAAAGTTGAATAAATTGATTGGAAACAGCGTTGTATTAAATGGGCTATAGGCCCCAAGCATCTCTGCATTATTTTCAATGTACAGAACATACGAGCCGTTCATTAAACCATAGAACAGAGCAAATCCTGCAAACAGGTAAAAGGCTGTCCAGTTGGCTCTGCGATTATAAAATAAGTAATCTAAAAAGTTCATGCTTTCTTTTCACATCCTGATTAATTAAGTTCTAAAATACCAGTAATAGTAAGCCACCCATAATACATGCCACACCGATCCAGCGTAAAGGGCCCACTGTCTCTTTAAATACCAGTCGCGCTATGATAAGAGTCCACACATATGTTAATGCGTTCGCAGGCAACACTACAGTTAATGGAAGAAACTTCAGCAATACAATATTCAGCAACGCACCCGTTCCGTAGAATCCAAGTCCCATGGATACATGCAGACGATTGCGACTGGAAGCATAAGCTTTCAGTCCGGCCCCGCCCAGTGCACCACACAACGTCATGACAATTAATACGGCAACCATCCAGCTATCGATCAACACTGGTTAATGTCACCCCGATTCCAAGCAACACAACTGCTGCCAGCTTTTGCACCGTAATTTCTTCCCCAAGCAAAAAATACCCATAGATTAAGGCAAATACGTAGCTGGCACACATCAGAGGATAAGCAACAGAGAGTTTTTCCAGAGCAAAAGCTTTGATCATCAAAATCGCTCCAAGTCCATAACACAGAAAACCAACACCCAGGTAGATCCACTCGGTTAGTCCCCATTTCCAGAACAATTGACCCGTTGCTGTCAGAAAAGCGGAAACGAGCATCAACCATTTACCAGTATGACGCGATTTTATTTCCCCCACGTTAATGCCTCCATGTCTGGTACACGCTTGTTAATAAAGTATCGTTGACTTACAAGCTGCATGACTGGAAGGTCGGATAAAGAATCCGAGTAGGAACATGACTGGTCATAATCAATGACCATATTCTTCTCACTCAGATAAGCCTGAATTCGGCGTACTTTCTCTTCCCCTTTGCAATTGCTGCCATCAACTCTGCATGTGTAACCATTCGCATGGCGGACAAGTTCAGTTCCAATTACGTGATCCACCCACGGAAAATTATTAAAGTATTTCATATAGGCATGAGGAGATGCAGTTACCAGCAAGACATGATAACCTGCTTCTTTGCGATGTTGCATCTCTACACTGGCCTCGGCAAAAATGGACGTACGCAAACGAGTATCAAAGAAATGTTCGAGATCTTTTTCAGACATACGCTCAATTTCTTGAAAGTAGGATCGTTTGACTTGTTCAACCGTCATGAAGCCTGCCTTGAATAACACGGTATGTAATGCAATAACAGGTAATCTCCATACCTGCCACGGGTAACGGCGAACTCCGTAATGCACAAATTGAAACATGGAATCACTGCGTATGATCGTTTTATCAATATCAAAAATGGCAACTTTCGTGCTTTTCACCCTGATCCCCCTCAGCTTTTATTCAAAGATTGCAAAGATTGTAATAACACTTATCACATACAACGTAACCGTAATTAATATGGGCTTGTCCTCAAACAGCACACGATCGGGCGAACCTCCCTGGTCCTTCATGTGGATCAGATACAGGTAACGGAACATGCCGTAAATAACCAATGGAATCGTCCACATGAGATGAATGGTTCGATCTGAAGTGAATGTGAACAGGGAATAACTGATAATCGTAGCTGTCGTCACAATCGTATTGAATTGATCCAGTAACGTAATGGAGTAGTTATCCAAAACCTTACGATGTGATCCCGTATTTCCCTCAAGCAACGTAAGTTCATTTCTGCGTTTGCCAATAGCCAAAAACAACGACAACAGCATTGTACAGATCAAAAACCACGGCGTAAATGGCACATGGATCAGCACACCACCTGCAATGGCACGAAGTACAAAACCGGCTGCAATGGTCATCATATCCAGGATAACGAGATGTTTCAGCACAAATGAATATGATACATTCAACAGGAAATAGACGATACATAACACCCCGAATAGAGGGTTCATCATGAAGGCCGTTCCTACGGAAAGGATTAATAGAAGAATGCCAAACAACAAAGCATGACTCGGATTCACCTGCCCAGAAGCCATGGGACGATACTTTTTCACCGGATGCTGTCGATCCCTGTCCCGGTCTACAAAGTCATTTAAAATATACACACAGCCTGCAACGAGGCTAAATAGAATAAAACCAAGCAACGTCGCAAGAATGGTTTCAGTCCGAATCTCCTCAAAAGAGAATAGTAACGCAGCAAATAACAGCAGATTTTTGGTCCACTGTTTGGGTCTTAACAATCTGAATAATCCTGACACTGTACTACCTGTTCCTGTTGCCGGTGAGGACACCGTACTTGTTCGTGATGATAACAATTGAAATAACTCCCTTCAAAAACAACTTCTGTATATAACAAATAACGTAAAGATCTAATCATATGTTGCTTGTATAATTTTGTAAAGGGAGTAAATGAAAAAAATCTAATATGGGCATAAAAAAAGAGACCGTATCCGGTCTCTTCGTTAGTACATGATTTAACTATTGGGTACTGCGATTAAAATTCAAATTGTACGTCGCTCAGACGACGTTTGATCTCAGCAATAACACGTTTCTCTTCCTCTTCACCCTTCGCTTCAAAGGTTACGGAGAAACGAACAAAGTTACCCGCATCATCCCAAGGTACGGATGAGATCAGTTTCTCACGGATCAGGAATTGGGAGAAATCTTCGCCGGATTCGAAGCGACGTCCACCAACCACACCTTTTGGTGCTTCAACATACAGGAAGAATGAACCTTTAGGTTTTTCAGCCTGGAAGCCCAGTTCGTTCAGTGCGGCAACGAGCATGTCGTGACGACGGGAATATTTCTCTGCAATTTTTTCCGTGATCTCAGGGTGATTCAATCCATAAGCAGCAGCCTTTTGAATCGCGATGAACTGACCGGAGTCATTGTTGTCCTTCACGTCGCTGAATGCTTTGACTACAAGCGGGTTACCCGCTACAAATCCGATTCTCCAACCTGTCATGTTGTAGGACTTGGACAGAGAGTGCAGCTCTACGCCGACATCCTTCGCACCAGGTACCGAGAGGAAGCTGAACGGTTTTTTGCCATCATACGTCAATGCTGCATATGGAGCATCATGTACAACCACAACATTATATTTCTTCGCCCACTCCACGACTTCAGTGAAGAACTCCACTGTTGCACTTGCACCTGTTGGGTTGTTCGGATAGTTCAGGTAGAGCAACTTCGCACGTTTTGCGATGTCTTCCGGAATAGCCGTCAGATCAGGCAAGAAGTTGTTCTCTTTCGTCAACTGGATGTTGAACACTTCTCCACCCAGATACTTCGTATGTGTACCCATAACCGGGTAACCTGGAACGGTCATGATCGTCACATCACCCGGATTGATGAAGCATGAAGGCATCATCGCCAAAGCCGGTTTTGAACCAATGGAGTGCACGATCTCAGTATCTGCATCGATACCTTCTACGTTGAATACGTTTTTCAGGTAGGAAGCAGCAGCAGCTTTGAATTCAGGAATACCATTGTCAGCATAACCACGGTTCTCAGGTCTGGAAGCTTCTTCTGCAAGTGCAGCTACAATGCCTGCATCAGCCATTTCGTCCGGTTCACCTACACCAAGGTCAATCAGTTCCACATCGGGAAAATCTTTTTTGGCCGAAGCTTTGGCACGTTTGATTTTCTCGAATTTATAAATGTTCGTGTCTTTACCATAGTTGGAGCCACCGATACGGTCGGCAAAATTAGTCTGAATGTAAGTTTCTTGGTATTTATCGATACTCATAACGTTGTTCATCTCCTCATTTGACGCAAATTTCTACACTTTAATATGAAGCATTTGCGTGATCAAAGCCATGGACAAAGTATCCGAACATTTGTACTTTCTTGGAGCTGTTAACGACTGCGTAGCGAGGCGAGCACGTCTTCCATATCTTGCGGAATCGGAGCTGAAAATTCAAGGTATTCTCCCGTTGTTGGATGCACAAATCCAAGAATGGCCGCATGAAGAGCCTGTCCTTGCATTTTGATGCCTTTATTCCGTCCATAAGTTGGATCTCCTACAAGTGGGTGACCAATAAATTTCATGTGAACCCGAATCTGGTGAGTACGTCCTGTCTCCAGTTTCAATTCCAGCAAGGTGTAATCATTAATCCGCTCTGTAACGGTAAAATGCGTAACGGCATGTTTACTGTTACGTTCTGTGACCGTATACATTTTGCGGTCATTGGTATCGCGTCCAATCGGTGCATCAATGGTCCCTTGATCATGGTTAAGATGACCATGAACAAGCGCAATATACCGTCTATTCACCGTATGTTCCTTCAACTGAGCAGCCAGTGATGCATGCGCACGATCGTTCTTGGCAGCCATAATCAGGCCAGATGTATCCTTATCGATACGATGCACAATACCAGGACGCAACTCCCCATTAATACCCGAGAGGTCTTTGCAATGATACATGAGTGCATTAACGAGGGTACCCGACGTGTGTCCTGGTGCCGGATGCACCACAAGACCACGCTGTTTGTTGATCACGATCAGGTCGCTATCTTCATATACCACTTCCAGCGGAATATCTTCGGCAATGATCTCCACAGCAGCTGGTTCTGGAATCTGTAACTCAACCAGATCCCCTTCGGATAACTTGGCATTGGCTTTGACTACAGTACCATTTACCGTAACCATTCCGTCTCCGATCCACAATTGAACTTGGGAGCGAGATACGTTATCCACGGCTTCCGTAATATATTTGTCAATTCGTTCTTTTTTATGTTCAGCGGCAACGGTCCATTCCATACGTTCATTGCCATTCATTAGTTCTTCGTCGTTAATCTGTTCCTTATTCGGATTACTCATGATGTTCATTCCCTTCAATCTTCGCGGCTGCTTTTTCGCGCCGTCCTTCAAGCAACGTCTCCACAATGATCAACGCTACACCGATGCAGATTGCCGAATCGGCGATGTTAAAAATGGGAAACGTATAACTTCCAAAATTAAGCTGTACAAAATCTACAACTTCTCCGGTCAATGCCCGGTCAAGGAAGTTGCCAATTGCTCCACCAAGCACCAGACTAAGCGCCACAGGCAGCAATTTGTGCGGGGTATCTTTTACCTTTTGCAAATACCAAATCAAGGCAACGACCACAATCAACGTAACCACGATAAAGAACCAACGCTGGTCTTGCAGAATGCCAAATGCTGCCCCTGAATTACGATGTGATGTGATGACAAAGAAATTGCCGATGACCGGAATTTCTTCTCTGAGTTCCATCCGGGTTGCAATCAGATACTTGGTTCCCTGATCCAATAAAAATACGATAAAAGCGAGGATATAATACACCACGTTTGTTTGTCACTCCGTTCTTGTCTTTTCCAAACGATACCAGGCTTACGCCAGACTTGTTTATTGTAGCACAGCTGTTTGGAAATCGTCCACGACGTGCTACATCGCAATGCTTATGGCAAAAACGATAACATTTCCCTTCTGTAATCTTGCCCTTAATGGCACATCCTACAATAGAGTCAAAATCCGGATTCCAGCATGAAAGCAGAAAGGGGAAAATCATGTCACATTTTACTAACGAACAACTGCAATTTTTACGTTCCCAACTGATGTCCGATAAGCGCGATATTGAACATAGACTTTCGGAAAACGAGCATTATGGCCTTGGAGATTCCCTTAAACTACAGACAGGTGAATTATCACCAATTGATAACCATCCTGGTGACATAGCCACGGAGGTGTATGAACGCGAGAAAGATATTTCCCTGCTGGAACATGATGAATTCCAATTGGAACGTATCGATTCTGCACTGCACTCCATCGAAGAAGGACATTACGGTACATGTGCGGTCTGCCAGCAACCCATCCCTTATGAACGCATGGAAGCTGTTCCCTACACCAAATACTGCAAAAAACATCAACCGGAAACCGTTGTCTCTGAGAACCGTCCTGTAGAGGAAGAATTCCTTGCCCCGGCATTTGGTCGAACCAGTCTGGACGAACGTGATGACCAAAATGGCTTCGATGGCGAGGATGCCTGGCAGATCGTTGAGAGCTGGGGCACATCGAACTCACCAGCCATGGCTGAAGGGCGTGATATCGACAGCTATGATGTTATGGCGATTGAAGCCACCGATGAAGTGGAAGGCTGCGTTGAAGCGTACGAAAGCTTTGTTGCAACAGACATCTATGGTCATGACGTCTCCATCGTGCGCAATCGGCAATATCGCCAGTACCTGGAGAACCGTGAGGGCGAGGGTCTGTTAGAACCAGATATGGAGACGGATGACATGTACTAAATGCACTTTGATATCCTTCACCTTTAATCGCTTAATAGGTGTTCATATCAAGCTGACGCTGGACAATGCGCACAATATCAGCGATGTAGTCTCCAACAATGGGAAGATTGAGCGCCCCAAGTAGCTGCAAAACGTAAATGATCGTTGCTGCGAAAAAGGTAAACCCAATCGCGATCCCCACACCTCGGGCGGCTCCTGACAACAGGTTAAGTCCAATCAATTTCCATGGTCTGTTCAGCAATTCTGTGTATTGCGCTATTCGTGAACGTTCCAGTTCATTCGCCAGACGGTTCGTCAGGGTATGTAACTCTTCAATTTTGTCATGGGAATTCAGATTATCTGATGTTGATTGTTGTGAAGTGGATGCGGTTTGCTTGTCATGTTCGCTCATGTTTTGGTCAGTTCCTTTGATCAATATAGATTGACTGCACTATAGAATCATTGCCTTTTTGCCTAAAAAACAAACGAGCCCAGATACAGGGAATATGTCCCTGCCTCTGCGGCTCGTTTGTTTATGCTCTATATTCTGTCTTAATTGGATGGGACATGCTCCGAATTACGCTTCGATGTAAATACCGATCGATTTGCCTCCGGCTTCAACACGTTCCATGGACTCATTCGAGCCAAATGTAACTTCGGTTACGAGAACATTTTCACGCAACACATCATCAAACGCCTGAATAGCTTCCTGAAGGGATGCATCCACATCCAGCGTCAAACGTACTCTTTTCTCAATCGGCAGGTCCAGTCGTTTCCGGGTATCCTGCACAGCACGAACCACTTCACGGACCCAGCCTTCCTGTTCCAATGCTGGCGTGATTTCGGTATTGAGCGCAACCGTCAGACCGTAACCTGATGCTGATGCAAAACCTGATTTGGCCTGTTTATCAACTAATAATTCTTCGTTCGTCACTTGCAGCTCTTCTCCTTCCGGTGAAACGATGTTCAGCATACCCTCCGAAACCACTTTACGTGTCTCATCGGCCGACATTCCCTTGAAGAAGTTTTGCAGGAATCCTACGTTTTTACCGTATTTCTTACCTGCAACTTTCAGGTTCAGCTTCAATGTAAAGTCAACGAATTCCGCATCATTATGCTCCGTACGGATTCCTTTTACATTGATCTCTTCCTTGATGATCTCTTCATAACTTGCCAGGTCAAACCCTTTATCAAGAGAAACGATCAATTCGGACAGCGGTTGACGTGTCTTGATACCTGTTTCGTTACGAACGTTACGGGCAAGTTCAACCACGCGGCGAGCCGTCTCCATATCCTGTTCCAGTCCTGCATCAATCAGCGCTTCATTGGCTACTGGATAGTCTTCCATGTGTACACTCTCACCTGTTGCAAGGTTCAGATAGATGTCTTCTGCCAGCATCGGTGTAAACGGAGCAACCAACTTCGCAGTAGTCACCAGTACCTCAGTCAATGTACGGTAAGCGTCCAGTTTATCCTCTGTCAGACCACTTCCCCAGAACCGGTCACGGGAACGACGGATATACCAGTTACTCAACTCATCAACAAATGCTTCAATCGCTTTGGAAGAGTTCAGATAGTCGTTAACCAACAGCGCTTTTTCTACAACCAGGATCAGGCTGTTCAGTCTCGACAGAATCCAGCGATCCAGCTTGTGTGCAGACAGTTGGAACGGGTGCTCCTGTGGATCAAATCCATCAATGGTAGCATAAAGCGTCAGGAATGCATGGGTGTTGACCAGCGTATCCACCATTTTGGATTTTGCTTCGCCTACGATACCTTTGGAGAAACGTTTGCTGTTCCACGGTGCACTGTCAGACAACAAAGCCCAGCGGAATGCATCTGTACCGTATTCTTCAATCACTTCCCAAGGATCGATAACGTTACCTTTGGATTTGGACATCTTCTGTCCGTTCTCATCAAGAACGTGTCCTGTAGCCATAACCGCTTTGTAAGGCGCTTTGCCTGTCAAAAGGGTGGAAACCGCCAGCAAGCTGTAGAACCAGCCACGTGTCTGGTCAATCCCTTCACAGATCATATCAGCAGGATACTGCTGTTCGAATACTTCTTTATTTTCAAATGGATAGTGCTGCTGGGCAAACGGCATGGAGCCGCTGTCGAACCAGACATCGATCACTTCCGGTGTACGTTTCATTTCATATTTGCCACAAGAGCTCATGACTTTAACGTCATCCACATATGGTTTATGCAATTCAAGATTCTCAGGCACATCACCTACTGCACGAGCACGCAATTCTGCAATGCTGTGTGGAGCAAATTGTTCGCCAGTCTCCTCACATACCCAGATATTCAGCGGAGTTCCCCAATAGCGATCACGGCTGATGTTCCAATCCACCAGATCCTCGAGGAATTTCCCGAAGCGACCTTCACGAACGTGACCCGGGTACCAATCCACTTCACTGTTGTTGGCAATCAATTCGTCCTTGATGGCTGTTGTTTGGATAAACCAGCTGTCCATTGCATAGTACAGAAGCGGTGTATCACAACGCCAGCAGAACGGATAGCTATGCTCATATTTTTCTTTGCTGAACAAACGTCCATGCTCAGACAGATATCGCACGATATCAATATCACAATCCTTCACGAAACGTCCGGCAAAGTCAGTCACTTCAGCGACAAATTTACCTTCCAGGTCCACCATGTTCACAAAGCTGATGCCATTCTCACGGCATACACGGTAGTCATCTTCACCATGGGCAGGAGCCATGTGTACGATACCCGTACCACTTGCATCCGTTACAAAGCCTGCACCCAGAATGATGTTGGCTTTCTCAGCCTGAATGTAGTTGAACGGAGGATCATACGTTTTGCCAACCAGGTCGGCACCTTTCAGTGCACCGATGATCTCATACTCACCCTTGGTATCTTTCATCACTTTTTCAACCAGATTGGTTGCCATGATGTACACTTCATCACCTTGACGAACACGGGAGTAGTCCATATCCGGATTCACGGCAAGTGCAACGTGTGAAGGCAGTGTCCAAGGTGTTGTCGTCCAAGCCAGTACAAATTCTCCGCTGTCATTCAGTTTGAATTTCGCTGTAGCACTCAGATCTTTAACGTCTTTGTACCCTTGTGCAACTTCATGGGAACTCAGTGTTGTCTGGCAAGATGGACAATACGGGCTCACACGGTGACCACGATACAACAGACCTTTCTCATGAATTGTCGCCAGGATGTTCCATACACTCTCGATGTAGTTGTTATCAAGGGTGATATACGGGTTATCCATATCCGTCCAGTATCCGATACCTTCTGTCAGATCACGCCATTGTTGCTCGTACTCGAATACGCTCGCTTTACATTCGTTAATGAATTTTTCCACGCCGTAATCTTCGATTTCCCACTTGTGGGAGATACCAAGCTTCTTCTGTACACCCAGTTCTACAGGCAGACCATGTGTATCCCAACCTGCTTTACGAACAACACGGTAACCCTTCATCGTGTTATACCGTCCAACAAAATCCTTGATTACCCGTCCCAGTACGTGACCGATATGCGGTTTACCGTTCGCTGTAGGTGGCCCTTCATAAAATACGAAGTTTGGCTTGCCCTCCCGGTTTTCGATGGTTCTTTTGAATGTATTCTCCGTTTTCCATTTATCTAACACGCGTAATTCTCTGGCACGTGCCTTCTCTTTGACGTCAACTCGTTGCATGATGATTATCTTCCCTTTCTTTGGTTGGATTGTGGACCGTCCACAAAAAGCGTTTCAATCCCCCTAAATCCCCCTTGCCAAGGGGGACCCCATAGGCGCTCCGCCCTCTGGACACCCGGGATGGGTTGTCGGTGGGGGATCGGTGGCGCTTATGGGTGAGGGGGGGATGTGCGTAGTGGCGGCCATTTTGCGGCTATTCCCTGCGTGAACGCCGCATGGCCTTACCGCGAGGCGGGTGTTGCCGGGCGCTTCGCTGCCCCGGCGGGTGGCTCTCTCCTTGAGGTCCCTTCGGGCCTCATGGACGCTCGCCTTAGCGAACCCGTGTGCCGGGCGCTTCGCTCTCCCGGCGGGTGACTCTCTCCCTGAGGTCCCTGCGGGCCTCATGGGCGTTCGCCTTTTTTGGACACAAAAAAGCCCCGTCCCTGGAAAGGGACGAGGCTATACTCGCGTTACCACCCTAATTCTGTTCATCACAAACCACATCCAGGCAAGCCTGGGTATGCTCTGTCATCAACAGCGCTTATGCCCCGCTAAGCTACTGCAGGGTGCCGTTATAACGTACGGCTTACGGTTCGGCTTACACACGGCATTCAAGATCACCGCTTCAGCGTCACTTCTCCGGGGAGATATTCGGCTATAACTCATCCATTGGTTTGCACCAACCACCAACTCTCTGAGGGATGAGATCATAACGTACTAAACCCGTCATGGAATCACTATTCATTATGAATATAGTTATAGCCTCTTTGCAGACAAAAGTCAACCAGGCGACAGACTAATAAATTTCTTTCATCTCCCGCTCACGGTCACGCACTTCCTGCTCCCGGCTCTCCAGCACTTCCCAACCATCCTGAGTCAACAGTTCAAGCTGCGCTTCAACAAGCGTGCGGAAACGGGCACGATAAATCGAGGCCTGCTTTTTCAGTTCTTCCACTTCCAAAGCAATTTTACGCGATTTGCCCAGCGATTCGTTCACGATCCGGTCTGCATTTTTCTCTGCTTCCTTCACGATCAACTGCGCTTCTTTCTTCGCATTACCCTTCACATCATCAGCAGCTTCCTGCGCAATGATGATCGTTTTGCTAAGCGTCTCTTCAATTGTAGAAAAATGATCCAGTTTCTCCTGAACGGACAGCAACTGATTGCTCAGCTCTTTGTTCTCGCGAATGACGCCTTCGTAATCTTTGATGACTTGATCCAGGAATTCATTGACTTCATCCTCGTCATACCCGCGCAAACGTCGGGAAAATTCCTTGTTGTGTATGTCCAGCGGCGTTAATGGCATGCTGTCCACCTCCTGTAAAAGTTCCTTCCCGTTTAGAGAAGGTTGCAGCATATGGGTACCACCCAAGGGGCCGTATCGTTGATGCCTAACCTTGGCAACATATACGGAATGCAGGATCCGAATTGCATCCTCCAACGTTCAGGTAAAGCTTTGACTTAATGTATATCGGATACACCGCGTATTTTCTACACCTTTATGATAAACATTTCGACAAGAAAGCGGATTTTCCTGCAACAGACTCAGGCAAATTTGCCGATTTTCACTCGGCAGCGCCCTTTTTTAGTCATCCCATCCTGTTCCATAACCTTGAAACGGCCAAATCCCTGAATGGATACGACATCACCCGCTTTTAGCGATTTGGAGGGATCTTCCTCAACCTTCCAGTTCACACGGCAGCGACCAGCTTTGATTGGCACCAGCACTTTACTGCGACTAAGCCGATACACATCTGCGCAGATTCCATCCAAACGAAGAGAAGCGACCGTAATGTCCATCGTCTCCAGTTTACTCTCTGACCACCGCATCTGATCCAAAGGAAGTAAGTCTGTGAACACATGTAACCGATGCACCTGATTCAGTTGAAGCGATAAAAAAGCGCCGGTTTCCGCCGCCACCACTGTATGGCAACCGTCCTCCAGCACTTGGATATCCCCGATCTTTCCACGTTTCATCCCAAGCCCGAGCAGGGAACCCATATAGTCCCCATGCTCCAGCTCCGAGATTTTCTGATCATCAGACGTGATACTGAGCACCTGCATTCCCATATCCTCATCATCCAGATACATATAATCAGGTGCAACCAGCGCACGCTTGCGTTCAGCAGCCTCGTAACCACCATCCAGACGAATCTGAACGTCGTTACGGCGATTTGCAAGAGTCTGTAATATAAAAACCTGTCTTGGATCAAGGAAGTCAGTTAGCTTCATGTCATGATACTTACCTGCCCGCTCAACCCAATCCGAAGCCTTATCTACAAAATCCCGCTCATCATGGCTAAAATGTTCGTAAATTTCACCGCTCATCTATGTCACCCTACCCTAATATGCAAAATACCGGAGTATAGAGATTAGCCCATTAAGCGCAAGTTGCAGAACGATCAGCGCCACAATCGGGGAAATATCCAGCACACCGAACAAAGGCGGTATAAATCGGCGAAACGGACTTAGATATGGTTCCACTAATTTGCCCAGCCATTCACCGATAAAGCTTTCCCGTGCGTTGGGAAGCCATGACATCAATATGTAGACGATGACCATGTAAAAGTAAATTTGATATGCAAAACCCAAAATATTAACTAACGACTCCAAAAACGGCTCACCTCATTCTGTTATAATCTTGCTCGCTGTCAGCCAGTATTTCCGTAATTGATCCCTGAATTTCAACCGTATCTGGCGTACAGAGAAAAATGTTTCCGCCGATTTTGGAAATACCGCCACCCAATGCATATACCGTGCCACTCAAAAAATCAATAACGCGCAGCGCTTGGTCCTGGCGAATTCGTTGCAAGTTCACCACAACGGTACGATGCGAACGCAGATGGTCGGCAATTTCCTGAGCCTCGTCATAAGAACGCGGTTCATACAGGACAACTTTAACATTTTTCTGGGAATGAATGCTCACCACATTATTCCCCCTTTGGTTTCTACGTTTATCGAGACTGGAGGTTTCAGCTTCCTGATGTTCAGCCTCATTTTCCTCCTGCGCAGCCATTCGTTCACGTTCCACAATCTCTTCCTCTTCCTGAAGTCCGAGGAAATTCATAAATTTATTCATTACGCCCATCGTGAACCCTCCTCTTTTCCTACGAGAATCGATCCTAGCCGTACCCAGGTTGCACCTTCTTCAATGGCCACTTCAAAATCATTGGACATCCCCATCGACAGCTCAGTCAATGGCTCTGCTGTCAGGGCTTGTCCATTCAATTGATCTCTCAGCTCACGCAATCCACGAAATACGGGACGCGTCAGCTCCGGATCTTCCTCATGAGGTGCCATGGTCATCAGGCCGACGACCTTGAGATTGTTGAACGAACGAATATCACGCAAAAAAGAACTTGCCTGTTCAGGCTGTAAGCCATACTTGCTCTCTTCACCCGAAATATTCACCTGCAAAAACGTTTCCACTTGGATGCCAAGTGAAGCTGCTTTTTTATCCAACTCCTTCGCCAATGACAAACGATCCAGTGAATGGATGTAACGAAACTTGCCAATCACGTCTTTCACCTTGTTTGTCTGCAAATGACCGATAAAGTGCCAGGTACCCTGCTGACCAAAAGCTTCCCATTTGGCCTGTGCATCCTGCCACCGGTTTTCTCCAATATGCTCAAGACCATGATCCAGCACCGATCCCGTTGTTTCAAGTGAGACATATTTCGTGACCGCAATCACATTCACATCATCACGATGACGGTTACTGCGCCGACATGCATCCTCGATCTTCTGATTTACCTGTTGTATACGCTCCTCCAATGACACAGAGGGTCACCTCTCTTCCAGCCCAATCCAGCTCGCCATCCGTCCTGTAACACCATTTTCCTTCCGATAGGAGAAAAATAGTTCGGGATGACAACTTGTACACCATGTTGTACATTCGATATGATCCGGCATTATTCCTGCTTTCATCATAATGTGTCGATTACATTCTTTCAAGTTTAACATCGTTTTACCGTTATTCACGGCTCGATATGCTTGTTTAGAAGCAGAATCCTCGTATTTATCATTAACCGTGGAATCATCAAACCAAACCCGTACATGCTGCATGACCGCCTCATCCACTTCATAACAGCAATCCCCAATCGACGGACCGATTGCAGCTCGAATGTCCTGCCTACGGCTTCCATACTCCCGTTCCATCGTCTCCACCATGGATACAGCGATACCCGCGACTGTACCTTTCCAGCCGGCATGAGCAAGACCTACCGCCTGCTGCACAGGGTCATAGAAATAAAGCGGAACACAGTCTGCATAGAAAGAAGTCAACAGCACACCAGGCACATTCGTGACCAATCCATCCGTATCCTGCAACGCAGATTGACGATCAAGTAATCCTCTGCTCCGATCTTCAGCGGTAATTACAGCTACATGTTTGCCATGCACCTGCTCTCCACAGGTCCATGCTTCTGCTGCAAAACCAAGCTTCTCGGTTATAAGCCTGCGGTTGTTAAGTACAACTTCAGGGTCATCCCCCACATGATAAGCACAATTGAGCGTGGCATACGGAACTTTTCCAACTCCACCATGTCTCGTCGTAAACCCGACTGACAGCTGTTCAAATTGCTGTGTCCAAGGCTCAACATATAATAATAACGGATCAGGACCGAAATCTGAATTTGGGTTCTTTGTCCGTTCAAGTAATTCCTTATCCAATACAAAGGGTTCCATTATCTCACCTCACCACTTCCAGTGTACCAAATGAGCCACATTCTGTCTCATTTATATCGTTCGACGCTGATTACGTTCCGACCGTTCAATGCGTTCCACTCTCTCTGTGCGGTTATGTTGCTGTTCATCATACAGGCGCGCTTCGCGATCACGCTCGTCATACGTATTTTCCTTCACCTCATCCATCTTCACCAGTATCACATCTGAACCAATCTTCACAATGTTTCGCCAGGGAATCACCAGATCCGTTCCCCCGCCAAAAAGACCCATAAAACGGCTGTACCCCGGCACAACAATCGCTTCAATTCGTCCCTGTTTCAGATCCAGCTCCAAATCACTGATCTGACCGAGGCGTTTACCATCCGTAATGTTAATGACATCCTTTGTCTGAAAGTCCGAGATTTTCATGCCTCGTGCCGCTACTTCGCTCGTATTTACTTTCATTCATTCCCGCCCCCTGTTATTCCTCTTCTGCCCGTTCTTCACGCTTCTATACAATATATGTTTCAGGGGCGAAAAATGTCCTGTTTTTCACCGAATGTGGAAACGGTCCAAAACAAAAAGACGACCAACGGTATACACTGCCCCGATTGATCGTCCTTCTGCCCTTGCATCGTGTTATGAATTTACATGTTTTTGCATCTGCTGTATCGCTGATTTCTCCAGACGTGATACCTGAGCCTGGGAAATGCCAATTTCATCAGCCACTTCCATCTGGGTTTTCCCTTCGAAAAACCGCATCGACAGAATCATTTTTTCCCGCTGACCAAGACGATGCATCGCTTCACGAAGTGCAATTTCCTCGATCCATGACACATCCTTGTTTCTGTCATCGCTGATCTGATCCATAACATAGATCGGATCTCCACCATCATGATAAATCGGTTCGAAGAGCGAGACCGGGTCCTGAATGGCGTCCAATGCAAAAACAACATCTTCCTTCGGCACATTCAGTACTTCCGCAATTTCAAATATCGTCGGTTCCCGGGAATTTTTATTCGTCAGGCTGTCACGGACCTGAAGTGCTTTGTAAGCAATGTCCCTCAAGGAGCGAGATACCCGAATTGGGTTATTATCACGCAGGTATCGACGGATTTCACCGATAATCATCGGCACCGCGTAGGTTGAAAATTTGACATTCTGGGATAAATCAAAATTATCAATGGCTTTCATCAGGCCGATGCAACCAACCTGGAACAGATCATCGACAAACTCCCCCCGATTGTTAAAACGCTGAATGACACTGAGTACCAGACGCAGGTTGCCATTCACTAATTTCTCTCTTGCTGAGCGATCATGGTGTTGCTGAAGGGAATGAAACAATTCCCGCATTTCAGTGTTGGTGAGGACAGGCAATTTTGCGGTGTCCACGCCACAAATCTCGACTTTGTTTCGGGTCATCGTGATTTACCTCCCAAGGAGAAACATTAATGTACATTATCTCCGGGGCAGGCTTTTTTATTCGTACTTGGCACCCTTGCCAGTAATACCCATTCTGACCAAAGATGTATTTCAGACCATTTTATTGAACTCCTTGCGGAGTCTTTTAATGATTCTTTTTTCGAGTCGAGAGATGTAGGATTGGGAGATTCCGAGGAGATCCGCTACATCTTTTTGTGTCTTTTCTTCCCCATCCGTCAGGCCAAAACGAAGCTCCATAATCATTCGCTCGCGCTCCGTTAATTTTTCCAGTGCCTTGTGCAAAAGTTTCCGGTCTACCTGCTCTTCAATATTCCGATAGATTGTATCGTTTTCTGTGCCCAATACATCGGATAATAATAGTTCATTTCCATCCCAATCAATGTTGAGCGGTTCATCAAAAGAAACTTCAGTTCGGATCTTACTATTACGTCTCAGGTACATCAAAATTTCATTTTCGATACAACGTGAAGCATAGGTTGCCAGTTTGATTTTCTTTTCCGGGTCAAATGTATTAACTGCCTTGATCAATCCGATGGCTCCAATGGAGACCAAATCTTCAATATTGATTCCTGTGTTTTCAAACTTTCGTGCAATGTACACCACCAGGCGCAGATTGCGCTCAATGAGCATCGCGCGAATGGCCGAGTCTCCCGAGGATAATTTTTGCAGCAAAAATTCTTCCTCTTCCCTTGTCAATGGCGGCGGAAGTGCCTCACTTCCCCCAATGTAATAGATCTCTTCACTCTTGAGCCCCAACAAAAATAACAGACGGTAATATTGCAGCTGCGCCACCAGTTTCCATTTCACAAGCATGTACGTTCCTCCTATACCACATTCAGCGGCTTTTCTGTTGCTCCCGCAGAGAGAGCCGTAGACTGCGCAGAAGCAGCGTCTTGCACAAGTTCAGGATGAATCACGGCCTGGTATTTCCCATCCGACGACAAAACACCTCCATCCAGCCCAATAAGTACTCTTGTCGTCTCATAACATGTTTCCTCCATCGTCACCTTCACCCGGTCCGGCTTCATTGCCAGCATAAACGCAGTCCCTTTGTTAATGCCCCGATAAGGCACTAGCCGCAGTCGATCCTGCCACTGAAAACTTTCCTGATCAAGCTCCAGAATAAGGTTGTCCGGCGCCTCGTCCTTGAGTCTATCCTTCCATGAAGCAGGTAACATGTCTTGCCATAACGAAACTTCCATCACCATGACCGGCATGCGCGATAAGGGATCTGTAAGTTGATTGCCCGTATCCAGAAGGCCTGTACAAGAAATGACTACCTCATCGATGCAGACCTCAACTTTACCCAAATAGGTCGTCATGCGATCCGTTTTCCGTTTTGAGCTCTGCACAGCTTTGAATAAAAACAGAACAGCAAAAAATACGATAAACGTGAACCAGAAAGCAATTTTCAGATCAAATGACATACCGCCAGAAGCCGTAAACCAGATGCCGTTAAACAACTCACCGGAGCTCTGAAGCATGTAATGCACACCCAGAATACCTCCGGCAGCGACAAAATTAATCACATAGAAGGTACCGAGCGTCCTCGCAAAAGCCTGCAGACCCTTAAAACCAAAAGCAATCGTAAGCATGACCAGCGAGAACCCGAACTTGATCAGAAAGGTGAACATAAAATCAAACTCCGGTACAAACATCATGACCACGTATAATGCGCCCACAATGGCTGACAGCAACCACCGCCACCAAACTAGCTTTGTCTTGCGCATCCAGGCGGTCATTCCGATGAGTGCACCGTCAATACACAGGTTTGTCAAAAAAATCAGATCCACATAAACAACCAAAGTCTTCACCTGCCTGCGCGCAACATATCGAAATACCGGTACCCGATATCCTGATATTCATGAGCATATTCACAAGTATACGGAGCCCCCTGTTCAAAGTCTGTCTAATCATGGGGGTGTGGTTCCAACTTTTTTTGTCGGAATTGCTCAGGCCCTTTGTTCAGAATTTGTTCATTGCTGTATGCTATGATATCTAAATAAACAGAAAAAACCCGGTCGCTCCATAAGGAGTACCGGGTTTCCAATAAATTGATTTGCGTATTAATCGTTGTTATTATTGCGTGAACGATTGCGTAAAAATGTCGGAATGTCCAGCTGATCATTGCTCGGCTGATTTCCGAAAGGACGCAGGTTCGGCGAACGTGTATCCGTCGTCTCCGCTGTTGCTGGAGCTGGTTTACGTCCTGGTGGTGGTGGAGCAGGTTTATCTTCAAAACCAGTTGCAATAACTGTAACCTTAATCTCCTCTTTCAGATCTTCGTCAATGATGGCACCAAAGATCATGTTCACTTCCGGGTCGGAAGCAGAAGTTACGATCTCTGCCGCTTCGTTCACTTCATACAGGGACAGATTAACGCCACCTGTAATATTCATGATTACGCCGCGAGCACCTTCAATAGAAGTTTCCAGCAAAGGACTCATAATGGCTTTGCGTGCTGCTTCTGCGGCACGATTCTCGCCAGTTGATTCACCAATCCCCATAAGGGCTGAACCACGTTCGTGCATAATCGTTTTGACGTCAGCAAAGTCAAGGTTGATCAGACCCGGAACAGCGATCAAATCAGAGATACCTTGTACAGCTTGACGAAGTACGTTGTCCGCTTGACGGAATGCTTCAAGCATAGGAGTCTTTTTGTCTACGATTTCGAGCAAACGATCATTAGGAATCACGATCAGTGTGTCGACTTTTTCCTTGAGAGCTTCAATACCTTGCTCTGCATGGCTGGAACGCTTGCGTCCTTCAAATGTAAATGGACGAGTTACGACACCAACGGTAAGTGCACCACACTCTTTAGCGATTTCGGCAATAACCGGAGCCGCACCTGTACCTGTACCACCGCCCATACCGGCTGTAACAAATACCATGTCTGCACCTTTCAACGTGTTCATGATCAGATCGCGGGACTCTTCCGCTGCTTTTTTACCTACATCCGGGTTGGCGCCAGCACCAAGACCACGAGTCAATTTATCACCGATTTGCAATTTATGCTCGGATTTCGCCAGGTGTAACGCCTGAGCATCCGTATTCACCGTAATAAATTCAACACCTTGTACACCATTTTCAATCATACGGTTGACTGCATTGCTTCCGCCGCCGCCTACACCGATGACTTTAATTTGAGCCAAGCTCTCCATCTCGAAATCAAATTCCAACATATTATTCCATCTCCCCCTCAATGTGCATGGATGGCCCGTCCAATTTTTGATTTGAACCGAATCAATTTCATATATCGACGAACGAAAGCGTTTATTTTAGTACCGGCGCATTCAGACGGCTTCAAGAATGTATGAAATGGATCCAACCTGTTATATAAATTCGCTGAACATATTCTTCAGCCGCTCGAACAGACCGGGTTTTTGCTCCGATTCCTGTGCCGTATTTGGCTTCGGACGGTTGGTCGGTTTCTTGTTGTTATTATTGTTGTTGTTGTTTCCACCGCCGTTATTGATCGAGGGACGAATGCGCAAACTGCGAATTACACTGTGCAATATGCCGACTCCGCTTGTAAACCCAGGGTCACGCACACCAATATAATCCGGAACTGCAACTCGTACCGAAGCAGCAAGCTCATGCTGAGCGACCTGCAGAACCCCCGGCATAGAGACCGTACCTCCCGTTAGTATATAACCTCCAGGAAGTTCGTTGTAACCAAGACGTTTCACTTCTTGGGATATCATCTGGAATATTTCTTGAACCCTAGGTTCAATAATTGCTGCCAGATCCTCCTGTGAAAACTCCTTGTCTACATTACTGCCAATTCGGGTGACTTTGAACATCACATCCGCAGCAGCATCATCCAACCAGGCGCAGCCATATTTCAGTTTCACCTTCTCCGCCTGATCCGTTAACGTGCGTAAGCCATAGGCGATATCATTTGTTACGAATTCCCCACCTATAGGCAACGTTGATGTTGCAACAAGACTGTCTTCTTCAAAAATGGCGATGGTTGTTGCACCTGCTCCAATATCAACAAGCACTGAACCCATCGTTTTTTCATCTTTGGACAAAGCCAGTTGACCCGCTCCAAGCGACATGAGAACCAGATCGCTTACTTTCAGACCCGCTTTTTCCACGCAGCGCAAAAGATTATGTATCGCGGTTTTTGCACCCGTTATGATCGTTGCTTCAACTTCCAGACGAACACCAATCATACCACGGGGATCCTGTATGCCCTCCAAGCCATCTACAACATATTGCTTGGCGACAACATCAATAATTTCCCGTTCCGGAGGAACTGCAATGACTTCGGCTGCTTTCAACACCCGTTCCATGTCTTCTTCTCCGATTTCACGATCCTCGTTAGACACAGCCACGACGCCGTGACTGCTCATCAGTCCGATATGATTTCCCGAGATTCCAACATACACTTCGGATATTTGAATACCTACCATACGTTCTGCATGATCCACTGCGTTGCGAATCGACTGCACCGTCTGATCGATATCTACGATTACACCTTTGCGAATTCCCTCCGAGTCGGCAGATCCAACTCCTATAATATTAAAGGTTCCATTATTCATTTCCCCAATAATAGCGCGAATTTTGGATGTACCGATGTCCAAACTAACAATGATGTCATTGTTGCTCAAGTCTGTGGCACCTCCTGACTCCAATAGTAAATTACGTTCGAATTTAAACACTCTTAAAACATATTCAACACACTTCAGGCTTTCCCTCTTTTTTCTACAATGTTTTTGGGTGTCAAAATCTGGTTGCCAGACATAAAACCTTGAAGAAAAAAGAAGGAGGCAACTCAGGTGCCATAAGTTCAAGTGTATCATTTTTTCTTCATCTCAGAAAGAACAAGTTTCATTGCTCTGACGGGGCCAAACCCCGACCTGCCTAGGCTTTCATATTCAGTCCAGCCTCATAATGGCAAAGATCAGGGGGTTGCTCCTGGTTCAGCATCATCTTCGGGATCATCCGGGATGAAAGGGACATAGGTATCTGCCTCAAGCATGGTGATTTTCCCAGGCCGTTCGGTCTCAATCACCTGATTCAGATACTCCACTTTATCCGATAAAAGAGAGACGGTTGTAATCACTTCAAACTGCGATTTGGTATACATCCGAATCTGATCCGGAAATGAAGGCGTTGGGTTCGGAATAATTTCCGAAATATCCGTCGTCAATTCATTTGGAATTTTAGCCAGTGTCTGGCTCAGTTTGGCTTTGAGTGGATCATCAGCCTTCCATTGGGTCAATATGGGCTTCTCCACAGCAACGCCAATTGTTGCCGGAACCGTCAAGCTTGTCCCACTGGCTAATATCGCTTTTAACGTACCGTCAGAACCAAGCTCATAAGCAACCGTGGCATATTCCTGAACCTTGATATGAATAATACCCGGAAATTGCTTGTCCACGGTAACGGTGGAAATCGCCTTGATGGTCTTGAGACGCTCAATAACCTCGGCAGTACTTGTCCCAAAAAATTGTTCGCCTTCTTTCAGCCCGCTTTTCTCCAGCAGTTCTGAAGTTGCTGTATATACATTACCCGTAATTTCAATTGCCGAAATCCGACTCATGGAAGAACGAAAGAATAGTACAGCGAGCAAAACAATAAATAATAATAAGAGAATAATTACAATTTTGCGGCTTGTGTTTCCTTTTGGCCGATTCTTCTTCAGAACCGGAATTTGACTTTTAGGCATAAGTAGCGCTCCACAAAGCCTCAGGTCCCCTCCCTTCAAGAAGGGGACTCCAAGGACGTTAATTGGCAAAATCCAACTGTTTCGAAACGGGCGACTGACGCTCAACCGATGCTCCAAGACTTTGGAATAACTTCTCGATCTGATCGTAGCCCCGGTCAATATGATGCACTTGCTCCACAACCGTTTTGCCTTGAGCAGCCAGACCAGCAATGACCAGAGCTGCACCTGCACGAAGATCGGTTGCTTCTACTGTAGCCCCGTACAGACGGGGAACACCACGGATAAATGCTGCGTTCAGATCGACTGAAATATCAGCCCCCATCACATTCAGTTCATCCACATGTTTGAACCGGCCCTCGAATACCGTTTCCTTCATCACACTGAATCCGTCTGCCAGACTGAGCAGCACCATGATTTGCGATTGCAAATCTGTCGGAAACGAAGGATACGGAGAAGTCACAATACGGTCTACTGATTTGGGACGGCTCATACAGCTCACCGTCATTATATCATTGCAGACTGTGATTTGAACACCAGTGCGCTTCAATACATGTATAAGTGAAGTAAGATGAGCAGGATTGCAGTGTGTAAGCGTAACATTGCCTCGTGTTGCTGCTGCTGCAATCATTACGGTTCCGGCAACGATTCGATCCGGTATAATCTCATAGGAACAAGGCTTCAGTTCCTCAACGCCATTGATCGTAATTGTATCCGTTCCTGCACCAATAATGCTTGCACCCATAGCATTCAAAAAGTGTTGCAGGTCCTGGATTTCAGGTTCTCTTGCCGCGTTGCAAATGGTTGTCGTGCCTTTAGCCAGAACGGCTGCCATCATGATATTCTCGGTTGCTCCCACACTCGGGAAATCCAAATGAATATCTGTACCCACCAGATTGTGCCCATGACAGATAATCTGTTGGTCCTGCTCTTCAATCAAGGCTCCGAGCGCTTCCAGGCCCCGGAGGTGAAGATCAATTTTGCGTTCTCCAATGGCACAACCACCTGGCTGATACACTGACACTTGCCCAAACTTAGCCAGCAATGGTCCCATCAAAAAAATGGAAGAGCGCATCTGCTTCATTAGATCTTCTGGCACATCATATGACCGGATAGACGAGGTATTAATCGTCACTGTTCCCTGTTCATGCCGACACGTGCATCCAAGCCGTTCCAGGATATACAGCATCACTTCAATGTCCAGCAAGTGTGGAACGTTATGCAGTGTAACTTCTCCATCTGCCAACAAACTTGCGGCCATAATCGGTAAAGCGGCATTTTTTGCTCCATGGATGCGTATGGATCCTGAGAGGGGTTTCCCGCCTTCAATCACCAATTTGTCCAATGTATCACCTCCGGGGTTTACCGCTCACCCACTACGAAGACTTCCGGTACCAGGTTAATACCGTTTTGAGATGATATAGTGCTCTGTATCTGCTGCATTAGGGTGATAACGTCCTCTGCTGTTGCTTGGCCTGTATTAACAATGAAATTGGCATGCATGGTGGATACCTGTGCGCCTCCCTGGGTCATTCCTTTCAGCCCTGCTGCTTCAATCAGGCGGGCTGCATGATCACCCGGTGGATTTCGGAATACACTACCTGCACATGCCATCTGCAGTGGCTGTGTGCGGCGCCGGCGATCTTTGTAAGCCGCCATCGTTTCCGAAATGACGTTGCGCTCTCCATGCTGGAGTTCAAATGTTGCTTCCAGCACAATGCCTCTCCGATCATGCAGAACAGAGTGGCGATAGGCAAAATCCATGTCCTCCTTGCTGTAACGTACCAATTCCCCTGTCTCCAGTACAATCTCAGCGAATTTGAATATCCGTGACACATCCGATCCATGCGCGCCTGCATTCATGTACACAGCTCCACCAACAGTGCCGGGGATACCGCTGCCGAATTCCAGACCGGTCCATTCCTTTTTGGCAGCAACCACACTGAGTTTAACAAAAGAATGCGCCGCTCCGGCGGTTACACCGCCTTCGTGAAATTCGGCATAATCAAAGCCCTCGCCTGGTTTCACCACAACACCGCGTATTCCTTTGTCTGACACCAGCATGTTTGAGCCCCGACCAAGTTGCATCCACGGAATCTGATACGTGTGAAGCAATTGAACGAGATTCATCATCTGCTCTTTATTCTCAGGAATGACCAGTGCATCCGCAGGACCGCCGATCTTCCATGTGGTGTATTTGGCTAGCGATTCGTTTTCAAGAACTCTGCCAACATTATTCTGGGATAGTAACGATATCCACTGATGCATGTTTGCTTCCTCCTTTGCTTCAAAACCGATGAACACGGTATATTCTGTTGTTACAGACCGTGCTCTGGCGCCATGGAACGATGGTCACGATTTATACGGTATCTTATGTCAGCCCCGTCTTGTGTGTGACAATAGCCCACAAACGCACTTTATCGGCGTGCAGCAAGACGCTGAATTTCATGAACAAGCACCTCAGCTGCATCGGGTTTCCCCAGTTTCCGGGAGGCTTCAGCCATTCGTTTGCGTCCCGATTCATCATTCATAATCTTGGCGATGGCTTCATACAGGACTTTGCCTGTAAGCTCCTTCTCCAGCATCGTAAGTGATGCGCCTCCACCTTCAAGCGTGCGTGCATTGGCTTCCTGATGATTATTAGTCACGTTAGGTGACGGAATCAGGATCGAAGGAATCCCCAGGGATGTAATCTCCGCAAGGAATGATGCACCTGCGCGGTTTACAATCAAGGATGTGCAGGCAAGCACCTCAGGCATATTATGCACGTAAGGCAGGACATGCAGGTGGTTTGGCATCGTACCCAATGAGCTGCGAATGGCTTCACGCGTTTCATCAAAATAGGTATCCCCTGTCACGTAAACGACATGTACATCGTCCAGTTGATCCAGCATTGGAGCCATGTCCACCATGGCCTGATTGATTGCTTTTGCCCCGCGGCTGCCACCAACCACAAGAACAACACGGCTGTTCATCGGTACACCTAACGTGGCAAAACCACGATCACGGCTAGCCTGGGCTACCGTAGTCGCTCGCGGATTACCGGTGTAGATCACCTTTTTTGCGCCGGAAAACGATTTTTCAGAACCTTCAAAGCTAACGGCAACCGTGTCCACATAACGCATCAAAAATTTGTTCGTCAGACCAGGAATGGCGTTCTGTTCATGAATTATACTCGGAATTCCCAGTTTTGTTGCTGCGTATACCACAGGTCCACATACATATCCACCTGTACCAATCACAACATCCGGTTTGAATTCCTTCAGCATTTTTTTGGACTTGCGTACACCTTGAATGAAACGCATGACCGTTTTCAGGTTGTCGATGGACAATTTCCGCCGAAAGCCCGTAATATCAATGGATTTAAAAGGAATATTTTCTTGGGGAACCAGCTTGCTTTCCAGCCCTCTGGTTCCTCCGATGTATAGAAATGTCGAGTCCGGGTTCTCCGCCTCGCATTGTCTTGCTATGGCAACGGCCGGATAGATATGTCCACCCGTACCGCCACCGCTTAGAACGACTCGCATCGCATAGTCACCTCGCATAACGGGATAAATTCACTAAAATGCCCAGTGCTGTGAGCATGAGGGTCAATGATGATCCACCGTAACTGATCAGAGGCAATGTAATGCCCGTAACAGGCATCATGCCAATGACAACACCAATGTTAATAATGACCTGTACGGCGACCATACCTACGATACCAACACCAAGCAGACTGCTGAAGGCATCCGGAACGGTCATGGCTACACGCATTCCTCTCCACACCAGCACCAGAAACAACAATAATACAATCATTCCACCTATAAAGCCGAGTTCTTCGGCCAAAATACTAAAAATAAAGTCCGTTTGCGGTTCTGGTACATAACTGTACTTCTGCCGGCTCATACCCAGTCCCAATCCCGCCAGTCCACCAGGACCAATCGCGTATAAGGATTGAATGATCTGATATCCGGCACCCAGTGGATCGGACCACGGGTCCAAAAACGCTGTGATACGCTGCAACCGATAGGGTGCTGCTGCAATCAAAGCTGCAAACCCCGCTACGCCACCAAGAGCAAGCAAGCTCAGATGTTTCATTCGCGCTCCGGCTGTGAAAATAATAAGCATCGATGCGCCCATCATCACGGTGCCAGTCCCCAAATCAGGTTGCAGCATAATAATCCCAAAAGCCAACCCGATCAATCCCAGCGGTGGCAGAAGCCCTGATGTGAAGGTTTTGATTTTACCCGGTTCCTTGCTCAGCCAGTGAGCGAGAAACAGAATCATGCCCAGCTTCATGAATTCTGAAGGCTGAATACCGAACGAACCAATGCCCAGCCAACTTCGTGCGCCACCGCGAACCACACCAATTCCAGGAATGAGCACCGCAATGAGCATAATAAAACAGGCAATCAGTATAGGCTTGGCATATTTCCTCCACACCCGGTAGTCTACATTAGCAGTTACGAACATGGCCACAAGCCCAAGCACCGCAAACAGGGCCTGTCTTTTTACAAAATAAAATGAATCGCCATAGTCATGAAAGGCAAGCACCGAGCCCGCACTATATACCATAATAATGCCGATGGCAAGCAATGCCAAAATACAAATCAGCAACCAAATATCTGGTGCCGGTCGCGTCTGTTTCATCAGGAGGCCACCCCTTGCATGGAAGTAGGGGCTTTTCCACCCCCCTACTTACAAGTTATGCGCCGCCTCTTTAAAAATGCGTCCCCGCTCTTCATAGGAAGCAAACATGTCCCAACTTGCACATGCCGGGGATAACAAAACGACATCACCGGCACTGGCAAGCTTCGATGCTTCCTGCACAGCAACGGTTAACGTCCGGGCAGCGTCCTCCTCATTATCGACGACCTTAATTTGCTTTAATCCGGCAAGTTCCGCGACCTTGGCAATTTTTGTCCGTGTCTCACCAATTGCAACGACAGCTTTTACCCGTTCCTGGAACAAGGGTAACAACTCCATCATGTCTGACCCGCGATCCAACCCTCCAGCAATTAATACGACCGGTTCCTTGAACGAATTCAGGGCCATAACCGTAGCTTTCGAATTGGTCGCTTTGGAGTTGTTGTAGTATGCAGAACCGTTATGCTCCAGGACATATTCAAGTCGGTGTTCAACTCCCTTGAAGTCTGCAAGCTGAGCAGCCAGCACCGCAGGATCAGCTCCTGCCGCTACAGCAATGGCCACAGCAGCCAGTGCATTTTCCACATTAAATCGCCCAGGAAGGCCAATATTCTCAACGTCGATAATGATGTGGTGATCTCCGTTTTCATCCGCGTAGATTACCTGACGCTTCACATCGTCCTCTTCTCCATCCACATAAGGAGGATCTGCATACACACCTGTATCCAATTTCTCTGTCACTGAGAAGGGGATCAATCTGCCTTTGATGTAAGGAATCAGACCACGACATACCGCATCATCCCAATTCAGAATGGCTACGTCGTCAGGCTGCTGATTAGCGAACAGTTTGGCTTTGGAAGCCACATAATCATCCATGTTCCCGTGATAGTCCAGATGCGTCTCTGCAACGTTAAGCAAGCTGGCAATCCGAGGACGGAAATCAACCGTTCCTTTAAGTTGGAAACTGCTAAGCTCAACAACCATCCAGTTATCTGGAGAAGCTTGCTCTGCCGCTTCACAGAGAGGTGTTCCGATATTACCGGCAACAATCGGTTTGAGGCCGGCATGCTCCAACATTTTACCCACCCACGTGGTGGTTGTTGTTTTACCGTTGGAGCCCGTAATCCCGATCATGGGTGCAGCACATAGATGATAAGCAACCTCTACTTCGGTCACCACTTCAATGCCCAATGCCATAGCTTGCTGCACAGGAGCTGCATGGTATGGGATACCCGGGTTTTTAACGACCAGCTTCACACCACTGTGAATCAGATCATCCGGATGTCCTCCGCATACAACAGAAATTCCCAAAGCCTCCAATTCGGAAGCTTCGGGACATTGATCTCTCTCTTTTTTGTCATTTACTGTAACCTTCGCTCCGGCGCGATCCAGCACTTTGGCGACCTGTACGCCGCTTTTGGCCAATCCGAGCACGACTACTTGTTGTCCGCGATATGATTCAGGATGATTCATGATCTACAACCCCTTGTTGAGATAAAGTCCAAGAGCGGCCAAAATTGCGCCTACCGCCCAAAAGGTAATAACAACCCGCCATTCTGACCAACCACTTAATTCAAAGTGATGGTGAATGGGGCTCATTTTGAATACACGCTTGCCACGAGTCTTGAAAGATACCACTTGAATGATGACAGACAGGATTTCGATAACAAAAATACCGCCAATGATGACAAATAGAAGCTCCGTCTTGGTTACAATCGCTACCGCACCAATCGCACCGCCAATCCCCAGAGAACCGGTGTCTCCCATAAACACTTTGGCCGGATGTGCATTGTATACCAGAAAACCGAGTACAGCTCCGATCATCGCTGCTGCACACACTGCTGCCGGCATCGACGTGGCTTGCATCGCCACAATGGCAAACGCGCCAAAGGCAATCGCACTTACCCCTGACAGCAAACCATCCAGACCGTCGGTAAAGTTAACCGCATTGGTAATGGCAAGCATCATGAATACGACAAACGGATAATAGAACCATCCTGTCCAGTCGAACGAGAATGACGTACCCGGAATAGAGATGGCTGTGCTGTGTCCATTCTGGATCAGCAAGAAACACATCACTGCACTAAAGAACAATTGGCCCAGCATTTTTTGTCTGGCCGTCAGTCCCAGCGAACGTTTGAACACAATTTTGATGTAATCATCCAGGAAGCCAATCAGCCCAAATCCCAGCGTAGCCACGAGTAAGACATAAAAGTCTGTATTCTTGACTGCCGAAAATTTCAAAAAGGCCAATGTGAACGCAACTAAAATGACGACTCCACCCATTGTAGGTGTCCCGCTTTTTTTCAAATGGCTCTGAGGCCCATCTTCCCTAACTTGCTGTCCGAATTTCATTCGACGTAACAGCGGAATCAGGAGCGGTGCGGCAATCACCGCCAGAATAAATGAAACACCGATTGTTAACAGTAATACCTGAAAATCCATGGGTTCACCCCTCTAGTCTACTCGATTCTGTAATGGTGCTATTTGTAGTGCTTCGACCACGTCCTCCAGCTTCATGCCTCTTGAGGCTTTGAACAAGACAACGTCTCTGGGATGTAGTTTCTCCAGTAGATAACGGGTCATTTCTTCTTTATCTATAAAAGCATGCACAGCCTCTGCCGGCATATGCTTTCTTGCTCCTTCAGCAATATGTGCTGATAGCGTGCCATATACGAGCACCATGTCCATTTTGGCAGAGGTAATATACTCACCAATTCCAAGATGCAGATTCTGCTCCTGAGGACCAAGTTCAAGCATATCACCAAGCACAGCCACTTTCATGCGGTATCCTTTCAGACCTTCTAGTACATCGATTGCGGCCTTCATGGAGGTTGGACTTGCATTGTATGCATCATTCAGCAAGGTTAGACCACTAACGCCTTGAGTAACCTCAATACGCATGCCTGTCAGTTTCAAGCGAGATAATCCCGCGGCAATCTGCTCCGTCGTCACTTTGAAATGACGAGCTACAGCCAAAGCAGCCAGACAGTTAACGACATTATGCGTTCCTAGCAGAGGTAGCGTAAATGCATGTTCTCCAGACTGTTTGGTGGTGAAAACTACGCCGTTTTGCGCATTCATAAGTCCAGTAGGATAGTCATCATTATCGGTTTGCAGACCAAATGTAAACCGCTGCAATCCATCAGGTTGTTTAGTTGCGGGCTCTTCAAGGACTTGTGCAATTAAAGGCTCGTCTCCGTTGTAGATCAGTAACCCGCCAGGCTTCAATCCCGCGGCAATCTCAGCTTTGGCTCTGGCAATCTCCAATCTGGACCCTAGCTGAAGCAGATGAGATTCACCAATATTGGTAATGATCGCTACATCAGGCTGCGCAATAACCGACAGATCGTTAATTTCCCCGCGACCACTCATACCCATCTCCAAAATGATAATCTCGGTATCCGGGTCCATGCTTAGTACAGTCAGTGGTAAACCAATGTGATTATTGAAGTTGCCTTGCGTCTTATGCACTTTGAACGTCGTTGAGAGAATGGCATCAACGATGTCCTTTGTTGTTGTCTTGCCGTTGCTGCCTGTAATGCCGACTACAGCCGCTTTATTCTCCGTTAGATAAGCAGATGCGAGTGCTTGCAGTGCAACAAGTGTGTCGTCAACAACAATGACAGCTCCTTGCGGCGGAATACCATGATCCTTTTGCCAGATCGCGCCTGCAGCCCCCTTCTCCAGACAGGCTTGCACAAATTCGTGTCCGTCAAACCTTTCACCCACTAGCGGGATAAACAAACTGCCTTCCAGAGGTTTACGCGAATCGGTAAACACTCCTTCCACCATTACATTGCCATGAGCGGCAACGTCACTTAATGTTCCTCCACACATCTCGGCCAATTGTGCCAATGTTCTTTTTATCAATTGGATTTGCCCCTTATCGCTTCTTTGGCTATGATTCGGTCATCAAAATCGGTTTTGGTTGTGCCGATAATCTGATAGGTCTCGTGACCCTTGCCCGCAATCAATACTACATCGGCTGGGCTTGCCATTTCAATAGCTTCATGAATCGCCTGGCGCCGATCCACAATCATCGTATAACGTTCAGCAGGAACGGATTCTTCAATCAGGCCCTGTTCAATGTCTTTGAGAATCAGATCCGGATCTTCTGTCCGTGGATTATCGGAAGTAACCAGTACAAAATCACTATAATTCGCAGCAATTTTCCCCATGAGAGGGCGTTTGGTACGGTCCCTGTCACCACCACAGCCAAACACACAGATCACACGTCCTTCGGCAAATTCCTTCACCGTCCGCAGCACATTCTCCAGTCCATCCGGTGTATGGGCATAATCGACAATAACAGCAAATGGCTGTCCTTCGTCCACTCCTTCAACACGTCCATCCACGCCCGGAACCGTCTCCAGACTGCGCTTGATCTCTTCCAGCGGAATACCTTCCACCAGCGCTGCAGAGATGGCTGCCATTGCATTGTACACATTGAATTTACCTACCATGCGCAATCGAATATCCGCGTTGCCTGCAAATGTATCCACATGGAAAGAAGTTCCCTGAGATGTAATTGAGATTTGGGATGCGCGTACATCCGCCTTTTCACCCATGCCATATGTAATCACTTCAGCCGCAGTCACAGAGATGAAATAAGCCGCAGCCGGATCATCTGCATTGATGACAGCGAATTTGCGCTGTGAAACATCTTCTGTATAACCGTTACCCAGACGTGCAAAGAACAATCCTTTGGCCCCGCGATATTCCTCCATGGAATGGTGGTAGTCCAGATGATCCTGCGTCAGGTTAGTGAATACCGCAGTACGGAAATTTGTTCCCTTTACTCGCCCTTGTTCCAATGCGTGAGAAGAAACTTCCATAACACAGCAGTCCGTACCCTTCTGAACCATATCATGCAGACTACGCTGCAGATCAAGCGCCTCTGGTGTTGTTCCTGACATCGGGTAGGTGCGACCGTCATACCGCATTTGAATAGTGCCGATCAATCCCGTCTTGCGTCCGTAATCACTCATGATTTTTTCAATCAAATAGGTGGTCGTTGTTTTTCCGTTCGTTCCCGTTACACCAATCATATTCATTTTTTGGCTTGGCGAGTCAAAAAAGAAATCTGCCAGAACAGCCATCGCAAACCGGCTGTCCTTCACCAGCAATTGTGGTACAGGCAGATCCAGCAGCCGTTCAACCACCAATGCGACTGCACCCGCATTTACAGCTTTTTCTGCATAATCATGACCATCTACCGTATGTCCCGGAAGACAGATAAACAGATCACCCGGTTTTACCTGCCGGGAATCTGTCTGAAGGTTTTGGCATTCTGTATTTGATTCGCCCACGAGGCGGGCGGTGGTCAGCATCGATGCAAATTGTTTTAAAAGCACATGAATAACCTCACTTTTCCAATTATACTTCTGTTTTAACATATGTCTGTATTTATTAATATCGTCAATACAACCCAATAATGAAACGCACTTGGATGAATTTTGTTGCGCTTGAAGCCTCAAACTACCCCTAAGCCCTGTTATTCATCCTTTGTGTGATCATGTGCATCGTTCAGTACATCCCCCATATATATGCGGATGGTTGATCCCTGATCTACCCTCGCCCCAGGCTTAGGTGCCTGATTAATCACGTATTTACCACTGCCAGACTTCGCCAGCATAAAATTCATGTTCAGGTCTTCGTACAGATCTTCAACAGTAGCTCCTGTCAGGTCTGGGACTGTCACGATTTTGGTTTCACCATACTTGTATTCTTTGGCGACCTGATCCTTCCGAACAGGGACATTCATATAATGCAAAGCATCTTCAAGGATGTTCTGCACAATCGGGGCGGCAACCACACCTCCGAACTGAATTCCTTTGGGATTATCAACTGCCGTATAGACCACAATCTGTGGGTCATCTGCCGGTGCAAATCCAATAAAGGATACAATATGCTCAGTCGAGGAATAACGTCCGTTGATAACCTTCTGGGCTGTACCTGTTTTGCCACCGACCCGGTATCCATCAATGAATGCCGGACGCCCGGTACCTTTTGCGACAACACTCTCGAGTGCTTCACGTACTTGTTTGGATGTACTCTCCGAGATCACCTGACGAACCAGTTCCGGCTTGGCTTCTTCCATGACTTCTCCCGTGACCGGATGGACCCACGCTTTTGTAACATAAGGCTTGTAAAGTTTACCCCCATTGATGGCTGCTGACACAGCAGCTACTTGCTGAATGGGCGTTACGGATACACCTTGACCAAAAGCCGTCGTTGCAAGCTCGACAGGTCCCACTCTGGACAGTTTGAACAGAATTCCACTGGCTTCTCCGCTGAGATCGATCCCTGTCTTGGTACCGAAACCAAAGTCTTTAATATAGGAGAAGAGCGATTCTTTGCCCAGCCTCTGCCCCAAAGCCACAAAGCCCGGGTTACACGAGTTCTCCACAACTTGTAAGAAGGTCTGACTTCCGTGGCCGCCCTTTTTCCAGCAACGTAGACGGGCTCCACCCACCTCAACATATCCGGGATCAAAAAATTGATCCTGTTGCAGATTGACCTTTTTCTCTTCAAGCGCCGCCGCCAAGGTAATGATCTTAAATGTGGAGCCCGGCTCGTAGGTCATCCAGATCGGTAAATTCCGATTGTATATCTCCGCGGGATATTGTTGATAATCGGCAGGTTCGTATCCCGGCCTGCTGGACATCCCCAAGATTTCACCTGTTTTGGGATTCATCGCTATGGCCAATGCTGAGTTCGCCTGGAACTTCACCATGGCCTGATCCAGTTCTCTCTCCATGATGGACTGAATGGATTTATCAATGGTCAGCTTGAGGTTAAGGCCGTCCTTCGGTTCCACATACTTCTCGGATGAGCCCGGCATTAGCCTTCCGGCCGCATCGGACAAGTAGGACACACTGCCATTCAAACCATTCAGCTTATCATCATATTTCTTCTCAACACCCGTTAAGCCCTGATTGTCAATGCCCGTAAAACCAAGAATATGGGCAGCCAAATCGTCATAAGGATAAAAACGTTTATTGTCCTCAGCAACAACGATACCCGGAAGCTTCAAATCACGGATGCGCTGAGCTTTCTCCATCGTAATTTTGCGGCCGCCGGGTTGTAGTCGTACAATGAGTTCTCGTTTCTTGATGGTTGCCAGCACTTTTTCTTCCGTCATCCCAAGCAATGGGGCCAGCGCTTTAGCTGTCGATTCGGCTTCTTTAACCTGAGCCGGAATGGCCATAATGGTTGGTGTTGTCACATTATAGGCCAGAGAGGTTCCATTTCGATCCAGGATCTCCCCCCGCTTGGCTGAGTAAGGAATATTACGCCGCCAGGATTCTTCTGCTTTTGCTGACAATTCAGGGCCTTCCCCGAGCTGTACATAAGCAAGCCTGATCATCAGGGCCGAAAATAACAAAACTAAAATCATTAAACTCCATAGCAACCTGCGTCGCAGATTTACGCTTGATCCCTTCACGAAAAGATCCCCCCACTCGTCCCAAAATCATGACATTCGTTCCATTCATGAATATTCAGGACAACCGGGGGTTAGAACAAGCTGTCAGAGCTCCCTAAGGAAGCGAAGCTCCGTTTGTTGCTGGATCGTCAGAGGATTCGGATTCATTGGCAGGAGCTTTGTTGTTATCTGTTTCGTCTGTTTCGTCGGTTTTAGCTTCTCCGGCCGAAGCCTCTTGTTCCTTCACTTCAGCTTCTGACGACGGATCAGAAGAGATTGGAGCCTCATCGGCTATACCTGTCACTGCAGCTTTGGCAGTTTGCAAGTTCAACTGTACAGTTCTCTGCTCACCTGCGACCTGCTCGGTTTGCTTCACGACATAGCCCTCACCCTTGACCGTAACCCCCACCTTCATGAGAGAAAGTACTTCAAGGGCATCACGGAGAGATTCACCTGTTAGATCGGGAATCTTCATCTTGCTGCTTTCTTCCGTTAGCAGATAGATTCGTTGGCCTGGATTCATAGAGGCGCCAGCAACCGGATACTGCCGAATTACATTATCACCTTGACCAAGAGTCACATAAGCAATACCTGCGCTTAGAAGCTGGCTTCTGGCTTGTTTGGCTGTCTTGCCACTCAAGTCAGGCGCCTTGGCTTGCACGACCGAGACTTCTTTTGACTTTTTGTCAGGAGTTTTGGCTGTATCTTTGGGTATTCCCATGTATTGAAGAGTCTGGCTGACAATCTTTTTGAACACCGGGGCAGCTGCAGTTCCTCCCCCAATGTTGGTTCCATCCGGTTGGTCAATGACAACAAGTATAGCAATCTTCGGATTATTCACGGGCGCGAATCCAATAAACGATACAACGTCTTTCGACTTGCTGTATGCTCCGTTAACAACCTTTCTTGCCGTACCTGTCTTACCAGCTACACGGTAACCTTCAATATAGGCGTTACGACCGGTACCAATCGTTTGGTCTGCAACGACTTGTTCCAGATAACCACTCACCAGTTTGGAAGATTCCTTGGAAATCACCTGACGAACAACTTTGGGTTTGATGACTTCCGTTGTCCCATCATTCGGGTTCTTGATCTCCTTCACCAGATGTGGCTCCAGCAATTTGCCACCGTTGGCAATCGCAGAGATTGCTGCGACCTGTTGAATTGGTGTTACCTGTACCAGACCGTGTCCGTAAGCAGCAGTAGCAATCTCGGATTTGTAAACCAGTGGCTTGATCGGGGACGCTGCCTCGTTCGGCAGATCAATACCCGTCTTTTTGCCGAAACCGAATTCGTCTATGTAATGACGCAGACGTTCACCGCCAAGCATGTTGTAACCCAAGTTAACAAAAGCAATGTTACTTGACCGTTTGACACCTTCGAGATACGAGATCCAACCATAGGAATGACCATTGTCACTAATTGGGAAACCACCGATATACATGCGTTTGGATTCAAAACTTGCATTGGGATCGAAAAGTTTTTCTTCAACAGCCCCTGCTAGCGTCACTATTTTGAATGTACTCCCTGGCTCATAGATGGATTGCGTAGCATGGTTGATAAAATTCCTTTGATCAGGTGTACTCCCATACGTATTCGGATTAAAAGTTGGCCAGTTAGCCATCCCTAGAATCTCCATCGTATTTGGGTCCGCAGCAATGACCGTCATGCTCAATGGATTATACTTGGCGACGGCTTCTTTCATTGCATCCTCAATGTAGAACTGGATCGTATCATCGATGGTCAGCGTAAGGTTCTTACCGTTCTGAGGTGGCAGATAGTTATCCTGTGAATCCGGAAGTTTGATGCCTTTGGCATCTTTCTGATAATTCAGATATCCGTCTGTACCTGTCAGTGTTTCATCATATGAGACTTCAAGTCCATTGACAGCTTTTCCATCACGGCTCATATATCCCAAGAGGTGAGAAGCAAGTGTTTCTTCAGGGTAAAAACGCTTCGACTCCTGAGTCATCACAATTGCATTACGCGCCTTATATTCATCTTGCAGTTCTTCACGCAACTCGTTGACTTGTGCCGCAAGTTCAGGACTTATTTTATATCCTTCACTACGTACTTCACGCTGTTGAAAAAACTCACCATCTTTTTTCTTCGCTGTGACCAAAGCACGCATCTCACTCTCATTTTTCCCAAGAAGGGCAGAGAGCTTCTCCGTAACAACATCCTGGATTCCGAGTTCATTAATTAATAACGGATTAACGGAAACCGTATATGCAGGCGCGTCAGTAGCCAAAATGTTACCGTTTCGATCCGTAATCGTTCCACGTGCAGCCTTAATCGTCTGTTCCCGCTCTACCAAACCGGCTGCCCGTTCCTGCCATACACCGCCATTCACAACTTGAATGAAAAAGATTCGGGTTACGAGTACAAGAAAAAAGAGGGTAATACATCCCCCTATAAGCAACGTGCGCATCTTTATTCTTTTTATCATCGGAACACCTCTTTACTTACTGCTTGCTGTATTCGAGGACGACTCAGTACCAGTTGAATTCGTACTTGTTGAGCGAGGTACATAAATGACATCCTTACCGGATGCTTCAACGTAACCAAGTTGTTTTGCATTTTCGATGACCTGGTTGTTCAATGTTTCTTTTTCCACCTGCAGGTCTGCAATCGTCTTTTCATACCCTTTGATATCCGAAATAGTGGACTGAGCCTGCTTGTTCAGATCATAGATATGAGCATAACGAGACATCAAGGCTCCTCCAACCAGGATAACTGCAACTAAGGTAATCAGATACAGAATCTTCTCGCGTGCCGGAAGACCCGTACGACGGGTCACCACTTTGGTGGTTTCTTTGTATCGTTGCTGGGTCACACGTTCCTGGGACGCTTTTTCTTTTACAGCGAGATTACCACGTGTATATGCCATACTCCGATTCTCTCCTCCACTCTTGATCTACAATTTCTCGGCTACGCGCAGCTTGGCTGAACGAGCACGTGAATTTTCGGTCAATTCCGTTTCCGTTGGAATCAACGGTTTTCTGTTAACTAAACGCAGGGTCCCTTTGCCGCCGCATACACACAACGGAAAATCGGGTGGACATGTACATTTTTCCAGATAACTGCTGAAAATCTGTTTACATATCCGATCCTCAAGGGAGTGGAAGGTAATAACAGATACACGTCCTCCTGGTGCCAGACAACGAACAGCCTGATGCAAGCCTTCTTCAAAGGCACCTAACTCATCGTTGACGGCAATGCGTAATGCCTGGAAGCTGCGTTTGGCAGGATGTCCACCGGTACGGCGAGCTGCCGCCGGGATGCCTTCCTTGATCAGTTCCACGAGTTCTCCTGTCGTCTCAATGGTAGACTGCGCTCGTTTTCCGACGATAACACGGGCAATTCTTCTCGAAAACTTCTCTTCACCATAGCGATACAAAATTCGAGCAATCTCTTCTTCTGGCCACTCATTCACAATCTCTTTAGCCGTCAGCATTGCATCCTGATCCATTCGCATATCGAGCGGAGCATCGTGATTGTAGCTGAACCCACGTTCTCCTTCATCAAATTGCGGAGATGACACACCCAAGTCGTACAAAATACCATCGACCTGTGGTGCACCATCCTTCATTGGTACATCCAGATCCTTGAGTACCTGTTCCAGATCTCGAAAATTGGTTTTCACCAATGTTACATGTTCTCCATAAGCAGCGAGCTTCTCGCGAGCATTATCCAAAGCCCAATCATCCTGATCAAGTGCGATCAGACGTCCCCCTGGACCGAGCTTGGAAGCAATCACGGAGCTATGTCCGCCACCGCCTAAAGTGCAGTCCACGTATATACCGTCCTGCTTGATGTTTAATCCCTCTGTTGCCTCTTCTTTGAGTACGGTTATGTGGTGAAACAACCTGCACCCCTCCTGACTTTATAAATCAAAATTAAAATCGACCAGCTTTTCGGCAATGTCGTTGAATGCTTCTTCGGATTGATTGAAATAACTCTCCCATATGCCTTTGCTCCAAATCTCCACCCGGTTTGACACGCCAAGAACAACACAATCCTTGTCCAGCTTGGCATACTCTCTTAAATTGCCCGGCAGATTTACCCTGCCCTGTTTGTCCAGTTCACATTCGGTTGCACCCGAGAAAAAAAACCGGGTAAACGCACGTGCATCAGATTTCATCAATGGCAGTGCTTTGAGCTTCTGTTCCATGACCCCCCACTCCTCCATGGGGTACACGAAAAGGCACTGGTCCAAACCCCGTGTGACAACGAAAGACGGTCCCAGAGATTCGCGGAATTTAGCCGGAATGATAACCCGACCCTTATCATCAATGCTATGTTGGAACTCCCCCATAAACATTGGCCCACTCACTCCTCACCCGTTTCTCCCACTTTGCCCCACTTTCCACCACCTAAGCATAATAGATTCGCACAAAAAAATCAAAACCCTTCTTGCATGACTTGATTTTTTAAATTTTCAGCATAAAAAAACGTCCTTGATCCTGTCACTCAGGATCAAAGACGCTTCCCGTAAACGGGCAATCGTATGTCTACCCGCACATGAGCCATATCATCAATAAACCATTCTATACCTATTGAATCATTTCATCAGCTTGTAATTATTGGATAAAGCTTAAAATTTCCAGCTATCCAGGTATTTCTCTTGCTCAGCTGACAAGGAGTCGATGCCAATATTCAGGCTTTCAAGTTTATAGCTGGCAACCTGCTGGTCAATATCATAAGGTACATTAACAACGTTATTACCCAAGTTTTCATAATTTTCACTTACATAACGCAGACCAAGTGCCTGCAGGGCAAACGTCGTATCCATGATTTCGGCAGGGTGACCATCTGCTGCACCCAGGTTCACAAGACGACCTTCTGCAAGAAGGTACATTTTACGACCATCTTTGAAGCGATATTCCTCAATGTTGCGACGAACTGTGCGAATCGATTCCGAACGTTTAGCCAGTTCAGGTTTATTCACTTCAACATCAAAGTGACCTGCATTACTCAGGATCGCTCCGTCCTTCATCACATCGTAATGCTCACCTGTGATAACATCCTTATTGCCTGTAACTGCAATAAAGAAATCGCCCAATTTGGCGGCTTCTACCATCGTCATGACCCGGAATCCGTCCATGTGTGCTTCTACCGCTTTGATTGGATCGATCTCGGTTACGATCACATTTGCACCAAGACCTTTGGCGCGCATCGCTACACCTTTACCACACCAGCCATAACCTGCTACCACTACGTTTTTACCAGCGATAACTAGGTTGGTTGTACGAATAATCCCGTCGAATGCAGATTGTCCCGTACCGTAGCGATTGTCAAACAGATACTTGCAGTATGCGTCATTAACCGCAACCATCGGAAACTTCAATTGGCCTTCTTTCGCCAATGCTTTCAAACGAATAATACCCGTTGTCGTTTCTTCTGCTCCTCCGCGAATGGTTGCTGCGAGGTCAGGGCGCTCGGATGCAATGATGGTTGCAAAGTCTCCACCATCATCAATAATGAGATCAGGCTTCACCTCAAGCGCACGCAGTTGCAATGTTTTGAATTCCGCAGGCTCCGGATTGTACTTCGCATACACCGTAACGCCGTCTTCCACCAATGCTGCGCAAACATCATCTTGTGTAGACAATGGGTTGCTGTGCGTAATCGTTACTTCCGCCCCACCCGCTTGGATCACTTTTGCCAAGTAAGCTGTTTTCGCTTCCAGATGAAGACAAATGGCAACCTTCAAACCTTTGAAGGGCAGATCCTGTTCGAACTGGCGACGAATGCGGTTCAGTACCGGCATATGCGCTTCTACCCAATCAATTTTCAGGTGACCCTCTGAAGCGAGTCCCATATCTTTAACAATACTGTTTTGCAATGCAGGTGTAGTCATTTCATATCCTCCTCATTTATGTGTTTCTTCTATTATAAAGGGCTCTACAGTGCAATAACCTTATGCTCTCCAAGGAATTCACTTGAGTCCTTAATCAGTTCATCGATCCACTCGGTGCCATAACGATTCAGGTAAAAGAGTGCATTATGTACTCGTTCCTGTGGTTTGCCCGTTGGGAATAAGGAGTTCTGAATGCCGTTCCAGTGCCTTAGACTCACATTGTGTTTATCTTCGATAGCTTTGTGAGTCTGCTGTTTCAGATACTGCATTTGCTCGTTGATTTTACTCAAATTGGTATCGCCAATTCGTTCCAGCCCCGGATGAATCTCTGCGATCTCATCTAGCAACGGTCCATACAGATCAAGAAACGCCTCCTGAACCTTGTCAAACTGTTCATCTACCTGGAACGTCTCCTGCTGTGCGAGCCACTGCTCCTTCTTTTCTTCTATATGATATTGAACATCTTGAAAAGAAAGCCCATATTGTTTCATATGTTTGTGATGAATATCTTCCATAATGGTGAAAGACAACCGCGGCAACAAAATGGGCATTTGCAGGCCGAACTGACGGAATGCCTCCCGAGTCAAACCCCAATATGCAATTTCACCTTGCCCCAAAATAACAGCGGCTACAGGCAGCACGGAATCTTGCATTAATGGTCGTGTCAGTACATTGTTACTGAAGCGCTCCGGATGTTCTCCCAGTTCCTGAAGCAAACGTTCCTCTGTAAAAGAAACCAAACCTTTGCGATCACTATATAACCCGTCCTTCAACAACAAGAGTAGACGCGCACCTTCATGAATGTAGAACAGATTGGCTCCATCCTCTGCTACTTCGGCAGGCATAGCATAACCAGCTTGTTGTACCTGCGAAGCACCTTGTGTGTATGCGTTGCGCAGCACTGCATTTTTTCGTATCAACCGCTCAAACACGGGCTGTTCCAACCTGCGTAAATCTGGATCCGATGCATCCATTAGAACAAGTCCACTGCTGGCAAACAAGGCAGATATCATGCGGGCAAATGCATCACTCAGATTTGAACTGGATTGATGGATCTCTGTGATACATTTCATCAGTCCTGGTTTATGTATCGTATCAGGTAAAAGATGTTCCACCTGTTCGAGTACATTCATCCACTGCTGTTTATCCACATGAACATTACTCACAGAATCCCTTCCTGCGAATCGTCCTTGTAACTTAACCTTCTTCATGTCTCCCTGATGATCAGGTAGATATGTGTGGTTAACCTCATCCCAGTCATGGTCTTCACCGGCAATCCAAAATACTGGGACTACCGGGCGTTGAAGTCTTTCTTCCGCTTCACGCGCAGCTGCCACTACGCTGGCGGCTTTGTATATGACGAACAGGGGTCCGGTGAGCAGACCGCTCTGCTGTCCTCCTGTAACTACGAGTGCATCTTGTTCTGCAAGACGTGTGATAGACGCATGAACCTCTCCATGGTCGTTCACCCGCTTATTATATATACGTAAATACTCTGCCAGATCACGACGATCAATACGTGTGTTTTCCGATTGGTCCAGCCACTCGGCACGCGCCTGAAGTCCTGATTCCCAGCGAATGTCATACTCGTAAAGGCCACGCGCAGCATCTCTTGAACAGATATATTCTTCTGCAAGTCTTGATCCGCTGCGGAGTGCCTCGGTAATACCGTTCATGAGGTCTGCCTCCTATTCTGCTTCAAAGAGCCTTTCTTGATTGTACCGAATTCAAGGCCGCTTCGTCAAAAGAAAGTGATTAAAATACGAAAAAAACCGCCGAACAAGTCGGCGGCATTTAATACATCAATAATAGCATATCGCTTTAATATTCCTATTATACGTAAGGTTCTGCAACCCAGTGACCTTTGGAAACCTCAATCAATTGAGCATTTTCCAGGTTGTACGGGTCATTTGCAGGACCACCAGATCCATTCTGAATCGGGCTCATATGCTCTTCCGGCAGCAAGATGCGACGTTTGTTCGCTTCCACTTCCGGATCAGGTACAGGGATTGCTGAGAGCAATGTTTTGGTATAAGGGTGGATAGGGTTCGCATACAGTTCTTCACTTTCTGCGAGCTCAACCACTTTACCCATGTACATTACAGCGACACGGTCACTGATATGTTTAACCATCGACAAGTCATGCGCGATAAACAGGTAAGTCAAGCCGAGACGTTGCTGAAGTTCTTCAAGCAATTTCACGACCTGCGCCTGAATGGATACATCCAGTGCAGACAATGGCTCATCACAGATGATGAATTTAGGGTCTACAGCAAGTGCACGCGCAATCCCGATCCGTTGTCTTTGACCACCGGAGAATTCATGTGGATAACGAAGAGCATGACTTGGATTCAAACCTACCAGATCAAGCAGTTCCTCCACTCGTCTCTTGCGCTCTTTAGAGCTGGAAGCCAGACCATGAATATCGAGGGACTCCCCGATAATATCCATAACATTGAAACGCGGGTTAAGAGATGCATATGGATCTTGGAAGATCATCTGCATATCTTTACGCATTTCTTTCATTTTGCGCGGGGACAACTTGTAGATATCCGTTCCGTTGAAGTTAACATTTCCGCCAGTTGGCTCATAAAGACGCAGAATGGTACGACCTGTTGTGGATTTACCACAGCCAGACTCGCCTACAACGCCAAGTGTTTCACCTTCAAAGATATCAAAGCTTACGTCATTGACCGCTTTGAGAATGTTACCTTTACCCAAATTAAAGTACTGTTTCAAGTTTTTCACTTGTACCAGAGGCTTATTGCTGCCTTTGATAATACCAGCCGGAGCTGGTTTTTCCTTTTTGGGCTCGTTCAGACGAGGCAAAGCATTCAGCAATTTAATGGTGTATGGATGTTGAGGGTTACTAAAGATTTCAGCAGTTGTTCCTGTTTCAACAACTTCGCCTTCCTTCATAACAACAACACGGTCACACATACCCGCTACGACACCAAGGTCATGCGTAATCAGCATGATCGATGTTCCCAGCTTTTGCTGCATGTCTTTCATGACATCCAGAATTTGAGCCTGAATTGTAACGTCAAGTGCAGTTGTCGGTTCATCCGCAATCAGAAGGGATGGACGACATGCAAGTGCGATCGCAATCATGGCACGCTGACGCATACCACCAGAGAATTGGTGTGGATAATGATTCATGCGAATAGCCGCATTTTTAATACCTACAAGTTCAAGCATCTCCAAAGCCGCTTTATTCGCCGCTTGTTTGGACATGTTCTGGTGCTTGCGCAATACTTCGGTAATTTGTTTACCAATTTTAATAGTAGGATTCAATGAAGTCATTGGATCTTGGAAGATCATACCGATATCTTTACCACGAATCGCTTCCATTTGTTTGTCTGTCTTATTCAGCAGGTCTTGCCCGTGAAAAGTAATTTCTCCGCTTTTGACCTTCGAAGGCGGGGAGGGAATCAATTTCATGATGGTTTGGGCGGTAACACTCTTACCACTACCCGATTCACCTACGATCCCCAGCGTCTCTCCTTTGCCAAGTTCAAAACTCACATGTTTAACGGCATCAAATTCACCAGAACGTGTTGAGAACGACACACTCAGGTCTTTGACAGTTAAAATCGGCTCCATAATCCCACCTCCTGTTTCTATTTACGTAATTTCGGATCGAGTGCGTCACGCAGACCGTCTCCGAGCAAGTTAAATGCAAGCATTGTAAGAACCATCAGACCTGCTGGGAACCACATCCGCCACGGGAATAGCGTCCAGCCTGTAAGTGCATCATTGATCATAGAACCTAGTGAAGATCTTGGTGCTGATACACCCAATCCAAGGAAGCTCAGGAACGCTTCGGCAAAGATTGCATTTGGAATGGACAACGTCAATGTTACAAGAATCGGTCCTATTGCATTGGGCAACAAATGACGGAACAATTGACGCCCTGTGCTTGCTCCCATGGACCTTGCAGCAAGAATAAAGTCTCTGTTTTTGAGTTGCATAATTTCACCACGCACAATCCATGACATGCTGATCCAGCCTGTGATGGTGAGGGCAATGATAATCGTTGTTAGACTTGGTTCCAGTACAACCAGTAACAAAATTACAACAAGCATGTACGGCAAGGAGTAGAGGATTTCAGAAAACTTGTTCATAATTCCATCTACACGTCCACCGTAGAAACCCATGATCGCTCCATAAATAACCCCGATAACAAGGTCAATCAAGGCTGCGGCCAAACCTACAGTAAGGGATACACGTGCTCCTACCCAAGTTCTTACCCACACGTCGCGACCAAGCTCGTCCGTACCGAACCAGTGCTCCGCACTCGGTGCTGCATTGGCATTCAACAAATCATTGGAATAATAATTATAACTTGTAAACAAAGAAGTTGGACCAATCAAAGAGAAAATCACGACAAGAACCAACACGCTCAGACTGATCATTGCAGCCTTATTGGTTGCAAGTCTGTACATGGCATCTTTAAAAAGGGATACACTTTCTTGCGGTTTAACCGCTGCCTGACTAGTCAGGTTCGTGTTCGCCGTTTCATTCTTTTTATTATTCGTGCCAGACAACGTTATGCCCCCTTCCGGCTTTCCAGCTTAATTCTAGGATCAATCAGCACGTAAGCGATATCCGTAAAGAAACGAGCCAACATCAGGAGGATACCATAGAAAATTGTAATCCCCATGATCATAGTGTAATCACGGTTTGTGATACTCTCTACGAATACTTTACCAATTCCCCCGATGTTAAAGATCTGTTCAATTACAACGGAACCTGTGATGATATTCGCTGTCATTGGACCAACATAAGTTACTACTGGTAGAATACCGTTTCTTACAACGTGTTTAAACATAATTGCAGGCCATTTCAGACCTTTGGCTTTAGCTGTTTTGATATAATCAGCATGTAAGACTTCAAGCATGCTCGAACGCGTCAAACGAGCGATAAATGCAATCGGAGATGCAGATAACGCTGCAACCGGAAGAACGTAATCCAATGGACCATCAAAGCCCATAACGTTAAACCAGCCTAATTTAGTAGCAAAGAGATACTGCAATAGTGACGCCAGCAAGAAGCTCGGAACAGCTATACCTATGACAGCCAGGATCATCGTGATATCATCAATGAGTTTACGATGGTAAACTGCAGCAATAAGCCCCAGCAGAACACCCACGATAATGGAGATAACAATTGCAAACACGCCAAGCTTCAACGAAGCGGTGAATGTTTCGCCGATCATTCCGGCTACATCTCGATTGAGATATTTCATTGAGACTCCGAAATCTCCCTTAAGGATTCCACCCATATACTTCAGGTATTGTTCATACATCGGTTTGTCCAATCCATACTTCTGTTCCAGCAAGACCCGAATTTCAGGCGATACTTTTTTCTCGGATGTAAAAGGGTCACCCGGAATAGCCTTCATCAGGAAGAAGGTTGCAGATGCGAGTATGAAAAGCGATAGCAGCATAAATAATAGTTTTTTCAACACATACTTAACCAACCCTTGCACACCTCCACAAACAATATTTTGTATACAAATCGATTGTAGAATTAGACAGAAATAAAGTCCAATCCATTTATCGGAAATTTCAAGAATTATAAGGAAAATCGGTGCACATACAAAAAATCGGGATATATATGGAATTCCACATATATATCCCGAAGTATTCATATTAGACTTCAGAACAACTTATTTCTCTTCCAGATATGCACGAGTGTAGTCAATAGCTCCACTGAAATCAAGTTGTACGCCTTTCAGGTAAGGCTTAGTCAAAGATACGTTAGTGTAATAATAGATTGGCATAACGCCCATTTCATCTTGAATCAGGATTTTCTCAGCGTCAGCAAATGCAGCCATACGAGCAGCTGGATCAGCAGATTTTACAGTTTCTTTAACATCTTTGTCATACTGTTCGTTGCTGAATTTGGAATCATTGTTTGTGTTTCCAGTAGTCCACATTTCCAAGAAGTTGTATGGATCGTTGTAGTCAGCAGACCAACCTGCACGAGCTACTTGGAAGTTTTGGTTTTGACGGTTCTCAAGGAATACGCCCCACTCTTGGTTTTCTGTTTTCACATCAACACCAAGATTTTGTTTCCACATGTCAGCAACCGCCAAAGCGATTTTCGCGTGACCATCACTAGTGTTGTAGATCAACGTAACAGCTGGCAATGTTGTGTAACCTTCTTCTTTCATACCTTCAGCAAGCAATGCTTTAGCTTCTTCCACATTTTCTGTGAAGTAATCGTCTTTGTGCTCATCACGGAATTCGCCGTTTTCACCACGGATACCTGGAGGTACGAAGCCGAATGCTGGAATTTGTCCACCTTGTGTAACTTTGTCAACAATCAGCTGACGCTGAATTGCCATTGCAAATGCTTTACGGATTTTAACGTTGTTAAATGGTGCTTCGTTTACGTTGAACTGATAGTAGTACGTACTTGCAATACCAGTAGCTTTGAACTCGTCCGGCAATTCCGCTTTTACAGAAGGAATTTGGTCGGATGGAATTTCACCGTTAGGTGCACCAGTGTAGTCCAATTGTCCTGATTTGTAAGCTTGCAGTTCGGAAGCACTGCTGTTTGTCAGAGACATATCGATTTGAGCCAATTTAATATCGGCAGCTGCATGGTAACCATCGTTTTTCTTCACAACAATTTTTTGACCTTTAGAGTATTGATCCATTACAAATGGTCCGTTAACGATCATGTTTTTGTAGTCTGTGAAGAATTTGTCATTGGTGTCAGCAGATGCATGTACTGGGTAGTACGTGTAGAATGCTGTCAGACCCAAGAAGTAAGGTGTTGGGTTTTCCAATGTTACTTCCAATGTGTGCTCATCAGTAGCTTTAACGCCTACTTGTGAGAAATCTGTGACTTTAGTACCTTTGTATGTTTCATCTTTGCTGAGGTTGTAACCTTCAGCGCCTTTAATATAGTACAATTGGTATGCATATGGAGAAGCTGTTTCCGGTTTCAAAGCACGTTCCCAAGAACGAACAAAGTCTTCGGCAGTGATTGCATCACCGTTACTCCATTTAGCATCCGGGTTCAGGTTGAAAACATATTTCAAACCATCTTCGGAGATTGTCCAGTCTTTAGCTACGCCAGCTTGTTCTTTGCCATCAGCATCGATGCGTACAAGACCTTCATACAAGAATTTCAGAACTGTGTTGGTTTGGCTGTCTTTTGCTTGAGCCGGGTCCAACGTAGGAGGTTCAGCTGACAGGTTGATTTTCAGAATTTGATCTTTAGCAAGACCATTTCCTTCGCTTGCAGAACCAGTATCGGTGTTACCTGTGCCTTCGTTTTTCGATCCGCACGCTGCAAGTACGGTACCGAACGCCAAAATCAGCGTCAAAAGGACTAATAGACTTTTCCTTTTCATCTAACACGTTCCCCCTAAATTGATATGGTTTATATGTTTATAGATTATACAACCACCGGTCAAAAAAATCTACATTACTTTTTCAGAAAGTAATGTTTTTTTCAGTTTTCGACAAAATCGACACATTTTTTAGCCTTTTTGCGTTATGTATCCTTACATCTGTTGCATGAAGTATCTAAATAATCCAAATAAAGTAAACAAAACATACCCGAAACTCATGATGACGAAAGACATGCGCCATACGGCCCGGAACATTCTACCCCTATCAACCTTCCCTTTTAGTCGATTTTGCGCACCCCCGATGAATCCAAGTGCTACTAGTATGAGTATTAATGTCAGATAAAAACCAAAATTCGAATCAAATGTTAAGTTGAATAACGCTGAAACTGAAAATACAAGAAAAAAAGTGGTTACATCCATTGCCATTCGCAATGCTTTGCGTTTGTCTTTTTTCCACACATACATTCCCCAATAAACAAGAAAGAACGGAAAAAAGGGCAATATGCTCAACACAATAAAAAGTCCCATTCATTCACTCCTTCCGGTTGCATTCCTTCAATCAGATGAAGCAGTATTTCATGTGTAGGTGCAACAAGGTCCAACTTCTGTGCCATTCTTACAATATGACCGTTAATTGACCTCACTTCTGTACCACGTCCAGCGAGAACATCTGCAAGCATGGAGGAAGTATTCGTGGCAGTAGAACGACAGACCGATAGTAGTTGATCCCACATATCCTGATCCAAACATATTCCACTTGCAGAATAGATTAACAATACTTCATCATATAACTGGCGCATTAACCTCTTTCGTTCTTCCTTGACGATCAATTCTCCATTAGGGATTCGCCATAGTGCTGTAAGCGGGTTAATGACTGCATTAATCAATAGTTTCCTGTATATCAGCTTATCGATTTCATTCGACACTGTACAGTCAAATCCTGCCTGCTGCAACGATCCCGACAGAGTAAATGTTCTCTTCTCCTCTATAGAGGTAGAAGCTACTATATGTGTGTTGTACCTCCCCAGCCTGGTTTCACCTGTACCTGCACGAATCACCTGACTTTGTGTACGCTTCGCACCTTCTGTTGTAACCGCACTACACAGAAGCGACTTTGGCAAAGCTGCGTGAAGTTTTGCCAGGTGGCCCATCCCATTCTGAAAACAAGCGATATTCACCACATGATCTTGTAATGGACTAATCTCATGAATGAAATCATCAATGCTTGTCTGCTTAACCATGAGCAGTAACCATTCTCCTGGTGTGTTCTTCCAAGTGTCAGTCAGCTCACTTACTGGTTTCGCCTGTATTTGATCCGGTAGAATATGTATCTCCTCGTCTTGTTCCACAATGGTTACTCCATTATGACTGAGGAGGTCTGCCTGAGCTGTTGTTCTGGTCCAAAATCTGACCTGGTTACCTGATGCCAGCAGTTTCCCGCCATACAAAAGACCAAGTGCCCCCGCTCCTACGATGTCAATGATCATATGATGCACTCCTCTCCGCTTCAGTAGTTGCCTTCTAATATCTATAATAGAACAAAAACACCAAACTAAAAACCCGTCATACCTGCCGTTGTGTAACGGAGGTGTGGCGGGTTCATACCTGACTTTCACAAATCAAACGTCTGAACTTGTTATTCAATTCGTTCCAGATTCCCGTTGGCATCCATCTTGAAACGTGTCTTAAGTTCCTCTTCTTCTTCGGACAAAAATGCGAGTCTGCGAGCCCGATCCATAATCTGAATCAAAGCTTTGTAGTCGTCATTCACCACACGGTAATCCGTCTGTACTTCATTCACTTCCTTGGAGAGACGGTCATTCTCAAGACGTAGTTCAAGCAATTCATCTTCTTTCTCCCGAAGCTCCTTCTCCAGCATCTTGAGTTGACGATTACTCTCCTGCACTGTTCCCTTCCATTGTCGCAGGAAGCGGATTACTGCATCCATCGATAATGAATCGTCTGAGATCCCATCTGATTTGTACAGATGTTCTTCAGTGTCCAGTGTAGACAATGCTGCAACCTGTGGTCCGAGCATAGCTGGCTGCTTTCTGAGATAACTTCGTTTTTGTCGTTGTGCCTTGGCGTTACTGATGGCCGAATCATACTTTTTACGTACACAACTGTTCCAGCGAAAACCGCATGCGGCAGATGTTCTGCCTATTTTTTCGCCCACCTCTTCAAAAGCGGCCAATTGTGTACTGCCTTCCCGAATATGACGCAAAGTAACCTCAGCCAATATCAAATCGTCCTCTGTACTCCAAGCATCCTGTCTCACTGCAGTCATGCTATAATACCCTCCTAACAACATCCTAAAATAACCGTCCGCATTACCGGAAGCCCGGTATGTGAATTAGGTATAAAAGCTGCTTCATTCATTCTTATGCCTCTCATAGAGTTCATAGAATTGATTTCATACTAAAATGTATTTCCACATTCAGGCTTGCTCATACGTGACATATGCAAAACATATCCCTCTATACTTACTTTTAGCAAAAAAAGAATTCGCTTTCATATCCAAATTTGTTTACACGTTTTTCCTTTCCCGGTATAATGTTGTGTAGACAATCTATGAACGTACTTAGGAGAGGAGGATTTACCGTGGCACGCATGTTTCGGGTACTCGGGTTCTTCACGCTTGCAATTGGCCTGATGGCTTTTGCGGGAGATCTGGTCGAAATGGCTTTGCTTTTTTTCCTGCAGACTGCGTTTTTTGTCATTTTGGGATACTTGAAATTTACCGAGCGAACGTACATATTGCTCTTCTGGGGTTATATGATCGTAACATTCACGGGGTTCAGCTACTGGACCGTATTCGAAATGGGGTTGCCGCTCTAATCCACCTGCAGCATCAAAGTGATCCGATATCTGTCGGGTTGCTTTTTTGTTGTGTTCAGATTAAATGAATGTTCGTGGTGTTATGTAACCACTAAGGATATTTCACGTATTTGTTTCATATATTGTCTGGAAGGCAACCAGCCTGTACGATAGTCATTTAAGAAGTGGAAAGGAGAATGGATCGGTGAAACGTCAATACGGCATTGCCGCCTTTATATTATGCATCATTTTATTCCTCCAGCTACCTTTAGCCCATGCCTATGGAGAGTCTTCACCTGAGGATACACGTGAGATATTGCAAAAAAGTCTATCTATTGTTGAAATCGATCACGAAATCGAACGCATCGCCGAAAGGCAGAAGCAGCTGGCTCAACAATACGAGACATTATCCGTCCAGCTTCAGGAACAGGAAGAACAGATACATATTCAGCAAGATCGGGCCGGAGCTGTAGTAAGATCCTACTACACAGGAGAACGAGACAGCCTCCTCATGACGGTCCTGGGAGCCAGGTCATTCAAAGACCTGTTTGTACTGTATGATTATTACCAGATTATTATCGGACGGGATCAGGCTGTGCTGGACAAGTATCAGGACCGTTATCGCAACCTGCAACAGACTTCCACTCAGATTCGTCAGACTACAACAGAATTAACCGAAATGAAGACTAATCTTCAAAACCAGCGGGAACGTGTAGTCACCTTGCAAAAAGAAATGGATGCCCAAATAGCCACCAGCGGAGATGCGGCAGCGATTCAGAAACTGATGGATGAACTTACCCTTTATTGGGAGAATATCGGCATCTATGAGGTGAAACGATATTTCAAAGCTTTGGCATCTGCCATGCAGAACCTGCCCGATTTTATCCAAAAACAAAACGGAGGCATATCCACGACTGGAACAACCTATACGATTCGAATTGGGCAGGATGAGCTTAATGCATTTCTGCGTTCCCAAAATTCAATCTTTGAAGACTTTGCCTTTCAGTTTAACCAGGATAAGATTATAGCTTCCGGTCAGCGGGATCAGTTGCAATTAAGCATTGAAGGACATTATACGGTAGAAAATGAACCTCAAAACTCCATTCGTTTTCATGTGGACAAACTTGTATTCAACCAGCTTGAATTACCAGATACGACTCGTGGAATGCTGGAAAGAGAATTTGACCTTGGGTTCTATCCGCAGAAAATCCTGTCGTTTGTCAAAGCAACCGATGTTTCAACAAATGAAGGCGTACTGGAAGTAAAACTAGCTATATCATTTTAAAGAGGTTGAACACGAACTTAAAGTTAATTCGTCGTTTTAATACTGTCTACGTATTGATTCGCTGTAATTTCTCCCTTTAAGAATTGTTGTACTTTTTGATGAAAACGAGTTATTAGAGCATGACTTTTGATCGTTGCAGCGGGGACATCTTGGGTGGTTGAGAACCAGGATTGTCCCTTTGTCATGTCATAACGTCCAACGAGTTTCTCAGACTCCAGATCCAGTTCCTGCTGCTTTGCGGGCAACCGGTTAACCTGTTGGTACCATTTCAACTGTGTCGTAGCGGACGTCATTCCTTCAATCCATCTACTGGCCTCCTCTGCCTCAACGGAACCCGCAGTAATGACAAGGCTTCTAGATTTTACAGTATCCAAGGTTTCGAAAGAAATCCGCTCCAAAGAATCTTTATCAACTGTACTCGCTTGATCCGCATTTAATAATTGAGATAACAATGATACAACCATCGGTGTGTCGTTCGGGTCAGCAGTCGGAGAGAACCCCGAATTGGTAGAATCAAGCCTAATAAGGGGCTGAATCTGATTCATCAACTGAATCCCCTGCTGAAGATCCCCCGTTTGCGAATCTATTTTCGTTCGTTTAACTTGATCTGGTGCCATCCTCGGTTCCAAATGATTCAGCCACGCATTCGTTCCGTACATATCATTGATGTTCATTGTAATTAAAGGGATGCTTTCCGCAATGGCTTGTTGAGTAAGTTTGACCCACTGATCTTTATTGCGAGGTAATGACTCCAGACCAGCTCTCTTCAGAAATGAAGATTGTGCAGCCAGAATGTACGGATCAAAATCAAAAGGCATTCCCCACTGATAACCATTCCACTCTGTCATTCCCCGTAACCCCACTATCGTATCTCCTAGTGACTTTGATAATGTTGTTCCATTTAACGGATACAAGTACCCTTTTTGGGCATAGTATTGCACTTCCTCACTATCAAGCAGAACAACATCACCGTTCTCTCCCAGTGAAAATTCAAGATCCAAAACTTGTTTATATGTATCCGGCTTCTCATTCCGAAGATTAATCTCTACCAGCTGGGAAGCAGCAACTTCTTTGGCTATTTTTTGAAAAGCTTGAAACTCCTCATCCGACATGGCCACTACAATCTCCAGCAGAGCTTGAGCATCTTCATTACGGGACGAAGACCCAGGAAAAGCATCCTTCTCCTGATCGCGTTCCTGATTAAGCTGTGAACCTCTAAAGTCAAAACTCGGTGACAAGATCGTTAACGAAAGCAGCAATACCGCGAACAAAACAACCTGATGTCTACGCTTCATTAACTTCCCTCCCCGCTCACCTAGTTTTTTCCTGCAGCAATTATTGTAACAAATAAGTAGTACTCTTGTCCTACCCTGCCGAAAAACACTTTTTCGGATTTTTGCATAATACGAGCATATCGTGTTCTGTGTAATAACGCTTACTTATTTTTTCAGCAAAAAGCCGGCTCCAGGAGCCGGCTTCGATAACAACATTTTCCGGGAAATAAATCCCCTAAATATTACAATAAATCAGCTGCAAGTTGTGCCAGCTTGGACCGTTCTCCTTTTTCGAGCATGATGTGTCCGCTGATTCCCTCTTGTTTGAACCGTTCCACGATATAGGTCAGACCGTTACTGGCAGAATCAAGATACGGATGGTCTATCTGTTCGGGGTCTCCCATCAAAATAATCTTACTGCCTTCACCGACCCTTGATACAATGGTCTTCACTTCGTGGCGCGACAGATTCTGGGCTTCATCAATAATGATAAACTGTCCAGGTATCGATCTTCCACGAATATACGTTAAAGCTTCCACCTGAATACTGCCAAGCCCCATTAGAATTTTATCGATATCTCCGGCTTTTTTGGTATCAAACAAAAACTCCAGATTATCATATATCGGCTGCATCCAAGGACGTAGTTTTTCTTCCTTCTCACCAGGCAAGTAACCGATATCTTTCCCCATCGGAACGACAGGACGAGCGATCAACAGTTTTTTGTATTTATGATCATCCTCTACCTTAAGCAGACCTGCTGCAAGTGCCAGCAAGGTTTTCCCTGTTCCGGCTTTACCGGTGATGGTAACAAGCGGGATGTCATCATTCAAAAGCAGTTCCAATGCCATGCGTTGTTGTGCGTTACGTGCACTAATACCCCAGACATTATCATTACTGAGGAAAAGCGGCTCCAGCTTTGTTCCCTCTGTGTTCACTTTAAGCAAAGCCGATTTATTGGTTCCCATCTCATCCTTGAGAATGACAAATTCATTCGGATACAACGAATAAGACAACTGCAACGGTTTGATTGGTAAAAAACGATATGTGTAAAACTCATCAATCACTGACGGATGAACTTTTAGGGCCGTATAACCTGGATATAACTCACTGAGTCCTGCCGTCCGATCTGATAAGTAATCCTGTGTAAACAGACCAAGTACATCCGCTTTGATACGCACAAGTACATCTTTACTGACAAGCACGACCTGACGTTCGACTACTTCCTTTTCGTTCTCCTCAATCTGATAATTCAGTGCGACAGCCAAAATGCGATTATCGTTGGACACTTCACCGAACATTTCCTGAACTTTCACGAAACTCCGATGATTCAGCTCTACTTTCAGGTTACCTCCATTAGCCAAAGGTACCCCACTGTGCAGGTGACCCAGCTCACGTAATCCATCCAACAGTCTGGACACATTACGGGCATTACGCCCAATTTCATCGGCATTTCTTTTTTTGGAGTCAATCTCCTCCAGTACAACCGCGGGAATGATTACCTCATGTTCCTCAAAGGCAAATATGGCATTGGGGTCATGCAGAAGCACGTTGGTATCCAATACAAAAATCTTTTTCATTCAATCCCCTCCAAAGCGGCGTCGTTAAAGGCATGGATAGTGTGATCTTTCAGCAGCGGCATGGACAATCATGATCCCATACATAAATGTATTCGACTAGGGCAAAATAATTGTCAACCATTCTGAAAAACTCCAAGAAAGGATGAACATTTATGAAAAAATGGGTTTGCACGCTGCTTCTGATCTTTATACTTACAGGTTGCAACAGTTCCACACGCAGTGCTTCACAGGAGCCACATACCTCGCATCCAAGAAGTTACGGAGGAAATATAACAACTCAGCAAGATCAAAGGAAAGGATCTCACATGCTTAATGCACAGGAAGATCGGATGAATCCTTCACGTTTGGACCGCCTCAATGAGGATACAGGTGAAGTCCATGATACCAACATTGCGGATGATGCAAAGAATGGCCGTATGCCCAATGAAAAACGAATCAATCACCTTAAAGCCCTTGCCAAGCAAGTGGAAGGTGTTGAAGATGCGAACTGCGTCATACTCGGTAATACAGCCGTAGTTGGCATCGATGTTGATGGTGAACTGGAACGTGCTCGGGTGGGTACCATTAAGTACGCTGTTGCCGAAGCACTTCGCAAAGACCCCGAAGGTATAGATTCCATCGTTACTGCTGATGCAGATGTCACTGAACGAATTAAAGAAATCGGTGAACATATTCGTCAAGGGCATCCAATCTCCGGTTTTGCTTCAGAACTTGCTGACATGGTGGGACGAATTATCCCTCAACTCCCGAAAGACGTCAAAGTCCGTCAAAATCCGGATGAACCCGTGAATCAAAAACAACAAATGCAGCAGCTGCATTCATCTGACAAAAGACAACAAAAAGCCCAGTGATCTCTCACTAGGCTTTTTTCATGGCAGCAAAAACCTGCTCATCTAATTTCTCAGCAGCACGCTGATCATATATTTTGACATATTGAGGCACAGAGGACAATTGAGCGCCGTAAAACAGAGCATTACTCACCGCTTCAATTGTAATGTCGAAACAGCACATATTAAATGGAACGTCCTGCAGCGGATCTTGTCGTACCGCAGCACGTCCGTTCACTGCGTACACCGTCTCTTCTCCAAAGACAGTCACTGTAATGAGCGGATTAGTAATCATGTTATTCACTAAACGTGAACGATGATCGATCGCTAAACGAAAAGTAGAAGCATTCTCCGCATAAATCCAGGAGATGGCTGTTGAAGTCGGACCTCCGGATTCTACATCCACTGTGCTAAGAAGCACAAAGGTCTCATTCTTGAATTGCTGTAAAAGAGATTCAGTTAATTGTGTGACGGCTTCGGACATTCAACCAGCCCCCTAACCTTCTTTATGCAATTTTTGTACTTGGTTTATGTTATTATAGCATACCGATTAACGTGCTTCCAATCCCAAAAGAATGAAGGTTATTCGCCTGAAGGTGAAGCCGTTACTTTACCTGAAAGTGTATCTTGTAAAGCCTGCTTTGCATTGGCGAGTTCCGTCTCATTAATATACACATATGGACTTCTCCACTCTCCGGTAACCGGAGTATAGTGCACATCCGAAGTGGAAATGTTCCAATACGTCGAGATAAAGTTTTTCATTTGTTCCGATTCCACATCTGTCGTCATATTGTTGTCAACTGCACCAATCACTTTGCTGATCTTTGTAATGCCTCCAAGAGATTTCATCTGATCCAGCATGGAATTCAGCACTTGGTTTTGACGTTTGTTACGATCAAAGTCGTTGGATTCATCAGTCTTTGGATTACAATTGGATTTGCGGTAACGAACAAAATCCAGTGCTGCTTTACCATCGAGATGTTGTGCGCCTGCGACCAGATTGATATCTGTACCATCGGCTGTATCTCTATAACACATATTTTTATCCACAGTCACATCCACGCCACCCACGGCATTGACAGCATCACGGAATGCCTGGAAATTCAGGACGGTTGTATAATTAATATCTACATCCAAATACTTGCCCATCATTTCTTTCATCTGATCCTCTGCATTTTTGCCAGTGGTTTTTTCCTGTGCTTTGAATCTTGGATAATAGGAATTCAGCTTGTTGGATTTGTACCCATCCAATTGAATACGCGTGTCTCGAGGCAAAGATACAATGGTTGCCGTCTTGGTCTCCGGATTTAACGAAGCCACCATAACAACATCCGAGAGATATGTGCCAGTTTCAGGACGGTTATCTGTGCCTAATAACAGCATCGTGATCGGTTTGGTTGTGGCTGACATCCCGGGAGGTACCGGTTTATCGATGCCTGTATCCACGACTTGATTGTATACCCAGTACGCATATCCACCGCCTACCACAATGGCAATAACCAATAGACTTAAAAGGATTCTGCCAAAAGCATTCATTCTCTTTTTCTTCTTAGGCTGCTTGCCCTTGCCATTCTTCGATCCAGAAGCACCGGATTGCGTTGGTGCCTGTCTCCGTGGAGGCAGTCCGTTCGAATTTGAGTTCATATCTTCAACACCTTTATCACATCTGTTTTTGTCTAAATAAAAGACAACCGCTTTCCCTAAGGAAAACGGATGGTCTGTACAAGACAGGATTTATGAGTTTCGAGCGGCAGCTTCCGCTTTTTTCTTTTGACGACCTTCAATAAAATAACGCACTCTCACTAACAACATCAAACCAACCGCGACCAACAAACATTGAATGATGGGCAGCTTGTCGATCTGAAAAATAAGAAGCATGAATGTGCCCATCGCCATCAAAATATAGAGAACGATTTCCTTACCCAGTGGCAATTTCTGACGTACCCGAAACACCTTGTTATATACGTAAGTAATCAATACAAAGATGACGATGTAGGCTACGATCGGGTGTGATGCGAACCATGCTTGCATGCACAGCCAGCTCCTTTCGTGTTCATGCTAGGATATAAGTTAACTGGTTGATGGAATCCCCTCTAGCAACTTAGAGAGCCCAGTACGTGCGTCGTGACCGTTTCGGTCTCAGCTCGTTCTTACGATCGCTGTTATCCCCAGATTTTTTTGATCCATTCTTCAATGGTAAAATCCGGGGATAAAGGCGAACGCTTCGCTTCTTCAGAATCGATTCTGATCCCTACACTACTTTAGCTGTACAAGCTCTCGTTACTTGTCGGGCTCATCAAATGCTAACTTATATATATTATTTTATTGTTATTAGGCTTTAGAAGCCATTTTGCGTTGTTTTTCTGCACGCTCACGCTCGGATTTGTTCAGGATCTTTTTACGAAGACGAATAGATTTTGGTGTAATCTCACAATATTCATCTTCATTCAGATATTCAAGCGCCTGTTCCAATGAGAAGATAATCGGAGTTTTAATTTTAACCGTATCATCTTTACCGGAAGAACGAACGTTAGTCAGTTGTTTTTCTTTGCAGATGTTAACAACGATATCATTGTCACGTGTATGTTCACCAACAATCATACCTTCGTAGATTTCAGTTCCCGGCTCCAAGAAGAGCGTACCGCGATCCTCAACGCCCATCATGCCATAGAACGTGGATGTACCCGTTTCAGTTGAGATCAACACGCCTTGGTGACGTCCACCCACTTGACCGGATACTACTGGAGCGTAGCTGTCAAATGCATGGTTCATTACACCGTAACCACGAGTCAATGTCAGGAAGTTTGTGCTATATCCGATCAAACCACGTGCTGGAATCAGGAACTCCAGACGAACTTGACCACTACCTGTGTTAACCATGTTAACCATCTCTGCTTTACGTGCGCCCAGGCTCTCCATTACGGAACCCATGCTCTCTTCAGGGATATCAATCAACAAGCGCTCAACAGGTTCCATTTTCTTACCGTCAACTTCTCTTACGATAACTTCTGGTTTGGATACTTGAAGCTCATATCCTTCACGACGCATATTTTCAATCAGGATACCCAAGTGAAGCTCACCACGTCCGGAAACGATAAATGCATCAGGGCTATCCGTTTCGTCAACACGAAGGGAAACATCTGTTTCTAACTCTTTGAACAAACGCTCACGAAGTTTACGGGAAGTTACCCATTTACCTTCACGACCTGCGAATGGACTGTTGTTCACGAGGAACGTCATTTGCAGTGTTGGCTCATCAATTTTCAGAACTGGCAAAGCTTCCGGGTTGTTAGGGTCGGCAATGGTTTCACCAATGTTGATGTCCTTGATCCCTGCAATGGCAACGATGTCGCCTGCTCCTGCTTCTTCCGTCTCAATACGTTTGAGACCCTGGAAACCGAACAGTTTCTCGATACGTGCAGTTTTGCTCTTACCATCACGCATAATAACCGTTACCGATTGTCCTTGACGGATCACACCGCGGTTAACACGACCAATGGCAATACGGCCAAGGTATTCATTGTAGTCCATCAAAGTAACGAGGAATTGAAGCGGTTCTTCAACATTTTCGGTAGGATGTGGGATATGACTAACGATGGTATTGTAGATCGCCATCATGTTGTCATCTTGTTTGGCAGGATCATTATCCATGCTGGATGTTCCGTTCAATGCGGAAGCATATACAACAGGGAATTCGAGTTGTTGATCGTTGGCACCCAGTTCAATGAACAGGTCCAATACTTCATCAATAACCTCAGTCGGACGAGCCGCTGGACGGTCAATTTTGTTTACAACAACGATTGGTGTCAGGTTATGCTCAAGTGCTTTACGAAGTACAAACTTCGTTTGTGGCATACAGCCTTCATAAGCATCTACAACGAGCAATACACCGTCAACCATTTTCATGATACGTTCAACTTCACCACCGAAGTCGGCGTGTCCTGGTGTATCCACAATATTAATCAGGTAATCTTTATAAGTTATAGCCGTGTTTTTGGCCAAAATCGTAATACCGCGTTCACGCTCCAAATCGTTGGAGTCCATTACGCGCTCCTGTACCGTTTCGTGATCTCGGTAAGTACCGGATTGCTGGAGCAACTTGTCAACGAGTGTTGTTTTTCCGTGGTCGACGTGGGCAATAATCGCAATATTGCGAATGTGTTCTCTTGAATGCATGTTTTGTATCCATATCCTTTCCAATTTCAAATCATATCTACTTAAACTTCCCGCAATTTCGCAGGTTACTCACAAAATAAGCGTCGGTGATATCCCGACGCATGTCTATATCCCTTATATTATAGTTTATTATAGGTAAAAATCAAGATATTTCGCACGAGAAGACCACTGGGAATGTTACCAGCCTCTCCCTTGACGTCCTCGTCCAAGTAATAACCAGACTCCGCCCAAGATCAAAAGGACAGCAAGTACATAGATTATTCCCGTTTGCAGCAAGGTAAATCCGAATAATATGATGGACACCGCACCAAGGATCAAAGCTGCAGGTAACACATATTCCGGTCTTCGCCGCTCAGCCATTCCATATTCGAGTAACCCTATGGCGATCCCAAGCAAGAATGCTGGCCACAGCCTGCTCATAAGTCCAGCGCCCCATGTATTCGTTATACTGAATAAAACACCATACACCGTTAGTATGCCGGCAGGAACGAGTGACCATGATGGTGAAATACGCGCATAATATAACGCATGAAGGGCGATGCCTGGCAGCAGGATCAGCAAAGGCCAGAAATTGCGACCAATAAATCCAAACACGCCAAACTTGCCAAGCAGAATAACAATTCCCGCAGCTACAATAAATAGTCCAATCGCTTTTTCATTTCTCATCCTCATTATCAATCACCTCTTATACTATGGCTATGTACTTTATTTCTCCTTAAGCGATACGCATTCCATGCTGACTGTTGATTTCCAAACCTGTAATCCTGCTACTAGTGTATCCGATGTTTCGGCAAAAAACTATACTTTATGTCGCACTTTGCGTGCGCCCTTTACCTGTATTACCCTAAAATGTGCAACTTATGACAGCCCATTAGTTGTTGTATTCACAAGTGTATTCTCTCAACACAAAACCGCCTAAACCGGACGGTTCAGACGGTCTTAATTCAAACTTTTATCCAAAATTAAACTATGCGTTCTTACGCACAAATTTATGTGCGCCTCCAATCGCAACCACAAGACAAGCCATTGCTACGGGAAGCAGCGTATGCACCTCTGATGCCATACCTCCCAGCCATTCTCCTAACTTGGGGTCTTTCATCACCATCTCACCTGCTGTGAAGGCCAGAATGCCTGATCCGACGAATACAAGAATCGGAAATCGCTTCAACAAACCAACAATTAACCCGCTCCCCCATACGACGATGGGGATACTGATTGCAATACCAATGACGATCAAAGCCAAATCCCCATCAGCCAAAGCCGCTATGGCCAAAACATTATCCAAGCTCATTACAAAATCGGCAATCAGAATGGTTTGAATGGCTTTCCAGGTCGTAGATGCTTCTCGAATATGTACTTCATCATCATTTTGAAGCAGTAGCTTTACTGCAATCCAGAGTAGCAACAGCCCACCTGCCGCTTGGATAAAGGGAATTCCCAGCAACAATACCGCTACAAAGGTTAATACACAACGCAGCAGCACCGCACCAAAAGCTCCCCACCATACCGCTTTTTTGCGTTGTATTGGTGGCAGATCCTTGCTGGCAAGCGCAATAACAACCGCATTATCTCCACTCAATACCAGATTGATCATTAAAATTTCAGTTAAAAGCCATAGTGTATCCATGTCCTCATCCCCCCACATTAACTTGTATGTCGGAGTTGTCCATGCTATTCTTAATGATTGAACCGTATATAAGGAGTGACATATCTCATGGAGCTATTTAGTCCCACATTCTGGCTGGCTTTGCTGAACGTTGTCTTTATTGATCTAATTCTGGCTGGAGATAATGCCATCGTCATTGGTCTCGCAGCTCGAAATTTGCACCCTTCTGTGCAGAAAAAGGCGATTCTATATGGAACTGGCGGCGCACTTTTGATTCGAATTTTAGCAACAGTTGTTGTTTTATGGTTGCTTAAAGTTCCGTGGCTCTTGCTTGTGGGAGGCATACTTCTGATCTGGATTGCCTATAAATTATTGGCGGATCAGGGTGATGAACACAATGATGTCCAGGCGGGAACTTCCTTGTGGACCGCAATTCGTACCATCGTAATCGCGGATGCAGCCATGGGATTAGATAACGTGATCGCAGTTGCTGGAGCAGCCCAGCAGCATCTCGTGCTTGTCATCCTTGGACTCCTGATTAGTGTCCCTATTATCGTCTGGGGCAGTACCCTGTTTATCAAACTAATTAATCATTTTCCTTGGATTATCTATGTCGGAGCCATTGTTCTCGGGTATACGGCTTCTAATATGATCACGGAGGAACAGCGACTCTTGCCTTACTTTACTGAACATCCGGCATTGCGCATTCTCTTTATCGTTGTGGTTATTGCAGGTGTAGTCTTTGCAGGTTATCGCAAACGCTCCAGCAGTTCCAGCCACAAGGGATCTGACGGGGAACAGCAGCGCTCCTATTCGTAGGCTAATTTAAACTAAAAATTTCATCCTGAATACAGCAAAGGACTGAACGATATTTCATCGGACAGTCCTTTTTGCAGTTAACATAGCCCTTATTATGTCAGCCATGCTAATTTTTATTGAGTTTAGAACCAATCATCCTTCATGCCATTGTCGCCTGTCGGATTCGTTACCACAGAAGTTTCACCGGCATGCAGGGTGATCGTTTCAGTTTGTTCCACCGCCTGATCCACCCATTCTGACAGATGGCTCATTGTTGATTCTATTTTATCCACAATTCGAAGATTTGGATTGGTTGAAGGTGACTTTGGCACAAAGAGAGTACAGCAATCCTCATATGGCAAAATAGATATGTCATAAGTTCCAATCTGTTTGGACAGGGTAATGATCTCCTGTTTATCCATCATAACCAGTGGTCGTAACAGTGGCAGATCCGTCGCACGACCAATGACATTCATACTCGGAAGAGTCTGACTCGCTACTTGGCCCAGGCTATCCCCGGTGATCAGTGCGAGTGCCCGCTCACGCTCGGCAAGTTTGGATGCAATTCGCAGCATTGAACGTCGCATCAGCGTAATAATCAGATTGTCCTGACCCAGCTGGGTAAATGCCGTTTGAATCTCTGTAAATGGAACCAGATGCAGCTTGATTGCTCCTGCATGATCAGCAAGGGCACGCGCCAAATCAATGACCTTCTCTTTGGCACGCTGGCTTGTGAACGGGTAACTGTAAAAATGTACACATTCCACTTCAAGCCCACGGCGCATGGAAGACCAGGCTGCAACCGGGCTGTCTATTCCACCTGATAACAGTACCATTGCTTTGCCATTCGTACCCAGTGGAAAGCCACCTACTGCCGGAATGGTTTCATTGAAAATATAGGTACCCTGATCCCGAATTTCCACTCGCAGTTCGATATCAGGTTGACGAACATCAACACTTAATTGCTGAAACTTCCGAAGAATCGGGGAACCAACCAGATGGTTCATTTCATGGGAAGAGTTCGGGAACTCCTTCCATACCCGCCTTACATTTACCTTAAATGTGGTACCTTCCTTGAATTCGTCTTCCCTTTCGTCCATAAACGCAACTGCTGTTTTCACAATCTCATCAAGCTCGGATGGAGTAACTTTAACCGGACTAATCGACATCACACCGAATACCCGCTTCAGCACCTTAATCAGTTCAGTATGTGATTCACCGCCAAGATCTACATACACACGGCCATATTCTTTGCGAAGGCTCGCTCCTGGATAAGGTTTAAGCAAAGCTTTTACCTGTGTAATGATCGTTTTTTCAAATCGGGCACGATTTTTCCCTTTTAACATAAACTCTCCGAAACGGAGAAGCAGCATATCATATTTCATATCCATTACATCCGCCTTTCGAGGGGCCGCAACTGCGCCACCATCTGATGTAAAGCCCGCTCAAGCAAGGCTACATCTTCTTCTGTATGTTCATCTCCAAGACTAATACGCAATCCGCCACCAGCACAAGCTGCATCTCTGCCCATCGCAAGTAGAGCCCGACTCGGTTCAGCCGAACGCGAAGAACAGGCAGATTGAGTCGATATGGTTACCCCAAGTTGCTCCAAGGTGTGCAACGCCACTTCTGCCTTCATCCCGGGATAGGAGAAGTGCACAATATGAGGTGCACCCTCTGTGCGGCTGTTCAATTCAAATTCAGGAATGTCACGTATTGTGTCCATCAACCGATCACGGAGCACCGTTGTACGCCGGGCAAAATCAACCTGATCTTCTGCTGCCATTCGCATGGCCTTTGCCATGCCTACCAGCAAGGCCACGTTTTCAGTGCCTGCTCTTAGGCCTTGTTCCTGTGATCCTCCTGACAATAGTGGCGTAAGCTCCACTCCACTTCGCACATACAGGAGACCTGCTCCCTTCGGTCCACGAATCTTGTGAGCAGACAGACTGTACAGATCTGCACCCCAAGCGGCAGGTGTTGCCTTCATTTTTCCAAAGCCTTGAACACCATCCACATGGAAAAGCACCCGTGGTGCTTCCTTTTTGAGCTGTTTGCCGATTTCTGCAATCGGATGGATGGCTCCAGTTTCATTATTTACATGCATCAGACTCACAAGCACCGTGTCGGGCCTGATCGCGTCTACAACCTGCTGAGCGTTGACCACTCCATCGGAATTCACAGGAACTAATGTCACTTCCCATCCCCACTGCTGCAATTGCATAAAACTTTCGTACACCGAGGCATGCTCGGTAGCCGTAGTGATGATGTGTCTGCCTCGTGACTGATATCGTAATGCCGCACCTTTTATCGCAAGATTATTACTCTCGGTCGCACCGGAAGTAAATACAATCTCCTCAGGCTTAACGCCGATTGCCGCAGCACAGCCAGATCGTGCACGACGCAGCAACTGATGAGCACGCTCTCCATACCCATGGATGGAGGACGGGTTACCAAATTGTGTCTCCATAATTTCGGCCATCGTACGAATCACATCGGGATGGGGAGGTGTGGTTGCAGCATAATCAAAATATTTCAAATGAGGTTAGACCTCCCTTTATCTCTTCGTTCATGAACCTACAGTGAGCATTGTAACACGATACCCATACAACACAAAAAGACCAACCGGGAACAGGCGTTTCAAGCGCTACTGCTCCCACATTTGATCTCATCCTGCCTATCATGTGTTTTCACAAATGTCTCTCTGTGAGTTTAGATCACATATTTCGACTGTGCCTTCTCCACCTTGGAGATATAATTCTGTGTTTCGGAAGGCAAACGGTTAAGTACACTCATCAGTTCGCTATCACTAGACACGCCCAGACGTGAAACACGGCCCGGTCCTGCATTATATGCAGCAAGTGCCATCTTCACTTCTCCACCGAAACGCTGGAGCTGAAGGGAAAGATACTTCGTACCCGCATCAATGTTCTGGGCAGGATCAAATGAATTACTCACACCCAGCCCTGCAGCCGTACCATCCATTAATTGCATAAGCCCTTTGGCACCCGCGGAGGACACGACATTTGGGTTAAAATTGGACTCTGTGTCAATGACGGCCTTGATCAATGATTCAGGAACACCGTATTTGGCACTTGCCTCGGCAATCAAAGATTCATAATCCGTAGGTACAGATGCACCGGAATCCACGATTCCTGTATTGGATGAAGATAATAAAGACCCAACGATGTTATTGGAGACAGAGGACGATCCTGCCGTATTTATATCCGGATTGTACGTGCTTCCGAGTTGCAGCCACAACAAACCATCACTGGATCTTTTGGAGACCGTAGCGGTGGAATCCGTATTACTCATCGAATTGGTACCCGTACCTAACAGCCCGTCCATCACATTGGCGAAATCCACAGTTGAACCAGCATTTGGTTGTGATCCACTAGTTTGGTTATTCACATTGGACAATTGCAGTTCCAATAACTGCCGCGATCCGCTTGGATCAATCTGCATGAGTTATACCCACTCCCGTATAATTAAGCGTATTATGACCTTATTCTACATCGTTTTACAGCAAGGTTCCATTGTTTTCAAAAAAATATATGAATCTTCCCACCTAACCTGCACATATACGAAAAAAACCTTCTGTAATTCACCGCATTTGGGTGAAAACAGAAGGCTGTTGAATGAACATTTTACAATCTAGCGAGCAAATGGAATCATGAAAAAATAACTCAGCGTGGCTACAATACCGAGTCCGATGGACCAAGCTCCCGCTGTCTTACGACCATTCACATAAGCATAGTAACCCAGAACGGCTGCCGCTGGTCCAAGTACGATTGACCACATGAACAAGGACGCGATGCCGAAGGCCAGCCCCATATAACCTGCGACTTTACCTGTTGACTCCATGACACGGTCTGCCTCATGTTTCTCAGGTACAGGTTCTGAGCGTTCGGTACCTCCAGTTCTTACGACAGTCGGAGGAGCAACCTCTGCCCCGTATTCTTCCCGATGTGTTTTTCTGGGATAATCGACGCGCATACGCTGTTTTTCACCGTCAACATTGGTTTCAGGGCGATCTTTAAAATTAAACTTATTATCGTCATTTTCCATTTGGAAGCACCTCCGTTATGAAATAGGGATGACTGCTCACTTGGGTTTGAACGTGTGACAGCATGTTGCAGAGGATGTGCGTGCATGATCATGGTGATCGGAGTCAAATGTCTCACCGGCAAATTCCTCATGCAGACGACGGGTGGCATGTTGGTCAATGTCAATCATGATGGCATCAGCGTGGCAGAAGTTGTTCTCTCCCCAAAAGTTGCAGTTGGAGACACTGCATTTGACAATTGGTTTGTCTTGGCTCATTTTTTTATCACCTCGACTACTATTGTCTCCCCGCCACAAACCTGATATTCCCCGTCAAAATGCCAGATGATGACATGATCACACCTCGTCTGATTCTCACTAATAACACAAAAAAACCGCCACAAGGGCGGTTTCGTCCAATTTCATATTCAGGTTTAAACGTTCATTAGGCGTGATTCCGTTGATTTTGCATACGGCGCTGAGTCAGGTAATCACTTTCGTAATATGCCAGATCATCGCGCAATTCTTCGTACGTTTTGGAAACCTCAAGAATGACATCCCGTACTGCACGGATTGGCTTGTCACGGAAACGAATGGCATCTTGTCCTGTGTAAGCGTATCTTCCGTCTTCAGAATAACATTCATTTTTGGGATAGAAAAAGCTGTTTACGCATTGGTGATACGTATTATAAAGAGCCTTTTCGGCAAAATCGACATCAAAGTTGGCACGACGCAGCACAACGCCAAGTTTTTCGTAAGAAACTTCAGAAAAAACGAGCAAATGACGGAGATCTGAAAGAAATCCTTTGTAGAAGGCTGTTGATTCTTCCGTCTGATTCTGATCCAGTTCAGGCAAAGCATTCTCATTCAAAAAATTTTCAATCCGATCGATAGCCGGTTTTAACTTTTCCCTAGTTGACTCACATGTTTTCTGTACATTGGCTGCTGACATAAAGGTAGCTCCCCCTTAAATAAGTCCTTACATATAGGTCGGCCAACGGTGGTTTTCCCCTGACCTTTGAATTCTCAGCTATAATCCTACCATAAAAAGATGACGAGCGGTATCCCTTAATCATGCTTTCCGCTTCTGCCGTTAAACATGCCTATTATACGCAGTCAGACTCGAACTCACCTGCATAAAAATATCCGCTTTTTCTAACGATAGATATAACCAGTGACAACGATGAAGCACTGTTAATGATTGTCCAAAATGAACGAAGGAGGTTCCATCCACCATGTCCAGACCGAAATGGATTAACTGGGCCCTTGCAGCTGGTGCAGGAGCACTCGCCCTGACGCTTCTGCTTCCAACATCAAATCGTCAAGAACCCAAGCCAAGTGCCCTGTCAAATTCTGCTCATGAAGAGCACACGAGTAAGCAGCGTCTGAAAGTGCAGGATGTCAAAGCAACCGATCTTCTGACCCGTATGGATGCCAAGCAACATCTCAGTATCATGCTGGAGAAAACCGCCACAATGAATGCTGCGCAGGTTAGCCGATATGTGAAGGATCTCCAAAGTTCACATGAACATATCAGATCCATTCATCTCATGAATACCAATGGCTCTTTTAACAAACCCTTTGATCAAGCCTCCACACAAGGAAGCAAGTTGGAACAACAAAAACTTCAACATGCGCTCAATCTTGCCAAAAAAGCGGTAAACAAACGCCAATGTTTTGAATCCTCTTCTTTTCCTTTGGGAAAAGAAAAATATTTTGTTATGGGGCAACCCTCCAAAGATGGCAAAAGAGCTGTCATTGCCTTGTTCAGCCAGAACGTATTAAATGCTGTTGAACAACATCAGCGCAAAAATCTGCGCATGATCCCTTATCCGCGTGAGGGTAAATTCAAAATTGAATCTGTTCACCCGGATACGCTTAACGAAATCACAGTGAAGACCGGACATGATAATGCCAATGCCAGTCATTTTTATGAAAATGAAATCGTCATCCGTTTTCGCCAGGATCCCGGTGAACGGGACATGCGTATCATTAAATCTGATCTGAGAGCGCAATCTGCGCGCAAGCTGGGATACACGTATGTTTTTCGGTCAGAACACATGAGTTACAAACAATTGCATAGTTATTTCGATAGCAAATGGAATCCACTCTATATGGAGCCCCACTATATGTATTTAACCAATGATACTGTAACTGAACAAACAGATGTAACGATACCCAATGACATTTTGTTCTCCGATTATCAGTGGAACCTGCCTGCGATTGAGACAAACAGAGGTTGGAATATTACCAAAGGAAACAAAGATGTCATCGTTGCGGTGGTCGACACGGGGGTTGATATGAATCATCCTGACCTGAAGGGCAAGCTCCTTGAGGGTTATAATGTGGTCGAGCCGGGAAGCCAACCGATGGATGATGTGGGACATGGAACACATGTCGCAGGCATTATCGGCGCTACTGTCAACAATAATGAAGGCGTGGCAGGCATGAGCTGGTATAACAAGGTACTACCGGTTAAAGTACTCGACAACTCGGGTTCTGGTACCACGTATGCCGTTGCCGAAGGCATCATCTGGGCAGCCGATCATGGAGCCAAAGTTATCAATATGAGTCTGGGCAATTATGCTGATGCACAATTTCTTCATGATGCCATTAAATACGCTTTTGACCGGGATATCGTCCTGATTGCAGCCACAGGGAACGATAATACCGAGCGTCCAGGATACCCTGCTGCTTATCCGGAAGTATTTGCCGTATCTGCTACGGACCCGGATATGAGCAAAGCTTCCTATTCCAACTATGGGGATTATGTAGATGTGATGGCTCCAGGGTCCAGTATCGCCAGTACCTATCCAAATAATCAGTATGCGGCCTTGTCTGGAACGTCCATGGCTAGCCCTCATGTAGCCGCACTTGCAGGTTTGATCCGTTCGTTGAACCCGGACTTGACCAACACGGAAGTGATGGATTTGATGCGCCAAAGTGTTATTGACCTCGGTGATCCGGGTCACGACAAGTATTTCGGCTATGGCCAAATCGATGTCTATAAGGCACTGCAAGCCGCATCAGGCAACAGCGCTCCTTTGCAGTTCTGGCCGCAACATGTCAGACAACAAATGGATAATACGATGAAAAAGTATACTCCTTAATCGTAATAACTCTACTCAGTAAAAATACAAAAGCAGCTGCGCCCCGGGGCGTACGCTGCTCTTTTGGTTTATATCCAATTCCCCGGAGCACCCGCTGCGCTTAGCGCTTGCGAGAAGATGTGCGGGCTTTACTTGATTTTTTTACGGATTTTTTCTTCGGATTATGGCTGGATACATAACAAGGGTCTTCTTCTTTGACAACAACAGGATACATGTGGTGATGAATCGGAACACAGTGATGTTTTTTGATCACTTCAATCGGGTGGATTACAGGCACGATTTGTGGGATGTAATAATCCTCAACAACCTGGATCGGGTCACAGACAATCGGGCAAAGCGGTGGACAGTAATGGTTCATTTCAAAACCAACTCCCTTTCTGGTGATACTATAACCTATTGCAGCAGATCGAAAGTGGATTGGATGTATGTCCATAGTCCGAAAAATTATATGAGCGGTAGCCTGTCCGCCACTGTCCCACCCTGCCCAGGTGTTACTCTGTCAATGACTTGGCACAGTACACGGAGTCCTTCACACAAAAGCTCAACGTTTGTTACAGTGAAGCAGATACGCAGACTTGGTGTATCCATCTCTCCTACATAACAGGCGGAACCTGGCAGGAAAGAAACCCCTGCAGCAAGTGACTGATGATGCAACTCACGCATATCCAGGTTACTCGGAAGTTGAAGCCACAGATTGAGTCCTCCCTCTGGCAAGCGCCATTGCATACCCGTAGTAGCATGCTGTTCCAGCACTTCGGATGCTGCGCACAAGCGAGAATACAATTCATCCCTCAATCGGGATACATAGGCACCATACTGATTCTGAATAAAAGATTGCAGCGCCTTTTGTGTAAGCAGCGGACTCCCCAAATCCGCCGTAGATTTTGCGGCCACAAGCCGGGTCAATACACTTCCGTCTGCGATGGCGCAGGCTATACGGCAACCGGGAGACAACACCTTGCTGAAGCTTTTGATATATACGACATGACCTGTCCCATCCATCGATTTAATCGACGCCGGAGGAGGCTCACGAAAATAAAGATCTGCAAAAGGGTCATCCTCCAGAATAAGGCAGTGGTAGCTTTGCGCGAGATTAAGAAGCTGTGCCCGTCTTCTTGCACTCATCGTGATCCCTGTTGGATTGTGATAGGTCGGGATCGTATAGATCAGTTTGGGCGGATAGGTATCACATAATCGGGTCAACAGATCAATACGCATGCCTTCGTCATCCATCGGGACCGTAATGATCTTCGCGCCTCTACTCGTAAATACATCAATAGCTCCGGTATAGCTTGGTGCCTCCATGTACACAACATCCCCAGGTCCGACAAAAGTTCGTGCCACAAGATCGATCCCCTGCTGAGCACCACTTGTAATTAACATGCGTTCAGGTGCAGCCTGTAGTCCACGCTCGGCAAAATGTTCGGCAAAGATCTGTCTAAGTTCCCGATCCCCCTGAAAAGATCCGTAAGCTGCCATACGCTCTGTATGATCAGAGGAGAGTCGGTAGGCGCTGTCGATAATCTCGCGTGTAGGCAACAGTTCAGGCTGAATCGCTGACATATGAAGTTCATACCATACTTGTGGTGACGTATCAAAATGTCTCCAGAGCTGGGCTCGCGGTAAATAATCCACCAGTGCCATCTGCCAATTCCATGACGTACTAGATTCACTGTTGGCATGGTTTCGCTGCGCTCGGTCCACATCCTCCATCTGATCCACGTTCAATGTACCTCTCACATAACAACCTTTCCCCTGGGAGCAGGTGATCAATTGAATCGCTTCAAGTTCAGCATACGCTTTGGATACAGTAACCAGGCTGACACCCAAATCCGCGGTCATTTTACGAACAGAAGGAAGCCGGGTTCCGGGTTCAATGAGTCCTGATCTGATGCGATCGGCAATCGTTAGCGCAATCTGCACGTACAATTTGGTACTGCTTCCCCGCTTTAATTCAATATGCATGTGTGCTCCCCCAACTGTTATGATCTTCATTTTACTGTTATAGTGTAGTCCGTCTATTATAGTTTATAATATCAGTATAACAGTGAATAACAGGAGATGAGAATAACATGAGTATCCCTTGGTCCAAAATGGCACAAAACACCCCGTCCTCTGTCGTTCGCGACATGCTCCAGGCCGCTCAGGCACCTGGAATGATCTCACTAGCCGGTGGATTACCAGCCCAGACTTCATTCCCGCTGGAAGCCATCCGCGTTGCATATGAAAAAGTATTTATGAGCGGAGCAGCCGCTCTTCAATATGCGGAGACTGAAGGTTACCGTCCTCTTCGCGCCAAAATTGCGGAACGTCTTGAATCCAAGGGCATTCCCGCTTCACCCGATCACATGCTTCTCACTACGGGTTCACAGCAATCCATTGACTTGGTTTGCCGCATCCTTCTTGACCCAGGTGACCGCGTATTGGTTGAATCACCAACCTACCTCGCTGCTCTGCAAGTCATTCATTCCTATCAGGCTGAATCTCACGGCGTAGCCTGTGATGATCACGGCATGTTGCCTGAATCTCTGGAGGAACAGCTCCAGTCGCATCGTCCAAAACTTGTCTACATTAATCCCACGTTCTCCAATCCTACGGGAAAAGTGTGGTCACGAGAAAGAAGACAGCAGGCTGTGGATCTGTGCCGCAAGTATGGTGTACTCATTTTGGAAGATGATCCCTATGGTGAAATTCGGTTCAATCCGGAGCAATTGGATGTCCCTGCTCTCGCAGAACTGGATGCAGTATCCTATGACGGCCCTTCCAATGTTATTTACACCAGTACATTCTCCAAAACGGTAGCACCTGGCCTTCGTACGGGCTGGATACTGGCTGCTCCCGATATTGTCAAAATGGCAGCACGAGCCAAACAAGGTGCCGACTTGCACTCCAGCAGCATTGACCAAAGAGCGCTTCATGCACTGCTTGAATCTTTCGATCTGGATGCGCATATCCGCCATATTTCAGAGGATTACGAACAACGCATGAAAACACTGACGACTCTCATGGCAGCCAAAGCCTGGGAAGGCATCTCGTGGAATTCACCACAAGGTGGCATGTTCTTGTGGCTGCAACTGCCTGAAGGCATGCTAGCAAGCAATCTGTTCACATATGGTATCCAGGAGAAAGTGTGCATTGTCCCGGGTGATTCCTTCTATGCAGGTACACCAGAGTTAAACCGCATGCGAATCAACTTTACTCATACGGACCCTGAGCTTCTTCCGGAAGCGGTGGAAAGAATGGATCGCGCCATCCAACGCTGGCATGCTTCCTTGACATCGGACAGTGTTGTTACACTGTAATGAACTGTCATAAACGTTTTGCTGTCCACTAGCGTATGAAGGTTAATAACTTGATATGAGAAACAAAAATAAGGCGGCATGCCCGAGAATCTCGGGCATGCCGCCTTATTTTATAGAACCTGTTATTAACAGGAGTTATGTTTGTTCAGATGTTCATGGGTCCTTCTGATCAGTCAGGCCATCGGATGAATCATACGAGTTGTCCTCGACTGATAGGTGGACTACATTGTGTTGCTATAATGTTGTTGTTGCAGTTAGGAAAGCTTACCGTAAGCCGGGTTCTGTGCTCTTCGTGGTTCATACGGGAACTACCCTCCCACCAGAAGCGACAATCATCTATCTAGGCCATACATTGCTGCACAGCTCAAGCGACCAACCTAGACACACCTCGGGCTAAGGTTGCCTCCTCCGAAAAGGCGGCTGTGTCCCATTAGGTCTTGCTCCAGATGGGGTTTACCAGGAACGAAGTCACCAGCGTTCCTCGGGGTCTCTTACACCTCGGTTCCATCCTTGCCTGTGCCGGAAAATCCGGCCATCGGCGGTCCATTTCTGTGGCACTATCCTTCAACTCGCGCTGACTGGACGTTATCCAGCATCCTGCCCTGTGGAGCCCGGACTTTCCTCTCGTGGCAACAAAGGCCACCAGCGATTGTCTGTCAAACTTTCCGAACAACATTACATAGTATACAGGCATTTAGGTTCCCAGACAAGCTTAATATTACTGGAAGCCGTACATCAACGGTCTTTTTAGATAAACTGGAATACTTCCGTATTTACCTCTGAAGCTGTAACTTGCGTATCATATCGTTTTTCTTCCAAACGGGAACGAAGCCAATCCGCTGTTTTTGGTTTCATAATCTTCTCGGAATTATGTCCCGGGTCGATGATACACATACCTGCCATTAACGCATCATGAGCCGTGTGGTAATCGATATCTCCAGTCACAATAACATCCGCACCTTTGAAGCGGGCAGTGAGCGCATAACGGCTGCCAGAGCCGCCAAGAACCGCAGCTTTTTTGATCTGCTTGTTCAGATCTCCTACTACACGCACATGAGGCACACTGAATTGGGTCTTCACAACCTCCACAAGCTCACCTAATGTCTTAGGTTCCTTAAGGGGTCCCAAACGTCCCAGACCAAGCGTACGGCCCTTTAAATCCATTGCATAGAGGTCATAGGCGACTTCCTCATACGGATGAGCCTTAAGCATCGCCTGAACGACCTTACTGCGCAGACTTTGGGGTACGATGGTCTCAATCCGCATTTCTTCCACACGTTCCATCTGCCCTTGGGTACCGATAAACGGTTGAGTCCCTTCACCAGGTACAAACGTTCCTGTACCTTCCGTGTTGAAGCTGCACTTGTTATATTGACCGATACTACCCGCTCCGGCTTCCAGAATGGCCTGAAGAACCTGTTCATGATGGGTACGAGGCACAAACACAGCCAGCTTGTACAAATGATCTGTGTGTACATCTTCCAGCGATTCTGTACTCTCGATGCCAAGTGCCTCGGCCATCCAGTCATTCATACCACCCTCGGCCACATCCAGGTTCGTATGACTGATATAGACAGCAATATCATGCTTAATCAGCTTTTCATACAATTTACCCATAGGTGTATCTGTACTCAGTGACTTAACCGGACGGAAAATGATCGCGTGATGAGCGATAATCAGGTTGGCACCAATACGAATCGCTTCGTCCACCACTTCATCCGTCACATCCAAAGCTACTAACACGTGACTGATTTCTTTTTGCAAACTGCCGAGCTGCAGACCAATGCGGTCATCCGGTACAGCCAGATGTTTGGGAGCGAGTTGCTCCATCAGTTGAATTACAGTTTGACCTTTGGCAAACATGCCAAAACCTCCTTCAAGTTTGCGATAAGACGCTCTACCTCAGCCGCCTTGTCCCGGGAAGAATCCTGATCGGATTTGGAGATCGAGTTTACAACCCCTTGCAGTTTGATGATCTCACTTTCCCATTTGGCAAAAAATACATCCGTTGGACGATCCACCAAATATGGCCCCATCCGCAGCAGCAAATCTTCCGTTAATTCTGCCCCGCCTTGAAGCGGACGTGCACGATACACCTCTACATTGGCAATCGGGCTTACGGATTGTGGCATCGCCGTTATAATCTCATAGATCTTGCCATCTTCTTCGAGCAACTGTTCTGCTACAACCACCCAGTGATGCTCCAACAACCAGCGTCTGAGGATATCCTCTCCCACATTTGGTTGCAAAATAAGTAACTGGACTCCTTCCAGTTTGGATAAACCTCGGTCCAAAATAGAGGCAATCAGGGCACCACCCATGCCTGCAATGGTGATGACATCCACTTCTCCTGCAGAGATTACATCCAATCCGTCTCCACGGCGTACCGTTATTTTTTCTTTCAAGCCAGCATCGCTGACTTGTTTGCATGCAGCATCATAAGGGCCAGGATTGACTTCCCCGGCTACTGCACTTGCAGCTTTCCCACTGCGGATTGCGGCTACTGGCAGCAACGCGTGGTCTGAACCGATATCAGCCATGCGGCTGCCATCGGGAATTTGATCATGTATTCGCTGTAATCGATTCGAAAGTTTCATGAAGCACCTACACCATTCATTTAATTTATTGATTTGCATTGAACAAGGAAAAGCGATAAAATAAAATCCAATAAAACATTTCAAGGATGAATTTCCAAAACCAAGAAATCAAGACGTTTAAATTAAAAATAAAGGAGACCCCGCCGCCGCTAAAGCGTCTTGCGGAAAGTCTCCCATAGTTCGATTATTCGAGGAAATCCTTGAGTCGTTTACTACGACTCGGGTGACGCAATTTACGAAGAGCCTTGGCTTCGATCTGACGAATACGCTCACGCGTAACACCAAATACCTTGCCAACTTCCTCCAGAGTTCTCGTCCGTCCATCGTCCAGACCAAAACGTAGACGAAGCACGTTCTCTTCACGTTCAGTCAGTGTATCCAATACATCTTCGAGCTGTTCTTTCAGCAACTCATACGCAGCAGCATCCGCCGGAGCAAGTGCTTCCTGATCCTCAATGAAGTCACCCAGATGGGAATCATCTTCCTCACCAATCGGGGTTTCCAGAGAAACCGGTTCCTGTGCAATCTTCGTAATTTCACGAACTTTCTCTACACTCAGATCCATCTCAGCAGCGATTTCTTCTGGTGTCGGTTCACGCCCAAGTTCCTGCAACAGCTGACGGGATACCCGGATCAGCTTATTAATCGTCTCCACCATGTGCACAGGGATACGAATGGTACGCGCCTGGTCAGCAATAGCACGAGTGATCGCTTGGCGAATCCACCATGTAGCATACGTACTGAACTTGTATCCTTTTTTGTGGTCGAACTTCTCAACCGCTTTGATCAGACCCATATTACCTTCCTGAATCAAATCAAGGAACAACATTCCACGTCCAACGTAACGCTTGGCGATACTGACTACAAGTCGAAGGTTCGCTTCAGCCAGACGACGCTTGGCTTCTTCATCCCCGTTCTCAATCCGTTTAGCCAGTTGCACTTCATCATCTGCCGACAACAGTGGCACACGACCAATTTCCTTGAGGTACATACGGACAGGGTCATTGATTTTGATACCTGGCGGCAAGCTCAGATCATCATCAAAGTGGAATTCGTCCTCTCCCTCTCTGGTGTTGTTCTCGGAATCTTCACTAGGACGAAGTGTAACCTCTTCATTATTTTCATTCACTACATCGATACCCAGATCGCTCAGTTGCTCATAGAACTCATCCATTTGCTCTGCATCCTGCTCAAAAGGAGAGAGTTTCTCTATAATTTCCTTGTAATTCAGCGAAGCTCTTTTTTTACCTGATTCAATCAATTGATCTTTAACCTGATCCAGTGTCAATTCTGTTTCTAGTTCAGTATGCTGATCATTCGCCATAACTCGACTCCCTCCTCCCTAGAAACATCTAATCATCAGACGTTCACTGTCTCTCTAGGGCAATCATTTCAATTGCAATCTGTGCCGCGCGTACAGAATCACCTGCCCGCTCTGCAGCAATCATTTCTTCTTTTTTCAAATCGTACTCTTTCTTACGCGGATGCTTCAGCACTTCCCTGATGCAATCATCGAGCATTTGAATACTCCATTCACCTGGACCATCCATCATCGAGATTGAACTGACCGTTTTTTCCAGGCGATCGTCATGCAGTGAAGACATAAAACGGCTTGTATCCGACGGTTTGCCTTGCGCATAGTAGGCATATAGATAAGCAGCAATAGCTGCATGATCCTCCAAGTTAAAAGCTTCACCAAGATGTTCATTCACGTACTGGGCAGCCTCATCATCCTGCAACATCCAGGCAATCAGTTTGCGTTCGGCAGCGTGATAAGCCGGCAACAGATTCGGTGTAGGCACCTGCCTATTTTGTTGCCTACCATTATTCCACCTTTTCGGGTTATTATCCCCGTACTGGAGGTTATTTTTCATTGCCTCCCGTTCTTCATTACACTCCTGCTTCAATGTTTCGAAGGATACGTCCACTTCTGCAGCCAGTTCACGGAGATACACTTCCCTCTCTGTTGGAGAAGGTAAGGGTGCAATCAATTTTACTGCTTCTTTCGAATAGGCGATTTGTCCGCCACCCTCTAGCAGTATATGGCTTTTTTTTAAGTTTATAAGTTTAAATTTTGTAGTTGTCACGGCACCGTCCACAATCTGGTTTCGGAACCGTTCACCACCATGCTTCCGGATAAAATCATCCGGGTCAAGTCCCTCGGGAATGAGAGCCACTTTGACCTGCAATCCAGCTTCCTCAAGAATAGGGAAGTTTTTGAGTGCAGCAGCCTGTCCTGCTCGGTCACCGTCATAACAAATAATGACTTCGTCGCACATGCCTTTGAGCATCAGGGCCTGATTCTCGGTTAACGCAGTACCCATTGCCGCTACACCATTCTGGATATCCTGATCCCATGCGGAGATGACATCACCATATCCCTCAAACAAAATGGCTTGTCTTTGTTTGCGAATTGCATTTTTGGCATGATGCAGATTATAGAGAACACGGCTTTTGTTAAATAACCGGGTTTCCGGTGAATTTAGATACTTCGGTTGCCCATCTCCCAATATGCGTCCTGCAAATGCAATTGGCTTACCGCTCCTGCCATTAATCGGGAACATAATCCGGTCTCGGAATCGGTCCACATATCCCTGACCTTCATTTCGCGATGACAGAAGTCCACCCTTTTCCATCTCTTCGAGCGGATAGTTACGTTTCTCGAGAAATTGTACCAGTGTGTCCCAACGATTTGGTGCGAAACCAATCTGGAACTGGTCGATCAATTTGTCGCCAAAACCTCTTGAGCGTAAATACTCCATAGCTGACTTGCCATGCTCTGTATTTTTCAACAAAAAATGATACAGCTTCGCGGTAAGCTCATAAGCCTCCAACAGACGTTCAGTCTCCGGATTCACATGAGCAGATTCACGCCCTTGCCAGTCCCCCATAGAGATGTGACTTTCTTCCGCCATCGTTTTGACAGCCTCGGGAAAGGATAACCCTTCGATTTCCATCCTGAATTTGATGGCATTTCCACCCGTGCCGCAACCGTAGCAGTAGAAAATTTGTTTCTCAGGTGTAACGGTGAACGAAGGCGTCTTCTCGGAATGAAAAGGACAGAGGCCCTTCATATACTTCCCCTGTTTGGTCAGATGCACAAATCGGCTCACCGTATCGACAATATCATTCTGCTGTAACACCGATTCAATAATACTTTCGGGTATACCGCCTTGTCCGGTACTCATCTCTGGCCACCTTCATCTCTTCAACACGTAAATATAATTCGATAAACTTACACATTCTCCTGCAAATCTTTTAAAAGTTTTGTCAGTTTATGTTGAAACATTTCTCGATCCTGCTCTGTGAAAGGCTTTGGGCCTTTCCCGTAATGGCCTCTTTTTCGTGCTTTTGCCGCAGTATGACGAGAATCCAACATGAAATCAATGTCACGATCGTTGAATTCACGACCACGAAAGGACAAAACATAACAACGTTTGCCGAGCGCAAGTGCGGCAAGTCCATAGTCCTGAGTGATAACCACATCATATGGCTTAATATGATTAGCAATATACAGGTCTGCGCTCTGATCACTGCGATCCACTTGCACGGTTCGTACCCCTTCTCCTCCTTGAAGCAAATGATCAAATGAAGAGACTAACAGTACGGGAATGTTGAAAAGGCGAGCGGTTTGCGCAATCTCGGTTTTGACCGGGCAAGCATCACCATCCACAACAATGTGACGTATATTTAACTCACTCAAACCCAGACCACCCGGTTTCATAAAATAGCTGCATATTGTTATATACGACCCCGGCCAGGCAAAATCCTTCTGGCACAACAAGGGAAATCAAAGGCTAAAATACGGAGCGGTTGTAAAAAATACATTTTACAACCCGTTCCGTATATTTATACCCTCATATATCCTTCTTTAATACTGAATTTTAGCTTTGCGCCAAGTCTGTGGAAAAGGACTCATGAAATACGCCCAATTACCAAACCAACTTGGAAAAATCAGCAAATCCTTTCAAGTCACGATCAATAGCCGCGAGCAAGGCAAGTCGATTCGCCCGAACAGCTTCATCTTCGGCCATAACCATAACCGAATCGAAGAATGAGGTAATACCATCCTTCCATGCAGATGCAATAGCCAGCGCTTCAGCAGCATCATGCTGAGTTAACGCCTGACGATATTCTGCATTCGTTTTGCTCCATGCCTCATGTAGCTGACGTTCTCCATCTTCCGTGAACAGTTCTGGATGTACGGAAGCATTGGATGCTTTGGCAGCCAGATTACCCACACGGTTGAACGATTCAACCGTTGTTTTGAATGCGTCTCCTGTCAGAACAGCCGCCATCAACGCTTCACCTTTTGGTACCACAGCGCTGATATCATCGAATCCGGAAGAAATTACGGCATCCACTACGTCGTAGCGAACGGTTTCGGACAACAATTTTTTCACACGGAGACCAAAGAAGTCTTGCAGATCTTTACGAACCTCTTCATCTGCACGTTTCAACAGGTTCATCTGGGCATGTACTTGAAGTGCTACTCCGAACACGTCTGACAATGTCAGCGGAAGCTTGTGATCCAGCAAAATCTGTACAATACCTGCAGCCTGACGGCGCAGTGCGTACGGATCCTGGGAACCGGTTGGAATAATATTGATGGAGAAACAACCCACGATTGTATCCATTTTGTCCGCAGCACTCACAATGGCACCAACAAGAGAAGCAGGGGATTGATCTCCAGCGAAACGTGGCTGATAGTGTTCGAATACCGCTTTGGCCACTTCTTCTTTTTCGCCAGCTTTACGAGCGTAATCCTCACCCATCACACCTTGCAGTTCCGGGAATTCTCCCACCATCAGTGTCACCAGATCGAATTTGCAGATATCTGCTGAGCGGCTAACGGATTCAGCAACATCACCGGATACTTGCAGTTTGGCAGCAAGTCCATCTGCAATCTTGCGAATACGGCGCACTTTATCTCCAACGGTTCCTAGTTCTTCCTGGAAGACGATACTTTCCAGCTTCGACAATGCATCCTTAATCTGTAGCTTCTGATCTTCCTCATAGAAGAACTTGGCATCAGACAGACGTGCACGCAAAACTTTTTCATTTCCTTTGGCAATAACGTCCAGTGAATCACTTCCACCGTTACGTACCGTCACGAAGAATGGTAACAATTGTCCTTCATTGTCCAGTACAGGGAAATAACGCTGATGCTCACGCATGGAAGTAATCAATACTTCTTGTGGAATATTCAAGAATGAAGAGTCAAATGTTCCGAACAATACGGTAGGTGTTTCCACCAGGAACAGGACTTCCTCCAGCAAGTCTTCCTTAATCGCGATATCCCATTTTTTCTCAGCAGCCAGTGCCTGAATCTGGGATACAATCATCTGTTCACGTTCCTGAATATCAGCAATGACATGTTCTGCACGCAACACTTCCACGTATGAAGACGGATTGGAGATCACGGCCTCCTTACCGAGGAAACGATGTCCGCGAGTTACATTACCCGACTTAACACCTGTCACTTCCAGATCGATAACTTCACTGCCGAGCATAGCCACAATCCAGCGGATTGGACGTACAAATTTGAAATCATAGGAAGCCCAACGCATGAATTTCGGGAACGTCATGGCATGTAATACAGAAAGTAATCCTTCGCCAACCACAGAAGCAGTCTCTACACCTTTGCTGCTCTTTGTTGCATAGATATATTCGACACCGTTCAGTTCCTTGAACGTGAACTGGTCGGGTTCAACACCTTGACTGCGGGCGAATCCGAGTGCAGCCTTGCTCCAATTGCCACTGTTGTCCAGTGCAATTTTGCGTGAAGGACCTTTCACTTCTTCCTCGATATCTTCCTGCTTCTCAGCCACATTTTGAATCAAAACAGCCAGACGGCGCGGTGTGGCATACGCGTTCACTTCACCATAAGCAATGCGGGATGCGTCAAGCCATTTCACGACACGCTCTTGCAGCTGTGCGATTGCTGCGCGCATAAAGCGTGCAGGTACTTCTTCCAACCCGATTTCAAACAACAGATCCTTAGACATGCTCGGCTCCCCCTTTCTTGATCAGCGGGAAGCCTAGCTTCTCACGCTCTTCCATATATGTTGCAGCGACTTGGCGAGCCAGATTACGGACACGTGTGATGTAACCCGTACGTTCCGTTACACTGATGGCCCCACGTGCATCCAACAGGTTGAACGTGTGGGAACATTTCAGCACATAGTCATATGCAGGGAATACTAGATGCTGCGCCATGGCCTTGTTTGCTTCTTCTTCATGCATGTTGAAGAGTGTAAACAGCATTTTGACATCAGATACTTCAAACGTATATTTAGAGTGTTCGAATTCTGGCTGACGGAATACATCACCATAAGTGATACCTTCCACCCATTCCAGATCAAACACATTCTCTTTATCCTGAATGTAAGAAGCCAAACGCTCCATACCATACGTAATTTCAACAGCTACCGGATTTGTCTCGATTCCACCAACCTGTTGGAAATACGTAAATTGTGTAATTTCCATTCCGTCCAACCATACTTCCCAACCAAGACCTGCACAACCAAGGGAAGGATTCTCCCAGTTATCTTCAACAAACCGAATATCATGTTTGAGCGGATCAATGCCCAGACGTTTCAGACTTTCCAGGTAAATTTCCTGAATATTGTCCGGTGAAGGCTTGATGATTACCTGGAACTGATGATGCTGGTACAGCCTGTTAGGGTTCTCACCATAACGTCCGTCCGAAGGACGACGGGAAGGCTCCACATAGGCTACTTTCCAAGGTTCGGGTCCAAGCGAACGCAAAAAGGTCATCGGGTTCATCGTACCTGCCCCTTTTTCCGTATCGTATGGCTGGACAATAATACAGTTATGCTCGGCCCAGAATTGTTGCAGCGTTAGAATCATCTGCTGAAAATTCATAATCATGCTCCTTTTCAATGGTTTGTTAGCAAGCTTAGGACGGTGAAGACAACAATAAATAGCCCCCGTCCTACGCCTGTTGTACAGACGTAGGGACGAGAGCTATTCCCGCGGTTCCACCCTACTTGGCTTAGATCAAACAGGATGATCCTGTTCGTTCCAGCCCACTTTTCCGTGTCCATTCATGCTCCCGAGTGCCGTTTCAAAGACCGATTTAGCCAGGCTCCCACCATCCCCGGCTCGCTCATTCATGATTCTCAAGTGTTATACAACGACTTGTCTCCATAAATACAATAAATCCAGTCTTTTACTTTCTCGTTCAATGCATGTCTCATAAAGAGAAATTATATTTCATAATATATAAAATCTAGTATGAAGTCAAGATATAGTTTCGCTTCCACCAAAACGCCTCAAATCCCGTACTTCTCCATCTGATCGAGGAAAGAACGGGATTTAAGATTCAGACCGAGCTGATGATCCATAAAAGCACGCATCAACTTTTTGATCTCATCACGGGTAGACTCACTTACTGATATATTCCCCAAGCGTTGCAGATCCAACTGCGCGAACAAACGCAACAACTTCAGAGCCTTTGGACTAACTGACATCGCTGGAGGATCGAAATGTTTGCATGCTCGACACAAGACGCCACCAAGTCTGGGACTTATAAACAACTGCTCATCTGGTCGCTCCTGATTGCAGGAGATGCACTCATCGAACTGTGGGCCATATCCGGATGCCTGTAATATTTTCATTTCGTACAGACTTGTAATAACAACCGGATCTTTCTCTTCCTTCAACGCCTGCAAACACGCCTTCAACTGTTTGAACCAAAATGTACCTGTCTCTTCATCCTGAAGCACCCGATCCAATAGTTCACACGCATAAGAAGCATATGAGGCCTTGACCAGATCTTCACGCAACTCATGATAAGATTCAACAATTTCTCCAGCGTTCAGTGTGCCTAGACCTGTATTGCGAAAATATACATATTGACCATACGTAAACGGCTGCACCAGTGCAGCATGTCGGCTCTTGGGCTTTTTGGCACCGCGGACGAGTACCCCTACTTTCCCGCCGCTTTCGGTGCAAAGCGTAATGATTTTGTTCCCTTCGCCGTAGTCCATGCTGCGGATGACAATCCCTTCCACCCTGTATAGCATGCCTCGTCACCTAACCATTCCCGAATCAGCCAATTATCCTTCGGCTTCTTCATCTTCAATCACTTCCCTTGCATGATCCGACTCCTGTCCTAACGAGTTACACGCCTCGGTATATAACAAATAGGACTCCACATCCCCCGTCATCGCAAAAACCTTCCACGAAAAATCTCGCATCGGAATTTCATCCTCTCTTCGGAAATGACGTCTGCATCTACCAAATAGGATGGAGTCTTGCAAGGTAAACTATGTGTTGCAATTACTGGATACAATTCCGAAGATTAGTCGCGGCCAAAGCCAAGGTCACGCAGAACTCTATCCTGATTTCTCCAGTCTTTTTTCACTTTAACCCACAGGTCCATGAAAATTTTGGAGCCAAGCAAATTCTGAATGTCATGTCGAGCTCTTTTACCCACTTCTTTCAGAAGGGCACCTTGCTTGCCGATAATGATGCCTTTTTGTGAATCCCGTTCCACAAAAATGACGGCTGAGATATAAACGACACCATTATCCTGCACTTTCATATCTTCGATCGTTACTGCAATGGAGTGAGGCACTTCTTCACGAGTCATTTGCAGAATTTTCTCACGAATCAACTCGGCACATACAAACTGCTCCGGATGGTCAGTAACCTGGTCATCAGGATAGTACTGTGGACCTTCAGGCAAATACTTGCCGAGCTGTTCCAACAACGTGCTGACGTTGCTGCCAAGCATGGCAGAGACAGGAACGATTTCAGCGAAATCGTGAAGCTTGCGATACGTCTCAATGAGTGGAAGCAGTGCTTCCGGCTCAATTTTGTCAATTTTATTCATGACAAGAATGACAGGCGTACGAATATTTTTCAACTGTTCCGCAATATAACGGTCACCGCCACCCATGCCTTCCGAAGCATCAATCAGGAACAATGCTGCTTCTACTTCTCCAAGTGTGTTCAGAGCAGTCTGGTTCATGTAATCGCCAAGTTTGGATTGACGTTTGTGAATACCCGGTGTGTCCAGGAATACGATTTGTTGATGTTCGGATGTATACACACCATGAATTTTATTACGTGTGGTTTGTGGCTTGTCCGACATTATCGCAATTTTCTGTCCGATCACCTGGTTCATCAGTGTGGATTTACCTACGTTTGGACGTCCAATAATAGCTACAAAACCGGATTTAAATGCTTGTTTTTTCATATGTTCCTCCTCAGGCGCCTAGGCCTGGAATATTGGTTTATTTTTTGGCAGAATTCAGATCAGAAGGCCCAAAAGCCCAAGGTAACAGTTCAGCAACGGTGGTCTCTTGAAGATCACCCTTCATGTTCCCCAAGATAACTTTCATATCCGGTTCACACAGTTCGTACATCACCTGACGACATACGCCACATGGAGCAATCGGACCATCCGTGTCGCCCACAATGGCGATCGCTTTGAAGCTGCGAGGCTTCTGCCCACCTGCAATGGCGCTGAACATCGCTGTGCGCTCAGCACAGTTACCTGGTGTATACGCAGCATTCTCAATATTACAACCATGATGCACATGACCTTCACTGTCAAGCAAAGCCGCGCCTACACCAAAATGGGAGTACGGCGTATACGCCTTAGTACGTGCCTTAATTGCCTCTTGCATTAACAAACCGTTATCCATTAATATTCTCTCCCTTAGGGTGCAATATAAAGTTACTACCTACGAATTAAGTTCAACTAAAGCCAAATTTACACTAGTCACTCCGAGTCCAGAATAACCCTTCGATCGCTGTTATCCCCAGATTTTTTGATTCACTTTTCAATGTGAAAATCCGGGGATAAAGGCGAACGCTTCGCTTCTACAGGTTTATTTCTGTCCTCTTCGTTATCGTGTAATGTCTACAAGTTCAACTTAAACAAGGTCTAACTTCACAAAGTTGTGTAGTATTAAAATCAAAACAAATCAAAGTTAATACAAAATCAGTACAAACCTAGCCAATTCATCACGGGCTTAATGAAAACAATACAACCGATGATGACGGCGAATACCGCTGCCAGCAGAACTGCCCCGGCCGCGGTATCCTTTGCCGCTTTTGCCAGCGGATGGATATGGGGGTGTGCCAAGTCAACCGCTGCCTCTACAGCCGTGTTCATCAATTCAGTCACCAGGACCAAAAAGACAGCGGTCAGCACAAACATCCAATCCGTTCTTGAGATTCTGAAAAAAAAGCCGGCTACACACATCAAAATAGCCACTCCCGTGTGAACTCTCACATTACGCTGAGTCCGCAACCCATATGCGATTCCTTCCGCAGCATTGCGGAATACCAGACCCCAGGAGCGCCTTTTCATTATCGAGTCAACCCGGCCTGGGCCAATACCGCTTCTTGTTTGCCCATCATTTCAGCCTCACTTGCTTCATCCTGATGGTCGTATCCGAGCAGGTGCAAGAAACCATGGACAAACAGAAAACCAAGTTCACGTTCAAATGAGTGTCCATACTCTTCACTTTGCAGGATGGTCCGTGGTACGGAAATGATGATGTCTCCAAGAACATCCGGCATTTCTTCATCTTCGTCCAGCTCATAGATAATATCGAGCTCTTCATCCACCGTCTCGTTCATCGCAAAAGACAGTACATCCGTAGGACGGTCAATACCGCGATAATCACGGTTCAACTCATGGATCTGCTCATCGTTCACAAAAGTCAGAGCCACTTCCCCGTCTGCAACACCTTCCGCTTCTCCGGCGAGATTCAGCAACTGTTCCAGCATTGCAATCATTGGGTCTGTAATTTCTTTATCCTGTTGTTCATTATTCCATGCCAGATTAAGACTCATTCTTTCATAACTCCTGTCTGCTCATATTAGAGGTTGTTCAAAAAGCCTTACTAGCTTCATTCCATCTTCTCGGTACTGAGAACCGACCTTTTCGAACACGAACTATTATTAAATTAGCCTGCTTCGGGTGAAGTCGGCTTCGGTTTCTTAATCTCCTCCGGATATTCTATCCTGGAGTGGAAGATACCCATCACCGTTTCCTTCAATGTTCTGGCGACGATATCCAGTTCACGCATCGTAAGGTCACAATCATTGAATTGATGATCGTCCAATCGTCCTTTAATAATCTTCTCAATCATGGACTCCACTTGCTCCACTGTCGGTTTGCGCAAAGATCTCACAGCAGCCTCCACACTATCGGCAATGCCAACAATAGCCGATTCCTTGGACTGAGCCTTCGGCCCAGGGTAACGGAAATCTTCTTCCGTGAAATCAGGCTCAACGCCTGCTTCTTCCGCCTGGCGCAGTGCTTTGTGATAGAAATAGTGAAGAAATGTCGTGCCGTGATGCTGTTCCGCAATATCCCGAATAGGTCTGGGCAGCTTGTAATCCTTCTGCATTTCCACCCCATCGCGCGCATGGGCAACGATAATGGATTTGCTCAGTTTCGGATCAATTGAATCATGCGGATTCTCCATATTGTTCTGATTCTCAATAAAATAGATAGGCCGCTTCGTCTTGCCAATATCATGATAATACGAACCCACTCGGCAGAGCAATCCGTTAGCTCCTATGGCTTCTGCTGCTGCTTCGGACAGATTGCCTACCATAACACTGTGATGATAGGTACCCGGTGTCTCCGTCAGCAACTTGCGTAGAAGCGGATGGTTCGGATTAGACAGTTCTACCAGTTTGAGCGCTGACAAAATGCCAAATGAAGTTTCAAAAAATGGCATCAGCCCAATGACCAGTATGGCAGTCAGCACGCCACCAGCAAATGCAAACCCAACGCCATACAGCGTCGTGGTTCGATTCCAATCGCCCGAGTCAATCAAAGCCAAGGTGAAGACGGCTATGGACCCGAACAAGCAGACCATAATGGCCCCTTTCAGGATCGTGGATCGCTGGCTAGCCTTATGTGTTGCGAAGATCGCAACAAATGAAACCAATACAGCGAAGAAACCCAGTTCGAAGTCAAAAAGTTGACCCTGATGCGTATTCAAAATAATGCTGGATAACATACCGATCAATATCGAACATACAAAGGCAAGCGACGTATCCAGCAATAAGGCAATTAACATCGCCCCTACCGCAACAGGTGCAAGGAAGCCCACATAAGACCGCTCATTGGTTTGGATAATCGCTGTCACATGCATAACCACAATCGTAATAATAAAAATGAGAACAAGCATCAACAGCTGCGCATTATTATATTTAAAGTGCGTTCCGCTGCCTTGCTGAATATACATCAGAATTGCTGCTGACAACAGGCAGGAAAACATAAGAAGACCAAGCTGTGGCCAGTAGTTCACTTCATTTTTCAGCAAATCATTCTCATCCAGCAAAGTATACATCTCCGGGGTGATCATCTCACCCTTGGCAACTAGTGTGTCCCCTTGCTTGATAAAGACAGTTTGCGTGTTCTCACGCGCCTGAACTTTCGCTTCCTTGGTTCCCTCTTCATCGTAGAAGCGGTTAGCGGTCACCACGAGGCGAGCAAGCTCTTGCACGACCTCACGTTGCGTACGCTTACCAAGAGAGCTGACACTCACCATCTCAGCTACTTTGGCACGGGCAGTGGTTGCATCGCTGATCTGATCCGTCATTAACCGGGCAACAATATCCCTCGCAACCGGTTTCATCTCCTGGATATCATCCGATGTCAGCCGTGAGATTTTGATGTAGGTTTCTTCGGGAATACGGTAGCTTTGCTCCTGTACCACATTTCTGATCTCTTCCAAAAGAGTCTCGGAGTATGTACCGGCTTTCCGATTATTATTGATATAGTTGGTCACAAAGTCCTTCTGGCGCTGCGGAATTTCATCCCGATAAATATCAATCTTGTCCTGACTTGAAATCTGATCATCCTGATTTAATCGATCTACACGGTCTAGCAGGGTAGTCATCAAATTTTCGTTTCGCAACTGGACAATCTGAAATATCGGCTGTACCCGTTCAGCAGCTTCTTCCTGTGCTTTGAGTGTGGCCTTGTTATTCGGAATCTGCATGGGCGCAGCAATGTCCACTTCACTCCGTGTCCCTTCCTGAATATCATAGCGCTCAGGGAGCAGCTTCGAAGCCAGACTCACGTAGAAAAGAATCACCAGAAACAAAAACAGAAGATAGCGTGCCCACACGCTATACTTCCATCCTGTAGCCTTATTCTGAAAAGATTTGCCTTTTGACGGTTCCTTCGAGGTCACTTTAGACAATCCCTTTCTATGCTTGATTTTCTGCGGCGTGGTTGTAAGCCACGATAATTTTCTGGACGAGAGAATGCCGCACAACATCTTGCTCGGCAAAATAGACAAATCCAATCTCGTTAACTTCGTTCAAGATCGTATTCGCTTCCACAAGCCCGGATTTCTTACCACGCGGTAAATCAATCTGTGTAACGTCTCCAGTGATGACCATTTTGGAGCCAAAACCAAGCCGGGTCAGAAACATCTTCATCTGTTCAGGCGTTGTGTTCTGTGCTTCATCGAGAATGATGAAGGAGTCATCCAGCGTACGCCCCCGCATGTAGGCGAGTGGTGCGATTTCGATTAACCCCCGCTCCAGTGCCTTCGCGGTCTGTTCCTGCCCCATAACGTCATATAAGGCATCGTACAGCGGTCTCAGATAAGGGTCTACCTTCTCCTGAAGATCACCTGGCAAAAACCCAAGACTCTCTCCTGCTTCAACAGCAGGCCGTGTGAGTACAATGCGTTTGACGCTGCCTTCTTTAATTGCGGCAACAGCCAGTACAACAGCAAGGTAGGTTTTACCCGTACCGGCAGGACCAATGCCAAATACAATATCACGTTTTTTAATTGTAGTTACATAGTGCTTCTGTCCAATGGTTTTAACACGGATTGGTTTACCTCGGTATGTCGTAGTAATCTCGCCTTTGAACAGGTCCAAGAGTTGGTCTGCCCGCATATCCTTGGCAAGTTCAATCGCATACTTCACATCTCTCTCGGTTAACACATATCCATTGCGTATCAATTGCAGTAACACATCAAATAATTGTTCAAGCGATTCCACCTGCTGTGCGTTGCCAAAAATCACAATCTCCGCTTCACGGGATGCAATCTGGGCAGGAATCTCGGATTCAATCAGTTTAAGAAAAGTATCTTGGGGTCCAAAAAGGGATTGGCCCTCTCCCGCACTCTGGAGGGAGATTTGTATGCTGCGTGTTTGCTCTGACAAATATCCTCATTCTCCTTGACTATGGACTAGCGGAAGTTCTTCCGCAATGCTTTCTTCTACTTCAAATAAGACTTTCATATAAACTTTACCATTCTCTTTCTTCTCATGCAAAATTTTTTCACTTATAATTTTTGTTCCTTTGCCGTTTTTGGCCATAATATCATTCCTTGCTCCTTCCAATCCTTTCGTTCTGGCCCATTCTACCGTCTGTTGTTGCTCATGCTCTCGTGTCTCCAGATCTTTCTCTGTCAGCCAACCCATGGGAAGTGTAAAGGATCGCCACGTCAATGGTTTATGATTACTCTCGGTATCAAATGAACTGAACGGTGTACTTCCGTACCCCCACAGTTGGATTGCCCATTTCCCCAGCACCATGTAAAAACGTTCTTTGCTCTCACCTGTCATTGTATTATGTTTTTGCACCAGCGGAACCTCTACCTGATACTCACGCCATACCAGACCACGAACTTCACCTTTGGCAACAATGGTTTTGGTGTTCTCCTCATCCCCGAGAATCCCCGAGATCAATACCTGACCCTTTTTGACACGCATGTCCTTCTCAACAACAGGGCGTCCCTGCTCCGCATAGATTTGAGTGACAACAGCATCTGACTTACTGATCAGATGTCTGGGATTCAGTAATGGTTCGCGCTTTGGTTGTGCCGATTCCACGACCTGAATGGTGATGGTTGTCCCCTCTTTGCTCACGCCAATCCAGGTTACATCCGGCAGAGCGAGTGCAAGCTGCCTGGAGAGCTTGTCTTGGCTTTGCAAGCGGAACCCCCATTGGAAAGGATATATGCCCTCTTTCTTCGCTGCTGCGAGCACCTCGTCGGTAGGAATGGTGACGTTACCCTTGACCTCCACATCCCATACCATGGACGACAACGCAAACAAAGCTGCCACAAAAAACAGCATCCCCCCAAGAAAGAACTTCCTCCGCAATAATCGGGCCGCAAAAAAAGGGAAACCACTGCGATGGGTTACTTTCACCCTGCAGCCTGTCCGTTTCAACACAGGACGCAACCTGAAAAAATGCGGCAGCAGAATGTTCATCTCTGCCACGCGTCCATCGTGAGCACGCAGGTTCCAAACTTCCAGCCCCTGCTCTGCCACCGTGTTGATTAATGTTTCAATGTCTCCCCCAGTGACCGTGATTCGGACTGCTCCCCGCAGTTTATACAGACTGGGCTGCTTCATCCGTTCCCCTCCACTCCATTCATATGAATATCCAGAATCGTTCCTTCAACAGCTACTTCATCCGGCAAAATGTTACGTATCACCAAGGCAGTTCCTTTGATCTCCAACTGGCCTTGGGAAAGAGCCAACACGATACGATCCGGGGTGAAATGGATGACACCGCGATGATTCTCTATATACAGTTGCTTACTGCCAATCAGGGTTAACCGTGGCATATCATAAAGCACATCCTGCGGCAGATCCAACACTTCACTGGTCCATCTGCGCAGCTTGCGGCTGATCCGGGTCATTCGAAGGTCTTCCCCCTTCCTCTACAGTTCAACTTATGCGCAGATTCATGAATTTATGAAAATTCCGGAGCGTGTTAGGGACGAATGTTGAGAAAAAAGTAAGGAACACAGAAAAAGCCGTCTCCGGCGGCTTTCTGCGCACCAGAGACGGCTCTATTTTCTGTTCATAATGAAGACTTGTTTACAGTTTCCCTCTTGTACCAAACGGCTGTTTGGAACGAGGAGGACCCAATACTTCTGCCCACAGCACACCTGTACGAATATCAGCAGGGCGAAGCGGAGATGCTCCCGATTCATCGGTGTTGGGTATATCCCAACTGGAATCAGACACAACAGGTTTATTTGCAGAAGAGAAGCGATTTAATCTCTCTTGAATCAAACGCTGCTGTTCTTCCATACCTCTCATCTGTGCCTCAAGTGAATTTTCCATGGCACTCATCGTGCCCTCACTTCTGTAGTCAGTTGCGGGGCGAGAAGATGCAGCAGGCTCTGAATACGGCTCATCATACTGATTCTCATATTGCACGTCATCATACCGATCGTCATACTGTTCATCATAGCGGGGGTCTGCAGGTCCGGAAGACTGCTGCGGAGATGAATTGTCTCTTGAACGTTCATCCCGGCCTGAATCACCACTGCCTCCAAATGTAGGCATCCCGTTGGCAGGACGCTTTTTGTTCGGATCAGCCGATTTCGCAGCTTTCCCCAAGAAGGAGAAGAGTGCAAAACCGATGACGGCCACAATATACAGATTATCAAAAATCCATTCAAATAGGCCCATATGCACTCACCGCCTATCTTCCGTTTTTGGAATCACCCTGATCGTTGGAATTCGAACCTTCACCAGGTTTTCCTAATGTGTTGCGCATTTGAGTATCCGCTTCAATATTTTTGAGATTCATGTAATCCATCACACCGATTTTACCGTTACGAAGTGCCTCAGCCATGGCGAGAGGTACTGCGGATTCAGACTCAACAACACGCGCTCTCATTTCCACAACGCGCGCTTTCATCTCTTGTTCTTGGGCTACAGCCATTGCACGACGCTCTTCTGCTTTCGCCTGAGCAATTCGCTTGTCAGCTTCTGCCTGCTCGGTTTGCAGGAATGCACCAATATTTTTACCAATATCCACGTCCGCAATATCAATGGACAGGATCTCAAAGGCAGTTCCAGAATCCAGTCCTTTGGACAGGACTGTACGAGAGATCAGATCCGGATTTTCCAACACCACTTTATGCGTTTCTGCTGAACCGTTGGTACTTACGATCCCTTCACCGACACGGGCAATGATCGTCTCTTCACCGGCACCACCAACGAGTCGGTCAATATTCGCACGAACTGTAATTCTTGCTCGAACTTTAACTTCAATACCATCTTTTGCCACCGCAGATACAACAGGCGTTTCGATAACACGCGGGTTAACACTCATTTGGACCGCCTGTAATACGTCACGACCAGCAAGGTCAATCGCAGCAGCACGTTCGAATTCAAGTGGAATGTTTGCACGCTGAGCAGCAATCAGAGCGTTTACAACACGGTCAACATTACCACCCGCCAGAAAGTGACTCTCCAGTTGGTTCATGGTTAAATCAAGGCCCGCTTTTCTTGCTTTAATCAGTGGATTTACGATCCTGCTAGGTGTTACACGTCTAAGTCTCATGGCTACCAGTGTAATAATACTAACACGGACACCGGATGCAATAGCTGAGATCCAGAGCATGACCGGGAAAAAGCTGAAAAATACGCTCAGTACGATAATACCTACTACCGCAATGAGCAAAATCGTAATCATAGATGTGTCCATTGTTTAATTTCCTCCATTTGCAATTTGAATTTGATAAAAATGTTTGAGAAGACACTCATGAGTCCGCTGCTAAATTAAAGAATGCACCACCTCGCTGGCAGCATCAGCACGTGGTTATGTACATTGCCGAAGCGTTAATCCGCTTCGACAAGAGAGCAAGTTACACCGGCAAAGCTTGCTGAACCACAATCCGGGTACCTTCCGCTTTAATCACAATAATCGGGGTGTCAACCGGAATGAAATCACCATCTGTCACAACATCAATTCGTTCTCCTTCAAACATCGCTGTTCCAGAAGGCCGAAGCGGTGTGAGACTGATGCCTTGCAGTCCAATCAACTCTTTACGCTCGGTAGCGGATGAGTATCCACGCTCAGCTGACAGACTGTCACTCAGTATGAATCGATTCCATATCCCTCGATCTTTAAACAGTACTGCGATAATCGCAATCACTACCAATGCTGCTCCGAAAGCGATACCCAGGGAAACGAATGCATCACTCGTATCATAAGCAGCCCTCACAACACCTGCAACAAGCGCAATTGATCCCAGAATACCCAAAATACCCATGCTTGGTATGAACATCTCCAGAATCATCAAGATGAGTCCAACAGTGAACAATACCCACGTCTCTGCTCCTGCAAAACCGGCAACGTAATTTCCTGAGAAATACAGGACAAAACATACGATACCGACAATACCAGGTACTCCGAACCCAGGAACGATCAATTCAATGGCCACACCTGCGATTCCGAGGAACAACAATATGGTCATGACAACCGGATTGGTAAGAAAGGATGAGATGTTCTCTGCTGTCGTCCGTTCTACCTTAAATACATCATCCTGGCTGTAACCGAGCCACGTTGCCGCTTCTTCCGGTGTGTTGCTGATGTGATCAGCATAACCAACTTTCAGCGCTTCTTCAGCAGAGAGAGCAATAATCTCACCTTTTTGCTTGGTTTTATTAATCTCTGGCATTTCCACAACCATGTTAACATCCGTCATTCCAGCTGCAATCTTGCCATCACGACCACTGATCTCAGCTGCTCCCTGCATTTTGCTTTTCCAGAATGCAACAAGCTTTGGATCATCAACATGTTTACCCGTACTGTCCACCATTGCTGCCGCACCAATCATACTGCCTGGTGACATTACGATCTTATCTGCATTCAGAGCCAGAAAACTCCCTGCTGAAGCAGCATCTCCACGAACAAATGCAACAGTCTCAATCGGACTGTCCTTGATCAGGGTACCCAATGCTTCTGCAGTGTCGACACGGCCTCCCGGCGTATTGATATCAAGAACGATCAGGCCAGCATTCATCTCTTCCGCTTGCTTGAACCCGCGTTCCATGAACTTGCCAAGTCCCTGCTCGATTGGTTTATCAACCGGAATAATATATACGGCGCCACTCTTCTCAGCTGCATGCGCTGACGGTGATCCAATCCAGACAGGAAGCAACAGCGTCAGCAGCATTAAGAGCATCAATGGCCCCGTAAGCTTCTTCCGGCGCTTTCCCTTCACAATAGTCCCCCCTTTTCCATTAATGTTATACTGTCCAGCTTATGGTATTTATTACGTGCAATGCAACATTTCGTTTCAAAATCTTAAAATTATATTTGAAAACTCAATCAATTGCAAGAATAATAATCCATAATAATATATATTAACCATTAAAAAGAAATTTCGTCATCCCAAAGACATCATGCCTTCTGATAAATGGAAAAAACACCTCCTGACAAGTCAGAAGGTGTTTATTGATTTGCTTTATTGCAGAAATTGTTGAACTGCTTGATTTACCAGTTTGCCGTCCGCTTTGCCTTTAACTTTCGGCATAAGGGCCGCCATGACTTTCCCCATCTCGGCTTTCGAAGAAGCACCGGTTTCCTGGATGGTCTGCTGTACAATAACTTTAATTTCTTCTTCGGTAAGCTGTGTGGGAAGGTACTGGATGAGTACTTCAATTTCCGCTTTTGCATTTGCCGCGAGATCTTCACGGCCCGCTTTGTCAAATTCTTGGAGGGCATCTTTGCGCTGTTTGATTTCACGACTCAGGATATCAAGCACTTCGTTGTCATCCAAATCTCTTTTCAAATCTATTTCAAGATTCTTGATCGTCGAACGAATCAACCGAATGTTGGAGAGTCTGAACTTGTCCTTACTCTTCATCGCTTGCTTCATATCTTCGTTCAATCGTTCGCTAAGATTCATGTAGTTAAAATCCTCCTAAAACTTTCTCTTACGAGCAGCCTCGGACTTTTTCTTGCGCTTTACGCTTGGCTTCTCATAATGCTTACGTTTCTTCACCTCAGCCAATACGCCATCTTTAGCGATGGAGCGTTTAAAACGACGAAGTGCAGCATCAATAGTCTCGTTTTTGCGAACTTTAGTTTCAGACACCAGTTTTCCCTCCCTCCGACCAGACCGTCCAAGAGCAATAACACGGTTCATCATCTTACATTATAGGCGAAAGATAATAAAGGTGTCAACCTCAATGTAATGATCACTTATTTGAATCCATTTTATAACTCAAAGGTATTATGAAATGAATTCATTATATAAGCATTTGGTCACACATTCGTGGATTTAATGCATATGACTAAATCCTCAATATTAGTACCCATTAGCTCGTTTATTTGTGAGAATCGGACAGACTTGTCAACACGCCAAGTCTGGTACCACCCAACAAATGGTAATGCAGATGATGAACGGTTTGTTCTCCATCCTTACCACAATTATTGATTAAGCGATATCCCGTTTCCTCCACGCCAAGACGCTTCGCCGCTTCTTGAGCAGCCAGATGAATCTCGCCGATCAATGGCAGATCTTCTGCAGTAACTTCATTCATGGAAGCAATATGTTTCTTCGGAATGACAAGAACATGTGTCGGTGCAGCGGGCTGGATGTCATGAAAAACGATAACATGGTCATTCTCCAGTACTTTATTGGAGGGAATGCTGCCCTCTACAATTTTGCAAAATAAGCAATCCATAGTTCATACCCTCCTTTGTATTCCAGTGTATGTATTCCCTTCTATCATACTAGAAGTAAAAACCCACGTCCAATCTCTAGACACACAACCAGGCATTCCAGGTCAACTCTCCATCTATCATCGAGCCAAACACTTTACAACATTGGAAGTACACCAAGCCATTTTATCGAAATATGGTTTTATCACGCACTTTTCCCAATTAAACAAATATGTATGGTTAATGACACACAAAAGGAGATTGGTTAATTTGACCGTTTATCAACATGTACAGGAACTTATCGGTAATACGCCACTGCTTGAATTAACTCGTTATCCATTACCGGAAGGAATCCGCCTGTTCGCCAAACTGGAATTCATGAATCCTGGAGGAAGTGTGAAAGACAGGATCGGCAAGTTTTTATTGGAGAAGGCCTTGGCACGAGGAGATGTTAAGCCAGGTGGAACGGTGATCGAAGCTACCGCAGGCAACACAGGAATTGGTCTTGCAATGGCGGCTGTAGGCCTGAATTTAAAGGTCATTTTCACGGTACCTCAGAAGTTCAGCGTCGAGAAGCAGCAATTGATGAAAGCCCTTGGTGCTACGGTCGTTAACACACCCACATCCGAAGGAATCACTGGTGCCATACGCAAGGCGGAATCGCTGGCGAAAGAAATACCGGGTTCCTATATTCCAGGTCAGTTCTCCAATGCGGATAACCCACTCGCACATTATGAACATCTGGGCCCTGAGATTTGGCGTGATCTGAACGGGCAGGTGGATGTATATGTCGCCGGAGCCGGGTCTGGCGGAACTTTCATGGGAGTATCTCGCTATTTGAAGGAGCACAACCCGTTAATTAAAACATGTATCGTAGAACCCGAAGGTTCGATTCTGGCAGGAGGTCCATCGGGACCACATCGTACAGAAGGAATAGGGGTCGAAACGTTATCTTCTTTTATGGATGTGAGTTACTTTGATGCCATTCATACGATCTCAGATGAAGATGCCTTTGAGCGGGTCAAGGATCTGGCCTTGTTGGAAGGCTTACTGGTAGGGAGTTCCTCAGGTGCAGCTATGCAAGCCGCATTAAACGAAGCTGTTCACGCAGCTCCCGGAAGTAACATCGTTGTAATTTTCCCGGATAGCAGCGAACGGTATTTAAGCCAAAATATCTATAATGGAGGACAATGAAATGAAACCAAAAACCAAGCTGATTCATGCAGGTATTGTTGGTGATCCACACACTGGAGCAGTGAGTGTACCGATCTATCAAGTGAGCACGTATGAGCAAGAATCGGTTGGCGTACACAAAGGATACGAGTATTCACGTACGGGCAACCCTACCCGTCATGCGTTGGAAGAAGTCATTAAAGAGCTGGAGGATGGCGTTCGAGGTTTTGCTTTTAGTTCGGGCATGGCTGCAATTCACGCTGTACTTTCTCTGTTAAAAACTGGAGATCACGTCATTCTGACGGATGACGTATACGGCGGGACCTATCGCATTTTCACCAAGGTGCTGAATCGTCTGGGGATCGAATATACCTTTGTAGATACCACCTCACTACAAGCACTGGAACAGGCTTTACAATCCAATACAAAGGCCATTTATGTAGAAACACCTACCAATCCGTTACTCAAGGTCACCGACATTGCTGCTGTAGCGAAATGGTCGAAACAACATGAATTGCTGTTCATTGTAGACAACACGTTTAGTACGCCTTATTGGCAAACCCCGCTGGCTCTGGGGGCAGATATTGTACTGCATTCTGCAACAAAATATATCGGTGGTCATAGTGATGTCGTGGCAGGACTTGCGGTTGTCAACAGCGAGCAACTTGGTGAAGATCTGCATTTTATTCAAAATGCAATTGGAGCAGTCCTGGGACCTATGGATTCCTGGCTGTTAATGCGAGGTCTGAAAACATTGGGATTGCGGATGGAAGCGCAAGAACACAATACAGAGCAGATTGTGGCATTTTTGAATCAACATCCAACAGTGAGCAAAGTCTATTATCCCGGGTTGCCCAACCATCCACAGTATAAGCTTGCTTCCACGCAAGCGAGAGGATATGGAGGTATGGTTTCCTTTGATGTAGGCAGTGCTGAAAAAGTAGATGACGTGTTAAGCAAAGTCCGTTATTTTACATTGGCTGAGAGTCTGGGCGCGGTGGAAAGTTTAATTTCTGTCCCTGCCCGAATGACACATGCTTCCATTCCCTATGAACGTCGGCAAGAATTGGGGATCACAGATGGTTTGATTCGGATCTCCGTTGGGATCGAGGATGTTGAGGATTTACTTGAGGATTTGAAATCTGCATTAAGTTGAGGGCATTTTGAAGTCCATGCTGGCTGATCTTGGAGAAGGAGTAGTGGTCGATGGACGATTTTCCAAGGAACACAGGACGTCTTATTTGATGTTCAGGCCACATTTGAAATTATAAGGAACATCAGGCACGTTTTTTCCCGAAATAACCTCAAAAAAATACTGAAAGCGGCTGTTTGTTCGGTTATAACGTGTATCAGATTCCTTAAAATTCTGAGGGCGCTTCAAAGCCTTGAATAAGATGCCTCAGATTCGTCAGCACTCACACATCATGCTTTGCTCCTCCAATCCTGGGCAAGAGAACAACATCGATTTCACCCAAAGCGAAGCTTTTAATCGGAATAGAGAATTAAAGCTTTTCGGTGTCTTGATCGTTGCTCGCACATGGTCACGTTCTCGCTTATTCAGGATGCAGTAAGCTGCTTGCTGCTACGGACACGTTAAGGCCCGCTTCTGATTTAAGCAGGTTTAAATAGACGCTATTTGCCATCCGTTCATCATCGACCTTACACTAATTAGATTCAAAAAAAGGTCATGCCTTACAGAAGTTCGCTTCTGCACAGACATGACCTTTTTGGATATTCGGTATGTTGCCAGTTGTATTGCAAAGACTGTTGCGATACATCAGGCTGAGACTCCGTATGTGATAAGACCTCTCTAATTTATGCTGTATGGTACCATGAATGAAACATCCATCCTCAGCTAGTTATTTTCGAGGATTTTCATAAGAAGCATGAGAATGAATCACTGTAGTTATACCTGTTTTTTCAATTTCAATAGTAAGGTAAAAGGGTTAACGCTGTAAGCGCAAAAAGCGGGAGCACCAGTCGGTTAAAACGTCTACGGCCATAACCATAATATGGATAAGGAGTAGGGTAACCGTATCCTGGGTAAAATCCGCGAGTATGACCTATTGGATAGTTTGCTCCCGGCATTGCATTTGGAGCCCAGTTCGCATGATTCACCATGGCTTCCGGTCCAACGGGAACAGCCAGATAGATCATTTCGTCATCCACATTTTCCATAATGCCATCGTAGTGCATACCGTCATTCATCTGTACACATACATAACGGTGCATGTGTTCCTTGCATATTTTCTTCGCTTCCACTTTTTCCACTTGCCAACGCCTCCCTGGTTCTGCTCTTGATCACCTTTTCATGGTATTCAGAACTGGGCGAATTGACACTACTGACGGGAAACACAAAAAAAGAAGCACCCCGTGAGCGGCTTCCTTGGAAGTCTGCTGCGCGGACATCTATTCAGGAAACGTCCTGATCAGATGTCCGCCGGGGTACTTAAATAAAGTTTGTCGGCTTAACTGTAGTATAACAGCGAGATGAACCTGTATCTGTGATGTAACTCACTCCGCTATGTTGTAAAAGCAAGAAAGAAATATTTTTACAATAAATAACATTCGGAAATAGTGCGTGTTTAAAAAGGGCGGTTTTCAGTACCAAAAAGACGGGATAAAGCTAGAAATGGAGTAGCGGAGCATAGATAGAGCTACGTGAGAACCGCAATGTTTCCGAAGGAAACAACCTTCGTAAGCCCCTACTTATTTCGGCTGAATTCCATATTCGATGTTGATGATGCCCCCTAGGCACCATTCGTAATCAAAAGCGGTCTTTTTGAACAACCTCTATTATTCATTTTGCTTGGACTATTAGAGGCGCTTCTATGATCTATATTGCTTACACATTGCCCTCTACAGGGTCTCCAAGACCACACGTGAGCCGTTTCCGGCCTCACCTGCCGGAATCACCACAAGTTTGCGCGGCAAGCGTGCACGCAGTTCAGGTACGTGACTTATTACACCAACAGCCAATCGGTCGTCATGCAATTTTTCCAGAGACGTAATGACGGTATCCAACAGCTCAGGGTCAAGTGTACCAAACCCTTCATCCAGGAAGAAGAATTGAAGTGGGTACTGACCTCGCAGCTGAATCTGGGCTGACAGTGCCAAAGCCAGTGACAACGAAGTCAAAAACGTCTCGCCACCTGACAACGTTGATACCGGTCGTTTGACTCCCCCGTTAGCATCATCACAAATCACAAAACCACCACCGGAATCCACCTCGAGTGAATAACGCTGTTTGGTCAGGAAGCGCAGACGCTGAGATGCCGCATGACTAACCTGCATCAGTTGTTCTTCAGCAATATACTCGACAAAAGCATTGCCTCTGAACGCGGATTGCAGTTTGCTGAGCAGTTCGCCTTGACGGCTTACCTCCACCCGCTTGTTCTCCAGTTCGGTCCAGCGAACATGTCGCTGCTCCACATCCTCCAGATCACGTTCTGCACGTGCTTTGGCACGAAGGGCAGCCTCATCCTGAGTCCGGACCTGCTGCAATCGTTCGGTGCACGCTAACCACTGTTCCTCCGATACGGCAGCACCACCCAGCTTTTGTTCCAGTTCACGCAATTGGGATGCCAGTTCACGCTCACGTTCACGGTGCTGCTGGATCTCTCCTGCCAGTCGTTCTGCTTCCTGTGAAGGAATTGCCGCGGATACAACAGCATCATCCGAGTCAAACGGGGATTGTTCCAGCAATTGCTTCCACCGTTCCTGTGCCTGTTGCAGATGCTCTGTTGCCGAGGCGGCTGCCTGTTGAGCCATAACGTCTCTCTTGGCTGATTCCTGCTTCAGTGTGTCCGCCTCTTTGAAGCGTTGTGCCGAGTCCGAAGCTGCTTTCCGCAGTCCATCCAGACGAGCCTGAGCCGCAGCAATCAGATCTTCTACCCGCTGCTCCCCAACCCACTGACGCAAGCGTTCTTCCTTCTCGGCCAGCTGTTTGCTATTGCCCTGCCACTGCGTTTGCCACTGGATCAGTTGTTTGTCCAATTCGACCAGCTTCTGCTGAAGAGATTGAATGATCTGGTCTTTTTCCTCAAGGAACGTCACACTTTTGTTCAGACGTTCCTTGATGTCTTCGGCGCGCGTATCGCGCTCCTGCATCGCCTGATAGAGGGTCTTGGCCTCCTCCTGAGCGATGCCCGGCAGTTCTGTGGCCCAGCGGCCCTGCAAGGCAGCCGCTGCGGCCTCGCTCTCGGCCAGCTTGCGCTCCGCCTGGGCGAGCCCGGCACGGCCGGCCTCTTGCGCAGCTGCCGCTTCCATGCGGCGCTGCTGCGCGCCCACAGCCGCCTGCTGCAACGCGGCGGCTTCGGCCTGGAGCGGCGCTGCTGCGGCAGCCAGCGCCTGCGCGGCTTCGCGCAGCGCAGCGGCACGCGATGCCCAGCCTGCCGGGGAGCGCCCGTGTTCGGGCGACCCTGCGGGCTCGGGCTCCGCTGCGGCAGGCGCGGCCTCGGCTGCGGCAGGAGCTTCGCCGGCCGCAGCGCCAAGCTGCGTCAGCAGGCTACGACGTTCGTGCAGCTGCTGGCGCAGCCCAAAGCGCAGCTCCTGCAGCTCCGCGTGCAGGCTGCGCAGCAGTTCCAGGTCCGCATCGCCTGCGTGCGGACCTTCTCCCGACGGCGCAGCCGGGAGCGGGTGGTGCGGCGAGCCGCACACCGGGCATGGCTCGCCGTCACGCAGCTCGGCGCGCAAGGCGGAGGACAGCCGGTGCAGCTCCTGCTCACGCATTGTGCCACGCAGCTGTTCCTCCGCAAGGGCCAGCAAGCTTTGTTCGCGGCTAATATCCTGCTCACAGGCAAGCAAGGCCTCAAGACCTGCTGACGCCTGTTCTACCAGATGCTGCCGCTGATCACTCAGGCGTTTTTCTTCCTCAGCCGACGCCTTCAGCTTGTCGGCTCCCTGTTCTGCCGATTGCTTATAGGCCAGCATGTCAGCCTTGTTTTGTTGCAACTGCTCCGCGGCAGTATCCACACGATGTTTCAGTTCAAGCGCAGCTTGAAGTTGCCTGCGTTCCTCTGACTTCACTTCATTTGGCTTAAGGCTCTCCTGTAGTTCCTCACGCCGTTTGCGTCCACGCTGTTGCAATTCCTTTTCTTTCTCAAGCTGCTGTCCCAGCGCAGTCTGTTCGCTCTGCCCCTGTTCCAGCAGCTGCGCGAGGCGCGAGCAATCGGCCTGAAGCCCGTCCCGTTCCCGTTGCAGCTCTTTTGCTTGTTCGAGTTGCTCCAGGCGCAGCAAAAGTTTCGGTTCTTCCTCAGTCATTTGCTTGCGTGCCGTCTCAGCCATCTCCGCTTCCTGAACAGCCAGACGCTCATGTTCCAGTGCTTGCTGATGAGCTGTCTCGGCGGTGTCCTGCCGCTGTTTCTGTGTAGCCGTGGCATCTCGAACCGTCTGCAATGCAGGCAGTATTACATCTGCCGCAACGGATTGTTTCAGCCGTTGTTCGCCTGCCTCAACCTGTGGTTCCAGCGCTTTTAGCTTCTGCTGTTCATCCGTACGCGCCTGCCGTTCGTTACTTAACTCACGAATTTTACCCAGTTGTTCAGCTTCCTTCGCAGCTTCATCCAGCGCTTTGCGGGATAATGCAGACTGCTGAACAGCGGTTTGAAGAAGACGTTTCGTTTCTTGCAGCGTCTCCTTGCTGGCATTGCCAAGTCCCTGTTGCTCCGCAGCGAGAGATTGGTGAACCATGTCATTATCCTTGACCCGCCGACTTAATTTGATGGCCAATTGGTCCCCATACTTCTCCAGATGGAATAATCGTTGCAACATTTGGCGACGTTCACTGCCTTTGAGTGACAAAAACTCGGCAAACTTCCCTTGCGGAAGCACCACTGCCCGTGTAAAATCATCCATCTTCAAACCGATCACATCTTCAACACAGCGATTCACATCTGCCAATTTGTCGGCAAGTACCTGTTCTTCGCCATTAACCGTCTCTATGAATTTGCTGATCGTGTTACTCACCGACACTTCATTATTTCGTTTGAAACGTCGCTCTACCCGGAACCTTCGAGTGCCTTCCGCCGACATCAGTTCAAATGTAAAAGCAACCGACAACGAATCCTCTGCATGATTCATAATGCCTTGTGTCCCGTTCACCGCACGTTCCACTTTTCCGTACATGGCGAGTGTGATGGCATCGAGCAAGGAAGATTTACCACTACCCGTTGGACCGAAAATACCGAATAGCCCCGTCTCTGTAAGCACGGTAAAATCAATCTCCTGCATCTCCCGATAACTTTGCAGTCCGGCAACTTTTAATAGAATCGGCTTCATCTTTCCTCGACCTCCTCACGCACTCCCGGCTCATCTTCATCCACAAGTTCCAGAAAAAGCTGTACCAAACTGTCTTCCGGTTGTGCACCACCCGTCTGACGCTGATAGAATTTACGGAACAGTTCGTGGACCGGCAGTTCCGATCGTTGCTCCAAAAGTCCTGCTGCAGCCATCTCGGGATACACCGGGCGAATATGAATGATACCTTCATGTGATTTTCGCAGCTGCTGAATCTCCTTCAGGGACATCGCCTCGTCCAGCCATACTTCCATGTCGATAAAAGCCTGTGGATCACGTCCCTCATCCAGCCAGCGATATACTTCTGCCAGACCACCACGGGCCTGCCAACGCACAAGCGGACGCCCGGACGTTAACAAAACTTCCTCTACCTGTGCAGCTCCGCCCGGTGCCAGATCAACCATCGTGACAGACTTGCTCTGCCCTGCTTCCGAGAAGCTGTAAGCGAGAGGAGAACCGCTATATCGAATCACACCGTCTCCTTTGACAGCCTGTGCACGATGAAGATGCCCGAGTGCCGTGTATTGCGCACCAGTCGATAAAGACGAAGGGTCCACCGTGTAGGCCCCACCGATCTGAATCGGACGTTCCGAATCACTCTCAAGACCGCCGAGCACATAGATATGACTCATGGCCAAGTTCACGGTATCCGGGCGGAAAGAAGCTGCCAGACGCTGCATTAACATGCCCACCCGGTGGCTATATGCCTGACGAAGCACATTTTCATCCCCATCTGTTGTCAGCAGTTCATTCAATCTGGCTTCAGAAGGATAAGGCAATGCGGCAATCTGTGCAATCTCTCCGGTCCGTTGTGCATGGATGGTTACTGCTTCTGAAGTAGGCATGCCTACGAGTGTGATGCCCTGTCTGTTCACAAGCGGAGTCACAGAAGCCACCCGCTCTGGCTGATCATGATTTCCTGCAATCACCACGAGGGGTCTTCCATGCTCCGTCAGACGCGCTGCCGCTTCATAAAAAAGTTGTTCCGCCGCTGCGGGAGGATTCACCGAATCATACACATCTCCAGCCATTAATATGGCATCCGCCTGCTGCTCATCAGCCAACCTGACGAGTTCATCAACGAAATCTTCCTGTTCACGCAGTCGGCTTCGTCCTTCAAGCGTTTTTCCCAAATGCCAGTCCCCTGTATGCAAAATACGCATCGTCCGTTCCACCCCTCTCCCATATGAAATCCATGGTTTACAATTCCGATCCAGTTCTTTTACAATTCCACTGCATGTCCACCATCAAAAAAGTACAGCCATTTCCGATCAACTTTCCGTCCCAATATATCTTCAATGGCCCGTCCATACAGATCTAGCTGGAAGCGATAATTTTTGGTGAGTTCACCCAAACCACCACGATGCTCCAATACCCGATCCGTCTTGTAATCAAGCAAGACAAGCTCGCCGTCCACCTCATACAGACAATCGATAATCCCCTGTACAAGCACGGTTTCATTTTCAATCGTTGCCTGCATTTTGCTATCTTCTTTTAACATCTGTATATCTGAGTTCGTCGCCCGTTCATGTAGCCATTCCACTGGAGACTGATGTGCCGGAAGTCCATACACAAACGGAATTTCCCGTTTCACCCACTTTGCACGCAATAATTCTTTCCCTGGTTCTGTATTGAAAAATCCGGCCAGTTCTTCAGGTTCGATAGCCGCAGCATGATGGGGCAGCAAAATCTGAAGCTTAATCAACCGCTCAATCGTCTGTTCAATAAGCTGTGAATCAACGGATGATCCATCTATAGGAAGATGCTGCATCAACGTATGATACACATTCCCCCGTTCTGCCCCTGTCAGCTGCGTTGCCTCCATGAATTTCGGACGACGCAGGTGCAGTTTGAAAGACGTACCCACAGATCCCGCATCCGGAACGTTCACCGTAGGGTTTGAATCTGACCCTGATCCAGTCTCGCGCTCGTTAAATTCATCGGATACGCCACGTAGTACATGGCCTGCTTCATCTTTGGTGTAATTGATTCCTGGGGTGTTGTGAGCCAATAATTTCTCGGACTGTTCTCCCAGTTCCTCCATCACCTCTACGGACTGGATATCCTGCATCGCAAGTAACGTTTTCAACTCCGTGACAGATGTACTGGCTGCTACTTGAGTTGCTGCTTCGTAGGGGTACGTCCATGAAAGCCGTTGATCAACCTCGTGGATCAGTTCTGTCTCCTCTAGTTGAAGAGCTACTGTATCGGCACCTTCATCTTCAATGTTTTGGTTAGCCGTATCTTGTGCACTCTTCGTCAGCTCTTCTACCGTTGAAGATGTAACCAACTTCACGGGTTGAACCGCTTTTAGTGCAGCAATTCGCTCTTTCCGAACCGCAGTCATCCCGTCTTCTTCTCCGAGTGTCTGATCCACCACATGGTCACGGGACACCTGATCGGCGGAAATAATAGAGATTGCCCATCGTGATTGATCATCTGCAAGACAAGCTGAGAACGAATCATTGCTTCCAGCAAGTTCACGCAGCACAACCGCATCTGGATGTCTCATCAGGGATGGTCCAATCCAGTCCAGGTAACTCCGTCCAGCAGCAAGCAGATAGTCTGGCAATGCCAGTTCAGGGCTGTCCTTGACCTGAGACCACGCGAGCGCTTTTTTCGCGGCATCTTTTACAGTACCCAGCAAAATCATTTTCTCTTTGGGACGGGTCAACGCAACATACAGCACACGCATCTCTTCAGCAAGCAGTTCAAATTGCGCACGACGACGAATCGCCAGATTGGCTAATGTAGGATAGGCAACCCGGTTCACACGATCCACAAACCTCGGACCAAATCCCAGTTCCTTATGCATTAGAAACGGTGCGTTCAAGTCCTGCTGATTGAACATCTTGGATATGCCACCGACAAAGACAATTGGAAACTCCAAACCCTTACTCCGGTGAATCGTCATGATACGTACGGCGTTGTCCTGCTCCCCAGAACTACTTGTTACAGTCCCGAGGTCTCCCCCGTTTTCCCGCAGTCTGGAAACATAGGTCAGGAAACGGAACAAGCCGCGATTCGCAGTTGATTCCTCATATTGTCGTGCGCGATCGTACAATGCCTTAAGATTACTTTGACGTTGCAGTCCTCCTGGAAGACCACCAACCCAGTCCAAATAACCGGTTTCCCGATACATACGCCAGATCAGTTCACTTAGACTGCCTTGTCTTGCCTCAAGTCTCCACTGCTCCAATTGACGCATAAAACGAATTAATTTTTGCTGTAACTCCGAGCCTGAGATCTCCGTTATGCCCAGATCCTCACTTACATGTCCAGTAACACCAGCATCCTGCATTCCATCTGTATGCCCTGTATGCACATCGAATTCATACCCATTCTCCAGGATCTCTGCCTCGACTGAAGCTGCTGTCTCCCGCTGTCCCTGTTCCATCTCTGACCAGGCTTCCGGCCACTGTAACTGGACGATATTGGAATCAGGATCGTTATCCTGACGGGATTGCGGTACGGCATTAGTGGAGGAATTGTTCCATTCACCAGCAGCAGATACAACCGCATCATAGAATGACTGTCTTTTGTCACCAAGCCGAATCTGTGCCAGTTCCTCTTCATCCAGTCCGACAATCGGAGAACGAAGCACGGAAGCAAGCGGAATATCCTGCCTTGGATTATCAACAAGCTGAAGCAGAGACATCATGATTTCCACTTCTGTAGCCTGGAAGTAGCCCTTGCTCTGTTCTCCTCCAGCAGGAATTCCCTGCTGTCTGAATTCCTCAATCATGAGCGGAGCCCACATCAAGGTTGAACGCAACAAGATGACCATGTCACCGTAACGTGCCGGGCGCATCGTTTGCAGGGCTTTGTCATATACATGGAGGGCAGGTTTGTCCGTATCCCCAACCATCTCACGAATACGCCTTGCGATCGCCCTCGCTTCCAACTGGGCTGTTTCAAGCTCGGCACTCTCCAGTTCTGCGGAGATCGATGCATCCCCATTCTCATCCGTACTCTCTGTCAGATCAGGACCACCACCCTGACGATCGATCAGCATGAGTTCAGGTGTATACGCCTCATCGCCAAGCGTCTCTGACGGGAACGTAGCCCCATATGCCAGTTGCGCTCGTTCATCGTAAGCAATCTCTGCCACACCTTCGTTCATGAGTTGCCGGAATAACATATTGACCGAATGCACGACTTCCGCACGACTGCGGAAATTCCGTGCAAGATCAATACGTTGACCTGTACGATACAGACGATCTTCCACCATTCCATCCTCACGTGCGCTTGCTCCATACTGGCGATACTTGTTCATAAATAATCCCGGCTCGGCCAACCGGAAACGATAAATACTCTGCTTGACATCACCGACCATGAATCGGTTACCCGGGTTTTCTCTGGAGATGAGCTTCACGATATCTTCCTGAACCGTATTGGTGTCCTGATATTCATCAAGCAACACTTCATCGAATCGCGAACGGTACTCCATAGCCGCATCGGAAGGCATCGACAGTTCAGGCGTTGAATCCTCATGTCGCAAAATGTGAAGGCAGTAGTGCTCCAGATCACTGAAGTCAACTTGCCCCCGTTCCTGTTTGGCCTGTCGATAACGTTCTCCAAATGTACTAACCAGCCTCGACAGTTCCTGCATGAGTGGTGCCGCTTGCTCCAGCTCCTGCCAGAACGAAAAAGCACTTCTTCCAAACAATGAACCTTTCAGGTCGGTAACTGCCTTTTTCGCAGCCTCACGGAGTTCTTTCACCTGATCCTGTAAAGCCGGGTCCGTTTGATCCTTTTTGCAGGGTTTCAGTTTGCCAAATGCAGCGGGTTGAAACACTTCAGGCAACCTCTCCCATGGCATAATCTCAACCGCAGACAGCAGCTCTTCCACCATCACCAGATCTTCTTTTAACGTATCTGCATAAGGTGCCGGACCTTCAGGCTGCATGGAAATATGAATGCCTTGACGGAGTAGTCCTGCTGCACCACTCAAAGCAAGAGCCGCATCACGCAAAATACTCTGAACCCATGCTGAATGTCCAAGTGCCTCCACACTTTCCACCTGAAAAGCAGATGCCATCTCTGAGAGCCAATGATCCGGCCAGGAATGACTGCGGGAGAAATCATACAATCGTTGCACCAGTCGATGCATCGCATCATCATTTCGTTCTCCACTGAACCAGTCGACCAATTCGCGGAATGTACTACCTTCATCTTCTTCGCCATACTTTTCCTCAAATAGTTCTTCAAGCAGTTCCTGGCGCATGATTTCCGCTTCATTTTCATTCAATATACGAAAAGCCGGGTTCAACGGAATTTGCTGATAATAACGGCGAATGACTTCCATACAGAATGAATGCAGCGTTGTAATAGATGCCCGTCCAAGCAGCGACAGCTGTTTACGCAGATGCTCTTCTCCAGGCCGTTCTTCAAGCGCACGTTCCAGCGCTTCCCGAATCCGTTGTTTCATCTCGGCGGCGGCCGCTTTGGTAAACGTGGCTACAAGTAAACGATCCACACTGAATCCTTGGGAGGGATCTGCGATCTTGCGAATAATTCGTTCAACCAGCACGGCTGTCTTGCCTGATCCCGCAGCTGCGGCAACAAGGATGTCTTCTCCGCTTTCCGAGATGGCACTCCACTGGTCATCACTCCAGAAGCTTCCTTCCGGTTTTGGCATATTCGTCATGATGTTTCCCCTCCCTTGGTGTGAGATAACATATCCCAGATTTGCTGTTTGCCCGGTTTGGACAACAGGTTATATTCATTTCCTTCAATATTCTCATCAAACTGACAAACAGGTTTATACGGACAGAACGTGCACGCCACTTCCTGCTGAATACGATAAGGCTCAATGGCCACATCCCCATCCGTAATCCGGGTACCAATCTCGCGGATATTACTGCGAACCGAAGCAAGCAGCGTATCCCATTGCTCTGGCGTAGCTACAGCGGCGCTGCTATAAAAGCTTCCGTCCGCCTTAAGAGCAACTGGAATAATCGCTGAATACCCCTTATCCAGGGTGTTGTCCATTTGTGCGATTGCATCCCGGTCCGCGAGCAGCAAACCTTTCATTTTGAACCGTTTCAACAGTTCTTGTCCGGCCTGCTCCGATGTCATGCCATTTGCAGATTGCAACAGCGGGTTATGCACATGGAAATACAACGTTCCTCCCGGCATCGCCGTTTCTCCAAGCCATTCCTCGGCAGCACTAAGCAGCACCTCCAGATAGGTGAGCATCTGCAATGACAGACCATAATACACTTCATGAAGCTTGAGGTCCGTTTGGCTTGATTTATAGTCAATGACACGCAGGAGCAGACCATTCTCTCCTTCTGCGACATCCACACGGTCAATCCGACCCACGATCTCCATCACACAGCCGTTTTCCAGTTCAAAACGTAGTGGCGGCAACGTTTTATCCGGTCCAAAATCAAGCTCCAATCCAATCGGTTCAAAACTTCCGCGTCTGGACTGTTCACCGAGAATAACGGATGCCCGGCTCACGATGTCCTTCAATTTGCGGAAAATATAACCGTATCGCTTGGTGCTTAGCAAAATCTCCCCTTGCAGCTGTGGTGCAATCTGCTCCACGGTTTGCTCGGCTTCCTGACGACATTGGTCTGGAGTCAAGCTGCCCCAACTACGATTTTCTTCACGCAACCGCATAGCCAGTTGGCTAAGTGCAGCATGAAACAGTTGTCCGATATCAGGAGCCTGAAGGCGGTACAATTGCCGTTCTTTGAGACGCAACCCGTGCGAAGCAAAATGGGAGAACGGACAAGCGACGAAACGCTCCATTCGCGAAACACTCGTCCTCACCTCTGTGCCATACAATCTGCGACTGGTAGCTGTACGTAGTGGCAATGCCCGATTACGATAAAAGATCGATCCCATCAACCGCTCCAGCTGAGGTCTGCTTGTCTCTCGAGATACATGCCAATTGTAGACCGCCCACCACATTTCAGGGATGTCTTCTCCGCGGCGCCATTTGCGCAATTGTCCAATGAGCGCAGACAGACTCTGACCTGGATGGGTGACATAGGACCAATGCGCTTCTTCAGAGTTCGCAACCGGTGGTTGAGCGAGTAATGGCTGTTCTTGTAAACCAAACATCTTCCGTACATGGCGGACAATCTCGGAAGGAAACAGTGCTTTCCCCTCATCATCAGCAACCGGGTAACTCAGCCACAACTGGCTGCTTGCGGCTGTAAGTGCCGTATAGATCAGGAAACGTTCATCCAGCATCTGCCTTGTTGCACCTGGTCCAAGCGCCATGCCACGTTCCGTCAGTAACGCTCTCTCCAGTTCCGTTAATAAGCCATCATCCTGAGGTACGGCGGGTAATTCACCATCAACGGCGCCAAGGATAAATACGTATTTGATGTCCTGAAGTCGTGTACGGTCCATGGAACCCACCAAAACCTGATCAAGTGCCGGTGGTACCAGACCCAGCTTCAGTTCCGTCAATCCGGTCTCGATCATCCCGGCAAACAGCGTGATATCCAGCCGTTCATTCCCCATCATATCGACCATCTGATCCAATAAATCCAGCACAGCTCCCCACATCTGCCGATGTTCTCTCGAACGTTCGGGGTCCCCCTGAGCTTTAGCTTCAGCAGACATATTCTCCAGCTTCCATGGAATCTCAGCATCTTCCAGCAGTCTGTATAGTGCCTCGCACTGGGCTTTGGCTGTCTTTGCCTTTTTCATTCGTTTCTCAAAAACACCCAAGGAATCTGTAATGACCGTTCGGCAGTTCTCCATTAAAGAAAGCATCTGGTCCCGTCCTCGACTACGGCCATCCTGACCGTTGTCTTCCAGCGACAGGCTTGGTACATACTTCCATGGTTTGCCGTCGGTCCAGCGATACCCGTGAATACCACAAGCCAGTACATAATTCTCAAGCTGGTCCATATCTTCACGAGTGATGGAACCATCACGCGGAAGCAGCAGATCCGTTTTGACACAGCGAAATACATCCTCGTAACGCCAGTGGCGACGAACAATATCCAATGCGGAACGGATAAACTCGGATAATGGATGATGAAGTTCATTTCTTCTGCGGTCCAGAAAGACGGGTACGTCATAATCCCTGAATAGAGGTTCAGCTATATCGGCGTAGGTATCCAACTGACGAACAAGTACCGCCATATCCCGATAACGCGCACCTTCGTTTTGCGCCAAACGCCGCATCTCACGCAGTGCCCCCTCCATCTCAGCTCGTCGGTTCTCCGCTGCAACCAGTCGGATTCCGGAATCAAGGCCTTCACTTTTCCAACGAATTCGCCGGTCGAAACCAGCCTCCAGATGAGCAAGTCCCGGACGATCCTTGTATCTCGGTGGAATCTCCGAATCTAGCACGGTTATATCGCTCAGTATACCCAGTTCGTCAGCCATCCCTTTCAGGCGCGCATAGGCACTTGCCGTGGGATAGAACAGTTCCAGTTCCCCAGGCAGTGCGCCGTGATCATAAGGACGATCCAATGTCAGTGCAATCGTCACGGAAGAGGACTGCAACATCAGTCGACCAATCACACTCATCTCCTGTGGTGTGAATCCCTGAAAACCATCAATCCAGATCTGGGCATCCTGCAGCAATGCACTTTCCGACAAACGATCTGTCAGCTCAGTCAACGTGTCTTCATCATCAATATATAAATGGGTCAGTTCCTGTTCATAGTCACGATATATCAGATTCAAGTCATGCAACTTGTCCTCCAGAATCGGCGAAGTGGATGAGGTATTCCCTCCAGACAGCCCGTCTTCCAGCAATGATGGATCAACTTCATAACGTTTAAATTCACTATATAACTCATTTAATTCGCCTATAAAACCCAGCTGGCTGCCGGATGCACCAAACAGCTTCAATTCTTCCTTACGGCGCTGGATTACTTTGTAGAGCAGCATCTTTTTGCCTTCGGCTCCGATCGGAATACGAGCAGAACCGCCTGCTTCCTGCATTACGCGATAGGCTAGACGGCGAAAGCCCAGCACTTCTGCACGCATCGTACCTTTAATTGCTCCAGAAGACACCAACGCTTGCTCTGTTCGAAAGGAACTCTGTTCTGGAACGAGTAAAATCAAAGGTTTACCTTGCGGTTCTTGTTGAAGCAAGGTTGTAATTTCCCGGGTAATCAGCGAGCTTTTGCCGCTGCCTGCCCGGCCAATAACAAAACGAACGGACATGTCTAATCCTCCAAACTACACGTACAAGATTTTAATTCCCAGTATAACATATCTGACTTGGTTCGGAACATACGTTTGCCACTATCCGGTAAAAACGGAGATCATCTCCGTTAACACAGCCAAACAGCAAAAAGCCCGCAGCTATCACACTGTGGACTTTTTGCCAAAAGTATCATTTATTTAAACTTCACTTTATCTCACGAGAAATTAAAAAAAGTGAAACGAGACTCTTCTAATTCTTTTTACTGCGCACTTCGAAAATAGCAAATTTCAGGTAATGTCCTTCATCCACGCCCAAAATTTGCGGGTGGTCCTTACCTGCTGCCTTCCAGTCAATTAGACGCAGCACTTTGCCTGCATCTTCGGCTGCATCGGCAATCGTATCCAGGAAAAGGTCAGGACGCATGTGATACGAACAGCTGGCTGTTACCAAATATCCGCCCTCATTGACCAGTTTCATTCCTTGCAGGTTGATATCCTTATATCCACGGCATGCACCTTTGACTGCTGATTTCGTTTTGGCAAATGCAGGAGGATCAAGGATGACCACATCAAATGTTTTACCGCCAGCTGCAAGCGCTTTGGATGTATCCACTTTCTGTTCGCCTGCACGTGCACGTGCGGTACGTTCATCCAGCCCTTTCACTTGTTCACGCAAGTACTGGAATGCATCAGCAACTACGAATTCGACCCGGTCGGTGAAACCGTTCAGCTCCACATTTGTTCGTGCACTCTCAATGGCATGTTCCGAAATATCTAGACAAGTCACTTTCTTGGCTCCATACTTGCAAGCATTCAACGTAAAGCTTCCCGTGTGTGAGAAACACTCCAGTACGGTGGCACCGTCCCAATAAGGGAATGTAACTACCTTACCGCTTTTATTCACAGGCAACATCTGCTGTGTGCCATCCTGCTCGGTCGTTTGTAGTGTGATTCCACTCTTGTAGCCCCAACCCTTCATGAGCGGTTCGATGGCTGCACGATTCTCGCGTTGGTCGAAGAAGTAACCTGTCTTCTGCCCTTCCACGATATCCACTTTAATGAGTAGTCCATTCTCTGTAACCGTGAGATGTCTTGGGCAATCTCCGTACAGTGGACCTTTGGTCTGCTCCAAACCTTCCAGTTCACGAATCGAGACATCACTGCGCTCATATATGCCTTCCGGCTGCATTACTTCAATGAGTGCCTGTACGATGGCTTCACGGCAACGATCCATGCCAAGTGTAAGCAACTGTACAACGAGGATGCTGCCGAATCGGTCAACGATCAAGCCTGGCAGAAAATCAGCTTCGCCGTAAACGAGACGGTATGCCTCTCCATCCTGGATAAAACGTTCACGGTGACGCAAGCAATCGCGGAAACGCGCTGCAAAAAACGCGGTGTCCATCTGTTCGGACTCCAGCGGTTGATACGCTACAACTCTTACAGTGATCTGAGATGCGGGATTGTAATATCCTGTCGCCAGATAGCGACCTTGATGATTCAATACATTGACCAGATCTCCCGGTTCCGGGTTTCCGTCAACAGAGGCAATTTCATTGTTAAATATCCATGGATGTGCATGTTCAAGCCGCTTTTTGCGACTGCGTTCGAGTGTAACTGATGGCAAGGTAGATCCACTTCTTTCATAGTTAGTTGAAAACTAGGTTTGGTGCAAAGGAGACGCTACGGCGACGAATTGTTCCTCTGATCGCTGTTATCCCCAGATTTTTTTGATTCCCTTTCTTAAAGGGAAAACCCGGGGATAAAGGCGAGCGCTTCGCTTCTTCGGCAACAATTTCGTCTTCTTCGCTACGTTTGCACGAATCATCGTATCTTTCGAATTGGGGTGGGGTAGTTTAGGTAACTTCCCTCTGAATTCCTTTAGGCTTGTCATGGTTGTCTTTTCTTACTCATAGGATGAGTTAAGGAACCCGGACGGAAGGAATGATATTTCTATGTTTAGAGATGTGATACTGCCCCTACTCTATGGGCTTATTATCTTTTTTGGTGGCATGAAGTTGATGGAAACCGCCTTGCAGCGCATGGCAGGGCCCATGTTGGCAGGTTGGCTCAATCGCGCCACCTCTGCTCCTTGGAAAGGCATGGCCTTCAGTGCGGGCGCAACAGCCCTGTTACAGAGCAGTACTGCGGTCACCGTACTCACCATTGGACTGGCTAATGCCAGATTAATTACCTATGGACGCACACTCGGCATCATCCTCGGCACCAACATCGGGACATGCCTGACAACGGAGCTGGTGGGACTGCAGATCGGACGTGCTTCCCTGCCGCTACTCATCCTGTCTCTAACGGGCTGGGCCATGTTTGTTGTTCTTGGTGAACGCAATCTGGCCGCTCCTGAACGCACGCGCCAGACTCTGTTTAACATCCAGTACAGCTTCCTCGCAGCTGCGGGATTTGCACTTGTTATGACAGGCATTCAAGTGATGCAATCCATTGCCTTACCCTTGCGGAGCATGGGCGTATTTCAATGGTTTCTCGACCGCTCGGCCGACAGCTTGTGGTGGGGCTTTCTGGCAGGTGCCTGTCTGACAGCGCTCATTCACAGCAGCGCAGCTGTCATTAGCATGGCGATTACGCTCGCTGCCACAGGGGTATTGCCTGTGGAGATCGGCATCGCCATTGTGATCGGGTCCAATGTCGGGACCTGCATCACCGCTGTGATTGCTGCCGCGGGTGGAGCATCCGCAGGCAAATTTGTCGCAGCCTCCCATGTTGTATTAAACATTGCGGGAGCGCTGCTGTTTATGCCGCTGATCGGCCAGCTGCATGCAGCTTCGGCCTGGCTGTCAGCGGATAACGGGGCACAGATTGCGCATGCCCAGACCCTTTTTAACATCACCAGTTCACTTCTTGCTTTGCCATTCTGTTACTTGCCAATCTGGCACAAAAAACCACCGGTTCACGCCCCCGCGGCGAAGTCACCCGTGGCTTGATGGTCTGCCTATGCAGACCCACAGAACTCGCGGCTAACTGACTCGAACTAGAACTATACCTCGTTATACGTTAAAGCCTAACTTGTTCAGGGCTACACGTAAGATATCATCGTTATTATCATATCCGCTCTGCTGCTGTAAGGACCATGCTTCTTCTGGAGCATACCAATCCACACCCTTGATTTCTTCAATCTGAGGCTGTAGATCACCACTCTCGGCTTCAACGAGATAATAATGAACTTCCTTGTCCACCGGGCCAAAATCTGCATGTTGGTACGTGTAAGCAATGATATCAACCGGCTCTACAATGCGACCCACCATACCTGTCTCTTCCAAAATCTCGCGCAGTGCCGTCTGTTCGATTGTTTCTCCATCTTCCATCTTGCCCTTGGCGAGAGTTGTTTTACCATAACGATCTACGATAAGCTGAATTTGAAGACGTCCGTCTTCCCCTGTTCTATAAACAACTCCGCCTGCTGAAATTTCTTTTTTGTTCATCGTGCTCTCCCCCATCAACTTCGATATCTTTATCTTATTTTTTGCAAAAGAAGGACCTCATCTCCCCGGGTAAGCTCCCCAAGGAAATGAAATCCTTGTTTCTGACGCCTCGATCACATCGCGGCGGACTTAAGATTCTCTTCCAACACACGTACCAGCGTAGCCTGACTCTCGTTGACGCCGGCTTCAACCACTTTGACTCGGCACACTTTACCGACCATATCCATCGTTCCGTCAAAGACCAGTTGAATGTAGTTGTCGCTATAACCGTGCAGCTTGCCACTTCCCTCGCGGCCTTTGGCTTCACCTTCGGGAATAACATCCAGTACCTGTCCGACAAACTGCCCAGCGTACTCCAGTTGCATCTGCTCAGACAAGTCAATCAGTTCATGCACACGTGCATTTTTGACCTCTTCGTCCACCTGATCTTCCATCCGTGCTGCTGGTGTACCCGTACGCTTGGAATAAGGGAATACGTGCATTTCGGAAAAACCGATCTTCCGCATCAACTCATAGCCATTACGGTACATCTCATCCGTCTCACCTGGAAATCCAACAATAATGTCTGTTGTAATCGCTACATCCGGCATTGCTTCCCGAATGCGAAGCATCTTGTTGTAAAACTCTTCTGTCGTATATTTGCGGCGCATGCGTTTCAATACCGTATCATCACCCGCTTGCAGCGGAATATGGAAGTGGCGAACGAGTTTGTCCGAACGTTTGATCACGTCGAGCATACGGTCGTCAATCTGACTGGCTTCAATCGAGCTGATTCGAATACGCTCCAGCCCCTCTACCTTGTCCAGGTCCCACAGCAGATCGGTGAGATCATAATTCTCCATGTCATCACCATACCCACCTGTATGAATACCGGTCAGAACAATCTCCTTGTATCCGGCGTGTACGAGCTGATGCGCCTGTTGAATAATGCTATTCGCCTCACGGCTGCGTGAGAGACCACGAGACCACGGAATGATGCAGAATGTGCAAAAGTTATTGCATCCATCCTGAATTTTCAGGAATGCTCGGGTACGATCAGCAAAATCAGGTACATCCATCTCTTCAAACACACGGGTTTTCATAATATTACGCACCGCATTAACCGGTTGACGGGACTCCTGAATTTCATTAACATATGGCAAAATCTTGTCACGGTCCTGTGTACCGATAACCAGATCCACCCCTGGGATGTCCAGAATCTCTGCCGGAGAAGTCTGCGCGTAGCAGCCTGTAACGGCCACAATCGCCTCCGGGTTGCGCCGAATGGCACGCCGAATAATTTGACGGCTCTTTTTGTCGCCGGTATTGGTTACTGTACAAGTATTAATCAAGTATACATCCGCTGTCTGTTCATCAAAGTCCACTTGATCGTAACCTTCATTTTTGAACAATTGCCAAATCGCCTCTGTATCATAGAAATTAACTTTGCAGCCTAAGGTGTAAAACGCCACGGATGGCATAATTACATTCCTCCCATTTCTCCGGATTCATATAGCACGCAAGTTAGTGCTGCCATTCCAGCTGTCTCAGCACGCAAAATGCGTTTGCCCAGTCCAACAGATACAGCACCTGCCTGATCAGCCTCTGCCGTCTCCTTCTCAGAAAATCCACCTTCCGGTCCAACCACGATCAAAACTTCTGCACTTGCATCAGGTGCAAGCTTCTCTATAAACGGCTTCAGTGCATCTCTCAGCTGTTTACCATTTTCTTTCTCATAACAATAACATACCAGGCTATAGCCCTCAAAAGAAGATAACAGCCCTTTCCAGGAAAGCGGCTGCTCAACGGATGGAATACGATTCCGGTGACTCTGTTCTGCAGCTTCCTTGGCAATTTTCCGCCACCGCTCCAACCGTTTGCCTTCTTTCTTGGCATCATATTGCACAATCGTACGCTCTGATAGGAAGGGTACAAATGATACCGCCCCAATCTCAGTACACCTCTGGATGACTGTTTCCATCTTGTCGCCCTTGGGCAAACTCTGTGCCACGGTTACACGAATCCGTGCTTCACGGTCCATAGCCAAAGACTCTACAATATTTGCAGTAACTTGGCCAACTTCAATGGTCTCAATTTCCACGAGTGCTTCTCTGGAGTTTCCGTCACTGACAATCAGTTTATCTCCAGGTTTACCACGCATAACCTTGCCGATATGGCGTGCATCATCACCTGTGATGATCACAGCGTGTTCATTAAACTGTTCTGCAGATACAAAATATCGCTGCATTAGTCAATCCACCCATTCTGTCCTGTTATGACTGGAATTCACCCCGCCTAATGACAAGCGTGAATCCAATCGCCACAGATGATCATACAACTTTTACGTGTTTCTGACCAGTATATCAGCCCAAAACACGAAGTGCTTTTAGCGATATAATTCAATAACCAGCTTTGCCAGATCCACATACATCGTTTGCGCAAACTCATACAAAGGTTGAATCGTCACATTTTGCAACGGAGGTATAACAAGAATCAACAGGAAGATAAAAATGGACCATTGCTCCACACCTTGCAGCTTGCGGCTGATTGAAGGTGGCACTACATCTTCCAGAATTCGATAACCATCCAGCGGGGGCAACGGAATCAAGTTAAACAGGAACAGGAAAAAGTTGGTTAAGTTAAAGATAGCAAAGAACGTTGTGATGGCTGTCAGCAACCGCTCATTATCGATGCCGCCGAGCGCTCCCGAACCAACCAGTGAAGCATAGATGATTGTACCGATGATCGCCAGCAACAGATTGCTCAGAGGCCCTGCTGCGGATACGATGATGCCCATCAATCTAGGTTTGTCGAAGTTAGCCCGATTAACCGGAACTGGACGTGCCCAACCAAAGCCGGCAATAATGAGCAGCAGCACACCAAACAAGTCAAAGTGTACAACCGGATTCAGCGTGACCCGACCCAACAGCTTGGCTGTCGGATCACCGAATTTGTTGGCAAAATACGCATGCGAGAATTCATGCACCGTAAATGCGATCAGGATGGTCAGCAGGAAAAACGGAAGCTGATCGATCGGATAACGAAAGAACGAATTCCAAAAGTCCATACGTTACCCCTTTCTGGCTACAAACGCCAGCCAATCCTCATCACGGTGGATCGCACTCACTTCAAACCCGGAGGATACCAGCGCATCATGTACAACCTGCTCTTTGTTCTTCCAAATGCCGGATACAATATAGGTACCACCAGACTCAAGCGCATGATAGACATCGTCTACGAACAACAAAATGATCTCAGCCAGAATGTTCGCCACGACAACCTTAACTGGCAGTTGCACACCTAGCGCAGGGTCCTGACTCCCGAGGACGGACAACAGATCACTCTCTTTAACCGTAATTTGTTGCTCCAGCCCATTCAGTTCCACATTCTCTCTGGCACTGATTACCGCAACTGGATCAAGATCGAGCGCCAGTACATGTTTTGCTCCAAGTTTTATTGCTCCTATAGCCAAAATACCAGAACCTGTACCTACGTCAATGACTTCCTCGCCGCCCTGAATAACCGTTTCCAGTGTGCGCAAGCAGAGGGAGGTCGTTGGATGTGTTCCTGTACCAAAGGCCATGCCTGGATCAAGCTCAATAATTTTCTCATCCGGACTTTCTGGTGTATACTCTTCCCACGTTGGTTTAATCGTCAGACGTTCCGATACACGTACCGGCTTGAAATATTGCTTCCAGGCTGTTGCCCAGTCATTTTCATCCACTGTACGCGTCTCATAACGAACTTCACCTGTATCAATTCCGAATTCGGGGAGTTCCTCAATTCTCGGATTAACTTCGGACTGCAATGCAACCATATCGGTACCTTCGGAGAAGTACCCTTTGATGACCGCAAAGCCTTCCGGAATATCATTCAAAGGAACGTCGTATAACTCCCCATATGTTGTGTCCCGTTTTTTATTTAAAGTACCGGACTCTTCAATCGAAACCCCTCCAGCACCCGCTTCATGTAAAAAATTCGAAATCATCTCCACAGCTTCTTCTGTGGTATGTATTGTTAGTTCATGCCATAACATACTTGGTTTTTCCTCCTCATTTTTCAAACATCCCAACTATTGTACTACACAAGCTAGCCGGAGCACAAAGCCGCACCAGTAAAAGAAAAACAAAACAGGATATCCGCAGCCTGACTGCTCGAATATCCTGTCATCTATTCATACATATCTGTTTCATTTACTTCAGCATTTTGTATAATTCGAATCTCACTTAGCAAAAACGCCCACCATTCTGTGTGATCATCTCTGCAGCTTGCGGGAGCGAATCGTTGGATACGGACACGGTCAGCAAAATTTCTTGTTTCAGCCTGTTTGCCGAGTCCTCTTTGGGTGAATCATACACCTGACCATTGGACAACATTTCCGTTTCATCACTAATCAGGGCAAGTACATTCAGTTCGCCACTAAACCCTCCGACAACGGCCGTAGGAGAATTATCGAAGCTCTTAACATCGTTTGAGTCCAATGCAGACGCTTCATTGCCAAGGCTCTCAATACTCAATTGGTTCGGGTGCAACAATTCGAGGGCTCTGCGTGCAGACTCGGCCTCAGTCCAGCTTGTAAAAACAGCTTCGAGGGTCACTGCCGAGCGATCTTCAGTCATTAAGCTCCCGTCCCTGTCGTCGATCAGCCGCTTCACTGCGGCGTAGTGCTTCAACATCTTCATGATCCGCAGCTTCAGCGCTGAATTCCACGTCCTCATTTTTTGCGGATTGCATACGTTTCATCTTTTCCGTTTTCGTTAAAATCTTGCCTGGACGTTCATGTTCTGCCATTGTAATGCTCCTCCTTCAAATTAAAATGAACTAATATTTGTTACACCTGTAAGACTCCGATTGTAGTCCCATCCTCCGATCGCTGTTATCCCCAGATTTCTTAAACTCCCTCCTTAAAGGGAGAAATCCGGGGATAAAGGCGCACGCTTCGCTTCTTCAGATTGGTTCTACACTCTCCGTTAAAGTGTAATTATCTGTCCATCTTATATATATTTCTTAAAACTAGATCATTCCACCGGCTTGTTCGATAATAGACATAGCGCGGTGATGTACCGATTCATCTACGATGACCGTTAGTAATACATCTCTTCCTGTAGGGCCACCCTGTCCACCATCACTCATGCCGCTTGCAGAAGGGTCCGCCGCCGCCATGATTCCAGCACTGGCATTTGTTTGCATCGAATCGGGCACCCATGATGAAAAACTACCGGAAACGCCCGGCTTGTAGGAAGCCCCACTTGGTCCTACACCCGCATAACGGCTGAATCGATTAATTGACAGGTCCTCCACTCGCAATGCCTCCAGTTTTTTGGCTGCCCCTTGAGCCTGCTCCGGGCTGTGAAAGTACGCCAAAATATTTTTCTCGGTCATCCGCTTCACCTGCTTCCCTAATTTCTCGCATATCAGCTATGCATATCATTCTCGCCATGCTATCTTTCCGCAAGTTCGCTCAGAATATACCGAAATGCTCCCACAAATTACTGTCGTTCTTTGTAGCATAGATCCATGAATTTTGCCAAAATCACTGAAACACAAAAAAGGCGTACAAAAAAAGGACACCCTACGGTAAAAACCGCTGTGGTGTCCTTTTGGGCTTGCTTTATTTATTCTCAGTCGCCGCGGAAGGCGCGTTTCACTCTGTCAAAGAAAGATTGTTCATGCTCATGTGTTTGCTCTCCATCCAGCGCAGCAATTTGGCGAAGCAGATCTTTCTGCTCGTCATTCAGCTTACTAGGTGTAACCACAACCACTTTCACATGTTGATCTCCTTGCCCCATACCGCGCAGGCGTGGTACGCCTTTGCCTTTGAGTCGGAAATACGTTCCCGTTTGTGTACCAGCTGGTACTTTCAATTTCACTTTCTCGGTCAGCGTCGGGATTTCAACTTCATCTCCCAGAGCTGCCTGAGCAAAGGTAAGTGGAATTTCGCAATAAATATCGTCACCTTCACGCTCGAAGAAATCATGTGATTTCACGCGAATGACAATATACAGATCCCCCGCTGGTCCGCCACGCAGGCCGCCCTCGCCCTCACCTGTCATACGCAGTTGCGCACCATCATCTACACCCGCTGGAATGCGGACATGGATTTTGCGTTGCTTGCGGACTTTACCGCTACCACTACACGTTGTACATTTTTCTTTGATAATTTGGCCCGAACCGCTACAGTTCGAACATGCACGACGATTAACCATACGACCAAACGGTGTATTTTGCACGACTTCCTGCTGACCGCTACCTTGGCAGACCGAGCAGGTTTCCGGTTTCGTTCCAGGTTTGGCACCTGAGCCATGACAGGTATCACAGCCTTCGGTACGCGGAATCGTAATATCCGTTTCTTTACCGAATACAGCTTCCTTGAACTCAATCGTCATCGTGTACTGCAGATCATTCCCCCGTTGCGGAGCATTTGGATCACGTCGTCCACCGCCACCGCCGCCAAAGAACATGTCGAAGATGTCGCCAAATCCGCCGCCGCCAAAATCACCGCCACCACCGAATCCACCTTGATTCGGATCGACATGACCATATTGATCATATTGTGCACGCTTCTGACCGTCACTCACTACGTCGTAAGCTTCTTTAACTTCTTTAAATTTAGCTTCCGCATCAGCAGCCTTGTTTACGTCAGGGTGATACTGACGGGCAAGCTTACGGTAAGCCTTTTTAATCTCATCGTCGTTAGCCGTTTTACTAACGCCAAGCACCTCATAATAATCACGCTTTTCAGCCACTCTTCCACCCCCATATCATTCACCTTATCGCACATCGTGACAAAAGGAAAGCCAAAGCGCGGGAGCCCCGGCTATGACTTTCCCTCTAATTCGAACGTCACCGATGTTTAATTCGCGTAGAACTACGAATTAGTTTTGTTTTTTATCTTCATCCACAACTTCGTAATCAGCGTCTACGACGTTATCACGTTTAGCGGAACCTTGTTGCTCTTCAGCACCTTGTGCTTCTTGCTCTTGCGCCTGAGCTTGCTCATACAGTTTCACGGACAGTTGTTGAACGATCTCTGTCAGCTCTTCTGTAGCTGCTTTAATGTCTTCCAGGTTGTCGGAAGCCAGAACGCCTTGCAATTTTTCTTTGGCAGCATTTGCTTTTTCAACTTCGCCAGCATCTGCTTTTTCGCCAAGATCTTTGATCGTTTTGTCAACAGAGTAGATCAATTGATCTGCACTGTTTTTCGCTTCAACGAGTTCTCTACGTTTTTTATCTTCTTCAGCGTGCAACTCAGCATCTTTCATCATTTGCTCAACTTCAGCATCGCTCAAACCGCTGGAAGAAGTGATTGTGATTTTTTGAGTTTTGTTAGTACCTTTATCTGTTGCAGATACGTTAACGATACCGTTGGCATCAATATCGAAGCTAACTTCGATCTGTGGAACGCCACGTGGAGCTGGTGGAATATCACCCAACATGAAACGTCCAAGCGATTTGTTACCTGCTGCCATCTCACGCTCACCTTGCAGAACATGAATCTCAACGCTTGGTTGATTGTCTGCATATGTGGAGAATACTTGAGATTTGCTTGTAGGGATCGTTGTGTTACGCTCGATCATTTTTGTGAATACGCCACCCGCAGTTTCGATACCCAGGGACAATGGAGTTACGTCAAGCAATACAACGTCTTTCACATCACCTGTCAGTACGCCCGCTTGTACAGCAGCACCCAAAGCTACAACTTCATCGGGGTTAACGCCTTTGTGTGGATCTTTACCCGTCAGTTTTTTGATTGCTTCTTGTACTGCAGGAATACGTGTGGAACCACCAACCAATACGATCTTGTCGATATCGTTAGCTGTCATACCCGCATCACTCAATGCACGACGAGTTGGTTCAAGCGTACGCTCAACCAGACCTGCAGAGATTTCTTCAAATTTCGCACGGCTCAGGTTCAACTCCAAATGCTGTGGAACGCCATCAGCAACCGTGATGAACGGCAAGGAGATTGTTGTAGTCAATACACCGGAAAGTTCTTTTTTCGCTTTTTCCGCTGCATCTTTCAAACGTTGAACAGCTGCTTTATCTTTACTCAAGTCAATGCCTTGATCTTTTTTGAATTCACTTACGAGATAATCAATGATTACTTGGTCGAAGTCATCCCCGCCCAATTTATTGTCCCCGCTAGTTGCTTTAACTTCGAAGAAGCCGTCACCCAGTTCAAGAATGGATACGTCGAACGTACCGCCACCCAGGTCATATACGAGAATCGTTTGGTCTTCGGATTTCTCCATACCGTATGCCAAAGCTGCTGCTGTAGGCTCGTTGACGATACGCAGAACTTCCAAACCTGCAATTTTACCCGCATCTTTAGTCGCTTGACGCTGACTGTCATTGAAGTAAGCTGGTACAGTGATAACAGCTTGAGTTACCGTTTGACCCAGATAAGCTTCAGCATCAGTTTTCAATTTTTGCAGGATGATTGCAGAGATCTCTTGTGCAGAGTAGTCTTTGCCATCAATTGTTTCCTTGTGGGAAGTACCCATGTGACGTTTGATCGACATGATGGTACGATCCGGATTGGTGATCGCTTGACGTTTTGCAGTTTCACCAACAACGCGCTCTCCATCTTTTTTGAAACCAACTACGGATGGAGTTGTACGTGCGCCCTCCGGATTTGGAATTACGACAGCCTCGCCGCCTTCCATTACTGCTACGCATGAGTTTGTTGTTCCTAAGTCAATACCAATTACTTTGCTCATCCGAAAATTTCCTCCCTCAACAAATTAAAATGAATGGGTCTGATCTGACCCTTATTTAGATGTTCATGTTGCTAATCGTGCTCTATGTGTACAAACCTTTATATTAAACTTCGCCCACATTGTTCAACTATGGAGCCGACTCATTCCTTCCTATAAGGAATTATGAGCTGACTTTAACCATAGCTGGACGAAGCACTTTATCTTTCAGCATGTAGCCTTTTTGGACTTCCTCAACAACGATACCTTCTTCGTACTCGTCGCTCTCCACTTGCATAATTGCTTGGTGGAATTCAGGATTGAACGGTTGTCCTACCGATTCCATTGCCGTCAGGCCTTCGTTATTCATTACGGTTTCCAATTGACGGAAAATCATTTGGATGCCCTTGGAGAAAGATTCGACCTCTGCTCCTTCCGGTACAGTAGCCATGGCGCGCTCGAAGTTATCAATAACCGGTACCAGTTCGGTGACCAGCTTCATCGAAGCGTATTTAGCCAATTCTTCTTTTTCCTTCTGAGTACGACGACGGAAGTTATCAAAATCAGCCTGTGCACGGACATAACGCTGCTGTTGCTCCTCAGCTTCTGCCTTCAGACGTGCAAGCTCATCCTGCTCCTGATCAGCCATCTCTTCAGCTTGTGCTTCTGCAGCGCCAGCTTCATTAATAGGCTCCTGCTCAGTTGCTGTTACCTCTTGTTCTTCTGTAAATGATTGCTCCTCTTTCAAGATGTTCACCTCCTTATACGAATGAAATGGTTCATTCCCGAATCTTATTTGAAACGATGTGTTAGCATCGCCGTCAAGTCACGGGATAGTGTATTTAGAATATGAATGACACGTGCATAATCCATCCGCGTGGGTCCTAGAATACCGATCGAACCCAAAGCCTCACCGTCCAAGGAATAGGAGGCTGTAATCAGGCTGCAGTTGGCAAAGGCTTCATGATCATTCTCAGTGCCGATTCGCACTTGAATACCAGATCCACCCGGCACGGGCATCATCAATTTCATGAGTGTTGGTGTCTCTTCCAGCAGGTCAAGAATATCTTTTACCTTTTCGATATCTTTAAACTCCGGTTGAGTCAACATATTGGTGGCACCACTGAGGAACAGACGATTATCATGTTCGTTGTCAAAGGCACTGTTCAGCACCTGCATAACTTCCTCGTAACGTGTAATATGCCGTTCCATCTCTTGCCCAAGTTCAGTATAGAGACGGGATTTCAATTTGTAAATTGGCACACCAACCAGCTTGGTGTTCAACAGTCGAACCACTTTCTCCATCTCGGCTACCGAGATTTCTGGAGGAATCTGGACCGTCTTGTTCTCCACCTGACCGGTATTGGTCACAATGATTGCCACAGCTTCACTTTCGTTCAGCGGAAGCAATTGGAAGTGACGAAGGGACGTATGGAATACTTCCGGTCCAAGCAGGATCGAAGTATAATTCGTCATATGTGACAAAATATTGGATGCATGTTGAATAACTTGTTCCATGACATTGAGCTTTTCGGCGAAGAACGACTTCAGATCGTCCAATTCCTGAGGCTCCACCTGATTCCAGGGAACCAAATGATCGACGTAATATCGATAGCCTTTATGAGAAGGAATGCGTCCTGCCGATGTATGCGGCTGTTCCAGGAAACCCATATCTTCAAGGTCCGCCATTTCATTACGGATCGTCGCCGGACTATATCCAACATCTCCCCTTTTGGAAATGCTCCGGGACCCTACGGGCTCAGCTGAACGGATATAGTCATCCACTATAGCGTTCAGAATCATTCGTTGACGCTCAGTTAACATGGTGAGTATTCCCTCCTTCTGACTGTACTGTCCCATGTCGTTAGCACTCCAGTTAGATGAGTGCTAAGCGGTAATACAAAAATACCAAACTGACGTGAACATTGTCAAGTGAGTTTGATGAGTGGGCTCATCTATTTATAGTATAGACCAATGTCGACAAGTCCTAACAACTTTATTGAACATACTTTGAAGTAAAAAAGGACTGCATGTAGGGCAGAGGCTGACTCGGCTCGATCCATGCAGTCCATTTAGTTGTTAGGCTGAAACGTTAAGCTCTTTTAATACAGCGATCTCATCACAACAATCCTGCTTGCTGCAATGAACACAGTCGGTCCATACTTTCTCAGGGAAAATCTCTTTTTCCACTACGGCAAAGCCATTTTTGAGGAAGAAGGATACTTCATATGTCAACGCCATAACCTTAGGAATCTGTTGTTTCTCCGCTTCTTCTACCAGTCGGTCCAGCAATCGGGAGCCAATACCGAGCCCTTTGTGCCCTTCCGAGATACCGAGTGATCTGACTTCCACCAAATCGTTCCCCAGACGACAAAGCGATCCGCAACCCACCACTTCACCATCAACTTCGGCTACAACAAAGTGCTCCAGCTGTCGGTGCAGTATTTCCCGTGATCGCGGAAGCATGATCCCACGCTCTGCATAGCCCTTAATCATTTCATACAGTGGTTCAACATCTTCCGGCACGGCTTTTCTGCATATTACCGACATCCTGCTCTCCTCCTATTACCAAGCTTTCCAGAGGAAAGCTGACTTCGTAGTTGTTAAATTAACACGCTCTGTAAAATCAATATGAATAAATATACAACAGAGCGTATAGAATTTCAAGCTATGAATTCAGCGATATGGACCCGATAAACTCCGCAAAAACGTCATTTCCGAACAGGATGCCCTGCTCGCTCAGTCGGAAGCCGTCTGCCGTCCGCTCAAGCAACCCTGCGTTCAACATTTTGCCCAAAGGCTTCGCAAACACTTCTTCCATGGACTCTCCGAACTGTTCGCTAAAGCGTGAGGCCGAAGCTCCCTCCAACATTCGCAGTCCAACCATCAGATAATCTTCCATGGCTTCCGGGCGAGCAATCTCAAAATGATCCAGACGAGGCAGCCCTGCTCGTGAAGCTTCAACATAAGGATTTATACCTTTAATATTCATATGCCGTTCGCGGCCCACATATCCATGTGCACCTGCACCCAGACCATAGTAGTCCTCATTACGCCAGTAGGTAATATTGTGACGACTCTCAAAGCCCGGCTTGGCAAAGTTACTGATCTCGTATTGTCCATAACCTGCTTCTTTCATACGTCTCATTAATAGAAGATACATCTCCAACTCATCATCTTCATGAGGAAGTGGTAACTGGTTCTTTTGATACAGTGTATGGAAAAGTGTATTCTCTTCCACTTTCAGGCTGTAGATGGAGTAATGCGGCAGATCCAGTTCCAGCGCTTTGTCGATACTCTCATTCAACATCTCTACGGTCTGGTTCGGCAACCCAAACATCAGGTCAATGGACAGGTTATTCAAGCCTGCTTTACGAGCATTCTCCAAACTGCGATATACATCATCCGTATTATGAATACGGCCAATACCAGTCAGCAGATCATTCTGAAACGCCTGCACGCCAAAGCTGACACGGTTGACGCCGCCTTCTTTCATCGCAGCGAGTTTCTCCGCATCCGTTGTTCCCGGGTTGGCTTCCATCGAGAATTCAATATCGTCCGCCCAATTTGGGAAATACGTCTTCACGGAACGAAGAAATACCGCCATCTCATCCGGTTTCAGAGCTGTTGGCGTACCCCCACCTACAAATATGGTCTTGATCTCACCCGGTGGATTGGCCTTAACTGTATGTTCCATCTCCCGTTCCAGCGCTTCTAGATATTGCATCACGGGCTGATCTTTCAGAACGTAGGAGTTAAAGTCGCAATAAAAACATTTATTCGTACAAAAGGGAATGTGAAGATACACCGCTTGGGGCGCACCTGTCTTCCGGCTGTGTGCTGCCAATGTCATGGCAAGTCCCCCTCTATTTGAAAAAAGGAAAGCCATCCGGCTTCCCTTTCAGCTTAGTTATTTAATATTCTGTGTTGTACCCACGTTTGCAAGCAAACGTCCTACAATTCAATTTCGATACACACATTATGTGATGTACCCGAAATTGAATTCTCCTTAATCTAATTTGAATACACACATTCTGTGTTGTACCTCAAAATAGATTGTTTAATCATCAATTTTCAGTACCGCCATGAATGCCTCTTGTGGCACCTCAACGTTACCAACCTGCTTCATCCGCTTCTTACCTTCCTTCTGCTTCTCAAGCAGTTTCCGTTTCCGCGAGATGTCACCACCATAACACTTGGCAAGTACGTTTTTACGCATTGCTTTTACCGTTTCACGAGCAACGACTTTGGTACCTACAGATGCCTGGATTGGCACCTCGAACATTTGCCGTGGAATCAGCTCGCGCAGTTTCTCACAGACAATGCGTCCGCGGTTATAGGCACGGTCACGGTGAACGATGAAGGACAGAGCATCCACCTGTTCGCCATTGAGTACAATATCCATTTTCGCCAGATTGGACTGACGGTAACCGGACAACTCATAATCCAGGGATGCATATCCTTTGGTACCGGATTTCAACTGGTCGAAGAAGTCATATACAATCTCGGACAGCGGAATCTCATAGGTAATGGTAACCCGGGTTGTGTCCAGATATTCCATATTTACATATTCACCGCGTTTTGTCTGACACAGCTCCATAATGGTACCTACATAATCATTCGGTACGATAATATCTGCCTTGACGTATGGTTCCTCGACGTAATCAATCCGGCCCACCTCAGGATAGTTGGATGGGTTGTCGATTTTCATCACTTCACCATTGGTTAAGGTGACGTGATAGATTACACTTGGTGCCGTTGTGATCAACGGAATGTTAAACTCCCGCTCGATCCGCTCCTGGATAACGTCCATGTGAAGCAGTCCAAGGAATCCGCAACGGAATCCAAAACCGAGTGCACTGGATGTCTCCGGTTCAAAGCTCAGAGACGCATCGTTCAACTGCAATTTCTCCAACGCTTCACGCAGATCAACATAGTCCGATGTTTCGATCGGATAGAGACCACAATACACCATTGGGTTAATTTTACGATAACCCGGCAAAGGTTCCGGTGTTGGATTTTTGGCATCCGTTACCGTATCCCCGACTTGTGTATCGCCAACATGCCGGATACCTGCAACGATAAATCCAACATCCCCGACGTTCAGCTCGTCCACGATGGTCATACGAGGTTTGAACGCTCCAACTTCAATGACTTCAAATGATTTACCTGTTGCCATCATTTTGATTTTGGAACCGGATTTGATTTTGCCGTCAACAACACGCACATATACGATTACACCTTTGTACGGGTCATAGTGCGAGTCAAAAATCAGCGCTTTCAAAGGCTGCTCAGGATCACCAGTCGGTGCCGGAACACTTTTCACCACTTGCTCCAAAATTTCTTTGATTCCGATTCCTGATTTGGCCGAAGCCAAAACCGCATTACTTGTGTCCAAACCAATAACATCTTCCACTTCCTGCTTCACCCGTTCAGGATCTGCGCTCGGAAGGTCAATTTTGTTGATAACCGGTAAAATCTCAAGGTTGTTATCCAATGCCAGATACACGTTGGCAAGTGTTTGGGCTTCAATTCCCTGAGCCGCATCCACAACCAGCAGAGCACCTTCACATGCAGCAAGACTGCGTGATACTTCATACGTGAAGTCTACGTGTCCCGGTGTATCAATCAGATTCAATAAATACTCTTCACCATCATCCGCTTTGTAAGTCAAGGCTACTGCTTGTAGCTTGATTGTTATTCCACGTTCACGTTCAAGGTCCATCTTATCCAGAACTTGTTCCTGCATTTCACGTGAAGTGAGCGCACCTGTGTGCTCCAAGATCCGGTCCGCAAGTGTTGATTTGCCGTGATCTATATGTGCAATAATAGAAAAGTTACGAATTTTACGTTGTCTTGCCCGAATGTCAGTCATTCCTTACCCCCAGAAACAGCCTAGTGTCAATCACTTCATTATAACAGTTGAAGCACAGTGCATCAATCCCGTGATGTCTCAACTTTATAATAAAGTGTCATCATGCACTCCCGGAGGTTATATTGTACCTTAAAATTATGGTATTTTATTCAGCGACGCCGCTAAAAAGAGAGACCACCCACTTGATTCCACTGTGTGAGAGATTTTGCAATAGTCCAGCCGTTTTGTCTGCCAACACATCAACCGGAGCCTTATTTTGATCTGCCCCAAGCACTTGGCTTGGTGACTGAACAGGTACAAATGGTGGTTCTTTAATTTCCTTTTGGACAGGAGCAGTCGGAACAGATTCGGTCACCGATGAAGTTGGCTCAGTTGTCACAACGGTTGACGTGCCTCCTGAGGGATTGCCCATATGAAAGTTGCTGCCAGCCAGCTGCATTCCAAACAGAACACCCAGCAACATTAATACAGCGATGGATAACAGTCTTTTACCGAATCTGGACATGTGCATTGCCTCCTGTCACTCTCTACTATTTTTCCTTCTAACATATATGGTTTCTACCCACCCTGCGACGAGGTTTCCACACTGGCTTTGTCCACCTTCTGATCTTCCCAATACACTTGAGAAATCATGTCTGCGAGAATCTTTGATGTCCGTTGGAGCTCAGCTCCTGTATTGTCGATACCACCAATCTCAATCAAAATGCTGTTAGGTGAAAGGGTTTGGTTATACTCTCCATTGTTGGCTCCTCCGCCATCCTTGCCCCACACACCACGGGATACCCCAGGATACTTGGCTTCCAGTTTCTTATGAATTTTCGCTGCAAAGGCTTCATTCTGCCGCCAATTTGGATTTTCATGTCCAATAATGAAATATACTTTGGCGTAGCCCAAGTCATTAATAGTTGTTGTTGTTTTGCCATGACGCTGTGAATCGCGATGAATGTCTATGAGATACGTCAGATCATCATTTTGGGCGAGTGCCGCTTTTACTGTTTGACGGGAGTATTTATAGGAATAGTTCCAGTTATAGTCCTTTACTTTGGTGGGGTAATCATCCTTGGCGTGTTCTACGCCGATTCCCAGCTTCTCCAGACTGTCTGAGAGGTAGGTTCCCACTTGAAACACATTACCTGTTGATTTGCCTGATGATGGATTATCACTTTTCGTACCAAGCAGTGGATTATAGCCTTCCCGTGGATGGGAATGATAGATAAGAATTGACTTTTTGCCTGTTGTCGGTGAGCCTGAATTGTCTTTTTCGCCATTCTTCGCTGGGGGATCTTCTTTACCTTCTCCATCTCCAGGCTCAGTCGACTCAGGTGGATCCGTATTGTCCTGGCCTGGTGGAACATGCAGCTCACTACCGGGTTTTCCTCCACCTGCGGAAGCAGTATCCGTAAGACCGGGTCCGGGCTGATAATCTTCGGGAGCCTCGGCTTTTTCGTTACCAGATCCAGGACGGAGCAGAACAGGTTGGTTGGAACCCATGCCCGGCATTTCTCTCGCAATCAGGCTCTTCGGATCTTGTGGATTTACATTCGTTAGTAATTGGAAAACAAAAGAGGTGAGATTCTCACCGGATATGGCAGAGGTCTGTTCCTTCTGGGTGAGATGAGGCATCTCCATACCGAGCATATCGACGAAAAAGCGGCTTGATACGGCACTTGCAAATCCTTTCATGGAAGAAACGGGTGAATTATTCAAGCGTTTCTCTGCCATGCCCCCCAGACCCAGTACGACAAAAAACAAGGCAGATATGATCATAAGCAACAACAACGTACGGCCCATGGCCAGCACGTGCAGACATCTTTTTCTCCATTTCCCAATATTCCAGGCCAATATCTTGTTCATTCTGCTGTCTCCTTCCCTGCTGGACAACTCTTATACTTCAACTCTATGAGCCGGCCCAATTTGATAGAACAGGAAAATGAAAGATTCCAGAAACAAAAAAAAAAGAAAGTCCGATAGATTCGGACCTTCTTCTCAGCAGTTTTAAGTTTTAATGTGTATAAGCGGCTACGTTATCTGGATTCACGGCATCATGGAGCGCGGCGTTAAGTCCTGAAGCGATAACATTGGCAATTCCCTCAATAAACTCATCGATTTCCTTTGGGGTAACAATGAGGTCATGACCCAGTGGCTCCAGTACCTCTTTCACCAGACTCAAGCGATCTTGTTCACCGATGTCGTCCAGCATACCCATGATCTGTTTGGTCTGATCCGTTTCCTGGCGAAAGTGTGAGCGCATCATCTCAATAACATTATTCACAATGGTGGACGCATAACATACGGTTGGTACTCCGATGGCGATGCAAGGCACACCTAATATCTCACGAGTCAGGCCACGCCGTTTGTTTCCAATACCGGAACCCGGGTGAATACCAATGTCCGCGACCTGAATCGTTGTATTTACACGTTCCAAGGAACGGGAGGCCAGCGCATCAATCGCAATAATCGCATCTGGCTTCGTCCGGTCTACAATCCCCTGTACGATGTCACTGGATTCAATGCCTGTTGTACCTAACACGCCGGGAGCAATCGCGCTGACTTCCCGATACCCTGGCGCAACCTGATCTGGCACCAATTCGAAATACTGACGGGTTACCATCAGATTTTCCACAACAAGTGGTCCGAGTGAATCCGGGGTGACATTTAAGTTGCCCAGGCCAACAATCAAGACCTTGGATGTTTTGTTGATTCCGGCCTTAACCATAAAATCTTCCATTTCACGTGTGAACTCGGCAGCAACTCGCTCCTGTAACTCGGTATCACCATTCCGTAGTGAAGGTACTTCCAAGGTGACATAGTGACCTTTCACCCGTCCAATGGCTTTGGCTGCTTCATCATTCAGGACATCAATACGTGTAATCGTAATACCCTCTTTTTTCTCCACATCTTCCCGTAGTCCGGGAATCGTCTGTTTCTGTTCACCTTGAGCCATTTCCTTGGAGTCGATTGCCAAATCGGTACGAACTGTATAGTTTTGCAAATCCAGTGTCATTCTGTCCCTGCCTCCCTTACCGCATTTGAGCATATTGTGTGGGAAAAAGAGTTTCTTTATACAGCATGTCGAACATCGTAGGAATATCTGTTGCATTTTACATGCTAGCGTGATAGAATATTTTAAGTTGTGAAACGTTTGTATTCATGCAAATGCCTTACAGGAGGTGAATGTAATGCCAAACATCAAATCCGCTGTTAAACGCGTAAAAACGAGCGACAAGCGCCGCGCACTCAACGCTTCCCAGAAGTCTGCACTCCGTACAGCTGTTAAAGCTGCTGATGCTGCTCTGGTAAGTAACGAAGTTGATACTGCAAAAGCTGCGATTCAAGCTGCTTCCAAAAAGCTGGACAAGGCTGTAACTAAAGGTCTGGTTCATAAAAATGCTGCAGCACGCAAAAAGTCTCGCTTGGCGAAAAAACTGAACGCTCTTTCCGCACAAGCGTAAGAAGCGTTACTTATACGATCCAATGGAAAAATCCTGAACAGCATAGGCTTTCAGGATTTTTTAGTATCTGATTCGATAAGTATAAGACACAAACAAAAGCGACCTTTATTCCGATGATTTAACCATCATGGAGCAAAGGTCGCTTTGTTTGTTATTCACACTAGTAATCTATTACGTTTACGTATTCATTCACGCACCAAGTCTCAATAAGAACAGCTCCAGACCAAGCACTTTATCCACCGCTCCTGTTTTCATCTGGTAATCCAATTCGCTGAGGTGACTCAGAATCATTCTTAGACGTTCCGGCTGAAATTTACGGGCTTGCTCACCCGCAATCTTAACAGCATACGGATGCAGCCCAAGCTGACTGGCAATCTGCTGCTGGGAGTAACTTTGTTGGCCCAACTCTTTCACCTGGATCATGATCCGAAACTGGCGTGCGATTAATGCCGCAATTTTAATCGGTTCTTCCCGCTGCTTCAGCAACTCATAGAAAAGAGCCAACGCTTTCTCCAGTCGCAAATTAGCGAGTTCTTCCACCAGCGAGAATACATTCTGCTCTGTACTACGGGCAACCAGTGACTCGATATCAGCACGCTTGATTGTCCCCCCATTACCCGCAAACAAACATAACTTGTCTACTTCAGCAGACAGGGTCTGAAGACCTGTTCCTGCGTAGCTGATCAACGTTTCCGCCGCTCCGGTCTCCAGGGAAACATCCCGCTGCTTCGCAAGTTTCACTATCCAACTCAACAGCTCATCTCCACTAAGTGGAGCAAAAGCAAGAACTACTGCCTGTTTCTTGACAGCCTTTACCATTTTCTTACGCTCATCCAGCTTATCCCCCTGGGCCAGGAAAACAATCGTACTATAATCTGCCGGATTCTCCATATATGTAAGCAGACGATCAACCTGATGTTCAATCTTGGATTCTTTACCTGCAGTGAACAGGCTCGCGTCCCTTACAATAATTAATTTGCGTGGAACCAGAAAAGGTACGGTCTCTGCTTCTTCAATAACGACCTCCACAGCCGTTTCAGACAAATCATATGGAATAATCGCAAAATCACGATGTTCTTCTTCAATAACCTGTTCTTTTAACATATCCGTAAATTGCTGTATCTGGTACTTCTCCGTTCCATACAGCACATATATCGGTGCCGTTTCTCCATTACGTATTGCCTTTGTTGCACTTTTTACATCCATTCACGGCGCCTCCCTATCCCTCTTATCCTACCAGAAAAAACGCAAGACAACAAAGGGACCTTACATCCAGTTATGGATGAAGGTCCCCTGTCCTACATCTATATAAACGCTGACACCAGCAGTTCTAGAAAAAGCCGGTGCGCGGTCATACGACGTCAGTTGTTTGAACTGAGATAGGACGTTTTGTTACTTCCACTATATGCTTGTCATGCTGAAATTGTTCTTTCGTTTAGAGGAGCGCACTCCCCATTTTTAATTATTTCGCAGGAGCTCCACCTGAAACAGCAGGTACATTAAACGAGTTCTTGGCTGTTGTTCCGTCCTTGTCCGTTTCGTAATTAAATAGGGTACCATCCTTCGACCAACTCGCTGACTTCAGTGTCCCCTCTATGCTGCGTTGTTCAACCAGATTCAGAACATCCGGTTCGTTCACAGGTTTGGAGTATATGCTGATTTGATCACCAATAAGCATAACTACATAGGAGCCGTCAGGTGATTTCCATTCTTTTGGTGCTGCCGTTGTAGTCATTCCCTGATCCTGTCCTGCTGCAAATCCTTTGTTTCCGCCAGAAGCGTCTGCACCTGTACTGGAATTAGGTACAGTGTTACCTTCAACCGGAGCATCTTCAGTCATATTAGGTGTTGTATCCTGAGAAGTGAAGGATTGCGCATCTCCATTTTCGGTTTCTGTTACTCCATTCTCTTCCCCATCTGCAGAAGATTTAGGAGAATCTCCTGATCCCTGAATTCTCTGCTCAGAATCCTGGTTCTGAACCTGATTATTCTGATTATCGGTCGAAGGAGTTTTGGACGAATTATCCTGCGGTCCTTTATTCGGAGCAGGCGTTGATTCAGTAGCCGGTTGTTTAGGTGTCGGATCTGACTGAACTTCAGGCTCCTGCACCTCATCTCCACCGTTCTCTTCAGGAATTGTTTCTACGCCTTGGTTATCTGGTTCAGTTGGTGAAACATTCGATTGATCCACAAACACATCGTTGCTGCTTGGTTGGGACGAAGTGGCAGGATCATAATTTTCAATATTCTTGCTTAATGGATTTTCATCCACATTGCCGCTCTCTTGAGAAGCTCCAGAGCTCATCAACATGGAATCGGCATTCTCAATCTGTTCAGGCTGATATCCCCAGATGGCGAATCCCAATACAACTGCCGCAGCCGCTGCACCCACCGACATACGTCCTGCCATCGAGTTAAGCCATTTTTGCTTCGTTTTCCGCTCACTTGAACGTTGTAGATTCTCAAATGCAGCGGGGACAGGATTCATTTCCTGTATGGTGCTACTTTGTTCCTTCCGCGCTTCGTCAATAGCATCAAGCTGTGGCATAATCGCATCAACCAGACTAAATTTCGGGCTTACTTGCGGTAATTCTTCCAGTTCTCTGGAAAGAGCTCTGAGTAAATTAAAATTCTCGGCGCACTCCGGACACTTCGCCACATGCTGTAGCATCTGCGCGGTTTCCGCCTCGCCCAGATCATGATCCAGATAGCGGTGCATCCATTCCACCACCTCTTCGCATTTCATCCTGTCACACCACCTTTCTGATATTCCTGTAGTAGATTCTGTAATTGCTGTCTGGCTCTAAATAAATAAGATTTCACCGTATTCAACGGAAGATCGAGACAATCCGCAATTTCATTGTAGGATAAGTCCTGCAAATATCTTAGAACAATAACGGTACGATGATGCTCGGGAAGCTTGTTGATCGCATCCTGAATGTCTTGGGCCACATATGTAGACATGACCTCGTACTCCACATCCTGATTATCCTGAAAAACCATGTCATGTTCGTCAATGGAGACAGACGGCTTGGTTCTTCTGAATTTATCAATACAGATGTTCGTGACGATGCGTTGTACCCATGTTTTGAATTGGGCCTTTTCTTCGTATGAATTGATTTTGGTGTAAATTCGGATCAACGCTTCCTGCGCAGCATCCAAAGCGTCCTGTTCATTATTTAGAATGTAATATGCGGTCCGATAGACATGTTGTTCAATCTCCCGCAATAGGGTAATTAGAGCGTCGCGATCGCCCGATTGAGCGGCTCTGATGAGTTCCGGCTCTACCACAAAGGATCCCCCTCTCCCTGCAACCTTACAGACGTGATCATCAATAAAATTGTTGCAAAGTTAAGTATTTTTTTAATTTGCCATAACAAAATAACGGCGTATGTATTAGGGCCGCTGAAATCTTCTCTTAGAATAACAGAAATTGCATAACGAGTCACCAAACGTATCCAAAAGGGATTCCATTACTTACACGACTCAATTCAAATGCAATGGCATACATTATAGATAAGCACTTTTTTGGGTCCTAAAATAAAAAAAGTCGAAATTTGTCCAAATTTAAGCTGTTTTTAATGCAATTTTCATGAAAATAGTGTATTGTAAATTTACATTCATAAACACGAGGTGATGAGCATGCCAGCTCTTGCGAAAATTCAAGCTTTAAAAGAACAAATGCCCAAAGAATATCAAAGTATTTCCCACTTTGTGGAACATGCATTGGAGTCCATTGATACTCTGGTTGAGGAACATCGGAAGTACGTAGCTGCACAGGCATTATACGGCGATAAAATCGTTGGAACGGAAGAACGCTTGTACAGAGAAACCGTACTTGATGTGAGAGCACAACTGTTGATGACTCTTGAGAAAACGGTAGAAGATCTGTTGCACAAGGGCGATAAACACTGGAACAAACACTTTAAGGATGGCGTAGAATAGTTCTTATATTTCTTCTACATTTTGAAAAAATGGCCCGTTTTCCGATATTCTCCCTCGTGGAGTGTAACGGAAAGCGGGCTTTTTTTGTGCTGTGCTGTAACCTGCAATCAAATGAAGTGATTAATTGGTATATTCATCAGTAAATCGCCATCAGTTTGCCATTGAGAAACCCTAATGCTCTTATGCCTGCGGAGCTGGCATACACCCAAACCTCGATTTTGCCTTTTGAACTCGTTTCATACGTAATGCTCGATGGATCTCCCCATGCAAGGCGCACCTGAGTTATGTTCATTCCTAAAGCTACTTCTCCAGCAATGATTTTATTCCAAGTGGACTTGGACCAATTGTATTTCTTATACGGATCAGAAGAGAAGAATTGGTTGGAATCGGCAAGCATCTCCGTCACACTGGAAGGTGCACCTCCTGCGTAGGCAGAAACGGTTTTTCCTTTTGCATTACGGAAGATAATAGAGTAACTTCGATCACCGTATTTAATCTTCTCAATTTTGATATCTGATATGGTCACTTTGGTATCTCTAGCCCTTCCTCAAGGCGGGCCTAACTATTATTCGGTAAAAACAACCATAATCCTGCAACAAAAATCACCTAACAATAATAAAACCGCAACTAAAACCATACATTTACATAACTCCAACAAACCAAATACAAATGATTGCATTTAATAATCTAAAATAGAAAACATATTACAAACGAAATAGGGCGTGCAACCGTAACAAACATCTAAATGGATATGCGGGAGACTAGATGAATCTAAAAATATTTTTCAAATACTTCCTGGGATTCTTTCTACTCAGTAGTGTGTTATTCATTGCATTTAATATGATAATTTGGCATAAAAGTTGGGATCAAATTGATCACATACTCAACTTATTCAGCGCAACTATAATTAGCTTGCCGATTAGTATCTCAAAAGCAAGAGAGTGAGAGTAGTTCCTCCTAGTCAACTATACTAACTGACAGCCTAACGCATAACGATTAGAATGTGTTATTATCATGAAATTCAAAATGAAGTCGTTCGCAGGGGAACGACTTTTTTCTGTTATGGGTTAACCAAGTACTACTTTCTCAATGTCCCTCACTCCTTCTTTCTCAGCCTGTGTATGCTAAAATATACTAACTCCCTAAGTCTATCATTTGTTGAATATAGTTATTCAAGATGGAGGTTAATACTCATAATGACAAAAACCCATAGAATCAATAGGCCGCGCGGAAAAATAGTTGCAGCTGTATTAACTGCAGTCCTCATTTCACTTGCAATGGGGATATATCACTATGTCCCTATAGATGAAAGATTAGAGAATACTTACTATTATTCATTCGGGTTTAAATTTGCGGTTGGATTATTGATTAACCTCGCTATTTTACTTTTCTTAATTACGCCACTTTCCATATTGGTGGATGGATTACTTTTATACAGAAAAAAAGATAATACGTATATGAAATTGCTCGTTGCTATTGCCGCATATGTTCTATTAGGCTGCATAGGTGGGGTCACCTACTCGATATTTACACGTAACTTCAATACTTTTTCTGCTCAAACTATCCACATTGTTGTATGTTCTCTTGTCTTTTTAACCTTCCAGTTGGTATTAAATCGGCGTTTTCTTCACTCATCTTCACACCGATAAATAGATCGCGTGCCGTCACTCAACTCCAAACAACCTGTACCGAATATCAATCTTCCCATCTTTCACCCTCATCTGGACCTCACCCATCTGATCTGTCCGATAAATCTCTGACCCGGTAGCCTCCAGACGTTCCATCACTCCCGGATTGGGATGCCCATATGTATTGTTAACTCCTGCAGATATCAAAGCGGTTTTGGCATTCCAGTATTGGAGCCAGGCTTTGGTTGACGACGTTTTACTACCATGATGAGCGACCTTTAGAACGTCAATGGAGACAGATGCCGCTGAAGCATCATTTGAATCAACCTGCAACGGGCGTGTAAGTACCCTTTGTACAACTCCCTCTGTAACTCCAAGATCTGCACCTTTCTGTTCAAATTGGGCAGCCAATGAGCCATCCTGAATCATATAGAGCAGGTCCTGCTCGGCTGCTGCATCCATATCTCCGGTGAACAACATGGAAGCCCCCGCCATTTCCAGCAAAAAGACAACGGAATCATGATTCTGGTGTTCAGATACAGGCAAATTGCCTGATGCATTTACATCCATATGTGCCAGATCCGGAGCTATAAAATGTAAACTCGTCTGCTTATCAGCCTTATAGGACATGCCCTGTTGAATGGCGTACAGAGGAATTTTCCGTTCCATGGCTGTGTCCAGTAATTTATCAAAGTTTTCTTTACCGCTGGTCGTGCCATTAAACATGAAACGTTTAACCGGAATCTGTTCCAGCACAGCCTGTAGTCCTCCGGCATGATCCTGATCGGCATGCGTTACAATGACAGCGTCCAGTTGATGGATACCTCTCTTTTTCAATAGAGGAACAACGACCTTGGCTCCCACCTCATACGGATCACGCCTTGTTTTCCAAGATTGTTCGGTGTTCCCAAAACTAACCGTTCCTCCGCCATCTACCAGAATGTGTTTGCCTTCCGGGGTTGTAATCAAAGTGCTGTCCCCTTGTCCAATATCCAAAAACTGCACGATGCCGGTTCCAGCAGGCTTGGGAGTCTGATATGCCCACCATAATCCAGCAATAAAGCTGAGCGCCAGCAACCCGCACAACCATTGCTGAGCTTTACTCATTCGTACATTTGAATAATATCCTGCACCTCGCGCGGTAAATGCACTTGTATACTCCGGCCAGGCAATGCTGGCTCCTAATGTCGTTAATGAAGTTTCTTTTCCATCTACACGGTTCTTACCTTGATCCTGTGCCATGGTAGACATCGAAGAGCGAATACCCATATTCCCCATTGAAAATGAAGGTTGTCGCCTCACAAGCGGAGCCGTCTCTTCCTCAACAAACGTTGTTTCTCGCTGCTCACCGTTGCCACGATGCAACAAGTAGAGTAAGGCATACAACACGGCATAATATGCAGCTATCCATAACAAGGGCGGTGTTGCCCAGATCAATACAAAACCTGGCAGGCTGTTCATCCACTCCACGCTTACAAATGTCAGTTGATTCAGTTGCATCGCGATCCATGCGAGGGGTTTCGCCAAGGGAACCCATATAAACGACAATAACATGGCGACCGTCCCCAGAGGTAATACAATGGCGCTAATCAAAGAAACCAGCAGAAAGTTGGCCACAAATGAGAGTAATGAGAACTGATTGAAGTAGAGAATGGTTACTGGGAACGAAATCAGCTGAGCGGTTACGGTAACGGATGCTGTTGCAGCCAGAGATTTCGGCCAACTGCTGAACAACCGGTTTATCAGTGGCATATAGATCATCAAACCTGCGGTTACAAGAAAGGATAACTGGAAACTCACACTCAGCAAAAAGTACGGGTCCCACCACATCATCAGCAACGCTGCTGCACTAATCATCTGAAGGCCGTCTCTGGCGAGACCACGACGTGCCATGTACAACCCAAGCATGGACATCATTCCTGCCCGAATCACTGAAGGTGAACCTCCGGATAACAGTACATAAGCTGGCACCAGGATCAGAACAATCGTAAGTGCCGTCTCTCTGGTAAGCCTTAGCCAGGATAAAATAAGGAGAAGAGAAGCTACATATACAGCGACATGGGTCCCGGATATTGCCAGGATATGCGTTAGACCCAGTTGTGAAAACTGACCATAGGTACCCGGATCGATATCAGTAGACATCCCGATAATAAGCCCCTTCATATATCCTGCATGAGGCTCTGGAAATAACTGCTCAACCGCCGAGCCCAACTTATGCCTAGTCCAATCTGTCCACCGTAGTATGTTATATTGTCCAAGTCCCTCAGGAGCAACTGCTGTTACCGAACTGGCTCCCTTCACTTTGAACAACCAGTGGATATGCAGGGTTCGCAAATAACTGCGATAATCAAACCCGCCAAAGTTTCTTGCTTCGCCAGGAAGGGCAAAAGAGCCATTAAGTGTGATTTCATCGCCCCTCTTCCAGCCCGCTGCTACCTGTTGTTCTTCTTCCTCCAACAGTCTGACTTGTACCATCAATTGTTCATTTATGTTGAATACAGATGATGGTGCGAGATCTGTATCTGCTGACGAATCCGATGTTGCCAATATCGAAGACATCTGAATCTTAAAGTTAGCCCGATCTCCATCAATACGTACACTTGACACCAGCTCACCCTTAATTTCGGCTGCCAAACCGTCCAATTCTTTAGCAGAGATCTGAGTAGTCTTGGACAGACTGCTATGATTGCGTGCATCATTCCATTCCCAATGTGCAGCGCCTCCAATAAAGGCAACAAGTAAAAATAAAACAGACCATCCACGCACATTAATAAAATGAAGTAAAAGTGGCAGACATGCCAGAGCTCCAATTAGCCCCCAGATTAACGTCCAGCCTGTTAACGCGCATGCTATCCCGCTCCCGCACAACCAACAAATCGTAAAACTTAATAACGGTCTGCCTTTCATTTCTACCCCTCCCTCATTTCACCCGTTGAACGCAGAAAAACCCCCGGAGCCAATTCAGGCTTGCCGGAGGTTCTCCCTCACGTATTCGACCATATTCACATTAATTGCTCACAGTCATCATCGTTTCCCGCGGGGGCTGGTAATTCTCCAGCCTGCGGAACGTTATGCCCTTCTGTTCCATCATATTGGTAACCTTGCCGGTATCTTTAGGATAAGAACGATGAAACACGATTTCTGTAATCCCGCTATTCGCCAGCATATTGGCACATGTCCAGCACGGTTCGTCGGTCACGTACACGGACGAGCCTTCGCGGTCGATTCGATCTGTGAATAAAAGCAAATTTTGCTCCGCATGGATTGTGCGAATGCATCGTTGCTTTTTCACCATTTCTTCTTGCCCATCGGTCACGACCAACTCATACTCTTCCGATATCATGCAACCTGCTTCAGAACAATCCGGGACGCCGGTGGGTGCACCATTATAGGCTGTTCCCAGCAGTTTCTTTCCCTGAACAAGAACGGCACCCACATGACGACGCGAACAGCGGGAACGAGTGGAAACCATATACGCGATGTCCATAAAATACGTATCCCAGTCCTTGCGTACCTCTGTACTCATGCTGTATTCCTCCCGCTCAACACATTTTTTTATTTCTAATATTACCGGATCTGCACATAAGGTGCCATCTTCTCCAGCATCCTCATGCCGATCCCTTTGACCTTTGTCAGATCACTCACTTTTGCAAAAGGACCATGTGCATTCCGATAGTCGACAATAGCCTGAGCTTTCTTCTCTCCAATTCCGGGAAGCTCCGTAAGTTTGGAGACAGGTGCAGTATTCACATCAATCTTCCCATTGTCGCTAGCTTCCTCACGAACTACAGGTGGGTTACTGTTCGAGCCCGTCTCGGAGGTAACCGAAGGATTCGAATTCGTACTTTGCGCCACTGGTTCAATCAAAGTAGCAGTATCTGAAGGATTATCATTCATCTGATTTGGAGTTTGAACTCCCGAATCACCTTCAACCCCAACGCTCGCAAGCTCTTTAGACTCTCCTGCCTTCGCATCGTTCCCAGTCTGCAGCCCACTTGCCTCCGTTCCCGAAGAAGATGCTCCTGTATTGCCCTGAACCGAATTAGCCGACTGTACAGCAGGGAGTTCCTGCTCTATCGTCGGCTTCTCGGTGCCGAGCTGCAAGGGTTCCCAGCCACTAGGTGGTTGTTCACTTTTGCCCGACCATAATATAAGTATACTTCCAACCACCGCAGCAGCAATGGTCATCCCTTTGTTCCATCTCATTCTTCCACACCTCTCCCTGAATTCAAAATCATTCATTTCGAACACGGGCGGTGCTTCCGAACCGTTGAAACTTTCCTGATGAAACAAGTTGTTCATTTTTCATGTCATGTGAAACAGGTCCTCACGCATAGAATAGAGGGAATGAACTGCGCCAGTACCGTAAAGCATGAAAGGAGACCTGAAACAATGAAGGTTGGATTTATCGGAACCGGCAGCATGGGCAGCCTGCTAATCTATGCCCTGATCCAATCGGGTGCACTTGAGCCCCGGCAGATCGCGGCCAGCAATCGAACCCCGTCCAAAGTACGTCAGTTATCCCTCCGTTACCCCGGTCTGCATGAATCCCAGAGCAATCGGGAAACGGTGATCCGAAGTAATATCATCTTCCTGTGCGTGAAGCCGCTTGAATTCAAACATGTTATTGACGACATCCTGCCTGTCGTGAATCCCAATCATATAATTGTCTCGATCACCAGTCCCGTGCAGCTGCGACATCTGGAATCTTCACTTCCTTGCAAAGTCTCCAAGGTAATTCCCAGCGTCACACACCAAGTCGGCAGTGGAGCATCCCTCTGCATACATGGCGAACGAATGACCAGTGAAGACCGCGCTGTGTTGGAAAGTCTGCTCAGTCATATAGGCAGGCCGTACCAAGTGGATGAAGCCTGTACACGAATCACATCCGACTTCTCCAGCTGCGGACCTGCATTCATATCGTTCTTTTTGGAACAGTGGATCGAAAGTGCAGTGAAGCTGACCGGCATCAAAAGGGCAGATGCCTGCGCTCTGGCTGGCGAAATGCTCTTGGGAACAGGCAAGCTGCTCACCGAAGGAGGATACACCCCGCAAGAGCTTCAGGCTCGTGTCGCCGTACCTGGCGGTATTACCGCTCAGGCACTTGCACTGCTGAAGGTTAGTCTCGACGGCGTTTTCGACAGCCTGATCCACACGACACATGACAAATATGATGAAGATTTGTTAAAGCTGGATGAACTATTCCGAGCCGGTGAGATTAACCGGCAACAATATTAACGAGTTTGCCTGGAACGGCAATGACCTTGCGAATGGTCTTGCCTTCCAGCGCCTGCTTAACAGGTGCCAGCTCCATCGTAAAGTCCTGCATACCTTGTGCATCCAGATCCTTCGCGATTGTAGCACGAGTTACAATTTTACCATTTACCTGAACAACGATTTCTACTTCCGCATCCACTGTCATGGACTCATCATATTCAGGCCAAGCCACGTAAGAGATTCCACCTTCATGACCCAAACGGCTCCACAGTTCCTCTGCCATATGCGGTGCCAGTGGTGACAACAGCTGTACAAATTTCTCCATCGCTTCACGAGGCAGTGTGTCCGCTTTGTATGCATCGTTGATGAAAATCATCAGCTGGCTGATGGATGTGTTGAAGCGCAGATGTTCCAGATCTTCCGTAACTTTTTTGATCGTTTTGTGAGCAGTTCGTTTGAACTCATCCGTTCCACCGTCCACCGTAATCTTGTCATTGATGGCTCCTGTGTCTTCGTTAATGAAGAGACGCCATACACGTGACAGGAAGCGGTGCATGCCTTCAACCCCGTTTGCATTCCACGGTTTTGTCGCTTCCAATGGTCCCATGAACATCTCGTACAGACGCAATGTATCTGCACCGAATTCATTCACGATTTCATCCGGGTTAATGACATTACCACGGGATTTACTCATTTTCTCATTATTGGTACCCAGGATCATACCTTGGTTGACCAGTTTTTGGAAAGGCTCTTTAGTCTCCACAACACCCAGATCATACAGCACTTTGTGCCAGAAACGAGCGTACAGCAAGTGAAGTACGGCGTGCTCTGCTCCGCCAATGTACAGATCAACTGGCAGCCACTGCTGCTGCTTCTCCTTGGAGATCAGTTCCTTGTCATTGTGCGGATCGATAAAGCGCAGGTAGTACCAGCAGCTACCCGCCCATTGTGGCATGGTGTTAGTTTCACGACGTGCCTTCATTCCCGTTTCCGGATCTACCGTATTCACCCACTCCGTAACATTCGCCAGTGGTGATTCTCCTGTACCCGAAGGTTTGATCTGGTCGATATCAGGCAGCAGCAGTGGAAGTTGATCCTCAGGTACTGTCTTCATTGTTCCGTCTTCCAGATGCAGAATTGGGATTGGCTCACCCCAGTAACGCTGACGACTGAACAGCCAATCGCGCAGACGATAGGTCACTTTCCCTTGTCCTTTACCGTTCTCTTCCAACCAAGCAATCATCTTGGCAACCGCTTCTTCATTGTTCAGTCCGTTCAGGAAATCGGAATTCACATGCGCGCCATCACCCGAATACGCCTCTTGTGTAACGTCTCCACCTTGAATAACCTCGATGATATCCAGACCGAACTGCTTCGCAAATTCCCAGTCACGCGCATCATGACCCGGAACAGCCATAACCGCACCTGTACCGTAACCTGCAAGAACGTAATCAGCAATCCAGATCGGCAGTTTTGCACCATTAACAGGGTTGATTGCATAAGCGCCAGTGAATACACCTGTTTTGTCTTTGGCCAAATCTGTACGTTCCAGATCACTTTTACGAGAAGCCTGCTCCTGATAAGCCTGAATAGCTTCACGTTGGTCATCGGTTGTAATTGCTTCTACCAATTCATGTTCCGGAGCAAGTACTGCAAAGCTCGCACCGAACAATGTGTCCGCACGGGTAGTGAACACCTTGATGACTTCCTCGCGACCCTCAATGGCAAATACAACTTCTGCACCTGTCGATTTACCGATCCAGTTACGCTGCATATCCTTGATGCTTTCAGACCAGTCCAGCTCTTCCAGGTCTTCCAACAGACGCTCTGCATACTCGGTAATTCTCAGGACCCACTGACGCATCGGTTTACGTACAACCGGATGTCCACCACGTTCACTCTTGCCATCAATAACCTCTTCATTAGCCAGTACCGTTCCAAGTGCTTCACACCAGTTAACTGCTACTTCATCCACATAAGCGAGGCCTTTATTATACAGTTGGATAAAGATCCATTGTGTCCATTTATAGTATCCAGGGTCCGTTGTGCTGATCTCACGATCCCAGTCATAGGAGAAACCAAGCGATTTGATCTGGCGACGGAAATTGTCAATATTACGGAATGTAATATCTCGTGGATGTTCACCTGTATCCAGTGCATGCTGCTCAGCAGGCAGACCGAAAGCATCCCAACCCATTGGGTGCAATACATTGTAACCGCGCATACGTTTGTAGCGGGAAACGATATCCGTTGCCGTATATCCTTCCGGGTGACCTACGTGCAGACCTGAACCGGATGGATAAGGGAACATATCCAGCGCATAAAATTTCGGTTTAGCAGGGTCCTCACCCGTTTTAAACGTTTTATTTGCATCCCAGTATTGCTGCCAACTTTTTTCCATGACTTGTGGCTGATAGCCGTGTTTCGGCTGGTTATTTTCACTCATCTATTGTTCCTCCTTCAGGTTATTCGCGTTAGCTTTAATTGCAACAAAAAAACCTCAGCATCCCGTAGCGTTTGCAGCGCTAGGGACGAGAGGTTGAATTCCCGTGATACCACCCTAGTTAGCGGACGAACGTGCTTCGTCATCCACTCCCTTTGGACCTGTAACGGCGGTTAACCGATGCGGATTTCCATTCCTGAACCCAAGTTTTATACAAGCAGGTTAAACAGAATGGTGTAATCACCGCATTTCTCCAAGGCGAGTTCGCAAATCACTGTCAACCGGCTTGCACCAACCGCCGGCTCTCTGTTATGTACAGGAATTACTACTGATCCTTATCATCGAAATATGTATACAATATCGGGACCATTATACAAAAAAGCAAGCCCAAAGTCAATATTACACGTTATAATCGCCATCTTGAAGTTTATGGTTCGTACCGTTCATAACACTCGTTGCTGTTCAGGATATCCGAAAACGCTCAATGCCTTCCTCCAGATTATGAATGGTCCAATTCACATGTTCCTGATTATCATATTGACGATAAGCGCACTCCGTGCGCAGCACCAGATCAAAGTACAAGTCATAGAGACTTCTTCTTTTCAATTCACTTTCAGTGGTAATCGCATGCCCATATCCCTTCACGAATCCGGGAGTATAGTTAAAATGACTAAAGTAATGCTCCATCAGAGGATCTGCCCACAGAGAACGTTCAAAATCAATAATCGCTGTGATGCGACTTTTGTCTACCAGAACATTGCCATCCCACAGATCCCAACTGACAAGTACAGGTTCTTTGACATCGTCCAGCACATCCGATTTTTCTTCAATCAAACGTCTCAATTCAGGGTAATCGATCGAAAATGTGATTCCAGCTTCTTCCCCGTCGGTAAGAATATCATCCATCAGATTCATAAATGCTTCTTTCCATGTGGAATATCGCTGTTTTTCCTCCGAGAAATATCCAAACTTCTCGCCTCTGATCTCATTAATCCGACGATTGTACCAACCGAGCTGGTGTTCAATGGCCTCCTGCTCTTCCGCAGAATATTGATCCTTGACCTGATTATAGGGTGTTCCAGACATGTACTCCATGATAAAATAATGCGCTGAAGCCATAGTTAACGAATCATCATAGGCCAACACTTGCGGTACAGGAACATCCTGTAGCTCCGTGATGAGGCGCAGTGCCTCAACTTCGGCAATCATGAGATCCTGTTCACAGCGCATCAGATTTGTCGAAGCCGACGGTGCAATTTTCAGTACCACTCGCTGTGCGTCACTCAGTGTGATGAGATATGCATGATTGGCCCAGCCATCCACCATTTCCTTGTAGTCCTCTATACTTGCAGAGAAATGCTGCTCTATTATGGCATTCAACTGTTCTGACGTAAGTCTTGTTTTATATGTACTTTCCATTTCTACACCTCACATTGACATTTGATTTATTTCCTCAGAAAACGCTTTCTATCCGACTATTATCGCCTCCTTTACTTTAACTGGCAATACTTTTTGTCACCTCGTTATGTCTTTCCTAGCATTCCTTTATCCTATTTAAGACTATTGCTATTCATTCTCCATGGAAAATCAAAAAAAACTGTCCTTATGCACGATACATAAGGCCAGTTGTCATCTTTCCTTCTTACTTCACAGCCACGTAGAACAAGCGCTGTGCGCTGTCTCCAGCTTCTTTCCATTCAAAATCCGCATATACCTTCACGTCTCTAAAACCTGCCTTGGATAACTCCAGCTTCATCCAGTCCGGATTATATGCACGCTGGACATGAACTTCTTCAAACCGCTGATACATATCCTTGTTACCATTATCCACACGCGAAAAAATACTGAGATGATGTTCGATCTCACAGCGATCCTGGTCCAGATCACAAGTCCAGATATACGACACAGAGCGCTCATCCAGTACAAAAGGCTGCTCCTCATCATAACGAATAAGGGTATTGGGATGATGCACATCAAACAGGAACGTTCCATCAGGCTTCAGCATCTCATATGTCCGCTGGAATGTTCGAATGACATCTTCTTGTTCAAGCAAATAATTGACACAATCACAGAAAGATATCACCGAATCCACAGGGTCTGGAACTCGCCATTCCCGCATATCCTGCTGCACCCAACGTACGCTGCCCTCGCGATACAAACGATGACCCTGAGGTGTTGCCTCCATCTTGCTGCGCGCAACCGACAGCATATCTGCTGAGAGGTCAATGCCTGTAACTTCAAAACCGGAGTTCACGAGCGGGATCGTAATGGAGCCCGTTCCACAGCCAAGCTCAGCGACACTTTTGGGCATTCCATGCTTTTCCCATGCTGTTCTTGCAAACCTTATCCAGTCCGGATAAGGCATATCTTCCATTAATTCATCATACACATAGGCAAATTTCCGGTAAGACATGTCAGGCACCGCACTTTCAATTTCATTTTCCAATCCTGTTAACAAAAGAAAAAGCAGGGGCATCCGGTATTTACCCAGCCTATCCCTGCCTTATCCGAGTTCCATATTACAACTATTTAATCAGGAAGATTACTTGTCTTCACTTTGATCTGCAGGAGCAGATTCGGCCAGATACGTCCAGCTTTCCTTTTGAACCACCAGTCCATCCTTCATCAATTTGCCCAATGCACGCTTGAACGCAGACTTACTGATGCCAAAGCGCTGCTTGATGATATCCGGCGGAGTTGCATCCGAGTAAGGCATGCCGCCCATTGGACGCTCTTTCATAAAGGCGAGCAGCTTGTCTGCATCTTCGTTACGTCCAACTTGTTTGAGTTGAGTCATGGCCAGATTCACACGTCCGTCTTCACGTACCAGTGTCACCCGACATTTCACTTTTTCACCAAGACGCAGCATATGACTACGTTCGGATGAATGAATCATGCCAATTGCGCCAAAGCCCAGTACACCGCCCTCTACAAGTACAAAAGTACCCATCTGCAGTGGCTTGTATACCGTCGCTTCAACCCACTCGTTTAACCATGAAGTTGGAGCATGGAAAGACAATGGTGAAAGTTCACGTTCCCCGGCCAATTTGGCACGCAGACGTCCTTGCTTGTCATGTTCCATGATTACAAAGACTTCATCCCCCACTTGAGGACGCAGTTCTTCCAGTTCAGGCAGTTCACGAATAGGAAGCAGCAATTGCCGTCCAAGGCCCATTTCCAGGAAACAGCCCAGTCGTGGGTGAACATCAGCCACAACCAGTCGTGCCATTTCGCCGAGCATGAGATAAGGCTTTTTCATCGTTACGGCCAGACGATCTTCCGTATCAAAGAACACAAATACCTCAAGCGTCTCACCAATCTTAATATCCCGCGTTAACTCGGTGTAGTGAAGAAGTACATCTTCCGATCCTGTCGTCAAAAAGAAGCCAAACGGAGACACTTCACGTGAAACCGGCAAAGAGACGACTGTTCCAGCAATCAAACTCATACAGTTTCCACCACTTTGGCATCAGACCAGAGTCGTTCAATGTTGTAGTATTCACGCTCGTCGCGGTGGAAGATATGAACAACAACATCGCCCATGTCCATCAGTACCCAACGTGCAGAATCCATACCTTCGATACCTTTGATCGTCGCTCCGGCTGCATGAGCCTGTTTGCGAATTTCAGTAGCAATGGCTTGTACCTGTGTATCGGAATTCCCGTGACAAATAACAAAATAATCCGCCACCAGAGAAACATTAATCAGATCCAATGCTACAATATTGGATGCCTTTTTGTCGTCAGCGGCAGTAACCGCCATATTCATAAGTTCTTTCGATGATACTGTCATGAACCAACCTCCATAATCTATAATTGTGTGTTCAAAAAGATCAGTTTTCAGTACCGAGAAGATGGAATAAAGCTAGAAATGGAGTAGCGGAGCGTAGGATAACTACGTGAGCAACGGACATTTCGGCTGAATTTCATATTCGATGCTGATGATGCCGCTAGGCATCCTTCGTAATCAAAAGTGGACTTTTTGAACAACCTCTATAATTGTGCAATTAAGTCATTCCGCGACAGCATGGTCAAAGGATAAATGACACGTCGTTGCGAGATCAGCAAGCTGATCGTCGAATCGAATCCGGCAATTAAACCTTCCTCCAGACTACGTTCGGCCTGTTCGCGAATGTGTTCCACTCCCGGGAAATCTCGTCCCGGTTCAATGTAATCGGCAAGACATACCACTTTGTCCAGCAAGCTCATACCTACCCGACCCGAGGTATGCCACCGGATGGCATTAATAACTTCGGAATCCGTTACACCGTAATCACGCTTGGCTACAAAAGCACCGACTTCGGAATGCCAGAGCTGCTTGTCATGCTGCAGAAGTTCCTGGTTTAATCCGTTATCACGGATGACCGCTTCCATCTCCGCTATGGGCCAGTACTTCGCCACATCATGCAATATCGCTGCCAGATCTGCTTTCACAGGATCAGCACCGTATTTTTCAGCCAACATCACTGACGATTCCATTACACCCAGTGTATGCTTCCAGCGTTTTTCCGGCATTTGTCCGGATACGGCTTGAATCAGTTCATCACGGCTTAGTGCCATATAAACCGCTCCTTACAATGTATTGGTGCACTTCATCAGGAATCATGAAGCGTACCGAATGTCCTTTGGCCAGACGTCTGCGTACGGCTGTCGATGAAATATCGACCAAGGGCATCTCGGCCAGCAGGACCCGATCCTGTAACTCGTCTGGTAAATCATCCAGATGTAACTGGAAGCCCGGCCGACCAACACCGATAAAGGTTAAGCGTTCTGCAAGCTCTTCAATCTGCTCCCATTTGGGAAGATAGTTCACCATATCAGCCCCGATAATGAAATAGAATTCATGTTCAGGATGGCGACGCCACAGTTCCTTCATCGTATCGATGGTATAAGACACGCCGCCCAATTCCATCTCGATACCCAGCACCTCATATTGCTGCACACCCTTCACAGCCGCTTCCGTCATATCGAGACGTTGCTGTCCCGAAGCTCCGGCTCCCCGTTTGTGAGGTGGAACATGGGAAGGCATGAACCAGATCTCATCCAGTGCATGTGAGTCCCTTGCCGCTTCAGCTGCCAGGAGATGTCCCATGTGGATCGGATCAAACGTACCACCCATGATGCCGATCTTCACCCGCGTCACACTCCCTTATCTAGGTAGTTCGATTTGTTTGTTATCGCGAGATTCTTTGTACAGGATGATTGTGTTACCGATGAGTTGTACAAGCTCACTTCCCGTTTCACGGGCAACTTCTTCTGCCATCTCTTTTCTGTCCTCGTCATTGTTGTTCAACACTTGCACTTTCATCAATTCGCGCTTCTCAATCGCATCTTCGATGTGACGGAACAGGTGCTCGTTGGTTCCACCTTTACCAATCTGAAATACAGGGGTCAGGTGATGTGCCTGTGACCGCAAAAAGCGCTTTTGTTTACCGTTTAACATGAATACTCCATACTCCTTATGTTGAGCAGGACCTGATCGACAGCGCAAAAACTGTCCGGACCTGACCATTCAATTATTATTTTCACACTTCAAAACTGTTTAGTACAGCACGTCTCATCGTCTCCACAGGAGCCGGAATGCCGAGCCAATGTTCAAAGGCCACTGCGCCCTGGTATACAAACATCCCCAGACCACCGTGCACTGTGCATCCACGTAACCGCGACTCCCGAAGCAGACGGGTCTCCAGCGGATTGTAGATCAGATCACTCACAGCTGCGCCTTCACGAATTAGTGCGGGATCAACCGGCACGTCATCAACATGAGGATGCATCCCGGCAGCCGTTGTGTTGATCACAATATCAGCCGTAGCCAAGACCGTCGCAGCGTCTTCCATGCCACTCCCTGAGATTTCTCCCAAGCCATGGCCCCGCAAATCCGAAGCAAGTGCAACAGCCCTGTCCGCTGTACGATTCAGAATGTGAATCTGCTCAGGCTTCTCCAATGCAAGTGCGTATATAACGCCTCTTGCCGCTCCACCTGCTCCCAGTACAGCAATACGTTTACCCGCAAGCTCAGGCACAGCCTCTTCCTTCAACGATCGGACATAGCCAATACCATCCGTATTGTACCCTGTCAGTGTTCCACTTTCATTGACGATGGTATTCACCGCACCAATCAGGCGAGCACTTTCATCGATCACATCCAGGTACTGCATCACCTGCTCTTTATGCGGGATCGTGACATTGACACCACGATAGCCCAATGCCACAGTTCCCCGAACTGCCGCTTCCAATTGATCCGGATGAACATGCAGCGGCATATACATTCCATTCACTCCTGCTGCCTGCAGGGCCGCATTGTGCATTGCCGGTGATTTGGAATGAGCAATAGGATCACCCATAACGCCAAGCAACACGGGAAGTGAAGGGCTGCCCTTTTTATCCTCAGACATAGGTCCGCCTCCAATCCGCTCTGATGTACAGGTTCTGAGATTACATTAGATTAAGGATGGACGGATCTGTACACGAATGCCTTTTGGAGCATGCACAGCAACAAGTGCTCCAATATCGCCATTAACCTTAATCCAGCCCAGACCCGAGATGAATACATCCGATTGACTGCCGCGTTTGATGCGGAATTCATGTCTGGTCCATTCCGCCATCTCTGCTGCATCCTCACGGGTTGGCGGAGATAACAATTCTCCCAGGTGGTCGCGGTATAGATCATCTGCACGCTCCAGCTTCGTCCGATGAATATCAAGCGCAGTGCTGATAAAACAAGTGAACGACTGGCGATCACCTTCCACAAAGTCAAATCGAGCCATGCCGCCAAAGAACAGCGTCTGACCGGAATTCAACTGATACACAGCCGGTTTAAGCGGTTTTTCCGGCATGATGGCAGCGAGATCCTTACGTGAAACAATCTCGCTGAAACGCCATGGATACACGATTCCAGGCGTATCAATGATATATTTTCCATCATCCAGCGGAATGTTCACCATATCCAGCGTTGTTCCCGGATAACGGGATGTGGTCAGCTCCTGCTCCAGATCGCTGTAATCACGAATCAGACGGTTAATCAGTGTGGATTTACCCACATTGGTACCACCAACCACGTACACGTCACGATCTTCGCGATACGTTCCTACAAGCTCAAGCAGTCGGTCGAAGCCCTGATTTTGCTTTGCACTGCACAAGACTACATCCACGGTACGCAAACCCTGTTCTTTGGCTTGCTTCTGTACCCAGTTGCGAACCTTGTTCCAGTTGGTTACTTTCGGAAGCAAGTCCGTTTTGTTCACAGCAAGCAATACCGGATTGTTGCCTACAAAACGTTGCAGACCGGAGATAATGCTGCCATCAAAGTCAAACAAATCAACGATATGGATGACAAGTGCATCCTTATCCCCGATTTTGCTAAGCAGCGCCAGGAATTCGTCCTGATCCACCGTAACGGATGATGACTCATTGTAGTTTTTGATGCGGAAACAGCGCTGGCATATAACCGGTTCACGATCCAATGCCTTCTCGGGGATAAACCCTGGTAATTCCGAATTTTCTGTTTGCAGATGCACGCCGCATCCGCTGCACCTTACGGCAAGATTGCCGTTATGCGGTTCTGTCATTTCTTCTTTTCCTCCTCAAGCCATAAGCCTTTCCTGCGTAAACTCGTTAGAGCAATCCGTTCCACGCGTCGATTGAAGCGGGTCATAAAACCTTCGTCCCCAATGGAGATTGGCAGTACCAGAACGGTATATAACCCCATTCGGTTCCCTCCATAAACGTCCGTAAGCATCTGATCACCTACTACAATCGTGTTCTCAGGAGATAACTCCATCATTTTCATTGCTCTACGAAACGGTACATTCGATGGTTTGCGTGCACTATGCACAAACTGGATATCCAGCGGGGTCGCAAACAGGGATACACGATTCAAATTGTTATTTGACACAATCATCAGCTTGAAACCCGCCTCTTTCACACGTGCAAACCATTCAATCAGTTCGGGCGTAGCGTCAGCGGCTTTGGCTCCAACGAGTGTGTTATCCAGATCAGTTATAATTCCACGGTAGCCTTGAGCGTACAGCTCTTCCAGATTAATGTCAAAAACCGTGTCTACACGCAGCTTGGGCATTAACATTTTAAACAAAGAAGTCACCTCAGTTTCATACGACACACTATATCACAAATCCGTCTTTCCTGAAAATGCATACAGCGCCTGATGGCATAGGAAAAAAGGAAAAACGGGACGGGCAACAACTATGCCCGTTCCGCTTTCAGTTCCTTCCGCAGCTTCAAGGCGGTCTGATAGACGCCCTTCCAGTCGTCGGCAGTTACGGACGCTGGACTGTAACGAGTCTGTTCAAACTTCGTGAGAAGCTCATGCAATGTTGCTTCTGCAGCAGGTTTTGCCTGGCTCCAGCGGGTTACCGATTCACGAAGTGTCTCGTCTCCGCTCCGGGTCAACCCTTTGCGTTTCACATACTGAATCCAACGCTCGGTCTCTGCCACTACCTTCTGTTCAGGGGTGAGCGGTCCACCTGTCCGTAGACGAAGCAGGAAGAATCGCATGGAGAAACGATTACGCCAGAACATATATGCTACCCACAATACAATAATGGCTCCTGCAGCCCAGATAACAAAAGTCGGGATGGCAGACGATGTCTGCTCAGGTGCAGGGGTCTGCTCTTCCTCTTGTACCGGCTCCTCTTCTGGCTCTTCTTCAGGCTCATCTACAGGTTGTACATCAGGCTGTTCCGTCAGCAGCGGCATATCAAAGCCCGGCGTTGCTTCAACAGGAATCCATCCATACTCACCAAAATAGACCTCTGCCCAGGAGTGTGCATCTGCATTGGTAACGGTGTAGGTCGTCTCAATCTCCGCGCCAGGTTGACGTGGAGCCTGCATGTCCGAGTTCAGGGACAGTTGTCCAGGCGCATAACCTTTAACCCACCTTGCAGGAATGCCCTCCGAGCGCGCCATCATCACCAGCGCAGTGGAGAAGTAATCACAGTAGCCTTCCATAATGTCGAACAGGAAACCTTCCACAAAGTCGCTGCTTACTTTTCGAGATAAATCCGGATTGTTCGTGTATTCAAAATTAGTTTGTAAATAGTTTTGCAGTAATGCCACTTTTTCATACGGAGTATTCGCAGATGCCGTTATCTCGGCTGCCAGATCTGACACCCGGTCAGGGAAACGGGATGGTAACTGCAAGTACATATCATCTGCCGGATTACTGTTATACAGATCTTCAAATGACTTCGTACGAAGCTCATCTTCCACAATCACAGGGGCTTCCGATACGATAGTATATGTCTTGGGATACTGTGGTTGCTGACGATCTGTCACCACATGCAGTTCCGCCTGTTCGGCATTCCACAACATCCGTTCCGTTCTGTCCTCACCATTAATCGAGCTCACTTCGGAGATCGAATAAGCACCAAAGAGAATCGGATAGACATTATCATTCAGCATCGTTACGTTCTGAGTCACTTGTTTGGTATTCACATTACCGGATTCCTGGTTCTCCAGAGGCTGTCCGGCTTCAACATTCTCTGTTGAACCCCGTCCACGGTCATCCCAGCCCGTGCCTGTATACTCTGCACGTGTCTCACCGCGCCAATAACTGCGCTCATTGGTGGTGACAGACATGACAGGGGTATAGTCGAAGTTGAATCCTCCACCAAGCTGATTGTCTTCCCTGCTGTATCCCGATTCGGTAGCCGCCGGGATATCAAGGTTTCCATTACCAGCCTGATTGGTGGAAGTTCCGGTATAGTTACGCCAAGCTGTGTATGGGTCCGTCAAGGTGGGTGGAATCTCCGGCATATTAACGCTGGCTACAATAATCAAAGAAAAGATAATGGCAATATTGGCCAGGACTTTATAAGGATAACGGATGATTCGTTTCCAACCTTGTGGATACTGTAGCTGATAGTTACGGAAATGCTGACATACGAGCCATCCCATCCCCGCAAACATCACCCACGCGATTTCAATCCAGAGTGGGATCTGAGTGAAAGAATCGAGAATCCCCATCGAAATGATGTTAACACCCAGAAAAACAAGAATGCGACGTGTTGTGGTCACGAGTCGAAGCGCAGCTTCAAGCATCACCCATGCACACAGGGAGAACCAGATGTACGGCGTCATGTGTAATATGAATTGTTCCGCTCGGTCCGTTAAAGAGCCATAAGGGATGTACACCGTATAATCAATTAGCGTTTTATGCAAAATGTAACCAACAACGACCGCCTTGATGATCGCCCGATACATCGTTTTGAAGGGCAGAATGACCTCCAGCACACTGACCGCTGCAAGTGTCCATAACACCAGAGAAGTGGTCTCCGTGTACCACGATTCCTGCGTAAATGAAATCCACTGCATTCCAATCAGGAAAATCCAGAGCAACGACGCTGCATGATACCAGGATCGCTTGCCTGCAATACTTTCATTTCCTTTTGTACTCATACAGAACCTCCCCCCATCACCGTTGGAAGCTCCTGCAAGTGAGAAACAGTGAATGACCTCGTGCCTCTTCCACGCAACATGGCATTCCACTCCGCACTCCGGCGGGATTCACTGGTATCGATCAGAATATGACATGGAGTCATGCCCCGCGTATCGGCCCAGCGCAACAGTTCCATTATTTTTTCATCCTTCTGGGGAGAAATCACGACAAAGTAGGCTCCCTGAGGCAGTTGACGTACGATTCTTTCCACGCCGGGCAACAGATGGGTATCCTGACCGTTATATTGAATATCCACCAGATGATGCATCATCTTCTGTCGTTCCATCAGACTTTCACTGGGGGCCATGAAGGATGTCTGTTCTGACAATGTCAACAGCCCCATCCCCATTCGTTCCCTGACACCATACTCCAGCAGAGAGGCAGCCGTGGAAACGGCAATTTCGAAAGCATCCCCATGTTCATAACTTGATGCCAGCGCATCCAGAACCAGAATGGTTTTGGGCACAGACTCATGTTCAAACTCCTTGGACTTCCAGTTCCCTGTCTTTGCCGTGGCATTCCAGTGAATGCGGGAAAGTCGATCTCCGTATACGTAGTCACGTACACCATTGATCTGAGTGGTCTCTCTCCGTGAACGGGTTAACGCCGTCTGAGGACCGGATAACCGTGATTTGCGGTCGTAGAGCTGCCAATATGGAATAAATACCGTTCTTGGCAGTACACGAAACTCACCTTTGGCCTTAAACTTTCCTCGATGTTCAATCAGTCCAAATATGTCCTCGCTGGCACATTCCGTTTCTGAAAAAACATACTTTCCCCGCTCAAGTGGCGGTGTCTGAAAAGACAACTCGCCATTACCTCGCATATTGGGAATCAAACTTTCCTTGAATGACCACGATTCTCCGTTATGTCGATGCAGCATTTCACGTACAACAACATAGGGAAGCGGGAGGAATCCCGGAATCGTCAGACTCAGCTGTACTTGAACCTGGTCACCCGCATGCAGCAATTCTTCGTGGTCTGGACCAGAAGATAACCTACGAACTCCTTGAGCACGTCTTACCCCGCTAAATCCAGCAATGGCAAGATACACACAGAGCAGGGTCACCATCGACAGCAACATAAGGGATGTCTTCCCGCCCTGAAACAAAACATAAGCCAGACAGCACATCCACACCATTGCGATGCTCCATACGCGTGGGTGGCGTAACCCTCTATTGACTGTTCTAAAAAGCGGCTTCATGAACTATTGCCCCATGGAGACGGGCACGCGTACTTGCTGGAGTACGGCTTTCAAAACGGCCTCGGAACTCATACTGTCCAGTCTCGATTCGGGACGAAGCACAATACGATGAGAGATCACATAAGGGGCCATCGTTTTCACATCATCCGGAAGCACATAATCACGTTCCTGCAAGAAAGCAAAGGCTTTTACGGCCATCATGAACGATATGGCTGCCCGTGGGCTGGCACCCAGCAATACAGATGGGTGGGAGCGGGTTTGACGAACAACATCCAACAAATAGTCCATAACCGGATCACCGATAAAGACCTCTTTAATCTCCTGCTGGATTGCCGATATCTGGTCCATATGAGTCACGGATTCAAGGCGATCTACAGGCTGACCGAGCTGATGCTGTTTCAATAGGATTTTCTCAATTTCTTTATCGGGATAACCTAGACTTATTTTCAACATAAACCGGTCGAGTTGTGCTTCCGGCAAAGTGTACGTACCTTCAAAATCAATCGGATTCTGAGTTGCACAGAGCATGAATGGATGTGGCAGATCATACGTGTCACCATCAACGGTTACACTACGCTCCTCCATAACCTCAAGCAGAGCTGATTGAGTTTTTGTTGTGGCCCGGTTAATCTCATCAGCTAGCAAAATGTTGGTCATCACAGGACCTGGCCGGAAATAAAAACGCTCATCCTTCGGATGAAACACAGATACGCCCGTAATATCACTAGGTAAAATATCAGGATTACATTGAATGCGTCGGTACTCACCACGCATGGATTTCGATAATGCCTTGATTAATTGCGTTTTGCCAGTTCCCGGTACGTCTTCAATCAGAACGTGCCCGCCTGCAAGCAAAGCTGTAAGTAAAAGTTGAATTTCAAAGGATTTCCCCATAATACAGGATTCCAGATTTGAACGAACTGCGGATATGATTTGGATCGACTCTTTGCGCACAGGCATGTGGTCTAACCTCCTAAAAAAGCATACAGATTTCCTTTTATTGTACATGATCCAGAGTCACGAGTACACTCGAAGGAACTCACAATTTGTTTCCAGCCCGTCAGATTCACCGCAGTTCTCGCATGAATACGACAAAAAAGGCCCGGATAGAAGTTATCCGAAGCCTTTGTTGAATCGCAATATGTTCAAGTAGATTTCTCATTCTATGTTAGCCTTTTGGTCTAACGACCAATGCCGCGAGAAAAGAAAAGATGATCGCTGACGAAATCCCCGCCGCAGTCAGATCGAAAATTCCTGTAATCACACCCAGCCATCCCTCTTTTTCCAGCTCCGTCAATGCCCCGTGCACCAAGGAATTACCGAAACTTGTGATGGGGATGGTTGCACCCGCACCTGCAAATTTAACCAGGGGGTCATACACGCCAAATGCATCCGCAAGCGCACCTGTCACAACAAGTGTACTCATGGTATGAGCTGGCGTCAGTTTAACCCCATCCATTAGAAGCTGTCCGATAACACAGATTAAACCGCCAACAATAAATGCCCACAAGAACTGCATTACCTTTATCCCTCCTTTTCTATGGCTACGGCATGTGCAATACAAGGAATACTTTCACCCTGCTGGTACGAAATCGGAGATAATAGCGCACCCGTAGCAACGACGAGCACCCGTTTAAGATCACCCTTCTGCATCCGGTTCAAAATGTGACCATAGGTGACGGTTGCAGAACATCCGCAGCCACTTCCCCCGGCAACAACATAAGGCTGTTTCTCCCGATCATAGATCATCAGGCCGCAGTCATTAAAAACTGTCTGTTCCATGGGTATGCCTTCTTTTTGCAAAAGCTCTTTCGTAATTGGCAGACCAACGGAAGCCAGATCCCCGGTCACAATGAGATCATAATAGCCGGGTTCCAATCCCGTATCTCTGAAATGAGAGATTATAGTGTCGGCTGCTGCTGGCGCCATGGCTGAACCCATGTTAAAGGGATCTTTGATGCCCAAATCCATAATGCGTCCAATCGTGGCTTTGGTAACAACGGGACCATCACCAGTACGGGAGACCACACCACAACCTGATCCTGTGACGGTATATTGCGCATAAGGCGGCTTTTGGGAACCATACTCCGTCGGATACCGAAATTGTTTTTCCACCGTACAGTTGTGGCTCACCGTTCCTGCAAGGACATAATCTCCAGCTCCGGAGTCAACAATCATGGATGCTAACGCTAGCGTTTCCATGGAAGTAGAACAGGCTCCAAAGACTCCCAGGTAAGGCACACCCAGTTTTCGCGCTGAAAAGGAACTGCTGATAATCTGGTTCATCAGATCTCCACCCACAAAAAATTGAAGCTCTTCCTTGGTGATATTTGCATTAACCAAAGCCAGCTGAGAGGCCTGTTCGAGCAGTTTGCGTTCTCCCTTTTCCCACGTTTTCTCGCCGATCTCGAGATTGTCATAGACATAATCGAAATCAGATGACAGTGGACCCTCGCCTTCTTCTGGTCCTACAACTGCGGCTTTACCGATGATCCGCGGACGATTCTCAAACTGCCACGTCTGGCGACCCAATCGTTTCACAGGTGCCCACCTCCAAATCCCAAAAAGGCGTAAACAATCCCTACGACAAATGCTGCCACGACACCAAACACGATAACGGAACCAGCAAGTTTAAACATGTTGGCCCCTACACCGAGCACCAGTCCTTCAGCACGATGTTCCAGTGCAGCAGAACACATGGAATTGGCAAAGCCGGTAACCGGCACAGCAGTTCCTGCCCCTGCCCATTGAGCCATTTTATCGTAAACGCCGAGACACGTTAGAATAACCGATATGAGAATCATGACCGCCACTGTAGGACTAGAAGCTTCCTTCGATGTCATGTCGAAACCGGCCATAAAAGCCTCTTGAATGGCCTGTCCAATCAAACAGACCGTACCCCCAACCAGAAATGCTTTGAGGCAATTTTTCAGGATTGGACGAGGCGGCTCATGTTTTTTTGCGACTTTTTTGTACTCCTTTTCATCCATGGACAGGGACGACGATTTTTTTTCGCTTCCGGATGCAGATTGAGCTGGCAAGATACAAGACCTCCTCTATGTGAAATGGTTCAAAGCTACGGCTGAATGCCAATGTGTGTAATCCTATATTCATTGTTTGTTAATAATCGGAAGGTTATGTATCCGGCGACAGACAGCATATGTTTCCAACAAGATCATGTTGTGGAAGCAGGATGCGAATATGCCGGTTCTGAGGACTTCTAGATACGTTCTATAAATAAAGAAGAACAATCACGAGCAAGATAAAAAGAACGATAAACAGTACTTTTTCCGTGCCCTCTTCTGGAGGTTTCATTGGATATTTAGCTCCTTCCTGAAACAGACAAACAAATATCGAACATAAAGAACATCACAAAATGATGACATCTTCTCCATCTATTCATATTCATCGAAGTGTCATCAGGACTATGACTAAAGCGGATAGAATCATGAAACTTGGACACGGTAAGCGCCCAAAACATGCCTTAAATACGTGACATAAACATGGACAATCACTTGCGCAAGGTTCATACTGTAATGTGACCAGTGGTTAAATAACAACAGGCGGGTAGCCGTTCTACTGTGACCTGAAATACATACCAACAGAGGAGTTGTTGACACATGAATGAAAAAACGATGGATATGTTTCGTACGTTGACGGAATTTCCTTCCGCATCCGGTTTTGAACGTGAGCTTCGCGGCTGGATGAAAGATAAGCTTTCCGCTTATACCGATGAGTTCGTCCAGGATCGCCTGGGGAGTCTATTTGGAGTATTACGCGGGGAGGAATCCGGTCCCAAAGTTATGGTAGCCGGACACTTTGACGAAGTAGGTTTCATGACTACGGGCATTACGGAAACAGGCATGATCAAATTCCGCCCACTGGGTGGATGGTGGAGTCAGGCTGTACTGTCTCAACGATTGGAAATTATCACACCTGATCGTCGGATTACCGGAGTGGTAGGTTCTACACCTACACACTTGCTGGATGAGTCGCAGCGGAACAAACCTGTGGATCTGAACACCATGTATCTCGACATTGGGGCGGACAACCGTGCGGAAGCAGAATCTTGGGGCATCCACCCAGGTATGCAGATTGTGCCGATCTGTGAATTCACACCTATGGCCAATCCTAAGAAAATTATGGCTAAAGCGTGGGATAATCGTTACGGCGTAGGACTTGCACTTGAACTGGTTGAAGCGCTTCACAAGGAAAAACTGCCTAACACACTCTATGCTGGTGCAACGGTTCAAGAAGAACTGGGGCTTCGCGGTGCACGTACGGCGGCCAACTTGATTCAGCCTGATATCTTCTTTGCACTTGACTGTAGCGCGGCGAATGATATGACAGGTGACAAACAGTCCTTTGGACATATCGGAGAAGGCGCATTGCTTCGTATTTTTGACCCGGGTATGTTCACCCATCGCGGAATGGTGGAATATGTTCAAGATACGGCTTCATCCAATCAGATCAAAATGCAGTATTTCATCTCACCAGGTGGTACCGATGCAGGTCAAGTTCACCTGAGTGGCATTGGTGTACCATCAACAGTTATTGGTATCTGCGCACGTTATATCCATACCTCATCTTCCATCATTCATACGGATGACTACGATGCAGCCAAAGAACTGATCGTGAAGCTGGTCAAAGGTCTTGATCGGACAACGATGAATACCATAATTAATAACGCGTAATTGCTGACAAGAGACCTCCTAACAATCGGGAGGTCTTTTTTTTATATTCACAACGATATCAGTTAGACACGTAGATTAATAGGCCGAACATTATAGGGAATTATACATAAGATACAATAACGGAAGATGAATTAAACACCAAGCAGCGGGGGACCTGTTATGGCAGTGAGAAGGAATGGAAAATCGAATAAAGGCTCCAAAAAAACAAATGCCGCAAACACCCTTCTCAATGGCAACCTTAAAGGAAGAAATCTGGAACTTATCGTTGCAGCATTACTGGTCAGTGGGAAGTTAAGAGTGGATGCGGTCACGTTGTTTCGAGAAGCTACACTGGTCGTTGAACTGGTCGGACAATATAAAACGTTACAAAATATCACACCATCGATTCAAGACAAACTGGTGCAATTCCTGGATGAGATTGGTGGGGACATGACGTTGAATGATGTTATACGGGCTTTCCAACAAAGAATCAATTCTTAACGCCAAGAAATGAGGTTGAAGTGATGTCTGACTTTGACGGAAATGGGTTCGCTGAACTACTGATCATTGTCATTCTTATTGTTTTATTTGTATTTGGTTCTTCCGATATTGACGACCTGACTGATTCTCCTTCTCAATCCTGAATTGGCTAGGTTATTATTACGATCCACGATCCATTCATTATGAAATGCATACCTGTAAACGCCAGCCCACAATATGCGGGCTGGCGTTTTTGGATGGCTATAGAAATAGCGGTGAGAATGCAATCCAGGCCAAAATAAGAGTAAGCACAATGCAGACATTCTCTACAACGGCCCCACGCTTGGTCCCTGTACTCATCAGATTCACCCGTATGCGCCACTTAAGCGGTGGTAACGGACGAATACCCCGATTGGTTAGTGAATCGGCCAACAGATGCATCGCATATGCCGTGCCTCCCGCTACCCAGATCTCCGGTCCCTGCTGCTGGGTCGTGCTGTACAACAAGCCCGCCCATATTGCTGTTCCATATAAGGTATGCGTCAACCCCCTATGAGTTAGCGTGGTGCACAGCATAAGCAGGCTACCTGCAATCAGATTCCACGGGGCAAATGCGTGACCATAAAAGACCAGCCCGAGTCCAATCGCAAACATCAACACTTTGCGAAGCGAACGCGAAGGAAGGAATGACACAAGCGCAATGAGGATCGCAAGCAACAGGTTCCATGGTTTGGCATGAACATAGAAGTACACAAATACAGCTGTGGGCAACAGAATCGTCTGTAACAGCCTGATCAGACTGTTAGGCAAGGCTCTGGATACCAGCAGCGAATTTGGCTCATCAATGTCAGGCAATAACGAACCAATCAGAGCAACCGTAACTGCCGGCGCTGTCACCGGCATACCGGCCAACTGCAGAACAGAAAGTGACACGCCTGTCCCGATAATAAGGTGGGATCTTCCCATCATGATGCAAAAACGTCCTTTCGAAGAAATCGGGAACAATACGGCCCATTTCCGATTTTACAACGAAAACAAAATAAGAACAATAGTTCGCATTTCTTATTTGTATAAAAATAAATATCACTTTCTGTGATGAGGCTCACACTATTATATTTATGACTCTTTTATCTTTATTAGTGAATTAAATCACATAAACTGTCGTCAACTACTTGTATAATTTCAAATATAAACCACTAAAATTGTTGGTAATGTACAGCGTCTAACCAAGGAGGCATACACACATGAACGGAAAAAAAGAGAAACTCGTTATCATAGGTAACGGAATGGCAGGAATCAGTACCGTAGAACAAATTTTGAAATTAACTACGCGATTTGATATTACTGTTTTTGGCACAGAGCCCTACCCTAACTACAACCGCATTATGTTGTCCTATGTATTGGAAGGAAGCAAAACACTGGATGACATCGTACTGAATGATCTCCACTGGTATCAGGATTATGGTATTACCCTCCATACAGGAACAACCGTAACCCGAATTGATTCGGATACCCATGAGGTTGTGACGGAGGATGGAACTCGCTTCCCTTATGACAAAATCATCATTGCGACAGGCTCTAACTCCTTTATTCTCCCAGTACCTGGACATGACAAAGAAGGTGTTGTCGGTTTCCGCGATATCGCTGATTGTAATGTCATGCTAGAAGCTGCCAAACAGTATAAAAGAGCGGCCGTTATCGGAGGCGGATTGCTGGGTCTTGAAGCTGCCAAAGGTTTGGTACAACTTGGCATGGAAGTTACCGTAGTGCATCTGATGGAAGATCTGATGGAGCGCCAGCTTGATCCGCAAGCTTCAGCCATGTTGAAGGCGGAACTTGAACGTCAGGGTATCCGCTTCAAAATGGGTGCGCAGACTTCCGAACTACTGGGGGGCGAACGCGTTGAAGGGATACGTTTTGCAGATGATACGGTTCTGAATGTTGATTTTGTGGTCATGGCTGTAGGCATTAAACCAAATACGGCTGTAGCCCGCGAAAGCGGTATGGAAGTGAACCGGGGTATTGTCGTGAATGACTATATGCAGACTTCACTTGAGAATGTGTACTCGGTCGGGGAATGTACAGAGCACCGCGGGGTATGTTACGGCCTCGTTGCCCCATTGTTCGAGCAAGGTATGATTCTGGCGAAACATATCTGCGGTGTGGAGACCGCTCCTTATGAAGGTTCAGTTGTATCCACGAAATTGAAAATTTCGGGTGTAGACGTCTTTTCAACCGGTGAATTCATCGACAGCCCAGAGCACACCGTCATTTCGCACAAAGATGACTGGAAACGGACCTACAAAAAAATTCTGCTTCGTGATAATAAAATGGTCGGCGCTGTTCTCTTCGGTGACATTACGGATTCTGCCGAGTTGCAGAAACTGATTAAAAATCAAACCGAAATGACCGAGGAATTGTACGGTTCACTCATGGGTACAGGCTGCGGCGGTCATAAGAAAGCAACCTCTGTTGAAACGATGCCCGAGGACGAGATCGTCTGTGGATGTAACGGGGTAACCAAAGGAACCATTGTGGATGTAATTACAAACCAGGGCCTTACTACTGTAGATGAAATCAAAGCCTGTACCGGTGCAACCCGCTCTTGCGGTGGGTGTAAACCGGTTGTGGAACAGATTCTGCAATATGTACTTGGAGACAGTTTCAGCAGTGGAGCCAAACAGGGAATATGCGGATGTACTTCCATGGGACGGGATGAGATTGTAGCCGAGATTCGTGCAAAGGGATTACAAACAACCAAAGAGGTCATGAATGTACTGGGTTGGAGTCAACCTGAAGGTTGTTCCAAATGTCGTCCGGCGATCAACTACTACCTTGGCATGATTGCACCAGATACACACGAAGATGAGAAAGAATCCCGTTTTGTTAACGAACGTATGAACGCGAATATTCAAAAGGATGGAACGTATACGGTTGTACCTCGGATGTATGGCGGGGTGACTACACCAGCGGACCTTAAACGAATCGCTGACGTATCAGTCAAATATGATGTGAAAGCAGTCAAAGTGACTGGCGGTCAGCGTCTCGACTTGATTGGTGTTAAAAAAGAAGATTTGACCAAAGTCTGGGCTGAACTGGATATGCCTTCAGGTTATGCATACGCCAAATCGTTGCGTACAGTCAAAACATGTGTCGGCTCCCAATTCTGCCGATTCGGTACACAGGATTCCATGGCCATGGGCGCTCGCATCGAACGTAAATTCGAACGTCTGGATCTGCCAGCCAAGTTTAAATATGCTGTCAATGGTTGTCCGCGGAACTGTGCAGAAGCATGTACCAAAGATATCGGTATCGTTGGTAACGACGGCGGCTGGGAAATCTTCATCGGCGGTAACGGCGGTATTAAAGCAAGACTTGCTGATTCCCTATGTAAAGTGAAAACGGATGAAGAGTTGATTGAACTGTGCGGCGCCATCATGCAATATTACCGCGAGACAGGTAACTATCTGGAACGGACGTCCGAGTGGGTGGAACGCATGGGGCTGGAGCATATTCGTTCGGTGGTTGTGGATAACCTTGAGGAACGTAAAGCGTTGATGCAGCGGATTGAATTTGCACTTGAGCATGTTGAAGAACCTTGGCAAAAAGCGATTCGCAATGAAGAAGGCCAAAGCAAAATGTTCCATGGTATCGAAGTATCGGCTCGTCCATAAGTAAGTTCGCAAGATTAATATTTCCGGAATGTTAAATATAGATAAGGAGTGGTTTAAGATGACGACAAAACAATCAGGCACCTACTTCCCTGCCGGAGTAGTTGAAGAATTCCTGCCACGAATCGGAAGAGTAGTTGAAATTAAGGATCAACAGCTTGCTGTCTTTCGTGCATCGGATGGAACCATCTTCGCTGCGGATAATCACAATCCCCACCCTAAGGGTGGGCCGCTGGCTGAAGGCATCGTGTCCGGGCATTATCTGTACGATCCGCTGTATGATTGGAAAATCGACCTGACCACCGGTCTTGTGCAAGCACCGGACAACGGTCAAGTACAGATGTATCCAGTGAAGGTAGAGAACGGCCAGGTCTGGATTGAAATATAGCTCCATTGAAACGTTCAAAGATTGATGCAAAATAATGGGGGAAACCGTGATGTATACACCAAGTGTTGAGGGAATTATTGAAGCTGCGGTTAAAAAACGGGATCAAATGAACGCAAGCCTGCCACGGTATATGGTTGCAGCCTTGATGGCTGGTGCCTATGTAGGACTTGGCATCGTTCTGATCTTCAGTATCGGTGCTCCGCTCCTTGCGGCGCAGTCACCACTGCAAACCATGTTGATGGGCATGTCCTTCGGACTCGCGCTCACGCTGGTCATTTTTGCCGGATCGGAACTTTTCACAGGTAACAATATGTTCTTTACCATGAGTACGCTGGCTGGCCGAACCACAGTGAACGAAACGTTGAAGAACTGGGGGCTCGTCTTTGTTGGTAACCTGCTCGGCGCAATTCTATTAAGTCTACTTATAGTCGGTAGCGGCCTGTTTAAAACGGCCACACCGGAACATCTGCTGTTTGCCGTCTCTGCCAAAAAGATGGCAGCGCCCGTATCCGAGTTATTCTTCCGAGGCATTCTCTGTAACTGGCTCGTCTGTCTGGCGATCTGGATGGCCGCTCGCTCCAAAGAAGATATCGCCAAACTTGTTCTTATCTGGTGGTGTCTGTACGCATTTATCGCAAGTGGTTATGAGCACAGTGTTGCCAATATGACTTTGCTGTCTTTATCCTGGTTGCTGCCAAACCACCCGGATACAATCACGATGGCAGGCTGGTTCCACAACATGATTCCGGTAACGCTTGGTAATATTATCGGCGGTGCCCTCTTTGTCGGCATGGCGTACTGGTATACTTCTCCGGTACGAAAAAAGGCATAATAGTTGATCTATTGCACTTATCTACGTTAAGTAGCATAACATTTGCACAGATGAAGCCACGATGGATGACGAGCTCACGTTCAGTCACCCATCGTGGCTTTTTGGCTTCATTTTACATTCAATGTATACATCGTTAATCCGTGGTTAATATAACTGAAGTATAGTCAGTGTATACGCCCACCTAACTTGTAAAGGATGATCTCTTCTTATGGGAATTCATACGTACTTCAGATCACTGAATGATCTTGAACGCATTATTCGGACCCCTGGCAAATTCAAGTTCGAAGAACATTGTGTATCCGCCCATTCCTGGAAAGTGGTTCAGTACGCCAAAACGTTGGCCGATATTGAAGAACAGCAAGGCGTAAGCATTGATTGGAAAAAGTTATACGAGATTACCAGCAGTCATGATTATGGCGAAATCTTCATCGGTGATATCAAAACACCAGTCAAACATTATTCACTGGAGCTGCGTTCGATGCTGCAAAAGGTGGAAGAAGGCATGGTTGAACATTTCATTAATGAAAATATTCCTGAAGAGTTCCAGCCTATTTTCCGCAGACAGCTGCGTGAGGGCAAAGACCAATCGGTTGAAGGACTGATTCTCGAAGTCGCAGACAAGATGGATCAGGTATATGAAGCCTTTGCTGAGCTCCAACGTGGCAATACGGAGAAAGAATTTATCGTTATGTACCGTTATGCCTTGGTCAAAATCAAAAATATCGACCTCCACTGTGTACAGTATTTCCTGGAACAGATTCTCCCCGACATGATCGAAGAAGGTATTCGCTCCCCATTTGATATTCGCAAAATAACCGAAGAAGCTCTGGCCCAGTAATTAGCTCAAGTCAACATGGTTCTCATCATCCATGGACAGAGCTTTTTTTCGTTCCTGCAATTGTAGTCGGTATTCGCTAGGGTACATGCCCGTTTTGTTTTTGAAGATCCGGCTGAAATAGTGGGAGTCACTATACCCTACCGCTCCACCAATGGTCTTGATATCCATATTCTCGTGAGTGACGAGCATACGCTTCGCTTCATTAATCCGCAGACCTGTCATATATTTCAGGGGAGTCTCCCCCGTCACCTTCTTGAAGCACTTTCCCAGATAGTCCACACTAAAATGCATCTGTCCCGCCATGTCCTGGAGTGTAATCTCATGCATGTAATTCTGCTTCAAATACAACTTAACAGCCTCTGCGATATCCTCCGGCTTCACCTGCTCATCCAGCACGGCACTGACATGGGCAAGCGAATCCACAGCGCTCCCAAGCTTCAATTCCATCGCATCCAGCAGTGTCCGAAGCTGTTCTTCCGATAATGGTTTGAGCAGATAATCCTCCACCTTGTAACTGATTGCCTGCCGTGCATATTCGAATTCATGGTAACCACTCAGAATGACAATTTTCACATGCGGATAGGCAAAATACAGATGTTTGGCGAGTTCCAATCCATTCATTACCGGCATCTGTATATCAGTTACAACCAGATCAGGTACGGAATGTTCAATGAGCTGTAACGCTTCCTGACCGTTCCTCGCTTCACCAATCACCTCGAACCGGGTATCCAGCTCTCTGAATTTGCGCGAGACATTCCGGCGAATCAAGGCTTCATCTTCCACAATAATCGTTCTATATTTGATTGTCATGGGTTCAGTCATGCTCCTTTCGAATGGAACCGCCTATAGTAATCTGGACACCGCCGGAAGGCTTGTTCGTAATCTGCATGTGGGCTGCTGTGCCATACCATAATTTCAATCGGACCCATATATTCTTGAGTCCCATGCCGTTAATTTCGAGGTCAGGCATACGCTCCCACTCCTGTGACTGTTCGATATAATGCATGATCTTGGCAAGTGCCTCGGGTTCCATGCCAGGCCCGTTGTCTTCCACGTGGATCTGCCAGGTCTGCTGTACCGGATCCAACTCTCCAGTAATATTCAGTTTCCATGGAGGGGTATCACCCAGTCCATATTTCATGGCATTTTCGAGTAGTGGTTGTACCATTAACATTGGAACCTGAATATGTTGCATCTCATCCGGAATATGAAACTCATAGTGTAGATCATCCTCGAACCTAATCTTCATACACTCCAGATATCGCTCACAATAATCCAATTCTTGAGACAGGGGAACTCCGTTCTTACCCGGAGTAGAAATATAACGCAGCATAGACGCAATATTGGCACAGAACGCGACAATCTGCTCATTCATGCCTTCTTCCGCCATGATGCTAATATTAGTGATGTTGTTGTAGAGAAAATGCGGGTTCATCTGGGATTGCAACGCCAGTAATCTCGCTTCTGTCTCCTGAGATTTCATCGCCAGCCTGTCCTGAAAAGACTGTACAAGCTGTTGATTCAGCCGTATAAACGTATCATTCAGCTCATCCATCTCCCGAATAGAACCGGGATGCTCCAGCTTGAACAATTGACCGGAATCCTGACCCGATACCAGATCATTCTCACCCGTTTTCTGAATAATGCGCTGCAAACGATGCAGCGGCAAAGTAACCCTTTTGGAAATCAGATACGAGAGAACCAGAATCAGCATGAGAGTAGCTAACGTGGCACCGATAAACATCACAGCCATCCGATTGAGACTCGCGAAAAGGGATTGTTTGGACTGCATGACAATAACGGTCCATCCCGTCTCCTGTGACGTCATGTACGTCATCATTTGTTTGGACTGACTCAAAGGATCGGTAATCTCCTGCATCGTATCAGGTGGAAATGAAAGATTTTGAATCAAGTCCACATCATCGAAATGGCCTGCTTGAGAAACATCGGCATCCGAAGAAAGTGGATACAACCGTGTATTTTGTTCATCCACTACATAGATCCGAAGATCGTTGTTATTCGCCTGCAATTCATTCAAATGCTGGAACAGGGTTCCGGCATCCTGCAAAATCTCAACGACACCCTGGCTGACATAATTGCCATCTTTGTATACCCGGGTAAGCGAAATGTAAGGTTGATCCGATTTTCCCTCGCCGGTCGGCATGGGCAAAGCTCCGCCCTCTAACAATTGGATCACCCGCCAGCCACTCCGCTCCCAGGTTTCCTTGTACCACGGTCGCTGAGTCAGGTCTACCGACAGTTGACCGTTGAATGCACCCGCTCCCAGCATCTTGCCATTCACATCATAGATATTGGCCTGTTGGGCTGTGTTGGAGCTGCTGATGATCGCGAGAATGACATCAATTAGTGTGGTTGTATCCTTGTACAATGCCGGATCACTCGTCATTGTCTGCTCACTGCCTTCTGCTGGTGCCAAGTAGTGACTGAAGTGTTCTTTGACCAGATTGGAGTACACGATATTCATGGAAAAGTTGTTCATTTTCACCACTTCCTGATCCAAGTTACTGACGATGGATACCCCCAGTTGTCTCTGCTGTTCTTCACTTCGATGACGAATGTCACTTGCGAGAAAAACATACAGAAGCCCCGCCACAATCAGCGAAAAGATAATAAATACCGCAGAGTAATAGGCAAACAGACTTTGCTGAAGCGTTCCAAATCGATATCGCAATCCCCACACACCTCGTCCTATGATGATATCTGTCACACCATTCGAAAATGTCCACCCAACAGAACGCTTTTGTCTATTGAGCACATCCGCTGTTCACAGTAAAGTTATCCACATAAGAATACGCTTACATTAAGCGTTTCGGCAAGTGACAATTTTCTTTATATTCCGGGAGGTTCAATGATGAGAAAACGATTTCTATTTTCGCTTGCAAGTGTGCTCCTGCTCTCCACTCTGCTGCTTGCCGGGTGCAACTCAGGTAAAAGTACGGAAGGTTCGGGTAAGGTGACACTCACGTTTGGAACAAGCCAATCCGGTATTCCGCGTACAGGCATCATGCAGACGATGGCCAAGGAATATGAGCAGGAGACGGGTGTCAAAATTGACTTCCAGGTCGTACCTGACGCACAGTGGCGTGACCTGATCAAGGTGAAGCTCGCTTCTGGCGAAGCACCTGATATTTTCAATGTCGATGTGGACCCACTGAGCATGCCGGCTAACGTAAGACCGGAGGAAAATGCCATTGACCTGACCAATGAGGAATTCACAGGTCGGATGTCTGAAGAGATTTTGCCAACCGTCAGTCACAATGACAAGGTGTACGGGGTTTCTTTTGCGCCAACGAAAATCTGGTATGTGTACTATAACAAACGTATCTTCCAAGAGCTCGGTATAGAGCCTCCTACATCCTATGCCGAATTCAAGGCGATCAGCCAGAAAATTAAGGATAAAGACATTATTCCATTCTATCAGGCACCTGCCAGCGGGTGGTATCAGGTTCTGCCTTTGTTCGAAACGGGACCTAACTATGAGCAAACAACAGCGGGAACCTACGAGAAATTAAACAATAATGAGATGAAAGTCGCGGATATGACGCAACTCAAGACGGTCATTGAACAGTTGAAGGAATTTGCGGATCTCGGTTATTTCGGCAAAGACTTCTTGTCCAATACGGTAGAAGCGGGAATTGAAGCGTTTGGTCAGGAGAAGGCAGCGATGTTACTGCGGGTTCCAGGGACGGAAAAGGAAGTCTCCGAAGCGTATCCGGCAATGAAAGACAATATGGGGTTCTTCGTCATGCCGTGGGGAGATAATCAGACGATTGGTGTGAATCCGGGCGGTTCAGCTGCGATGTTTGGTAACAAAAACAGTAAACATCCCGAAGAAGTGCTGAAATTCTTCCGCTGGATTACCGAGCATGATCATCTGCAGCGTGTGTTCGATGAAGGTGAAGGCAATCTGACGATCTGTTGGCCGGAAATCGAACCAAAGCTGACACAGGACTATATTGATTATGAGAAAAATCATGAAAAAGGTACGGTCATGCAGGCCGCTGTGAAATACATTGATCCACAATGGATGGATATTGGCAAAGACTTGTCAGGCATGTTCGCCGGCGCAATGACACCGGATCAGATTCTGCAAAATATTGATAAACGCCGTGCTGAACAAGCCAAAGTGCTGAAAGATGAGAAGTGGCAGTAACCACGCATATTTCAGATAAACACAAACGCACAACAACGTTACATGTAGCGGGCGTTTGCCCGCTCATGTATTTTGGCAGGAAGGAAAGGTGTTACCGGTTATGAATGCAAACAAAATCTATCCCTGGTATTTCTCATCCGGAGCGATTGTATTATATCTGCTGTTCATCGTTGCTCCCGCCCTGCTGGGCATCTATTATTCCTTCACTGACTGGAACAGTTACAGTTCGGAGAAGAACTTTATCGGTCTGGAGCATTTCCGTACCATATTGGCGGGTGATCCGACCTATCTTCTTTTTATCAAAAACACAGTCCTCTTCACCCTCGTGACATCCATCGCCAAGACGGTTCTCGGCTTGTTTCTGGCCCTGCTGCTGGTCAGCGGTGTAAAGGCCGCCAATCTGCATCGGATGATCATCTTCTCCCCGCAGGTGCTGTCGTTCCTGATTGTTGGACTTGTGTTCAAAAGTCTGCTCGACCCCAACAACGGGTTCGTTAACGTAACCCTACGTTCCATGGGACTGGACGTTCTCGCCCAGAACTGGCTGGGCTCCCTGACCTGGGCCATGCCATCCATCATGGCAGTGGATACGTGGAAAGGCATGGGGTACATCATGGTGCTGTTCATCGCCGGACTACTCGCCATTCCACGTGATTATTACGAAGCAGCATCCATTGATGGCGCCGGCTTCGGGCAGAAGCTGTTCCGAATCACCATTCCGATGCTGATGCCTACCATTACCATCGCCACGGTGCTTAATATTACGTACGGGCTGAGAGTATTCGATGCCGTATACGTGTTAACCAACGGTGGCCCCGGTAACGCAACAGATGTCATTAATACAGCGGTCTATTCCTCTTTTGCCAAAGGATATTGGGGACTCGGAAGTGCGCTATCTACCATTCTGTTTGTCATCATGGCGATCATCTCCTTTTTCATCATTCGTTTGATGAACCGAAAGGTGGAATACTGACATGCGATTAAGAAAAAGATTGGCTTCGATCGGGTTAAATGTACTCGCCTGGCTGCTTAGCCTGGTGGTCCTGATTCCTTTTGTCGTCATTGTACTGAATTCATTCAAGTCGGACGCCGAGGCCAAAGTGCTTAAACTGACGTTGCCCGAGAAGTTTATTTTCGAAAATTACAAAATCGTCTATGAACAGGGACATTTGGGCGGTTCCTTTTTCAACAGCCTGCTGCATTCCGGGGCCTCTTCTCTGCTGTTAGTGTTTGTTGTGGCCTTCTCGGCCTTCACGTTATCCCGCAACCATTCGAGGCTCAGCAAGTTTCTGTACTTCTTCCTGATTCTTGGTATCACACTGCCGCTCAACTACATTCCGCTGATGGAAGTGATGAAGTCGATGGGCATGATCAATTCACATGTCGGCATGATTCTGCTCTATACGGCTATGGGGATTCCAATCTCGCTGTTCATTACGTATGCGTTTGTGTCTAACATCCCGAAGGAGCTGGATGAAGCCGCGATCATGGACGGATGTAATGGGATCAAGCTGTTCCTGAGAATCATTGTACCTTTGTTAACCTCGGTGCTGGTAACGGTATTTGTTCTTAATTTCCTGAGTGTCTGGAATGAGTTTACTGCCCCGCTCTATATGCTGAATACAGTGGAGATGTGGCCGATGACGCTGGCTGTATATAACTTCTTTGGACAATTCAGTGCCCAGTGGAATCTGGTCAGTGCCGATATCGTGCTCACGTCATTGCCTGTGTTGATTGTATTCCTCATTGGGCAAAAGTATATTGTAGGAGGACTAACTTCTGGGGCGGTTAAAGGATAAGCTCCACCGACAATCCAAATACACAAACGCATCTTGTCTAAGTACATCTGCTGACTCCTCAGCACAAAAAGCCCTTGTCTGCTCATCGTGTGAATAACTTCTTCGTACAGAAGAAGTATCACACGCTGCTGCGGACAAGGGCTTACGCAGTTGGATTCGAATTAATCGTGCGCCAACCCGCCAACATCGGATGGAGCCGCTATATCTGGGCTCTGCTCCAGAGATTTGATCATTTTCAAACGGGATGTGATTATTGCGATCAGAATAACAAACAGACCCGCGATGATAAACAGAAAGGCAATACCTCTGCCTGGCCCAGTTCCAATAATTTGACCAACAGACGAAGCCAGTGCTCCCCCCTCCATCAGCAACGGATTAAACACATGGTCGGCCAGAAATCCAGCCAAACTGTACGCGATAATAAACCCGAGTTGTGACAGAATACCAATGATTCCCCATACCCTGCCCTGCTTATCGTTGGCGATATTGTTTCGCACCAGCACATCTGCGCTCATATTGACAAACGGCAGCGATGACAGGAACAGGAAACCTGCGAAGATAATAAAATAAATGTTGGTGGATATCCCCAGAAGCGAGAAAGATAAGCCGCACAAAATTAGACCCATCACAAGCACACTTGCATATCTCTTTGTTATTGTAAATATGCCGATGCACAAGCTGCTAATCAGCATGCCGATGGCGCTAACAGACTGAAACGTTCCAAGTGTCTTTGCATCCGTGAATGACAGAAGCATCGGACCAATGAGTGTCTCCAGGAATCCCAGATAAAAGGTGACAAGTGAAATAATCACCACCAGCAACAATACTCCCTTGTTGGTTACAACTTCTCTCCAGCCCTCTTGAATATCGGTGATCCAGTTTTTTCCTTCTCGATCCTCACGCTCCACCTTCATGCTCTTCCGAATAACCAGCACAGCCAGAATGGCAACCAGGAATGTCAGAATATTAATGACCAGAATGACTTCAATGGTTGTTATACTAAGCAAAATGCCCGCAATGATGGGTGAAAACAGAAACTTCGAGGATTCAGCCAGTTGTACAAGACCGCTTCCTTTCGAGAACTGATCCTTATCCAGCAGGTCCGTAGCAGAGGCCTTATATGCCGGGCTCTGCAACGCGGAAAACACAGAACTAAAGGCTACTCCCACATAGATATGCCATAATTGGATATCTCCTGTAAGCATAATGGACAGAATGAAAATCAAACCGGCTGCCGACCCCAGGTCGCCGATAATCATCATCGTTCGACGGTCGAATCGGTCTGCCAGTACCCCTCCAATAGGTCGAAGCAGGATATTCGGCAGAAACGTGAATAAGGTGATCAATGCAACACTTGTTGCCGTATTCGTTTTTTCGAAGGCATACACCCCCAGGGAGAAGGCTGTAAGTCCAATTCCAATCATGGAGATGAGCTGACCGAACCATACTACCAGAAACTTTTTAAATGATTTTTGAACAGTATGTTCCATGGATGATACTCCTTTCTCGGCTAACCTTGATTCGGAAAATAAAGACGAGTGACGTAGGCGAAGCTTCCTTGTTCTGCTCCCAGCACACGTTCCATAATATGTGTGAATGCTTCAACCTTTTTTTGGAGTTCTTCCTCCTCCCATTGAAAGATGCCTCGATCCAGCAAAAATTGTGACGATACGAGCAGGAATTCGATGGATTCCTTTGGGTTAGGTGTATGAAATACCCCCTCCTGAATGCCCTGCTCTACCACCTCGGCCAAGATGGGACTTAATCGAATTACCGTCTCTACAAGACTCTTTTGGTGCATCTCCACATTATGAACACTGTGCAATTGCTCGATGAGATCATGTTTTCTGCCATCAGGCTGATTCTGCGCCATCATGATGCGAAAAATTTTGTCATGGGCATTCAGTTTGGGATCGGACACCACGTGCCTGGCCGATGCCTCCCCGCTCAGAATAAAACGCATGACGATGGCGTTCATAACCTCTTCCTTGGACTGAAAATAATAATAAAATGTACCCTTGGCAATGTTGCACGCCTGTAGGATATCCATGACCGTAGCTTTGGTATATCCCTTTGTTACGAACAGAATCTCGGCCGCATCCAAAATCTCATTCCTGCGTTCTTCCGGGTTTTTTATCAGTCTCATATCCTGGCCTCCGATACGTTCGACCGACTGTCGGTCTATTGTAGTCATGAAGTTCTTTTTTTAGAACCCCATTTCAGTCAACCATTGCGCCAAATGGCTTTCCCTTGTTTTTAGATCCTGACGCTCTCTTGCATATTTCCCAATATTTCTGTCTGCAACCAGCTTACCGTCCATCATAAACAGCACACGTTCCGATCTGGCAGCGACTTTCACATCATGGGTCACCAGCAGAATGGTTGTACCCGTTGCATTAATATCGCCCAGAATATCCATGATCTCATACGTTGATTTGGAATTCAGTGCCCCCGTTGGTTCATCGCCGAATAGAATATCTGGATTATTAATCAGCGCACGGCAGATGGCAATCCGTTGAAGCTGTCCGCCTGAGGCTTGGGTGATGTTATGCCCAGCCAGCTCATCAATCCCCATTTTTTTCATTAATGACATTGCCCGTGTATTAATCGTTTCTCTGCTGCTATTCTTGGCCAGATACGCGGAAAGTACGATATTGTCTAACAGATTCAGATTCTTGAGCAGATGAATATTTTGAAAGATGAATCCCATCTTGGTCAAACGTAGACTTGCCAGATCCCTCTCCTCAAAAGCCGATATTTTTTTGCCATTAAAATAGACACTTCCAGCACTAATCTGATCCATACCACTTATGTTGTACAGTAAGGTAGACTTGCCTGAGCCAGATGGCCCCATGATGGAAACAAATTCTCCCTTTTTTAATTGAAGGTTGATATCTTTTAAGATGTTATGTTCTTCATTCTCGCCGATCGCTACGGATTTATTCACGTCTTTAGCCTCAAGTATAGTTGTCATCGTTGATCCTCCCTATTCGACAATCATTTTGGATATGCTTGTTTCCTTGATCGATTGGATGCTAATCCATGCTGTTAGTACAATCGTGCCTGCAAGTAACAATGGACACAAAATATATGCCTGTAACGGGTTAACAACAAAAACAATATTGGAAGCTCCGAACGTCGACATAATGGCACTAACCAGCAACGGACCCAACGTATTGGACAATATCGTTCCAGTAACAACCCCTAAGATTAATATGAGAAGTGACATTACGACATACTTGAACTTGATTTTAGACAAGGCAAACCCAAGGCTTCTCAGTACAGCAATGTCGTTGTTGTCCTTGGCTACTAACATCTGAAGGAACAGTGCTGTAATTAAAATAGATATGAAGACACCGATGACCAAGGCCAGCATCGTCACCAATTTCAATTGTTGGATGGTTCCGCCTAACGTTTGATCCAAATAACCTTGAAGATCGGTTACTTTGGCTGGCGAGAAAGCCGCCTCATATTCAGCAATTTTGGTAGCCATGTCCCCGCGATTATTCAGATCCAAACTGACCACATACCACAACACACTATCCTTGTTGTAGGGCAATAAGGCCTTCGCCGTTTTCCCACCATTTGTAACGTCCTGGTATATTCCGCTGACCGTCATCATCTGGTCCTTGCCATTAACCAGCAAAGTAAGTTGCTCACCAGTCTTCAGGCGCAGCTCGCTACTGTTGGCATCCGATAACGCAATTTCATTCTCGGTTGTTGGCGCATTACCGCTAACATAAGACAATGGGAAAATACTGAAATCCCCAGTTTCCACACTCAGATTGTCGTAACTTCCTTCCGCATTTTTAATCTTGAACTGGCTTGTTACCAATGGGGAATACGTTTTGATGTCTTTATCATTTTGGATCTGGGCAACCAGATTATCGTAACGCTGCTCCACATCGTCTGTGTGCCTCAAGTCAATGCGAATATCACTTTGTCCAACACCCATATAAGAGATAAAACTTGGCGCCTGCAAAGTGTTCAGGAAGTTGACCGGCACAATCATAATAAATGAACTGACTACAAAGACGAACAACAATAATCGGAACATCTTGATTCGCTGTATCACTTCCTTCAGACCAAGAAAGACAGGTACGGAAGACCAGCGATTGCGGGACAAACTAAGCCGGTTTCGAATGATCTGTGTATCTCCCAGGCTCCCGGTACGGAGAGCATCCACCGCGGAGATGGAACGAAAACGCCGCAGTACCGTTCGACAGAACAGAACAACCATGGCAAATATTATTCCAGCGGCTAATAACGGAATCGCGAAATGCAACAGGGTTGCGGGTGCTTTTCCCATATACAACATGATGTTGGAAACAAATAGTCTGTTAACGCCAAGTGATGCAATGTAACCAAGCACGGATGCGAATCCGGCCATAAATATATACTTCATCAGATACAGTCTCTTAATATCCTTCTCTGCGATCCCTATCGCTTTCATGACACTAATCTCACGATAATCCTCTTCGATGGTCGCAAGCATCGTGAATCGGATGCAAAGCATCGCGATCAGAATCAGCACAAGACTGACCAGAATAATAACGGCTGCAATAACTCCGTCGGTCATGGCATTCAGTACCTGGAATAGCCCATAGGTTACGACTGGGCCCGCATTGGGAAGTCCGGCATTTTGGTAAGCCTGGGTAAATTCACTCGTCAGTCCGGGATCGGTCAACCGGAATTCGATGAGATACTCCATCTCTCCGATGCCCTGCTTCAATTCCTGTAAATTCCCATCACTCACAATAAAACGTTTGGAGTGCACAACCGATGGATTCATCTGAGCATCACGGACAAAATCAACGATGGTGTAAGAACGCTTAAATTGACCATTATCGATCCGAACCTGGTCGCCCACGCTCAATTTTTTTTGCTGCATGTAATATACCGGAACCGCGATCTCGCCATCGTTAACCTGAATAATCTCACTATCTAGATTCAACAAATAGTCGAAACCCTGATTCTGTGTAACAAAGTCAATGTCCATAACGCTGTTCTTTTCGGACTCTGCTCCGAGAAACAGATTAGAGCCGTCAATGTTGACCATTTCCACAATCTGATGTTGCTGGACCATGGCATTTTCTTCAGCCCATGTGTTCACTTTGGCCTGATCGATCTCTCCGGCATGCATTTGCACAAAGTGTGGTGTTTTGGATTCAGAAAATAGATATTGGATGGAACTCGTCAGTTCCATAATCATTCGTGACCCCGAAGATACCAGCAAGGCGGCCAGCAGTACAAAAATAAATAAAGCAGCCGTAATCCCTTTTTTTCTCGTTATATCGTTTCTCAGCATTCGTAGCAGCATAAACGAACATGGCTCCTCTCATCTACAAGTTGTTCCTATTTATCTGGAGTCATAAAGCTTGTCAGACAATGCGCCACCGTTGAAGGTTGATGCATCATGAACATGTGAGCACCCTCTTTGATGGTTTGAAGCTTCATGGATGTGCCAAAATATCGGCCCCATCTCAACGCGGATTGAAGGGTAACGGTACCATCCCGTTCTCCCCACAGATACAACACCGGCAATGAGAGCGGCTCATATTCAAGCGTTGCTGCAGATTCCAGCATCCTGAAATCCGCCCGGATGACGGGCAGAAAATAATTCAATAATTCTTTTTCATGTATCAGTTCTTGCGGGAGAGCTTCATAGGAAAACAGATGATCAATCAGATTTTCGTCTGACATCCGATCATAATTCTGCATCCCGTATTCGTCAGGCGTGTTGCAGGCTGATAACACAAGCCGCAGCGTTTTAGCTACATCTGGACGTTCCTGATATAAGCGCTGCGCAACGAAGTAGGCTGTAATTCCTCCCAGACTATGTCCAAATAACAGACTGCCAGGCTGTATAACATCCAGCAGCTTGCTGGTATACAGTTCTACGAGTTGCTGCATATGCTCCAGGGGTGTTTCGGTGTTCAGACCATGACCCGGGGGCGTAAACGCCCAAATTTCCGTGTCAGGAAGGTACGGCACTAGGGGCTGAAAACTGTTGGAGTTGCCACCGAGATAAGGAAAACAGACCATTTGTCTGTTTCCCTCCCCCTTTTGTAGCTGCTCCAAGTAGATCGGTTCCATCACTTATCCACCACCTTAACCAGGCTTACTTTCTTTCCAGAACATATGCAGGGAATGTCTGAAGTGAATTATCCACATTTTTACGCTTGAAGATGACATGTATGACAATAGCCGATATTGCAAAAAAGAAGAATTGCATAATTTGAACTTGCGGATTAAAGTAGTACAAATCAATTTGACTTCCTGTGGCTACAAGCCAGAATGCAAGCAGATAAAACAGAAGTGTACCTTTGGTTGCATTGAAGATATAACTTTGGAACACGATAAATGCCATAAGCTGAACAACATAGTATATGTAAGTGGTTGAGGTGCCAAATGAGGAAATCAAGTATCCCGGAAGCACCCATAATCCGAACAACAGGCCGGTAATCAGACCACTTGTTATATTATTTTTTAACTTCCCTTGCAAGAATGGAAGCAAAAATCCGATCCAGCCAAACAGCCCACCAATCAGCCCCGTCTCCTTGATCAGATTCACAATTCCCAACCAGATCATTTCAGGTACACTATATGTCAACTCAGGGACCGGTATGCCGAATAACAAAGAACCAAAGTGCATTGTTGATGCAAAGATGATGGAAATTCCAATAATGAGCGGTATCCAGAACAGGTCCTGTCTGCGCGGAACCAGCTTCATAAACATTCCTTTTAATGCTTCCGTTCCGCCCATCACATAACATGTAATTAATCCGGCAATGGAAGGTGAATACAGAGCAACGATCGCAAGTGGATGCATCAAGGTTAACTCACCTGTTATGGGTACAATAAAATCCGCAAAGAACAAGAACAAACTTGCGATTCCATAACATGTGCCAAAGGAAATTCCCAAAAACAAATACATATATTTGTTGGACGGGCTGGTTGCCGGACTTGTGACTGGACGAATGGATGCCTGATTAGCTGTAATCATAGTGCCGCCTCCTTCTCAGTCAACTTTCTCTCAATAAGATCATGCAAACGGTTAATCGTGCAGAAATTAGCCAAATCCAGATCTTCATTTGCTATCTCAATCTGGAATCTACGCTCTACAAAGTCCACCAAACGCATCGCAAAGAGCGAATTGACGAACCGCTGCTCAAAATAATTGTCATTATCATTAATTTGAGTGTCCTCATGATCCATGGTGAGGTTGTTCCCGATAAACTCCCGAATTTCCTGACGATAATCCACTGCCCTTCCCCCTTGTTATTGATGTTGCCCCTCGGGCACTAAAACCTCAATGTAATCTGGAAACTCTACAGCCTGCTGTAAATCATGATGAAACAGTACTCTTCCTTCCTGATCTGCAGATTGCTGCTTGAAACCGGCAAAGCGGTAGCTGATATTCATCATCCGGTTCCTTCCGGTATCCCTGAAGTCCGCAAGCATCTGTTTGCCCTGCTTCTGAGCTTCACGCATGATATACGTTAGCAGTACACTCCCTGCTCCCCTGGACATCACTCTACAAGACATCAGAAGCATGTTTAGCCGCCATACTTTCTGCTGCATGTGAATAAGTGCAAGCCCAATTTTGCCATACGTCCCGTATTTGTCTTCGAGTTCACACACCAATAACATATGGTCCTGCGAGGTCATCAGTTGATGCAGCTCCTCGTAACTGTAGGTAATTCCCGTTGCATTTAGCTGATTGGTGCGGACGGTAAGTTCCTCTGCACGTTGAAGGTCATCCTCAGTAGCCTCGTAGATGGAAAATTTCATGCCCAGCGTAGCCAGAAATTGTTCTGAAGGTCCTGCATACTGTTCCTCAGCCTGTTTACGGAGTGTATCCGCCTGATACATCTGCCTTCTGCACGCAGAGTCGGCTGTAATGAATCGGGGCATCAGCCTGGGGTCATCAAGCATGGTTTCATATTGATCCGCATGAAGTACCTGAATGTCAGCATGTACACTTTGCACTTCTTCCAGTTCAAAAGGTTGATCATCCACAAACAGAATGGCATCCATGCCGATATTAATGTTCTGCTGAATCCGCTGAACAGAGACGGACTTCGCATCCCAATGGATTTCGGGATACAGAAAATATTCGGCGATGCCCAGTTCGTTCAGTTTCGCCCAAGCCAGCTCTGCATCATTTTTACTGGCAACAGAATGCAAAATACCTCGCTGGTCCAGTTTTTCAATCACCTCCTTTAAGCCCGGCTTCAGATGCACATCTGCAGATTCAAGCAAAACCCCATCCCATATGGTGTGGTCCAGATCCCAAACGATACACTTGATATCCTTGAGCTTTTCCATGGTCATGCCACCCCTCATCTTAGTAGGCATAGAATCCTTGACCCGTCTTCCGCCCCCACTGTCCTGCATCAACCATTTTCTGCAACATCGGACAGCATCGGAATTTGGGGTCCTGATAGCTGTCGTACAATACTTTCAATGAATGCACGACCGTATCCAGACCAATCAGATCCGCCGTCTCCAGCGGCCCCATCTGATAATTGAAGCCCTTCTTCATAATGGCGTCCACCTGCTCGGGTGTAGCGATTCCATCCTGTACAATGTACGCCGCTTCATTCATTAACAAGTGCGAGAGGCGATTAGAAACAAACCCGGGCAGATCCTCTATGACAACTGGACTTTTATCAAGAGTTTCCAAAAACGCTACCATCTCATGTTCCGTACCCTGTGTTGTATGATGTCCTTTGATCACCTCCACCATGGATTTAACGGGAACCGGATTCATCAGATGCACTCCAATGACTCGACCTGGGTCAGGCAAAAATGAAGCGAGCTTTGTCACGGAAATACAGCTTGTATTTAGCGCAAATAAAGCATCCGGACGAACCTTGTGGGATAGTCGTGCGTAAACTTCCTTTTTCAACTCCAGGTTTTCGGTTACATTTTCAATAATGATACTTGCCTCTTCCACACCTTCATCTTGTGTCTGGAACGAGATTCGTTCCATGATCTGATCCAGGGGCACCTGACCGTACCCTTGCTTCAGAAAGCAAGCTGAACGATATTCACGACGTATAACATCAGGGGCATGTTCGATGACCGACGCCGAAATATCCTGCAAAATTACACGATAACCAGCCCTCGCGACATCCAGTGCTGTGGCGCATCCCATCACCCCTGCGCCAATGATTGCAATGAGTCGATTATGCACACCTAATCACCTCCTTATTGAGCTACCATTAGATCAGCTCGTCGTAGATCTCTTTCATTTCTGCAAGTGCTGCAGGGACACGCTCACCGAACAAGGCAACATCCTGCATATCAAGCAGGATATTCGGATACATCCGCGAGAGCGTAGATACCAGAACACCGTGCTCAGCAAGCTTGCTATTTAACAAAATATCAAAAGACATTAATTCAAACGTATAATCAGCCGTATCCGTAAGCGGCTCCGTGCAGCAGTGATAAGAAGCACAGCCAGACGGCCCCTGAACAATTAAAGGCAGACCCACCTTCACTGCTTCCTGGCAGAGTATGTCATGCATCATCTCAGCGTGGCGGTTCATGCTGTGCATCGCCTGTCCTCCATCGCGTCCCAACATTTCCAGCGTAGCTTTTACAGCAGCTGTACCTAATGGATAGCCATTAAACGTACCCGCATGAATTACTTTTTTGTCTACAAGCAACTTCATGATATCCGCTCGGCCAACCAGGGCTGACACCGGAACTCCGCCACCCGCGATTGCCTTCCCAAGTGTAGTCAGATCGGGCGTTACACCGAATAACTGTTGGGCACCACCGAGTCCCATACGGAATCCTGTTATAATCTCATCAAAAATGAGCACGACTTGGTAATGGTCACATAACTGTCTGACTTTTTGCAGATAACCCGGAGCAGGCATGACTCCGCCTCCATTTACACAAACCGGCTCCATGATTACTGCTGCAATGTCGTCTCCATGCTGGCGAAATAGTTCCTCCAGACGGGCTGCGTCATTCCATGGCAGGAGGTAGGATTGAGATTCCATGGCATCCTTTGCCCTCCCCTTTGTTCCTTTCATGTCACCAGGATAGTCTGAAGGTACAGGCGGACCTGTACGTGCAGTCTTGCCACCCATAATATTGTCCGCATTGCCATGATAATGGCCTTCAAAACGTACAAAGCGATTTTTACCGGTCCACGCCCGGGCAAGACGAAGTGCATTCTGGACAATCTCCGTGCCTGATAACCCAAAACGAATCATCTCTGCTGAAGGAACATATTGATGGATCAGTTCCAGAGCCTCTGCATCCAGATCGCAATGACTTACGGAAAGAACACGGTCAATGGTATCCTTCAGACACTCGTTATACTCCTCGTTGCCGTGGCCAACAATGAGGGCACCAAAGCGGGCATATAGATCCAAATACTCGTTGCCGTTCATGTCCGTCACTCTGCTGCGGGAAGCATGCTTGAAATGGAGCGGCGTCTCTTCCCAAGGAAGGTGAAAATTATAGTGCACACCACCAGGCAGCCATTGTTTCACCCGCTGATTGTACTGCATCATCTCCGTGATCATCCCTTATCGCCTCCCCCACTTGTCTGGTTTACTGCTTCATATCGCTTCAGTAACCTGGACCGATCTTGCGGATCATCCAGCGAATAGGCTGCAGGCAAGGTCTTATTCTCAGCCAGCATATTTCTTACGCTCTGGCCTGGACCGATATCGATCCATACCGTCGCTCCCAGATTTTGAACGCGTGCCAATGCCTGATTCCAGCGAATGGGTTGCAAAAGCTGGTTGCTCAGCAGCTTAGGAATGTCCTCGGCTCCGCGAATGAACTCACCATGTACTGTAGAGCATATGGGAAACACCGGTGCAGAGAAGGAAATCGCTGCAAGCATCTCCTCAAGCTCAGGCTGAATGAACTGCATCAACTCGCTATGATAAGGTGCATCTGCCTTCATTGGCATCATGCGAAAAGGAATGAATTCCCCACCGTAGCCATCCACCTGATCATCCAGCAGTTGAAGACCCTTCGCAGTACCTGCGACGACAAACTGTCCCGGTGAATTATAACCGGAGATCGTCACATACTCGTTCTGACGAATATTCCCGACTAATTCTTCAAGCGCTTCTTGGGTTATATCAACAACAATACCCGCTCTTCCTTTTTGCTCCTGAATGGAGCGATGCATCAACGCACCACGCTGAGCTGTAAAACGGATTCCATCAGCAAATCGCAATGCTCCCGCCGCTACTAAAGCCGAAATCTCCCCCAAACTGTGACCTACTGCATAATCTGGAGTCATTCCTGTCCGGCGAACAAATGAGTCAAATAAAACGTAGCTTGCTGTCAGCACAGCAGGTTGAGCATATTCAGAGACCGTCAATTGATCCAGGGTCCCTTCCATAACCAGTGCCTTCAAATCAAATCCGATCACCTCGCTCGCTTCCGCAAAGATCTGATTCGCCTCCGGCTCACTGTCCAACAACTCGCTGCACATTCTGATATACTGGCTTCCCTGGCCGGGAAATAGTGCACAGAACGTCATACGCCACCGCCACGCTTGTAATAGGCTTTTAATCCGTAATGCGAGATCATCTCCTGCTGCATCTGAGAAGAACCTTCAATAATCTCCAGAATTTTGGCTTCCTTATACAGCCTGGCAACAGGATATTGGTTACTAATTCCATTCGCACCATGAACCTGTAGCGCATCACTTGCAACTTCAACAGCAACTTTGGACGTAAAATATTTGGCGATGGTTGTCTCCATGGCGGCCTGCGGGTCCTTGGCTTCTCTCAGCTCGGCTGCCCGTAAACATAATGCTCGTGCTGCATGGACTTTTGTCACCGCATCTCCAATCATGCCGCGAATCAGCTGAAAATGACTCAGCTTCTGGTCAAATTGCTTCCGCTTCCTTGAGTAAGTCACCATGGCATCCAGCGCTTCCTGCGCAATCGCCAGTCCTGCCCAGGCAATGCTATATCTGCCTTGGTCCAGCGCCCCGGTTACGATGTACTCAAAACCTTCATTCAGACGTCCAATAATGTGATTCTTTGGTACACGCACCTCATGGAGATCAATCTCAGCTATACCTGTCTCTCCCGCAACCATGACACCTTCAATAGGTTTGGTCTGTACACCCTCAAACTGGCGTTCGACCCAAAAAGCAGTGCTTCGTCCCTGATTCGAGGCAATAATGATAAATACATCTGCCAGATGTCCAAACGTGATCCACTTCTTTTTCCCATTCAAAACATAACAGTCCGATTCTTCTCTCCACGCGGTCTTTACACTTTTGGCATCCGAACCAACTTCCGGTTCAGTCAGGCCAAAGGCAGCAATCCATTCTCCCTTCACCAACTTGGGCAGCCAGGACGATTTTTGCTCAGGCGTTCCGAAACGTACCAAAGTTTCACTTACAAGTGAAGTATGTACCGTTAACAAGCTGCGAACGGCTGGAAGAGCCTTGCCAAATACTTCAGTCAACAGCCCGTACGCCCTAGGACCGAGACCCATGCCGCCATATTCAGCCGGGATCGAGGCAGCCAAGTAACCTTTTTCAGCCATGGCACGGATCAATGTTCTGGGAATGGCTTGCTGCTCCTGAATCTGTTGAGCATAAGGACGAATCTCACGGGCAGCAAACAATTCAGCTTCATGAATAATCTCTTGCTCTACATCCACTTCAATCATTCGGCAACCCCCTCTTGAAGAAGAGATTCATTGAGATAGGCAGCGAACTCGGCAATTGTTTTGTATTCAAACAACGCAACCGGACTGATGTCAACTTGAAGATGCTTACGCGCACGGTTAATGATCTTGAGCGCCTGCACAGAGGAGACACCAATTTTCAAAAAATTCATCTCTTCATCGATGTCCTCTGGCTCCTGATTCAACGCTGCAGCAATCTCGCTTTTGAGAAAAAGCTCAATTTCTTCTTTTGTCATATCATGACCTCCGTTCCCTGATTCACATCTATCCAATGTACATACGGCTCGAATGGATGTGCTGGCAGATGTACAATCTGGCCAGAGCCATTCGGATGTAACTGTTCCCAATCCAGCGCAGCACCACGTACATAAAGCTGTCCCAACAATAATGCAAGCTGATCCTCCATGGTGAGTTTCGGCTCGGCAGACAGGCGGATGAAGCTCTCCTTGCCATTGTATTCAAGCTGCTGCACTGTCTGATCTGCAGCAATCATAAGTACAATGTCGGCGTTTGCCATCTTGCCAGGTGTGTCTTGCAGACTCTCTAACGTCACTCTGTTGTTCACTGGAATGGATTGGCTTGTATGAGCGCTGTGATGTTCCTCGCCATCCAGATGTAAACTGGATACAAGCTTCTCTCCTGCAGCTATTCCTCGAATCTCCTGAATGGAAGGGACCAGACGTACAAGTGTCTCAAGCAAGGTCACCCAGTAGTTCAAGGTTGATACCGTATCTTCATTAGAATCGTCTGGCCTGATTACTTGACGTGCATGAGCTTCATCTTCTCTGCCAATCTCATGCCCCCCAACCACAATACTGACACGAGCAGCTCGGTTTCTAGGCTTGAAGCCAAATTCCATCTCTTCGATGTTCCACTCTCCGGTTGAGCTGACAGTTACTGCCGCACGATACCGATAATGTTTTCTATATCTGTTCCGAGTAAAACAAAGATCCTCTGGTGCCAGGTCCGCATGTTTCTTCACATACTGCTCCGTGTTATCAATCAACTTTTTTAGAGCCTGCTCTGATTTCGCAGAGAACGTTAACAACTGGCCACGTGCCGGGGCAGCTGCACGGACAGGGGCTTTCCATTCCTCCAGCACAATGTGGGCATTCGTACCTCCCAGGCCAAATGAACTGATGCCGGCCTTCCGTGTTTTCCCTACAGGTACATCCCACGATCTATGCTCGCTAACGATATGGAACGGCGATTGCTCCAGTCGGAGGGCCGGATTCGGATTATCCATATGCAGACTTGGTGCCAGTTCCCCATGCTGCATACTGAGCAGAACCTTGGCAAGACTGGCTCCACTGGAGGCTGCAAATAAATGTCCAATATTGGTTTTGACTGAACCTAATCCAATCGAATTGTCGCTTGGATATCCCTTTTCCCGGAACAGTCGGAGCAAGGCATTCACCTCAATTGGATCTCCAATCCTTGTCCCCGATCCATGTGCTTCAATATAAGAGACCTCGCTCGGGTTTAGATTGGCATCGCGATAAGCGGCACGGAGTACCTCATATTGCCCCTGAGGGTTGGGTGCCATAATGCCAAGTGAATATCCGTCGTTATTCACCGCTGTCCCGCGAATCACACCATAAACATGCTTATTGTTGCGAACTGCCTCTGTTAGCGGCTCCAGATATACAACAACAGCACCTTCCCCCAGGACTGAACCATCTGCTTCCCGATCAAATACCTTCGTATGTTGAGTGGAAGAACAGATTCCAGCATTGCGTGATAGTTGATGAACATGCGGTGTAGCCAAAATGTTCGCTCCACCTACAACTGCCCCAGAGATACGCTTGTCCTGAATGGCCGCCACAGCTTGCGTCAGTGCGACCAGAAAAGAAGAACATGCTGTATCTATGGACAGTGCCGGCCCTGTAAAATTGTACATGTGTGAAATGGAGGCCGCTGCAATATTGGACATATTACCTACCATAGCGTGAGAATGAACAGCCTTGCCAAGACTCCGGTTCATATAATCAACAACCAGATCGAAGTATGTGCTTGGATTAATCCCTACATACACACCCACATCACGCTTATCCTCATGGTCCACGAGCATACCTGCATCCTCCAGCGCCTCATGAGCAACTTCCAGCAGCTTCCGATGTTGCGGATCCATAAATGCAGCTTGTTCAGACGGGATTTCAAAGAACTCATGATCAAACGTATCCGGTTGCTTCAGTTCCCCAATCCAGTCATCCCAACCGGGTTGCTTGGAACGTGTTGCACGCTCTAAGCTAACCCGGTCAACACTATCTACCCCGTTAACCAGATTGCTCCAGAACTGCTCTTGGGTGTCAGCATCAGGTAGACGCAGAGACAGCCCGGTAATAGCAATAGCACGATGCACATTCAGGTGATTATCTGTTTTTTCAGCTTGTTCAAAGTCCTTCGTATCTGCTGGAAGTTCCTGCAGATATTCCACCATCTCACGTACGGTACTGCAAAAAACAAGCAGTTCTTGTCCTAATTCACGCCCCATATGTGCAGACAGCTTGTCAAGTAGTTGATAGGAGAGGATGGAATTGCCTCCAAGTGCGAGAAAAGAAGTATCCATCTCAATCTTTCCTGCGGGCAATTGAAGAATTTCGGCCCAGGCTTTACGTACGGTATACTCCAAAGAGGATGCGGAAACCGTCTCGTGTTGTTGTTGAGTGTTTTCGCGAATCAGCTCTTCAATGGCCTCGATGTCCTTGGTAAATACTCCACGCTCATATTCGTTTCTCAGCATGAAGCGCTGGACCTTGCCACTCGTGGTTTTGGGAATAACCTTGATTGGGAGAACATGGGTGATCTCAATACCCAATCCAGCCCTCATACGTTGGATCAGATCCTGTCGTACATCCAGAAACTGTGGAGTTCCCGATTTGTATTTAACAAATACAAGCAACTCCTCTACTTGTTTGAGGCTGTTAAAGTGCCCGACTACCGTCAGATTGCCTCTCGGAATGCTGCTATTCTGGTACAAAATTTCTTCAAGATCATGCGCATAATGGTTCTGTCCCCGGATAAACACAATGTCCTTGATCCGTCCGCTTACAACCAGGGAGCCATCAGCCATATAACCCAAGTCTCCAGTGCGAAGCCACCCATCCACATACATTTCACGATTGATCTCTGGGAGACTGTAATATCCGGAGGTTACCGATTCCCCACGAATCTGTATTTCGCCAACGACCCGCTCATCCAGCACTTCACCCTGTTCATCCGCAATCCGGATTTGAATCCCTGTCATGGGATATCCTTCATGAACAAATTCGATCACATCCGAAGTATGACTTTCATTGCTAGGTAGCTGGACTGGCACAGCCAGTCCTTCCTGCACCAGCCGCGAACGCGAGATACGTTCAATTCGCGGCTCTTCCCCCAGTCTGGAGGTACATACACCTACTGTCGCTTCTGCCATGCCATACGCAGGAAACATCATATTGGGACGATAGCCACAAGAGCTGAATTTTTTGACAAATCGCTCGATAACAGACGTTGATATAGGCTCTGCACCATTCAAGGTCATACGCAGTGAAGATAGATCCAGCGTTGAGAGCTTGGAATCCGGGATCTTCTGAACCATCCATTCGAAACCGAAATTGGTGCAGCAAAACCATTTTCCCTGATGCTCCGTAATCTTGCGCAAGAACAGATAAGGGGACCGTACGAAGGTATAAGGTGACATCACCATGATATTGGCTCCACTCAGGACAGGTGTCAGGTGCTGTCCAAATATCCCCATATCATGGGTATGCGGCAACCAGGTAAACACATTATCTCCTTCTTCGGCTCCAAGAAATGTCTTGCATGCAATACTGTTGGCGATAATATTGTGATTTGTTAACTGCACACCTTTGGGAATTCCCGTGCTTCCTGATGAGAATTGCAGGAACACAATGTCATCAGGGGAGGTTGGGCATAGATCAGCCATCTGCTGGCCTGCGTGAAGCTGGTTCACGCTGATCAACATAAGACCTTTGAATACCGGACTTTCCGCAAGTTGCTTATACTTGGGCATGTAGGCTTCCTCGACGATAACGACCGGACGCCCGAGCACCTCCCACACTTTCGTGAATTTCTCCAGACCGGCTGAGCCTGGTTCCCAGGCAGCCGGAGGACTAACTGGGGCGACAATAATGCCCCCCAGCATACAAGCCCAAAATGTACGGTAAAATTCCTGTGACTGGTCAATCTCCAAAATAACGACCTGTCCTTGTTGAATGCCTTGCTCCTGAAGAGACTGCAGGTACTTGCGAGCCTGTATCAGTAATTCAGGATAAGATTCAAACTGTTCGTCACCTGAAGAGCTGATATAGGTCATTCCCTTTTCTGGATGAATATCTGCAATGTAGATTAGCATCTCAGCCACTGTTGAATAATGTTCTGGCACAATCAGCTCGGGTCCTCGCTGTATGGATTTACTGGACATGTTGCACCTCCATTGCCTCATTGTGAACTACCACTTTCACATCGCTACCAAGCCTGTCGTCAATCAGCTGTTTCATACGTTTGATGTCCAGACCAGTCTGACAGGAAAGATGTACATACAGACACTCTTCGTCGTAGCGAATAACCCATTCAAATTGGGCGAGTCCCGAATTCGAATCTTGGTCATCCGACGACTGAGACGACATTGGGATCGCTTCGCTGCTGGAGATGAAGCCTTGATAATTAAACAGAATCATCTGACGCGGCTCCTGTTCTGCTTGCCTGTAGGCAGTTCCCAATTGTTCCTGTATGCCACCATATTGTGCCGAGAGGGAAGAATCATGTGTAAGTGCCATAAAGTTAATGCTGTGTCGCTTCGTAAATTCCAGACGTTCCAACAGATCTTCCTGTGTGAATTCACTGTCTACCAGCACCGGAATCAGATCAAGGAATTCTCCCACATAATCATAGTAGGATTCTTCGCCATACTCCCTTCCGTAGTGCACCAGGGCTATTGGCAATTGGCTTATGTTCAGATAAGCCGCAATGATGTTGGCAAAAGTTTCAAAGCATGTCCACCAAACCTCTGCAGGCTCCTTCCCTGCAAGAGACAACTCGACAGCCATCGCTGAAGGCGACAATGTTTCTGTTTCCTTCAACTTGTTCATGACGATAGTGTTACATGTATTCCATGCCTGAAGTGAAAATTGTTTCTTCATTTCATCTTCTGATACCCCTATGGGGCCTTGAGACAGAAAATTTACATAATCCTCATAATTTCGTACTTGGTACAGAAGATCACTCTCGATCTCTGTACCTTGCGGTCTATATAATGCCTTCGATTCAAGTTGCTGCTTGATGATCTGGGCACTCATACCATCAAACGCAAGGTGATCAAAACTCCAAATCAGCTTATGCTCTGTGGCTCCTGTACGCAAAATACACAGACGCCAAGGTAGTTCCTTCAACGTATACGTTTTGTGTAACAGAGACTGAACCAGTTTGTACTCCAACTGCTCAATCGTAGCCGAAGCATAATGACGAATATCAAGATACGGGATAAGCTGTTGCAGCATGTCCGCCGCTAACGACATATCACATGGATGCCAATACAATTGTTCTTCCTCATATATTATGCTGTGCAGCAACTGATGCCGGGATATCACCCCAAGAATCAGGTGTTTTACAGCTTGTTCATTCAATTCGCCTTCCAGCGTTGTTGTAAATCCGCTTGCTCGTGAAGTGGTAGAAGCATGTGCTTGTTGAATTGGAGATAGTGGGAATCGACCCATAGGGGTCATGCCCGCCATAAAAGATGAAACCTGGTTGCAGCTGTTTATGACATGCAGGACCAGGCTGTCCAGTTGTTTCTCATGAAGTGTTATGTCCTGTGGTATGACTATCGGGGACTGAATATGCAGGCTATCTTGTGACCCAACTGACGCCGGAGGATTAATGTCTACCAATTTGGCAAGCCCTCTAACTGTCGGATATTGGAATAATTCGTTCACATTGATGGCAATTCCTTCTTTTGTCAAAATTTGAGTGAATGCAATCGCTTTGAGCGAATGCCCCCCATTTTGAAAGAAGTGATCTTCCACACCAATGCCCGGATTCCCCAGGATCTGTCGCATGGCAGCAAGAATGACACGCTCCGTTTTTGTCAGAGGTGAACTCACTTCCAGAGACCTCTGCTGCTCTTCAACCAAATGCTCGGACAATGCTCTTCGGTCCACTTTGCCATTGGCATTAATCGGAAGATGATCCATTCGAATAATTCGTGCAGGCACCATGTACTCTGGCAGTTGCTGGTGAAGTTCTCTTCGAATATACTCAACATCTGCCCCAGTATTGCTTGTATAAAAAGCGGCAATGTACAGACTTCCTGATGGTTCTGTAACTGTCATGACAAAGGCATCACGAACTCCCGAAAGACGCTCCATGCAATTGCCTATCTCCGATAACTCAATGCGAAAACCTCTAATCTTGACCTGGAAATCCGAACGTTCAATAAAAATCAGACTGCCGTCAATCATACGTTTGACGATGTCACCTGTCCGATACATTCGTTCTCCCTTGCGGAAGGGATCATCAAGAAAGTGTTTTCGGGTAAGATCCTCACGGTTAAGATATCCAATACCTACCGCATCTCCACTGATATACAGTTCACCTGGAACGTTGGGTGGCACAGGCTTCAGCTCATCATCCAGAACATACAAGGCTGTGTTAGACAGGGGATAACCTATAGGCAGTGAGCCAGTATAAGGCTCTGTTTGCTGTAATAAGTGGTAGGAGGCAAAAAAGGTTGCTTCCGTTGGCCCATATCCATTTAACAGCCTGCCCGGCCCCACGCATGCAAGCGCTTTGTTGGCATGACTCACCGATGCAGCTTCACCACCAAACATCACTCTACGCACATTCTTCAAGCAATCAGCATCCCAATCTACCAGCATATTAAACAAGGATGTCGGAATATAAAATACTGAAATCCGTTGCTGTTGGATGACATCGGCCAAACGAGCCATATCCAAAATGGTCTCTTTTGAGATTAATACAAGAGTAGCGCCGTTTATTAATGAAGCAAAAATATCGAAAATGGAACCGTCAAACGCATAGTTAGAAATTTGCAGGATACGATCCTCTGGCACGACGGTGACAAAATTGCTATTTTTCATGACTTTGGTCACATTGCGATGACTCATCACAGTCCCTTTTGGGGTTCCTGTTGACCCTGATGTATAAATGATATAAGCCGGGTCAAGAGCGGTCATGTTCATATCTTCAACGGGCTCCTGCATATTTCCCGAATCAAATGCTGCCAGTTCATCTGCCGGCACGATACAAGGAACTACAGATTGCCATGTGGAGACATACGCCGTTTCAGTCAATAACACAGCCGCATCGCAATCTTGCAAAATAAATTCAATTCTCGATGGCGGCGAAGCTGGGTCAATCGGAACATAACTGCACCCCACTTTGAGTGTAGCAAGGATACTGATCATCTGGATCGGTCCACGGTCCAGAATGAGAGCAATACTGGAGCCTGATTTTACCCCTTGTCCAAGCAACCTGGACGCCAGCCACTGAACACGTTCATACAGATCCGCATAGCTCCACTCATCGTCTTCCCAGACCAATGCTGTCTTCTGTGGATGCATATGAACTTGTTCCTCGAATAATTGGGAAATGGTCGCATCTCGCGGATACTGGGCGGCATTATCGTTGACTCCGTACAGTAGCCAGTCCTCTTCCTCCGGTGTAGTGAGCTTAATCTGACCAATTCGTTCATTATCCCCTGTTGTGATCTGAGACAGGATATACCGGAATTTATCCAGCATCAGTTCCATGGACTCCGCTTTAAACAAATCTGAGCGATAGTCAAGTTCAACCGTGTAACATTGTTTATGTTCGACCAGTGTCCAAGTCAGATCAAATTTGGCATCCACCTTACCTTCGACCCATGGTTCAAGCATCAGTTCCCCGGCTTCAGGATCATCGGTTCCCATATTAATGTAATTTAGCACCACATCAAATAGGGGGTTGCGGCTTAAATCACCGAATAGACCAAGTTGTTCCACCAGTGCTTCATAAGGATATTGTTGATGCTCATAACAGGATAACAGCTTGCCTCGCATCTCATTCAAATACGCCTCTGTGGAGCATTCTCTGTCCATGCTGGTGCGAATGGCAAGCATGTTCACGAACATCCCCATAACGTTATTGAGTTCTGGCTTCTCACGCCCCGCAACCGCTGTACCAACGACCAAGTCGTCTTGACCCGTATACTTCCAGATTAATAGATTCAAAGTTGCCATAAACAACATATAGGGTGTAAGCCCTTGTTGAGTACAGAAGTCATTGACCTGTGTGCTTAACGACTCACCAAGTTCAATGGAACGTCTGTCTCCGCTGTAGGATGACGCACCATGTCTTGGGAAGTCTGTAAGCAATTCAACAGGTGCAGGCATGTCCTTGAATTCCCGTATCCAAAACTCGGCGTCTTCAACAGATTGTCCATGTGAAGCAGCTTCATCACGCCATTCCGCATAATCCTTATACTGAATGTCAAGAGATTGCAATGTTTCTCCTCTGTACATGCGAGCAAAATCCTGCATCAGGATAGCAATGGAACTCTGATCCGAAATGATATGATGCATGTCGATGAATAAGATGTGTTCCTCTTGAGAAAGGCGAATCAGCTTAACACGAACCAATGGTGCGCAGGTCAGATCAAAAGGCTTGATCCATTCCATGACCTGCTCTAACCCTGCCGTTTCTAATTCCAGCAACTCCACAACGCTTGGAACCTGATCCTCAACAACCTGGAAAAGCTCACCATCAATCATTTCGAACCTGGTACGGAATGCTTCATGTCTCTCTACCAGTGCATCCATTATTACTCTGAATTGGGCAGGGTCAAGTTTTCCTCTTACCATATAAGAGCTGGCGAGATTGTACGCCGTACTCTCACCTTTCATCCACTCATGCACCACATACATTCTTCGCTGTGCAGAAGTGGTCTTGTATTTCTCTTTCTTAGTAACAGGCAAAATTGGGTTCACTGAATCAGAGTCGCTTGTAGCCTGATGTTCAGCAATCCATTGAACCATGTGTTCAAACACTGAATGATCAAAAACCTCTTCCAGCCCCAAATTTAATCCAAACATTTCTTTAATCCTCGACGCCAAGGAAATCGCTTTTAAAGAATGACCTCCAAGTTCAAAGAAATCATCTTCAAGGCTGACTGCTCCATTACCAAGCAACTCCTGCCACAATTGCGACAATATATGCCTTATCTCATCATCAGTCCGTTGAACCCTGACTTTCCCAGCTGGAGATTGGTCTAATGCTGTGATAGAACCCGCTGCAACCTGTGACATACCTGCAAGCTGATACAACGCAACATCATGTTGATGAACAATGGGATCAAAGGAATACGTCGGCAGGGAGATTTTTTGCTTGCGCCCCGTTCCGTTTAACTGTTCCCAATCCAACTCCATGCCAGAGCACCAGCAAAAAGCAAGTAATTTCATTAAATACACGTCTGCCTCAAGCAAACTCTGACGATCTCCAGTAAGAGCAATGACGTTTGGCTCTGAAAATGAAGCCGGGACTATTTGGTCTGTATCCTGCTGCTGATTCGAAACGATCCACAGCGTATGCCCAGCAGATTCAGAAAGCGTCTTGCGATTTAGCAGCGTAAACAGGAAATTTGGAGATAACAGTGGTGCAATGCTCGACGCAAGGTCTGTTACAGTTGCATCTGTCATCCTTCCTGTCATAGCATCTGACAATGCTCCTTCTTCTAGTGACCAATGCTCCCAATTGTATAAAAGCCCCACGGCATGTACTGGATCAAGTGCATCACTAATGACCAACCCCACCAGTTCGCCAACGCCTTGTCCACAGACAGCATCCGGCTTGATACCAAGCTGCATCACGGTTTGATAAAGAGCATATTGCACAACAAAGCACTGCATGCGCTCAAGCCTTGAATCGGTTAACGATCGCCCTATGCCTTGGCGAATGGCATACTGTTCCTTGGACTCAAAGAGGTTCAGTATCTCTTCAAAGTGCTGTTTAAATATCTCTGAGACCTGGCTGCGATACACAGAAGCATATAGTTCCCGAATCTTGCGCGCTTCCCAACTTGCATTCCCGCTAAGGTAAAACATGACCTTAGGCTTCCCATTCATCACACTTGCCTGTGTCTCGAACTCTATAGACTGCTCACTTGGCGGAATATAACCGTCCACAACGATCAGTGCTTTACGATGAATGAATCTGCTTCTTCCCTTTTGCAGAGTCCACGCAGCATTGGGCAACTGCTCCGGCAATGCATGGATCGCCTGTAGAACCGAATCGTACGTGCGTTCCAGCGCAGATTCACTCTTGGCCGAGAAGGGCAGCAGAAGCAAAGATTCATAATTGGCTTGGCTCTCTTGGACGGGTGGTTGCTCCAGAATGACGTGAGCATTGGTCCCCCCGATCCCAAACGAACTGACACCCGCTCGCAGGATACCCTTCGCCTCTTCTAATGGCTGTGGCTCCTTGTTGATATAGAAGGGACTATGCTCCAGCTCCAACATCGGATTCGTCCGATTCATGTGAATCTGTGGCGGAACCACCCGGTGATAAAGCGTCAGTACGGTTTTAATAAAACCGGCGACACCTGCTGCCGCATCAAGATGTCCAATATTGGCTTTCACAGAACCTAGAGCACAATAATTTCTACGATCTGTTCCCCATGACTGCCTGAGCGCTTCGATTTCAATCGGGTCACCCAATTTGGTTCCTGTTCCATGCGCCTCCAGATAGGAGATCTCTTTTGGAGATACTCCCGAACGATGCAGGGCAGATTGAATAACCTTGACCTGCCCGGCCACACTCGGTGCCGTATATCCAATTTTGTCCATGCCATCATTATTAATCGCTGAACCTTTAATGACTGCATAGATATGATCTCCATCTCTCTGCGCGTCGCGGAGTGACTTGAGCACAACCATTCCGCATCCATTACCAGACACAGTACCAGATGCCTGCTCATCAAACGGTCTGCAATGACCATCCTTGGAATAAATCATGCCTTCATGCCAGTGATAACCTTCTTTGAGCGGATAGGAGATAGAGACACCTCCCGCAAGTGCCACATCACACTCCCCCCGAATCAGCGATTCAGCAGCTTGGTGGATAGCGACCAAAGAAGTCGAACATGCGGTCTGTACGGCCATACTTGGCCCTCTCAGATTTAATTTGTGAGATACTCGGGTTGTAATATAGTCCTTTTCATTTAAAGTCATGGCTTCAAAAGCCTGTAGCAAATTACCGGAACGACCTAGAAATTGCACCATCCATGGTAAGCTCAGTCCACTTCCGGCAAACAATCCTATAGCTCCCTCATAACTGTAAGGATCACATCCGGCATGCTCAAGCGCCTCCCATGAGCACTGATGCAGCAGCCGTATTTGCGGATCCATCATGTTGGATTCCTGATGCGGATATTCGAAAAATCCGGAGTCAAAATACTCAGTGTCTTGCAGTACACCTTTGGCCCGTACATAATCGGGATGTTTGAAGTCTTCCGGTCGTACACCCGCAGCGGTTAAATCATCTTCATCCAGACGGGTGATACCGTCCTTACCTGCCATTAGGTTATCCCAGAACTCCTCAATATTTCTTGAACCGGGAAAATGCCCTGCCATGCCAATGACTGCGATATCCGACGAAGAAGGAATTCCGCTACTGTGTTCTGAGGCAAACTGGATACTCTGTTCTGGTCTGCTCTGTTCCACTTTGCTGTGTTCAACTGTGCTCATCACATACTCTTTGGGAGCTGTTGTCGGCTCCGGGTTCGTAACAGGATATCCAACCGAAGCGATATGCCCGCTTCCCTCTTGCACCTGTTGTGTAACTGTCGGCAGCATCTGCTCAGCCACCAGATGATTGACCAGTGATGCGATGGAGGAATGCTCAAACAATTGCACCAGCGGAACGCTTTTATCCAGATAGGCATTCAGGCGATTATTGATCAGAATAAGCCCCAGCGAGTTGCCTCCGATGTCAAAAAAGTGATCATGGATATTAACCGTATCCAGATTCAATATTTCCTTCCACGCTGCAATAAGCATCTGCTCCAGATCAACTTTTGCCCGCTCGATTCCTTGAATCGATGAGCCATAAACCAGAGCCGGGTTATCCCTCTCTCCCGTTTCAAAATCAGCCAAACGAAGGGCATTGCGATTCAGTTTGCCATTAGGCAGCACAGGCAGATTTTCCAGACGAATCAAGCGAGAAGGCATCATGTACTGTGGAAGCCGCTGCTTTAACCAGGTCCGAAGCTGTACGTCTTCTTGTTCCATAACGAACGGCCCAATCCCCGGTTTCAGACTGTAGAAAAGGATTAATTGCAATGAATGTGGCTCAGCCCCTTCTACCTTAACGACAGCCTCCCTTACACGTTCATAATTCATCGCTGCCTGCTCGATCTCGTTCAGTTCAATCCGGTAGCCACGAATTTTCACCTGCTGATCCAACCGTCCCATTAACTCAACATCCCCATCCGGCAGTATACGGGCCAGATCGCCAGTTCGGTACAAACGGCCTCCCAAAACATTGGAGTTTGCAATGAATCGGGCATTGGTCTCAGCAGCATTGTGCAGATAACCGCGGGATAATCCTTTTCCTGCAATGCACAGCTCTCCATAACTGCCAGGTGGCAGTATTTCACCTTCATCATTCAGAATATAAATCTCTGTATTGGTAATGGGCTTGCCAATGGTAATCGCGGCTGTATCATTCAATTCTTTGGTTGTTGACCAGATTGTAGTTTCCGTTGGTCCATACATGTTAAAGACTCGAGCAGGTGTAAGCCGCTTCAGATCGGTGAGAAGTCCCACAGGGACATTTTCCCCTCCGGTAAGAACACACCGCAGATTGCCCAGCGCCTGAGCGAATTCCGGATTTTCGACAAATGCCTTAATGCGTGAGACCGTGCTAAGAATGTGTGTAACACCATGTTCACGTATTCGACGGGAAGCAAGAGCCGGGTCAAGTTGCTCCTGCTCATTGGCCAGATACAACGAATATCCGGTGCATAATGGTGTCCACACTTCAAATCCGAAAATATCAAAAGATATGGTCGTCACACTGATGATGCGATCTGTCTCATGTGCAAAAATATGTCGGTGCCTGATGTCCTCAACAAAATTGACCATCGCCTCATGAGTAATCATCACCCCTTTGGGACGCCCCGTTGATCCTGAGGTAAAAATCACACAGGACAGGTCCGAAGACAGGAAGCTTCTGTCCGGGTTAACGGATGCGCGCACATCCTGGGAAGTTGAATCATACACGAATCGCTCTCCGCTAAAAGTCACTGTTCCTTCTGCATCAGGCGTACACAGCAATACGTTCATTCGGCTATCTTCGATCATATTCACGATGCGCTGCGGCGGAAAAGCAGGGTCCAGAGGCACATAAGCCGCCCCAGCTTTCAGCACCGCCAACAGCATAATGATCAACGATTCATCTCGTCTGGATAATATGCCTACAGGTTCATCCCGGCGCACACCTTGATCAATCAGCTTCCAAGCCAGCGTATTAGCTTTTTCATTAAGCTCCCTGTAGGTAAAAGAGGCTCCGGATGATACAAGGAGAGCTTTCTTGTCTGGTGTGTGTTCTGCCTGCAGCTCGAACAGCCGATGCAGACCCACCGCAGGAGTGTAATCCAGACGTGGACCAGCAAGACGATGGACTGGGTGCTCGTGAGAACGTTCGTTTCTCTCAAACAGTTCGCTCACAGACAGATTGGGCTGTTGTACAACCTCTTGGCAGAGTCCGATAAACTCCTGCATCATACCTTCAACTGTGTCCCGGCGGAACAGATCCAGCGAGTATTCGATATATCCTTCAATCACCTGCTTCTCCCTGTTTTCTTGACAGGTCAATAACAGATCATAAGTAGAGGTACCCGTCTCCACCGGAAAAGAACTGAATTGCAAACCATGAAGTTCAAGTCCATGCAAATCCATGTTCTGATAATCAAAACAAACATCAAATACCGGACTTCGGTTCAACTCACGTGCCACGCCCAGTTGTGCCACAAGCTCATTAAACGGATACTCCTGATACGCAAAAGCATCCAGTGTATGTTGTTTAAGTTCGCGTAAAAAATCAGTGTACGTACGATCAAACGTTGGAAAATTCCGCATCGCAATCATATTGACAAACATGCCTACCGTCTCTTTCCACTCCTCTTGCATCCTTCCTGCAACAGGCGTTCCTACCACAATGTCCTGCTGACCTGAGCGGTGTGCGAGAAGAAGATTCCACACACTTAGCATTACCATATACATGGATGCTTCCGATGAGGAAGCCAGCTGGTGCAAGTGTTGTGTTAACGAACGATTCAATGTGAAATGGAGACGGCCCCCTTGCATGGATCTCTGTGATGGACGCTCATGGTCAAGCGGAAGCTGCAGCACAGGTAAAGAAGGGCCAAGATGGTCCAGCCAGTACGTTTGATGTGAATTGTAGTCATTTGAAGCGAGACGCTGCTGCTGCCAAACCGCGTAATCTTTGTACTGCAATCGGACTGCATGCTCTTTGCCAAAATATAAATCATTGAAGTCACGAGTGATGATTTCGACAGATGTACCATCTGCGATAATATGGTGAATATCAAAGAATAACAGGTGCTTGCGCTCGCCTATCTTAATCAGTTCAACCCGCATAAGCGGAGCACTCCCCAGATCAAAAGGACGAATCAATGTCTCGATCATCGCAGGCAACTCTTGGTCATCTGCCACATGCAGCTCTGCATAGCCCATACTTAAGCGAACCGAAGGTTGGATAATCTGAACGATCTGACCACCCCGTATCTCAAACGATGTTCTGAGCGCTTCATGATGCTGCATCAACTTCTGCAAAGCAGCCTCAACTCTTATACGGTCCAATTCACCTTCAATAATGGTTGCAGACGGTAGGTTGTATGCCGTATTGCCTGGATCAAGCATCGCTTGTGTGAACATTCGCATCTGTGCAGAAGAGATTGGATACGCATCCATAGTGGGTGCAGATTGAATGGTCTGTTGGTCCACTTTTGGTTTCGCCATGACATAGAGATGCTCCGCCAGTTGAATAGGCGTTGAATGATTGAAAACATCAGCTACCTCAGGCTGAATTCCTAAATGAGACCGGATCCATGCAGACAAGCTGACTGCTTTGAGAGAATCTCCTCCAACCGCAAAGAAATTAACCTCTTCATCTAGATCATCGATGCCAAAAATCGTTCGATATGCATCAAGGACAATCTGCTTCAGTTGGTCTGAACCGCCAGTATAAACGGTCCCTTTTATTAGAGTAGAGCCACTTCCCTTTCCCTGATCTGCATGCTGCCTATCATCCCCGGTATCCATTCCTGCCGCCGCTGATGAGCCAGAAAGAGAAACACTGACAGGATAGGATTGTTTGTTGAAAACATAAGTAGGCAGAGAGCATTTGCGTCGTACCGTCTGCCCTTTGAACACCTTCCAGTCCGGTTCAATGCCTTCGCACCATAACTCCGCAAGTCTGCGGTTCACATAGATACTGTCCTGCTCCGTCTCCCTTACGTGACGTAGCATATTCAGTACCGTCTGGGAATCTCTTGATAGACTGTGCTGTCTGGCAAAGGAGCTTAGCGTTCGTCCTGCACCTACTTCAATTAATACAGCCCGTTCATCCTTTAACACTTCAGCCAGGTTTGATTCAAACAACACCGGCTGTAAAATATGACGGGACCAATAGTCAGGTTGTGTGATTTCATCTCCAAGCGCCCATGTTCCACTGGTGTTGGACAGTAAAGGGATCTGTGGCGTATGAAGTGAATGCTCTGCTAGATAACGTCTAAATTCCTCAGCGGCCTGATTCATCATTGGCGTATGGAATGCATGGGAAGTCTTCACACGAATGCACTTCCAGCCCAGTCCTTCAGCCTTGGCTTCCATCCGTGAAATGGCTTCAGCTGTCCCACCAATCACACTGGAACCTGTAGTATTCACCAGGGCAAGCCACATATCTTCCTCCAGTTGTGACTTCACCTGCTGTGCATCCGCCATAATGGCAAGCATAACCCCGGGTTGTTGTTGTTGCATCAGACGTCCGCGAAGTCGAACTAAATTGACAGCATCTCCGAGTTCGAACACACCCGCTACCGCTGCAGCAGCCAATTCACCAATGCTGTGTCCGATCATGCCATCTGGCTTGATGCCCAGATCCAGCAGCGACTTGGCCAGCGCATAACTTGTCATGAACAGTGCGAATTGGCTGTACTCCGTCTGGTTTATTCGCTCAGGGTGCTGATCCCCGTATACAACAGACAGCATATCTTCTCGTTCTTCCGCAGGCAGAAGGTCCAATATTTCCTGAATATAACTTCTGAAGATTGGAGCCAGGCCTGTTTGCTCTGTAGATCTGTATAGTTCTGCACCCATTCCCTGATACTGACTGCCCTGTCCGGGGAACATAAAGTATACGGGACGAGTGCCTTGAGCCGAATGGTATACGCGTGCTTTCCCCAGTTGCTGTATCAGCTTGTCCGGATTATCCTTCCATGTCTTATCCAGAATGAGTGCCTTACGATACGCAAAAACAGATCTACCTGATTGCAAGGTCCACGCTGCGTTTGACACAGATTGATCCGGCTGCTGAGTCAGATGTTCCATAATCCGTTCAGCGGTGCGGTTCAGCGAGTACTCTGTTTTGGCGGAAAAAAGAAATATATTTACGTCATCATCAGGACTGCACTTCTCCATCTCGGGAGCCTCCTCCAATACCATGTGAGCATTCGTGCCCCCCACACCAAATGAATTGATTCCTGCGCGCATGACTCCAACTTTGCCCTGTTTCCAGTCCACCCCTTGTGCATTAACTTTAAAAGGCGTATTCAAAAAATCAATTTTGGGATTAGGTTGCTCATAATTCGCTGTTCCAGGGATATATCCTTGTCCAAGACTGAGCGCTACCTTGATTAAACCAACCACACCTGCGGCTGTATCCATATGTCCCACATTGCCTTTGACCGAACCCAAATAACAAAATTGCTTTTGGTCGGAAGCAAAGGCCCGAGTTAACGAGTTTACTTCAATTGGATCACCAAGCAACGTTCCCGTACCATGTGCTTCGATATAACTCACCGTTTCCGGGTCTACTCCGGCTACCTTATAAGCATCCTGAATGACTTCAGCCTGTCCGCTTACGCTTGGAGCAAGAAAACTGAGTTTCTCTTGTCCGTCATTGTTAATTGCTGAGCCTTTGATGACCCCGTAGATATGATCTTCATCCCGCAGAGCATCGGTTACCCGCTTCAACACCACAATTCCCATACCATTGGAGAAGACGGTTCCACTGGCTGCCGCATCAAATGGACGACAGTGTCCATCTGTGGAGAACATCATGCCATCCTCAAATATGTAACCCCCTTCATTGGGCAACTCCACGGTGATCCCACCAGCCACGGCCACATCACATTCTCCAACGATCAAAGATTGACATGCCAGATGAGGTGTAACCAATGAAGTAGAACATCCCGTAAGAGCGGTATAGGCTGGCCCTTTTAAGTTCAGCTTATAAGCCATTCGGGTAGCGAGAAAATGATTGGTGCTGAGGGTGAATGCTTCGTATTTACTGCTATAGTTAGCATCGTTAAAAAGCACTTGACGGTACCATTCGAAGTCATCGGACCCGCCAAGGAACACACCCACCTTACCCGCTTCATCCGGTCTGCAGCCTGCATCCTCCAGCGCTTCCCATATTCCCTGATACAAAAGTCTGAATTGGGGAGACATCATTTTGGCTTCACCGGGAGTATAGTCAAAGAACCCTGCATCAAACTCATCGATGCCGTTGGCACGTCCTTTTGCCTTGACATAACGAGGTGAACGTAGCAGTGCTTCCTCCACGCCAAGCTCCCTCAATTCATCATCACTATAAAAGTGAATGCTTTCCCGCCGTTCAACAAGGTTACTCCAGAACTCCCTTATATCCTCAGCGCCCGGCACATTCACCGCTATGCCCACAATTGCAATGTCCTCACGCATAATGCCATCTTTTCGTTGAAACAATTGTTCCCTTTCAGTCGGTATCCGAACTCCCTCATCTTTCGGACCCAGTGCGGCAAATTGACGCAATGTCGGGCATTCGAAAAAACGAGGCACAGGGAACTCCACATCGGTATAATGCTTAAGTTTATTGTGAGCCTGAATGACAGAAAATGAATTTCCGCCCAATTCAAAGAAATGGTCATCGCGCCCTACTCTCTCAACACCGAGCACTTCGGCCCACACTTCGGCTATAACCTTCTCAAGCTCAGAAGACGGGGCGGTATAGAACGTACTGGAAGCGTGAGCATGCGTGATATCTGCCATGAGTGCCTTCCGGTCAATCTTCCCACTGCTATTCAATGGAAATTCGGATTTATGTACAAAAACGGATGGTATCATATATGCCGGTAACAAACGAGACAGATGCTCTCTCAATTCGACAGAAGGCAGCTCCTGCTCTGACAGATAGTAGGCATACAGCAAGCCGGACCTACCTTCAAATGATTTCATAACTACCACGGTCTGGATGACACCCGGATAGGATGACAGGGTATTCTCAATTTCGCCTGTCTCCAGTCTGGCTCCTTGAATTTTAACCTGAAAATCAATGCGTCCCAGATATTCGATCGTACCGCTTGGGAGTGAACGTACCAGATCACCTGTGCGGTACATGTACCTGAAATGCTCTGCATCCTGTCCTTCTTGGAAGAAAGGATTAGGGACAAACTTCTCTCGGGTCATCTGTTCCAGATTCAGATATCCACGTGCAAGCCCAACACCGCTAAGACAAAGCTCCCCTGGAATACCTAACGGCTGAAGCTCATCATGATTTCCGACGACATACCATCTGGACTCATTGAGCGGGTAGCCAATCGGTACATTGCCCAAGCCTTCGTAATGGCTTAACGGATAATGAGAAACCCATATGGTGCATTCGGTTGGACCATAAACATTTTCAAGACTTGCTCCAATGCCTAACCTGTTAAATTTCTCAATGATGTCTGGCGTGACTGCCTCTCCGCCAACAAACATCCATTTCAACGTTTCCAATGCTGACAGATCGGAGCGAAGCTCCATCGTTTCCAGAAAAAGACGGAATAACGTTGGAACAAAGTTGATGTGCGTAACCTTATGTGATGCCACCGTAGACACAATACGAGCAGGGTCTTTTTCTGCTCCAGGCTCAAGAATACTTAGTGCGCCTTCACCCATGAACCAGCCGAAAAGTTCCGTGGCGGACACATCAAAGGTATATGCCGTTTTCAGCAAGTAAACATCCTGCGCCTGCATCGGAAAACGACGCTCCAGATCAAGCAGTGTATTGACTACGCTATGATTTTCAACCATGACTCCTTTTGGCTTGCCTGTTGATCCGGACGTGTACATGATATAGGCAAGGCTATGCGGATTCAGCGCCTCTTCGAGATTTGAGACATCCCCCGTATAGGCCTGATCTCCCTCAACGTAGATGTACTGGACATCCAGAGTCTCGTCATCTTTTTCCGGCTGCATAGCCAGCACTATGGATATGTCTGCATCCGATAAAATATAGGCCTTTCTGGACAAAGGATAGGAAGGGTCTACAGGCACAAAAGCACATCCGGCTTTTAATACAGCCAATAGGGCAATGACCATATCCGAGGAACGTGGCATCTGCACGCCAACTGCCGCGTTATCACTTTTTTTAATCGCAACGATCTGCCTAGCCAATTGATTCGCTTTTGCGTTGACCTGCGCATAGGTCTGATGCTGCTTGCCTTCCATTAGAGCTACCCGCTCCGGGAAACGTGCTACTTTATCGTGAAATATATCCATAATATGTTGTGGAGTGTAGGGAAAATAAGAAGTTTGATTGAATCGGTACAGTAGGTTTTCTTTCTCATCCTGCATCAGGAGGCTGAACTCCCTGATTTTTTGATCAGAATTGGTTACTAGTTGATTCAGCAAGTATAGAAATCGTTGGCCCATTCGCTCCATTGAATCTTCACGGAACAAGCTCGGTTTATATTGCAGCTTCAACTGAGCACCTTGCGGTAAACGGCTCAACACCACCATTAGATCTCCTGGAAACGTAACCTTATCCTGATCCAGAATACGAGTTCCGAGCATATCTTCCTCATAGGAATCATAAACAAAGGAGATATCAAACAACGATGGCGATCCGGGTTGAGCCTGTAACATGCTGTCTCTGACAATGAGGTTATTGGGATATCCGATGTTCCTGTACGTATCCATCCAGGTTGTGGCTACTTGTTGCAGCAGAGGTTTTAGAGTTGATTCGAGGTCAATATGGAATCGCATAGGCAACATATGGACAAAACATCCAATCGTTTCTTCCAAGTCCATACCGGGACGATGAGAATATGGGGAGGCAAAGGTGATATCGTCTGTACCGACATATTTACTCATAAGAATGCCAAAGGCACCCATAAAGAACATAAAAACGGTTACTTCATTATCTTTGGACATCTGTGTAATATCAGCCATTAACGATTCCGAAATATCAAATCGCAGTTCATGACCAATCCCTTCTTGTACAGAACCTGCTGGAAAGTCATGTTTTAGAGAAAGAGGTTCCGCTCCCTTCATTTTGTTTAACCAGTATTCCCGCTCTTTGGAGTACTTGTTTTCGTGCAGTTTCTTGTTCTCTGCCTCAACATAAGAGATGAATCCTTCATCCAGCTTGACATCCACAGGCTGATCTTCAAGAAGACACGTATATGACTGGATAAGTTTGTTTTTCATCAGTTCAAGCGACAAGCCATCACATATTAAATGATGAATACATAAGGTCAGAATGTATCGGCTTTTATCCATCTGAACAATCATTATACGGAACAGAGGACCTCTCTCCAGCTCAAAAGGTGTCCCGATGCATTCATCCACCAGTGCTTCTAACTGTTGTTCCTTTGGATTCTCCTGATTCTCGCTACTTAGGTCCCACAAGGCAAGTGAATAATCCATATCTTCATGAACGGATAACACGGGTACATCATTTTTAATCTCAATCCGAGTACGCAGCACCACTTGCTCATACATAAGCAATTCGATGGCCCGGCGAAATATCTCCATTTGAAGATGATCAAATTGCATTGAAGCTGAGATGTTATACGAAGTGGGATCATTCACCTGACAATCAAAATAGATTCCCTTTTGTGTTTCGGAAAGTTCAACGGTTTTTTGTACCATCACGACCACACCTCATCGTTTAATTGAGATTCAAGCTGTGTAAGGCAAAAAATCAGTTACAGCTTAGTGCATTACCCAGATTCCACCAGCCAATACGGAGAGAACCGTGATAAACGTTTGATACACCACATCCATAATGAGATTCCCGATACTGTCTCCATCTGCCTTGCGATTTTTAATCATGACATAAGTATGAGACCAAAGACCACTTAATCCGTATATGTACATCGTTACCAATACACCAACCCAAAAGTTCCCCTGGAACCAGATGGCCATAATCCCCATAACTCCAAGCCCTACTTGGGAAAAACCGTATTTAACCTGAAATGGTCCACCAGGCCATCCTAACATTTTGGCTGTCTGATCCGCTCTGGCAATGTTGACAACATAACCAATCACTCCAACCAATCCAAACGTAACCACAAACTGATGAAGCAGCAATACTCTGCTAATCTCGCTCATTTCTCCGGGAAAACCTAACACATATAGGTGTACTCCCCCTGAAATTAGACCTAACAACCATAGAACCAAAAACCACATGCCTGTCCCACTCCCGTCGTTTGTTATTTGGAATCATTTGTAACTAAATGTACAATCTTGTAGTTAAACACATTATATAATCGCTTTTACATTTGTCAATTAATACATAATTTTCTAGTTTGTCGAAGGTTTTGTCATTTTTCTTCTTCTGTACGCAAACAAGAAAACCATATAGTTCCATTTAACTTGAAAATAATAGGAATTTAGCCCTATTATTACATTAAAAGGTTTGAAACCTACTTCTTTTTTAACGCTTCAAAAGAACCACAACTCATTTATTTGACATAGGTGATAGTTCAATTATCATCTGTTTGATCATCTACGATTCCAGAACAACAGCAACTATCCATTAAAATATAATATAAAGGAATTGACATCCGATCTATTTGTAACTATTATAGTTACAACGGTGGTGATTATCCCATGAGACAAATCAGCAGTCGCTTTTCCATTGCGGTTCATACCCTGTCCCTGATCGCTGTTATGCCCAATGAATGCACCGGGGATGTGATCGCGCAGAGTGTGAATACAAATCCCGTGATTATTCGGCGGATTATGTCCAAGTTGAAACAGGCTGGTCTAATTGACGTCAGACCCGGTGTAGGCGGTGCTTCCTTGTTGAAAGATCCAGCCAACATTACCCTTCTTGATGTATATCGAGCGCTTGAGGTGGTGGAGGATGGGGAATTGTTTAACTTTCACAAACATCCGAATCCGAAATGTCCGGTCGGCAACATGATTGAACACACCCTGCGTGCCGAACTCATTGAGGCTCAGACAGCCATGGAACAGCGCTTGAATCGTGTAACCATACAGCAGATGATGGATCAGATTCATGTCTCTGAATAACAAAGCTCATTATGAGCTTTTTTTAACCCTTTCGTTGTAATCACACCTGTTATAACAATTTTGATTACATCCATATGCAAACAAAACACATATCCTAGGAGGAAAAGAAAATGAAAATTTTGGTTACTGGCGCCACAGGTCATTTGGGTTCACTGGTTGTAGAGGCATTGTTGAAAAACAATTCTGCCAAGGATGTGGCAGTAAGTGTACGTAATCCAGAGAAAGCGGAAGCACTCCGCACTCAAGGGGTTGACGTGCGTCATGGTGATTTCGATCAATCGGAGACGTTGGAGAAAGCTTTTGCCGGTGTAGACCGTCTGTTGCTCATCTCAACTGATGGTGACAATGAAACGCGTATTCGCCAACATCAGGCTGCCATTGACGCTGCCAAGAACGCAGGCGTGGGTTTCATCGCTTATACAAGCGTTGTGAATGCAGAGAAAAATACCCTTTCCCTGGCGGAAGTTCACCGCGCTACAGAAAAAGCTATTCGTGAATCAGGCATTCCGTATTCCTTCCTGCGCAATAACTGGTACCTGGAAAATGAAGCAGGCAGTGTGCAAGCAGCTACCCAAGGTGCACCTTGGGTTCATGCCACCAACAACAGCCAAGTAGGCTGGGCTACCCGAAGTGACTACGCCCATGCTGCTGCAGCTGTTCTCGCAGGAGAAGGACATGAGAATACCGTATATGAATTGTCCGGCAAACTACGCACGCAAGCTGAACTGGCTGCCATTGTTGGTGAAGTGCTTGGGCAGGAAATCAACGTGCAAAACGTGGACGATGCCGCTTACGCTGACATCATGAAAGGTGCAGGTCTACCGGACTTTGTCGTATCGATGCTTGTTGATATGCAAAGTGCCATCCGTGAAGGCGCATTGGCTGTAGAGAGTGATACTTTAGAGAAATTGCTTGGCCGTCCGGCTCAGCCACTTAGCGAAGGTATTAAAGCAATTGTAGGCAAGTAAGTTTTGGATATGAGAAAGGGACACACCAACAAGTGTTGGATGCGTCCCTTTTTTTGTGTAGCTAACGATCAATACAACGGTATACAACTTGAACGGAAGACTACACATTCAATCCATTCATTGCGACTGTTGCAATTCGAGATAGGTATTTATGCTTTCCACAACAGTTCATCACTCATTGGTCACTGCTCACTGCTCAAGAATATAACGTGCGGGAATATGATCGGCCAGCCAGATATTTTCGTTTCCATGATAAAAAAGGATTCCGTCTGTGGCCGCTTGAGCAGCATTGATTTTCAAAATGACAGGCTGATCATCCCGTCTTCGTCCCACCTGATTGGCCGTATCGATATCTGCGGACAGATGTACATATTGCCTTTGCCGCGGCTGTAAGCCATGTTCCATAATAGAATGCACTGCGCGTGCCGGGGTCCCATGGTACAGGGTTTCCGGTGGCTCAGCAGATATCTTTGATATCTTATGGGGTGTCGAATGTCCATACAATGCCCGGATGCGGCCTGAACGGATTTCATGTCTCTTTTTCTCCGAGGCTTGAATCATCTGCTCCAAATCGGCTTGCGTGACTTCCTTCCACTGCGGACTTTCATGTAAAGCCACCAGCAATTGCGAGATTTCCACCCAACCCTCTTCGTCCAGTTCCAGTTCATACTCCCATGGTGCATGTCGCAGAGCGTATGAGAGTTCCTTGCTTAATTTCATCAGATCCAATGCAATCATCTCCCACATCTATTAAAACCGTCTATTTTTGCGATTGAACCGCTGTTAAAATCTCCTGAATGTTACGTTCCAATCCTTCATCGTTTTCCTGGTTGAATTGGCGGTGTCCATCAATCCCACGTTGGATAATCGTATTCATCACCGGATGAACCTCACGATCGGAAGCCACCCGAATCAGATCATCGGCAAAATCAACCGCCTGCTGTTCACTGTAATTAAACGGTTTAATGAGCATCCGAATGCTCAAGGCATGGGCCTGCGGCTCCGCTAGCTGATCCCGATGAGTGATGCCATACACCGCGCCAAAACCAAAAGCAGCCATGACCTGACGCTCCAGTTCTGTTGTCTGTTCCAAAGGCGTGCCAATCAGCTCACACATTTTGTCCACCATCTGCTCCAGCTCGTTTGCTGCCGCAGCCAGAATTACGTCATTAATATCGTCAGCGTTGATAAAATCAGTCATATTGGTTTTCTCCATTTCTGCACCGTATTTGATCCATTCTCTCAGACTCTATGAGAACATTGTATCGGAGTTGGGGTGTTCGTTTCAAATTCATCTACGAATAAAGGCGAAGTGAATGCTCCCGAAGCAGTTTTCTTACAGAAAGCTTTTAGGTCTGCTTCTTCAGTGCATGAAGATCTTTATGTATGCGTGGGGCAACTTGGTAAATGTTCATATGCGTCACTGTTAATACCAACGTGATTCATCGTTTGGCGCAGCTCCGATACAAATTCCATAAAATACACTTCAGGACTACGGCTTCCGGCATAATACTGCAAGTCATAATCGTAATTTAACCTCGAAAATACATCATGCAGATCGTCAACCAGTATCTTTTTCATATCCTCTCTCGTAATAGCTGGGTCCATGCTGCACTCGTTGGCCAGGGTCTGCATTGTCTCCTTGAGCGCCTGCTGATCGTATAACGGGTTAGACAACAGATGCTGCAAATCATACAAGTCTTTAAACCTGGGCCTCACTATCGTTTGATGCAGCTTCCATGCAATTTGGATGGAGAGTGGTACAGTGTAAGGAACGACAAAAGCTTCACCAACCATGGGTTGGTAGGATAGAGTAACAGGCTTCTCATCCAAGTCGAGGTTAAAAGATATATCAAGATGCAGTTCATCCTCATACTCATTTTCATTCCTTGGTTCACTATCAATATAAAAGGCAAGCTCCGTGTTCACCGTAGGAAAATCATCCGCCATCGCGTAGTCTATTCTTCTCCAGAAGGCATTCTCCCGAAAGCTTCGGAATATGATACCGTCATTCAGGTCCATCTCCGTTACCCGGATCATCCAGTCTGTAAATACTGCATTGGCCTGATCCTCATTCTCAATTCGACCTGTATACAGAAAGTCGATGTCATCCACATAACGAATATTGGGATTCTCCAAATACTGTCTTGTTAATAAGCTTCCTTTTAATACAAATGGACTATTCACTAGAGAAGCGCGTTTTAATAGAGCTTCTAACACAACAATGAATCTCTCATCCTCATTTAGGAGGTGCATTTTTATGTTTTTTTCTGACACTCGTTCTCCTCCTCCATTCATCGTACTCAACATCCAATTAGATCCATCCACGATCCAGTTCTTCCCGGCTGTCATAGATGCACAGTTCATATTGCTGTTTTAACAGTTCGATCTTGTTCGTATGCAAAATGGTATGGATCTCTCCCACTCTACGATAAAAATGTTCTGCACTCTCATATTCACGGACCGTTACGAATCTCACTTTGCCATCTGCATTAAGTGAGTTCCGTGAGATATGTCCGCCCGAATCCGCGCACAGTTGCTTCAATACGGCCACATCATCCACATATACCTTTCCGTGCCATTCGAAATAAGGCTTGGACTGTGCCAGCATCGGCTGATCAAAATACGTTTCTTCCTTAGCCGGAATTTCCACCTTCGTCCGAACAACTGTGAATCCGTTATCCCGAAACTTCGCCCCAACTTCTTCAATAACATTCTTCACTTCTTCGTAATTCGTGCTATGTACAATGCCTGTAATCATTGGCTGATTAATATATTCACCTTTGTCCAAGACGATCAACACGGGCTTCACGTTCTCTTGATTACAGATGTTGATAAAGGTCTCTTTCTCGTTCTGCTTCAGATCACGCATGGTTACATGATATTCAAATTCCATCAGGTCACTTCCTTACTGATTTTTGTCATCTCTCATTAGACAGATCTCTCTTCTATCTTCTGTTAATTCTCCACTCACATCGCTCAACTCAAATATTTCCACAGATCTTCTTTAAGTTTTACAATTCACGTTCAAAACGCACCCCTAATTTCTCTACAAGATACTGACAATTGGGGCATTCGTTAACATGAACTAGGAGAACTTTATTTACTCAGCAATTCAAAAAATTCTAATATATTGGTCGCGACTTTTTGTGTCACAGGAGAAAACTCCTCTGACTCTTCATGAAACCAAATAACTACAGTAGGCTCTTCTGTTTCTCTAAAATCCAAACAAATAAAATCTCCTGAAAAAAGCGCTGCAATAGGAACTACATTCATTCCCACTAAATCTTCATTATCAGTTAATCTATCACCTATTTGCGTAATAGTAACTTCAATATCATACCATCCATTAATAGGATCAGACTCACTGTCATCCAATATACATAGAAATTTTTCTATTATGTATTCTTGCTGATTCATACTAAACATATTTGTGATTGGTACAGCTCCGTTATGTTCCTTAATAAAGTGCCTATAAGATTCAGGGAATGAAACTCTGAAACTTCGCTCAACTGCATCTAATAAATCATCTCCTGGTAATGGAACAACAATCGTATTAACATCCATTCTCATATGCTTCACTTCCCATTCTCATCTTTTAACACATGCCCCACCACATGGACTTTAACCAGGAAGATCAGAATCCCCTAACAACAACTTCCTTTCGTACACACCATTAGTATAAAACTGGATATGATGCTCTTTCTACCATTTGGAAACTCAAAATAACTCGATTCCATTTGAGTGTTGTCGTCATCATTTTGGCATAGGAATCTGAAACAGGCTCTCCTGTATAGGGGTGAACTCCCAGCTCAAACAAGCACACCTTTAGGTAACAGATGTAACAACTATAGCCATTTCATCAAACTATAAAAAACTCACTCCTGACTCATTGTTCGAGTAGGAGTAAGCCTTTTAATTTTTCTCATATGATTGCATTATAGGAAGAACCTATTCTTCTAGCATATCAAGAAAACGATTAACATTATCTGCAATTTTTTCTGTAACTGGGTCATACTCATCTGACTCCTCATTATACCATATACAAACAACTGGATCGACTTTACTTTCAGTATAGTCTAGACAAACAAAATCTCCTGCAAATAGAGCTGCAATTGGTACTAATTCAGCACCTGTCATATCTCCATCAGAGAGTATCCTTTCATCCAATTGACTGAAAACAACCTTGATATCATACATACCTTTATCATGCTCGCTTGGCTTGTCCAATAAACAAAGAAAACGATCAACCACATATCTATTCGATTTAAATTCAAAAAATCTAGTTATTGGAATAGATCCATTGCTTTCCGATATAAAATCTATAAAATCTTTAGGAAACTCGATTTCAAAATTCTCTTCTACACGCTTAATTAAATTACTACCTGGAAGCGGATAAATTATACTGTTATTTTTTATTTTTAACATATTTCACCTCTCAAATTAATGTCTTGGGGCGTCTGCTCAATGTCCCTTTGTTCTTCCTCCATTATGCTTTGCAATATTATGAATACCAAAAGGTACAAGTTGCATCAATCCGCTTTCCTCATTATGGTGACAAATTGTTCTTCTGGTTGTACTTTATTTGGTAATCTAGCGTTCAGCCACTTGAATTGTACAACCTCTGTTGCCTTCAAAAGTTCCTTGGTAATATATCTTCATGCAATACTACACTTCATATCGGAGATTTCAAACCTTTTAATTTCTTCACTTTAACCGTCGGGAAAACCGCTTCGTACTCCTCAATCGCCATGAACAGTGGCTCTAGCTCTGGTGGCAGATTCGCTACATGAACAGGTTTGTTGCTACCCTTCTGTTGCAATAGACCTGCTCGTACGTTGGTCTCCCCGTTCAAAATGAAGCTACCACCCCACCAAGCAACCATTAGTTATTTTCGACACGCAAAAAGCTCTCTAACTCATAAATTAAGTAAGAAAGAGCTTTTGAATGTTAATCAAATGTTTGAATCATTTAATGTTGGGTTCGTTGGATATGGTTGTGCTATACGATTTAATTAGCCTGGTATCAAATTGCAACATCTTGGTATCCTACATCAGCTATTTCTTCATCTAATAAACGCAACCCTAAACCATTCTCTGAATCCCATGTACAACTAAAAAGAACTCCAATGTCACGTTCTTCATTAATGTCTCCATACGGAACAACAATCCCCTCTAAAGTAATCATCTTCATCAGTTGAGTTGTTGTTTCAACTAATGGATAATTCTCATTAAACGCAACATCATAACCCAATTCACTTCTTTTTTGTATGTAATAATCCAAAATAGGTTGTAATAAGTTAAATTGCACTTGTTTCCAATCTTGTATCAATGATTGATATGCCGAATATTGTTTTTCATCAAATCTTCCATCTTCATCTCCATCAATCATCAATGTAATTTCAAGTTCTCCTCCGAATAATTGAAACATAGTCTTCCTAGTCCAACCATAGTTATATTCGAGCACTCCAAAAACAGGATCATTCTTTATCATTGTGTACTCCCCTCTTTATTGTTTATTAGAAATCCCCCAGGTTCAAACGCTCCTGCATTCATTTCTCCCACACCTCCAAGATGCCCAAAAGTACTATTCATCTCTGTAGGTACTAGCTGCATTGTTTTAACATCATTTAATTCGTGCCATGTTAGTTTATTTCCATCTCGATAAATCTTTATATCTTTAGCAGTAATTTTACCAGACTCCATACCAAATTGGCGTGCTATTTCAGGAGAATTATTAAGTTGTTCAGCTAACCTTTGATCTGATTGAGCAAAATTAGCTCTTCTCGCTGCTCCTCCGTATGTGCCTTTTCCACCTAACATATACTCAATTTGAACTTCTGCTTTAGCTACTGGTGAAAGATCAGGGATCAGACAAATAAAAAAGCCAATTTCGACTTATAATTCAAGTTGAAATTAGCATTTCTGCATCCGTCATTTTCTAAAGATTAAACTTCATATAAACTATCTAAAAAGCTATCAAAAGAATCAGATATAAGAAACATATTGCTCATCTTCTCAGTAGGTTCTATATCATGAAGGAAAATATATATTTTCCCCGCATACTCTTCGCTAGTTCCCAGACAAATTTGATTTCCTCCAGAATCATCACCTATAGATATAAATTCGTTTGGGATTTCGCCATATAATGAGTCAAACACACTTGATAACTCATCGTAGGATTCATTGATATCTAGCCCATAAAGTGTGTTGAGAGCAGTCTCTCCTTCATCATCTGAAATTTCGAAAACATTTGGCTTTACATTACCACCGTTATACTCAAGCAAAAAATCGCGATATTGAACCGGAAGTAAGAAAGCATATTTTGCTTCAAATTCCTCAATATTTTTTAATTTAATTTTTTTATTTGTGTTATAAATCGTTGCCATGGTAATTCTCCTTTATAATCATTTTTTCCGTTAACTGTAGACTGACCACCTATATGTCTAAAGTCCCTATGGATATCCTTCTGAACAAGAACCATTGTCTTTCCATCTTCATGATGATGCCAAGTGTACCCAGTTGGAGGTTGATTTAGTTCAGTAACTGGTGGATCAGAATCCTTATTTAGTCCTGCTTCTAAGTTCGCCTTCTTGGAGTCCGCCTGAGGGTTTTTAGGAATAGTAATTTCTATTGTTACTGCTGGTTTAATAGCTGGTTTAATAGTTAGATGGTAAAATGCTGAAAAGTCAGGACACCCATTAGGATAACTAACCGATATTCCATTTTTGTTAGTATATGTCCATGTTCCATTCCCATCAATTGAAATATGTCCACCTTTATCCTACCATTTTTAGGGACAGGAAATTATTGGCTTCGTTTCCATTACTTCTTATGTCAAATCCGACAGTTTTAACTTCTTACCTTTACCCGTCTCCTCAGTGCCTTCCGTATTTTCCTTCGGATTGTTTGTATCCTATTCTACCTTTGGTTTCTTCGGTTCGGATGATTTAGACGGTTTCGCATCGACTTGCCGTTTACCTTCGCCTTTTTTTTAGATGGAGATGGCTTCCACGTATTCACTTCATTCGGCGTTTCATTTTTTTCTGGTTTCGTATTCGATTTGGTGCTATTTTTCGGCGTTGTCGGTGCATTAGGTTCATTCATTTTATTTAGAAATCTTTTCTCACAAAAAGACCCATTCCACCTGAATAATACTGATGAAATAGGCCTTATAATTTTAACTTCTAATTTTTGAAATTATTCACGATTATTCCTACGTCTGAGAAACAAATAAACTATCCAAAAGGTCAGTGAAACTTTCTGTGATCAGTCTGATATGTTCTTCCTCTAGAGGAAGTTTCTTTTCAATATAATTGTCATAATCCATATCGAAATGATACACACTCCCTTTATTAGGTCCTTCTACTACAATACAAACTAAATTATTCCTCGGTGTCTCACCTATTGGATAATAAATTCTCGATAAAATATTTGCTTCTGTGTACAGACGATACTTTTGTTCTGAATTATTATTTAAATTATTAGACAAAGGAAAAAACATCAAAATAGAAGACTCTATTTCACCTTCTTTTTGGTCATCATTTGTAGTAAATCTCCTTCTAGTACCAGTTTTTCCACCATTCTTTAACATTAAAAATTTCTTATAATCATCAGGGAAAATCATATTATACTTCTTCTCGACTATCTCAATCTCCTGAAGACTTACAGGAGGATATGAACTTTTAATAATATTTTCATCTATATTCATACTTATCCACCCACCTATTAAGAAAGTCAATAATATTCATCGCTGGCCTCATGTAATGTTTCTAAGAGCTCAGAAAAACTGTTACATACCTCAGTAATGGAGTCCTCACCAAATTCTTCATTGTTAAGAAAAACAACTGAAGGTGAATTTTTACTTTTTCGGTAATCAAAGCAAAGCTGATTGCCAAAAGGATCTGTTCCAAATGGAAATATCTCTTTTGGCATGAAATCACTTATAAATTCATAAACTAAAACAATATTAGGCTCACTTGTAAAGCTTAGTAAATGGTCAAAAACTCCCTCTCCTCCATCATCATAGGAAAATATATTTGGTACAGGATGCCCACCATTATAGTTTTTAACACATTCTCTATAGTCATCAGGAAATTGTATACCATATTTTTTTTCAACCTTATTAATTATATCTTCACTAATATCTCCAACTGTACGTTCCCAAATTATTCCCATTGCTTACTCTCCAATTAGCTTTTATATACCTCCTATAGATGCCCCTTATAGAAAATAATCCATACTTTTAAACATTTATATCGGTCTCCATTTTTTATTTTCATTCCATTGGTCCCATAAAATGATTGATTATATATATATGCTCAATAAATTTAACTTTTTTTAAATTCTCAACTTTCTCTGCTCCACCTAATCCTAAAAGAGGCACATAGCCAAAACATTCATCGTCAGCAGGCTCTCCATATTTTTCAAACGCTTCAAGATAGGGAGACCAGTCAAGAGCTTTATTCAAAAAATATTCATCACTTATGTCCCCAAAAAAGTACTTAAAATTTTTCCCTATAACATTTACTTCATGCTTTCTGAAGTTAAGCGCCATTAAGTATCCATCTTCCCAAATCAATATATCTCCCATTGCTGTTGTAAATAGAGGAATTGCTAATTTTGCTCGACTGTAGGTATCTTGTAATAATTCTAAATACTGATCAGGATTAATAATTTTCAGATATCCATTGGAAAGACTACCCAGTCCATATTCCTTCCATACTTCAATTAGTTCAACAGGAATTCTCGATCTGTATTTCTCGATAATGCTTATAGGTATTTCTTTCTCAAAAACGAAATTCGGAATAGATGGCATACTTCTTTATACCTCCTTTAGCTCTTAAAACATTTCCTGTTTGAATCGTTTAGTGTTCTATCTGCTGGTTGTATTGTACGATCTGTTGTAAATATTTGTGTAACATTAACAGGCCTAAGTATATTGTTTTGTTTATTAAGTTAACAATGCCAAAAAATCTTTAAAAACTTTCCGCCAAAAAATAACTCACTGGATCGAATTCACCAGAATTTGCGTGATCCCAGACACAAACATTAGGAGAATTTCTAGATTCACGAAAATCTAAGCATATAAAGTCACCAGAAAATAGAACAGCTACTGGTAACAAGGAAACTCCTATTAAGTCCTCATCATCAATTAATCTCTCATCAAGTTGAGATTTTGTGGCATCAATATCAAATATTCCAAATCCATTGTCGGTTGGATCTTCAAGAATGCACAAAAATCTAGTAATTAAGTAATTATGACTATTACAACTAAAATAACATCTTTCTGGAATGCCTCTGTTGTTTATCTTAACAAATTCTTTATAGTCTGAAGGCAATACTACCCTCCAAAAACCTTCTTCTTTTGACAATACCTGATCAGTTGGTAATGGATAGATAATAGATTTTGCTCTCGTTCCCACAATTTTTTTCCTCCCTTATCTCGGTGCATCTGCCCATATTCCGGTTGATCTACCACCATTATGAGTAGTAATGTTGTGTATACCAAAGGGAACTAATTGCATTTTCCCCGGTACTTCTGTGATGCCATGTATAAGGTCCATCGTTAACCGATTTCATTATGTCTTCCGGTAAATTTTATTCAGCCAGTGAAACTGCTCTGTGTCACCTTTTTTCCACAAATCTTTTGGAAGGTAATCTGTGTGCACTAATACACCAGCCCCCTCGAAATCAGCAAAGCCGAAACAAATACCTTCTACTTTCTTTCACTTCAATTTTTGGTATAAGCTTTAATTCCGCAGCTTTATTTCTAATCAGTTTTCTTTGTTTACCTGTTAAATCAGCACCTCCCTGTACACTTTTTCGTAATTTATAAAAATCTATTACAAAACAGATCGACACCATTGGCTCTTTGACCAGGATCGATCTGTTTTATTTATGCCTATATCTACTTTGTTTACATTTCTTTTTCCGATCCCACTTATATACTGTCTTATCGCGTATCCCGGACCTACTCCAAAAAATAATAACTTTTGAACTGATTAGTCTTCTAAAACCACTTTACGATTACTTTATTTTCTCATCCCAATTTTTGTCCAGTTTATCCAGACTATTTTCACTAATATCCATTGGTTCAACCGTGCTCATTTCTACAAAAACAATTCGAGAACGTGCAGCCCTTCCATAGGTTAACTCTCCATTATGGTATCTTATCCTCCCGCCTCTACTAAACAACTTTATAATTGGAGTATAGAGTCCTTGGAATTCAAGTGCTATCGACTCGTTTTCACCAGATAAATATGCCCATTCCAAATAGCTTTTACAAACTGATTTGACTAACCACTCATCCTTAATTTCGTTTAATTCATCACAGTATCCATATATTTCAATTGGCAACTTTATATCACAGATATCTGCTGCACTAAACACTGCAAGTCTCTTGTTAGGTTCTTGATCTATAAAATCATAAAAATGAGAACCTCTCCTTAAAAACTCATATAATAATATTCCATGTGAAGGTTTGTTAGGTTCTTCATTCTCCCAATTAATGTTTCTTATAATGGTTCTGGCATCTTCAAATATCTGATTCAACTAGCTGCCCTCCTAAAATTTAATTATATTAGTTAAATTATAAGATAGTGTCATCCGAATTAAAATCTGGGAAATACTTTTGCGGAGGAGGTGCAAGATCATGAGCCCCTCGTTAGGTGTTTTTCCAATCATACCTTCTATTAGATTTTATGATTCAATTTTACGATATGGTACTCATGATTTATAATTTTGAAGCTTAGTTAATACTTCCTTGATTCGTATAGAAAGATCTGATTGCTCAGCTTCTGTTAATTGTTCATCCACTTCATTCATATCGAATTTCTCGAATTCGCTTTTTATTTTCACAAATTCACGGATAAGTAGTTCTGCAAGTGTTGTTTTAACAACAATTTTCTCACTAAGTGTACTCCTACATTCACGATCGAAACGCTCCATTATTTGCTCAACGAGCCCACTCGTATCTTTCATGTCATTAATGATATTCCCAAAGTAATTTTTAACTTCATTCTCCATTTAATAGCAGTACAATCTTGAATATGGAATATATTCCGCATGTATACTTTCGATTCTATCAAGCACCATATCTCTTCGTTCTAATATGTCCTGGTACTCATCCGGAGTCGTTTCAAGTTGCAACTTGTTTAAATCTAAAGAATTTAATCCCTCAACTATCCTCTGTTTTGATTTTATGAATATACTTGAATGTGTTAAATAAATTCTTCCTTCTGAAATTAATATTACTGATTTCTCCCTTTCGCCTCTTTTTTGTATACCGAAGTATGCCTCAGTGGTACAAGCAAGTGCTTCAGCATTTACTCATTCTCTCGCTTTTATAATCAAAATACCTTTCATAAAAAGCACCAAATAAAGCTTCATAATTTCGTTTCATCTGCTTATCTCCTTTATTAAAACTCAACTAATTTGTCACCATTGTGGATTACTTCAATATCAATATTTGGATAATCTTCGTGGAATTTCTTAATAACTCTGCTCACTACTTGTACAAGTATTAATTTCAGTAAATAATTTTATTTTCCCATGGGCTTGTGAAGGATCATTTAATTTATCCAGTCTAGCAGCTAAATCATTTAGGATCTTATATCTGTATCATTATCTCCAAATCTTACACCTCCTCCTCTATCCGGCGCATGAGTAGCCTCATACTTAGGTTTAGGTAGCTTTATTGAATAATCAGCATAGTCTTTTGCCTTGTTATCACGATTCGATCCACTATGTGCATAAAATTCCTTTTTGTTTATACCTTCGATATTCACTTCTGAATATGCAAAATTCAGTTCATCTACAGTAGTGAGTAAATTTAAGAAACGTAATAAAGCTAAGAAAGAAAAAAGTCAGTTGCGGTAATATACTTGACTCGTTATCTCCTGATCCTTAATTGGCCGTGCATGGTGCGCATGGATGTTGGAGGTACAAATCAAAAAAACGGTCAATCATGGTAATATCTGACCATAATTGACCCGTTCGAGGTACGATATCGAGATTAACTAAACATCTTTATTATTAAGATCAATTCTCTCCAAATTAGAGTCACTTATATCGGTTTCTAGCCTACTGCTATGAAAATCAATCCAATTTTCAAGAACAAAAGCAGCACTACCACAACTCAAAGCCCTGTCGCTATCGAATCTTAGTTTCCCACCTCTTTCAAAAAACTTAATAATTGGTTCATAAATATTTGCTACTTTTAAGACTTCCGATAAGCCTTTTTCAACAACATATGCTGTTTCTAAATAATTTCTACATATTTTATAGTGTATAGGGTTGTTAATGTCAGGCAAACTTTCATCCACAATCCTATCAATTTCTAGCAGCAAATCATTGTTTTCAATATTTAGGACTCTAACTGGACTTCCTATTGGGCTTTGATTAGAAGTATAAGAACTTGTAAAGACAGCAATTCTTCTCAAGTATTCAGCTAACAGAGCTGAATGTGATTCTTTGGGCTTTTCTCCTGTATTCCAGTCTATTTCATTTATTTTTTTCACCGCACTACTAAAAGACAATCTCATATTCATCACCTTTTTTGATTTTATAAAATCTCGAACTTTCCTCCTTATATCCAGGAAATGTTCCAAATTCAGGTTGTGGTACAGCATTATCATGTGCACCAGGAGGCTTTGATTTCCAGGTTTTCGACTCGAAATCCCAAGAACCTGGATGCCTATAGTATTCTTCCCCAGAATCCATTCGGGCTTTTTCATCTAATTCATGTGCTTTTAACTGTTGAAACCATTTTTTCTGATCAGGAGTCAGTTCTCCATCCAGAACTTTGTGATAAGCATATATTACTTCGGGATCAGGTGTTAATCTAGTTTTATAAAAGTATAAACCTTTCTCATCGTAAGCTGGAAGATCATATTTATTAAGAAACAGATGTGATTTTAAATCAATTGCATCCTGTAACTCCAAACCTGTATTCTTAGCAAAATCCTCTATATCTTTCAATCCTGTACTTCTTATTTCTTCAGCTTTCTTTTCAGCAGCAATTTCAATCTTAAATTTAAATTCTTCCTCGGGAGGATCACCATACCTCTTCGTATCTTTTCCCGTCCCCTCAGCCTCTGATTCACTTTTTTGTCTTTCTTCCTCTTCCCTTTTACTTTTCTCCTCCTCTTTTTTCTTTTTATCATCTTTACCTTTTCCTTTTTTCTTAGATGAATCCTGTTTCCACTGATTATGACTGTTGGGAGTCTGATTATCTTTTTTGTTAGCGCTAGATGAGCTTGTTCCTTCACCTTCACTCGACTTTTTCCCTGTACCTGTATTCGATCCTGTAGTATCCGTTTCACCCGATGATTTGGACTTCTTACTAGTACTCGGTGTCTGACCCGTTTTCTTGCCACTGCTTGGTGAGTTTGTGCCTTCACCGTCGCCAGACTTCTTCCCTGTACCTGGACTCGATGCAGTAGCATCCGTTTCACCTGACGATGGAGACTTCTTACTGCTGCTTGGGGTCTGATTCGGTTTCTTGCCATTGCTGGAGGAACTTGTTCCTGCCCCGTCGCTTGACTGATTCCCAGCGTTCGAGCTAGTTTTCCCTCCGGAACCCACTTCCCCGGCATTACCCGACTCTTTGGGCTTGTTTTTTCCCAAGTTGCTCCAAGGCTGAAACCGGACGACCTGACTCTCCTTATAATAATCGCTGACGGCTTTAACCATCACATCTTTTGACTTTTTCACAAATGTCTTTGTTTTGCTTGTAGCCGGTTTGTCTGTCGTCGTTGTTCCTTTAGAAGCAGCTTGGAGAACCCGTTGTACCTGGCTGGTCTGAGGGTTCGGGTACACCTGAAGAACCCTTTTTCGTGCTTACTCTGCCCGTAAATCCATTGAACTCCCCGTCTAACCCTTTCATAGTCATCTCGTGTTGCTCGAATTCACCCATCAGGGTAGATAATTCTTCTTCGCTTATCGGAGCCATAATTCGCCGGGCAAGATACTTCTTCTGTTCGACCGTCAGATTCTGTTTCTGCCAGTAATTATAGTCACCCATTTCCTCGGCGGTGATGTCTATTCTTCCGATATCTCGAGCAATGCTGTTATGATAAGGGCCAAAAAAGAGTTCATATTTAATGTCATTCTGCTTCACATCCCCATAATACACGAGTGCTTCCTTCAACTCTTGGTCAACCTATTGATGAGCCCAATGCTCCCTCGTATTGCCTGGAATCTGATAATACATCTGGCTAATTTCCTTTTCCTGCTGATGCAGTTTCTTCACAAAATCCATAAAGGAAGTAGCCGTGCTTAACTCTCGTGCTACTGAGACAACTTTACCAAATAATTGGTGCTTATAAGCCTCTTCTTGCTGCATCTTGCCCACGAAATCACCATTCAGATAATTCAGAAGTTGTAGGGCCGAAGGCTTAAAGGATCCTGCACTTGGGATGTTCCCGATCAAGCCGATTGCTGCAGCGCCAACGACAACGGCCTGTGCCGCAATGGCTGGTGCACCTCCAAGCATACCCAAAACGGGGATCATGCCCGCCATGGCGACCGCTGCACCAAACAGGGAGACCTCCTTCATGTTAACCACGGAAGGCTGCATAGCAGCTGCCTCATATTGTTCAAGCGGAATAAGGGGCGGCTCCGGCGGCAAATCAGCTACCACGACCGGTGCCTTATGGCTGCCTTCTTGTTGAAGTAGTCCAGCACAAACATCAGCTTGTCCATCCAATATAAAGCTGCTTCCTCCGCCAAGAAGCCAAATTGCTTCAGGGGCGGTAGCTTTAATCTGACCTACTTTAAGCGATAGACTGCCACCCTGAATCGAGATATTACCTGCACTCTGCATCGTTACACCCTGGTCATTCAGTGTGATGACCAATCCAGCTCCAGCCTCTACGGTCACCTCATCCGATGACATACCAATAGATGGTCCGTCAGGGTGGCCCCACATTTTGTGTTGCGTTCCACCGGAAACCGAACGCTTGCTTTCGGGTACTGCATGACGAATATAAGCCTTGGACTCGCGACTTCCGGGAATGTACAGTTCTACCGTGTCACCAAGCTCTGGCATCAAGAGCAGATAGATCGTGGTTTTCGCATATGATGATCTTCTAGCATCATACGATGTGCAATGATGTGCAACCTGGACTCCATTCTGTTTATCCAAATCTTTAGTCATTTTTCTTATTACGTATCACTGAATATAATTCTTAAGACCTTGTGTATCATATGGTTGATCAAAGTTTTGACTTTTATTACGCAAGATTAACCCTTTCTAAAAAACCTCAAAACAAATAAGCCCCAGTCAAATAACTGGAGCCTGTCTGACTTAACTCTGAACTAAATATACAACTGGATATGACGCTCTTTTTCAGGAATATCTTCATCTTCTAGTAAATCCACTTCGGTTAGCGCACCCTCATGCTTAAGTTCGGCGATGAACAATGCATAGAAGTCTCCTGCTGTCGGATAGGAGAATAAACCATATCCTTTTCGAGAAATCAGCTTGTTTACCTCCCTAATTTTCTCAGGGAGATATTTGTAGTCAAACTCTCCCAACTCTTCTAGCTGATCTGCAGTTCCCAATTCGATATCATAGGCATACTCATAGTCTAAGATGTAATTGACGATTTCCTGATCCACTTCTCCTTTGTAGTCCAGAAATAAAAACCGTTTGGTCGCTAAGCCATGATTCAGCATACTATAATACGCCAGTGATTCATCCGGATCATTCAAAATTATGTCGATATCCTCTGTATCATCGAAAATTAACGGCACCAAATCTTCATCTGCCATGCAGTCTTCCTCCTCTCCTATTCAAACAGAACTCCATGGTGGTTTGGGATATACTCTGGATAGTTTTTGCGATAGAAGTCATCAATCATTCGTAAAACGGGATCCCATTCTGGATACGGTTCAGGATCTTGAATGTTCATTTTAGCCTCCGGTAAGTTCATCAGGAAATCATCAAAATGACTTGGGTTGGGCAGACCTTGTTTTTTCTCACATGAAGCAAATACAAAATTTCATAAGGATAAAAAGCGTAATCATAATTTCCAAACTCAAGCGATTTTCCTAACTCTGAAGCAAGCGTGGAATGATGTTCGGACATTCTTCCAATTAAATGCGTAATTTCATCCACATCAGGTGTATTCCATTGTTCCAATACTTCTCTGTAGATTCCAAGTTCTTCGGGAATCAAGCCACATGGCTGTTCCCGATTTGTTAATGCGGATTTCACAGCCAAGTGAACATATTCATTAGTTCCCTCAATTTCTTGCTTGGTATGTTGGAGATATAACTCTAGTAAAAACCAGATATGTTGATTCCAATCATTCGCTTCCATTAAATTATCTCCAAGATATTTGACTATAAAATCAAAAAATATCTTTTCCTCTTTTACCCATCCGTATAAATTGAAGTGTATTAATGCGATGATGCTATACTCGAAAGAATAATCAATCAATTTCAGGCTCGGATAACGCTCTCTATAAATATGCCTACCCATGCACTGATAAAATTTTATTTGTTGGATTTTTTTAGCGCACTTACATTTCGACCGTTTTTAATCAATACGTCATTTTTCCACACATCTAACCAAAAGGAAGATATATTATCCATATCAATTAATAGAATGTGATCTCTCTCTGTATCATTAATATCGATGACCTCAACAATCTCATTTTTACCTTCTTCGTATTCATTTACGGCATTACTACCAAAAAAGTTTTTGACATACCTTTTGTAGGCCAAATGCATTTTTTTTGAATTAACCATTGTGTTCTCCTTAAGTTTTATTTTATCTCCTTACTCCAATCTTTTACTTTTACAACATCTACTCCAAAACCAACCGAAGTTTTCGAAATATCAACCTCTACTCTGATATACTCAAACTCCAACCCTGGGTTATCTTTTAAAAGTTTCTTGTACTTTGCTTTAAAATCCGCAAAACTTTTATTTTTACGGCTTGACATCACTTCAAAATATTTAGCACCACCCAGTTTTTGCTCTGTTGAATAATTGAAATTTCCCCACTCGGAAGTCTTAGCCTCAATCATGGTTAATTTAGGAGGCGGACCTTTGGACAAAAAGGCTCCATCTATGCCGTTCCTACCAACTTGAAATTGATCGGAAATATCCTTACCCAGATTGTTGTTTATTGCGATTTTTTTCGCAACTTCCTCGCCAAAATCACCCTTATCATGATCATAATATTTTGTATTATCGATTTTTCGCTCATACCCTTCTACACTGGATAAATCAAATTTACTACTTATATCATCTGGAGTATCCAGTTGATTGATTGAATACCTTACTCCGTTGTCTTGACTGATCATCAGCTTATTTAAAAGTTGTGAGAAAACGAAGGTAATAAAAAAGAGGTCAATCATGGTGGTATCTGACCATAATTAACCTGTTTGATGTATAGGAATAGCGTTATTTAAATTATAAAATTAAAGCAATTGATTTGCGTACAACCGAAATGATGAAATCTTTATACGGGTATTACATGGGTTAGTTGTGTTATTGGTCGAATGATGGATGTAATCGGCACTGGGTAGTCCTACCAAAGAAAAATGGCATTTAATTCGCTTCTTCAAACTGCTTCATTTTTTCGATCTTTATTCTGTCATTCTCTTCTTGTGGAATATTATTCAGATATTTACTTTCCCAATATTCTAACCTGTCTGAAGGGCCAAAATTGGATTCTCCCCATTTTGTATAGTCGTATATTATATTTAATTTTCCTTCAGATGTAAGTTTCATGGTTATTGAAAACCAAGGCTCTTGTCCATCTTCTATAAATATATTTTTTAGATCATTGGTAACTTTCAACAACTTTCTCATAGTTTTTTTATATATTTCTGAATTAATATTGTAATTCTTCAAAATATCTCGGCAATAAACATAATCATGTTTATTTATTGGTTTGAAGAAAAAGAAAACACCCCCTTCTCCATTTTCTACCTCGCCATTAAAATAAAAATTTTCCCAATCTTCAGGTATCAATTCATTTATTGTTTCTGCTATCTCTCTATATAAATCATTCATCTGCTGTTCCATTCTACTAACCTCCCGGTTGATTCTGTATTGTAATAGTAACTTCTTTTTCTTCCCTATTTGGTAAGTTACTTCGAATGAATGTGGTCTCATTGAACTTCCTGAATAGACTGGTTCAATTTTCACAGTAACTTTTTTAGGTGGTACTTCATTCAGAGCATTCGCCCATTCAGTTTCCATTTCATACCATTTTCCGCCACTTCGATTAATTTGGCTATTCTGTGGCACTAAGTTATCGATATCCTTTGGTCCTTTAAACTGTGCCCCTATCAAGTGTCCACCATCGTCATCAGGTAACCTACCTTGCCCTTTTCCTACCGTCCTCTGGGCATATTCACTACGGTCTCCTTTACCAAGTACAAGTGCTCCTTCACATTCAATAATACGCCCTTGACTGTCCGTACGATAATTATAACCATCTGGTGATGTGTATTCTATATTTGGTTTTAAAACTTTTTTCTATTCTTTCTTGTAAAATGATCTCCATACTTAACTGTTTCATAGACTATTGGTGGCGGTATAACAGCTTGTCCCGTCCCCTCAGCCTCTGATTCACTTTCTTGTCTTTCTTCCTCTTCCCTTTTACGTTTTTCCTCCTCTTTTTTCTTTTTATCATCTTTTCCTTTTTTCTTCGATGAATCTTGTTTCCACTGATTATGACTGTTGGGAATCTGATTATCTTTCTTGTTAGCGCTAGATGAGCTTGTTCCTTCACCCTCGCTCGACTTTTTCCCTGTACCTGTATTTGATCCTGCAGTATCCGGTTCTCCGGATGTTTGGGTCTTCTTACTGGTATTCGGAGTTGGATCCTCTATCTTGCCACTACCTGATGATTCTGTTCCTTCACCATCGCCAGGCTTCTTCCCTGTACCTGGACTCGATGCAGTAGCATCCGTTTCACCCGATGATTTGGACTTCTTACTAGTACTCGGTGTCTGACCCGTTTTCTTGCCACTGCTTGGTGAGTTTGTGCCTTCACCGTCGCCAGACTTCTTCCCTGTACCTGGACTCGATGCAGTAGCATCCGTTTCACCTGACGATTGCGACTTCTTACTACTGCTCGGGGTCTGATTCGGTTTCTTGCCATTGCTGGAGGAACTTGTTCCTGCCCCGTCGCTTGACTTATTCCCAGCGTTCGAGCTTGTTTTCCCTCCAGAGGCATTCCCCGACTCTTTGGGCTTGTTTTTTCCCAAGTTGCCCCAAGGCTGAAACCGGATGACCTGGCTCTCTTTATAATAATCGCTGAAGGCTTTAACAATCACATCTTTTGACTTTTTCACAAATGTCTTTGTTTTGCTTGTAGCCGGTTTGTCTGTCGTCGTTGTTCCTTTAGCAGCAGCACTTGGAGAACCCGTTGTACCTGGGTGGTCTGAGGGTTCGGGTACACCTGAAGAACCCTTTTTCGTGCTTACTCTGCCTGTAAATCCATTGAACTCCCCGTCTAACCCTTTCATAGTCATCTCGTGTTGCTCGAATTCACCCATCAGGGTAGATAATTCTTCTTCGCTTATCGGAGCCATAATTCGCTGGGCAAGATACTTCTTCTGTTCCACCGTCAGATTCTGTTTCTGCCAGTAATTATAGTCACCCATTTCCTCGGCGGTGATGTCTATTCTTCCGATATCTCGAGCAATGCCGTTATGATAAGGGCCAAAAAACATTTCATATTTAATGTCATTCTGCTTCACATCCCCATAATACACGAGTGCTTCCTTCAACTCTTGGTCGACCTGTAAAAGCTAATTCTTCAAAAAATATAAAAGGAGATAAGCAATTTAAACTCCAGATTAAAAAAAGTTAATCACAAAGAAACTACCTCTCCTCAATCCTGATTTCTATTATCATTTATTCAAAAAAAGGACTCATTCCACCTAAAAATTGGAATGAATCCTCTAATCAAAATCATTTGTCTCTTTTTAGCAGCAATCAGTTACATCACAGAGTTTCTTCTTGTTGGACTATAATTAACATATCCTTTTTCAAACATTTTATCAGCTATAATATATATGTCATCTTCTTTTTTTGCTATCTCCAGTTCCTCAGCCGTTACACCTAGTAATAAATTTATTCTACCGTACCCAGAAGAAACAGGTATAATTTCAGGTAAATCTATTGGTGGAGTAATTATAAAACCACTTAAGTCTGTATTTGGAAGCCTACCTTCGCGATATTCTATAAATTGGCCAGGATAAATATGATTTTTTGTTTCTTCAATATATTTAGTCCAACTAACCAATTCATCTCTAAAAACACTTTCGTTAGGCTTTGCTGTTATCATCAATTCATACCCATATCCAGATGTTTTTCCATTTTCAAACTCAATAAGGGATGGGGTACTATTCTCAGGATTAGTTAGCCCCGATGTGATGTATACATCCAGTCCATCAAAAGCATTTTCATATTTAAGGATTAACAAATCACTCTGCTCACTTCTCCACACGATCCTAGGTTCTATGCAATCAAACATCGACCAATATATTATTTCAATTCGATCTGACAAGGGGAATTCTAAAGGTGGAATGAAAATTCTTTTTAGAATGTTTTCAACTTGAGGATAAATAAAATGTCCCTTATTTATTGTGATTTTCATTTTCGATAAGGGAACTTCAGATGAAGCAAGATTTAATAACTCCTCTTCATCTAATTCTATCCACACATCCGGATTTGCTTCATCACGGGAATATAAAGTATTAATATCCACAATACCTATACTAGATAATCCTAGCAAGTCTACTAATGGAGATTTTTGTTTTCCAGCAAATAATACAAGTTCACATCCACTCGGAAAGCAGAAACCTATTGATTCAAGACATCTACATAAATATTCAAAATATGGGGATCGTTCTAACACCAATTCTAGTACTTGTTTTCTATTTTCCACTTTGAACAAAACCTCCGTTTACCAAAGATTAAAATTGCTGGGTTTGAATACCCATTTTCCTCCTTCATCCACATAGCCCCATTCTCCATTAAATGTAACACAGCCAAGGTTATTGTAAAAAGAATCAGCTGTTGTAAATATATTTTTAATAATATAATTTCCATTTTTGTTAATGTATCCATACATATCCTTACTTTCAACTGGTGCTAAATTATTTTGAAATTCACCTACACTTTGAAATTTATCTTTGATGACCCTACTCCCCAAGTGATCTATAAATCCCCATTTTCCATTTGCTTTTAATTTGAATCCTCCTAATCCTTCGGAAAAACTTGAAACTTGATAATACTCAGGTTGTATAAGAAACTCCCCTTGTTGATTAATAAAGCCATAGAATTCACCGTCCACTGAGGCTTCAGCTAATCCCTCTGAAAAATTGGATACTGAATTAAATTGATAATCAATTTTCAGCTCACCTCTATCATTTATAAAACCAAATTTTGTCCCTTGCTTTACTAAAGCCAATCCATTTGAAAATGTACCCATAACATCAAAAATTGGATCTATAATAATTTCACCAGATACCCCAAAAATACCTACTTTCTTGTTTTTCTCCGCTATAACTGAAAACCCCGGATTTATTCCATGTATTCTATCAAAGATTGGTTCTATTACAAACTCTCCTTGCTTATTAATACATCCATACTTTCCTTTATAATAAACCAATGCTAAGCCATGTTCGAAGTCCCCTAGAAAGTCGGCACTCAATTCAATTACCCATTCGTTTTCAGTATTTATATATCCTTCCTTATCATCGAACGTCCAAACATATGCTAAACCTTCACAAAAATTGTTTACAGCCTTATAAGAAGGCTCAATTATAATGTCACCTTGTTTATTAATAAAACCATACTTCTCATTTATTTTAATTTTATAAAGATTATTATCCTTCATTTTTATTCTGTCCTCCTAATGGAACGGCCCTGGCTGCTTATACCATTCTTTGGGCCAAGTTTTTGCATTTGTTGACAATGGATTATATACAACATCTATTTTTTTATCAGGCATTCTCACTCTTACGTAACCTATCGGATTATCAAGGATATCTGTTATCACTAACTTTCCCTGACCTTCTTTTACTCTATATGTTTCGAATGCTTTAATTTTGGGATCGTTTACTTGACGCGTCTGAGGTACAATATTTAGAGGACTATCTTCAACTGCATTATCAAGAGCCCCTTCATTTATGGATTTAATATGTCCTCTTTCAGTTCCTGGACTAACTTTCGTTCGACTATACCCAGAACCACGCTTCCCTTTAGTACCAACTGTCCAAATCATCTTAACTGTATTTCCGAATTTATCCAAAAGAACCGTTGTTGTTTCTTTACCATTCAAATCTAATACACTAATCTTATACACAGCTCTTCCATCTGTAATCTTTTCGACTGAGAATTTGTTATTTGTTATACCTTCTCTTAATTCTTTTATCATAACACGCGATAAATTTTGAGATTTCAATGCGACAACCAGATCTTCAAATTCTGCATCTGTTAACTTGTTTTTTATAGTATCATTTGATCTATTTCTCTCGTCAGACTCATTCGGTTTCTGGCTATCTTTCTTCTTAGATTCGTTCGTATCCTTATCTTTTTGTGATTCTTGTGGCTTTAATAGATCCTTAGACTTATTTTCAGCCTCTTCACCCTTTTTACCTTTTCCTTTTTTCTTCGATGAATCTTGTTTCCACTGATTATGACTGTTGGGAATCTGATTATCTTTCTTGTTAGCGCTAGATGAGCTTGTTCCTTCACCCTCGCTCGACTTTTTCCCTGTACCTGTATTTGATCCTGAAGTGTCCGGTTCTCCGGATGTTTGGGTCTTCTTACTGGTATTCGGAGTTGGATCCTCTATCTTTCCACTACTTGATGATCCTGTTCCTTCACCATCGCCAGGCTTCTTCCCTGTACCTGAACTTGAACCCGTACTATCCGTTTCACCCGATGATTTGAACTTCTTACTACTATTCGGTGTCTGATCCGTTTTCTTGCCACTGCTTGGTGAGTTTGTGCCTTCACCGTCGCCAGACTTCTTCCCTGTACCTGGACTCGATGCAGTAGCATCCGTTTCACCTGACGATTGCGACTTCTTACTGCTGCTCGGGGTCTGATTCGGCTTCTTGCCATTGCTGGAGGAACTTGTTCCTGCCCCATCGCTTGACTTATTCCCAGCGTTCGGGCTTGTTTTCCCTCCGGAACCCACTTCTCCGGCATTACCCGACTCTTTGGGCTTGTTTTTTCCCAAGTTGCTCCAAGGCTGAAACCGGATGACCTGGCTCTCCTTATAATAATCGCTGACGGCTTTAACAATCACATCTTTTGACTTTTTCACAAATGTTTTTGTTTTACTTGCAGCCGGTTTGTCTGTCGTCGTTGTTCCTTTAGAAGCAGCACTTGGAGAACCCGTTGTTCCTGGATGGTCTGAGGGTTCGGGTACACCTGAAGAACCCTTTTTCGTGCTTACTCTGCCCGTAAATCCATTGAACTCCCCGTCCAACCCTTTCATAGTCATCTCATGTTGCTCGAATTCACCCATCAGGGTAGATAATTCTTCTTTACTCATGGGAGCCATAATTCGCCGGGCAAGATACTTCTTCTGTTCCACCGTCAGATTCTGTTTCTGCCAGTAATTATAGTCACCCATTTCCTCGGCGGTGATGTCTATTCTTCCGATATCTCGAGCAATGCCGTTATGATAAGGGCCAAAAAACATTTCATATTTAATGTCATTCTGCTTCACATTCCCATAATGCACCAGTGCTTCCTTCAACTCTTGGTCAACCTGTTGATGAGCCCAATGCTCCCTCGTATAGCCTGGAATCTGATAATACATCTGGCTAATTTCCTTATCCTGCTGATGCAGTTTCTTAACAAAATCCATAAAGGAAGTAGCTGTGCTTAACTCTCGTGCTGCTGAGACAACTTTACCAAATAATTGGTGCTTATAAGCCTCTTCTTGCTGCATCTTGCCCACGAAATCACCATTCAGATGATTCAGAAGTTGTAGGGCCGAAGGCTTAAAGGATCCTGCACTTGGGATGTTCCCGATCAAGCCGATTGCTGCAGCGCCAACGACAACGGCCTGTGCCGCAATGGCTGGTGCACCTCCAAGCATACCCAAAACGGGAATCATGCCCGCCATGGCGACCGCTGCACCAAACAGGGAGGCCTCCTTCATGTTAACCACTGAAGGCTGCATAGCAGCTGCTTCGGCTGCAGCTGCTGCTTGAGCTGCCTCATATTGTTCAAGCGGAATAAGGGGCGGCTCTGGCTCAGGCGGCAAATCGGCTACCACGACGGGTGCCTTATGGCTGCCTTCCTGTTGCAGCAGTTCAGCACGGACATCAGCTTGTCCATCGAGAATAAAGCTGCTTCCTCCGCCAAGGAGCCAAATTGCTTCAGGGGCGGTAGCTTTAATCTGACCTGCTTTAAGCGATAGACTGCCACCCTGAATCGAGATGTTACCTGCACTCTGCATCATGACACCCTGGTCATTCAGTGTGATGACCAATCCAGCTCCAGCTTGTACGGTCACCTCATCCGATGACATACCAATAGATGGTCCGTCAGGGTGGCCCCACATTTTGTGTTGCGTTCCACCGGAAACCGAACGCTTGCTTTCGGGTACTGCATGACGAATATAAGCCTTGGACTCGCGAGTTCCAGGAATGTACAGTTCCACCGTGTCACCAATCTCTGGCATCAGGTAGAGTCCGCTGTGACCTTCGGCGACGTAAGATGTCGATAAAGGATATGGACAGGAAGATTCTGCTTTAATCGGACCATCTTCGATATACAGTTCCATCTGTACACGATCACCAATAATGCGGATTACTTCACCGTATAAGGAGAGGCCAATGAGATCCAGAAGATCGGATCGTGGAACCCGAATATGGTCTTCCAACATCATACGATATGTAGTCATGAGCAACCCGGATTCCAATCGGGATTCCGCTTGAGTTACCGTTAATTCTTTCCCGTCAGGCAGTTCGACTTTATCACCCAAAGCATAGGTTTCATAACACTCCATCGTATAGATGAGCGCCCCCTGTGTACCTTTGGGATCCTGCATCATATACCGATGCTGTTCATCCCCATGCCAATTCAGATGGCCCATTTCTTTCTTGACATGATATGGACGATCCAGAGGCCATTTCCACAACTTGCCCATGGGCAACCCGAAGAACAATTTCGGTGAAGCCGCTGTCACTTCAGGCACCAGTACGGTACCAAACCGGGAAGCCAAACGTCTCAGAAACATCCAGTCGGTTTCTCTATATTGTAAAACAAGTTCTCCCAATTGGGTATTCTCTGTGACATTATCAATTACATCCGAGTAGGTATACGCCTTCATCACGTATTTAACTAATTCGCCATAGGACATCGCCCTGTTCTGGAATGCTCGCTCGGATATTTCAATGTCCATCTGATATGTATTCGATATGGCCTCTAGCTCGAACCTGTATATGCCACCAACCAAATGTACAGTTAATGAAGTCATCACGCCATGAAACAGACGCCTTACAGATTTCCCCATTTGATCTAGCTGTCTTAGTACAATCGGTTCTCCTTCAGCCTGGACATGAAGGATGCCTGGTCCATCTTCCTCCGGTATAACGCCGCTAATATATAACTTCGCATGCTCATTAATCTGTCGGGTAATTCGGATTTCTTCCAGCCATTGCACTTTATACGGCCAATATAAACGGAGTTGTTCGTATCCGATGCGTTCCTGTACCTTTTTCATGGATTCGTTCATCTCAAAAATCCAGCTGCTGTCCGTCATCCTCGATGACGATATCTCCACCATACAGACACTTATGCGTACAGTGACCAAGTAGAGCAGCTTTCCCTTCCACCTTGGCATCTCCTTTGCCATGTAGCCAAGGCATAGTCAATACAGGTACACACGGTGCTTTCTTCACCCCATAGATATCCACCATCATACTGTTGGATACAGCCGGATTCTCCATATTGGAGCAATTTCCAAATGATCCAATATGGACTCCAGGTACATAATCTTCAATCGTCAACTGAGCCTTGCCTTTGATGTAAACGCCATGACTAAATGGGATCTTCAATCGGGTACGCTGTGTACCACAACTGCAATGCAGAATCGCTCCGGCAACCACATAACTCTTGGAATCTCCTGTAGCAGGTTGAAGACTGATCTCACTCTCTTGATTACCTTGTGTCATTTCGCCTCTCTCCTCTCTATATTGTCTGTTCCTGCTCCAGACGGACCAGCTGAATCCCGGAAAAATCCCGACGCAGCAGACTCTCTGCCAAAGCTAGATTAACGATGATGACAGATTCACGAGGTTCCTTTAATTGAAACAAAGGAAGTTCAGCCTTACCTCGATCCAGAACAATCTGTTTCAGACTTCCATCCAGATGACGTTCCGTTTGGGGAGAGAGCACATCCATTACCGTTGGATAAATAGCCCAATAGGTCTCCTGGGACATACGTGCTTTGTCCGTCAACACTGCCGCCCTGCGAATTAAGCCGGGATGGTACAACGTAAATACTTCCAGCATTCGATCCGATACCAGAGGTACAGGGCGCTCCAAATAATCGGTGTAATCTACATTAGGTCTGCTTTTGATTGAAAGGTTAATTGCGGTGTGATTACCACTCCCTCCTGAAAAGAAGCATTCCACTCTCGACGCTGTACCTCACCAACCGCTTCTGTCTCTACACGATTTGTCCATCTGGTATCCTGCATCAGCCTAAAGTATCGCATGGCGATTCCTCCTTCACCGACTCCTCAAATATCGCATCTTCCAGATCTGCCCCATCCCATAACACGTTGGTTAGGTTTGCTCTACGAAATATAGCTCCACGGAGTCGCGCTCCCCTGAAATCTGCTCCGGTTAAGTTGGCATTCTCGAAGTTGATACCTGAGTACCCAGGACCCTGTATTCGACCATCAGGATGCCCTTCTTCCCCAGAAATGCCCCTGAAGATAGCCCTCTCCAGTGAACATCCATTGAAGTCAGCACCGTATAGTAGACTGTCAGCAAAATTGGTATCTCTCATATCACAGTTATGCCAACGTGTGCCTACCAAGACACAACGTTCAAAATCTGTTGATTTTAATCTGATGTCATTAAACCTGCTATACCGGAAGTCTAGATCACTGCATATCATCTCTTCCATGTCCAGATCGTGATAGTCCGCATACATCCCACCCAAACCATCACCCTCTTCAAGCTCCCTGCCGATGTCTTCCAGGTTCCGTTCTCGTTGGTCAAGTCGATACACACATTCACTGGTATCCAAATACTCCCCTACACGAACCTCAAATTCGGGCTCCACCTGCATATCCGATATCAGTTGGGAATCAAGGAGCTGATGGAAACATTGACGAATAAAATAAATAACATAGCGGTGAACCAAAGTTACCTCTTGAAGTCGTATTCGATCCAGTTCAACCATCGAGATCATCCCCTGATAATCAGGAAGTGTCTTCTTCAAACGATCAAGCATCCGTTCCAAACAATCAAAGGCCCACTGGGCATCATATATTGCCTGTATAGGCTCTCTGTCGAGAAGCCATGACATATCACTGGCTTCGGCAAGATAATGCATCGCTCCCGTAGCGACTTCTGTCCGCAACAAAGAATATTGGATGTAAGCAACATTCCCTTTGGCACCAATCTGTTGACTGTGCCTTACTTTACTAGTTAATTCTTCGAAATAACTTAGGAACTCCGTAGTCAACATTGGGGATTGGCTATTTAATGTATATTGAAGGTCAGCCATCAGCCTGATTCGTTCAGGCTCCACTTGATTCGTATAAAAGTGCAGTAGTGATTCCTTCCGGCTCACTGACTTTCCTCCTTCCAACGTTAATTAGATTTCACTTCTGTCCCGCTCATTTGAGCCTGACCATCCAGCCTTATTTTCCCTACTCCTCCTTCAAGAAGAAGTTCTGATCCAGCAGATAATGTAATTTTCTTTCCTGCTTTTAGCGAAATGCTCCCTCCTGCTGACATACTTACTTGCTGACTACCTGCAATATGAATACCTTCATTTCCACTAAGTCGAATATAGACCTCTCCTTCTTTGCCGCTAATGATTACAGCGTCTGGAGTAAGACGTATCTCTTTCCCATGAGGAGTGCGAAAAATTTTATGATCTGGATTGTTCAGCTTGTTGGTGGATGTCGACTTGTTATCCAGTCGTGGAGCACCTGTGGCGTAAGCATCTTCTTCATACATCGTTGGGAAATATACAGCTATCGGGTCACCAATTTCGGGCATGACATACCAGCCGGTCTCTCCCTCTGCAATATACGGAGATTGATACAACAGCCACAGTGCATCTTCCGTCCCTTGTTTATCATCACAATCAAGATGCACCTGAACCTGTCCACCATGTACACCGATAACACGCCCCATTAATGAGCTTCCAGCAATCAGCGGATTGTAGTACGTCTTTTGCCGCAATCCTTTGTGAAGACTCAGCACATATTTATGCTTTAGAATACCTCCGGCTAGTTCCGTATAGGCTTCCGTAAGATACAGACTTCTGCCACGGAATGAGATATGGTGTCCCAGTTCCATAACTTGATCTGTCTCCACTTCGTATACAATGAAGTCACTTTCATTCACATTTACAGTCTCGTTCTCTGTGAAGTACATGAACGGAGTCATGTTTTTGTGGACGGTATAACGCGTATTGTCCAGTTCGATCGAGTTACCATGCTCATATACGCCGAAATAAAATTTGGGACTGTCGAATTGAGCCGCAGGCATCAGACTCGTATGAAATCGGGAAGCCAGTCTTCTGAGAAATGCCCAGTCTGTTTCCTGGTATTGCACGGCAACCTTGCCAATCTTGGCTCCCCCGGTCCCCTCATCGATCACGTCCAGTCCCGGATAATCCTGATCCAGCTCCTTTAACAATTCAGGGAGCGTCATCTGGATGTTTTGAAACGTACGGGTTCGCTTCTTGACATCCATCAGGTATGTATGTGAGATTGCTTCAACCTGGAGCGTATATACGCCCCTCACAACCTGTACTTCTACAGATAAAGGAATGCCTTTGAATAGCGGACTTTTGTTCCCTTCCTCGTCCTTTTGCCACACTTCAATCGGGGTATTCTTATCCGTAACATCCACATAACGATCTTTCCATTCCTCGGATACCATGCCTTTGAAAACAAGACGGGTGTGCTCATTCATCTTTTTGCGGATTGTCAATTCTTGCAGATGTACTAGCTCATAAGGTTCAATAATCAGATTTTCATACGTCAGGCTCATGGACTCAGCTCCTCTCTAATTCATTTCGACAATGAGTGTATCCAGAAGTGTACCACCGGGTTCCATCCAATTTCTCTTCTCATCGTCCGTACAGTTAAAACCATAAACAAGGACTTTCTGATCTAAAATGGTGAACACCATATGGTTATAAATTTGATCATTCAATCCCTGAACAACGAACTGGCAGTAACCCGTGGAAAGACCGGCATCCGTCACTCGAACGCCGTGTTTTTTCCATTCTCGTACAGGTTGAGTTGCACGAATCACATCAGCCATCGATTCCGTAAAGGAATTCAGCTCTTCCGGAGCAAGACGATGATCCAATGTCTTGAACGTAAAGTTGATCGTTCCCGAATCATTGGTATAGATCCATTCAGGACGATGGGACGACGGATATTTTAACTGAGCTTCTCTTTCTGTCACCAAACGAAATGTGCGGGGAAGAGACACCGTAACCTTGCCCTCGTATAGCTCCGTTCTTCTCAGATGTATCGTTTCCTGTTCAAGGCGTATCATGGTTATTGGCTCGAATGGTTTTACTTCTCTTGATTCAGGAGAGGCTTCAACATCTCTAGTCTCTGTTCCCTGATGAGGTTCACCGTTCAATGTTTTGCCATATAACATCGGGATGATTTTGCGATCCATATGTTCCATAAACGAATTCCATCCTCCCATTCACTTGAAAATTTCAATCCACAATCATACGATGTGGTCCACCCACCGGCATACCCGAACGTCCCGTTCCCCGACCTGCATTCGCCAGTATGCGATCCAGATATCGATGAATCTGCGCATTATCATATTCTCTGTACTCCAGCCCTAATCGACTAGCAATGTGATGCAAAATGACGCTACGCGCAACCGTTCCTTCATTGAGACACATCATGGCGAAGACCAGATCCTGGGGATCAGAGGTCCCCGTTCGAAGCAACCTCTCGGCATAATCCTTCATGACAACAGGAGATAAGGTGCTTGCCCCCTCGGCTGCATAAGGGACATGAATGACATGCAGGGTGTTGAACTCCGTTGCCAAGTCGGCAAAGGTCTGGTAGTCACGCCGCAGCCGCGCCCCTTCCTTCAGCTTGAATCGAGCCAGCTCCAACTCTCTCGATGTGCACGTTGTCTCTTCATCCAAGAGCAGTTCGGAATGGCTTATCGTCATGTCACTCACGGTCTCCTCCGCGGTAAACCGAAGCTTCAACACATTGACCCGTCCCGTAGCTTGGTATGCCAGTTCCATAGGCTCTGTCAGCATATAAAGCCTTCCTTTATACAGCACCATCCCAGGAGCGACGACCAATTTGTCCGGGAAGACTTCTACCTCTGCACCTGCAAGAATGCCATCTGCATAACCGCGATAGTACAGTTCGATGAAGTCTCTGGGGAAATCACGTAGTCCCTCCAACATGGATGTTTTCAGAATTCTTCCCTTGTTAAAATGCGGATACGAATATGTGAACATGAGCGGTGTTCCCCCTTCTGCTCGTGATCCTCACTTCATTCCGTCAAAGAAGTCCAGTTCCGACAAGTCTGTCTCAAACGGAAGCAGCTTCTGCGATCCCAGATACAGCCGTTCATTTCTGCGAGCTACAGGCAACACATGGAAGCCCCAATGACTATCATCCGGAAAGACAAAAAACTTCGTCTCTCCATTCACGATGGAATCCGTATCATCTTGCGGAATTTTATCTCCATATCGATCTCGAATGTCTTCGTAGAGTACCTCTTTATAGAAATCCGGGCGGTTCGCATATACGAATTTTTGTCTCAGCTGGCCATCGCTTCCGCTAAGGTACAACTCCACTTCTGCCGTCTCGAATGGCCGGGAAATGCTACCGGGAATGCCATCACTCCGATCCAGACTGCTGATCAGCATTTTTTCACGTCCATTATGCGTGTAGGCACTTACGGTATACGGAATTACTGGTATTATCCCTTTAAGTAGACACTAAAAAAAAACTTCATGTTATCATGAGGGTTCAAGTGACACTTGGAGGGGGAATTTTATAAAAAAAAAGACAAACATTTCAGACCAATACCGAAGAATTCGAATTGAATGCAGTTCAATCGGTTGTCGAAGGTTCTTCGAGCTACAAGGTGGTTACTGAGCGCGAGGGAATTCGAAACTGTTCACAACTAAAGGTGTGGTGAAAAAGTGGAAAAACGGGGAAGCGTTCGATGATGCGAAAAAATAGTGTCCCGAACCCACTGAAGGGACGCCCCCGTACAAGCTTTGGCTGCGCAGAGGAAGAAAGAGATTACCTTCAAGCGCAGGTGGATTATTTAAAAAAGCGGTATCCAAATCTAGTAAAGGAGAAGCGTTGAGCCAGCGAGAGAACTGGCGCTATCCTAGATGAACTACGCTGCTCACATGGCATTACACGCCTATTAACGATAGCAGGAATCCCTCGATCCAGTTACTACAAATGGCGAGCAACACAGCCGCAGCGAGACGCAAGACAAGACCGCGATCGTGAGATCAAAGAATGTATGATGACCATTCATATGAACAACAGAGAGTTTGGTTACCCGCGTATGACAACGGCGCTCTGGGAGGCTGGTCTGAACGTCAATCACAAGAAAGTGTGGCGAATCATGCGGGAACTATCCATACAATCTGTCATTCGCAGGAAGCGGAAGAAGTCCAGCTATACGCCATCCGTTATCTACCCGGTCTGTGATTCAAGACTTGTTCAACAACGAAATTGTAGCTTGGCAGTTATCTAAACGGAACGATGTACAGCTCGTATTGGATACGGTGGAACAATGGACACAAAAAAAGAGACGTTTCGGAAGCCGTGCTCCATTCGGATTAAGGCTTCCAGTATACGTCTCAGGCGTACAACTCACGATTAGAAGCATTCGGCGTCAAAGACAGCCACTCTCGCAAAGCAACCTGCCTAGATAATGCATGCATCGAATCTTTCTTTTCACATCTCAAAACAAAGAAGCTGTACAAGAACCAGTGTAATTCAGAAGCGAGATTCGACAAGCGGTGGAAGAGTACATGTACAGTTACAACTATCGACGTTTTCAAGCCAAACTCAGACAACGCGCACCAATTGAATATCGATGCGCGTTGTTTGAGTTTGGCTTTTTTTCATCTGTCTACTTGACAGGGGTATGACCATTTTTGCTTGTTGAATATTTAAAACTACCTTATCATCTTTTCTATCGTAGTGGCGTATTTTACAGTTGCGATTGATCCAAAAAAATTTTGAGAAAGCGAAGAGAACAAAAAACAGATCAATCATGGTATTATCTGACCATAATCAACCTGCTTCGTGTAATGGAATAGCGTTATTTAGGTTACAAAACTTTAGCATTTCTTTGCGTACAAACAAAATAGCGAAATCTTTTATACGGGTATTACATGGGTTATATGTGTTATTGGTTGTATGATGGAGTCATTCCGCACTTGGTAGCTGCTCCAAGCTTGAATCTGTTAAAGAGTGTACACAATCTATTTTACAGACTTGAGCAGTTAACTCCCATTGCGGCAATTTATAAATCAGAATAGTAACTTCAAAAATAAGTTTTTGTAACTGCTCATATATATTAAACAACTATTCAAAACCAATTACAATCCATTCATCTACATAGCTCCAAAAATTTATATTATAATTCGGTTGTCTTTTTGCTGACCAAAAAGTCGCATTATTATTATTACAATTTTGATAGTCTATTACAATATACGTTCCCATACCATTTGTGAAAAAACCAAAAGATGATTCTAAATTAATTCCGATGGGTTCTTCTAATTCATCAATTATCCCCCATTCTAAATCCTCGTCTCCTAGAAACGTTACAGACTTGATAGGGACTAGCCCCATAGATTCACTAGCATAGTAATAAAAACCATTGTGAACTTCTTCATAGAATTTTTGAATTAAGTTGGGCATTTTCTCCCAAACTTCACGTAATTCCTTATTGTTAAATTGATCCTGTGGATTACGTCCCTCGTAATATAATATGTTTCCCTTAGAATTTTTGATTGTATATAGAACCGAAAAATCCTCCCCTGATTGCATTAATTCAACATCTACAAGAAATTCGCTTAAATAAGATATTGTGTTGCGTAATTCTATCCGTAGATATTCTTTCCAAATTCCTAGAATTCTTTTTATTCTGACTGTGCTATCTTGTTCTTTAAAAATATCATACCAATCATCTGGAAGTTGGTTAGTTGCAATACTACTGATGTCTTTATGAGTAAGCAATCTTATCTCTTGGTTATATTTTCTTAAATACTTCAATTTATCATCCATTGAAATTTTCAACTCCCTACTTGTTATTCAAATTATTCAAATCATCTATTTGCTTTTGTAGCTTCCTTTCTATTTCTCTTTCAATAATCATCATTCTTTGTCTGAATTCAGAATCGATTTCAATTTCACCTTTCTTTCCTTTTTTATAATGAGTCCATTCTTCAAAGGTTTTTGACTGTTTTGAAGTATTGGCTGACTTGCTTAATCCAATAAAGTTATCTGGATTATTAAGAACTTCAAGCTGTTGTGATTTTGTTAATTTCCCGAAACCGTCCATTTTAGTTATATTATTCATTGGTACGATATGGTCTGCTTCTAAAGAACCTATAAAAGTTTTTCCGGGTATTGCTTCGTCCTTTGTCTCCACATTTTTGTTGTGTCCCTCATTAACCTTGTCTCTTAACTCTGGTGTTGGCGTTTCATCTCTCAATATTTTATATTCTTTATCAGTAATTTGTCTATCTCCATAACGAGGCGGTGTCCCAACATCTCCCGCTCCCTCAGTGCCTTCCGAATCATCCTTCGGTTTGTTTGTTTTCGGATTCTCCGGTTCGGTTGATTTAGGTGGTTTAGTATCCGCTTCAGAATTATCCTCAACCTTATTTGGCAGAGATTTCTTCCATGAGTTCACGTCATTTGGAGTAGCATCTTTTTCTGGATTCGTCTTAGTTTCGGTATCTTTTGGTTTCTGTTTTGGTGGCTTCTGGTCACTATCCGCTTGGTTAGGTTTAGTTTCAGGTCCAACTTCAGCTTCTGTTTTACCACCAGAACCTGCTTGTCCCGTTTTTTTCGACTTATCCCCGCTCCAATCGCTTCCTCCCCCAGAAACGATCCTCATTTTCTGGCTATCTGTCCATTTCTTCTTTACAAATGTCGTTGCTGTTTTTAATCCTTTACCAACAACTTGCATGACCTTTCCTTCAATGTCTGGCGTCCTTACCCTTAGATTACCACCAATCATCGTTCCGTTCTCTATTAAATCGCGATGCATTTCATAATCGTAGATCATCTCTACGAATTTCTCATGGCTAATCGGATTGTAAATCAACTGTGTCAGATATTTCATCTGTTCCAATGTCAGGTCCTGACGCAACCAAAAATCATAATCTCTTAATTCCTCGACGGTAATATTATGATATATGCCAGCACTGTCTAATGCCCATGAAATTTCTTGGTAGTAGGGCGAAAAGAAGGTTTGATGTTGAACATCGTCTTTCTCCACACTCTTGAAAAATTCCAGCGACTTCTGCAGGTCACGTTGGAATTTTTCACGCGCCCATTTCTCACGGAAGTAACTCGGAATCTGCTCATAAGCAAGGCTAATCTCCTTGTTCTGTTGTTCCAACTTCTTAAAGAAATCGGTCACCGAAGTCGATGTAGTCAGCTCTTTGGCGGCCGTCAGCATTTTACCAAGCATCGTCCATTTCGCTTCGTTCTCCTGCTGTTGGAGCTCGGTAAATCTGTTCGTAAATCGGTCTAGCAAATTCAGAGCCGAAGGCTTGAAGGAGCCTATCTTCGGCACGCTCGCGATCAGACCCGTGGCAACGGCAGCAATACCTACGCCGATGGCTGTCTGAGCAGCAATCCCCCCTAGAGCTCCCAGGATCGGAATCATAGCAGTGATGGCCAATGCAGCTCCAGCCAACGATCCATCTTTCGGGTTCGTCGTTGATGCCTGCGTCACTGCAGCAGCCTCTGCGGCTGCTGCGGCCTGAGCTGCTTCGTACTCCTCAATCGGCATCAGCGGTGGCTCCGGCTCCGGAGGCAGATCCGCCACATGAACAGGCGCTTTGTTGCTGCCCTCCTGTTGCAATAGACCTGCTCGTACGTTGGCCTCCCCGTCCAAAATGAAGCTACCACCCCCGCCAAGCAGCCAAATCGCTTCTGGTGCTGTGGCTTCGATCTGTCCGGCCGCAAGCAGGATATTGCTGCCTTGAATGGACAGATTGCCTGGACTATTCAATACGATCCCCTGATCATTTAAGGTAATCGTCAACCCGGATCCAGATTGCAGTGTAACCTCCTCAGGCGACATCCCGATAGAGCTTCCGGCAGGATGCCCCCAGACTTTATGCTCTGTCCCTCCGTTAGTGGAACGTTTCCCCTCAGAGATAGAATGACGAATGTACGCTCCGGATTCCAGACTACTTGGAAAATATAATTCCACCTGATCCCCGATCTCCGGCATCATGTATAACCCGCTATGCCCTTCCGCAGCATAAACTGGCGCGACCGGATAGGGGCAAGCGGAGCCTTGCGTCATCGGGCCCTCATCCATGGGTAATTTGATCTGAATGTGATCATGAATCACGCGGACCACCTCGCCGTACAGCGATAACCCAATCAGGTCCGATAGGTTGCATCTAGGTACACGAATGTGGTCTTCGAGTACCATGCGGTATGTCGTCATGAGTAACCCGGATTCCAGTCGCGAATGGGCATACACCACGGTCAGCTCTCTGCCATCTGGAAGTTCGACCTTGTCTCCCAACGCATAGGTCTCGACACTTTCCACCGTATATTGCAATACGCCTTGCGATCCCTTGGGGCCCTGAATGATATATCGATCTTCCGTTCCGGAGCCGTGCCAGTCGATTCCAGCCAGCTCCTTACGAACCTGATAAGGTTGGTCTTCTGGCCATTTCCACAACTTACCTGCGGGCAAACCGATATACAGTTTTGGTGATGCCGCTGTGATTTCGGGGACCAGCACTGTACCGAATCGCGAGGCAAGCCTGCGTAGGAACATCCAATCGGTCTCTTTATATTGTAATACAAGTCCGCTCAATGAGGTATTTTCGGTAACCTGATCCATGACATCCGAATAGCGGTAAGAATTCATAATGAATTGAATGAGTTCTTTGAACGTCCACCCTCTGTTTTGAAAGGCTCGTTCCTCAATTCGCATATCCATTTGATAGGAGTTGGACAAGGCTTCAAGTTCGAATCGATAGACCCCTCCCGACAAATGAACCGAGAGCGATGTCATTACGCCATGGAAGAGTCTCCTCACTGATCTACCATTTTCATCGACTTGTCTGAGTACGATAGATTCCCCTTCAGCCTGAACTTGAAGAACGCCCGGCCCATCCTCTTCCGGAATTATACCGCTGACGTAGAGTTTCGCATGCTCGTTCACTTGGCGGGTAATTTGCACGCCTTCTAACCACTGTGCACGATAAGGCCAATATAGACGTATTTGCTCATAGCCGATCTGGTCGAGTTTTTTCTCCGTAATTTCACTCATCGTCAAAAGTCCAATTGCTGTCCGTCATTCTCTATGACGATATCTCCGCCATACAGACACTTGTGCGTACAGTGACTGAGCAGTGCAGCTTTCCCTTCCACCTTGGTATCTCCCTTTCCATGAAGCCAAGGCATGGTCAGCACGGGAACGCAAGGCGCTTTCTTAACCCCATAGATGTCAACCATCGTGCTTGCCGCTACTGCTGGATTAGCTGGATTGGAACAGTTACCGAATGATCCAATATGAATACCTGGAACATAATCCTCGACAGTCATCTTCGCCTTCCCCTTGATATATACGCCATGACTGAATGGTATCTTCAATCGTGTACGCTGCGTCCCGCAATTGCATTTAAGTATTGCTCCTGCAACGACATAGCTTTTAGAGGCTTCTCCAGCCGTATGAATCTGGGCATCATGATCTTGACTTCGCACCATCATAACCTCTCCCTTCTAATTCGTTTGTTCCAAGTCCAACGGAATGAATTGTACTCCTGCCACATCTCGCCGCAGAATGCTCTCCGACAACGCCAGATTGACAATGATCACGGTTTCGTGCAGCTCCATCAATTGGAACAGGGGTACATCCGGGAAATCTCGCTTCAGTACGATCCGCTCCAGACTTCCATCCATGCGCCGACGGGTATGAGGAGATAATACGTTTGCCAGTGCAGGAGGATGAATGGCCCAATACGTCTCTTGGGTCATTCGCTCCTTGTCCGTTAATACGGTAGCCCTTCGCTTGAGCTGAGGACAATACAAAATAAGTGTTTCAAGCAATTGATCTGAAACCAAGGGAACCGGCTGTTCCAAATAATCCGTATAATCGACATGGAATCCGCTTCGCACATAAAGGTTAATGGCTGTATGCTCACTGCCCGAATCATGAAAAGCCTGATTCCAGGTCCTGCGTTGCAGTTCACCGACAGGCTCAGTCTCTACGCGGTGTATCCATCTGGGATCGGCCATTAGACGAAAGTATCGGATAACCCTCGCCTCCTCTGGGCATCGTCAAAAATCGCACCCTCCACATCAGCACCCTCCCATAACGTATCTGTTAGATTGGCTCCACGGAATATGGCTCCACGAAGGTGTGCCCCCCGGAAGTCAGCACCTGAAAGGTTTGAATTCTCGAAGTTAAGTGCATCGTATTCTGGACCCTGAGCGAGTCCTTCCGGATGTCCCACCTCCCCTATTATCTCCCTGAAAACAGCTCTTTCCAGAGAACACCCGCTGAAATCTGCCCCATATAGAATGCTTCCGGTGAAATCGGTGTTCTCCAGACTACAATCGCGCCAACGTGTCCCTATCAAGATACAGCGTTGAAAATCGGTAGAATGCATATCGATACGATCAAAACGGCTGTAACGAAAATCCAGATCGTTGCACTCCATTTTGCTCATATCTAGTCCCTGAAAATGCGCGTACATGACCTCCAGACCATCACTTTCTTCCAATGCTTCACCAATCTCCTCAATGCTCCTAGTCCTTTGATCAAAACGAAATACGCACTCACTAGCATCCAAGTATTCTCCTACACGTACTTCGAATATCTGTTCCAGATCCATAAGGGAGTTCCATTCGAAGTCCTCCAGCGCGCTACAGCTACGGCGTATAAAATGTACAAGATACCGATTCACCAACGCCGCTTCCTGTAACATGATTCGTTCCAGTTCTACCACTGTAACGGTTCCTTGATAGTGAGGAAGTTCTTCTCTTAATCCATTGAGCATCCGCTCAAGACACTCATAGGCCCAGTGGGAAGAATAGAATGAACGGATGGGTGTTCGATCCAGCAACCATGAAGCATCGTATGCTTCGACCAGGACATTCATCGCCCCTCCAAGAAGTTCTGTTCGCAACATAGAATATTGAATGTAAGCGATCGGCCCTTTCGCCCCACGCTTTTGGGCGTCGCTGACTTCCTGAACCATAAACCTGAAATGACTTTGGAGCTCAGCTGTCAATTCCGTATACCTTGTATGCAGCGTATGCTGCAAATCATCCATAAGTTTGGCCCGCGCAGGTTTTACCTGATGGGTATAAAAATGTAATATAGATTCCTTGCGATCCATTGGAAATTATCCCTCCTGCCCATACGTCACCCTATACTAGTTGGCTTTCACTTCTGATCCACTCATTTTTGCTTGTCCATCCAATTTGAATGTCCCTCCCCCGCCTTCCAGCAACAATTGCGAATCGGCAGATAACGTTATTTTCTTCCCGGCTTTGAGCGAGATATTGCCCCCAGCAGACATCCGAATCTGCTGGCTTCCGATAATCTGAATGCCCTCGTCCCCGCTGAGACGTATGAACACCTCGCCCTCTTTGCTGCTAATGGAGATGGAATCTGGGGTCAGTCTGATTTCTTTGCCATAAGGCGTACGGAAAATTTTATGATCCGGTTTGTTTAATTGGTTCGTTCCAGTTACCTTATTATCCAGACGGGGTGCTCCTGTCGCATAGGCCTCTTCTTCGTTTTGCGTTGGAAAATATACGGCCACCGGATCACCCACTTCAGGCATGACATACCAACCTGTCTGGCCCTCTGCGATGTATGGCGACTGATACAACAGCCACAACGCTTCCTCTTCCTCCTGTTTTTCATCACAGTCCAGCTGAACTCTTACATGACCACCATGCACTGAAAGGATGCGACCAAGTAATGAGCTTCCGGCAATTATCGAATTGTAATATGTCTTTTGTCTTAGTCCTCTATGAAGGCTAAGTACATATTGGTGCTTCACTATTCCTCCCACAAGCTCGGTATATGCCTCAGTCACATATAGGCTTCTGCCTCGGAAGGTAATATGATGTCCAAGCTCCATCACCTGATCTGTCTCGATTTCATATATAATGAAATCTGATTCGTTGACCTTTATCGTATCGTTTTCGGTAAAGTACATGAATGGTGCCATGTTTTTGCGGATTGTATAACGTGTATTGTCCAGATCGATTGAGTTTCCGTGCTCAAAGACGCCAAAATAAAATTTGGGGCTGTCAAACTGAGCGGCCGGCATTAAGCTCGTGTGAAAGCGAGAAGCAAGTCTCCTGAGAAATGCCCAATCCGTTTCTTGATATTGCACGGCAACCTTCCCGATCTTGGCCCCCCCTGTTCCCTCATCAATCACGTCCAGCCCCGGATAATCCTGATCCAGTTCCTTTAACAAATCGGGTAACTTCATTTTGACATTTTGAAATGTACGCGTTCGTTTTGTAATGTCCATCCGGTATGTATGTGAGATGGCCTCCACGTGGAGCGTATATACACCTCTGACAACCTGCACTTCAACAGATAGTGGAATGCCTTTGAACAGAGGCTTCTTATTACCATCCTCATCTTTTTGCCACACTTCAATTGGGGTATCCTTATCCGTAACATCGACATAGCGATCCTTCCATTCCTCAGACACCATGCCCTTAAACACGAGCCGAGTGTGCTCATTCATTTTTTTCCGGATCGTCAGTTCTTGCAAATGCAACAGTTCATATGGTTCAATAATCAGATTTTCATAAGTCAGACTCATGTTTCTCATCCCCTCTCAACTTCAATGGATCGCAAGTGAATTAAGAATCGTCTCCCCAGGCTCCAGCCAATCGCGCTTTTCTTCATCCGTGCAATTAAATCCGTAAACAAGAACTGACTGGTCTAAAATCGAAAAACCGATATGGTTATAAATCTGATTATTCAACCCCTGAATGGAAAACTGACAGTAGCCCGTGAACTGTCCCGTTTCAGTAATTCGAACGCCATGTTTCTCCCATTGTCTGATAGGCTGCGTCCCTCGAATGACATTGGCCATCGTTTCGGTAAAGGAAGTCAGCTCCTCTTCCGAAATTCGATGCTCCAGCCTGTTAAACGTAAAATTGACTGTCCCTGAATCATTGGTATATATCCATTCCGGCCGATGAGACGAAGGATACTTCATGCTCGCTTCCTTCTCTGAAATTAAACGCAATGAACGTGGAAGGGATATGGCTACCCTACTATCGTACAGCTCAGTTCGTTTTAGAAATACGCTTTCCTTTCCAATACGGAGCCTCGCCGGCAGCTCTGCTGAATCAATAGCCTGAGATTTATGTGCCAATTTAACCGCCTCTTCAATTTCACTGTTCTGACCATTCTCTTCATTTTCACGATGGTTATATAATATGGGAATTACTTTGCGATCGAGATATTCCATATCAAGAACAACTTCCTTTCCTTGTGCTGAATCAATCCACAATCATACGATGTGGTCCGCCCACCGGCATACCCGAACGTCCCGTTCCCCGACCTGCATTCGCCAGTATGCGATCCAGATATCGATGAATCTGCGCATTATCATATTCTCTGTACTCCAGCCCTAATCGACTAGCAATGTGATGCAAAATGACGCTACGCGCAACCGTTCCTTCATTGAGACACATCATGGCGAAGACCAGATCCTGGGGATCAGAGGTCCCCGTTCGAAGCAACCTCTCGGCATAATCCTTCATGACAACAGGAGATAAGGTGCTTGCCCCCTCGGCTGCATAAGGGACATGAATGACATGCAGGGTGTTGAACTCCGTTGCCAAGTCGGCAAAGGTCTGGTAGTCACGCCGCAGCCGCGCCCCTTCCTTCAGCTTGAATCGAGCCAGCTCCAACTCTCTCGATGTGCACGTTGTCTCTTCATCCAAGAGCAGTTCGGAATGGCTTATCGTCATGTCACTCACGGTCTCCTCCGCGGTAAACCGAAGCTTCAGCACATTGACCCGTCCCGTAGCTTGGTATGCCAGTTCCATAGGCTCTGTCAGCATATAAATCCTTCCTTTATGCAACACCATCCCAGGGGCGACGAACAATCTGTCCGGGAAAACTTCTACCTCTGCACCTGCAAGAATGCCATCTGCATAACCGCGATAGTACAGTTCGATGAAGTCTCTGGGGAAATCACGTAGTCCCTCCAACATGGATGTTTTCAGAATTCTTCCCTTGTTAAAATGCGGATACGAATATGTGAACATGAGCGGTGTTCCCCCTTTCTGCCCGTGGTCCTCACTTCATTCCGTCAAAGAAGTCCAGTTCCGACAAGTCTGTTTCAAACGGAAGCAGCTTCTGCGATCCCAGATACAGCCGTTCATTTCTGCGAGCTACAGGCAACACATGGAAGCCCCAATGACGATCATCCGGAAAGACAAAAAACTTCGTCTCCCCATTCACGATGGAATCCGTATCATCCTGCGGAATTTTATCTCCATATCGATCCCGGATGTCTTCATAAAGCACCTCTTTATAGAAATCCGGGCGGTTCGCATATACGAATTTTTGTCTCAGCTGGCCATCGCTTCCGCTAAGATACAACTCCACTTCTGCCGTCTCGAATGGACGGGAAATGCTACCTGGAATGCCATCACTCCGATCCAGACTGCTGATCAGCATTTTTTCACGTCCATTATGTGTGTAGGCACTTACGGTATACGGAATTACAGCGGCATCATGCGTGATGTCGGCTTGAACGCTTCCCGTTTTGCGCGCACTCAGATAACGAATCGCCCCTCGAAGGCAGGCAAGTTTAAGATCAGGCACACGCCCTTCCGCAGGTTTTTGCCGAAACTCAATGCTTCTGCCTGGAACGAACTCTTTCAATGCTTCCCGAAATACATCAATGCGACAGGACTGACCTGTCAACTTGATAATCGAGTACTGGTTCATCCGTCCCTGCCGATAGAAATCATCCAAAAACTTGCGAACCACCTCATAGATATCGGCCTTAATCAGCTGGGTAATTTCCTTGATATTGAACACCACATCGGGGAACTCATATTCATCCTTCAACTCCCCATTCCGTTCTACCGAGAGGAACCAACGCTCCATGGTGGTGATCTGCAGATCACTGTCCCCGTCGCCCTCCATCTCCGAGTGGAATCGGTTACGCAAGATGCCGGTTTTGCGGAAAAATTGTTGCTTCATCTCTTCTGCGATTTCCCACAGGAAGTAGAAGTTTCCTCTTACCCGCAAATACTCATCCCGTGAACGGTTCTCTCTGCGCGCAAACGCAGTCGGGATGATGTGTTCTGCCTCCTCATAGCGTTGCTCCAGCTTCTGATAAACGGACTTCACACCCTCTTCGTCCACCTGACGGAACACATCCGCACCAGGTGCCTCAATCAGGCTATCAATATCCGTCACCTGACGGCGTCCGCTATAGTAGTCGGCGAATACAATCTTCATGAATTGCATAATACGATAGGTAATGTTGTGACCTCCGAAGTTCGTATCCCCATTTTCGTAGGTCGTATGGATATCGAGCTTGTACGCCATATGTCCATCCTCGATCGTAAAGGCACAGGAAGATAAATCCGTCGTTCCACCGCCACAATCAATCACGAGCGCATGATACGTCTGCCCTTCCATAAAAGCACCACGTTCCATCCCGTCAGCAAGGGTGTTATAGAGCACAGCCATTCCCTCATCCAGCGCATACGTCTGCTCAATCCGATAATCCGGGAGCATCTCTCCGAACATCTGCAAAAACTGTATTTTCATCTTCACGGGACTCGTAAAGTGCACATGGCGAAACTTGCACTTGAACTGATGCTCTGCCGTTCGGATGATGTAATTCATGTACGCACGCAGCAGATCCATACGAGAAACGATGGCCGCATTGCCATGAACATCGACGATTTCTTCCATTTTGTTGTAATTGTTCACCCATCGCTTCATGCTGCGGAAGACACTCGCCCGGCTACTGTATCCTCCCCGACGCATACTTCGCAGCGCTTCATAGCCGAACTCGTAACGAATGTTCGCTGGATCCGAACACTCCGCCACCCCAATGGCCGTAGGCAAGACCTCGATCCAATCCGTATCTTTGTATGTAGGATCGGGAAAAGAAACGTAGTTGATGGCATCCATACGGACTCGCCCATTCAGCAAATCCTGGCTGCTCGGCGCCTGAATATAACCGTTATGCAAATAGGCGCCTGCCGTCGTATTGGAGGTGCCAAAATCAATTGCAAGCACTGCTTCTGTCGGTTCAAGCTCCCGGATGTCCAGATCTGCCAGTGGGATTTGAGTATATTGAATATGAACCGGTGGAAGCGGTCTGCTGGAATAATAGGTCTGATATAGGTACTCCGAGTCGCGTTTACGGAAAAAGAGAAGACTATACTGTCTGTTTCCAGATCTCTTCCAGGTCGCCCCACTTCCTGCGGTCAAATAAAAGGTTCCCGATACGGAGTCGTCCTTAACCAGGTTGAAGATGCCGCACAGCTCCATGCTTTCATTGACTAAAAGTACGTTGGATTCGGTTAGTCCCCCCGGTGCCGTAACCACATATCGATCCAGCTTGTCCACGTTCAATCCTTCGTACAGAATCAGTCGCGCAGGTACACTAATGCCTCCATCACTGCTCATGGGCGCCGTCATATGACGAGAAATAGCCTTTTGTATCCGCTCGAATCCACCTTCAACAGACTGATTGATCCACAATATATCGTCCGCTCCCAGAAATTTTAAAATAATCCGAATCAGTTCTTCCCGCTCCGTCCGAGGACCCAATCCCTCGATTAACCGTTCCTTGTAGCAAATGTTCCGTAATTGGAACGTGGTCATGTCCATCAATTCTTCACGCGTATAACGCATGGTTCCTCTGGAACGTTCCCTGCTCGTGGCATCAGGATACAATCGGTATGAATAGCCGTTCATCTATACTTCCTCCTTACAACTGCTGGTGCTGCTTAATATAGGGCAATCCCGTCCTGTATCATCGTATAATCCACATCCAGAATGCCAAAATGATGCCCCCAGTATATTTCCGTGTCGAAACGTACCGGCAGAAAGAGTTCAAGAATCAGTTCCAGCTTCTCCTTCGCTTCCGTACGCTCTACCTGACCAATATACAAAAGCAATTCATCCTTTTCTTCACAATTGGCATATAGGGTTGAACGCGGGAACATTCGAACAAGGGTATCCCTCAGCAGATGAACCGCCTCTCCCGTATCATACAAACGGAGCATATTGCAGGCGATCACTTCCTGCTCCTCCTGTCCGAACAGCTCCAGTCGCCGCCGAACCCGATCCCCGTATACACCCGAATGCATATCCTTCAGAATGAAGCGAATATAATACTCCCTCTTGTTCATCCCCTGCATCAAATCCATATCCGCCAGAAAATGAATAACCAGATCAAAGAGCGCTTCCCGCAACTCCACCTGCTCTTCATTATTGATATCGAAGAGGTCCCGGAAAATATCAAAAAAGCGATAATACGGATTGACTTCAACCGTGCCTTCCACGCCTGAAGCATTCAGGTTTGTCTGGCTAAGTTCCATGTAAGGCGAATATACACGTGCTGGCACAAAGGTTACGTCGCGCAGATCGGTTCCATTACGCTTGGCCCGAATAATCAGATCCCAGATGTAATTCATGCTGTACTCACACCCATTCCCCTTCGCAGCAGTATTCCGGGAAAGCCAGCTGGATTTCGGATACCAGAAAGCTCAGCAGATCATCCAGAAAAATGGCCTGTCCCGGCTGCTTTCCGTGTCTGCTGAACCTTAAAATCATTCGATGTTTATCTGTTTCAACACGGACATGATCGCTAACAAATGCATTAAGTGGATACGTAATGCCCAAAGCGGGTCCTGGCGCCACCACTTGCACATCTTCCAGTTCCAACCCCTCTGCTGCCTGAAAAGCGTGAACCATGCGGGAAATCTCTCCTTTGGATCGTACAGAACGTCCTTCCTGGCGAGCATATTTACCGGCAAACCCTTCCCGCTTGTTATTGGAAAACAGCGGATAGTCCATCCTGCCAATGCGGGTTGCGACGGGACCCGCTATTTTCAGCACCGTCCATGAATCGGATTTTTCCAGTGGTGATACGATGGTGATATCTTCTTCCGATCTTTTGATATACCGAATATGCGATTCGTCTCCATCCACCAGATATCCGTGTTCCGTTCCGGTTTTGCGGAGTGGCAACACATGTTCATAATTGATTCGGTCCGAAGCCGGAACAGGGAATCCACCCGTTTTCATATCCAGCTTCTGAATGTTCCACAGCGGAATCATATTGGTTCTTTTATAAGACTCAAACTCTTCGAGATGGATGGAAAGTTCCTTGACAGCATGTTGTTTGTCCCATGCTTCTCCATCGTCCGAACTGACCAGAACACAATCAATGAATTTGTACACATAGGGTGCATTGATCGATTTCCATGGCAGACTGTTCTTACGAAAGACCCGGTACAATTCTTCAACTTTGGAGATATACGCTGCACTTGATTTCAACCGAACCGTTATGGCATGCCTGCCTCCACTGGTTACTATCTCCCCGCGAAATGTCCGATTACTGTTCAGTAGAGATTGGAGTTCCTGTTGCCCACATTCCATGTAGAACGTGAATAATTTCATCTCTTCCTGACGCGCCAATGCCTCTGAAGCCTCACTCAAATAGACGGACTGTGATTCAGCATCCTCAGGAATGATCGGGTACAGAAATTCATGAATGGGATCCAGATCTTCCCGCGCACATAATGTGACATATACATCATGACGTTCCTCCTGAGGCAACACCTCATCAAAAACCCGTTGCTCAATCTGTTTGTTCAGCGTCTCCTGATACTCCACAAGATTAAGAAAAACGCCTGTCATGAGATCTTTGAGCATGCGGCGTTGTTCGAGATCCTCCATCTTGTTAAGACGGTCACGAATCATGTCTTTCATCATGAATCTCCTCCTTCCGATGATTCCTGTTCGTTCACATCAGCCTCCGTGGTATCGGTGCTTCCGTCAGCCTTGGAGGCAGAATTGCTGCCAGCATTACTTGTCGTTTTTCCAGGAGAAGTACCTGAGCCGGAAGCATCCGCATTGCCATTTCCAGCCGAGGTGCCATTAGCAGTGGAAGAACCGTTCCCTACTGTATTGCCTGTATTCACACTTCCTGTACTCCCGGTCATATCCGAGGTTATGCCCGAGGTATTTGGTGAGTCTGATCCTGCCGTATCCTGCGTAAGATCAGCCGCCGGTATCGGTGGGTTCAATTTCTCATCCAGTTTGTTTATTTTCCGCTCCATGGCCAGCACACGTTCCAGCATATCGATCTCTTGATAAATTCCCTGTGCCGAAGCATAGGCATCCATGGCTCCGCTGTAGTCTCCGGCTTCATTGAAGCGGTCACCCTTCTGTTCCAGCGTATCTGCCTGAAGCTGCCGGGATTGTCGCTTGATATCTGCACGTTTGGTCTCGGCCGTCTCCAGTTGCGTAGCAATCTCCTTCAGCGCATCTTTGTAAGCTGTCTCCGTAGCGGCCGTTCTGGCCCGTTTATACAAAATGATTGCTCCACTGTAATCTCCGTTCTGGAGTTTCAGATCGCCCTCGGTGATCCAGTCTTGCACTTGCTGGAAAGTGGTCATCTGCTCCAGTCGCTCCTGAATAACTTCCCGGTTGAACATGCTATAGGATTCAGACAATTCCAATGCTTTGGTGTAACTCGCGGTTGCTTTGGTAATGTCGCCTTCTTTCAGGTGAGCTTCCCCATCAACCAGCGTCTGAGCAGCAGCCATTTTCGCAGTCAACAGCTTTTTATGTATCGGGTCCTTGATTTTGATGGAATTGTTGCGCGCCAAGCTGTAGTCCGAGACCGCCTTGCCATACTCTTGTTCCTTGACGTACTGGTCTGCGGTCTGTTCATATTGCAGCATATCTACGGCCAATTCAGCTTTTTTCGCTGCACTTTTCACCGCGTAGAATATGCCGGCTCCACCAAAAATCAGGAGCATAACCAGCATGATGGCAATCCGCTTAATCCATTTCTTACGGTTCTTGGGCTCTTCATGAAAAATCTTGTTCACATATAAGGCTGCCGCACTATAATTCTCGATACGGGCACGCTGCTTGCTAAGCATCACTTCTTCAAGCGTATCCGCCAGCGTCTGCGGGTCATTGGCACCTTCAACCGCATCGATCATCTCGGCATCCTGAACCCCTTCCCATAATCCAGGGGTGCAGAGCACAAGTACATCGCCATCGGCCAGCTTGATCTTATCCGATACATACGGCCTGATCATGCCAGGTTTGCCCGCGTATTCGTACAGATTGCCGCGTTCATCGTGCTGATCCACACGATCCTCTGCAATCTGGCCTTCGGCTGCCAACTGGACAGCAACGCTATGATCCTTGCTTTTTAATGCAAGCCGATTTCCACGGAAATGATACAACCGGCTGTGTCCGGCAGATGCCCACACCATACGTGTATAGTCTGTCACGACAATGACGAATCCCGCTTTGAGCCTGACTCGGCGACTTTCATACTGAAGCCATTCATGTGCAATCTTGATATACTCTGTTAGTCTGCGTTTGGACATGGTTGGCTTTTCCAGAAAGGATTCCAGAATGGTCTGTACTGTGATCTGTGCGCTATTCACTTCCGTATCCGTATCCAAACCATCTGCAATGACATAACAGGCCCAATCTTCCAGCTCAACGCAGCCGTAGAAATCCCGATTTTTCAGGAAAGATCCCGCTTCCGAGACAAAAGCCGTCTTGAATTCACTGTTCTCCTTCCTCATCCGTCTCCCCATTTCCCTTCCCTGTGCGTTGCCTGATCCGTTACCATCCTTGCTCCAAAATGATAATCGTGGCATTATCCTGATGCACGAGCTGTTTTTCTTCAATCAGATCAATGATGGTCTGGGCTGCATCAAATGGCGACATGTCTTTCGCCAGTATAGTTTCCAGTTCCATCTCAGTAAGAGAGTTGTATACCCCGTCACTGCATAACACAATCTTGTCCGCCGGTTGCAGTGCAAACGGCTCGTCCGCGATTTCCATTTGTTTAAAATGGTCGTACCCCAAATAGTTGACCAGCCTTTTGCGCTGCGGATTATCCAACGCCTCTTGCTCCGATATTTCTCCAGACATATACTGTTCTTCGAGTTGAGTTTCCAGCGTATGTTTATGATTGATAGCAAGTAGCTCACCTTTGCGAAACACGGCCAAAATGCTGTCCCCTACTGCGCCCCAGTACAGCTCCCTGCCCTTGATCATGGCTGATACCAACGTTGTTCCTCCAGGAACGCCAAGTAAATTGCGAAGAATCGCCTGATTTGCCGCATGGGAAGAAGCATCCCAAAACTCCGCCGGATCAGGAAACCGCTCCAACGCTTCAAACTCACGGATAAATGTTTCTACAGCAGTTGTACTGGCTACTTTCCCACCAGATAAGCCGCTAATTCCATCGGCAAGTACCGCAAGTACACCATATGGCTCCACGGCACAGGCAAAATAATCATCCTGCTCACTGCGAGCACCAATGGTCTGTCCATTCCCGATCTGAACACCCACTGGCCTATCGTCACGTTGCCTTACCGGAATCCGGCTTCGGACGAATAACAACAACCAGATCGACAAACAGCCTGCTACCAGAACCCAATAAGGCGTTAGCTCCTTGTCGTGCCACAAGATCATAAAGGTATTCACTGTTGCTCCCATTCAAAATGCACACCACATAATGGGATGAAAATGAATTTGCTGCGACCCAATTGAATGACGTCGTAGGCAGCCAGTTCCACCGGAGAATAGACCGCTTCATTGTTGTGATAAGCAAGGCCGGAAGCATCGCCGGGCAGCAGATAGAAATTCCGTTTTTTGGGATCATATACAATCACTGCATGATTACGCCTAGAAATCGTGTTATCCCCAAGGATTCGAACATGCATCTCTTCCGAACGTCCAATAAAGTTCTTTTCAGCCATAATTCGATAATCCTGGCCCATCTGTGGACCTTCGATGCACACCATCCATCCCGTTACCGGTTCAATTCCTGTCGTTTCTCCCAGGTATGGCATCGTTCTGTCATCCTCTGCCGTGCGAGGCGCGCGTGGGATTGCTCCCCCTGCTTCACTATTGCCGGAAGGCGGTGACTCGACGGCCAGATTGCAATATGGACAGGTGTTTCCGTGCCGTCTCGTGCTGAACATATGTCCGTTTCCACATCTTGTCAGACTCATTTCTTTTCATTCCCCCGTAAGTTTGTATGATGGTACGCCAACGTTATTTCACCAAAATGCGGGTATTGGCAATATAAATTAAGTCTCCTGCCTCAATCAGGCTGGGTTCTTCGATTTCCAATTTGGATGATCTGCTTTGATTTCCCTTACGTACGCCCACGCCGCTGGCGGAGTCAATATCCTCGATAAACCATTGGCCCGAAGCTTTGTTCAGCACAGCATGTTGCGGACTGATGAGGGAAGCATATGGAGTATCGGACAGATCAATGTCCGCCTCACTGTTCTTCGAACTTTTTCCGATCAATACACTTGTCTCACCCTGAATGTACCATTCCTTCACACTTGTACCGTCATCGTCCAACAGTACGAGTTTCACAACCCGTGAAGACAACTTCTTCTTTTCCCTCTTGCTGGCAGGTAAGTATTTAAAAAACAGGTATGCTCCCCCGGAGAGGACCACAATAATTCCAGTTATCCACTGGGCACTCATGTCCCGGTTAATGATGAATATGTAATACAGCACGGCTAACGAAATCATGGCGACGCATGCGTCAACCCCTATCGTCATTACCGACCTTCCTCGTTTCACTTCCATAACCTCCGCCTGAACCGGCACGATCCATTACAGGCCACCGGCTTACTTTTTTCGAACTCCGAAATATCGGTCAAACATGGCGGACATATCCATTCCTTTGTTGGGATCGGCTTTGCCACTGTTTGAGCTTCCCTTGCCTTTGGGGCGATAGCCAAAAAATTGTTCAAACTGTTCCTGCATTCGTGATGGATCCGACCATACCTTATCGGTATTCATAGGTCCATTTTGGGCTTGTCCACTCTTTTCTCGTGCAGTACTGGATGTTGCTCCATTTGGTCCTCCTGGGTTCCCTGTAGATCGAGGTTGCTGATTGTATGCAGCCCTTAACTCGGGATTTCCGAGTGTGCTGTAGGCCTCATGGACTTGCTTGAAACGCATCTCTGCCTGCGGATCTCCCCCATTAACATCCGGGTGGAATTTCTTCGCCAATTGACGATAAGCCTTCTTGATCTGCTCCGGAGAAGCTTCACGTTCCACACCAAGCACGGCATAATAATCATTCATGGTATTCGTCCCTGCCTCCCTGCCGTATTCGGGCGTAAATAAAGATTAAGGGGCACCAAGGCCCCTTAACATGACAGAATTATTCTGGGCCAGCCATAACTGACCCGGAACATCAGCTGCTCCCTTTTATACCGGGAAGCCGCCTTCAATTTTAGTGAATTCCGTTTTGTCTTTTTTCTGTTTGATGAACAGGCTGAATTCACCTACGCCTTCGGTATCTCCGAAACGTTCTGTGTAATCCACAACGAACGCGTTAGGCATGTAAATTTTGCGTACCACTTGATCCGCCGCAACCACTTCAAGGGTTACTTTACGGTAGCAATCTGCTTTTTCAGCTGGAACAAGGGACCACAGAGCAAGTTTCATCGTGTCATCTGCATTGTCACCGTCTGTTGCTGTAATAATTTTGCCACTGATGCGAAGTGTTGCACCTACATCTGTGGATCTAGCGTTGGAATCATCCGGTGTATCTGTGTCATACACTACTGTGCGGATATTATCCATTCCCAATTCGATTGTTTCTGCGCCTTCTACTTTCAATACAAAACCCATTAATAAAAACCTCCTTAAGATTAGAAAACAATGTGCCCGGCATGCTCTTCCATCTGGGGAGAGGTACCGAAATATATGTATAAGGTCAGCCAGTAAAGGCTGCCTCTAACACCAAAATGAATGTCTATAATTCGTTGTTTAAAGAATCATATTCCATTTCTAAAACTTGTACCCACTCCAGTTTCTTACACCTTCATCGCGCTGGTGCCTTTGGTAATCATGACCTCCAGGTTCTTCACGTTGCCGTTAAATACCAGGTCAATGTGGCACATATTGCTCTTCTCATCGATGATAAAGCTCATATCGTCACCTTCCTGAATGATCGAATTGATCGACCCTCGGGTTCCCAGCCACCGACTCTTCTGACTGCTCGGATTGTTGCTGAAGAATTTGACGATATTTTCATGCTTGAAATCACCCGTCTGGAAACGGAGCAAGCGCTCAATGTAAGTACTTACGAGTGTTTTATACAAGGAATCAAAGCCATCTTCGGACATCGCCATGCTTCTCGCTTTGTATACCGTGATCCGCTTGATGTCGCTATCCTGGATTTGGGCATTCTCCGATGAGAAAATAAATCCAAAGTTTTTCCGGTTAATCGAATCCTTGATGGTGTTCGTGAATCCGGAGATTTCTTTGGTCATCGTAGTCACTACACGCAGACTGTTATCCCCTGCCTCAATATCAAAACGCACACCTGGATAATCCCGGTTCACGGTTTTGAATGCGCCTCGTAGATACTCGGGGCACTGATATGCAGCCACAATTCCGGCAGATACATAAGACGCACCGACATACACACCTTCAATCCACAGCTTCAGAATGTCTTCTTTCTCCTTGGAAAGTTCCACACCATTCTCTGTCTGAAGCATACGGCTGTCGATAACGACACCCGATTTCTCTTTCGGAATGATGGTGAAATTCGGAGCACTTGGAATGGCGAATTCGCTGTAGTCCTTGCGAGTTAATACCGCGCATTTATCAATATATTTATCGATGCCCGCAGTAGCCATGCTGCTGAATGTAGTCTCTTCTCCGGATTCAAAGCTGAAGAATACTTGTACTTTGTAGTCTTTAACGACTTGCAGGAGCATGGACAGGGATTCCATACTGTTTCCATCTTGTTTAACCACTTTCTCGTTACCACGGAAACGGGCTCGGCTGACTTGAACTTGTCCCGTATTCTCCAGTTCAACGGAAGGAACAATACCGAACCAAATGGTGTCGGTAAAATCATTCTTGGCATTGACTGTGTTGAGATAGGTCTCCAGCCGCGGAATGTTACTGCTCTTAACCAGCATATCCAGCTTGGCATTGGCAATCAGCATGGAAGGCAGCATGCCTTTGTTTTTGGTCGCATATTGATCAAAGAACATTTTGACACCCAAAATTTTCTCTACCAGCGGTTTTACGGTTTTTACAAAGTCATCCTTGGCGTTCTTGTAAAATTCCAGGTATGTATTGTAATTCTGTACTTCAACTGCCGTATCGACATCCGTCTGAACCGCAGGCAGTGGGCAGAATGTACGAACGACCAGATCCTGTACATACGGTGAAGGTGCCTCGGAGAGTGAATCATAATCTTCGGCAAACACCTGAGTCAAATCTGTGCTTGTCGACTCATCCAGGAGCATCAACTCGTTGTTATCACTCTTTGGAGCTTCGATAATTTTCAATTCTCCGCTCTCACCAATCGTGAGTTGTCCTATCTGAATCGCTTCGGAAGAAGTTTCTTCTTGAGCACGGCCCAGCAACAAGCGGGTTTTGATATCTTCGATGGCCAGTGGCAGCATCGCCATGACATTGTTATAGTTCCGGCTCGCATCTTCAAACATGACATTAAGTTTATCCCCGATATCCAACTTCTTCGGGTCCCCGTCATCCAGCTTCTCATGCTGGCCGTACATGTAATGAATTTCTTTCCGTACCTGCCGAATGTCATCCATAACCTTTTTCGGTGAGATCATATCCAGCAAATTTTCAAACTTGAAATCTACATTCGTAATCCCCTGACTACGTTTGGTATCGATCAGGGTAAAGAGCATTCTCAGGAAGTCATTGCTATGATCAATTTTGATCTCAGAGATTGCTTCATCCGGAATCCCTTCGGGCTTTTTGAGCGTATACATGACTTTCTGGTTTACCGCATTGAAAAAGGAATACACACTGGGAGAAAACTTGTCCAAAAACTCATCGAAGCTTCGTACAAGCAGGTGTTCATTGATCTCCTTGATCTTGTCATCATTCAGACTGTCGATCCCTTTTACGTCACCGACAATCGTAATCAAATCCATTTTCTCAGGATTGATCTCTTCAAAAAGCATCGTTCGGTTCGTTTGATTAATAATATCCATTCAGGCAACATCCCCCTAATGATGGTTCATTCGGGCGAATGCTTCCCCCCCTCCATCAATTTTTGACACTCCGCACGCTCTATCAGTCTTTGGTCATGATCTAAGAGAATCATCTTCTCAGGCGATCACAAGTCCAATAGAACGAGCTGTCAACATATGACTGGAACTTATGTACCAGATTATGCCGTTTGCTTTGGAGATTTATGGAATTCATCTTAATCATCAGTGATATGTTTTGTCAATATTACCCTATATAGGTCTAAAAGCTCATTTTTGTGACTTCGATATACCTATAGAACTAATTTCCGATTTCCGCTTCACTTCCCATCGAATCATGCCGATGATAAAGAATATCCTATAATCTGGATGATGTTCAATGATTTAAAATTAGTAGAGTTTTACTCCTAATCAAGAGGAAATCGCCTTAACGTATGCGGTGTTGCAATATTTTTAACTTATTGAAACTACGCATAACGGGGTTATATCGTGTAGAAAAAAAATTTTTTCAACAAAAATTAGTTTGATATCAAAAACATTTGCAGTACCCAAAACAGAAAGGAGATTCAAAGCATCATATGATATTAATAAAATTCAAAAAAGCAATTTTCACTCTCTTGTTCATCAGCTTTTTAATTCCAGCATGGGACATTGGGGAAATACACGCAGAATCATCTGTCAAGACCCACGCGTACGAAGGTCTCGATGCCATGTTTGTCCTGGATGTTAGCTACTCCATGAATGAGACCGACAAAGATCGCATTGCCGAAGAAGTTATACATATGTTTATGGATATGAGTAGTGGACCTAAGACCCGATTGGGATTCGTAGCCTACAATGACAAGATCACTTCATCCGTACCACTGATGGATATTTCATCCTCTGGAGCTCGCAATAATCTTCGTAGTCGTGTGGATGGCTTAAATCGTTCAGGATATACAGATCTCGGACTTGGCTTACGCCGAGGTGCTAGCCTGCTTGAACAATCCCAGACGGACAAGCGTAAACCATTTATGATTTTGCTCTCTGACGGAGAAACCGATTTACGAGGATCGACGAGCAGAACACCTGCCGACTCATCCAAAGATGTGGACAAGGTTATTGAGATGGCACAACAAGCTGGTTATCCCATCTATACTGTAGGATTAAACCGCGACGGTACGGTTAACCCGGCAGAATTGGAGCGTATCGCCAAAGAAACAGGTGGTTCTTCCTTTATCACGGGAAGTGCGGACGATCTGCCTGAAATCTTCAATCGTATTTTTGCAGATCAGATTCAATCTGTTCTTGTATCTGTAGCGGCTGTAACTGCAACAGGAGCAATGCAGGAAGTAACCGTGGATATTCCTAACTCCAGCATGGCGGATGCCAACATTATCATGCTCTCTGATCATGCTGTCTCCGAAGCTCAGCTCTATTATCAGTCGAGCAATGTCAGCTTCATTCGGTCTGATAAATATGCTCTGATGAAGATCATTCGTCCGGTCAAAGGACAGTTCAAACTGAAATTCAAAGGCCGTAGCGGTGATCTGGTGAAGATTAACCTATTAGGGAACTACAACGTCTCTGCGGTCGCAAATATGGCAACGGAGCAGCCAGTCAAGGGGAAGAGCATCACATTTGAGGCATCACTCTACGACCAGGCTGTGGACCCTGAGCCCATTAAGGACTTGGATGTGTACAAGGGACTGGAAGCGGAACTCATTGTAAATCCATCTGATGGAAAGACAGAACGTATCCCTTTGACCAATACAGGTAGCGGATTTACGGGAAAATACACTTTTCCCAAGTCGGATCTGTATACATGGGGACTGCGGATCGACGGTCCAGACTTTTATCGAGAAATTACTCCGGTTGAAGTAGACATTACGAATCAAGCACCCGTAGCTACCGGTGAATCCATGGTGTTATCCAAAGACGACAGCAATACAGATGTCGACCTGAACAACTACTTTAAGGATGCCAATAATGATCCATTAACGTATGTCCTTGCAGACGGTGGAAGTGAGCGCAAACTCGGGGATGCCGTCATTGAAGGTAACCTGTTGCGATGGTCTTCTCTTCACACTGGAAGTTCAACGATCAAGGTGACAGCAACGGATTCTGAGGGAGCAAGTATAACTACGGACATTTCGTTGCAAATTCATTCTTTACGTGAAAAGGTACTGCTATATACAGGATTGGGCCTGCTTCTTGCTGGTGGTATTTTCGCACTGTATTGGTTCATATTGAAGCCAAAACCCATATTCCGCGGAAGACTGGAAGGATACTTTCTAGCTACAGCGAACGGCGAGGATATACCGGTGACCAATTGGCCTCTCACTTCATTGGAACGCCGAAAAGTAAGTCTCAGTGAACTGTTTGATCGCATGGACATCGGGGTCAAAGTACCGGAATCGGGACGAATCTGGCTGGAAGCGGGTAAGAAAGAAACGTTATTGGTCCGGCACGATACGAATTGTACGGTTGTCCGAGGCCGAACTCCAGTGAAGCGCAGACATACGGAAGCTATGGAGTACAACGAAAAGTTGTACATTACGTTTGAGGATGGCGTTACGGAGATCGAAATTCGTTACAAAGCCATCAAACCAAGTACCAACATCTATGTAGGACAAAAGAGAGATTCACAGTAAACACCGTGTGATAACTACGTGGAAATGAAGCACACTGATGCATGCCTTCTATCAAAATATAAAAGAAAACAAGCCAGTTCGTCCCCTTCAATGGTAAGAACTGGCTTGTTTATGTTGTTCATATATTCAACTGCTATGCTCATTTAAGTGCATCCACTTTATGAACATAGGTCACGCATGCTTATGCCATCTCATGTTGCTTTTTCGGCTCCACTTCATAGACCTGTGTATGTTCATTCTCGGCCAAAGACCATTCCACCGTTCCAGGTTTACGCACTTTCCACACCCAGGCTTGAACTCGCAACGAGCTTCTGACCCATGCTAAGGAGGCACAGCGTTTCTCAGAACGAACCGTCAAACCCCAATGAATAACACGAGCGAGCCAAGGATTCACATACTCATTATGTGAGCGAACAGATGGCAATTCATCCTGGAACAACCGCTGTTTCACGTCCATAGGGGGTTGCCCGCATGCCCAATAATGGAGCAGAGCTGCCAAACTATAGATGTCCGACATCGGTCCCTGACTGGATTTCTCTGAATAGAACTCCAGTGGAGAATAACCAGCCGATGTAAATATCACCTGTTTCTCTCCGGATTGCATAGGCCAACGGGTGGCTGAGCCGAAGTCCAGAAGTTTGGGTGTACCATCTTCCATAACCATAATGTTGGAAGGTTTCACGTCCCGATGAAGGATGCCTTGCTTATGTATGTAATCCAATGTATCCACCAGTGGAAGCAGCGTCTCCGTTATGAAGGCAGCATCAAGAGCATGATTGTGTTCATTCAGATACTCGGTCAATGTGATTCCCGTGCAGTATTCCATAACCAGATACCCCGTATCATTTGCTTCAAAATGATCCAAATACGAAACAATATGAGGATGGTCCAGTTTCGATAACAGTTCACCTTCAAGCAGAAATGCAGCCAGTAGCTCCTGATATTGCCCACCGTATCCTCGTGAAGAACAGAACACTCTCCGCTTGTCTGCCTGACGTTCAGCCAGTCTCTGTGGGAAAAATTCCTTAATGGCTACCTTGGCACCCGTGTTACGATCTCGTCCTGCATATACAATAGCCAACTCACTGCTGGCTAATACCTGTCTTACCTGATATGTATCATTTATAATCACATTGCGCTGCAATGCCATTTTACAATTGTCTTTTCTCATAACAGACCTCTTTTCAACCTTGTCGATCGGAAGACTTTCCGCGTAAATGCATCATTTGGTTCAACCCGTGAGCAATTCATCGCCAACTATACATATAAACCAAATGATGCAATTTGAAACACCTTAACGCGAAATATTTAAATATTAATTATACCACACTGACTATGAACTGGTCCTAAGCCATATGAAATTCTTCTATAGAAGGAAATATCTCTTATATACTCTATCGACAGATAAAGCGAATTACTTTATTAAACTGGAAAAAAACATTTCTCCGTCCAGCTCTTGCAGACTCTTTTTAATAATTCTTTTGTAAAAACTGCTGTATTTCCTCATTCATCTGAACCAAAACGTCCTGTGAAGGAAAATGTCCTGTATCATACTTGATGGCTTGAACATTTTGAATAATCTTTTGAGCCCGTTCAATGCACTTATCCGCAGGGAAAAAGACATCCTTCTCCCCTACCAACAACAAGGTTGGTGACGTATAATTCACCAGTTCTTCTCGCTCCGTGAGCTTGGGCAGATCTTGATCTATGCTGACGTATTTAAAAAGTTTGCCGATAATGTTTTTATCCATTTCTTTCATGCAGTTGCACGACATGTTGTCCGTAATTTTTTGCAAAGAAGATGGTGAAGACGTCATGCGGTACTTGACGAGCGGCAGCGTGATATCCTGAGCTGTTTTAATTTTGGAGTTGACCGCAAGACCCGCAGGAGCAACCAATACGGCACACGAGATGCGTTCCGGAATATAGGTAGCCAGTCTGAGGATAATGCCTCCTCCAAACGATGGGCCGATAAACGCACTCTTTTCAATATCATAGTGATCCAGCAGATCCGACACCCATAAAGCCAAACTATCAAACCGTGTGGAGATACTCGCTTCCTCACTATAACCAGGGTGACCAATCGTATCAGGAGCAATAATCCGGTATTCCTTGAATAAGGAAGAGAACCAGGACAACGTCATCGGATTCACACAATTACCGCCTTGGAGAATAAATAACGGCTTGCCATCTAGAGGTCCTGTCAGTAAAACATGCGTCTTGCCAAAACGCGTCTCTACATACTCCCGAGTAAATTTCTCACCCAACTCGTTCAAATAAATCTCATACTCTTCAAGTATGCTGCTCTTGCCTTCTTCACTTCTATAAATGGAACTCATGTCTGCCTCCTGCAATATATACTCAAATACCCCATTCTATTGAATGGACTTGCTAATCAGTGGACCAAAAAGATAAAGAGGGCCTGCAGATGACAGGCTCCTCCATATGTTTAACTAATCATATTCAGATGATTATAGAGCGGAAACTGGAAATTGTAAATAACGATTCTAATAGACCAGAAATAAAGGAGGCATCCTTTGGAAAAATTCCTACTTCCGTCCGTAATCTGCCTTGATTTCGCCCCACTGCTTGGTCTGCCATTTTAGCACTTTATTGCTGTACGTATTCGTCTGGAGCCACTGCTCCGCACGATCAATCATCAGCCAGATCTCTTCCGTGGAGTTGTCCCGTGCTAACGTCGTGGCTACTTTTTTCTGCTTTAGCCATTTCATGGCATTGACCGAGTCGGTATACACCGTTTTGGTACTGCCTTCTTTCTTCAGATGTGCGAGGGCATGTACAATGGCCAAAAATTCGCCCAGATTGTTCGTGCCTTTGGAGATCGGTCCAACAGAGAAAATAATCTCACCAGTGCGGGTGTCCACCCCTTTGTATTCTACAGGTCCAGGATTACCGCGTGTACCCACATCAACGGAGATGCTGTCGTAATCCACTTCCTCTGACGTTTCCATGCCAGCACTTCTTCCGCTACCAGCCGACTTTGTCTTCGACGCTCCGCCTGCACTTGAACCCCAGTTCCCTTTCCATCCAGCACGATACGCTTCTTCTGCGGCTGCTTTGGACTCATATGATTTATATTTTGCTCCGGTATAATGATCCGTCTGCGCTTTGCAATCTGCCCATGTGTTATATACACCAGGCTTCTTGCCTTCCCAGACAACATAGTATTTCTGTTTTGCCACTGTGACCCGCTCCTTTGTTCACTTCATCAATACCCTATTGTAAACGATTGGGAGGGGTGAATGAAAGCTACGGATTCAGCCAACTGCATAATTGCTCCAACTCCAGAACAGCCTAAGAAGCAAAGAGCAAACTGGAATAGAAAGGAATATACGTATGGACTGGATATGGAAATCCGTTTTACTTGTTCTTGTCGGCATGATCCTGCTGAGAATTGCAGGACGCAAGTCAATCTCCCAGATGAGTGTGGTTACAACGGTCATCATGATCTCCATCGGAACAACGATTGTGCAGCCCATCGCAAATCATGAACTTGGTAAAGCGATTGGATCAGCATCGGTATTTATCGCGACATTGCTTGTAGTGGAACAACTGCAATTGAAATTTAATTTTTTTGAACGGCTCATGAGTGGCACTTCCAAAATCGTGGTAGAGGACGGGAAGGTCATTATCCCGAATCTGAAACGTATGCGTTACACGATGGATCAGCTCGAGATGCACCTGAGGAAGGAAGGTATTACGAGTGTGAACGATCTGGAGATGGCAACGGTGGAACCCAATGGTCAACTCGGTTATGTCCTGAAACGACATGCTCGTCCCGTGACGATTGGAGATCTGGAAGAGATCCTACGAAGTTATGCAATTACATCACGTAGTAGCCCAGCAACGGGAGAACACCCTCAACAAGACAACAGCAACAAGTCTTCAACGCATAGTGATAACTCCTCAGATATTTTTCAAGAAGTCAGCAACGGTGCTCATGCTCATCCCGTTGATCCTAAGCTTCAATAATTGATCCCTACCCCCACCTAAAAAAACAAAAGACCGGCCCTGTGAGCACTCAACAACATCGCTCCAACAGGTACGGTCTATGTTCACTTCAATTGATTATTGCGAAGATTTCTCCACGTCATCCAGACGAAAGATATAGTCCTAATCAACGTGTACTCAGATAAGCGATGCCCAAACCACCCGTAACCGGGTTCTTATAGATTTCACAATCTACATCGAATACCTCACCAATCATCTCACGAGTCAGAATATCAGCCGGTTTGCCATGTACAACAATCTGGCCCTTTTTCACCACATAGAGATAATCGCAATATTCTGCTGCGAGTTCGAGATCATGAAGCGCTGCCAGTATACCAATGCCGAGTCCACGGACAATATTTAGAATCTGAAGTTGGTATTTGATGTCCAGATGGTTAGTTGGCTCGTCCAGGATCAGGAATTCAGGTTGCTGTGCCAGGACACGCGCCAATACCACACGCTGTTTCTCTCCACCAGACAGAGACACGTAATTACGATCTGCATGTCCAGTCAGATGTACTTTATCCAGAGCTTGCTCCACGATTTCGTGATCCCGTTCATTATCTGTCTCCAGCATTTTTTTGTGTGGAGTACGACCCATCATGACCATCTCGCGCACCGTAAAATCAAAACTCAATTCATTAAACTGACCGACAACGCCCATATGTCTGGAAACGACCTTCGGGCTGGATTTGAGGATATCTGTATTGTCCAGAAAAACCTTGCCTTGCTGCGGTTTGATCACTTTATAAATGCTCTTGAGCAGCGTTGACTTGCCACAACCATTAGGCCCGATCAGTCCAACGAACTGTTTACCGTTCACCTGTAATGAAATATTCTTGATGATGTCCGTGTTCAGCACAGAGATGGATACATTTTCTACGTTCAGCTTCATGGTTAATTTCCTCCAAAACCGTAGCCTTTTTTGACCAGCATATACATAAACATTGGTGCACCAATCATGGCCGTAATAATACCGATTGGCAACTCCACGCTGGATATGAGGGATCGTGCAATAACATCCGTCCAGATGAGGAAAATGGCTCCAAACAGTACGGATACAGGCATCACTTTACGATGGTCTGAACCCACCAGACCTCTGACGATATGGGGAATAATGAGTCCGACAAAACCAATCATGCCACAGCTCGCCACCATAACGCCTGTCACTAAAGCAGTTAACAGCATGTACACCCTGCGGTACACACTCAGATTAATGCCCAGTGTAACGGCTGCTTCATCCCCCAATAACATCGTATTAAGAACTCTGGACTGTAAAAGGAAGAATAGAATCGCCACCAGCACGACGATCCCTACGAGTGGAAGCTTATTCCATCCGGAAGCCGCTAGGCTACCCATGGTCCAGAATGTCACCGTTTTGATGCCTTCAGCATTGTTAGCAAAATAAATAATAAAGTTCGAAAAAGCGCTGCATAACGCGTTAATTACCATTCCGGCAAGCACCAGCTTGACCGACGTCATTTTCCCCCGAATCCCTGCCAAAGTCAGGACCAGTAAGGACGCACCCATCGCACCGGCAAATGCCCAGAAAGCAACCCCCGTCTGACCAAGCCACCCAATCGCACCGAATCCAATGAGAATTGCAAAGGTTGCTCCAAGTGAAGCGCCTGAGGATATACCCAGTATGTAAGGATCAGCTAGTGGATTCTGTACAGCAGCCTGCATAACAGCACCGCACAAGGCCAAGCCTGCGCCTATAAACATCGCCATCAGCACACGCGGGAAACGAATCTGCCAAATGATATCGGTAAAGGAACCTGCCTCAATGGGTGTTGTCCCCCACTGAAATCCCGTTAATTTGGTTAAAAGAATACGATATGACTCCGCCAGCGGAATACGAACCTGTCCAATGGAAACCGCGATCCCTACGGATATAAGCGTAATCATGATTAAAGCTGCAATCAGTATAGCAAACCCGGATTTACTATGAATCAGAGACTCTCTTTTCCCCATACGCTGTGTCTGAACCTGAACCGTCTGTGCCATCTCTTCCCCCATCAATTCGCGTAAAATGTAAAACAAATTAAATTTAGCTATTTACAATGTGTTTTCTCGGATTATAATTGAGAATGATTATCTTTGTCAATTTAAAACACATAGAAAAGGGGTTCATCATTTAATGAAATTCACATCCGGAAGCATGTTGAGAATACAAATAAAACGACGTACCCGCTCACAATTGAGAATTTCATGTAGGTAAAGAGCTGATTGTAGGTGCAAGTCCCGATCTGGTACTCGGACGGGGCGACCTGTTCGCTGATGCAGACTGGGGCGTAGGTACCGTCGATGGATTGAATGACATGAATATTCGTACGTTCGTGCAAACGACGAATCACAAAGGCTCACTCGATAGCCTGTATAGCGATATTGCACAACTTGGGCAGATCGTCACGAAACAAAGCTTGACATTAGTTTGATAACAAACTATATTACACGTATGAAAACAAGAGACGCTATTTCACTCATATCCAAAATTAAAGAGAAGGTCAACCGCTTTATCCTGGCCGAGATGGCTGAGCAAGGAATCCAGGATCTCGCTACGTCCCATGGGGATATTATCTATGCCCTGTACAATAATCATAGGATGACTATGGCTGAAATCGCCAAAAAAATTGGCAAGGATAAATCCACGGTGACTGCACTTGTGGACAAATTGGTGCGGACAGAATACGTCGTTAAGGAGCGTGATGCAACAGATTCACGAGTTGTTCATGTGGCTTTAACTCCAAAAGGCGAAGAATTAAAGCCAGCCTTCGAAGAGATATCACAGCGCATGCTGGACGTGTTCTATGCGGACGTTACGGAAGCGGAGAAAAAAGAACTGCTGCGAATTTTAATGAAAATTCATAGCAACTTCTAATTTTTTTTGGAGAAATAGTTTGATATCAAACTAATAGTTTAGAGGAGGTTTTTGGTATGACGGACTACACTCAATTTTTACCGAAACATGAGGTAAAGAAGATCGGAGAACATGATTTACACTTGGAGATATTCGCTGGAACCCCGCCTCATGACGAAAAAACAACGACCAAGAAGCCCCCACTGCTGTTCGTCCACGGTGCATACACAGGCAGCTGGATGTGGAGCAAATATATCCCCCACTTTGTCCAGCACGGTTGGACCTGTTATGTCATGAACCTGAGAAGTCACTACAAGAGTCGGGTCATGGACATGACAAAGATTACATTTGACGATTATTTGGAGGATATTCGTGAAGTATTGGCGGAGCTCAACGAACCTCCCGTTCTTATTGGCTTTAGCATGGGTGGGATTCTCAGTCAAAAGATTGCAGAAACCGTTACTCTGGCAGGTCTGGTTGTGATCGACGCCAGTCTGAGCAAGGAAGTGCATGAGCTAATCCCCTACCCGGAAAGCAATCGTATCACACCTGGAATTATCATGCCTGCACCTGTCCGTGATGAACTAACCAGTATAGATGAGACGGCAGAAGACATTGCTTTTCAGCTTAAATATCTGCAATCGGAGTCCGCGAAGGCATTTGCTACCTTTTCAGTTCTTTGTGGAGTCGATGGTGTATCCATTAATGGTGACCTGATCCATTGCCCCAGTCTGGTGATCAAGGCTGTTTCCAGTGAAGACGAAGATCAGAGAGGCAAATTAACCGCCAAGCAGCTGCATGCTGCATATGCCGGACTGTGGGATACGACCCATACGGGTTTACTTGTAGGCCAACGGTACATGGAACCTGTCGATATCATCCTTGAATGGCTGAACAGACAGTTCCCCTTTGAATTAACGGAAAAATTCACAAATTAAAATAAATACCATGTTAAAACCTCCTTCTCACCTTTAATCCTGTATGCAAAAGTTTGATTTTTTCAGATAAGCTTATATGCATAGTTCTGGATAGGATTAAAATATAAGAAATGAGGTTTTATTCATGACCATTAACACCCCCCTCCCAAAACAAAGGGAGCTGCCTTCCATATCTTCAGAACGCCTTCCGTGGGCTGGGCTTCTTGCATTAGCCATGGCGGGATTTATTTGCATCCTCACTGAAAGCCTGCCTGCGGGACTGCTGCCGCAAATCGCAAAAGACTTGGGGATCACAGAGGCTCTTACCGGACAGTTGGTGACTCTTTATGCCATTGGATCACTTGTTGCTGCCATTCCCTTGACTGCTGCTACACGCGGATGGAGGCGCCGACCTCTTCTGCTGGCATGCATTAGCGGTTTTCTTGTCTTTAACACCGTTACCGCCTTATCCTCAGATTATATCCTGACACTTGCTGCTCGTTTTATGGCGGGAGTCTCTGCGGGTGTGTTATGGGGAATGACAGCAGGTTATGCTCGTCGGATGGTCCCGGATTCGTTAAAAGGTAAAGCCATGGCCGTGGCTATGGTCGGCACACCGGTAGCATTAGCCCTGGGTGTCCCAATCGGTAGTTTTCTTAGTTCTTATATCGGCTGGCGCCTCATCTTCGGGATAGTATCCCTTCTGACCGTAGCTCTAATCGTATGGGTTTTCTGGAAAATGCCAGACTTTGCCGGAGAGCCCGCTGGGGAACGTCTTCCGCTGCATAAGGTGTTTTTAATTCCGGGAGTTAGGCCTATTCTGTTTGTTGTTCTGGCCTGGATGCTTGCCCATAACATTCTATACACCTATATTTCTCCCTACCTTGCCCAGACCGTATTTGCTAACAGAGTAGACTTGATTTTGCTCATTTTCGGTATTACTTCCATTGTTGGAATTTGGTTAACCGGAATGCTTATTGACCGGTTTTTGAGGAGATTGGTTATCATTAGCTTGGCATCATTCGCTCTGGCCTCTGTCATGATGGGAATCGGTACTCATCAACCTGTCATTATTATTCTTGGCGTCATGATCTGGGGACTTACGTTTGGCGGGGCTGCCACACTGTTACAAACTGCCATCGCTCAAGCCGGAGGCAAAAGCACAGATGTCGCCCAATCGATGCTGGTTACAGCATGGAATCTGGCGATTGGCGGAGGAGGCATCATCGGGGGCATCCTTCTTGAAGTATTTGGAGCAGGATACCTCTCTGGGGCGCTGTTTATCTTGCTCATTCCTGCGTTGCTTGTAGCTATGCGTGCTTATAAATATGGATTTACCAAGTAAGTAAAATAACAGGAAGGCATTTTTTTGCATGAGTTAAACGTAAGACAAAAGAGGAGTTCACTTGATGTGGACTCCTCTTCTGCATTACATTTCAAAGTTTTATAGACTGTAATCTTATTCTGCCTGTGCCAACAGATTTGGTCCTTCCACGAGATTCTTATGTGCAATTGGAGAAGACATGGTGATTAAAGTCATGTAAGTACCGTACGGATCACACTTGTTCTCAAACTCCTCGAGTCCCTGAATGGTGTCTGTGAGGATTTTTAGCAAGTAATTGTACTCCCCGCTTATCCGATAACATTCCACAACTTCAGGTGATGCACGACAGAAATCCAGGAAAGGATAACAATCCCGCGTACGAAAAAGAACATAGGCTTTGCTTTGTTTGCCCAATTTGGAAGGGGAGATCACGGTTCGATATTCCTCGATGATTCCCTTTTCTTCCATTCGTTTGACTCGTTCAGTAACAGCGGGCTGAGATAACCCCACCAGTTTGCCTAGTTCGGTCATGGATAATCTCGCCTGATTCTCCAAGTGATACAGAATATGCTGATCTATTTCGTCCATGTGATCCACTCCTTTAAATACATAAGATATATTCAGAAATTACCTTAAGTATATTCGCTAATTCATTATAATACCTTTAACAAACCATGTAATACAAGATCAATCATTTATATAATAAACACAGTTATCCCGAGAAATCAAATACATCAGTTGGTGAGAGGAAGATAAACATGAGAAAAAAAGACATGACAACATTGCATAATTATGTGGATGAAGCCATTGACCGCGCTCTAAGCGAAAAAAGAATCGTAGGAACAGTTGTACAGGTTGCATTAGGAGGGGAACTGATATATAGCCGGGCTGCTGGTTTCGCAGACAGGGAGCAAAAACGCACCATGTCGGAAAACGCTCTGTTTCGACTTGCTTCCGTAACCAAACCTATTGTCTCGACAGCAGCACTGGCTTTAATCTCACAAGGAAAGCTGAGTCTGCATGATCCGGTGACACGCTGGCTTCCTGCATTCCGGCCCAAACTTGCCAATGGTCAGGACGCTTTAATATCAGTACATCAGTTGATGACGCACACCGCAGGCTTGACATACCGTTTCTTCCAAGAAGACCAGGGAACCTATGAGCTTGCAGGAGTATCGGACGGAATGGATTGCTCTGAAATGAGTCTAGAGGAAAATCTGCAGAGGCTGGCTTCTGCTCCTCTTCTGTATGAGCCAGGAAACATGTGGAGATATTCCATTGCGACAGATGTACTTGGTGCCGTTATCGAAAAGGTAACTGGGATGTCACTACGAAAAGCTGTTCGAACGCTGGTTACTCTTCCACTCCACATGACCGACACTGACTTTGTTGCGGTGGATTCGGAACGATTGACAGCCGCATACGCTAATGGTTCTGAAAAACCGCGTCTCCTTCATAAGGAGTTGGAGCAGATTCCTTTTATTGAGGGTACTGCTGGCTTCCGACTGTCACCCAATCGTGCGAATCGTACTTCTGCTTACTTATCGGGCGGAGCGGGTATGGTTGGAAGTACCGGAGATTTTCTTACTTTACTTGAAGCATTGCGACAAGGAGGACAGCCTCTCCTTACAGAAGCCGTTGCGGCTGAGATGTCTACCAATCAAATCGGTGATCTCGTGATGCCATACTGGCCAGGCAGAGGGTTTGGCCTTGGTTTTACCGTACTTAAAGATCCTGTCGCAGCCGGTACACCGGAATCCCCGGGTACGTGGCGGATGGGTGGAACTTACGGCCATTCCTGGTTTGTTGATCCAAAAGAAGAACTTAGTGTTGCAGCATTCACCAACACGGCACTTGAAGGGATGTCGGGCCAGTATACCACCGATATCTGTGATGCCATCTATGCGAGCATTCGTGAAGGCCAAGAGGCTGCAAGAATTTAAATACGAATAACCGCCCAATATCATTGGGCGGCTTTATTTTGCAACGATGGTAAGACCTACTGTCTGTTATTACTCAAATTTCTCTTTTTAAAAAGGTAGATCCCCGCAACAAGAATAAACCACACCGGCGTGACAAACAGTGCAACACGCGTATCCTCGGCCAATGCCAATACCACTAGCACAAACGCCAGAAACGCCAGGATCAAGTAGTTCGAGAACGGATATAGTGGCAGTTTGAAGCGGCTGCGACTCGCCAGTTCCGGCTGAGTACGACGATATCTGAGATGACAGATGACCATGATACCCCAGACAAAGATGAAGCACACGGTCGACACGCTCGTGATCAGTGTAAATACGCCTTCTGGCATGATATAGTTCAGAACAATCGCAATCAAAATAACAATTGTGGAGAAAAACAGCGCGTTGGAAGGCACTTTCCTGTTGTTCAATCGTGCAAACGACTCGGGTGCGTTGTGATCTTTTGCCATGGAGAACACCATCCGGCTTGTACTGAAAATGGCACTGTTACACGCCGAAGCCGCTGATGTTAACACAACGAAATTCACAATGCCGGCGGCAGCCGCAATACCCACAGCGGCAAACACTTGTACAAACGGACTTTCCGTAGGCACAATGGCGTTCCACGGGTAGATGCTCATAATAATCAGCAGTGCGCCAACATAGAAGAGCAGTACCCGGATCGGAATCTGGTTAATGGCTCTTGGAATAACCTTCTCCGGGTTCTCCGTTTCCCCTGCTGTGAGTCCCACCAGTTCCATGCCTACAAAGGCGAACACCACCATCTGGAACGATATGATGAACCCATGCAGCCCATTCGGGAACCATCCCCCATGACTCCACAGATTGGTGAAGCTTGCTGGACCCTGATCCGTGGTAAAGCCTTTGAATATCATATATAAACCAACAACAATAAGTGCAAGAATTGCCACGACTTTAATCAGGGCAAACCAGAATTCCATCTCCCCAAACAACTTGACCGTTGCCAAGTTCATGATTAGCAAAATGACTAACGCAATTAACCCTGGCATCCACTGAGGTACATTTGGAAACCAAAACTGCGTATATAAACCAACTGCCGTAATATCAGCCATGGCAATGGAAATCCAGCAGAACCAGTAAGTCCACCCTGTAATAAATGCCGCCATATTTCCCAGGTAATCACGCACAAAATCGACAAAGGAATGATACTGCAAGTTGCTTAACAGCAGCTCCCCCAATGCACGCATGATCAGGAACAACACAACACCCGTAATAATGTAGGCCAGCAAGATGGATGGCCCTGTTAGCTGGATCGTTTTGCCTGCTCCGAGAAACAGCCCTGTACCGATCGCACCTCCGATCGCCATCAACTGCACATGTCGGTTCTTTAATCCCCTTGTTAACGTTTCTTGCTGCATGATCAACCACCACTCTCTTTCTGCAAATGCTCTCTACGATGCAAAATATTATTACTCATCATATAATAATCTGCTCAGAATACATATCCCTCATTTATATATTTTTTTGCACAGCAAAGAGGCCACCTTTGTAAGAGGTGACCTCTTGATACGCTCGTATTTCATGCCCTTTGCTTTTATAAGCTTAAGTTGCATCCGATCCATACTATCATCAGCCTATGTACATTCCTTTGTTATTCTCATGCCATGTCATGCTGATTATACATATCTATAGAAGTATACAAAAATATAAGCCAAGCATAGAGCGGCAACAACTAAAAAGGTAATCGCTAACGAACGTTCGGTTTTCCAAATTCGAATCGCATTAGCAACATTAATTATGAATAACGCAAGCAAGTTAATGGTACCCGAGTTTGATTGGAACGAGTTGAAAACGATCATTATAAATCCTACGATCCAGATTAACAAAAACCACAGTGGAGTTTTCCGAAAAAGCTGCTTCATTATGATTTACTCCTTATATATTAAATTGGTCTGTGTACAAGATATTCTTCAATAGGAATGAAAATTCCTTTATTTAGGTCATAACCCCAAATAATTAATACGATTTAGACCCAATTTTAAGTATCTTCACAGTAAAAAGGGCTCCCGATAAGGCGCCCTCTGGTCTGTTCAGCTATTATTTTTGCTTTTCCAATCTGTTCTGAGGATATCAATCAGTGTAATTTCATTGCCCTCTTTGTCCGTACCAATTTCAGAGAGCGCGGTGTATCAAATTTTCGATCTTAATGCATCTCCCTACAAATACGATAGGTTCAGAGAACACCATCTTTTTAACGAAAAGCGCTTTTAACTAGCAACTACTTTTGCTTATAAAACTCGTGGTACAGCTTCATTAACGCTCGCTTCTCAATCCGTGATACATAAGAACGTGAGATCCCCAGTTCCTTCGCAATTTCGCGTTGAGTTCGTTCCTCCCCGCCTGCTTCCAGGCCAAATCGACCGATCACTACTTCCTTCTCCCGATCATCCAGGATGTCGAGATTGCGATAAATTTTGCTTTTTTCAATCTTGAGCTGCACTTTATCTACAACGTCGTCGGCTTCTGTTCCGAGGATATCGATCAGCGTAATTTCGTTGCCTTCTTTGTCCGTACCAATGGGGTCGTGCAGGGATACGTCTTTGCGTGTTTTCTTCAGGGAACGCAAATGCATAAGTATCTCGTTTTCAATACATCTCGCCGCAAATGTGGCAAGCTTTGTACCTTTGCCTTGTTGAAAACTTTCGATGGCTTTGATCAATCCAATGGTTCCGATGGAAATCAGGTCTTCCTGATCTTCACCCGTATTGTCGAACTTCTTGACGATATGCGCGACAAGGCGCAGATTGTGTTCAATGAGCAGATTGCGAGAGTGAGCATTGCCTTCAGCCATAAGACGTAAATGTTTGGCTTCATCATCCTCAGCCAGAGGCTGGGGGAACGCATTATTTTTGACATATGAGACGAGTAACGTTAACTCTTTAATGAATAGAGCAATTGCGGTAAACAATCCGGGCACAGATGACACCTCCTGCAGTTTTACAACGATCTGGCCTGAGCACATGTGGGAACAGGGTCGATCTATTGTATGTAGGCAGTGGCCCAGAAGTGCACGTACACTTGAAAAAGGGGATGATCTTGCGAAGATTTCACAGACTCACAGAAACGATGGATCCCACCCGCTGAAGCAGGAGAAATTCTTTTTCCACACTTTCGATAAAATACTTCTTTTCACCAAATAGGACAACATCATTCTGAGCTAATGAAACATCGCTTTTAAAATAGATCACATTGTCCGTTTCCCGAAACGCACCTTTGTAATAAAACATCCTATTTCTCTCCTTCATGTATCTACCTATGTAATTAACTACCCGCTCCATGTGGATCTGCTTCCTTCATGCTAACATATTCTCTCTCATTCATCATGTCATATTCGCACACTAACCAACATAAAGCCCCAGCCCTGTGCAGAACAGAACTGAGGCTACATATCGATATGAATTCCTGTTTCTCCTGTCGATTGCTTCAAGAAGCTAATTCAAATTAAATTATTTAAAGATTCGTTGTGAGAACTGATACAGGCCGCTGTTCCAGACAGATGGTTCATGTCCACCTACATCCTGATACCAGGTATGCGGAATGTTCATGCTGCTCAAGCCGTTTTTGAAATTCTGGCTGACCCATAACAGACCATCACTCGATCCACAGGAGATCCACAACAATTTGAGTTGGCTAGCGACTTGTCCAGGGTTGGAAACCAGCTGTGATACAGATTGCGTATTCGGTGCAGCCGAGAAGGCCCCTACCCAAGCGAAGGTATTCAGATTTTTCAATCCGAAGTTAAGCGACTGCCCACCACCCATGGACAGTCCGGCTAGCGCACGACTATTCTTGTCTTTGTACACTGGATAATTGGCCTCGATATGAGGAATCAGATCCTTGAGCAGGTCTTGCTCAAACCGTTCAAACGCAGCCACTTTGTCCGGAGCAAAAATGTCACCGACTGGACGGTCGTCCTTCATGGCACGGCCATTCGGCATGACAACGATCATCTGGGACAGCTTGCCTTCCGAATACAGGTTGTCCAAAATGTTCTTGGGTTTCATTGCATTGACCCACTCATGCTCATCCCCGCCGATGCCGTGCAGGAGATACAAGACGTTATACTTTTTATTCGGAGAATATCCTGGCGGTGTATACACGGTCGCTTTCCGTGTATTGCCCACCGTTGTGGAGTAATAGGATATCAGATTGGTATTTCCGTGCGGAATATTGTTTCGATAGCCATCAAAACCCGGTGGTGCCGGCACCACCGAAGTATTAGCAAGCGCATTGTTTGCGTCATTGCCGGATACATTCATAGATTCATACGCTGTGTTCTGAGCACCAACCTCGCTGGAATCCGTAGCAAAAGCCATTGTTGGGGCAATCATGGCAACGATCATCGAAAGACTTAAAAGGATTGTAATACGTTTTTTCATCTCAATTTCTCCTCTCAATTTTGTCAAACTTAAGTATGCGTTTCTCGAAGTTTCACTGGATTACGCTTGATGCTGAAGTTCAACTTTTTTCTAACGCGGTGAAGCAAGCTTCCTCTCAAACCAAAATTGAAAGCCCTTACAATAAACAGGTTAGATCACCTCCCTTCCCTTCAGAAAAAACTGAACCTGTAGATTTCACTCTGTTTTTCCGACATGGAATTACTTATATAGTATATTTAAACTTATTTATCCATTTTTCGCAACAATATTTTCATTTCTAGCGATTCAATTCAATGATCTTATAGCATCAGAGTTTTTCTTCTTTCTTCTTTCTTCTCGAATCCTAATTCAAAAATTGTAAAATACTGTTGTTAAATTGAATATTTTACCTTATTATAACTTCCATAGGGGGGTGTCTATGAACAATTTCAATAGATTCATAATAGTTTTCTTCTGAGAGATGCTTTCGCAAAAGTTTCAACGTCTCGTTCGCCAATATCTTTTGCAACTACTTTATTTTCTGGGAGGAAAATGATGATGTTCAATGTACGCTTTTCGATCAAAAAAGCATGGGCTTCATTTCTGGTTATTACATTATTGCTGCCTTTACTTGTCGGGTTATGGCCATCCAATGTCTATGCTGCATCTAACAATGAAGGAAAAATATCCATAACCGCAGATGATGAGTTCACACTTTTTATAAACGGCAGACAGACGGGAAAAGGCACCGACTGGGCCAAAGCCTATACGTTCCCTGTGCCGATTCAATCTGGCATCAATGTGATTGCAGTTCAAGCGAAGGATATAGGCCTCTATGCGGGACTGCTGGCAGACCTTAGCTACGGAGATGAGAATCTGGTTACGGATTTCAACTGGAAAGTATCTGAACGATATATTGAAGGTTGGGAGCAACCCAAATTCGATGATTCGTCATGGTCACGTGCTACTGACTTCGGACGGTATGGCAGTGATCCTTGGAAACAGATTAGTGGCATGCCTGAGGAGACCAGTGCACGCTGGATCTGGGCAGGCAAGACCAATGTGAATGCTCCAGTTTCAGAAGCATATTTTCGAATCTCATTTAACGTCTCTGAAGATGGACTGGCTATTAGCAATCCCATTTCTTCTTCAGGTCAATTCGAGCAAGTCGATTATCAGTTAAAACCGACCCAACCCATGCCTGCTTCCATGGTGAAGAGACTTCCCGTGGTAAATGCCGTCTTTGAAACGGTGGAAGAGAAAGGTTCAATAGAACTTAGCACCCAAGAGGCTGCCCAAATCGGTAATAACCTAGCTCCTGGTCAGATCTTTCTCGATCAGTCCTCTGCCCGGGCTATCAAAGTTACAAGCGTCAATAGAAGCTCTGGTGGTATGCGGGTAGATTACATCACTCCGGGTGTGGAGGAATTGTTCGATTACTATGATATTCCCGAGCAGGAGGTCTCGTTCGAAGAGCGTAATATCGTCATGCCTGATCCTGAGATGGTATTGGATAGCAAGGAATGGCTTGTTCATGAAACCCCTTCCTTGTTAGAGACCGATATAACTGACGATGCTGAAATGCGACAGTTCAACATCGACAACACGATTCAAAATGATTTGGATGCAAATATGGACAGGGTTGCGGATGCAGAAAGAATGGATATCGCTTCCACGGATATTGCACCCATGGATCTGAATGATGTGATTCGTGCTGCTGGAGCAGGTGATTTTGCCAATTGCAAAAAATCCGGCAATGAGTTTGTCTGTGATTTCAAGAAGGTACTTGTAAATCAACAAAATGCAAACGGTAACAAAGTGTTCGTTGAAGCAGGTGGCAAGCTCACCTTGATTGCACCCAAAGTTACGGGGAAATACGGATTTTGGGGAAAATATGATCTGAAATTTACTGCTGGTGAGAAAGCCAACATCTATATCAAAGGTGATGCCAAGTTCAAAAAAGAGGTCAAGGTTCCAATCATGGGCTTCAATATTGGTGCTGGCAATCTCGGAGCCGTATCAGTCGGCGTTTTTCTGGTCATTGGTATTGACGGCAACGTCACCTTTGAATTTCAGGTCGATCAGGGATACACGGTTACCGCGGGAGTCAAAGGGAAAACACGTGTTTTTATTCCCGTGAAGATCCAGCCTTACAGCAGTGTGAACAGATATCTTACGGTAACCCATAAAATTGAAGGACAGATCACTGCTTGGGCAGGAGCCAAAGCGGAAGTCGGTCTGAAAATTGCCGGCAAAAAAATACTTGAGGTAAGTGTTTTTGCCGGCATTGAAGGCACAGGGAAATGGACAAGCAGCAATAATGTGCCCAGTACCATGTCTCTAAAGATTGATGCTCTCGTCAAAGGAGAAGGAGCTGTATTTAATAAGTCCTTCAAACTCTTCGAGCTGCGCTGGAATTTGGTGAATCTGGTGAAAACCCCTACCAATCCGGGAACCGGACAGAACCTGGCACGAAATGCTGCCATAACGGTAACTTCAACCTATCCCGGGTATTCAGCAGCCCGAATCAATGACGGGGATCGTAACACGGCCTTGGGGGAAAGTTATAGCTGGGCCAATAACCGTAATTCCTCACTTCCCCAATATGTCGTCATTGATTTGCCGGCATCGAGTTCAATCCAGCGAATTGATCTGTATACCACCCAGGGATACCCACTTGCCAATTATGATCTGCAATACTGGAATGGCTCAAATTGGGTGAATCTCGTACAGATTACAGACAATCAAGAGTTAACGCGATCACACACATTTTCAGCAGTCAGTACTTCCAAGATCCGTGTCGTAGCGAGTAAAGGTCCTTCCCATCAGCCAACCTATGTGCGAATCAATGAGCTTGAAATCTATTAAAACAGCATACCCAAAAAGCCTCAGCTCCTGGTTACACAGGATGACTGAGGCTTTCTTGATATCTGTTTAGTATACGGATACTGGATTAACTACCTCTGCACCCTCGGGTGAAGTCTGTCTGTCTTTCATTAACAGACTGATGAACAAGCCCAGCAAACCCAGTGCGGCAATAACTGCGGCATACAAAGGTACAGATATAAGTCCTGTATGGGTAATTGCATATCCGCCCAGATAGGCACCACCTGCATTCCCCAGGTTAAATGCGGAGTGACTTGAGGTAGTCGCAAGTAGCGGTGCTTCACGAGTCATATTCATAATCCGAATCTGAAGTCCCGGCATAATACCAAAAGCGGCAACCCCCCAGAAAAATATCGTGAGCACTGCCAGATACGGATTCTCCAGCGTCAGCGTGAGCACTGCCAGAAGAACAGCAAGGATACCAAAGTTGACGATTAACGAAGGCATCAGCTTCCAGTCTGCCAGACGGCCGCCAACCAAATTGCCCAAGGTTACACCGAAGCCAAACAACACCAGAATCCAGGTCACACTTTGCTCCGCAAAACCGCTAATATCCACAAGCATCGGCGTAATATAGGTGAAGACTGTAAACAAACTTCCGCACCCCAACGCCCCAATAAGCAGAACCAGCAACACTTGGGGACGAACCAGATTCCGGAATTGCTGTCCCAGGTTCGCTGGTGCTCCTTGCGGGAGGACGGGAATGAAACGAATGATACCAATCAACGAAATGATGCCCAAGATCGTAATCGCCCCGAAAGATGACCGCCATCCGAGCTGTTGCCCGATAAACGTACCAAACGGAACGCCAATGATGTTGGCAATCGTAAGCCCCGCGAGAACAACCGATACCGCTCCTGCCCTTCTCTCGGGCGCAACAAGCCGCGTCGCCATGATTGAACCTACACCAAGGAATGTACCATGGGCAAATGCCGTTAAGATCCGTGCCGAGATTAACAACCCATAGGTGGGAGCAATGACAGACAATGCGTTCCCGATAATGAAAATGCACATCAGCAGCACCAGCAGTTGTTTCTGCGGAATCTTGTGTGTAAATACGGTCAAAATCGGCGCACCTACCGCTACACCAAGCGCATATCCCGTAATGAGTTGTCCAGCCTGCGGAATACTTACATTCAGGTCTGTTGCTACATTGGGCAGTAAGCCCATAATAATAAATTCAGTCATACCAATTGCAAAAGCACCTATCGTCAGGCATAACAGGGATAATGGAAACGCCCCTCGTTTACCTGACTGTGAAGCCTGTGGTTGTAATGTGTGTCCAGTCGTGCTCATAGATGTTCTCTTCTCCTGTCTCTTAATCAACGATTTTCTGTCGCCTTTAACCACAAGGCTTCTGTTAGTTGTTCGAACGTTCCACGCATGGCCAGCTTGTCCCGCCAGTGTGCCGGAATACCACTCAATCCATAATAAGCACCTGCGATTTGTCCGTACACCGCACCCGTGGTATCCGCATCATCACCCAGATTAACAGCTAACAATGCGCCTTCCTCAAAACTTGAGGACTTATGAAACGCCCATAGTGCTGCTTCAAGTGAACGAACCACATAGCCGCTGCCCTTAATTTCCGGTGGTTCTTTGCTCTGATAGGAACCCATAACAACCTCTTCAATAGCAGGTGAAAAAGTAGGCTCTTCCCTCCACTGTCTGCATGTCTCCGGCATCAGCATGACGCTCTTGTCCACTCCGCGCAGACCGGCAACAACTATGGCGGCTAGCACTTCACAGGCTTCCACACTTTCCGTTGCAGCATGTGTTGTCCGGGAACTAAGCCCGGCATAGCGGACCGCCTCGTTTGGTTGATTAGCATAAGCCATCACGACAGGTGCAAGCCTCATAATAGAGCCATTGCCCGCCGTCATCGGGTCCGTTGATCCGCTGTAGGCTTCTCCGGTTATCTCAAACCTCTCCAAGGCACTTCGTGTGGCCCCACCGATATCAAAGCAATCGCCTGTGCTGCTCATATACCCGACCTTGTACCAATTGGTGTATCTGCGCATCTGATCTGCAGGATCAAACTCTGCCTTGCGTACCAGACTTTCTGCCAGGCACAGAGCCATCGACGTATCATCTGTCCACTGCCCTGCCTCCAGCCCGAATACGCCGCCACCCACGATATCCCTTACGGGTTCAAATGTGCCCGGGCTACTGAATTCCACGGTAGTTCCCAACGCATCACCCACTGCAAGCCCGATGAAGCAGCCATTGAAACGGTCCTTTTGCAACATGCTTGTCTTCCTCCCTTACTCCATATACTTTCAGAATCTTTCTTCCATTCTCCCACAGGGCCTGATCTGGCGTAAAGCTAATAAAATCCAATACATTCAGCTCCATTTCTTCTATTATAAAAGTGTCGAAAGCTGTTGAACGGCCAGATGATCTAATTTTCATAAAAAAAGTTTTATTTTTTTGAGCTGTAAAAACAGTTTATTCAGTACACCGCTTACATGCAAAAGGGTTAACGGTTTGCAACGTCCATTTTTTTCTGAAAACAAATCATACATGTGAAAATTTTCAATGTGAACAATCATGACGCACTTGACCCTTTGGTTTGTCCTATGTTACGGTTTTATTAGCTTCAAACGCATATTTTTTCCCAAATTAATATTCATTTTCGGATTATTGTGTCAACTAATATCCCGCAGGTCAATGAATACAGGGAATGAATTTGCAGAAAATTTTCATTTTTATCCCAAATTAATTCTGAAACAGGAGGAACAAATTTATGATTAAGGCACTGGTGTTTGATTTCGACGGAACGATTATTGATACAGAGACAGCATGGTATATTGCTTTTCGCGATGCTTACAAGGAACACGGCGTAGATTTAACCCTGGAGATGTATTCACAATGCATCGGTACCAGTCTGAAAACATTTAATCCATATGAGTACCTCATCACAGATTTGAATCTTCCGATCGATCGGGAAGCGTTCAGGGAATCTGTTCAGTTGCAGCACGCTGCATTGATGAACAAAGAGGTGGTTCGTCCGGGCATTCAGAGCTACCTTGATGAAGCGCGTAAAGCTGGACTAAAACTTGCTGTAGCCTCCAGCTCCAAACGGGAGTGGGTTGAACAGCATCTGGAACAATTGAAACTGAAAGACTATTTTGAAGTTATCCGTACCGCAGATGATGTTGCAAATGTAAAGCCTGATCCGGAACTCTACAATCAAGCGCTTGAAGCCCTTGGAGTAACTGCAGACGAAGCCGTAGCGATTGAGGATTCACCTAACGGCGCGCGTGCAGCTGCTGCGGCTGGTATGCACTGCGTAGTCATCTCGAATACCATCACAGGAACACTGGAATTCGATATGCCTCACCAACGGCTGTCTTGCTTGACTGACCTTACATTTAACGATTTGATTTCGAAGCCACTCGTCACTACCGTCTAAGGTCTGCACGAATTTCGCGATTCAATCCTTAAAGGGGGAGTTCATACATGAAAGCTGTACATTTTGGTGCGGGCAATATAGGCCGCGGTTTTATCGGTCATATGTTGTCCGCTTCCAACTACGAAGTCTGCTTTGTCGCACGTAACCCGAAGAAAATCTCCATGCTTCAAGAGAGACAGGAATATCCGATTACACTTGCCAATAGCGATCGGGACACTACGATTGTCAACAACGTGACGGCGATCAATGTGAATGAGCAGAATCTGGTTGCTGAAGAGATCGCTTCAGCCGATGTGATCACAACCGCGGTGGGTGTATCTGCACTCGGAGATATCGCCGAACCGATCGCCAAAGGCATTCAACTTCGCATGAAAAACAATAATCAGGCTCCGCTGCATATTATCGCTTGCGAAAATGCCATCGGTGGTAGCACCAGGCTGAAGAAACGCATCTATCCATTTCTGGATGAACAAACTCGCAAAAAAGCCGAACGTTATGTTTCTTTCCCCAATGCAGCTGTGGACCGGATTGTTCCGGCTCAAAACCACAAAGACCCGCTGCAGGTCACTGTTGAACCTTTTTACGAATGGGTCGTTCATCGTCCAGCACTTCTGGATGGATTCAAGAAAATAGATGGCGTCCACTATGTGGATTCGCTTGAACCTTATATTGAGCGTAAAATGTTTACGGTAAATACAGGCCACTGTGTCGCCGCATACTTCGGCTATCTCGAAGGATTCAAGACGATTAGACAGGTGATGAGTAATTCCACCCTTCGGGCCAAGGTACGCCATGTTATGGAAGAGACGGGTCAGATGCTCATCCAGAAGCATGGATTCAACGCACAGAAGCATAACAAATATATCGACACCATACTGGAACGCTTCGCCAATCCCAACCTGACGGATCAGGTCACCCGGGTTGGACGTTCCCCCCTTCGCAAGCTTTCGCCTCATGATCGGCTTGTTCGCCCAGCGCTGCAGGCCAGTGAATTCGGAATTGAAATTCCCCATTTAACTTCTGCTATGGCGGCCGCAATGCTGTTTAATGATAAACACGACGAGGAAGCCATGAAGCTACAACACATGATTCGCGAAGATGGCATCTCCGCCTTCATCCGTGAACGCATGGGAATTCCCGACGAACATCCCGTTTATCAGAATGTAATCGCCCGTTATCAAGAACTCAGAGGACGCAAGGAATCGACTATACTAACCTGAGTAACGGATCAGGGCATGGGTTCGATCCTGCAAACTGAATAGAAGCATGGCCAAGAAGCCGGGAGGAACCTATGCATCCGCATCGCTCCTTCCGGCTATTTGTCTATACACAGCACGGTACATTGTATCTATATTGTAGTAACGTTAATAAAACAGCGCATCTCCTCTCTCAAGGAAACACGCTGTGTAGGGAATCGTTTTAATTTTACTTAGCCGTCCTGCTTAACCATGTGGCTCATCCCTTTTTTACTCATTCATAATGGAATTAAGGGATGCATATGCCATAGGCAGGAAACCTTCAGAAGGTTCACCAATAGGTGCTTGGATGTGGAAAATGAAACCATTGCCGTCCAGTTCTTTCACAATAAAATACTCTGTTTTCTTATCATTCTGGGACATCATGTACAATCTTGCATCCTTCATCGGCCCGTTACTGAGTTGTTCAGCTGTTAATTGCTTCACTTCTCCGGTCTCGGACAACTCTTCTTTGGCATCCATCTTCAACATATCCAGGTTAAAATCCGCAGGCAGCTTCTCAATCTCTACCTCATAATCCGGATCAATCTTCATTGTTAATTCATGGTCTTCCGCATCAAAAGCCATCGGTTCAAAAACATAAAGTGAATAACCTTTTGCTTGTGCCAGTGTCACTGGGCGTTTCTCGGTCATTCCTTCTACCGTCACTTCCAGCTCTGATGTCTTCGGACGATCGGACGTTACTGTACCGCCTGCATTGGAACCGTTATTGTCATCACTCGATTCAATCTTTGCAATCTCTGTAAGTACCAACTGTTTCGTTGTTGCATCAATCGTTTTCTCTACATATTTGAAACGCACGGAATCTTCGTCATCGATATCATCCAGAGACTTCTGCAAATCTTCGCTCACCTGGAATGACATCGGCTTCTCATTCACTCGAATCTCCACGGTATGCGGATCAGCCCATCCAGTCAGAATACCTTCTGCTTCAATTGCAGCACTTTCATTTGGTTGTTGCTCCGGTGCTGGTGACTGTTCTTCCGTATTATTCACTGTTGGCTGTGCAGCAGGATTACTGTTCCCACATGCCACAAGCGAGAATCCCATAAGTAAAACCAGGAATGATGCACTGACTTTCATTGTATTTCCTTTTCGCATATGAACACCTCCGTTAGCTTAAACGCAATGATGCTTGTCCATGTTGCTTATCATCCATTGGCTTGGCTGTATACTAGTACTTACACGGGAGAAAGGCAGCTCAATCATGCAAAATGTCTGAATGGTTGCTCAGATCCTCTGCTCAGCTGGCCTGATCCATCTGTACCAGTTTGGCATTGGCTCCGTTAAACGCTTTGGTCTGGAGGTTAAATTGCTTTCGGAATTCAGCAAGCTTCGCATATTCGCTATTCCGTACCCGAATGGCTCGCTTAATCTTAACCAGATTAGGTTCTGCACTTTCTCTCATCAGATCATACAGCTGCTCATCGGCACTTAGACTCAACTGATACGAGGCAATAAAATTTTCCAATGCACGTGCTCTTGCTTCATATTGATCCAGCACCTTTTCCGCCTGTGCCAACGTATCTTCTTTTTCAAATGATAGTTCTTTCAATGAACTGCGCAGGGCCACCGCCTTCTCGTTGGTCTGTTTCATGGCCTCTTCCGCCTGTTTCAACAACGTTCTTCGTTCATGAATATGATCTGCTGCCTGATCCAGCAGTGCTTCGAGATCACTATTTTTGTTCTTGCCCTTGTCTAAAATAGATTTGTATAACTTCATATCCTCCTGCTCATGACTGACCAGCGTCTTCAGACTCTGATCGATCTCCTGACCACTGAGCACCAATTGGTTCACCTGATTTGCCGCAGGCTCCTGCGGATCTCCACAACCACTTACCAGCAGAATTAGCAATACGCTGACTGCCGCAAGCGCCACTTTTTTACTCGTTAGCACCCAAGTTCTTCCTCTCTTGCATCATCATCTTGTTGTTATATTACAAACGGCTATCTGCGCTAAAATTAGCTACCCAGTGTGCATCCGGATCGTATACTTCGAACTCGTAACCCCGATCCTCAAGTAGCTTCAGAATACGCGGTAAAGCCTGAACGGTCTGCTCGCGCTCGTGCATCAGAATCACTTCCTTATCCCGATGTACACTTTTGCTCACCCGGGCCACAATCTTGTCCGGCTGACCGGGAAGATTCCAATCGAGTGAATCTGTCGTCCAGTCCCACAATTTGAACCCGGCCGCAGCAATGTCACCTCTGAACTTTTCACCGATCTGTGGACTGCTGCCATAAGGTGCACGAATCAGATGAGGTGTAAAACCAATCAGGTCCTGCACCATCTTCTGCTCTTTCTTGAACTCTTTCACAAAGTTCGCAGAACTGCCGCTCTTATACAGCTTTTTATAGTTATGCGTCATGCTGTGGAGTCCAGGGTAACTGCCTTCCTTCAACAGCCGTTTCACTGCTTCCGGATGCTGATTCAACTGACGTCCGATCATGAAAAAGGTAGCCTTTGCCTCATGCTGCTTCAAAATATCCAGCAGTTGTTCCGTATATTCAGTTGGCCCATCATCAAACGTTATGTATGCCAATTTGCGAACCTGGCCCTGGAACCGGGCCGGCTCCTCCTTCGCATCCGGAGTAACTTGTATCATGCCAAGCTTGGCGGGCTGTTCTATTACAGTAATCGGAGGCGGCGCCACAACGCTTTTGATCCAATGCGTCATGCCAAGGAATACATATGTAATACCGGTAACGAACAGTACCAGGAGCATTAGAGCTATGCTTACCCTTCCATACCGGATTTTTCTTCGTTTATGTGTTTTCGTGCGACTTGTGCTAGGCGGAATACTGCCACGTTCTCCCGCTCTCTCTTGTTGAACTCTCACTGTCATGCCACTTCCTTACTTTCATTTTTTCCCGATTATTGGTATATTATCTCGTTTCATGTCTCTATATAGAAGATTAATAGAAAAATGGATCGGGAGAATGACAGAATAGTTACAAGCCCGGTTACAATCTACTTATCTCTTCGTTCTCTTTATCTTTCCTGCGGTTACCTTCTCCTGTATAATGAAGTGATTTACGCCATCAGACTTCAAGAAGGAGCTACACCCATGACAAGCTTGAACCGTGCCGGCAGATCCATTTATCTGTTATTCTTTGTCGGCATTATCGCCATTTCTTTTTCTTCGATCTTTGTACGCTGGTCTACCGCAGATGTTGCGGTCATTGCCATGTACCGTCTATTTCTGACCAATCTGCTAATGCTGCCTTTTGTCTGGAAATACAGACATGAGATGATGCGTCTACGCATACGGCAGTGGGGCTTGCTACTTGCATCCGGTGTGATGCTGGCCCTTCATTTCCTACTCTGGATGGGTTCGCTGCGGCTCACCAGTGTTGCCAGTTCCACAGTTATTCTCGCGCTGGAGCCTATACTGATTCTTGCCGGTTCGGTATGGCTGTTCAAAGCCAAAATTAACCGCATAATGATCATCGGCATGGGCATCGCCCTGCTTGGATCAATCGTCATTGGCGCAGGAGATTTCCAGTTGGCAGGTACTGCCCTGCAAGGTGATGTCCTGTCTTTACTTGGCACAATCGCAGTCGCCGTTCATATGCTGCTGGGTCAATTTTTGCGAGCGGGACTTAGTGCATTTTCGTATAACTTCTGGGTGTTCTTCGTGGCTGCTTGCACGCTGGCGGTATATAATCTGATCATGGGCCATCCGTTCGGAGGTTACGCTGCGTCAGAGTGGGGAATCTTCCTGCTGCTCGCCATTGTGCCAACGATCTTTGGACATTATCTCTTCAACTGGCTGCTTCAATATATGAATGCCACAACGGTATCCATGGGCGTACTTGGGGAACCCGTATTCTCTTCGTTGCTGGCCTGGATGCTGCTCGGCGAATCCCTCAGTGCATTACAGATGTCTGCCGGGGTTGTCATTATATTCGGGGTATGGATATTCATTCGATATGGCAAAACCAAACCTCAACCCATTCCTGCTGATGCTCCTATCGCTGGCAAAGGGCCTGTTGAACCTACCACGGTATAACGTTTTTTTTTCGTAAAGCATAGTTATAAACGACCTACCACTCTCATAAGGCGGTGTATTTTCATGAAAAATATTGTATCCATGCGCTGGCTGCTCGCCAGAATGTATGAACCGGATGTGGTCATTGCAGATTGCCGATTCTTGCTCGGTCAGCCGGAGGCTGGAAGACAAGCCTATGAAGCTGGACATATTCCAGGAGCTGTCTATCTCGATTTGGAAAAAGATCTGTCTTCTCCTGTGTCTGCGCACGGAGGACGTCACCCGCTTCCTGATCCGGCTGTTCTCGCAAGTCGTCTCTCCAAAGCTGGCATCGGCTCCAATAGTCGTATTATTGCTTATGACGATCAAGGCGGGATGAATGCATCTCGGCTATGGTGGCTGCTTCGCTATATCGGTCATGAACAAGTGTATATCATGGACGAAGGTTTCTCCGCTTGGAAAAACGCCAAATTCCCGGTGACCACGGATGTGCCCGTTCAGATCCCGGCTTCCTTTGAGGTGAACGTACAGCCAGCCATGCTGGCAAGTGTAGAGGATGTTCAGCAGGCTTCGGCAAGTGGCAGTGCCATGCTAATTGACTCCCGTGATGCTCGCCGCTATGCAGGTCTGGAGGAACCGATCGATGCCAAGGCCGGACATATTCCGGGTGCGGTGAATTATTTTTGGAAAGATGTGTTGGATTGGGATGGACGTTGGACAGATACTGGGGTGTTAGAAGAGCGTTTCAGTAAGCTGGACAAGGATGGTGCGATTATCGTGTATTGCGGTTCTGGCGTCTCGGCCTGCCCTAACGTGATTGCACTGGAAGAAGCGGGATATACGAATGTGAAGTTGTATTCCGGGAGCTGGAGCGACTGGATTAGTTATGAGGGGAATCCGGTGGCAACGGTGGAAGAGTAGGTAAAGAGCACAAGTCTACAGTAACTCAAAAACAAATACACCGCCATGCAGGCTGATGCCTGGGGCGGTGTATTTTCAGTGCCTGAGCGTCATCCGGGAATACAGGAGAGATAGAGGCATCGTTGCACGCGAAAACTGATCCAACAAGATCTTTTCCCGCTCAATGAAACAAGATCTGCAAAAGAAAATGAGGGGAAGCATTCATGAGTCCATGAGCCAAGATAATCACCCATATTTTACGATAGCGTGCCCATAAATAACCAAGAAACAGACCCGTAACCCCATGATTTGCAATCACTGTTGCCACATCAATATCCCACTGGCCATTCCCTTGAATGGCGACATGCCAAATGGACCATAGTATTGAAACTAGTAGTATGGCGGGCCATCTTCCAAGCAACGTCTCCAATCGAGTTTGCAGCCATACCCGATAAAAAACTTCCTCCAATACGCTATTGATCATAAAACCAATCAACACCAAGAGAAGGAATTCTGTCATATCGGTTGCTACCATTGTTCCTTCTGGTTGTGCAATTGGGGAATAGAACTTTAGATAACCCCAGACCACAATAACGATCATTGGTGCAATGACGTGTCCGCGAGAGCGAGGCTTTGCCGAGATAAATCCTTGTTGCTTGCCCGTCATTTTGCGACATATCAGCAAGAAAATCAACGGAATGAACAATAGTGTCGTCAATTTGAACGCCAAATAATATAGCTGGAAATGTAATCCTTGCTGGTCTATCGATATCAGAGAAACCGTAAATAAAACGCCTGACAGCAATAATACAATCGATTGAACGACCAAGTGCCTTTTATCCATTTGTTGGAAACTCCGATGATTTTGACTTTTATAAGGAATCATACGGATTAGAAAAATGCCAAGGAATGCCGGCAACATACTATGCCATATTGGAATCACTTCCTCACGATCAGCCGTGTACCTTATATTCAAGTTTCCGGTCCACACTAACCACAGTACAGCAGCAAATATAATGATTATGCATAATAAGCCGATTGCCTTTCCCCATGCTGGAAGCATTACTTTGAATTGGTGACTCATTCCACTTGCACTCCTTTGAGTGGCATGTCACATTTGCCCCTTTTTTTTAATTCAGTTGAGTTAAATAAACTCTAGCACATTCCATCTTCATCGTCTATTTAATTCAGTTGAGTTAAATAATATGATATTCTGAGTGTATGCCAAAAATCGTGGACCATGAGAAAATGAAGAATATTATCGCTGAAGCTACTTGGAAAATCATTAGTGAGAAAGGCATTCATCATGCAACGTCAAGAACGATTGCAAAGGAGGCCGGATTATCACAAGGCGCTTTAAGACATTACTTTTCAAAACAAGAGAGCCTATTAGCGTTTGCCATGGAGTTAGTTAAGGAAAAGGTACTTACTCGACTAAGAAATCTGAATGCAAGAGAACTGGCGCCTCAAGAAAGAATTGTTGAATACTTACTCGAACTAGTCCCGACTAATGAACAAACATTATTGGAAATGGAGGTTTGGTTTGCATTTGTAAGCTATGGAAAAACGCAAAAAGGGTTCGACGCCAATTATGAGGACCTCCAAAACGCAATCAACAACTGCATCATGTACTTGAAAAATGAAGGTCTTCTGCGCAAAACCGATGAAGAGAAGGAACAAGAAAAGCTATATGCCTTTATCAATGGGATGGCTCTCAATTTGTATCTAGAGCCGGATAAGATAAATAGAACACGAAGCAAAGAAATGATACAAGACTATATCAATTGGATTATACGTTAAAGGAAAACTTGATGCATAGATCAGGGAGCTAAGTCAGCTGACCCGCGCCAAGCAAAATACACAAGAAAGTCCGGTGGCTACTGGGGAAAAATAAAGACTAAGAGCCCACGTTTTGCGTGGGCTTCTCTGCGCTTTCATTATAATCATGTAGCATTTAGCTGCTTACATTTCCGACTTCTGTCACGTTCAGGTTTAGCTTATGTTTTCGGCATACTTCGTAAAAATCTTTTGAAACAATGGGTTTGAAGATATTGATATAATCCAGCATAAAAAATTCATGCTTGCCAATTCGCTCTTCATGAAGGCAGATTTGAGATACAACTTTGACGATCTTACGTGGAGGCTGTTGTACAGATGCAGCAATGACCGCTTTGCGCCCATATTCCGAACGTTCATAATCGAAAACATCCAAACAATCAAGCTGATGTGCAGTCCAATAGGTTTTTTCAACCGAACGACCATTGTGGTAACACACCGTTGTCGGAATAAACTGTGTGTTTGTTTTAGTTTCCTCCAACAGTTTTTTAAAACGATCTGATACGTGTCTCGTTCCTGTGATCGTCTCAAAATAATCTACATTCAGATTCCGCACCGTAGGCAGTAACTCAACCTCTGCCGTTGTCCCCTCTGGCAACGGATTCTCTATCGCCAAATAATTCATATCTAATTCGGGAGTGAAGGCTGTTCCGCCACTAATAAACCCTCTACGTGGATATTGAGATTCCAGAAAATAATAGTTCAAAAGAATGATGTCTCCTTCCGAGTGAAGTGCTTTTCGATCAATTATACGGGTCAAATAGCGATAAATAAAACACCAAGACAACAAGTTAGATTCAGCTTATCTTGGTGTACGCCCCTCTAATTACTCCGCGGTTTTAAGTAAGTTATCCACAATAAAATCGAGCTATTTGTATAACGAATAAATATCATTATAGAAAAATAAACCACAACTCATATCAATGAGACGTCCTTCTTTGACTGTGGGGATATTATTCCAAATTGAATTGTCTGACAGTTCAACCATTTCTTCAAGTCCGGATCATATATGGATAGATCATGCTATGCAACCATGCCTTATTGATATTGATGGCGCAGGATTCTTCGATCTCGAACATGAGCATAGCTTTCTGGAGTTTCGATTTGGAGATTTTTATCACTACTTAAAAAATAACGATCTCGACCCGGAGCGGATGACATTTTATCGATTTTGCCATCATTTGTCCTTGATATCAGGAGGACTGAAACTGCTTCACAGACAATTCCCCGATCAGCAATTCGCTAGGGGTCTCGCGGAGTATCATGCCAGATGTGCAGTTCAGATGCTTTCATGAATATGGATACAACCCCGGAAGGAGATTTGAGCATGGAATTTATTCACGAAGATGAAAAACTTGCAGTGATCGTTATTCAAGCCATTCACACTGGAGATATTCCAACGTTAGAGCAACTGCTGGCAGAGAATCCGGGATTGGCAAAGATAAGAATATTGGAAAGAAAGCCTGACAACGTAGATGCAGATTCTAGTATCTATCGAACACTGCTGCACGTGGTGACGGATTGGCCGGGGCACTTCCCTAATGGAGCGGATACCGTGCGAGTATTGACCAAGTTCGGTGCGGAAGTGAACGCTCCTTTTGTCGATCCACATATTGAAACACCTTTGCATTGGGCTGCAAGCTCTAATGATGTCCAAGTGCTCGATGCCCTTCTTGATGCTGGCGCAGACATTGAAGCGACTGGCGCGGTGATCGCCGGTGGCACGCCGCTGGACGATGCTATTGCTTTTGCACAATGGGATGCAGCACAGCGCTTGGTTGAACGCGGCGCGATCTTTGCTCTTTGGCATGCGGCTGCCCTTGGAGATATTCACGCCATACTAGAACATTTTAAAGGAGTCAAACTCCCGGAACGTTATCCTTGGGGAACAAACACCTCCCCTTCTCCTCCCGATGCAGTAACCGTTGCCTTCTGGTGTGCTTGCCATGGAGATCAAAGAGAAACAGCCGAATACCTGCTTGACCAAGATGCCGAACTGAACTGGATAGCCACCTGGGATGGAACGACTCCACTGGACACAGCAAAACGCAATTTTTCAGCTGAACTGATCCCGTGGCTTGAGAGTCAAGGTGCCAAATCCGCTAGCGAGATTCACAAGTAGATGAAAGGCTAGCATGAAATTGCCAATCGCCAGCAACTGCGAATATAGTATGAGGAGAGTCCGGTGGCTACTGGGGAAGTGTAGAAGACTCCAACAATTATACACAACGAAAAGGACATCGCCACTTGAGCGATGTCCTTTTTGTTCTGGAGTGATTCTAAAACCGTGAGAGGCGACAAGGGTCTAATTCATTTCTTGATTTGCCATCAATAATTTCACTTGCAGCCAGATGCGCAATCAGCGGCGCCAGCGTAATTGCAGAATGCATTAGCGTCAGATAAAGTCCATTCATGTGATCATGGAAGCCCACAATCGGATAACCGTCTTCAGGCATGGGTCTCCATCCAACTTTTATGCTCTCCAGTTCCAGTTGATTACCGTGCTTGAGACTGCGACGCAATGTGTCGTAAGCTCGCTTACCTACCGCCTGTGGTCCATTTGCCTCCGACTCGTCGATATAGTCTTCCGCAGCCAGCAGCGTATAATCCGTCAGTTGACGCGCTTCAAATTGCGCATTGGAGATTAATGTGTGTATCAGTTTATTAGCAGTTTTCATCCGAATCAGAATCGAAGGTGACGAAGTTACCGGCACGTGACAACCTAATGGGTTACAAAGTTCGGGTGTACCTGTTCCTGCGGCCAATACCACAACATCCGACTCCACAAAACCCTTGGACGTATGAACACCAACCAGACGGGAACCCTCTTGCTTCAGCTGTGTAACGTTGGTGTCGAACTGAATCTTTGCTCCGTACTCTTGCGCTTTGCTCAACAACAGCTCCGTTACCGCTATAGGGTCCACCGCACCTTCTTCGCTGACAAACATGGCTTCATCCGGATATTCCTTCAGATTGGGCTCCAATGCCTCAAGCTGCTCCCGGTTTAATTTTTGAAAGTGTTGCTCCCTTAAAGGCGGAGTGTCCCAAGTTAGCGCGCCATGCCAATGAATTTTCAGTTCGGACAACTCTTGCTGAAGTGTGTGATATTCTTCCACAGCTGCATCGTACAAATGCCAGTATTCAGGAGCCACTCTATGCGTCGTATGTATCCAGGCAAATGATTTTTCCGTGACTTCACGCGCCGCGGCTGAGTGCCGTTCAATAACGGTTACATCTTGATTTCGTTTGGCTAGATGATAGGCCATACACGCCCCAACAATCCCTGCACCAATAATCACAATTTTTTGTTTATTCAAAACTAACTCTCCCTTGTCACCCTATCACCCCAAGGAATCGATTTTCCGAGGTTCGGATGGGAGTGCTCCTTTTTCGTCTTCTTCGCCGTACAGCTTCTCCATATGCTGCATATGGCCGGCTCCCCAGTCGCTCATTGTCTGGAGCACAGGTTTCATGAGCTGTCCGTACTCCGTAATTGAGTATTCGACCTTAGGCGGAATTTGAGGATACACTTCCCGATGCACAATATCGTGATACTCCAGTTCTTTTAACTGCTGGGTCAGCATCTTTTTCGAAATATCTGGAATGGATTTTTGTAATTCGCTGAACCGCATTGTACCATTGCTCAGCAAGCGTAGAAGAATCAAAGATTTCCATTTACCCGTGAGGATATCCAAGGCCGTTCCGAATTTGCAATATACCGTCATTCTTATTCCTCACTTTCTGACCATACCCGGGTATACTTTTGGTTACCTGGTTAGGTTTAAGTGCCTACTTCCAGATTGGGCCTTCTCACTTTAGTATAGAGGCAGATATTAAAATCGAGCAAGTGAGGGGATCAGAAAAGATGAATGTAACGTTATGGATCGTACAACTTATATTGGCGCTAGGTTTCATATATTCAGGATGGATGAAAACCATTCTTATCGAGTCGTCAAAAAAGACCTGGGCCTGGGTCAATGATGTGCCAAAAAGTCTAGTTGTTCTGATCGGAATCGCGGAACTACTAGGAGCGCTTGGCCTAGTTTTGCCTTGGGCGCTGAACATCACTCCGGTGCTTACGCCGATCGCCGCAATCGCTTTGGCTGTTGTCACACTGCTTGGAATGCTGTTTCATATTCGGCGCAATGAGTATCGGGAGCTTGGCGTAAATATCTTTTTTATAGTTCTGGCATTGATCATAGCCTTTGGAAGACTATAAAGGAAACGGGGAACGTTTGGGAAAGTGACAAAAAGCCACTAATATTATTATATAATAAGCTCACCACATAAAAGGCTGGCTTCAACAGCTCATGGAAGGAAGTCAACTCTCTATTGAAAGCAACCTTGAATGTACAAGAACACATACTCATCTGGAATTGTGCATCGCTCAAAATCATGGATGTACGACATATTGTCATACAGGCCGATGAGTGCGTACGTCCTTACCTGTTCCCTGCCAGCGCCTTTCTGTACGTAACGGATGGCAATGCAACCGTGATCTTAGACGGAAATGAGCATGCTACCAAACCATTTTATATGCTTCATGGGGGCAAAAACACCCGTCTGGACATCATCCCAACGGACGAATCCTTTCATTATTACCTGATTCTCTATAAAGCCTCCTTACCGCTGCCTGGCAATCAGCATACACTTCAACAACCGGATCAACCATTGCCATTCCACCTCCAGTACGGTTTTATTCCATATCATCCTGCCATCCTCTACGAAATCACTGAGCGAATGCTGGGCGAGTGGAATAAACCCGGACGCTTGGAGCGACTCCATACCAAAACACTATTCTATCAATTTGTATATGAATTGCTCAGACAAATGGATCAACAGCAGGTAAGCATTGTTAGGCCTAACCTTGCTTCTCAGCTTATTCGCTATATGCAGGAGCACTACGCCCAGCCTCTGACGCGGGAAACCCTCGCTCATACATTCCATTACAGCGTCCCTTATCTTTCCAAGTACTTTCGACGCGAAACTGGCGCAAGTCTAATCGATTACTTAATCGGTATTAGGATGAACAAAGCAGTAACGCTGCTGCAAAAGACCGAGTTATCTCTGCAAGAAGTCGCTGCAAGCGTCGGATATGCTGATGTATCCTATTTTATAAGAATGTTCAAAAAACATACTGGAGTCACACCAAAGCAATTCAAGGATGAGTCCGGACAAGTGACGAGAGGTTCTTATCGTCCTATCCTTAGGCTTCGATCATCCATTGCTCCGCGTAAACTCCGTCGTTATATTGATATCAGAGATGATAATCATTATCAACATAGCGAAAAAGGAGATTTACGGATGTATAGAAGCAAACTACCTGTAGGAATTACCCTACTGTTGTGCCTAACTCTATTGGTTAGCGCATGTTCCAGGCCAGCAAACACGAATGGAAGCACTGGCAGTACGCAAAGTCCAACTGTAGGTGCAGAGAGTAATATCAGTAACACCACAAACGGAAGCTCGGAGATGGTAACCTATTCTGCGGTTAACGGTGAAGTACAAATCCCCAAAAAAACTCAAAGGGTCGTAATGGTTGCAGGAGCCTTTACTGGTCATTTGCTAGCTCTTGGCCTTAAGCCTGTTGGAACTGGTGACGAGTCCTTTAACAGTTATACAGAAGGAAAGCTCGATGACGTTGTCAACATCGGTAACGATGTACCCTACGAGAAAATCATGGATTTGCAGCCGGATTTAATTGTCGTTTGGAATGACCCTGAAACGATTGAAAAGCTGTCCAAAATTGCACCGACCGTCGCTGTTGAATATGGAGTACCTCTGCGGCAGCAATTGATAGATTTTGGCAAGATGACTGGTAGAGAAGAGCAAGCGAAGGCCTGGATCGCAGAGTGGGACGCTAAAATCGCTGAATATAAACCACTCGTGGAGCAAGCAGTAGGTAATCGCACGGTTTCGATTTTTGATACGGGAAGTGCCAAAGAATTTTATGCCTACGGGAGCTTTGGTAGAGGTGGAGATATTATTTATGGCGAGTTTGGCCTGAAGGCACCGCCGATCATTCAGAAGGAAGCCATCGATAGCGGCAAAGGTTGGGCCAAGTTATCACTTGAATTGTTACCACAATATGCAGGAGATTATATCTTTATTAGTGGATGGACAGGTGATGAGAGTGGGGATTCCGTTTTTGAAGGTCCTATCTGGGATAACCTCCCTGCTGTCCAGAATAATCACGTTTATCGCGAGGAAAGCCGTGGCTTCGTGTTTAGTGACCCAATTTCGTTGGAAGCCCAACTTAAATTTGTCGTAGACAGCCTAACCAAAACAGAGTGAAATTGAGTAGACCACGATATGTACGAGGCGAGGAGCAATCCTCGCCTTTTTATGTTTTTGTATAGTTCTTATCTTTCATTTGAAGAGAGTTTGAAAACAAAAGCACACACATAAACAGGGACCTCTCACCATGTTGGCAAGGGTCCCTGTCTTTAAACTTGTTATATAGCCCATTTTCCGTTAAGTGATGGTAAGGCCGCCGCTTGCATATCCGGCTATGGATGTAGCCACATCAATTCCGGCTGTTACTGATGCTGAGAACACCATAAGCAGGCGGTCACCAGCAGATACCGGAATACTCAGTCCTGTAGTCACTCCGCTGGATATTGTGCCCAGTGCCAAAACGCCGGTCAGTGGAGGAGCTAAGGTTACCAATGCACCCGGTACAGCCGTAAAGGAGTTATTAGGTGTAGTGGAACGGAATAATTGTGCAGTTATGGTTACTGTAGATCCAACCAGACTAAGTCCTGCTGTCGTGCTGAAATAAGCGGCCAGTGAAGTAATCGTTCCTGCACGCGATGCCGAGAAAGCAAAGTTAAGCAATGTGCCTGCAGCCCCTGTGAGATCAATAATTCCTCCGTTAACACTTACTCCGGTAGCACTGTTGCCAAAACCAACTAAACTGGAAGTATTCAAAAGTCCACCCAAAACTGTAGTCAACGCAACCGGAAGTCCTGATGCATAAGGAATAATTGTTCCGGAACCTGTCGCACCCGTAGCCCCGGTTGTACCTGCTGTTCCTGTTGCTCCGGTTACTCCAGTTGTACCTGCCGTGCCTGTTGCTCCCGTTACTCCGGTTGTTCCTGCCGTGCCTGTCGCTCCCGTTACTCCGGTTGTACCTGCTGTGCCTGTTGCTCCCGTTACACCCGTTGTACCTGATGCGCCTGTCGCTCCGGTTACTCCGGTTGTACCTGCCGTGCCTGTTGCTCCCGTTGCTCCCGTTGCACCTGTGACTCCCGTGATGCTTGGGATTTCACCCAGCAATTCGGAAGAAACCAAACGATGGGCTGTTACCAAAGTGCCCGTGCTGCTCTTACCCCATACGGATACTTGAACAGGATCATTAACCACCGCTGGTGTTGAAAAAGTAAACTCGAAGGCATCAAAATTAGCATAATAGTTGTTGGTTATTACTTGATTGGGTACGATGTCAAAAGACTCACTGACATACAGTATTCTTATTCCACTTTCCATGTAATACCCTTGTATTTGTACGGTTGAGTTACTCACATCACTGCGGTTATCAATTCTGACAGTAACTGTCTGAGTCGGTCTTACACCGCTAACAGCATTATTTTCAATCGGCCCTGTTGATAAAAAGCTCATCGCTACATCTCCTTTTTGAGTAGATTTATCTTCTAGCTGTTCTTGACCGATTTTTCGTGCTCTACAACACGATGTGCATCAACCAATTGTCCAGAGGCTTGTTTGCCCCACACTGAAATCCCTACTTCCTCTACACCTTCCACATCTGTTCCAAAAACAAACTCAAAAGCATCTAAATCTGCAAAATAATTTCTGGTCACTGCTTCATTAGGGGCAATATTGATTACTTCACTCACATACAGCGTTCTTGTTGTGCTTAACACATAACCCTGAATGGACACTGTTACAGAATCCACCTCAGCCCGACTTACCAATCTAATCGTTACCTGTTGGGTCGGTCTAACCCCGGAAACCGGATTGTTTTCAATCGGCCCAGTTGACAAAATAGCCATTTTCCCATCCCACCTTTTATGAACCTCTGACTCTAGCAGTATTTGGCATAAGCTCACTAGATAGTAATATTCAAACACTCAACCAACGGTGTGGACAAAACACAGGGGGCAATCACCATTATCACTTAAGAACCTTTTACGCTCAGGGCTTTAGCTATACAAAAACTGGGATATGTACAACAAAGAGAAGAAATTATGCAATGTTAAAGTTGCCAGCAAGTAAAAGTAGATTTTGTTATATAACCAGGATCGTTTCCAGAAAAAAAACGAAATGACCGTTCCCCCGGTAGATTCCAGGGAAACGGTCGCAGCTTAAGACATCTTTTTCTCGCATCTAAGTTTTATAGAATACGAGATAGTATTTTACCATCAAGCCCAATGTTAAACACATAGAATAATAATGGTCTTCTTCATCCTCTACTAAAAATAGAAAAAGATTGTATTATCTTAAAATTGTGATATGATATCGTCAAGTTAATAAACATTTAAAAGAAAATATGAAAAATAATTACATTTAATTGTGACCAAACCTCTTTCTTCGCCAAATTTCAGTGTTCTAACCCATTTTATTGAAAGCGATTACAAAAAGAAACCTGACTGATTATAGCTTTTCTAATCGCACACACAGATGCAAGCTTACTTCGGGTTATAGCCACTCCCTTGCCACTGTGAACACGTACGCGGTGCACAGGTCGTCTGGCTTAAACCATATATGACAACATGAGGATTTAACCTAACAGCAACCTAACCATTATTTCAATAAGGGGGGTGACATGAGGAGAATCTCTTCGTTTTTTCGGTATTTCATCATCACTGCTATTCTGAATTTCAGCTCACCAACCAATCCAATCTCATGGAGGCGAAACGTATGATCCGTAAACCGCTAGTTTTGTTGTTGTCGTGTCTGCTAATCTTTGTCACCCTGCCCGTTGAATCGAGCCATGCAGCCAATGCAGCCGTTGCCAAACTTCCTGGAAACTCCAATTCCCTCATCGATCATAAACTGGGAGCCGATCCTTATGTGCTCGTCCATAACAATCGGGTCTATGTCTACATGACAGGTGATGCATATCTGTACAACAGTGACGGCTCTGTCAGAGAGAACCAGTACAGCACGATCGGGAAAATTAACGTCATCTCATCAGCTGATATGGTGAACTGGACAGACCATGGTTCCATCCCGGTAGCGGGTGCGAATAATGCCAATAATGGACAAGGGATTGCTAAATGGGCTACCCAGTCCTGGGCTCCTTCGATGGCGAAGAAAACCATTGCTGGCAAAGAAAAGTTTTTCCTGTACTTTGCCAACTCGGGTGGAGGTATTGGCGTACTCACGGCGGATTCCCCCATTGGACCGTGGTCCGATCCAATTGGTCGTGCCCTCCTGACTCACGGTACACCGGGTATGTCTGGCGTAACCTGGCTCTTTGATCCAGCTGTACTTGTCGATGATGATGGCTCTGCTTACTTGTATGCTGGAGGTGGCATTCCGAACGATACCAACGCTGCTTCCATTGCCAACCCCAAAACAGCTCGGGTCATTCGTCTCGGTGCCGACATGACCAGCGTGGTGGGCAGTGCTGTGACTATTGATTCTCCTTATATGTTCGAAGATTCTGGCATTCACAAGTATAACGGCAAATATTATTACTCCTACTGCATCAACTTCGCGGGAACACACCCCACTGCATATCCAAAAGGTGAGATCGGATACATGGTCAGCGACAGCCCGATGGGGCCTTTCACGTATAAAGGACACTTTCTGAAAAATCCCGGCACGTTCTTCGGTGTAGGCGGCAATAACCACCATGCCGTGTTCCAATTCAACAACGAATGGTATGTGGCGTACCATGCGCAAACGGTAAGCAAGGCATTCCTCGGTGATGGTAAAGGGTACCGTTCCACACATATCAACAAACTGACACATAATGCGGATGGAACAATCCAGGAAGTTCAGGGGAATATGACAGGTGTACCTCAGACCACTAACCTCAACCCGTATGTCCGGGTGGAAGCCGAAACCATTGGCTGGCAAGCAGGAATTAACACTGAACCGAGTCAAGCGAGCGGTGGACCTGTAGCCAATCAGAATGTCACTAATATTCATAACGGGGATTGGATCGCGGTCGGCAATGTTGATTTTGGCTCAGCTGGAGCCTCCAAGTTCAAGGCCAATGTCGCTTCTACCGGAAATGGCAACATTGAGGTTCGACTGGACAGTCCGACAGGCCCACTAGTTGGAACACTTAACGTAAGTTCAACTGGCGGTTCGCAAACTTGGCGCGAGATGGAGACCAATGTTACCAATGCTACAGGGGTACATCGTTTGTATCTGGTGTTTACAGGCTCAGGCAATGGAAATCTGTTCAAACTGGACTACTGGCAATTCACATCCGGTTCGGGCGGTAACCCTAACCCAAATCCTAATCCCAATCCAAACGTTACCCGTTACGAAACCGAGAATATGACACTTGGCGGCCAATACGCTGGCGTAGTCAGTTCCCCTTTTAATGGAGTCGCTCTTTACGGGAACAATGATTATGCGGCATACAATCAATATTTTGCATTCCCAACCCATCAATTCTCTGTCCGCGGCGCTTCCAACAATAATAATACAGCCCGTGTTGATCTGGTCATCGGGGGTGTAACCGCTGGTTCTTTCTACTTCACGGGAACGGAGCCGACCGTTCAAACCCTCAGCGGCATCACACACGCTACAGGTAATCAGGAAATCAAGCTGGTCGTAACAACGGATAATGGCACTTGGGATGCTTACATTGATTATCTGGAGTACTCGCTTTAATTCCTAGGACATGATCAATTGGGAGGATAGAATATGTGGAAAAAGATCAGTGCTCTTCTACTCGCTCTTCCTTTGCTTATAACATCATTCCCTTTGACAATTCCGGCAGCTTCAGCCGCAACGTTCAGCAATCCGGTTATTTACGCGGATATTCCTGACAGTGACGTCATTCGGGTAGGCAATGCATTTTATATGACAAGCACAACGATGCATATGAATCCGGGAGTCCCGGTCATGAAGTCTTATGATCTGGTCAACTGGAGCATCGTAAACTATGTATACGATACGCTTGGAAACGGGGATATACAGAATCTGAACAATGGACAAAACGAGTATGGGCGTGGTTCCTGGGCGAGCAGCTTGCGGTACAACAATGGTATATATTATGTGGCCTTTGGATCGCTTTCCACGGGCAAGACGTATATTTACCAAACCAGCAATATTGAAACAGGGCCATGGACACCTTACACATTGAACAGTTATTACCATGACCCCTCCCTTTTGTTTGACGGGAATCGAACCTTTCTTGTTCATGGCAGTGATAACATCAGTATCGTTGAGCTGACACCTGATGCCAAGGCCATCAAGTCCGGCGGACTCAATCAGGTCCTGATTCCAAATGCGAGCAGTGTTGCCGGCTCCAACATGATTGTAAAGGCAGAAGGAGCACACATTCAGAAGATCAATGGCATGTACTATGTATTCCTGATTGCCTGGCCTTCGGGTGATGGTCGCATTCAGCTTGCCTATCGTGCAAACACATTGACAGGTCCATACACAGGTAAAGTTGTACTCAGAGACTCGGGAATCGCCCAAGGAGGCATCGTGGATACCACATCCGGCGCTTGGTACGGCTTGCTGTTTCGTGATAGCGGGGCCATTGGGCGCATCCCCTATCTCGTTCCAGTGACGTGGTCAGATAACTGGCCAGTGTTTGGGTTGAACGGCAAGGTTCCCCTTAACATGAATATGCCCGTTGAAGGTCAGCCTGCTGCCAAAATCTACGGGTCCGATGAGTTCAACGCAACCACATCCGGCACCCCCTCAGTAACGCAACTGTTAGTGAACGGCGGCTTTGAGGAAAGTACCCTTCAGCCGTGGGCCAGCAACAATACGGCGACCATCACCGTAACAAATGCCGAAGCGTTCAGCGGTACAAAAAGCCTGTTCGTCAGCGGCAGACAGCAGACAGCTGGTGGTGCCAAACAGATGGTTACCGGCAAGCTGGTACCGGGAGGAACGTACTCTTTTTCGGCAAAGATCAAATACACTACTGGTCCTGCAACCAAAACGTTCAATCTTAGCATCCAGAACGGTGCAAGTTATACCGGAATTACCATTATGGGCAGTGCGACGTTAAGCCGCGGACAGTGGGGTACCATTCAAGGTACGTATACCGTTCCGTCAAATGCAGACCTGTCCCAAAGCTTTATTTTTGTGGAAACACCCTATAACTCGAATCCGGACCCGACCAATGACTTGATGGCGTTTTATGTGGATGACGTCTCCCTGACAAGCAATTCATCTTCCGGCACATCCAGTCTGGCCACATTTTGGCAGTGGAATCATAACCCTGATGCTGCTAACTGGTCCCTGCTCCAGCGGCCCGGTTTCATGCGGTTAACTGCAGGCAAAATCAGCAAAAACCTGTTAGAAGCCCGCAACACACTGACACAACGAACCTTTGGTCCAAAAAGCACAGGGATGACTGCTTTGGATACAGCAGGCATGAAGGATGGTGATTATGCAGGACTCGCTGCTTTTCAGGCCAAATATGGTTTTGTCGGCGTAAAAATGAAGGGCAGCACCAAATCCATCGTTATGGCTAATGCCAGTTCCGGCACCATGACTGAAGTAGCAACTGTGCCATTAAACCAGAACAGAATCTATCTCCGCGTCATCTGTGATTTTACGAACCAGACCGACAAAGCCTACTTTGCTTATAGCCTGAATGGAAGTAACTGGACAACCATTGGTAATACACTTCAAATGTCTTACACACTGCCACACTTTATGGGATATCGGTTTGCACTATTCAATTATGCAACGAAGTCTACCGGAGGATATGCAGATTTTGATTATTTCCACGTAGAATAAATGTAGTTTTATTCGGTTATTAATTTTTCGCTTATGATCAGGAGCTGGACTTCACCATGTGTGGAGCCAGGTCCTTTTCAGTATATTTTATATGAAGAGATTCACCTTTTAACTTCAAAAACCCCGAATCTTGACAAGGATGAAGCATACCTCATGTAAACTTCATGTTCCATATATCACCTCTATAGTAAGATATAGATTAATGTAAACATTATTAATTTCTAATCGATAAGGTGGGTTTTATTTGAAAAATATAATTGTCTTTGGTGCAAGCAAGGGATTAGGCGATGCATTTGTCCGAGGTGTGCCGCAATCCGGTGATAAGGTTTGGGTGGTCTCTCGCAGCAAGCCGGAAAGTCTCTCCGTGGAGGATGGCGTCGAGCGAATATGGATTCAGGCTGATCTTTCCGAGCTTCAGGCCGCAGAGCAAGTTGCCAGCCAACTTCAAGGCGAGACGTTGGATGTGCTTATTTATAACGTGGGGATCTGGGAAAAGGAAGGATTTGAAGAGCACTATACGTTTGATAAGGATGAACCGGCAGATATCAGTCAGCTGATCCATGTGAATGTGACTTCTACGATTGTATGTATACAGGCGTTACTGCCTCAGCTCCGCCAGTCTGAAGCAGGGAAGATCATCCTGATCGGTTCAACAGCTGGTTTGAGCAATGCAGGCAGCAGCCAGGTTTCTTTTGTCGCCTCCAAATTTGCCATACGGGGTATTACGGAAGCTCTAAGAGAGCATACGAGGAATGACCGCATCGCGGTGACATGCATCAACCCGGGAGAACTGGCGGCAGAAATTCCGTATGAAGACGGGATGGAACGTGCACTGGCTGAGTATGGTGGGACACGCATTCCCCTGCAGGATATGGTCGCAATCGTTCGATGTATCATCAGCTTGTCCAAAGCGGCCTGTGTAAAAGAGATCAACATGCCCGCCTTAACGGATACGAACACCTAGATAGCAACCCGTTTACATTAATACATGCGACAAGTGCGCAATACCTATGGAATTCAGGCGTTCATGCTCAGGGATATTTTCATATAACAAATGGGATTTTCCGTCCTTGTCCAGGTGATCACGCATAGCTGCAATCCGTCCCTTGTTAACATCAATAAAACGAAAATCGATTTGGCGCAAATGCTCCAGCCCGGTTAGTCCATCAAAGGAATCCGCCTTGAGCGCCGTATTTATCTCTTTCAGTTCAATAAACTCCAAAGCACGGGCTGTCCATAGATGTTTGGTATCGCGCAACGATTTCATATAGTCCAGTTCGAGCTGTCTGAGAGAGGTCATATGGGAAAAGTCGCATAACTGCTCCAGCTTGGGCAAGGACAGATGCAGATATTCCAGCCCCCGCATCTGTTCGAGTCCCTGAATACTCGTCAGTTTGCGAATAGAGCTTAGCTTCAACATCGAGATGGTCGACTGTATTAATACATCCAGTCCCCCTTTTAACTCACAGTGATCCAGGGACAGATACTGAAGCCTAGGTAGTTCCGCTAACACATCGGCACTTTCGAGCGTGCAGCTCAGAATGAGCGTATGCAGTTGGAGGCATGCCGCAATGGAAGCAAATCCGTTGAATTTGCCACGCAGTTCAAGAAAGGTCAATTGTTTATAGTGTTTAATAAAATCGAGTCCGGTCACCTTTGCAGGTGAGTTCAATCTTAGAAACTGCAGTTGCTCCATCGCACCCAGGATCGTCAAATCCTGTGCCTGCGAAAGATCAAGCTGTAATGCAGACACATGTTTCAACTGTGCCAGTCGCCCCAGAAATCCGGATGAATATACCCCTTTAGGGTCCATATGTGATATGTGTAGGATCAGATCCGGCCGGGCAAAGAATACTTTGGCATCGAGCTCAGCAAGGTCCTCGTATGTATCCGCGTCAACGCGAAAATGAACCGTTGCTCTGCGGCGCAACAGATGCACCGCCTGGTGCATCTTTTCGGCATTCCATGGAGCCCCCTGTATTGATGCATGCCATAACTCACTCACAGATAATCCCCCTTTTCACCCATAGTTCCAATTCATTCCATTATAAACAAGATCACCTGAATGAACCACCACCGATCCCCGTTTTTTCATTCCTTTCTTCTTTTTTCATCCCTTCCCCTTCATCCTTCTCATAATCATGCCTTCCTTTCCGTTGCTTTCAGGATTATTCGACAGAAATCTACATAAAATTAGAGATCATACCGACATATAACTTAGGCGTTTTGAGCTTTTATTAATCATCTGGGGAGATGGAATATGTCGAACATGTTGAACAAGTGGGGGAAAACGGGAGCACGGACATCCAGTATGGCAAATACGTTGTCCATTGTGCTGCTGGTCATTATCGTAGTTGTCTTTGCCGTGCTGGGAACATTTATGTTTGCAAGCACAAGAAACATTCTGGTGAAACAGCAGGAATCCATGCTCCAGACCAAGACACAAGCCATTGTTAGTGAATTTGATGCACTATTCAAGGAAAAGGGCGCACTCGTCAAGCAAATGTCCACCAACACATTATTTCAGCAATACATAAAAACAACAGCATCTGCTGCGGATGCGGCAAGTTCTACCTACGCTGCGGAAACACAGGCGACACTCGCCGCTATCGTTAAGGCAGAGCCTTCGTTTGCCGATGCCTGGGTCGCGGGTCTGGATGGAAAAGGCTTTTGGATTCAAAATGATGGTGTCGTATCTGCACCGGATTTTGATATCCAGTCACGTCCATACTACAAGCCGGTTACCGCTGCAGACGGACTTTATTTCTCCGATCCGTACATTGATATTGCAGCAGGCGATGTACTTATGGGTATCTTTTATCCGATCAAAGACGACAACAACAACACGATCGGCTTTGCCGCAGCGGATATTGCATTCAAGGATATTCCGGCGATTATGGAGAGTTATTCCCTTGGAAGCACGGGCTATTCCATGTTGCTGTCCAAGAGTGGGGAAATTCTGTACCATCCGGATCAAGAGAAGGTATTGAAGGAGAACATCCTGGACAGTACAGGGGACATGGGGGACATCGGCAAGAAAATGCTTGCTGGGGAAAACGGCGTACAACTTATGAACGACAATGGGGAACGTCGTTATATCGGCTACGCTACCAGCAAGGATACGGGATGGTCCGTTGGTCTGACCATATCCGAAGAAGAAGTTCTCGCGGAATTAAAAACATTCACGTGGATTACGCTTGGCGGTTTTGCTGCAGCCACCCTTCTACTTGTGATTATCTGTTACATTACCCTTCGCCGTCTGTTACGCTCCATACCACAGCTGCTGGCTAAGATTAAACAGATTGAACAAGGTGACCTGACTGTCCAACTGGATATCAAATCTAATAATGAAATTGGACAGATCGCCACAGGTTTGAATTCCATGGTGCAGAAAATTCAGGGCATGCTGCAAATGGTCGGCAGCTCGGCGCAAATCCTGAACCAGTCGTCGAATGATCTGCAAGACATCTCCTCACGAACGGCTGTGACCATGAATGACACATCAACAGCCATCAACGAGATTGCCAATGCAACGAATTATCAGTCCATCGAAACGGAAAATATTTTACGCAAAACAGGCTCGTTATCCAGCCAAATTGATGAAATTGCTACCGATGCGCAGGCTATGGGAACGGTCGTGCAGACATCTGCCGATCAAAGCAGCCAAGGACTTGCGGTCGTGGAACAATTATCGAAATGGTCTGAGGAAAACCATCAGTCCACCCAAGCAATGTCCTCTATTATCCAGGAGATTGACCTGAGTCGGAATGAAATATCCAGTTTTGTGGATACAGTCAAACAGATTGCCTCTCAAACGAACCTGCTCGCCCTGAATGCCTCCATTGAGGCTGCACGTGCTGGCGAACATGGAAGAGGATTTGCCGTCGTTGCCGAAGAGGTCCGCAAACTTGCAGAACAGACGGCTCAGGCAACAGAGGAAATCAACAAAAAGGTGAATGTTATTGAAGAGAAAACAACCCTGTCGGTTGAACATACCATGCGCGGTATGAAGATTGCGGAGGAGAATGCCAAATCCGTAGAAGATACCAAACATGTATTCTTTAGTATTAACAAAGACCTGAAAGATCTGCAGCAGCGTATGATGCAGATTACCAACAATACCTCCAATGTACACAAACACAAAGATGAGATATTCCAGGCACTGGAGATTATCTCCTCCACCACAGAGGAGAACTCGGCATCAACGGAAGAAGTAAGCGCCAGCACGCAGGAGCAGCTGGATAGTATCGAACAGGTAGCGGATCTGTCGAAACAGTTGAACCAGCTATCTGGCAAACTGCAAGACGAATTAAGCCAGTTTAAAGTAAAGTCATGATCCGCAAGCTTTCCTCTGCTCTTCTCTTTTAGTCGCTGTCCATTTATTATTAATGAATATGCGTACGAAGAGGATTGGAGGCTGAATCATCATCATGAACTTTGCCAAACGAATGGATCATTTCAACGAAGGAATTTTCACCCGGTTGCTGGAGATCAAACGCCGCAGACTGGAGAACGGGCAGCCCGTTATTGATCTCAGTGTGGGTACGCCAAATATCCCACCTGCGCAGCATATTATAACTGCACTATGCGAGGCCGCAGCTGATCCGGCTAATTATATATATGCTGTGAATGATCAGAGTGAGTTGTTACAAGCTACGAGCAATTGGTACAAGCAGCGCTATCAGGTCGAGTTAGACCCTGCAACACAGATCTGTTCCTTACTCGGTTCACAGGAAGGGCTGGCACATATATCCCTCTCCATTGTCGATGAAGGTGATCTGGTGCTGGTCCCTGACCCCTGCTATCCCGTCTTCGCGGATGGACCGTTACTGGCAGGTGCAGAACTGTATTATATGCCGCAAAAAGAAGAAAACGGGTATGTTATTCAACTTCAGGATATACCGGAAGATATCGCTCATCGAGCAAAATTCATGCTGGTCTCCTATCCCAACAATCCAACAACTGCGATGGCACCAGATCAGTTCTATCTCGACCTGATTGCCTTTGCGAAGAAGTATGATATTATCGTGCTCCATGATAATGCGTACAGTGAGCTCGTGTTTGACGGAAAGTCATGTGGAAGCTTCCTCGCATTCCCTGGCGCCATGGACGTCGGTGTGGAATTCAATTCCCTGTCAAAAACGTACGGACTGGCCGGAGCTCGAATCGGCTTCTGTGTGGGCAATGCAACCATGGTCTCCATGCTGAAAAAGTTAAAATCCAATATGGATTACGGCATGTTTCTTCCGATTCAAAAGGCAGCAATTGCCGCCATTACCGGTGATCAATCCGAGGTTGAACGGGTCAGAGCAATCTATGAACAGCGAAGAGACATCCTCTGTGATGGATTCAGCAATCTCGGTTGGCCGATTGCCAAACCTGATGCAACAATGTTCGTCTGGAGCCGGATTCCGGCGCACTACGACAGCTCGGAGCAATTTGCCATGGATCTGGTTACACATGCAGGGGTCATCGCAACCCCAGGTAGTGCCTTTGGTCCTTCGGGTGAAGGGTATGTGCGCTTCGCCCTCGTTCAGGATAATGAAATATTGCAACAGGCGGTACAATCCGTCGATGACAGCGGGATTCTGAAATCCAGCTAACGGGAGCACAATTCGAATGTGCTCAAGCAAATATCCCCTCAAGGTCCACAGGGAACAAGAGTTTCACGTTTGATAACGTGATCTCAACTTCTTGTAGACGTGAGGGGATTTTTTTCATTTTCGAGGACTAAACATTCATGAGGTGATGGTGTATGTGTTGTGCCAGCTAGGGGGAATACAAATCATGATTTGTGTAAACACGTTAAACAAGATCGTAAGATCGTGGGCTAAATGGTGCCAAGTTACAGTAAAAAGCCTGCTCGGAGAGCAGGCTTCTGGTTTGGACTTTTATACAGACTTGCGCCAGTTAGAACGATACATCAGATACAGGAAGTACGGTGTTCCGATGATCGCAATGAGTATGCCTGATGGAATCTCTGTCGGCGCCATGACGGTTCTGCCGATTGTATCGGCGAGCACCAGCATGACTGCACCGGCTAATGCGGATAAAAACATCGAACGTCTTAACTTATTCCCCGTCAATAGCCGAACCATATGTGGTGCAATCAGGCCGATAAAACCAACGGTTCCTACACAAGCAACAGCACCTGCTGCAAGTAATACACCAACTGTCATGGCTAATAATCGTGTACGACGTACTCCGAGACCAAGCCCGGATGCACTATTGTCGTCAAATACCAGCAGTTCGAATCTGCGTGCCAGCCACCAAGCCACCGGTACCAGAATAACTAAAAATAATCCGATAACCCTCACCTGTTCCCAGGTACGAGCATAGGTACTTCCTGTCAGCCAGATATATCCGCTGCTACCGTATACCGCACCACGGACAATCAGAATCTGAATACCTGCTCCAGCAATGGCAGACATCGCGATCCCCAGCAACACAACCGCCGAAGGGTTCAGTCCTTTCTTCCAGGCGAGGGAGAACACCACCACTGCAGCAATAGCTGCACCGATGATTGCCGCAATTGGCAGCAAGTATATCGGAAGACCCGGCCATAAGATGATGACCATCATCGCTCCAAGCCCTGCACCTGAGGACACACCAACAATTGAAGCATCAGCCAGCGGGTTACGTACCGCCATCTGAATGAGTACACCACTGATTGCCAGTGCAGCTCCTGCACCTGCGGCAACAAGTGTACGCGGAATCCGAAGCTGAATCAGCGCGGAGAACAGTCCATCCGATTGGAACAGACTTGGTAACCAATCGGCCAGGGGAATTCGCATACCGCCAAACATCGTACTGAGCAAGATAAGCACGACCGTTATGACTGAGAATAATACAGCCATCGGGCCAAATGCAAAGCGACGCGCAGCTCCTCCTGTGCTCATTGAAGTAGACATGCCTGATCCGTTCGCAGCCTTCATGCGTGTAAGAACAAGCCAGATGAGCCACGGTGCACCAATGATCGCCATAACGGCACCCGTTGGCAGTTCCATGCTGGAGTTATGCACCATCTTGGCAAGGACATCTGCTCCAACCAGGAGCGCTGCGCCCCATATGAACACACCGGGTAAAAGTAATCGATTAGAACGTACACCACTCAATCGAACCAGATGTGGTGCGACCAGTCCCACGAAGCCAATCGGTCCGATTACACTTACAATCACAGCAGCCAGCAATACAGCAAGTATTAACCCTACTGCACGAGCCAATGTAACCTTTTGTCCCAAGGAAGAAGCCGTTGATTCATCCAACTCCAGCATATCCCACTGTCTGGAAAGGATTAACGAGAGAAGGGTAATACCAACCACCCAAGGCAAAGCATAAAACACACCACTCCAGTCATTCTGGACAAGTGTTCCGGAGCCCCAAAGGAACAACCCTTGTGTCTCCATGGAGAAAAAAATATGTAATGCACTTGTAAATGAACCAAGCACCATCGATACAATCATACCGGACAACGCAAGTCGAACCGGGCTTGATGTTCGTCCGCCGCCCATGAAATAAGCCGCAAATGCTGCCAGCAAACCACCTAGTGCTGCGAAAAGAAAAGGCGACTGACTTAACACGCCTGGAAAAGCGATAGCTCCCAGCACCACCACAAAGTACGCTCCTGCATTAATGCCCAGCGTATCTGAAGCAGCGAGTGGATTACGAGTAATCGTTTGCAGCAAAGCGCCCGCAACAGCCAGTGCGCCACCCGCAAGAATACCAATCACTGTACGCGGCATGCGCAAGTCCCAGACCATATTGTGCTCTAATGAATCCTGTCTGCCTGTAAGAGCGTCCCAAACGACATGCAAAGGAATGGATGCTTCTCCATAACACAGACTTACAAAAAAAAGCACGATGAGAGCGGTTAGACCGCCCCCATATATGCTTATTGTGCGCCAATTCATAGCTGACTTAGATCCTTGAACCGAACTCATTTGGTAATCGCCTCGACTACCCCATCAACCAATACTTTGGAGGAGATCGGTCCACCAAATGTCCATGTTGTACTATCGAGTTGATATGTGCGTTTTTCCTTCACAAAGTTCAGTCCGTTCCATACCGAGTTATCTTTCATGGCTGTGCCAAAGACGTCATCGTTTGGTTGTGTAATATAAATGAAGTTACTGTCCTTTACATCGGTTAAGGATTCAATGCCTACTGTAGAGAAGCCATAGTTTTCAACTTTGTCCGGCTGCCAATCGTTAACCAGTCCGATTTTGTCCAATGTACCAATCACAACCGAGTTATCGGTAAACATACGCAGGCTGACTGCATTTTGATATGTGAATGCTTGTGTCAGTGCAAAGTTGAAGTTTTCTTTCCCCGCAGCAGCCAGTTTTTCTTTGGCTTCTACATAGTGTTGATCGAGATTACTCAAAACTTCTTTTGCTTTGTCTTCTTTACCGAGAGCTGTTGCAATGTTATTAAAGATCTCTGTCATCTTGTCATAATCATAGCCGTCACCATCATACGGATCATATTCAATCGTTGGTGCAATTGCATTCAGCTGATCGTAGACCGCTGTATTATTATCCGCATTGGCAATGATCAGATCTGGCTTCAATGCAGCAATAGCTTCCAGATTGGGTTCACTGCGTGTTCCGATATCCGTTACACTGTCATCCAGTGCTGCTTCGGATGTTACCCACACTTTATAGTTAGCGTTATCTGCATTACCTACTGGTTGAACACCCAGGGCAACGACATCTTCCGTATATGTCCATTCAAGCGTAACGACACGCTCCGCTGGTTTGTCCAGCTTAAGCTCTCCACGTTTATGCTTCACGGTAACCGGACCTGCTGTCTCTTCAGCCGGAGCACTACCGGAATCACTACCTTGACTTGTATCTGTTGTAGTCGTGGTTTTACCACAACCCGCCAAAACCAGCACAAAGGCCAGCATGATCAACAATCCGTTCAACCCTTTTTTCATATCTCTTTTCTCCCCTATTTGTATGTATTTATATGATAACAATTATCATTATCACTATTGGATTATGCCGTAGGAATGGATTTTTGTCAATGCAAAGTACCTTATTCCAATTCTTTTATGAGATAAAAAAAGGAAAGGGATAGTTCAAAAGCCATCCTTCCCTTCGATTGATTGCTGTTTACATTAACTCAACTGCATCGTAGTGATGCATGTATTATCATTTTCGTATGTAGACAATTGCGTTTCTGCAACCTTTCCATCTCCAACAATGCGAATCAGATAGGTTCTGTCTCTAGGCACCCAAAAATCCATAAATCCGTTTGCACCAGACTTCATCACTTCATCTTTCATAAAGGTGTTGCCTTGTGAACCGTGAATGGTAACGCTGAATTCCTTATTGCTCATTTCCCCCTGACAACCGGTCAAACTATGAATTGCACAGGGATGGGTCTGGTCCACATAGGGTGCAATGGAAAGGAAAAATTCATTTTCAGGCAAATCGTATGTAGTGGTCTTTTTATCTTGATCGGTTACGATTAACTGTTTGGCATTGATGGAGGCAGATTCGGGTGTCTCTTTTCCTGTGCTGATATCTTCCACCAATTTTCGGATGTTGGGCGCATTGGCTTTACCCGCCTCTTCCTTACCTGTATTGCTTGCAAACAGGTATGTTCCGATCACAATCACAACTACAACACTTGCAATGATCCACATTTGTTTTTTCATCTGGAGTCCATCTCCTCGTCCGTTTTCATCAAGTATAATGGAGAACGAAGCAATATGGACTTATACAACAAACAATTCACCAGATTATCACATTATTGGTACGAATCTCTTCGCATCATAGTTGATTGGTTCGAATGGTAGGCTGGGCTCTGGAAACGCAGAGAGCAGCGGTGAAGTCTATGAGCTTCATCGTCCCGCCACTCTCCAGTGCCTACAAGTTCAGACTATTTTGCTGAATAAATAGACTTATTGACTGGATAAAAGACATAAACTTTTATTTTTATGCTGACATAGACTATATTGAGAATCGGAATTAAGGAGTCAGTTTTAGAATGGTCACAGTGGTATTTAGATTGTTATGCAACTGTGCAGGAGTTGCATTCGCATTTACCAGTTGGATCGTGGTCGGAACCGTTGTAACCGTAACAATAACTTCAGCAGATATAGGTCCACCTCCATTACCTGTGAATGGCACAGGTGTTATGGGCGTTCCATTTACCGTGAGGTTGAAATCCGCATTGCCCTGATTATGAATGCTAAAAGAGATCAAGTAACTTCCTGTTTCATTGATTGTTATCGTCGAGGATGGCGGTACAAAAGTAAATGCACCTCCAACGTTAGCCAAAACACCGGTTAAAGTTATTGGAGCGTTTCCTGGAACTGTGTCAGTACCTGTGCCAGGATCTGCTCGGAAAACACTTAGGAAATCGGATATTCCAGCCCCAACTGGACCGGCCGGACCTGTTGCTCCTGCTGGGCCTACTGGGCCTACTGGACCCACTGCTCCGGCAGGGCCAACAGGACCTACTGCTCCGGCAGGGCCAACAGGACCTACTGCTCCGGCAGGGCCAGCAGGACCTACTGCTCCGGCAGGGCCGACTGGTCCTGGTATACCAGGAACTCCTTGCAGTCCGATCGGTCCCGGTATCCCTTGAGCTCCTGTCGCTCCCTTGGGACCTATCGGTCCTAGTGGGCCAGGAATCCCTGGAGAACCTTGCGGTGCATTAACAATAACTTTAGGTTTAACTTTTACCACTTTTACCTTAACACCACAATGAAAATGTTTTTTAAATTTACGTCTACAAATTCGTTTCCCATGTCTATTTAACAACCAACTCACCTCCGTGATATTTCTCCACATACTATGTGTATCCATCACGAGGGGCATAGACTATTAACTATAAATTAGAAAATTATAGTGCCTATAATGAGTAAATTGGTCTATGAATCCAGTCTATAACATGAATGCATAGACCAATTTTCAATATAAAATGCAGATAAAAAAGCCAGTTGAACACGAGATACTCTCGAGGTTTGACTGGCTTTTGCTATGCTTATCCCTTTCACACAGGTTCTTCTTATTTTACAATAGTGCTTTGTTTTTCTCATAGAACCGGGCATTGTGAGAAGAGACACCCGCCATATCGGAAGCAGCAGGTTCCAGATACGTCTTGGCACTGTTGACTGCGAGCACCGCATCGTTAAAAGCACCTGCAATCAGTCGAACTTTGCTTCCATAGGTAATGAAATCACCTGCTCCGAATATGCCTGGAATGTTGGTACGCATGCGCTGATCTACGGATACGCCGTAATCTTCCCGCGCCAGTCCCCATTGCACAAGATTGCCAAAATCACGATCATACCCGTGGCTTACGACGACCTCATCCACCTCAACATGTGTGATCTCACCGGTTTCTATATGGGCCAGCTCGACACGATCTATTTTGTCACCTGTACCGTATAAGCGTGAGATGTTAAATGGCGTCATGACGTTGGCTTGAGCTTTCATCTGAGCAACAGGCGACTCATGTCCGGTGAATTCATGACGTCTGTGTGCTACTGTAACTTCACTTGCTATCTTGCCCATTTCATTCGCCCAGTCGACTGCGGAATCGCCACCACCCGAGATCAGAACACGCTTCCCGGCAAATCGGGACAGGTCGGTTATCGTATAGTGCAGATTTGTCAGTTCATATCGGTTGGCACCTTCAATAGCCAGTTTTTGCACTTGAGTCATGCCTCTGCCCGCGCATAACAGGATAGTACGTGTATAATGACGCTCGCCTGTTTTGGAAATGAGTACAAATACACCATCCTCACATCGTTCAAGCTCGGCTATTTCCTGCCCAAACACAATCGTTGGATCGAACGTTCTCGCCTGTCTCTCCAGTGATTCAATCAGCTTCTCACATCGAATCGGATCTATCCCGCCCACATCCCAGATCAGCTTCTCCGGGTATGTACGCATGAATCCACCCAGTTCCTGCTTGGCTTCGATGATCTTGGTACGCATGGCTCTCATACCACTATAAAATGAGGCATACATGCCAGCAGGCCCACCACCAATGATCGTAATATCGTAGATATCCAATTGTGTCTCCGTTGTCATTTAAGGCACCAACTTTTCAACAACATAGTCCATCAATTTTACAGATCCAATCGGACCCACACCCGATACGAATTGGCTTGTCTTCAGCGGGAAGACATGATCATTCTTCACAGCCTCCAGATTCGACCACACTTGGCTTGCTTTCAGATCTTCCATAGATTTCTTCGTGTCATAACCTACAAGGGTTCTGTCTTCCAGGAAAATATAATCCGGATTCATCTCAGGCAAGAATTCCAGGGAGAACTGGCTAAACCAATCTGTAGAGTCTTTGATCGCTTCAGGACTATTCAGACCCAGGATATCATAGAAGAAAACACTGCTGCTTCCTCCTTTTGGACCCATGAAACGGTAACGATTGTGCTCCACCCGGAGAACCAATACGGTCTTGTCTCCCAGGGCTGCCGCAATCTTCTCTTTCGCTTGGGAGGCTTTCTCGTCGAATTCAGTCAGTACTTTGGCAGATTCTTCGGTCTTGTCAAATATGGCAGCCAGCTTCGGCATAGCACGTTTCATTTCACTGTTGGCATCCAGTGCCACCGTAGGAGCGATTTTGGACAATTCATCATATACGCCCTGTTCCATACCTTCGCCAGCTGTAAGGATCATATCCGGTGTCAACGCAAGCAACTGTTCATAGTTATATTGATATTGCTCGACTTCAATGATCTGGACCCCATGTTCTTTCAGATAATCAGGGCGGTATTCCGCTTCAACTTCTGGAGTTAACAAAACGATTTGAGGTGTAACACCCATTTCAATCAGATACTCGGCATAGATTGAATCAAACACCACCAGATTTTGAGGGTGAGTTGGAATCGTTACTTCTCCAAACTGATCCTTTACCACCTTAGTCCCACTTTCAGTCGCTGTTTCTTCTGCAGTACTCGCTGCTCCTTCAGTTGGAGCACCTGCTGTTCCAGCTGTTGCGTTCTCTTCCTTGGTTCCACCGGAACATGCCGCCAGCATTACACTAACCACCAACAGCATGATACCAAACCCTTTAAACCTTCGTGACATGATATACTTCGCCCCTTATGTATATTGATAATGATAATTATTATCAAATAATATCAAAGAAGGATTATTGCTTCCATAGCATATCGTGCGTATTTAGTTGGATTATTGTGCTCTCTCATGAAGTGTTTCCGTAAGGTAGCGAACGATCTGATTGAGAATCAGAGTGTGTCCCGTAATTCCGTGACCGTCTACCCACAGGTGAGTATCGACGTAAAATACCCGATTATTTTTTACAGCCTTCAGGTCATTCCATTGCGGACTCTCCCATAGTTTCCTCATATTTTCTTCAGCACTGAAGTGCTGCATAATCCGCTTTTCCACAAACAGATAATCGGGATTGGCTTGTGTGAGCAGGTCCAGCGAACAAGGGTTAAACCATGCTGTACCTGAATCCAGTGCTTGCGGCAGTGTTAATCCAAGCTGTTCATATAACAAGTGTGATACCCCGTGTGAATGCCCACCCAGATATCGATAACCAAACGCTTCCACCCTCAGCAGCATGACAGTGGACGCGGATTGGATGATGGGTTGCAACTTTCGCTTAGCTAAGCTGACTTCATGTTTCATCTGCTGATGCAGTCTATAAGCCTCTTCTTCTTTGAGAAACCAGGCTGCCAATTGATCGAGCATGGGTTCTACATCTTGATGAAGTCCGGTTAGAATCGGTGCAATTGTGCGCAGCTCCCTTTTGACCTCTTCCGTCAATACGTTTCCTATCAACATCTCCGGTTGAACTTGTCGAACAAGTTCTATCTCCACCTCATACTGTGTAACCTCCAGCATCTGCACTCCATGCGCTATAAATTGTTCATGGTGATGTGGGAACAGCAGGATTGGGGTGACCACTACGGCATGGGGGATGACACCCAGATGAATCATAATTTCTGCACAGATTGGAGAAAGTGATACGATCTTGCGCTGCGTCATCGTCTGCCTATATATCTTAGGTGATACGCCAGTCAACTGTTTGAAGCGTCGGCTAAAATAATGAGCATCTTCAAATCCAGTCTTTTTGGCAATATCCTGAGAGGTTGCAGCGGTTAATAACAGTTCTTCCTGCGCACGGTAGATCCGGTAGTGGGCCAGATAATCCAGAGGTGGCTTACCATATCGCTCACTAAATTTGCGGGAATAATGCCATGGACTAATACCGGCGATCTGAGCTAACTGTGTACGTGTAATGACCTGATCATAATGCTGCTGCATGTAGTCAATGGAGCGAAGTATACCGTGTTCTGGCTTCAACTCGTTATCCGGCTGTTTCCGATATAGATTACTCAACAACTCATATAACAAATGCTGATTGCCAATCCTTTCTGCACTCTGTTCCTGTGAATGCGCTTCACTCCAATGCTGAATGATACTTGCCAAACCTCCACCGGACAGTTGCACTTTCTGATACGCCTCTCCTGATGGTAAATGCCATTCGAACTTCTCAGCCTCCCGCCTATCATGCAGCACCGAATATGTATCGAACTGAACATGCCAGCCTGCCAGATCCAGGTTGCCACCTTCAATGACCTCCATTACGGAGTTCTCTTCAAGCGCAATTAATTCTCCATAGGAGACGTGAACTCGATGTCCATTTATATTCCAGATCGCTTCTCCATCAATGATAAATATCAAGGTGTGACTGAAAAACTGATGCAGCTCGCCTTTCGTTATCCATGCGTTGCTTAGTGCATCCGTTGACTTCCATTGAGCAATCCATTCCATGTTGTCAGACATAGGTTATCCTTTCAAAGGGATTAGTAATCCAGATTTATAGGTTTCACTATATCAAAATACATGACAACTCCATAACCAACAAGCTATGGCTTGAATAAAATGGTGGACAGCTACTGAGCATTTCATACTTGTATTATTCAGATACAAAAACAACAAAAGGCCGGTACCATCAGGCACAGGCTCTTTCTTACAACTTTAATACTACTTATTCAATTAGTACGTTTTACGTATTACTCAATGCTGGGTTTCGGTCACCCCTATCCCCGTTTCTGTCCTTTTCCTGCCATCCAATACGTTAGTCCACTCGAGACACCAAACGCAATAACCACACCAATGCATGTGTGTAACAGATTCAGGCTACCCTCTTCGATGAAGAGCGGGAGGCTGACCAAGCTCGGATTCCCCACCATAGCAAATGCCTTGACAGATAATAATCCAAAATACAGTCCACCCGCAGCTCCACCCAGCAATGCCGCGTAGAAAGAGGATCTTTTTCTCATGTTGACTGCATACAATGCAGGCTCTACCACTCCAAGGAGCGCTGTTCCCGTTGCCCAGAAAGCAAGTCTTCTGGATGCTGGCTCTTTCGAGCGGATTCCGTTTGCAAGCGCAGCCCCTGCTTGTCCTACAATCGCCACTAACATGGCAGCAATCACCATAGAACCACCATTCATAACCATTTCATTAATGATGATGGCAATCAGCCAGTAGTGTAATCCCATAATTAATATTAGCGAGAAGACTGCTCCCAGTAACATCACCGACAACACTGGAGCATTAGCTACTAGTGAATCCAATGCCTCCGGCAGATATTCATCAATCCAGGTGCCGACTGGACCAAGAATCATCAATACTAACGGAACAAGAACCAGTAACGTCAGGAAAGGAGCAACCATCCCTTTGGAGAATTTTGGACTCCATCGTTCAACGACTCTTTCCAGGTAGGCCCCTGCACAGATCGTGAGAATGACCCAGATGGGCGTAGAGTAAAAAGCTGGCTGGGACACAAGTGGCAAACCCAGGAAATGCACCTCTTTTTCCCCCGACATCAGCATGGTCATCTCCGGATAAAACATGAGTCCGCCAATAGATGCTGCAACATAGATATTGCTCTTCAACCGATACGCTGTGCTGATTGCTACCAATACAGGCAGTACATAAAATACACCGTCTCCAATGATCCTGAAGATCGTAAAGGTCTGGCTGTCCATCAACGCAGAAGAGTCCGTAGAACTGTACGTATCCATTAACGCAATAATGGCGACTATAATTTTAATAACAGCGGCTCCGAGAATCGCAGGCATCAAGGGCCTGAATACATCGGATACAAAATGTAAGATCGAGAATCTGTTCTTCTTCGTGTGTCCTTCTTCCTGCAACCCTGTCCCTGTAGATTCCCAAGTGTCCATACCCAGTAACGTATTGTAGATAAGTGAAGATTCATCTCTTATTACCAGATGGCACTGCTCACCTGTTACCCGAATATCTGCTACAACATCTGCGAAGGCAAGAGCCGACATGTTCAATTGTGTACTGTCCTTCAGTACCAGCGTCGTTGTGCCCTTATCGTGTTCTACGAACCTGATGTTCTCCTTGCCACCTGCGAGTTTCAACCAATCTTCAATCTGTGTGTTATGCATTATGTACAATCTCCTCATGTTACGGTAAACCCGTGTTTTGTGATGTGTTATGATCTAATATGCCTCTATCTATATACACATTTCCATGAAAAAACTTCAATAGGATAAAAAAACTAATTCCCCTTACATTGCATGTTCATTTATACAAGGTATATGGACCTATGACATTGTTTACGTAGCAAAAAAAGCCTACTCTTATGTAGGCTCTTATCCATCTTTAATTATGAGTCATACTCTTCATACTCACAACCGACTTCACAGTCATCAGATGGCGATGCACATAAATATACATCCTCATCCTATGACAGTGCCAACATCGCGTTCATATCTTCTTCTGCTGTTGTAATTAACTTCAGTCCAAACATATCCACGAGTACATCCAAGACACCTTCCGATATGAACTCAGGCGGTTTCGGTCCAATCCGAATGTCCTGAATGCCAAGGCTGAACAGGCCGAGCAGGATCGCAACTGCTTTTTGCTCAAACCAGGACAGCACAATGCTGACAGGTAACTCGTTCACAGTACAGCCAAAAGCATCCGCCAAAGCCATTGCAATTTTCACCGTAGAACCGGAATTGTTGCATTGACCCAGATCGATATAACGCGGTATCCCCGTGTCTCCAACCGTACCATAATCCACATCGTTGAAGCGGAACTTGCCACAAGATGTCGTCAGAATTACAGTATCATTCGGTAAAGATGTCGCGAGTTCACGATAGTAGTTGCCACCTTTGCCTGGCGCATCACAACCAGCAATAACGAAGAATCGACGGATATGCCCGTCTTTCACCGCTTGAATAATCTCGGGCGCAAGCCCAATCACGGTCTCATGATGATATCCTGTCGTTAAGACTTGCTCCGACTGTACATTAGCCGCAGGCAGAGATAATGCACGTTCAATCAGCGTTGAGAAGTCATCATCCATAATCTTGGCAACCCCCTCCAGACCCGCCACTTCGTATGAGAAGAAGCGGTCTGCATATGTGCCTTTGATCGGCATGACACAGTTGGTTGTTGCAAGAATAGCACCCGGGAATTGTTCGAAAAGTCTTCTTTGATCATACCAGGCTTTGCCGATATTGCCCTTGAGATGGGCGTATTTCTTCAGCGCCGGATAACCGTGCGCAGGCAACATTTCCGAGTGCGTATAGATGTTGATTCCTTTCCCTTCAGTTTGACGAAGCAACTCCTCCAATGCATACAGATTATGCCCTGTTACCACGATGCACTGTCCTTCGATCTGATTCTGGCTAACCGTAATCGGTTGCGGTACACCAAAGCGGTCCGTGTGCGCACGATCCAGCACGTCCATAATGCGGATTGCTGCATTGCCGACTTTCATCGCCATCTCCAGATGTTCCTGTACATTAAAATTCGAGTTCGTTAATGTCATATATAATGCCTCATGTGTAATCCGATCCACCTCAGGATCAGAATATCCCAACTGGCGTGCATGTGTTGCATAAGCAGCGATGCCTTTTAACGCAAAAATCATCGTATCCTGCAAACTTGCGATTGTTTCGTTTTTGCCGCATACCCCTACCACGGTACACCCGCCACTCGGCGTCTGTTCGCACTGATAACAAAACATATGGTTTCCCCTCCAAACTTAGATTAAACGTAGTTCGTTATGGAATAGCGTAACAGACCCTGATATGAGCAAGTGTGATGGTGCACACAGTTTCTGATCCAATATCTATATATGGTTCTCCAGACTTTCATCCAAACTGGAAATAATAACATTCGAAAAAAGGCATATCTCGGATCATTATGAAAAATACTGTGTACAGCTAAAAAACGTATAAATCCATAATCTTAAAAAAATACGAAAATGAAACGATTCTAGATTTTGCCCGTAAGGGTAATACACAGAGAAATCTAATATTCAAGGAGCTGGTCAATTGCAACATTACAGACACAGTGCGGAGGAAACCCTTCAGGATGTACAGAGTTCCTCCAAGGGACTTACGACCTCCGAAGCTGCCAAGAGAATTGAAACGGAAGGATATAACGAGTTAAAAGGTAAAGATGCAACACCAGTCTGGAAATTGTTTCTCGAAAATTTCAAAGATCCGATGGTCATCGTGCTGCTGATTGCAGCCGCGGTACAGGTTGTTCTTGGACACCTGATTGAATCGTTGATCATTTTCCTGGTTATTTTGCTCAACGCGGTGATCAGTGTAGTGCAGACCAAAAAAGCCGAAAGCTCGCTCGACGCGCTGAAACAAATGTCTGCACCTGAAGCCAAGGTCATTCGTGACGGGCAGAAAAAAACCATTCCAGCGAGGGAACTCGTTCCCGGTGATATTGTTATGCTGGATGCAGGTGATTATGTCCCGGCAGACGGCCGTATCCTGGAATCAGGTAGTCTTAAAATCAACGAAGGCATGTTGACCGGAGAATCCGAAGCTGCGGAGAAACACGCCGATACCATCCCGGATGAAGCTCCAATCGGAGATCGTCGCAATATGGCCTTTAGTGGCTCACTCGTCGTATATGGACGGGGCATGCTTGTCATTACAGGAACGGCTCTCAAAACAGAAATCGGCAAAATTGCTGAATTGATTGAAAATGCCGAAGCCAAGAACACGCCATTACAGCGCAAGTTGGAATCATTCAGCAAAAAACTGGGCTTTTTCATCCTGGGCTTGTCGATTCTCATCTTTGGCATTGAAGCCGGTCGTGTATGGTTGACCGAAGGTACGGAGAATATCGGGCCTTCCATCGTAAATGCATTGATGTTTGCCGTAGCTGTTGCGGTTGCTGCCATTCCTGAGGCGTTATCCTCCATTGTGACCATTGTATTGTCACTCGGAACAAATAAGATGGCCAAACAACATGCGATCATTCGCAGACTGCCTGCCGTGGAAGCTCTCGGTTCTGCCAGTATCATCTGTACCGATAAAACAGGTACACTAACGCAGAACAAGATGACCGTTGTGGATTATTACATTCCCCATGGTACCAAGGATGAATTCCCTGATGATCCCGATCAGTGGTCAGAAGAGGAACGACGTCTGTTACATATTGCAGTGCTCTGCAATGATTCGAATATTAATCAGGAAGGCAAGGAACTGGGTGATCCTACCGAAGTGGCCCTCATTGCCTTCAGCAACCGGGTGAACAAGGATTACAATGAAATCCGTGACCAGTTCCCGCGTGAAGCTGAGCTTCCTTTTGACTCGGATCGAAAACTCATGAGTACGGTGCATACCTTCGAGGGACAGACGGCTTTGCTGACTAAAGGTGGACCGGATGTGCTGTTCAGTCGCTGTAGTCATGTGTTTATCAACGGTGAGGTTCAGCCCCTCACACCTGAGATTCGCACACAATTTGAAGAAAAAAATGAGGCCTTCTCCAAACGAGCCTTCCGTGTGCTGGCCTACGCGTACAAAAAATTCGATGATAAAAACCAGGTCACCATTGATGACGAGCATGATCTGACACTTGTTGGTCTGACAGCGATGATTGACCCACCGCGTGAAGCGGTATATGGCTCTATTGAAGAGTCCAAAAAAGCGGGCATTCGCACCATCATGATCACCGGAGATCACAAAACGACGGCTCAGGCGATCGGTGTGGATATCGGCCTTGCCGAACCGGATGATCTCGCCATTACCGGAGCCGAACTGGACAAAATGTCTGACGAGGAGCTGGATAAACAACTCGAACACATCTCGGTCTACGCAAGGGTATCACCTGAGAATAAAATCCGGATTGTGCGTGCATGGCAGCGTAAAGGCAAAGTTGCAGCCATGACCGGAGATGGAGTTAATGACGCACCTGCGCTGAAACAGGCCGACATCGGTGTAGCGATGGGTAGCGGAACAGATGTCGCCAAGGATGCGGCTGCCATGATTCTGACGGATGATAACTTTGTCTCCATCGTGAATGCGGTCAGTGTTGGGCGGATGGTATTTGATAATATCAAAAAAGCCATCGCATACCTGTTTGCCGGTAACCTCGGCGCCATTATCGCCATTTTGTTTGCCCTGATCGTCGGCTGGGTTAATCCATTTACGGCCCTTCAGCTGCTGTTCATCAATCTGGTGAACGACTCTCTGCCTGCCATTGCTTTGGGTACAGAGAAACCCGAGCCAGATGTGATGCGGCGTAAACCACGTGACATTAACGAGGGTATCTTCGCAGGTGGAACCCTGCAGGCTGTGATTACACGTGGTGTCCTGATTGGTGCAGCTGTTATTGTGTCCCAATATATTGGACTTGGCATCTCGGAGGAAATCAGTGTGGCTATGGCCTTCACCACCCTGATTCTGGCACGCAGTCTGCAAACTTTTGCAGCACGTTCCAATACACAGACCATCTTCCAGGTGGGCTTCATGACCAATAAATTCGTGCTTGGCTCCATTCTGGTATGTCTCTGTCTCTATGCAATCACACTGATTCCAGGTGTTCGCGGTGTCTTCGCTATCCCGGATACATTCGGTTGGAATGAGTTCCTGATTGCAGGCGGACTTGCTCTTGCTGCCGTCATTCTGATGGATGTCATCAAGTGGATTCGCAATCGCGGTAAACAAGTTACTGCGGCATAAGATTTGTAGATATAACATGCACAAACAGGCGCCCGTTATCGGAGCGCCTGTTTATGTATCTAATTATCCCTGTTTAATGCCAAAAGCGATCCAGCGTCCATCAATATCCTCGATCACAAACTCCTTGTTATTATAGTCTGTATGATTGAGGACTCGTACGATTTTCACATCTGCGTTGATCAATTCCTGTTGAAGCTCTTCCTGGTTCTGGGTAATAAAATATGCATCATATCCATAGCCATATAATTCTCTGTTGGGTATAACTTTCTGTCCATTGCTTTGAGTTAAAATAATCTCGGTCAGATCACGATACAGGCAGACATGAGGTTCTGCGGCATCAAGATATTCGACGACTCGAAAGCTCATCTTTTCTTCATAAAACTGCGCGGTTCGATTCATATCAAGCGTCGGAAATACGCTGTGGGACATTAATAATGCATGAGTCATGGGTATAATCTCCTTCATTTTCAACATGCTAATTACTTATATATCTAGTTACCTAACCGCTGATCCATCTGCTTATGTATGCTTCAATGATCATTTTAGTTAAATTCAGGAAATCCGTCTATTGTTTATTATTAATATCTTTCTATGCTCATCACATCCGAATGAATTATTATGACATTATTGCCATATGATGAAATGGGGTGTAAAATGATATATTGGTTTTCATCAAATATCTATTAAAGATTCTATCCGAATTCATATTCATACCCAAGACAGGAATGGTACCGTGAAAGATAAAATTGTCATGCCACTCTGGACGTGCTGCTTGTTCATCGTTGTGATGAATACCACCATGTTCAATGTTTCTTTGCCAGTCATTATTCATGATCTTCAAATCACCTCAGACCTGGGGTCTTGGGTCATCTCAAGTTATTCGATTGGTTACGCCCTGTCGACGGTGATCTACAGTCGATTGTCAGACCGTATCCCGGTACGCAAACTGTTAACGGTCGGGCTTCTGATCCTGGGGTTATCTTCATTGCTCGGATTGTTCGCGCATAACTTCGCGATCCTGTTACTGACACGCATTCTGCAATCTGCGGGTGCAGGAGTTATGGCCGGGCTGGGTCTCGTCATTGCAAGTCGTTACATCCCGGTGGAACGACGCGGAGCTGCCATCGCGCTGATTTCATCAGGTAGCGCTATGGCTTTTGGACTTGGCCCCATTGTCGGGGGACTCATTAGCGAGTACTGGGGCTGGAACGGACTTTTTGCCATAACCGTGCTTGTCCTGCTCGCCCTGCCTATATTGCTCTATTTTCTCCCCCGTGAGTCCGTCAAAACAGATCAGCCGTTCGATGTTATTGGTGCCATATTAACCGTCATTAACGCAACTACACTTCTCGTCGCAATCACCCAGCAGTCCTGGTTCTGGTTTGCCATCGGCGTTATCTCACTTGTTGCACACCTCTTGTATATTCGGAAAGCGAGTCTTCCGTTTGTGAATCCACAAGTGTTCCAAACGCCGGGATACACCCGGTTAATCCTTATCGGATTCTGCGTGCTGGTGGTGAATCTGGGCAATCTGTTTTTGATGCCGCTTGTGCTTGCTGATCTATATGGGCGCTCTTCGCTCGCCATTGGTTTGCTGATTGCTCCTGGAGCTATTGTTGCAGCATTCTGCACCCGTTTCGTTGGACGCTGGATCGACCGTTATGGCAATATGCGATTTATGATCATCGGACACACCCTGCTCGCAGCGGTACTTGCCTTATACATGCTCGGACTGGATCAATCCGCCTTGATCATTACCAGTGGTTATCTCTTTTTCTCACCGGCACTGTCAGCCTCCATGGCTTCCCTGAATAATGAAGCGTCACGAGTGCTGCCCAAAGCCCAGATAGGTTCCGGTATGGGCATGTTACAACTGATTCAATTCTTCGGTGGTTCGGTGTCTGTAGCCGTGTGTGGACTGCTGCTGCACAGCATTCCGGGAGTCTCAGTGGAGGAAGCTTATCATGTGGTGTATGCTTGTCTGTTGTTCATCTGCGTTGTTTCACTCGGGCTAACCGTCTGGCATAGCAGAGCTTCACGCTCAAGCATTAAACCTGTTACATTGGACAATTGATAATTGAGGTTTAAAGTTCAGAACAAAAAGGCTTGCGCCAAGCGCGAGCCTTTTTTAGTTTGGAACAGAAATGCCGTTTTTTTAAAAGTGGATCACTTAATGAACTTGAACTTACCGGTTAATTTCCTGATTTCACCCCACAGCAGCATTCCACTATTTACCGTCCAGTGCGAACTTCCAGGCCTCCATTATGCTTATTGGGGCTTTACTGCTGCTCTCGCCGCCACCTTCCTGCGTCCAAAGTGGTGGGTAATACGCGAATACTTGTCCTGTCTGGAGCTGAGACATATCCTCTTGCCAGCCTTTCCAGCGAAAGGTCTGATAGAACTGCTCCAGATCGCCATTCGCCAGCCAGTTGATGAAACCTGAATATGCCAGTTCTGTCGATTCCCATTCGAGTGTATCCGGTGCAAAATAATATATGTGTCCCGTGCGGCCATACTTGCCTGTATCCAGTCCGAAGAAACCGCCTGCCGCATCATATGCAACGACCATCATACCTTCCAGCACATCTACCCAAGGTTGCTCACTTACACCATTCCAACTGGTGAGACTCCCAGATGTACTGTCACCACCCGCACCAAGCAGCGTGATCCAGCCATGGTCCAGTACAATACCTTCTGTCTCATAAGCAACAGCCCCCAAATAGGATTTGGTGCTTATTTGCAGACGATAGAGGGTATCCTCTCCAGCCTCTTGTTTTGCTGGAACATACACATATGTATTTTGCCCACTAGCCAGGAGTTCCTTGAGTTCTTCCCATGCGTGATTCTCCCGATCTACTAATTCAGCTATCGTTAATGTATTCATGAGCAGTCTCCTCGCTGATTTTATAAGAGCATATCATGGGTTATTAACCCGTTCAAATCTGCTATAATCTATCTTCAAAGCTAAATTCAAGGGGGAAACGATTTGATTCGCGTAGTTATACTTATGATTCCGATTCTGATGGTGCTCGTATCCGGTTGTCAGAATCATACATCTGCCATGAAGGAACCCGTTTCTGTTCAAAAGTCTGATCCCCAGGTCATCCATTACATATCACCCCAAGGAAACGACTCGAATAAAGGAACCATTCAATCTCCGTGGAAAACGTTGCAGCACGCAGCCGACCATGCTTCGCCAGGAAGCATGATCTATTTGCGTGAAGGTGTCTATCATCAGAAAGTCAAAATCACCCGGAGCGGTAATTCTTCCGCTAATCCAACCCTATTTTCAAGTTATCCTCAGGAGCAGGTTATCATTGATGGTAAAGGTTTATCTGTTCGGGGCATTGAAGGGTTAATTGAAATTGAAAATGCCAGTTATATCACGATTCAGAATCTCGAAATTCGTAACTTCACGACCACACTCGGGGGCCAAGTTCCAACCGGGATCTATGTCCACGGAGCAGGTGAGCATATTCAGCTGTTAGGCAACACCATACACGCGATTGCTAGTTATGCACCTCCTGAAGGTTCCGATTTGCGGGGCAGGGATGCCCACGGGATTGCCATTTATGGCACAGAGCACCCTCAAGCTTTACGCGATATCATCATCAAGGATAATGAATTGTATGATCTTACACTTGGTTCAAGTGAGTCACTCGCAGTTAACGGTAATGTTGATACCTTTGCCATACAGGACAATATCATCCATGATTCCGACAATATTGGTATTGATCTGATCGGGTACGAGGGTACATCCGAGGATGATACATACGATCAGGCCCGGAACGGCATTGTACGAGGCAACGAAGTATACGATATTACGTCCAATAACAATCCCTCCTACGGTACAGATCTGCCCAATGATACCAACTCGGCCGGTGGCATCTATGTAGATGGCGGGAAAGATCATATCATCGACCAGAACCGGGTATATCGGAGCGATATCGGAATTGAGATTGCCTCAGAGCATGCCGGACGTTCAACCAGCAATATTACCGTGCGTGATAACCTGATTTATTCCAACAGATTGACGGGCATTGCCATGGGAGGTTATGACGAGGAACGAGGAGCTACCGAGGATAGCAAGATTATGTACAATACAATTGTGGGGAATGATACCCTGAATGCAGGCAATGGACAGTTATTCATGCAGTCACGGACAAAGAACAATACGTTCATGCGTAACATTCTCGTATCGGGCAGCTCGGAAGTACTGATATACAACGAATATACTAGCAATACCGGCAATGTGTTTGACCATAATGTCTATTACTCACCAGGTGAGCAGGAAGATGCCCTGTGGGTTTGGAAAAATAAAGCCTACTCCGGCATCGCTGCCTACATCAAGGGATCTGGCAATGATGCCCACTCCATATATGTGAACCCGGCATTTATGGATGAACCGAGCGAAGATTTTCGTCCTCAGGCGAACTCTCCGGCGAAGGCGTATGGTTATCTTGCACCACGGTAAATTAACCCTAAGTCTGCCATCTCAACTTAGTCAATCTGTTTCACACAAATAAAAGGAGCTTGTGCATGCGGGATCATCTCCCTCATCATGCACAGGCTCCTTTTTGCTTTCTTTTGACTTAAACCAATTCTTAACTTCTTACCATCTGAGCTGCATGTGTCACCCGGTTTCGTCCTCCGGTTTTGGAGGCATACAGGGCGTTGTCCGCTCTTTGGAACAAGGATTTTTCCGTATCTTCCTCTACTACAGTGGCCGCACCGATACTCACAGTAATGTTATATTCACCCCAGTCAGCAGAAGCAACCTGTGAACGATATTCCTCTGCGATGCCACTCGCTTGCTCCTCTTCACAATCCGAAAGAATGATGACAAATTCCTCTCCGCCGTATCGTGCCACCACATCCGTACCTCGTGATACCGATTGCAGCAGCCCCGCGAGATTGCCGAGCACCAAATCTCCGATCGGATGTCCGTACGTATCATTAACGCTTTTGAAATGATCAATGTCCACAACCAGAAGAGAGAAATAACGTTGTTTCTCCTGGAATAGCAATAGTTTCTCAGCCATTTTCTCCTGGAAAAACCTGCGGTTCTTCAATCCTGTCAACAAATCGGTGGAGGCCAGTGTCTCCAACTGATCATTCACTTTGATTAACGCCTGCTCTTTAATTTTATATTCCTCATGCAGTCGTTCAAGCTCCTTGTTCGCTTCTTGCGTCGCTTGATATAGCTCCTGTAGCTTCGTCTTGGTATGCAAAATATCCTTCTCATGTTCGATTCGCTTACGCATGACTACAACGACACAATCTACCACGTTTCCCCCGTTACGGGTCTGGCGAACACCGTTAAGCAGAACAGGAACAGCCTGCTGATCACGGGTACGGAAACTAAAGTACATCTCGTCCACATGTCCATATAACTGGATGTAGGGATAGAAATACGTATGGAAAAACACCTTGTTGCTCACCGACATGGTGGATTCAATATGTTGCCCTATGAGCTCATCGCGTTCATATCCAAGCATCGTAAGCAACGTTTGATTCATCGACTGTACGACGCCCGAATCAGAGATAGAGAAGTATCCACAGGGCGCTGAATCTAGTTGGGTATCCATCAATAACAGCCTTTCTTCCGAATTTTATGCGCTCGTCAAATAATCCTTAATCATTCGGATCGTTTCTTCCGGTTGACTTAGATGTGGATAATGTCCCTTGGCCGTCATCTGTTGCAACCTGCTATTCTTCAGATGAGCGTGTAAATAATCCCCTACTTCAACCGGGGCAATACTGTCCTCGGAACACTGAAGAATCAACGTTGGTACAGTTGCCTGATCCAGATCAATACGACAGTCAGATAAAAACGTCACTTCGGCAAATTGTCTCGCAATATGCGGATCTCTGGAACAGAAGCTTTTCTCCAACTCTTCCGCCAGATCTTTCCGTTCCGGATTGTTCATCACAATCGGTGCCAGATAACTTGCCCAGCCTATAAAATTAATCTGCATCATCTCAAGCAATTCATCGATATCATTCCGATCAAAACCTCCATAATAACTTGGAAGATCATTCACATAACGTGGGGAAGGCCCCAACATGACAATCTGTTGGAAATATTTGGGGTTCTGAATGGATGCCAGCATGCCGATCATACTGCTGACAGAATGACCGACAAATATGCTATCTCTTAATTCAAGTGCTTCCATAATTTCCAGCACATCCTGGGCGTACCCTTCAAGGTTGTTATATTTAACAGCATCATAATAGTTGATTTGAGATTCGCCAGATCCAACATAATCAAACAAAATTACACGATAGTTTTCGCTAAAAGCAGGGACGATGTAACGCCACATGTCCTGATCACATCCAAATCCATGCGCAAATACAATCGTTTGGCTACCCGAGCCAAGCACTTTAACATTATTTCTAACAAGCACATCAATCGTCATTTCATATCACCTCTCTGAGGTAGTACTCTCTCGAATCATTTGATCTGATTATTATATCGGAAAATGTTGGGATATGGTTTAAAAATTATTAATAACTTCTCTCACCTACCAAAAAATCATGAACCCTGCTCTGAATACGCACTTTACAATCTGACGATCGTCAGTTAAAATCGGTTCAACATGTCGCGCGACAGAGATCAACATTACGGAGGAAAACCATGATTACTTCAACACACAGCCCAACTCCTCAGCAACTCTGGGGTAGATCATTCCTATTTATCATGTTAGCCAACGCATTATTGTTTATGGCCTTTGAGATGTTGCTTCCCACCTTGCCTTTGTTTGTCTCAAGTCTTGGTGGCGAAGCCTCCCAAATCGGGCTTGTTACCGGCGTATTTATGTTTTCCGCCATCTTGATTCGACCCTTCACTTCGGTTTTGGCAGCTCGAATAGATAAAAAGGTTCTGTTAATTATCGGTATCACTATCTGTGCATTAATGACAGGCGCATACTACCTATCGTCAGGTATTTGGATGATTCTTGTATTTCGAGTAATCCACGGATTCGGATTTGGTTTGGCAACGACATATTTTGCAACGATTGCCACTGAAAACATACCAAGAGATCGCCGGGGAGAAGGTATGGGGTATTTCGGCGTAGGGGAGACGGTCGCTATATCCATCGGTCCATTGATTGGAACAAGCTTGTTGTTTAGGTACGACTACCAGAGCCTGTTTATGGGAGGTATGTGCATTTTGCTGTTAGCTCTCCTGATGACAGTGTTTGTATCCAGAAAGCCGAAAACAGGAGGTAGTAGCGAGTCCCTGCAAACTCATGTCCCTTCGGTGAAACTGATTGAAAAGAAGGTACTCTTCCCTTCCCTTCTCATTATGCTCGTTGGTATTGCAGCCGGTTCGATCATGTCCTTTGTGGCTTTATTCGCTGCGGAAAGAGGGTTTGAGAATATAGCCTGGTTTTTCTTCATCGTCGCCATTGCCAGCTTCGCCGTTCGACTGTTCTCGGGGAAAATGTTTGATCGATGGGGACCAGGTTCCGTGTTGTTACCTTCTGCCGTGTTTGCAATCGCGGGGCTACTGGTTCTGATTATCGCCCAGAGTGATGTGCAATTCCTGATCGCCGGTGCGTTATACGGCTTTGGTTTTGGTGCCATATTCCCGGCGATTCAGACCTGGTGTGTGAATCTTGTAGAAGAACATGAGCACGAAAGTGCGATGGCTTCCTTCTTTAACTTCTTTGACCTCGGAATTGGTGGTGGTTCGTTGATTCTGGGCGTGGTGGCTTCTGCATTTTCCTATACGGTGGTGTATGCTATCTCTATAGGCATTTTTGTGGTATATATCTTGTTATATTTGGTATACTCCCAAAAACAGCAGAGGTATACAGCTCGCCAACTGGAGGTAGACATTGAGTAAAAAACGAATCAAGGAAATTGCCATTCAACATTTTAATCGTCTGGGTTACGAGGGGACCAAGATGGCGCAGATTGCCGAAGAGGCAGGCATCCGCAAGCAATCTCTGGCTTATCATTATTCATCCAAAAAAGAGTTATTGCTGGAGTTATATGAGGAAGTTGTGCAGGAGGAACAACAGTTTGTACGCCAATTTTTCAGTAAGTCTGTTACCCAAACTCTGGATCAGCAGTTATATGCCTTTTTGCATGAACACAAAAATCGCTTTCTAACTCATCCAAACGTCGCTTTTATGTATATCCTGTCCTTTATCACACCACTGGAGGTGCATGATTTTGTACTGGCCCAGTATCGAACGTACCTCGGGACACTGAAGGAAGAGCTGGCAGCCGTATTTACCAGACATTCCGATATACGCCTGAGTCCAGAAGAAGCCACCGTAGCTTTTGTCACCGTGATGGATGGATTGGATGTACAGCTCGTGTATGAGACACGGCAATCCTATGAACAAGCTTTGGCGATCACCTGGAATGTCTTCTGGTCAGGCATCCAACGTTAACGGATCGATTACGATGAGACTATACCAATAAGAGGGGCATCCCGCCAGCCATGTTGATGACTTTTGGGACAGCCCCTCTATTCCTTATTTCACGGTTAAGATCACACGTTGATAATGCTTCAACTGATGCTCTCCATCATCCTGTACTTCGGCAACGATATGAATGGTATCACCCGATTTGGCATCGTCAGGAACGGAGAGTGTCACCGTTTCAGTATCACTGCCCTGCAATTTTATCGTATCCACCTGCTCATCCTTGGCAAGTTCACGATGTAAACCCAGCAACAGGTCACCCGCCATTTCTGGCTGAACTTTGCTCTGTTCTACTTTGGAATCCTCATATGTGTCCGCTTCGAAATATCTCCACCACGTATACGTCAGTTGATCTCCATCCGGGTCTGTGCCTTCCGCGTGAAGAGTAACTTCCTCCCCAGGACTAACACTCAGATCCAACCCTTCTTTAATCGTTAATGACGGATTATGGTTGGCACCTTCGTAAGTGTCTGCAACTGCCCAATCTGCACGTGCTGCAAAATCATCCTGGATATCGTCAAACCATCTCATCAAAGAGTACTCGGCTTCATACCGTTTCGTATAGGGATCGTAATCAAGCACATTGTTTCTAAACAGCTTGTCGTTCACGACGCCAAAGCGTCCACCCCAACCGCCGTAGGAAGGGTCTTCCATACTGCGCAGCCCATTATCGACTAGATAAAAGAAGGATGGGGAATCACCCTCGGATATAAAATCGTACTTGTCATATTGTGGATTGTTCTTGAGATATTCAGCACTTCCCCGCTGTTCTTCGGCCAGTTCGCCTTCGATCATTTTGCCATCACCCATCGATGCATACATATCCATCAGCTTGCCATGTCCATTCAAAATATTCTTGACCATCCAGTCGCCATGAAGTTTACTGTTCACTTCTTCGGCATGCATCTTCCATGCATAGGCAAAATGCCAGAAATTCGATTGGTCGTTGAGAATGCGGATATCCGGCCAATTCTTCGCAATGTATTCGTTGTAGCTGTCATCCTGATCGAGGATGATGTACAGGACCAGTTTGTCACTGACTTTTTTGCGAATCGTTTCCCACTCAGCCGTGTCCTTGTACTGTTCCTCAATCGATTTCAGCGCTCGGGCTGTGGTATTGGTGCCACCCCAGGTCTGAACAATCAGATCACGGGAGTCATCGTCGAGGAAAAGAGTTTCGAGGAACTCGGAACCTTCGGTTTCCTTCTCCATCTCCCCTTTATCGGAAATATTACCGATCTTGGTCATCGCTCGAAGCTGTTCTGGCTCCGGATAGCCCTCCGCATGTTTGGACAAGTTGGGATATATCTCGCCATAGGCATCGATCATGTCGTATACCCACTGTGTGCCTGTCCACCGGAACGGTTTGATCCCCGCTTCCTCGTCTCCAGCATAATGATACACCGAACTGGTTAGTACAATTCCGGCGAGGTCCATCTCATTCGAATACAAGAGAAAACGAATGACCGAGTTCATATCATCCACTTCACCGTCGGTTGTAATCACTGTTCTGCCTTTGGCAGTTTGGTTGTTTGCAGGTTCCTGGGTTTCATTCTCTGTCTGTTCTGTCGGCTGATTCGGTGTGTCACTTGCGGTTTCTGGCGCTTTGGATGCGCATCCACTAATCACCAGGATTACACTGAGACAACCTGCGGCAAAAATATTAAACCATTTTCTCTTGTTATAATGCTCCCCTTTCTTCTGTACAGCGTGACGTTAGTTGGGTTGGGATCAATGCAAAAAAACCCGAACAACAATATGAATGGAACAAAGTCCACGAATAGTGATGTTCAGGTTTTGCCTGCCCGAAGCAGTAACAATCCTTAATTGAGTGAAAGTATATCATGTCCACTCATGAATGTAAACGTATTCAAATGTTTTTTTGAATTTATCTTTGATATAGTATAATGCTTATAGCCAAGAATCAAACGAATCGGCCTGTTATTATATCAATGTTATTAGGAGGACTCAGACATCATGCAACAACTGGATGCGGCCTTGAGCCGTTTGGTGGAACAGCAGGATTTATATAATGAATCTTATGGACTTTTCCAAAATCATGATCTGCGTCCACGCGAACAACATCACCAGCCGGAAGTGGATACACGAATACCTCTTTCTCCAGAACTTCAGTATCTGTACAGTCATTATGAAATGATGGATGCGGATGCGGAAGGTACACTCAAAATGAAAAATGCCGCCGTCGAGATCGGTGATGCCGCAACTATTTCCTTTGTGGCACCTGAACATCTGCTTCGTCAGCAACTGGGGTTCCGCTGGATTGGCATGAATGAACCTTATGAGGAGTCCTCCACTTGGCCAAAAAATCACGTCGTCATCGCAAACTTTAACGATGATCCGTTAATTGTAGATACTGAATCGCCGAACTCTCCTGTATATGCGGCTTTTACAGGGGGAGAACCAAACCGTGTTGCTGATTCGCTGTCAGACTTTTTCAGTGCACTAGCCATCCTGATTGAAGCGGCGCGCACCTATGCCGGAGAAGTAAAAGATGAGGAAACCTATGAAACCAAGCCCGAGTATCTGGAGCAAGTTGAACCTTTATTGCAGGATCTATTGGGAGAAGAGTATACTGCACATCTGTTCGAGTATCTGTCCTTTTGTTAAAACAGTAAATTGAAGGAATTGGAGGGGCATCCCTATGAACTATGTAGCCTTGTTGCGGGGCATTAATGTAGGCGGGAACAATAAAATCAATATGAAGCAGCTGAAAGAAACGTTTGAACAAGCAGGCATGCTGGACGTCGTTACCTATATCAACTCTGGCAATATTATTTTTGCCGATCATCAGGAACGTGCCGATGCAAATAGGGAGATATCCCTTTTGTTAGAACAGGCCATCGCCGCTGATTTTGGCTTACAGATCAAGGTAATGGTGCGGAATATGGATGAAGTTCAATGCGTTATTCAGGCACTGCCAGAAGAATGGGTTAATGATGACACCGCCAAAAGTGATGTGATGTTCCTCTGGGACGAGATCAATGAGCCCACCGTGCTGGACCAGCTGCCCATCAAACCGGAAATCGGCACACTGATCTATGTTCCCGGAGCCATTTTGTATTCAGTCAGCAGAGAAGATGCATCCAAAAGTGGCATGAACAAGCTTGTGGGGTCCAAAGTCTATGCTTATATGACCGTAAGAAACGTGAATACCACACGTAAGATATATGCCCTGATGCAAGCAGCAGCAGAGAAATAACTCGGAACCAGCACAATGGATAGTCAGTTGTGTATCGTCCAATTCATATGAAAAAAAGCATGCAGAAAACATCCTTATGGATGTCTCCTGCATGCTTTTCACCATGTTAGGAAACTATTTTTTTCCACTGTGTATTAGTCAATCTGAATGCGTCTGCGAGATTGATCATCACCAGGACGTTTCGGAATCTCGAGCTTCAGCACACCTTCTTCCAATTTGGCCTTAATGTGCTCCTCATCAATATGATCAACATAGAAACGTCGGATAAATTCACCGGATCGGCGTTCCTGCCGAATGATGCGATTGGAGTCATCCTTCTGCTCCACCACATCATTGCGTTTGGCACGAATAATCAATTCATTACCTTGAACCTGAATGTCTATATCCTCTTTGGCGATGCCCGGCAGCTCGGCTTCAACCGAATATTTGTCTACTTCTTCACGAATGTCGGTCCGAAATGGCTGGGAGCCAGTTCCAAAAGGGGAGAGGAATGAGGTCTCAACCATGTCATTGAAGGATTTCAACATGTGTCCGAATGGGTCTTCATTTCGTTTACGAAACGGAATCAGATCAAACATGAAAATCAGCTCCTTTTGTGTGGTTGGTGTATTGTTGTTGCTTACATGGATTATTATAATACCAGCGCAAATCAGGCTCAAAGTCCGTAAAAGTCGAAATAAAACGATTATCTTACACCTTAGTTCACTATTTTAAAATAGATCCTTTTTTCTTTCGTTTTGACCTTTTTTGACCTTCTGACTTTTTCTGACTATACCGAATGAATGGCGTCCGCTACAGTATTGGATTCATTTTTCCGCATTCCCAGCATCATGATTGCCAGCAAGACGACCAGAACAGCTACGAACATAAATGGAATATGTCTATCCACCTGGTAGAGTGTCGTTGTAAGTAACGGAGTAATGACGGCAGATATCCCTTGAATCGCTGCTACCAACCCTGCCGCACCTCCCTGCTGTTCTTTGCTGACCGCGAGCGAAGCACCTGCCATGAACCCCGGCATCATCAGACCCGAACCCATGCCGAACAGGAAGAATGAGAAATAATACATGGGTAACACATTGAAGACCAGAAACAGGATCATACTTGCGATCAAGAAAAGGGACCCGAGCATAATCATTGGACGTGGCTGCCATTTCAACCATTTCATCTGAATGACCTGCATGATCAACATGGCTGCTCCAGAGAACATGAGTCCAAACGAAACCATTTGGGCCGTCGCGGCTGGTGATAGAGCCAGTTGATCCTGAAAATAAAATCCCCCGACAACTTGCAATGTCATGATGCCAATCATCGTAACCAAACCCGCAGCAAGATACATTCGTAATCCACGTTGAAACGGGTTGACTTTAGGCGGCTTTGCCTGAATGACCGGTTTGGCTGCTGGAATTAATAACAAAGCGATAATAAATGCAGCGATCGCTATAAAAATGCCAAAATAAAGAGGCCACAGCAGACCGATGATAGTAAATGCTCCTGCAATGGCGGGTCCAAATACAAGGCCAAGTCCATTCGCAGCGCTGATCATGGCCATCCCGCTTGCCCGCTCCTTCCCTTCTGTCACATCACCCATATAGGCCTGGGCAGAAGAGAGAACGGCCGGAATAAACATGCCGATCAGACTGCGCGTCACAATCAGAAGGGTAAGCAATACGCCTCCTCCGATCCATGCATTCAATCCTCCATACAATGCCATAGCAAATAACGCACAGCTAACAGCCATACCTATGAATCCAATCAATATGACGGGTTTTCTGCCCTTCAGATCACTGAATCTGCCCCATACCGGAGCCATAACAGCCATCATAATGGACCCCAGCGAAATAATAAGACCGGAATGGCTTTCTTTCATGCCTAACTCCCGAATAAGCGGTGGCATAATGGGTGCAATCAGCATCAGACCCAACATGGCTGCGAATACGCTAAAAAAAATACTTCCTCTGATTCTGTTCATGCTTATACACTCCTCTATATTTCAGTACAGTATCCACTGTACCTGGAGTATACAAGGCTGAGAGAATCCCCACTGCCTCTATACGGAACAATTCACGGCAGGACGGATTTATTAATCTTTTAAAAAAAAGATGAACCCTTAAAACTTTACGCCAGACCACTACGATTACAGTACCATCTTCCGATCGCTGTTATCATCGTATTTCCGTGATCCCCTTCTATTAAAGGGAGAAATCCGTTGATAAAGGCGAACGCTCCGCTTCTCCAGACTGGTTCTGCACTCTTCGTTCTCGTGTAATGTTTCTGTTCATCTTGTTTAATAAATCTTTTTCATCTCTGAGGGCTTCACGCCGAATTTGCGATAAAATTGCTGCGAAAAGGCACTGACATTGCTGTAACCGACCGCAATCGCGGCCTCGGTGACGTTGTTATCCTGATTGCGCAGCAACTTCATGGCGTTGTCGAGACGAACCTGACGCAAATATTCGAACACCGTGCTTCCAAAAAGGGCCTTGAATCCTTTTTTTAATTTAAAATCGTTAAGACCTACTTGTCTGGACAATGCTAGCAAAGATGGAGGATCTACCATACTAGCCTCCATAATCTCCCGTGCCGTATGTAACTTCCGGATGTCCTCTCTGGAGAATCCCGCGGGAATTGGCGCCAGATCAAACAATTGGATCATAAATCGATTCAAGATCTCCAAGGCTGTCGCTTCCATCATTAAGGAGGATCGATAACTGTTGTTTAATTCCACAATCAAACTGTCGATCATCGTTCGTATCCGATTATCCAATTGAAATACAATTGGCTTAAACACTTTTCGCCCTAACACCTGATTAAACGCAATCGACTTGAAACTGCCCAGTTGCGCCGCAGCATAATTGAACAGAGAAACCGGAATCCCCAGCGAAAAGGACGTATACAGCTCCCTTGCCGGAGGATGAAACCACGCTTTGAAATCATGCATAAAAATAAGGGCCCCTTGCCCTATCGATAATGAATAGTCCTGACCGGATATATCCACATTTCGCTCTCCTGACAAGGCAAATTGCAATTCCACAATGGGCGTTTCGGATGCAAAATACGTTGGATACGGCTGATGATATTCAACCTGGGAATATAAAATCTCAATGCCACTGTATGTCGTTACTCTTTTAATATTGCCACTTCCCGCCTTGGGAGAGAGCAGATACGTATGTTCATCTTGCTGACTGTAAGGCTCCTGGGTCAGGTAATGCTGATATACTACGCCTAATGCATCATCCGTGCGCATGGGTATTCACCTCGCCTATATCTTGATCAGACTTGTCAGTAAAAAAGCCTAAATTAATTGATAATGATTCTCAATTATAATTCTAGCGTATTTTCGCCCGTTCGACCAGTCCTATATATATGAAGGCTCACGTCTGCTTTTTTCTTCATGTGGCAACATCATTTTATACGCTAACTTACATATCCAATTTGGAAAAATATCTCTTATCTAACCTTTTACACAAATCGCAGACTTCTCTTACCTCACCTTAACATTAGCTCCCTATACTAAAACAATTGTACAACTCATTACACACGAAACGATAAAGGGGATCTGGAACATTGAAAAAGAGAAATCAATGGCTCGCCGTTCTGTCGATGACAGCCATTCTTAGCGCAGGAACAACCAGTTACACATCCATGATTCATGCCGCTGACGCAACTAAACCCGCCAACGATCATGTCGTACTGCGCACAGCCATCCAAAATATGCAGGGTACGGTCACATGGAACGGAAGCAGTCGCAGTGTTGATATCCAGATCGCAGATACTAAAGTACAACTTCCTGTAGGGACGTCTTCAGCCACCATCAACGGTGTGAAAACCCCTTTGGACAGTAAAAGCTACATCACCAAAGGTACAACGTATGTATCTTCACAAACGCTAAAATTAATTACGGATCAACTGATCCTGAAACAAAATAAAACCGGTTTTGAACAGACCGCATCGTTTCAGATGCCTGGTGGCAAAGCGGAAATATCAGCCTCTACGCCAGATGGACAGCGCCTGCTCGTAACCGAAGCAGACAATGGCAGCATTGCCGTACTGGACATTGCTGACTTGAAAAACATCAACGTATTAAAGACGGTCAGCTTCCATGACCTCTCCGCCAAAGCTGAAGTTACAAGCGTAACCGTGTCCAAAGATGGTAAATACGGTCTTGCTGTTATTCGTACAGGGGATACAGACAGCGAAGCAAACAAAGGGTTGCTTGCCATTGTGGATCTGACAACCTACAAAACCGTCAAAACGTATGAACTGGGCATTGGTCCTGACTCGATTGCACTGTCACCTGACGGTCTGCATGCGGTGATCGCGATAGAGGATGAAGAGTTGAATAAAGCTGCCGATGAAATTGACTATGCCAACACCAAACGTCCGGGTAGTATTATGGTTGTGTCTTTTGCTGAAGGGAATGTATTGGAGGGTGAAATCACCAACTTGCCAGTATCTCTCGAAAATGTAGAAGGCGCCATCTATCCGCATGATCCACAACCAGAGTATGTTGCCATTAGTCCAGATAGTAAAACAGCCGCCATCACGCTACAGGAAAACAATGTCGTTGCCATTGTAGATCTGGAGACAAAAAAAATCAGCTCAATCTTCGCTCTGGGTACCACTTCACATCAAGCAGATCTGAAAGATGATGGTATCGTTCAGTTTAAAGAGACGTTGACCGCTCGTTATGAACCGGATGGGATTGCTTTCTCGGCAGATGGCAAATACCTGCTGACAGCTAACGAAGGGGATTTGGGCAAGAATGAATTTGAGGATGGTGTAAAAGCAGGCGGACGTAATATCGCTGTCTGGGATCTGCAAGGCAAGCGGATGTACGATAGCCAGAACCTCATTGACGAGGCAACAGCTATGGTCGGCTTGTATCCCGATGATCGCAGTCCCAACAAGGGAAGTGAAGTGGAGAATCTGACCGTTGCTACTGTAGACGGCACAACATATGCCGCGGTAGCTTCCGAACGGGCAGATGCCATTTTGTTCTTTGATCTTGCTGATCCGGTCAATCCGGACTACCTGGGTCTGATTCCTACAGCCGGAGAATCACCAGAGGGAATTCATCGTGTTAACGGACGCAGCCTGTTTGTGAGTGCAGATGAAAGCACGGGAACAATTAGTTTTTTTGCCAAGAAATAGTTCGAGCACCCTTGGTATGTAAAGGCTGAAATGAGCATTGTCACGTTGTATTGAGCAGGAAGGGGCGAAGAGCCCCTATCCTCCCATCCTGTTGTACCCACACCATTCCGCATACACACAACTAGTGGTTCGAAAAGTTAGCGAGACTTTATATTTTCCAATTCCCGCCTGTTCCGCTCTACTTCCTCTTGTAACACTCGTACTTCCATCCTTAATGCGGATACTTCCTCTTTGACGCCAGACCTCTTCATCACAAGATAGAAAACCAGATATAATACAAGACCAATCATAATAAAGAAAATTAATAGCGTTATAATCCCAGCAATACCAAAATTACTAACTCCATCCATAATGTAAGTTTTCCCCTTTCCCATATCATATTAATTTATATTTACAAGAATACCATAATTAAGCATAACGAACAGTACAAAAAGCCAAGAGAGCATGCTCCCTTGGCTTTCAATTTATCTATATATACCTTCCTATCCGGTAATCCTTATTCCCAGAAGAAACGACCTGCGAACACTTTTTCCGTCAACAGTTTGTACGTTTCTTCAGGCAATTCTTTTTTCATCTTTGCCATAACGGCGTCTTTGCCTTGATTATATTGTGTGGACATGCCAATCTCTGCCGTTGTATTGCTAGCATCCAGACGCATGATTGGGGCTTGAGCATCTTTCGTCCAAGGTGTCCATGCCGCCAGATCAGGTGATCCACCCGTACCTGGATTGCCTGTGTACAGGAACTGCTTCAAATATGCTGCCATCGCGGCGGATAACTGATCACGTCCTGGTTTGTTTGTATCGCTAAAGTACCCATCAGGGAAGTAGGCAGCAATTCCGTCTGCGTGTCCTGTGTAGAAGTCCATATCCGCACCATGTGGTGCGCCCAGTAGTGTGAGCAAACGCTCAGAGATGACCCCAGGTTGTGTGCCCCATGCAAAACGATACGCATATACCGGTGGCTGACCTGCTTCACTGGTCAATTGTTCCGCTACACGCTCTGCATTAAAGCCTGCATAAGCTTCGCTACCATATTTCAACGCAGCAGCATATTGTTCCGCCTTGGTTTTATCAGTAAACAGCGTCTCATCCGTGATGGATGGAGAGAAGTTTGGATCACCGAAGGCAAAACCGGAGAACTCCGTTTCCAGGCTGCCGAGCAATACAGGAACTTTTTTATAACTGCCATTATTGATGGCGTCAAATCCTTCTTTTGGAATCACTGTGCCATCACGGAACAGATGCGGGAATGGGTCCATACGGATTGCCGTTGCACCAAACGCTGTGACCAACTTGTCCGCAGGCAGTGCACGCAGGTAACTCTCCAGCTGTGCCTGAGATTGTTTGCCAATCCATGCTTTTGCTTCTTCTGCGTTAGCCGCTTTTCCCTCTTGCACGAGTAGCTTCACAAGTACATCCTCGGATTTTTGCTCGCCTTCTTCCGGTGATGCTGTCGTCAATCCTCCGCTGAAAGCAACTGCTTTTTGATACAGTCCTTTGCTAAGTGGCGAGATCAGAGTTGCCAGCACATCACGTGCACCAGCAGATTGTCCGGCTAATGTAACATTGCCTGTATCTCCGCCAAACCCTTCGATATTATCCTGCACCCACTCCAATGCACGGAATGCGTCAAGCAGACCATAGTTACCTGAGTCATCCAGGGCATTCCCTGTTTTCAGCGCTGCATTTTCGAAGAATCCAAGGGCTCCCAAACGGTAATTCACTGAGATGATAATGCTGTTGGTACTCCGTGCAAGCTGTTCACCTTGAAAATCTTTGCCTGATCCGGTCATATTCCCGCCGCCGTGCAGGAACACCATAACCGGAAGTTTCGAACTGGTTGTGTCGGGACGCCAAATATTGAGATACAGCGAATCCTCGCTTCCCGCTGTCGTCTTGCCGGAGATCTGCAAGCTGTTCGCTGCAAATTCCTTAGCCGATCTCGTTCCTGTCCATGATTCCGGTTCTTGCGGGGCTTTCCAGCGCAGTTCACCTACTGGCGGTTTCGCGTAAGGAACACCGAGCCAACCGAGCGTGTCATATTGCTCATAGGTTTTGCCATCAATCGCGCCATACTTGGTCTGTTGCACCGTTTGAGGTTGGAACGCTCCAGCTTCTTTATGTTTCAACCAGTTCTGCTCCAAAGTTCCACTGCCATTCTTGAGCTGTATCTGCAAAGCCTGTGCGGTTGCCTCTGCCATCAGGCGATTGGTAAGTTGACTCTCGCCCTTCCCTTGTAGCGCCTTGATTCCTTTCCCAGCCGCATAAGTGGAAGCCGCTCCCTGCTCATAATCCGAACCCGCTTCATATCCAAGCACCTTCAGCAGCATTTCGGCATACCCTTCCGCTGTAAGCGGTGCATTAGGTTCAAACTTCTCCGTTCCTGTTACGATCTCAGACACATACGGATGCTGCTTCAAGTAACCAACGACCGGTTGTAATACTTTGCCTGCCTTAGCCGCATCGTCATACGTTTCCGATCCCTGATAAGCGAGTGCTTCTTTCTCCAATCCGGACAAACGCAAGTAAAGTATTGCGGCCTGAATGCGTGTAGCCTTTTTGTTCAGATAAGCTGCATTAACACCTTGACCGCTGCCGCGAATAAGCTCGGACTGGATCAGCTTGTCCATCGCTGCTGAAGAAGAAGGTCCTGTATTGCCTGCTGCATAAGCTGGTAGAGCGGTTACACATAACCCCAGAATTGTTGCCACTGCAATCGAACGTTTAATGGTTTTCATGTCATAAATCTCCTCGCTGTCGAATAGTGTGTGATGGGATAAGTTCATCGGAATGTCCATTTGGATGCGTATCTAAGAATCAGTATTCCAATGTCTGGATGAGTCTATATCTCTATTTATGAAAAATTAAATCTGCTGCGCTCCTTTCTGTTCGAAATATCTGCTACGGCGCTTGCGGTCATGCCATCAGGCATTTTTTTATATAAAAAAACCTGAACCGAAGGCAAACAGACATCGCTTTAGCGTGGTCTACTGCCCTCAATTCAGGTTTTGCCTGCAATCAGTAACAACCCTGAGGAATGAGGTTCATTCCATATGAAAATGTAAACGCAATCAATCGTTTGATGAACAAAGAACCAACGAATGAACTGACACAGGCATTGCCCTAAACACGGTTACAATCCTGTTGTTATGGTGATGTTAGCACACAATGTAAGCGTTCGCAATATCTTTTTTATCGTCACTATATGATCTTTGAACTGTCTCTAAAATCGTCGACTCCTCACGTTGTCCAGTTCACCTGAATTCCAGCATCCTTCACTAATCGTAAATTTTACATATAGTTAACCCATTTCATACGTTAGTTTAGCAATTGTTGTATACACTTGGTTAGGGATACCAAACTATACATATATTCTAGGAGGATGCATTCATGTTAAACCGGTTTAATGTCCGTGCAGCCAAAATGATGCTCGCGGTGACAACAATTGTTACAGCTACACTCGGAGGTAGCAGTGCAGCGTGGGCTGTGGAAGACACCACCTCAACGACATCTGCATCACCGATTAAAAATGTCATTATTCTGATTCCTGACGGTATGGCTAACGATGCTACCGCTCTGGCTCGTTGGTATAAGGGCTCATCCTTGACACTGGACTCCATGGCAAGCGGCATGGTTCGGACACACTCCGCCGATGCGCCGATTGCCGACTCGGCTCCTGCCGGAACTGCTTTTGCAACAGGTTATAAATCTCATACCGGATTTGTCGGTGTACTGCCGGACAAGGCTACCATGCCTGGACAGAAGGCTATTGCGCCTGGAGACGAAAGAAAACCGGTTGCTTCCGTACTGGAAGCTTCCAAACTGGCGGGTAAAGCAACCGGCATTATCGCTACATCCGAGATTATGCACGCTACGCCAGCAGACTTCTCCTCTCACTATCCGGACCGTAAAAACTACGATGCACTCAGCAAACAACAAGTCTACAATGGCATGGATGTTGTGTTGGGTGGAGGTAGCAAATATCTTGAGCCAGCCGGACGTAAAGACGGCGAGAATCTGATTTCGTCCATTAAGGCACTGGGTTACGATTACGTCACTACACCAGCTGCAATGAAAGCATCCGATTCGAACAAACTGTGGGGTATGTTTGCACCCGCAGGCATGGCTTATAATATGGACCGTGATCCTGCGAAGCAGCCAAGCCTTGCCGAGATGACATCCAAAGCCATTGAAGTACTGTCCAAAGACAAAGACGGCTTTTTCCTGATGGTCGAAGGCAGTAAAGTGGACTGGGCAGCTCATGCCAATGATCCGATTGGTATTATCAGTGACGTGCTGGCTTTTGACGATGCCGTAAAAGTAGCCATGGATTTTGCCAAAGGCGATGGAGAGACGGCCGTTGTGGCTGTTACGGACCACGGTAATGGTGGACTCACCATTGGTAACAACGCAACTTCCGGCACTTATGACAAAGAGCCATTGTCCACATTTATCGGACCTTTGAAAAAGGCCAAGCTGACAGGCGAGGGCGTTGAAGCGAAGCTGAATGCCAAGCGCACAAACATCAAAGCAGTGATGAAACAGTACTATGGCATTACGGACCTGACTTCCGAGGAGATTGCCACCATTAAAGCGGCCGAGCCGGGCAGTCTTAACTATGCAATCGGTCCAATGATCAGCAAACGTGCAGGGATTGGCTGGACAACCGGTGGTCATACAGGTGGAGATGTTGTGCTGTACACGTATGCTCCGAACAATGACCGTCCATTCGGTGTGATTGATAACACGGATGTCGCCAAATATATGGCTCGTGTACTGGATCTGGATCTCGACAGCGTGAGCAAACAATTGTTTGTACCTGCCCAACAGGCATTTACAGCCAAAGGCGCGACGTACAAACTGGACCTGACGGACGCCAAAAATCCGAAGATCCTCGTAACAAAAGGTAACACCAAACTGGAACTGCAAATCTATAAAAATATTGCACTGGTGAACGGCAAAAAGACAACTTTGGAAGGTGTCATTGTTTATAACGGTGTAGAGGCATTTGTGCCACAAACAGCCGTTGATCTGATTCAATAATTCGTTAGAATGACCGAGATTACACCATCTGGCTGCCGAATATTTCGGCAGCTATTTTATTGTTTTCTGATAAGCAGTAGGTTCCTGCTAGCGCCTATCGTATAATGAACGTAACAAAAATACATATCATGCAAGAAAAAGGAGAGATTCACCCATGTTGATCAAATTAAACTGGATCACGCTGAGGGTCAGTAATTTGGAAGCTTCACTCGGGTTCTACCACGACATGCTCGGACTTCCAATTCAACGCAGATTCGAGAGCCGTGGACGGCAGATTGCCATGCTTGGCATGGAGAATGAAGCCAAACTGGAACTGATTGAGGGCAGTGAATCGATTCTTAAACCAGAGGCTGGCGTGTCGATCGGTTATGAGGTGAACTCGCTGGATGAAGCCATGGAACGACTGGCAGAACTGAATATTCCGATTGTGCGCGGCCCCATTCAGCCCAATCCGCATCTGCGGTTTATTTACATTACAGATCCAGATGGCTTCGAGGTGCAACTCGCAGAGCATGTCTAAATTAAACGACTGCGCACAAGTGTGCGTATCCGACGACCAGTTGGTTGTGCAAGTGTGCAGTCAAACTTGCACGCCCCCCATAGGGCAGCGTAAGCACGTTTTTGTGTCTGTCTACAGCTTCATGCGGCGCATCAGCGGCACACCTACGCGATTCAACAACCGATCAAGCAGCAGCCAGCACCAGCGTCTGTCCCATGGAAGGTGGCGCTCATACACAGCCGAATACTCAAAATCCGCCACAGCACCACGATTGCGTTTGAACTGCGCAGCCCCGGCGCTCTCATGTAACAGATGGCCGTTCTCGCGAGCCTGTCCGATCAGGCATGCCGATAACATGCGGTATAGTCCGACGGACTGGGGCACCGCTGTATCGTAACCGAAGAGCGGCGTTGTCATGATTCCATTTCGGCAGAAATAACCCATGACCGCATCCAGTCGTCCTTCCTTCCGCAGTCCATACAGTCTGAGTGTTCCAGATGCCATCGCAGCAGCAATGAACCGTTCCGTAAACTGGGGATTGTGATAGGAGTATTTTTCAAGGTATAACAGCTTGTATAGCTCCACGATTCGCGGAATATCTGCATCTGTCATATCTGCTTCGTAGACGAATTCGTATCCATGCTTGCCCAATAATTCGTAATCCCGCTTCAACAGCCAGCGCGACTTGGAGTTGCCAAAGTTCGGATCATGCGCTTGATACAGGTAGATTTGTCGGCTCGGAATCAGTCTACACCCCGCTTCCGTTAGCCTCGCCGTCAGATCGGGATGAAGTCCCGGACACAAGGAGCGAAATACAATGACATGCTCAGGGTATCGCTCTTGTACCGATGCAAGCAGACATTCCGCCTGTTCACCGGACATGGCTGGATACAGATTGGTGGACAACAACCAGTTGTTAACATGCACAACTTTGTTGATCTGCGATTGCTTCATTCCCCAACCTATTAGACCGAGCAGCACAGAAAGAACTTTTTCCAACACAGGCTTCTGCAACATGGTCAATTCCTGCTTGGCGTAACTCACATAATGCGTATATGGCGAACAAACGTAAGCATTATCATACTCTGTATCATTCACCGTCAGCGGAATAACGAGATCATCAATCCGGGCGAGCAACAATGTCGTTTCCACGTTGGACATAAAACTTTGGGTCCCGTCCAGCATCATAGGTTCCAGATAAGCTCTGGCATATCTGCCATCCTCTGTATCGGGCCAGTCCATGTCTTTGAGCGAATGCTGATCATAAAAGTGTACGCGTGCAGCGCAATTATCATTCCTAACCTCATATGTACGGACATCGTAGGCCGAGCTGTCTTTCATTCCTTTATTTTTCAAGCTTTTACTCCCCCATGAGGTAACATCTTCTTTTAACTACCATTTACATTGTTAGTTCTACTCTCTTCATGCTCTACACAACACACTGTATAGGAAAAAAATGTCGGCATCAAGCTGTTTTGCAGATAAAAAAGGGCCCGTCCAGTACGCTAAATACGCACCGACAGGCCCTCAACTATTAATATTAAAGTTTGTTCCCAACGGAAGAAGCCTGATGATCCGCTACCAATTCATTCAGGTCTACAATCAGTTGCTCCAATTCTCCAAAACTCTCTACCATCTTCTGTGTCAGGTTACGTTGTTCTTCCATGCTTGCCAGAATCTCTTCTGTCGCTGCACTGGATTGCTCCGTTACACTCGAAATCTCGGAAACTTCATTCACAACTCTGGTGGAAGATTCCTTCATCGTCGCCGAACTAGTCTCGATATCTGTCGCTTGATTCAACACATGCTGAGAGTTGCTGTTGATCGTACGGAATACTTCCTCTGCCGTATGGACGCTATCTCTTCCTTGTTGTAACGATTGACGAATGCGTTCGAATCGATCCGTCAGTGCCTGCGTCTGCCCTTTTAATCGAGACAGGATGGTTCCGATATCACTTGCGGACTGACCCGAGTTCTCTGCCAACTTGCGAACTTCCTCTGATACAACAGCAAACCCGCGTCCATGCTCACCCGCACGAGCGGCTTCAATGGCTGCATTGAGTGCAAGCAGGTTGGTCTGACTCGCAATATCCACTATGCTGTTCAACATAAGCGTCATGGATTCACTTTCCTCGTTGAACTTTCGCATGTCATTTGCAGTTGTATTGATCGTTTCATATAGATCTTGCATTTGGATGTTTAGCTGGTCCATCTGTGTGCTTCCAGTTTGCGTGCTTGTTGCCATACTTGCAGACAACTCTTTCATCTGCTGGGAATACGAAGCAACGTCCTTGATATGCTGATCCGACACAGACAAGGATTCCGAAATCTCGGCCACACTGGTCGCCTGGAACTCAACACCTTTTGCAACCTCACTGAACCCAAGCGTCACCTCATTGGTGATGGAGCCAGTCGCATTCACTTTTTGCTTCAATTGATCCGTATAACGTGATAAACCTTCGACCGATTCCTTCACACGTTCCAGCATAGTTTCCACTCTTTGTTTAGAGTGCTCCACCTCATTCTGGCGTACTTCACTTTCATGGAAGAGCCTTTGATTCAATTGTGAGACCAGCATCAAAACAGCTCCCGTAAGAGCAAATAGTCCCACATTGACGATATTACCCATTAGCTCACCAGAGTCAACGGTATTCATAACAAATAACTGAAGAACACTGTTGACTAGTAATACCGAAAATCCAACAACAAAAAATTTCTTGTTAGGAAATAACAACAGAACTGCGGTTATGACCAAACTTAACGCAAAATTAACCGTTCCCCAACCGACATAGACTCCACATATTGTCAGTAATACGGTAATCAGCCATGGGATGAGATGAATATGTTTCTTTTTCACATTAGCGTATGTAATCCAAACTACAAAGATCAGAGCTACTCCATTGGACACAAGTAACTTCGGCATCATAAAGGCCAGACCCATACCAATGGCAATAATAATCCACAAAATGATACCGATTAATTTGTTCCTTTTCCAAATAATTTCGTCCATACGATCCATGCATACCCCGTCCTTTTATGTAGGTTAAATGTGAACTGTAGGGCCTTTCTGTACTACATCTACTAGTCTTTGGTCCTGCTTATGCACAAATCGCAAATACGCAGCGCCTTAACATAGTACATATTAACTTCACAAGTATGAAATCAGCGCTACTTTATGTATATCGGTATTGTTAATTAAAAATTTATATGAACTGTAAAATGATATGCAAGCATATCATTTTACAAACAAAAAAGGTCTGTCTTATGCGTTATGGCGCACAAGACAGGCCTTTTGGTCGTGAATGGATGTGCAGCAGCTCTTACTTTCCGAATACAAGTGTCGTATTGGAAGAGCCTGCATACTTGGTGACGAACTCACGCGCGTAGCTGGCACTCTCTACCTGATAACTGTAATTGGAACTTGGTCTCCAGTTGGTTTTAGGAGAAGTCGGGCTATTCAGAGCCGGCGTACTGCCTGTATCGGTAAACTCCCCTTTTCCTTTGTCATCCAGGATGCCGCCCTTTTCAGCGCCAGCACCAAAGTAGTTGTTTTCGGAATAAATCCGTGCTTTTTCACCAATTGTGATGGCCTGATTAAAGTTGTTGGCATAGTTGTTTTTGAGATGGAAGTAACCATATCTTAAAAGTCCAGGACCACGCACATACAAATTTTCGAAGTAATTGTTGGACATCGTCACATGAGGCACACCATTGTAACTGCTGTTCCCATCATTCGGATGACCGAGGATGACGCCATACTTATGGTTCGCAAATTTGGAATTGCTAATCGTAATATAGTCGGCGCGATCGCCAATATACAGAAGTTTGTCCAGATCACTACCGCCAGAGCTGTAGCTGTGACCAGCAAACGTCACATGATCAATCCAGTAATTGGAGCCCGAAGTGATATACATCTGGATATCATCATTGGCATTAATATTGGAAGCGTGTTCAAAAGTCAGATTCTGAAAAATCACATTGCTTGAACTGCTTGTGGATCTGAAATGAATATTCGTTAATGTATGTTTGCCAAAGGAACCTACAAGTGTCTTGTTCGCTCCAAATTCAACCTTTTGCAGCGTGGAGGAAGAAATATTCTGTTCAACGACGACAATCTTGGCTGTAGAGCCCGCCATATGTGTTCTCAAGTCATTGAGATTACTAACGTAAACCACCTGACCGTTCTTGCCACCTGTCGTAGCTGACTTGGATACACCATTTTCATTCTTGGCACTGCCTGCAAAACCAGTCAACCCGTTCGTACCTGTGTTCGGATAACTGGCAGCACCATATGTAGACGGGGCTGTGGAGACAGTTAACAACAATAGAGTTACAGCAAGTAAAAGCATCGAAAATTTCTTCAAAATTTCACCATCCTTTATAATATTATCCTCAAAGACAACTCGATTATATCGTGTAACTTTGGCTGTGACAATACAAAAATTGCAAAAAGACAACAATTATCATTTTTATGCAACAGCAGATCAGATATAGTGAAAAAACATAAAACCAGGCCATTCGTTCACACAAAATTGAGCCGCTAATTAGCGGCTCTATTAACGAGTACTATGTGATACAACTTGGAACTGATCCGCCCTCGGATCAGTTCCTAAGGCCTCTGAAGAAAAACCATTCGCTTGCGGATAATAATATGTTACGACTTCTGATAGCTGCGGCGGAAGGTACCGGGTGTGATTCGTTCCAGCTTCTTGAAGATGGCTCCATAATAGCTGGTCGATTCGAAGCCGACTTGACGAGCAATATCCTCCATCCCGCGTTGCACATTATCGAGCAGCAGTTCCTTGCTCTTGTTGACTCTTACCTGATTAACATAGCTGATGGGACGAATACCTGTCGTCTTCTTAAACAAATGACAGAAATATTCTGGTGTGACACAGATCAATCCAGCCAGCATTGGCAAAGTAATCTCTTCAGCATAATGCTGTTCAATATAGTCCAGAACCGGCTTTATTCGCTCATACTGCTGCCCGACGGTATCGCTGCCCTCGACAGATACGCGTTGAATAATCTCTGTCAATAAGGTATAGAGGACAGCGGAGCAGGCGTAATTGCTTAATGTCTGCTCTTGTGGTGTTAAGGCAGCTTGCAGCAGCTCCCGCATTCGGGATAGAAGATATTCAGGTTGTGCAAGCGTGTATACACATCTGTCGACAATGCCCACGTTTTCAAATAAGTTTGCTGACCCGTTGCCATCAAAAATGATCCAGTCGACTTCCCAACTGTCGGATAGCGCATAGTATTCGTGCTTCTGCCCAGGGAACAACAGCATGCCCATACCTGGCTTGACGATATGATCCGTTTCACTTAGCTTGAGCTTGCCCACACCGCTGCGGCATTGTATCCACTGATAATCCTCAATGCCTTGGTCTCGGCGGATATGCTCCTGTTCATGATGCAGGCCGATGCCAAGCAAATAAAAAGGGAGCAGTTTGTCTCGGGCAGATAAAACTGGAAAATTACGATTGGGATGAGGCATACGACTAACTCTCCTGATCTTAATATTGTTATATGATATTAATTTTTTAAGATATTCACTCGAATTAATATAACATATAATCGCAATATATTGATAAATAAAGGAGATCGCAGGATGACAATTAAGATCGGAATTGATTATTATCCGGAGCAATGGACCCCGGAGTTATGGGAGAAAGATGCCATACTTATGCAACAGACGGGGGTTGCAGTTGTGCGAATGGCGGAGTTCGCCTGGAGCCGAATGGAACCGACTGAGGGTAATTATCAGTTTGAATGGCTAGATGCGGCTATAGAAGTATTCGCTTCGCGTGGTATGAAAATTGTGTTATGCACCCCCACCAATACCCCGCCAAACTGGATGACAACCCGTTATCCGGATGTGCTGCCCATGGATGAACAACGCCACATCATCCGTCCAGGTGTGCGTGGACATCGTTGCAACAACAGCCCTTCCTTGAGAATGCTGGGCTCCAAATTTGTGGAAGCGATATCACAGCGCTATGGTAAGCACCCCGCCGTCATAGGCTGGCAAATCGATAACGAGATGCACTACCAGGAGTGCCATTGTGATACATGTAATCGTGCATTTGTCGCTTGGCTGCAAAAGCGTTATTCCAATCTGGAGGATTTGAACCGGGAGTGGGGTACGGTCGTCTGGAGTGGTGAGTACAGCAGCTGGGCTGAGGTAACAACACCACTCGGTGCCAGCAAACCGATGAATCCTTCCTATCTTCTGGAGTACAAGCGATTTTGTTCTGACAGCGTAGGCTATCTGCTGGGATGGCAGCTTGAGATTTTACGTCGTAACTGTCCAGGCCAATTTGTGACGCATAACATGTGGCAGTATCCGAATAGCCTGGACTATTATGATATGCACAACGAATTGGACTTCGTCTCTGTTGATTATTATCCAAATGAGCTGTATCGCGATTATGGCGATCGGTTTCCGAGGAACGGCGCGCTTACGCTGGACTTGGTTCGCGGCATCAAACGCCGGAATTTCTGGGTAATGGAACAGCTCAGCGGAGCGCAGGGCGCCTGGATGCCGATTCAGCGAACCCCCTATCCTGGACTGATCCGAGCTCGCTCATGGCAGACAATCGCCCGCGGTGCGGATATGGTCGTCCATTTCCGCTGGCGGAGTGCTACCGTGGGAGCAGAGCAGTTCTGGCATGGGCTGATCGACCACAGCAATGTTCCTGGACGCAGGTTCAGGGAGTTTGCAGAGCTTACTCGCGAGGTGAACCAGTTAGGAGAACTGCTGGCCGACTCAACCATTGTTACTCAGGTTGCGATTCTGCATTCGCATGATCAGCATACGGCACTTTCCCTTCAGCCGCAGGCGGAAGGGGGAATGCACTATATAGACAACTTGTCCTCCATGCATAATGCATTTCTGAAAATGGGTGTTGGTACAGACGTTATCAACTGGACCGAGGAGCTCGACGGGTACAAGCTAGTCATTGTCCCTTCCCTCTTCCTGTTAAGTGAAGAAGTAGCACAGCGACTGGAGCGATTCGCAGCCAAGGGTGGTACGGTTGTCCTCACCAATCGGACTGGTGTGAAGAACATGAGGAATGTATGTGAGATGCTGCCTCTACCGGGGCTACTGGCAGAAGCGACGGGTGTTGTGGTAAGTGAATATGATGCCATCGGCAACAGTGAGCATCGGATACGGAACGCGGAGGGCAAGACATTTGCTGCGAAGCAATGGTGTGATCTATTGGAACTGCGAGGGGCAGAGCCGATCGCCTGGTATGACAATGACTTTTACGAGGGTGTACCGGCGGTTACTGTCAATAAGCTTGGTGAAGGTGAAGTGTATTATGTCGGCACTTGGCCGGAGCCATCGTATTTCTATCAGTTGTTTGAAGGCATTTTGAAGAAAAAGGAATTGGCGCCCAAATTCCAGCTGCCGGAAGGTGTCGAGCTGTCGATTCGAACAAAGGGGGAGCAAAAATTTCTCTTCCTGATCAATTTGACGAATGAGCAACGAGAGATTACGCTGGACGTTCCGTATCAGAGCTTGTTGACCAGCGAGAGGTTGGATCAAAATTTGACTCTTCCAGCTCTGGGAGTAGATATTTTAACTGTATAAGATCAGCAGCTTTTCTTATTTAAGAAGGGATGTCTCACAAGGCTTACAACCTTGAGGGACATCCCTTCTCTGCTTTCACTAACATCCACCTAATCTGAATAAGAGTATTGCCAGTTAGTTCATCTTATTTGATTTTGATTTCCAGTTCATCCTTCTTGGCTTCCTGCAAATCATCATAGACCTTATCTGGTTTACCACGAAGTTTTAATACCATGGACTCCGGATGGTCCAACAGATTGCTACTGAAAGAATACATCATTCCGTCTTCCGTTCCGCTCCCGCCTACCATGGATAACTTGGTCTGTTTCCCGTTTTTAGTGGTAGTTACAATCTCAAGAGGCTGAACGACTTCACTGATCGACAACTTCGTTTTGTAATCGATCTCTTGCTCCGGCTCAAAAACAATTCTAACCCGAGTCACAAGCGGTGATAATTCCACTTCGGACAACGTAACTTCATGACCCCCAACGGTAAAGGTCCGATTAACGTTGATGATTTCCGTTTTGGGGATAGAAAACTTGGGATCCAGAGGGAAAGAAACATTCATTTTTTTGGAAAATTGATATTTTCGTTCTTTCTCCCCCTTGTCTGTATAATCCCCCACATCTGGCACAACTGAAGACAACTGGAACTGAAGATTCACTTGCTCAGGCAGCAGTTTATTTCGACTTCGCTCAATTGTATTCCGTCCATAAATGGTATACTTATCCTTCGAAAAATGCACACCTCCTGCACTTCCATTGTCAAGCAAGTACCCTGTGGAAGCATCCGTCATCTTCATATCAACAGTCGAATACATCTCTTGCGAAGCATCCGTCTTGGCGGTATACAATACGGTTATCCTGTTCTCATCTGCCATAACCGCATTCACGGTAAACTGATATATGCCCGATGTAACCGTCCGATCCACAAGTTGCACATAACCATGATTGAGCGTTGAAGTAATCGTAGCACGGTCCATATCCGAAGTTAGCAGGCCACGAAAGGGCTCTAGCACTCCCCAATGGGTTACAGGCTCAGTATATGTTGCCTGCTCTTGACCATAACTCCCAAGCGGACCTAAGAGAAACCAACCCGCGGCCAGGGCCGTGACCAGCACTGCCGTAATCCATTTGATATGAACGATCCTACCTGATCGTTTTGTTCTGCCCTTCGCGAGACCACGTTGAATCGCAACAGTCGTATCCGCCGGATTCCATTGCTGTTTCTCTCTTTTTACCTGATATGCATCTGCAAGAAGTGCTTTCTCCTCCGGGTTAGTGGTCATGCCAATCCCTCCTGTTCTTCATCAACTTGCGCAACTGTTGGAGTCCCTTGTGCTGCCAGGTCTTGATCGTTCCTTCCGGTTTGCCGAGGATGGAGGCAATATCCGTCAGTGTCATGTCGTTATAATATTTTAGCAATAATACATGGCGATATTTCGGTTTCACCTTTTGCAAAAGAGATTCCATAGCGATTCGATTATCATCAACGCTAATCATCCAAGATGCCGGAATGCTGTCCTCCATATCCTCCTTCGCCAGAGGTGTCGCCCGCTTGCGGCGCCTCTGTTCATCGATGCAGACATAGATCAGAATTCGAATGATCCAAGATTTGAACGCCTTCTCATTGTTCAGCGTACGACGTTTGATCCAAGCACGGCACGTCATCTCCTGCACAGCTTCCAGCGCATCTTGCCGGTTACGCAGATAACTGTAAGCAATAGAAATGAGCGTATCTTGATGTTCCATAATGGATTGCACAAAATCCGTCTCGTCTTCGGTCTGTACATCCCTCCTTCTCTCTCTTTCTGTGGTATAAGACGGGTGAGTGAAGCAAACGGTTTTTAATATTTGTTCATTATAAAAAGCCCCGCCATCATCATGAGGGAGCTTGATTACCTAGCAAATCGGCCGCCGATATACTGAATTACACACAAGCATGAACAATCCAAGATCAACTAACTTATAGGTTCCCGGTGACTTCGATCCCGTCAGCCAATTGCAGATGATTTCTCACCCAAGTGGTGAACTGATTCAAAAACATCCGTAATTCTGGCTCTGCAACCACCTGTTGATCCAGCTCTGATAAAATCCCCACCCACACTTCCTTCGTAATCGGATTCTCCCAGCAGGGATCAAGAGCCTTCATCTCTTCTCCAGTTCGCGGGTCAGTTAAGGGAAATGCGCGATCCAATGCAGGACGAATATAGTCAAAGTCTTCATTATATATGAACAGCATGTCTTCCATCTCTACTTCAACCGATTCTTCTATGTATAAAGGGGATAAAACAAAACCCACATTCCGCTGTGGACCTTGATACTGATATATGAGCGCAGGAATTGTTCTCTTTGATTTGTTAGTCATATATGTTCCTCCTGTTTCAGGCAAATCTTCTACCGATCAGAGTTCAAACCAGATTAAACCACCATCAACCTGGCTGGTTTCTCGCTCCATCTGATGCATCCAGCTCCGCGCCTCTTCACCCCAGATATGAAATAAACAGTAGATATACGACTCCCCATCCACAATCTCTTCTAATCCGGATGCCTCTTCTATCCACACTTCAAGGGCTCTAGGCCAGGAAGGATCTTCACGTTTCAATACAAAGCTGTTGGCTTGGTGTTCTAAGCTGTACATGTTGGTAAACGTTAATACACTTGCCAAACGCTTCACAACTTCAGGTAAAATCGCAGGTTCTGTTGTGCTAATTCCATATTCCCAGCCCATATGTACAACCTCCCTCAGACTTCTTTTGCTCCAGATGATTGCTTTTGTTCATGCATTTGATGGATTGAACGATCCAACCACAACTCATACCAGTCCAGAAAATGTAATCGATTCGTATTGCCCCAATACTGATCAGGATAGATTCCATTGCGGTTAGCCCGGTCATCAACCCAGATCTCTCCGTAAGAGGCTCCCTTAACGATCAGATTCATGGAGATGCCACAGCCAAAATCACTGATGCGCAGCATGCCTGCCGACCATTTTGGATCAAAATATTCATGTTCCAGCGCTTCCCATTCCTCTTCTTCCTTGCTGTCATCGAACCAGTCATAGTTCCAGTTCCATGCTTCCGTGAATTGAAAAGGGTCCGAGATCGCATTCAGCTCATCATCATAACCCAGCACAGCGTATACGCCGTCATCCGGGTTTTCCAGACCATAATAAGGTCCTGTACCACCGGTTCCCATATGAAGAAGCCATACCTTATAGTCCTCCGGCAACTCAATTCGCCATTTCTGTTCAAATTGCGTAATATCCTTCTGGGTCCACACAGACGCCATTTCATATTCATGGTTTTCTGCGCCAAACAGCTCCAGATCCGGGTCCAGACTTCGGAGAGTGATCAACTTTTCACGCATACGTTCCAGTTGTACATTGTACATGGCTTACTTCCCTCCTTTGCTACTCCATTACGTTTGTTCCACGGCGTACCCGCGTTGCTGCAACTCACCCAGTGTGGCTGCCACATCTCGCTCAGGACACAACTGCTTAATCAGTCTGGCGGTCACCGGTTTTCCTTCATATACTTCAGCTACGGCTTCCAACGGCAGATCCGGCAAGTCATAGTACCCTTTGGACCAATCAGCGTAATCTTCCGGGTTCTTCTCCACATATCCCAGCAAAAATTCTGCGCCACCTCTAGCGTCCACTTTGTCTTCCTCGGCCATCGCCAGCTGAATCCAGTTACCAACCTTCCATGGCAAGTCGTTCCCTTCCTGCCATAGGCAAAAGGTCACATCCTCCAGATCCAACGTTTCCTCCTGATCTCGGAGAACAGTCATCAAAGTCTCCGGCACTTCATCATACATGCCCGGGTAGATCTCACCATCCTCACGAGCATGTGGGCTCAAGGGTGACTCATGATCAAATCCTTTGATCAACGTGCCTGAGTTCGTAAACAATACATGCAGATGATCACCTGCGCCGTTATTGATGCTTCCCCATGCCACACCTGGCTGAAGTTCAGCTTCATAATGATGTACGCGTAGCCATTCTTCCTCCGAAAAGATGATATCCAAAGCAGCGAGTATTCTCATTTGTTTACGCAGGGCATCTGCATTCATCATCGTTATCTCGTTCCATTCCTGCATATGAATCCCTCCTGTTTGTATATGTACACTATATCCGGATTAATTCATCCAGCGTGTTATTTCCCTGAATACTTGGTGTCATGACAATGGTGATCCGACTGGCTTCTCTGGAGATGATACACGCATAATTTCCGGGCTTTAACTGAAACAGAACCCCTTCACACGTCTCATCCGGCTCCAATTCATCACCAGTGACATCATCCGCCGCTCCCAGATAGACGTGCCCAGACGGAACTTGCAGATGATACACCTTTTCCCGTTCCGCTGTGTGATCTGGATCTGAATCCTCCTCTACATCCTCCAGGCTCCATTCCACCTCATACACTCCATCCGCTCCCAGATTCAAGAACAGACAATGCCCTGCATTCACCTCAGCCAGCTCATCCACTGGAATGGACCACCAGTCGGAAGTATCCTCAAGCCGATGTTTTAACGCTGCCAGATCATACAGGCACAATGTTGCCGTATCTGTAACCATTTGAAATGTTCCTCTCATATTCACCCGTCCCTTCTGTCTGATCCAGGTCTGACCTCAGAAATATATTCCATCATTATATCAAGCCTGATACACGTGTAAAAGGAACCCATGGACCATCTCTGCTTGCGCAACTCTTCATTTCTCGCTCCAAATGGTCGATATAAGCATAACTGACTTTTTTTGAACCTGATGGAGGAAGCCAAGCCATGTCAATTAACAATAGAAAAGAACCCTTTCGCTACACGTTGAAGGAACCAATCCACTTTGAGATCTATATTCTCAGCATCAACGGGGTTAACGCACCCGCCAAACCCATTCAGGCCGAACTCTGCGATATCAGTCGATCCGGCTGTCAGCTGTCATTTCCGCTGTCCCTGCCTGTAGAGAATAACGATATTCGGATTGGAATGAATATGCTGCTCTTTGAAGACCCTCTATATATGGAAGGCACTCTCCGCTGGGGTCAAGAAAAAAATACCTCATGGCATTATGGTGTTCAACTCGAAATGCAGGATGGGAACCAGGACCGTCTCTCTAGAGAGATGCGAATGCTTGCAGGACAAGGCAAAATTATTGTGAAATAGTTAGATGCCATATAGCCTGATAACAAAAAAACAAAAAAACAGCCCAATCAAATTGGACTGTCGCAAGATGAAACTCTTTATGCCGCTTTACTAACTGTCGCTGGTTGTTCCATTTTGGACCAGTTCACGGTTTTTTCAAGAACCAGTGAGACCAATACCCCTATGACGAGACCATTACTTATGATCGGAATGAGGTACATGGGCAAAGTTTGAAAGGCCTCAGCAGGAATATTCATGACCGCAACTCCCGTGAGGACCGGCAGCGCTACACGATAGATCGTTTTAGAATTAAACGTTGTACCTTCAAGCGTTCTTAGTGCCGTGCCGAACATCTGAAGATAAGCCACGAACAAAACCGCACTGCCGACGCTTGGTGGTATTTGTGCAAAAAATGCTGTCACTGAAGGTGTAAGCCCCATCATACATAACATCCCCGCTCCAATAATCAAGGCAGCACGACGCAGAATGCGAGTACTCTCCAGGAACCCGATCGATGATGCAAATAAACCAAAGGGCAGCACACCTACACAGGCTGACAACATCGTGAACAGACCCGTTAGCGCATAGGAATGCCTATACTGACGACTTGTTGTTTCTGTCCGGTATAGTTTCTCAACTGTGCTTAATGTGGTGATCGAATTCGTCATGTTCACCAGTCCCACGAAAAATGCAGTAATGACAATACCCGGTTCCCATCTGGGTGCTCCCCACGGAAACAGTTCGAGACCAGCCGGGGCCTGATTAGGCTGTCCGCCATGTTGTCCAGGAAACAACAGACTATAAGCGATCCAGCCTGCTACAATCCCAATCAGGATCGCGTAGTTCCCCAGTTTCCCCCTTCCCTTTAATTGAATCCATGCCACCAAAAATGCAATGACAACGGACAATGCGGCAACAGGCAGATCGAAGCGGCCAAACTCCGTATATCCAATCATGCCTTTGAAAAAATTCATGGTTAATTGAATCGTCATTAGAAACAACATGGCACTCTTCACCATAGGTGTGAACAGCTTTTGTAGCACTTGCGCTGCTCCCAGCCAACCCAGAATCACCATCGTTAGTCCCGCTAACAGAAAACCTGCAGCCAACCCACCGCCAATACGCTCCAGACTCATACCGGCCGATGAAGCAGACACCGTCAAACTTAGCGTCAATCCCCACCATAACCCTGACGGACCATCCATAATCGCATATCGATGACCAAATACGGCTTGAAGAATACACACTGCTCCGGTAAGAATAAATGCGTGCTGCATCGACGCAGCTATAGCATCAGGAGACAGATGAAAATTATGTCCAATGGATAGCGGAACAACAACGGTATTGGTAAACAGGTAGAAAAACCACTGTATACCTGCCAAAATCAGTGAAGATACGTCCTTCATATTCTTTTGTGAAAAATGCTCTTGATGTCTGTTCATTCGTTTGGAATATCCTTTCACTGTCTGTATCATAAATGTACAAGCCTTTTCAGACTTGGGTTAATAGTCGTTCCATCTCGGCATACCGATGCCGGCTCGCATGTGCAAGCGGTGTAATCCCGTCCCGATCCGCAATCTTTGGATCTGCACCATATTGCAAAAGCAAGACAACAATCTGTTGGTGACGCGGCCCACCATCCCCCAAAATGACCGCTTCCAGCAAGGCTGTCCATCCCAGGTTGTTGATATGGTTCACATCCACATCACTGCGTGTCAGTAGAAGCTCCACGATGTCCACATGGCCCCGATCCGCTGCCGGGATAAGAGCTGTGCCGCCAAAACGATTCGTTAACTTCGTATCTGCACCTGCTGTAATCGCCAATTCGACCATGTTATACATACCCTCAGCACTCGCGTATAACAGCAGGTTGTCCAATCGTGCATCCTGAAGGTTAATGTCGGCTCCGGCGTCCACTAGCATCCTTGCCGTGTCTATCTTGTTACCGTGCACCGCAGCCATCAGAGGTGTCCGCCCCAATGCATCCCGTTCGTTCAACCGGTTACCCTGTTGTGTGATAAATCGAATGACCTCATCGGTATGGCCCGCTTGAGCAGCATCATGTATTGTTTTAACCACGTTGTTTTATCCTCCAATTCAAGGTCTTTCTCATGCAGTAATATTGATATAGAAACCAAACCCTGTTAGTCAGGTATGCAAATCTAATGTATGGTAACATAAGATCGTAGTATATTAAAAATACATGTTTTGTTGGCTTTCCATACGAATTACATATACATTGCAAGCGAAGGAGAACAACCACTTGGATATCAAACAATGTCGCTATTTCATTGCCATTGCTGAGGAGAAACAGATTACAGCAGCAGCCCGAAGACTTCACATGGCTCAGCCACCCTTAAGCCAGCAGCTTAAGTTAATGGAGGAAGAGCTTGGTGTAATGTTGTTTGAACGCAAAGGACGTATGATGGAGCTAACGCAGGCGGGTCGCAGCTTCTATGATTATGCGGTTACCTTGACCAAATATATGGAGGAAGCTGTAATGGAGATGCAAAGTTTCCGTCATGGCATCCGGGGCAAACTTGCGATCGGCATCAATACCATATCGGATCGCCTGATCCCGCAAGCACTGCAACAGTTTCGCACCACCCACCCACAGGTTACCTATAAAATTCAACAAAATGAATCTGCGCAATTATGCCGATTGCTGGAAGATGGCAAAGTTGAACTTGCCTGTGTACGCATGCCTGTCCAGACTGAACGTTATGAGGTGCTGCATCTGCCACAGGAGCCCCTTTTCTATATTTCTTCGACACCACTTGATAGTCCGACAGAGATGGGACCAGGAGTGGAGATGGGGACTTATTTTGAACAGCTTACAGGTATCCCTCTACTGCTTCCAAGTACAGAGGGACTCGGCATGTTCGAGTTGATTCTGGACAAGTTCCGGGAGCATCAGGTTACCCCCTCCATCATGGGTGAGTGCTCAGACATTAATATGTTGCTCGAGCTGGTCCGACTCGGCTTCGCCAGTTCCATCGTGCCTCATACGGTACTGCAGCTATACCAAGAGCACCCTTTCCACGTATATTGCATTCAGGATCAGCATTCCACGGTTGGCTCGGCGCTGGTCTGGCTACAAAACCGCTATCTGTCCAAGCCTGCACAACATTTTGTGCAATTGGTGCAGGATATGCTTCCCGTGTAAAAGCTATAAGCAAAAAAACAGCAGCTTTACCGGATTACACTCCGGTGAAGCTGCTGTTTCATTTTTTATGGTTAAGCTTTAGCTGTAAACAACAAGTCTTTTTCTTTGATCGTAGTGCGACCAGCAGATTCAATGGACTCATACTGATGCATATTTGTAATAATAACAGGTGTAATCGTCGTGTAACCGGCTTTTTCGATCTCTTCCCGGTCAAACTCCATCAATACATCACCTACGGTAACCTTCGCACCTGCTTGAACTTTAGGAGAGAAGAATTGACCTTTCAGCTTCACGGTATCAATCCCGATATGAATCAACATCTCTGCGCCTGTATCACTTACCAGACCAATGGCATGTCCACTCTTCGATAACGAGAATACTGTACCGTTGATCGGAGATACAACACGTCCCTCAGATGGTTGAATCGCGAATCCTTTACCCATAATCTCTTCAGAGAATGCAGGGTCTGGAACTTCGCTCAGCGGTTTAACTTCACCTGTGATCGGGCTGAATACTTGCTCATCTTGTGCTTTTGCTTCTTCAGTTACAACAGAAGTCGTTACTGCTGATTTTGCAGGCTCAGCTGCTGGTGCTGCTGGCTCAGTTGCATTTTCTTCTTGGAAGCCCAGGATATACGTAATGATTGCTGCAGCTACGATGGCAATCAAACCACCAACCAGAGCATAAATCAAAGTGCTAATTGCTGGACTGACAAATGCCGCAATACTCGGCAGACCTGCAAGTCCTGTAATAACATAAGATTTAACATTGAAGATTCCCATAAATGCACCAGCAATAGCACCCCCGCTGAGAGCTGCGATAAATGGTTTTTTGAACTTCATGTTGATACCATACATCGCTGGTTCCGTGATCCCCATAATAGCCGTAAGACCTGTGGAATAGGCAAGGGATTTGGTTTTGCTATTTCTCGATCTGAGTCCCACCCCAAATGCTGCGCCACCTTGTGCAAGGTTAGCTGCAAACATCAGTGGAATAATAAAGTCGTAACCCAGTGTTGTCATTGAACCTACAACGATTGGCAACAACGCATAGTGCATACCCGTAATGATCAGCAGTGACATCGTACCACCAATCAGGATACTTGCGAAGATGGACATGTTATCGAACAACCATGAAATACCACCAGACAAACCATTACCAAGAACAGTACCGAGTGGTCCTACAGTCATCAACGTCAGAGGAACCATAATTAAAAGGGTAACTGTTGGAACAATGAGTAACTTAAGTGAAGCATGTATAACACGATCAACGGCTTTCTCTACATATGAAGCAATCCAAACTGCCAGAACAATCGGAATAACTGTAGAAGAATACGTTGCCGCTATGACTGTAATCCCCATAAAGGATGAGTTGTGACCATCTGCCAGTAATGCTGTAATGGTCGGGTGCATAATGCCCGCAGCAAGCGCCGCAGCAATATACATATTACTACCCAGCTTACGTGCAGCACTTATCGCCAGAATGATTGGCAGGAAGTAGAATGCACCGTCGCCGATTGCTGACAAAATGATGTAGGTTGAGCTGGTATCGGACAACCATCCAAGTGCGACCAGGATCGCCACGATCCCTTTGATCATACCTGCACCCGTAATCGCAGGCAGGATTGGTGTAAACATACCTGAGATGAAATCGAACAGCGCACTTATTGGATTTCTCTTTTTCTTTTCCCCAGTTGAAGCACTTGATGTTGCATTATCTGCGTTTGGAGATTTGGACATGTTGCCAACAAGTGCGTTATACACGATAGGTACATCGTTACCAATGATGACCTGGAACTGTCCACCGTTCTCCATAACACCCATAACGCCTGGTGTATTTTTTAGCGTCGCTTTGTCCGCTTTTTTGTTGTCATTGAGGTTGAATCTGAGTCTTGTCATACAGTGTGTGACTTGATCGATATTCTCTTCGCCACCAACAAGCTTCAGTATATCCTTGGACAATTGTTGTGTATCCATTGTGTTTTGCTCCTTTTATGTGTAATGAAGGTTAAAAAAAAACCTAAACACTGAATAATGACAAAGCAGAAAAGCTTATCATTATTCAACGTTTAGGTTTTGCCTTTTTAGCAGTAACAATCCTAACTTTATTCAATTGTTTGTTCATTTCTGACAACTCGTTCAATATGAATGGTCAGATACAGTATTTCTTCCTTGGACAACACCCGATTATAGATCTTACGCGTATAGTCACTGATCCTTACTGCACATGCATGTGCTTCCGGATACTGCTTGCTCACCAAGTCATGAAGTGGATTATCTTCTTCTTTATCTTCAATCGCCATTCCTTGCAACACACGTTGGGCAAAGAACTTCAGATGAGTTAAAAATCGATAATAACTCAATGAATCTTCATCAAGTTCGATCACAAAGCTACGTCTTACAATGTTAAGTATGTCCTTAACGATGTTCGTAATACTGATCGTTTCCCTCATCTCACCGTTCATCTGGGCATTAACCAGATGCATTGCAATGAATGCGCATTCGTCTTCGGGTAACAGGACACCTAACGTTTCCTCAATAATCTGTAGCGCCTTGAGTCCAATGGCATATTCCTTCCGGTACATGCGCTTGATCTCCCAGAACAATGCGTTACGGATCTGCAATCCTTGACGATGTCGATCAATGGCAAAATGAATATGATCCGTCAGTGAAATGTAGATGCTTTCATGCAGCTTCTCACCTAACACCGTCTCGGCATAACGGATAATCTCATCCGAGCACTCGACATATTCAACCGGGATATCAGACAGAAGTGTTTTGAGTTTCTGTGATACTTCCTTACTTTCAAGCGAGAATATTTTTTCGACGAGACTCTCGTCAATCGATTCACCAGTATGCTTTTTGAAGGCAATTCCACGTCCCATAACGACCAGTTCGTTTCCTCCCGGATCAATTACGGTAACTACGTTGTTGTTCAGCACCTTCTCAATTTTCATTTCTTCACATCACCTTGCACCGTCAAAGTAGTAAAAGGCAAAACCAAAGCAGGTCACGAGATATGCCCTGCTTCTGGTTTTGCCTGATTGAACAGTAACAATCCAGTATTCATTAGCCTTAGGCCCATCTTACCATATAATTATCCATATGACAATGTTTTTGTGAAAGCGGTTAATGTGCATTAATGTGACATAAGAAGGTGCGTGTACAACCATGCTTTAAGAACTAATATTTACTCGTTGTTGTTCTTAAGACTTGCGCCATTCGTACCAATAACTTCTTTGTACCAGTGGAAAGATTTTTTCTTGTAACGATCCAGTGTTCCTGAACCGTCATTGTTGCGGTCTACATAGATGAAACCATAACGTTTCTTCATCTCTGCTGTTGAAGCACTTACCAGGTCAATACAGCCCCATGACGTGTAACCCATCACTTCTACGCCATCCTCAAGAGCTTCGCCCACCTGTACCAGATGGTCATTCAAGTATTGAATACGGTAATCATCGTTCACCGTTTTATTGCCATTTTCGTCCGTGATCAGCTCATCAACTGCTCCCAGACCATTTTCGACAATAAACAATGGTTTTTGATAACGGTCCCAGTATTTGTTCAGCGTTACGCGTAGTCCTTGCGGATCAATCTGCCAGCCCCACTCGCTCGCTTTGAGATAAGGGTTTTGCACACCTGCGAACAGGTTTCCTTTTCCTTCAACCCGTTTCTCCTGATCACCTGTCTCACAGATACTTACATAATAACTGAACGAGATAAAGTCTACAGTATGCTTCAGAATTTCAGCATCGCCATCTTCAAACTTGATATTGATATTATTCGCTTTGAAATAACGATTAATGTATTTCGGATAGTAACCACGTGCATGGATATCAGCAAAGATATCATTGCGCTGTTCCGCATGCATCGCTGCAACCACATCATCCGGGTTCGGAGTTAACGGATACGTAGGCATGCTCAGTACCATACAGCCGATTTTCGCTTCAGGCATAATTTCATGACCCAGTTTCACAGCCAAGGCACTGGCTACCAGTTCATGATGGATCGCTTGGTACAGATCCTGTTTGGACAGTTCTGCTTTTGGCGTGTAGATCCCACCACTCATGAATGGTTCCTCCAGGATGGAGTTGATTTCATTAAACGTCAGCCAGTATTTAACTTTGCCTTTGAAACGGTTGAACAGCACTGTTACATAACGCTCGTAGAAATCGATCATTTTACGGTTTACCCAGCCATCATACGTTTTGGACAAATGCAGCGGTGTCTCATAGTGAGAGATCGTTACGAGTGGTTCAATCCCGTATTTGTGGCACTCATCGAACAGGTCATCGTAGAATTGCAGACCTTTCTCATTTGGCTCCATTTCATCACCTTTAGGGAAGATACGGGACCAAGCGATGGATGTACGGAACACTTTGAAGCCCATTTCAGCAAACAGTTTAACATCCTCTTTGTAGCGATTGTAGAAATCGATCCCGATCAGTTTCAGGTTATCCTCTGTAGGACCTTCCGTTCTAGGCGTTGTAATCCCGTGAGGCATGACATCTTGAACAGAAAGACCTTTGCCATCTGTATTATAAGCTCCTTCAAGTTGGTTGGCTGCTACAGCGCCGCCCCATAGAAAGTCTTTCGGAAATGGTGTAGTCATATCAATCATTCCTCTCATTATTTATCACTATAATAGTTTGGTTATAAAACTTAGTTGGTTGGCAATTGTTCCAATCGTTGTAGAATCAGCTCCAGCTGAGCACCTGTAACCGACTTCGATGACTCAAATTGATCTTTGGACATACCGGACATAATACCGGCTTTGGCACTATTCTGAACGGCTTCATAAGCCCAATGCTTATCATTCAAATCCTTGAACAATACTACAGTTGACTCGCCTGCAGCATTCCAACCGCGACTCGTCAAAATATGGTCTACGATCACTGCCATCTGTGCACGTGTTACTTCCTCTCCCGAGGCAAACATCTGATTGCTGACACCTTTCATCAATCCTGCCTTGGTCACTGTCGCAATGGCCTGACGAGCCCATTCAGGAGCAGAATCTGTGTACGGGTAAGCAGATTCGGATACTTCAGGAAGATTTAACTTGTTGGCAAGCACGAGGGCGATCTGCGCTCTTGTCACAGGCTCCGTTGGTTTTGTTCCATGCTCTATGTTACCTCCATCCTGTTCCCCTGAAGTCCCTTTGCTTAGTTGGAACAGGTCGGCAAGTACTTCTTTGTTGTCAAAAGCCGGTACCCATGACCAATGCTTCATGCCACCGTACAGTCTTTGGCTATCCATGTATGCATCGTCATACAGCATCATATTGACATGCTTGGCTCCAAGCTCAGTCAAAGCCTGATAAGCCAAAGAGCTTGTCCGGCTGTCAGTGGTTGGATCATTTTGGGCATGCATAATCCATACTGGGACATCCACAATATCTTTCAGTTCTTTTTTGAATGCTTCTACAGATCCGGTGTAATCCGCTACCGTATCCTTGGCCGCTACAATAATCGCTCCAGCAAACAGATCGGGATATTGTGTCAAGAAACGGAAGGCACCACCACCGCCACTGGAAACACCAGACAGATAGATTCGATTCGGATCAACTTCACCTTCAGCAACCAGCTTCTGAATCAACTCATACTGCGCCACGAAGTACGCCTGCATCTGGGCCAGTTGCTGCGGGTTATCATAGATTTTGAAGCTGTAATTCTCAGGATACTGTACGGCCAGTACGGAAGTATCATACCCTGATTCCGTCCAGACTACAGCTCCACGATTTGCAGTAAGATGGCTGCGCCCGTCCGTACCAACTTCGCCACCACCATGGAGCCATACCATGAGCGGCTTTGGTTCTTCGGACGTGCTTCGTTTCAGTTGATAGGACAAGTTCGCACCATTACTGCCTGTAAATTGTCCGTTTTCAAACTCATCGACCGTACGAGTTTTGACTACATTTACATTTTTATCGTCAAAAGAAAGTTCAGGATACGCCTTGCTTGTGACTGCAAATGCCGACTTAAATCCACCTGGATATTTAAAAGGCTTTACCGCCATATGGATGGTATGATCCGTAATTGTCAATTTTATTCCGTCATCTTCATACTCATTCTGTATGATCTCTTCCGCTTCATTTAAGGGATAGCCATCATAATTTCCAGTAATTTCGAAGTCTGAAGCTTTCAGATTCTGATATTTCTCCGGATTCGCTACAGTAATGTCAAAGGACTCTACCATCTCTCCAGGATCACCAACATAGGTATTGGCCTGGATTCGAGTAACCTGGGTGCTTTCCGCACCAACGGTGGCTGGCCAGATCACACTCAGACTTAGTGTCAGGGCAAGCATCCATCCCATACTTTTTGTGTTCATACTCCATCTTTTCAAAAGATATCCCTCCATATGTAATGTTTGCAGCACATAAAAAAACGGACAAACGCTAATCAGCAGGCCCTCAGGAACATTAAATTCCATTAAACACTAACTGTTATATCAGGTTTGCCCGCTCAGAAAACGTGAGAACTACAGTTGCTCACCATTACTGGAGATTACGTTTTTGTACCAGTCGAATGAATCCTTTTTGGAACGTTTGAGTGTTCCGTTACCTTCGTCATCCAGATCCACGTAGATAAAACCATAACGTTTGGACATTTCGGAAGTGGACATACTCACAAGGTCAATTGGGCCCCATGCTGTGAATCCAATCAGATCCACACCGTCTTTGATGGCTTCTTTCATTTGTTCAATGTGTTTTTTCAGGTAATCCACTCGATAGGAGTCATGGATCGAACCGTCTTCTTCAACACGGTCATATGCACCCAGACCATTTTCTACGATGAACAATGGTTTCTGATAACGATCCCAGAAGTTGTTCAGGGTTACGCGCAGACCGATCGGATCGATCTCCCAGCCCCAGTCGGATGCTTCCAGATAAGGGTTTTTCACGCCGCCAGTCAGGTTACCCGATGTTTCTTCCTTGTCTGCAGATGCAGATTTGGTTACGGACATGTAGTAGCTGAAGGAGATGAAATCAACGGTATTGTTCAGCAAGATCTCATCATCGCCTGCTTCTTTTTGAATCACGATGTCGTTTTCTTCAAAATAACGAGCCATGTAGTTCGGATATTTACCACGAGCATGCATGTCTGTGAAGAAGAGGTTAATCTGATTCTCGTGTTGAGCCAGACGAACATCTACTGGATTACATGTTGCTGCATAAGTTTCCATACGAGCAAGCATACAACCTACTTGGGAACCAGGCATAATCTCGTGAGCAAGCTTTGTTACCAATGCACTTGCTACAAATTGGTGATGCAGCGCTTGATAAGTGGTTTGCAGTTTGTTGTCCACTTTATCGATCAGAATGCCGCCGCCAGTGTACGGGCTGAACAGCATGACGTTAATTTCATTAAACGTCAGCCAGTATTTCACTTTATTTTTATAACGGTTGAACACCGTTTCTGCATATCGAACATAGTGCTGGATCACTTCACGGCCTGCCCAACCGTTATATTTTTGCGTCAAGCCAAGCGGTGTCTCATAATGAGACAATGTAACGAGCGGCTCGATGCCATATTTCAACAATTCGTCGAATACTTCATCATAAAATTTCAAGCCTGCTTCATTCGGCTCTTGATCATAACCGTTCGGGAAAATACGTGCCCAGTGAATGGACAAACGGAATACTTTAAAGCCCATTTCAGCAAACAATGCAATATCTTCTCTAAAGTGATGGTAGAAATCGATACCAAAACGTTTCGGGAAACGTTCTTCGATTTTGCCGGAGAGGATCTCTTCGATTCGGGAAGAGGAGATTTCCATGGCATGTCCGCCTGTACGCTTCTCTTTGGGAACATGAGCGATCATGTCCGCTGTGGAGAGGCCTTTGCCGTCCTTATCGAATGCACCCTCCAATTGATTGGCAGCTGTAGCGCCGCCCCATAGGAAGTTTTCGGGGAATCCTTTTTTTGCCGTGGTCATGAACAACAACCTCTTTTCGAAATTTATTTTGGTTTTTCCAGGTAAAAAACTGCAATTTAGAGCAGAAAACAAGAAAAACCTAAACTCAAGGTAAAATAGCACCAAAAAAAGGAGCTTTCATTTCACCATCAGTTTAGGTTTTGCCTGTCTTCACAGTTACAATCCATCAAAAGATGTTATTGCATATTCTGTTGTGTTTGCTCTTGTAATGTAAGCGTAACATATCTATTTTGCAAAATCAACTTCACTGGATCATATGATCGTTCACACACTCTCACCATCGAAAAAATTAACGCGGCATACGCATAATCGCCGCCCTTAATGCCTGCGCTCCTTCCTCCGTTTCCAGGTAAACAGCGGGACTTTGGTCCCCTAAAGCCGGGATATCTTTCGCCATCCATTCAAAAGCGTACTCCCCCGTTTCACACAAAAGCACCCGACCTATATCTGCCGGAATCCCTTGTAATCGCGCACGTTCTACCCATGCAGGGTCCAACTTTTGTCCAAGTTCTTCGAACAATTCGGAAAATGAGTCCCAGCTTGCCTGATTAAACTCCTTTAAATAGATACCTTTCATACTCATGTAATTTCACTCCCTGGATTGCAATTAATAACTCCGAAGTCCTATCTGACACAATTCATCCTTAAGCCGCTTGAATCCGTTTCTGTAACAGGTAGACTTAATTTTAAATGTTTTTCGGGGGAAAGAACAGTCAAGGAGGATTCAATAATGACTCAGGAAGAAAACACATCCGGTTGGGATGCGATTGATCAATCCATGCGTGAATTGTATGGGGAACAGGAACCAAAACACTACGGCACTGCCCTTCCGTATATGCTCGGTGGGCCTGATCCACTTGATGGTATCAGCGTCTATGCGGTGAACACACCTATGCCTCACTGGCATTTTGTCACATATGGTTTCTCTGAATTATATGAAAAAGAGATGCAGGATGCATCCAAGAGCGGATATGGATTCGAGCTCACCTTTCGTCTTACACGCAGTGAAGCAGAGACTGATCCGCCAGCCTGGGCGCTGAATCTGCTACAGAATGTAGGACGTTACGTGTTCAACAGCGGAAATATCTTTCAGCCAGGAGATTACATGGACGCCAATGGCCCCATCTGTCTGGAATCCGATACTTTGCTGACTGCTCTCTCGTTTATTGAAGACCCGGATCTACCCGCAATCTCTACGCCTAATGGTTCAGTGCAATTTATTCAGATGGTTGGCATTACAGGTCGGGAATTGGAAATGGTTCAAAGCTGGAATGCTCGTGGATTCCTGTCTGTCTCCTCCATGTTCATGCCCAAATATGTGACGGATCTGATGAGAAATTCGTACGCAGATATTCCTTCGGTTATACAAGCGGTTGAGGATGGAATGGAGAAGGACGGGTCCAGTACAGCGTTTTTATTCATACAACAACTGGCTTGGGAGTCTCCTCGCAAAAGATTGCTGCAAAAATCGGTCCCGGCCAAACTCCAGCTTGGAGCCAAACAAGCCGTATTAGTTGGCACCATCCTTCGCAGCCGAATTTTGAAAGGTGCCTCCCTATCCTTGATTGGACCGGATACGAATATTCTGTTCGAAGCAGGAGAACAACCAGCCGTATTGGAATCGGACAGACAAGTTACCCTGACGGTAAACAAACAAATTGTTGAGGAGCTGGCAGAGAACCTTCATCCGGTTGAAGGGACATTCGAGGTGGTTTCGTTAGATCATCTTCTCGTTCAGATTGTTAGAACAGAGATTAAGGACCAGGAAGGACATGTCATTCAAACGATTGGATGAGAACTGTACAGCAAGGAGGAAACAACATGCCTGCCATTACATTTGCCACACGACACGAAGAGTCCCCGACTTGCTCGGATGCAGCAGGAACGGCTCCGTTCGACTATTTACCAAAATCCAGTCTGGACAGGCTTCGCAAAATCAATCACTTTCTGATTCATGCATTCCAGAACAGTATCTCGGATATCAAAGAGAATTTAACGGGCACCTATCTTTTTCTACTCACAGATACGGACGGTGTGTTACTCTCCATGGATTACAGTTCAGATCTTGAAGCTGTGGTGAAACATTCCCCTATATGTCCGGGTATGATCTTCACCGCAAAGAGCTGTGGAGTTAACGCCATATCAGAATCGATGGATAACAATAAACCTGCACTGTTGCTGCCGGAACAGCATGAAAGTCCTTATTTTCAAAGCTGGCATTGTTATGCCGCACCTCTGTTCATGGGATCACAACATGTTGGTTATCTGGATGTGTCCACCATTAATGCAGATATGCAAGGTGAACTAATCGCCATTGCCAAGCTAATTCCAGCTTACATGCAGAACTGTTACCAGAGTCAACAGACTGCTGAACTGTGCGACAAACCGACGGTGGAGTTCACCGAGCGTCAGTTAACCATTCTTGAGATGATAGCCGGTGGCCTCACTGTAAAAGCCATTGCTTTGAAATTAAAGATCAAGGAATGCACCGTGAATCATCACAAAAAAGTGATTTTTAACAAATTAGGTGTGCAATCCAGCACAGAAGCTGTTTCAATTGCCAGCCGAATGTCTTATGTATAGAAGACCCCTATAGATTCCTATAGGTAGTATATGAGAACGTTTGTGCTACAATTTAGAAAGCAGGCAACATGTAGAGAGAGAAACACACACACACATTTCAGGAGGGTAATATGACAATTCCAAAAAAAGCTTCTTTATTCGCCATGCTTATTATGATTATGCTGGTTGCAGCCGCTTGCGGTGACAAAGCAGATAACACAGCCGCAACAGAAGAGCCTACCCCGACAGAAACAACGACTGGTACTGATTCAGATACAGCGAATACAGAAGAAACAGAGAAAACAGAACCAGCAAGCGAAGAGTCCAAGGAAACTGATAATTCCCAAGACGTTGAGCTGGGGACGACGGAAAAAGGTTCTTACAACAATGATTATTTCGGCGTATCTCTGAAATTCCCGGAAGCATGGGAGTTCCAGGATGCTGCAGGCATGAATGAGCTGACAAGTGCTTCATCCGAAGCGATTGCTGGTGATGATGAAACAAAGAAAAAACAAATCGAACTGTCTCAGACCAAAACATTGAATCTGCTTATGGCTTCAAAGTACCCATTGGACGGAGGTCAAGTTGGCCCTTCCGCTATGGCCATTGCTGAGAAAGTAAGCTTGTTGCAAGGCATTCGTACAGGTAAAGACTACCTGGAAGCAACCAAAAAATTCATGGTGGATAGCCAGTTCCCTTACGATTATAAGGAAATGACAACGGAAACCATCGGTGGTAAAGAGATGGATCTGATGCAAATCACGATGGATGCAGGTGACGGTTCAACCATTACTCAAGATTACTATAGTACAATCATTGAAGGTTATGCTTTCAACTTCATCTTCACTTACATGGATGATAAGACCAAAGCCGAAATTGATACCATCAAAAAATCGGTTCAATTCAAATAATCGCTTTCGATTACTGCCATTATACGAAACACATATAACACAACCCCGATAACGATCTATGGAGATCATTGTCGGGGTTCTTTTTTTACTAAAAAAGATTTCTTGCACTAACTAGATATGGCTACCCAGTGCCCTTCCGTGACTTCTACCCACTTGGAATGTTCCAGATTATAACGGTCCTCTACTTCAACATTTTCTCTAGTTGTTTCTTTGACAACATGTCTCTTTTTCTTCGCTTCTACCGCTGGGTCAGGCACAGGAATAGCAGACAGTAACGCCTTGGTATAGGCATGTTGCGGGTTGGAATAGAGTTCTTCACTCTCAGCCAGCTCCACAATTTTCCCGTTATACATCACCGCCACTCGATCACTGATATGTTTAACCATGGACAAGTCATGCGCGATGAAGAGATACGTCAATCCGAGTCGCTGCTGCAACTCTTCAAGCAGCTGTACGATCTGAGCCTGTATCGATACATCCAGTGCAGACAACGGCTCATCACATACGATGAATTCAGGTTCCACAGCCAGAGCTCGTGCAATACCGATCCGCTGTCTCTGTCCACCCGAGAATTCATGTGGATAACGCTGCGCATGGGTGGGATCGAGACCTACCATCTCCAGTAACTCCTCCACCCGCTTCTCCCGCTGAGCTGCAGTACCTGCAAGTTGATGAATATCAAGCGCTTCTCCAATGATATCCATAATCCTCATTTTGGGATTCAGAGATGCATAGGGGTCTTGGAAGATGATCTGCATATGTCTACGCATCGTTTTCATCTCCGAAGCCGACAAGCGATTGAGCGGGACTCCTTTAAACAGTACATCTCCACCCGTTGGCTCATGCAACCGCAGAATCGCACGCCCCGTGGTTGATTTTCCGCTGCCAGATTCCCCTACAACGCCAAGTGTCTCTCCTTGACGAATATGGAAACTGATATCATTCACAGCCTTTAAGGTGTTGCCTTTCCCCAGATTAAAATGTTGTCTGAGCGATTTCACCTCAAGCAACGGCTGATCATCCTCGAGATCTCTCGGGACCAACGATACCGGTTTTGGCTTTTTCTTCTGATCCAGACGTGGTAATGCATTCAGAAGTCTGATCGTATACGGGTGTTTGGGATTAGCAAAGATCTCTGTCGTTGTCCCGGTTTCCACAATCTGTCCTTCCTTCATAACAACAACCCGATCACATATGCCTGCCACTACGCCCAGATCATGTGTGATCAGAATAATCGATGTACCCAGTTGGTCCTGCATATCTTTCATCAAATTCAGAATCTGGGCCTGAATGGTAACGTCCAGTGCGGTTGTCGGCTCATCGGCAATGAGCAATTCAGGACGACAAGCAAGTGCAATACCAATCATGACCCGCTGACGCATGCCTCCGGAGAATTCGTGTGGATATTGGTTGTAGCGTATTTCACTACGAGTTATCCCCACCCGCTCCATCATGGCAATTGCCTGTTTCTTGGCTTCCCTTTTGGACACCTTCTGATGTTTGATCAGACTCTCGGAGATCTGTTTACCCACTTTAATGGTCGGATTAAGAGAACTCATCGGGTCCTGAAAGATCATGCCAATATCACGCCCGCGGATGCTCTCCATCTCTTTCTGCGTTTTATTGGCCAGGTCGACCCCTTTAAATAGAATCTCTCCCTTTTTCATCTGCGAAGGCGGGGAAGCAAGCAGCCTCATAATGGAACGTGCGGTCACACTCTTTCCACTGCCCGATTCGCCTACAATGCCCAGCGTCTCGCCTTTTCGTACTTCAAAACTCACTTCTCGCACTGCCTGAAACTCACTCTCTCCAGAATGAAAAGAGACCGATAGATCGTTAACTTTCAATAAAGGTTCCATATCATCACCAGCTCTCATCCGTTTTTCACATTCACTCATCTCATATGTATACCATTTAAATCCTTGACAATTGTTTAGACCCTAAATAATATATACTATATCAATCGGAATAATGCAATTTAAACCTGAATGAGAGGAGGCACGCTTGGTTTGAATCTTGCAGAAGGCAGCAGACTCTCGCGGTTGGTGCACAATTTAAGTTTTATTTATGGCAAAATGCTACTTCATCCTTCCTACCGATATGTTCTGTTCATTCTTGGATTACCGATCAATCTGGTCGTGTTTCTAATATGGCGTTCGAATCGAAAAAATGACGGCTGGGTAGCTGCCAGACAGACAGCTGAGCAAGAACTGCTCGCTTCTTCTTACCGGAACAAGCTGAAGTTGGAAGTGGAAGATCAGCTGCGGCGCAAACATCGTTTCTTCCAGCAGCAGGTCAGTGAGGAAGAATTCAGACGTCAGACCGAGGAATGGTTGGAAGAAACGGTTCAGAATGAGTTGAAGGAGCGGATTTCTCGCATACTTCAGGAACAGGGAAGTCAACGTCTTACGATGGCCGATACATTCCACACCCTTATCGACAAACCGTGGTTTTTCGCGATATCCATTATTCCCGGCTGTCTGATGTATGGCATCCTCTTTTTGTATGGAAATCCTTATCTAAAGTACATATTTGAAAGAATACTGATGACGGTATTTGTCATTCTGGGCGTAGCCACACTCGTATTTACGATTTTGTATCTGTCTCCGTTCAACCCGGCAGCTAACATTCTCGGAGAGACAGCAACGCAGGAACAGATTGCAGCATTCAATCAGGTGTATGGCTTGGATCAGCCTTATCTTACACAGCTTTGGAACAATATTAAGGGAGTTGCTCTCTTCGATCTTGGCAAATCTTTTGCGGGAAATGAAGATGTCACAGCAACGATTGCAAGGAAGTTTCCAATTACCTTGACCCTCGCGGTCATCTCCCTGCTGTTAGCCCTTGTCATTGCATTACCTATCGGTATCATCTCAGCGATTAAGCCTAATTCATGGTTCGATTATACGTTTATGTTTATCGCTCTGATTGGATTATCGATCCCGAATTTCTGGCAAGGACTCATCTTCATTCTGAACTTTTCGATCAAATTGCAGTGGCTTCCCGCTACCTTCAACCCGCAAAATTGGCTGTCGATCATTATGCCAACCATTGTGTTAGGCACGGGACTCACGGCTGCGGTGGCACGGATGACTCGATCTTCCACACTGGAAGTCATTCATGAGGACTATGTGATGACCGCCCGCGCCAAGGGGTTAAGCGAACGTCAGGTCATGCTGAAACACGCTGTACGTAATGCATTGATTCCAATCGTTACTGTGGTTGGACTTCAATTCGGAGCCATGCTCGGGGGGGCAGCAGTGACGGAGAAAGTGTTTAATATCAGCGGTCTCGGCAGCTATATTGTGGATAAACAATTCATCCCCGATATTCCGAGTATCATGGGCGGAGTAATCTACACAGCAATTACGATCTCCATTATCAATGTAGCGGTTGATCTGCTCTACGCTTTTATTGATCCAAGAGTGCGCTCCAAGATGAAACAATATTAACGTGTGTGTTGAACTACCTCTTAAAGCAGGTGTATTATGACAAATTCATCCTTAACACAAGAAATGCGTTTCCGGCTTAAGTCTTCTCGAGAATACAGTCAGGCAAGCTTTGCCTGGATCACGTCCCTTCTCTTGACTGCATTATTGCTGTTCAATAGTTATGACTGGAGCGGGCAGACGTTCAAACCATATCTGCTAACGATACTTGGGATCTATGTATTCTTCACACTGGTCCAAAGTGTCATCACCCTTCGAATTCGAAAAGACTTGATCCGTACAGGTACGATCTCTACTCTGACACGCAGGATTGCCTGGGTTCAACTGCTTGCCATCATTTCAGGCAATATATTTATCGTAACGGCAGCCTTTCATCTGATTCGAAAAGCCAGGAATGTGGAGTATACCTTTGCGGTGTATATGCTGTTGACCCAGTTGTTCGTCATCGGTGTGTCCGCGTTAAATGTTTTCAAACCCTATGTGGCTGACAACTTTCTGCCAGCCATGGCGGTGCTCCTATTTATTTTCGTCATTGACCTGGTCGTACTGATTATCGTATCCCAATATAACGCGACCTCTATCCTCTCTCGCTGGATGATTGGTGTCAGTGTAGTACTGATTCTGACCTCAATCACAGGTAATGTATTTGCCCTATTGCTCGGCATTTCCATTATTGGACGTATTCGCAGACAGGGGAAACAAAAATCAAACTTCTGGAATGATCTGTGGGAGCGGCTTGCTCCGAATATGACTGCCATGTCCGGTTTGTTTTTTATCATTTTTCTGTTCTCGATATCGATCTGCAGCTTCTTTACCTTTGACTACAGCATGGCTGTGGAAAATAACTACTCGGCGCTGCTCCAACCGCCTTCCCTTGCGTATCCCTTGGGAACGGACGACTTCGGACGATGTTTATTTTCCCGGATTGTATTCGGTGCCCGGATCTCCTTGATCGTAGGTTGCATGTCGACCATCATTCCTGTGTTGATCGGTGGAGTCCTCGGAGCATTCTCCGGCTTCTACGGAAGGCATACGGATAACATCATCATGCGGCTGCTCGATATTCTCTATGCCATTCCGGGAATTCTGCTCGCCATTGCCATTATTGCGGCGTTTGGAGCCAATACGGTCAATCTCATTCTGGCGCTGAGTCTGGGTTCCATTCCAACTTACGCTCGTACCATGAGAGCCAGTGTGCTCTATGTATCTACTTTTGAATTCGTGGAAGCTGCACGTGCACTGGGGTACAACAATCGTACGATTATTTTCAAACACATTATTCCCAACTCCCTTGCGCCCATGATTATCAAGTCCACACTCACGATTGGTGGAGCCGTTATTGCTACCAGCAGCTTGAGTTATCTGGGACTCGGCGTGGAGCCGCATATTCCGGAATGGGGTAACATTCTGAAGCTTGGCAGTACATACCTGGAGACCCACTCTTATCTGGCGATTTATCCAGGCTTGGCTATTATTCTGCTGGTTCTTTCGTTTAACTTTCTCGGTGACGGTCTGCGTGATGCGCTTGATCCCAAGCTGGAGAAGGCCTAAATGATTCGTTGAAATAAAAGATATAGAAATAAAGAAATCACACATCACACAATCAAGATATGGAGGGTCATCCCATGAAAAAACGTACACTGATCTCATTGCTATTAATTCTTGTCATTGTGATTTCCGGCTGCAGTGTAAAAACGAAAACCGAATCCCAGGCGGAGACCACACCAGCGGATACAACAGAAACTGCACAAAAACCGGCTGACATTGAACTGCTCGCCATGAGTTCTTCCGAAAATGATGTAAACATTGTCCGCGACCAGCTGACCAAAAACGGCTTCAATGTGAAACTGAACCTGCAGCCGGATTACGGCAGCTTCAAATCCCAACAGGATGCAGGGAATTATGACATTGCCTTGTCCAGCTGGACAACGGTAACGGGAAATCCCGATTATGCGGTGCGTTCCCTTTTCAAAACAGGTGGAGATTACAGTATCCTTGCCGATGGGGAACTTGATAAGCTCATCGATCAGGCAGCTACTCAAACTCCAGATGAGTACAAAGACACGTACAAACAATTGGAAGATCGCTTGGTAACGGATCAGGCATATATCGCTCCTTTGTACATTTCCCTGAAAAGTCAGGCTGTGAACAAAGACATTCTGAATGTAGACACCGTTCGTCTCTCCAAATCCCGCGCCATGGCTTGGGAACCGATTGAATTCAAGGACAGCTCCAAAAATGCCAAAGATCCGTTGATTCTGACGCAAAGTGCATCCGTACTGACTTCCCTTGATCCAATCAAAGGAAACGACGGCTCCATCAACCAGTTGAACACCAATATGTACGTACGTCTCGTTAACTTGACGGATGACGATCAGCTGACAGCAGATGGATCACTGTCCCATAACTTTAGTATTGCTGAAGGTAATTCGGACTACTACTTCATTCTCAGAGACGATATCAACTTTGCGAAGATTGATAACAAAAAAGCTGTAGATACAGGAGAACGTGTCGGTGCAGATGATGTGATCTTCTCCCTGGATCGTGCTAAAAATAAAGATTCCGTTCCGGATCACCGGACGTACAGTCTGCATGAACACATCAAAGAAGCTGAGGTTGTAACGGATCTGAGTGCATTACAATCCATCAAACAATCCAGCGGTAACGGCACAATCCTCGAAGCATTGGAACAAGGATTGGGCAGCAAAATTACAGAACTCGTGACTGACAAAACCAAAGCAGATAATAGCGCAGGTAAATATCAGGTCGTTAAACTGACCACAACTGAACCTTTCCCGCAAGTTCTGAACTACCTGGCTCACCAATCTGCGGGTATCGTGTCCAAAAAACAGGTGGAGAGCATCAACACATATGATGTAGCTTCCTTTGACGTCAACAAAGATATTCCTTACGGTGATCAGAACACGGTGACTGAAGGCGCAGCATACAATAACACCCTTTATACTAGCGGACCTTATATTTTGTCTTATAAAAATGACTATGAAGGTGTGTTCTTAAAAAATCCGGCCTACCGTAAAGGCACGGAAGATGAGCCAAAAATTGCTCAGGTTAACGTCCGATTCATCGCGGATGCAGACAGCGCACTCTCTGCTCTTCGCAGCAGTGAAATTCACTTATACTACGGTGTACCTGAAACCAAGTATGACATCATCGAAAATGACAGCAAACTGAAACTGCAGAGTCTTCCAAGTAACGCTGTCTCCTATCTGTTGTTTAATACGGCCAATCGTGAAGTTGCCAAGAGCAGTGACCTGAGAAAAGCCGTGCTGTACTCCATTAATCAGGATGAGATTTTGAGTTTCTACAAGAACAACAAACTTAAAGCATACTCCACAGTAAGCCCGCTCGTTCAGACCGGGAATGAATTGAAAGCTGATCCTACAAAAGTAAAAGAATTCTTAAGCAATTATAACGCTTCCAAGTAAACGTATAACAAAAAAGGTTGTCACCAAGATCATCTATAAGATCTTGATGGCAGCCTTTTGTCATTCTTCCAGCACACGGCAATCTGCCAGAACATCGGGATAGTTTCGCATGCTGTCTTCATCAGTAATTTTGCGAATAACTTTGCACGGTACGCCTGCTGCAAAAGAATGCGGTGGAATATCACGAGTCACCACGCTACCTGCTCCGATCACACAGCCGTCTCCAATCGTTACGCCCCCGCATACTGTAACGTTTGCCGAGATCCATACATCGTTACCAATCGTGACCGGTTTGGCATAACATAGTGACTTCACATCACCGTTCTGGTCCACCATCCGTCTCCGCTCGCTGGCAATCATGGGGTGAATGGGAGTAACAATCGTGACATTGGGTCCAAAACTGGTATAGTCCCCGATCGTCACTTGTGCGTCGTCTTGTATCGTCAGATTGTAATTACCGAAGAAGTGATCGCCTATTCGGGTATGCACACCATAATGAAAAAAGATGGGGCCTTGCATGAATCCACCTTCCCCGATCTGCCCCAGTAACTGTTGCAATATCTGATTTCTTTCCTCAGTCTGTTCTTCAAAGGTCTGACTGTAACGCTGACTGAGATTATGGGCTCGCCTTTTGATGATCTTTAATTCGGGATCACTTGGACTAAACAACACGCCCTTCATGATTCTCTCTTCTTCACGCATCATGAATCCTCCTCTACGCTTGTTCCTGCAATTTGTAGAATTAAATCCACCAACATGACCTATGGGTCATAAGGCGTTTGATAGAATTCCTGACTTCAAGGCTTGAAGAACCATTTCTCGTAACCCAGCATCGAAATCATGTTGAAACGAGTCCTGATGTACAATCTCGGGCAACGACGGCATGGGATGATCCTTCCCGTACTGTTTCCATGCCAAGTCCAGCTCTTCTCTCTCCACCCGTTCCTGATAAATGACAATCTGGTGCGGGGCAACGACGGCATTAATCGTTTGCAGGATGTGACATACGTTCAGTACAAAATCATCTTTGCTCATGTCACGGTGCCAATCAGGTGAATAAGGAAGATATTTGATCTCACCAAACATCCCGTTTTTCCCACGGATCATCTGTCCATTCAACATCATGCCCATACCCGGCGGATATCGGTTCGGAAAATAAATTCCGGCTACATTCTGTTCCTTCATATCAGCATGCTGAGTACAGTATCCGCTAATCGCTGCATTAACATCATTTTCCACGAGAACTTTCAGTTGGAACTCGCTCTCGATCTCCCTGATCAGATGTGAATGGATAAGTTCTTCATGACTGCTCACTGTGATGTCTCCATCCACGGCTTGCCCCGGAATACCGATGCCGATCATATCAATGGACGGATACTCCGCAATGAAACGCGCGATAAGTTGCAGCACATGCTGTTTATCGAAAGCAGGCAAGAGACTCTCTTCCTTCAACACAACCTTATTCTCCAGATTCATGACCGTTGCCGAAATTAACTCCTGACCTTTCATCTCTTTGATGTAAAGAACAAGAGCAAGCTTGAAGTTATAATTATATCGATATGCCTGAGCAGGACGACCACCGTTAGACGGAACCACTTTATCCTGGAACAACTCTCCGCCATCACATAATTCCTGAATCAGCGCATTAATGGTAACTACACTAAGATTGGTTAGTAAAGCTAATTGTGGTTTGGTCGCCGTCTCAATCTGCTGCATGACTTCACGCACATTATTCAAATTGATGTATTTCATCATTGTAGCGTTGGCTTTTTTCATAACCCTCTCGTTTCTACTCTGGTTCAATTGAACCAAAGCAATGGTATGCATGTCATTTCACACCATATCATAACATAATACCTTACTCCAACACATGAGTTCCATCGTGCTGGCAAAGGATCGAAATCGGCAGAGTTGCATTGTTCACTCAAACAAATCATCCATCGACTTCACAGGCTTCACTTCTATCGGTTGCTTGGACAAGGCCATACTTACCTCCCCGTTTCATGTGGATTATGATTTTGCGATACTTACCACATGTGACTATTTCTCTAGTTAATAAACAAACTTTATAAAGTATGTTACGTAAGTATGCGAGGATAATAGTTCTTTGTCAATATGATTTAGATTTATCCGAGCCCTTTTCAGTCCAAGGAAGATGTGGACAACATGACTACAACAACGCGTATTATCTCGATGCCCATAAAAAAATAACTGCCGAAAGAATCATTTAACGATTCTTTCGGCAGCCGTTTGTTCAATATACAAGCAGTTTATTTTGAATAGATTTGTTGTACCCCGGGCAATAAGGTCACAACTTGAATACCCACTCCCCATGCAAAATAGACCAAGTGAATGATAGAAACATCCTGAATCCAGTACACCTGCGCCATAATCCAGATGATGAGAGCAAACCCTGTATACAATGAAAAAGTCCAAGCCCAATAGCGGTCAGGATAGAGATTCATTCTCTCACCCATCCCCCAATGAACGTAGCGGATGAGCGAAATAGCAATCGTTGTAGGCATCACGCCAAGAACCAGCAATAGGATGATCCCCGGGAACAAAAAACTGGCAAACGGAGAATTCTCTAACAAAGATGCGGGCAAATTCACCATACTTCCGGATGGGTCTATGATTAAAATGATGCCTCCAATGATCGCCCCAATCCCCAGCATTCCAAGCATCAACATGAGTAACCACGATCTGCCTATACGTTGCTTCATCATGAATGGCTCCTTCCTTTCTCTCGTTTCTCAACTTCATATATGGAGGATTATGCTCAAACCCTCTAGTACCATTCTCACACATGCCGCGTATTGTTCCTGTGCTTCTTTTCACTATATAGATCTCGAAAATCATTCGTAATGGAAAAACTTGATAAAAGAACGTACGTTCGGTATAATGAGATTATCCTGAATAAGCGAGAGGCAGATATGGACGACAAATTTATTAAGGAATTACGCGAGATTAGTCGGGATGACAGACGAAGATCGGAATTTATGATTCAAGGCTTGAAGGAAACACTGCAAGAACGCAAAGAAGAAGGCATACTCAAGCGCTGGATACGGCGTAAGAAAACAGAGAAAAAAATCTCTCAAAGATTTAATCAAGATCCTCACTCGGATCAAAAGTAACAACATAAAAAGGAGGCGGAATACGCCTCCCTTGCTATTTACATATTTGAATCATTTAGACTTTGTTAGTTGTGACTTAACCCATAAGTTTGCCAAAATACAATTTTTTGTTTCAATAGGTCAAATCCTAGCTAGACTTGGTTCCTGATAAGTTTCTTACCTGTTGCCAGTTTATTGCCTTTATGTGTTAATCTAGTCCAAGGGACTTTCTTATAAAGGGAGTGAAAATATGACAAATACTTCGGACTCAATATCAATAAAGAAGGTGATAATTCTGGTGACAGGAATGTCGGGTACAGGTAAATCAACGGTTCTAGGCGAACTTGCTCATAGGGGGCATAGAATTATCGATACCGATTATGATGGTTGGAGTGAGAATGTGGATGGTTCTGGGTGGTTATGGAACGAGAATCGAATTGATGAGCTGCTCACTGAACATAGCGAAGGTACTTTATTCATTTCAGGTTGTGTATCAAATCAGAGGAAGTTTTACCCGATGTTTGACGCAGTAGTGTTGTTAAGTGTACCCCTCGAAGTAATCCTTGAACGTATAGCTTCCCGTAAGACAAACGATTATGGAAAAACTGTCGAACAACGTGAAGAAATTATAAAAAACGTCGCTAGTGTTGAACCCCTCTTACGTGCTGGAGCTACTGTTGAGATCGACACCAGGAAGCCACTTGATGATGTTGTAACCGAGCGTGAGCTCATTGCCAACTCCACTAGCTAATCACTTCTTCGCACTGTACAAAACCGCCCAGTTCGACCAATTTAAGTACCTTGTTAAACTAACCTGCCCGCTAGTTGAATAAAAGCATCCAATCACAATGGTCGGCTGCTTTCTTAGTTTTATTGAATTAACGTTTCCCGTTAGTTTAATAATCTAGTATATAAAGATTATACTGCTTCCTATCGCTCCATCTTTGTCATTGGCATAATTTATCTTGTGTTCACAATTGTTTTACTTGCCCACATTACTTAAATTCATTAACTCGACAGATACTTAATACGTCGCTTTTGGAGCAAACTGACCTTGATTCTTTAGCACAGAGTCAAAAAAACGAAGGATAAGTTCATTTTGAGTTTCAATCGCATAATACTTATCGATATCTGCTTTTCCACCCTGCAACAGGTCTGCCAATATAGGAGAGAATAAAGGTAGATCAGTCAAACTTAAATGTTTTGCGCCTTTAAAATGAACGGTGTATGCTCCTTTAAAATTTTCATTTGAAATTTTATTCGCGATATAAGAAGAGCTGCTGTCCAGCTGTACCCATACATCATCCGAATAAATGTTAAGAAGCGGGATTGTGTAAGCTTCGGATTTTACAGATAGTTCGTTCGTAGCTTCATCATACGAAAGCTCGCTAAAGAACGGAGAATCTATATTTACCACTGCGTCAATGTCATCGCGTTCTCTGCCCAGTGCTACGCTTGCCGCTCCACCCATAGAATGACCGAACACGCCTATTTTTTGTATATCGATTCGCTCATATACAGGATCTTTATTTTGCCCTGCTTGTTCTAAAATAGTATCCATGACAAAATCCATATCATCAGTTCGCATTGTTATCCATTTTTGAGTAAGCTCGAAATACTCACCAAGCGAATAAAAACCTGCTTTATTTGCATTGTTGACTTCTTGCATATACTCGGGGTTAACTGTCACAATCTTTCCAGCCTCGGAAATGGTATAAAAAGAATGATAAGGATGATCAATGGAAACGACGACATAACCGTGGCTCGCAAGTTCTGTAAAGGTAGAAGTGTTGCTTGCTTTAATACCGAATGCTCCATGGGAGAACATAAGTAAAGGATAGGTTGCGTCTGCATTTTCAGGATACCAAAATTCTACATTAACAAACCGATTGTTTTCTCGATCCGTAAATTCTTCAATACGATTCATGTCCACATAGCTGTAAGTGGCGGTGGCCACTGCATACGGACCTGTCACTTGTGGCAATTTATACTGTGGAAAAAGTAAAACCGGAACAAGAGTGACAACGATAGTCAGTGCTAGCAAAAGGAATTTCAAAATCGTAGAAAAAACTTTGTAACCCGGAGTATGTGTTTGTTTGCGCAGGAGTGCAACCATTTCTTTGAAAGCTAATATAAAGAGCAAGCCTGCAAACAGCCCCCAAGTGTACTCCCATACGACGATGTTCCCTAAGATCAGCATTATGAATACTATAAATGTTGTGATTCTCATCAAACTCTTTATCTTGCTGTGGCTTTGCTTGGTTGCAATGGAATAAACGGCAATTGCAAGCTCAAAAACCAACATAACAATAAGTATTAAAATTTCCATAAGTCTTCTCTCCTCCTCCAACTTTTTATGAGTTCATCATAAGAAATGGTAGAGGATGTGTATACGCATAAACGATAAGCTGTAGCTGAAGGCCACTAAGTTGTAAAAAACAACGCAATGAAGTGTACTTACTCTGCGTTGTGTATACCTTCTAATTCTCGTTTTTAAATGTTTTTAATCTTTTATTAATCATTTGAGCTTCCTTTTTGTCGCTCCTATAGGCCAGCAGGCGAACGATCGCATATACTACGGCAATTTGCAAAGCCAATAATAATATACCGGAAGTGGTGTATACGAGATTCAATATGACAGCGAGAGAAATTAAAACAGATTCCAGAAAGAGAAAATGAAAAACTACCCACAAGCGCATTTTATTCTCGCTAATCGAATGCGGCATATATAATATGATTCCAGTTAAAGCACCCAGAAAAGAGAACGCCATAATTGTGAAAATCGTGTTTAACTCAAAACTAGAATCAGGAGTATAGATTTGCCGTAATATAGCGATGATTATCATGATGGAGGCGAATATAATTAAGAAATCTCTGATCATTTCTTTGATGAGGCCAAAATACTTCATGTAGGTCCCCCTTTATAATCCAAGCATGTGCTTAAGCATGGGCACATACTGCCGTGATATGACTACCTTTTCCCCGTTATCCAATAATGCCTGAAAACGGCCGCTAATCGACGGATGAATACTAGTAATCTTAGCTATATTTAGGATGGTGGATTTGGAGGCGCGAAAACAATGCTTCTCTCTGCATAGTTCCTCAAGTTCATAAAGCTTTTGTTTGACTTCATGAACGTTGTTCTTACCATACGCAAACACTCTGCCGTCAACAGCTTCAAAATAATAAATATCACTAAGTTTGATACGGCTGATCTTATCCTCATGGTAACCAAGTATAATGAGCGTTTCGGTTTTTATTTTATTAACGAGCTCATATATTTCTTCGTCTACCTGGTGACACCTGATGCGGATCTCCTCTTCTTCTGTATGGTCTATAACTTCGATGAAAATTTCGATGAAAATCACCTCAAAAACTCGAATTAAAACTTGTTAACGTTTATAACATGAATCATAAATCCAAATAATCAGATAATCTCGATTTCCACGCCTTTCTAAATTAGAAGTAGGTCCTGGTGCTTGCGAACTTATCGGCGTCCAATAATGTCCTTATTACCTTAATTTTAAAGTCGTCCCTCCAGAAACAAATTGACATAACCCTATTATAATTTTCCGTGTTCCATTGATTCCTCCTCTTCGTTCAGGTATATTACCACTCATCTTACTGGAATATAGTAGAATAATCTATTTTATGCTTACTGTTCATTTAAGCTAACCTGCCCGTTAGCTTAATACATCAGGTGCAAAGTTTCATTTATTATTGAACAGTTTCATTTACTAATTCATCATTCCAATGATTATCGCTATACCCACGGCTGTTGTTCCATTCTGCTAACATTTTTCTTTGTCTCAACTCTAAATCTCTGTAAGGGGCTGCAACAAACACGATGTCGTGGAACAGATCATTATAAATAGGTAATTCGCTATTTAATTCCTTGAATTTTTTAAATGCACCTATATCCCTATCATTTGCAGCCCAAACCACTTTTTTAATCAAAGACAACACGATTGTACCTGTGCACATGGGACAAGGCTCACAGGTAGTATATAAGGTAAGTTCGTTCTTTGGAATAAATTTCTTGCTCTCAAGATGAAGTATCACATTTCCGGCTTTTCTTATAGCGTCCACTTCGGCGTGAGCTGTAGAATCACAGCTTAAAAAAACTCTGTTCCTACCTCGGCTTACAACTGAACCATCTGCATCAACAATAATTGCACCGATAGGAAAAGTACCTTCATCTCTAGCCTTTTCTGCTTCTTCAAAAGCTAACAGAAGGTTTTCGTAATGCTTGTCCATCTTATACACACCCCATCTCAGTAATTCCCAATAATAATATATTCCAGAAATATACTGCTACTCCTTCTCCCATAATGCTAATTTTTCTTGTACGGCTACGCTAACCTGCCAGTTATCTTAACTGAAAAACAGCCGACTATTTAGCCGGCTGTCTACTTGAGTATTCTGAGTTCTGTGCCTGATTTATCTATTTCAGCTTTTGATCTAGCTAGTTTTACGGCAAAATGGCAAAAGACCGGACTGGAAAGCCAGATGCTTTCTCCGCTTTGGGTACAATATTGAAAATAACAGCGCCTTTAGCCGGCACCTGATCCAGGTTTGTTAACAGCTCGACCTGGTATGTATCCTGAGCAAGTACATAATATTCTGCCAGAAGTGCTCCATTCTTCTGATAATCCACCGCTGAATCCGTGTCAAAGGTTTCATGCCCAATGGCTTGTACTTTTCTCTCCTCAAATAAAAACATGAGCGCACTAACCGACCATCCGGGTGCATGACTGTTGCCCTCCGCATCCTTGTTATCAAATGTTTCATGGTTAGGCCAGCGTTTGCTCCAATCGGTACGTAAGGCTACAAAGCTTCCAGCTTCAATCACGCCATGCTCTCTTTCAAATGCAAGAATATGCTCCACTTCCAGTGTAAAATCCGGATTGTTCTCTACTTCGGCAGACTGGTCAATGACCACAAGCGGGAGCACAAGCTCCTTCAAACCTAGTTCATCCAGATACCGGGTATCCCGAACGAAGTGGATCGGCGCATCAAGATGTGTCCCGTATTGACCCGGGAACTTGAAGCTCTGGGCAAAGAAGCCTTGATCGTGATCAAACAGTGTATCGAATTGCGCTGCTTCGAAAGCTGAAAAATGTGGAGAGCCTGGACCAAACGTATGAGTCAGATCCACCCATTTCTTTTCTTTTAACAATTGAATGGCTTGAATGAGTTCGTTGGACATCCTAATCACCTCATGCACAAAATGGAATAAATTTCTCCTATTATATCTTATTCCATTACAATTGGGGAGAATACCTATATTGGTTGGCAGGGCAGTTAATTTTCAAATTTAAAAACTTCACTGACCGTAGATGTCAGTGAAGTTTTTTTATAATAGGAGAGTAATCCATTCAATCATGAATAACAAAAGGAGCGTGTATGATGCAAACGAAGAACGTATATCTATATGTATTTGATACGATGTCAGACTGGGAGATAGGATATCTAACTGCTGAATTGAACTCGGGAAGGTATTTCAGGAAAGAGATCAAGCCTTTACAGGTCGTAACCGTAGGCGTGGATAAACATCCGGTAACTACCATGGGCGGATTGAACATCCTTCCTCATATTTCTATTGATGAATGTTCATTGAAAGGTGACGACGTCATCATTCTTCCAGGAGGAAACACCTGGATGGACACCATCCATGATCCCCTATTGAAAAAAGTTGCTGCCTCTATAGAAGAGGGTACGGTTATTGCAGCGATTTGCGGTGCGACTGTTGCACTTGCAAAAATAGGGATACTGGATTCCAGACAACATACAAGCAATGATTTAGAATACCTGAAGATGATATGCCCAGAATATACTGGGGAAACATATTATCAAACGGAGCCAGCAGTAACCGATGGAAATCTAGTTACTGCATCTGGAATAGCTCCGTTAGAATTTACGATGCATGTGTTGAAGCTGTTGAATGTCTTTGCACCAGAAACATTACAGGCCTGGTTCAATCTGTATCAGACTCATGAGTCCAAATACTTCTACCAGTTAATGAATTCTATTGCACCTGAATAACCAGTTTCCCTCGGGTATGATGGGTTTCACTCTTCTCATGTGCTTCCCTTACTCCCTGTTGAGTTAGCGGGTACGTTCCATCAATAATCGATTTGAGCTTGCCTTCCGCAGCCAGTTCAGCCAGCTGATCCAGTTGATCCCCTTTGGGCTCCATCATGAAGACGTTGGCCGTTACTCCGGCTTCCTTAGCAAGCTTCTCATCCGGTTGTTCCACCAAGGACACGAGATGTCCGCCAGACTTTAACACTTTGAAGCTGTCGCGCTGAATATCACCGCCCATGGTGTCCAGTACAACATCATAACCGGAGAGAATCTCCGAGAAATCTTCTTTTTTATAGTTGATAAAATGATCCACACCCAACGAGCGAAGCAACGCTTCGTTTGATTCACTTGCCGTGGAAGCCACTTCAGCGCCTAGGGACTTGGCGATCTGAATTGCATATGTTCCCACACCACCTGCACCAGCATGAATGAGTAACTTCTGCCCTTTGCCTAAACGTCCATGATCCACAAGGGCTTGCCAAGCCGTCATCGCAGCCAGCGGGATCGCTGCCGCTTCCTCGAAACTCAGTTGCTCCGGTATACGGGCTATAATGTCTGCATCGACAGCAACATATTCTGCATAGGTCCCGAATTGACGCGGACGCGCAAATACCCGATCACCTTCTCTGAACCGCGTGACATTGGAACCTGCTTCAGCCACAATACCCGCAACATCGCCGCCCAGAATCAACGGAAAATTCTCCGCTGCTTCTTTCATATCACCTTGTCTGATTTTGAAGTCTACCGGATTCACCGATGTGGCATGCGTTCGGATTAACACCTGATTCACTCCACATCTTGGCTTGGCTACTTCCTGTTCCTTCAATTGTTCCGCTCCACCAAATTCCTCAATCACAATTGCTTTCATTAGAGATCCCAGCCTTTCCATTGGATTATCGTTATGCTCTCCTCCATCATTACCCTTTCCCAGCAATCACTTGACCTATTCATTCAAAATTCACAACAATCTGAGATTCACAAGCCAATTCAACAATCGTGATATAATGTCGATTAGTGATGAAGTTAAATCTTAACCCAATAACTGAACAAGCGAGGTAACACGATGGAAGTAGAAGTAAGTACATTACATGCATTTTCGGATCAGGCTCATGGAGGAAACCCCGCAGGTGTTGTTTTACAAGCAGCACATTTGTCTGAAACCCAGATGCAGGAGATTGCCAGACAAGTCGGTTTTTCAGAGACTGCATTTGTTATGCCGTCGGATCAGGCAGATTTCAAAGTGCGTTACTTTACCCCAAGTGATGAAGTCGATCTATGTGGACATGCCACAATTGCTTTGTTTTATCTAATGAAGACACAGCTGCTCGTTAATGTTGGTACATATACACTGGAGACACTGGCCGGAATTCTTAAAGTTGATATCGAAGTCAATGGAGAAGTCTATCTGTCTCAGACGTTGCCGGAGTTTGGGGAGATCGTGGATCGACAGCAGATTGCCGATTCGTTACGTATTTCTATGGAGGATTTGCATGCTGAACTACCTGTACAGATTGTGTCTACCGGGCTACCCGATATCATGATAGCCGTTAAAGATATTGATGTTCTAACCAAAATCGATCCTGACTTCCAGCGTATCACTGAAATAAGTAGGGCTCATCATGCCATAGGTTATCACGTGTTTACACTCGAATCAGATGATATGAACGTTCTCGCAGAATGCCGTAATTTTGCACCGCTTTATGATATACCGGAAGAGAGCGCAACGGGCACATCCAATGGTGCAATGCTCTGTTATTTATCCCAGTACAACCAGCTTACAGATCCTCATCTTCACACGTACACGATCAGACAAGGGTATACCATGAACCGCCCCTCCGAGATCCGAGCCAGATTAACGCTGGGCAGCTCTAATGAAATCACACAGATTCAGGTTGGCGGTAGTGCAGTTCATATCAAGAACATTAAAATACACCTCCCTTAATGGGAGGTGTTTTACGTACTTAGGATTTTAGAATTATGTACTTGAAGCAATATCATGATCTTAAATCATTGAATTTGTTGTAAAAATCGTAGTACCGCTACCTCCAACTGGTTCAGTCCTGGCTGCTCTATAGGAAAATGGCCTGCCCCTTCCAAGATCACACATTCCTTGTCTACCACCAGACGATCAAAAAAAGATTGGCTGAACCTGATTGGTGTCATGGGGTCCAGTTCAGGGTGAACCAACAGGACCGGACACTGGCTGAACTGTTCCGGGCTTACCTCCGATTTTTTATTAAGGAATGTTCTTAATAATTCCAACGGAATACGTGCAGCTGCCGCTTGTGGATCATCCATAATAAGCCGGGTTAAGTCCTTGTTATTGGTAATCAGTTGCATCCGGGATACCTGCTTGACCGAAATACGTACATGATCCAGCAGACCAGGGAACATATCCATCATCCGTTTTCCCGCCCGGCTTACCAGACGATTCGGCGCAAGCTGGTCACGCATTTCCGGGTTACTCGTATCTACAAATGTAGTTGCGATCAAACCCTTAACACACTTGCTGCGTGCACTGGTGTGATAGGCAAGCATACCTCCGATACTACTTCCCAATACAACGATTGGCTTGCCGTCTTTCTTGTATTCCCGTTCGATGAGTGACACAAGCAGCTCTATCCATAGTTCGTAGTTGATACGTGTACCAGACATTGCGTAACTTAACCCATACGGTGGAAGATCCGGCGACACCACCTCGTACCCATGCCGCTGCAACATACGGGCATACGGAGCAAGTAACCTGCCATTGCCTCCCGCCCCATGAATGAACAGGATTTTGATTGAAGACTCCGGCGCAGGCAAGCGGTCGATATGCAGATGAACCCCATTTGACTCCGACCATTCTTCCTCAGGAACTGTATGCTCCCCTAGCCTGACTTCTTCCGGGAAAAAGGCCTGATACTGTTTCCAATAGGGATGTGTTGTCTGATAGGAAGGCAAACTTTTTTTCATACGGGTACATTCTCCTCTTTTCGTATACAAAAAAAGCCGTACAGTGTACGACTTTTCGTTAAGAATTCGTCTATGACCATACTTCTTTTTATAACACCTTCATATATCTGTCAATCGGGAAACTGTACATTGCCCGGTACAATATATGCACCACCTGACCCATCATTAGGCAGAGCCGGGATCGTGTCATTCAATACCTGACCGCGAATATCGGTAATACGAACGTTTAATTTTTCTTTGCCCAGTCCAGTTCCGAGGAAATGATTATAGTCTTGCTTTTCAAGATTGAGCCACGTGCCATCCTTCTGTTTCACTTCGAACTTTAGCACCGGATATTTGTGATTACGAACCTGAATGGCTGCCCACCACTGACTGCTGCCTTCCTTAATCCGATAGGAGACGTTGCCTTGAATTGGGGCTTTGACCACTTTCCAGCTGATATTGATTTTGCCTGCCTTTGGGTCACCGATCAGGTTAAAGGCATTCGGTGAGAGATCCAGCGCTCCGCTGGCGCCTTCTGGATAAAGGTCTGTTACATAGACGGTTGTTTTGCCTTTAGGACCCTGCACCTCGAGATAGGCTCCCGCTAAGGCGGCTTTGACACCGTTATAATTGAGTTGGAACGGATTAAGTGCAGTAATTTTCATGTCCGCCGGGATGGGATCAAGCAACACTGCACCTCCCGAGTAACCTGAGCCTGTATACGTCGCGTAACCCTGATATGTATCGTTCCATGCGGCAGATGCAGGTAGAGCAAATAATACGAGACTGAGCAACATCCCTGTACCGGCCCATTTTAACCGTTGAAATCTACTTTTCTTGTTCATGAGCTATTCCTCCTCTACGTTCTCGTGTAAATGGTTGGTTCAACTACTAGATTTGAATATAACATTATTTTACATAATAACTGTTTATTTTCAATCCCTCTCTATTAAATCACATCCAAAGTCCCGTCTCTGAACTTGGATATTCACGACCACGCACAAGATATGGATACATACCATAAATTGGTGGAATGAGCATGATTACAAGCCGATATTTGGTCGATTCCCAATAATAAAAAAAGCGCCACACCCCGGAGTAATTTCTCTCTCCAAATGGTGTGACGCCTATTAAACACTACGGTTCGAATATCCGGTCTGTCCAAGGACAGCCAGCGTTAGACTCAACCCGTTTCCCTTCGTTTCATCCGCTTCCTTAGTCGCTCATACGATGCGTAAATCCGCGGAGATTCTTTTGTCAGGATAGGCCCCAGCACAGCCAGAATTAACACATACAACACGGCAAACGATTGGATGGATGCCATCAGCCCTCCGGCCTTGCCGATGTTCGCCATGATAATGGAGAATTCGCCCCGCGAGACCAGGGTAAAGCCCACATTCAACGAGGCCTTAGGGCTCATTCCAGCCAGTCTGCCAGCGATCATACCTGCACCATAGTTACTGGCGATCGTCAGAATAACGGCAATAATCGTCATCCCAACAGCTCCGCCAAGTGAAGCCGGCTCGATGGTCAGGCCAAAACTGAAGAAGAAAATTGCACCAAAAAAATCTTTGAAAGGCATGATCTGATGTTCAATCCGACTCACATGTCTTGATTCGCCCAACACAAGCCCCATCATCAACGCTCCAATAGCTTCCGCTACGTGCAGCGTCTCCGAGAAACCGGCCACCAGGAAAAGCAGTGTCATGACGGTAAGCAGAAACAACTCTGATGACTTGATATTCAGTGCCTTATCAATATATTTGATGCTTTTCCTGCCAATAATCAGGAACAGCACAATAAACAGCAGGGCAGACAGCGATACCAGCAGAACACTTAAGAATGAAGTTGCCCCGCTGAGCACAAGCCCAGTCAGGATGGAGATATGAATCGCGATGAACAAGTCATCAAACATGATCATGCCCATGATAATCTCTGTTTCAGGGTTTGCCGTGCGTTTCAGATCAACGAGCACTTTAGCTACAATGGCTGTAGAAGAGCTGGTCATGATCCCGCAGACAACAAGTGTCTCCTGAAGGGGCAGATCCATGAACCACCCCAACAGCAATCCAGAGACAAAATTTAGGCCTACATAGAACATGCCCCCGGTCAGAATGGCTTTACCAGACTTTAATAAACGGGAGACCGAGAACTCCAAACCCAGATAAAATAACAAAAACAGAATGCCAAGCCTGCCCATAAATTCAATAAAGGTCGAACTTTCGATAAAACGTAAATCCACTATGCCAATCTGTGGTGCATGTGGTCCAACAGCCATACCAATGAGGATATAGAAAGGAATGACCGAAAATCGTAATTTTGAAGATATCAGCCCAGTAAGTGTAATCAGCGCAACGGCAATTCCCACTTCGAATATGAGCATATCCATAGGCTAAGTCCGTCCATCAGTCAACAATTGTTTGAGATGTTTGATCTGATTCCGTTCACCGGCAACTACAATTGTAGCTCCAGCGGTAAAAGCATAATCCGGGCCTGGATTAAAATGCTTCTCCTTATCCTTGGTTACAACAGCGAGAATTACGGCGCCCGTGGCCTGACGGATATCCAGTTCACCAATCGTCATGCCAACGCTTGCGGCGTGAGGTTCAATTCGCAGCCATTCGATTAACAGCCCTTCAAGCATCACTTCACGCTCATCCTGAAACTTCGGTTTATAGGTCATACCACCAACGATGGCGGCTACTGCCCGGGCTTCATCATCGTCCAGGGTGACAAGAGATACCATATCACCCACTTCTTCAGGCGTACCCCCTGACTCCATATGGAACAAGTCACGTCGCTCGTCGTTATGAATCACAATGACCAAGTGCTCACCACTACGGGTATGCAACCAGTATTTACGTCCAATCCCTGGTAAGTCTGTCTCTTTAAAGTGCATGATCTGCACCCCCTAGGGCCGGCTCGTTCAAGGTTTCGCTCCTCAGCTCAATCCCCGTGATGCGAATTCTCATGGAACCTGATGGTGTATGAACAGGCCTAACTTCCCCTATACTGCCAAGCAGTAATTGACTCCCTACTGGAGAGAGGAAGGAAATACGACCCTCATCAGGATCGGTATCTTCTGGCATAACAATCATGAACGAATCTGACGTATGAAAATCGAGATATTCAAAATCAATATGACTGCCGATCAATACAGCTGAGTCCAAATCTTCATCAGGGCCCAGGAGTAGTTTTTCCACATACTCCGTATATGCCGACAGTTGTTTTTCCAACTGTATCCGCTCTGGATCACGCACGTCGAAATAGGCGTCGAGAAATGTTCTTTTCTCTTCACCGAATGTAAATAGCTGGCTCACCAGCTTCTCTCTGCAATTATGGCGGGAAGTCCTATGGTTCATAGTAGATTTCACCCCCTATACAAGCCTTATTCTCCATGTTGATTGGCATGTTTCTCTTCATCATCTTGTTTTCCTCCTTTTTATTATAAAAAGACCCCGGGATACGAGACCTTCTTACCATCTTACCAAAACTAATATTTTAATCCAGTATATTCGTCTAACTTGCTTTTTTATTATCATTTGTGGTCATATCTTCCATTTAATAACTTAATTCTTCACATCATATGGTAGATCCATAGAACATTTTAATTACTGCATAAAAAACATTTTATGAATTTTCATCTCGTATTTTTATTTGCTTTCCTGTATATTTAACTACAAACTTTTATTCAATTTATGCAAATAAGCCTCTACAGACTTTAACACAATAAAGGAGTGCATCGAAAAAGTGTCCACGATAACAAAAGAAACTACAGAGTCCGTTCAAGTTACTGCCGCAGAATATGTTCATTCCGTTTATGAGTCGGTTGTCGCCAGAAATCCGCACGAAGATGAGTTCCATCAAGCTGTCAAAGAAATTCTGGATTCCCTTATTCCTGTTATTGAAGCACACCCCAAGTATAGGAACCATAGTCTGCTGGAACAGCTTGTTGAACCCGAACGTGTAATCACATTCCGTGTCCCATGGGTAGATGATCAGGGCAAAGTTCAGGTTAACCGTGGATTCCGGGTGCAATTCAACAGTGCCATTGGCCCTTACAAAGGCGGACTTCGCTTCCATCCTTCTGTATACTCGGGCATCATCAAGTTCCTTGGCTTCGAACAGATCTTCAAAAATGCTTTGACCGGTCTGCCTATTGGCGGTGGTAAAGGTGGTTCTGACTTCGATCCCAAAGGAAAATCGGATCTGGAAGTCATGCGTTTCACGCAAAGCTTCATGACTGAACTGTACAAATATATTGGTTCCGATACCGATGTACCGGCAGGTGACATTGGTGTAGGCGCAAGGGAAATCGGTTATATGTTCGGCCAATACAAACGTATCCATGGCGGACATGTGGCAGGCGTATTGACAGGTAAAGGACTGCTGTACGGAGGAAGCTTGGCACGTAAGGAAGCGACTGGCTTCGGCTGTGTGTACTTCGTGAAGGAGATGCTGCAATCCAAGGGACTCAGCTTCCAAGACAGCACAGTCGTTGTCTCTGGCTCTGGTAATGTGTCCATCTATGCCATTCAGAAGGCACAGGAGCTTGGAGCTACAGTCGTTGCGTGTAGTGACTCAGGTGGCTACATACACGATCCACAAGGCATCAACCTGGATACCGTGAAACGTCTGAAAGAGGTTGATCGTCTTCGCATCAGCGAATACATCAAAGAACATCCGCATGCTACATATACCGAAGGCTGTGAAGGCATCTGGTCCATCCCTTGTGATATTGCTCTTCCATGTGCAACGCAAAATGAGATCGATGAAGAAGCTGCGGCCCTTCTAATCAAAGGTGGCGTGAAGGCCATTGGCGAAGGCGCAAATATGCCTTCCACCCTGGCCGCCATTGACGTCTTCCACGGTGCAGGCGTGCTGTTCGGTCCAGCCAAAGCGGCTAATGCCGGCGGTGTAGCCGTGTCTGCTCTTGAAATGTCACAGAACAGCATGCGGTTGTCCTGGTCATTTGAAGAAGTAGACGCCAAGCTGCATGACATCATGAAGAACATCTACACCAGCTGTGTAGAAGCTGCTGAAGAGTATGGCTGTGAAGGCAACCTCGTAGCCGGAGCGAATATCGCCGGTTTCCTCAAGGTAGCGGATTCCATGATCGCTCAAGGTGTAGTTTAATTTATATACGTGATTCTCCACGATCAAAGGGCGTTCCCATCCATTTGGGTAACTGCCCTTTTTTCCTTGTCTTCAATTGCTCTAATCGCAAGGCAATGGTAAAGTGGTACTGACGTAATTCCATCTATTTGTACTATTATAAGGAAGTGTTTACATTGTCTAACCAACCATTTGCCAGCACTGCGAGTCCGCATCTAAGCGCAGATTGCGAGCAGTGTTTTGGCCTGTGCTGTGTTGCCTTGCCCTATGGCAAGTCATCGGACTTTGCTTTTGACAAGGCCAGCGGCACACCCTGTCCCAATCTGCGCACGGACAATCGCTGCGGTATCCATACCCAGCTTCGGCAGAAAGGGTTCAAAGGTTGCACGGTATACGACTGTTTCGGAGCTGGACAGAAGCTGTCCCAAGTGACCTACGCGGGCAAAGATTGGCGTGATCATCCAGAGTCTGCTAACGAGATGTTCGAGTGTCTGCCTGCCTTGCGACAACTTCACGAGTTACTCAGTTATATGAAGGAAATGATGATGAGACCGGAGACGTCATCCCTTCACTCGGCATTTGGTGAGTTATATGAGGAGATTGAGCACTTGAGCAATCTGGAGCCCGCGGCACTCCTCCGTCTGGACATCGCCAATTATCGATTCAGTGTGAATCAACTCTTGGTCCAGGCAAGTGAGATGGTACGCGCGAATGTCCCCCCCACCGCTCATGGACAAGGGAAGTCGAAGAAGAGTAAAAAACGTACCGGAAGTGACTTTTTTGGTGCCAATTTAAAAGGGGCTGACCTGCGGGGCGCAAGCTTCCGAGGAGCTTTAATGATCGCAGCCGATCTCCGAAATGCAGATACACGAAATGCGGATTGGATTGGCGCGGACTTGCGGGATACGGATCTGGGCGATGCAGACCTGAGAGGTGGCATCTTCCTGACGCAATCCCAGATTAATGCAGCCAAAGGTAATGTGAATACCAAGTTGCCGGATCATCTTAACATTCCCTCACACTGGGTGTAGGGCGCCATTTCCACAAGAGCACGAGCAGGGATACAGGCAGGATTATACCTGCTAATTCATATGAATGTATGAATCGTGTACAGCAACAGCCAAAAAAAACAGCTCGTCCTGTACATCCAAGGACGAGCTGTTTTTTATACAAATCACTGGAACGAATCAGAATTATAACAAGTCGCGGCGAAGATCTTCAGCCGATTTCGGAGACAAGTGACCGAGCGGAATATCAAATACCGTTTTCGCTCCCTTATGTCCTTCCACGCTCAAGCGTTGTGCAGCTCTTGCATACGCCACAAGTACGCTTGCTGTAAATTCAGGATTGCTGTCGAGTTTCAGACCAAATTCAATAATTTGCTTTTGACCGGCACCTGTAACCCCACTGCGAATAACAAATCCACCATGCGGCATACCTTCATGCTCGGATTTCAATTCTTCTTCGCTAATGAACGTTACCGTTGTATCGTAATCTGCAAAATAGTTAGGCATCGATACAATCGTCTCACGGATCTCATCCTGGTTGGCACCATCTTCTGCTACCACATAACATTGACGCAGATGTTTCTCACGTGTAGACAACTCTGGTGTCTCCCCTGCACGAATGCGGTTGATCACCTCTTCAACAGGTACAGTATACTGTACACCCGCCTTAACGCCTGGAACACGACGAATAGCATCCGAGTGGCCTTGGCTCACACCTTTGCCCCAGAACGTGTACTCTTTTCCTTCTGGCAGGATGGACTGTGCAAGCAGACGGTTCATGGAGAACAAGCCTGGGTCCCAACCTGTGGAAATGACACTTACGTGACCGCCTTGCTCTGCCGCAGCATTAACTTCTTTGTAGAATTCAGGAATCTTCGCATGTGTATCGAAGCTATCTACCGTATTGAACAACTTGGCGATGGCTGGTGTCTGCTCTGGAAGGTCGGTTGCAGAACCACCACAGAGGATCATAACATCAATCTTGCCTATGTATTGCTCCGCTGCAGAGATATGCTCAAAACGTACTTCTGTGCTTTCAGCGACCATCTGCTCCGGATTACGACGTGTAAACACTGCAATCAGTTCCAGATCCTCGTTCTGGGAAATGGCCTTCTCTACACCTTTACCCAAGTTACCGTAACCAACAATACCCACTCTAATCATGTTCAATCCTCTCCTGTCTTCTTCTATAGTTGTCTATTACTCTGTTTATAATGATATAACATACCATGTAACCTGTCAGGTTTCCAGTTCGAAATAAAAATACCTTGCAGCGGTGCAGCAATAATGCGGCTCCGTATGCAAGGTATTATGGCGTTCATTCGTTATTTTAGGAAGACAGAAAGCAGGAAATAAAAATAGCCCCTTATCTTCTGCTTATGATTCTGTCCAGGTCAACGTCAGTTCAATGATGCCTTCCTGTCCCGCCAATGTTCCTCCAATTAAGGACCAGACATCCTGCGTCTCCGGATCGGTTCCCTGAATGATAATATTTTTGTCATCGATCGTCTGACCCGCATCCGTCAACTTTTTGGCGTTGAAGTACTCTTTATACAGCTGGGATACGGTTTTCATATCTTGTTCAGTGGAGAAAATCACCATGGCTGATTGCTTGCCTTCATTCTCACCAGAATTGGCTAAACGTATTGTTGCATCTTCCGGCAATGGGAAATCACTTGGCAAGTTCTCCGGCAACTCATTGGTTCCAGCAGCTGCTTCCTCACCGCTTTCTAAATCGGAGTCTGCTGGTGCAGTCGTACCTTCCGTTTCGGTCACTGTACTTGTAGTTGCTTTGCTTGCACCTTCATCAGTCGCTTGTTCACCGGTTCCGGAGGAAACTTCAGTGTCCACCTTCTCCGTATCACTCGGTTCGTCTGCCGCGCTACTGCAAGCACTCAAGGCAACCATCATCGCCAGTGCTGCACAGGCCAATACATATTTCCTTCTCTTCACCATCCGTTACCACTCCTTCATCTTCATTTTATGTGCTAATCACGTTCAAACGGCTGGATCACAGGCACCGCATGAACGTTATTCTTAACCCATATCACAGATACAGATAATACACTTAGAGACAATAGACAACTGGCTACGAGAATGGACAGGAAGCGGGTGATCACTCTAAACTTTTTCATCCATCCCTCCTCCTCATCCTGTTCATCATGTGTTTGTGGAATCATGTTACTCATAGGTCACTGGACGGTGTCACTAATTTCATGATCTCGGCAGCGACAATATCCGGTTGACTGTTGTGGATGTAATGCTCGGTGTGAGGGACAATCTGCTGGGTTCCTTGTCTGGACCATGAAGCAAATTTCACTTGATCTGCCTGCCATGCCCGACTCCCCTCACTGGGTTGATCTGATCCGGCTGTCAGGATCGTCAGAGGGAAAGGAAACTCCTTTTTGTTCTCCAGCACACGTAATGCGTTGATCTTGGAATGACGAATCTCATCCATCACGTTGTCATTGTATGCATGCTTCAGGGTAGAAATGGTGGCAGCCTTTTTCATCGGCGCAGAAACCAACTCCGGGTCAATGACCAGTGTTGCCATCATCTGATCCGAATGCAGAAATGTACGCGCAATCCCTGTTTTAACCAGGAATCGGACTGAAGTAAAATACCATTCGGGCGTATCCATTTCCACCGTACTGTAATACTCCGGGCTTCCACCATCGATCATGACCATGCCAGCCACCTCATCAGGATACCTTTGCGCAAAACGAAGTGTCTCCAGCGCACCCAGGGAGTGACCGACCATGATGTAAGGTGGACGTTGACCGGATGTGCGCAGCAATTGGTGGATCTCTTCCGAGATGGTATCAACATCACGAGGTTCATCCGTATAGTCGCTGTATCCATACCCGAACCGATCATATACCGCAATTTTTACCTGTGATTTCAACTTGTCATATAGCGGACTGAAATCCACATACGGATTCGGTGTACCCCAGCCTGAGGCAAACACCACGGTTACCTCTCCTTTGCCAGCGGTGTAGAGGTGCATGTTGCGACCACTCACTTCATAATACTTGCCTGGCGGGGGATAGGACTTCATATCCTGCGTGGATTGATACGCTTCATACGCTGTACCTGCCAGCAGCAAAAGTCCTGTGGCAAGCATTATGCCTCCCAGCACTTTTAACCCTCTCCGTAACCCCTTCTTCATCTTCTCTACCCCTTATCCCAAAGGTTCATCTATATATGTATGCTTCAATCGTACCCAAGAAATAGCGGGATTGAAACAATCCCGAGTCCAGTCCTTTCCCCAACCAAAGTCCAGTGTCCCTCCCCTACCTGTGACGCAAAAAAACTGCAAATCTCCAATTAAGGAAACTTGCAGTTCATCTATGCCTATATTTTATAATTCATGCCTCTGTCCATCTCACGATAATCCTTGTACCTACAGTTCCAATGTAAGACCCACCGGGCAATGATCACTGCCCATCACATGGCAGTCAATATGCGCATCTGCCACCTTAGGTGCCAATTGATTGGATACGAGAAAGTAATCAATTCGCCAGCCCACATTCCGTTCTCTAACCTTTGGCATATAAGACCACCAGCTGTATACATCCGTACGATCCGGATAGAGATGGCGGAAGCTATCTACATACCCGGAAGCAAGCAAATCGGTCATCTTGCCACGCTCTTCAAGGGTAAATCCCGAGTTGCCCAGATTGGGCTTGGGATTTTTCAGATCAATCTCTTGATGAGCCACATTCAGGTCACCACAGACGATAACCGGCTTGGTCTGCTCCAGTTGCAGAATATACCCCCGGAATCGATCCTCCCATTCCAGACGGTAAGGCAGCCGGGTCAGATCCCGCTTCGCGTTAGGGGTATAGACGTTCACCAGATAAAACTCATCATACTCCAGTGTAATCATACGTCCTTCCGGCTCGCTGTCCTCCTCCATCCCGTAACGAACGGATAAAGGCTTGATTCGGCTAAATACAGCCGTGCCGGAATATCCTTTTTTGATCGCATAATTCCAATATTGATAAACATCTTCCCCCAGGTCCATCTCAATCTGTCCGGCTTGTAATTTGGTCTCCTGAAGGCAGAAAATGTCCGCCTGACTCTCCTGATAATAATCCATGAATCCTTTGGTAACACATGCCCTTAAGCCATTCACATTCCAGGACACCAGCTTCATATCCTCATCTCCTCACATCTCTCCAATATAGCATGGGCCCATTCCGGGGGACAAGCCTTACGGATTTGGGATGAGATGGAGTTATTGGAATCCTTATGGGGCTAGCTTGCCTATATTTCGCTTCGTAACTTAGAGAACACCGCAAGGTCAATATATCTGCCTTTCTCAAACTCATGCTGCCGCAGTACACCTTCCTGTTGAAAACCAAGCTTGTGTAACAGGCGAATCGACGCCTCGTTCTCCGGTTCAACCTTCGCTTCGATCTTGTTAAGCTGCATGCTTGTGAATCCAAAATGTAACACAGCACGGGCCACTTCAGTCATAACACCGCGGCCCCAGAAAGAGGAACGCAAGTCGTATCCAATCTCTGCACGGTTATGTACATCTTCATAGTTCAGGAACCCACAGGTTCCGATCACTTTACGAGTTTCACGGTCTTCAATCATCCAGCGTAAACCCGTGTGTTCCTTGAAAATCTTCGTATACCAATTCATCTCACCCTGTGCATCCTCCACGGATTCAAAGGGAGTGAATGGCATATATTGAACCACAGATTCATCGGAATATAACGCCAACAGATCATGGCTGTCATTAGCCTCGGCTGACCGGAGGATGAATCGTTCTGTCTGAATTAATGGAAATAGATCAAACTTAAATGGCTCACTCATGCGAGGTCTCCTTTGCAACATTCATAGTAGAAGTCCATTTTACTATTAATATGTTCTATTAACATCTCTCTCTTCTCTATAAGCTGTTGTATTGACTATTAAAAGTGGGGAGACTACATTATGCTTTAGAAGACTAACATTGGAAATAGACTAGGAGGCGGAACCATGACCACACCATCATATGACGTTATTATCGTTGGAGCCGGCTCCATGGGTATGAGTGCAGGATATTATCTATCACGCAGTGGATGCAAAACTTTATTAATTGATGCCTTTGATCCTCCGCATACGGAAGGAAGTCATCACGGGGATACCAGACTGATGCGCCATGTGTACAGTGGTGGGCCTGACTATATTGCCATGGCATTACTTGCACAGAAGTTATGGCACGAGCTGGAGGAAACGACCGGAGACCAACTGTTTGTTCCTTCCGGTGTAATAAATGTAGTTGATCCAGAGATTCATTCCTTCCGCAACCGATTGAGCCATGCGGATGATGCAGGTATTCGGTATGAAACGTTGCACGCAGCCGAGGTCATGAAACGCTGGCCAGGTATTACGGTACCTGAACATTACGAGGGCATGTATGAACCGGATGCGGGTTATCTGTATAGTGAACCCTGTATTCGTGCCTTTCGCAAGGCAGCCGAGGCTCATGGTGCCACCTTGTTAACTCACACTCGGGTAGAGCATATTGAATACGGACCACACTCCGTGGCAGTTCAGACTTCAAGGGGTGAGACATACCACGCGAATCAAATCATCCTGAGCGCTGGTGCCTGGTTTCAGACATTGAAACCTTTCGTGGATCTCCCCATCCAGGCAGTGCGTAAAACGGTTGGATGGTTTGATGCACCAGAAGCTTTGTATGGCGAGGCACACTTCCCCGGTTTTACACTGGCAGGAAAAGAAGGTACATATTATGGATTTCCAAGCATTGGCGGATCAGGACTGAAGATGGGTCGTCATGATACGGGCCAGGTGTGGACACCAGGAAGTACACTGGCTCCTTTTGGTACGGAAGAAACGGACGAGGGGGATCTGCGCAGGCTGCTCGAACTTCATATGCCTCAGGCAGCTGGAGAATTGAAACGTGGTAGTGTATGCAAGTATGAATTCACTTCGGATGAAGATTTTATTATCGACCGACACCCTGCCCATGAACGTGTGTGGCTCGCAGGCGGTTTCTCCGGTCATGGCTTCAAGTTCGCAAGTGCCGTTGGGCAGATTCTATCCGACTTGGTGCAAACGGGGCACACCGATCAGGATATTAGCAGGTTCACCCTATCCCGTTTTCGTTAAGTACCAGCTGGGTGGATGAATATATGTATGTCTAAAATAGCTACTTTCCTTGAGGGTGCAGTGTTGCTTAGAGCACTGCACCTCCAAGAAAGAAGGACACGCAATGACGTTTAATTCATGCGTACTCACACTAATTAACTTTGACGAGGCTCCATTGCTGATTGGCTCCGCCATTGTCGGCCCACTGAATCGTGGAGGCACCTGCGGTCAGAGAACCCTGATTGATGTCAACTGTCAGGCCACTGTTTCGATTCGCAAGTACCACATATCCTCCCACATCAATTGGCAGCCATTGCTGATTGTTGCCCCCGTTATCCTGCCACTGAATCAGAGCGGCTCCGCCTTGTGTAGAACTTGAATTCACATCCAGCAAAAGCCCACTGCCCACATTGCGAATGTTGTAATATCCGTTACCTGCCGACTCCAGCTTCCATTGCTGGTTGGCTGCTCCATTATCATTCCACTGAATGATTGTTGCCCCACCCGTAGAAGAAGCACCGTTAACATCAAGTGCAAGTCCACTGTTGCGATTGATTAATTTGTAGATGGCCCCGGATTCATATCCTGTACCGCCATTGTAAGTTGCACCGGAAATGACGTAGGTTGTGACCGAATTGGCCTTGGCCGTAGCGGTAAAGGTTTTGTTTTGCACCGAAATATTGGTCAGTTGCTGCAACTTCTCTGTTGAAGAGGTCCGGTATACTTGAGCAGACGTGCCTGTGTTAGTAAAACGACTTAGATCATAGGTTACCGTTGTATCCGTCGACTCCGAATTGGTTGTTACCAGCACAACTATGCCGGAAGCCGCATCATAGGCTGCAAGGGTATTGGCATCACTCATGCCGATAATCTTGTACCCAGGACGAATAAATTTGCTGTAATTACCCATGACATAATATTTTTGGTTCACGGTGTAGCTGGTCGTTTGCGTATTGTTCAACACGTTCTTGAAGAATCCCCATCCTTCTGCACTATCGACGGCTTGCCAATACACCCATCCACTCGCGCCCATATTGCGAATATCCTTAAGAATGGTACGTGACATCGTAAGTCCGCTTGCATCCCCGTCTCCATATTCCGAGGTCCACAGATGTTTGCCCGCAGACGTCGCTGTGTTGCGCAAAGCAGTACGATTGCTTCCGCCATACGTGTGTGTGTTGATCTGACTAATGGATGATTTCACCGCACTGCTGTAGCTGTTAAAAGACACATTGGTATCATCAATACTGTATTCTTCCGGTGCGCTCAGCTTCGTGGACAGGCCCTTCGCATTCAACGAAGCTTGTACCTGACTCAGAATCGTGTTCTGATCCGCCCGGTCAAAGTGCATGCCCTCCTGATCATTGCCCTGCTTCCACCACGTCGAGATCGGTTCATTGAGCGGAGTTACGCTATCGAATGTGATCCCCCAGTTATCCCGGAAATGCTTCACGACCTCAGTCAGATAATCGGCAAAATCATCAACATACTCAGGCTTGAGGTTATTCCCTCCATTCGCTGCACCGGACACACCACCACTGATCGTCATCCAGTAAGGTGCGGAATTCGCAAAAGCTTCGATGACATTCACGCCTTGAGCTTTGGCAGCCTGCAGCATATATCGTTGGTTTGCATCTGCATTCCAGTCATAAACGCCGGGAGAAGGCTGGTAACCAGGAACGGCTTTGCGATATTCGAGGATATTGGACGATGGATTATCCCCGCCTCCAATGTTGTACCGCAGGATGTTCAGCCCCAGTCCGGTATTTGCATTGAACATTTTCTCCACATACTCATCCCGATTGGAATATTCTCCAACCACTTTGCCCCACCACGCGAGGGATGTCCCCCATCCTTCCATCGTCTGATATTGCTTCGATGGATCGGCAACAGCCGTGTAGGCTCCCGCAGCAGATACCTCTGTCCCCAGACCCAAACTGCATGTTAGCAGACTTCCTGCCAGCAGTAGCGAGTTCATTCGTTTTAACCACTTCATCCGATTCACTCCTTATGAATTTACACTTGCACTCCGATGTCAGAACAACTTTCCGATCGCTGTTATCCCCAGATTTTTAATTATTCTTAAAAAGGGGAAAATCCGGGGATAAACGCGCACGCTTCGCTTCTTCAAGTTATTTCTGACCTCTCCGTTATCGTGTAAATGTATAGTTTAACTTAGAAAATAAACACCTATTATTGTGCAACCTCTCGGAAGGTCGCGTCTGACTTATCGAGTGCGGTAACGACAGCTTCCAGTTTCAGCACATTATTATAATGTCTCAGGTACAGGTTCGGGTTACTGAACGAGGTATACGATGTCCAACTGGCGTTAGCAAGTCCATTTATACGTTTGAACGTGGCGTCATTTCCGAACGAAGGGCTGCCGTCATTTTTCACAAGTGTGATGCTGCCATTATTATTGCGCAGGAAATAACCTGGATAATTCATGGACTCAAACGAAATGCCTGTTACATTCGACAGCCCGGGTACGATACGGAATTGTGCATCCTCCGCCGGACTGACACTCGCATCAATCCTTGCCTGATAGTTGTAATGGCGAATGAAGCTGTCCGGCACATTGAATGACTCCAGCTTGCGGATATCACCCGGTTGTCCGGACTCTTTCAATACGGTCATATGCCGGACGAGTCCGGTAAGACCCGCAATCTCTTGTTTGGCACCCCAAGTCTGGAAGTTGTCAGCAGAGTCGCTGTAATAATATTTTTGTGTCGCATAGCCGTCAAAGTAGATTCGCCAGGAACCATTATCCAGCTGAACAAGGGCCGGGCCTTCCACCCAAGAACCCCAACCTGCCCAATCCCCTGTGCCTTTAAAGGTATAAGGACCCGTTAGCGAAGTGGATGTCGCATATTCAATGTATTTGGTGGTCTCGTTCTTGGTAAAAGCATGATAGGTTGAGCCTGTCTTCACGATAAAAGTGTCGATATAATTGGGAGCAATGCCTGCCAGTTCAGTAGGTGCAGACCATGAGGTAGATGTTAGATTGCTACCTGAAGCTGTGAGTACATAAGGTTTGAAATTCTGATAGTTGCCTGGTGAGAGGGACACGATAATGTTCAGACTGCCGTTGCTGTCTTTGAACCATTTCTGGTGCCCAGGTGTGTGCAATTGTGGTAGGTGTGGATAATGTAATATTACGGACAAATGTCCAGTTTACTTTATCCGGGCTGGAGACGATGCCGATGGTGTTACCCGACCAGTTCGTGGTGTAGACAACGTAATATAGACCATCTGTGTGCTTCATGATGCTGGGATCGCGGATCAGATCGGCCGGAGGTGTATAGGCTGGCCCTTTTAGCAAACCATAGTGGGTCGCATTATAGGATTCATAGATATACATATTGGACTCACTTGTGTTCGTAAAGGCTGATATCGTATATACACTTGTCGCTGCTCTGGCTGTATTAGGGAATAACATGGTTAATAGCAGTAATGTTCCAAGCAGCAGAATCATTCCGGCCTTGAAACCATTGGACTTTCCTGCTCCTATTCCTATCCCCTCTTCCTTCTTCGTCAACATTGGGTCATCTCCTTATCCATGAGTGATGAACAGAGGAATACCTTACTGTATTACCAAAGACAGAGCGTACCTGGGACTGCCCCTGAAGATCAACACCTCACGACTGCCATCGGGTATATTTCAAATTCTCAGTTTACGAGTATTTTTAAGAAGCACTTTTCTTGTACTCCAGCCGAATATCGGCGATTCATCCGCATGAACTGTAACGAAGGGAGAGTATAACATACTTAACATCATTCAATTGAAGTTAAAATGAGTTTGGTTATTAAGAAAATAAAAAAGGTGATCTCTGCACGAGAGAGTTCACCTTTCTTGTATTTATCAAAGATGTTTAATTCAATCTACTTTAGATAGGTTAATCTCACTTCCTCAAGATCTGATAACAGTTCCTGAACTGCCATCCGTTCCTCCTTCTCAATCTTCTCAATTAATTCAATTATTTTTTTTATATGAATTGTTTTTTCTGAAATTCTGTGCTTTATACATAAATTTCTAAGAATTAAGCACATCTGTTTAATCTCTCTGTAAGCCTTCTCATGAATATCAAATCTAGTAATATACTTTTTCTCATCGAGATAAACCAAACTTCTCAACATCACTTCTTTATGGTCAAAGAGCAAATGGAGAGATCTAATCAGACTAAATTCAAATAAAGCAGTCTCTGTAATATGTTCTCTTAAAAAACGATAAACTCCTATTCCCCAAGCATCTGTATCTTTTCCAGGTTCTTCCACCAACTTATAATCGTTAGAGGATTTTGTTTCATTTATATAGTCATGCAACTGTTTAATCAGATAACCCAGATCAAACTTGAAATCACTTTTTCGTTCATTAAATTGCAAAAGCTGAACTCCTCTGAACCATTCTCCCTCAGAATGAGGACTTACAAATGCTTCGTTAATACTATCAAAATTCGCTTCTGAGAACGAATATTTGGAATTAAAAAAATCAGCTACGTAAAACATTTGTTTTTCTTTGTTATATCCATAGATCAACATATCATGCGGGGCATGCACTTTTCCAAAATTATCATAGGCAGCAATGTAGTATTGATCTATGCTTAAATATACATAATTGTCTTCATCAATTGCATCAATAATAAACTGTTTTATATCGTCACACCACTTTACTAAAACCTTCTTATGGTAGTGGTGTAATTCAAATAATCGATAGTATTCTCTAAAAACAGGCGTATAAAATTGTATGTAAACCTCTGGAGTCTCCCAGGCTACTAGCTGGACATGATTATGACAAAACCACGGAAAAAAAACGTCTTCTTGAGTGCTAAGAATAGCAGTCATGTTTGCAAACGCAGGAAGTGAAGTAATCATTGGATATTTAATCGGTAACCCTTTTTCTGTTGGCATCCTTATCTTCCTTTCTTAATCCGCTAGATTTATTACTAAATATTTAATTTAGACCAATTTTTTCTATCATATCAGAATTTACCCTATACTGAAAAGGCTTTCATAATTGAACAACTAAAGCGCAGTGTAGTACATTAGATATCTGTCATCATCACATTTCGAGTAGTTATACTACAAGTGTATTTTCAATCTGGGCCGTATACTATATTTACAAAAGAACATCCTCGGCACTTTGCAATATGCTTAAAAATCCGATATCTTTTAGCCTCTTTATCCAAACTCTTCTTTACGCCCACCCCACTTAATGTTAGATTTTATAACATATCATTATGAAAGCGAGTGGGTTGAAGATGGATCTGCAACAGTTATTGACTATCCCCATTCTCTCCAAAGCAAAGGTTATTGCTGGACATCGCGGACTAGATCGCTTGGTGCAATCGATTAATATTATGGACGCGCCAGATATTGTCCAATTCCTGAAGCCGGGAGATATGCTGCTGACCAACGGTTATATCCTAAAAGACCGCCCAGATGATCATCTTGGATTCATTACAGACATGCATGCAATTGGGTGTGCAGCGCTTGCTGTAAAGACACAGCGTTTCTCCCTTGAATTATCTCCGCAACTGCTTGAGACAGCCAACAGACTGGGCTTCCCAATCATCGAGCTGTCTGAGATAGACAATACACTCGGTGAAATATTTCAACATTCGATCAGTGCCATCCTTCAGAACAAAACCTATGAGCTACACTACGCGTTGTCTATTCATAAGCAATTTTCCACGATGGTGATGCAGGGAAAAGGCATACCCTCCATCGTAGATACGTTGTCTCAGTTGCTATCCTCACCTGTACTTCTGCTTGGTTCGAAGAAGCAGATTACGGCAAGCTCCCATTATGCACAACAGATGGATCACCAGTCTCTCGCCGCGCCCTTACTGACTTTTATAGATGAGCACCCTTCCTTCCACACCGCAATCTCGATCTGCCTGCTTACTGCTGATAAATATCGACATGCCGAGCTTCATCCCATCTTCACGGATCGGCACGAGGGCTATTTGATCGCACTTTACGACAGTTCCACAACCTCTAAGCTCTCCACTCTGGCACTGGAGCAAGCCGTCAATGTGATTGGTCTCGAGTTAACTAAGAAACAAGCGGTCAAGGAGCGCTCCCGCCGTTACAAAAATGAATATTTCTCCGATCTCATTCAGGGCTTCATTCGTTCGGAACAAGAAGCGCTACATCGCGGCAAGAAATATGGGCTGCAAGCCAAAGGAAGTTCCGTTCTGATCATCGCCAAAAAGGATGAATCCTTAGCGGGCATATCTAAGCAAAACTCTACATCCTCCGGGGAAGAGCGGTTCATCTCGGAACGAGATGCTAATTATGAGCTGATTAAACAGGAATTCGCCAGATTGGATCTCTCCTTTGTCATGTTCACTAAGAACGACCAGTTCGGCATACTTGTCTTTTTGGCCGAATCGTCTTGGGACGAACACACCGTGGTTCAGCAGCTTGAGCGGATGGCGAGCAATCTGTATACAGAGTCGCAGCTCAGCCTATCCTTCGGCATAGGTAATTCCTACACGAATGTATTGGATATTGGACTCTCCTACAAAGAAGCAGTCAAGGCGCTCCAGTCCGGCTATCAGATGCGAAAGACCCGCTTCACTCATTCCTATCAAACCATGGATATAAGCCGTCTTTTGCGTATGATTCCCCACGATGAGATGCTGCAGTTCCATCACGAAACCTTTAAGCCCTTCAACGACCGAGATCCAAACGAGCGTAACGAGCTTATGAAAACCTTGTCCTCCTTCTATGAGAATCACTGCCAGATCGTCGATACGGCGAAAGAGCTGTTCGTACATCGCAATACCGTGATCTATAGATTGGAGAAATGCGAGAAACTAACCGGCAGGAACATTAAGGACCCGATGGAGAGCCTTCGCTTCCGACTTGCCTTCGCACTTGAGTCCCTTCTGAATGTTAATCCAGCTCCTAGTGAAGCTAATCATACGTCTTAAACCGAGAATGTGTCATGTATAATGACACGTTCTTTTGTTTCCTTTTCATATTCAATTCATGTTCAATCTTCATTTGTGCATTTTAACTGATTTAATTCTATTTTTATGTTCAGAGTAACTAATGACAATGATGCAAACAGTCTATATGATTAGGAATATATTCATTAATGTCATGTTAATTAACATCAAATCACATCAAGAAACGAAAAAACATCAGGCTGTAGGAAAGGGGCTACCTATCATGGCTATACAGATACAAGGCGTATCCAAATCATTTGTCAGTGCAACCGGAGAAGATATTCAGGTCCTGGCTGAGGTTTCGATGCAAATCAAGAAACAGGAATTCTTCAGTATCGTGGGACCGAGCGGTTGCGGCAAAAGTACGATTTTCAACATTATCGCAGGTCTGCTTAAGCCAACAAATGGCAAGGTTATCGTCTGTGGCGAAGAGATCGATCAGACCACCGGTCATGTCGGTTATATGATGCAGAAGGACCTGTTACTTCCTTGGAGAAGCATCCTGGACAATGTCACGCTAGGCTTGGAAGTGAAGGGCATGTCCAAAAAGGATCGCGGCGATATTGCCATGGATTATCTGGATCGTTATGGCCTAGCTTCATTCGCAGGAGCCTATCCCTCTACACTATCAGGCGGTATGCGCCAACGTGTAGCCCTCATTCGTACCCTCGTTACCCAGCCCGATATTATATTACTGGACGAACCCTTCTCCGCACTTGATTATCAGACCAGACTCATTCTGGAAGATGAGATCTTGTCTATCCTGAAATCCGAGGGCAAGACAGGCGTCCTGATCACACATGACATCGAGGAAGCGATTGCCATCTCCGACCGCATTGCCGTTATGAGTAAAAGACCAACAACCGTGAAGCAGGTGTATGACATTGGTCTCGCCTCGCAATATGGCTCAGCACTGAAAGCCCGCTCCGACCACAAGTTCAAGCAGTATTTTGAATCGATCTGGTCAGAGCTTGATATCCAAATGGGGAGGATCAGCTAATGAAGAGCACATCACCTGAAGTTACCCTTGCCGGAAAGCCTGCTGGAGTTACGAAGAGCAAGAGCAAACGCAGACAGTCTACCTTCTCCAAAGAATGGCTGATGACGATGCTGTGGCGGTTCATTATTGTTGCGGTCATCCTAGTGATATGGGAATCCGCCGTTCGCTTGGAAATGGTTAACGGTTTCCTCATGGGATCACCAAGCGCCATTCTTGATGCCGCCATCACGATGGCCAGCTCAGGGCAACTGCTTACAGACGCGTTTGCAACGGTGAATGCCACCGTTATCGGATTCGTAGCCGGAAGCTTAATCGGCTCATTGGCAGGACTGCTCATGTGGTATTCCAAGTCCGTTGCCCGTGTGCTCGATCCATTCATTGTAGCCATGAACGGCATCCCGAAGATTGCCCTAGCTCCTATGATTATCATCTGGTTTGGTTCAGGCATCTTCTCCAAGATTGCTCTGGCCTCCGTAGCAACATTTATCGTAGCGCTATTATCCGCCTACCAAGCGACTCATCAAATCGACGAATCCCAGATTAATCTGATGAAATCCTTCGGTGCAAAGAAATCACAAATTTTCCGCAAAATTATCGTTCCTTCCTCTCTGCCATGGATCATCTCAGCCTTCCGGATCAATATCGGTTTGGCATTGGTATCTGTCGTAGGTGGAGAATTCATCTCTTCAGATAAAGGACTTGGACACATGGTATTCGTCGAAGGTAACCTGTTCAACCTTCCGGCCGTATGGGTCGGCGTGTTCATGCTTATGCTGGTCGCCATGCTCCTCTACACCTGTGTCGGTTATATTGAATCCCGTCTCCTTCCATGGAATGACAACAAGACCAGCAGCAAATCCACATCTGTATAGCTGACCTACAACGATTAAAGGGGACTGATGACTAATGCGTACATTCAAAAAGATAGCTTTTCTAGCAACCATGACGGTTATATTGACTTCACTGCTCAGTGCATGCGGCAGCAATGCCACAACACCTGCGAGTGGCGCAGGTGCATCTGATAGCGGGGGGCAAGCAAATACGCAGGTAGACAAAATTATGGTGTCCGAAGTTTATCACAACCTGCTCTACCTTCCCTTGTATGTAGCGAACAACCAAGGTTTTCTAAAGGAGAATCGTATTGAGCTATCTTCCATCCGTGCTGCCGGAAGTGGTCCAACGGCATTGTCTTCGGTGATCTCAGGCGAGTCTGCGTTCTCCTTCCACGGTCCTGAGCATGTCGCATTTGCTAATGCAAAGGGCGGAGATGCTCGCTCACTGGTTCTTCTATCGGGTAGCGCTCCAGTATGGGCAGTTGCGCGAGAAGGCGTAACCGTGAACTCGACAGCAGATTTCAAAGGTAAAACCATCGTTGTGGGCTTGGCACCTACAAGTTCCAACAGCTTACTGCGGAAGTTATTCGCTGACAACAACATCGATATTGACAAGGACGTGACGATTACTGAGGTTCAGAATGGTTCCGAGCTTGGTGCTGTATTAGCAGGCAAAGCTGACATTGCTATCGTTTACGAGCCGCAGCTGGATCAAGGCATTGCTGAGGGACTGCATATTGTCCATGATTTCACGAAGGATTATCCTGACTTCGCCTTTGCAACGATGAATACAACCGCAAGTTTCATTGAAAAGAATCCTGATCTCACCCAGCGCTTCGTTACCTCTATTGAGCAAGCCCTGGACTACATTCAATCGAATCCTGAAGGCGCAAAAGCAGTTGCCGTGAAGGAATTCCCGAATCTGGACAAAAACGTCGTGGAGCAAGCGGTACAACGCATGATCGACAGCAAGGTATATCCTGCGGAAGGACTCATCAATGAATCGGCCTTCGAGACCGCAATCGATATGCAACGCTTCATCGGCAATCTGAAGGAAGACCTCGCTTACGAGGAGATTATCGATTCAAGCTTCACCACCAAATAGAGAGAGAAAGGGTGATTACTCTGAACCAGGACGACTATCTCACACACCGCCGTACAGAAAGCACCAAATATGCAGACGGAGTTATTACAAGCGAGGAGCTTGCCCTATTTACAGCAGACTTGGAGCTGATTCGAAACTTCAAGTTGCCAGAAGAAGTAGGGCCCAATCCCCCACATAGGAGCGTGCCTCTGCGATGATTACGAAACCACTTAACGAGCTGACGATTGCTGAAGCCGCAACACTGATTAAAAATAAGTTGATATCTCCTGTCGAGCTTACAAAATCCTATTTGAATCGCATTGAGAAAGTAGAGCCTGCTGTGCAAGCCTTCGTTACGGTCACCGCCGAACAGGCTTTGCAGGCCGCAAGAGAGTCTGAACAAAAACTGATGAATGACGAATATCTCGGTCCTCTGCACGGCATTCCCTATGGAGCCAAAGACATTATCCATACCGCTGGCATACGCACCTCGGCCGGATCAAGTACCTTTCCAGACTTCGTACCTGGAACGAATGCAACTGTGATTAATAAGTTGCAAGCTGCAGGCGCTATCCTGCTCGGCAAGACAACAACGACGGAATATGCCTTTCAGGGAGGAGAACCGCCAACCCGCAACCCATGGAATCTAGAACATACCCCAGGCGGTTCCAGCTCCGGCTCTGCCGCTGCAGTAGCGGCAGGCATGGCTTCCTTCACACTCGGAACACAGACCTTTGGATCTCTGCTTAGACCCGCAGCTTACAACGGATTAACCTGTATGAAACCCACTTACGGCAGGGTTAGCCGTAATGGTGTCATTACAGCCAGTTGGAGCCTGGATCATATTGGCGCCTTCACTCGATCCGCACAAGATAACGCAATCGTTCTGGAATCAATGGCCGGGCAAGATGAGCTGGACTCCTTCACGCTTCCTTATGGCAAGCCAGACTTAAAAAATGCTCTTGAGCATCCTATTTCAGAAATGGTGATCGGTCTCCCGAGCAACTTCTTCCAAACCGATGAACCAGCGATCTTGTTAGCGGTAGAGTCGGCAATCGCTGTGCTTGAGAAGCTGGGCATGCAATGGAAGAAAGTTGACCTGCCTTCTTATATGGAAGAGACCATTGCTGCTCATCGTACGGTTATGCGGGCAGAAGCTGCCGCCTTCCATCAGGAACGCTTCGCGGAAGCCTCTGATCGTTACGGCCACACGATGCGGGAGCAGCTTGAGCTCGGTTACCAGACGCGTGCCGTTGATTATTTACAGGCACAACGTATCCGAACGATATTCCGGAGCGAGATGATGTTGTTGTTCGATGAAGTGGATGTGTTATTGACTCCATCAACACCCTATGTGGCCCCATATGGCTACAAGACGGGCAGCCCGATTTTCAACGGACCGTTCACCAATACGGGTCTACCGTCCATCACCGTACCCATCGGGTTTGATACCACCTCAGGGAAGCCATTACCTATCGGCATGCAGCTTGCTGGTCCACTTATGCGAGAAGACCGCTTGTTGTCCATTGCTCATCATTATCAGCAGGCTACGAACTGGCATCAGTTAACACCAATCATACACACTCATTAGGAAAGGAATGACCGCTACGATGTCTACCATCATACATGCAAGTGCAGCACCCAAGTTCCCACTTCCTTTCTCCCATGCTGTCCGCGCAGGAGATTTAGTCTACGTCGCAGGTCAAGTAGGTGTCGATCCACAGACGCTTGAGCCTATCGGCGGCATTAAGGAGCAGACTGAGCAGTGTATTCGTAATATTGAGGTGATCCTGCAAGAAGCCGGACTTACACTTGATCATATTGTGAAGGTAACCACTCATCTGGCCCGAGTCGAGGATCAGTCCGAATACAACGAAGTGTATGCGCGAATGATTAAGCAGCCCTATCCCGCCCGCATTACCGTATTTAGCGGGTTAGGCCCTTATTTAATCGAGATGGAAGTGTTGGCGTATGCGCCTTCCATTCGAGGAGAGTAACACATCACCAAAGAGCACCTGTAGCCATAGATGGGTACAGGTGCTCTCTTTGTCTAGAAACGCGGTTCTCTTTAGAAAAACGGGTTTCTTTTCGTATTCCTATGTTGTTTTGAAGCGAGATGATTCCTCGGCAAGTTGTTTGGTCAGTTCATCAATTCTCTGCACCATATCTGTCAAATGTTCAGTCATGCCGGACTGTTCCTGCATGGTTGCTGTGACTTCCTCAACAGAAGCCGACACCTCTTCACCGGAAGCAGACAAGTTCTGTGCAGCTCCAATGACGTCATCCTTATCACGTTCAATCGATTCGATCTCCGTGGCAATAGCCTGAACCTGGCTCATCATCTCATTCATATTCTCGGTGACAAAATTGAATGTCTCCTTCGTCTGGCTAACGCTGCTCTTATGCTGTTCCGCAATCGCTTCAATAGCCTGAACACTTCGGTTATTCTGCTCCACGTGATCAATGGTCTGCATTACGATTCGGTTGATATCCTCCGATTGAGCTGTCGTCTGCTCTGCCAGCTTGCGAATCTCAGAAGCAACGACGGCGAAGCCACGTCCCTGATCACCAGCTCTCGCCGCCTCGATTGAAGCATTCAACGCAAGTAATTTCGTCTGATTTGCGATCTCGGCAATCGTTCCTGTAATCTGGTGAATGCCCGAGGAACTTTCGGCGAGTTGCACTGTAATTTTGGAGATGTTGCCAACTTCAATCTCGTTCTGCCCGTTCACCGCAATGAGTGCATCAATAACTTCATGATTATTTTGGAAAGCATCCGTAATTTCATCTGCCTTGAACTTCACTGCCTGCGACATTCCATTCACGTTCGCAATCTTGTTACCCACATTCATGAATTTGTCCACAATGGCTCCCGTATCGTTCGCCTGGGACTCCATAGCACGTGAAATCTCAAATGCTGTTGTCGTTGTTTCGGCAATCGTGGTCGAAGTTTGCTGAGTGGACTGTTCCAGCTCGGATGTACTTGTTTTCAGGATACCGATGGAATGGTTCATGCTGGAGATCAGCTGTTTATTGCCTGCTGCCATGGTATTGAAGCTGTCCACCAATTGTTTGAATTCTCCGCTATATTTACCTTGAGCCTGCACCGTCAGGTCGCCGCCCGCAAGCTGTCTGAACAACACAGTTAGTCTTGTAATTGGTCTGGTTACCAGCAAAGAGATCAGGATACCGGCTACGACGGAAACCGCAATCGCACTAAACAGAACAATATACATCTGTTTTGCCATCGCACGCAAAGGCTTCTGCACATCACTCATTTTATCTTCAACAACGACGGTCCAGTCGGATCTTGGAATTTTGGAGTAATACGCCACTTTCTCATCTGTGCTAATCTCCCCTTGCTGTAGTTCAGCGTTTGGAGCAAGATCAATCAATGATTGGTATTCGCCGGACTCCATCTTCTGGCCTGCCAATTTCTCATCCGCTGAATCGTAGATGACCGTACCTACACGGTCCAAAATGATCACTTTTCCCTCATCATTAATATTGATATTTTGTAGCTGATTAACGAAGAACGAGGTGGATGCCGCAGATACGAGCACTCCCTGTACTTCTTGATTCTCATTGTAGATTGGCATGGCAAAAGCCGTACCAAGTTGTCCTGAGGACTTGGCTACAATCCCTTCACTAATCACGTTTTTACCCTGAATTGCTTCTTGGAAATATGCCCGATCTCCGCGTTCCGCCTTGATAACTGCCGGATCATTCGCTGCAATAATAATGCCATTCCGATCCAACAAAATCAGACTGTTGTTACCTTCCATACCTGCCAGACTGTCCGCGAGAATACCACTTGCCTTATCCAGCAGTTCATTGTTTTCCGAGAAAAAGTTCTCACCTTCCTGCCCATCCGTATTCCGAATCTCCAGCAGATCCTGGAAGGTACGATGTGTTGTGATCAGAAAGGTGGATTGTTCTTCCAAACTTAGTGAAGCATACAACCCTGCCCCCACCCGATCCGAGGTTGCCTTAATTTCATCTTTACTTTTGTCGAGTGTAATAACTGCCGCTACGCTGTAACACACTACCGCAGTTACCGCCAGTACGATACACACCAGCAGACTGATCATAAGTGGTAGTTTGACTCTGAACGACATGTTGCGCATGCGTTCTCTTGCCTTGCTAAATACCATGATTACATTCACCATCCATTTTCATTTTCATCATTATGAAGTCCAAATTCTATGTATCTACTTTATATCGGTCGATATCAAATAATCTGTAAGCTGTTTCGCCAGTTATACTAGGTCAAAGGCCACTGCAAACGATTGGAAAATGAAGACTTTGGGTTAATACAAAATATGACATCGACATCGTATAATATATGAAATACATATCGTGCAGGAAGAGGGACAACGCATTGAATCCGAAAATGCCTACTATATTAAATGTCGAATAGGAGAAGTGATATGGTAAAAACAGCATTACCCACGCTATTAAATGTCGTGCGCATTTTATTAAGTGTAAAACTGATCTATGTGATCGTGTCCTTTATCGTGTTCCTCATTGACTTCAACCAGAACATGGAGGCCTATCTGGGTTTCTTACGCAAAGGAGATGATCTGGCTTACGCCTCTGGCGTAATCTTAGCCAGAATGTTGTTTATCATCGGTCCCAGCCTGCTCGCTGTTATATTCATCACCAAAAGAAAGTTCAAGCTCACCGTGACGTTTCTGAGTCTGGCGCTATTCGTTTCCATTCCGAATGAGAGTAACCTGTTCACCCTGATTCATCTCTTCGCCCTGCTCATCGTGCTTTTGCATCGTCCAAGCAAGATGTATCTGAAACGAAAGGATACCCCTGTCAATGAAGCCGTAGTTGAACCGAAGAATTAATTCAAAAAGGGGATCACATGACATTGAAGTCCAGAAAAAAAGGTAGAGCGCACAAGATATGATGTCATAATAAAAAACAAGGACGTTCCTTAGTATTAAAGGAAGGTCCTTGTTTAATGTGACTCACTATACAAAGTGATTGTGAGATTTACAATTACAGTGCAGCTTGATAAATTTGTACTACATCTTCACGCTGCAAGTTTTTGAAAGATCCGAACGGACCAAAGCGCATCGCTTTATCAGCCATCACATCAATCTGACTGTCGTCGATGTCATAGTCAGCCAAACGGCTAGGGGCACCAATTGAAGTCCAGAATGTACGCAGCGCTTCAATGCCTTCTTCAGCCACTTGTTTGTCCGACTTTCCAGTAGGATTAATATCAAATACATTAACAGCCATACGTTTGAATCGATCTACATCCACATCCAGATTATGTTTCATCCAGTGTGGGAAGAGGATTGCAAGGCCACCCCCATGCGGAATGTCGTACACGGCCGAAACGGCATGTTCTATATTGTGAGAAGCCCAATCTCCGGCAAGACCCATATTCAGGACATCGTTAAGCGCCATTGTTCCACAATAGAGAATGGTTTCACGCAGTTCATAGTTTTCTGGATCTTTAATCAGACGAGGGGCTGTATCGATAACGGTACGAAGAATCGTCTCACAGAATCCAAGCTGAACCGGTGTATTCGTATCTAGATGGAAATAATGTTCAAACACATGAGACATCATGTCCACCATGCCGTAGACAGTCTGATCCAGTGGTACGGTGTATGTGTACTCCGGATCAAGAATGGAGAACGCCGGAAAAGAATACTCGCTGAACCATGCCCATTTTTCCTGTGTGTCCTGATTGGTTATTACTGAACCGTTGTTCATCTCGGAGCCTGTCGCTGCCATCGTTAGAATTGTACCCAGTGGAAGTCCGCCTTCCGGGGTTGCTTCGCGCACAACAACATCCCACATGTCTCCATCGTATTTGGCTCCTACTGCGATGGCTTTCCCGCAGTCAAGTACACTGCCGCCGCCAACCGCAAGAACCAGATCAATGTTATGTGTTCTGCATAGCTCTACGCCCTTATGAACCGTAGACAGACGAGGATTCGGTTCCACACCGGCCAGTTCCGTAACCTCTGCTCCGATTTCATTCAACTGGCTGATTACCTGATCGTACAGCCCGCTACGTTTGATGCTTCCACCACCATATACAAGCAAAATACGCTTTCCGTATTTTGGAACTTCGGTTTGTAGTGCTTGAAGTTGCCCTTTGCCAAAAATCAGCCGGGTCGGATTATAAAACTGAAAAGATCTCATAACGTATGTTCCTCCAAAGATGTCTGAAATTTTGTGCATCCACCATTATAGTTCTCTTTATTCGTAAAAACAAATACAGGCAAGAAGGAGATAACCGATAAGTATGGAGTCTGTCATGGCTAAACACTGTTTTCCTGTACAAAAAAAGCTCCTGCCAGCAAAGTGGCAGGAGCTTACATCACAGGGATTCAATATAACCATCGCATGCTTCCATAACATGCATGGTCTACATCCCCTCAGATATTAAGAATTCGGTACTTAGGTTCTACCCCAGATCGGCAATCCGCTGTCCAATACGTGGAAACAGCCCAAAGGCATTCTCGTAGAACGCTTTATCGTGATGCTGTTCCGGTACAAGCCGGCGGACAAATTCGGCATACAGATCGATGGGCGCAAGCGGCCAGTCGGTGCCAAACAGCATCTTCTCATAATGATCCGAATAGACCAAGGCCCGGCGGAAATGATCCATGAATAATGGCTCGTTCATGAACCGTTCAAAATGAGGCCGATCCCCCACCACAAGACCAGACAAATCCGCGTACACGTTAGGATTCTTCGCCACCACTTCAGCTGCATCCATCACCCATGGATCACCCAAATGACAGATCATGAAGTTCACACCGCGTTGCTGCAAGGCTAATTCATCCACCGTCAACGGATGCGAATATTTGAGCAATCCATTCATGGAGTACGTGTCACCCGTATGAATCACGACAGGCAAGTTGTACTTGGCTGCAAGTTCATAGACCGGGGTATAGATTTTGTCATACACATAGTGATGATAGTATCCGGCATAGAGTTTGATTCCGGCTACCTCCGGGGATTGCAGTCTAGCTTCAATCCGGTCCAGCTCGTCCTGCGCGTGTTTACCGTCTAACGCATTAGGATTGATCCCGACACATTCCATGAGGAATGACGGAACCTTCTCTTCCAAATCAAGTCCCATCGGGTTAGGAGAACTGGAATCCGGGAACGCGCCCTTCGTCTGTTCCGTAACCCCCATTCCGATACCCATAATGACGTCGTTTTTATCAAACTCCGCTTTAAGACCAGCGGCAGAGTAATCCACTTTCGACAGATCGATTGCTGTTCGGTGAAAGCTGTCGATGTCCGACAGATGAATATGAATATCAATGATCGGCATGTGAAGCCTCCTTTTCATCGGTAGAAGTTGCAAAATTCAGTTTGAGAAGGTCATGCACATCCGCTGAACTCAGCGGGATCTGTCCCAGAACCAGATATGTTGGCTCCGTCCAGACCGTTTCTCCCTGTTGGAGAGTCAGATGATGATTAACGTTCAGACCCGTCACCTGATTATTGGCAAACCCCCACGCACTCTGATTCGGGTAACGATGGACCGCATGCAGCATGTTCTCACGCGAAACCGAACCTACTCGCAAAAGGTCTTCAAGTGGCAGGCCCACATCCACCTTGCCCAGCGGGAATCGATCTTTACCCGGTTGTTCTATCCAACCTTCCGCAAATACAGATGAAGGCTGGAGGAAACGTTCCTCCGCAAGCGAGTAATCCGTCAGCGTCAGGCCGCTTTCGTTTGTCACGGCAAGCAGCGTACATAGCACAGGAACACCAGGGAGCATCAGATAATGCTGGTGGATCGTGATTCCCCGATTCGCTTCATGCTTCTCAATCCGGGTAGTCAGCTTTATGCCTTTCCAGACGTTGCCGTATTGATCCTTCTGCTCTGTCCAGGAAGCGACTCTTTGTTCCAACTGCCGGCTGAAACCATTCATGCCCGGTATCCCCACACCCAGTCCGCCGTACCACGGATTCCACCACGAGCGTGGAGCCGGTTCAGGATACGAGCTATCCAACCATTCTTCTCCTGCAACTTTCAGGGAGTGTACTACACTCCCGAATTCAGGAGCAACGGCGATCGACAATACTCCATTGTCTACGATGTACAAAGGTCCAGATGAACCTTCTTCAATCTTCTGCTTCACCTCTGTTGTTCCGCTCTGCGGGAACCAAAGGGCAGTTCGCTCCTGAATCCGATCTTCGCCCCGGTATAGCCCACGAACTTTCCAACCACTCACGTGCTGGTCTCGGTCCGCTTCGTCTGGTGAAAATGTCAGCTTGGCGGAGTTTAGGTTCTGCTCCGGACTGAATTCCTTCGCATTGGCCATAACCTCCTGTTCACCACCCTGCTGTACATACAGCTCCAGCTTGCCCGCAAGCGGAACCAGTTTGTGTTCAGTCAACGTTGCTTGCAGCACGTCCGGGGCAAATGGATTCCCCTCACTCAATGTCAGATCCAGATGACTGTCCAGCAACGGAATAACCGGGTTACGCTGCTTCCGCGCAAAAGCACGGAAATCCGACCATTTCGCAAACGTGTTCAATGCATATACAGTTGCTTTTGTCCGCACAACGGCTCCTGCGGGAATACGGCCAAGCTCATGCTGCAACCCCAGCGTGTATTCCGGGCGAAGCAACTTCAGAGAAGGGTCCCAGTAGATACCGCTGGCACCATACTCCTCCTTACAGAACAGCCAGTTCTCCGTGATTTGGGCGCTGTCCCAATGGCTCGGATCGCCAGCGTAAGAATCCCCCATATCCACAAAACGATCTTGATACGGGAGAATTAACCGGTTTCCGTAAAACCCGAAGTTGTTCATTAGAAACAGGTCTTCTTCCCAAGCGGTACCTCGTGTATTTTCAACCTCGTGGTGGAATTCGGCGATTCCATTCGCAGACAGCTTGACCACGGACTTGATCTGCAAGCCAGGGAAATCCTCCGAGTCATACAGTGCTTCAAGAACCTGACGTTCACCTTCGGGATAAATATTCACTTCTTTTGCTTGTTTCTTGGATAACTCTTCGGCAAACGGCTTACCCAGCTTCGGATAAGTCCACCAGAACGAATGACGGGAGCCCGGGTATTCAATCCACATGTTATTATCTTGCTTGCTCATATGAATAGAGAATGCACCATTAACAGCCACCCATTGATCCTCAATCTGCCCACCATATTTCCCTTCGATTCCCTTCATCAGTACAGAAATTTTGCTTGTAAAAGAGATCGCATGGTTCCCCACTGGGACAGCCGTCACTTCTACTTCTTGGGAATAGAGACCATATGAACGCAAGGTGAAAGGCACTGGCACAGACATTTTACCTTTGGCTGGCACCGTAAAGCGCACCGAACGCTCCGCCCATTCAAGGAATTCATCCTCAGGCAGGTCCAGGCTGAACTTCGTTTCTGCATCCACATTATTTTCCACGTTCAGAACCAACTCCGCCGGAATGCCTGGATAGAGCTCTTTCACGGGCAAGACGGTCTTAATCTTGGCTGGGAATTTCGGGGCGATACCCAACCTGAACTCCGCTTTCTTACCGCCGATTAACCATGTGCTGGCAACCACGGGATGGGTCTTATTGTTATTCTGTTCCTCTGTAATTGGATCAAGGTGAAACTCACCTTCCACGATGATGGTTTCTCCCGGAGCAACTGCTCGTGCAGCGTCCAGCGCAAATCGAATGTTTTTGTTATCCTCACCCTTGATCTCAACCGCCAGTTCGGACGCGGATGTGTTCTTGATGTGATAGCGAACCTTATAGCTGGAACCGAATACCAGATCATGATCGTCGACCTCTGTGGAGATTTCGTAATCCGGTGTTTCGAGAGCAGTCAGCCCGCGACCCGACTTTTCAAATGCAGCCCGCAGGGAGACATCTCCCTTTTTCCACGTGTAGTCAAAGAAATCAAAACCACGTTCCCGTCGGCCATCCGGCTCGACCACGAGTTCACGCGTGCTGTCTGCATACCAATCCAACTCCTCGAAATATGGAGCAAGTGCTTCGGTCTGCAAAATGGTAGGGATGAAATTCATCAGATGCACATTATCATCTTTTTTCTCCCAGAAGAATCCACATTTCTTGTACATCGGTACAGCCTTCGTATTCCCTGCCCACGTGAACAGATCCAGGCGGGGCCATCCTGCCTCTACGGTCTTGCGCACAGCATTCAGGATCAGGTTGCGTCCGACCTTGTACCCGTGATAGTCGGGGCGTACGTTAAGCAGCGGTACATATAACGCTCTCTCGTCATAGCGGTAATGAGAAAAACTACAGAAGCCAACAACCTCTTTCTCATGAACGGCTAGAAACACATAAAGATTGGACGAACTCTCCATCTCCCGGCGAACTGTTTCCTCTGTTCTAAGGTTGGTGCCACCTCCCCAGCTTTCATTACTACGGTTCCACATATCAGCGAGTGCGGCAGCGTAAGAGGGATCGTATTCAATAATATGGATTTGATCAATAATCGAAGTTACGGTCATGTTCTGATCTCCTTATCTTTATCTATAGGATGGTCTTTGTGAACTTTCGATATGGCCTTTGCCCGATAGCCGCAGAGATAATACAGGCCATGTTTGAAGAAGCTAGCGATAGTCTTATCATACTATAAATGGAAGCATTTTCAGAGAATTAAAAATCTTTCTTTCCAACTTATATGTGCCTTTCGGAAGCTCTTGTTAGAAGCGTCAAGGATGGACGAATCTATTTAGGCATGAAAGAAAAAATCCACGTCTTTTAGTTAGACGTGGATTTAGGAATATGATCAGCTACTAATTTTCAATTATGCCAATATAGAACGGACATTGCGTAGAACTGATTTCATAAATTCAGAGGTTGGTTCGGCATGCCCCGCAATTTGGATACGTCGTTGCCGCACATCAAGACTCTTCAACTGATCCGTCAAAACAACACCTGAAAATGGCAGCTCTTCTGGTAATGTAACTTCAAAAGGATGATCCTTGGCTTGGCTCGTTATGGGACATACAACGGCAAAACCCGTTATTTCATTGAATTCAAGTTCCGATAGAACAATAGCCGGTCGTCTCCCGGCTTGCTCGTGACCCGCTTGAGGATCAAAGTCAAGCCATATCAGATCGCCTCGTTTGGGAATAATCAAAGTAACTCGTTCCCTTCAGTACCAAAGTCTATTTCTTCATGTCTTGTATCCTGTTTCACTTTAGAGAGCAAAGTCTTTAGATGGTTACGTAGTTCCTCATTGGACTCTACAGGCTTGGTTTTTGGACGCAACAACAATTCATTATCTTCTGTCACCAAAATCTCGATTTCCGAGCCTTCTTCCAGATTAAGACGCTTAAGCAATTGGTTAGGAATGCGAATTGCACTGCTATTTCCCCATTTGCTAAGTGTGGCTGTAGTCATGGCAATCCCACGCCTTTCGTTTGATTGATGCTCCAATTATACCTCACCTCCCTACAGTTGTATATCTATATGATATACATGAAACAATAAAAGGATACATTGTATTCAACCATAAAATAATGATTGTACAGCCTATGATTATGAATAGATATACCATTGGTATAAAGCAAAATAAGCATATAAAAAAACCTCATTTGGTCGAAACGAGGTTTCGCAGTCAGATCATCCCCAACAATGAAAAACAGCTGTAAGCCTTAGACGAAAAAAATGAAGTCCAGACTGCCCCTGTTTTATGGAGCTATAGTCCTTCGGTAACTTACCCTTGTATTATGTGCCTTGATCTCGACTGCCAGTTCGGACGCAGAAGTGTTCTTAATGCGATAGCGAACCTTATAGCTGGAACCGAAAACCAGATCATGATCATCGACCTCTGTAGAGATTTCGTAATCCGGTGTTTCGAGGGCAGTCAGCCCTCGACCCGACTTTTCAAATGCAGCCCGCAGGGAGACATCTCCCTTTTTCCACGTATAGTCAAAGAAATCAAAACCACACTCCCGTCGGCCATCCGGCCTCCACGGTCTTGCGCACAGCAGCGTAAGAGGGGGCGTATTCAATAGTATGGATCTGGTCGATAATCGAAGTTTCGGTCATGTTCTGATCTCCTTCTCTTTATGTACAGGATGGTGAAGAAGCTAGTGATAGTCTTATCATACTATAATTGGAAGCATTTTCAGAGCATTATATCATTGCCTCGGTATCCACTTCTGTATGAAGTGTCAATGAATCCATGCAACCCTTATGTACGGGCAAACATATTGCCGCAGTATGTCCTGAAATGGATATTCATGTGAACTTTGACAAGCTCTATTCGCTATTGTTACTCTTTGTATAGGAGTGTTTCTTTAATATATAAAAAAGATAGATTCATGGAGGGAAAGCATGACAGAATGGATCACGCAATTTATACTCTTTTTTAAAGATTTGTCATACGCAGGTCTGGTTATTGCCTTGTCGTTTGAATTCGTACCTGCTGAACTTGTACTGCCCATGGCGGGATATTGGGTGTATCTTGGGGATATGAAGCTTTGGCTGGCTATACTGGCTGGTACGGTAGGGGGGACATTTGGACCTCTGACGTTGTATGCTCTGGGACGATACGGCGGCAGGCCGATGGTCGAAAAATTCGGCAAGTATTTCTTGATTCGCCCCCACCATCTGGACGCTTCCGATAAGTTCTTCGAGAAGTATGGCAGCGGGGTAGCTTTCTATGGACGTTTTGTACCCGGCATTCGGACCGTGATCTCCATCCCTTGTGGAATGGCGAAGATGAATGTGTTTAAATTCAGTATCTTTACATTCTTAGCCATGCTTCCAATCACCTCATTGTATGTCTACCTAGGCTTCAAATTAGGCTCTCAATGGGAGCACGTGGACGAGATTGTTAAGCCTTATATCGTTCCGGCAGCGGTGGTTTTCTTAGGCGCTTTTGGATTGTACGTGCTTTTGAAACGTTGGAAAAGAAGAACGGCTTTGAACAAGTCATAGGCTTGCTGAGGAAATGCGGGCTGTATAGTAGAGTAGCTGGTATGTGTTGAAAAAAATCCTTACTCTACATGCCCTGTGGTTATGATTTGTTAAGATACTAGTGATAGATGATATACCGTACTAATCTAATCGTATATTCATATGCAAAGCCCCACTGATCATGGCGATCAGTGGGGCTTATCGTTTCAATTGATTTCTAAATCAGTTCCTGCCTTCTTTTCAAATACACATACAACACTACTCCCGACGCCGCACAGATCACAGCACATAAGCCGATGAATCCATATCCCGCCTGAAGTCCGCGCAGCAGCCCTAACTGAGTCGTTGAACCGTACAGATTCTTCACACCCTCAATCACCCAGCCAATCACATAGTTACCAATGACACTACCAACCCCCATCAAGGTAACCGTGAACGTAATCGCGGTGTCACTGCCGTTCGGATATCTGCGTGCGATAAACGCCATTACTGTTGGATAGATCATCGCTATGCCCGCGCCAGATATTGCAAAGAAAATCGCAAGACGCTCTCCCCCTGCAAGTGCCACGAACGTACACACTCCCGAGAAAGCCGAGAACAGAATCAGTGACAATACAAATCCGATCCGGTCCGTCAATGGTCCAAGCAGCAGGCGTCCCAGTGAGAACGTGAGGAAGAACGCAGACAATAACCCCGAAGCTTTGACCGTGTCCCACGTGTAGGCTTTTTCCAGGAAATTAACCAGCCAACCCCCAACCGCCAGCTCCGATACCACGCCAAAAGAAAGAATGAGCACCATCAGCCAAAGAGCAGGATCACGTGTTAACGTCTTCAGTGAAGTCCGATCTTCATGAGGAAGATCATCCCCCGGGAATTTGCTGCGCAACGCCGCAATAATCGGCAGCAGACAGAGTGACAACATCACCAGATACATGCCGCGCCAGTCCAGTTCGTGTCCAAACACCTTCAAGGACATGACACCCGTCGCCAGCAAAGGTGCTACCGTTGAACTCAGCCCATAGAAGAAGTGGGACAGGTTCATCATCGTACCTGTGTTTTTCACAAAGATCCGAGCACCCAGAATCGCCAAGGCAATCTCCAGCATGCCGTTACCGATGTACATGAAGAAGTATGATGAAGCAAAGAGTGGATAGGTATGAGACACATAAATGAACACACCCGATAGGATCATCGATGCAAACGATATGATGCTAACCGCCTTAATGCCCCATTTGCGAACCAGAATAGCCGTGAAGGAGCAGGCGATCAGGTATCCCAGTGCATTCAGGGACAATAACGTCCCGAGCTGTTTCTCATCCAGATTGAAGTCGAATTGAATGCGCGGAATGGCCGGCCCCTTAATATTTTCCGATATGCCAAATACAATAAATCCAAGAAAGATCGTTGCCAGTTGCATGGCGTACAGCTTGTTGAACTTTCGTTTGTTCCCTTGTGTACCTGCTTGCTGATTCAAAATAAGTTCCTCCAGTGTGTTCAGGAAAATGATTGCACGTTATAACTACGATTGCAGTACCATCTTCCGACCGCTGTTATCCCTGTATTTTTTTGAATCGTTCCTAAAGGTGAAAATACAGTGATAAAGGCGTTCTTCAGATTGGTTCTGCCCTCTCCGTTATCGTGTCAATGATTTGTACATTTGAAATAGGAAACATAGTTAAGCATTATTCCTAAAAATAGAATACTTGTAAAAGTTCCTTTGTCCTTTACCACTGCTTCTCAATCACCTGAATGCGGTAGGTCAGGCTCTCCAGCGTCACCGCGACTAGCCCCGTAACATATTCGCGCCGAGTGTCTCTTTGGATGATTAACTCCGGCATATGCTCCAATGGAATCATTCGATCCAGACAACCTTGCGTCAGGTCATCCCTCATAGCAGGGTCCGTCGTATCCCCTGTGACTACAATCGTAGCGGGGTTAATGATCGCGATGATGGATACAAGCGTCTGTACGACGAGCTCCTGCAAACCCTCTGTCGTTTTCAACATGCGCAGTTGCTCTTCTCGTGACACGCCAAAAGGTAAAAAGGACACCTCGCCCCCAAATTGCGTATTCCCTGTCAGCGGACGACCATCAATGATAAAGCCTGCACCCGGAAAATGGTTCTCCGGAAAAGTCACCACCGCAAAGTTCTTCTCTTCCTCAAATTGCTGCTGGTTATACAGTCCGTAGACCGTCAGGTTCATATCGTTGCCAATGACCACTTCCACGTCTTCATATTGCTCCTTAAGCCTTGGGCCGAGTGGCTGATACATTAGCTCCGGTACGTCACAGATCCCAATAACGCCGTTGTGTGCCACACCAGGTATGCCAATACCAATCGCCAGCACATTGTGGTGTTGTTTGATCAGGTTTGCAATCAGATCCTCTACCACCGGGACATTAATCTCATCCATAAATAGTGTCTGTTCGTCCGCCATTTCCCCGTTCAGATTGGCATATGTATGTGTGATCGAGTGAGTGCCGCCCTCCGTTCGAATAATCAGGCACAGTACGCTGGCGTAATCCGCATTAAACTGATACCGACTCGCAGGTCTTCCCCCACTCGATTCATCTGGGCCCAGATCGATAATCTCACCCGTTTGGAGTAATTCGTTCAGGATCGTGCCGCATGTCGCTACGCTGAGTTTAGTCAGGTTCGCAATGGATGCCTTCGTGCCTACGCCCATGGATCGGAGTGTATTCTTCACCAGTTCAACGTTAATGCGCTTCACCTGCTGGGTGTTGTGTGATGTGGGTAACATGTTAAGTTATATGCCTCCTTTCGTTCATTTCGAACCATTCAACGAATGTTTTTAAAAGTGTTTTAATAATTGAAGTTTAGGGGGATTAGTGGGGAAAGTCAATGCTTAATTCAGTGCGAAAAACGTTTGGATGGACAGACAAAAAGACAGTTCAAGATCATCTTGTGTGATCCTGCACTGTCTTTTAGTTAAGGTGGTTTATGTAGACTGGCTCATTCGATTCGCCAAGATGCTCTTCTCCAGTCGGACTTTAAATAACTTTCGGTTCAGATCCTGTTCCATGGAATGAAGGTGATATGCTGCTTGTTTCACGGTATCCATGTCTAGCATACCTGCCTGCTTTGCAATGATGTCCATGGCGTCTAGGATGAGTTTGTTGCATGTGACTAGTTGATCGACGTAATCGTCTTCCTGTTGGACAAGTTGTGCATACTGCAAAGCGAGGTCTTCGCTGTTGGTACTTGTCATGTCACCACTCCTAAAATTGGTACGCATAAGAGTACCAGATATACAAAAAGTATATGGTACGCTCATGCGTAACGTCAAGACCATATGGAAATTTTAGGAGTGATACTCATGGCTAAGAAAGTCGTCGTCAATATTCATAAACTCACGGAAAAACATAATATTTCACTGCGCGAACTTGCACGTTTGTCTGATATCCGTCACGCTGCTTTGAGTGAGTTACAATCCGGGAAGCGAGAGAACATCAACTTTGCTCATATTGAACGGATTGCTGAGGCGTTGGATATTGATGATATTAGGGAGATTATTGAGATTAGAGAAATATAGTGCTATTAATTAAAATGGACTGAGACAAACTCTTGCCCCTGTCTCAAAAGATCTATTTTGTCAGATGGTGGTGACCAAGAATTATTTATTTCTGTTCCCATACTTATTTTATAATTATCTTCATTTAAAACTTCAACCTGAGCCATATAATGGCTCAATATATCACCAGCACTAATTGTGATGGATATATCAGATGAGGTGAATCCATGTTCAAAAAGAAATTGATTAATCTTTTCTCTATCATTTAGTGAGCTAAATAGAACGGAAGTAGACTTTTTAGGATTTTTTATTGAAGCACCAATGAAGATTTGTACTTCCTCGGAAATAATTGTTAACAAGATGTTGAAATTACTGAATACTACATTTTGTTCTATTGATGTTTCAACATACGGCTCGTCCCCCCAAGTAGAGAAACTAAAGGCTGGATTAGAAAGATAAATAATATCAGTAACATCTATTCTCATAGGAATTAACTTCTCAATGTCACAAAGATCTTCTTGATTATAGATTTGATTTTTCTCTGCTTCTGTACTTGAAAAGTCACTAATTATTTGGGACAGTTTAGAAACAAAATATAAAAATAGAATTGTTACACTCGCTATCAAACAGAATCGAATTAAATTAAATCCCATATCATCACTAAAAGACTCTCTAGCCAAAACTGATAAACCACTCACACTCCAAATTCCGATAAGAAATTTAATTACTCTTTGTGTAATATCCACTGCATTCGTAACTATCACAAATTTAGAATTAACACTTATGAATTCTTCACGTACATTAATCAAGTCTTCAATTTTTCTATTTTTAAATACTTCTCTCATCTTTCCAATCAATTTTCCTGAATCGCTAACATTTACTTGAAATTGAAAGGCTAAAAAAATAGAAAAAACAGCAATAATCGCAAAGATACTAGCTGTTATCCAACCTACATATTCTACTACATCACTTGAATCAACCAATAAACTCCAAACGTATTCGAAAAAAGCCTTAATACTCATGTAAAGATTCTCTTTCATACCCAATCCTATCACCTAATACTTTTTTAATTGTTTTGATACGATCATAATCAAATTTCAAGAGATCTGTAAGAACAAAACCCGCATTAGGAATTATATTTATATTGTTTATTTGATTTAAATCTTCAACAACCAACACTTCACATTGAAAATAAAATGTTTCCTCGATCTCCCGTATAACATTTGTAATAAAATCAGAATTACTAACAAAGATAACTGCATAGTTAAGATGGAAATTAAACCATACTGGAATTTCATGAAAGCCATATTCCATTATGTAATAATAGTAGCATACATAATTATCCACCTCCTGATATCTGACCCAATAACTTTGGTGACTTTTAATCATATCTCCTGCAAATTCATTCTTCTTTATATGATAAAGAAAAAATGCATCGCTATATTTCACTCCATACTCACCTCACAGGCATATACTCTGTAAGCAAATTTAAAACTGCCTCTTTACTACTGTCTTCTAGTGATAATTGATCTATTTTATCTTTAATTTCGTTTAATGTACGTTGCACAATATAAGAATCCTTAACTTCTGCAAGCCTAATCAATCTCGCCATTCGAAGTTCAATTTCCGAGGCGCTATGTTCCTTAGAGATTGATTTTTTCATACTTGTGACAATATGCTGTATAAACTCTCTATAGTACACAGAATTTGGCATTTCACTAAATACAACCTTGAAAGTACTCGGAAAATCAATTCTTACCGCAGAAAGTACCACAGAAACATTACCATCTAATCTTTTTTTCTCTTTCACGAGTTGGAACTTTACTGATTTTATTTTATCTTGATACTTCATTCTCTCTGCTACTTCATAGCTTTCAAACAGATTACTGCCACTAAGTCTTACAGCTTTCACTTTAGTGCTTTTGCGATTTTCAAATGTTATGCTGAAATAATCCGTGATTAAGAATTCATCCATTTCCAATTGTTCTTCAAGAAAATCTAAAATAAGTGCAGTTTGATTATCCATAGGAATATCCCCTAGAAAGGTCACTGTTTTAAGCTTGGTTGGTACAGAAAATGAAATCAAAGATAGGGTACTAATATTACGAGATAAGTACTTTTGTACACAAAGGGTATGTTTTTTATCACCAGACTTGAAATAACATAATGAGAATTTAAAATCAAAGAATACTTCAAAAGTTGTCTTTTCTTCACTCTTACCTTTTTCTATCCCCCCTCCTCTTATAGGTTTTTCTTCGAATTGCTCATAAACAACAGAAAAACGCAAAGAGTCTCCTTGAATGTGTTCGATTTCACTTATCCTTTTCAAATAAATGTAGGATTTTTGAAAAGGAGTACATTCCACATTTAACTTGAAACATTTCTCTATTGATTCCTTTAAGTTATCCTCTGAAACATTATTTAGTAACGATAATTCATATACAAAGAATGGATATCCCTGAGAAAAGCTTTGATCTAATAATTCATAAATTTCAGAAATCATCTCAGGGTCAATATTGACATCATTTAGTTTTTCTTCTAAATCCTCAACACTTTCTAAATTCCAATTAAGGTTATGTTGACTTCTCATGTATTCTTGTATGCAAATTAGTTTTTTATGAGAGGTTCTTCCCTTAGTCATCATTATAATTCTTTTAATATCTCCGGATATATCAACGATTGATTCTAACAACTACATGACCTCCCTTTTAGGTACTTACGACCTAACTTTTTATAAAGAATATCATGTAAAGACGATTCATCCTGTCGATATTAGTCGAATAAAGAATATTTCTTTATAATATATTTTATAACTTGATTATACAGGAACATACGTTCTGTTTCAATGGTATTTTATTTTTATCAATGTAATCCATTTGACATTCCCCTCAAAAAGATCTACTCTAATAACGAATCATTCATTCACTATTAAGGAGTCGTTCCCGATGGTGCAAGCCAAGAAAGACGAAGTCAGGAAAGAGATTGAATACGCGGCGCTCAAGGTCTTTTTTGAAAAAGGCTATGTCGATGCCAAGATGAGCGATATTGCGGATGAGATCAATATTTCCGTGGGCAATATCTATACTTATTTCAAGAACAAGAAAGAACTATTCTACGCCGTCGTGCCGCCGGATCTGGTCGATTATCTGAAAAATGTGCTGGTGGAGACGATTCACTTTGATAATCAGACCCTGTTCGAGGAAACGGATAGCGAGCGGAAGTCGGCGCTGTTGCAGGAACAGGTGGATGTATTACGGAAATACCGGAATCAGATTGTCATCATCTTCGAAAAGAATAAAGGCACCATCTACACCAACGCCAAGAATGAACTTGTTGAGCTGATGATCGAAACCAAGAAGGCATATCTCAAAAATCAATATAAACGGTATGAGATTGGCACTGAGGAGAACTTGATCTTACTGAACATCCTCGCACACAACGTGATCGACATGAACCTGGATCTATTGAAACGGGATATGAGTGAGGACAGCCGGAAGCAAATATTCGAAGCGTTATATGTATACAGACTGTACGGTATGAAGAGTCTCAACGAATAACGCTCCATCTCATCATTTATGCCGGTTAGACAAAGCGTGCAGATCAGATCAACTTCACTTGGTTTGCACGCAAAATAACTACATCATAGATCTGGCTATTTTTTTAACCTAAAAATGAATTATTTATTCATTATTGAAACATGTATCTTCATTACCTTAACTACTCACCTCACCTACATTCCAAGGAGGAACACACATGAATACCGCTTACGCATTAAAAAACGTCAATCTGATCCACGGCGACTCAAGCCGCAATCTGCAAAAAAACATGACCATTCTCGTCAATGAACAAGGACTTATTCAGGATATCGGACGAGATAACGATTTGCATATCCCAAGTCACTACACAACAATCGACCTCTCAGAAAAATACGTAATGCCAGGACTGATTAATGCCCACGTGCACCTCTTTGCAGATGGTAAACCGTTCAGTCTTTCGGTAAGTGAAGGCTTGTTGCAGTTTGCCTATGATCGGATATTGAACACCAAATTTGGTAGAAACGTATTGAAAAAACGAATGAAACGCAACGCGCTGACCGCGCTCCATGCGGGTGTGACAACGATGCGCAGTGTGGGGGAATTCTTTTACACCGACGTCCAGCTGCGGGATGAGATTAATAACGGCGACTTTGTCGGCCCTAATCTGCTTGTGTCCGGGTTTTTCCTAAGTGTCACGGGCGGACATGGTGCTCCATTCCTCGCTCTGGTGGGCGATTCCCCGTGGGAAGCACGAAAAAATGTACGCATCAATGTGAAACACGGTGTCGATCTGATCAAAATCTGTGTCACGGGTGGTGTGACGGATGCGAAGATGGTCGGCGAAGCTGGCCGTTTACAGATGACGGTGGACGAAGTTGCAGCGATCTGCGATGAAGCGCATAAGATTGGCTTGCGGGTGGCAGCACATGTGGAGAGCACGGAAGGCGTAAGAGTAGCTTTACAAGGTGGCGTTGATACCATTGAGCACGGTTCGGAGATGGACGACGAAATCATTCGTTTGTACAAAAATAATCCCAATGCCCTGAATGGCTACACCGCACTCATCCCCACCCTTCAAGCCGCTTATCCCTCCGCTTTACTGGATACGAGCGTAACGAAGGTAAGTGCAACGGTAAAAGAGAATTCCAGACTCGTCTACTATTCAATGCTCAAAGGTGTGAAACAAGCGATCGAAAACGACATCACCATCGGCATAGGTACTGATGCCGCTATGCCTTACGTGACTCACTATGATATGTGGAGAGAGATGGACCACTACATGAGACAGGCCAACCTGAACAACAAACAGGTCATCGACATGGTGACCCGAACCAATGCGAAGATCCTCGGTGTTGACGATGTTACAGGGACGGTGGATATCGGAAAACATGCCGATCTGATTATCATAGAGCAAAATCCGCTCGAACATATCGAGGCCTTGTCAGACATCTCCATGGTTATGGTCAAAGGAAATCTAATTCAAACACCATCTGTCACAAGAATCAAAGAAGTCGACGATGTTCTAAACTCAGTTTGGTAAATTCAGGAGTGAATATTAATGAACAAAATCATTCCACCACCCTCTTCAAAAACATGTAAAACCCAGTATAAAAAAGCAACTACGAAGGGAGGATACCCTGAAACCGTAGGTGCTTTTGGTTAAACAAAACTTCAATTTAACCCTCAACATGCTTACTTTTGTGAACGGAAGGTGAGTTCTTCGTTTTAAATGTTGTATGTGGTGTTTAAATCATTTCAAGCTCTGTCTTTTTCTTACCCACATGTACACTACTATTGAACCTACTAAAGCAATGACCAAACTCATTATTGTTATACTCATATAATTATTCGGAGATGTACCGGAGTTAATGACCGGATAGCCACCCGCACCGTCTACTTCTGGATCAACTCCTTGGGATTGCACATCTTTTAAGAAATCAATCGTCTTGGAGGAATCCCATAGCTGATTATTATCCATACCTCCCATAAGTGATTTTTTCTCAGTAGGTACATCTGGTATATTTACTTCTTTACCATTGATCTTCACGGCCAAATAACGGATATTTCCGTCCTTGATTAATACCGGATTAAGCGTATCTACGTCAGTAGATAAGGATTTTGTCATCGTATTTAAGGACGCATCCAACCTGGAGGCATCTCCTCCTGCAAGAACCAATCTGAACTCACCTTCGAATTGTTCTATACTAAGAAATGACTTTCCAACACCGCCCGATTGCACAATAAAGTCATACTGTCCTGTCGGCTTAGACACATCAATCAGACTGTCAGATACTTTTTCAAATTTCTCAGAGTCAAATAAGTATACTTCGAAGCCAGGGCCTAAAGTGACAGACTTAACTTCTTCTTCATTCTCATAGCCATATCCCACAGGATCGTCTAATACCATTTTTTTGAATTCATCCAATCCTTGTCCTTTGGCAAAGGTCTGTACATCTTCAGGTACATTGCTGGCATAACTACTTGGAGCCATAATGTAACTGACCATTAGACCTATCCCTATCATCATTAAAATTCTAATATATTTCATGATTATAGACCTCCTCAGCTAATCCTTATTGATAATGCCAAAAGTCTTTAAGTCCCCATCTCCACGTTCTTTCTGCTCCCGTACCTCCGTTAAATTTCGAGAATTCCATTGAAGTTTTCACTCCATCCCAAGGATCCAGATAATGCATATAATAAGTATAGGTAGGAGTATTACTATAGCCATAAATAGCAACTGCATGACCAATAAGAGCCGTAGGACTATTCCATTTCCAACTCACATATACGGGGCGCCCTCCATCAATCTGACTTTTTACTTGGGCAACATTTAGATTACCTGAGTAATAATTAGAAGATACTCCATAGTCATGCATTCCACTTTGGGCTTCTACTGTGGATGCCGATACATTTGCACAAGAACTGGTTGACTTCACTTTCTTAACGAAATCGCATTGATAGACATTTTTGTTAGCCATGAATTTAAGAACACTTGAACTAACTGCTGCCCAACACCATTCACTCTTCTCTTGCTTTGCAATAGGATATGATGGCAAATCAGTAGAAGCAGCATATGCTTGTGACACAAAAGAGAGTGTGAATATTAGTGCAAATACGGAGAATAAAAAAGTTCTTCGAGATTTCATTTTAAACCTTCCCCCTCATTTCATTAGATTTGAATAAATTTGTTAAACTGCGCTTATCTACCTCAATCTTTTTTTGTTTCCCTCCAATCCAAACCTTCCATATTCATGTCACCCACACTGTATATAACGAGTAATTTATCATAAATGTTTCCAATTCTTAAAAATACTTTAATCTAAGTCCAAAAAAAAGTAGCGCAAAGCATATCCACCATTTGAGGCTTGTTGCAGTGTGCCTATGATCGGATATTGGATACCAAGTTCGGCAGAAACGTTTTGAAAAAAATGAAACATAACGCACTGACTGTACTCCATGCAGGTGTGACGACGAGGCGTCGTGTGGGAGAATTCTTTTACACTGACGTGCAGCTGCGGGATGAGATTAACAACGATCGTGCAGCTGCGGGATGAGATTAACAACGATGATTTGTCAGACCCAATCTGCTCGTCTCCGTTTTTTTCCTAAATGTACGGATGGACATGGGGCTCCTTATCTGGCACTGGTGAGCAACTTCCCATGGGAAGCATGAAGAATAAGGGTCGCTTTACAAGGTGGTGTGGATACCATTGGGTACGGTTCTGAAATGGGCGACGAAATCATTCGTTGGTACCAAAATAAACCTAACGTCGTTCTTCTTCCTGACGATAGGCGGGATAATTGGGCAACTCATTGATTTCGAGAACATCTTGTCCAACATCAGGACCAAATTCTCGTCCAATGGCTTAAATGAAGGATTAACGGTTGCTATCTCATTGTTGTGCGTGGGATCGATCCCGATTCTGGGGCCACTACAAAGTGCATTACAGGGGGATAATACCTTTTTACAAATCAATACGATTTTCTCAGGTATTACGTCATTGATTCTGGCATCCACCTTTGGGATCGGCATCATCTTCTCAGCGTTCATTCTATTGATTATCGAAGTACTGGTCTTCTTCTCGGCTGATTTCTTATCCGTCTTCATGACGACAAACATCATGAACGAAATTACGCTGATTGGCGGCATCCTGGCGCTTTGTACGGGGTTAAATATTTTGAAGATTACGAAGATCAAGGTATTGAATCTGCTGCCTGCCTTATTTATTCCGATCTTTCTGCTGTAGCTTCAGATATGTAAAAATAGAACATCAATAATACGTAATACTTGCTTCAATTAAATATGCTTTATCTTTAGGATTCAATAATTGTGGCATTATGCTTTGAGGAGGCGGAATATCTTCAACAGGTTCTCCATCCAAAAATAATTCTAGTGCTTCTTTCGCCATCACTAATGCTTCATCAATTGATTCGCCACAGGTGATACATCCAGGCTGATCAGGAAATGTAACATTAATTCCATCCTCAGCTAAATTAAATATTGCGTAGTATTGGTAAGTTCGAATCATATGGGACACTCTCCTGTTATCTACACTTTTAGCAAAAACAGCAAAAAGCCTTTCGAATTATATCTGAAAGGCTTTCAACTCGTTTTCACTCTTAAATTTCCCTCAAATATATTGTTATAAGATTAATCATTCAATCCTTTGCCTTCCAGGATCGGCTGCATGTACTTCTCGATTCGTGACACTTTTGTTTTGGATTGCTTCGGTTGTGAGAAATAATAGAGATATGCCCGCTGCCGTCCGGGTGTCAGTGCTTCAAATGCGGCCTGGAAAGCAGGATTCTCATCGAACTGCTGCTGAAGTTCCTCAGGAACGCTATATTCGGTAGTCTTTTTCATTTCCACTTGCAGTCCGGCCTGTTCCACTTCAATCGCTTGCTGGATATAGGCTTTGATCATAGCCTCCTGCTCCACAATCTGCTCCAGACTGGTGAAGCGAAGCTGGCGTTCTGCCTGTACATTCTCCGTTTGCTGGACCAAAATGCCGTGTGTATCCTTCAGCAGAGCACCTTTGAAAAACAGAATGGCCACGTATTCTTTGAATCCATGGATCAGAACGATGTTTTTCCCATCCAGCATGTAACAAGGGTGCATCCATTTCATATCCTCTGTCAGTTCAAAATCCCGAATAATCTCTCTCAACTTTGTGGACTCTTCCTTCCACGCTTTGAGTTTTTTTAGATAGCCGTCAACTTTGCGATTCCCACTTGTATCCGTCATGGAGAAATACCTCTCTTTATTTCATGGTTTTATAGGTTCAATTGTACTGGTTTTCAGTAGATTGTACAGCGTTGCTTACAGAGCTTTTATTGACTTTTCCACTTGAATTTAAACCTTAATAACAACAAAGACCATCCTGTTAGATGGCCTATCATTTAATCCAATCTCATCTAATAATTTTCAATCGACAGTTCACCATACCCATAGTAAAATAATGGAATGCCTATTGCCATAATTCCAACATATGAAAGGATGATTTAAATGAGAGAGTACACAGTCGTTCCAGGTCCCAAAAATGTTCAAGTAAACCGAGGTGATACTCAGGCTGCTGTTAATTTATTTGCTGATATCATCAATCACAAAGCACAATCCGGATGGATCTATCAATCGATGGAGTCGCTAGCTGTCACCGAGAAGCCCGGTTGTCTCCAGCAACCTGTTACAACGCATCATTATATGCTGATTTTCTACAGAGAGATTTAATAATAGTACAACAATCATGAGAAACTCAGAATCTGAGGAACTGATATTTAATAACATGCCATCCGAAGAAGAACTTATTAGACTCTTACATACACATCATGAAGAAAACGACCCTCGAAGCAGTTTCTATATAAGAACTCATGTTATTCCAGAAATCGATTGGTTGAAGTCTTTGCTTAACGTTACACTTGCATTATTCGCAGGTCTAATCATCTCTATGATCTGTTTCTATCTCTTGAATCCATTCATTCCAGTATATGCTTTGCTAAGTGCCCAGATTGTTTTCATAGCAAGTATGTTATTCATAGTTCTACGACGTGTTAGAGTGATCCTGATATGGAGTATTAGAATTTATCAACGTTTTGCCCCCATTGAAGTGAGGAATAAATGTCGTTTTGAACCAAGCTGTTCTGTGTATATGATTCAAGTTATTGAGAAATACGGGGCGATTAAAGGTCTTTCCTTGGGCATTCGTCGTCTTCGTAAATGTAATATCAACGGTGGAGGATATGATTATCCATAAAGCCAAAAGGTCCATAGACAATCTATGGGCCTTTTGCTTTGGTTAACATTTCTGGCTTAAGCTAATATCCAGTAGTGACTGTGTCTCATCTTCCAACATGGAGGAAGCTATCATCCTGAAGTCTTCAGCCCCAATCTCAAAGTGACCTTTACGAAATGGAAACCCCCAATTGCGATTCCCGCGTGTAAAACTGAGTTGATCTAACAACGTTGCGATCTTTACTTCTCGACACGGAAGATAACGAAGATCTCGGCGAAAGGGTACAAATGATTCCGACATCTGATATTGGTATATCCTGTCATCGGTAATTTGACCAATAGCGGTAAAAGCCTGAAGTGGCTTGCCTGTTGATATGTCTGTGCGTGGAGAATAGTATATCATCCAGTCACCCGCGGACATTTGTCGCAACAGTGCTGACTTGCCATGGCACAGCTGCGCAAACCCTCCCTCTACGGCTACATTTACATGAGAAGCAGATACAACACCAATCCAATATCTGCTGTCCTGATTTGGTTTCATGAATACATCCCATTCCCTTCTCTCGTTTACATCTCCAGATTCGATATCAATCGATCCAATTGTAAAAAATGATGTCTGTAGTGCATCTCTATCAACAAAAACCACTCCTGAGCGTTTAGAGCGCCAAGCCTTGGATGACGTATTTTGTTGTTTACGGACGCTTGGTGTAGAACAGCTGCCGTGCTTCTCATCCGGTCCACTACCTCGTGAAGCCCATCGGTCAAGGACTCCATGCTCTCGGGTGGTTGCGGGGTGTACTGCGGGGAAGCAGGAACCTTAATTGGAACGGGAGGGAATTGTCCTAATTCGAACACTTTCCTACCCGGTTCTGTTTTTTCCTCCCCCAAGTTTAACGTCGAATCCCCGCTGTTCAAACACTGCTCAATATTATGCAGATGCAAGAAAAGCGCTGATTGAATCAAATGTACATACATCTGTCCAATGGACCATTCCTCTTCACTCTGTTTTTTATGTAAGCTCCCCATATCCAATTTGTTCAGTTCTGCCAAATATCGTTCTACTGCCGTTTCAAATGATGTCAATACTTCCGTTGTACTTCTCATCCTTCAACCCACTCCTCTTGATCTGTGATATATCAAAGTATAAAAAAACACTACTGACAGGTGTATGTCAGTAGTGTTTTAAGATGTTTTTGGCTACTTCCTTCATTCGGAAGCGTAAAGACTCCGGCTCCAAGACCTCGATATCTCCACCCCAGCCAAGTAAATAATGCAATATTTCTTCCGGGTAGCGGACACGAAAATGAAAAATGACACCTTCCTCTTGCTCCTCAAATGCATCCATATAAAAATGCAGGGCCTCCATAACTTTGTCAGCAATTTCAGGATTAGCCCGAATTAATACTTGTTCGTTACGGTCGTCAGGAGGTCGATAACTGTTCAGATCAAAATCTGGCGGCAACAGGAAGTGATCCTCCAGCACGGAAAGTTCAGTCATACGTGACAAACGAAAATGACGAATGTCTTGTCGCATATCGCAACGTGCGATCAACACCCAATTCTCCTGAACAAGTGAGAGGCCATATGGAGAAACCTCACGCATGTTATACCGATTGCCATCCGTTCCCGGCATTTTTTTCAGGTACATAAAACTGATTTTACGTTGATCCAGAATGGCATTACGTATCTGGTTAAGGTATGTTTTCACCCGCGCTCGGGTTAAAGGTTCAACCGTATGAAGCAGTCGCATCGTTTCCCGAACACGTGTGGATTCGTTACGAACGGATTCAGGTAAAATCGCTTCAATTTTGCGTTGAGCCGACTTAGCCTCCATCGCGTATTCTGTATCCAATCTCTGTTCGATAAAATCAGCTCCCATGAGCAGGGATACGGCCTCTTCCGCTGTGAAGCTTACCGGGGGCAAAAAATATCCTTCCATAAGGGAATACCCATGACCCGGAGCACCCATAATCGGAACACCAGCCTCACTTAATGCCTGAATATCTCTATATATTGTACGTACACTTGTCTCAAATTGAGCCGCTAAATCTTCTGCTCGTAACATCTTTCTTCGCTGCAACTCAAGCGTAATCGCAAGTTGCCGCTCCGTTTTGTTCATTTTCTAGCCCCCACCGTTTCATCATCCAAACCTAACTCATTCTATCACAGTAACTTGCCCTTTCGTTTCGTGAATTAAAGCTATGGAACGTCTTAAATACCATCCAAGATGAGATATTCTTAATCCAAAAAAAACTGATACCCCAAAAGGATATCAGTTTTTTTATCTGCTTTATATCTACTTTATCTGCTTTATATACGGTTAATTCTATTCGTTACTCCTTACACGTACATGGCCAGCAACAAGTTATAGATCATCGTCGCAGCTTCCGCTCGGGTCGTTTCACTTCCTGCACGAACCGTATGGTCCGTATATCCGCTCACAATCTTGGCCTGCACCGCTACATCCAGTGCTTCTTGTGCCCAAGATGGTGTCTGCGATGCATCGGTGAAACTTGGTTTAACGGATGTATTGTCAGACATTCCGGCTTGTGCATCTGAACTTATTTTCAGCGCATTCGCCATCATAACAGCCATCTCGGCACGCGTAATGGTCCGATCAGGCTTAAATGTGTTATCACCATAGCCTTTCACAATTCCGGCTTGCACGGCTGCGGCAATATCACCTTTTGCCCAGTCTGGCAGACTACCTTGATCTGCAAATGTCAGATCCGAATCCACGGACTTCAATGCCAGTGCCTTACTGAGCAACGTAACAAACTCTGCCCGTGTGATCTTCTTCGATGGTTGGAACGTACCATCTGTGTAACCTTGAATCACGTTCATGCCCAACAAACGATCTGCATAGTCGGAAGCCCAGTGTCCATTCAGGTCAGACAGATTCACCGGTGTGTAACTGGACACAACGAATGTACCCAGATGATTAACATTGGCCGTTATGCTTCCTGCTGCATTCATCTTGCCACCGATAAATACCCAGCTCTGACGAGCTTCATTATAATAGTAGATTGCAGGTTGGGTACCGTTAGGCAGATCTCCCGAATCCATATTCAGGCTCAATGCCGCCTGATCATTCAATGTTCTTCCGCCACTGCGGCTGATCTGTACAGCTTGTCCAAGTACATTCAGGGAAGCTGTATTCTGCAACTTGTCCTTGGCAACCACAGACACTTGCAGTGTATCCTTGGAACCAATGGCTCCCGATGGAACATTGAAATGCACGATGTCTTTCAAACCCGTTTGGACCGGCTGATTCGCTTCCACCTCTACCTTCACTTCAGTGGATGAATCTGACCCCGTTTCCGGATTGGTTGGTGTGGTTGGAACGGTAGGCGTTGTTGGAACGGTAGGCGTTGTTGGCACACTTGGTGTACTTCCTCCAGAACTCCCACCAGAGTTGCCTCCATTACCTCCACCTGAACCTCCGCCACCATTGTCTGAGCGGGCTTGTACAGTAACGGTACGGATAACTTCCTGAGCTGCATTACCAGCGATATCCTTTACGTTATACCGAAGGGTGTAGATCCCTGCTGCTTGTGTGTTCACCGTGCCATCCACCTGCACGGAACCAAGGATGCCGACATTATCAGAAGCCTGTGCTCCAGGCTCGTTGTATGTGTCTCCCACCTTCAGCGTCATCTGGCTGCTACCTTGCAGGGTGATGACGGGAATCTCACGGTCTATTTTAATGACCATAGGTAAAGTATACGTTTGTTCCAGATCGTCTGTTGCTCGGAATAAAAGGTTGTGCTCTCCCGGGTCCGTTACCTCCAAAGGTGTATTCTCTGTATATAGTTCGTACGTCTGCCCTCCATCACGAGACAACTCGATGATCGCGGAAGTAGCAGGCGCGTATACTGCGCTGGTTACACTAACCGTTACGGACTGGTTCGTCCATGTATCCGTGTGATACGGCTGGCCGTCAGCGGTTGTCATGTTGCTTTTTAACACCAGCGCCTGATTATTCGTGCCTTCCACAATGACAGTGAACGTTTTGGGTTGAGACTCCGTGCCACGTTGCACGGTTGCTGTCAGTTCCAATCGCTCATTATTGTCCGGTTGCGTTAGCAGCTTGCCCTCGTTATTCATTAGTTCCGGCTTGGAGCTGGACCAGCTAATCGTTGCACCATGTTTCCCTTCGACAGGAAGGGTGAGATCGGAATGGACCGCGTTCAGATCGCCCAGATCAATTGCTTGGAGCGTATCGGTTACAGCCTGTGCGTCACTGTAAGGTGTGGCACTCATGAAGATTGGGTTGGAGTAGAACCACAGATCGCGATAGTTGCTATCGTTAATTTGATTAAAACGGGTCGTTGCATCAGCTGTCGTATTTTTCGGATCAAGTTGTGGTTCACCATTTACAGTCTCACCTGTCACGTTCATGCCCAGATTCGTACCGCGCAGGCGGAAATACTTGTCCTGGTCTGTGGCTTTGATCTTGGTTGTGATGACATTATAACCTTCGGCGTCTGTCGTCCAATCGTTGGACGTGAAGGTAGCCAGCACTTTGGTAGTGTCGTTGGTGTCTTTGTTATATGCGGCTGTACCCTTCTGGGCCTTGGCTGTCACATCCCCAGCGATGAGATCGATGTGATCCACCACGGGTACTTGTCCAGCGGACGTGCCACTGTTGATTGGTTTTTCATAATTGTTGCTCGTGGTTGGACTCTTGAAGCGGATCTTCAACTCTACTTCATCGCCTTGGGTCACATGAAGGTCTCCGCCCATCTCAACCTGAGCACCCGCTCCGGAAGCTGTGAAGTCCAGTGCGTTGATCAGATCACCGAATACGGAAAATGATTTTCCCGAACGCAGTCCATCCAGTACTGCCTGCATGCCTGTGCCCTCAACCCACGAATAGGTCTTAGCATATTCGCCCGGAAAATAACCACTGGAATTCGTGCCAATCGTCTTAAAGTGGTAATCCGAATTGCCATAGTTCCAGAAGTGACGTCCTTCTCCCAGCAATGCATCCCATAGTCCGCCAACCTTGGCGACCATATAGTCTACACCGCCGTATGTGCGGTATTTGTATCCATCATCTGCGGTCGGATTAGCTACATTGTAGCTTGTGTTGTACCCTCCACGATCCGGTTCCATCTGGTTACCCAGCATACCTTCGATACCAAATACCACTTGTGGAGCCAGATCGTTGAACTCACGGAAGTCCGCGACGGTATATTTGTTTTTGCCGCGTGAAGGGTGGTTGATCATCGCATAACTTGTCGTTGGATAGTTCGTTGCGAGCCAATTGATAGCGGTTAGCGCATCCTGATGAGTCGTGTACGCACGCGCTCCGTTCTGATCCCATTTTGTTACGTCCGCCGCATTAAACAGGTTCGCAGCGCGATTCGTGAAACGGTATTCGAATTCCTTGGCAGCGTTCAGCGCTTCGGTTGAGTTTGGTTCATCCGTAAGAATCCCCACCCCAACGTGTTCATGTGTCGGCATGTCCCATTCGAAACCGGAGAAGATCGTTTTTCCTGCGTATTTGCCTGCATCCTGAAGGGCCTTGATCTGTGGTACCTGATATTCATTCATCCCTTGGGACATGGGTATTGGTCCACCCGAAATCTCTTTCCCGTTGTGATCTCGCTTGGATAACCGCAAATGATCCGTAAGCGCGATCCAGTCCAGCCCATATTTGGTTAAACCCGCGTCGAGCACGTTCTCCAGTGAAACCTGTGCATCATCGGACTCAAACGTATGTACATGCAAATCTCCCGTTTGCCAAGAACCTGTTGCCGAGCTGTTGATCGATGTGTTGTCCCCAGCATCTGCATACGTTATCGCAGCAGGGAAAGCCCCCATGACCATCCCTGTAGCCAAGGGTATAAGTGTAAGCATAGCGAGCACTTTCTTGCCTTTATTAATGAACAAAATCATCCCACCACCCGTTCTGAGTTGTTGTGTCGGGAGTAAATATAAGAGACTTTTGGGGGCAGGGTCAACGGCCTGGAAGCATGTATTTAAAATTTTACATATACCTGCATTCTTTCATATTCCGTTAAAGGTTTCTCAAGCTTTTTCTAACAGAGCCATGCTCTGTACTGCTCCAAATTAGGATATTGAATCTAGGATAATGCTGCAAATAGGAGGCGATACAAAATTCAGAGATTGTTCACGATTCAGGAAAGTTCCACCACTGCTGTGGATCATTAGGAGGAGAACTGGTGTAGCGGAATGATGAGATGGAGTAGATAGTGGATTTTGTAAAAAGATCAGGGTTGCGCATACGCTGAGTATAGAAAAAAGTACCCACGAACTACAGGCATAATATGCCATGAAGCCGCAGCTACTTTGGGTTAAGTGGGATTTTGTATCAGCCTTTACATCTTTACTTTTGTGAACTGGGGACGAGTTGTTTGTGAAATCCAAGTTATCTCCACTTTATATTCATACTGGAAAAATACGACACATAAGCCGATAATGTTGAAGATAGCTAACAACGCAAGGATCATTATTCATTGAAGGAGTTGCACACTTTTGAAAAGATTCTATCTAGGTTTTGGATTAACGATCATCATTATCATTGTACTATTATCAAGCACTACTCCAACAGAAGCAGCATCGAAGAAAGTAACCTTAAAATTATCAGATGGAGCGACGTACTATGGTGAAGTTTTAAACGGGAAACCTCATGGTAAAGGAACCGCGAGATGGGGAAAAACCGAAGTTTACTCTGGAGATTGGGTGAGTGGTACACGGCAAGGAAAAGGCAAGTATACATATACATTAGTTGAAGGTGGAGGTATCCCCTTTGAGGATTACAATGAATCTAATATGGGCCATGGAACAGGTGAATTCACTACAAAAACCTACACCGGATCATGGATTAATGGTACATATCATGGTAAAGGAAAAGAAATTACGCAATGGTTAGAAGTACAGTATCTTACTTCTGATGGCAAGGTTTACCCTGTACATGACCGTTACAACAACACCATTAACGATGGAACATTCAATCAGGGCAAGATGTCTCAGGGATATTACGCAATCCACTCTTCAGATACTGTCTCACTAGGATATACCGATCATACAACTACGATTGCTCTCAAAAATGATTATTTCAACGAAAAGTTAACCGGGGATAAGGACTTTTTTGACACGATTATCAATTATAAAAAGAAACACGGTTCTTCTGAAAAATATATTGGGATTAAACCATCCGAATTCTCCAAAGGTACATTAACTAGTGGCAAATTCTCGGGGGTTACGCATCTAATCGATTATAGTAATTCAGTTAGTTATTCTAAACAAGTCATAATGAACGATAACGTATTAAAAGAGAATCACATAACATCTGCCGTCTTTAATAAGGATCGCAAGAAAATCATTCATGAATTCCTGCAAGCTATTAGGCCCTATTCAGTCAAAATCAATACCATCTCTGACGAGATTATGTCATTAAAAGACATTAACTACGAGGAAATGATTCCCTAGGTAGTGGAGGTCACAAAATGAGAAAAAAGCGATGGATTGTGAGCATAGTCATTTTGATTATCATACTTTTCATGAGCGAATTGATGATGTTGTCCTCAGGAAAGGTTGGCGTTCTCAACATAACGCAGAGAGTCATTTCAGGTGCACCTCATGTTATCGTTCAAGGGCAGACACTGTCTTACCACGGTAAGGTTCATTGGGAGGATATCCAAAGTAGTATCGAAGAATATTCCGCAAGCGATGAAGGAACGGTCTTGTATAAAGCACTAGGCACCCCTGTCCCACCACCTTGGATATATGTGAGAACAGGAAACCATCAGGGTTTCCGATATAAAATCCCGCAGCTTCCCTGGAAACTATAAAATGATCTGGGAACTTCACGAGCGGACATCACCCAGATGTCCGCTTTTGCTATGAATTTATAGTCTCACTCGCTCAATGGTGACATGTCCTATGGTTCAGGTATCAAATACAATCCACACTATTGTTCCTCTCACTTTTCTTCCAATCCATTAAACTGCCTGAGCATGGCGGTGAAACGCCCCAGTTCCTTATCATCCCATCTGGATATACGGTCATAAAAAGCTGACTCCTTCTCCTTGAGGGCAGCGATCGTCGATTGTTGACCAAGTTCCGTAAGAGATAGTAACACCCCACGCCGATCTTCGGGGTCTGGCTCTTTGCTAACATATCCCGACTTTTCGAGTTGTTTGATTAATCGGCTGACCGAGCTGCGGTCCATTGCAGTCGCTTCTGCCAAAGCTGCGGCGCTTGTTGGGCCATAGGAGTACAGCCACCGAACCAGGTGAAAAGCGGCAGGTTGCAAGTCCGCATCAAAACGCTCGGCAGATCGAACGTTAAGCGCATGCGAAGCACTGATCAGTGCATGAATCTGCTCACCCAGCGCTAGCTCCAAGGTTGCTCTATCTTTGGTTTTGACTGGATTTTCACTCATTATTGTTAACTCCCTCTCCTCGATACATGAAAGTAGGCTTCCAGAAATATAGTTGACAAATATCAATTAATATTTATAGTTGATTTATGTCCATTATATATTTTCGAATCTATTCGTGTCAAAAGGAGATCTTCTTATGAAAACTAAACATCCCATTATTGTAATTACCGGAGCAACAAGCGGTTTAGGGCAGCTTGCTGCCATGGACCTCGCCAAACGCGGGGCACATCTTATACTCACAGCCCGAAGCAAGGAACGCGCTGAGGCTACCAGGTACAAAATCAAGAAAATCATGCCTTCTGCCAAAATCGAATTTTTCTATGGAGACTTGTCCTTACTGAGCGATGTAAAACGTATTGGGTTAGAGATTGCAGCCGCTTATCCGCGTATAGACGTACTTTTGAATAATGCCGGACTTCATGCTTTTGAACAGCGAGTCACTACCGAAGGATATGCCGAGATGATTGCCGTGAATTATTTGGCACCTTGGCTGTTAACGCACACCTTGCAGTCTTCCCTGATTCAATCCGGCCATGCCCGAGTCGTCAATGTTGCATCTGAAGCTTCGCGGAATCATGGCACACTGGTGTTGCCAGATGACTTAAGGGATATCACTCCTTTTACTGCACGCGGTTCCTCTCCAATCTATGGCAAAACCAAACTGCTCAATATTATGTTTACTGGTGAACTCGCCAGACAATGGCGCGGAACCGGAATTCGCGTAAATGCCTTGAACCCTGGCTTTAATGTTACGGGTCTTGGACGAGAGCTATGGTTTGCAAGTATGCTTGAACGCATGTTAACCTTTTTGCACATCGGCGACCCGCGCCGGGGTGCGGATATCATTACTCGGTTGGCTGTGGAATCGAAGTATGGCGAGGTTTCGGGAGGATATTTCAATGTGGGAACTGGAGCATCTATTGTTCCTATACATCCTGGCGGAGATGAGGCCATGCAAACCAGACTATGGATCGTTACGAAACAACTGATGAAAGATCACGGCGTGCTGGATTAATTGAACAAGAACAGGGGTGTTCCATAAGCCATAAACACAGCTAGGAACACCCCCTCCTTTTTTCAGTAACTTAGATTGCTGCAAATACCTTGTCAAAACCCGCTTTCGACTTAGCCAATATTTCACTCAAACTTAGATTCGATGCCGGTGCCAGTACTTCCTGAGCCACCACACCATTGTAACCAATCGCCTGCAGATTTCTCAGAAATCCACCCAGATCAATAACCCCTTCTCCGGGGTACAAACGCTCATAATCCAGTAATTCCTCGATCGGCAAATCATAAGCATCGTTGATATGCACATGAACAATCTGCTCTTTCTTCAGCTTCAAGAGATCTTCCATCGGTAAACCATTCGTATGCCAGTGATAGGAATCTACCAGTAAACCTACGTTAGGCGCATGGATCGTCTCAATCCAGTCCAGCGTATCTTCCACACGCCAGATAAACGGATTCTTCCATTGCGTCCGCAAATGATGGCAGCCCACAAACTCCAGACCCAACTTAATCCCGTAAGCATCCAAGATATCTGCACAGAGTCTCAAGCGTTTCGTAGCCGCCGCCATAAATTGCGCTGCCGGTTGATCCGTTGAGGGTAAAATATACGTGCAACAGCTGTAACAGTCCAGCGAAGCAGAAGCTTCTGCCATAGCGACCAACGATTGCAACCCCTCACGGAATTGTTCATCTGTCGTCCGCCACTCTACCGTCAGACCCGATGAACCGATGATCACCTGATTGCTTTCCAACAGATGTTGCGCCCGTTCTTTGCCATACGTTTCAATCAATGAGAGCGGATTCAAATCTACAGATCCGAATCCGTGCTTGGCCGCATCTGTAATATATTCTTCATCAGACTCGATGTTGCCCAGTCCCGCATTCGTTAACCCTCTAATCATCCCAATCTCCTCCTGTGACTCGTCTGGAATTGCAGCTTGTGTATCATTTTCTTTATCATTTTATAATAGCAGTACTCTCCGAAAAAGAAACCATCAAAAAAGAGCCGTAACAACGTTAATTTAACGTCATTACCGCTCTATCTTTTCTATCTCACGCTCTCTAACGTATACCGGTTACGTGGAATCTCAAGACCCAGATTCTCTCGGAGCGTCTCATGTTCATACTCCGTACGAAACAGTCCTCGTTCTTGCAGAACCGGCACAACTAGCTCCACGAAATCCTCCAATCCATTGGGTACCACGGTACGAACATTGAATCCGTCTGCCGCTTCGCCTTCAAACCATTCCTGAATCCGATCTGCGATCTGATCCGGTGTACCAATGAACGATGTACGTGGAGTGGATGCCAGCAATGCCACTTGGCGCAGGGTCAGCCCTTGTTCTCGTGCCTGCTGCTTGATCTTGTCTGTTGTACTGCGGAAGCTGTTGCTGCCAATCTCCCCGATCTCGGGGAAAGGTTCATCCAGGGCGTGCTGGGAGAAATCATAATGATCGAAGTAACGTCCCAGATAGTTCAGCGCATGATCAATACTCACCAGTTCGGCAATTTCCTGATACTTCTGCTCCGCCTCTTCCTCCGTTCTGCCCACAATCGGGCCGATGCCAGGGAAGATCAGGATATCCTCTGCCTTGCGTCCATAAGCCACCGCTCTTGCTTTCACATCGCGGTAGAACTCCCTTGCTTCCTCCAGCGTCTCATGTCCTGTATATACGGCATCCGCTGATCGGGCAGCCAGATCTTTACCAGATTCGGATGAACCCGCCTGAAAAATCACCGGATGACCCTGCTTCGAACGTCCCACATTAAGCGGACCCTGTACGGAGAAGTGCTCCCCCTTGTGATTCAGCGTATGCATCTTCGCAGGATCGAAGAATACACCCTGCTCCTTATCTCCGATAAAGGCATCGTCCTCCCAGGAGTCCCACAGGCCTTTGACCACATTCAGATGTTCTTCCGCAATTTCGTAGCGCAGAGCATGGTTCGGATGTTCGCCTTTGCCGAAGTTCAGTGCCGAGCCTTCCAGAGGTGAAGTGACCACATTCCACCCGGCCCTCCCACCGCTTAATTGATCCAGTGATGCAAATTGCCGCGCAACCGTGAAGGGTTCACTATATGAAGTAGACAATGTAGCAACCAACCCAATGTGAGAAGTTACACCGGCGAGTGCGGACAGAAGCGTCAGAGGTTCAAAGCGATTGAGAAAATGAGGATTGGACTTCTCGTTAATGAAGAGACCATCTGCAATAAAAAGCAGATCGAACTTCCCTTTCTCCGCGATACGTGCCTGCTTCTGGTAGAATTCCAGACTAACGCTCGCGTTAACGGGAATGTCGGGGTGACGCCAAAAGGAAATGCTGTTCCCTACGCCGTTCAGATTGGCTCCCAGTTTCAATCGTCGTTGTGACATATATATTCCTCCCTATTTCATTGTGAACGTTCACTTCTTCATATGTGTTCCGCCAGAGTCTACTGTCATACGCAAACCCGGTTTACCCGACTGTTTCACATCACTTACACGGACTGCCCAAGCCGCTCCCAGGAGTACAATCCCTGTAAATAGAAAAATAAACGGAATGCCGATCCATCCACCAAGAAAACCGCCGATTAACGGTCCCAGCACAATGCCGAACTGACTCGCGGTCTGACTCAGACTGACAGCCCTCCCACGAAAATCGTGATCAGCATACTTGATGATGAGCGCATTGAGCGCCGGATAAACCGCGGCAAAGAACAGACCATAGACAAATCGCAGGCTGCCAAAATAAATCAGATTCGTTGCTGTCATCTGCAGCAGACTGCCAATTCCACCACCAATCAGTCCAATAAACAGTGTTTTCTCGTATCCGATCCTGCCACCAATCTTCCCCCAACGCGGCCCCATAATAACCGTTGCCACACCAATGGCTGAGAAGACGATACCAGCACTAAGTGTTGCACTGCCGATATCTCCGCCAATCTGTACGACATAGAGCGTCAGCACCGGTTCGATAATGAGCACTGACGTTGAAACCAGCAAAATCAAACCGTAGATTCGCATCAACCCGGGAGTAGAAGCGGCTCTCTTCAAATCCCCCATGATCCTTGTTGGAACCACCGTACGAGTTAGCCGTGACTCCTTAACACCCAGAACCATCAAAGCCGCAAGCAACGTAATCACAGCCGATGCAATGAAGCATCCCCTCAGTCCAATCCAGTGACTTAATACCCCTCCGGCAAGAGGACCCAGTATTCCGCCCGCAGCGCTGGCCGTGGAGATCACGCCAAGTGCATAACCCACATGTTTCTCCGGAGTATTGGTGCCGATCAGTGTAATTGAGGCGGGATGAAAACCAGCCATGAGTCCCTGAAAGACCCTTACCGCGATAAACGTATACGGATCGTAAACAAAGAAATTAGCCAGATGCGCAATGCCTAGCCCAACGCCTGAACGCACCAGCATCAATTTGCTTCCATATCGATCAGCCAGCGATCCCCAGAAGGGTGCGCATAATCCACTGATCAGAAAGCTGATGGAGATGGAGATACCGGACCAGGCTTCCAGACCGGTATCGATCCCGAGATCATTTTGCAGGAATAGAGGAAAGAACGGAACGGATAGCGAGTACGCCATATGATTGAAAAACAGACCGAACCACAGAATATACAGATTTCGTTTCCATTGTGGCATCTTGGCTTCTCCATACTATATAATTCCTATATAAAAAGTAGGTTATTACCCATATTAGGGTACGACCACTGGAAAGTATAATAGAAAAGTTCAATAGACCCATTCAAGAATTAAATGAATGGGTCTATTATATCCAATCGCTGTTATCCCCAGATTTTTTTGATTCCCTTTTCTCAAGGGTATAATCCGCTGATAAGCCTATGCTTACGACGTAGCTTTCTTTCAGAAAGCTTTCAGGCGAACGCTTCGCTTTTCCAGGTTTTTTCTGCCCTCTCCGTTTCTGTGTAAAAGAATAGTTCAACTTATATAGATGTACAGTAAAAATTACTACACTTGGACCGACATAAACACATCGACCTCATCTTCACTGTCCAATATAAATCCAAATCGTTCATACAATCGGCGAGCAGGACTTCCCTGCAACACATTTAAAATAACACGTTTCCCCTGAATTTGATCCTTTTCCAGCAGCAATTTTAGTACCTGAGTTCCTATTTTCTGTCCCTGATAATCGGGATGTATGTAGAAATGTTCCAATAGATATGCCTCAGACTTGGGCTTCAATGCTACACAACCCAACATTGATCCTCCAAGTTCAATAATCTGTGTCTGGGCAGGGTCGAATGTATTCCGGAAACGTTCACGTACCTTCACATCATCGTACCTTCCCAGTCTGGTTAGATCATCGTACAGTACCAAGGCTCGCAAATCAGCGAGTTGCTCTTGGTCTGCCTGTACAGCTTGACGCATTGTTATTGGATTCATTTGTTGAATTCCTTTCCAGTGGAGACACGTTAATTTTTGAATGTCTTATCGCACTATAGAACACTAAAAATCATACCTTTGGCAGCTCACTTGAGCAACATCGGATTTTAGAACGTACTATTTTTTTTCAAACCTATTGAACTCCAAAAAAATAAAAAAGCCCAAAAAGGACGGTGCAGTCTTGCTTATACCAATAAGCGAACCCGCAGCCATCCCTTCTGGGATGTAGATTATTTAAGAGAACTACGAAACATGTGAAGCTTGTGCTGCATGTTGCAAGGCTTCCAGACCCAATGCTAGCGCACCACATAGGCCTGCATGCTGGCCCAATCCGGGCTGCACAATATATTGATCGATATGTTGCGTGATTGGGGCTGCATTCACATAACCATTGAGATTCCGCACTACCTGCTCCCGGATCATAGGAAACAGATGATCTTGCTGCATCACACCACCACCCAGGATGATCTTCTGCGGCGAATGAAGCAAGATGACCGTAGTAATCGACTCCGCAATATAAAAGGATTCGATCTCCCACGCCGGATGATCCGCCGGCAGTTCACTGCCAGGGATCTGCCAGCGAGCTTCAATGGCTGGACCTGCTGCCATTCCCTCCAGGCAATCGCCATGATATGGGCATAATCCATTAAAATGATCGTCTCGATGGCGTCTTGTCCGAATATGTCCACCCTCGGGATGTAACAATCCGTGGACGCGTTGGCCCCCTGCCACGAGTCCGACACCAACGCCTGTGCCAATCGTGTAATACACACAGTTGTCCAGTCCTTGCGCTGCTCCCCACGTCACTTCACCGAGCGCGGCAGCATTCACATCCGTATCCCATCCAAAGGGAACCGGAAATTCATGCTTCAAGGTTCCAATGACATTACAATTTCCCCACCCAGGCTTAGGCGTGGTCGTAATATAGCCATACGTGGGACTATCCGCTTGCAGATCAATCGGACCAAAAGAGCCTATCCCGATTGCTTCCACGTCTTTATCCTTGAAATAGTCGATAACCTTGGCAAGTGTTGTCTCCGGATGTTCTGTTGGAAAACTGATCCGATCTTCAATCTGTCCATGCTCATTGCCTACACCGCATACAAACTTTGTTCCGCCCGCTTCTATAGCTCCAATGCGCATCATTCTGGGCTCCTTTCCTTCATTCAATTAACCTTTAGCCTTGGTTGATGATATCTCATAGATATGAAGTGAAGAGAAGACCAGATCAGTATTTTCCGCATGAGCAGAGATGCCTTGGCAATCCGCATCCGGATAGATCAGATCCGTAATAACGGCCTGACCATCATTTGCAAATACCTCCACAGATGAATGATCTACGAAGATACGCAACCGTTGATTCCCATTCACCTCTTTTAACCCAGCTGTATGACGGCTCAGGAAAAGTTTATGAAAATGGCCGATGCCCGATCGACTACGATCAACATACACTTCACTTCGGATCGAATCTACACCAACGACCGTCTCATGATCTGCACCGCTTCTTAGTGCAAAATGGAACGACTGATCCTGAGCCCACTCTGCATGGATCTCATAGTTCACTAGTTGCAAAGCGTGCAACTGCTCACTCACTTGCTGAATTGAAGCATCCTGTAGGGACAATACTGGCTTACGGGCTTGCTCAAGTTCACGTGCAGGACGTTGAATCAATATAACTTCTCCCGCTCTTGTCTCCAGTGTCAACTCCCGGGCAATGGTCATCGCTCCACGGTAATTATTGGTTGGCGTCTGGTTGGCATACATCCAGTTGCTCATCCAGCCGATCATGAGGCGTCTTCCATCTTCCTCAGGAACGTCAGACCAACTAACTCCTGCGTAGTTATCCCGACCATAATCAATCCAGCGAACCGTATGGGATGCCTCGTCTGGGACAAATGTAGTTCCATCAAAATCTCCGGTAAAATATTGTGTTCTGGAGCCTTCAATAAAAGCAGGATCTGCACCGATGCTAACAAGCATCACCCATTTCTCCTGCCCTGAATCTCCATCCACTGCAAGGGGGAACAGGTCGGGGCATTCCCACACGCCATCGTGTGAACCAATCCCGGCGCCGAATTCACTACCTAGCGTCCAATCCTTCAGATTGGGAGAACGATACAGACATACCGTCTGACCACAAGCGATAATCATAATCCACTCCTTGGTCTGCTCATGCCAGAACACTTTGGGATCACGGAAATCGACAAAGGACTCATGCTTTAATACCGGATTACCCTCGTATTTAGTCCAAGTTCTGCCGCTGTCTTTGCTATACGCCAGGCTCTGGGTTTGTATGGCATCTTGGTTTTTAACTTCAAGATGATGGGTGAAAATAGCAACCAATCCTGGCTCACCCTCAAAGAATCCGGTCGTGTTATTCCAATCCACTACGGCACTTCCCGAGAATATAGTGCCATTCTCATCGGGGAGTAAAGCTATCGGAAGTTCCTCCCAGGAGATCAGGTCCCTGCTCACTGCATGGCCCCAGTGCATGGGGCCCCATGTGGTTCCATGTGGGTGATGCTGATAGAACAAGTGATACTCCCCATTGAAAAACACCATGCCGTTTGGGTCGTTCATCCACTTCTCTTTCGGTGAGAAATGGTATTCATTTCTGTAATCTTGTTTAAGAATTGTCGACATTATGGTTTCTCCTCCGTACTTTTCTTTATTTGTTGTTACGGTCATATCCCGCTTGTTTAATCTGCAGCCATTCTTGCAATCCAAGGCGATCCAACTCTTTCAAGTAAGCATCCCATTCCTGATCTATTTTCCCGTTCTGATACCATTCTGTACGCAGACGTAACACGTAGGCGAAGAGATCGGTCTCAATCGTGGACAATCGATCCAGTTCATCAATGGAGAAGAACACACTTGGATATACGTTCTCCGCTTTCATATGCGGAACCATAACCTTGTCGAGAAGTTCCATCCGCCAAGCCGCATCTTCCGGTTTGGTTGTGTATTTGTCATAATAACTGTCGAGAATGGCCAATGGTCCTGCAATACTGGTTTTTTGTCTGAGTTCCACGGGTGCAGATCCTTCCAGTGGAAGATGCTTCAGCATCCCTTTGGCTTCATCGAATTCAAAGATATTTTGCTGACTCTCGTCTCCATAGGTACCCCAGTTGTTCTGCACAGATTGGAGCGGATCGTACAATTGGTCTACCCACTTGGCTGTGGATTCGAGGTTTTTATTGCTGCTGGTAATGACCATGCGACCACGATCAAGTCCTATTCCGTTTGTTCTTGTGACATTGACCTCTCCGTTAGGCCCGGCAACCGGAGGCAGAACATCATACGTATCATTCATGCCTGTAATGTTAGCCTTATCCCATGTGAAGTACATGCCGTACTTGTTATCCTTGCCTTTCGCCAGGTACGTGTTCCAATCCTGTTGGTACGATTCGACATCCACGAGGCCTTCCTTAACCAGCTCATGAATGTATTTAACCGCTTCCTTGTAACCTTCATCAGCTGCCGTGAAGACCACTTTCCCATCATTGGTTACCACGGTATGATCCCAGTTCTCTCCGAGTCCAAATGCCGCAAAGAGAAATGTCAGATCTTCTCCGCCCGGTTTGTTAATGAAAGATAACGGAATTTCGTCGGCCTTACCGTTGCCGTTTGGATCTTGCGTTTTGAACGCGATCAATACTTCTTTCAGTTCTTCGGTTGTCGTTGGCATCTTCAGTCCAAGCTTGTTCAACCATTCCACATTAATCCAGGGCAAGTTATCCACTGACTGAATCCGTTGTTTGCCACTTCCGAGTTCTTCAATCCATGGGAATGAATAGATATGTCCGTCTGGAGCCGTGATCATGCTCTTGTATTCGGGAGCTTCCTCCAACACCTTTTTCAGATTGGGCATGTGTTGTTCAATCATGTCCTCAAGTGGAATGATCGCCCCGTCCTTCGCCAGTTTCAGGAGATCATAATCCCCGTAACCTGCATCAAAAATGGCATCCGGCAAATCACCGCTGGCGACCGCCAGATTTCTTTTTTCTGCAAACACATCACTCGTATAGTTCTTCCAGTTGATATGCACATTGGTTTTCTCTTCGAGTCGTTTGTTAATCAGCTTGTCGTTCGGATCAGCAGGAGCCAGCGGAGAGCTCTGTGTTATAAAATTCAATGTCACCTTGCCATCAGGGGATTGCGCCTCACTTGCCGCGCCGCCTCCACCTCCGCCACAAGCGGTTAGAAAGAGCATTGCAGATAACATGGAAATGGACGCCGTTGTAACGGCTTTTCTGGACTTGTTTACTTTTTTCATAATCATGACCTCCATGTGTTGGATTGGATCAACTTACTGTATCGCAGGCTGTTCACTATTTGAGGGAACCGACCATGACACCTTTTTCGAAATACTTCTGGAAGAACGGATACATGATGATGAGTGGCAGACTCGAAATGACAATCGCTGAGTATTTAATCATCTCGGAGAGCCGTTTCAGTTCCGCCATCGCGAGCTGATCACTGATCATGCCCGGTGCAGCCTGATTCTGAATCAGAATGGAACGCAGAACGAGCTGTAACGGATGCAGGTTCGGATTATCGAGATAGATCATTGCATCAAAATAGGAATTCCATTGCCCAACGAACGCATAGAGTGCAAGTACAAAAATGATCGGTTTCGACAACGGAATGACGATCTGGAAGAAAATCTTCATCTCAGAAGCGCCATCCACGTTAGCAGCTTCTTTCAGTTCTCGAGGGACTCCTTTGAAAAAGGTTCTGGAGAGAATGATGTTCCAGACGTTAACCGCTCCAGGGATGATGATCGCCCACACCGTATCAAGCATGCCGAGATTACGTATGAGTAGATACGTAGGGATTAATCCCCCACCGAAGAACATCGTAATGATAAAGATAATCATAAAAAATCCACGTCCCGCGAGTCTATCATCCGACAATGCATAACCTGCAAATATGGATACGGTCACGGTGATCAGTGCAAAAGAAACCGAGTACAATACCGCATTTGCAAACCCCCGGATCATGGCTGGATTGGACAAAATCATCTGATATCCGTCCAGACTCCAGTCCGATACATTAAAGGACAGTCCACGATTCAGTAGCACCGTGGGATCCATGAATGAGGCGATAACAATATAAATCAGGGGAACAACCACAACCAGTACAGCACAGGTGAGAAAGATGGCATTGAGTGTGAGGATCAACCGATCCATTCCCGTGTGTTTAACAACCATGGATAATACTCCTTTCCTAATAGAGGCCTTCGCCTTCATTCAATTTCTTCACAATCAGATTCACCGTCACCAGCAAAATCACATTGATAACCGAGTTGAACAATCCAACTGCCGCTGAATAAGCATAATCTCCAGACTGTAACCCCACCTTGTAGACATATGTGGCAATAATCTCGGAGGACGGCAGGTTCATGGACGTCTGCATCAGATAGGCCTTCTCAAATCCAATGGACATAATCCCGCCAGCTGCAAGGATAAAGACGATGGCCATAATCGGACGAATCGTTGGAAGATCAATGTGGCGAATACGCTGAAGGAGATTGGCTCCATCCAGATTAGCCGCATTGTGAAGCTCTGGATCAACATTGGCCAAAGCCGCGACGTATATGATGGAAGCCCAACCCGCTCCAGTCCAGATATCGGACAAAATGTAGATCCAGCGGAAATATTCCGGTTCAGACATGAACATGATTGGCTGACCTGTAATCCATGTGGCTAATTGATTAATTGGCCCTGTCGGTGAGAGGAAGATAAATAGCATACCCACAACAACGACAACCGAGATGAAATTGGGTGCGTATAGAAACAATTGGATATTTTTCTTGATGCCAGCTTTGCGTACCTGATTCAGCATGAGTGCCAGTAAAATGGGCACCGGGAAACTGAATATTAATCCCAAAAAGCTGAGTTTAAGCGTATTCATTAAAATGATATCGAAATTGGGTGAAGCTATAAATTTCTCAAAATGCTTCAGGCCTACCCAATCACTACCCATGATGCCTTTGATCGGACTGAAATCCTTAAACGCAATGATGGCTCCGTACATCGGAATGTACTTGAAGATAAGAGTCAAAATTAAGGCAGGTGCAAGCAACATATATAAAAAGTAATTTTTTTTGAGCTGCTGCAACCTGTGACCGCTTGTCGTCCTCACTTTCAGTACCCTTCCTTCGCCCTTTTTGCTGTCGGCTATGTTATCCAACACGATACCCCCGTTCATTCTAGAAGTTGACAATTGTTTTCAGTAAGGGCTTTCAATATTTACAATTGCCTATTTAATAATTTACAATTTATCAGGTTTCAACGGATTTAGTCAATACGTTTTGTAAAAAAATATTTGTGCATTTGATCATTTCATCTTTGCATTAATGTAACTAAAGAGGATTGAATTTGCATGTATACAGCACTGGATCGTTAATACCAGCCTAGATATTTCTATATCATTACTGTAATAGATCATCATTGTTACACTAGTTAACGAAACTTCTGGAACAATTATGAAAATAGAATTCACCTATCTAAATGTAAATGTAATTGTGCATTTGTGAAACAGAGATTGCTATTTGTCCCGTTCTATTATACATTTGACTTAGAGAAGAATATGGATGACTATTGATGATTAGAGGTGAAGCATTAGATGGCAAAGGAAAAAGTCACGATACAAGACATCGCTGATGCTTTGGGGATCTCCAGGAATACAGCTTCCAAAGCATTAAATGATAGCGGAAACATCCCGGATGAGACCCGAAATCGTGTAATTAAAAAAGCAATTGAACTTAAATATAAACAGTTTGCCTATATGGACAATGAGCATGTTCTAAGCAAGGCTCCGGGCAATATCGCCCTGTTAACTGAAAACCTGCCTAATACATCTCACTTTGGTTCGTTGTTAATCAGCGGTCTGGAGAAAAGAATCAGTGCGGAGGGATACAATCTCTCGATTCATATCGTGCGTGAAGACGATCAAGATACACTTACACTTCCCAACAATTTTGATATAGCCAAAGTAGACGGCATTATTTGCATTGAATTATTTGATCTGGAATATACACAGCTGATTACCGATCTGGGCATCCCCACCATCTTTATCGATTGCGCTTCCAACATATGTTATCCCGAATTCCAAGCAGATTTGCTACTCATGGAGAATGAACATAGCATCTACCAGTTAACCACAAAATTAATTGAGAGCGGCTACACAAGTATTGGATTCGTTGGAGATTACAATCACTGCAAGAGCTTTAATGAACGATGGGTTGGATATCACCGTGCTATGCTGGAGGCGGGGTTGCAGGTCGACCTGTCCCATTGCATCCTGGACAATGATCGCCTGTGTTTCTCCAAGCCAGGATGGTTGAACCAGCGAGTGGCCGAGCTGGCATCCCTACCTTCTGCTTACGTATGCGCTAATGACTTTATAGCAGTTGATCTGATCAGGGCGTTAAAAGATAGAAATGTCGCTGTGCCACAGGATATTGTGATATGCGGATTCGATAATGCACCCCAATCTCGAATTATTGAGCCAGCATTAACGACGGTTCATATTTATAGCAATGAGATGGGCATTAAGGCTGCGGAGATGCTGTTATCCCGGATTAATAGCCCGACACAGCCGTATCAGGTCTCACACATTGTGACCAAACCCATCATCAGGGAGTCCACACCAGCAATTATGGCCGATCATTCTCAGATGGTTCATAGTTCTGCAAAATAAAATAAACGTATGTCTCACGAGTAACAGCTCGTGAAGCATACGTTTTTTGGTGGTTTCGATTGGGTTGGATGAAAACTCTATCTTATCCATCGCGGCCTAGAAAAAAAATCATCTCGCGATTAGATCTCTTTCAAGATGCCTTTTACAAGTCCGATAAAGGTTGTTTTCACTTGCGCAGCCACTTCAATAACTTCATCATGACTTAACGGCTGATCCAGAATACCACAGGCCATATTGGTCAGACAGGAAATGCCTAGTACCTTCATACCGCCATGAATGGCAACAATGGCTTCAGGTACCGTCGACATCCCCACTGCATCCGCACCCATCGTACGAATCATGCGAATCTCTGCTGGTGTCTCATATGCCGGGCCACTCCACCATGCATAGACACCTTGTTGCAGGCCAACATTCTGTTCTTCTGCAACCTTAAGGGCAATGCTGCGCAGTTCGCGATTGTATACCTGTGATACGTCTGGGAAACGAACACCCAGTTCGGCATTATTCGGTCCCATCAACGGGTTATTGCCTACCAGGTTAATATGATCTGTAATGAGCATCAGTTGACCCGGCTCAAAGCTTGTGTTGATGGCTCCGCAGGCATTGGTGATAAGCAATTGCTCGACACCCAGCGCCTTCATGATCCGAACGGGGAAAGTCACTTCGTCTAGTGTAAAACCTTCATAATAATGAAGGCGGCCTTTCATCGCTACAACCGTTTTGCCCATCAGTTCACCAATAACCAATTCATTGGCATGACCAATAGCCTCCGATTGGGCGAAATACGGAATTTCTGTATACGGAATAACGGTCGCATTTTCAATCTCGTCCGCGAGCGCTCCCAGTCCGGAACCCAGGATCATGCCTACGGCAGGTTTGGTATGGATTCGGTTTAATATGTAATCTCTTGCTTCCTGAATATGTGCGGATTGATGCATAATGATATCCTCCTGATGATCTGAATTGAGTAACGAAAACTGAGTTAATGAGGTGTTACTCATCAAGTGTAATGAACAATGGTCTTGATGTAAATGGAAGCTGTTCTATATCCAATAAAAAAACGACCCTGTGTTCCAGAATCGTTTAAAAACATGGACATGTCCTAATCCAATGTATATTTGTTTCTACTTTTCATGTAATCAATTGTCATGATCAGCAACAGCATCAATGTAGCAAACATCAGCGGTTTGGCAAAAGTACCTTTTTCAAAAATATAATAACTAAATGTAAAATTTCCGGCAAAAGTAATTAAATAGTTTCGGATGTAATCCATCTTCTCATCTCATTTCAGGAAAGAATTTGGTTCACTATTTCTTCAACCCTATCATAAACTTCCATTTAAATCCATATTTTTATCATCCATACAAATCAACGCCTTAATCATGCACGAGATAGCCCTACTGTACAATCTATATGGAGTACAGCAAAAAACCGGCCACATCGTGACCGATTCTCTCCACTTCCCTGATGTTCAGGACATAGGGTTAATGATACGCCAAAATGATTCCTTAGGCTGCAACTGCTGATCAAAAACAAAGGGCCAGTTTTTGCGTCCGCGTACCGGGAAATGGTCTAACCAGGTATAATTGTCCGCTACTCCCCAGAACGTCACAGAGGTAATGGATGATTTATACTCACGGAACAAATTAAAGATTTCTTCATATCGACGCTCCTGTAGCTCAGCCATCTCCGAAGTTGGCGCAGTGAGGTCCGTTCGACGATCCTCATGACGAAACACGGACATATCCAGCTCCGTAACATGCAACTGCACATCCAGTGAAGCATAACGCTCAATAGCCATTCGGATCTCCTCAATCGAAGGACCATGAATATTCCAATGCCCCTGCAACCCAATCCCGTGTACAGGCGCTCCCTTGTCAAGCAAAGACCGAACCAGATTGTAGATCTTCTCCCGTTTGACCGGATCCGTCTCATTGTAGTCATTATAGAAAAGAAGGGCATTTGGATCAGCTTCATGAGCCATACTGAACGCTTGCAGCAAATAATCTTCCCCCACCAGCTCTAACCACTTCGTGTCCCGCATGAACAGGTCGGTCTTATCTTCAACAGCTTCATTGACGACATCCCACGCATATATTTGCCCCTTATACCGACCTACTACCGTATCAATATGTTGCTTCAAGCGAGATAATAATAGCTCTTTGGAAGCAGAAGCACCTGAGTTATCCTCAAAGACCCATTTCGATGTTTGATTATGCCAGACCAAGGTATGTCCGCGAACCGCAATCCCTTGGGCAACAGCAAAATCAACAATTTTATCCGCCGCCTCAAAATTATAACGATCCTCTTCCGGGTGAATTTCTTCAAATTTCATCTGATTTTCAGCCGTGATGCTATTGAAATGTTTGGCGATGAAATCCCCTTCGGACTGCAACATTCTGGTATGTACAGCAGCACCTATTTTGAACGTATTGGCATAAGCAGCATGTAGTGATGGAATTTCGGTTGGCATTTACAATTCCTCCCTGCCATTTTTTATCCATCATATCGTTTGTTGAATACGCTTACAATGAACAAATTATACTTCTTCCCCCTCATATTTAACTATTTATGATCCTCGGCCCTGTTCGCACAACAAAAACACCTCCACGTATGTTCCACTGCTCATCGCAACAGAACATTTCTCGGAAGGTGTTTTGTGATCGGATTTTCAGTTAAATTCAACTCATGTACCAAAGAGGGTATGAAGCGTTACAGCTTGTCCACCTGTAACAAGGTCACCTGTTTCACTGTGCATGCCGGGTTAATTTGCTCCTCGGACAGAATGTTCAGCTTGATGAGGCTTTTCAGCTTATGGTTGTCTACCTTGGATAACAATCGCCAGATGTCCGGGTCTGGAAGAGAAGCATACAGCTTCTGATCATCGTATTCCTTCCGGTTCTGAAGCACTGTTTTCACGGTGTAACCACCAACCTGCGTCTCATACACCCCTTGTTCTACACAATACGCGACAATCTCATCTCGTAGTACAGACAGCTTCTGCTCAATATCTTTTTGCTGCTGCTTCAGGTCAAAGTAAGTTTGTACTTTCTGCTCCATATCGATCACGCTCCCTACTATCATAGGTATGCGAGGATCGCTAGTTTAGGACTGGCTGTTTATTTTAATTAAAGAAAGTGGTCTTTCTATTACTTAATCGTATACTGTCTTCTTGTGTATCCCCGTATTACGATTGCAGCAGGTGTTCATTCAAATATGGATTATGGACAGCCATACTGTGAACCCTTTCCATTACATCTGGCCCCATGGGTACATCCCCAACGCGCTTTAACAGAATCCAGCGAAGACAAGCTATTGCTCCAAAAATCTGTTCCTCTTCCAGCGTGTACGTATAACTGGCAGAACGTGCAAATTGAGCGTGATACATCTCGCCGTAACTTTCCCCATTATAGATGGTGATCAGAAACACAGACCATGCCATATCGTATCTTGGATCGCCGTATTGCCCATTGGTCCAATCGATAATGGTGTAATAGTCGTCCATCTCAAGAATATTTCCCAGATTATAATCGCCATGAATCAAATGGTCCTGTCTGATCTGAACAAGCTGGATCAAGTTTACTAGAAGATCATGAATATCTTTATGTAATTCAATTTGAGGAAAAAAGTATTCAACAAAATTATATCTGGATATGTATTCTCCATCTTCTCCAGCTCCCACTTCATTCACAGGATAACGATGGACCTCCATTAATCGCTCAGCCAAATGTGTCAGTTTGGTTTGTGTTAATTGGGTAACGGGCTTTCCATCACAGCTCGTTAACAGCACTTGATTATCTTGCTCGTCTAATCCCCAACCGTAGGGTTTGGAAACACGAATTCCACTTTGATAAAGCTTGGACAATAATCGATATTGTCTGGCGATATCCGGTTTGGAATCCTTGTCCCAGACTTTCAATACGTACCGCTGATCTTCCGTTTCAATTCTCATCACACTGGCTTCCAGTCCAGGTGGCAAGGAAATGATCTGATACTCCTGTTCAATCACCTGCTGGATACGTTCATCCAGTTCTATCCAATTCATCTGGCTAAGTTGTATTGTCATCGTTTCCCCTTCTTCCGTGTTATGAACGCCTCTCCTGGTTAGTCAGGTATAATCAGGCCTTTGCCAATGACATTGGCGGATACCGGCTGCTTGCCCAATTCTCTCGCCCATACGGATAACTGTCCCATATGGTGAATCTCATGGGCGATCACATGTCGCATAACTTCTCCCCATGAATCTGTACTGGCCTTGCTGGCTGAGCGATGATCGATATAAGCTCTTTTTTCCATACTCGAATCCCAGGCTGTAACAAATGCCTCCACATCAGGACGTAACTTGCGATCCAATCGCCTTACCGCCTCAAGATTCTGGTATTTTGCAAAATCTTCTGCATCATCCGGTTTGCCCTGAAGCAACTGAAGCCAGCTCCACTCTACATCAATGATATGAAATAATGTTTCTAATATGTTGCCTACTCCGCCTGTGCGAGGCCGAATCAATTCTTCAAGCGATACATCTTCACACCACGCATACCATTGCTCACGTACCATCCAGTTATAACGAAAGAATGTTTCCATTGGTATATTCCCCTTTATCAGCATATTTTTCAGAGAGATTTGATCAATTCTGTATTGGCAAAGGTATCCTCCGAATGTTCAAAATCACCATAAATTCTACTAATCTGATTGAATCCGGATTTGATCCAGAAGCGTAATGCAGGCCAATTTTTCAGCGCTACGTTGATTCGAATTTCCTTGTAACCAAGTTCGGAAAATTGACGAGTCAACGCCTGAATTAATTCTTGTCCATATCCCTGCTTCTGGATCTCGCTCTGGATATATAAAAATTCGAGATAGATTGAATCCTCGGAGGGATACCCATGGTACACACTTAACAAACCAATATAGCGGTCATCCTCATTCGTGCGAATGGATTGAATTCGATAATTCTCCAGCCTGCCTCCTGGCGGAAGGTGGCCTTCTTCAAAACATTCTTTCACATAGTTCCGATCATGCTCTTGTCCATCCCATTGATGCAAGTACCGACTGGTCTCATATATGGACTCAAGTTCAGGAATATCAGATTCTTCCACATTCGAGACAATAAGTCGGTCTGACTTCCATTCTACTGGAAGTTGTTTCATCGTAATCACTCCATCTTTATATTCTATATAAAGTTGCACTATTGAATATTTACACTTACCACTCCGATGACAGAACAACCTTCCGATCGCTGTTATCCCCAGATTTTTTTGATTCCTTTTATGAAGTTAAAATCCGGGGATAAAGGCGAACACTCCGCTTCTTCAGGTCCTTTCTGTCCTCTCCGTTTTGTGTAAATATTCAGTTCAATTTATTTAGTTAATTTCTTTTTTATATACAAGATTACATGAATTCCTGCATAAATAAACAGGACATTGAACAAATATAGAAGTACATTTAAATAGATACCAGATATAAACCAGATTGTTCCCTCTGAATTAGCATAATGATAATCCGTAAAGAATCGGATCGGGAAACCATACTCTGTTCGAAGCGGTCCATCTTCAGTATGTAAAGTTCCAGGAATACATAGCATGGCTAATACAGCAAGCCAGGCTGATAGATTCATTATTCTTTTGTTAATCGTCAATACCTCTTCCCCCTAATCCTCCGGATCTTTTCCAAAGTACGTTCCCTTCAACTTTTGATCCAAAAAGTCTCTTAAGTCCTTTTGATCAAGTATATATTTCGAATCTCTATTAAATCTGCTTTTTGTGGATACAATAATCTGTTTCCGATTGTATTGAATTGTAACTTCAGCGTTATGCTTTAATCTCAAAGCAATTCCTGCACTAATACTTCCTGTGACATCATCTACTGGTATTTTGGCCGATTCCGGGGCTGCATTCAGCCAGCCGACTATACGGCTAATGTCTTCTTTACTTAACGTAACATTATCAATACTAACGTGTCCTCCACCGTCGCCTGTCCTGGTGTACACGACTATGCTCATCTCTGTGCTTATCACTTGATTTCTCGAAATCGGCTTATTTGGATCAGGGTTACTCGTGATTAGAAAATACAAAAACATGATTGCCGCACCTATGAAAAACCAGAATCGCCTACGTTTTCCTAGCATTACAGCGCATTCTTCGTATCCACCACGTTGGCAAACAGCCTCAGTACCGTATTGTGATGTTCAATAATCTGCTCCGCTTGAAGCGTCTTTGAATTCCATGTGCTGTGCGCATCTTGAACCAGATTGACCGTGTATCCCAGACTGTAGGCTCTGCGGCAAGTCGTGTCTACACATACCTCGGTCTGCATTCCCGCGAGTATCAACTCCGTCACGCCGTTTTCTTGCAATTTCAGATGCAGATTGGTTTCGTGAAATGAATCCGGTTTCTCTTTTTCGATCACAAGGTCACCAGCACTAGGTGTAATGGACGGATGAATGACCCATCCCGGAGTTCCTCGTTCCAGTGGACTGCCTGCCCCTTCGCAGTGCTGGATATATATGATGGAATGCCCTGCTTCACGGGCCCTGGCAATTAACACCTGGATCTTCTGAAGCAATCGTTCCCCCTGATATACGGGATCTGCTTCATCAAACATCGCTACCTGTACGTCAATGATGAGAAGTGCACAATGCGTTGTCATTTTGCTTTCCTCCTGACAAATCAATTTAATTCAACTCTTTTTTCTTCGTACCTTTAACAAAACTTCCAATCCCATATCAATCAGTACAAATAGGATAGCGGCAAGAACGCCAAATAAGGTCAGAACTAACGTCTCTTTGAAATCCAAGATTGCTTCTCCTGCGCCCATGACCAGATAATAGATGTACATGCCTAAAACTCCAGCACATGCATAGCCTAATATCCTCGTACTTAGATACAACACATGATTAGAGAATTGTATTCGGCTGAGCAGGTAGTCCAGCAATATCGATAAAGGTAGCCCGATCAACAGGATCAAGGGAGTCGCGTATACCAGATAAATAAGAATATAAAAATCAAAACTGTAGGATTCATTCATCGATATGAGACTTGCAGCCAAAGTAAAACAAATGATGGTTAGAACGGTTGTCATCAGCTTTCTTCCCATGTTCATCTCATCACTCCAATACAGTTATCTCTATTCATTGGATGTGCTCATGCGTCAGATTTTGCCGGTTGCCATCCGATATCTTGAGACCAACGATGCGCTCTCTGTAATATGCTCCACACCATTGGTCCTTTTCCTTCAACATATTTGGGACGCTGATCTTTATACAGTGACATAAGTCTGTGCTTTTCTTCTGCATAGTTCAAACAATCTTCTGGATGCTCCCTTAAATAGTCTCTGAACAGCAAGGTCATCTGCTCGGAGAAACTGCCTGCCTGTCTAACGTGTATATGTATCCTTCTGCTTCCGGGCACTTCCCGAAAGTAACGTTTAGTCTTATCTGGATTTTCTGCTCTGAATACAAATCCGACGGTTTCGATCTCACGTTTGTAGTCCAACAGATTCTCATAATTAGAAACAGATATTTGTATATCTATGATAGGTTTGGCGTCTATTCCAACAATTGAAGTGGACCCAACATGGTCAATCCGCACGGCCTTTTCTCCTAACGCTTCTCTTAATTTCGAACCCGTTTCGAGAAACAAATCACGCCATGCCGGATCATACTTTGCAATTCTCCATTGATCCTCCATACAACTCCTCCTTGTTATCTAATCAAGCTATATAATTAAATAACACGTTCTTTTAACCTTTTGTTACATGTAGATTATTTAGTGATGCCATATTGATATCATGCAAAATCATCATTGTTTATCCCTAGTTCTATTTGTTTTTGGGATTCAATCATGTATTCGTACACATCATCAATTTCTGTTATCCCTTTAATATTCTCTTTTAACAGTTCAATAATTAAATTATAATCACTCTCTCTCATCCTTATATCTTCCATATAGTTATCGTTATAGTCATTCATAAAATCTAATTTGTTCTTATAAAATCGAAATCTCTCCAAAACATATACTTCCTTAAGATTAATAAATAATGCTACAAAATCCTTAAAGTTTCTGGCAACTAAAGTTACTTGATTACCAAACGCCGTAGGTTGGATAAAGATAACCGGAGCTTCTTCCAAATCACTAATGGATCTGTTAAATGTGAAAAAAGCAAAATGGTCACCATCTGCCCCTGTTCTTCCAAATATGATGGCATCATCTGGCGTACAATAGTATCTATCATCATCATTGTTAAAACTAATATAAAACCCCACATAGTCATGAAGGGTCGCATCATGTTGTTTACGTAGTTCCTTATCTATTCGAACGATGCCTTCTAAGGATTCTGGCATTTTATAATGTACCTTCACGTTTGCATACCTCTCTTCTATTCGCATTTATTAATTTATCTATATTTTGACACAAATCAAAAAAAAGAGAAGGACCATTAGGTCCTCCCCTTCACTTCTTAATGATATTCACATTTGAAATTTGTAAACTCAGCTGAAGCATCTTGCCCGCTCGCGTATAACCCAATAAGTACACCTGTAAAACCTCCTGCCACCTCCGAAGAAAGGTATCTCGTCTGTGCCGTGCCCAGCAGAATCTCTTCACCATCTGTTTGAATCAGGAAACTGTAGCGTTCCTGACTTGAGCGGATCACCAGCGTTGCATGCTGTTTATTTCCCAGATCCACTTCATGTTCTATCGATTTGATATCACCGATATTTAGACGCTCGACCACCTTATAACCGTCCTGCTCCTGACGAATAGCCACTTCATAATGATGATTCTCATCCATGTAGATCGTGATGCCGGCTTCTCCAATCGTCAGACTAATATCAACTGAAATTGTTGCATTAAAGTCTTTTTGACGTAGCCCGATGAACGTCGGGGATGCCGGAACGTCCAGCGTTACATCGGTTCCTGTTAGCGTAAGCTTGTCTGATTCGAGCTGGTAATGCTCTGTATTTGGATGACGAAGATAACACCAGTCGAGGTTCCAGTCTGTATTTTCAAACGTATAATTCTTCTTATCCTGCTGGATCACCGTATCCGGGATACGATTGGTCTCAAAACTCGTCAGTGTTGTGCCTTCATGCCCGGCTGTAAACCATCCGTCTTCACCAAACGTAATTGGAGTCAGAAATACTTCTCGGCCCAGATGATGGTATGTAGCCCATCTGCCAATCTGTCGGAATCCCAGGTGAAAGAGCCACCAGTTCCCCCGATCATCCTGAACCACATCACCATGCCCTACTCCCTGGAGCTCATATCCGCCCAGATTACGGTTGGTTAGAACTGGATTTTTCGCATAGGCCTCGAACGGTCCTGAAGACGAAGTTCCCCGGGCATACGTTACCATGTGACCATACTCGGTGCCGCCTTCGGCTGCAAGCAGGTAGTAGTAACCGTTCATTTTATAGAGATGCGGACTTTCCAGATATCGTCCACCTGTTCCGTTCCATATCGAACGACTCGGGGTCAGTTTGCGGCCAGTTTCAATTTCAAGCTCACACTGAACAATTCCGCCAATGCCTTCATCATCCACCCCGTTACTCATAAACAAGGTTTTTCCATCTTCAAAATACAAATCGGGATCAATCCCGCCTTGATCCACATAAATAGGCTCAGACCATTCTCCGTAGATATCGTCCGTCCAGACATAGAAATTCTGATGCGTCGTATCATTCGTTGTGACCATATAAAAACGCCCGTTATTGTGCCTGATGGTTGGGGCAAATACACCCCCGGAGCTATTCACCGTCTCGAGCTGAATCTGGCTTTTACGAGTCAGGCAGTGACCAATCTGCTTCCAATTCAGCAAATCCTTGCTTTCAAAGAGCGGTACGCCCGGAAAATATTGAAAAGAACTACACACCATATAGTAGGTATCGTACACCTTAATCACACTAGGGTCTGGATAAAAACCTTTCACAACAGGGTTATTGTATTTCATTACTCCACTCCATCTCTTATTATAAAATTCACATATATAAGAATTCAACTTGGTAACAACTACAAAAATTAAACACCATCGGGCATTAACTTGCAATGAATCTGGATTGCATCTTGGAGTTAATTTCATTAAATTAATATATATGTGATTTTAGAAGATTGAGGGTAGGGAGTTGTAGAGATGATCAAAGCAAATGGGGAGCCCCAGTTCCTTCCTTTATATGAGGCGCTGGCAAGCGAAGTCAGATGGAGAATCATGGATATGATTGCAGATCGCGAAATGAATGTGAAGGATATTGCGGCAGCCCTAGAGCTTAGCCCCTCCATTGTCACGATGCATATTCGCAAACTGGAGGATGCGGGTCTAATTGGGAGCAGACGAGTTCGGATAAACGGAGGGACGCACAAATTATGTTACCTCAAGCAAAATCAGATTGAGATCGAGCTGCCATCCCCAAGCCAAACTTCACGAACCAGAGAACAGACGATAGCCGTGGGACACTACACTGCTTTTGATATTCACCCTACCTGTGGGCTAGGAACACTTGAGAAAGAAATCGGCGTATGGGACGATCCACGTTACTTCCTTGATCCTGAACGTGTTCACGCCGCTATCTTGTGGTTTGGGAAGGGCTATGTTGAATATAAAACACCTAACTTTGTACTACCGGATCAGACAACTGATGCTATTGAAATTTCGATGGAACTGGCGTCTGAAGCTCCGGGATTGCGAGATCATTGGCCTTCGGATATTCGTTTCACCTTCAATGGCATTTCACTTGGAACGTGGACAAGCCCTGCCGACTTTGGCAGAGCAGCACGCGGCAAATATACGCCGGAATGGTGGCATCGCAATGTGAATCAGTATGGATTATTGAAGACCATCCGCATTGATGCCTCCGGTACGTATATGGATGGTGAGCGGATGTCAGACGTTACTCTCGCGGATATTAAGCTTAGCGAACCGTTCTGGACGCTTCGCTTCACAGTTGACGAGGAAAGCCCCAACGTAGGGGGATTAACGATCTATGGTGCCGGTTTTGGTAACCATGATCAGGATATTGTTATTCGTGTATTGAGTTAATTCGGCTCACTGCACAGGAATCCATCCCTTTCCTGACCTGCAGGAGAGGGATACATCGGAAATGCTGTTCCTCAGCTAATTTTGAAGCACAAGCCTAATCAATCTTTACCCTCGTTCTTTCAACAGGTCCTTAATTTCCCTTAACTCTGATAATATTTCTTTGGTGTGCTGGCTATTTTTTGAGTTATCTATTCCAACTTTCACAACATAAATACCGAGGAACAGATACACCACCAACATAATGATCATTCCCATGTACATCTCTCCTTTCCAAATCAGAACACGTTCTACGAACGTTCACTGTCCCCTATATCCTCTCTCTCCAACTGATTTCCATGGCCTTCAAAATAAAGGGCAACCTTCATTGTGATTCCTCCTCAGGAATATACATCGTCTGAATCTCCTGCACACCCGGAATAAAGCCCAGATTCAGATACACGGACTCCGCATCATTTCCTTGCATCACATACAATCGTAGAACGGGATACTCACCCTTAAGCGCATTCAATGCTCTCTGTAACATCAGTGTAGCCAGACCTCTGCCTCTATAGGCCGGCCGAACCCCTATGCTGTATACGGCAGCCTGATTATCCTGCAGACAAAGACGACAGTTGGCAATAAGCTGCCCCGTTTCCTTATCGTATAAAAGTGTAGATGCCTGAGTTAGAATCTCATTCGTATAATTAGGGTCATCATTTGGAATAAAATCTGCGTACGTGGTATGTTTTCTTCGTGTAGCTTCAAGACTTCCTGCAAAACTCTCCAGGTCACATTGAGCAATCTCATCTTCATTCGCATATTTTCTATTTCCGGTTTCACTTTCAATAATCTCTGGACTCTTCACGGTTACCCTGCTGTCCCACTCGATCTCAAAATGATCTGTAGGCCGCTGCATCCAGCGACATCTGAACTCCACTGGCCAGAATCCAGCTCTTGCATATAGATCGACTTGGTCTGGAAGAATCTCAAAGGTCAGAATACGTTTGCTGCGATCCGACCACTGTAATAATTTATGCTTCAGAAGCTTCAATACCTCAAAGCACTGCTGGAATGGCGGGACAAAAAATAAATGATACATCCGGTTAGGCTCCATTCTCACGCCACCTATTTTGCTTTCACCTTTGTAAATCCAGTACGCACTGATCTTGGAAGAACTGAACTCTTCTTCTCTGAAAAATCCGACATAACGCATATCATAATAAACCGTGCAATATAATCCCCATTCGGCAAAATCAGCTTTGCGAATCGAATATTCATCCGACAGATCATATTGAAGAATATCTGTAGACCACTCAGTTAACCCCATACGTCATTCCTCCTTAATTCTAATTAAATGAAAAACAATCAAATCATTTTTCTATACGCCACCCCGTGAACATGAATTAACACCTGCTGTGCTTCCATACGTTCGAAGAAATCCAACATGTCCTTAAACGGATTCTCGAAATACGAAGACTACCAAGGAAAACCTCTAATGTCTGCCCTGTTTCTGTATTCTTGAACATACAGTGCTCGCCGTGAACATCAAAATACCAATTTCCCGTTAATTCTTCTTCTCCGTGGATTACATCCGCATTGGTCAGCAGATGGTACGCACCTGCGAGGATTTCCGCCCGATCAGGCTGATCGGTTTCCAGTATCAGTTGGTCGATCAATTGCCGCGCGATTTTTTTGGTACATATCCATCACAGCCAACAATTCTTCCGTAATTTCCTGCGTTATCGCCTTCATAATTTCAGATCCTTTGCCCTTTCCAATGAAGATGAACTGCCAGACCTTGCGGTTAGCAAGGATATAATAACGTATCCAAAAAGTTGAACCGTAAATACAATGGCGACAAACTCAACCATTATGCTGTTCGCTGCATTAAAATCATTCACAAGATCCACAAAGATCTTCCCAGGTCGGGATAATACATCCCACGAATTCCACCGATTAAATCTACCAATGTAGACCCCTATACTGCTCAATAGCAAAATAACACCGACAACCATCATACTAATGTACTTATTTATTAATTTGTTTAACATTTCGTGGATCTGAATGATCGAACAAGTCGAGAGCAGCAATCCGATGATCGCTACGGCAAACGTCAGGGTGAGTCCATACCAAAAATCAATATTAACCCAAAATCTAACTTCCCCTTGAGCATCAAAATATCTGAATGAATGCAGAATCTCCGTAAAAAGGTAGGCCGCATTGGGCAGAAAAAAGAGCCATACTCCATACATCAGCCCCATACATATCATGCTCGTTGTGGTTAATTTCTTATTAAACATGTATCTAATGCAGGATGAGATGATGAATGGTACCCATGCCAGGAACATATCCCAACTTAAAAATCGATACATATTCGTATCTGTTTGAGCACGTAAATACATCACAACACCTAGACAACATAAAGTAGCCACGAGCAAAGTAACGATGAGTCGGACATCTTGAACCGGATGTTTGTTATCTTTCATTTCTTTGCTTCTACTTCCTTTTCGTTGATGAATGTTATAAGTTATAAATACTTTTTAAATGCCTTGCTGGATTCTCCGTTGTACCCCAATTTTGTATAAAAGTGATGTGCTTCGTTTCTGGATGATCCGCTCGTAAGAAACACCTTCACACAATTTTTCTGCTCACATACATGCTCTATATGTTTCATCAATTCAGACCCATATCCCTTGCTCTGCACATGTTCCGTAATGATAACCCGCTCAACTACGCCGAATGGTCTATTTTCCACCAAAGCATCCAGACAAATATGTAAATGAGCCGTGCCGATCACCTGATCACCTATTTGATACACAAACAAAAAACTGTTTGGATTATTCCGAACCTCTTCAATCCGTTCTGCCAGTACCTTCGTGTTTAAGTTGTTTGGCAATAATTCTTTATACAACCTTTCGATAACTGCTGCATCTCTAGCTTCCGCTTCTCTTATCATCAAACTCCCCCTCCTTGAGGTTTATCCACTAAATTTTCTTGGTCAATATAATCTCCAAAGGTTGTGTATCGAGCAACAGAGCCCCAGCATCAACATACCCCAGCTTTCGATAGAAATGTTGGGCATGTTCGTCTGATTGCGTTGAAGTCATCACCGTATCAAAGCCTTGTTGCTTCATTAAATTTTCCCAGTGATGCACCACTTTTTTGCCATATCCGCCGTTTCGATAGGGTTCATCAATCCAGATCATATTCATGAAGGGAAGGTTGTCCCAAAAGTAACCGTACCTCATCCATCCAACTCTTGATCCCTCGTCCTCGTCCCATAGGATGAATATTTCTTTCTCACTAATCTTCGTTTTCACAAGTGGCTGATGGATATGCCGATCTCTTTCAATGATATAGTCATAGTCGGCTTCCGTTGCATATTCAATCTTCATTGGAATTGCCCCCTTCATTAACTACGTCCATCATAACCCAAAATGTGGTATATGCGAACAGTTCCTTCCTCTTTTTCTCCCATGCCAAAAAACCACGGTTTCCCGTGGCTACACCTGTTCTATTTTCCTCAATCCGTTGTTGATCCGCTGACTAATTGCCCCATGTACCATACAGCTTGCCGCGCAGATCGCCGCGCAACGGCTTGCGCCGAACAACTCGCATGCACCAATACAAAACTCGCGGTGTCGCCTACCTTCGGCCAGACTTGCTCCCCTTGTGAATCCAGTGGTGTAATCCCTCCTGTTACCCATGCCAAAGATTGAGACAAGGACAGTTCGTCACTATATCCGTACAGTTCTGCGAATCGTCCCGCTTTCTCAAGCATATCCCCATTGCCAAAAGGAGACCAATGATCCGTCAAGCTGTCTGTGGCCAGCTTCACGTTCACACCCATACGGCGGAGCATTGGAAGAGGCATCATCGTTCTGCCAATGGGCACCGTGGAAGCAATGCTCATCCCAAGCGAGGCCATTCGCTGCGCCATATCTTCTGCTTCCTGCTGGTCTGCGCCGCCGAACCAGAACGCATGACTTACCGTAACTTTACCCTGAAGCCCTGCGGCTTCGGTCAGATTCGCGAGTTCCAGCAGCGTTTGTTTGCCGGCCTGCCCGCCATCATGCAAATGAATATCGATGCCCGCCTGGTGCTGAACAGCCAGTTCAACCATGGCGTTCAGTGATTTCTCAATCTGTTCGTCCACCGTATGGGGATCAAGTCCGCCCACATGTGTTGCCCCTTCCTTCATCGCTTGGCCCATAAGCTCCACTGAATGGGAGCGAAGAAGTCCATGCTGCGGGAAAGCCACGATCTCGGAAGAGATTTTGCCCGAGAATGATTCCAGAGCCTGCCGCGTCGCTTCCAGTCTTTTCAAGCCACTGACAGGTTCAATATTGCAATGACTACGTACATGAGTGGAGCCGTACCCCTGGATCAAGGTCAGAATACTCTCCGCTTGACGCTGGGCATCTGGTAGCAGTTTGGGCAACAGAACCTTTTCTTCTTCGATACGTTCGAAAATACTGGAGATACGCTTAACGGCTCTCCACGGCCCATCGTAGTAGGTTTTATCCAGATGAATATGTGCCTCCTCGAACGAAGGTAACAGCAGAAGTCCCTTGCCATCTACTTGTGGTAGATCGCTAGACAACGGTTTGTTTCCTTCCACAATCTCCGCGATCACTCCATCTTTAATCCGCAGATGAGCGGAGCTTGTCCGTGTCCCCGTCACCTGTTCCCCCTCCCGAATATAACTCCGCTCCACAGTCACGTTTGTTAACCAATAAGCCTGTTTCATCATGTCTCCCTCTTTTCTTACCCGGCATTACGTCCCCCGGATACCGATTGATCTATGATCCATGGTACCATACGGTTTCACCGGGCAAAAATACGTAAAACGTTGGTGTTCCATATGCGGAACGTTTGTATTACGCTACATTATATACATGCAAAAAACAGGCACAATACGTGCCTGCCCCGTCCACTCACCTTAATCTTCTTGATTACGCGAGTCTATTAAAAATGAAACCGCGCATGCCCTCCATCGGTCACGCCTTCAATCTGTTCGATATCCAGCAGTCTGCGCTTCATCTCCAGGCCTCCCCGGAACCCGGTCAGCTTGCGATTAGCCCCAATAATGCGGTGGCACGGTAGCAGAACCGGAATTGGATTGGCTCCATTTGCAGCACCAACCGCTCGCACAGCCGAAGGTCTTCCAATCGCAGCGGCAATGTCACCATAGGTCCGAATTTCACCGTAAGGCACACGCCCTAACTCTCTCCATACCTCCTGCTGGAAGTTCGTTCCGATCAAGTCCAGTGGGATCGCTTCTGTATAAGTCATGGGCTCTCCTGCAAAATAGGACTGCAACCAGTTCATCATACCTGTTTGTTTCAGAGCATCCTCGTTCTCTTCCAGTTCCACGCCAGGTGCAACTTTTTGTATCCAGCCGTTCCAATCTTCCAATGTTTCGTTGGGCATAACCACTCGGCACAATCCCTGTTCCGTAGCGAGCAGCACCCATGGACGACCGTCCAACTGCATCGTGGTGTACATCAACTTATTTCTCATTCGTTTATCGCCCTCTCCCCGGTGGAATGCTTCAAGTTAGGACTAAGAGGTAACCTGCCTCTTCACCTTACGTTTCATACTGCGGATGATCTGCTTGCTCTCCGGATCAACGCGATAAGATTCCGTGATTTTCTGAAGTGCCTTATTATACGTAAAATCGTCCAAGGTATTATCCTTTAGATAACGCATAGTCACCTCAGGTTGTTTCACATAAGCCATTGAGATGGCCCAAGCCACTGCCATTTTCACATAATACGCCTCGTGTCTAATCTGATCCAATGCGGATAGAACCTGATCGATATATCGCTCATTCAGATAAAAATTCAACAGCATTACCACACCAAACCGGATTTCATATTCCTGATCTGATCTTAGATACGGCTGCAAGAACGCCCACATGGGCTCCGAATGGACCTTCGTATATTTCAGTCCCGCACAGAAGCTGTCACACACCGACCAGTTGTCAATCTTCGGTACAAATGTTTCAATAGCCTTTAACAGTTCGTCCAGATCAGCCTGTACATGTCCAATGACCATTGCTTGCAACATCACTTCTTCAAAATATTCATCCTCTGCCGTTTCCAGATACGTGCGCCAGTCCCCGGCGGCAAGCTGCTTGGCAATTTTTCGTAAGGCTGGCAACCTTACACCAAGTACATTCGTGATGTTGGGAATAAGTGCAGCCGAGAATTTCTGATACTCCGGCTCAACCATGCTGAGCAATTGTGTTCTGATATCTACTTCCACTAGCGCATGTCCTCCTCGTCTGTTGCTGTACAACAAGTATATCCTTGCAGCGAATGTTTGTAAGCCCATATCGAATGTTTGAGCAAGATTACAATATCATTTTGGGTATTCTCTTTTTCTCCATTTGTTTAACCGCCAACCTATTTCGTTTAAAAATATGAAGCTGACCGAATAGAAAGGAGTGTCGATATGAACGGACCTCATACCAAGAAAGATTTCTCCGTGGAGGAGATCACCGAACAACTCGTGCAACATGTACAATCCCAGAACCTTCCCGATTTCTATAAATTGGTGAAAGAACTGCATCCCTACGACCTCTCACTTGTATATAAAAAGTTCCCTGAAGAAGAAACCAATCGGTTTCTGCTCCTGTTCAAACCCGATGCTCTGGCGGATCTCGCCGAGACCTTGAAGCTGCACGAACAGATTCAACTGTTTGAACGACTTGGGCCGGAACGAACACTTGAAGTCATGCAGCAGATGGACAAAAGTGATCTGATTCGGTTCATGCACGATTTACCCGCCAAACGCAGAGAAGAATTGCTGTCCAACATGAATCTGGATCACTCTGCCATTATCCGATCCGTGCTTAATTACCCGCCGGAGACGGCAGGACGCATCATGACAGATCGGTACCGGACCCTGCTCTCCCACGAGACAGCAAAGGAAGCCCTACGGCAATCGCAAGGCACCATGCATATCTCCCCCTCCAGTTACCTCTATGTGACCGATGATGAAGGCAAACTGGTCGGTGTTGTGAGTTATCGATCTCTTGCCTTGGCTGACGATAAGACCCAGGTTGAAGAACTGATGACCCGGCGGGTGATCCATGCAACGGTAGATATGGACCAGGAAGAAGCAGCACAGCTTCTACAGCGTTATGAGTTTATTGCACTTCCGGTGGTGGATGAAAATCACAGGTTATGCGGTATCATTCAGATGGATGATGTCATCGATATTATTATGGATGAAGCCAGTGAAGATTTGGCCAAGATGGGGGGCGGCAGCAAGGATATCGACTTTGATACCAAACCACTTGTGGCCGTCACACGCAGGCTTCCCTGGCTCATATTGCTTCTCTTGATTGGATTAATCTCGGGAAGTATCGTGGATTTTTTCGAGGATACATTGAATCAGGTTGTAGCACTGGCATTTTTCATGCCGATGATTGCAGGTATGACAGGTAACACAGGAACGCAGTCTCTGGCTGTTGTGGTACGCGGACTGATCGGACGCAAACTCGACAAAGCCACCGTACTCGCACTGATTGGTCGGGAGATCAAGGTAGGCATAATGATTGGCTTGGTATGTGGATTGCTGATTACTGTCATCGCTTATTTCTGGCAAGGGGACTGGCTGCTGGGCGCCATTATAGGGGTATCTCTGTTCCTCACTCTTGTCATTGGTACACTGACCGGTACATGCATCCCGCTTCTGCTTAGTCGTTTCAAAGTCGACCCGGCTGTTGCCTCTGGCCCGTTAATCACCACATTGAATGATATCTTGTCCCTGTTTATCTATTTTGGCATCGCCACACGTTTCCTCGATGCCTTGATGTAAATAAGTTGGGCATACAGCAAAACAGACCTGATCCTGAGATCAAGGTCTGTTTTTTCATTTTATCCAGTGTTACGCTGATCTTTTATTTTTATTATAGATATCAAACGCTACAGCGAGCAGTAGTACCAATCCCTTAATTCCCTGCTGCCAGTCAATACCGAGACCAATCAGGGACATCCCGTTATTCAGCACACCCATAACCAAACCACCGATGATGGCACCAAATACCGTACCTATGCCCCCTGAAGCGGAAGCACCACCGATGAAGCAGGCCGCAATGGCATCCAGCTCGAAGTTGGTACCCGCTCTTGGCGTAGCTGCATTCAGACGTGCGGCGAAGATCAACCCGGATACCGCGGCAAGTGTACCCATGTTTACGAAAACCCAGAAGGTTACCTTTTTTGTTTTGACCCCAGACAGACCTGCGGCCTTCTCATTACCTCCAAGCGCATACACATGCCGTCCCATGACAGTACGATTCATAACGAAGGAGTACACAACGATCAGGACAAACAGCAGGACCAGGATATTCGGAATACCTGCATAACTTGCGAGTACAAACGTAAACAGATTTGTCACAACAGCCACCACAATCAACTTGAGCAAAAACAGTCCCTGTGACACGACTTCAAATCCATATTTTCGCTGGGAACGGCGTTCCCGCAGTTCATTGACAATGTACCAAACGGTGAGCACAAGACCCACAATGATAGATACCAGACCAAAACCTGAGAATTGAATGTCCGCCAGGAAGCCAGAGCTTATTTTCTGGAAACCACCCGGGAAAGGAGAGATCGATTGCCCCTCCAGCACGATCATCGTCAAGCCGCGGAACAGTAACATCCCTGCCAGCGTCACGATAAATGCCGGAATCCGCACATAGGCGATCCAGAAGCCTTGCCATGCACCGATCAAAGCTCCAACCAGCAAGGAAGCGATGACTGCAAGCCAAGCCGGAAGCTGCCAATCAACCATCATAATCGCAGCAACGGCACCAACAAAGGCTGCAATGGAACCAACAGACAGGTCAATATGCCCGGTAATGATGACCAGCACCATTCCGATCGCCAGCACCAAAATGTAACTGTTCTGCAAAATCAAATTTGTAATATTAATCGGCTTGAGCAACAGCCCGCCTGTAAGTACCTCGAACAAAAGCATAATCACAACCAAGGCAATAATCATGCCGTATTGACGGATATTATTTTTGAACAGTTTTGTTATCATTTCCATGCTTGCCGCCTCCAGACTTGGTCATATATCTCATCAACGTTTCCTGCGATGCTTGCTCCCGGCTGACTTCACCGGTGATTCGTCCGGCATTCATCACATAGATCCGGTCACACAGGCCAAGAACCTCCGGAAGCTCGGATGAGATTACCAGTACACCCTTGCCTTCAGCAGCAAGCCGATGAATGATCGTATAGATTTCGAATTTTGCTCCCACATCAATACCGCGGGTAGGTTCATCCAGGATAAGAATATCTGGTCCGGCAAAAATCCATTTGCTGAGCACCACTTTTTGCTGGTTGCCTCCACTCAGATTACCGGTCTTCTGCAAAATACTTGGTGCTTTGATGTTCATGCTTTTCTTCATCTTTTCTGCTACCAGTACTTCTTCACGCTCGTTCACTACTGCGTTTCGCGTCAGCTTGCTCAGACCCGTCAAGGAAATATTGCGCTTGATGTCATCCATCAGAATGAGTCCGTATTCCTTGCGGTCTTCTGTCACATAAGCAAAACCGTTCTGAATAGCCTCTGTGACAGTATTGTTGTGGATCGGTTTACCATTCTTAATGAGTTGACCCGAAATATTCCGGCCATAGGATTTGCCAAAGATACTCATGGCAAGCTCGGTACGCCCAGCGCCCATCAGCCCGGCAATACCTACAATCTCACCACGTCTGATATTCATATGGATCTGATCCAGTACTTTCCGCTCGGCATGATGTTCGTGATATACCGTCCAGTCCTTTACCTCAAGGATAACTTCACCTATGGTGGCATGACGCTCCGGATAACGGCTGGTGAGATCACGTCCTACCATTCCGCTAATAATCCGGTCCTCCGTCACTTTTTCCTTCTTCATATCCAACGTCTCAATCGTCTTGCCATCCCGTAAAATGGTCACGGAATCGGATACCTTGGATACCTCATTCAGCTTGTGTGAGATCAGGATACAGGCGATGCCCTGTTTCTTGAATTCCAGCATCAATTGCAGCAGGTTTTCACTGTCGTCCTCGTTCAACGCAGCGGTTGGCTCATCCAGAATAAGCAGCCGCACCTTTTTGGAGAGCGCTTTCGCAATTTCGACCAGTTGCTGCTTGCCTACCCCGATGCTGGATACCAGCGTGTTTGGATTTTCGCTCAGTCCCACCTTCGAGAGCAGTTCCCGTGTACCTACAAAAGTTTCCTTCCAGTTGACAATTCCTCTGCTGGCACGCTCATTGCCCAGATATATATTTTCCGCGATTGAAAGGTAGGGAATCAGGGCCAACTCCTGATGGATAATGACGATTCCCAGATCCTCGCTCTGCTTAATATCCTTGAACTCACAATTTTTGCCCTGAAATAAAATGTCACCTTCATACGTGCCATGTGGATATACACCACTCAACACCTTCATCAACGTAGATTTACCTGCGCCATTTTCACCACATATGGAATGAATTTCGCCTTCACGGACTTTCAGATTGACATTTTCCAGCGCTTTGACGCCAGGAAAGGTTTTGGTGATGTTTTTCATTTCCAGAATGATTCCGGCCATGGGATGTGCTCCTTTCATTTATTATTTCAGTCCGATTTCTTCCTTCGTGTAATACTGTGTACCAACGATATCCTGCTCCACATTTGTACGGTCCACTGAGATCGGATCCAAGAGATACGCCGGAACAACCTCAATTCCGTTGTTATATGATGTTGTATCATTAACTTCCGCCTGTTTTCCTTGCAAAATACTATTGGCCATCTCTACCGTCTTCTCCGCTAGCTTCCGTGTATCCTTGAACACCGTCTGCGTCTGTTCCCCGGCCACAATGGACTTGATTGAGGCAAGTTCTGCATCCTGTCCTGTAATAACGGGTAGCGGCTTGTTCGAAGTACCGTAACCAATCCCTTTCAAGGATGAAATGATACCAATACTGATTCCATCATAAGGAGATAATACTGCATCCAGATTATCACCCGAGTAATACGCACTCAGCAGGTTATCCATCCGTGACTGGGCCAGTGCCCCGTCCCAGCGCAAGGTCGCAATCTGGGCCATCGTCATCTGCTTGCTGCGTACCACCAGTTTGCCGGAATCGATGTACGGCTTCAGCACAGACATCGCACCGTCGAAGAAGAAATAGGCGTTATTATCATCAGGAGAGCCACCAAACAGCTCAATGTTATACGGTCCTTTTCCATCCTTGAGTCCAAGCTTTTGTTCAATGTAGGAGGCTTGAAGCACACCCACCTTAAAATTGTCGAACGTGGCGTAATAGGTTAAGTATGGCGTATTGCGAATGAGCCGATCATACGAGATCACTTGTATCCCTTCGTCATGCGCTTTCTTGATTACATCCGTTAATGTGTTGCCATCCACGGACGCGATGACCATCACATCCACACCTTTGGTGATCATGTTTTCAATCTGTGAAATCTGATTTTCGACCACATCCTCAGCATACTGAAGATCGGTTTTGTACCCCTGCTCCTGAAACAGACGGACCATGTTCTCCCCGTCTCCCACCCATCGTTCTGATGATTTGGTTGGCATCGATATACCGACATATCCCTTGTCTTTGCTGCCTGGACCACTCTCTGCCAGATTGCAGGCCGAGAGCATCAAGGTCATCACCAGAAGCCAGATGAGCATTGCTCCTTTTTTCATATGAAGTTCCCCTTTCCTCACGTCATACGGTTCTGAATGAGTTATAAGATAACGCTTACAATGCATGTAGTGCATCCTGTTGCTTGCTGTTCCTGTCTGAGACTAATGGTAGCATTCGAGATGCCGCAAGGTCTTTGCACGTTTTGAACCTTTTTTATAAAAATTCAACTTTTGATGGAAACGCTTAAAATACAAGTGTGACCCATGAGAAACCATACCAGAATCAAAAAAAGACATGCTCCACTTCGCTTCACACGAAGTAGAACATATCCATCTCATTTATCACACGTCTGAATGAACAACTGTAATGCGATATTTAATTCGCGGAAGGATGATAAGCTGTCCCCCCGTTCTTTCGATACTGCACTGGTGAAATGCCCATTGTTTTCTTAAACGCAGTGCTGAAATAATGCTGGGTATCATAACCTACACGCTCAGCTATGGTGTGGATCGGCAGTGTTGTTGAGTCCAACAGCTGTATAGCCTTGCGAATGCGAGCATGCGTGACAAGCGTGACAAAGGAATCATTCAGCTCTTTCTTCAGCACACGACTAAGATATACAGCAGATACTTGTAGACGGGAAGCGAGCGATTCCAGCGTCAGTTCCCGATCGGCATACTCTTCGTGAATAAGTTGTCTTGCCCTGCGCACCAGAGGCGACAACTGCACTTCCCCGTAAACCCGTTCACGGCAATGACGGTACGTATCGGGCGTTTCTTCCAGTGTCCCTGCATGTGTCGCCACATGAGCATGAATGGCAATATTCAGGCAAGAACTGATCTGTTGTTCCAATAGAGACTCTATTTCTTCAGGAGCTTCCTGCCACAGACACATGCCGATCAAGCCGCTTACGTCCCGAAACAGGACATGTGGCACGTCCCCCAGCAGTTCACTAATTATATTTTCCACTGCAAACAGAAACAACTGACGATCATTCTCTCTCAGTATCGTCTGACGAGCTTCAGCGGCAGGCCAGCGTACGACCCCGATCTGCACAGGTGGGACGGCGGGCAGCCGTAAAAACACAAGCTGCTCCGTCAGATCCCTTCCTTCAGCCTGCCCCTCCAGCCACTCCAGCATAAATCGCTGGCGAAGCAACGGGATATTACGTTCAATCTGATGAGCTGCCTGTTGTACATATGCCGTCCTCTGGTGCTCTTCAGTAAGTCGCTGATGCAATCGCTCAAGTGCAGCATATAATTGTTCTGCTTGCACAGGCTTCAAGATGTAATCCTCTACGCCAAGACGAACCGCCTCCTGCGCATATGCAAATTCATCATGTCCCGAGATGATCAGGTAACGACAGCCCGGGCACTTCTGCTGAAGGGCACGGATTAGTTCGATACCGTTCAGGAATGGCATATTCATATCAACGAGAACAATATCCACACCCAAGTCAGCCGCCCGTTCCAGCGCTTCCTCGCCATCTTCCGCTTCACCAACAACCTCCATCCCAAGCGTTGCCCAGTCAATGGCATCTCGAATCCCCTCACGAATGATCGGTTCATCATCAGCGATGAGCACGCGGTATTTCTTCGCCACATCGCTATCCTGCGTAATCTCCATTACCGTGGCTGAAGCGGGTGTCTCATCTGTTTCAGTGGAAGTTGTCACGGTCGACTTCATGAATTTTCCCATTCACTCTCCTGCCTCTCTTCGTTATTGATTTGCTTGGTTGGTGGGAGCTCCCGCATCAACGGATGAATGATGGTCACACTCGTTCCTTCACCTTCCTGGCTCTCCAGCACAATACCGTACTCGTCACCAAAGGACAGCCGGAGACGGGCCTGCACATTCAACATTCCATAACTTTTGCCTGTCATCCCAGGCGAAGACGCTTCCAAACTGGCCAAAGGAGCTTCGAGCAGCTGTTGCATCTCGGCAAGCCGTTCGTTGGACATTCCTGCTCCATTATCCTGAACGGTCAGCAGCAGTCTGTTATGTTCCAATCTGGCCTCCACCCGAATGTGTCCCGGCCCACGTCTGCCCTTGATTCCATGATAGATTGCATTCTCTATTAGGGGCTGAAGCAGCAGCTTTAACACAAAAAGGTTCCGCAGATCCTCTGGAATATTCAATGTATACTGAAGACGATCGCGGTATCGTGTCTGCTGAATTTGCAGATAGCTGGTCATATGCTCAATCTCGGAATGCAGCGGAATGTAATCCTGTCCTTTACTAAGCCCTATGCGAAATAATCGAGATAACGCGCCTACCATGCCGGATACATCTTCTGCACCCTCTTTGCGTGCCATCCAATGAATCGTATCCAGGGTATTGTACAAAAAGTGTGGTTTGATATGCTCCTGCAAACTTCGCATCTCAGCGTCACGCTTCTGCCGCTCCCGCAATTCATTAAGTGATATCAGTTCTCGAATCTGTGCCAGCATTCGGTTATAACTGTTGCCAAGCATGCCAATCTCGTCAGCGCGATCACTCCAGCGGCCTGGTCTGAGATTGCCGGTCTCCGCCCTGCGCATGTAGGACATGAGCCGAAAAATGGGCTGAGCAATGGAACGGGAGAACCATAAAGAGGCGCTCAGGCCAAACAAACACACCACAAATACAAAGCTAACCACGTAAAACTGGATTTGGCGTACTTCGGATATCGAGTCTCTTGTGGGAAATACCCCTACCGTTCTCCAACCCGTAAAGGTAGACGACTGATACATGAATAATAACGTTCCACCTTCTGTATCGGCGGTAAATGTTCCACTCTCACCGGAGGGGAACCAGTCTGTGGGAATGTGTTCTATTAGCGGGTGCTCCGGCTTGTATACACTTTGACCTTCTGCATCCGTCACCATCACATAACCGGATTTCCCCAAGGTTACATTACGGGCAGCCTGAGAGACGGACCTTAGTTTAAGATCAATCATAATAACGCCCCGCACACGTCCTGACGCTTCATCCGTTATGGAGCGTGCAACCGATACAATCTCATCATCCTTGTACCGTACATGTGTCGTGAGATTACGGTCTTTCGGCTGACCCAATACCATGAAGATGCCCGGATTGGCCGAAGCTTTTTGGTACCAATTTTCCTGGATCAGGCTCTGTTCCGCTCGGGGATACATCTCGTTGCTAATATAGTCACCACTTGCATTGACGAGAACGATCCCGGCGATTTCAGGATACAATGTTGTGAACCCCTGCAAGGTTTGTTTGATGCCATATAACCGATTTTGCTGTGTTTCGGTAATTGTGTCCATGTCCATCGATTCGATGCCTGCATCATCATTCGGTGGCATTTTGTCGTTCATAAAACCATCAATATCCGGGTCAAATGCAATCAGATAGGTCATATTTTGCAAATTCTCCATTTTGCTGTTCAGAGCTTCATTCACTTTGCCAATCAGTTGCATGGTATGCCCTTCAACCTGTCGCTCAACTACCCGCTCCACCGTCCAGTTCACAAGCAACCCAAGTCCTACGGAAGGTACAATGGCGAATAGCAGAAAAAGCAGCATCAGCTGGTAGCGAAGGGGCATATTACGCAAGCGTAAACGCCGAATCCCGTTCCTGAAAGTTGAGAGAATCGCTCTCCTGCTCCAATGCCCTGGACTCTTAAAATCCTCCTTGTTATTTGGCATAGTAATCATCCACATCCGAGCGTGTCACCACAGAGATGCCTGTGTCCACCATCACGGGAAGCGGTGCATTTTCACCGGATGAAGATGGGGCAGGAACCGTTAACTGGTGATGTAGATGGAACAGATATTGGAGTGACCAATATCCCATATTCCAGGTTCCCTGTGCAATTGTAGCTGAGATCGTACCGTTCTTGATCATATCCAATGTAGCCTTATTTGTATCAAACGAAATAATCTGCAACGGATGTCTGTCCCCGGCAGTTTGAACGGCTTCCCCCGCTCCTGCCCCTCCGGTAGCTTCAGTCACAAAAATACCCGCCAGCTCGGGATGTTCCTTCATCATTCTCTGTGTTTCGTCTCTGGATACCATCGCATCGCCGTGTCCGTCTGCAACTTCAACAATCTGCATGGAAGGGTATCTCTCCTTGATCGTATCGCGGAAGCCCTTCGTGCGCTCTTCATGATTTTGTTGTCCGGGCAAGGTTAATACCGCGACCTCTCCCTCACGACCCAGCAGTTCAGCCATTTTATCGGCAGCCATTACACCCGACTTGTAATTATCTGTCCCAAGAAAAGAATAGGCCTGGCTATCGGGTGCATCCGCGTCAAATAATACAACAGGGATATCTGCGTCGATTGCCTTGTTAATCGCTGGAACTAACGATTGAGGATCGATTGCAGATATAGCAATGCCTGCGGGTTTACGAGCGATAGCCTGCTCGATTACCATGGTCTGCTCCTTCGCATCATACCGGGTAGCCCCGCGATATTCTACGGTCACGCCAAGCGCATCCGCGGCATCCTCGAAGCCTTTGAGCGGGCTCTTCCAATACTCCAGCCCGGACTGGAATGTAATCATGATATACGTCTCTCCGATATCACCGCGCAGCCCCCGGTCCTCCCAAGAACTGTTTACCTGACTGGTGTATTCGAATCTCAACACATACAACGCAAATGCTGAGATTAGCAAAATGTAAACAAGCAACATTTTTTTCATTCCGTTCACTTCCTCAAGTTGTCTGATCACCTTGTACTTCGTTTAAATTGTAAACGCAATCATTCAAAAAGAAAACTCCCCCTTATCTTTTAAAAGGAAGCTCCTGTTGCTAACGGTGTACCTGCTGCAATAATGTACTATATGGTTTCTCCCTCTAGACGTATGATCATGGAACTAAACTACAACCTGAGGAGAGCATCATCACTATGAATCTTGCATCTTTTTTAATCTACTGCATCGTCGTTACATTCACCCCCGGCCCCAGCAATATCGTAATTCTTTCTTCCGTACAACATGTTGGGGCACGTCAAACGATGCAATATGTGTGGGGAGCTACGCTGGCATTTGGTCTGCTGCTTACCGCTTCAGCTTTTCTTAATCAGCTTCTTGCGGGAGTGTTGCCCGGAATTCTGAAGGTGATGCAGATTGTCGGCGGCCTGTACATGGTGTATCTGGCGTACCAGATCTACAAGATGGGTACCACGGAGGATGCACCAAAACAAGTTACCGGATTTTGGAACGGTTTCATCATGCAATTTGTGAATCCAAAGGTAGTCTTGTTTACTTTCACTGTCATTCCAAGTTATGTATTGCCCTTTTATCAAAGTTCATTTTCTTCGTTCCTGTTCGTGGTGTTAATTACCTTCATTGGATTCCTGGCCTATTCCAGTTGGGTTGTTTTTGGCACGGTTTTCAAAACGTTGCTGAATCGCCACCAGAAAATACTAAGTATTCTCATGGCCCTTTTTTTGTTATACTCAGCCATTATAGTATCCGGATTAATCTAAAGCTTGGGAGGTGTGCTGCATGGAACGATTTAACTATAAAAAGTCGCAAGACGTGCTGGCACTATCCGCCAGCTTTACTGATTTTGCATACAAAAAACATTGCCATGAAGAGTATGCGGTTGGCGTAACCCTGCGTGGCATTCAACAATACAACCTGGACGGACAATATCAGGCGTCTCACCAAAATGGTGTCATGTTGTTCAACCGTGAACAGTCCCATGATGGAAGTTCCTATGATAAGGCTGGCATTGACTATGTGATGCTGTATTTGAAGCCGGAATTGGTAGAGGAGATTATAGGCAAAAAGGAATTGTGTTTTGGAAGTCCCATCGTCTATGATCCCGAGCTTGCCCGTAAGATCCTGATGCTGAACGACGCCGTTCAACTCAGACAGGACGAAGCCGAGTGCAGCGAACGGGTCTTCGATCTGGTTCACCTTCTGGCTCAGAAGGAAATGGACACCAAGCTCTGGTTGCCTCAGGACAGTCTGGTTCGAAAAGCCAAGGAAATCATGTTTTGCAGCACCGAAGATGTGCTCAAGCTGGACAACCTAAGTTCCGAATTTGGCATGTCCAAGTTTCAATTTATCCGTGAATTCAAGGCACATGCAGGTATATCCCCCTACCAGTTTTTCTTAAACTGCAAGGTGGAGCGTGCCCGTCAATCCATCGAAAAGCAGAAGGACGTATATACTGCTGTTGCCGATTGCGGATTTGTTGATCTGACCCATCTGAATCGTCATTTCAAACGGGTATTTGGTGTCACAGCTTATGAATACATGTTGCAGTTAAACTATAAAAGATGAACTAAAGAATATACACTGGCCACTCCGATGACAGAATAACCTTCTGATCGCTGTTATCCCCAGATTTTTTTGATCCCTTTTTATAAAGGGAAAATCCGGGGATAGCGTATGCTTCCGATGTAGCTTTCTTTCAGAAAGCTTTTAGGCGAACGCTACGCTTCTTCTGGTTCTTTCTGTCCTCTCCGTTTTGTGTAAATGTTTAGTTTAATTTATATAGTTTCATCGGATCGATAGTTCCAGCTCCAATTGGATACAATTTTGACGCCACTCCTGAAAATCCCCGTATGGAACGCGGATGTACCTCAACGTTCTTACGGGGATTGGCTTCTTTTTTCGTTGGGCACTCAGATTCTTTTCTTTCGTCTCCATATCCACACGACTGCCAACGCTGCCAATAAAATGACTCCACCATATAATATGAGTTGGATATATTCACTTCTCCCATCGGTGGTTTCTCCAAAATCTTCTTTACTTACAAGCTTGCCCGCACCCAGCAATTTCAGATCGTCTCCGGCTTGTTCAATTGGAACATTGCGACTGCACAGATTCGTATGAAGCTTATGATCCACTTCATATTGATAAGCATAGATCAGGTAGGATTGATTCTTTTCAAATTGAATGCCACAGGACTCAGAACCACCGTCACTCGCGAGAATTTTCATCTTTTTGGCATTAACCCCCTTCCATGCAGTATCTACATCAAAGGTATACTCTCTTAAGATGCCATCATGCTTCGACTGTTGAGAACGTCCCTTCTTCACCACTTCTCCTGTAAATACAGTTGTGTTTGTCTTCAATCTCTCTTGAACATTACTCTCGACACAACTGCAAGCATACACTTTCTCTCCGGGAAATAGAGCTAACCCAGACGTAACCAACAGTAAGACCAACATGCACATCACCAACCGTCGTTTCATTCCGCCCACTCCCCTATTAGATTCTCTGCTCAAACAACCGTGTTAAGGTTACATATTTTTATTGCTGCAATAATTATTGTAAAATTATAGCACAATACCAATATGGCTATGATCGCATTCGCAGACACAATCTACAAAATCAAACATCGCGGAGGAACTGAACATTTGATGCAAAACTGGAAAAGAAACGTCTCATTCCCGTTGCTCGTTGCAGCGTTATGCATGATCGCTTTTGTAAGCATCGCCCTGTCCATCAGCGACAACCAGATTCATCGATTTGATGATACCTTAATCGGATGGATTCAGGGGTTGGAATCCCCTGGTATGACACAATTCATGCACCTTTTCACCTGGATCGGCAGCGAAATGCCAGTGGTCTTCATTACCATCATCGCCATGATTGTGTTATACATTTTCCTGCGACACAAACGCGAACTGCTCTTCCTGGCTTGTGTGATCGCAGGTTCAACCCTGTTAAATGCATTGCTCAAGCTGGTATTCCAGCGTGCCAGACCTACCATTAACCGAATCATTGAAGTGAGCGGTTATAGCTTCCCCAGTGGGCATTCTATGGCAGCATTTAGCCTGTATGGTGGACTGGCCTTTCTAATCTGGAAACATGTACCCACCGTCACTGGACGTGTACTGATGATTATTGCCAGCGCCGTATTTATACTGACCATTGGGATAAGTCGTATCTACTTGGGGGTACATTATCCAAGTGATATTGTCGGCGGATACTTCTTAAGTGGTTGCTGGCTCTCCACATGCATATGGTTTTATCGGCGGCATTTGGAACGCATGTCCCAACTGCAAAGCAGAAGACTGGCCTAGGCGGCCCGCTGTTGTACTACACAAAGAAATACCCGGCTTTCCTTAACTGAAGGATAGCCGGGTATTTCTATATTCATTATAGTAGTCCTGAACTCGTTCAGATACATGAATCCGCTTGTCCCATTTAAGCGAACAGACGGATCTGTTTTTTTTTACACCAAATTATAACTCTTCACCATTGGATTCGATAACTTTTTTGTACCAGTGGAAACTCTTCTTCGGTGTTCTGCTCAAGTCTCCGTTACCGTCGTTGTCTTTATTGACATGAATGAAGCCATAACGCTTCTTCATCTCTCCAGTGGATGCACTAACCAGGTCGATACATCCCCACATGGTGTAGGCAATCAGATCTACGCCGTCAGCTACCGCTTCTTTCATCTGCTCAATGTGACCTTTCAAATAATCAATGCGATAGTCATCTTGAATGGTGCCATCTTCCTCTACCACATCAACAGCGCCCAGACCGTTCTCAACCACCATCAGTGGAATCTGATAACGATCATACAGATGATTCAGCGTGTAACGCAGTCCTTTTGGATCAATCTGCCAACCCCAGTCGGAGGCTTCGAGATATGGATTTTTGATACCGCCAAGCAGATTACCTTCTGCTCTCTCGAGGGACTCGTCTGCACTTTCAACCAAAGACATGTAATAACTGAAGGAGTAGAAGTCTACGCAGCCGTCACGCAGGGTCTGTTCATCATCTGGTTGCATCTCGATCTGGATGCCTTCTTCGGCGAAGAAACGTTTGGCGAATCCAGGATACGCTCCACGAACCTGAACATCACCGCAGATCATGTTGGAGATTTGGTCTTTCTTCTGTGCGAGCAACATGTCGTCCGGGTTACATGTGTTTGGATAGGTTGTCATGAAAGCGACCATACAGCCGATCTGAAAATCAGGGTTGATTTCATGTCCCAGCTTCACCGCTTTGGCACTGGCAATGAATTGATGATGTAATGCCTGGAAACGAGTCTGTGGATCATCCACTCCGTCGACCAGTGTCTCTTTACCTTCAAACAGAATACCTGCAGCCATATAAGCACCCATCGGCATCGTCAGACAGTTGATTTCGTTGAACGTTAGCCAGTATTTGACCTGATCCTTGTATCGATTAAAGAGGGTTGTACAATAGCGGATATAACAGTCGATGACTTCACGGGAAGCCCAGCCATTATACTTCTGTGTCAGACCAAATGGCGTTTCATAATGGGAGATTGTTACGAGCGGCTCAATATTGTATTTTTTCAACTCGGCAAAGACGTTATCGTAGAACTGCAATCCCTCTTCGTTTGGCTCCAGATCGTAACCGTTCGGATAGATCCGGGACCAGTTGATGGACATGCGGAACATTTTGAAGCCCATCTCTGCCATCATGGCAATATCTTCTTTGTAATGTCCGTAAAAATCAACCGCTTCATGGCTCGGATAATACGTGCCCTCTTCCAATACAGGCGTAATCCGGCGTGGAATCGTGTGAGTTCCCCCTGTCATCATGTCCGACGTGCTTGGCCCTTTGCCACCCTGGTTCCATCCACCCTCGAATTGATTGGCAGCCGTTGCGCCACCCCAGTAAAATCCTTCTTTCATTGTCATGACCAGTTCCTCCTTCATATTTAACTCATTTCGATATAAAGTGCTTGATATTATGCGAGTAGCCGTTCCGGTCACGAATCGTTCTTCTGATCGCTGTTATCCTCGGATTTCTTTTATTCCCATTTCTAAATGGAAAAATCCCATGATAAATGCGAACACTTCGTTTCTTCAGAATCGATATCGTCCCCTTCACTACTTCGCAATAAATGAAGAACAAATTATAAGACTGAGTCAAAATGTCTTGGTAAGACTTTTACACCAGTGTACCACCCATACCCTGACACCTATTGTCATGGTATAATAAGAGCATGGAAAATAACCGACTATTTCGAATGTTGCTTTTGTTATTGGAGAAAAAGAAAGCCACCGCACCCGAACTCGCCCGTATGTTCGAGATTTCTGTACGCACGGTGTATCGTGATATCGATCGGTTGAGTGCTGCGGGCATTCCCGTCTATACAACGACCGGCAAGCATGGCGGTATCCATCTGATGGACAACTATGTCATGGACAAGTCCCTGTTGTCAGAAGAAGACCAGAATGAAATTTTGATGGGACTATACAGCATCAGTGCGATCCCCCATCTTAACAGTGCCCATATGCTCCAACGGTTAACCGCCCTTTTTGATCACAAGCTGGATTGGATCGAATTCAATTTCTCACCATGGGGCAGCATCCCTCTGCAGGAGAGAGAACTGTTCAATCAGGTGAAGCAGGCTATATTAACGAATCAACTGATTACGTTTCATTATGTTAATTCGGATGGTGAGAAGAGCATTCCGACCGTGGAGCCACAGAAACTTATATTCAAAAACAGTACATGGTACTTCAAAGGCTATATTCATGATGATCCTGAGCGGAAAGAATTCGAGACATTCAAAATGAAACGGATCACCCAATTGAGTTTTCTAACGAGAAAACACGATCACTCTGTTACTGCCGGATCAAACGACCCTGAATCAGAAGCAGCTCCTGTCCTTACTCCTCTTACACTCTCGTTCTCCAGCAATATTGCATACCGAGTGTATGATTTTTTCGAACCCTCCCTCATTAAAAAAGAGCCTGATGGCAGGCTCCGTGTTTCTCTCGAACTGAATGTAGGGGAATGGCTCTACTCCTTCCTGCTGTCGTTTGGTTCCGAGCTGACCGTAATCGAGCCTGTTCATGTTGGACAGGAATTGCTCAGACGTCATATCAAAGCTGTTGAACATTTGCAGAACGTCATGAACAAACTTCCCAACAATGAATGATATAATATAGGCCTATACAACTTTTGATCACAGCTGACTCTCCGTCATCCATCTGACCGAAGGAGGTTTATTCATGCAAGACATTAGACGCAACAATGTGGAACGTTTCAAAGGTTTTGGTACGTTATACGATCAGAACCGACCAGCTGCTCCCACTGAAGTGGTGGATATTCTAACGACATATCTTGGCAGCACACCGCGTATGGTCGCAGATATCGGTTGTGGCACTGGCTTATCCTCGTGGATCTGGCTTAATGAAGCTGAACGTATCATCGGCTTTGAACCCAGCGATGACATGAGGTCTGTAGCTGAATCCAAGTGGGAATCTGCCGGGAAGCCGGATAACCTGCGGTTTGTGTCCGGCTTGTCTCACGACCTCGGACTACCAGATGGCAGTGTGGATGTGCTGACCTGCTCGCAATCGTTTCACTGGATGGAGCCGCAACCCACACTACGCGAGTTTGCACGTGTACTTCGTACAGGGGGCATATTTGCAGCCTACGATTGCGACTGGCCGCCAATGTTAGACTGGCAGTTAGAACAAGCCTATCTGCAGCTGAATAAGGAAGCAGATCAACGAGCAGCCAGTCTGGCTCCCCAGAATAGTCAGGCACACAAATGGAGCAAGGATGGGCATTTGCAGCAGATTCAGCAGTCCGGGCTGTTCCGATATGTTCGGGAAATCGTATTTCATCACCACGAGACTTTCACAGCCGATCGATATGTCAATCTCGCCCTGAGCCAAGGCGGCCTGCAAACGGCGTTGAAGCTCGGAGCGGATGATCTATTAACAACTGCTGACGAGTTCAGAGCGCTGGCTAATCGTGTATTCGATGGAGAATCCAGAAAAGTACTCTTTTCTTATCGCATGCGCCTTGGTATTGTTTGAAAACCGTTCGTTGCTTGCCTCTCTCATACATACCAAAATGAAAAAGGAGGTCCTACACGTCATAAACATGATCTGCAGGACCTCCTTTTGTCTACATCCTCAGGAGGAGAATAAGTCACTTAATTGTCGCTCCTGTACATTCAATGCCAACACCAATTTTGTTGGGTCTTGTCTTGAATAGATGACGTTAATGATATGACCTTGCTGCACCTGCGGCAGCGCAGATGACAAAATTTCTTTTTGCGTTGTAACATTGAAGGTTTCACCGTTCGTCTTTGTTATACTGAGTTTGAGCTGAAGCTTGATCTTACTACTACCTCCACTCCCAAGTGGAGTGACATCAAGGATCTTGGCCATCGCTTTTTCCCCTGTTCTTGCAATATCCATCATTTCAGGTGATACGCCTTGCTGTACCATCTTTTCATCCAGCAATTGCTGCATATCTTCCTGTGATAATTGCCCCTTCATATCAATCCCTACCTTGCACTCATCCTTTACAGAGACAACTAACGGAATAAAACTGCCCGGCTGAAACTGTGCCATGGAAGTCAGCGGAATGACGGCTTTCATCTCGGTATCGTATTTCTCGCGCCCCTTACGCGACACCGTCAGACCCAATCGAACCTCAGGCTGTTCATTAATATACGTCCCCGTCTGTTGTATAGTCTTAATGACCCCAACTGCGGGTAAACCTGTCTTCACTCGACCTACGCCAAAAATATTGCTCAAAATCGCAGGAACAAAGATCAGTGCAAACCCGGCAAAGATCGCCGGAGTGTACCACCATGCCTGCATAATCATAAACGGATCATTCCACAGTTGCTGTGCCAGAAATGGGGAGAACCCCACTCCGAACACCGTTAATACGCCAATCAATCTTAGGAATCCCACCATATGATCCACCCTCTCTTAACCCTTCTCTTACTATCTCTTCAATACCTCTAATACATATCTATTTATCGTTGTTATACGTATTATATAGATGGAACATCACTGTCTTATAACCAAATACCTTCTAGATGGACAATAGCCCTATGTAGATCAGCTCGGACGGATTTGCTGGATTCTGACCTAATCCCACCCGATCGCCTACTCGTGGAATCTGCATTTTGGACACCAGTGTCTCCAATGTTCGCTGATACTGGTTACCATTCGTTTCGGTCACATCCAATACAAGCACAACAATCGGATCAAAGTTGATCAGTTTGCCTGTATCGGTGATTGTCACCACCGTTGCTGTTGCCGTTAAAGGCAGAGAACCACTCGCCGCCAACTGTGCCTGCTTTGCCGAATCCAGACTTTGGTTGATCGCCTCCCGATGTTCCTTTGATACAAAACCTTTCATCATCATGCCCGTGAGTCCTTTATTCATCATTTTATCCGCTTTAGCAATTGCATCTTCCTGTTTGTTCTTTTTACCGAACCATCCCATATCAAACACCTCATTTGTTTTATTTGTTTTTAGAAGTTGTTCAAAAAGTCCACTTTTGATTACGAATCATGCCTAGCGGCATCATCAGCATCGAATATGAAATTCAGCCGAAATGTCCGTTGCTCACGTAGGTCTCCTACGCTCCGCTACTCCATTTCTATCTTCATTCCATCTTCTCGGTACTGAAAACCAGACTTTTTGAACACGTATTTATAGTTAAATTATAAACACCGTGACTTGTCCTTGAATACCCTTCTGGCGGCATACAAAAAAAACGAAAAATCCGGTCATTGAATGACGGGATGATCGCCTCTTTAGTAAGGAATGATGCTAATTTCACAAAAAAAGATCTACTGATCCGATCTTCATTTCACGATTGGTAGCCATATTTTGTGCCAAATCCATCGGCAATGCACAAAATCATGCCAAAAACATAACTTTAAGCTTTCTCGAACCTCCAGACGGACTAGTGGTAGCCTTAATGCAACCTGCCACTTACTCCATTAATCTCCTTTTATTTCATTGTCGTTCGGTATTAATTCATACAAGGTACGAACATCACAACCGATGGAATCGGCGATCGATATGGCAATTTTGAGTGGCATCACTCTTTTGTTTTCAATAAAGTCGTAAACTCGTTCCGGTTTAAAAAGTAAGTCTTTTGCCAACCATTCTGCTGACTTTCCGGATTCCATCAATCGTTCACTCAGTAAGCAACGTCCTAGTTCAAATTTCAAGAAGCGATGACCTCCCGCATTAGATAATATTTAACCTTAAGCGTGGTCCATTGCCAGCATGAATATACTCTTATGGGTAAATCCAAGCTGATTTCCGCTCTATTTTTTGCGTAACAGGTAGACCAGCTTCCGATAATACATCGCCGCTTCCTTGTATTTCCGCTGATCCTCCGATACTACGGCCATCCCCTCATATAACGGCTCAAGCCGCATGACATGCTGCGCGGACTCAAAATAAGGCAGACACGCAAGCGCACGTTCCATGAAAACATCCCGATCTCCATGCGCAAGAGCCAGATGGCTCTGGTAGAAGGTTGCGCTCATCTGCTGGTCCTGTGTTGTTGCACATTTCAAGAGTTGATCTACACTCTGCGCGAGCACGCCCCAGTTCTTCCGTGCCAGAGCCACTTCGCATCGATACACACTGACGAGCGGCTGCATGGCGATCTGTGTTTCTTCCGTTTCCTGCTGCAATAACGATTCAAATCGTTCAATCTCCGCCTGTGCCTGATCCAGTTCACCTGTCATCGTCAGCATGACAATACGATTGTTGGCAATCGCCGTCACCAGATCTCCCTGGTTGCCAGCATACACGAGGTTTGCCTCCGCCATCGTTAATGCCGAGAGCGCCTCCTGAACCAGCCCCATTGCGAAGCAATAACCACTATATGCCACATATAACCCAGACAACCGATGGAACATCCGCTGATCATAGACATGACGCATCGTAAGCTCGAATACCTGTTTTGCCTCTTCATACTGTTTGACCTGAATGTAGGCTTCCATCTTGATATTTTGCACAGACAACCAGAATTCACTGCCAGGAAGCGCCAGCTCACTGAGCCTGGTTGCATGAGTTAGTACATCCACAAAAGCCATTTTGGAACGATAATATTGTATTTTATAGAATAAAAGTGCCTTGACTAACGGACGTGGCAGATCAATATCGTCTGGGCGACCGTATTTCTCCAGGTAAAAATTGAGGTAGGAGGTATGTATATACTCATGAGCCGTTGCATCGTTTAATTGCTGATAATAAACCGCCTTCATCAAGGCCGTTGTCAGCTCAATGGTCAACGTGTCATCCCGATCTGCCAGTGCATGCACCGTATCTTCGGATATCGCCGACGCTGGAACAGACATTTGTTCGAAAACGACTTCTGCCCGTTCAATTGTTTCCTCGTCCTGAGCGGCAGCTTTTAGAATATAGGAAGGGGATACCCCAAGACGCCCGGCGATGGCTTCTGCCAAGTCCTCAGGTAGAGGATAACGATCCGCCAGGATATTGGCAAAGTGGGCCTGCGTGACCAGACCTTCCACAAGGTCTTTACGGGAGATTTGTTTTCTTTTGCTTAGCAGTTCAATGCGTTCCTTCAGCATGGTACCCCTGTCCTTTCTATCCTAACAAGCGAGTACATTCTATTCACATCATCGCAAAATTAGAGATATCACGCCACCCTTCCGGCGAAATCAAACGAAACGGTTTCCGTTTCCGAGGTAATTGTTTTACAATAAGAAAGTATGTGTAAGAGCATTTTATCGAAATGCTGAAACATGAGCTGAATATGAAAGGATGCAAATAAATGATTATTAAACCAAGAACACGTGGTTTTATTTGTACCACTTCCCATCCTGTAGGTTGCGCTGCGCAAGTGCAGGAACAGATTGATTATGTGAAATCCCAGCCTGAGCTGAAAGGACCGCGTAATGTTCTCGTGATCGGTGCTTCCACCGGATACGGTCTCGCGTCACGTGTTGTTTCTGCCTTTGGAGCTGGAGCGAATACAGTCGGCATTTATCGTCCAAGCAGTTCCACAGAGAAACGTACAGCTTCTGCAGGCTGGTACAACTCCGCTGCATTCGAAAAAGCTGCTGAGGAAGCAGGCCTGAAATCGTACAGCGTTACAGGTGATGCATTTGCAAACGAAACACGAGACAAAGCCGTTGAACTGATTCGCAGTGAACTCGGTCAAGTCGATCTGGTCGTATACAGCGTAGCCTCGGCACGCCGTACCGATCCGAACACGGGTGAAGTATTTAACTCTGTGCTGAAGCCTATCGGACAATCCTACACGAACAAAACGGTGAACTTCCACACAGGCGAAATTAGCTCCGTTACCCTTGAACCGGCAAACGAAGAGGAAATTCGTCAGACGGTAACCGTTATGGGCGGAGACGATTGGGAACTGTGGATGGATGCCCTGCAACAAGGCGGCGTGCTTGCTGACGATGCAACAACGATCGCTTTCTCCTACATCGGTCCTGAACTTACCCATGCCATTTATCGTGATGGTTCCATCGGTCAAGCCAAGAATCATCTGGAAGCGACTGCACACAAGCTGAATGATCGTTTGAGTGCCAAAGGTGGACGTGCGTACTTAACTGTAGCCAAGGCGCTGGTGACTCAATCCAGTTCGGCAATTCCAGTGGTGCCGTTGTACATCTCAGCATTGTACAAAGTCATGAAAGAAAAAGGCTTGCATGAAGGATGCATCGAGCAATTGCAACGTCTGTTCGCTGATCGCTTGTATGCGGGAGGAGAAGTTCCAACCGATGCCGAAGGCCGTATTCGCATTGACGATTGGGAGATGAGAGCTGACGTTCAGGAAGAAGTGGCGAAGCTCTGGAATGAGTTGACCACAGAGAACATCTACGATCTGTCCGATCTGGAGGGTTACCGTCGCGAATTCTTCCAGCTGTTTGGTTTTGAAACCGATGGTGTGGATTATGAAGCAGATGTTGATCCCAACGTTGAAATGCCTCATCTGGTGAACTAAAGAAGTTTTGGCGTGGACGTGAGCTTAGATTTTCGTTAGAGCTAACTTGCGGATATCATGTTAAAGATCGGATTTTAAAATCAATGAAGGAGGAGCCATCTGGCTCCCCTTTTTTTTGCCCTTTTAAAATCACTCAACAATTCCAATTTCCTTATCCATACATTCTTTCGTATTTCCCCTAATCAAATCGATTTAAGCAGCTTTTTCAGCTCTTTTGGCACCGTCTTCTCGATAGTAATGGAACGTGCTCCATGCATGGACGCAAAGAATTGAAGCCCCTCCCGAAAATCCGTAATCCAATCCTCCACAGGTGGAGCAGTCTCTTCCATCGATAACAAACGAACGGTAAGCACCCCCGTTTTGCGATCAAGTCTTGGGTCCATACGTCCAATCAGCCGATCACCGTGAAGAATAGGCATGGCATAATAACCGTAGGTTCTTTTCACCTCTGGTGTATAAATCTCCCATTTATAATGAAAATCGAATAAATCCACAATACGCTCTCTTCTCCATAACAGGTTGTCCAGCGGCGGCAGGAAACGGACCGGACCGGACGGATCATAGTGTGGCTCTTCCCTTTCCATATGCCGTAACAAATCCTCATCTTCAGCACGAATATAATAAGGCGTCGCCACGTCCTCCACCTTAAGCGGGATCATTCGCCCATCTGACACACGGGCAGCAATATCGGCCCGACGTTCAGCCGCTGTAGATTTCAGCCAACCCAGACGGGGATCACGGGCATCTACGACCCGATACGCATGAATGTATTTATCCAGCAGGGTCTGTCTCTGCGCCAACACATCCATGTCTTCTTTCATCGGAAGTCCCTGTTGTTGCAATCCGGATTCGGTAATATGAAAATAACGTTCATTCCCCTGCCTCGCCACCACACGAATTTCAGCGGAGTCTAACAGTAAATTCAGAGCAAGTGTGGTATCCTTCGTCTTAGGCACATCTGCACTGTCCCAATAACCACTTACCCGCTCAACAGCACGAAAGGCTCTTGATGGTAAAGGTCCTTCTTCCTTCAAACGCTGTAACACATGCTGCACTGTTTTCTCTAAACCTTGCAAGGAGGGAGCCAGACGCTCCTTTAATCGAGCACGCACAGGTTCAAAGAGAGCATAGTCCTCGATTGGAATGACACAGGCAGCATTTGCAAAATATTCAAACACCTTGTGATCACTCAGCAGTGTATATAAGCTGTCAGCAGTATAACCAGGGTCACGAGCCCCCAGCACCAAATGCTGGTTTCCGGTTACAGCAGCCACAGGATCGATCTGCACGCAACCAAGGGAGCGAATCATACTCAAAACTTGGTCCGGTCCTGAAGGTAAGGAAACTGCGGGCCAACGTCCCAGTAAAGCTTGCGTTTGCAGCAAAAAACGCCGAACGATTTTTTTATTCATGTGCAGCGCTGTTGTCATATGTATAGGTTCTTCCCTTCATTCATATATACAAGGCTTTATAGTCCAATTTATCAAGATACCTTGATTTTAACAGTCCACATGATTACTTTCCAACCAAAGAAAGAATTAAATGTCTTACTTATCCAGCAATCCGTTCCTTATGGACAAAATAAAAAGAAGCACCACCATCCTGGATGATCTGCTTCTTGTGTTTGACCTTTTGCAATTTTTCCTGCTTCGTAGGCATGAGCCGTACATGCTGGGATAACGCACCATAATCTCCGTTAACTCTTCGGCTCTGTTCCGAGCACCATTGACCTGACCGCTCTGCTTTACGTAATGCTTTTTGTGTTTGTGTACGTGCCATAATGGATCACACACTCCTTTGGTTGATATACACTCAATATATCATGTGCAGCTACACAAGTGAAGGTGCTTCCTACTGGAATGGGCATATACATAATTAAGAAGGCTTCCACCGAGTACCTTAGCGGGATTGTCGCTTTCGCCGGGACTGCCACGTCTCGATTGGCTCATGATCATCTTCTTCGATCAGTTCCAATGCTTCGTCTACTCTTCTGGCTTTGAACAACAAAATTAACTCTATCAGGTCTTCCCGGTCCAGCAGCTTCACTCCATTAACCGCTGCAAGCGTACGACAGGCTTCGGTGTAACGGGCAGACGTTAATACAATCGACCGGTCGGCTTCATAATAACGCATCGATGTATATATCTCCTGCACAGCACTCAACCCTACGGGATGGTTCGCACCATATCGCTTCGCTTGTATAACACTTCGTCTGCCAAGTCTATCAACAAACACCAGATCTGCCCCGAAATCCCGGCTGCTCGTCGTCTTATGAACTTCATCGTACCCGAGCTCTTCGAATAAATGATAGAGATATAATTCAAATTCCGAACCATCCTCCATTTTGTCGATGTCCTTTATTGTGATCTTACGAGGATTGGCTTCACTTCGGATCCGCTGCCCGCGCCCGATAACCCGCCGAATAATCCAGGCCAGCAGTAGTAATATGACAATAATTCCTATGACCCATAGGGTCACATTTTCACTCCAGTTCATAAATTCTTCTCCTTGTGTCATTTCCTATATTCTATCCAACGTCTTACGCAGATACGGCTTGTCACCGCACTAAATATATCAGACTTCCACCTTCATCGAAAGAAGATGAATTCCCTGTAACCGTTATTCTTCCCCAAACATAGTCATTTCGACAAATCAATGATAAAAGGTTACAGTGCGTTCGGTTGAATTCAGCTTGACTTTAATGGTAAAATTCAACAATCGGTTCTATTTTGAACCGAAGAAGAAAGGTGGTTTATCACTTGCATACATTGACCAAACACAAGTCCAAAACATGGGCTGCCCTCATTCTGAGCGGCATGCTCCTCTTCACCATGAATACAACAGGTTACGCTGCTGCTTCAACCGAATCCATGCCCAAACCGGCGTGGACGTCATCTTCACTGATGTTATCTGAGGCTAATACAGAGAAAGATGTCATGATCAAGGGAATCCATGCCGTGCCATCCAAAAATCTTGTATATGTACATGCCTCGCAGCCCGTGACCAAAACAAGCAGCAAAACAACACTCGACTGGCAACTGGACTCTCTCCAAGCATTCGATGTTACGACTGGACAATTGAAGTGGAATACAATATTCCATGAGAAAAGTGGTCCTTATACCACCTACTCCGATTCGGTATATGCCAGCAACGGTACGGTTTATGTGTATATGGAATATTCGGACAAAACCAAAAAATTGTACTCATTCAATACATCCGGTAAAACCAACTGGATCAAAACGGTGAATTCACCTGCAAGCATATCCCTATTGGATAACGATACGCTGATGGTTGCTTCAAGTCAGGGCGTACAATCGAATGGTTCGGTTCGCTCAGCCATCTCGTTATATGACAAAAAGGGCAAGCTGATTACCGAGAAGACCATTAACGGTAGCGTGCTTAAGGCTGATCATGGTCGAATTGTGGTGGATGCCAGTAAACAAACCAAGGTAGGCAACTTCTGGCAGCAAGCCGCGAATCCCAAAGTGGAGATCTATGATCGTACGTTGAATCGTCTGTCCTTCTACCAATTCCCTGCCAATGCAAATACATTAGGAGATGGCGGCGGTGAATCCCTGGCCATTCTGGACGATGGTTCCATCATTATGCGTGCCAATTTTGAGAACACAGGTAACCGACTGATGGGCTTTGGCGTCGATGGCAAGCTTGCTTGGGGACGTGCCATTGCAGGTGATGCCTACATTCAGACGGCTGGCAACGGTTATACAGTCTTTACAGGGCAGAAGCTGGAATTGTACACGATGAAAGGCAAAGTGACTGAGCGTACATTCAAGGACGCACAGCCTGCACTTATGCGTGTGGACCAGACGCAGGATGGACAGTACCAGCTTGATTTTGCCAAAACAGGATACATTCTTGATCCACAGAAGCTGGAAGACGTGCATATCTACACTACCAGTGCCTCGGTTCCTTCATTAGAAGGTGTCTCTACCTATGTCGATGATGTCATCTATTCCATGAACAATGAGACATTGTCCAAATATGTATTAAAGGCTGCTGCAAAATAATGAACAGAGCGCTTCTGTATGACCGCCTAAACGGTTGACAGGGCGCTCTTTTATTTCAAATTCCCCTGGCTCCCCTTACTTGTCATTTCTTCTCATCCTGTTATACTATTAACGTTCTCTTGCTTCACCCTAATCTTGATAGGCAAAGGAGCTTAACCTTCCTATGATTATTCAGTTCATTCGATACAGATAACTTGGGGCATAGCCATAAACCTCTTTTTTTGAATTTCGTGCAGAGGTTTATTTGTTATGCCCTTTTCTTCAGTTATCCAAATCTGAATGAATGGGGTGTTATTCCATGTCAGTCCATCGCAGAGAACGCAGCGCAGCGCTGCGCTTATTAATCCATACATCCATATGTTGAACTGTCCCATCTGTCATAGCCCTATGGCAACCATTAACTCAGGGAGCATTCAATGTGTGTCCAGGCATAGCTTTGATTTTGCAAGACAAGGCTATATCAATTTCATGACACGTTTTTTCAAGGGCAACTATGACAAACGTTTATTTACAGCCAAAAGGAATATCTTATCGGAAACCGGTATTTATGCTCCTCTGACCGAAGTACTACGCAGGTGGATCGCACGTTATTCCGTTGACATCAACTATCCCGTGCATATTCTGGATGCAGGCACAGGAGAGGGAACATTTCTCCAGCAGATTACGCAGAATACTCCAGCCGTTGGCTGGGGCATCGACATTGCCAAAGAAGGCATTGCCATGGCTTCCTCTGCCTACAACCAGCAAATTTGGTTTGTCGGCGATCTGGCATGCAGTCCGTTTGCAGAAGGTCAACTGGACATCATCCTGAATATATTTTCTCCTTCCAACTATGAAGAATTTGGACGAATTCTGAAGGATGGGGGATGGATCATCAAAGTCATCCCCCGTGAACGATATTTAATTGAACTGAGAGAAATGCTGTTCATGAATCGACCTGATCGAGCAGACGGCCGGGAACTTACGCTGGACCGATTCCGCAAACATCATCATCTCATCGCCAGCATTCCACTGACCTACACGCTGCCCGTCACCGCAAGCATGCTGGATTCACTCGTCCATATGACACCACTTTCCTGGCATCGGTCGGGATCATCCCTGGTGAGCATTCAAGCTTCCTTGTCGAAGATTACCATTGACGTAGAAATACTGGTGGGAACGAACAATTAGATAACCGTTATGGCTGATTTCAGCCGCCATACAGCCAAAAAGCCGGGAAAGTTCCAACTGGAACTTTCCCGGCTTTTCATGTGATCTGATGCATTATCTCCAATTCTCGTCTATAAATTCGTCCCGTCCGGATAAAGCACGGTCTTCCTTATAATGTTTTTCGTTTTTCTTGTGGTAATCCTGATGATAGTCTTCAGCCGGATAGAAAATAGCTGCATCCCGAATTTCCGTAACAATCGGTTGAGTGAATCGTCCGCTGGCTGCCAGTTCCTGTTTGGACTGTTCAGCAAGCTCACGTTGACGTTCATTATGCACAAAGATTGCCGTACGGTACTGTGTCCCCCGATCCTGGAACTGGCCTCCGTCATCCGTGGGATCAATCTGCGGCCAATATAGCTCCAGCAGTCGTTCATAAGGGAATACATCTGGATCAAATGTAATTTCAACCACTTCGACATGACCGGTCTCCCCGGTTTTGACCTGCTCATATGTTGGATTCTCGACGTGGCCGCCAGCATAACCTGATATAATGCCATGAATGCCCGGTTGTTCTTCAAACGGTGTAACCATACACCAGAAACATCCGCCGGCGAATGTAGCTTTTTCCATTCCGTTCATCCCCTCTTATCTAAACGATCTATAGAATACTGATGCTAAGTTACGCATATCTTTATATATTTTAAAACAACAAGAGGTTGATTGAAAGCCATGGTTATGGCTCTCAATCAACCTCTTCATTGGCAAAACATTTAGCTGACAACTAATGCAAGAAATTATCTTGATTAAGTTACCCGCGACTACGTCCCATCGAACGGAAGATCAAGCTTACGATGGCTACAAGAACGATCGCACCAATCAATGCAGGTACAATATGGAATCCGCCCATCTCAGGACCCATATCGCCCAAGATTACTCCACCTAACCATCCACCGATGAAACCGGCAATGATGTTACCAATAACACCACCTGGAATGTCACGACCAACGATCAAACCTGCCAACCATCCAATGATACCACCGATAATTAATGACCATAACCAACCCATATCATTCACCTCTAATTAAAGTTTTTGTTGTTGTCTGTCTACTATTAACCGCTACAGAAGCATTTAAACAATTGGCATAAAAATTTTTGTATATTACCTTTTGTCCCCATGCATCTTCCTCTGCAACACGAACCTTGGTCAGGTATGGAAACAGATCGCATTACTTTCCGGCATCTCACCAGCTCAGGGCTGCGTTATGTACCTCCCGAAAGTCATTGTATGTTAGAGCAGACAAGGTTAGTATCACCAATTGAGGTAGGATTATTTATAAAAGTGCGTCATATTATAGGATGGATGGGTTAGTTCTGATCAATAAAAGCCTGCACGGCCCTTACCTGGCTGCGCCAGCCAAGTATGTTTATGACTCTTGTCCAGCTCTCCACGCATCGACTGAATGACTTTCACTATGTCTGTCTGTCCATTCTGATGCCATTCCAGCGCAGCGCTCACATACAACTCACCTAGCTGTGCAAGAGAAAACGTGTCGGTCAGGCGGGCTGCTTCTATCGTGCCTTCTTCACCCGCAAATACGGTGAAGCCTCGTTGGCGCAAATATTGCAGGCGCAGCGCTTCATCTGGCAACGGAATTTCATAAGCCCGGTCGAACCGTCCAGCACGGTTCATGAGACCAGGATCTATTTTCTCCGGATAATTCGTTGTCCCAATCAGGAAAATGCCTTCTTTCGACGTAGCACCATCCAGTGTATTCAGGAAAAAGGAACGGACTTCATCCGGCATCGAATCGATGTCCTCAATGATCAGTACCATCGGTGCCAACCGCTTGGCAGCCTCGAACACTTCACGTACCGATTCACTGTTGGTATACTCCGTAATCTGCCAATACGCAGCCGGGCCCGGGATACTTCCTGCAATGGATTTTACCAATGTGGTCTTGCCATTCCCCGGATGCCCATACAATAGAATGCCTCTTTTGTACGGGATATCATAATCCCTGTAAAAAGAACGATCCGCTTCGAAAAATTGATCCAGCGAGCGGAAAATATCCTGCTTGATCTGTGCCGAGAGAACAACATCCTCTCGTCCCACGGAGCGAGTGATGGATTCCACATGACGATCGCTGCCATTCCGGGCATCGGTGTAGACCGTTACTTTTTTCATATTTTGCTGACGTTCCCGTTCCCGGACACTTCCCAGAAATTGCTTCATCTCCTCATCACCGATGGCAAAGACAAAGTCTTCACTGTAGATCCCGTTATCTCGGAAAAATGGAACCCGCACAAGTGCTACGCCCCATTTCGGATAAGCAAATACGTTATTGCGAATGGAGTAATGAACACCATAAGTGGGTATATCTCCATCATCGTCGTAATGCAACGTCTGAAGCTCCAGATCCTCGAATATACGGGCTACCAATTCCACTTCGTCACTGCCATTTTGCAAGTCTTCCCGGAGTAACTCCCAGTATTCATTGTTCGGGTCAGAACTGGCATAAAGCTTGTACTCAACTCCATAGCGCTTATGGAGCGCCTCACTGATTCCACGAATCAGCCTTGAATAGATGGCGTACCCTTCCACTCGAATTCGGGTATCATGTTGTTCGTCATAGGTATAGATCGCTTGAGTTGGATCTGTTTGTTTTTCGTTTATTATCATTATTTCGCTCCCTTTACCGCTACAAGCGGTTTGCATTTGGCTACAACTTGAGCCAGGCCTGCGCCGGTAACACTGTCTATAATTTCATCTACATTTTTATAAGCCTGAGGTGATTCATCAATAATGGATTCAAGTGAGCGTTGGTTTACCACGATCTCATCTTCTGTACCCACACCCAGTGCCGTAGCAAAATCTTCCACGCTAATCAATCGTTTTGTTGCCGTCCGTGAACGGATGCGACCCGCACCGTGACATATTGAATAATAATTATCAGCACCCTGCGGCTGACCTACCATGATATATGAAGCAGTTCCCATGGAACCGGGAATAAGCGCCGGATGCCCTGTTGCCAGATAGGGCTTTGGATTGTCCGGATGACCTGCCGGCAACGCACGTGTCGCCCCTTTGCGATGTACAAAAACGGAACCTTGGTCTGCGTGAGATTCCTCCCAGGCATAGTTGTGCATCAGATCGTATAACGTACGAAATTCACATTTGGAGCCAAACACATCCCGGAATGCTTCGCGAATAGCATACGCAATCAGATGACGATTGACAACAGCGTAATTCAATGCAGAATACATCATGTTCACATAATGACGACCTTCCGCATGCTCCAGTGGAGCAAATACCAGTCTGGGATCGGATGTACCCAGGTTAAGCCGCTGCATGACTTTGGCAATCGCTGAAGAACTCGTCTGGCTTACATAACCACCCCATGCACGAGAGCCGGAATGAATCATGACCACGACCTGTCCATCATACAATCCCCAAGCTTCGGCGATTTCACGATTCTCTTCAGCGATCTCAATTGCCTGGATCTCGGCAAAATGATTCCCCCCACCAAGTGTTCCGAGCTGACGATGCGAACGATGCCATGTCATGTCAGGAACGTGGTTTAACACATCCTCATCGTAACTGAACTTGCTGCTTTCCACATGTGTCATCGCGGTTGATTTTTTCGGTGTATAGCTGTCCGGAATATACTTTTTGGGTAAACCATGCAGTCCTTTACGAACAATATGCTCCAATCTGATATCCGAGTAATGACCTCGCTGGTTCGCCTCCATCGGCAAAACTTTCTCAATGGCCTTGACGAGTTTGCGACGGAGCTTGATGTCTTTCAATTCGTCCTTGTGCAAGTTCGTCATATGCACTCGCATGCCACAGCCGATGTCACTGCCCACGATGGAGGGAGAAACGTATCCGCTCTGCGCATCCCACACGGCTGTCGTTCCAATGCATGTACCTACCCCGACGTGCACGTCTGGCGTGTAACTCATATAAGAGATTCCCGGAATCTGCAGATTATTGTTTGCCATCTCGAATACCTTGTAATCAAGCGAGGAGAAGAGCTGTTGCGCCGCATATACGGTTAGGTCGCCTGCAGGCAATTTTACTTCATGCCGGTAGCCGCCTGCGATTTCATCTGGATTAGTAAATAAATTAAATTCTGTATTCATAAAAGTGTATTATTCCTTCCTGTACGTTCAGCAAATTCGGTTTGCTGACTCATCTGTAAAATAAAAATAAAAAAAGCCATAGGCTAATCGCCCATGACTTCTACTGAATGACAATAACGGAGAACAGAACAGCATAAACATGCTGTGTGTCTGTCATCCATCGCTATAATATAAGCGAAGAACGCATATCGATTATAAACCCGTTAAACGATATGCCTATCCCCTATGTCGACCGTATGAGGCCAATGAAACGATGAGCCGGATATGCTATTGTGTCTACATTGCGCCGTGTTTGAATCAAATCATAACCAAGCATCATGTCTCTCGGCCTCCCTTCGTTAATGTTAGTCTTATATTAAGGGGACTAGAATTCATGTGTCAACCCTTTTCTTGGAAATTGGACCCGGCTGCATTGTTCATATGTATACAAAAACAGGAGATTGTCCTAGGACAATCTCCTGTTTTCCATATAATAATGATGTTGTTAGCGTAACATGATTATTATAGACCTGCTTGTTTTTCCAACTCTTCAACCGGATTCTCGTCTTCTTTTTCAGGAACTTTGGAAGACAGGAACCAACCACATACCGCAATGGTGATCAGTACAATATAAAATCCGAATTTCCAAATTTTATTTTCCGGGAAATGCTCATCCAGAACACCCAATGAAGGGTGTGCGAGTGTAATAACTGCCAGCTTAACCCCTACCCAACCTACGATCACAAAGGCTGCAACTTCAAGCCCTGGACGGGAATGAAGCAATTTCACAAAGTATGAAGCTGCAAAACGCATGATCACAAGCCCGATGAATCCACCGAGGAAGATAACGATAAACTGTCCACCGTCAAGTCCGCCAATTGCAGGCAATCCACTTGGTGGCAACGCCACGGCCAAAGCAACAGCAGCCAGAATGGAATCAACTGCAAATGCGATATCCGCTACTTCGACCTTGAAAACGGTCATCCAGAAACCGGATTGTTTTTTCGGTTTCTTAGGCGCTGAATCAGCTGCTTCATCTGTCTTATTGCGACTACCCAATATCTTTTTAACGATATGGTTAATCGAAATATACAGGAGATACAGGGCACCAATCGCTTGCACCTGCCATACATCGACGAGGAAAGAGATCAGGAACAACGAACCTAAACGGAAAACAAATGCACCCATCAAACCATAGAACAACGCTTTTTTGCGCTTATCTTCAGGCAAGTGTTTAACCATGATTGCGAGTACCAATGCATTATCCGCTGCGAGTAATCCTTCAAGGACCACTAAGACAGCAAGCACCCACCCATATTCTAATAATAATGAAACATCCAACATTGACTCCTCCTTAATATTCTTATGATGTACAAAAAAAAGGACCTTTACCATCACTGGTAAGGTCCTTTTATATCCACAAAAAGAGACCTTTACCGAGCATAAAAACTTGGTAAAGGTCTCGCTAACAACAAAATTGCTGCCAATAAAGCCGGGGATATGATCCCGAATTGACGACTTTACTGTAAAAGCTACTCCCCTTTAACAGGAATATGTAGTTTTAGTTGGAACGGGTTGTTTAACCTGTACTCATCATATTTCATAACGTTAAATAAAGTCAAGCTTTATTTAGTTGACGATACAGCTTACGGAATACGACAACATCGTAAATCATATTCCCCAGTGGAATGAAAGAAACAAAAAACAGAGCAATTGGACGGCGCAGACGCCATTTCTGTGAGGTGTACATACTCACCATAAATAACAAGTACATTAAAAACAAAAAACCGTACAGATTTCCAAACCATGTGACAGCCTGCGGCATAACCCCGGCATCTCTCAACGGAAAAGCAACAAACAGTAACAACACGTACGAAATGCCCTGCAACCACAACATCAGCCGGAAGCGCCCCAGCGTAGAATGTAACATTATTTTCCTCCTGCTTTTATACATGTAACGAATTCAATTGTTCCCGTACAGTATATCACAAAAGCTGGGTATCTCGCTTAAAGCCATGCAGCAGATTCTTCCTGCAGCTTATATGGGTGGCTCATCTACCATTTCGCAGGAGCCAAATGCTTTAACTTCTCATAAGATATATGACGAAGATTGTTACAGATGTCGGACAAGGAGGAGCCGGATCATGAAAATAGCTATGGTTGCACCCGAGAAATTGCCTTTGCCTGGTAATGGTTCCGTGGAAATATGTATCCTGGGCATCGCTCGTGAACTTGCACACCGCCATCAGGTGACCATTATAAGTCGTCAAATGCAAGGTCTCGCCGCCACAGAACAGATCGACGGGATCACCATTCAGCGTGTCCCTGCATCGAGTCCTGTCAGTTACACCAAAGCAGTCATACGTCTGTTATCCCAACAACCCTTTGATGTAATTCAAGTGGATAATAGGCCACGAAGCATGGCTACCATCAAACGAGCTTTTCCACGTACACCTGTTGTACTCTATCTTCACTCGTTAACGTTTGCTCAGCCCGGACCTTCCACACTCACACTAATGAAAAAAGCCGATTGGATTGCCGTCAATAGTCAATCCCTCAGACAAAGGTTAGGCCGCAGATTTCCCTTGGTAAAACACCGGATGAGTGTTGTTCCATTGGGTGCAGATCTAAGCCGCTTCAGACCTGTTGAATCCAGCGAAGAACAGATTCATCTGCGTACACAATATGGAGTAACTAAACCATTCTCTATTCTCTATGTCGGCAGACTGATCCCTGGAAAAGGGGTAGACGTATTAATTCGTGCAACTGCCCTCCTTCAGCAACAGATGCCTGTTCAACTGGTTGTTGCAGGCAAAGGACCTCCGTATTACATGCGTAAACTTCGCGAACTTGCCCAAAAACAAAAAATCCATGTTTCCTTCCGTGGTCAGATAAACCATGAGCATATCGATCAGTTGTATCGGGCAGTCGATTGTCTGGTCTGTCCGTCTCAAGAACATGAAGCTTTTGGCCTGGTTAATGTTGAGGCGATGGCTTCAGGATTACCCGTCATTGCTTCGGATAACGGAGGTATTCGTGAAATTATTGAATCAGGTATCAATGGATACCTTGTCACCGCTTATAAGCGTCCCCAACGTTTCGCCTCTTACCTGTACACACTTGCAAGCAATCCCACTTTTGCCGAGAAGTTAGGGAAGGCTGGCCGAGACAGCGCAAGGGCACATTTCAGTTGGGCAAGAACAGCCATGCATCTGGAAGCGACCTATACCAGGCTCATCCGTAAATGAGCCTTCTTCTGTTACGATGATCAAGCTTTCTCACGAAATTGCCATCCCTTAATCAAAGAATCCATCTGCGGAACAGGAATGTGACTCATCTCAATTAACTCCATAATAACCATATCTCTCATCATGAATCGTACTTTGGCACACGTTAGTTGATGAAATACATCGTAGAATGCCGTCCCGGTCCAACATCCATGAGGTACGACCAGCGGATCATTAACGATATAACCTACGGCTCCAATCGGGGGAATAACAACCTTAATCGCTTGATGATCCAACCGATTATCTGGATCTTTAACGAGATACACGGTATCCCCCACATGTATAGCTTGTACGCCATGGTAGTGGTCCATCCCATACATAGCTGCGAATAATTTGGTGCTCATATTACCTGCTCCTTTTCCTGTATTCTCCATGATTGAAATTTTCACAAAGATACATCGGTTTCATAATGTTCCAACCACTCGACAAGTTGCCTGCGTATCTCTCTACGAAACTCACGAGGTTCAAGTACCTCTGCCTCGGGCCCAAATTGATACAACCATTTCAAAAATTCTCTGCTGCTATTCAGTGTCACTTCAAATAACAATCCCCCATCCGACATATTCGTCATTCGCGGGCGAACAAACATCTCTTCTTCTTTTATGTAGGGGGCCACTTTCTCAGAGAATCTTACCTTGAAATGGATATTTTCGTCGCCACGGTCAATAGACCATGTGTTCTTCATGTACTGCGTTATGTTGAAATCACCCTTGTCGAAACCGGCATTTGTTCGTGTCACATCCAAAAAACGGCTAATTCGAAACAATCGAACTTTTTGCAGCAAATGGCAGTATCCAATCAAATAAAAACGTTGATCACGTGGAATGAGATAATAGGGATCGATATCCCGGACTGTAATCTCATTTCTTGTCAGCGTATGATATTGAGTACGAATGGTTTGCTGGCTTAGAATAGATTCGATAATGGGAATCAGCAAATTAGGGTCTTTTCCTTCCTCACGATAAGCTGGCGTGCCCATCCGAATAATTCCCGCAATATTCTCTACAATATCACTGTTTCTTGATTTTAATTTGGTATGAGCCGACATGACCTTGTCAAAAGCTGAATCGAACTCAGCAGGTAACTTGGAGGTATCAACTACGGACGGCAGCAAGGAGAAGACCATTGCTTCCTGTTCAGTAAAATCTAATGGATACATCGCAAACTCACCAATAAATCGGTAACCTTTGCCGTATCCTTCATTCATAATCGGGGCGACCCTATCCAAAATCCGGAGATCACGATAAATCGTGCGTACAGTCGTACCGCATTTCAGCGCCAATTCCTTGGCCGAAATTCCAGGATTTGCTTGTATAGCCTGAAGTATACGCAGCAGACGAATTAATTTCTCTGTCATGTAGTTTCTCCCCTTCGATATTTTATCGGCAAGGAAAACTAGTTCCTTTAGTACAGGACTAAATCTTTAGTCCCAATTTTATTTTCGCAATTTCACCATTTTTGTATAGTCCAATTGCACTTTTACCCCCTTTTAATATACATTCTCTTACTTGCTTGCGTAAAACATTAACCCGAAAGACCTTAAACCTAAGTCTGAAAGCCTATACAATTTTCTAAAAATAATACAAAAAAAGCCCTGATCCCTATAAAGAGACAAGGCTTTTCTCGAAATTACTGGTTATGCAACTGTAATAATTGATCCATCACATTCGTCATATGCTCACAGAGTTCAGCAATGTCTCCCATCTGGTCTTCATTCACACTGCGGTCAAAATAAACGTGAGCCGTGACGTTATACATGATTGGCTGTTCATCAAAAATATACCGGATGTTCTGGCACATCCTCTGCTCAGGCCAGCTCTTCTGTAATATTGGACGAATAACCGGGCACTGCTTCTCAGGCTCCTTCACAACCATGCTAAACCGTAGTTCCAAACGGCAACCCGGATTCGCACCAGGCGTCTCCAGGATCTCCGCTGCAAGCTCCTCAAGGGAGCTGCTTAATACAACTTCCCCTGTTACTTCCGGGCGATCCCTGAGACAGAATTGTAATGTGAACTCTCTGGACATCACTGCCATCTCCAGCCGATCTTTACGCCCCGTAATCTGAATACGTTCATCTAGGTTATCCATATCATAGAGATAATTCTCAAACCCGACTTTCAGATTGTCATACACCGTTGGATCAAACATTGAAATAAACCTACTTTCTAACCCTTTAACATGTATTGTAGTACATTCTCAATTTTCATGCGACTAGCCCAATCCATTGTCCTGAAAGTATAAAAAGCCCAGTCACCAGGACTGGGCTTCGGCTAAACATGCGATCTGATAAGATCCCTAAGCTTTGGTTATTCTTCTGTAGCTTTTTCTTCAGCTGCCGGTTCAGCTTCCTCAGCAGAAGCCGTCGGCTCTTCCTCAGCGGCTTGTGGCGGCATGACGGAAGCGATGATGGACTCAGGTGATGTTATGAGTGTCAAACCTTTGTCCAGCTTGATATCCGCAGCAGTCAAGCGATCACCAATATCCAATCCGCTAACATCCACTTCAATCGACGTTGGCAGATCCGCAGGCAATCCTTCTACTTCCAGCTGTGTCTCCTGTGTCTGGAATACACCGCCAGCTTTCGAGCCGGCCGCTGTACCCTGGAAGTCGATCGATACACTTACACTGATCGGCTTGTTCTTGGAAATTTGCAAAAAGTCTACGTGCAGCAAACGTCCGTTACGCTCTTGCTGATCCTTGATCAGCACCGGAACCGTTTTACCGCCTTCAACATTCAGGTTGAACATTTCGGAGCGGCCTGTGCGTGCCACTTTCAGCATTTCTTTTTCATCTACATGTATTGAAGCACCTTCAAGTCCCGGGCCGTAAACGACTGCAGGAACTCGTCCGCCTTGTCTTAACAGGCGCAGTGCTGCACCTTTCTTTTCCGTTCTTGGCGTTGCTGTAAGTTGAGCCATTTTTCCGTTGGATTTCATGATTGAACATCCTCCTTCAAGGGATCACTACATTATATTTGTTGGAAAGCGCTGAGGCTTATCTCATAGACCATGATGGTCTTTTTTCCTTTGGCCGAATCGTGGGCCATATCTATATTTACCCCAATGATAGAGGATCTCAAACACAAAACAGGACAATTAATTATTTTTTGGCAAGTTATGCAGCTCATAATCAGACCAAAAAAGCAGTCGGAATCTCTTCCAACTGCTGGTTTAACAAGGTTTTGACGAACTACATTCGACGTTATACATAAAGAAACTATGCGCTATTACGATTCTCCGTTTTTTCGCTTTCACGAATGATCTGCATCTCGTCTGATCCGCTACGGACAATAATGTGCACATCACCGTCTTCAGGTACAATGTCGACGTAACGGTCTCCGCACGTATCTTTAGCTTCCCATTCGTTTAATCGAATGATCAATCCCAGGTGATGCAGACCCGGAGCAACGCGGAAGCGGGCTTCGGCGGCATTTCCGACTTGTTCCAGCCGTACTGCTCCGTCCTCCATACCTGTGCCCCATATCCAGACATCCCAACCTTCATAGTGCTGGTCTTCCCGTTCGTATCGAAGCGTGACGGTTCGCGAAATTTGTTTATGAATCGTTACGCCAAGCGTTGCCCGGATTCCTCCAGCTTCAGCAATAATATGGGTTACTCCAGGTGTCATCGCACGTACGATCCCTGCTGCACTCACCGCTGCAAGTTCTGGGTGAGAAGAGCTCCAGCGTATATTCGAATCCTGAAGCGGCTGACCAAATTGATCCAGAACCAAGGCACGGAAGCGACTGATTCGAGTCATATACATGACAGGTTCGCCCACAATTTCGATTCGTTCAGCATGACGATAATCCACTTGTAACATACAGCTTGCCGTTATGTTCCCACAATGGACTGTAATCGAAGCTTCCCCTCGTTCCAGTGCATGGATTGTTCCATCAGGCTGGATCTGAATGATATCCGGATCAGAAGAAGTCCAGGTGACTGGAGCTTTTTCTACCACATTGCCAATGCTGTCCCGTACGATCGCTCGCAGTTGAGTGGTCTCCTTCGGACTATATACCTGGCGAGGAAAACTAATCTCCACTGTTGATGGTTCAGCGCCTCCAGCATGCTCTGTGTCATACAGTACCATTAAAGACCATCGTTCTACCTGAACAGTACCACGAACAGTCTCGATCAGGTCTGTGCCTGCCTGATGATCATTGACTACAACATGCCAGTCTCCTTCTCCCAGGTCGACATGCTGCTCATGTTCCGTTCCGTTATAGATGACCAGAATCTGATTCCAGGTGTCCTGATTCGCACCATACTGAAGTATAAAGGCAACTACGTTGCCATCCGCACGAATAACACGAAGGTGATTTCGTACCTGTTCAGCATCAATCATACGAAAAGCGGGATGTGTTCGCCGCAAATGAATAAGACCACGATAGTAGTCGAACACCGGTCTGAACCGTGATTTGTTGGCCCATGTGATGGCGTTCACCGCATCCCCGCTTCGATAACTGTTATGATCACCGGCTTTGGATCTGAGCATCTCATCCCCTGAATGCAGAAACGGAATTCCCTGAGAAGTCAGCAGAATGCCCGAAGACAGTAAAGAGCGACGAACCATCTCATGATTCAAAACATCATCTGCATCCACATACCGATAAGGATCTGCTGCTTTTACAGCGGACTCAGCACTCCCGCCACCCACGGGCTGTCCGTCCTTCCATACGGGAAATCCTAATTCATGTCTAAGGTTCATTGTTGTCGCAATTTTGTCCCACAGATTGAGATTGTCATGGGCAGTTACATAATTGACAACTTCCACAGGTGAAGATGTGAAATCATCCAGTGCTCCCGCTAATCCCCTAATAAGCTCATATTCCTGCCCTCCGGCACCCGTGACAAACCCTCTGCCACTGCCATCACTATCGCCCTTGATTGCACTGCGAAAATGATCATTAAATACTGCAAACCCCTGACCTCGCTGGGTTCCTTTTAATGTTTTACGGTCCAAAGGTGAATCTCCACCCATCCAGGGTTCCCCATAGATCAGAAACGCCGGATCGATCTGTTCCTTCAATTCGCGTGTCAGTTCATTCATCGTTTCCGTATCAATCAGGGCCATAAGGTCAAATCGAAATCCGTCCACATGATATTCTTCTGCCCAGTATCGGAGAGAATCCAAAATATATTTTCGCACCATTGGACGTTCTGTCGCCAATTCATTGCCTACACCAGAACCATTACTGAGGGTGCCATCCTCCCGATAACGGTAATAATAGCCTGGTACAACTCGTTCAAAAGGCCCCTCTTCCACGCTATACGTATGATTATAGACAACATCAAGTACAACGCGAATGCCTTGTCTGTGCAAGGATTGAACGAGTGATTTGAGCTCCCGGATGCGAACTGCAGGATCACGAGGATCTGTCGCATACGAACCTTCGGGAACGTTATAATGCTGGGGATCATACCCCCAGTTGTATGGTGCTTTGACAGTTGAACCCACTTCTGCCGTAGCAAGTTCATTCACCGTCTGATAATCCGCCACAGGCAGAAGATGTACATGAGTAACTCCCAGTTCGGCAAGATGGTCTACGCCAATACTATTGCCTGCTCTATCCGTCAGACCGGATGCCGTGAATGCCAGATATTTTCCCTTATACGGAATGTCTGCATGTGGATCCGAGGAGAAATCACGGACATGTAACTCATATAACACGGCATCAACAGGACGCAGAAAAGCAGGTTTGACATCCAGGTCCCAATCGATCGGATTGGTGGTCTCCAGATCTATAATAGCCGTTCGTTGCCCATTTGCCGTTACCGCTCTGGCATAAGGATCAACAACGACTTCAATCCGCTGATCATCATGGATAATTCGGTACATATAATAATGTCCTGCCCAATCGCCGCTGAGCTTCAGACTCCATATTCCGTCCGCATCACGTGTCAGAGTATGTTCCTGCCCATTTTCATGATCTTGTACCTTACCACTATCGTTGTAATGCCCTTCATCGTCAAAAATCAATATATAAACCTGTTGTGCCGTAGGTGCCCACAATTTAAAAGTACTTGCTGCACGAGTATATGTTAAGCCAAGATCGTTGCCTTCGTAACAAAAAGAAGTCCATTCCGGCATCGTTCCCACCGCCTTTATATCCATTGATTTCGTGTTGTCCCGATGTTACGGAGCGGGACGTTGTTTGTCAACCCGGGGTTGTCTGTACTCATCATATCGGTCCAATTTGCGTATTCAATTAGCAATCGCTTTCAAAATATAGGATATGAAAACAAGCGCCATAGATTGACAGCATTTGTACCTGTCCTGACAAAAAAAGTCTGGAATATACAAGAATATAATGCAGGATGTCATTTGGTTGAGATTAAAATGCACCAACAGATGCACAGCATAAAGAAGGTCAGACATGACAAGGTATAGCCTTGCGACCAAGGCAATGGTTTCTGACGCATCAACAAATCCCCCTTTCATACAGAAAAGGGGGATTTGTTTTATCTCAATTTATTTGATTAGATTGGATTGGATATCTAGAACGGGCCTTAGTAGCGATTTTACTAATGGTTTGTTGGTACCCTTCAATTCTTGGCAAGCATTGCGTTCATCAGGAATTGGAATACATTACCGTTAGGGATATCGCATTCACATGTACCTGTCCGTCCTGTATGGTACGTATCGTATCAACGCCTGCTTGTCCTTTTTCTACAATCACATTCCATGTCCCTGTGGGAACAGCGATGTCACGGTTTTCTTTTGCTGCGTTATAGATAACAACAATATGTTCCCATGAATCGCTGGCTGCTGTACCGTTCAGTTCATAGGCTAGCAGCCCATTGCCTTTTTCTATTAGACGAACATACTTCTCGATCTCTTCCCGTGTACGAAGCCGAAAGGCTGGATGTTCTCGCCGAAGACGGATCAGCCCACGATAATAATCAAATACCGGCTTGAACAGCTTCTTCTGCTCCCAATGTATGGCATTAACCACGTCTCCACTCTGATGGCTGTTGGCGTCCCCATATTTGCTTCGAAGCAGCTCATCTCCAGCCGCGATCAGGGGAACACCCTGGGAGGTTAAAACGATACCATTGGCAAGCAAACTACGGCTAACGGTCTCATTCTCCAGAATGTGTTCCGGATCAATCTGCAGGTAAGGCTTAGCCTTCTCTACAGCCTCTTCCACGCTCTCGCAACCACAAATACTTCCATCCTCGTTATAGCTGAGGAAATTCAGGGTATCGTGGAGTCCTTGTGTACGCGCGACTTTATCCCACAGATTGAGATTATCATGCACGGTTACATAGTTAATCGTCTCGGATGGATCATCCGTAAAATCCTGAATGGCTCCCCGGACGCCAGTCCACAATTCGTCTTCTTTCCCGTCCGCACCTGTCGCAAATCCCGTACCCATGCCATCGCTGTCTCCCTTGATCACTCCGCGGTAATTATCGTTAAACACAGCAAAACCCGCCCCGCGCTGCGCTCCTTTTAGAGTCATATCATCTCCAAGCGGCGAATCCAGTGCACCCCATGGTTCACCATATAACAATATGGAAGGTGACACTTCGGTGTGCAACTCCGCTGCAAGCTGTTTCATCGTAGTTGTGTCGATCAGGCCCATAAGATCAAATCGAAAACCATCCACATGATACTCCTCCGCCCAGTAACGGACCGAGTCGATGATAAATTTGCGAACCATGGTGCGTTCAGTAGCTACCTCATTGCCCGTACCTGAGCCATTGCTATAGGTTCCATCGGCGTTTTGACGATAGTAGTACCCTGGTACAAGTTTTTCAAAAGAGCTGCCTGCCGTATCAAACGTATGATTATATACCACATCCATAATTACTCCTATTCCCTTGTTATGAAGGGCAAGCACCATGGATTTGAACTCACGAATTCGTGTCTCCGGATCATCTGCACGTGATGTATAGGAACCTTCCGGGACATTGTAATGAAGCGGATCATATCCCCAGTTATAGTTGGAGCCATCAGACGTATCACCATCTACTCTGGATTCATCCACCGTCGCAAAATCAAATACAGGCAGCAGATGCACATGTGTAATCCCGAGTTCAACCAAATGATCGATCCCCAGTCTGTTGCCCTCCGAATCACGCAGACCCGTCTCGGTGAAAGCCATGTATTTGCCTTTATTCGTTATACCAGATGAAGGATGAATGGAAAAATCACGTACATGCAGTTCGTACAAGATTGCATCTACAGGACTGGTCAATTGCGGACGAATATCCTCACTCCATCCATTCGGATGTGTCTGCTCCAGTCTGACAATTACACCCATTTCTCCATTCATGGTCACTGCTCGTGCGTAGGGATCTACAGCATGGGTTGAATGTCCATCTTCGAAAGTAGGCTTGTACATGTAACGGTAGCTGTTTAAATCACCCTCCAGTTCCAGAACCCAGATGCCTTGTTCTTTCTTTTGCATAGGTAACGCCTGCTGTTTCTGTTGATTGGGCTCTTCCTCCGGGCTCCCCCCTGTCAAAGGTGGGTATAGAAGTAGTTCCATCTGAACGGCTAACGGTGACCAGACTTTAAAGTGACAGGTTTGTGCTTCTAATGTGACACCTAAATCTCTTCCTTGGTATGTATCTTCTGAAATCAATAGTTCCTGCTTATCCTCTTCAATCATGTGTGTTGTTCCCCTCTCGTTGAGAAAATTGATGAACATGGATGATACGAGTGCTCCTTACCCTTTATACCCGTTCTGCTGCCCAACCATAATCCGAATTACACAAAAGAAGACAAACGTCATGTAGATTCACATGACGCCTGCCTTCTTTATGGGTAAAACGATTCTCTCTAATGCGGTACCTGGGATTGGAAATCATTCCGGCTGGATTGATCGGCGTGGTACAAAACCACGTCCCCATCTTGCATCGGCCAGCTTCTCCCCTGATTATCTACCGGGTTGTTATCCAAACCTTCCATTTGCCATTGATTCATCAACGGTGCGTGAATATATTGCAGATGTGGCGCACTCGTATTGCCACTGCGCAATGTTTCGATATTGAAGTTAACCACAATGTAACCGTCTCTCAGAAATACTATTGCCTTCTCATCCAACTGTTTTTGTCTGGCAAGTGGCTCTAAATCGGTTCCTTTGGGTACTGCATATACATCTGCTGGCAAGCTATATTCCCCATACCAGCGCTGAATCGCTGCATTCGCCCGATCAACATTAACACCAGATGGAATATCTGTTTTTGGGCCAATGAGTGTACGGATCTGTGAAGGAAGAATCATCCAATCATAACGACCTACCCACGTTATATGATGAGAGGTCTGATCCACGAAACGAACCATATGTTCCGCCATTGTACCCTGATTGCGTTCCTCCTCCGACAGTTCATAGGTATACTGATAACGCGCTGTATCACCTAACTCCGAACCGGGGACATTTCGCAAACGTGAGTTCAGGACAACAAAGCGTTTTTCTAAATCTTGTGCCGATCCAATACGAATGAGTCGTTCCTGTCCTCGATGGTAGTATAAATCCACTCCTTGCCGGGTGGTGCCATCTTTACTCACAAAAGAGAACGTCGGCGTGATTCGGATACCATCCTGTTTCCCAAACATATTACCCTTGGTTTTCAGATCAAACTTGAAATGGTAACCCGTCTTCACTGCAGCATTTCGGAACCCCTGTACCGGATGACTGCCAGGACGAACTGGCAGGACATAGGGAGCCAAATTACCTCGGGGATCTCCGTCTATACTGTTTTCTCCGGTCCAGTAGCTTACACCCGTTGGTTCGGGGCTGCCCATCCGCTTACGGAACACATTCTCCCAGTTGTAGTCTGAAATATCGGTGATATGAAAATCATATAATCGTCCGATAACCTCTACAGCAACGGTATCTGCTGCGACATGATGAGTCAGATTCGTATTGGCATCCTGTTGTCCTGTGAAGTTTGCAGGTGCATTTTCGGCGATATTACGAAACTCGACTTGGTAATTCCCTTCATCTACCCATACAGGAAGATAAAAACGGGTGTCCAACTGATTTACCGGAATATCCACCCATGTCATGGCCGGAATAAACTGACTTCTGGCACCGTTATAGACATCGAATGGAAAACGAACCTGTTTGATCCGGAAATATTTCGCATAATCATGGTTTCCATAACCAGGGTAACTCGCTACATCCAGATGCTGCCCTGAAGTTGGGATCCGTACAATAAACGGACGCTCTAAAATAAGTGCAGCTCTGGTCGGATCAGGCGTAGTCTTCTGATTATGCGGCTGATCATCTGACACCCAGGCATAGTTCACAACTGGAGTATGTACTGTCACCGAGTTGATGCCCAGAGTGGGGAACTTCTGATCCTGACCTCCGTTAACATTGCCAGGGAGCAGTCCATACGTAATCTCACCCGTGGTTGGCTGGTTAGCTTTGTTCATCAATGTGTTCTTGATTGTCAGACGGTTCTGGTACAGAACATTTTCTCCGATCATGCCAGGTTGGGGGATCGTGCCAGGTCTTGGAGTTGTTTTCTCCACCGGGGCAGGATCCATAATCATCCCTCCATTAAAGACTACCTTGTCGTTATTAACGGTGTTCTCTCTAACCTCCGCTTCAGCTTCAGATTGAAACAATGACGTTTCATCTGGCGTAGGCGGTTCAGCCGAACCCCCTGGAACCCCTTTGATACCAAGATCAATTTCTCGACATAGCGCAGGTTTCACATGATTGGTAACTGCTGTATCCATAGCCGATTGCAAAGTCGGTGGTGTATATGCATTGGGCGTCAGGGTCACGGTGTCACCATAACCGCCTAGCGCATAGTTAGATACCTTTGCCTCATTTAACTTATATACCTCCAGGTTATCGATCTGCCAATAGCTATATGTCCGTGTTACTTGCATATTTTTATCCCCAGGCACATCAAGTTCTTTGGGCTCAGGAGGTGTTCCTGGATCCCCCTCACCACTAGACGCTCTTCCCGGGATCGTCCAGGTTTTATGATACACCCTTTTCACTTTAACGGTGTAAGTCACCGTTCCTGTCATGTTAACCCAACGGTGCTGAAACAGATACCCTTTGGCTAAGACATTAGCGTAGAGATCTTCCGAAGTCGGAATACCACGAGTGACATCAAACTTCTCAGCTCCTCGATCGTCTGCCTTCAGCACGCCTTGAACAGCTGGGTCCATGACCGATGCTTCAATAACCGTGCCTCTACTCGGTGGGCTGATGGTCACAGGGCAAGCGTTCACAGGGTCGCCCCCCGGATCACCATCATTACCACCTTCTCCATTATCTGTGCAGTCCTTCACCTCAAGCACCTGAGTCCCTTGTTCATTCAGTTGCTGAGCAGAATCAAGAAAATGAGCTTTTATGGTCGTGCTACCCACGATCCCTTTTGTCGTGATTTTGCCATCTGCGCCGATCGTTGCCACAGCCGGATTCGAGCTCTGCCACGTCAATTTGGGATGAGCCGTCAGTTTATGAACAGAGCGATCCGGTTTGGTTAGAACGGCTTCTGCCTGTAGAGATGTCGTATTGGCTTTACAAGCATTCGGCAGATTTACAACGAGTCCTGGCTCAGACGTGACAGTTATGGTGGCAGTATCCGAGATTAGATATGTACCATTGTTCCAGATCGCACGCACAGTGACCGTGCCCGGACTTTCGGCCGTTAACATCCCTGTTTTCAACTCTATACTCGCAATTGTCTCGTCAGAAGAAAACCATTTGATCTCCGCTTCCCTTCGCGTTACGTCGATGCCCTCACCAAAGGCTGTGGCACCATAGCCCTTCGTCTTCACCTTGGCTACCATCTGCTGAGTTTGACCTAGGGTAAGGGTTGAATCTGGGGTTACATCGATTTCTTTTTCTTCCTCCAAATCGCCTTCCCAGATGATATCCATGGGTGTAAAATAAGAAGCATTGTATTTAGGACAGCCCGCCGTTGTTTGCCCACCATTTGCGAAAGGGCTCTTCTCGGTTGGCACATGGTACCCTCCAGTAATTGTTCTTATTGCAACAATTGTTGAAGGAAAAGGTGGGGTAGGGTCTCCCACACCAGTATATGAATCTTGATCTGCTCTCCCCTGATAATTAACATCATGGATTCGGACATTAAAGATACTTGAGACTTCTACTCGTCTGGAATTATAATCAGGCCAGTTTTCTGCAGGCCATCTACTGAAATCTACACTATCTGGAACTTCTGTAGCAGCAGGAAATGGACTGGAGCAACTCCCTGCATTATTCGCATAAGTTGGTCCCCCAGCATGGTCAGCTCTAAATTGTCCGCTATCCACTTGGTACCAATATACCCCTGGCCTCCCTACAGTAGGAGTGGCTAATATTGTAACCTTCCGAGGGTTTTTCATAGATTTAGGTCCATACTCATCTGTAGCAGCATGAACAACGTTCATAGGTACGTACAATACTAACAATAATAATATTTGTGAAATAAATATACTCACTAAAATAATAGCAGAAAAATAATTAAGCTTTTTCATTACAACTTACTCACCATCCTGATAAGGCTACCTTTGAATTTTAAATTCTCCTTCTGTATCTGATTTCAAAAAATAAGACCAAGATTTATTCCTTAAAGTCGATGTAGTCCAAAATCTTTTCTGTAATCCTTTTTTTATAAGTTCTCCTGAGTCCATAGGAATTGTCACATTACTCTGTTTCTTAGCCAAATCTAAATCAAGACGATTAAATTGTATTAACGAATCCGAAAGACCTTGGTTAAATGTAATTAAATTCGAGGTTTCTAAGTTAGATGTAAATGACACATCTGCAAAAGTCCTATAGGAGCCACTTGCGTACTTATCCGGAAGAAAGAGCTTCGCGTAAATACCCTTCGGCTTATTTTGAGTAGCGTCTACAACGATAAAACGATGAATTTTTAATACACCCGAGTTATTTCTTAAATTGATATTTCCTTTTGATAAATCAGATATCATGACCGAACCTGAACTATACCTATAATTACTAATGGTCGTTAAATTCGTACCCGTCGTGCCGACCTCTCTCATCTCATTCAGGTCACTATATTTCCCGGCATCCGTGCCTTCTACGTCCATATAACGCAGCAAAATGGCCGATACTTCTGCACGAGTGGTGGAATCCGCTGGTTTTAATGTGCCATCCTGGAATCCACCGACAATGCCCGTCCCACGGACAAGGGCAAGATACGGAATCTGTTCGGCACGAATGGTGCCGCGGTTCACTTCCGGTGTGGGGAGAAGCGTATTTTTTGTATCGTTAAAAGCATTCTGGAAGCTGGCTCCGGACTTAATCAGTCCATTGGCAATCCATTTCATCATCTCGTAACGTGTCAGTTCCGCATTCGGATTGAACCCTTTGGCGTAATCGCCAGCGTTAATGAATCCTTGTCCGACAAGCTGGCTAACCGCCGCTTCAGACCAATGTCCCTTGAGATCAGCAAAGGGATTCTGCCCCTCTAGCTTCTCCAGTCCAGTCGCACGGGCAAGTATGGTCGCATATTCCCCACGCGTGATTTTGCCATTGGGACGGAACGTTCCGTCTTGGTAACCTGAGATCAAGTTTTTTTCATACGCTTTGGCAATTGTTGCTTGAGCCCAGTGGCCCTTGATATCCTTGAACTTGCTAAGGGCAGTGTCACTTGTTCCCGATGCGGCATTCGCTTTTGACGTCAAATGTACGGGGCCAACGGGCAATAGTATTCCTACCAATACAGCTGTCGTTAACAACCCGACAATCCAACCGTTCCGTTTTTTCTTCTTCTCGTGACCTTCAATCTGCTTCTTCAATCTACTCACGCTCCTATGTACCTTAGTATGGGGATGCTTTACTTGGTCAGCCTAGTCACTTCTCTTCATAACCAAAACCTAAATTTGCCATAATAATCAATATTCTACCATGTTATACTAGGCTATTGGTATTATTTTTCGTCCATCCCCATCACGTCAAGGCGTGCGCCCCTCCTTCCATAGACCCACTTCATTCGCCTAAAACACAAAAAAAGGCCATGAATCCGCAGATTCATAGCCTTATGCTTTAAGGGTGTGGTCTTTCTTATGATATTGAAAAATGAACTCACTCATAGAATAAACCATATCATTCCATTTGATCAACCCTTTTTTTTTATTTCAGCGAGCTTTATTTCCCGTTTAATTCCTTGTAGGATGCTTCCAATTCCGTGATCAATTGATCACCACCAGCTTTTCTCCAGCCTGCGATTTCCTGCTCCCAACCAGCATCATCGATTTTCCCCATAATGTACTTGGTCTGCGCATCCCAGATCATCTGATCCAACTCCTGACCACGCTCGGTATAGATTGCGGAAGACAAGGTGAGTGCCGGATTGGCGATGGCATACTGCTCATTCTCACGCGCCATCTTTGTACCTTTCATACCAATGGGAACATCAACCAGTTCAGCTACGTTATACCCTTCAATACTTAACAAATTATCGCGATATGGCTTCACTTCACGCTGATAAGCGTCAAAATCTTTGAGTTCGGTTTTCCCATCCGCAGTCTTGGTGTAGTGCACATCGAGCAATCCACGGAGCTGCAACGTACTCAATTCCTCATCCATCAACTGGTCCAGGAACGTAAGAACCTGCTTCAATTGCTCCTCATCCGTAACGGATGCCTTCGGGATGACCAGCATTCCGTAGTTTCCTGGCTCCCCGGCGATACGAATACCATCGGTTCCCTGGAAAGGAGCCACGTCAATCTCCCCATCCGGAGCGTTAGGTGTAAGTCGCTGCTGAGAGGACTTTCCGTTCTGGGCCACACCGTTAAGCTTCATGCCAACCAGGCCGGAATCCATTTTTTTGTCCGCATCGGAAGGGTCCAGGGCAGGGAAATCACTATTAATCAGTCCCTCGCTGAACAGTCGCTTGAAGAGTTTCATTGTGTCCACATATTCGGTGGTCAGGAATTCCGGGGTCAATTTCCCGGCATCATCCACTCCCCATTTATTAACGCCACCGATACTTACAGCGATCCGCGTCAGAGGGGACGAGACACCTTCATTATATTTTTTGAACAGCAGCGCACCATACGTATCCTCTTTACCATTCCCGTCAGGGTCGTCCTTACGAATGGAGCGCATCACTTCATACCAATCATCCAGCGTTTTGGGTATATCCAGCTTTAATGTATCAAACCAGTCCTTGCGATATACGATCGCAGTCCGTCCAATATCCCGGAAGTTCGGAATACCGTAGACCTTGCCTTCAATTTTGATATTGTTAAAATAAGCTTCGGATTGGGCAGAAAGATTCTTATAATCCTTCAAGTAAGGCCCCAGTTCCCAGAACAGTCCCGTTTTGGCAGCATTAAATGTTGTCGGTACATAATTCACACGCATAATGGTAGGCATCTCACCTGAAGCAACCATAACATTCACCTTATCATCAAAAGCAGACTGCGGAATCCACTGTACATTAACATCCGTATTTGTATATTCCTCAATCTTCTTTTCAATCCCGTTCTCCTTGGCCGGTATATCTCCTACCTGCATTAAAGAGATGGAAATGGGAAGTTTACCTTCCCCTGCAGCAGGTGCTTTTTCTCCCCCGCAACCTGCAAGCAATCCAGCGGACATTGCACCAATTACAACGATTCCGCCTAAACGGGACATTGGACCTTTTGGACTCATGAACCATCTCTCCTTTTGGATAAGGTTATGTACACAGACCACTCCGATGACAGAACAACCTTCAGATCGCTGTTATCCCCAGATTTTTTTGATTCCCTTCTAAACAAGGGGAAAATCCGGGGATAGCCTATGCTTTCGATGTAGCTTTCTTTCAGAAAGCTTTTAGGCGAACGCTTCGCTTCCTCAAGTTATTTCTGTCCTCTACGTTCTCATGTACATGTTAGTTGGACTTGTAAAGTTCAATCTCCACTCCCGCCAAAATGAACGGAGCGACCGACTTCGGATCATTGATCCGAATGGACTCGGTCACATAATACTCATAGGACCCGTCGCGATACGGGCTTCCTCCAAGACCGGCTCCGCCGTTACACTGCGTCAGGGACAGTACGCCTTCACGGTCCGTTTGCAGCAGATGCTGCAGCAGACCCTGATATCCTTTTTCCGCAATCGTTTTGAACTTGCCACTTAGATATCCTGTACGCACACCTTTGGCCAATGCATAGACAAACATCGAGGTCCCGGAAGCCTCCAGATAGTTCCGCTCACGTCCCGGTTGATCCAACAAATGTGGCCATAGTCCGGTCTGCTGGTCCTGTACATGCACTAGTGCGTTTGCTACCCGTTCGAAGATACCCACAATCTGTCCGCGCTGCGGATGATCTACCGGCAGATAATCCAAGGTATCCACAACCGCCATCACATACCAGCCCATCGCCCGACTCCAGACATGTGGAGAACATCCGGTCTCTCCCGAACTCCAGCGCTGCTCTTTGCTCTCATCCCAGGCATGGTACAAGAGACCGCTACGCGGTTCACGTGTGCGTTGCTCCACCAGCAAGAGCTGCAGAGCCGCCTTGTCATACCACTTCTCTTCACCCGTCACTGCGCCATACTGGGTCAGATACGGAGTAGCCATGTACAATCCATCCAGCCACATCTGGAAAGGGTAAATCTTTTTGTGCCAAAACCCGCCTTCACTCGTATGTGGCTGTCCCTTAAGCTGAGTCATAAGCAACTCCGCAGCTTTGCGATACTTCTCTTCTCCCGTTTTCTCATGCAACAGGAACAGTGATTTTCCCTGATTGATCTGATCCAGATTATATTCCTCGATTGTATAGGAGCGAATGGAGCCATCTTCCTGAACGAAATGATCCATCAGCTCACGAATGTAGTCAAAATACTTTTGCTCCCCCGTGTGTGTATACAGCTCCTCCAGTGCTTTCAAAAAGCAGCCGTTCTCATAATGCCAAGTGGCGTACAGCTCATGGTTGCGATAACTTTCCATGAATTGCTGTGCCATGCGCACCGATGTGAATTGCAGTGTTTCCTTCATGATCAAGCCTCCGCTTCCGGCTCTTTATTGAGCCTGTTTTTTGTAATCTTCGGCATATTCCTCACGAATCTTGTTTCCACCAGCATTGCCCCAATTCTCGATTTCCTTTTCCCAGCCACTTTGATCGATCTTGCCCATAATGTATTTGGTTTGTGCATCGGCAATCACCTGATCCAGATCCGCCCCACGGTCACCATACGTTGGAGAATATAACGTCAGCGCAGGGTTTGGCACAGCGTGCTCCGCCAGTTCCTTGGCAAGTGTCGTACCTTTTTCACCCAGTTCGGTATCCTTCAATTTCGGTACGTTATATCCTTCCACATAAGGAAGGTTGTCACGGTAAGGCTTCACTTCACGCTGGAATGCATCGAAGTCACTCATCTCCACTTGATCTTCGCCCACTTTGGTGTGATGTTTGTCTTCCATACCACGCATCAACAGGGTAGCCATCTCAGGGTCCATCAATTTATCGAGGAAGGAGAGCAGATCCTTGAGTTCTTCTTCCGATTTCACCGTTGATTTAGGGAATGCCAGAATTCCGGAGTTACCCGTCTGTCCTGCAACACGATCTCCGTTCGGTCCAAGCAAACCAGCGATGTCTACCACACCATCCGGATTGTTTTTGGACAGACGCTCTTGCTGACTTTTTCCGTTCTGAGCAACACCAACACGAATACCGACAACACCGGAATCATACTTTTTCTCCGCTTCTGTAGAGTCGAATACGGCAAAGTCCTGGTTCAGCAGTTTCTCATCGTACAAACGTTTCAGCAGATCCAACACCTGCATATATTCCGGTGTCATGAATTCCGGCGTGAAGCTGCCATCATCCTCGACTTTCCATTTGTTAGGTGCACCAAAGCTTACGCCAAGGCGAGTCGTGAAGGAATATTGGTCCTCATTGTATTTTTTGAAAAGCATCAGTCCAAATGTATTATCCTGACCATCTCCATCCGGATCGGAGGTAGCCAGCGTTTTAATCGTTTCATACCATTCATCCGGTGTCGTTGGCACCTTCAGATTCAGCTTCTCGAACCAGTCCTTGCGATAGATCACTGTAGCCCGCGCAATATCCGAGAATACGGGAACACCATAGATTTTGCCCTCTACCTTGATGTTGTCAAAGAAACGCTCGTTCTGTGCCGACAGATTTTTGTAATCTTTCAGCAAAGGCCCCACTTCCCAGAACACGTCATTACGCATTGCACTGGTCACCGTTGGATTATATTGCACCTTCACAATTTTCGGCATATCACTTGAAGCGATCATTACGTTAATTTTGTCATTGTAGGCCGAAGCCGGAATCCACTGGATATCCAGTTTGGTATTGGTATACGCTTCAATCTTTTGCTGAACTTCATTGCCTTTGCTTGGCACATCACCCACCTGTGCAATGGCTATGGACACATTTTGTACGCCGCCCTCGGCAGCCTGACCCTCGTCTGATCCGCATCCTGCCAGCAAACCTGTCACCAGTGCTAGTGTGCTCAAGACAGCTACGGCTTTCTTTTTTGTTGCTTTCATAACATGAAAACCTCCCTTTTTTTATGCAGTCATAGTGAACTGACTTTGAACCATCTGACGACTCAACCTTTCACCGAACCCAGCATCACTCCTTTGGCAAAGTGCTTTTGCAGGAATGGGTATACCAGCATAATCGGAATCGTGGAGAATACGATAACTGCCATGCGAATGGTAAGCGGCTGGATCTCGGTCTCTTCGATACTCGTATCGCCGATTCGGCTCTGTGCCAGAATGACAATCTCACGTAGCCAGACTTGGACAGGCCACTTCTCACTATCGTTGATATAGATAACAGCGCTGAAGAAACTGTTCCAGTGGGCCACCGCGTAAAAGAGTGAAAATGTCGCCATGGCTGGCATGGACAACGGCAGGACAATCCGGAACAATACGCTGACATCGTTACATCCATCAATTTTGGCTGCATCCTCCAGTTCATCGGGAATGGCTTGGAAGAAGTTTTTCAGTACAATCAAGTTAAATGCACTAATAGCGGTCGGTAGCATCAGCGACCACAACGTATCCGTCAGGTGCAAGGATTTTACGACAAAGTAGGTTGGAATCATCCCGCCACTGAAGAGCATCGTGAACAATACACCGAGCAAAATGGGCTGACGTCCACGCAAATATCTTCTGGAGAGCGGATAAGCCATAAGTGACGTAAACAGCAGGTTAATGAAGGTACCAATCACCGTAATATAGATCGATACGCCCAGACTGCGAATCAAGGTATCTGTAGAGAAAATGTAACGGTACGCAGCCAGAGAGAACTCTTTGGGAAAAAGAATAAATCCTCCCTTAGCCACTTCATGCGGACTGGTAAACGAGACGGCCAAAATATAAATGAATGGGATGACCGTCACGATTCCAATCAACAGCAGCAAGCCATGATTGAGAATATCAAAGATCCGGTTGCCCCACGTTTTATCCTGTTGCATCTTAATGTTCACTCCTGTCTGGTGAAGAACGTCTGCACCCAAAGGTTAGTAGACGCCTTCCTCCCCGAATTTTTTGGCCATCGTATTGGCACCAAGGACAAGCGCCAGCCCGACAACCGATTTGAACAACCCGACAGCAGCACTATAACTGTACTGTGCCTGTGTAAGACCCTTCGTGTACACGTAGGTATCAAATACCTCGCCCACATCCCGGTTCGTCGGAGTCAGCATCAGGAAGATCTGTTCAAAGCCTGTATCCAGGAAATTGCCCAGACGCAGAATGAGCAAAATGACGATTGTACTGCGAATGGCCGGCAGCGTAATGTGCCATGTTTGGCGCCAGCGATTGGCACCATCAATCCGTGCAGCTTCATAGAGCTGTGTATCCACACCGGAAAGCGCAGCCAGGAAGATAATTGTGCCCCAACCAACTTCTTTCCAGATGGATTGTCCGACAATCATCGTTCGGAACCAACCAGGTTCAAGCAGGAATGCCACTTTTTGTCCTGTCAGGTTATAGAGCAATTCATTAATCGCACCACCCTCGGTTGTGAACAACATGTAGAACACACCAACAACAACAACCCAGGAAACAAAGTGTGGAACATAAACAAGAGTTTGTACAAATCGTTTGAAACGTTCACGGCGAACTTCATTCATCATGAGTGCCAGTACAATCGGCAGTGGGAAAAAGAACACAATGTTATAAATGGCTAGTAAAAACGTATTCCGAAATAATGTCCAGAACTGCGGTTCTCCGAAGAAACGTTGGAAATGTTTGAAGCCTACCCATTCACTCCCCAAGATACCCTTGTAAGGGGTGTAATCCTGAAAAGCCATCGTGATGCCATACATGGGTATGTATTTGAAAATAACAAAGTAAAGCACACCCGGTATTAACATGATATACAGCCACCGGTTTTTGATAATGTCCCTCCACAGCAGGTTTTTGTCACTGCGGGTAGCGGGCCGTGTTCGAGCCGCCGTTTCGGCTTTCATATTGTCTTCCTCCCCACATTGGAAACGATTACAAAATATCACTTCCTGAATTCATGTCTTCATTGTGGAGGATAAACGAATGACTGGCTATCCTCTCGTTTTAGCCTTTTATTTTTCCTTATGTAGCAAGGGTTTAGCTCATTCCCCTCACAGAATCTAAAGGCATAATGAACTGCTTTCAACCTCCATATTCCTGTCTTAACTTCATGGAGGAAAGTGGTCTTCTTCCTTCAGCCGAACATAAAAAAGCCTGCCTGCCATGGCGGGCAGAGCAGGTTTGTTTTTATCGCTGCTGCTCCCGGTACTTGCCGGGGGTGGTTCCTGTGATTTTGCGAAATGTACGGATAAATGCGGTTGGGTTGGTATAGTTTAATTTCTCGGCAATCTCCGATATTTTAAGATTTGTTGTTTGCAACCAGGTCTTCGCTTTTTCCATACGATACTCTGCAAGATATTCCGTAAAATTGACTCCTGCTTCTTTCTTGAATACCCGACTTAGGTAGACAGGGTGAAAATTAAGCTCAGCGGCACAGGCTTCCAGCGACAATTCACGATCATAACGTTCCTCGATCAAGCGAATCATGCGTCTCGCAATATTCATGTATTGGGATTCTTCCTGTTCTCGCCAGAAACGGATGACGGGCAGGAACAGCCGCTTGCGGAACCAATTGGTCATTTCGTCCAATGTGGACAACTTCAGCAAATGTGACATGGATGCTTTTTCACCCAGTACTTCGGCTACATCCCCACCTTGCTCCTGCACAAGCTGATATACACGAGACAATAACTGAACCATAATGACGGGGTATTCACTGAAATGAAGCTTTTTGTCTGCAAGTAATCCCAAATATTGCTTAAAATAGGCGTCAGTCTTTTCTTCATCTCCTTGCTTGAGCGCAGAAGCGAGCTGATCCTCAATCATGCGTAGTTGGGTATACAATGCGGCCTCCATCTGACCACGTGGCTGAATATCCTCGTAATGCAAAATAATACGGCTGCCCAGACTTACCCGGCCTTGCAGAGCCTCGCGGCTCTCCTGAACCGCTCTTGGCGTATCTCCGATACAAGTGTAAGAACGACTGATGCCGATACTTACGGGCAGATTCAGATAAGTCACGACACGTTCACGAATCCAGTCTGCCTGAGTATGCATCCATTCCTTCAGCTTCACCTCATCCGTGAGTTCGGAGGCAAGAACGGTGACCTGAGCATCATCCAGCATGACCGGGGTGAACCGAACTGCCGAAGGGAGTAGCTCACCTACCATATTGTTGACAGCAAACAGCAGCAGATCGCGATCCTGTTCCTCATATCGGGTCCCTTCCAAGGTATCGATCTGGAGCATGAGTACGCCAAGACTTGCCCACCCTGTCGGGAAATCGTACAATTCTCCCTGATATCTGAAATCTTCTTCCGAGATTTTGCCTGTCAGCAATTTGGTCATAAAAAACTCCTGGAGGTGCACATGCTGCCCCTTCATCTGCTCACGCATCGTTTTCTCCGAGCTGAACAAGGTTGACAATTGCTCCTCAATATAGATAAATTCATCCTGTCGGCGTCCTGACGGAGCAACTGGGGAATCCAATCCCTTCGTAAATTGCAGCAGTCTGGAGATCGGTGAGTACATCCGCCGACTGCCGTATATGGCGAACAATCCCGTTACACATAACATGACAAGTGTAGCGATACCGGTAACCAATGCAATTTTCTGCGACTGGGCCGTAATCTGTCCAAGAGATACAACGGACACGTATAACCAGCCATTGAGCGGAGATTGCCTGTAACTAACCGCCACTTGATTACCTTCCACCTCCGCACTGAAGAAACCCTCTGGCTGCCCCGTCGTTTGTACCATTTCGTGAATTTCCTTATTCAGCGCGTCATATTTCCCGCCTTGCTGCATGTCGTTCAGAAAATACTTCTGCTCCCGATCCAGAACGTACATATCTCCAGAATTCGTATTTCGGCTCAAGTAGGTGCTCAGTTCCGTATCGGCGATATCAATCACAAGAAATCCCTTTGGTTTCACATTGGTTGGTATCATCGGGATTTTGAATACCATACTGACCACATTATCCGATGATATAAGGGCAGGTGCCTGTTCGGGTGTTAGTTCACCCATACCTGCTGACACAGGTACACTTTCTTTGGCTGAACTGGCATTCTGAGTGACCCAGAACAGGCTGTTGGTATAACTTAGGTAGGAGCCAATTCGGTCTCGAATGCTGAAATCATCCAATTTGCCAAAAGAACGCATCGACACGACCCAATCTTCATCCAGATTAACCAGATAGGCTTGGTCAATGTTCGTAACCGCTTGCAAGTTGTTAAAACCGGATGTCAGATCACGAATCTCCTGAAACTCGCTGCTGTCTAGTGGTTTCTTCATCGCCTGTAGTACCAAGGGAGAATTAACATACTGGATGGATGATAATTGCAGGCTGCGCAGAACTTGTTCTACCCTCATTTGGGTCTGATGCAATATCTGAAGATTGCTCTCACGCACTTTCTGTTCAATGTCACGTGATGCAATCGTATACGAGACCGAACCAATAACAATGACCGGAAGGGCTCCGAGGATCAGGGTAAAACAGAGCAAACGCAGTAAATACTTAGGCAAGAAGAGCATCCTCCTTTATACGTATGTTTATTAAAATAAATCGCTTTCATTGGATTAATTTACTATTGTTATTTTAAAACCCATTCTTATTCAAGTCCACTCATTTATTCTAAAGGTTGACTTCAAACCAATTTCCAGTTTAATATTGGTTACATATTCCTCAATCAAAGGAGAGATTTTTAATGTCGGTGAATGTTCTTAACTAACCAAGTTTCATATTCAGGAGTTTGGCCTTTCATTGCGCTTGTGCCCATATGGCATACGTGTATTTCATGATGCGCCAGATCCCTGTACTTAGTTAAGAACAGCGGATATCATAAATCGCCTCCGGGATTGTAATTGTCCGGGTCTATTTCCGCGCTGAGTTCAGCGCGGATTTTTTAATATAGACCTGTAGTGGACTTTGCTTTCCCATACGTTTAGGGCGGAGAATGACGTTTGTTCATTCTCCGCCCTTTTTGCGTTTTCCAGGAATATGTTTCAGCGCGTCAACTGAAATCCCAATTGAATTCAAGGAGAGATTACGCATGAATGAAAACACATTAAACAGTTTGGGTTATCCACAAATTCAAAAAAATGTTGCAGACTGCGCCCTATCTTATCTGGGCAAACGTTATGCCAGAGAACTAAAACCGATGGCAGATGCTCACCTGATTCAGATTCGCCTGGAAGAAACAGCAGAAGCAGCTGCGTTGATTCGCTTCGGGGCCAGTATCCCCCTCCCTTCACTCGACGGAATGGAAACCATTATGGATCTGCTTGGCACGGGTTATCTATTCAGTGAGCGCGACTTCAGTCATCTAGCTCAGTTCCTGCGGAGCTGTGCACAACTTATGAAATACATGGAGGGCAAATCCGGGGCTGCTCCCACCGTCAGTCGTTATGCAGCATCCATGATTCTGATCGAACCTTTGCTGAGTGAGATTGAGCGTTGCATCCATAGTGGACGCATTCAGGATCAGGCGAGTAAGGAACTGATTCGAATTCGTAAAAAAATAACGGTTAATGCGGAACGCATGAAACGAAAGCTTGATTCTCTGGTGAGTAAACATCGCTCCATTATGCAGGAACATGTCATCAGCCAACGGGGAGGAAGAACGGTTCTGCCCATTAAGAAAGAGTTCCGTAAACAGGTGAAAGGCAGTGTTCTGGATGAATCCGGGAGCGGGCAAACCGTATATATTGAACCTGTTGAGTTAGTAACTCTGCAGATGGAATTGGCCGCTCTGCAAGCGGAGGAGTCCCGAGAGGAGATGAGGATTCTCGGTGATTTAACCTCCCTGGCCGAATCATATAACCGTGAAATCGCCCTGAACACCGAAACGGTAGGTGTATTGGACTTCCTGTTTGCCAAAGCCAAATATGCGGCCACCATGGATGGACGTACCGTTCGAGTCAATACTCAGGGCCACATCAGCCTTCAACGTGCACGTCATCCGTTCATGGGTTCTTCCATGGTTCCCCTTGATTTTGCCATTGGCAAAACGTACTCGTCGCTCATTATTACTGGCCCCAATACCGGGGGTAAAACGGTCGCACTCAAAACTCTTGGTTTGTTAACCTTGATGATGCAATCAGGTTTGCTTATTCCGGTCGAGGAAGGTGGCGAGATGGCTGTTTATAACGAGGTAGCAGTTGATATTGGTGACGGGCAGAGTTTGGAACAAGCGCTCAGTACATTTTCCGCACATATTCGCAATATGATTGGCATACTGGAACAGGCTGATACATCAACTCTTGTGCTCATTGATGAGATGGCTTCCGGCACAGATCCCGGTGAAGGTGTTGGACTGTCCATCGCCATGCTGGAGGAACTTCATAGCCGCGGAGCAACCGTTGTGGCGACAACACATTTTGGTGAAATCAAACATTTTGCTGCTGCCACCCCAGGATTTGAAAATGCCCGCATGGAATTTGACACCGTATCTCTCCAGCCACTGTATCGATTGCGTATCGGAGAAGCTGGTGAGAGTTATGCTTACTCCATCGCATTAAAGCTGGGCATGCCACAGCGAATTATCGAGCGATCCAAGTCCCTGTCCGATCAAAGTATTTCGAGAGAACGTACATTAGGGTTCACGTCACCTCCTTCGGAAACTCCGGTCCTGACGCCTGATCGTTCTGTACCAGAATCAGACGGCCCAGCAGAGTTATCCAGGAGAAACCAGTCGAAACAGTCAAAGGATCCAGTCGGTCACCACAAAAAGACAACAACCAGAGAGTCGGATTCTCTTGCTCCTGCCAAAACTTTTCGCAAAGGAGATCGGGTGTATGCGGCCTATCTCAATCAGTCGGGCATCGTCTGTGATGTGGAGGATAGCCGTGGAAATATCGGGGTCATGCTGCGGGGACGCAAAGTCAAAATCCATAAGAAACGCCTGACCCTGCATATATCTGCCGATGAGCTTTATCCGGGTGAAGATTATGACTTGGACATTGTGCTAGAAACAAAGGAAAATCGAAAGAAACGTAAGTTGATGGGACGCAAACATGTGGAAGGCCTCCAAATCGAATTACCGCCTGAAGAATAGCCGATGGGAGAAACAGATGTAGTGAACTGGAAGTCATATATACACAGTGAAATCCATAATCAGAAGCACATTTCTGTTATACTGGGACCAGTATGTTTAACTTCAGCTCGTAGCTATTCCACAGGGAGGGAAGAACTGTATGTCTGCAGAACAAGACGATCAAGAGCACATCCATATCGATGTTCTTGTCTGCCCATTATGCGGGGAAGCTAATCGCTGTTCCTATGCCGCAGGACATCCTCATTCGGAATGCTGGTGTAACCGGGCTACTTTCCCCGAGGGTGTGTTTGACCGCATTCCGCCAGAGCAGCGCCGAAAATCCTGCATATGTCAACGCTGTTTGGACGACTATGCCGATAAACGCCAACCAAAAGAAGAGCCACACAGTTAATAACTGTATGGCTCTTCTTCATTATGCCTCATCAATACTGTTAGCTTGCTACCACTGTTCTTACATTTGGTTATACTGGGCAACAGCCTGTTCAAGCACCGGATGATGCTCATCCATGGACGTATAATGGTGGAGCGCAGCTGTAATCCCCTTCTCGCGGATCATGTCCTGTAGTTCAACTGCTTCCGGATCATCGGAGACATCGAACTTGCAGGCTGCTGCCATACCCATAGCCAGATAAGTCGTATCAGTTCCATCCGCATATGCCTGAAGGGCCGGGCGAACCAGACGATCATTTGGGGACAACTTGCGCAGCGGGGAACGACCAACACGAGTGACCTCATCGGTGAGATACGGGTTGACAAACCGTCCCAATATTTTGACAATATACTGCTCATGTTCTTCCGGGTTGAATGCAAAACGCTTCACCAGAACTTTTCCAGTTTCCTGCAAAGCACCGTAGACAATCGATTTCACCTTCTCGTTGGCAATAGCCTTTTGAATCGTGTCATACCCGTGCACATTACCGATATATGCTGCAACGCAGTGTCCTGTATTAACAGTGAACAGTTTCCGTTCGATATACGGCTCCAGATCATCGACATATACAATGCCCTCAACCGGTTTGAATGCAGGAGCCATCTGGGAACGATCAACTACCCACTCGTAAAAAGGCTCAACCTGTACATGCAACGGATCTTCATGATGCTGAATAGGCACTATCCGGTCTACGGCTGAATCTGGAAAATAAACATACTGATCTGCAAGGGAACGTACTTTTTCATCAAGCAGAGCATATACATGCTCTTTCAATTGTGTGCTGGCTCCAATGGCGTTCTCGCAAGCAATAATGTGAAGAGGGTTTTGAGCAGGACCGGAATTCAGTCTTTTCTCAAGTCCCTTCGCAATCCCTGGTGCAATATGTTTTAACACGCCCACACCCACTGCGGTTGTAATCAGATCAGCTTCCACCACAGTTTGGGCAACCGTTTCTAGCTGAGTCCCATCGATTGCGTTTACACCTGTAACGGTCTCCTGATCCTTGCTCTCGTTAGCCAGTTCCACCGTGTACTGTCCCTGCTCCTGAAGAGCTGCTACCAAGTCCTGATTCACGTCGGAGAAAATCACCTCATACCCTGCACGGGAGAGAATCAATCCAATGAACCCACGTCCAATGTTACCTGCGCCAAAGTGTAGAGCCTTCATAGTTCCATTTCACTTTCCAGAATAGCGATAACTTCTTCGGCTGTTTTCGCCAGACGCAGGGCCTCCATATTCTCATCCTCAGCACAGATCACCGCAATGCTAGTCAAGATCTCCATATGTTCCCCGCCTTGAGCCGCGATACCAATGACCATATAAGCCTTTTCTTCGCCAAAATCAACACCTTGTGGATACTGAATGACAGAGATACCTGTGGATAAAATGAAAGCTTTGGATTCCTTTGTACCGTGTGGGATCGCAAGGCCGTTCCCTACATAGGTTGAGACAATCTCTTCACGTTCAATCATCTTCTCAATGTAATCAGCGGTAATATGTCCCGCATCCTTCAGAATCTGTCCTGCCATGCGAATCGCTTCGTATTTATCCTGAGCCGTCGCATTCATGATGACTTTATCTGTTGTTAACATACTCATAATGGTTGACCTCCAATTTCGGTTTTACTGCGATAAAATCCAACGAGTTCCTGGGACAGGTAATGAATGAGTTCATCCCTGATTCCCTTTTCCAGCAATGTAATCATTTCTTCCTGTAATAACAGGGCGCTGATCTCACTGAGAACCTCCAGGCTTTCCTTGGATAATTCTCTGGGACCGAGCATCAAGAGGACATGGGTAACTCCTGCCGGATCATCCGGCGTACGAAGGAGTGGCTCAGTGAGCTGAAACAAGCTAATGGACGGCCTGTAGATCCCCTCACTGCGTGTATGAAACAGCGCAAGTCTTGTGCCGGGAATCTTCTGACTCCCCACTGCCTCACGTGCCTCCAACCGTTTTGCGACCTCCTCCGGTTCCCTCAACACACCAGATCCATGGAGTACGTTGCACATCGCATACACCGTTTTATAGAATCCGATATCTTGGTTATCCAGCGGATACACCTGAAACTTTCCAATAATTCGGACGATCTCAACTAAAATAGCTTCCATTCCGTCAGGGTCAGAATAACGACTTGTCGTCTGAACCTCTATTTCACGGGGCTTATTATGCTGTTGTTGTAATGTTGTTGTTCGGATAAAATGACGCAGACGTTCGCTCTCTTCCGCCGTAAGCAGTGGACTTACTTTGTAATACTGATGCTCATCCATCGGCAGATCAACAGTGGATAAGACCAGATCATATTGATCTGTAGGCATCCGGGCAGCTTCATACCAGGACACGCTGTCCATGATCCGAATTTCGGGAATCTCCTTGGATAATCGGCTGGAAAGCATGCGTGATGATCCGATTCCGCTTGTACACACGATGATGGCCCTGATCTCCCGTTTCAATGCACGTAACCTCTCGATGGAAGCGCCAAAGTGCATGACTAAGAAACCAATTTCCTCATCCGGAACGTCAGTACCTGGCCAAGCTTGATGCACGGATTGTTTGACTTCTTCGAAGAGTGAATCATAATCCTTGCGAATCTGCTGCAGTAGCGGATTACGAATCATCTGTTGCCCTTCAATTCGCTCCATTACAGGTTGCATATGACCAAGCAGACCTTCACGAAGCAACCGATCCTCATGAAAGGCATAATGTGTTCTCGCCTGCATCTGATCAATCAGTGAATGTACCCTGTCCAGTAATATCAAGTCGTCTATTGGCAACAGCCGTGAAGAGTGAATCCGCTGCTCTGTCTCAATTAATAGTCTGTGAAAATAAGCTTGCTCATCTTGGGAGAATGTCAGTCCCAGTTGGGTGGATAACACACCACACAAGCGGGAAGCCATATAAGGTGGAACCTTCATCTCATCTTGCTCTGCAACTTTATCTCCCGTGTTCTCTTGTGGAGACATACGGCCAATGCCAAAGCCTTTACGAATACGTACAACCGCGACGGATAATTGAATCAGCAGCTTCATGTATTGGCGTTCCGGGATGTTCTCCAGCCATTCGATGTCTGGTTGCCATAACGCATTTTCGACCGTAAGCACATCACCGTGTCCAATCATATCCAACAGTTTTTGGTTTACGACGGAGCCCCCTTGTTCTGGCTGTCTTCCGAACAGGTCGGACTCATCCAAAAATTCGAGAGCAAGTGCAGCTATGGCTGTGCGATGAATTTTCTCACTTCCGTTAATCTTGACGCCATATCCACGTCTGCGAACCAGCTTTAGTCCCGCCTGACGGATCCGTGACTCCAGATCGTCCAGATCCGTGGTTACGGTGGATACGGTCACTTTCAGATCCGAAGCCAAGGCGAGTAACTTTACAGGCTCCGGTTCATCCAGCAAGATGCAAAGCATGAAGAGCTTACGCTCTTCTGGCGTAAACTCTACATATTCTTTACCCTCTAGTTGCTTGCGCAATACAGCCAGATCATCGGAACTGGCATCGATTCGGATACCGGTTCCTGATTTTTTTTCCAGCCTCATGCCCAAAGGTTCAAGCCATTGTTCAATCATTTGCAGCTCCCGGTGAACCGTTCGGGTACTGACCTTTACTTCAACGGCGATTTCGCCGGCAGTGACTTCATGTGGATGCTCCAGCAGAAACTCCACGATTTCACGTTGTCTTTTGGTAATACTCATATCTCAGCCTCCGGCTCAGGGAAAACGAATGCGTGCAATTACTTTAGACGTTCAACGAGCGCATCGTATTCCGGGCTTTTTAGGAAGTTGTCGATGGATATATGTTCTGCGTTCGGCGCTACGGAGCGGGCACGATCGGTCAATACTTGTTGTGTAATTACCACATCTGCATCCGGTGGGATATCACTGATAGCCGTATTGGTCACCGTAACGTCAATCCCCTCTGCCTTCATCTTCTTACGTAGAATGGAAGCGCCCATGGCACTCGACCCCATGCCTGCATCACAGGAGAAGACAATTTTCTTCACATCTGTTTTCACTGTAGAAGAAGCCATATCTGCGACTCTGTCTGCTTCTCGTTGATTAGCCGTAATACCAGCGCTTGGCACGGTTCCTTGACTCTTCATGTCTTTCATCCGACTGGATGCGGACTCCAGATCTTCGTCTTTTTGTTTACCCGTTTTCAGCAACACTGCTGCAACCAGGAAGGATACGACTGCTGCTACAAGCACCCCTGCGAGCATCGGCAGGTATCCACCTTTTGGTGTTAAGAGGAAATACGCGATAATACTACCCGGTGATGGTGCCGAAACAAGTCCTGCTCCAGTGAGCATGAATGTTAATGTACCTGCGACGCCACCCGCAATTGCGGCAAGAATCAGAATCGGTCTCATCAAAATGTAAGGGAAGTAGATCTCATGAATTCCCCCGAAGAAATGAATGATAACAGCACCCGGTGCAGAAGATTTGGCCATTCCGCGTCCGAAGAAACAGTAAGCAAGCAAGATACCAAGTCCCGGACCCGGGTTCGATTCAAGCATGTATAACACGGATTGCCCTAATTCTCTTGCTTGATCTGTTGCAATCGGTGTCAGAATCCCGTGGTTGATTGCATTGTTCAGGAACAATACTTTACCTGGTTCAATGATTAGGTTGACCAGCGGTAACAAGCCCAGATTCATTAAGCCTTGTACCCCGGCAGACAATACTTTGCTAATCGCTTCTACAGCAGGCCCGATGCCCAGTAGCGCAAAAATCCCCAAGATCCCGCCAATAATACCGGCTGAGAAGTTGTTAACCAGCATTTCAAATCCGGCTCTAATTTTACCTTCAATGGATTTATCAAACTTTTTGATGATCCATGCTGCCAGTGGTCCGGCAATCATGGCACCGAGGAACATCGGAATATCACTACCCACGATGACCCCGATGGTCATAATGGCACCCACGACACCACCACGCTGACCATGCACCATCGTACCCCCGGTGTAACCGATTAACAGTGGCAGCAAATATTTGATCATCGGATCAACTAGCTGTGCTAGTGTCTCGTTAGGGAACCAGCCTGTTGGAATGAACATGGCTGTAATTAATCCCCAGGCGATGAACGCTCCCATATTCGGCATGACCATACCACTCAGGAATCGGCCAAAACGTTGCACACCTACCCGTAGCCCACCTTTGGAATTGGACGATTGGTCCAAATTACTCATTGTATTATCCTCCTTGGATCAAGTGATTATGATTTATGAAAGGGGTATCATTTCTCCCCTGCTGTAATCCTAAGCGAGAATGCTCTCCTGTTCAATGAAATGAAAGCGTACTTTCGTCATGAACAATGATGACAACATTAGGTTATGTAATCGTTTTAATCGATGCATAATGCCTGAACCCATTGATACACAAGGCTTTTCTTGCCTATGACTTTTATCATTTCCAGAATCATTTTCTAACCTATAGCTTGGTCCAATCAGGTGATTTACATCCACAATCTGCTTCAATCCACATTCAAAACCATTCTTGGAAAGCACAAAAAACCCGTGCAAGCATCAGGCTCACACAGGTCGAAACAATATGAAGCTCATATCATTTGGTTATAAAATATATGTTAATAAGTACAAGTTCGTTAAAACTATTCTTCCGTATGTTTCCGATACGCGTCTGCATTCATCAATGTAGACAATGCTGCTGTCAGATCTCCCTCAACACGAATCTCAATCATCCAGCCTTCCTCGTAAGGAGAGCTGTTCACAAGTTCAGGGGAATCCTGCAACGAATCATTAACTGCAATAATTGAACCTGTGACGGGAGAGAACAAGTCCGAAACCGTTTTGACCGATTCGATCGTTCCAATGCTATCTTCTGCTTTTACATTGGTTTCAAGGTCAGGCAGTTCCACAAACACAATGTCACCCAGCTGATGCTGTGCGAACTCGGTAATGCCAATACGTACAGTATCCTCCCCTACGGTTTGCACCCATTCATGCTCTTCACTGTACAGGAAATCACTTTTCAATTCGCTCATCGATATCCGCCTCGCTTTTCATTAAATGAGTGCATGCGTTCTTTGACCTTAACCTTTTTCCCAGAACATAGCGTATGATATTTATGAATCAAATGTCAATATACCTCACAATTTATTTACTGAACACCTCTAAATCCTGTAACCGGATTACACTCTTTCTTCATATACTGGTGAATATTAGAATAGTAAGCGCACTCTTTATAAATACACGAACAATAACATAGAAAACAGATTAAATATTCGGTTTTAAATTGTTATCTATGATATCGTTCTTGACATCGGTAGTGGATTCACGTTTTAATGAAAAGAGTAAATATGTTTATTGGACTATGTAATACCCGCGGATGAATGTAAAGGGAGAGATTACCCGTGACACCCGATTCGGGATGTACATGAGGTAACGCCGAAGGAGTAAACCACCGATAAGCGGAGGTGAATCTCTCAGGCAAAAGGACTTTTACGGGACGCAACTCTGGAGAGCATCTATTCGCCCTGTGCGGGCGTTATGATCACCCAAGGGGAAACCTGCTGCACAACGCAGCGGGGTAACTCTCAGGTACAAGGGACAGAGCCTTAGAATACAGCGTGCTACTTGGCATGCCGATTCTTTGGCCTGTCCTTTTCCTTTTTCCCAAAAAACGAAAAACAGGATGTAGAACGGCGCTGCCATAGCTGCCTTACCATACTTATGTGATGAAATTATCTAGCTGGAAATTTAAAAATACCCTGGTTCATTGATCCACGATTGTATATCCGGCCGGCTCACGGCCCATGACGAGGTGATTTGATGTCCGATTTGCTTAGAACACCACTCTTCCCACTGTATCAGCAATACGAAGGCGTACGGTGCATTGATTTTGGAGGCTGGGAGCTTCCGGTACAATTTAGCGGAATCCAGAAAGAACATGAAGCGGTACGCGAGCGCGCGGGACTGTTCGATGTATCCCATATGGGCGAATTCACGGTACAGGGTGAGCAGGCTGAAGCGTTTTTGCAACAAATGATGACCAATGATGTGACCACGCTGGTTCCCGATCAAGCCCAGTACACCCTGATGTGTTATCCAGATGGCGGTGTGGTGGATGATCTGCTCGTGTATAAGCTGGAAGATCAGCATTATATGCTTGTGGTTAACGCCTCCAACATCGACAAGGATTGGGCGTGGCTGCAAGAGCACTTGATTCCCGGCGTAAGCATGACCAACGATTCGGAGCAGACGGCGCTACTCGCCTTGCAAGGTCCACTGGCTGTAGACATTATCGGAAAAGTTACAGATACGGATGTAAGCTCGATTGAACCGTTTCGTTTTGTGCAGGATGCTGAAGTATGTGGAGTAAAATTACTGTTGTCCCGTACCGGTTATACCGGTGAAGATGGCTTTGAGCTATATGTTCCTGCAGATCAGGCCGCTGTGGTCTGGAATGGGTTAATGCAAGCCGGTGAAGGTCACGGACTTGTACCCACAGGCCTCGGTGCTCGGGATACACTGCGCTTTGAAGCAAAGCTCCCTCTGTATGGACAGGAATTGTCGGCAACTATCTCTCCACTCGAAGCTGGCGTAGGTATGTTTGTGAAGCTGAATGCCGGACCTTTTATCGGACACGAAGCCTTGTTACAGCAAAAAACTGACGGGCCCGCCCGCAAACTGGTCGGCATCGAAGTGTTGGAGCGCGGTATTCCCCGCCCCCACTATCCGATTTACGCCGAAGGCGTACAGATCGGTGAAGTGACAACAGGCACGCAATCACCTACATTGAAGCGTAATCTGGGGCTTGCCCTCATCGACAGCAAATACGCTGCGCTGGGAACCCCGCTTGAGATTGAGATTCGCGGCAAGAAATTAAAAGCCGAGGTCGTGAAGACCCCTTTTCATAAACGGACACGTACGTCGAAGACACCTACTCAAGGAGCTGATCAAGCATGAGCAAGCACCGTTACATTCCCATGACTGAGCAAGATCAGAACGCCATGCTCGCAACCATTGGTGTGGGTACGCTGGAGGATCTGTTTCAGGACATTCCGCAGGAGATTCGTTATCAGGGCGAGCTGCCCGTATCCTCCAAACTTGATGAATATGCGCTGACACGTCACATGTCCAAACAAGCCGGCGCCAACGCCAATTTCGAAACACACGCCAGCTTCCTCGGCGCTGGCATATATGATCATCATGTTCCTTCCGTCATCAATCATGTCATTTCCCGTTCCGAGTTTTACACTGCCTACACACCTTATCAGCCTGAGATCAGCCAAGGTGAACTACAGGCCATTTTCGAATTTCAATCCTACATCTGTGAATTAACCGGTATGGCTGTAGCCAATGCCAGCATGTATGACGGCGCAACAGCTTTTGCGGAAGCCGGTAATCTCGCCGCAGCAGCAACTCGTCGCAAACAGCTCATCGTATCCCGTACCGTTCATCCGGAAGCCCGTCAGGTATTGCAGGCATATGCGCACGGACTCCGTCTGGAGATTGTCGAGATTGGTTATAAGGATGGCGTCACTGATTGGGATGCCCTGCAAGCAGCCATATCCGACGATACCGCTGCTGTCATGATCCAGAGTCCAAACTTCTTTGGTGCCGTGGAAAATGTAAAGCAGGCTGCCGATCTGGTGCATGCGCACAAGGGCCTGCTCGTTGTAAGTGCCAACCCGCTATCGCTGGGTCTGCTGGAAGCCCCAGGCAAGCTGGGTGCCGACATCGTTGTAGGTGATGCGCAGCCCCTCGGCATCGCCGCTTCACTCGGCGGTCCGACATGCGGATATTTCGCCGTGTCCCAGCCTCATATGCGCCGAATTCCTGGCCGAATTGTAGGCCAGACCACGGATCGCAACGGCAAACGTGGTTTTGTACTCACACTGCAAGCACGTGAACAGCATATCCGCCGCGAAAAGGCGACATCCAACATCTGTTCCAACCAGGCTTTGCTGGCACTCAGCGCATCTGTCTATATGTCCATCATGGGGAAACAAGGAATGATCGATGTAGCGGATCTGAACCTGCAAAAGAGTCATTACACCCTGAATACATTAACTGTGATTCCTGGAGTTAGCCTTACTTTTAATGCACCAACATTTAATGAGTTTGTTATTCAGCTTCCTGAGGGAACAGACGTGGATGCTCTTCAATTGAAACTGCTGGATGCGGGCTTCATTGGTGGTTACGAACTTGGACGTGATTATCCAGAGCTTGCCGGACATATGCTGATTGCTGTTACCGAACGACGCAGTAAGGAAGAGATTGACGAATTCGCACGAGCATTGGAGGGATCGCTGTGACTCAGGAAACGACGACAACGACAACATCGGTACAGGGACAATCGGAAACAGGTACCTCTGTCTCCACTTCGGTTCAACCTGAGACGGATACAACATTTAGTGCACAGACCTTATCTCCTGCTCCGGAACAATCATTGATTTTTGAACTCAGCAGCCCGGGGCGTGTCGCTTATTCCTTGCCAGAATGTGACGTTCCTCGTCAGGCCGCCAATACGTTGATTCCCCGGGAAATGCTCCGTTCGGAAGCAGCGGCACTGCCGGAAGTGTTCGAGATAGATGTTATTCGACATTATACTGCGCTATCCCGTCGCAACTTCGGTGTAGATAACGGATTCTACCCACTGGGCTCTTGTACGATGAAATACAATCCAAAGATTAATGAGGATGTTGCACGTTATAACGGTTTCGCCAAAATCCATCCGTACCAGCATGAATCCAGCATTCAAGGTGCTCTTGAACTGTTATATACGTTGCAAAACGACCTTGCAGGTCTGACAGGTATGGACGCTGTGACTCTGCAACCAGCCGCTGGTGCCCATGGAGAATGGACTGGACTTATGATGATTCGTGCCTACCACGAAGGTCGTGGCGAACAACGTACCAAAGTCATCGTGCCCGATTCATCTCACGGGACCAACCCGGCAAGTGCTACCGTTGCAGGATTTGAAACTGTGACGATTCCATCCCGGGCAGACGGACTAGTTGATCTGGATGCACTCCGTGCAGCCGTCGGTTCGGATACGGCGGCATTGATGCTGACAAATCCGAATACACTTGGTTTGTTCGAGAAAGACATTCAGGAAATTGCATCCATCGTACACCAGGCTGGTGGTTTGCTATACTACGATGGCGCGAACTCCAATGCCATTATGGGCATTACCCGTCCGGGTGATATGGGCTTTGACGTGGTGCATCTGAACTTGCACAAAACGATGAGTACGCCTCATGGCGGTGGTGGACCTGGCGCCGGACCCGTCGGCGTGAAGAGCCGTCTGGTTCCGTTCCTGCCTAAGCCGATGGTGATCAAAAATGATGACGGTATGTATGCATTCGATCGTGAAGGCGATCAATCCATTGGCCGGGTGAAAGCCTACTACGGTAACTTCGGTATATTGGTACGTGCCTATGCTTACATTCGCACCTATGGACCGGAAGGCTTACGCCGTGTCTCTGAATGCGCGGTACTGAATGCCAACTATATGATGGCCCGTCTCGCCCCTTACTACGAGATTCCGTATCCGGGCGTATGTAAACATGAATTTGTCATGTCTGGACGGGGGTTGAAGCAATATGGTGTACGCACACTTGATGTTGCCAAACGACTGCTTGATTTTGGATATCATCCACCAACCGTGTACTTCCCGCTCAACGTCGAAGAATGCATCATGATCGAGCCGACAGAAACCGAAAGTAAAGAAACGCTGGATGGGTTCATTGATACGATGATACGGATTGCCAAAGAAGCGGAAGAGACACCAGAATTAGTCCTGAACGCACCTTACGGAACACCGGTCACCCGTCTGGATGAAACCACCGCCGCTCGCAAACCTGTACTGAACTGCGCTTGCAGTTAAAACTAAGTGAGTTTCTTGTCCATGCTCTTGCTGATGTTAACTACACCAGTGAGAGCATTTTTTGGTTAAACATTACAGGACTTTTCCCTCGTACTCCCCTTTATTTCCTATACATCTACGCAACAAAAAAAGCCGGTATCCACAATGAATCGCGGATACCGGCAATATCGCTGCATCAATGCAGCTCATTATCGGAAAAAGAAAAAACCTCAAATCCGGAGGAAACCCCGGCAAAATTACGCTTGAATGCTTTGAACCAATTCAACAACTTGTTCAGCCGTTTGCATATCCAGAGCTTTAGCAGCCAATTCCTGCATATCCGCACGGGACAACTTGGTGATCTGACTACGAGCTGGCAGAATGGAGGTTGCGCTCATGCTGAACTCATCCAATCCAAGACCAAGCAACAATGGAATTGCTGTTTCGTCTCCTGCCATCTCACCACACATGCCAACCCATTTGCCTTCACGATGCGCTGCATCGATAACCATTTTAACCAAACGCAAAATGGCTGGGTTGTAAGGTTGGTACAGATAAGCCACTCGTTCGTTCATACGGTCAGCAGCCATTGTATATTGAATCAGATCGTTCGTTCCGATACTGAAGAAATCCACTTCTTTGGCAAATTGATCCGCCAGAACTGCAGTCGAAGGAATTTCGACCATGATTCCGAGTTGAATGCTGTCAGAAACAGTAATACCTTCAGCAACCAGCTTGTCTTTCTCTTCGAGCAAGACAGCTTTTGCTTCACGGAATTCACCGAGTGTTGCGATCATCGGGAACATGACACGCAGGTTTCCATGTACGCTTGCACGCAGCAATGCACGCAATTGTGTACGGAAGATATCCAGACGGTCCAGACACAGACGAACTGCGCGGAAGCCGAGGAATGGATTCATTTCTTTTGGCAGATCCAGGTATGGAAGCTCTTTGTCTCCACCGATGTCGAGTGTACGAACAACAACAGGTTTACCTTCCATTTTTTCCAGTACCGCTTTGTAAGCATTATACTGAATGTCTTCGGAAGGGAGCTTGTCTCTGCCCATGTACAAGAACTCGGTACGGTACAGGCCTACAGCCTCGCCACCGTTCTCCAGAACACCCGTTACATCATTTGGTGTACCGATGTTGGCTGCAAGTTCAACATGAACGTTGTCCACCGTTACCGTTGGCTCATCACGAAGTTTTCTCCACTCTGCACGTTGTGCATCATACTGTTCCTGTTTGGCACGGTATTCAGCAATAACTTCATCAGTAGGGTTAACCAGTACGTGACCATCCAGACCGTCAACAATGATCATATCGCCTTGTTTCGCTTGAGCCAAGATGTCCTTGGTTCCAACAACAGCTGGAATCTCAAGAGAGCGAGCCATAATCGCCGAGTGAGAAGTACGACCACCAATGTTGGTTGCAAAACCTTTAACAAATTGACGGTTCAGTTGAGCCGTGTCGGAAGGTGTTAGATCCTCCGCAAGCACGATCACTTCTTCGTTGATCTCAGCCGGACTCATGAAGTCGATACCAAGCAAGTGATTTAGCACACGTTTGGTAACGTCACGCATATCTGCAGCACGTTCCTGCAGGTAAGCACTCTTCATGTTCTCAAACATGGAGATAAATTGCGATGCCGTTTCGTTCAAAGCAAATTCTGCATTGATCATGTCATCCGCAATTCTAGCTTTAACCGGATCAATCAGTTCCGGGTCATTCAAAATGAGCAAATGCGAAGCAAAAATCTCTGCTTTTTTCTCGCCAAGCTCTTGTAAAGTGCGCTCTTTGATCGCCTCAAGCTCAGCCTGGGATTTACCCAGAGCTGAGTCGAGTTTCGCGATCTCTGCGTCAACGTCGTTAATTTGGCGTTTTTCTACAGAGTAGTCAGGATGCTCCAAGATAAACGCCTTGGCGATAGCAATACCCGCCGAAGCCGCGATCCCGGAGACATTAAGCATTAATTTCGCCCAACCCTTCGTTAACCATAACGTCAGTCAAAGCTTGAAGAGCTTCAGCTTCGCCTTCGCCTTCAACGATGATGTTGATGGTGTCGCCTTGTTCCAATCCGAGAGAAAGAACACCCAGAATGGATTTCAAAGTTACTTTTTTACCGTTAGCTTCTGCAAAGGATTCTGCACCTTTGAATTTGTTTGCTGTATTTACCAGGGCTGTCGCCGGACGTGCGTGGATACCATCTTCGTCTGTAATTCTGAATGTTTGTTGCATTACAATCATCTCACTTTCAGTAGTTTGGTTTAGGCATTGCATATATTTACACTTGCTTGCCATTGTCGTAACACTTCTTATTTTATCTCAATGATTGGCTGTTCGCCAACTTTCAGCACTCCGCTCTTCTTCAGAGTTACTGTGGAGCCCTCTGGCAGGTTGGTGAAAATAACTGGTGAAATGATCGAAGGAGCGTTTGCTTTGACATACTCCAGATCCACTTCCATAATCGGCTGACCTGCCGATACCAGATCACCTTCCTGTACCAGTACGTTAAAGCCTTGACCTTTCAGCTTCACCGTATTAACACCTATATGAACAAGCACTTCCTTGCCTCCATCGGACATGATGCCCACGGCATGTTTGCTTGGAAATACATTAAACACTTTACCATACACAGGAGAAGTTATCGTACCATCATGTGGCAAAATTGCGAATCCATCACCTGTCATTTTCTCAGCAAAGACCGGATCAGGTACATTTGTAATGTCCAGCAATTCACCATTGACTGGCATGACGATATCCTCAGCAACGATGCGCTCGCCTTGCTCACCTTGTGCCTTCTCCTCTTCAGGAGTTGGTTTGGCAGCTGCTGGCGTTGGTGCTGGTGTTCTTCCTGCAATAATATCCTGCATTTGAGATTTGATCGTGTCAGAACGTGTTCCGAAGATGGCTTGAACATTATTACCCACTTCAAGTACACCAGATGCACCCAATTGTTTCAAACGATCTTTTTTCACATTGGATTTCTCATTAACTTCAATCCGCAAACGAGTAATACAAGCGTCCAGATGTTTGATATTCTCTTTGCCACCGAAAGCTTCGAGAATGTTATGGGGCAGATCATCCGTTGAACCAGAGCCTCCGCCAGATTCGGTTTCAGGCGTTGCATCCTCTCGTCCAGGTGTCTTGAGATTAAATTTGCGAATGATAAACCGGAAACCGAAGTAATAGATCACCGCAAGAATCAATCCGACAATAATAACGTCCCACCAAGGTGTACGGTTCGGAATAATCCCGAAGATCAGGAAGTCAATGAACCCACCGGAGAAGGTCATACCGATCTTTACACCCAGAATTTGCATGGTCATGAAAGACAAACCTGCAAAGATACAGTGTACTGCAAACAGGATTGGTGCTACAAACAGGAACGAGAATTCAAGTGGTTCTGTGATACCTGTCAGGAACGAGGTCAGTGCAGCTGAACCCATGATACCTGCAACATACTTTTTGTGCTCCGGTCTTGCTTCATGGTACATCGCAAGTGCCGCTGCTGGCAAACCAAACATCATGAACGGGAATTTACCAACTTGGAATGTTCCTGCTGTGAGAGCAACGCCATCACGTAACTGGCTGAAGAAAATCTTCTGATCCCCACGAATAACATCTCCGGCTTTATTCACATACTCACCGAACTCAAACCAGAATGGGGAGTAGAAAATGTGGTGAAGACCAAACGGAATTAATGACCGTTCCACAACTCCGAAGATGAATGCCGACAATGTCGGGCTTGTATCTACCATGAAGTGAGATACAGCATTCAATCCATTTTGAATCGGTGGCCAGATAATCACCAGAAGCAACCCGATTAAGAGGGATACAACCGAAGTGATAATCGGAACGAAACGTTTACCTGCAAAGAAACCGAGGTAAGACGGCAGTTCGATTTTGAAAAATCGATTGTAACACAGCGCGGCGGCAATACCTATGATAATACCTCCGAACACGCCTGTACTTAATGTTGGGATACCCAAGATGCTGGCATAACCCGGTACTTCACCGATCATTGCCGGAGTAACACCTACTGCAGATCCTAATGTAACATTCATGACCAGGTAACCGATGATCGCTGCAAGACCTGCAACGCCTTCGCCACCAGCCAATCCGACAGCTACGCCGACGGCGAACAGCAATGCCAGATTATCAAATACGATCTGACCTGCGTTCATCATAATTGTTGCGATCGAGTTCACCCAAGGGGTGTCGAGCGCCGTTACATATTGCAAGAAATCTGGATTAACCAGCATGTTACCAATTCCGAGCAGCAAACCTGCCGCAGGTAGAATGGCTACAGGCAACATAAGAGCTTTACCTACTCTTTGCAATACACCAAAAAGCTTTTTGAACATCGCGTCGTTTCTCCCTTTCGTCTAAGTTATATGTTGTGATACAAGCAAGGGAACACAAAAAAGGCATGAATTAACAAAGTGAAATGTGCCAACCTTGGGGTATAGCATACCCTGTACAAGGAAAGAACAATCACACTTTAATTAACTCATGCCTGATCGAGTCAGTAACACGTCGCTTATGTTTATTCAGTTGCTTGATTACGGAAACCATTGTAGCACCAGTTCTAATCTATTGCAAGCCTTTACACCAAAAAAATAAATTCCACATTCCATCACTGGAATGACCTCACTTATTCTCTTCTTCCTTCCGCTGATTCAGTCTTTGCAGATGAATGGTCAGATAACCTACCTCCGCAGGATAAACCGGCAGTTTCAGTCTTTTCTCCATTACTTTGGTCAGTTTCCATGCAAGCGAGTACATTTCGGGATACTCCAACTTAAGCAGGGAATCCAACTTATGAAGCTCTTCCACTTTGTCTCCACGGCGAACACGCTCTAGGGCAAAACGAAGATGAGTCAGCAAACGAGAGTAATCAAGTGATTCCGTTTCAAACGAATAATCGAGTTGATCGGACACCAGGTTCACCAAATCAGTGATCAATTGTGAATGTTCACGTACCTGGGATATATTTTGATTGGTCATTGCGCTATAGATATGGAGGGCAACAAAACCAATCTCGTCCATCCCCAAATCTACACCCATTTTCTCTTTGATCAGACGAACAGCGTATTCTCCCATTCGATATTCTTCAGGATAAATCTCGCGGGTTTCATATAAAAATGGATTTTGTATGATAATGCCCTGCTCCTTGCGTTTTAACGCGAAAGAAATGTGATCGGTTAATGCAATATGGATATGTTCATTCAGAGGAACGTCCGTACGCTCTGCAATATACGTAATAACTTCGTTAATAATCTCGATCAGTGCTTCATCCACCTGTGGAAGAAGCTGTTTGTACTGCTCTTGCTCCTGCTGGTTTTTCAAAATAAACATTTTCTCCACAGCCATCAATGGAATGTGATCACTCGGTTTTCGGTTAAAGCCAATGCCTTTACCAATAACAACGACTTCCCCGTGTTCTGGATGCTGTGCAATGATTACATTATTATTTAGCGCTTTATCTACATGCAAGCTGCTCATTGTTTGCACCTCTTTTTCACACCATCTTAGGTGTGATTAAGTCACACCCTGTTACGAACGAAAAGACACCCGGAGCGGGCAAACCGCGCCGGACGTCTCGCTTAAAAAGTAACAAAAATTCGCCTTAAGGTCAATAGAGCAACCATGCAAGATTTGAAGTGCTTCTTACTCGTCAACTCCAGCTCTTTCCACAATCTTGTCGATTATAGAAGGAGTTGTAACAGCCTCGCTCTGTTGAATGGCAACTGGCGCAGGTGTTTTAGACTTCGTAAGGCCTTTAATCAGCTGCTCTACATCGATGCCGGATACACTTTTGAGCATCTCTGGAGCGGTCGCCATAAGTTCAGTAACATAGTTACTCACTCGTGCTGCACCTTCACCTTTACCTGTATCTACCACCGTCAATTTATCAATGGATGCAATTGGCTCTGCAATTTTGCCAGCCAGTTCAGGCAGCATTTTGACAATGATATCGAGTACAGCCGCTTCGCCAAACTTTTGGAATGCTTCGGCCAGTTTTTCCTTCGCTTCTGCTTCAGCAAGACCACGCAAACGAATAACTTCTGCATCTGCTGTACCTTTGGCAAGTTCCGCATCCGCCATGGCCTGACCTTCAAGTCGCTTCTGTTCAGCTGTTGCTTTGGCATGTGTTTCGATGGAGTACTGTACCGCATCGGCTTCACGCATTCTCTTGGCTTTATCCGCTTCGGCTGCCTGTTCCACCGCATAACGATCCGCTTCTGCCTTTTTCTTCACTTCAGCATCATATTGCTTCTCACGTACGACGATTTCTTTTTCCTGAAGATCGATCTCACGTTCTTTACGAACAAGTTCAACCTTCATTTCTTCCTCCACCACAGTCTGTCTGGCGCGAGCTTCATGGATATGGTAAGCCTGATCGGCTTCTGCTTTGGCTGTATCCTGATCCCGCTTAAACGTGGCTACTTTCAGTTCTTTCTCTTTGGCTGCCTCGGCGATATTGGTATCCCGCAGCAACTCTGCTTTTTGCCCCTGTTCCTCCGCATTAGCCTTCTGAATACGTGCATCACGCATTGCTTCTGCTTCAGCAATCTCGGCATCACGCTTCACTGCGGCAATTCTCGGTTTACCGAGAGCATCCAGGTAACCCTGTTTGTCACGAACATCCTTGATGGTAAATGAAACAATTTGCAGTCCCATTTTCTTCAAATCTCTAGCTGCTACGCCTTGAACCTCTTGGGCAAAACGATCCCGGTTCCGATATACTTCTTCCACCGTCATTGTACCGAGGATGGCCCGCAAATGCCCCTCCAGTACCTCCTGTGCTTCGCTTCTCAGCGCTTCTACAGGTTTACCGATGAATTGCTCAGCTGCCGTAGCAACGTCTTCTACAGCGCCTCCAACCTTGATAATAGCTACACCGTCAGCAATAACCGGAACCCCTTGCTCCGTGTACACTTCAGGTGTGGAGACATCCAGCTTGTGGGACAACAAGGAGATAAACTCGGACTGCTGGAATACCGGCAGGATAAATGCACCGCCACCACGAACAATTTTGATTTTTCGGCCAGAATCATCATCGGAGATATTTTTGCTACCCAGGAATGACCCCGTAACGATCATCGCTTCATCCGGTCCAACCGTTTTGTACCTCGCCCAGAAAGCCAGACCCAAAATTAGAATGACTCCGACTACAACTATAGGAATCAACAAAACATCCCAGTTCAAATTTAAATCCATTCCACATCTCTCCCCTTATTCATTCATGATGAGTGCTTAAACTAATTAGGTGATTAGAATACTTTATAAATCTTTAAGTACATTTTCATCCCATTCCGACACACGCAGTACGCCATCTACAACATCCACCACAACAACACGTGCTCCCGCCGCAATGGGGAGGTGTTCAAAACTGGATGCCGTTTGAATCGTACTACCGGATGCAAAGCGGATCATCACTTCGCCAAAACCTTTTTCCGGCACCGGAATGGTGATTTCCCCAATTTTCCCAGATAACTCTTTCATTGAAAATGCAATAGAGACATCGCTGTTACGCATCGGTTTGATGTATGCGAAGAATACCAGCATGGCTGCAGCAATACCTATAAGCAGGGATAGTATTAGACCGGACATCGCACTTAATGAACTATAACGTGTCAGCATTATGCCTGCACCACCAAAGGTTGTAATGGAACCAGCTAACACAACGGGTTTGAAAAAATCAAGGCCTGGCATTTCAAAAGCTCCGTCCAGCAAGCCATCAATCAAGTCACCCAGCACAAGGCTGACAACCGCAAATATCGCCCCTCCGATTAGACACCCCCAATACATTGTTTCCATCCCCTGTTCCTCCTCTCTCTGCCGCAAATTCATCCTAACTGAGCATTCCACATGTAAATAAATACGTAGCTACCATCAAAATGTTTCAAAATCTTTCCTCAAATGTATTCTGGAGCCGATAATGGGTATTATCACAACATTCTGTTCTCCTTGCTTCATGTTCCTCCATCATTCTCGTGCAGATCCGAATACACGAAAAAACCGCAAGCCCCCATGAAGGAGACTTGCGGTTATTGGACGACAGAATGTGTCCTTCACTTTGCAGTGATTATAGAATTACAGAGAAGCCTTGTAGATGGATACAACATCTTCCCGTTGCAGTTTCTTGAAGTTACCGAATGGACCAAACAACATCGCTTTGTCAGCCATTACGTCGATCTGGCTGTCATCGATATCGTAATCTGCCAAACGGTTAGGTGCACCAATGGATGTCCAGAATTTGCTGAGCGCATCGATACCTTCTTCAGCAATCTGTCTGTCCGACTTGCCCTCAGGGTTCACTTCGAATACATTAATTGCCAGACGTTTGAATCGATCCACATTCACATCCAGGTTATGTTTCATCCAGTGTGGGAACAAGATCGCAAGTCCACCACCGTGTGGGATATCATACACTGCGGAAACCGCATGTTCAATATTATGTGTTGCCCAATCTCCTGCGAGACCCATATTCAGCACGCCATTCAGTGCCATTGTTCCGCAATACAGAATCGTTTCGCGCAGTTCATAGTTCTCCAGGTCTTCAACCAGACGAGGCGCTGCTTCCATGACAGTACGCAGAATCGTCTCACAGAAACCGAGTTGAACCGGTGTATTGGCATCCAGATGGAAGTAATGCTCCAGTACGTGGGACATCATATCCACCATGCCGTATACCGTTTGGTCCAGCGGAACAGTGTATGTATTCACCGGATCCAGGATAGAGAATGCAGGGAATGAGTATGCGCTACCCCAACCCAATTTTTCTTGTGTATCCTGATTCGTAATAACCGAACCCGAGTTCATCTCCGAACCGGTTGCTGCCATCGTCAATACGGTACCGAGTGGAAGAGCGTCCTGTGCAACGGCTTTGCGCTGAGCAAAATCCCACATATCGCCATCATATTTGGCACCTACCGCAATGGCTTTGGAGCAGTCTAGTACACTACCGCCACCTACAGCCAGGATCAGGTCGATGTTATTTGTTTTACAGAGGTCTACCCCTTTATGCACCGTAGAAAGACGCGGGTTAGGTTCCACACCAGCCAGTTCAGTCACTTCTGCTCCGGCTTCCTTAAGCAAACCGATCACTTGATCGTACAGACCACTACGTTTGATACTGCCGCCACCATATACAAGCAGAACCCGTTTACCGTATTTCGGCACTTCTGTCTTTAATGCTTCCAGTTGTCCTTTGCCGAAAATCAGCCGGGTTGGATTATAGAATTGGAAAGATCTCATATCTATTGTCGCCTCCAATGGAGTTTAGTATTTTTGTGCAACTCCAATTATAGTACCCTGTTTATAGAAAAACAAATCGATAGTCACTCACTTTATAACAACCCGTTAATCTCCAAATGAGCTCGAAACATCTCGCTAGATGAAGGCAAATTCTCAGCATCCACCCATGTTTCTGTGGCCCATAATCCAGCCTGTTTGAATGCCCGCGGACAATGGATAAAACACTCTTCCACATCTACAATGACAGCCGCACCTATGGTTTTACCACTCCAGCCCATACTGGCGATGAATTCCTCATCCTTGGTAATGGATGCTGTGCCATTAATACGCAGCACTTCATTCATACCCGGAATCAAAAAGAGCATGCCAACACCAGGGTTCGACAACATGTTCAACAACGAGTCTATCCGCCGATTGCCTGGGCGTTCGGGATAAACGAGCCGGTATGTATCATACACTTTCACAAATCCCGCTCCATCACCCCGAGGTGACACATCACTTTTTCCATCACGATCGGAGGTGGAGAGGAAAAATAATGGTGACATGGATATAAAGTTCTGAACATGTGAATCCACAAATGAAATTGCCTTGTTACGCACATGTTCATGCGGTTCACCCACCATGCCTTGCAGTTCCTCAGCATCTGTAATCAACGGAATATTCAGCGCCTTCTTTTCCAAATCATTAACCCCATTTCCTCAATTCATCATGGTACTCTAGGACTTCTCCCCATTATAACTGCCTCGGAGGTTCATTCCAATGCGTGCTCATGACAAGAAACACCCGCTCTTGAATGGGCGGGTGTTCTTGATTTGTTGATATTATGTTGATTATTCAGTGTATCCCATGCTGCTTACAAAACGACGGAAAGCCTGGCGTCCTGCTTCATCATATTTGTAGACACCTGCATGCTCCAGAATCTCGGCGAATTTCAAGCCGACTTCCTGCTGTACAATGGCAACGGCTTGTTCTTTGTCCAGCTTAGGACCAAACCGTTCAATCAATTCTTCCGCCCAGCCCAGATGTTTGTTCAACACATGATCGGAAGCTTTGGCCGCTTCAGCAAGCTTGGCATCTCCAGCGAGGATATCCGCGATACTGTCCAGTTCTTCTTTCAAACGACCTGGCAGAATGGCAAGTCCCATCACTTCAATCAGACCAATGTTCTCTTTTTTCAAATGGTGCATCTCACGGTGCGGATGGAAAATCCCTTCCGGATGCACATCATTTGTACGGTTGTTACGTAATACAAGATCCATCTCATAACCACCATCTGCACTACGACGAACGATTGGTGTTACCGTATTGTGTGGCACTTGTTCCCCGTCCACTTCACTGAACGCTTCGATATCCACAGCAGAATCACTGTAGACCTTCCACGCTTCATATACGGCGTTACCCGCTTCAAGCAGCTCTGCAGGATCGTGTGAAGCCAGACGCATTACAGACATTGGCCATTTTACGAGACTCAGTGTAAGTCCAGGTGCATCCGCATGGCGGAAGACAGCCTCAGGCTGTGCATTTTGAATCGCGAACGTATGACGTCCGCCCTGGAAATGGTCATGTGTCAGAATCGATCCGCCTACGATCGGCAAATCCGCGTTAGATCCGATAAAATAATGCGGGTACTCCCCGACAAAGGCAAGCAGTCTGCGAAGCGTATCCTTCGTCAGTTTCATCGGCACATGATCATGATGGAAAATGATGCAGTGCTCGTTGTAGTAAACATACGGCGAGTATTGGAACAACCAAGGCTCGTTGTTAAGCTTCAACGGAATGACTCTCAGGTTTTGGCGAGCAGGGTGATTCACCCGACCAGCGTAACCTACATTTTCACGACACAGCTGGCATTTAGGATATACCGGAGGCGGAAGCAACTTGGCCATGGCAATTTCCTTTGGACTTTTCTCCGGCTTCGACAGGTTGATAGTAATCTCCATGTCTCCATAGGCCGTGTCCTGTGTCCAGTAGACGTTCTTCGAGATCCGATCCATCCGAATGTAGTTGGAGTTAATCGACAAGTCATAGAATTGAGATGTGGCCGCCTCAATGCCTTCCGTCTGCTCCGTGTGGCGGAATGCGCGTACCACCTCGGATGGGCGTGCCATCAGATGACCCATGATTTTGGCATCCAGCAAGTCACGGAACGTATCGCTATTTTCAGGAATAAGTCCAATGGAAAATCCATAATCGATCAACGTATCCAGCATAGCCTGTGGGCCAGCGGGCACATTCGTGTCCAACTCGCCGGCATAAGGCTCTGAGAATCCGAATTGTTCCAGCAAGAGGTTGCGGCTATAATCCCAATCCGCTTCCTCGATTAATTGTTTCTGCAAGGCAAATGCAACCAGACGTTCAATGGCATGCAGTGCTTCCTGCTGCTCCGGTGTCCGCTCTGTGGCACCTGCTGCAATATGAGTCTGTGACATAAGGTGTTCGCCTCCTAGTTTTTTCCGTAGCCGTCAGGACGTGATTGGTGCCAGCTCCAAGCGCTTTGAATAACATCTTCCAGATTGGTCCATTTCGGATTCCAGCCCAGGACAGATCTCGCTTTTGCAGATGAAGCTACCAGCACAGCCGGGTCACCTGCACGACGTGGCTCCTGTACAACCGGGATATCGAGGCCAGTCACTTTTTTAGCTGTTTCGATCACTTGTTTTACCGAGAATCCTGTACCGTTACCCAGGTTGAACACGTTACTGTTCTCACCTTTGCGAAGATAATCTACTGCACGCAGATGTGCATCAGCCAAGTCGCTCACGTGGATATAGTCACGGATACATGTGCCATCTTCTGTTGCATAGTCGTCACCAAACACGGCGATGTGCGGGCGTTGTTTCAATGCTGTTTGCAGTACGAGTGGAATCAAATGACTCTCTGGCTGGTGATCTTCACCAATTTTGCCGCTGTCATGTGCACCTGCTGCATTGAAGTAACGCAGGGAAACGTATTTGATATCCTGAACTTTATCGAACCATGACATCATGCGTTCCATCATCAGCTTTGTTTCGCCGTATACGTTGGTTGGCTCTGTACGATCACTCTCTTCGATTGGCACTTTCTCAGGCTCACCGTAGGTAGCTGCTGTAGAGGAGAAGACGATGCGGCGTACGTTCGCTGCATTCATCGCTTCCAGCAGACAGAGTGTACCAAACACGTTGTTGTCATAATATTTAACCGGGTCTTTCATACTTTCGCCTACGAGTGAGTTGGCTGCAAAGTGAATGACTGCATCGATTGAATTCTCAGCGAACAGCTTCGCCAGAATTTCTTTATCACGCAGATCCCCTTCATACAACTTACCGCCGAGCAACGCTTCACGATGCCCTGTCTGCAAGTTATCCAGTACAACAACCTCTTCTCCACGTTCCAACAATGCTGCTACCGTATGAGATCCAATATACCCTGCTCCACCTGTCACCAAAATTGCCATTTTACTTCGCCTCCTTCAATTCTTTAACACCGTCACCCACACCGCATACATAGAAATCACCTTTGAGACGGGTACGCGCTTCATATGCAGCGCCCACTTCACTTACAAAACGCTCGACATCATCTTCATGCACAAGTGATACGGTACAACCGCCAAATCCTGCGCCAGTCATCCGGGCACCAAGCGTGCCTGGAATCCGCTGAGCTTCTTCAACCATAACATCCAGCTCATCACAGCTTACTTCGTACAAGTCACGAAGCGATTCATGAGAAGCGTTCATCAGCTTGCCGAAGGTTTCCAGATCGTTACCCTGCAATGCTTCGACCGATGCGAGCACACGTGCGTTCTCTTCCACAACATGTTGTGCACGCTGTCTTACTTTATCATCCTTGATCTGATCTTGTAGCGTTACGAACTGCTCTGGCGTCAATTGAGCCAGATAATTCAGTGCAGGCAGCTGTTCCTTCAAGATGGCAAGTGCCTGCTCGCATTGGGAGCGACGTTCATTGTAAGCCGAATCCACCAGACCGCGGCGTTTGTTCGTGTTACCGATGACCAATTTGTAGGAGCCTGTACGGAAAGGAACCTTTTCGTATTCCAGTGTGTCACACATCAGCAGGATCGCGTGATCCTGAGCACCGTTTGCGACAGCGAACTGATCCATGATTCCACAGTTGACGCCTACGAACTCATTTTCCGCTTTCTGGGACAGAAGCGCCAGTTGAACCGTGTCAATATCCGATACACCCTCCAGAGACTGAATCGCAAATCCGGTAAGTACCTCCAGAGATGCGGATGATGAAAGTCCTGCCCCGTTCGGAATCTCCCCGTGGTACAGGAAGTCGTAGCCTTTTGTTACATTCACACCTTTGCCTTGTAGTTCAACCATGACACCAACAGGATAGTCAGTCCATTCTCCGGTTTTCTCCTTACCGATGGAGGAAGTGTCCAGTACCCCTTCATAAGACATGTTCGTGGAAGCCAGTTGCAACTTGTTGTCCTGACGCTCACGAATGATCAAAGTTGTTCCGAATTCAAGTGCTGCCGGAAGCACGTATCCACCGTTATAGTCAATGTGCTCACCGATCAGATTCACACGTCCAGGGGCATGAAATACACGGATGTCCGCTCCACTCTCTCCGTACTTCTCAATAAACTTTTGTTTCAATTCAGTTACGTTCACTGCTGGTGCACCTCGCCTCGTTGTTGTGGTTTTCTTAATGTTATTATATAAGAAAGCGATCCCTCTTGTAATGCAACCATGTGTGTTTCATATGGATAAATGTGACCTTAAGACGTATAATGATCGGAGCATCCCGGAAAGAAGGAAACGACTATGTCAGATCAATCCAACCTCAAGAAAGAATCCCTTGCATCTTCTAACGAAAAAATACAGGAACCACCTTCCGGTAAGAGTGGAGCACTCAGTTATTCGGTTGCCTCCAATCCTGTCTATTATGAACAAGGCGCACTGCATGTCCTATTCGCCGGGGCAAGCCAAACCCTTCCGGGTCACGCCCTTGGGCCCAAACTGTTTGATTATTATCTGCTGCATTATGTAGAAAAAGGAGCAGGTACGTTCCGTACCGAACTGCACACCTACGAGTTATCCGCAGGGGATTGTTTCCTCATTCATCCCGGGCAACTGGTAAGTTACCAGTCTCACGCCCGCAATCCATGGCAATACCGCTGGATCGCTTTTACGGGCAGCCAGGCTGCCCAGCATGCTGACGAGGCGGGATTCCGCCCGGAGAAGTCCGTTTTTCATGCCGGACCATCCTGTGGAATTTCCGATTGGTTATCCGTGATGCAGGATGCTTTTGCCGAGCGCAAAGAAAGCTCCCATTTCACATCACTGGGTACGTTATATATGATTCTAGCTGAAGCACAGAATCACCTTTCGCAGGGTCAAACCTTAATTCCCGGTGAATCCTCCATCCGACGTACGGTGAAACAGATGATTCAATATATGTCCACTCAATATGCCTATCCTGTCTCCATTGAACAAATGTCAGCGAGTCTTGGTTACAACCGTGCGTATCTATCCCGTATTTTCAAACAGGAAACCGGACTGTCACCGGTCACTTATCTGCTAAAACTTCGGATCGACAAGTCGCGCCAACTCCTGAGAGAACGTCCGGATCTGTCCATCGAACAGGTATCTGCATCGGTCGGACTGCCAGACGCGCTGTACTTCTCCAAACAGTTCAAACGATTTCACGGTGAAGCGCCCAGCTTGTATCGAGAGAAAATACTGTCCCGCCCACTACATCAGGGGTTACAGCAGAATGCTCAACAAAACAAACGGTGAGCAACATAACGGACGGAACCACGGACGACAAAAAAGGTGCATTCCGCCATTATGGCTAAGATGCACCTTTTGCACTTTATTTATTTGTCATCAGGCTCCGGAGACAGGATGGATTCAATCCGTTCCAATTCCTCTGTAGAGAAATCCAGCTGACTGAGCGCAGCCACATTCTCTTCAATCTGGGAAGGACGACTTGCGCCAATCAACGCGGATGTTACCCTGCCATTACGCAGCACCCATGAGAGTGAAAATTGGGCCAAACTCTGACCACGGGCTGCTGCAATCTGGTTCAGCGCCCGTACTTTGCGGAGCGTCTCTGGAGAAATGTTGTTTTCATTCAGGAATACCGATGGTCCTTTGGCACGTGAGTCTTCCGGGATACCATTCAAGTATTTGTTCGTGAGCACACCTTGTGCCAATGGACAGAATGCAATACTGCCGGTTCCATACTCATCCAGCACGTCCTGCAAACCATCTTCAATCCAGCGGTCCAGCAGCGAGTATTTCGGTTGATGGATTAACAGGGGTGTACCCAGACTTTTCAAAATTTCGGCAGCCTGTCTTGTCTGCTCTGCGGGATAGTTGGAGATCCCTACATAAAGGGCTTTGCCCGAGCGAACAATATGATCCAGTGCCATCATCGTTTCTTCCAAAGGCGTTTCGGGATCATAACGATGTGAATAGAAAATATCCACATAATCCAGGCCCATACGCTTCAAGCTCTGATTCAGACTGGATACCAGATTTTTGCGTGAACCCCACTCTCCATACGGCCCGGGCCACATATAATAACCCGCTTTGGTGGAGATCACCAGTTCATCACGATAAGGTTTCAGATCCTGGGCCAGTACCTGTCCAAATAACTGCTCTGCTGAACCTGCCGGTGGGCCATAATTGTTGGCAAGGTCAAAATGTGTAATGCCCAGATCAAATGATCGGGTAATCATATTACGGCCATTCTCAGCGTTATTGATACCGCCAAAATTATGCCACAGCCCCAGTGAAATCGCTGGCAGTTTCAAACCTGAACGTCCAACGCGGTTATATTTCATCGTTTCATAGCGAGTATCGCTTGCTACGTAGACCATTATGAATCCCTTCTTTCCCCAGGTTCCGCCTCTTGTGTCCGGTCTATGCCGGAGAATGCGGTTATTCAGTCCATCCGTTCAACCAAGAAGCTGGTCCACATTATTCATTACCTCACCAATCGGCTCTGTAATCAGCAAATCCGCCCTGCGGTCGTAAGCGGTAGGTGTAGCGTTGAGCAGAACGGTATGTTTTCCCTGAAAATACGTAATTAACTGAGCCGCTGGATATACCGTCAGTGAAGTGCCTCCCACGAGTAACAGATCTGCAGAAGACAGTGCATCAATGGAGCGGTACAATGTCGTCTGATCCAGTTCCTCTTCGTACAGCACCACATCCGGCTTGATCACACCACCACATCTGTTACAGCGAGGCACGGTATCTTGGGACTGTATAATATCATTTAGCGTATAAAACTGCTTGCAATCCATGCAGGCATTACGATGAATTGAACCGTGAAGTTCAAAAACATTGCTACTACCTGCCTTCTGATGTAGTCCGTCGATATTTTGCGTGATCACTGCCTGAAGTTTTCCCGCCTGCTCCAGACGGGCCAATAGTCGATGGCACCCATTCGGTTCCGCATCTGGATGAAGCATTTTGCCACGATAAAAATCATAAAAAATATCGGCATGTTGATCAAAAAAATGTCGGCTTAATAACTCTTCCGGTGGATAAGGCGAATGTTGCTCCGTCTGATACAGACCCGCAGCCGAGCGGAAGTCGGGAATCCCGCTTTCCGTTGAAGTTCCGGCCCCTCCGAAAAAAACAATCCGGGAGCTTTCCTGAATCCAGGCAGCCAGTTGTTCTGTTGCGTTCATCCTCTCTCCTCCTTTTGTTTACTATATAAATTGAACTAAAGAATATTTACACTGGCCACTCCGATGACAGAACAACCTTCCGATCGCTGTTATCCACAGATTTTTTTGATTCCTTTCTAAAGGGAAAAATCCGAGGATAAAGGCGAACACTCCGTTTCTTCAGGTTATTTCTGTCCTCTCCGTTTTGTGTAAATGTTGAGTTCAATTTATATCGTTCAACCAAGCCAGGGTGACTTATAAAATAACGCTTATCTCATTATAATGACGAATAATGGCATGGGCATCAACCAGGTGAGATCCTTGATCTAACTGCGGACAGTAACCGAGGGTATAGGATACCTCTGCGTGCCGCCCCATCTGCATATCCCCATTACTGTCTCCAATTACAACGGCCTTCGCAGGATCGATATGTAATTCACGGCAAGCCAGGAGGGCTGCTTCTCCATCTGGTTTGCCCTGTGTCACCCGATCACAGCCCACAATGGAGGTGAAAAAGGAACGAATCCCCATCCAATCCAGATGTGTTTCTGCTGCCGCTGTACTGTCTGAAGTGACGACTGCCAGCTGTATGTCTGCTGCCCTGCAACTGTCTAAGAAAGCAAGTAATCCTGGCATCGGTTCAGCCGATTTGCGCTCCCTTACCGATTTCATGGCCACACTTGAAAATTGGCGTATCGTTGTGATCGCTTCATTCCATGGCATGCCTGCTGCATACAGCTGGCCGGCAAGCAATCCCGTACATTCATCCACAGTCGCAATGGCCAGTGGGCCTTGCGGATCATAGCCGACAATATGACCTTCTGCATTATGAATGGTGCCCAGGACGTGCTCCCGTTCAACCGTAAATGAAGCTCCAAGCTCATTCATACGTGATTGTAACTGACTCAGCAACGTCTCTGCCCACGGCCCCCATAGCTGGAGGAATTCCAACAGTGTTCCATCTTTATCGAACAGGATACCTTTACATGGGATCTGCACTCCATACACTTGAAGCATGGTCATCCGTATCACCTCCATCAAGTTATGCTATACATGCATACAGCCCTTAATGCAGAATAATCAAAATCTATTTGATCGTACTTAACCAAGCCAGTACTGTCTTGAGCGTCTGATTCAACTGTTCTTCTCCACTCACTTCCGGCTTGCCATCTCCTTTTTGATGACCATAATCACCGAACTGGGCGTGGTTTCCACCTTCAATGGTGTAGTACACCGTCTCCACGGGCAAATACATACGTCCACTCTGATACTTGGTCATATTCACAACCTCATCTTTAGTACCCAAAATGGTTAAAGCAGGTATTCCCAGTGTCATTACACTCCCTTTTTCATCCGGGTAAGATGCCAAGAAGAAGATCCCATGAAGTGCATCTGGATGTGCTGCTACATAACGTGCAGCCATGGACCCGCCGAGAGAGTGTCCACCCATAACGAATTGTTCGTCTGGATAGGCGGCCAGAATCTCATCTGCCAAGTTTGGCTTAAGCACTGCCAGGTTAACTGGCATCTTGGCAATAATGGTGTGATGACCCGCAGCAGCCAGCTCATGCGCGAGTGGTGCATAACTTTCCGGTTTCACCAGCCCACCAGGGTAGAAAAGTACACTTTTTCCAATCGGTTTATCTGGCACAAAATCAATCCAGTTCTCTTGTTCACTCACCGTCACCCGATTGGCTGTTTCCATGGCTGTTTGAGCTGATTCCTGTGGACCGTATGGTGTGAATAATTTCCACGCAACAAATCCACATCCAATGACAATGAGCGCCAGAAGTACGAGCAGGAATTTCCCGATGCCCCTCTTCTTGCGCCCTGTATTATACCGATTTCTCAACTTTAATCACCTTTCTTCACTTCCGCAGGTGCCGCGGCTCACAGAATTGGGAGCCTTTGTTCATCAGGCTCCCCTTCTCCGAATTGAAAAAATATTATTCTGCCTTGGCCTTGCGGTAAGCATCCATATATTGTTCCGCTTTGCGACGGACATGACTCAGGTCACCCGTCTTCACAGCTTCCGATGTCAAGTCGGAACCAATCCCTACAGCCACTGCTCCACCCTTGATCCAATCCCCCAGATTAGACAAGGATACCCCGCCAGTTGGCATAAAATTCGCCTGCGGCATAGGGCCCTTCATCGTTTTGATAATCGAAGGATCATACAGATTACCCGGGAACAACTTCACAATGTCCACGCCGAGTTCCAATGCGCGTTGAACATCAGCAATCGTCATCACACCAGGCAGAATCGGAATTCGATACAGGTTGCAGATCTGAACCGTATCCGGGTTCAGGGAAGGTCCAACTACAAACTCGGCACCCGACATGATAGCCGCTCTCGCCGTTTGCGGTTCAAGCACCGTTCCCGCACCAATAATCGCGAATTTCTCTGGATCTTGTGTGTTCCAATGGTATACACGGCTTAACTTTTCAATGGCTTTGAGTGCACTGGGTACTGTCATCGTAATCTCGATAACTTTAATACCACCCGCAATCGCTTGCTCGGCCATGGCAATGACTTGATCAGCAGAATCTGCACGCAGAACTGCCACAACCCCATTGTCCGTAATCTTTTGCAACAGCTGAAGCTTCTTCATTTCATTCTCTCCCTTGTCAATGTGGTGGTTGTGTATACAAGCCTTACATTTAAGAACGAAGATGAGCCATATATGATTCCAGAGCGACTAACGCTCAACATGGGCAACGTTGTTCAGCTTGGCCTCGACCTGCCCCCACGTCGGGAGCGCCTCCCAATCGCCAACAGCCTGTATAACCATGGAACCGGTCAAATTGCCGAGACGGGTTGCTTCCTGCGGGGAGTATCCTTTTAATAAACCCGATAAAAATCCCGCACAGAAACCATCTCCTGCTCCTACCGTATCCAGAACATAATCCGCCTTAAAGTACGGAACTTCCGTTAGGGTACCATTCGCCAATACGTAGGTCAAATCAGGGCCACCCTTCACGATGCACACAGCATTCATGGCAGATAAACGCTCAAGTACTTTTTGATCATTTTCTTCGTTATATAGAAGTTTCATCTCGTCCAGACCCGGTAAAAAGTAGTCTGCCAGTTCAGCTAAACGCAGTAAAACTGGACGGGCCTCATCCGCAGACCATAGTTTGAGACGCAGATTTGGATCAAAGCTTACTTTCACCCCTGCCTGTTTGGCAATATGTATGGCAGCCTCTACCGTAGCAAGTCCGGACGTGCTTATCGCTGCCGTTATACCCGTAACGTGCAATATCTTCGCCCCGGCAATATAGTCGGGATCCAGATCATCAGGTGTGATCGCACTTGCAGCAGATAGCTTCCTATAATAATGCACCGAGGCTTTCCCGGAAGCGTTCTCACGAATCATCAAACCAGTCGGCTCGTGATCACTTAACCTTACCCGGGATACATCTACGCCTTCACCGCGAATGGCTTTCAGTATCATACTGCCGATCGGATCATTGCCCAAACGTCCAAACCAACCACTGGTATGCCCCAGGCGTGATACGCCAATAGCCAGATTGCTCTCAGCCCCCCCGAAAGACTTGTCCAGTGTGGCTGCATATTCCAGCCCTCTTGTATCCTTGGCAGTCAGCAAACCCATACTCTCCCCAAACGTAATAATTTCCGGGCTTGGATAAGGACTCGTTGACATGATTTCTTCCCTCCTTATATTTACATTCCCTCATCTTCTTTTACTATTGTCATCCTCTATGCAACCGTTGTCAATCCCGTTGTGTTCATTTTGTTGTCACAGCTTTGAGAAAAGATAACGCTTACAAATGTGAATTAAATCACAATAGAGAATACACATCCATATTACCCTTATTACAGATGCAAATGACCTTTCAACCAGGATCTATAAGGGGGCTACACCATGAAAAATCAGACACTGATCCGGGATGATCAGGAATCTTTCTTTTACAATCTGCGCTTTATTCTTATCGTCTGTGTCCTTGCTGGCAATGCACTTGAACCACTCATTACACGTTTTGCAGGAGCCGAAGCTCTGTTCCTGTGGATATATACGTTTCACATGCCGCTCTTTGTATGGGTAACCGGGTATTTTGCGACACACTCACTCCAAGGTGCATCTGGGCGAAACGTCCTGAAGCAGATTGCACTACAGTACGTACTGTTTCAGTCCTTATACGCATTGATGGACTTTACCGTATTCCATACACCCCATATGCGGCTTTCCTTCTTTGCACCTTACTTGCTGTTATGGTTTCTCGCGAGTCATTTCTGTTGGCGACTGCTGCTTCGTCTGACGATTTCCTGGAAACCGATATATCGGCTGATTGGATCGATTGCGCTCGGTATAATTGCCGGGTATTTGCCCATCGACGGGTTCTGGCTCAGCTTCAGCCGTACGTTTGTATTTCTGCCGTTCTTTGTCATCGGTTATGACTATGGAGCAACCATCCGTTCACATTTATTATCCGGTTGGGGGCGAAAAACCGCAGCCATCCTCTCTGCTGCACTGTTGGTATGGATCGGGTATGGTGGTTTGAATATTTCATCCGGATGGTTACTCGGCAGCATGACGTACGCCGAACTGGGTCACCACGAATGGTATGCCGGCATCTTCCGACTTGGAGTCTACCTATTGGAGATCGCATCGGCAGTACTGTTCTTGGCCTGGGTACCTTCCTTGACTTCCAGACTGACGGACCTTGGACGACGCACACTCTATGTATTCCTGCTGCATGGGTTTCTCGTTCGTCTCGCGGTCTGGTCCGGAGTCTACAGTTATATGGGAAGCTCGGCGTATATTCCAGTCATACTTGTCATTGCCGTACTCTTCGCAGTCACCCTGGCTCTGCCGGCTGTACGTCACACGTTCAAACCCTTAATTGAACCGGATATATCCCGATTTTCTTTCCATCGACCTGAGGTGTTTAAACGGTCGGCCTAATGCTCTGACGGATCTCTTCACCATCCGTTCTATCCTGCTGTGTTGTTTCAGGCTGGAAATAAGGTGGTAAATTAGGGATACGCGCTACAAAAAACAACTTATCGTTGTAAGGAGTGATTTGTAATGGCACGTCAACCGACGTCAGAACGCAAGATGAGCCGTGAGGAAGCTGGCAGATTAGGTGGTAAAGCCACTTCCAAGAACCATGATCGAAGCTTCTACCAGATGATTGGAAAAAAAGGTGGAGAAGCGACTTCAGATGCCCATGACACTGACTTTTACAAGCAGATTGGTCGCAAGGGCGGCGAAGCAACCTCCGAAACTCATAATAAGGAATTCTATCGTGAGATTGGACGCAAAGGTGGAAGCAACTAATGAATTCCGCTCGCCACATCGAAACATGATCATAGCTTTTCCGCAAATCAAGAAGTCTAATTCCATGAAAATGGTTTGAGGCTTCTTTCTATTGATTGTAGAAATATGACGACGGTTGTGATAGACTCAATAGAAAAACCGGGTGTTCACGGGTTTAAAGCAGCAAAGAATTTCACAAACTACGGGGAGCTCGACACCGGCATGCCGGTCCTTTTTTTTAGAGTACGGATGAAATTAAACGACAGATGCACTGCCATTTACTTTTCCATTCATGTTGCTCAATATTATATATTTGGGGGGAATACACCATGTCAGCCAAGAAGATGCGTTCCGATATGATCAAAAAAGGTTTTGACCGTGCACCACACCGGAGTTTGCTCCGCGCAGCGGGCGTTAAAGAAGAGGATTTCGGCAAGCCATTTATTGCCGTATGTAACTCTTACATCGATATCGTGCCCGGCCACGTTCACCTGCAGGAATTCGGTAAAATTGTAAAGGATGCTATTCGTGAAGCCGGTGGCGTTCCATTCGAATTCAACACCATCGGTGTAGATGACGGAATTGCCATGGGACACATTGGTATGCGTTACTCGCTGCCAAGCCGTGACATTATCGCGGATTCCGTGGAAACCGTTGTATCTGCACACTGGTTCGACGGCATGGTATGTATCCCGAACTGCGATAAAATTACACCCGGCATGATGATGGGTGCACTCCGCTGTAATATCCCTACCGTGTTTGTCAGCGGTGGTCCGATGAAAGCCGGTCGTGACAGCAATGGTAAAGCTCTGTCCTTGACCTCTGTATTTGAAGGCGTAGGTGCTTACCAAGCAGGTAAAATCGATGACAAGAGCTTGCTTGAGCTTGAACAGTTCGGTTGTCCAACCTGTGGATCATGCTCCGGTATGTTCACAGCGAACTCCATGAACTGTCTGGCTGAAGCGATGGGACTGGCTATGCCAGGTAACGGAACCATCCTGGCTGTTGCTCCTGAGCGTCGTGAGTTTGTTAAACAATCTGCTAAACAACTAATGGAACTTATTAAAATGGATCTGAAACCACGTGATATCGTTACTGTAGAAGCGATCGATAACGCGTTTGCACTGGATATGGCGATGGGTGGATCTACGAATACAGTACTGCACACGCTGGCACTGGCTCATGAAGCTGGCATCGAGTATCCAATCGAGCGCATCAATGAAGTAGCTAACCGCGTTCCGCATCTGGCGAAACTTGCACCTGCTTCCGATCTTCACATCGAAGACGTTCACAATGCAGGCGGCGTAAGCGCAGTGCTGAACGAATTGCTCAAGAAACCAGGCGCGATTCACGGTGACTGCATTACCGTAACGGGTAAAACGATCCGTGAGAACGTTGAAGGAAAAGAAATTCAGGATACAAATGTCATTCACCACCTGGATAACCCGCATTCCGAAAAAGGCGGCCTGGCTGTATTGTTTGGTAACCTTGCACCACAAGGCGCTATCATCAAGGTTGGTGCTGTTGATGCTTCGGTTGGCGGATACCACAAAGGTCCTGCCATCTGCTTTGACTCCCAGGAGCAAGCGCTCGAAGGCATTGCTAACGGCAAAGTAAAAGAAGGACATGTTGTTGTTATCCGTTATGAAGGACCAAAAGGCGGACCAGGTATGCCTGAGATGTTGGCTCCTACTTCCCAAATCGTAGGTATGGGGTTGGGTGCTAAAGTCGGTCTGATCACCGATGGACGCTTCTCTGGCGCATCCCGCGGAATCAGTATCGGACATATCTCTCCGGAAGCAGCTGAAGGTGGTCCAATCGCCTTTGTTGAAGAAGGAGACATCATCGAGCTGGATCTGAACAACCGTATCATCGAATTGCACATCAGTGACGAAGAGTTTGAACGTCGTCGTGCAGGTTGGAAAGGCTTTGAACCGAAAGTAAAAACCGGTTACCTGGCTCGTTATTCCAAACTGGTTACCAATGCAAGCAACGGTGGCGTACTGAGTATCTAATTCATTAATCAATAAAGGGTTACTCTTCTGCCAAATCTGGCGAAGGGCAACCCTTTTCTTTTGCTGGTTGGTAAGATCAGTCCGTTAGTTCCGCTCTGGCAATATCTCTTGTTCAATTAACAATGATTCATCTCTGGATTCTTCTACCGTTGCTGCCACCTGCATAGTATGTTGACCGTAACGTTCCAACAGTAGATCCAGCGGCATAGCAATCATCTTGGGTACCAATTGTTCTGCACGCTGTTTCAGGCGTTTGGTTCCGGCAGGATGGATCACACTTAAGAGCAGTTTCAGGTATACTTTAGATGCAGCACTGAACGGACCAGGAGGCAATTCTTGTATGGTAAATCCAAATTTTTCCGGACCTCTGTTAATCATACTCACACCGTATATGGCCTTGGCAGATTGTAACTCAGGTTCGAGTGCCACCATGCGTGCCAGATCCGGCAATTGCTGTTCCATGGTCCGAATCATGCGAATAGCCAAATGCATACTGGAACGTGATGTCACTCCAAGTTCAAACAACTTTTGATTGTCAAAATGCAGTTCTATCACCGGATCTCCATTTTGAATGACATGGCCGTCATTCATCTCCACCCGTGCTCCGTGATATACACGTGATCTGAAGTGCAGCATGGGGTCCTCTGGCGAAGCCGTCCGTAGATGATACACCCAGTGGAACAACTTCTCCCAGCCCAGCCATAAGGCAACAACGATTCGTTTCCATAGCTTCAATGGTGTCTGTAATTGCGTTTTGTTCTGAGATTCGCTCACTGTGATACCTCCCATCAACGTATCAACGCGTACGCTTTGCAGGCCTAGCCGTTCAGCTTCCTGCAAGACGACTTCCAGCGCCTGAAGCATCTGCTCCGGCGCGCGTGCATCAGCACCAAGGGTCGTTCCTCGATCATGCAGCAGCATGACCTCTCCGCCTCTCAGTTCCTTCAGCATCCGTTCGGTCAATCTCTGGGCACCTACTCGGCTTCTCCAGTCCTCAAACATGGAAGACCACAGTACAATCTTTCGCTCTTTCTTACTGAAAAAATCAAACAGATTCATAATCCCCCACGGCGGACGATAATAACAAGTCTTCACACCGGTTACTTCATGAATAATCTGACCTGTTCGCTGAATCTGATCACGAACAGTACGCGGCCGCATGAGCCAGTTCGTCTTGTGAATATAATTATGAATGCCAATAAGATGACCTTCGTCATGTATGCGCTGAATGAGTTCAGGATGACTCGCAGCATGTTCTCCAACAACAAAAAATGTGGCTTTTGCTTGATGCAGACGAAGCAGATCGAGTAGTCTCGGCGTATAATGTGGATCTGGCCCATCGTCAAATGTTAATGCAAATTGTGTATCACTTCTTCCCCGTCGAAATACACGAAAACCAAAAAGCCTGCTAATCAAACTTGGAATAAAGGCGTAAAAAGATGAAAGATACAATAACCACAGTAGAATACTCTGAAGTATCATTGTCATGTTGCAAGCTCCCCACTTCTCCTGCTGAATTACGGTGCACGATGGCACTATCTAAAATAAACCGCCTTTAATTTTATCATAATTCAGACTTTTCTTGAATCCTGTTTTCCCAAAAAGATAGCTATCGTGTACAATAAATACAATCTAATTATTGCCATCAAAGGAGCCATGTCCATGCTACCGCTTTACAAAAAATACGGGCGAACTGTCTTTGACATCGCATTGCTCATATTAACCGTGTATGTGATCATGTACAGTTTCAGTCAATTATACCAAGTGGCTGCACCAGTCTTTCTATCATTCATCGTGTATTGGATGATTGAACCGCTGGCCAAATTTTTACATCGCAAAGGAATGCCCAAGACGCTTGGAGCCGCCATCTCCGTCTTGTTGTTTCTTGCATTGATTGTCGCTGCCTTTTTTGGTGTGGGCTTAATTATCATTTCACAAATTTCCAATCTGCAAGATAATTTCCCCGTATACATTGAGATGATACAACGTGAATTCACCAATCTGGTGTTATTCATTCAGGACAAGTCAGATGCTCTCCCTGATGGAGTTATGGAAAAAGCGAATGATTATTTTGCAACACTGACCGGATTCCTGTCCAAATGGGTAACTAGCGGCGCGCAATTCGTCGTAGGTTTCCTCAGTTCATTCTCTTCTTTTATTACGAACTTCGGAATTGCGATTATTCTGGCATTTTTCCTGAGTATCGAGATTGAGTCCTGGCGCAAGTTCGCCCGTGCGAAAACGCCCAAAACATTAAAGTTAGCTATTGAATTCATGCGTAATCACGTGTTCAAGACAATCCGCTCGTATCTGAAGGCACAGATGATCATGATGCTCATTACGTTTGTATTGATTTATGCAGGTTTGTTGATTTTGGGAACCTCTAACGCCTTTACCATTGCGGCAGTCTGTGCGGTTTTTGATCTGGTACCATTGCTTGGCGTTCCTGTTGTGTTTATTCCATGGATCGTCTACTTATTCATTATTGGCAATAGTAGCCTGGCGATTGGCCTGATTGTGATTCTGGCAGTGACGATGCTGACAAGACAATTGCTGGAACCGAAAATATCGGGTAACTCGATTGGTGTATCTTCGGCGTACTTGATGCTTTCGTTTATGCTGATCTCCCTTTCGATCTTTGGCCTGGCTGGTGTCGTGTTATCTCCAGTGCTTCTGATCCTTCTGAAAGAACTGTTACAACAAGGGTACCTGCAAAAGTGGATTCACCTGCCAAAAGATGAATTTGAATCCTCTCCATTGGTCATGGACCCACCGGTTAGTAAGGCATCAGCGAATTCTGCCGAGTCTACTGTACAACGTCCCGTTTCTGCGAAGGATCATGAGGACTCAGCCAAATAGTCCATCACCTTCCTGAATAGAGCCGTCGCTTGATGTTGGCTGTCAGGAGAGACATTTTGAACAAGAACAGCTACAGCATATCGGGGTTGTTCTACCGGTCCATAACCAATGAACCATTGATTGTTGCGCTTCTCTCCATGTTTCTGTATCTGAGCTGTACCTGATTTCCCTGCAACATGCCACCGTGCACGCTGCAGGGATTTTCCTGTTCCCTCACGTACTACCTTATTCATCCATGATAACAGTTTATGCGCTGTTGCGGGAGCAATCTGTCCTGATGCTGAAGGTGAATCATGCAAGGGCATTTCCAGCATGGTGCCACCATCCGCATATCGGATGCGCTTAACGAGACGTGGTGCACTAACCTTTCCATCATGTAACAGTGTAACGATCAGATTGGCAGCTTGCAGCGGTGTGACCAAGACATCGCGCTGGCCGATTGCTGTCTGTATTTTCGCACCTTCATCAGTAGAAGAAACAGTCTCTGTTCTCACACGACCGTGATCCTCATGATCAAAGTGTCGTAACACGGGCATTCCTGCCATCTGCTTCCCCTCCCAGCCAATCGGACGCGCGAGTCCCAGACGATCAGCCGTGTTCTCCAGTTGCTCCATACTAAGCCTGCGCGCCGTTTCCGCGAATACGATGTTGCAAGACTCCGCGAATCCTTGCTCCTGATTCAGGTCTCCATGCCCATGCTCCTTCCAGCAAGACAGCCCATATCTTCCGTACTCACCACCGCAATGGAATTCTTCTCCGCTAGAAACCGCATGATACTCCAAAGCAGCAGCCGCAGTGACAATTTTGAAAATGGAACCCGGTACGGCTCCCTGCACTGCACGATTACCCCAGGCCGATTGCTTGGGGTTCACATGTTGTGGCTGATAGAAAGGGCGGGAGATCATGGCACGAACATCCGCGTTAGCAGCATCTAACACAACAATGGCCCCTTCTTGTAATCCAGATTCTTGCGTCAACTCTTCCAACCCACGCTGTAACTCAGCATCCACTGTGGTTTCTACACGTAAAGGATAATGGGTATTGGCTGGTGCAATGACATGTGGCTGAATATCAGGGATAATCTCTCCACCACCCGAGACCATGCGTGATACAAGCGTAGGGCCAATTCCCCTTAACAGGGGTTCAAGTGTCCTCTCCAGTCCAGCCGCCCCTGATTTCATAGCAAATGGCTGTTTTACTTCATCCTGATGCCCAGTTATAACCTTGGAGGACTCGGGCTGTTCAGCCAGATAACCCATCCACTGCATCCCTGTATGCCCCTGGAGATACCTTGTCATCATTGGATAGATGCCAGCTCCTTGCAGCTGCAAACTACGTAGGCGCTCCACTTGAGCAGCGGTCAAATGAACAGGCTGATGTGAACCTGCTGTCCAGAAATGAGGTGTATTCTCCTGATTCCATTCCTTCTTCAATTGATCCGGATCGGTATGTAATATAGCTGCCAACTGTATCATCTCGGAGCCTTCTAATGTCCCATGCTTGCGTAATGTCTCTAATGGTCCTGCCTGTGGAAAAAGAACCAATCCCCATTGCAGCTTACCAGTCAACGCTTCACCCTTGTAATCCGTAAATTGTCCCCGCCCCGGGTCAAGCATCACCCCGCGTTCACGCTGCAATACAGACATTTCCCGTACCGTTCGGTGAAGTCCGGGCATCGTCTGATTCACCTGAACAATCTGGACCCAACCCAATCGTAGTATAAGCAATCCAAAAACAAGAGTTAGAAGAATACAAGTTATATAGATTCGCCGTTTCGCAAGGAGATGCATCCCAATCTCACCTTTTGTCGTTTTGACATATTATTGCTGATATGACTTGGAATTATCCGGTAAACAAAAAGAAAACCTGTCCCATGTGCGGGACAGGTTCTCCTCATTTCAACCTTGGCTTGTTACACCGTAAAGCGTGACAAGGTTTCTTTCAGTTCAGTAGACACATTCTCCAGTTTGCCAGACAGATTGACCAGCTGGTTACTGATATTTTGCTGTTCACTGCTCAAGGAAGCTACTTCTTGGGACGTTGCAGAAGATTCTTCAGCTACAGCGCTGACATTGCTCATGGCTTCAGACAAGGTACCTTGAGATTTGTTTAAATCTCCAATAGAACCTGTCACCATGCCCAGACGTTCCACAAATGCACCCATCTGTTCCTGTACGGAAGCAAAGATGACGTTGGTGTCTTTAACCGCATCCATCTGTTCCTTGAATAACGGATAGGCTGCCGACAAAGCATCCACGGTCTCATTCATTTCAGTCATGATTTTGTCTGTGATCTCTCCAACCATCTCAATGGATTGTCTGGATTGAGCCGCGAGCTGACGAACCTCATCAGCCACCACCATAAATCCGCGTCCGGCTGCACCGGCACGTGCTGCTTCAATGGTTGCATTCAGGGAAAGGATATTGGTCTGCTTCGTTATGTTTTGCAGTACTTCAAGCACTTTCAGAACAGAGGACGTGCTCTCTTTCAGCGAATCAACCTTATTCACCAGTGCACCAATCATTTCTTCTGTCTTCTGGGTTTTGGTCATCAACTGATTCAGATGTTGTGTTCCTGTCTGACTGGACTTCTCTACATGACGAGCAGAATCACCCATCTGTTCATTAGCAGCGATTACACTCTGCATCTGACGAGAGATATTGTCAGTTAATTCATTACCACGTTCCGCTTCGGTTGCCAAACTGCCTGCACCGCCTGCGATCTCCTCTGTAGCTACGGCGATCTCCGAAGCAGATACAGCCGTTTTCTTGGATGCACTGCTCAGCTCAGAGGCTGTATCCAATACTTCCTGCGCAGAACGATTGGTTTGTTCAACCAGCTTAGTAATCTGCTCCATCATCAGATTGAAGGCGGTCGAGAGCTGACCAATTTCATCCTTGGAGCTATATGGTGTACGAACTTTAAGATTACCTTTCGCACCTTCCTGCATCAGGTCTTTCAATTTGCCGAGTGGACGAGCGATCATACGCACCATCCAGATCCCGATCAATACTGCAATCCCCGCATCAATCAGCGCCATCCACAAGGTCAGAGTCAGAATGCCCTTTGCATCCTGAACCAATACAGAGGTAGGTATCATACCAACCAGTTTCCAATTGGATGTATCCATCGTACTGTATACAGCCAACATTTCCGTAGATTTGCCATCTACCACATACTCCGTATTCGTACTACCTGCTGGTTCGGTCAACTCTTTGACAAATGCAAGCTCTGTATCTTGTCCCGTACGATCCGAGATGGAGGATGCAACCACTTTATTATCCGGAGCAATCAGTTGAAGAACAGCTCCTTGCCCCAGATCAAGCGATTTCAATTGTTCCTCCAAAACTTCCAGTTTCAGTTCAATAACCAGAACATACGACTGAGTAGTCCCCTGCAGGTTTTTCATGGAACGTGCAATTTTAAACGTTGGGGTTGAGCCATCTTCCTTGACCTCAGTTGGAAGCCAGCGATAACCGCCCGCCTCAATCAACTCACTGTACCACGCTTCCTGGCGAATGTTGCCCATGGATGAACTGTTGCTGCCTGTACCCATAATGGACTTTGTATCGTCCGTAGGTACCAAATAAATCGCTTCCATAGATTTATTTGTAAATGCAACATTAGACAGTTGCTTGTTGATGGAACTTGAGTTTATGAATGTATCATACGCAGTCAGATTTTGATCTGACATTTTTTGTAGCAAGGACTGCATTTCAGGATCAAAGAAAATCTGTGTGGATGTATCCACAAATCTCTCCAAAATAATGTCCATTTTTTGTTTGGTCTGATCAATGGTCTCCTGATTGGCACGTGAGGCATTTTTCTCTATCGTACCCTTGGCTTTTGAATAGGATAATAGACCTAAACTCACTACAAAAATCATAATTCCCGCAAAAAAGATCAAGAACAGTTTAACCCCTACGGATTTAACCGGATTTGCCTTCTTAATCTGTTGGAAAGAAGAACCTCCAAGGTTTTTCCAATCCCGGTTTTTAAATTGTTTCTTCACCCAATCAGTCTTGATCCAGCCCAGCTTGAGCTTGCTGCGGTCAATCTTAAACAATCTTTTGCCAGTGCCTGTTGTTTTGCTTTTGACTACTTTTTCTTTCTTCACTTTCTGAACCTTCTCAGGATTAACCTGCTCGGCTTTTGTCACTTGCTCCCCACTGTCTTTCTGCTTCTTTTGAACCAATCCCATTCACCTGCCAGTAATTTACTTGTTGGATTTTTCTTTCTCTCCCCTATAAATATGTAGTATTCGACAGCTTTCTTCGTTCCCCTTTCACTTCCCAGAAATATTTTACAACTTTATTCCTATTTTTCTATAAAAAAAAGACCCCCATCTGCCGATAAACGGAGGTCCCTAAGTAAATTTCATAACACTATTTTGTTAAATCATAATACAATATTGACACATCGTAGGTATTTGAGCCTACTTCTTTTTTCTCATCATATCGAAGTACGAAACCGGTTGGTCTACCTTCATTTTAATCAGCTGCAACGGGTGACGAGCAGCATCCAGAACATTGCCTTCTTCATCCTGTATTTCACCGACGACCTGTTTGAAAAAGTGACCTCCCGGACCGAAAAATTCGATTTCCTGTCCTGGTTTGAAGTGATTGCGCTGTTGAATGGTTGCCATTCCTGTTTCAGCATCATACCCCATGACCAAGCCAGCGAAGTCAAAAGGTACAGCCTTTTCTTCCGGTTCATAGATATGATCTTCATGGTCTGGTGTATCATAGAAAAATCCGGTATTCAGCGGGCGATTCGCCGCTTTGTTCATTTCTTCAACCCATTCAGGTTTCAGAACATAATTTTCCGGGTCTGCCATATAGGAATCAATAGCTTGACGGTAGACGTTAACCACAGTTGCCACGTAGTGGATCGATTTCATACGTCCTTCGATCTTGAAACTGTCCACTCCCACATCAATCAACTCGGGAATATGGCCAATCATGCACAGATCCTTTGATCCCATGGAGAATGAATTATCCTGTTCCTCGAACAGGGGAAGCTGGTTCTCACCCAGTTTGAATGTCGCAGGGGCCTTCATCTGCATGTCCTCTTCGCTGACCCACACCGTATCTTCTCTCGCATCCTCGAACAGATCATACTTCCAGCGGCAAGACTGGCAACAGCCGCCCCGGTTGGAGTCCCGATCCGTAAAGTGATTGGAGAGCACACAACGTCCGGAATACGAGGAACACATCGCCCCATGAATAAAGGCTTCAATTTCGATATCCACATTGGCCTTGATCTCTTCAATCTCTTCAAAGCTGGTCTCACGTCCGAGAACAACACGTGGAAGTCCTTCATCTTTCCAGAACTTCACGGCTTGCCAGTTGAGTGTGGATTGTTGAGTACTTAGATGTACCTCAAGGCCTGGGACAGCACGAAGGGCTACTTCAATGATAGCCGGATCGGCTACGATGATCGCAGAGATCCCCGCATTATAGAGGTTTTGCAGGTACGTTTCGATACCCTCAACATCCTCATTATGTGCATAGATGTTTGTCGCTACGAACACCTTGGCTCCATACTTTTTGGCAAACTCCACACCTTCACGCATCTCTTCAAAGCTGAAGTTATCCGCGTTGGAACGCAGTCCATAGGCTTGTCCACCGATATATACGGCATCTGCACCGTAATGGATCGCAAATTTCAGTTTTTCCAGATTACCCGCCGGAGCTAGCAGCTCCGGTTTGTCCAGACGGTTACGTTTCCCCGAAAACTTCCGCTGTACCGCCACTGTTTCCATTCTGTTCACCTCGTCTATTAATACACTTGTTCTTTATAGAAAAATCCAAACGACAATTCACGTTCAGGGTCCTGTAACTTCCGTACCTCAGCGAGCCACTCTTCAGAGAACTCATATGCATCAGAATCGGCTATATAACTGTCAATCGCTGTCCGATATGCACGTACAACAGCTTCATTGTAAGTGAGTGATTTTAACATACCTTCAATTTTGAAACTGTGCACACCCGCCTCCATCAACAGATGAAGGTCTTCGAGGATACATATATCCTCAGAGCTCATAATGTGTGTACCGTTAATATCCTCGTAGATCGGGAATTTCTCATCTCGACGTTCAGCCTCGATCAGGAACAATCCCCGCTCTTTGCCCAGATGTCCCTCAACCGGCCGCCCTTGATGAGCCATATAACTTTGCACCAGACTGCGCTTGGAATGATAAATATTCGTCATGCCATGCACCTGAACCTGAGCTTCCACCTTCAAAAAAGGAACCATTTCCGTCAACTCGTCCATATTCAACTCTCGGGCAAGTACAACGCGACTAGCTCCCTTGGTTCCCCAATAGTTGGCCGTCGCATAGTTCGTTGAAGTCATTTCCGCATTCCAGTGCAACTTCACATGTCGCGCGTATTCCTTCATGGTAGCCAGCACGGATGGATCATTAAACTCCACACCATCAATACCGATTCTGCCAAGTGCTTGGACATATTCAGGCAATTCTTTCAACAGTTCGTTGGACATCAGATTAGTCATGGATACATACACACGCGCCTGATGTTTGGCTGCAATGGCAACCACCTCTGCTGTCTCTTCCACGCTAAAGCTGCCTGGAAGACGCATGCCGAATCGATCATCTCCAATAACCAGAGCATCTGCTCCCGCCTGAAGCAGCACTTCTGCCTCTTTCACATTCGCTGCTGTAACGAGCAGTTCATGTTTCTTACTCATATAATCCCCTCCGCTTATTGCGCAGCCTTACTTTTGGCTATATTTTGCTGGTGTTCCTTATACGTTTTGGCAAATAGATGTCCAGACGAGCCATCCTTTTTTGTCACATAGAACAGATACTCCGAAGCTTCCGGATTTAGCGCTGCCTCAATGGACGGAAGACTTGGACTGGCAATTGGACCTGGTGGCAAGCCTTTGTTCAGGTACGTATTATAGGGACTTTTCACCTTTAGATCCTTGAAAAACAATCGTTCCTTCGGTCTGTCGAGCAGATATTGCACGGTAGCATCAATCTCCAGCTTCATATCCTGATTGATCCGATTGTAGATTACACCTGCAACCAGAGCACGTTCCTCATCCACTACAACTTCTTTCTCCACAAGTGACGCAATGGTCAGCAGCTCATGCAAGGAAAGATTCTTTTCCTGGAGCTTGGCTTCCAAATCAGGAATGGAATTAATCTTGGTCTGGAATTCTTCCAGCATCCGTTGCATCACATCATGCGTGGAACTTCCCTTTTTCAGCTCATACGTCTCCGGGAATAGATACCCTTCCAATACGTAGCGAAGTTCTTCATCCACTGGAATATCTTTGATGATATCTACATCAAAGGCCGAAGGATCATTGGCCAGCTTGATGAATTCATCCCGATCTACAACATGCTCATAAGAAAGCTTACCCGCCATTTGCAGAACGTTATAACCCTCCGGAATCGTAAATTTCACCATTTCCTCCGGTACAACTTCACCACTACTCAGCTTGCTAACAATCTCATCATATGTCACGCCAGGATTCATTGAATATGTACCCGCCATGAAATTAGAACCTAGTTTCTTCCACTTTAAATACCCTTTAAAGGTTAACCCGCTACGAATAAGGCCTTCTTCTTGAAGCTGATCCGCGATTTTCGAAGTTCCCGATCCGCTCTTAATCTCGAATACGACCGGTTCTGTAGAAGCTTCCACAGGACGCATCATACTCCATACGTAACCGCCTGCGCCTCCGACAAGAACTACAATGATAAGCAGTATGACTACAATTGCTTTCCCTTTCAAAAAAGAAACAACTCCTTTACACAACCAAAAAGAGCGGACTTCTCCGCCCTCCCGGTTTCTTCAATTTGAAGCTGATTTAATCTTCGTCAATGGGGAGTGTACACTCATCATACAGTTCCGAGATATTCTCCCACTCATCATCATCGTCGATCGTAACTAACTCTGGCATGATCTGGTCTTCACTTCCAGGTGATACCCGCAGAAGTTCAACCTCGTCATAAGGTCGCAACGAACTGCGGAGCACCGCGTACTGCTGACCGTTCACTTCGAACTCAGCCAACAAGTCATACGGTTGTGATTTACCGTTCTCTTCCTCGAGCTCAACATGAGCACCGAATGCCAGACGCAGTGAATCTGTCCATTTCAGGTCTTTGCGGCTATATTCCGTCATTTAGTTCGCTTCCTCTTCATCTTCAGCAAGAAATGTATTAAACGTCTCCTCGACGATATCCCATTCGGCATCATCTTGGATGACGAAAAGTTTAATATCGTCGCCCTCTTCTTCATAACGGAATGCATATACATCCGTTTCGCCATCTTCAGGTTCAACCGGAGCAACCATCATGTACTTGGCCTCCGAACCATCTACTTCAAACTTCATGATGACTTCGAATTCCTCTTCATTACCCTCGTCATCCGCAATGTAAATAATTTCCGCTTCTTCTTCCATACCCAGTTGATCTTCAGCCATTGTTGATCCCCCTCACCTTCTACTATTGGCATCCAAATAATTTTGCAAAATCAAGCTTGCGGCCATTTTGTCCACAACCTGTTTGCGTTTTTTCCGACTGACATCCGCTTCGATCAGCGTACGTTCTGCTGCCATGGTTGTCAGCCGTTCATCCCAAAGGTGAACAGGTAAATTCAGTTCATCCCGCAGGCGATCGGCAAAAGCAATGCATATCTCACCGCGCGGTCCTACGGTGCCGTTCATGTTTTTGGGAAGTCCGACTACGATCTCACTAATCTCATGCTCACGCACAAGTTCGGCAATCCGAGCGAACTCGCCTTCATCACGGCGGCGTTCTAGCACTTCCAATCCCTGGGCAGTCCAACCGAAGGCGTCACTCGCGGCAACTCCGATTCTTCGGTCCCCATAGTCCAAACCTAATATTTTCATCCATGCTCTCCCATCCTGGGGCCTGCTTAGGTCGATTACAAATAATCGCCTTCTCAAGCTTCAGGCTGTCTTCTGTCGGTTCATTTCCCGCTGCCTGCAAGGCTGCAACACAGCGGAAGCGGCGTACATTACCGGTGATTGGCCAGATAGGAACGTACAAGCTCTTCAATCAGCTCATCGCGCTCCTTTTTACGGACCAGACTACGTGCGTTGTTGTGACGAGGAATGTATGCCGGGTCTCCAGAAATCAGATACCCAACAATCTGGTTGATCGGATTATACTCCTTATCGACCAATGCATCATATACCGTGAGAAGAATCTCTTTGGATGATGCTTCCTGTTCGTCACCTTTCACATTAAATTTAACCGTCTTATCCATGGAGTCCATTGATGACACCTCGCTCCTGCATGAACATGGGGACCATGTCCTGCCGAATTGATTTCTGTTTATATAATAACATATTCTGACTGCCACAAGTAAACAAAGGATAAGGCAATTGTGTTTTTTGCTTGTCCTTTACTGGCTAATTAACGAAACCGCCAGTTTCAGCGCTTCATCCAGCTTGGTCGCATCCTTACCTCCGGCTTGCGCCATATCTGGACGTCCACCACCGCCACCGCCGCATACTGCTGCGACTTCTTTGACGATTTTGCCTGCGTGTAATCCTTGTTTTACTTGTTCAGCAGGTACTGCTACAACAAAATTCACTTTGCCGTCCGCTGGAGCACCCAATACGAGTACTGCGTTAGGCAATTTTACTTTCAACTCATCTGCCACTGTACGCAGCGCATCCATGTTCGGAGCATCTACGCGTGCTGCCAGCAATTGTGTATTTCCTGCTTGTACCACTTGATCGGTCAATTGACCCGCTTCCATGGCACTCAGCTTGCTTTGCAGGGATTCAGTCTCTCTGGCTGCTTCTTTCAGTTGTTGGTTCAGACCTTCAATCCGTTTAGGTACATCAGCCACATTTGCTTTGAGCAGTGCTGCTGATTGTTTAAGCAGTTCCAACTGGCTTTCCACATACAGATATGCGCCGCGGCCAGTTACAGCTTCGATCCGGCGTACGCCGGAGCCAATTCCGCTCTCGCTCACCAGTTTGAAGATTCCGATCTCTGAAGTATTATTTACGTGACAGCCGCCACAAAGTTCCAAACTGTAGTCTCCGACTTGAACAACACGTACAATATCTCCATATTTTTCGCCAAACAGGGCCATCGCGCCCATTTCTTTGGCTTCATCAATAGCTTTGAGCTCGATGTTCACGTTCAGACGATTCCAGATCTGTTCGTTCACTTGACGCTCAATCTCTGTCAACTCTTCCGGCGTAATGCTGCCGAAGTGAGAGAAGTCAAAACGCAGACGCTGTGGCTCTACGAGCGATCCTGCCTGATTTACGTGTGTGCCGAGCACATCTTTGAGCGCTTTGTGCAGCAAGTGGGTAGCTGTATGGTTTTTGATAATGTCGCCACGTTTAGCTGAGTCTACTTCGGCATTGATCACATCGCCTACACGCAGTTCACCAGACTCCACAGTTACCAGATGTACATGTTGTCCGAGTGGAGCTTTGAACAAACCTTGTACTTTCGCTGATACACCAGCACCTCGCAGCAAGCCCTGATCACTCACTTGACCGCCACTTTCCGCGTAGAACGGAGTTTTGTCCAGAACAACCTGACACGTTTGTCCTTCGCCTACAGATTCAACAAGGGCATCACCAGCTACGATGGCTACCACTTTTGCTTCCGTCAACAGGTCAGTATAACCAACAAACTCGCTTTTAACCTCCAGGTCAGCAAGTGGTCCGCCTTGGACTTTCATGCTCTCGTTCTCTTGACGTCCAGCACGTCCAAGCTCACGTTGTTTCTGCATGGAAGCATCAAAACCTTCACGATCCACAGTCAGTCCATGCTCTGCAGCATAATCTTCTGTCAGGTCAAACGGGAAACCGTACGTATCATACAGCTTGAAAGCTTCAGGTCCGCTAATAACGGTGCGTCCTTCGGATTTGGCTGTGCCGCTGATATCAGCCAGAATAGCCAGACCATCTGTTAGTGTTTCGTGGAAACGCTCTTCCTCGGTTTTGATTACTTTGGCGATGAACTCCTGTTTGTCTACTACCTCAGGGTAGTACATGCCCATCACTTCACCAACGGTTGTTGTCAATTCATACAGGAATGGACGGTCAAGTCCAAGCACTTTTCCATAACGAACTGCACGGCGAAGCAAGCGACGGATGACATATCCACGTCCTTCATTACTTGGCAGAACGCCATCACCTACTGCAAAAGCAACCGTACGGATATGATCGGCAATGACTTTCAGTGCAACATCAATCTCTACACTGTCGTTATATTTCACACCCGCAAGAGCGGCTGTTCTTTGAATCATCGGTTGGAACAGGTCTGTGTCGAAGTTGGAATCCACATTTTGCAGAATGGATGCAAAACGCTCCAAACCTGCTCCTGTATCAATGTTTTTGTTAGGAAGCGGTGTGTAGCTGCCGTCCTTGTTATGGTTGAACTGGGAGAATACCAGGTTCCATACTTCCAGATAACGTTCGTTTTCCCCACCTGGATACATTTCAGGATCACTCATGTCGTTTCCGTAAGCTTCGCCGCGGTCATAGAAGATCTCGGTACAAGGTCCACATGGGCCTTCGCCGATATCCCAGAAGTTTTCATCCAATTTAATGATACGCTCAGCAGGCAGTCCCACTTTTTCGTTCCACAGTTTGAAAGCTTCTTCATCTTCCGGATATACCGTTACGGAAAGACGTTCCGGATCGAATCCGATCCACTCTTTGCTGGTCAAGAATTCCCACGCCCAAGTAACCGTTTCTTCCTTGAAGTAATCTCCAATAGAGAAGTTGCCGAGCATTTCGAAGAACGTATGGTGACGACGCGTTTTACCAACATTCTCGATATCATTGGTACGGATACATTTTTGGGAGTTCGCTAGACGCGGGTTCTCCGGCTTCTCACGTCCGTCAAAATATGGTTTGAGCGGTGCCATACCTGCATTGATCCACAAAAGAGAAGGATCGTTGTGAGGCACGAGCGATGCGCTCGGCTCGATTTTGTGACCTTTACTTGCAAAAAACTCTATCCATTTGGACCGGATTTCACTGGCTTTCATACTGGATGCCCCCATTAAATTATAATAGTCCGTTGCGTATTCGCTCCGGTTGGTCAACATTGTTTTGGTAAAAATAAACACAAAAAACGCCCCTGAATAATCAGGGACGATGTTATCGCGGTACCACCCTGGTTATTGCTGTTTATCCCTTGCTGCCCGGACAAACAAACAATCTCCTCGTTCATGCGAAATAACGGTCGCTCCCGGCAGGGTTGTCCTGCACTCCGAAATTAGCTTTCCGCCGCTTCATCTTTCAAGACTCTTCCAGCCATCAGTTCAGGCTCACCCTGATCCGATGAAGTCTATTCTCTGAGGAAAGGAACCCTCGGCGTACTTTATTTCATCATCGATTTCATGTTCTAAACATACACACTCATTATATCGGTAGCACAAGCGGGTGTCAACGCGGCCTCGTTGATGTTTTACCCTGCTATTTAGTCGGTCCTTCGTTTGATGTAATAGGCGAAAAAGTGTTGCACAATCACCTTCAGCACGGCAAAAACAGGTACTGCCAAAATTAAACCTACAATGCCTGCCAGTTCACCTCCGACGAGCAGTGCAAATATAATCGACAGTGGATGCAGATGCAACGTACGTCCCACCACCTGAGGAGAAATAACGTTACTCTCCAACACCTGGCACAGTGTGTTCACAATGACAACAAGTAGTACCATTTTAAACGATACGGTTGATGCCATGACCACAGCAGGAGCAGCTCCGAGGAACGGCCCCAAGTAGGGCACAATGTTAAACACAGCTACAATGCTTGCAAGCAGCAGGGCATACGGCATATCAATGACGATATAACCAATGTAGGCAAAGATACCAACAATGACACAGACAATAAACTGTCCCCGAATGTAGTTCCCCAGTGCAGTATCGATCTCTTTCATCACCGAGACAATCGCTTTACGACGTGAACGCGGAAGATACGCCACAATGGTGCGCTCAAACACCTCAAAGTCTTTTAACATATAAAAGATCAGAAATGGCACGATAAACACATTGAATAACACATTAATGGTCGCCCCGATATTGTCCATGAGCACAGTAATTCCCTGAGTTAGTCGATCCTCCATCTGAAAAAACCAACTGTTCATGCCTGTTCGCACACTTGGCGGCATTAATTTGTGATCCATATTGTTCATCAGGCTCTGGGCACGCATGGACAGTTCCGGCATATGCTCGTTGAGTTCCCCCAGCTGTTCAATCAATACCGGAATCACATTCATCAGAATGACACCGAGGCAGGTCAGGAAAAAGGCATATATGAGTAGTACCGCAATCGTACGCGGCACCTTGCGCCCTCCCAGCATGCTGACAATCGGATTGAGTACATAGGATATGATAAGGGCTACGATAAAGGGTGCCAGCACTGTTTTCAGGAACGCATATATGTGAAGCAGTAAAGGCCGCAGTAGCCATATAAAATATAAAATGATCAATCCGAGCAGCAGCCAGATCGCGTAACGGAACAGCTTGTTTTTGGTTAATTGCTCCACTTGCATCTCTCCTTTTGGACTGGCTCTGAGAGTCAGTATATGTAGGAAAGGTAATATTTATTAACACAGCGCAGAAGTGGAAAGGAGCAATCCGAACATTTTTTCCTCAAACCAAAAAACGCCTCCTTCATCAGAGAAGGAAGCGCATTTTGCAGTACGGGTTAGCATATAATCAACCATACACCAGCCGAACCACTATGTAACCGCATCTATATACATCTGCCAACAATTATCGACAGCCTCCCATGACAGACATTGTCATGAAACCGCATATAGAGGAAGTTATCCTGCTTATTAAGAAGAAGCGTGAAGATGAGGGAAGTCTTGTGGCAGCTCGTCCCCGAAAAACAAATCATCCAGGGAACTCAGCGTACCGTCTTCTTCCACCTGATATACAGACATTTTCTCACCGTTCACCGTTAATTCGATAAAGCATCCCCAGCAATAAAACTGGTGGGAACCAATTTTCCCGATATCTTTGGAACTACAGTTTGGACATTTCATATTCATTCACCTATCCATTAACAGAATGAATGGCATTTTCCAAGCGTTGTTCACTCAGCGACGGCACCATAATGGCACTTTCCCCGATGGACATATCGCTTGTACATGGCAGCCATTTGCGGCCCTCGATCAGATCGGACACAAAACCGTCCGTAATTTCAATCCCTATTATTGTATTTCCCAACTCTTGGTCAAAATAAACATCGGAGACACGCCCAAGCAGCAAACCTTCTTCGGTGAGCACGGACATCTCCTTCAATTTAGACCGACCGAGGAGGTACGTGTATTTTATGTCGTCGGCTCCCGTCTTGCGGACAGCCTGTTGATTACGGATCATGACGGCATCTTCGCCGTAGGCAACGATATCTTGCCACTGCACGATTTTGACATGATTGGTAAACAGACCTTTGTTCTCAAGCTCAATGCCTTCGATCTCCCAATCATCATTCACAATGAAATCCTGGATTTTACCGACCTGCTTCCCGTCCTCAACATCAAAAACGGCAAGTCCGATCATTTCCTGAAGCTTCATCGCTGGGTCCCCCTCATCTTCTTATCATTAAATAGGCGCGGCGCTATTGCTAGGTATGCCCAAAGTTGATGAGTGGCAATCAGACGCCGATCATCAAAACCGCTTCTATCCAACCGATGAAATGGAACTTCTTCCCTCCTTCTGTTCCATGTGTAAAGTTCCCCTTAGGGTCTATTACGCAGTCGTCCAAGAATGGTTCCAATTTTTTCGGCGGTTATCATGATTTCTTCCGTAGTATTACCCAATCCCCAGCTAAATCGAATCGCAGAGTGTAAAAATGTTTCAGGCAATTTCATCGCTTTGAGCACATGAGAGACTTCAAGTGAACCTGAAGTGCAGGCAGAACCGCTTGCAACAGCAATTCCTTCCATATCCAGATTCATTAACATCGTCTCTGTGGACACTTCAGGGAAGCTGATATTCAGGATGTTTGGCAGCGTATGCTCCGGGTGTCCATTCACGTGAAAGTGCTCCGTACCCACATGAATTTCAAGCTGTTCCAACAAAAGTTTACGCAATGCCAAATCATGCTGACGATGCACCTCTGTCTGTGCTGATACAATCTTGAGAGCCTCTGCAAATCCGGTAATACCTGCGATATTCTCCGTACCAGCGCGACGCTGACGCTCTTGCAACCCACCGTGAGCTCTTGCTTCCAGCACAATTCCTCGCCGTACATAGAGTGCACCTACGCCCTGAGGTCCGTTGATTTTATGCGCAGAGAAGCTGATCAGATCCACCGGCAGTTCCTTACAGGAAATATTCTGGCTGCCCAGAGCCTGAACTGCATCGGTATGGAAAAGGATATTATGCTGACGGGCAAGCTCACCCACCTCGCGGATCGGCTGAATCGTGCCTACTTCATTGTTGGCATACATCATGGTGATTAACACCGTATCCGGTCGAATGGCCTCTCGCAACTCATCCAGATTTATTCGTCCATGACGATCAACAGATAGATAGGTTACTTCATAACCTTGCCGCTCTAATTCCTGACACGTGTGCAAAACAGCATGGTGCTCAATTGCGGTCGTAATGACGTGTTTCCCCTTATCCTGTCTGGATGAGACTGCTCCAAAAATTGCCAGATTGTCGCTCTCCGTGCCACCTCCGGTGAATACCAGTTCGTCCGGGAAACAGCCCAAAGACGCCGCAATGACATCCCTTGCTCCGCTGACAGTCCGTTTGGCCTCACGCCCAAAGGCATGGATACTTGATGCATTGCCAAATTGTCCTGTCATGACGTTCATCATCGCTTCTGCGACTTGTGGATGCATAGGTGTCGATGCGGCGTGATCCAAATAAATTCGTTTCATTTATCTTCACCCCGTTATATGTTAAATTTCTATTTGATGGCAAACTGTCAAAATTGGAAACTGAAATGGATGCTCTATTGTCACATCTTCGTGTATAATGTTCTATATCCATTTCAAAAAGGAGAGAGAGACATGAGTGATCCCATTCTCGGGCAGATTCTGAATCAACTTCAACAAATGGACAAACGGTTCGACAGTATTGATGGACATCTTGGAAAAATAGACCACCGGCTTGATGCTATGGAAGAGAGGCTCGGTGCCGTAGAGAGCAGACTAGACACTGTCGATGACAGACTTAATGCCATTGAGGAACAAACTAAAAACATTCCGCTTCTTCAACAAGCTGTTCTGGAAACATTGACCGTTACGAAACGTCTTGACGCTTCCCACTCTGCCTCTGAACGCAAAGTAACTACCGAATTGAATACCCATCAGCACAGCATTGATATTTTGAATCGCCGTCAGTTACGCATGGAAGCTGATATAGAAACTTTAAAAAGTCGCTGATTTACAAGTGATCCAGTTAAGTTCACACTTGACCATCTTGTAAATCCCGCGGCTGAATACATAGCCCTGCTCAATTAAAATGATCTGTAGAAATTGAAGAACAAAGTACCCATTGGCATGTCTAAAGCCCCCAAGTTGGGGGCTTTATTGTGTCTTCTGTGATGCGAATTAATGATGATCTTAAATGTAGAACATGTAGCTGTCTTTTTTGTCCTGATCCTGGAATGTGATCAGGTCTTTCAGTGTTGTGGAATCCAACACTTCCGCAATGCCGTCACGAATACGCAACCATAGATCACGTTTCGCCGGATCATCTTCCTCTGTGAAATCTACTGGAGAGATTGGCCCTTCCAGTACACGGATTACATCGCCTGCAGTCACGGTTGCAGGATCACCTGCAAGGATATAACCGCCGTAAGCACCTCTAATGCTCTTCACCAGTCCTGCATTACGCAGCGGTGCAATCAGTTGCTCCAGGTAATGCTCCGAGAGCTGGTTGCGCTCGGCAATGCTTTTAAGTGATGTAGGGCCTTCGCCTGTTCTGGCAGCAAGCTCCATCATGATTGTGAGGCCGTAACGGCCTTTTGTCGATATTTTCAAAGGAGTCACCTCTTTCAATTTTCAGAAACGATTGGAAACTTTATATTTAATCCTATGGTCCATGACCGTCTGTTTCACGATCTGTCCACAGCGGAGATGCATTGAGATTAGCATAAACCTTCTAATCCTCCGTATTCCGATCATAACCCTCAGCTAATGTTAACATATCTGCATGCTTTATGGAAAAGAAAGATTGACGATATTCCAAAATGTGCGTCTGTGGTGGACACTATCCAAAATTGGCCGGGTGTATCGTATCTTGAGTCCGGTTATGCTAGAATAAGAAACGAAACACATTTATATATAGAAATGGTGATAACGATGTCCAAAACAATTGAAAATACACGGGTCGTCGTTGGCATGTCCGGAGGTGTCGATTCTTCCGTTACCGCACTGCTGCTGAAAGAGCAAGGGTACGATGTCATCGGCATTTTCATGAAAAACTGGGATGACACCGACGAGTTCGGCCACTGTACCGCTGAAGAAGATTCAGAGGATGTACGCCGTGTATGCGAACAGATCGGCATTCCTTACTACACTGTCAACTTCGAGAAAGAGTATTTTGATAAAGTATTTACCTATTTCCTTGATGAATATAAGTCGGGCCGCACGCCAAATCCGGATGTCATGTGTAATCGTGAGATCAAATTTGGTGAATTCCTGAACAAAGCTCTGGATCTCGGCGCAGATTATGTAGCTACAGGACACTATGCTCGCCTGATTGAAGAAGATGGCACTCTCAAGTTGCTGCGTGGTGTGGACAACAATAAGGATCAAACGTATTTCCTTAACGCACTCAATCAGAACCAGCTGTCCAAAGCCATGTTCCCAATTGGTCATCTGCCCAAACCGGAAGTACGCAAAATCGCAGAAGCGGCTGGTTTGTATACTGCCAAGAAAAAAGACAGCACAGGTGTCTGCTTCATCGGTGAGCGTAATTTCAAAGAGTTCCTGAGTAACTATCTGCCTGCCAAAGGCGGAGACATGGTTGATATCGCAACCGGTGAAGTCAAAGGTCGTCATGACGGTCTGATGTACTACACACTTGGACAGCGCCAAGGTCTTGGCATTGGCGGTTCCGGCAATGGTGAACCCTGGTTTGTTGCAGACAAGAATCTGGAGAAGAATCAACTGCTTGTTGTTCAGGGCGATGCCCATGCAAGCTTGTACTCCACTGGTCTTACTGCAACGGGTGTGAACTGGATTGCTGGTGCAGAGCACGTGCCTAATGTACCATACCGTTGTACTGCCAAGTTCCGCTATCGTCAGCCGGATCAAGGTGTAACATTGACCTGGCAGGAAGATGGAAGTGTGGATGTACAATTTGACCAGCAGCAAAAAGCCATTACGCCAGGACAAGCCGTTGTTTTCTACGACGGAGAAGTCTGCCTGGGTGGGGGTACGATCGATCAGGTGCAAAAAGTACCTGTACCCGCAATGCAGTAATAGATCTTGTCCATTAAAATAAGGATTATACACAATACCGTGTATCCCTATTAAAAAAGCCGTCTTTCATGTATACCATGAAGGATGGCTTTTTTCCTGCTTATTTTTGCAAAAAAATAAAAAATAGTTCGTTATGCAGTTAACCAGACTCCTGCCCAGGCGGCCAACACCCCAACTAGAACCGAACTGACAACGTAGAGCGCCGCGCTTGCGTATCGTTGTCGACCCATAATTCCTAACGTTTCATAACCAAAGGTAGAGAACGTGGTGTACGCACCGCAAAATCCGGTTCCCCAGATCACCCAGATTCCATCTGAGATCATTGCAGATTGATGCCACCCGTATAACAGCCCAAGCAGCAGTGAACCACTGACGTTGATGATCCATGTTCCCCAGGGAAAAGCCGTTCCCAGCAAGCCAGAGACCCATTTTCCCAGACTGAAACGCAGTACCGCACCCAGCACACCTGCAAAACCAATCCACAGGATCATGAGGCATCACCCTCTTGTCTTTGTGCTCCCAACATACGATGTCCAAGGCTCATTCCCAGCGCACATAGCATTAATCCTGCCAACAGACTTACGATCATATAAATAGCCGTATGGACCCATTCGCCCCCTTCGGATAAACGAACAATATCCAGTGTAAACGTGGAGAATGTCGTAAATGCGCCAGTAAAACCTGTACCAATCGCCAGTCGAAGTTGTGGTGATATTTTGCCTGGGACAGCTATGGTAAAGAACCAACCCAAAAAAAGGCTGCCCATCGCATTGATTAACAGCACCGCCCAAGGGACCCCCCCATGGACAGTGGGTATCGCTAACTGTATGGCATATCGGGTTAATGTACCGAGAAATCCACCCGCTCCTATATACAAAAGCTCTTTCATGTTGTGTGCATCTCCCGAGTGATCTGACTGATCTTATAGATCTCTGCGCCGCTGTTGGTTCAGCCTGATCTTCGATTCGTTACCCTGCTCCGTTGCCTCATAGAATACTCTCCGTGAGAGCTGCTTTGGCAAATATTCTTGTTTCACGTAATGCCCCGGATAGTTGTGTGGATATTGATAACCCTCATGTCCAAGCTTCACGGCACCCGAGTAATGCGTATCTCGCAAGTGAAGCGGAACTTCTGCCGATTTCACCTCATCAATCGCGTTCATGGCTTTGGAAATGGCAGTGTACACCGCGTTGGATTTTGGACTTTCGACTGCAAACAGAATCGCTTGTGCAATGTTCAGCTTGGCTTCTGGCCAGCCGTTATTTCGGTACGCATCAAGTGCTCCAATCGCCTGAGTCATGGCTTGCGGGTTCGCAAGTCCAATATCTTCACTGCTGGCTGCAATCAGGCGCCGAATGAAGGTCATCGGGTCCATGCCGAGCTTCTCCACCGCGTATAGAAACCAGAACAACGCCGCATCACTGGAACCCCGAATACTCTTGTGAAATGCAGACAACACATCATACTGTGTGGATTCATCCGCCTTCACAATCGGTCGCCGAATAGACTCTTCTGCCACACCAAGCGTAATATGAATGGATCCATCTTTCTCCGGTGGCGTGGTCAAAGCAGCCAGTTCAAGGGCGTTAAGCGCACGCCGAATATCCCCGTTGGCCATCGTGGCAATATGTTCAAGCGCCTCATCGTCTGCCTGTAGTTCCATGAATCCCAAACCTTTGTCCGCATCACTCAATGCTCTGCGCATTGCAATTAGGGAATGATCTTTATTTAGCGATTCTAGCTGGAACAGAGTTGAACGGCTCATCAAGGCCCCATTGACATAATGAAAGGGATTCTCTGTTGTTGCGCCGATAAAAATAATCGTGCCCTTCTCTACCGCTGGCAATAGCGCATCCTGACGTGAACTGTTAAACCGATGTACCTCGTCGAGGAACAAAATGGTTTTCGTTCCATACAGCTGTTTATTCGTTTGCGCCTGTTCGATGACTTCACGCACATCCTTGACGGAAGCTTCCACTGCATTCAGACGTACGAACTGTCCTTGCGTTTGCTGGGAAATGATATGTGCCAAGGTTGTCTTGCCACATCCCGGAGGGCCGTATAACAAGATGGACGAAATCTGATCAGCCTCGATGGCGCGCCGGAGTAATTTCCCTGGTCCAATAATATGTTCCTGTCCAATATATTCATCCAGATGCTCTGGCCGCATGCGGTCCGCGAGCAATCTAGCTTGTGGTTTTGAGTCCTGTTGAAACGAAAATAAATCCATTGCTCATCACTTCCTTAACGGATTGCCTTGCCTTGATTACAATTACACTTCTGATGGTTCTCCACTCTCTATCATATCATACTCTCGCGGTAACATAGCCATAAATGCATGAAGTGCACTGCTGACAAAGGCATCCTTGCGAGTAATAAAATGAGTCATCATGCGATTCATACCTACGGGGAGTGTATGCGTGCGCAGTAATCCATTTTTGATCTGATGCCTAATCACAATCTCTGGTAATAAGGAAATTCCCATGCCGGACGTAACCCCACTAATAATCGCTTCAAGGGTTCCGAATTCCATAATTACTGGGCGGGTAACACCACCCACCTCTAACCATTCCTCCAAAACCTGACGATAGGAACACCCCATGCTGTAGACAAGAATGGGTTTACTCTTAAGATCTTCATCCGTAGGACCCATACCAGAATAAACAACAAATAGTTCCTCATCAAATACGGGAATAGAAACGATGTCGGGATGATCACAGGGACAACCAATGAAAGCCCCTTCCAATTCATACCCAATAACCTGATCCATAAGCATCTGCGAATTGCCAGTAACCAGTGACAAGGAGACATCTGGATACTGTTTATAATATCTGACGAAAAGTTCAGGTAGTCGCACGGCCGCTGAGGTTTGTGTAGACCCTATTCGCATTGGACCCGATGGTGTGCTCTTCGCCCGAAGCGCCTTGGAAGCATCATTCAGCAAACCAATAATTTTATCTGCATAGGTCAGCAGCATCTCTCCGGCTGGAGATAACGTCATGCCTCGGTTATGACGAATGAACAACGTTGTACCTACTTCTGCTTCCAGATGCCGGATTCGTGCCGTTACGTTGGATTGAACATACCCCAGTTTAGAAGCAGCTTTGGTCAGATTCCCTTCCTGTGCAACACACTGAAATATTCTAAGATCCCCGCTCTCCATGGTCCCCCCACTCTGACATCATTCAAAATGATATCGGCTTCATTACCAATCATTATACTTCATGTGTAAACCGAACTACAATTCATGTAGATCCCAAACCAGTCATCTGACTGGTTGATGATAAGGAGTGTTCAGCATGACATACTGGAAAAATAGAGTTGCTCTAATCACAGGTGGTGGAACAGGTATAGGTCGTGCTGTAAGTGAGATGCTCGCTGAACGCGGAGCCTTGGTCGCTGTCAACTATTCCCGCTCACAAGATGCAGCAAGAGAGACTGTTCAACACATTTTGGATACAGGAGGCCATGCATTCGCCGTTCAAGCTAATGTTGCCAATGATCTTGATGTCCGGCGGATGTTCACTACAATAACTGAAACCTATGGCCCGATCACTGCCCTTGTAAATAACGCCGGAATCACACACCATATCCCCATGCACGATCTGGAGTCTGTTACAGATGACATTTGGAATGAGCTGGTTGATGTGAATGTGAAAGGCATGTTTCATTGCGCTCGTGCAGTGACGGAAGGTATGAGACAGGCTGGCGGTGGCTCTATCGTGAATTTGGGCAGTATCGCAGGCAGTACGGGTTCGGGCTCCTCTCTCCCATACGCCGTCTCCAAAGCGGCAGTTCACGGTCTGACCTTATCACTTGCGCACGCACTCTCACCACACATTCGGGTGAATGCTATCGTCCCTGGCGCAGTTGCTACAAGGTGGTGGGCTGGAAACGAGGAGCGAATGTATCGTCTTGGTGGAAAAGTGTTATTACAGCATATTGCCTCACCTGAAGATATCGCACACATGATCTGTGTTGCGCTGGAACAGCAATCCATGACCGGGCAACTAATTACTGTAGATAGCGGACAGACGTTATGAGCTCTAGTCATGATAAAGATACCCGGATTATACAACCCTTGAAGTATACAATTTTGATCATTTTGACAACGCTAATCATGGGTACTTCTTTTCCAGTTGGCAAGATCGGCATGTTATATGCCCCACCTTTCCTGCTCATGGGCATACGTTATATACTGGCAGGTGGCTTGATGGCCTTGTTCCTTCGTAAACGTCCTTTGCCTACTGGATGGCAGTCTTGGTTGAAAATAATCCTCATTGGTCTGTTCCAATCCGCAGGAGTGATGGGCTGCGCCTACTACAGCATGAACTGGATTACATCCGGTGAATCCGCCATTATTACGTTTACCAATCCGCTACTGGTCATTATCCTCAGTGCTCTCTTATATAGAGTGACCTACCGTTTTAGTCAGTGGATCGGTGTTATACTCGGTTTCATCGGGATTATGTTAACTTTTGGGTGGCAGATGAGCTTCAGTCCCGGAACCTGGATTGGATTTGGTGGTGCGATCTCCTTTGCCGTGTCCACATTGCTCATCAAACGCTGGGGCGATGGCTACGATACTTTTGTCTTAACAGCCTATCAGATGCTCGCGGGAGGTGCTGCGCTTCTTCTGCTGAGCGTATGGACTGAACAGCCTCACTTTATGGTCAATACCACCTCGGTTATGGCGCTGCTCTGGTTAACATTTGTGTGCTCCATCATTCAGTTCTCACTCTGGTTTTATCTGCTTCAGAATAGTGACCCAGCCCAAACAAGTTCGTATCTGTTTCTGGCACCGTTCTTTGGTGTATTATCGAGTTGGATTTTACTAGGAGAACACGTTCAATGGTTTGCATTAGCAGGTGGTTTATTTATTGGTGTTGGCATATTCCTGGTGAACCGTCGCTCATCCAGAATGAGAAATAGCGTAACATAAACTTGAACTCCTCCATCGTCCTTCGTCGGAAGATTAAGCAATTCTCGCACAAAAGCAGAAAAAGGCATGCGCTTATGGGACTTTCCCATGAACGTCATGCCTTTTGTTGTATAAACAAACTTTATCTAACCAAGCTCTGGCCAACCTTGAACGGTTACCGGCTCGCCGTCGGGATTATGTGTTGCAGCCGCGTATTCTGGCAAATCACCCTCGTGGAACAACCACAATTCGTGCAAGGCCCGTGTACAACCAACGTACAACAGCTTTGCATCACCCGCATTGGGCAAATAATGCTTCTGGTCTACGTCTGCCACAATAACGGCATCAAACTCCAACCCTTTGGACAGATAGACTGGTAAAACGGAGTGTCCACCCGTGTACTGCTTTTTGCCACCATCGATCAGATTCAGATCCCAGCCTGCGTCCTGAAGTTCACGATGAAGTTCCTCTGCTTCATGCAGTGTACGAGTCAGGATGGAGACCGTTCGGTAGTCTTTGACGGTTAACACCTTCAAAGCCTCTTCAAGACTCGCCGTCCGCCCTTCGCCTCCATAAGCCAACGTCCGAACCGGATCACCACTACGGAAAACAGGAATCGCCGTAATCCCGCTCTTGACACCACGTTCCAAAATCGTATTGGCATAATCGATAATTTCCATCGTCGAACGATAACTTCGGGTTAACGCAAAGTATGCATTCTGTTCCTCAGGAAATAAAGAACTCATCTCTTCCCACGCATGAACACCACGGTACTCATGAATGCCTTGAGACAAGTCACCCAGTATGGTGAAGGAATGCCCTTTGACGAACTGATCCAATAACGCCACATGAAAAGGGGAAAAGTCCTGCGCTTCATCAATCACGACATGATCAAACCGCTCCGAACCCTCAATATCATGGACCAATGTATGAATGTATACCAATGCAGGCAGATCCTCTTCACGGACGATATCCTGTTTCAGATCTGCTGCCGTTTGTTTCATTACGCCTTTGGGGATGAGCCCGCTGAGCGAGGCTGGAACAGAACCACCCTTTGCAGCTTTAAACAGCTGTTTATATAACGTAAGCGGCTCGTATTGCGGCCATTTTTTGGCATAAGCTTTCTCACGAGTAGACGCTTTTTTCTTGCGTTCTTTGCGCACAGCTTCTGGCATCGGTTTCTTAAGTTCCATCTCAATCCAGCGGTGAACCCGCGCCATGACCCGTTCTTTGCGTTTGGCTAGTGGATAATGCTTATATTCCTCACCGAACCAGTTCTCGATCTCCGTCTTGCTGAGCACCTTACCATCCCATGGACTGAAGTCCATATCCGGTACGGAATCCGCTTCCATGCCCGAGAGCCACTCTCGAATAAGCTCCATGAAACGGATGGATCCTTTGTAACGTCCAGGTACATCATCATTTAATTCAGGCCGCGCATCTGGAGTTTCGAACCAGGTGTTCAATGTATCCGACGTATTCGCCAAAGGCATTTCCAGCCCCAGCAGGTTCATCGCCCAATCCGGGAATGTCCGCTGTTGAATGTCCCCTACTCCAAGTTCCGGAAGCACATCCGAGATGTAATCCAGAAACATGTGGTTGGGCGCAAAAATAACCATTTTCTCTGCAGATACCTGCTCCTTGTACTGATATAGCAAAAAGGCAAGCCGATGCAGGGCAACCGTTGTTTTCCCAGATCCAGCTACACCCTGAATGATCAATGCAGTGTTTCTCGCTGCACGAATAATCAGATCCTGCTCCGCCTGAATCGTAGATACGATGTCACGCAGTTTGTTATCCTTGTTCTCTCCCAGACGATAAACGAGGAATTCATCAGATACCGCTGGTTGGTCGCTGTCACGGTTATATGTATCCGCCACACGTTCCAATATCCGCTGCCGAATGACAACGTTTCGTTTCAGATATACGAGACCTTCGATAAGCCCTTCCGGGGCTTCATACGTAGCGGAGGCTTCCCCTCCCGTAAATGAGTAAAACAGGCTTGCGACAGGAGCACGCCAGTCGATGACGAGCGGATGCTCTCCCACCTCTTCGCGGTCTACGCCGATTTTGCCAATATACAGCGGTTTCCGTGCACCACTGCCCTGTTCTTCGAAATCCAAGCGTCCGAAATAGGGTTGCTGCGCGCTCTTGGACAAGGCGGTGCGGCGCTCTTCGCGTCCAGCTTCCAGCACTTGTTCTGTGAAGTCGTGGCCGGTGTATACCGGAATGTTCTGCAGTCGTTCCAACTGACTGTCCACTTCCTCCATCGTTCGCTCTAACCTGTACTCTTCTTCTTGATAGGCACTTTGAAAGCTGTCTGACATGTTTCAGTTACCTCCTAAGAATATGTTTTGCTCTGCATCGCCAATCACTGACGACGCAAAAGGATACCCACTATATCATATTGATGTGTAAAAAGCTACAGCAACCTGGGAATCTCATAAAAGAAAACCGTTGCTCACGCTCGTACTGAACGAATGAACAACGGTCTTAAGTTGAACTATTTTTGAACCTTATCTTTGAAAAACAGTTATCGATCTAGTTCTGACTTCAATCTTGCCCTTCCTGTGCCACAAACTGTTTCTGCGCTAATTCACGGTATACCGGATGACTGCTGATCAATTCCGCATGAGTTCCTGTTCCGGTAACATGTCCATGCTCCAATACAACAATCTGATCGGAATCCACCACAGTGGACAATCGGTGCGCGATCACGATCGTAGTTCTGCCTTCCATCAGGTTGGACAAAGCCTGTTGTACTTCATACTCTGAGGTACTGTCCAGACTGGATGTCGCTTCATCCAACATGAGAATATCCGGACTGCGCAATAAGGCACGAGCAATAGCAATCCGTTGACGTTGTCCCCCGGATAACTTAATTCCTCTCTCGCCCACTTCCGTCTCATATCCCTGTGGCAACTTGTCTATAAAGTCTGCCGAATACGCCATCTCTGCCGCTGTTCTGATCTCATCCATCGTGACCTCACGGTTTAATCCGTAGGTCATATTATCTCGGATTGAACCCGCCATGAGGGGACTTTCCTGAGACACATACCCGATCTTACTGCGCCAAGAAGACAAAGAATAATCCGTTATCGCTTGTCCCCCATATGAAATATGGCCTGAATCGGGCATATAGAACTGCTCCATCAAAGAGAACAGTGTTGATTTGCCGCTACCGCTGGGACCGACAATGGCTGTCACTTTTTGTGTAGGTACCGTCAGATTGATCCCATGCAGCACTTCCTCACCTGTAACATAGGAAAAGTGTACATCATGGAATGCAATCGTCTCATTTCCTTTTGGTGCTACCTTGGTGCTGTCATGTGGCTCTTCCTCATCGGCAAGAATGGCTTGTATGCGCTCCGTTGCACCTACAACTTTCTGCAAACGGGAGTATAACGTCGTGAATTGTCCCATTGGCATAATGACCTGGAACAACAGTAATATGAACGCGACCAGTTCACCCGGTGACAGCATGCCAGACGCTACACGCATTCCCCCCACACCCAGAATAACGACCAGTACGGCAGTCATGACAAATGTAAACAAGGGACCGATCAAAGCAAGAATGCGTGCTTCCTGCAAGCCAAAAGCAAACATTTTACGAATCCGGGAATCCCCTGCTTCCACTTCCTGCTTTTCCGTACCGTAGGCTTTGACCAAACGGATCTCGCCAATAACCTGACTGAGCACGGACGTAAGACCTGCCATCTCGTCCTGTTGTTTCTTGGAGATCTTGTACATCTTCTTACCCACAGGCAGAAGAATTAGCAGCGTAAGTGGAACCAGACTCAGAATAATGAGCGACATCACCCAATCCAAGTAGAACAGTAATGCCACACCACCCACAACGGCAACAATGTTGGATACAAAAGACACCAAATAATCTGCGATCAACGTCATGATCTGGCTTGTATCATTTGTAATCCGGCTCATCGTATCGCCTGTCCGATTGCGATCGAAATATGGCATTCGCAGCGACAAGACCTTGTTCCACAGCTTGGTGCGAAGTGTTGCGACCACGCGTTGTCCGGCGTAATTCAACATATAAATGCTGATACCCGAAGCAATCGCCTGAATCACAAATGCCCCGAGTAACAATAAAATAACAGATTTGTTCAGTGCCGAAGTGGTAAGTCCATCAATCAGACCTTTGGTCATCAGTGGCACAATCAGTCCGGCCGCCGTTTGAATCAGGGTTAAAATGAGGGCCAGAATCAGGATCAGTTTTGGCGGGTTCGTAGAAGCGATAAGCTTGACGAAATCCTTGAATCCCTTTTTTCCCACCTTCGGTTCATTCTGCCCTGTTTGTTGCTGCTCTTCCATTCCCGTTCCTCCCGTTCTCCATCTGCTCACCAGAGATCATACGTATGAAGTTACATGACGTTGCCTTTTGTTGTTAACACAGCTTTACAAGATACCATGTAACACAAAATTGGCTAAAAAGAGGATGGAAATGCCATACATGACTACAGGCACCTGCTTACCTTGACCTGCTGCCAGCTTCGCTAGTGGATAGGCAATAAACCCAAACGCCATACCGTCCACGATGCTATATGTAAATGGAATCATGACCATGATCAGAAATGCCGGGAACGCCTCTGTAAAGTCACCAAAATCCATATCTTTCACACCTTGCACCATCAGGCCACCAATAATGATCAAAATGGGAGCAATTGCACTGTCCGGAATGTAACCGAGCAGCGGGATGAAGAAAAAAGTAGCCCCGAATAACACGGCTGTAACGAGCGGAGTCAAACCTGTGCGACCGCCTGCGGCAATTCCGGCTGTAGTCTCGGCTGCAGCAACTGGAGGACTACTTCCGAATATACCTGCCAGCACGGTACTAATCGATAGGGCGCGAAGACTTCCTTTGAACCGCTCTGGACGACCAATCATCTGTGTCTGAGCCGTAATTAATCCGATATTTTCGAACACCACAATCAGCAGTAGCAAAAATACCGCGATCCAAAATGCAACATCAGCTAGCTTCATCAAAGACAATTCGCCAAACAACCCACCGTATTGACGCAGCGCATCCATCGCTGATACGGACTCGCCCGGGTTTACTGCTCCAAGTACATAGGCAAGACCTGTCCCGACCAGAATACTGATGAGAAGTCCACCCTGCACGTTACGTATAAATAAAATCAAGGCAATCACCAGTGTAACGCAGGCTGTAATGACGTTTGGATCATTGAAGTGCCCAATCGCGACAAATGTGGTCTGGTGCGCAATAACGATTCCACTTTTTTGTAAACCGATAAATGTCAGAAACAAACCAATCCCGACCGTAATGCCATGCTGTAGATTTTTCGGGATCGCTTCGCTGATCATTTTGTATAGTGACGTAAACGCAACAATGGCAAACAGTATACCTGTAACGGTTACAACGGCCAGCGCTTCTTGCCAGCTTAATTTCATGGAATGTACAAGTGTATACGTAAAAAATGCATTAATCCCCATGCCGGGCACAACGATAATCGGTGATTTTCCGCCAAATGCCATGAGCAAACAGCCTGCAATGGACGTCAGCAGGGTTCCAACCATGGCCGCCTGCAAGGGCATACCGGCATCGGAAAGAATTGTAGCATTGACCATAACGATATAGACCACGGCAAAATAGGAAATGGCTCCCGCCACAATTTCCTTTTTCCACTGGTCTCCTGGCTCCATGCCAAGACGTCTGGTCATCCATCCGTGTTTCATTTCGTTCTATTCCCCTCTCTCTAGCCGCAAATTCATTATGTATGTATCATCATTTCGCGCAGCAGTGAATATCATACACGGTTTTGACTTTGAAGTACATGACGTAACTCTGACATTTATCTATGAATACAGTTCAGCTATCATAGACGATTGACGTCCCATCCGCTCCTCTCTTGCGAAGTATGATCACACAAAAAAGCGCAGATGCCTTGTCAGCATCCACGCTGTTCTGTTGGCAGCAAGTTACTGCTGCTTGTTCTCTGCAATTTCTAACAAATCCTTAATCGCAACACTGACCATAATCAGTCCAGCTACCGGAGGCACAAATGAGTTACTCGCAGGTGGCTGTTTGGCCTTACGAATTTCCGGAGCATTCTCGGGAACGATTTTCTGTGTTACGTCCTCACGCGGCTTCATCGGTTTTTCAGTCGAGAAGACCACTTTCACGCCTTTTTTGATGCCGTCTTTACGAAGTGTGGTACGCACAACACGGGCAATCGGGTCCATGGTCGTTTTCGAAATATCCGCAACCTGGAATTTCGTTGGATCCATTTTATTCGCCGCACCCATGCTGGAGATCATCGGAATTTTACGTTTCAGGCACTCTTTAATGAGATGGATTTTGTAGATAATCGTGTCGGATGCATCCAGCACATAATCCAGTTCATATTTGAACAATTCCTCATACGTTTCTTCCGTGTAAAACATATTCAGGGCAATCGCATCACATTCCGGATTGATCAGTTTCACACGTTCCACCATCAGATCCGCTTTTTTCTGCCCTACTGTCGTGGTCAGCGCATGAATCTGGCGGTTAATGTTGGTGATGTCCACAACGTCTTTATCAATCAGGATGATGCGACCTACACCGCTGCGGGCAAGAGCTTCTACAGCAATTCCACCTACACCGCCAATACCGAGCACGGCTACTGTACTATTCTTCAATGTGTTCAGACCTTCAGGTCCGATCGCAAGTTCTGTTCTTGAAAATTGATGGAGCATTGAGAATCGATGCCTCCTTATTTCTTTTCCGCTACCGGTTTACGGGCTACACGGATGTGAAGTTGTTCCAATTGAGAATCATCCACTTCGGAAGGTGCATTCATGAGCAGATCCGTTGCACTTGCCGTTTTCGGGAAGGCAATCGTTTCACGCAGATTCGTGCGGCCCGCCAGCAACATCACAAGACGGTCCAGACCAAAGGCAATACCACCATGCGGTGGAGTTCCATATTCGAATGCTTCCAACAGATAGCCGAATTTCTCATTCGCTACTTCTGGTGAGAGTCCAAGGGCAGCAAACATCTTCTCTTGAACATCACGTTTGTAGATACGCATCGAACCGCCACCTACTTCATAACCATTGAGAACAAGGTCATAGGCTTGAGCGCGAATTGCACCCGGATCAGTGTCGAAGAGATGTACATCTTCATCTTTTGGACGTGTGAACGGATGGTGTTCTGCTACATAACGTTTCGCATCTTCATCATATCCGAGGAGTGGGAAGTCCACAACCCAAGCGAATTTGAATTTGCTGTCATCGATCAGTCCGAGTTGACGGCCGATTTTCAGACGCAGTGCGCCAAGAACGTCAGCAACCACTTTTTTAGTGTCTGCGGAGAAGAGCAACAAGTCGCCATCTTCAGCACCTGTACGTTCTTTGACCGCTTCGATTTCTTCAGGCGTGAAGAACTTCACGATTGGCCCTTTGAACTCGCCGTCTTTCACTTGAATCCAGGCCAGACCTTTCGCACCGTAACGTGCAGCAAATGGTCCGAGATCATCGATCTCTTTACGACTCCATGTGCCACAGCCTTTAGCGTTCAGCACTTTCACTTCTCCACCTTTTTCGATGACAGAAGCAAATACTTTTACACCACTGTTCGCTACGATATCGTTCATTTCAACCAGTTCCATACCAAAGCGCAGATCTGGTTTGTCTGAACCGTATTTACCCATTGCATCTGCATACGTAATCCGTTGGAAAGGCAGTTCCAGCTCAATACCTTTCGTTTCACGCAGCAATTTGGCCATCAGCTCTTCCATCATTGGCAACAGGTCATCCTGTTGCAAGAAAGAAGTCTCGATGTCGACTTGAGTGAATTCTGGTTGACGGTCTGCACGCAGATCCTCATCCCGGAAACAACGAGCGATCTGATAATAACGCTCAACGCCACCCACCATCAGCAACTGTTTGTAGATTTGTGGGGATTGTGGCAAGGCAAAGAATTCACCTTCATGCACACGGCTCGGTACGAGATAATCACGCGCACCTTCCGGGGAGCTCTTAGTCAGGATCGGTGTCTCCACTTCAACGAACTCTTCTCCATCCAGGTAGTCACGGAACACTTTGGATGCTTTGGAACGCAGTTTCAATGTTTCGAACATTTCCGGACGACGCAGATCCAGGTAACGATATTTCAAACGAAGGGATTCATCAACTTCGACACCATCTTCAATGAAGAATGGAGGTGTTTTTGCCGCGTTCAGCACTTCGATTTCTGTAATTTGAACTTCAATTTCGCCTGTAGGCAGGTTTTTGTTAACTGTTTCTGCATCACGTTTAACAACTTTACCCGTTACAGCGATAACATACTCGCTACGTACGCGATCTGCGATTTGCAGAGCTTCACCGGAATAAGCCGGGTTAAAGACAACTTGTACAATCCCGCTGCGATCACGCAGGTCGATGAAGAGTACGCCCCCCAAGTCACGGCGGGTCTGAACCCAACCGTTCAATGTTACTGTTTCACCGATGTGTGCGGGTGTTAATGCGCCGCAATGATGACTTCTTTTCATAACCAAACTCCTCATTATGTGAATTTCCGTTCTGTATGGGCAGTTAGTGTCTGCTCTTCAACAGTCCGGTTACGTGTAGACCATGTATTCGAAAAGGCATGTTACCTCTGGCTCGCCAACTTCTGCTTAATTTGGAAACGTCGATGAACCTCAGTAATTTTGCCGGATCAATTGTTTTACTTGAATGTTTAAGACTTAATGTAACACTTCGTGCTTATTTACCTTCGCGAATTGCCGCTACCAGATCATCCAGCTTCACGGTTTGTTGCTCACCCGTATCCATCGACTTGAGGGCAATCTCACCACGCTCCAGCTCGTCATCACCAAGGATGGCGGTGTAGCGGGATTTGAAACGGTCAGCTGATTTCATCTGTGCTTTCATCTTGCGGCCCAGATAATCACGTTCCCCAGACAGTCCAGACTGACGAAGTTTGAACAACAGACGGTTCACTTCACGATCAGCTGCCTCTCCTAGAGCAACAAAGTATACATCCAGTGGAGCCAATGTAGTAACCTCAATATTTTGGTGTTCCAGAATCAGTTGGATACGCTCCAGACCAATACCGAAGCCGATGCCAGGCTGATCAGGTCCGCCGATATCTCCAACCAGACCATTGTACCGACCACCGCCGCCAACCGTATCTATCGCTCCAATCCCTTGGGCTTTCAATTCAAACGCAGTCAGCGTGTAATAATCCAAGCCCCGCACCAGACGATTGTTCACAGCATAATCTACTCCGAAATCATCCAGGTATGCCTGCAGCTTGGCAAAGTGATTCAAAGACTCTTCATCCAGGCTATCCAGTATGGACGGTGCACCAACGAATTTGTCCTGATCGACTTTGCAGTCAAGTACACGCAGTGGATTGCGCTCCATGCGGGACTGACAGTCCTTGCACAGGCTGTCTTTCATCGGTCTGAGGAACCCAAGTAACGTCTCGCGGTATTCTGCACGGCTGGTTGAGTTACCAACGGAGTTGATCTCCACTTTGACATCCTTCAAGCCGAGCTCTACACACAACTGGTAGCCCAGTGCGATCACTTCCGCATCAATCGCAGGGTCTAGCGCACCGATGGCTTCTACACCAAACTGGTGAAATTGACGCTGACGGCCTGCCTGCGGACGCTCGTACCGGAACATCGGACCGATGTAATAGAGCTTGCTCACATCCGGTTCGCCGTAGATTTTATTCTCTACATACGCACGGACAACACCTGCTGTTCCCTCCGGACGAAGAGTCATGCTGCGATTGCCTTTGTCATCAAAGGTATACATTTCTTTCTCAACGATATCGGTAGTCTCTCCTACACCGCGTACAAATAAAGAAGTCTGTTCGAAGATCGGTGTACGAATCTCACGGTAATTAAACCGTCGACACAGATCTCGTGCTTTTTCTTCTACGTACTGCCATTTCTCGACAACTCCAGGCAGTAAGTCCTGCGTTCCAGTCGGTTTTTGAAAAGCCATCTTGATCCCTCCAGCATTGATTTTTTTCTCTAAAAGTTAAAAAATTCTACACGTGATCACTGCGCGGGCAGAACAACCTTACAATCGCTGTTATCCCCAGATTTTTTGAATTAATTTTATAATGTGGAAATCCGGTGATAAAGGCGAACGCTTCGCTTTTACAGGTTTTTTCTGCCCTCTCCGTTTTCGTGTATTTCTTTTAAATCAACTTATATAACAAAAAAATCCCTCGCCCTGTCGCTGTGTATACAGCAAACAAAGGGACGAGAGATTGTGTAATATACATTCACCCGTGGTACCACCCACATTCCGGAAACCTGACACTTTAGCCGTTCAGGTGATCTCTGATGATTCAGGTTTGCCCAAGGCATTCTGATCAAGCAGATATTCCGCTCTACGTGTAACGCACGTCCTGCGCAGGCCAGCTACTGGTCAAACAGATCATCTCTGCTGTGTTCGCCGTCTGTTCTCGGGGAAGTCATTCGTCCGCTCATCAAGAGAATCCTTACAGCCTGGGGATTCCTCTCTGGTCATGTGGGCACGGAGTACTTGGTCCCGTCATCAAATCAGTATTATAGTTCAAAAATCGACTTGTATTGACTGTAGTCAACGTATTATTTTCTGATTGTAATGAACCGCAGTGCTAAAGTCAAGGGTTAACACGAAAAGATAGCTCTAGAAATTTTTGCTCACACACAGCATGGTATGAGGAGTCCACAGAAAATATGGCTAATAGAAGCTGGATTCATCATATGAATTCCAACTTCTATTCGCTTCTTATTCCTCTATTGTTGCAGCATCCACTTCAACAGATCCGGCGCGCTCGCCCATAAACGGGAATGCATAATGACATATTCAATCGCTTCGTCGGAGTCGCCCATTCCGACAAAGTCAGGGAGGTTATGCGGCAATCGCTTCAAACCCAACAAGTAATCAGGCACATGTTTGTTCACACCCCGCGCCACACGGTACAGCATTTTGAGCTGGGAGGTGATTCCGTTTTTCTTATACTCCAGAATAATCTTATCATAGGCAAAGGCCGTTGCGGCGTCACCTCTTCCATACTCCTCCAGCAATTGCTCTGCCTGATCCAATTGGTTACTGTACAAATACACAGCAGCGAGCAGGTAACGTGCTCCGGTATTGTCTTCCGTATTAAGCTCTAGCATATGCTCCAGGATCTGTGCTGCTTCTTTCGTATCTCCATCAAACCAGCAGGATTCGGCATAACTTTTACATATCCGGATATAGGGACGTGTCTCATGAAGCCCCCAGAAGTCCCCTTTGTTCTCCTCAAAGAACAGTTCGCCCAGTTCACGTTTGCCAGCAGCGATTCCTTCCTTGAGGTAAGATCGTGCATCATCCTCATTGTCCGATTCCTCAGCTAGAATAAGATACGCATCAGAGCTGTCAGGATACATCTCCAGCGCTGTTTCCGCCAGATGTACTCTCCGTTTGGAAGAGCTCGCTTCCCTCGCCTTAGACAGCAGAGCCTGTGCTTTGTCTTTCGATGTGCCTGGACCGTTCAGCATCAATAGCTCGTCCGTTTCACCGCCCATGCCGTATTCTTCGATGTAACTATTCATCTCCTTAACCTTCCGGGAGATCGTGCCTGTCGTTACCTCATATTTATCAGCCAGCTCAGCCTTTGATACATTGAAGCCGTACTCCTCGGACAGCAAATACTCAATTGCAGCAGAGAACGAGCCTGTCTTCTTCACAGTAGGGCGGGTCTGACGGGAGTAGCCGTTCCATAACACCAGAGCTTCCAAAATTACCTCTGGCTCGTATTGGTTCCTCATGTTCTCAATAGTCTGCAGGGCCAGCTGTTCGTGAGCCGGGTGCTCCCATTTCAAATCGCTTGCCACCATCTTTTTCAGCTTGGTCAAGGTCAGTTTGCTCTCAGGCTGAATGGAGGCTTCCCGAACCGGTTTCTCCGTTGATATTATCCCCAGTATGGATTCTACAGCAGAGGACTCCTTGTTCAGACAACATTTCTTATATTTTTTCCCACTACCGCATGGGCATAGATCATTTCTTCCAACCTTACTCAAAACTAATTCCCCCTTAAATCTGTCTCTAGCCATTCGCATGAGAACTCTGTTGCTTTAGCATTGTAGGTGTCATTTCTCAAACGAGGCATTCTATATAACTTTCAAATTCCAATCGATCAAGCAGAAACGGCTGCCCTGTACTTATATAAAAAAGGTGGGGCCGTTTCAGCGAGTATATGTTCATCTGGAATATGACGGATCACTCTGGCGATGAGTTCCTCATACTCTCTGTCATAGGATTGGATTCGCCTGAACCCAATCGCTGGAGCTAGAATTACCGTCCAATGTAGCCCAACTATGAAAACAATTCGCTGTAGAATATATAAACCCATCTCTCTATTCTAGCAAAAATTGAATAAAGGGGTAAGCTCTGCCCAAAACATACACATTCTCAGCTCAAAAAAAATAGCCTGCACACGGTGTGCAGGCTCAAAGGATATATAAAAAAAGGGGGTCATGTGTGTTATTATAGGCCCACTATGTTAAAGGCTTATGTAACTAATATTACAGTAATATTACAAAAATGATAGCGCTTTATAATTGTGTTTTTTAATATATTTATAATTGAAAAACCCTTGCACATTACTCGACTCTGTAGTCAAGCAGTGCAAGGGCCTAGAAGTATCTACACGTTAATTCAACTCTTCCACATAGGCATGGTTGGAACGAAGTTTATGAACAATCTCTTCATAATCCTCATCCCTTACTTTGGCAGACAGAACATAATGCAGATCATCATAATCGGCCGAAGACACATCCGAAGCATTCAGCATGTCTCCATCCTCATTCACTCTATCACGAGTATCCCGTTCTGCATCACGGTCCACATTGGCTACCACAGGGATCACATTTTCGCTGGCTGGAACACCCGGGGCTGCACCTACACCCATTGCTCCGTTGGTACCTACGCCACCTGCTGTATTATAAGGCACCAGTGGCACCATAACACGCGTGTCTCTACCTATCGCACTATCGAGCTGACCTACTTCCAGATGCTCTGTACGGAACGTCTGAAGTGAAGTTCTTGCGCCCTCTGCCTCGTCTTCGGTTCGAAAATACGCCTGAATATGTTTTGTCATGTCAAACCCTCCTTTTTCGGAATGAAATGCAACGTGAAGTTTGTAAACGTCACGACGTAACGTAGTTAAGATACATCCATGTATGTCAGTTGAACTGGGTGAAGTTATATAACTTTTAGCAGTTCACGTACAAACGCTGGCTCATCTTCGGGTGTTCGGGATGTAATATAGTTTCCATCCACAACGGCCTCATGATCCTTGAACTCTGCTCCTGCGTTTACCATGTCATCCTTAAGTGGTGGATAGGATGTAATGGTGCGGCCTTTCAACAGACCGGCACTAGCCAAAATTTGCGGACCATGGCAGATCGCTGCAATTGGTTTCTTCGCACTGTTGATCTCGGTGACAAACTTCAAGATGTGTGCATCCGTTCGCAAATTCTCTGGGGATGATCCACCAGGAATCACGACTGCATCATAATCTGAAGCGGATGCATCACCAATCGCCTTATCTGTGGTATAGGAGGCCTTTCCTCCTTTACCTTTAAGGGTCTCACCGGCTTTCAATCCGATAATCTCCACTTCATGTCCAGCTTTTTTTACTTCGTCATACGGGACCTGCATCTCCGAATCTTCAAAGTCATTCGCCAATAAAAAAGCAACTTTACTCATAACGTATGTTCTCCTTTCCGTGTTCGAACTTTCTTTATAAAATCGGGTCTTGCAGTACATTGGCACTTCATTGTGCCTCGTTTTGTTATTACCCTCACCAGAGCAATTTATAACAATTGGGTGTAATTTCATTTTGTGACGAAGTCCTCAAACGAATAGTTAAAAGAATCAACTCACGACAAAAAGTCCTGATTCGGGAAGGAATCAGGACTTTTTAGAATCTGTATAATCCAAATATCGGATATTTATATACCTGTGTAAACATTCAAGATCGCGGAAGATGACTCTTCTTCCCTTTGTCCGAATCCTGAAGTGCCCAGATCGTTGCAACATACTCTGCAGCCGAACGGGCAAGGTGCAATGATTCATACAGGTTGCCAGGGAGTAACAAAGGTTCTGTACGGGTACGTGTTTCTTTCGCAGATTGGCGCATAATTGGATGGGTACTCCTTTGATCATGAAATAGTCATCAACGAATTATCCCTTATTATGGCCTGAACCCTATGAAATTATGCACCTGGTTCCTGACGAACCGGACTTTCAAGTATCAAAGTCACGGGTCCCCAGTTGGTAAATGTTACATCCATCATCGCTCCGAAACGCCCGGTTTCAACCTGAATACCTTTATCCCGTAGTAGTTGATTAAATGTTTCATATAACAGTTCTGCCGCTTCAGGTCGGGCCGCAGCAGCAAAGCTCGGACGCTTTCCTTTGCGACAATCTCCGTACAGGGTGAACTGGGAAACAGACAATACAGCACCGCCTACATCAAGCAGGCTGAGATTCATCTTCTCCTGATCATCCTCAAATATCCGCAACCCACTAACTTTGTCAGCCAGATACTGGGCATCCTTCTCGGTATCCTCATGGGTAATGCCTACGAGCAGCATTAATCCGGATTCGATCTTACCTGTAAGCTCGTCTCCCACGGTCACCTGAGCCTCTTTACAACGTTGTACAAGCACCCTCATCTAACAGGCTCCTTACTGCATAATCCGATGCACCGAATAGACATCTTTCACACGTTTGATCCGTTCTACAACGGCTTGCAGATGATCCGTATTACGAATCAGAATTGTGACGTGCACCAATGCTAATTTATTTTTATCTGTCCGTCCTGTAACGGCAGATATATTAGTTTTACTTTCGGATACAGCCTGAAGTACCTCGTTAAGCAAGCCATTCCGATCATGGCCTGTAATCTCAATATCCACACTGTAACTTGCTTCGATATTCTCTTCCCACTCGACCTCAATAACACGTGCTGCTTCTTCACCGTCTGCACTTGTCGGGATATTCGGACAGTCACTACGGTGTACGGAAACGCCGCGTCCGCGTGTAACGTATCCGATAATGTCATCTCCAGGTACAGGATTACAGCATCTTGCGAATCGAACAAGCAGATTATCGATGCCTTTGACACGAATACCGTTGGTTGGTCGATTTCTGCGCTCAGGTGCAGGTTTCAGCTCGCGCATCTCGGAATTTAATTCCAGCAAACTGGACTCTTCCTGCTCTTTACGCAGTTTTTCGGTTGCTTTGGTTACAATCTGTGCAGCAGTAATCCCACCGAATCCAACAGCCGCAAGCATGTCATCAATATCATTAAACGCATATTTTTTGGCAGCTTCCATCAACTTGTCATCCGTCATCCACGCAGAAGGATCAAGCCCCATGCGTTTCAGTTCACGCTCACAGCTCTCCCGACCTTTTTCAACGTTTTCTTCACGGCGTTCCTTCTTGAACCATTGCTTGATCTTCGCTCGTGCATGAGAAGATTTCGCAATTTTCATCCAGTCCTGGCTCGGTCCGTAAGAATGTTTGGACGTCAAAATTTCGATGATGTCACCTGTCTTCAGATGATAATCGAGCGGAACAATCCGACCGTTTACTTTGGCGCCAATGGTACGATTACCAACCTCTGTATGGATTCGATAAGCAAAATCCAAAGGAACAGAGCCGATTGGCAATTCAATGACTTCTCCTTTTGGCGTAAATACAAATACCAGATCCGAGAAGAAATCCATTTTGAGTGACTCTACGAATTCTGATGCATCCTGTGCTTCGTTTTGAAGTTCAAGAATTTCACGGAAGAACGTAATCTTATCTTCAAAATGATTTCCGTTCGCAGCGCCTTCTTTGTAGGCCCAGTGGGCAGCAATACCAAATTCAGCAGTCCGGTGCATATCCCATGTCCGGATCTGTACTTCCGTTGGTTCGCCATTGGGACCAACTACCGTTGTATGCAGCGATTGATACATATTCGCCTTTGGCATCGCAATGTAGTCTTTAAAGCGTCCAGGCATCGGTTTCCATAGCGTGTGTATAATTCCCAGGGTAGCATAACAATCCTTGATATTATCCACAATAATACGGATCGCAAGCAGATCGTAAATTTCGTTAAACTGCTTGTTTTTGGTGGTCATTTTCTTGAACACGCTGTAGATATGTTTCGGGCGGCCCGAAAGGTCTGCCTGAATTCCCATCTCATCGAGCTTGTTCGTAATTCCATCCATAACCGTATCAATATATTGCTCCCGTTCCGCACGTTTTTTGTGCATCAGGTTTGCAATTCGGTAATACTGCTGCGGATTCAAATAACGGAGGGCGATGTCCTCCATTTCCCATTTGATTGCAGAGATACCCAAACGGTTTGCAATCGGACAGAAAATTTCCAGCGTCTCATATGAAATCCGGCGCTGGCTTTCTTCCGACTGAAACTTGAGTGTCCGCATATTATGCAGACGGTCAGCCAATTTAATCACGATGACACGGATGTCCTGCGCCATGGCGATGAACATTTTGCGGTAGTTCTCGTTCTGCTGTTCTTCCTTGGAGCGAAACTGAATACGTTCCAGCTTCGTCAAGCCGTCAACAAGCATGGCACACGTATTGCCGAAATGATTGCGGATCTCTTCAAGTGAGACCGTAGTATCCTCTACTACATCATGAAGAAGCGCTGCTATTATGGAGATGGTGTCCATCTGCATGTTCACAACAATGTCGGCAACCGCAAGCGGATGCAGAATATACGGTTCTCCCGATTTTCGCGTCTGTCCATGGTGGGCCTGATCAGCAAATTCGTAAGCTTCTCGTATGCGCACCAGATCGGGTTCTTTGATATATGCCCCGGCCTTCTCGAGTAATTGCTCTATGCCCATTCTGATCTGTTCCGTGTCCTTTCTATACCAAATGGAACCCGTGACAGTGCTGCAACACAGGTTCCCCGTAAAAGTAATTTCCTATAATTATGACGCTTCGCCCGTTTCCCGTCAACTGCTGACGAATAAGAGCGCTTATCCAATTTTTATATTGGTGATCTGAATTACTTCTAACCCGTTTCCCTATGACTCACAGGGGATTGGAAGTATTTCTTATTTTCTTATGTATTATTGCCGTTATTTGCTGAAATAGAAGGAAAATTCATGAAAATATAAATTCCATGGCTCTGCTACGTCAAAAATGTTATTGCTTAATTAAGAGAAACTCTGTAATCTATTGAAAGTTTGTGTTTCGGAAAAGGAGATGAAATTCATTGCAACGCGAAATTCAGGTTAATCAAAAGATGCCACTCGGCTCAGGTTCACTGCTTAGCCTTCAGCATTTGTTCGCCATGTTTGGCAGTACGGTGCTTGTACCGAACCTGTTCGGTGTCGACCCTAGTATGATATTGCTGATGAACGGAATTGGAACCCTGTTGTACATACTGATGTGTAAAGGAAAAATCCCCGCCTATTTGGGTTCCAGCTTTGCTTTTATTGCTCCTGTCACATCAGTGTTAAAAACACATCCAGAGAACGGCTACTCCATGGCTCTTGGCGCCTTTATCATAACAGGTATTGTTTTCTGCCTGGTAGCTCTCATTGTGAAATATGCGGGAACAGGCTGGATTAACGTGGTATTCCCACCAGCGGTTATGGGCGCCATCGTTGCTCTGATCGGTCTGGAGCTTGTACCTGTTGCAGCTGGTATGGCCGGATTGATTAATTCCGATCCGGTAGCTAATCCCAACTGGGTTCCTCAGGCGAAACCTATTATACTCTCCATGGCCACACTCGGGATCACTGTCATTGGTGCCGTAACATTCCGTGGATTTCCCAAAATCATTCATATTCTAATCGGTATTGTAGTGGGTTATATCCTTGGTTATTCTATGAATCTGGTCGATAAACAGGCTATTGGAAACGCTGATTTCCTCTCACTACCAACCGTAACCACTCCTACATTTGACTGGTCTGTTGTCTTTACCATTTTACCTGTAGCACTCGTAGTTATTGTAGAACATATTGGACATTTGCTTGTAACGAGCAGCATTGTAGGCAAAGATCTCTCGAAGGATCCTGGGCTTCATCGTTCCCTGCTTGGTAACGGCGTATCCACCATACTGTCAGGGTTTGTAGGATCAACCCCGAATACAACCTATGGTGAGAACATCGGTGTTATGGCTCTGACTCGTGTATACTCCACATACGTTATTGGAGGCGCAGCGGTTATTGCAATTGTACTCTCCTTCTCAGGAACATTTTCGGCGCTTGTAGCCAACATTCCTGTACCCGTTATGGGCGGCGTATCCCTTCTTCTGTTCGGGGTAATTGCGGCATCCGGTCTGCGTATTCTGGTTGAACAGAAAGTTGACTTTGCCAAACCAACCAATCTGATTCTCACTACACTTGTACTGGTCATCGGACTGAGTGGTGCAGAAGTTATCTTCTACGGTGTTCATCTGAAAGGGATGGCACTCGCAACCATCGTTGGAATCCTGATGAGCTTGTTGTTTAAGCTGTTTGAAGTGCTGGGTTGGTTGAATGAAGACTCCAGAAAACAGCCTATTACTGAAAAAACACCTGATTAATTTCCATCATATACACATCAAAAAGCCTGTTCTTCCAACCGTAAGGTTAGGGAGAACAGGCTTTTTGATAATCATTAATGCTGTATATTATTTCCCGGGAAAAGGGAAAAGCAATTCAGGTTTTAATCACAACACTCCAAGTGGAGATTTAAAACTTAGTAGTTCATCAATGTGAATACATCGATTTTCTCTGGCAATTTAGCACGACCATTCAGATCAGACAGTTCGATCAGGAATGCAGCTCCGACAACGTTCCCACCCAATTGTTCAATCAAGTTGATGGAAGTTGCAATCGTTCCACCCGTTGCGAGAAGATCATCTGCGATCAGGACATTTTGACCTTTTTCAATCGCATCTGTGTGCATCGCGAGTGTATCCTTGCCATACTCGAGATCATAACCAACTTCAATCGTCTCTCCAGGCAGTTTTCCACTTTTGCGAATCGGAGCAAAACCGACACCAAGAGCATATGCCAGAGGGGCGCCCACAACGAAACCACGTGCTTCAGGTCCAGCAATAACGTCAATTTTGAGATCAGAAACCATCACTTTCAGTTCATTGATCGCATTGCGGTACATTTCTCCATCCTTCAACAATGTTGTAATGTCCTTAAAGCTGATTCCCGGTTGTGGAAAGTCAGGAATGACACGAATATAATCTTTAAAATCCAAAATAATCTCCTCCTAAAATAAATACACAAACTTCCATCTAAGATACGCCCTTCATCCGGGATATCATCCATTGTGTCAGTTGCGGTGTGGCTGCATCCAGCATCACCTGTTCTATCTCAGCCATATTTTCGAGCGCCTGATAGTGACGTGAAGCGGTTAGTTCACGCTTAGGCGGGTTATCCACAAACGCAATTTTGCCGTTATCACGGGTAATGAAGGATAACTCTTCGAATACATCCAACATCATCGTAATCATGCGCGGCGAACAACCACACTGACGACTGAGCACAGGAGTAATCTCTTGTTCCTCCACGGGTTCAGCTTTCCATTTCAACACCTGCATATAAATACGCTTAAAGAGTTCTCTGGAAGGCATCTGAAGGCGATCTCGGCGGTTGCCTGATCCGTGCAGAAGGATGATATTCTCAGCTCCACTGAACAAAGCCAGCATGGCATCAAGTTGTTCCGGGGTTTCCGGCGTATCAAACACAAATAACGTCCGGACTTGTTCCTGTCCATAATGCTGTGCAGCAGCATTACACGGAAATAACCCGACCTTTCTATCATATACCCAAAGGCAAGGTTCATACAATGAATTTCCCTCGGAAACATCTGTTTCTTTCCGAACAATAGCACCAACAGAACCTGATTTATATCGCAGATGCACCTCAAGTGAGCTCAAGAAATGCTTCATTGCATTTAGTGGCTCGGCATTACCGCGTAAATCAAACACTTGGACCTGAGGAACATGAATGTCCTGAAGCATCAATTGAGGTTTTCTCATCCCATTCCATTCATTGATGGACAGTTCCCCCATCACATCAATAACGGAACCCGGGAGAAGAAACTCTGCTAACGCTCCCTTGCCAAAAGCGACGGTTTCCAGTTGCAGACCATCCTGCTCCAGAACCAGTTTCAGATGGCGTTTCTCTCGTCCCATTGTTCTGGTTTCCTTCACAGTCACACTTCTCAATACAAACCGTGGCGAAGGATTGCTCATCCCGAAAGGCTGCAATCTGTCGATCTCCTGGATCACTTTCAGCGGAACATCACTAATTCTGCATTCATCATCCGCAAGACGTTGAGGTACAAAGTCCTCTTCGGTCAACACGGTTGCAGCAAACTCATTCAACCCCACCTCAAGTTCTTCCAGTTGATCCCGATGCAGGGTCATCCCTGCAGCAGCCGGATGTCCTCCGTAATGATCCATGGTGTGTTTGTTGACTGTGAGTGCCTCATAGATATCCAAGCCCTCAATGGAGCGCGCAGAGCCTTTGCAGACTCCACTCTCTGGATCAATCCCAAGAATAAGTGTAGGTCGGTAATAGCGGTCCAGCAATTTGGAAGCCACAATACCAACCACTCCGACATTCCAGCCTTCACCAGCCAATACGATTACATCTGGAACGGATCCAGAACGAAGCTGTATCTTTTGTTCCAACTGTGCCGTTGCTTCTTGTAATATGCCCTCTACGACTTGCTGCCGTTCCCGATTCAATAGATCAAGCTGACCGGCTAGCGTATGAGCTTCATCCAGATTCTCGGTTGTGAGCAGCGACACCGCCCGTCCCGCATGGTCCAAACGTCCACTAGCATTAATACGTGGTGCCATGGCGAAGGCAATATTAATCGAGGTCACCTGACTCTGATCCACACCACTGATTTCCAGCAACGCACTTACACCTGGAAGACGCGAGCCACGCATGGATTCTATTCCATAACTGACGATAACCCGATTTTCACCTTCCAAAGGCATCAGATCGGCAACCGTACCGATAGCGGCAATCTCCATCCATTCACCGGGCACTTCCCCGATCAATGCCTGAGCCAGCTTTAAGGCTACCCCCGCACCTGCCAAACCTTTAAAAGGATACGGACATCCCGGAAGTTTCGGATTAATAAGTGTATAAGCTTCCGGTAAAATTTCAGGTGGTTCGTGGTGGTCTGTCACAATGACCTCGATGCCCAGCGTTGCCGCATAGGCAATCTGTTCAACAGCACTGATTCCGGTATCCACGGTAATAATCAATGAAACGCCCTGTTGATGGGCCCAATCCAACGCATGGTTGTGCAATCCATACCCTTCATTCGAGCGATGAGGGATATATATATCATACGAGGCCCCAAGATGACGCATCAGGTGGATCATCAGCGATGTACTGGATACGCCGTCAGCGTCATAGTCCCCATAGATTAAAATATGTTCTTCCCGCTCCAAAGCCAGTTTAATTCGAGGGACAGCTTCATTCATGCCGAGTAGCAGATACGGATCATGCATCTGATTCAGATCAGGATGCAAAAAACGTTCGGCCTCCTTCTCATTGTGCACTCCTCGACTCACAAGCAAACGTCCAACAAGGGGTGAAACGGAAAGCGCCTGCGAGAGTCCCGCAGCCGCCTCCAGATCGATATTCGGTGTATTCCACCGGTATTGCGAATAAAGCAATGATAACGCTCCTTTCCTGATCTACTGGACCCGCGCTTCACTACTGAATTAATGTCGCTTCGTGATCGGGCAGTTCATGATTGGATTTATAAGGATAGCCTGGATCATAAGGTATCGCTTGAATCTGTACTTCTTTCACATGACTGAAACGGGTTAGCAGTAGAGTCTTGGCCCGATTAGCAATCTCCTGTGCTTCCAGTATTGAGATTCTCGGATTCACACTAATGACCAGCTCAATCGTAACGTCATGTTCCTGTTCACGTGCAACCAAATGCTCAATGGTAATGATGCCATATACCCGCTGTACGGTCTCTTTGAAATCTGATGCTTCTTCCTGCTCCAGCTCCTGAACGAGTGAACCATAGACTGTGTCCACAATCATTCGGTAACCCTTGTGAAGCACAAAACAGGAAGCAATCAACGCAGCCGTGGGGTCCAGGTAGAGCAGCATGCTCAAACCCGTCTCTTCACCAGCCATCGATCCTATAATGCCGATTAACACGGTGAGCGAACAATAGAGTGCACGGCGATGTTGCTGTGCATAGGCCAGCGCCTGAGACTGGTTTCGTTTACGGAAATATCTGTACTGAAATTGAAAAATCGCTTCTTTCACAGCCAGAGCTGCAACAGCCACCAAAAGTACCGACTTGCCGGGTGCTTCCGGTTCACTTCCGGATAGACTGCCCAATGCGGAGATGGCAAGCTGTAAACCACCCATGAGGATCAGCACAGATAACAATACTGAGATCCCGGGTCTAGCAACACGTGAATGTTCTTTAAATCGTCCCCTGCGAGCCTTGCTCTTATCGCGTACAGACTTGGAGGGAAAGAGACCAGCCAGGGCAGAACCAGCTTCAGAAGCAGAATATAAGCCGTCAGCGAGCAATGATTTGCTGTTTGCCATATAACCGACTCCCGCTTTGATCACCGCAAGTCCCATATTACCGGCAATACCGCTCCATGTGGCAGCCTGGGCAGATGGGATATGTTCTCTGGTCATGAATATTCCCCCTTAATTCTGTACATAAAGTTGCAAAACCGCGCCTGGCAGACGCGGCTTCACAATAAGATGTTTAGTTAGATTCTTTAGCTACTGTTTTTGGCTTATCCACTTGTTTACCTTTGAGCGTGAACCATAATGGTGCTGCTATAAAGATGGAAGAGTAGGCGCCGAACAGTGTTCCAATAACCATCGCAAGTGAGAACATACGAATGGATTCTCCGCCAAAGATAAACAAACAAAGTGAGGCAACAAAAACAGTAAATGTTGTATTTAGTGAACGAGTCATTGTTTGTGACAAGCTGCGATTAACTACTTCACGCAAGTCAGCTTTAGAAGACTTTTTGGCAAATCTCAAATTCTCACGAATCCGGTCAAAGATAACGATCGTATCGTTAATCGAGAAACCAACAATAGTAAGAACGGCCGTGATAAAGGTCAAATCGACTTCCAAGCGGAAGATCGAGAACACGCTTATTACGACAAATGCATCATGGAACAGTGAAACCACCGCTGCCACAGCAAAACGCCACTCAAACCGGATCGCAACATAGATCATGATTCCGATACTTGCAATGAGTACTGCGTAGATCGCGTTGCGCTCCAATTCTTTGGCCATCTCCGGATCAACGGTATTTACTTCATAGGAAGCCGATGCATCCAGTTTGCTAAATTCCTGTTTAAATTTGCTCTCTTGGGTCTCATCCAATTCATTGGAGAAACGAACATTTACACGGTCAGCCCCCGGTGTAATGGTAACATCACCCTCATCAACACCGATGTCCTTAACGATAGGTTTAATCTGCTCCGCTGTGATTACTTTGGATACCGAAATATCCACATTCGATCCAGCACGGAAATCAACCGCATAATTCAACCCCAGAGACAAGAGGCTAATAATACCTGCAATTGTCAAGATGATGGAAAACGTATAGGCAATCTTGCTACCTTTAACATAGTCATAATTCCAATTAAAGCGCACGAATTTCACTCTCCTTCACTCCGAAGTACTTAGGCTTCTTCAACACGTTACCCCGTACAAGCAGGGTCAACAGGAAGCGGGAGAAGAAAATATTCGTGATAATACTGGTGACAATATCAAAAATCAGCACGAGTGCAAAACCTTTAACCGCACCTGTTCCCAAGAAGAACATAACAGCCGCTGCAATAATGGTCGTGATGTTGGAGTCAATGATTGTTCGGAAGGAATGTTTACCACCCGCTTTAACCGATGACAAGATCGACTTACCACTGCGCATCTCTTCTTTAATCCGTTCGTACGTGATGATGTTGGCATCCACCGCCATCCCTATACCCAGGATAAACGCAGCAATACCTGGAAGGGTAAGCACGAATTCTCCTAAATAGAAGATTGCAAGTACCAGCCACGTATGTGTAATCAAGGCAAAACTCGCGATAATACCAGGAATGCGATAAAGCCCAATCATGAACAATAGAATAATAACGGAACCAATCAATCCCGCTTTAATGGTCTGATCCAGAGAAAGCTTACCAAGTGTTGCACCAACACTTTGTGAATATTTCTCTGTAAGTTTCAGTGGCAATGCACCCAGGTTAATGGTGTCACGAAGCTGGTTTGCTTCGTCACGTGTGTAAGCACCCGAAATCTGAGCGGAACCATCTGTCAACTGTTGTCTAACGGTTGGAGCAGATAGAAGCTCATCGTCCAAATAAATAGCGAGAGGTTGTCCGATCAAACGTTTGGTAATCTCGGAAAATTTGGCTTTGTCTTTCACTTGAATGTCAATCATCGGCTCATTCAATTGAGTGAACACAACTTTGGCTGCATTCTCAACAAATTCATTTCCGCGAAGCTCAATTTTGGTGTATTCGCCTTCCTTGTCGTTCTCAGCTTTACTACGGAAGGTCAGAACAGCCGGCTCTTTCATTTTGGCTCTAACTTCAGCCTCATCCGTAACCCCTGCCAACTTCAATCGAATCCGGTTGCTTCCTTCAGTGGTTACCTCCGGTTCGCTTGTTCCGAGCGCATTGGCGCGGCTTTCAAGGCTTTTGGCCGTTTGCACCAAAGATGCTTTGGTGACTTGTTGACCTGCTTCGAGCGGCTCTGCTTCATATAAGATCTCGTAGCCTCCCTTTAAATCAAGGCCCAAGCGTATATTTTTGAGCAGTTCCGGGCTTGTTCCCACCATTACCCCTGTGGTGACAAGCACGACCAGAATGAAACTGATAATTCTTTTCATGCCGTTCCTAGATCCCCTTTCGTTCTCAATATTCCTATTATAGCGATGCCGTAAAAAGCAGTCAATTTTCAACAAAAAAGATCCCTTTCGTCTAGAAAGAGGACCCCCGGTATGCAGACACGGTCATAAAGTTCATAAAGCTTGTTGCTTTCAGTGACAAAATGTCGTTCACCAGCTGGTGAAGCGGTGGAATGCCCTGTTTTTCATATTTATGACTGACGCAATTCCAGACATCTTTGCTGGTGACATATTCGTAACCGACAAGCCTTAATTCCTCCGCTTTGCTACGGCAGAGCATCTCTATTGACTGTTCCAACTCCACATCATTCATTTCTTCCAACGGGGAGCCTCCCTTCGTACATCCAAGCCTTTATGCGGCATCAATATTACATGATTCGACTTCGCCTGATCATATTCCTTCTTGCTGAATATGGTTCTTTTTGTTAATCGTGTCCAAGTTGTCATGAGAAGATAAAGGACTGGCATAGGATGAAGAACAACGGCTTTGTCCCGTTTATGTTGATAGCCTGTACTTTCAACCGGGAAAGAGGGGTAGTCTTGAAGAAACAGACATTTATCCAGGGGGCCATGATCCTGCTCGCGGCAGGCATAATTAATCGAATACTTGGTTTCATTCCGCGCATTGCGCTGCCACGAGTCATTGGTGCAGAAGGTGTTGGCATCTACCAATTGAGCTATCCCTTTTTTATTGTACTGGTGACATTAATTACGGGTGGTATTCCGCTCGCCGTAGCCAAGCTCGTAGCCGAAGCTGATACCGGTGCCAATCGTTATTCCCCTCAGCGAATCCTGCAAGTAAGCTTAAGCTTTACGTTGACTCTGGGTGTTGTATTCATGTTTTTGTGCATCCTGTTTGCACCCTGGGTTACCAAGTACGTGCTCACAGATGAGCGGGTGTACCATACGTTCGTTAGTATGAGCCCCATGATTGCCATTATCGCCGTATCTGCTGTTTACAGAGGGTATTTCCAAGGTAAGCAAAACATGATGCCTACTGCCATTTCATCCATTGTTGAAACCGTCATTCGTATCGTCTGTGTCATTTGGTTTGCCTGGCTTCTCCTCCCCCACGGTATTGCCCAAGCTGCTGCTGGTGCCATGCTGGGCGCACTCGTTGGAGAATTCGGCGGTATGCTTGTACTCTTGTGGAAGTATAACAGGCAGAAGAAAGAGTTACCGCTCGCTAAACAACAGAACATGCCCAATCTCACAACCAAACCTTTAAACCCAATACCTTCAGTTCTGAAAGAAACGGGTACTCCACAGCCCGGATTAATCCGGCGTTTGCTTGCAATCTCTATTCCTGTTACAGCAGGCCGATTGGTTGGCTCCTTATCCTATCTTGCCGAAACTATCGTTACTGCCCAGAGTCTGGCTCTGGCAGGCATATCCAAGGGACTTGCTACAGCACAATATGGTGCATTACAAGGTATGATTATTCCTTTGTTGCTGTTGCCGGGGGCACTAACCTCATCGCTCGCGACATCACTTGTGCCTTCACTGTCCGAAGCTTCTGCCCAGGGAGATCGCGCACTCATTCACAAAAGAATGCATCAGGCCTTACGCTTGGCACTTGTGACAGGTGCTCCGTTTTCCGTGTTTATGTATGTGCTTGCCGAACCGATGTGTCTTGTTCTGTATAATGATGCATCGATCGGAAGCATGCTGAAGCTAATGGCTCCTTTTGCTTTGTTCATTTATATTCAAGCTCCTCTTCAAGCTGCGTTACAAGCTCTTGACCGTCCAGGTAAAGCACTGCTGAATACGTTTATCGGTGCGGTTATCAAAATCACCTTAATTTTAACACTCGCTTCCCGGCCCGAGTATGGCATCTTCGGTGCGGTTATTGCTATCTGTGTGAATTCTACTGTGGTTACCCTACTACATGCCCAAAGCGTACGTAAACTGCTACAATTCCGCTTTAAGATCATGGATTGGGTCAAGACGGTTGCCGGAATGTTTATCATGGGAGCAGCGACCCTGCTGGTATACGAAGAGACTGCCATGATACTGCCTTTTTGGGTCAGGATGCTTCTCGCTCCTTTTGTAGGGCTTATCGTGTATTTCATCGTCATGGGCTGGACGAAAATGATTGACTTTCATGATCTGTCCCGTGCTCCTTTTATAGGTTCATGGTTCAAGCGCCGTTCAGGCAAATGATTTTCATTTTTTATCATCTTTTGGACTGACATATATCTTCCCATTGTGGTCAATGGAGCATATAAATACATCTTTGAAATCCAAAATGCCATTATGCTGGATCTGATTTTTTAGCCAAAATCTCGTTTTCTGGATGAGCTCCAGATTCTGATCCTGGACTTTACCATCCATAATCAGAGGCAACGGCAGACCTTCATATTTGATATTTGGAAATCCATCTATTTGGTTTTTTCCTGTTTTGGATTTGCTGGAAGAAGACTCTTCTGAGTCAGAATCAGAAGAACTGTTACTGCTGCCATTAGAAGCATTTTGATCTTTAGGAAAAACAGTCAGCTTACCTGTGGTCTCCAATATTGCGAAATCAACCTCACCAATACTATCTACATTTTGTTCTCGGAGCTGTAATAACAGATCATCCAGGTTATATCGCTGTTTGCGCATCTCATCCCGATGAAGAACGCCTTTGGAGATCAATACGGTAGGTTTGCCATCAATCATCAAACGGAGTCTCCGACTCTTCAAACCGACAAAGGCCATTCCGATTTGCACGATGATAACCGTCAACATAGGTGCAATGCCATGAGACAAAGGTTTATCTATATCTTCAATCACAAAGGCAGCCATCTCAGCGAGCATAATTGAGACGACCAGATCAAACATGGATAACTTACCTATCTCGCGTTTGCCCATAACCCGGATAGCACAATACACAAGGAAGTACATGAGAATGGTTCGAAAGATATGTGATCCGACATCTGGGAAGTTCACAACAGGGGTCCTCCTTCGAAACTGAGTTTTTTACAGTTAGCTGTAGTGCAATCCCTATTTTGACCTGAACCTTATATGCTCATGCAGAAATAATCCGTTCATTTAATGGAAATTCAGTTCATAAGTCCAAAGGCTTGACCATACACTGTATTAACTTATAACTTGTACAAGGGGGTTGCTTCATGCAATTGATCCGCCGCTTGGTTTCGTTTCGAGTGTCCAATCCGATTCTGTCAGGCCTCTGTCAAGCTTTTGTATGGATGTTTATCGGGGCATTAATCCTCTCTTTGTTTCTCTGGATGAGCGGAATGCGGGAACAGGACCTCTCACTCTATACCTATGTTGTTCATGGCTTGTCATTATTGGTTGGTGGTTTTGTGGCAGGCAAACGTTCTGGTGAAAAAGGATGGTACTACGGAGGCATTACCGGAATTGTATATGGACTCCTTGTGCTATTGATCGGATTTCTCGCGCTGGATGCTTCGTTTAATTGGAAGGATAGTTTACAACTGCTTAGCGCGTTCTTCATTTCAGCTCTCGGTGGCATGTTCGGTGTTAATACGCATCGCTCCTAACTGACTGGTAAAGAACATCGACCTTCCCTCATAAATCAAAAAAGAGAACCGGTTCTCCAAGGAGATCCGGTTCTCTACTAGGGAATACGCCACAAACGCACCCTCGTTATTCTATGTTACAGTAACTATTCAACAGCCGTATCACGAGCTACAGCCGTGCTGATTGCATTACGGTCAAATGTAAGCTTAGTTACATCGTTTACACGCAATACAACCACATCATCCGTAATCTCAGCGATCGTACCGTGAAGGCCACCAATCGTTACAATTTTATCGCCTTTTTTCAATTGGCTCAGCATGGAATTCCGTTGCTTTTGCTTTTTGTTCTGTGGACGAATCATTAAGAAGTAGAAAATCGCAACCATGAGTACTAAAGGTACAATCAAAGATACGATCCCACCGCCTTGCGCTCCTGCTAGAGGCATTCCTTGAAACATTCAAACTCCCCCTTATCGACTATACATACAGATATTGCTTGTTACGCCGGTTTCCTCAAAACTCAATCAGAAACCTTTGTCATTGTCATGAAGACCATATTGATCGAAAAATTCATCCCGGAAATCAAGCAAACGATCTTCCATAATGGCTTTACGTACATTACGCATCAAATTCTGCAAGAAATGAAGATTATGGATCGTTGTCAAACGCAGGCCAAATGTTTCATCTGCTTTGATCAAATGACGCAGATAAGCTCTGGAATAGTTGCGACAAGTGTAGCAATCACATTCAGGATCTAATGGTCCAAAATCGGTTGCAAACTTGGCATTACGAATTACCAGACGTCCTTGGCTGGTCATCGTTGTTCCGTTACGGGCAATCCGAGTAGGCAGAACACAATCGAACATGTCCACTCCACGAATAGATCCCTCAATCAACGCATCGGGCGAACCTACCCCCATCAAATAACGTGGTTTATTGGACGGCAACAAAGGTAACGTATAATCCAATACACCATACATCAAATGTTTCGGTTCTCCAACACTCAGTCCACCAATAGCATACCCCGGGAAATCCATGGAAGTCAAATCTGCAGCGCTCTGACGGCGAAGATCTTCATGCATGCCTCCCTGTACGATGGCAAACAGACCTTGGTCATGCGGACGAGCGTGACTTTCGAGACAACGTTCTGCCCAACGGCTTGTTCTTTCGAGTGATTTTTTTACATATTCATATTCAGCCGGATACGGTGGGCATTCATCAAAAGCCATCATAATATCGGAGCCAAGTGCATTCTGGATTTCCATCGCCACTTCAGGAGAAAGGAACTTCTTGTCTCCATTCAGATGAGAACGGAAGTTAACGCCTTCTTCCGTAATTTTGCGCATCTCGCTGAGAGAAAACACTTGGAATCCGCCGCTGTCCGTCAGAATAGGACGGTCCCAGTTCATGAATTTGTGCAGTCCGCCAGCTTCACGGATGATTTCATGTCCTGGTCTCAGAAACAGATGATAGGTATTACTCAAAATAATCTGAGCATCCATTTCTTTCAACTCTTCAGGGCTCATTGTTTTGACAGTCGCCTGTGTACCTACAGGCATAAAGGTTGGTGTCTCAATAACACCGTGAGGTGTATGTACACGTCCCAGACGTGCACCGGATTGTTTGCAAGTTTTGATATGTTCATACGTAATTGCTGCCATTGGTTTTAATCATCCTCTAAAAGTTAATCGTTATACCGTTATACTAATATATCAACATGGCATCGCCGAAGCTGAAGAACCGGTATTTCTCTTGGATGGCTTCCTCATATGCCTGCATAATATGTTCCCTGCCTGCTAGTGCACTAACCAACATAACCAACGTGGATTTCGGGAGATGAAAATTTGTAAGCATCCCATCGATCACTTTGAAGGAATAGCCCGGATAGATAAAAATGCTGGTCCATCCGCTGCTCGCTTGCAGTATGCCATTTTCAAATTTGCTGCCTACCGTTTCCAAAGTCCGGCAGCTCGTTGTCCCAACCGCAAAAACACGGTGTCCATTCTCTTTGGTCTGGTTAATCAGATCTGCCGTTTCTTGTGACAAAGAGTAATACTCCTCATGCATGACATGATCTTCAACAACGTCAACCGACATCGGTCTGAATGTTCCCAGTCCTACATGAAGCGTAATGAAGGCCACATTAACACCTTTCGCACGAATCTGATCCAACAACTCATCCGTAAAATGTAATCCTGCTGTAGGTGCAGCCGCCGATCCTTCATGCTTGGCATACACGGTCTGATACCGTTCGCGGTCATCCAATGTCTCCTTGATATAAGGTGGCAACGGCATCTCACCCAGACGATCCAGAATCTCTTGGAAGATTCCATCATACGTAAACGTAAGTGTACGTGCCCCCATCTCGCCCTCTTCTTCAATGATTGCCTTGAGTTCCTCACCAAATACGATGACTGAACCGGCTTTCAGCTTTTTACCCGGCTTAACCAGTGCTTCCCACTTGTCACCTTCCACATTTTTGAGCAATAACACTTCCGCTTTTGCTCCGGTATCTTCTTTTGTACCGAATAGACGGGCTGGTAGAACACGTGTATCATTCAGAATCAATGTATCGCCGGGATTCAGAAAATCGATGATATCAGGAAACGTTTGATGATTAATCTCACCGCTATCTTTGTTCAAGGTAAGCAAACGGGATGCCGCGCGATCAAGCAACGGCGTCTGTGCTATCAACTGCTCTGGTAATTCAAAATCATATAAGTTCACATTCATTTAGTTTCATTCCTTAACAATAGTCGCATTTTGATAATAGTGTTTCAATATTGCCTGGTAATCATACCCTTCATCTGCCATGCCTTTGGCTCCCCATTGGGACAAGCCCAATCCGTGGCCATTGCCCTGACCGATGAACATGAAGGTCTGACCCTGCGTTACCGCTCTCGCTTGACCATCACCACTCATAACTACAAGTGCATTACCGGATGATGTTCCTGCGCCAGAAGAAGACAATATAGAGGCACCATTTGAGCCGGTTTTACTGGCTGTTTTGCCGTCAGCGCCTAATACAGTATAACTTCCGGTCCCTGCAATATCAAATAAAGTACTCGGTAATCCACCGAGCGCAGAGCGGTATGTATCGGCATATTTCACCGTCATAGCCTGTCCATTGGCAGTGACTTCAAGTGCTCTTCCGGAAGGTCCACGCTTGGTTACTTCCAAGGTTGAGATTGAAGCAGGAACAGATGCTGTTGTTTTGCCCTGAAGGGATTTAACCAACTGGGCAGACGTGAAAGGTCCTCTCACCCAGGCATAATCGTTGGATTGAGCCACTTTTGCCAACACAACAGCTTCGTTCCCTGGATTCATTTTGGCTACAGGTTCCACGGTGGATTGAATTAACGGAACGGAACGCACATTGGTATTCTGAGCCGTTACCGTCACTTTTGCCAGTCCCGCATTGGTCTTGGTCGTTAATTCTTTGATGTTGTCCTCACGAATGTACCCGCTAACGCCTGAACTGAGCAGCACATGGTACCACATATGTAATCCTGCCTGGGCTGATGCATCACCCGAGCTAACTACATTGGTGAAAACACCTGCTCCACCGTTCCATACCTCAGAAGGATGAGCCGTCTGGCCACCCGCATTGGAGGAGAACACAGCTTCGATGATTTTACCACCGCTCTTGACCACTTCTCCAGTAGTTGCATCCACTGCGCTGGTTACTTTATCGTTCTCCGAACCAATCCCGTTATAGGCTTGGCTGAGCGTTGTATCCACGACATTGGCAATTTTGAAACGTTCACCCTGTTGAAGCGCGTAGGATCGAGCCGCTACAGCTTGAACTTTCAGAGCCTCAGCAGGCCAGGAGGAATACACCTCTGCCCCAACGACAGAGTACAGATATTGCTCCAGTGGAACGACATTGACCAACGCCAGATCACCACTTACGATGCTGATTTCCATATCTCCACGATACGTTCGCTGGGAACGTTCCACTACTTTGATGCCATTGTCATTCCCTTGTACCAATGCTTTGGATTCAGTACCTGCAATGGTGTAATGCGGAGCTGTTTTCAGTGCATCCGTACTTAATCCCGCATCCTGACGGATGATGAGCCCTGCACTATTGTTGACAGGTGAAAGGCTTACCCCTGGAGCTTTGGCTTCCACACTGTTCTTCAATGCGGTTAATTCCGCATCCGTTGAAGCTTCACCCACCCATACCGCATAGGCTTGGCTTCCTCCACTCAGTTGAAGGACTGGATAGACACTACTAACCCCCGCTGATAAAAGGTTGGCTTGTGCTGCCTCTGCTTCCTGAATCGAACCATAGGTTCCAGCAGACAGGCGTTTACTTCCCGTTACAGTTGGCTTTTGACCAGCCAATTGAGCTGCTGCTACCTTTTGTACTCGTGTAACAGCTTGTCCTGCCAGTGCCTCCGTTGCATAGTTGCCTGTGTAGAGCTGGTAAATGGCATTTCCATTCACAGACGTTGTGAACAGCAACGGTTTATCTGCGGTTGCCTGCAACAATTTTGCTGCTGCAGATGCTGCCTTAAAGTCCGCTGTTTCCAACACCTTTACTCGGAATCCATCTGCACTGAAACGGACCTGTCCTGCCGGAAGGTTTACATATGCGCCGCTCTCCGATTGGATGCTCCATTGTCCTGTCGATTCAAGCGTGATGAGTGGTGTAGTTGATTTATACGTACTGCCCAGATTCGCAAACATGGCTACACGGATCGTCTGTCCATCATTTCCTGCTGCATATGCAGGCACTTGAAGACAACCTACTGTCAAAAGAGCTGCCGCCAGTACCTTCAATCGACGACTCCACTTCTTCGTTCGTATTGCTTTTCCCACAATCAGACTCCTCTCCATGCATTTCTTCCACTTTATATCGGGTTAACAAGTGATTATTTCAATGTTTATGATGAATGTTCAACAGATTCGACTATTTACCGTCTCTTGGTGGAACAGGTAGACCCAAATGATGATAGGCGAGATCTGTTACGATCCTGCCCCTTGGTGTACGCTGAATCATACCAATCTGAAGCAGATACGGTTCATAGACATCCTCTATCGTCTGACTTTCTTCACCAATCGTAGCAGCAATGGTATCCAGCCCTACCGGGCCTCCCCGGAAGCTGTTGATCATCGATTTGAGCATTTTGTGATCAATCTCATCCAGGCCACGCGGATCAATCTGGAGACGTTGCAGCGCTTCTTCTGCCAGTGTCTGCGTTATAATTCCATCACCACGCACCTGTGCAAAGTCACGTACTCGTTTTAACAAACGGTTCGCAATCCTCGGTGTCCCACGTGAGCGCAATGCAATCTCTTGCGCAGCATCTCCCACAATCTCCACACCCAAAATTTCGGTAGAGCGTGAGACGATATAAGCCAGCTCATCAACCGTATAGAATTCCAATCGACTGATAACACCAAATCGGTCTCGAAGTGGAGCAGACAGCAAGCCAGCACGCGTTGTAGCCCCAATCAGAGTGAATGAGGGCAGATCCAGCCGAACGGAACGTGCACTTGGACCTTTACCAATCATAATATCCAATGCCGAATCCTCCATAGCCGGGTACATGACTTCTTCAACCGTACGATGCAAACGATGAATCTCATCAATAAACAAGACATCACCTTCCTGCAGATTGGTTAACAATGCTGCAAGATCACCCGGGCGTTCAATAGCCGGGCCTGACGTGGTTCGTAAATTAACACCCAATTCGTTGGCAATAATATTGGCAAGTGTTGTTTTACCAAGTCCAGGTGGTCCATATAACAAAACGTGATCCAATGCCTCATTACGAAATTTGGCAGCTTCAATATATATCTTTAAATTTTCCTTCACCTGATTCTGCCCGATATACTCATTCAGATACCGGGGACGAAGACTCAACTCAACATTTTGGTCCTCCATCATCAGGTTCGCGGAAATAATCCGATCATCCATGTTCATCCCTACCTTTTTTTGCAGGCTACAGCTATATTATAATATGCAATTTGGATTATCCCGTAAACAGCATTTGCAGCGCCTTTTTCATCAACACATCAACGGAATCTGCTGTAGTAACATCCTTTTTCAATTTGAGCCACACTTTATCAAGCTCACTGTCAGTATACCCAAGTGCCTTGAGACCTTCACGTGCCTCATCCCAGGCTGAACCACTTCCCGACTCTTCCGATGGAGGAGCGAACAACCCTGTTGCATACGCTGCCGCGCCAAAACTATCCAGCTTATCCTTGAGATCCAGAATCATGCGTTGTGCAGTCTTCTTGCCGATGCCTGGCAATTTGGTTAAGAACGTCAGATTCTCCTGGTAAATCGCTGTAACCACATGTTCTGGTGTACCTCCAGCGAGTATGCCCAGAGCTACTTTTGGACCGATACCGGATACTTCAATCAGTTTACGGAACAAACGCTGCTCATCCCGTGTAACAAATCCAAACAGCAACATCGCATCCTCACGCACATGATGGTGAGTGTACACGGTAATTTCGCCTTCTTGCTTCGCAAATGCAAATGGATTCGGACAGAATACGCGATATCCCACACCATGAACATCCAGCACAATATAATCATTCTCTACATGAATGAACTGTCCTCTTAGAAAATCAATCATTTTCGCAATACCTCATTCAACTTGGAATTTAATGTATAAGAGTGTGCGTGGCACACGGCTACAGCCAATGCATCCGCTACGTCATCCGGCTTAGGAACGACCTGAAGACGCAAGAACATTTTGACCATTTCCTGTACTTGCTTCTTCTCTGCTTTACCGTACCCCACAACAGCCTGCTTGATCTGCATTGGCGTATACTCTGCAATAGGCAGACCCTTCTGTGCGGCAGCGAGTACCATAACTCCTCTAGCCTGACTCACAGACATCGCTGTTGTAACGTTCCGATTGAAAAAAAGTTTCTCCAGCGCTACTGCGTCCGGTTTGTATTTATCAATCAATTGCACCATACCTTCATATACGTGAAGCAACCGTTCCTCTTCAGGGGTATGAGCTTCCGTCTGAATACATCCATATTGTACGGGTACCACCTTACTGCCAATTTTATCCACAAAACCAAAACCAACAATCGCAATCCCCGGGTCAATTCCCAAAAAACGCAAAACCATCTCTCCCTCACAAAAGCGAACATATGTATCGTTCATTTCATTATAACAAAAGATAGACCCTGCGGCAGGAAAAACTTTGTCTAACTAACTACTCGTCTTTATTCGCGGATTTTTTACATGTTTATTCGTATTTTCATGTATAGCAGTTCAAACGACAAAAAGGACATCTCTTTGATGTCCTTCATCATATTCCACGTATTTTGGATTCTATCGCTTGGTTACATAAACCACCAATGTTATTGCTATTGCCACCATCGTTTCAGTAATTCACAATCTTAATATTGTAGGTGAGGACGTTTGGATTACCCGCCATTGCGAATTAAATGATGGTCTTCATCCACGGCATAGTCACTGAACGTAGAGATCACGCTATCATACTCATCCTTGTCCTGAATCCGAATACCCTGCTGCAGTTGCTCCAGCACCCCATCAGGCAAAGAACTCTCCAACGTCCCAACATCCAACTGAAAGAACGTACGAATAACCTTCTCTTCTGCAGGTTTGCCCTCGTACAAATTAAGATTCCCTACAGCATCAATGCTGATATAAGCCTGTTGTTTACATAGAGGTGAAAGGTCATCTACACGTTGCTTCAAATGCAACTCATCTGATGTTCCAATGGTAGCATCCCATTCCGGATGTTGAACCAGCAGCATTTTCAACTGCGGTCTAGCCATCTTGCCTAACTGCTCTGTTTCCACTCCGCAGATGTACTGTGTCTCCAAAACCACACTTGTTAAATGATCCGGATCAGAATCAAGTTGCTCTACTAACGCCTGAATCTCCTGTTCAGATCTTGTTTCCTGCGTAACAGGGCCCATCACACTCGTTGCCTCACTAAAATTAGTTGTCAGCAAACGTTCTATCGCCGATGAGATAGACAACCCGCTGTAAGCCAATATCGTAACTGCAAGTAAAGCCGCCGTCATCCATACTGTTCGTTTCCAGCGTCGCCAGCGTCTCTTGAATTGTTTTCTGAAGTTAAACGTGTTCACATGAACCCCTTCTATCACTTTTTAAACCTATTGTGACCTAAAGAACGAGGCTTTATGCACAACTAACTTGTCGTCTGCAGAAGGAACACGCATGTGTTAGCTTAGAGAATTTGTCATAGTGAATACCGGAACCTGCATTTATAGAATCTTATATATAGATAAATAAAAAACACTATCTATAATTAGATAGTGTTTTTAGAGATCGGGATGACACGATTTGAACATGCGACCCCCTGGTCCCAAACCAGGTGCTCTACCAAGCTGAGCTACATCCCGTTATATATACCGGCGAGAGGACTCGAACCTCCACGGTTTCCCACTCGATTTTGAGTCGAGCGCGTCTGCCATTCCGCCACGCCGGCAAATTTGAAGTTATAATGGCGCGCCCTGAGAGATTCGAACTCCCGGCCTTTTGATTCGTAGTCAAACGCTCTATCCAGCTGAGCTAAGGGCGCAAAATTGGAGCGGAAGACGGGAATCGAACCCGCGACCCTCGCCTTGGCAAGGCGATGCTCTACCGCTGAGCCACTTCCGCATGCGGTACTAATAAGTATAAAAATGGCGGAACCGACGGGATTCGAACCCGCGATCTCCTGCGTGACAGGCAGGCATGTTAGGCCAACTACACCACGGTTCCAGATCACTTTCTCAAGGAAAGTATAATTGCGGGGGCAGGATTTGAACCTGCGGCCTTCGGGTTATGAGCCCGACGAGCTACCGGGCTGCTCCACCCCGCGTCGTTATAAAGTTTATATGGTGGAGGCTGAGGGGATCGAACCCCCGACCCTCTGCTTGTAAGGCAGATGCTCTCCCAGCTGAGCTAAGCCTCCATATTATGACCCGTAGGGGATACTCTCACTTCGTTCGAGGCTGCGAAGCAGTTGCTAACGAGGTATATCCTCCGACGAACCTTTGGGATTCTCATCCCTTGTTAAAGCTATAAATATAGCTATGACCCGTAGGGGATTCGAACCCCTGTTACCTCCGTGAAAGGGAGGTGTCTTAACCCCTTGACCAACGGGCCTTAATGGCTCCCCGAACAGGGCTCGAACCTGTGACAACTCGATTAACAGTCGAGTGCTCTACCAACTGAGCTATCAGGGAATATATGCATTTGCAGTGCAAATGCAATTCATCGTACAACATCAACATGCAGAGCCTGTTTTCTATGTATGATGAAAGAGTTCGCTTGGCGGCGTCCTACTCTCCCAGGACCCTGCGGTCCAAGTACCATCGGCGCTAGAGGGCTTAACGGTCGTGTTCGGGATGGGTACGTGTGGAACCCCTCCGCCATCGCCACCAAACGCGTAGCTTACATTTCAGAGTGTTGTTCTCTGAAAACTAGATTCGAAACGAAACATGCGAATTACAACTTGCTATTGGATAAGCCCTCGACCGATTAGTACTGGTCAGCTCCATGCATTGCTGCACTTCCACCCCCAGCCTATCTACCTCGTCGTCTTCAAGGGGTCTTACATACTGGGAAATCTCATCTTGAGGGGGGCTTCACGCTTAGATGCTTTCAGCGTTTATCCCGTCCGTACATAGCTACCCAGCGGTGCTCCTGGCGGAACAACTGGTACACCAGCGGTACGTCCATCCCGGTCCTCTCGTACTAAGGACAGCTCCTCTCAAATTTCCTACGCCCACGACAGATAGGGACCGAACTGTCTCACGACGTTCTGAACCCAGCTCGCGTACCGCTTTAATGGGCGAACAGCCCAACCCTTGGGACCTACTTCAGCCCCAGGATGCGATGAGCCGACATCGAGGTGCCAAACCTCCCCGTCGATGTGGACTCTTGGGGGAGATAAGCCTGTTATCCCCAGGGTAGCTTTTATCCGTTGAGCGATGGCCCTTCCATGCGGTACCACCGGATCACTAAGCCCGACTTTCGTCCCTGCTCGACTTGTAGGTCTCGCAGTCAAGCTCCCTTATGCCTTTGCACTCTTCGAATGATTTCCAACCATTCTGAGGGAACCTTTGGGCGCCTCCGTTACTCTTTAGGAGGCGACCGCCCCAGTCAAACTGCCCACCTGACACTGTCCCCGCACCGGATTACGGTACCAGGTTAGAACCTAGATACGATCAGGGTGGTATCCCAACGTTGCCTCCATGCAAGCTGGCGCTCACACTTCAAAGGCTCCCACCTATCCTGTACAGATCGTACCCAAATTCAATATCAAGCTGCAGTAAAGCTCCATGGGGTCTTTCCGTCTTGTCGCGGGTAACCTGCATCTTCACAGGTATTAAAATTTCACCGGATCTCTCGTTGAGACAGCGCCCAAGTCGTTACGCCATTCGTGCGGGTCAGAATTTACCTGACAAGGAATTTCGCTACCTTAGGACCGTTATAGTTACGGCCGCCGTTTACTGGGGCTTCGGTTCACAGCTTCGGGATTACTCCCTAACCACTCCCCTTAACCTTCCAGCACCGGGCAGGCGTCAGCCCGTATACTTCGCCTTACGGCTTCGCACAGACCTGTGTTTTTGCTAAACAGTCGCTTGGGCCTTTTCACTGCGGCCCCCTCGTGCTATTCACACTACCGGGGCACCCCTTCTCCCGAAGTTACGGGGTCATTTTGCCGAGTTCCTTAACGAGAGTTCTTCCGCGCGCCTTAGAATACTCTTCTCGCCTACCTGTGTCGGTTTGCGGTACGGGCACCATCACCTGGCTAGAGGCTTTTCTTGGCAGTGTGAGATCATGACCTTCGCTACTACAATTTTCGCTCCCCATCACAGCTCAGCCTTACAATGTGCGGATTTGCCTACACATCAGCCTCACTGCTTAGACGGACATCCATCAGTCCGCGTCACTACCCTACTGCGTCCCCCCATTGCTCATAACGGCTTACGGTGGTACAGGAATTTCGACCTGTTGTCCTTCGACTACGCCTTTCGGCCTCGCCTTAGGTCCCGACTTACCCTGAGCGGACGAGCCTTCCTCAGGAACCCTTAGGCTTTCGGCGGATCAGATTCTCACTGATCTTTTCGTTACTCATACCGGCATTCTCACTTGTATAATGTCCAGCGCTCCTTACGGTACACCTTCAACCCTTATACAACGCTCCCCTACCCCTGATGCAAAGCATCAAGCCATAGCTTCGGTGGTGTGTTTAGCCCCGTTACATTTTCGGCGCAGAGTCACTCGACCAGTGAGCTATTACGCACTCTTTCAATGGTGGCTGCTTCTAAGCCAACATCCTGGTTGTCTGTGCAACTCCACATCCTTTCCCACTTAACACACACTTGGGGACCTTAGCTGATGGTCTGGGCTGTTTCCCTTTTGACAATGGATCTTAGCACTCACTGTCTGACTCCCGGAAGTAAGTCTATGGCATTCGGAGTTTGACTGAGCTTGGTAACCCTTGCGGGCCCCGCACCCAATCAGTGCTCTACCTCCACGACTCTGTTTTCCGAGGCTAGCCCTAAAGCTATTTCGGGGAGAACCAGCTATCTCCGAGTTCGATTGGAATTTCTCCGCTACCCCCACCTCATCCCCGCATTTTTCAACATGCGTGGGTTCGGGCCTCCAGTGCGTGTTACCGCACCTTCACCCTGGACAGGGGTAGATCACCCGGTTTCGGGTCTACGTCCACGTACTATGTCGCCCTATTCAGACTCGCTTTCGCTGCGGCTCCGGCTCTTCACCTTAACCTTGCACGGGAACGTAACTCGCCGGTTCATTCTACAAAAGGCACGCCATCACCCCTAAAACGGGCTCTGACTTTTTGTAAGCACACGGTTTCAGGTTCTATTTCACTCCCCTTCCGGGGTGCTTTTCACCTTTCCCTCACGGTACTGCTTCACTATCGGTCGCTAGGAAGTATTTAGCCTTGGCAGATGGTCCTGCCGGATTCATACGGGGTTTCACGTGCCCCGCACTACTCGGGATCCGTCTCGGAGGGAACCAACTTTCAACTACAGGGCTTTTACCTTCTTTGGCGGGCCTTTCCAGACCTCTTCGCTTAACCGGTTCCTTTGTAACTCCATGTGAGACGTCCCACAACCCCAAAGAGCAAGCTCTCTGGTTTGGGCTTCTCCGCGTTCGCTCGCCGCTACTGACGGAATCACTATTGTTTTCTCTTCCTCAGGGTACTTAGATGTTTCAGTTCCCCTGGTATGCCTCTACACAACCTATGTATTCAGTTGTGAGTAACTGGAAATTACCCCAGCTGGGTTTCCCCATTCGGACACCCCCGGATCAAAGCTTGCTTACAGCTCCCCGAGGCAGTTTCGTTGTTCGCCACGTCCTTCATCGGCTCCTAGCGCCTAGGCATCCTCCGTGTGCTCTTAGTAGCTTAACCTCGTGCTCCGGTTTCGACTGCTCGCTTCCCTTGTTTTGCTTGCGCAAAGCCAAAAGTCGCTCTCACCCGATACCATCGTACGTGCAATCTACCGTTTTTATTTAAACTTGTTTAACACAAGTTCAGCTAAAAAGGAATGTTCTAATTCGCGTTTGTTTCGTTTCGATATCTAGTTTTCAAAGAACAAGCTCCATGCAAAAGCAAGCTGTTTGAGAGTTTGAGCTCTCAAAACTGAGCAACGAGTGAGTAACTAGCCGACCTGGCTAGATTTTGTATTTGAATGTTTCCGTTGCAGGAAACGATTCTCCATAGAAAGGAGGTGATCCAGCCGCACCTTCCGATACGGCTACCTTGTTACGACTTCACCCCAATCATCTATCCCACCTTCGGCGGCTGGCTCCTTGCGGTTACCCCACCGACTTCGGGTGTTATAAACTCTCGTGGTGTGACGGGCGGTGTGTACAAGACCCGGGAACGTATTCACCGCGGCATGCTGATCCGCGATTACTAGCAATTCCGACTTCATGCAGGCGAGTTGCAGCCTGCAATCCGAACTGAGACCGGCTTTGTTGGGATTGGCTCCATCTCGCGATTTCGCAGCCCGTTGTACCGGCCATTGTAGTACGTGTGTAGCCCAGGTCATAAGGGGCATGATGATTTGACGTCATCCCCACCTTCCTCCGGTTTGTCACCGGCAGTCTATCTAGAGTGCCCACCCGAAGTGCTGGCAACTAAATATAAGGGTTGCGCTCGTTGCGGGACTTAACCCAACATCTCACGACACGAGCTGACGACAACCATGCACCACCTGTCTCCTCTGTCCCGAAGGAAAGGTACATCTCTGTACCGGTCAGAGGGATGTCAAGACCTGGTAAGGTTCTTCGCGTTGCTTCGAATTAAACCACATACTCCACTGCTTGTGCGGGTCCCCGTCAATTCCTTTGAGTTTCAGTCTTGCGACCGTACTCCCCAGGCGGAGTGCTTAATGTGTTAACTTCGGCACCAAGGGTATCGAAACCCCTAACACCTAGCACTCATCGTTTACGGCGTGGACTACCAGGGTATCTAATCCTGTTTGCTCCCCACGCTTTCGCGCCTCAGCGTCAGTTACAGCCCAGAGAGTCGCCTTCGCCACTGGTGTTCCTCCACATATCTACGCATTTCACCGCTACACGTGGAATTCCACTCTCCTCTTCTGCACTCAAGTCACCCAGTTTCCAGTGCGATCCGGGGTTGAGCCCCGGGATTAAACACCAGACTTAAATGACCGCCTGCGCGCGCTTTACGCCCAATAATTCCGGACAACGCTTGCCCCCTACGTATTACCGCGGCTGCTGGCACGTAGTTAGCCGGGGCTTTCTTCTCAGGTACCGTCACCTTGAGAGCAGTTACTCTCCCAAGCGTTCTTCCCTGGCAACAGAGCTTTACGATCCGAAAACCTTCATCACTCACGCGGCATTGCTCCGTCAGGCTTTCGCCCATTGCGGAAGATTCCCTACTGCTGCCTCCCGTAGGAGTCTGGGCCGTGTCTCAGTCCCAGTGTGGCCGATCACCCTCTCAGGTCGGCTACGCATCGTCGCCTTGGTGAGCCGTTACCCCACCAACTAGCTAATGCGCCGCAGGCCCATCCCCAAGTGACAGATTGCTCCGTCTTTCCAGTTTCCTTCAGGCGAAGAAAACAACTATTCGGTATTAGCTACCGTTTCCGGTAGTTGTCCCAAACTTGAGGGCAGGTTGCCTACGTGTTACTCACCCGTCCGCCGCTAAGTATCAAGGAAGCAAGCTTCCTATCAACTCCGCTCGACTTGCATGTATTAGGCATGCCGCCAGCGTTCGTCCTGAGCCAGGATCAAACTCTCCAATAAAGTATTGAAAAGAGCGATAAGCTCATTTTGAATCTGACGAGATTAAAAATCTCATTTGTGCTCCAGTCGATTCAAGCCAAGGCTTGTCTCTAACTTTCGCGTTCATTCTGCAAGCAGAATGTTTACTCACTCGTTGTTCAGTTTTCAAAGATCAAACTTGTTTCATTATCTCTTGTGTTTCCCGTGTCAGCCGTGTGTTTCAGCGGCGACTTAAATAATATATCATACGGCTGAATGTAATGCAACAGTTTTTTTCATTTCTTTTCTTTAGTAGTTTTGCATTAGCTAAAGCTACCATATCCGTTCCCTATCTTGTCCTATCATAATAGCTTACGCTCATAGGGTACAAATATTTTAACACATTTATGAAAGGGTTTACAACAACTTCTCAAAAAAATGCTCTTTATCATTTCCAGAACAGCTGTATCTCCGTAATGCGAAACTCAATGTTTATTAAGGAAAGCGGGAAGCCTCTCTCCATTACAGAGCAGACTTCCCACTAAATAAAACATGCACCTGACTTTTTCATCAATCGCAATCCGCGCTAGGTTAGTTTTGTATCCATGGATTACGACGCTTTTTATCGGATTTCCGTTGGTTAGAAGGAGCTGCACCCTCTCTGGATGTTTTCCCGGACACGGATACTTTGGATTTATTCTTCAGAGGAGCCTTGGTTGTTCTGCGTTTTGCAGCTGCCAGCTTATTCCCTGCTTGCTTGGACTTCCCTTCCGAATCTGATCCAACCTCTTCAATTGCTACCTGACTTAAGTTAGCGTCTTCACGCCCCCCTTTTTTACCACCCTTTCCTTGCCCATGAGGAGGATACATTTCACCAAATGCTCCAAGCGGAGACGGCGGAACCATGTTCTGAGTAGGATACGGATTCTGATAAGCATACTCAATAGGCTGGTTTGGCATCGTGGATGTGGACATTTCAGGCGGCATACCGTACGAAGGACCATACATATTCCAAGCCGGATCCTGATAACCATGAGAAGGATAAGTATACTGAGGCATATGTGTATGTGAGCCACATCCGCATGGAGGGTACGGAAGCATTGAGTATGGAGATATGAAAGGCGGCTGATGATTCATATGACCAGGTGCTGCATACGTCGGAAATGGACTATTCACTTCGGCAGCTGGCGCAATCGGAAATGAGTTGTTTTGCATTGCTGCGGACAGATTCGGCATAACGTTATTGTGGTTATAACCCTGTTCCGCACCAGTCCACGGACTGTTTGGCAGATCACTGCTACTATAAGGACTAACTTCCGGAATCCCCGGAAACGACGTATTGTTACTCGCTCCTGCCGTGTACATGTCTTGCTGCGCACCATACACCTCTTGTGCAGGAACCGGGATTTGAACATAAGGGTGTTCGGCTGGCGCATGATGCAACTTATTACCACAACCACAAGGCTTTTTCGTTGCTGGTGCAACCTCAGTTGGAGACTTTGTATTAGGCATTACAGGCAAAGGCGTAATTTCAGGCGAAAGATTAGGCATTGTATATTTCTTGGATTCTGCTACCGGTTTTACATGAACTTCGGTTTTAACCTCTTCTTTTTTGTGCGTTTCCTTTTCCGGCTTCACTTCAGGAAGCTCTGGTAACTGCGGCAGTACCTCCAGTTCCGGCATTACATTCGGCATTACCGGATTGGCAGGTGGTGGAGCAGGCACCGGGACCGGAACAGGAACCTCTGCTACCGGGGCAGGGGGAGTTGGCGTAACTGGAGCCGGGGGCTCCGGTTCTTTGACTCCCGTATATTCCTTACCTTCAGGTGACAACTTTTCATGAGCAGCAATGTTGCCGGCACCCGGATTAGATGTGCTGTTTCCTTGTGCGTGCATAGATGGAATGTAAACTGTCTCCCCCACCAGCAGAGCGTTCGGATTTTTCAACTGTGGATTGGCATTGACCATATCTTTTAAAGGAACTCCCCAGGCTTGTGCCAACTTCCATAACGAATCTCCTTGCTGCACCTTGTGACTGTGGAGCACACCCTCCGGCTTCGGTGTTACTGGCTCTGCAGGGATTTTGACCTTCATGCCAATATCCAGCTTGTCGGGATTTGTGATTTGCGGATTAGCCGCGATCAATTTGTCCAGCGCTACATTGTATTTTTGGGACAGCAGATATAATGTGTCGCCTTTTTTCACCATGTGTATTTTCACAGGGAACTAACCTCCTAGACGTCATACTTGGGCAGTACATTCGCCCATACCGTTACTACATCCTATGCAGAAACCGGGCTAATGACATCAACTAAACAAAAAAAATCCTCCTGTCTCTAAAATCCCCATACACCAGGTATGCAGAATTTTATCGGACAAGGAGGATTCCTGTTCCCTATGTTATGCAATTCTAACTTAAGATTCCCACACTTTATATCCATCTTTGTCAACAATCTGACGAAATGCTTCCAGCAGTCTCAGCGTTACTGGACCTGCTACCCCCGTGCCAATTGTTCTTCCATCCACTTCATATGCAGCGATAACTTCTGCAGCTGTCCCGGTGAAAAAGACTTCGTCTGCGATATACACATCATGCAGGGTGAATGGCACTTCTTTTAATTCAAGCTCCAGTTCGCCACATAGATCGATAATCGCTTGACGTGTAATCCCTTCAAGTGCTCCGAGATAACAAGGCGGCGTGTACACTACACCATTTTTGATGATGAAGATGTTATCACTTGAACCCTCAGTAACGTAACCTTGGGAGTTCAGCATGATTGCTTCACCAGCACCTGAATAGTTAGACTGGATTTTAACCAGTATGTTATTGAGATAGTTCAACGATTTAATTTTTGGATTCAATGCGTCCGGAATGTTCCGGCGTTGGGATACCGACACGGCTTTCAATCCAGTAAGATACGCTTCCTCGGGATAGATCGCCAATTGCTCCACGATGATGATTACGGATGCCTTAGGGCAACGTAACGGGTCCAACCCCAGATTACCAGGGCCGCGTGATACAATAAGACGAATATAACCATTACGCATATCATTGCGGCGCACCGTTTCAGCCATGACTTCCAGCATCTCATCAATGGACAGCGGAATGTTCAAACTGATGGATTTCGCCGAATCATACAAACGATCCAAGTGGGCCTTACATCTGAAAATATTTCCGTTATAGATCCGAATACCTTCGAAAATCCCGTCTCCATACAAAAATCCATGATCATATACCGAAACGGTTGCGTTCTCCTTGGTCACATACTGACCATCCAAATAGATCCATTGTTCTGCCACCGATGACTGCACCTCCATAAAATATCCATTCACTGTACTCCGAAACGTTATTAACCCGTCCATTGTACACCAAATGACAAGCCATTACTCGCTCATTCTATCCCGACTTATGACAACCTTCTAACATTCCCAAACACCACCAGGTCAATTATCTTGAAGGATATGTATAACAAGGATAGCTACCCAGAACGCGCACCTGACAATTCAATGCTTCAATCTCTGCCATGGCTGCGGTAAGCAATACCGAATCGACCGTTTCCACAACATCAATGTAAAAATAGTAACTGCCCAATCGTTTCTTCGTTGGACGAGATTCGAGACGGGTCAAGTTCAGCTTCCGCCATGCAAAAGCCGACAATACCTGATGCAACGCACCCGGTGCATCTTCTGGCAATGTCACCAGCAAGCTGGTTTTTACATGATCCGGTTCACGTGGAATGTTCACAGGTTCATGGCCGATGAGCACAAAACGGGTGTAGTTGTTGTCATGATCTGTAACCTTTTCAGCCATAATGTCCAATCCATGCTTCTGAGCAGCAAGCTTGGTACCGATCGCCACCCAGCCCTTACCCGGATTTTTTTTCACAATTTCTACAGCTTCGGCCGTACTGTTCACACCTTCAAGGTCCGCCCCAGGCGAATGCAGCCGAATAAAATTCTGACACTGTGGAATAGCCACAGGGTGAGACATGATCTTGGTAATTCTACCAAAGTCATACTCGCCACTCTCTGTCTTAAATTCCGAGCCATGTCCAATCACATTCTGGATAGATGGATATACCCACTCTGCTTGCATCGGAATATCTACTTCATTCACAAGCCAGTCCATATGAAGACTAACGGAGCCTTCAATGGTATTTTCAATCGGAATGACACTGTATTGTGCAATCCCGCTATCCGTTGCTCTAAACACATCCGAAATCAGCTTGGAATGAAGCAAGTCTAATGGTTCCCCGTTGAAAAGGAAATCAATTGCCTCATGAGAAACTGATCCTTCAGGTAATACTGCAATTCGTTTCATGCATTAACTTCCCCTTTGATTCTGTCCAGAAAAGGACGTTCGTCTTGATCAGGCAGCACGGTTACACCGTCCAAATCCGGATCGAGCCACAGTGCAGAAGCAGATATGCCCTCCCGCTCCATGGTGTCCAGCAAATATTGTTCCAATCCCGCTTTCCGGGTGTCATGACGATCTACCAAAGTCAATACGGTCGGTCCAGCTCCGCTCAGGGCAGCTCCCAACGCTCCATGATCGACGGCATGTTCCAATATCTCAGCCATGCCTGGCACCAATGATGCCCGATATGGTTGGTGAATTCGATCTGACATCGCCTTCTGAATCATATCCAGTCGTCCACTCGCCATAGCGGCAACGAGCAGTGAGGATCTGCTAATGTTATGCACCACATCAGACATGCCAAATTGTTCTGGAATTACATTCCTTGCTTTTGAAGTAGACAGCTGGAATTCAGGTACAATAACCAAAGCCTGCAGATCCTGGTGTGGTTCAATACGTATATGATCTACCTGTTGACCATTCCATGCAGCCGTAATAATACCGCCATACAGAGATGCTCCAACATTATCAGGATGCTTCTCAAGGGATGTGGCCATATCCAGAAGCTTCGCATCGGATAAAGGAGCACCAATTAATGCATTAGCCGCTGCCAATGCCCCAACGATGGCTGATGCACTGCTCCCGAGTCCCCGCGTAAGCGGAATATCCGAATACATGGAAATCTCCAATTCAGGGACGGATACCCCAGCTTCATTGAATACCATCTGTGCCACTTCGTAAATCAAATTCGATTTATCTGTTGGCAGGCCTGTCAAATGATTGCCGTGAAGATGAAATGACGTCTGCTCGGCAGGTTTCATTTCCAACCAGGCATACAAAGACAATGCCATGCCCAGGGTATCAAACCCCGGACCGAGATTGGCTGTGCTTGCAGGTATTTTTACGGTTACCTTTTCACGCAAACTCATACAGATTGCTGCTCCAGTTGTGCAATGGCCGCCATTACCGCTTCTTCCGTATCTTCAACAACAAGTGGCTCAGTCGCTACTGTTTTGATCGCAATATTAGGATCTTTCAGGCCATTACCTGTCAGTACACAAACTACAGTCTCTCCGCCTTTAAAGTACCCTTCACTCTTCAGTTTGTATACACCAGCAAGGGAAGCCGCAGAAGCAGGTTCAGCAAAAATTCCTTCCCGAGAAGCAAGTGTACGATACGCTGTAAGGATTTGTTCATCCGTTACATAGTTGATCTGTCCACCAGATTCCTCAGCTGCAGCTACTGCCGTTTTCCAGCTCGCCGGATTACCGATTCGAATTGCTGTTGCTACCGTTTCAGGTTCAAGGATCGGCTCACCTTTGACTATGGCCATCGCACCTTCTGCTTCGAAACCAACCATACGTGGAAGCGTGTTGGATTTACCTGCCTCTTTATATTCTTTGAAACCTTTCCAATAAGCCGAGATATTACCCGCATTACCGACTGGAATAGCCAGAACGTCAGGCGCTTCGCCAAGTTGTTCAATTACTTCAAACGCTGCTGTCTTCTGTCCTTCAATCCGGAACGGATTCACAGAGTTTACAAGCGTGATCGGATGTTTGGCTGTGATCTCACGCACAATCTCCAGTGCACGGTCAAAGTTACCATTGATCGCTATCACTTTGGCTCCATAGATCATGGCTTGGGCCAGTTTACCCAGTGCAATGTTGTTATTCGGGATCAGTACGATACAATTGAGGCCACCACGTGCGGCGTAGGCCGCTGCAGCTGCTGACGTATTACCTGTGGATGCACACATGATCGTACGGCTGCCCTCTTCCATAGCTTTGGCAACAGCCATAACCATACCGCGGTCTTTGAAAGATCCCGTAGGGTTCAAACCTTCGTATTTGAAGTAAACATTTAAACCGAGTTCCTCAGACAGATTCTCTGCATGAATCAACGGTGTATTTCCTTCCTGAAGCGTAAGCAGGGGTGTATTTTCATTAACTGGAAGGTGCTCTCTGTACGTTTGCAAAAGTCCTTGATATCTCATTATGGGTAAACTCCTTTATGTTTTATTAATCTGAAATGATGACCTGTTGAACCGGATATGATTAACTTGTACGTTATAACTGAAATAATTGAGATGCCGTATGGGATAAGAACTATTATCCTTCGACCCGGTAGACACTCTTAATGCGGCGAATGACGCTGAGTGATTCAAAATGTTTTAACACTTTATCCATGCTTGCCTTACTTGCATTATGTGTAACGATAATGATCTCGGCATCCGGGTTGTGCTCATTCGGCTGTTGAACAACCGACGCCAGACTGACATCATACTCTGCGAAAATTTGTGTGATTTGTGCCAACACCCCGGCTTTGTCGTCTACGTGTAGTAAAATAAAGTTTTTCGACACGATCTGCTCGTCGCTTTGTAGTCGCTTAATCTTATAAGGCACAATTGCTTTGAGACCGTTCACGCCAAGTTTAAGGTTTTTGGTAACCGCCACAATGTCAGCTACAACCGAAGTTGCCGTTGGGAGTTCTCCCGCACCCGCACCGTAGAACATTGTCTCCCCTACAGCTTCACCGTGTACATATACTGCGTTGAACACACCGTTGACTGAAGCAATCGGGTGATTCTGTCTAACCATTGTCGGCTGAACGCTGATCGTGATCTCATCGCCAATACGGTCCGCAATACCAAGTAACTTCATCTCATAGCCCAGTCTTTTGGCATACATAATGTCTTCACGAGTCACGGAGGATATTCCTTTAACGGTTACATCCTTCAACTCCACATTGGTGCGGAAACCGAGTGTACTCAAGATCGCCATTTTGCGAGCTGCGTCAAGTCCCTCCACATCGGATGTTGGATCCGATTCGGCGTATCCCAGAGCCTGTGCTTCAGTCAGTACTTCTTCATAGGATGCACCTTCCTGACTCATTTTGGTCAGAATAAAGTTCGTTGTTCCGTTCACAATCCCCATAATGCGGGTAATCCGGTCAGAAGAGAAACCTTCAATCAGCGTACGAATGATCGGAATCCCTCCAGCAACACTCGCCTCATAGAACACGTCACATTGTTTTTCCTGTGCCTTCGCCAAAATCTCTGTACCATGCAGTGCCATGAGATCTTTGTTTGCTGTTACGATATGCTTCCCACGTTCCAACGCTTCAAGAATATACTCCTTCGTCTGATCAATGCCGCCCATGACTTCAACGATGACATCAATATCCGGATGACGAATGACTTCCCAAGGATCTTCCGTAAGCTTGGCACGGTCTACAGCAATAACACGTTCTTTCTCTGTATTTTTCACTGCGATCTTCTCGATGACAATCGGCGATCCAACCTGACTGCTCAGATCCTCCTGATTCCCTTCCACAATGCGAACGACTCCCGTTCCGACAGTTCCCAGACCCAACAATCCGACTTTTACTGGTTTCACTAACGATCTACCCCCTAATGTCTATTCTTGTCTGTCAGTCCTGTATGTTATTAAAGCCTAATTACCCTTGGCCTACTATACGTGTGCGTCTTACTCCAGGCATATCTTGCATTCGATCCAGCATTTCACCAATTTCACCATGAAGATGTGTCGTTTCCACTGAAATGACAACATTGGCTCTTCCCTGAAGCGGGATACTCTGATTAATCGTGAGTACATTAGCTCCATAACCAGCTACATGTCCAAGCACACGAGACAAGATACCCGACTGATGCTCCAAGTCAATGGAGATCGTTACAATTCTCTCGCGCTCAAGCTGGTTGATCAGATGTATTCCATCCTTGTACTTGTAAAAGGCACTCCGGCTTAATCCGACCTGTTCAACCGCCTCATGCACTGTTTTAACATCGCCAGAAGCCAGTAGTTCTTTTACCTGTATGGTCTTCACCACTGCCTCTGGTAAAATATCTTCCCGTACTAAGTAATAGCGTTCGTTCACAGAACGTCCTCTCCTCAAAGACTCATGTATTCATATAGTGGACATTATATAGGATCTATGACAAAAGGGCAATACATGACACGCCTATTTTTTGAAATACGTTCCTCACAGTATACAAGTTTATCCCTCTCCCATGTCAGGAAAAAACAAAAAAACGCAGAGTTGCGGGTCAACTTCCCACTTCTCTGCGTTCCTATATCGATCTGTCTCTCCACGGAAGACAGCTACTTAATAGTAACTGCTGCCTTCCACGAATTCGAATTCAAAGTCTCCAATACGCACGATGGTGCCTTCTACAGCTCCGCGCTTACGCAACTCAGCGTCCACACCCATATAACGAAGTGTACGTGCGAGTTTCAGTATAGCTTCATGCGAGTTCAGTTGCATCCGTTTCATCATGCGGTCAATCTTGGCACTTTCGACAACGAACATTTCGTTCTCACGCACAATTTTGAAACCATCGTCTTCTTTTTTGTCCAGACTGTATACTTTACGTTCAGATACATCTGCTACCTCTTCAACCACTCGCTCGTCTGGAACCTGATCCAGCAGATCAGCTGCACGATACAGAAGTTCTTGAATACCTTTCCGGGTCAAGGATGAAATTGGCATCACTTCAATATCAGGTTGAACTTCGCGAACTTGCTGTAAAAATTGCTCCAGGTTCGCTTCAGAGTCTGGCATATCCATCTTGTTAGCTGCTACAATTTGCGTTCTCTCGGCGAGAAGCGGATTGTATAACTTCAATTCGTCATTGATTTTCTGCCAGTCTTCAAAAGGATCGCGTCCTTCTGAACCCGACATATCTACGACATGAACAATAATACGAGTACGCTCAACATGACGCAGGAACTCATGCCCCAGTCCGACTCCTTCATGTGCACCTTCAATCAGTCCAGGCAAATCGGCCATAACAAAGCTTCGGCCTTCTCCTACACCGACTACACCCAGATTCGGTGTAATGGTTGTGAAATGGTATGCCCCGATCTTTGGCTTGGCTGACGAAACGACAGAAAGCAATGTGGATTTCCCGACACTCGGGAAACCAACCAGACCAACATCTGCCATAACTTTCAGTTCGAGTACGATGTAACGCTCTTGTCCTTCTTCACCGTTCTCAGCAAGTTCAGGTGCAGGATTGTTCGGTGTAGCAAATCGGATGTTACCCCGTCCGCCCCGACCACCACGAGCAATAACAACCTGTTGACCGTGACGTGTCATATCCGCCAGTACTTCTCCACTGTCTTCATCCAAGATGATAGTTCCTGGTGGAATGCGCACAATCATATTCTCCGCGTTTGCACCATGCTGACTTTTATTACGTCCCTTCTCACCACGTGGGGCCTTGAAGTGACGCTGGTAACGGAAATCCATCAACGTACGCAAACCTTCATCCACGCGGAAAATGATGTCAGCTCCTCTGCCTCCATCGCCCCCGGCAGGTCCGCCGTTTGGTACATACTTCTCACGACGGAAAGAAATAATTCCGTCCCCTCCGTCTCCGGCTTTTACATAAATCTTCGCTTTATCTACAAACATTGGTTAACCCCTTCTTCCTATATTCCACACGGCATTCTGAATTGTATAAACGTATCCTCAGACGGAAACTGCTCCGTTCTGACTTTTTTTCCTTTGAGCACGGCAGTAAGCTGCCGCAGTGTTTCCGGATCGGGTGTTTGATCCCCGTCCAGTCGGACAACCACATCTCCATGATCCTGTCCGAAGTTCAAGGTCAGTTTGCGAACCTCTCCCCAAGAAGACCGGCCGCCGCCATATTGATAGGCCCTGATTGCATCTGCAATGGCCCCGGTAAGTGACTCGCCATCCTCGGGAGAGACCAGAGCACTAAGCTGCAACTCATCTTCTATTTCCACATGCAATTCCAGCGCGATTCCACTGGCCCGAAAAGACTGAAGATAAAATACGAGGGAAGGAATGCCTAATCTGGAGATTCGACTTTCTTCTGTAACCCGCTCTTTTATTCTTTCCACACATTGCAAGGATTTATCAAGTTTGCCCAGCCGAAGATATCCATATAACACCTGAAGGTCGTTCATCCAGTCGTGTCGATGATGATTTAATGAAGCAATTGCTGTTTTTTCCATGGATTGTATGATGGCTCTGCGTTCCGCCTCGGCCTGTTTCTTCATCGCATTCACAGAAATGAGCAATACTGCGACGGACCACAATGCGCACACGACGCTTGAGATCATCGCCGGATACAACATAACGAAAACCAAAGGAATCAGAAGTGAACATGCCGCAATCCACGGCACTCTTTTCCAAGATTTCATGGCTTCTCCCCGTTCTACAAAACTCGGTTGGTCTACACCCACCGTAACCAAGTATAACATGTCTTTTCTGCCAGTTCATTATCGAATAACCGTTGAATACAAAAAACCTTCGGCAAAAATGCCGAAGGCTCCTTAGGCGGAATGCCGATATTACGCTTCTACTGCTGCTGCTACAGGAGCAACATTAACAGGATAGATGCTTACTTTTTTGCGATCGCGTCCCCAACGTTCGAATTTTACAACGCCGTCGATTTTCGCGAACAAAGTGTCATCTTTACCGATGCCAACGTTAGTTCCTGGGTGAATTTTCGTTCCGCGTTGGCGAACGAGAATGCTACCACCAGTTACAGTTTGACCATCAGCACGTTTAACACCCAGACGTTGAGCATTACTGTCACGTCCGTTCTTCGTGGAACCTACACCTTTTTTCGATGCGAATAACTGAAGATTTAATTTCAACATGATTGGTTGTCCTCCTTCTTTGCTTATTTGAATTGCTGTATTTTAATATACTTCCCGTATGACTCTGCAATATTAGAGAGCATAACCACCATGGATTCGAGTAACAATTGTACCTGGGACCAGGTTTCCCCTCTCTCTAACAAAGGTAAAGAACCGCTTAAAAAGCCATTCTTCATCTTGGCATCCATTTCGACACCGGTCAATGTTTCAATCGAGTTCACCGTACCCACTGTAACAGCGGATACCCCGGCACATACGATGTCTTCTCCCCGCTTGGCAAAGTTAGCATGCCCTTCAATGGAAAAACGCTCGATGTTCCCGTCCTCATCACGAAAGATTTGAACGATAATCACTTATCGCACCTTCTTTACGCTTTGATTGTTTCGATAGTTACTTTAGTGTACGGTTGACGGTGACCTTGCTTCACATGGTAGTTCTTTTTAGGTTTGTATTTGTATACGATAACCTTTTGTCCTTTGCCATGTTTCTCCACTTTAGCCGTTACAGTAGCTCCGGAAATCAATGGTGTACCTGCTGTCAAACCTTGATCGTTAGATACAGCCAGGACACGGTCGAACGTTACGCTTTCGCCATCGTTCGCAGTCAATTTCTCGATGAACAGAACATCGCCCTCTTGGACTTTGTACTGTTTGCCGCCTGTTTCAATAATTGCGTACATTTGCCTTGCACCTCCTCATGTCTCAGACTCGCCCGTTCTCAGGTGACAGTGTCCTTGCGGAACTGTTCTTATACCCGGCCAGTGCGGTTACAGCATGTGCAAGACCATTAGGCTAAACACATACTTGAAGATTATATCACGCAAAATATCAAAAATCAATGCAAAGGTGAAATATATCTTTTTCCCGTACCATGGCAGGAAGAACATGGCTCCACATAGGGCAGCGTACTTTCTTCCCGCACTTTCTTACGGGTAAGTTCGAGCAAACCCAGCTTGGTCCAACCCATTACAAACGCTTTGGTCCGATCCTTCTTGAGCTCGCCCTCCAAAGTTGCCGCGACTTCATGCCGATTCGAGGCTTCCTCCATATCAATGAAGTCGACAATAATCATGCCACCAATATCCCGCAGGCGCATCAGACGGGCAATCTCCACTGCTGCCTGTATGTTGGTCTCTGTCACGGTCTCTTCCAGACTGTCACCGCCAGCTCCCGTATATTTGCCTGTGTTCACATCCACTACCGTCAGAGCTTCGGTATGATCTATGACAATGTATCCGCCTCCGGGCAACCACACTTTCCGGGCAAAATCCTTATTCAACTGTTCCTGCACACCATAGGCAGCAAAGATGGATTCTGTTCCCCGATACACCTGTACTTTGGGTTGGTGACCAGGACTAATCTCTTCGAGCAATGCTTTTACCTCACGGGCTTGTCCTTCACTATCAGTGATGACTTCGTCACTCCCTGGCGTATACACATCTCTGATGATTCGCTGTACCATGCTATGATCCCGATGCAAGAGGCTTGGTGAAGGCAAACTGTCCGCTTTTTCACGAATCAGATACCACTGCGCGCGTAATGTTTCCAAGTCCGACTTAATGGCTTCATGCTGCTCTTCTCCAGATACGGTCCGAATAATAAGTCCTTCTTCATCCCGCCTCAGTTGCTCCCCAAGTGCCTTAAGACGGGAACGATCCCCTTCACGGGCAATTTTCTTGGATACCGCTACATAGTCAGCAACAGGCATGTAGACAAGCCAACGGCCCGGGAGTGAATAATGAGTCGTCACCCGGGCTCCCTTGCCTCCTACCGGTTCTTTCAGAACCTGAACAATGACTTCCTGACCCGGGCGAAGCAACTCCGAGATGGAAGGCTTCACCTTGGGCTGTTTCTCCAGATGGGGATGCAACACATCGTCCACATAGAGAAACGCATTTTTTTTCTGACCAATATCCACAAAAGCAGCCTGCATACCTGGTAACACATTCACGACCCGTCCCTTGAAAAAGGAACCCAGCAGTCCACGATCACGTGTACGCTCTGCCGTAAATTCCACAGCTTTGCCTTCTTCCAGAAGCGCCATTTGCATGAGGTTATGTTCATTATGTACTATCATTTGTTTCATGGCTTCACCTCTAGAAGACAATTCAAATCATCCACATCCATTTCAGTATCTTTTCAATTCTCATTGTACATATATTAACCCATTTCAGAACAGGTCCACCAGAACACTACAATTTATCACCATTTTGTTGAAAATAGGAACCGATTATCCGTTGCTCAGGCAAGACGGCCATAATTCGCCCCTGTCTGTTCATCACGTATACCATATGGTATCTTTCTCTCTTTAATAGACGCAAAATAGTGTCCAAAGGTTTCGCCGGAAATGAGATTATTGGCTGCGCCAAACTGCCAGTAGCCGCGTGACGAGCAAACGCGCCTTCCCGATTCATGAGAAAACGGATGAAGCGATAGGGCACATTTCGGTAATCCGTTACGTTGGAATAGAACAAAAAAAGGCCGATTAACAGAATGTTGAGCGGTAGGCCGTAGTCGCCAGTAAACCATCGGCTGATAGCATATAAAATAACCCCTACGCTACACAGAATGCTAATTCTGTAAGTCCACATTAATGTTGTATAGTAGGGTGCCCACAGACTGACAAGTGCCTGAACAATTTTACCTCCGTCCAGAGGAAGTACAGGCAGCAGATTAAAGAGAGCAATGAGCAGGTTCCCCTGAATGATATAGTTGAGAAATACCGGATCGCCCAGATTGCCATACTGCAACAGCATAACCACGCCAACCATCAGGATGTTTTGTAATGGACCAGCCAGAGCAATCATGATTTCCCGGTAGGCCGTGATTGTACCTCCATCTTCGATAACCGCTACTCCTCCAAAAGGGAGCATCTGGATTGACAAAACACGATAGCCCAGAAGGGCAGCAGCCGCAGCATGTCCACATTCATGAATGAATACGATGGCAAACAACGTAATAAGTTCAATGAAATGTCCAGTCAGAAGGGAGGCCATCATAATAATTACAAAAAACGGATGAAACGTAATGCGGACTCCCCACACCCTAATCAAGGGCAACAACTTCCGCTGGGTCTACGTACTCCTCCCCCTCTTTGACTGCAAAATAGAGCGTGGCCGGTTGTTCACCACCCGTAGCCTTGAGACTCCCCACCGGATTCCCTGCTTCCACCCAGTCATTCACGCTCACTTCACTTTCGTTCAGACGACCGTATATTGCCGTGACATTGCCTGTATGCTGGATGACAACTGTGAATCCACTTGCTGCATCGCCGATAACCTCCATGACACGCCCTGCATCAGAACTTGCGACCTGTATAAGTTCTGCACCTGCGGCATCCGGAACGATCTCAATTCCCTTCATGCTCAGCGCGAATGGCTGAACCACTGTGCCTGAGATCGGTTTGCCCAGTAACTGCCGAATGCCTGAACCATTGACAGCATCCGTCGTATGTCCGAGGACTGGAAGAAACGAAGGCGTTCCTCCAAAATGCCGTTCATACCAAGCCGCTGCTGAGGCAAAATCCATATCTCGATGGAGTGCATCCGCAATTACTGTTTTGGTTGATGTCGTCCACGATGTATCCAACTGAAACAGACCCCATACTCCGCCAAATATCAAAGCGCTAATGACCGTCCGTTTGAGAAGTGACTTGAACAGGTTGAATCTCGAATGCCCCCCTGGAACAAAATGACCATTCTCTTTTTTCCACAACCATTCCGGATCTCTTTCCTGTATCCCCTCACTAGGCGTAAATGGTTTTGGGTGAATGATCTCATTCTTGTCCAAAAGTGAACCTACTTTTTGCTCCTGTAAGACCTCCACAGTGGCACCATCCATCAATCGCCGGATGCGTTCTTCTCGTCTCTGCTTGATTCTGAGTTTCGTGTTCATGAAATGTCCTCCCGCCGAGGCTTGTTTACTACATCCTATGAAGAGGCGCTTGATAATATGAACAAGCCTGCCAGCAGGTAACAAAAAAAGCCGGGCTATGAGCCACGGCTGTCATGTAATTGCTTAATGAATAAGTTCGTTTAACGAGTTAACCCATTCCGAAGAACTTTTTGAAACGAGTGAAAGCTCCCTTTTTCTGCTCCAGCTGCATTAATGGGACCGTATCTCCCAGAATGCGTCGTGCGATATTTCGATACGCAATCGCCGCAAGTGAATCCGGATTCATGACCGTAGGTTCTCCTGAATTGGCCGCTTTGATGACCAGTTCATCATCAGGCACAATGCCGATCAGGTCAATATTAAGTACTTGTAAAATACCATCGATATCTAACATGTCACCCGATTTAACCATATTATTGCGGATTCGATTCACCACCAGCTTTGGTGATTGAATGTGCGAACTCTCCAGCAGGCCGATGACACGATCCGCATCACGTACTGCAGCATTTTCCGGTGTAGTGACCACGATGGCCTGATCTGCTCCTGCTACCGCATTTTTGAAACCCTGCTCTATGCCGGCTGGGCAATCAATAATGACGTATTCAAAATCTTTTTTCAATTCAAGGATAATATCCTTGACCTGTTCTGGCGACACTGAGTTTTTGTCTCTCGTCTGCGCAGCAGGCAACATGTATAATTCTTCGAAACGCTTGTCTTTGACCAAAGCCTGATTCAGACGGCAGCGGCCGTCTGCAACGTCGCACAGATCGTAAATAATACGGTTTTCGAGTCCCATCACGACATCCAAATTACGAAGGCCGATATCGGTATCTACCAGACAAACCTTTTTGCCGAGCAGCGCCAGCGCTGTCCCGATGTTTGCCGAGGTGGTTGTTTTACCCACGCCGCCTTTACCCGAAGTGATCACGATCGCCTCTCCCATGAGCTACACTCCTTTAAACACATTAAAATCTCGGCGTAACCGAACGATATTGCTCATTTTGTCTATCTGCATCTGATTGTCCTGTAAGTAAGCAAATTCCATTCCGGTCTCTCGGCTCTCCCATTCATCGGGAGGACGACTGATGATATCCGCAATCCGTAGCTGCGTCGGTGCAAATACCGAAGCGGCAATGATCGCTTCCTCGTCCCCGCCAATTCCGGCATGAGCCATACCTCTGAGTGAACCCAACACATATATATCTCCGGTACACGTCACTGTGCCCCCCGGATTGATATCCCCAAGAAACAGGAGATTTCCTTCATGATGAAGCACCTGACCTGAACGCACCATACCACACATGGTTACAATCGGTGGCGGTCCTTTAACCTCCGGTTGGAGTGCAGGTGAGTCGATGGATCGAATAAGCAAATTCCCTTTTTGCTTCAATATATCGAGGATTGCTTCTTTCTGGTCCTCTGTCACTTCGCGGGCACCCAACTTGATATCCACATGAACAATCGGTCCGGTCAAAATATTTTGATGGCTGTGTTCCAGCTTATAGCGGAGCTCATAGAGCAATTCCTCGAATTCACATTGATCGTCCAACAGGAAAACCAGGCCGTCTCGGATGCCTTTAATCGTTACGTGATTCGATTTTACCGTCATAAGCCTGTCCCTCCCATCTCATTACATTTCGTGCCCGGGGCCCCAAGTTCCTGCTTTGCGCTCCATAAATGTATTTAGGAAGCTTCTTCTGTCTTGCTCCGTCTCTTGCCGATCCGCTCCAGTTGTTTCCGAAGCGGGACATAAATGATCAAGGCAAACACAAAATGAATGAACAAATTAGGAATCATGTATTCAATCAACGCCCAGTCAAAGGTCACGTGGTTAAGTTGGAAGAGCTTATACAGGAAAAATAGCATGGTGTCATTAAGCAGACTTCCCAAAATGACAACCGATACCATAACCGGCAGTGGTGCACGTGGTGCTTGAAAAATGAGTCCCATCATATATGCCGATAATCCCATCGAGAATCCATAAGGTCCAATCATCTCGCCGTAGAATACAACGTCATGCAATAGTCCAAAAAATATACCGAGTACTAGTGCCGTGTGACGATGATGATATACAGCGATAAACAAAATTACGATATAGACCAGATTGGCAGAAATACGCATCTGCCAGCCAGAAGGGATGAGCAGCGGCAAAATTGTGCCTTCCGCAATGAACAAAAGGAATAGTAACAGGAACAAAACTTGCTTACGTGTTACCATTATTCTTTTACCTCAGGCGGAATAATGACAATCAGCTCTTTCCAATCAAGGAAGCTTGCGTATGGTTTGATAATCGCAGTCCGCGTTAAACCGTACTCCCCAACTTCAACCTTTTTCACTTCACCAATCCGCATATACTTGGGAAAGTTATTGATGATCCCCGAAGAGATGATCTCATCACCCTTTTTGATGTTTGAATCCTCTGAGATTTTGGTCATCTTGAGCATGCCCGTCTTCGGATCGTAACTCTCAATCATACCAAACACTTTCTCTTTACCTACTGCCGTTGCTGCAATGGCATTGGATGTTGGGTCATTGGCATCCATGGATGTCAACAGATTAACCGTTGATGTATAAGAGCTAACATGACTGATCACACCGACCAGCCCTTCCTGGGAGGTAACGGCCATCCCCGGCTTGATTCCCGCATTTTCACCGATATCAATGTTGATGGTTCTGCTGTTTGGATCCGAATTGGCACTGATAACCTGAGCAATTCGTGAACCGTAATTATAGCGATTCTTCTGTTCTTCTGTGAAATTGAGCGCTTTCTGAAGTTGCTCATTCACTTGCTCCATATCATTATACTTCAGCCGATCTCGGGTATAGTGACCCATCGCGATGCGGAGCTCTTCATTCTCTTCATATACCGTACGCATGTTCGCTACATCTTTGAAAAAGCCCGCTACATAGGAAGCGGGCTTGTAAAATACGTATTGTACAAATCCAACTGAATCCTTCAGGAATTTCTCCGGCCAGGATAGAGTGGTTCGCGGACTGAGCGTAAAGCCCATTAACGCGATAAATGTAACAAGGCCCACCAGCAAAACAAAAAGTCTTTTGTTGCCTAGCAGTTTAAACAGTTCGAACACCCTCTAACATCCATATTCTCTTCCGAGCCATGCCCGGCGGGGAGACTGTCAGACCTGTAGTCCCTGCGAGAATATCAGCCGATCCTCCCCTGTTAAGCGGGTAATAGCTCATCCCCGGGGTTAACCGGGTCCTCTATAAAGATATCTTGCCACTTGGTCGCTATGCCAAGTTAGGCAAATACCAATTAACGTTTGGAACGAACTGCCGAACTGCTTCTGCTTTTGAACAAATGAATATTCTCTAGCGCTTTACCTGTTCCGATGGCTACACAATCCAGCGGGTTCTCAGCCACAATGACAGGCATTCCTGTCTCACCAGCGAGAAGCTTGTCCAGGTTGCGAAGCAACGCCCCACCACCTGTAAGAACAATACCCCGATCCATGATATCGGCAGCAAGTTCAGGCGGGCATTTTTCCAGTGTTACTTTTACCGCTTCAACAATTGCATTCACCGTATCAGCCAGCGCTTCACTGATCTCGTCCGAAGTAATCGTAATGGTCTTCGGCAGACCTGTTACAAGGTCACGTCCACGAATTTCCATCGTTTCTACTTGTTCCAATGGCATAGCTGATCCGATGTCCATCTTCAATTGCTCCGATGTACGCTCACCGATCATCAGATTGTATTGGCGTTTGATGTACTGGATAACGGATTCATCCATCTCGTCACCTGCTACACGAACCGAACGGCTCGTTACAATACCACCAAGAGAGATAACAGCCACTTCCGTTGTACCGCCACCAATATCGACAACCATACTACCCGTTGGTTCCCATACAGGCAGATCTGCACCGATTGCAGCTGCAAAAGGCTCTTCAATCGTATAGGCTTCACGTGCTCCAGCCTGTTTGGTTGCATCTTCAACCGCACGTTGTTCTACTGCTGTGATCCCGGATGGTACACATACCATCACGTTTGGATGACGCTGGAACATAGAGCGTTGTTTCTGCGCCTCACGGATGAAATATTTGATCATCGTTGCTGTTGTATCGAAATCGGCAATAACGCCATCTTTCATTGGACGAATGGCACGAATGTTACCTGGTGTACGTCCAATCATTTTTTTGGCGGCTTCACCTACTGCCTCGATGCTATTTGTATCTGTCCGTATAGCGACAACCGAAGGTTCTCGCACCACAATTCCTTTTCCTCGTACATAAACCAACGTATTTGCTGTCCCCAAGTCAATACCCAAATCTTTCGTAAAACCACCAAACATAACATAATCTCCTTTTCTGCCTCATATAGCCGCTCCATTCTGATCCAGAGCGTAATAATTTTATTCCCACGCAATACGTGGAGCTAATATTCGCATTTGTTTTTTTGCATTTGTAAAGTGAACCTATCTTTTACGGACAACGCCGTTAACATTCATAGGAAAACATCAACGCCAACCATTATATTATACTAAGCCCTTCTCCTTCAAACTTACGTACATTCCATCTCCGATAATAATATGATCAAGCACGTCAATACCAACAATAGCGCCTGCTTCAATCAGTCTCTTGGTTATTTGGATATCCTCCGGACTGGGCGTAGGATCACCACTCGGATGGTTGTGTGCGCACACAATCGATGCGCTGCTGCATTTGATGGCAGCCCGGAACACTTCACGTGGATGTACAATCGAAGCGTTAAGGCTGCCCATGGAGAGTGTTTCCTGGGCAATAATATGATTTTTGCTATTCAGAAAGAGACACACAAAATGTTCTTTTTGCAAGTAACGCAATTGTTCGATCAGGATATCAGCTGCATCACGCGGTGTACGAATTGAAGTCGACTGTATGAGTCTGCTCTTGGCAATCCGATGACCCAGCTCAATGCCAGCTTTCAATTGCACAGCCTTGGCATTTCCGATCCCTTTCATCGCGGTCAGTTCTTCCAGACTCAAATCCATCAACGAGCGAATGCCACCCGCTTCGGCCAGAATCCGCTGTGCCATATGCACCGCGGATTCCTGTCTTGTGCCTGTTCGAAGTAAAATTGCCAGCAATTCAGCATGGCTTAAGGCGCCCGCCCCGTATTCCATCATGCGTTCTCTCGGGCGTTCTTCCTGGGGGATGTCGCGCATCATGTATTGAGGCGACTCCATATGTTCCCTCTTTTCATTTCACAACATTTGGCTTCATTCATGTTCGTGGCAACACATGTACGCCGAACCCGTCCAACATATCACTTAGCAAAGATAGCGGCAAGCCAACCACATTAAAATAACATCCTTCAATGCGATCGATCAGTGAAGCACCAATGCCCTGAATGGCATATGATCCTGCCTTATCTGAAGGCTCACCTGTCTGCACATAAGCACGGATAGTAGCATCCGACAGCTCTTTCATCGTTACATCGGTCTGGCGGTAATGAACTAACGACTGTCCATTGCCCGCATCAATACAAGCGACGCCCGTAAACACCCGATGTACGCGGCCCTGCAGCCGGGATAACATACGTTCAGCATCCGCTTCGTCTACAGGTTTGCCTAGAATCTCACCATCCAGAACAACAACGGTGTCACTACCAACAATAATGGCTTCCTGCTCGCGGCCTTCAAGCCCGCGATACACGGCAAGCGCCTTGCGCAAAGCAAGTTCCTGTACCGTCTGTTCAGGTGTCCACTCTGGTGGTGTATCTTCATTGGCATGACTTGGTATTACATCAAACGCTAGGTGGAGTGATGCGATCAGTTCTTTGCGCCGAGGCGATGTGGAGGCCAGAATAATAGGGCGCTGTTGTGTGTTATCCAAAATGAACGGCTCCTTATGCCACGGCAACATCCTGTCGGGATCACGATAATAGATGTCACTGGTTTAATTTTTTTCGTCATAACTCGTCATTCTCCTACAGTCTGCGATACAGCCACACAGCGGCAATCATACCGATCAGACTCAGAAGGCTCATTTGAAATTGAAGTGAAATATTATAACTGATAATATCCAAATCAGCCTGTGGCGACCAACGTATGGTCGTGGCTTTCGTAAGAAAGGCTACTGCCTTTACAGGCTGCAGTGCCTTGGCGATCCACGCTCCGGCCATCCAGCCGAGCAGCAGAAACAGCAATAACATGCCGAAGTTTTTTTTCATCGGTAATCTTCCCTCGCCATTTTTTGACACCCACATTATTATACGGGGTTTTGTACGTCAATACAAACACAAATCCGGCAAGGGGAACTATTTCCAGTTCCTTGCCGGATGGGTATTTCCAAGCGTTGTTATGGGAAAGAACATGTTACTGCTTTATCGCTTCAAGCCATTTTTTCTGCTGCAGTACATATTCCATCAGATCGGACTGCACGGACCACATGTGTACATCATCCGGGTTTTTGTTGTACTCCGCGATAGCCGTAATTGCATTGTTCATTGATTTCTCCATTCCACCAATAATAGGTTGTACATCTGCGGTCAGGCCAGGTGTAAGACTATTCAATCCCGTCAGCCATGACTCGTGCTTATTTTGAATCGCGGTCATCGTTTCTGAAGAGACTGCTGCCGGAGCAGACTGTCCCAGCTGCTGAATGGACAAGGTAGATAATTGTTCCACCAGTGCAGAACTGTTTGTGAAGAAAAGCTGCACATCCTCTTGTTTGCCACCGAATATAGCCGGATTGATCTCAGGGTTCACAATCTCCTTGACATACAGTTCAACTCCCTGGGCTTTTAGCCTGGAGCTAAGCAGCTTGGCCTCTTCACGATCAGCCGAAATGCCTGCATATACTCGATTGCCATCTTCAGGATCAGAACCTGCGGCTATCCCTGCCTGAGCGAGCTCAAGCTTGGCCTGCTCAGCACGTTCAGGAGAACTGAATACACCGTATTGAAGTGCATAATACGTGCTGCCAGTCGCCGCTGTCTGGAGTTGCTGTTCTGTACCTGCAGCCCCCTCCTGACCCGTCACAGTAGAAACTGCCTGATTGACGGGCAGAAGATCGCCTGGCTTCGCGGCTCCTTCTTTATTAAAAAATGAAAGAATAACCATGCCAAAAAGTGCTCCGGTAACAAGTGCCCCAGTGACAGAACCAATCATTTTCCATCCCCTTGGAGGGCGATTGCGTTTATAGGAATAGTTCTCCGAATCTGCAAGCCAGTCGTGGCCTTGATCATCATGGAAATTGGGCAGATCACGACGCTCTTCCTCCGGATTATCGGTGTGATTAACATAACCGGAACTGGAACGGTTCCTAAAATAATGGGCCTCATCCAAGTTCAAGTTCGAATCATGACTCACCCGTTCGTCAGGTTCAGGTACAGTAGAGCTTGTCAGCACCGTCTCTCCCCAGTCTCCGGGGATATCCTCAGGCGTCCATGATGGGGTTGTATCCATCTGCTTAGGCGTTAGCGGTTGATTATGCGGTAATTCTTCACTTAACGTCACCAATGGACTGGACGCAGATATCCTCTTGTTTTCAGGCTTGTCCGACTCATGATCCCCGAAGCGAAACGTCATTCTAGCATTGCTCACCCGTACCCTCTCCTTTGTCCCATTTATATAAGCTATATGCAGAGACTGGAGAATACATTCCATATAACGCAAAAAACGCCTGCTTCGTATCGAAGACAGGCGATTTCTCAATTGATCTATTTCAAACCTTTGGCAAGTGTATCGCCGACTTTCCAAATATCACCTGCGCCCATCGTAATCACAAGATCTCCTGGCTGCAGACGATGCTGCAAATCAGCCACAACTTCCTCTTTCGTTGGGAGGTAACGTGCAGAAGCATTACTGTTTTGAACGATCAATTCAACCAGTCTGGCTGAGGTTACCCCTTCGATCTGTTTTTCGCCCGCAGGAGAATAGATATCCGTAATAAGCACCTCATCCGCTTCCGCGAAAGCACGACTGAACGCATCCAGCAGGAAGAAGGTCCGCGTATAACGCTGTGGCTGGAATACTGCAATAATGCGTTTGCCCGTTGCTTTGGCGGCACTAATGGTAGCTTCAATCTCAGTCGGGTGATGAGCATAATCATCGATGATCAGCATATCACGCGCCTCGCCCAATACCTGGAATCTGCGTTTGGCTCCGTGGAACTGGATGATAGCTGCCACAATCTTCTCAAATGGAATGCCTGCCTCCAGACAGGTAATCACAGTAGCCATCGCATTATAAACGTTATGCTTACCCGGCACTGATAATTCCACCGTGCCCATAGCAGCACCCTGATGATTCATCGTAAAGGAGATACGTCGATCACCCAGTACAATATCCGTTGCCGTATAATCTGCAGCACGATCAATACCATAGGTTGTAATCCGTGACTTGAGTTCTGGCAAAATCGCTTGAACATTCTCGTCGTCAGAACACACAATCGCTGTTCCTTCCGGACGAATCTGGCTCAGGAACTGCACATAAGCCCTTTTGAGCTCCTCAAAATCACTGTTGTAATTCTCCAGATGATCTGCCTCAATATTGGTTACAATACCGAGCCATGGATGGTACTGCAAAAACGAACCATCGCTCTCGTCCGCTTCAGCGACTACCCAATCGCCTTGACCAGCCTTCGCGTTGGTACCCACATTCATGATTTCTCCGCCGATAATGTATGTCGGATCTGTATCACATTTATCCATAACAAGTGCAATCATGGATGAAGTGGTTGTTTTACCATGAGCCCCAGCTACAGCCACACCTTTACGTTCGTTCAACAAACGTGCAAGCATCTGGGAACGATGCAGAATCGGAATGTTCAGCTCTGCAGCTGCTACCCGTTCCACATTATCAGCAGGCGCTGCCGTAGAGTAGACAACAAGGTCTGCTCCAGTGACGTGCTCTGCCGTATGTCCGATATATATTTTCGCTCCCTTGGCTGCCAACTTCTCGGTCAACTCCTGTGAAGCGACATCCGATCCGGTAACGGTGTATCCCATTTCCAACATAACTCTTGCGATGGCACTCATGCCATATCCGCCAATCCCTATAAAATGAACGTGTTCCGATGTATTTAACAAAACTTTCACCAACCTTTTTCAGAATCGGTTTGATGCAAAAGGGCTGCCCGCACATCCGCAATCAGGTACAGTGTGCCGGAGACCACCCCCAGATCTTCCGCTTCCGTCCGTGACTTCAATAGATCAAGTGCCTTTGCCCATTCGGGCTCGACGATGATTTCCAGTTCCTGCTTCGCAATGGCGGGACGTACCCGTTCGACAATCTGCAGCAATTCGGCTGCATCCATTTTGCGTCGGAAATCTGGCTCGGTCAGGATCAGCGTATCCACTAGTGGCAGTATATGCTGCAAATACGCTTCGTGATGCTTATTTGCCAACATACCCATCATCAAAATTAACTTGTTGTGCGGATAGACATCCATAATGCTCTTGGCCAGTGACTCTGCCCCTTCCGGATTATGTGCTCCATCAAGCACAATTCGGGGTTCATCGACGACTTTTTCGAATCTTCCTGCCCAGAAAGCATTCTCCAGTCCAAGTGCAATATCGTTGTCATCCAGCATAAATGCCATGTATTGTCTAAGCAATTCAAGCACCATAAGTGCGGCCGCTGCATTGTCACATTGATGTGAGCCCTGCATGCGTATGCGAACGTCCAGATCACGAAACGGGCCTGTAAAATGAAAAGATTGTCCGTTCTCATTGCTGTCCAGTCTATGATAAGAGAATTGATCTCCAGCCAAATACACGCTTGATTGAAGCTGCTGTGCTTTCTCCTGAATCACCTTCACAGCTTCGGGTTGAGTCGCGCAAGTCACAACGGGTACTCCCGGCTTGATAATACCTGCCTTTTCTCCAGCAATCTGCTCAATCGTATCTCCAAGCACATCCGTATGATCCATACCAATGTTGGTGATGACGGACACAACAGGTGCGACAATATTCGTTACGTCCATCCTTCCCCCTAGCCCCGTCTCCCATACCACAACGTCAGGGTAACACTCCTCTGCATAGTACAGAAGCGCCAGAGCCGTGGACACCTCAAACATCGTGGGTGATCCAAGCGGAGTGGAGGCCATTTCCATGACCAGTGGATGTAATCGATTCGAGAGCTTAAGCAGGATTTCTTCAGGAATATCCTCACCGTTGTATTGAAAACGGTTTGTAAACTTGGTGATATAAGGCGAAGTAAAGGTACCCACATCATATCCAGCCTGAAGAAGCACTGACGTCAAAAAAGCGCAAGTCGAACCTTTGCCGTTCGTTCCCGCGACATGAATAAATTTGAGACGTTGGTGTGGGTTGCCTAACATGGACATCAGACTCTCGATTCGTTCCAATCCAGGTCGGATGCCAAAAGGAATAAGGCCATTGATCCAGTCCACGGCCTCGTTATACGTAAGTAAAGGAGCTGCTGCATCTGTCCCGTCTAATTCCGTCATCTGATTCACCTTCGGTCCCGAGTTTGAGTGAAAAAAGCGGCCGGATGGCATAATGGCTCTCCATCCGACCCAAATATATTAACCTTTAAGTTCCTTGATTCGTGCAATCACTTTATCCCGTTTATCGGAATAATCGGCTTGCTTGGCGCGCTCTTCCTCAATAACTTTGGCAGGAGCTTTGGCAACAAAGCCTTCGTTCGCCAGCTTTTTCTCTACACGGAGAACTTCGCCCTCAAGGTTCTCCAACTCTTTCTCCAAACGAGCCACTTCCTGCTCGATATCAATAAGACCTGCGAGCGGCAAGTATAGTTCTGCCCCCGTAATGATCGCAGTCATTGCCTTGTCCGGTGAGTTTAAATCCAGCCCACTATCGAACTCGGACGTATTACAGAAACGTTTGATGTAGTGACTGTTACGCTCAATGATGCTGGACGTCTCAGGACTGTTTGCTTTGACCATCAACTCGATCTTTTTGCTCATCGGCACGTTCACTTCTGCACGAATGTTTCGAACTGCACGAATGGTATCCATGAGCAGGTTCATCTCGGCAACAGCCTCTGGGTTCTCAAGAGCAGGATCATATACCGGCCATGATGCCAGCGTAATCGTCTCACCTTCATGAGGCAGATGCTGCCAGATCTCTTCGGAGATGTATGGCATAAACGGATGAATCAGGCGCATGGTCTGATCCAGCACATAAGCAAGCACCGATTGTGTTTTCTTCTTGGCAACCGGATCTTCCCCATAGAAGGACAGCTTCGCAAACTCAATGTACCAGTCACACAGGTCATCCCAGATAAAGTTATACAACACACGACCCGTTTCCCCAAATTCATACGCTTCGATTAGACGCGTAATATCGCGGGAAGTTTCGTTCAGACGGTGCAAAATCCAATAATCCGCTGTACCAAGCTCTCCACTGATGTCACGTTCCTCATAGGTGAATCCTTCCAGATTCATCAATGCAAAGCGCGAAGCATTCCAGATCTTGTTGGCGAAATTACGAGCCTGCTCCACCCGTTCCCAACGGAAACGCAGATCCTGACCTGGCGTGCTGCTGGTTGAGATCATGTAGCGCATTGCATCTGCGCCGTATTTCTCAATCACATCGAGCGGGTCTACACCGTTGCCCAATGATTTGGACATTTTGCGTCCATCTGCGTCACGAACAAGACCATGCATCAGTACATCCTTGAACGGAATCTCATCAGTGAATTCCAATGCAGTGAAAATCATACGTGCAACCCAGAAATATATGATGTCATACCCTGTCACAAGTACACTTGTTGGATAATAACGTTGCAGATCTTCCGTATCTTCCGGCCAGCCTAGTGTGGAGAAAGGCCATAATCCGGAGCTAAACCATGTATCCAGAACGTCTTCATCCTGTCTGAGCTTGCGTCCAGCATACTCTGGCAGCGTTGTTGGATCTTCAGCAGATACGATGATTTCACCCGTTTCCTCATCATACCAGGCAGGAATACGATGTCCCCACCACAGTTGACGGGAAATACACCAGTCACGAACGTTCTCGATCCAGTTCAGATAGGTTTTCTCAAAACGGTCTGGAACAAAATTAACCCCTTCGCCGCTCTGTTGTTTCTTGATCGCTCTCTCTGCAAGTGGCTTCATCTCAACAAACCACTGTGTAGAGAGATACGGCTCAACAACAGCTCCGGTACGTTCACTGTGTCCAACCTGATGCGTGTGATCCTCAATATTGATCAATACGCCCTGCTCTTTCAAGTCAGCAACAATCTGCTTGCGGCAGTCACTGCGATCCAGTCCCTGATACTTGCCAGCCTCAGCATTCATTGTGCCGCTCTCATCCATTACAGTAATTTGAGGCAGATCATGACGAAGACCTACTTCAAAGTCATTCGGATCATGCGCAGGCGTGATTTTAACTGCACCACTTCCGAACTCTTTATCCACATAATCATCAGCGATAATTGGAATTTCGCGTCCAATGATTGGCAGTACAAGTACTTTACCAATCATATCTGCATAACGCTCATCCTTCGGATGTACAGCAACCGCTGTATCACCCAGCATCGTTTCAGGACGCGTTGTTGCCACGGTAACGTAGCCACTTCCGTCTTTGAGTGGGTAACGCAGATGGTACAAGTGACCCTGAACCTCTTTATATTCAACCTCAATGTCGGACAGAGCTGTCCGGTTCACCGGGTCCCAGTTAATGATGCGTTTCCCTCGGTAAATAAGGCCTTTTTCATACAGTTGAACAAATACTTTGCGAACCGCTTGGGACAGACCTTCATCCAGCGTAAAACGTTCACGTGAGTAGTCAAGCGACAATCCCATTTTGCCCCATTGCTGACGAATGGTAGTGGCATATTGATCTTTCCAGTCCCATACTTTCTCCAGAAACTTCTCACGTCCCAGATCATAACGAGTCAGACCTTCTTCACGCAGCTTCTGCTCCACTTTGGTTTGGGTTGCAATACCTGCATGGTCGGAACCCGGAAGCCACAGTGCATCATAACCTTGCATCCGTTTGGTGCGGATCAGAATATCCTGCAGTGTAAAATCGAGCGCATGCCCAATGTGCAGCATCCCTGTCACATTTGGGGGCGGAATTACAATTGTATACGGCTCGGCATCTTTACGTTGACCGGCTTTGAAATATCCACGCTCCATCCAGGTGGCGTACCATTTATCCTCTGCCGCCTTAGGATCGTAAGTGGTCGGCATTTCTGTTGCAGCTGATTTTTTTTCCTCAGACATGTGTCATTCCTCCGTTACTTCATCATCTTCGCCAAAAAAAACAAAAAAAACCTTTCATCCATCAAAGGACGAAAGGTTAGCTTTCGCGGTACCACCTTTGTTTCACGCCGACAGCAAGATAGACTTCACCCTCTGTACATGACGTGACACTTCAAGCAGATAACGGCTGCTACCGGCCCATCCTACCTCAGAAATAAATGACGATAGATCTCATTCATCCCTTGTATTCAAACAGGCAACTCCCGGGCGACTTCGATCAGTTGGTTCCTGCGGAATCTCACAGCGTTGCAATTCCACTCTCTGAAAGGTCATACTGTCTACTACTCCCGTTCCACGTTGTTCTTCAAAAAACCTACACACATCATACCTTGCTCGTGCGCGATAGTCAACCTGACAACAGCGGATAAAGAGCGCTGGAATGCAGGTTTAGGACGAATCATGCAAAAACCCGCAATCCTCAAGGGGATCACGGGTCGTAACGAAGGCTTTAACTGCGGATTAAGGGATGTACAATATCTGACCTTCTTCCACAACCTGCTCAGATAATCGGTTATACAACTGAAGTTCCCTCGTGCTCAATTGATAACGATCTGCAATGGCATCCAGTGTATCTTCTCGCTGAACAATGCACAGTTTCACCTTGCGGAATGGGGTCTGGTCCACGATTGTTCCCAGGAACAGGTTCTTCCATTCCACATCATCAGCTGGATATGTTTCTTCCTGTACCACCCCCGCAGGAACTTCATCACCTCGCTCCACTTCAGCATCGCGTGCCGCTCTGCCCGAGGATAACAAGGAAGAGATACCTACGCCCTCTTCTTGCCGTGGTGCGGATTCTTTTTTGCTGCCAAAAGCAACCTTCAGCTCCGGCTTGTCTTCCGTCTCAGCCACAGGTTCAGGAACAAATGCTTCGTTCTGTACGAACTCGTCTACCCCAGTCGCTTCAAAAGACGGCCGGTCTTCCTCCGCGTTGCCTGGTTCGGACGGAGCAAATACACCTTGCCAGTTCTCCGCCTGTGATTCGCCCGGGACATCGGCAACCGCCTGATTCTCCTGCTGAGGTACAGATCTCGCTGATTCGAAGTGCCATACCTCTGGTGCGTCCGGTACATCCCGTGCTGCCAACTCATTAGATGATTGAGCAGTAGGCTCTGAGACTGCTTGATCTGCACTTCTCGAGTTCGCAGGCAATACATCCACGGAAGGCTCGGACCAACCCGAAGACTCGTCTTCCAGGGGCAGCAATGGTTCCGACTCAGGGTAAGAAGCTAACCGATCAGCAGTCTCAGCCATAAATGACGAGATCGGAGAAGGTTCGCTATATTGCTCATTAGATGCCAATTCATCTGCATTCGCCGTCAGAGATGCGGGATCTTCGTTTGCATCAGGTTGTCTGTTTTCGTTAGCGTACTCCGCACTTTGCTCCTCGGATTGAAGTGGCTCGGCCAATGACGAATTCGCATATTCCTGCTGCGATTCTTCGCTATTCCCTAATTTCTCTTCCCTTGTGGACAGGTCAGCGAATTCAGGAGCACCATATGCAAGTTCTGCTGCATTTGCAAGTCTCTCTTCCTCACTCCGCTGGAGCAGGTACTCCTGTGCAAATATGTTGGGGTCGCTACCTGTCTGTGCTGCTTCATCGGAACGGTTGGATTGCTGAGCATCAGGTGAGTGGACAACTGTAAACTCATCTGCTGACCACACTTGTGGCTCTTCAACAGGAAAACCTTCGATGCCTCGCAGCGACAATACGCCTGTAATGTTCAGACTGCGATTGGATAACAGATCCACGTCAAAATTTTCGATCTCGATGGAAATATCCTCAATTGATCTGACCCGGTTCAGCGGCACTGTGATCTCCACGGGAATGAAATGTTTGAGCTCCTCTGAAGCCTCATTTTCTCCTCTGTACGCACCTGTAAGTAAAAGATGCCCTCTTAAGGTGGCATGATCATCCTGCCCTATGACTTGAATGCGCGGGTATAGTTCAATCTCCTCCAATTCCTCAATCGCAGGGACTCCCTCAGACAAATGAACGCGCTCATAAATATCGAACCGCAAACCATAAGGTTGATTCAACAAAGGTGGCGTCCTCCTTTCGGCATATGTTCACCATGATCCTTCTCATGGGACTGATCCATGGTCCAAATCCTTCGTTACCCCATCTATATGCCTTGAATGAGGGGAGCATGCCACCTTTTGAAAAACCTTGTTATATTAAGCGAAATAGAGAATGTTGCACCTAGCCACTTCGATGACAGAATAACCTTCCGATCACTGTTATCCCCAGATTTTTTTGATTCCCTTCTTCAAAGGGAAAATGCGGGGATAGCTTATGCTTCCGAAGCAGCTTTCTTTCAGAAAGCTTTTAGGCGAACGCTTTGCTTCTTCTGGTTGTTTCTGTCCTCTCTGTTTTCGTGTAAATAGTTAGTCGAACTTATATAGTGTATTAATAATTTTGACGCTCACGCTCTGCCAATTGTGTGAAATCGGACGGCCATGGGTCGTTCACTTCAATCATCGCTCCGGTTAAAGGATGACTAAACTTAAGCATCTCTCCGTGAAGTGCTTGTCGCCCAATGGCATCCGCTCTACCTCCATACAACGCATCACCAATAAGCGGATGTCCCGCGTAACTCAGGTGTACACGAATTTGGTGTGTACGTCCTGTATCCAGCTTCAATCGTACAAGGGTTGCTCGTTCCCATACTTCGACGATCTCCACATGAGTAACCGCTTCCTGTCCACCTTCGGAGACACGCCTGCGCTGTTTGTGATGTCTGTCCTTGCCAATCGGAGCATCAATTTTGTGGAGTTCAAGGGGGATTTGTCCACCTGCAATGGCTACATAATGGCGGCCAATCTCTTTGCGACGCATCGCTTCATCCAATTTGGCGAGGGCAAAAGCATTTTTGGCATACAGAACAGGTCCGGTTGTATCCTCATCCAGTCGATGAACATGGCGTACGCTTGCCTGAATTCCGTTCATTTCATAATAGGAGGCAACCACATGATCCAGCGTGATGGCCTGATCAACACGGCTTCCATCCGGATGCAGTTTCATGCCTGCCGGTTTGTGCATAACCAGACAGAAATCATCCTCATACAATACATCCACATCAGCCCAGCGTGGCTCAACATCGATTGGCTGGGACGCAAAAAGGGCCAGCCGAAACCGGTCCCCTGCAAGTTGTATTCCTTGGTTTGCTTTTAACTGACGAAGCAGTTTCTCTGGAAACTGAAGTTCAGACAATAGCCATTGCTCTGCAGCCATCGGTTTGTCCGAACTGCCTGTTACGGCTTTTCCTGGCATCAGCTCAAGCCATTCCCCGCGGCGTTTCCAACTTTTGATGGTCATAACGATTGAAGAGCTTTACGATTCGCCTCAATCGTATCGTCAATATCCTGCTCTGTGTGCACACCAGAGACAAACATGCCTTCGTATTGCGAAGGCGCAACACTCACACCTTGATCAATCATGGCCGCAAAATAACGACGGAATTGATCCAGATTACTTTCTTTGGCAATATCATAATTGGTTACGGGAACGGCACTGAAGAATGGACAAACCATGGAACCGACACGGTTAATGGTTATCGCAATACCCGTCTCCACTGCATTTTTCTCAAATCCGGCTTGCAAACGTGTAGACAATGTCTCCAGACGATCATAGACCTCTGGTGTTAACAATTTGAGCGTGGTATACCCTGCTGCCATAGCCAGCGGATTTCCGCTCAATGTACCCGCCTGATAGATCGGTCCTGTAGGAGCAATCTGTTCCATCAAATCCCGACGACCACCATAGGCACCAACGGGGAGTCCACCACCGATAACTTTACCCAGACAAGTAAGGTCAGGTGTAACCCCATACCGTCCCTGAGCACAGTTCAACCCTACGCGGAAGCCGGTCATGACTTCGTCAAAAATAAGCAGACTGCCATATTGGGTCGTCAAACTGCGCAGGCCTTCAAGGAAACCGGAAGCCGGAGGTACAACCCCCATGTTACCCGCCACAGGTTCCACTATAACAGCGGCCAGTTCTTCACCATAACGTTCAAAAGCAAGCTTCACGGACTCCAGATCGTTATAAGGTACCGTAATTGTATTCACAGCTACACCTTCAGGTACACCTGGACTATCCGGCAGACCCAGTGTTGCAACACCTGAACCCGCCTTGATCAGCAAACTGTCCGCATGTCCATGATATGATCCTTCAAACTTCAGAATTTTACTGCGTCCGGTTACCCCGCGTGCCAGTCGAATGGCACTCATCGTTGCTTCTGTACCAGAATTGACCATCCGTACAATATCGATAGAAGGTACACGCTCACAGACCAGTTTTGCCATCTCGGTCTCCAGCAAGGTAGGCGCACCAAAACTTGTTCCTTTCAAAGCTGTTTCACGCAAAGCTTCTACAACGTCAGGGTGTGCATGTCCCATAATGAGTGGGCCCCACGATCCCACATAGTCAATAAAAACATTGCCATCAATATCGTAGATTTTGGACCCTTCACCGCGTTCTGCATAGATCGGAGTAAGTCCCACCGATTTGAATGCGCGTACAGGGCTGTTCACACCCCCGGGTATGTACTGCTTCGCTTCCTCAAACGCGCTGCGTGAGCGCTCATCCTTGCGACGATTACCTTGTTGTGCAGTCATGATTATCCTCCTTAATGTCATTTATTTTATTTCTCAGCCAACCAGCGTGAAGCGTCTTTTCCGTAGTAGGTAATGATCATATCTGCACCTGCGCGTTTCATGCTGAGCAGGATTTCCATGGCAACTTTTTTCTCATCGATCCAGCCTTGAATCGCCGCCGCCTTCACCATGGCATACTCGCCACTTACATTATAGGCAACAAGCGGAAGATCAAATTGATCCTTAATCGTGCGCATAACATCCAGATAGGAAAGGGATGGTTTTACCATCAACATGTCCGCTCCTTCGAGCACATCCGTCTCTGCTTCACGCAAGGCTTCACGCGCGTTCGCCGGGTCCATCTGATATGACTTGCGGTCTCCGAATTGTGGTGTGGAATCCGCAGCTTCACGGAATGGACCATAAAATGCGGATGCATATTTAACAGAGTAAGACATAATCGGAATATGACTGAATCCATTCTCATCCAGTCCCGCGCGGATCGCTTGTACAAATCCATCCATCATGTTGGATGGTGCAATAATGTCCGCTCCTGCTTTGGCTTGAGACACTGCCGTTTGCACGAGCAGATCCAGTGATTCATCATTTAATACATCTCCGCAGATGTGGCCGTCAATCTCCACGGTGTGTACCATACCGCAGTGACCGTGATCCGTGAATTCACACAGACAAGTATCCGCAACAACCAGCAGTTCCGGGTACCAGGATTTGATCAATCTTGTCGCTTCCTGCACAATGCCATCTTCAGCGAAGCCAGATGAACCCACACTGTCCTTCGTCTCCGGAATACCGAACAATAACACGGCTGGAATTCCCAGCTCGGCAATTTCCGTTACTTCCTCCTGAAGCCGATCCAGCGAGAAGCGGAACACGCCAGGCATGGATTTAATTTCGGATTTTACATTTTCTCCATACGTCACATAGATCGGTTGAATAAAGTCATCCACGGTTAGATGGGTCTCTCTGACCATATTACGAATACCTGTGGATTGGCGTAAACGGCGATGCCGTACAATTGGAAAACTCATACGAGTAAAACCTCCTTGAAAAAAGTTAAATAGAGCAAAAAGGGAAGCGCGCTGGTATCCTATCGAATTCAGCACGCTTCATATGTTGACATGATTACATGTGTATTAATTTCGAAGAGCGCCTTCTTTGGTGCCTGTCCGTTTCCAGTCGCATAGAATTGTGATCAAGCTATCCATCGTTGCTTCCTCTGCCATCAGTGTAACCTTTAGTCCAGCGGCTTCTGCCGTCTTCGCTGTAACAGGTCCGATACACGCAACCTCCACATCTTTCAATAAAGGCAATGGATCTTGCAACCCCATACGTTTCAACATACTCATGAAGTTGGTAACCGTCGATGAGCTTGTAAAGGTCACCGCATGAATACCACCTTCTTCAAGCAACTTAAGCAATTCGTCATCATCCTCACCAGCGAGGATCGTATCGTAGATGATGGCTTCGGTGACCTGAAGTCCTCGTTCTCTCAACTGGTCCCGCAACCACGTACGTGCAAGATCACCGTGCGGAAGCAGTACTCTCTGACCTTCCTTCAGTTCACTTTCAAAAGTCTCAAGCATGCCTTCGGCCTGGAAAGGACCTTTGACAACCTCTGCAACGATCCCATGTTTGCGCAAGGCATCTGCTGTGGAAGGTCCTACGGCTGCAATTCTCGCTTGATGAATCGAGCGAATGTCCTTGCCTTCCTGTTCCAGATGGCGGAAGAAAAACTCCACGCCGTTCACACTTGTGAAAAACACCCAGTCATAGGTATTTAAAGCACTGAAGGCGTCTTTGACACTTTGCTGCGCAGATTCACTGGACGGCATGACCGTCTCAATGACCGGAAACTCATACGGTTCGCCGCCGAGTTCCTCAATGCGATTCACCAGTTCACTCGCCTGACTGCGAGCACGGGTTACCAGAATTCGTTTGCCAAACAGCGGCAGCGCTTCTGCCCATTTCAACTGTTCCCGCTGATTGACGACATCTCCCACCACAATAACAGCTGGTGGTTGGAAATTGGCTGCGATCACTTTCGCTTCTATATCTTCAAGGGTGCCTATAAGGGTATCCTGTTCCGCTCGTGTTCCCCAACGAATCAGAGCTACCGGTGTTTGCGCTGGACGACCATGACGAATCAATTGTTCGCTGATATATCCAATTTTGGCAACCCCCATCATAAATACAAGTGTGCCCGTTGCATTCGTCACTTTATCCCAATGAATACTGCGATCAAGCTTGTCCGGACTCTCATGCCCCGTAATAATAGAGATGGAAGATGCATAGTCACGGTGAGTGACGGGAATTCCGGCATAAGCAGGTACACTTATAGCAGCGGTAACCCCAGGTACAATCTCAAACGGAATCCCGTTTTTGTGCAGCAAACCCGCCTCTTCGCCCACGCGTCCAAAGATAGTTGGATCGCCGCCCTTAAGCCGAACCACAACCTTGCCCTCAAGCGCCAGATCCACCAACAGTTGATTGATCTCTTCCTGTTTCATCGTATGCCGATCCGGGCGCTTGCCCACGTAAATCTTGACTGCGCCGGGTTTCATTTGTTTCAACAATCTCGGACTTGCCAAACGATCATAGACTACAGCATCGGCTTTACCGATGGATTCCCACCCTTTTACCGTAATCAGCTTTGCATCCCCAGGACCTGCCCCTACCAAAAAGACCTTTCCCACCATGTCTTCATCCCCTAACTTCTGCCAGTATCTGCTCTGCTCCCCGTTCGATCAATCTCCAAGCCACTTCTTCTCCCAGACGAACCGGGTCCTTGCCGATCATAGCTTCCTTAAGAATCAGTCCACCATCCGGTGTGCCGACCATACCTGTTAATTGTAACGTGTTTTCACCATTCAGGGAATCTGCATCTTGCTGAGGCACCCACACCGCATGAGCACCGATGGGAACCTGGCAACCCCCATTCAATACACTGAGAAAACGGCGTTCCGCCTGTACAGGAAATGCTGTCTCGGGATCGTTATACAGCTGCAGCAAGTGCAACAGTTCCTCATCGTCTTCACGACATTCGATACCAAGCGCGCCTTGACCCACTGCCGGAAGGCAAGCTGTTTCCGTCAAGTACTCTGTGATCCGGTCTTCCCATCCCATACGGTACAATCCTGCAGCTGCCAGAATAATCGCATCGAATCCTTCGGTCTCCAGCTTCCGCAGACGGGAATCAATATTGCCGCGAATCGATTCCAATTGCAAATCTGGACGATAGGCCTTTAATTGACTCGACCGGCGCAGACTGCTTGTTCCGACTCTAGCTCCTTCTGGCAGTTGATCCAGAGTAAGTCCACCATTGGAGATCAGCGCATCCCGTGGATCTGCACGACGGGGAATAGCACCATTGATTAATCCTTCGGGTAACTCGGAAGGCATATCCTTCATACTATGAACAGCCATATCAATCGTACGATCAAGCATCGCCTGTTCAATCTCTTTGACAAACAAACCTTTGCCTCCCACTTTTGACAACGTTACATCCAGAATGAGATCTCCCTTGGTAACAATCTTATGTACTTCAAAGTCAAAAGCTAATCCTTCCCGCTCACAAATATCGCGTAAATCCTGAATGACATGACCTGTCTGGGTTAGCGCAAGCGCGCTCTGTCTACTTCCAACTTTAATTGTACGCATATCTACACTTCCTCCTGATTATGGGATATCCAGTCCCCGATTTCTTCTTCGGTCCACCACCGAAAATGGCCTGTACGAATATCTTCTAATATGTGCATTTCAGTTAATTGCCGAAGCAACGTACTTCTGAGACTTGAAGAAGATACGCGTGACTTCACCTCAGTCCTCATCTGGTGCAAAAACTCAAGGTACGTCTCATATTCATCACCGAACTGTCGTTCGAGTGTGGCACGTATCTCCGCAGCTGCTGCCGGTCCCGCTCCTGCTGTGGATATTGCTATGCTTAATCTCCCACGCCTTACCACGCTTGGCGTAATAAAGCTGCTGTGCTCCGAAGACATTGCATTATTCACCAATATGCCCGCAGCCTCCGCATCCCGAACCACAGTTGAATTGACCTCGGAATGGTCAGTCGCTGCATATACGAGAAAGGCCCCCCGCAAATCTCCATTGCGGTAGGACCGGTCTATCCATTGAATTCGGGATTCATGATGCAGTTGTTTTAATACGGGAGTAAGCTCCGGACTAATGACCGTAATCTGTGCCTCGGCATGCAGCAATCCCTTAATTTTACGTTCGGCAACACGTCCACCACCAACCACGCAGCACTTCTTGCCTGAAGTATTCACAAATATCGGCGTGTAACGGTCCATCCCCTTCACTCTCCCGTCCAACGATGAAACGCTGAATACGCATTGGATAAAAAACTTATAATGACAAATCCGTACCCGATCAGTGTCCATCTTGCCATGATAATCGTAGAGAACTGTTTCCTTCTCTTGGATACGAAGTAACCTACATAGATGGCTATAGCAAGACCTGTCGAAATAACTTTGAGATCCAAGAGTAGAATCCAGCGTCTTTCCGCCACAATGGATAATACGGCAAGCATCACAGAAACACCAAGTAACGGTGTTCCTATCAACGTAGCACCATCCATATACTTCCCGATCACTTCCAGGCTTGGCAGCCGTCGCATCGTATCATTCCACTTTTTTTTCTTCAACTTACGGTGCAAGAACAGATATAACAAGGCAAATACCGTAGCAACGGTTAACGCCGCAAAACCAAGATTCGCCAAGGTAATATGCATAATGAGTAATCCATGTACCGTTTGCCAGTTATGCAGTGATATCTCTCCGGCCGTAAACCACAGTCGGTTTAATACCGTAACGGAAAAACCTACAACATTCAGCAACAAAATGACAAATTCAGAACGCTGGATGCGAGTCATGACGAGAGACATCAGCACAATACTGAATGAAAATATAAACAAAAAATCAAAGGTGGTATAGATGGGGAAATGACCTTCAGTCCACATGCGCAATATGACATGCGTTACCTGCAATCCCCAAACAACGACAAGAAACCCTGTGCCTGTCCGCTTCGCCCCCGCATTGCGTCGAATGCAGTCCGAGAAATAGAACAGTAGGCTCAGGGCATACATATAGATTAGAGCTTCATAAACTTGTTCAGCAAGGGTCAAGCTGCCCACCCGCCTTATACGCCTGCCGGAGCATAAGCCGGCACGGGGTCTTGCCGGTTTTCGTTAAGGTGAGCGGCTGGCTTCGCCAGAGCTGTGGCATCACTCTGACTCACTTTTTCAGCGGCCATCTCTACTGAATCTTCCAGAGCGAAAATCTGAGTAAACATGCGCAGAGCTTCATCACCTTGCTTCGTGCCTGCCATTTCCTTAATCCGATTAATCGGATCTGTCGTCATTTGGTTCACAATACTCTTGGTCAAACGACGAATGACTTTACGTTGATGTTCATCGAGCTCAGGCAGTTTATTAAACAGGCTATCCATCGTTTCTTCATGAATGGAAACACCTTTTTCCTGCAAAGCGCGAATAACGGGACGCACACCCAACGTTTTGAGCCAATGGTAATAATCCTCCATCTCAAGCTCAATCATTCTCTCAATCTTGGCAGCTTCCACCTTACGCATCTCGAGGTTGCTCTCCACGATTCCTTCCAGATCATCAATGTCATAGAGAAATACGTTGGATAATTCACCAATCGCTGGGTCAATATCGCGTGGAACCGCAATATCAATCAGGAACAATGGGCGAGATTGACGACGCTTCATGCTCTCCCGTACCACTGCTGCATCCATGACATAACGTTCAGCTCCAGTGGAACTAATCACAATATCAACTTCATTAAGTCGATCTAGTGCCTGTTCCATCGTACAAGGTGTACCCCGGAACTTGGCTGCCAATTCTTCAGCTCTTGCGAGCGTACGATTCGCCACGATGACCTCGGATGCCCCGTTGGCATAGAGATGTTTCACGGTTAGTTCACTCATCTTGCCAGCACCCAAAATGAGCACCTTCTTGTCTGTGAACATGCCAAAAATCCTCTTACCGAGTTCAACAGCAGCATAACTGACAGATACGGCGCTCTCCCCGATGGAAGTCTCCGAATGTGCCCGTTTACCCAGCGTAACGGCCTGTTTAAATAACTTATTAAACCAGGTACCTGTTGATTTTTCTTCCTGCGCTTTAAGAAAAGCCTGTTTCACCTGTCCAAGAATCTGAGTCTCACCAATGACCATGGAATCTAGTCCGCAGATGACACGGAACAAATGGCGCATGGCTTGATCATCTTCATATATATATAAGTGTTGCGTAAATTCTTCCCGTGGTACATTAAACCATTGTTCCATAAATGTTCGAATAAAATAACCACACATGTGAAGACGGTCCACCACAACATACAACTCGGTACGGTTACATGTGGCTACGATTACACCTTCCAATACACTCTTGGTCAGCTTGAGCTGCTGCAGCGCTTCAGACAAGTCCTTTTCTGCAAATGTGAATCGTTCCCTAACCTCTACAGGCGCCGTGCGATAATTCAAACCAACGACAACGATGTGCATTGCAAGTTCACCTGCCTAATAAATTTCCAATCAAAGTGCTTACTGCATATGTCTATCCATTTATGATTGACATGGTTAATTATATCACACATCATAGCCGTGACCGGGTCATTTTTATGAAATGTTTATGAAATCACCATGTTCATCATCATATGCACTGTCATTTATTGTAGTGTCTCACCAAAGTTCACCGTTATGCGTTAAAAAGTGTTGATTATGAATATTCATAACGATACGCATATTAAAACAAATAGCCATGGAATTATTCCATGACTATTAGAGTTTGGGAGGTTATGTGTCCATCCCGATATGTGAACATTGTATGCAATATACTTTTTATTTAAACCCGTTCCGTCTGGTTGTTCATCTCTGGTGTTTCAACTTGCAATTCGCCCAATCCACGTACCAACTTCTTTGCATACGTTTTTTCAGGCTTTAATACGGATACCAGGTAGTCAATAGCAAGCTGTGGATCTACGGTCTCCCCACAAGTGTAACAATCAATCGCTGCAAAACCTCTCTCAGGATACGTATGAATGGAGAGATGGCTCTCAGACAATAGTACAAGTACGGTTGCTCCCTGTGGGTCAAACTGCTTGGACTGCACGGACATTACTGTCGCGCCACATGCCTCCGCTGCTTCAACCATTTGGGCTTCCAGATACTCTGCATTGTTCAGTAGATTAAAGTCGACACCCCAAGTATCAACAGCAACGTGTCTTCCGAAAGTTGAATATTCCATCCTTCGGTTCCCCCTTCCTAGGAATAAAATGTTTGAAAAAATTTCATCCGCTAGGACCTACGTCATTCACTTCCCGAGGGAAAAATCTCTCGCAACATATAATGTCCTGAGTGAATCCTGGTTCCTATATTGTTTTCAACGAGATTAAAAATAACATTGAATCAGAGTGAAATCAACCCTTTTCCAGAAGATTGTAAAATAAATATGTTCAATTCGGAATATTTGATCTCACATCAAAAAATCCCCCTGAAACCTCCACATTGGCGAGTGCCACTGCCCGGAAGATACAAGGGAATTCATTATATACACATACGTTTATAAACATACAATTTTAAGCTAATAGGCTTCAAGCTCAAACAACCGTTTTTGATGACGAGCAAGGGTCTCATCAATCTGATGGAGCTGATCAGCAGTCGCATCTTTTCTAGTGTCCAGCAGTGAATCGATCTCGGCATACACACGGTTGATTTCGCGTTCTACATCTCTGGCCTGGAACAGATGTTGCAATTCAAGCAACGTATTTTTGTATTCATAGATCACTCGGGTGTTCTCCCCGGTCTTCTCCACAATTTTGTGGACAGTGCCTTGAGCATAAACATACGTCATGGTGAACCCTTTATAGATCCGATGAACGACCCCGTCACCCTTAAAAGTCACAAAGAGCTTCCGGACAACGTTGGTCAGATGCAGATTCACCAGGCGGCAAGATAACTCACAGATATAGAACCCTTCTATGCGGTCAAAAGGGAAATGCACTTCTTCTCCACTTACATCCCCCAGCACGACCTCCTGACAACCATTGTCCAACACCTTAACCCGATGATGAAGCCTGCCGTCTTCTGTCATGCGCAAAAACTGATGCATCTGGGGTTCTGACAATTTCATAGTGGCCTTAACATACTCTGTGGCTAACCGCTGAGCCATACAAATCCCTCAATTCTTTCCCGATTGTTTTGTCTTCCTGCACATGTAGCAGTCATCTCAAAATTCTTCAGGCCGGCTAAGCCGGATGTTTGGTACTGTTGGCAATATGCACCTATGCTCATTATACACTACCCTAACGTTATATTTCTCCAGAGCCAGATGATGAATTCTCACGAAATCCCATAAAAAACCGGATTAATCTGGATCTCATCAAAGATTCACTTAGCATGCTCACTTTCCTGCACTAAAACGGTGTACTATCTCGGTTATCCGTTAATTCCGTTGGTTTCTTCCTCATCAGAAGCACCCTCTGCATCCAGCACTGGTGCATACTTATCTATGCGGGCATGGCGGGTAATGATGTCCCATAACTCTTCTTTCCCCAATCCCTCTTCGGATGAAAACGGCACAAACAAATCCCCTGAACGAAGACCCAGTGATTCCTTAATGACTTTGATATATTTGGCTCTGCGTGTTTTTGGAATCTTGTCCATCTTGGTTGCTACAACAACCAAAGGCAGTCCATTATGACGAAGCCATTCGTTCATCATCTTGTCCTCTTTGGACGGTTCATGTCTCATATCCACCATCTGCATAACCAGTTTCAATTCTTCGCGTCCCAACAAGTATTTCTCCATCATTTTACCCCAGGCAAAGCGTTGCTCTTTGGAAACTTTAGCGTAGCCATATCCCGGAAAATCGACGAAGTAGAGATCCTGATTAATTTTATAATAGTTGAGTTGCTGTGTCTTACCCGGTGTTGAGCTCGTCCGAGCCAAATTTTTACGATTGATCAAACGGTTGATCAGGGAAGATTTCCCCACATTGGAGCGTCCCGCCAAAGCAATCTCTGGCAGACCGTCATCGGGGTATTGTTCAGGCCGAACGGCACTGATAATAAATTCAGATTGATTTACTTTCATATTGTATCTTTCCTCTCTTGAACGCCTATGCTATGCATCACCTGTTGAAGGTATTATGCCATGGATTGTTCTATCATACCAAAAAAACCGTTCCAGCGGACGCCGAAGCCTCCGCAGAACGGTCTACTCTTCATACGAACCTTTCGGATGTGTGGATTACAGGTTAATGCCTGTCTGCTCCACAAGTGCATGCTGCAATACCTGATCCATATGGGCTACAGGTACAAACTCCACATCTTCCTTGATGCTGTCTGGAATGTCACGCAGGTCCCGTTCGTTATCCTTAGGCAATAATATTTTTTTATAACCGGCACGATGGGCTGCCAGTGATTTCTCTTTCAGACCACCAATCGGCAGTACACGTCCACGCAGTGTTATTTCACCAGTCATCGCGATATCCTTGGACACATGTTTGTTTGTTAAGGCTGAGATTAACGCTGTTGCCATCGTAATCCCGGCAGATGGACCATCCTTCGGAATCGCTCCTTCCGGAACGTGAATATGAATATCGTTCTTCTCATGGAAGTCAGGCGAAATTCCAAGCTGTGTAGCTTTGGAACGGGTGTAACTGAATGCGGCTTGTGCCGATTCCTTCATGACATCCCCCAGTTTACCTGTGAGAGTCAATTTACCTGTTCCAGGCACAACAGTCACTTCAATGATAAGGGTATCTCCACCCACTTCAGTCCACGCCAGACCCGTTACAGTACCAATCTGATCTTCCAGTTCGGCCATACCATAACGGAATTTGCCAGGTCCAAGGTAGTCTTTGATCTTATCTGATGAGATGTTAATCTGACCTTCCACACCAGATACGACGTTCTTGGCAGCTTTCCGGCACAACGAAGCCATCTGCTGTTCCAGATTACGCACACCTGACTCCCGTGTATATTCACGAATTACACGCAACAACGCGTCATCCGGTATTTCCAATTGCTTTTCTTCCAGACCATGGTCCTGCTTCTGTTTGGGCAACAAATAGTTTTTCGCAATTTGCAGCTTCTCCAGCTCCGTGTAACCAGGGATGTTGAGCATTTCCATCCGATCCAGCAATGGACGCGGAATATTGTGTACCGTGTTGGCAGTTGTTATAAACATAACGTTGGATAAGTCAAACGGCAATTCTACAAAATGATCACTAAACGTATTATTCTGTTCCGGATCAAGTACCTCAAGTAACGCTGCGGAAGGATCTCCGCGGAAGTCTGAAGCCATCTTATCAATCTCGTCCAGCAGGAATACCGGATTCAGAGAACCTGCCGTTTTCATCCCCTGGATGATACGCCCAGGCATGGCCCCTACATAGGTGCGTCGGTGACCACGAATCTCAGCTTCATCCCGCACGCCGCCAAGAGATATTCTTACAAACTCCCGACCCAGCGATCTCGCGATCGAACGAGCAAGTGATGTTTTACCGACCCCTGGAGGTCCAACCAGACAGAGAATGGGCCCTTTGAGCTTCTTGACGAGTTTCTGGACAGCCAGATATTCAAGCACACGCTCTTTGGGCTTTTCCAATCCGTAATGATCTGCATTCAGCACATCTTCGGCTTTTTGGATATCCAGATCATCCGCTGTCATCTGACTCCAAGGAAGGCCAAGCAGCCAATCCACGTAGTTGCGAATGACTCCGCCCTCAGCTGAACTTGCAGGCATTTTCTCCAGTCGATCAATTTCTTTCTCGACCTTTTCTTTCACCTTGTCCGGCAAGCCGAGTTCTTCCATCTGTGTGCGAAGTTCCTCAACCTCACCCGCACGGCCTTCTTTTTCACCCAGTTCTTTCTGGATCGCTTTCATCTGCTCGCGCAAATAATATTCCTTCTGCGTTTTCTCCATCTGTTTCTTCACGCGTTGGCTGATCTTGCGTTCAAGCTCCAGCACTTCGCGCTCATTGTTCAGGATATCCAGTAATTTCTCCAGACGTTCCCGAACATCGATGGTCTCCAGAATTTCCTGTTTATCCTTGATCTTCAAGGACAGGTGACTCGTGATGACATCGGCCAGACGCCCTGGTTCTTCGATGTCAGACACCGCTGCGAGTGTCTCTGGTGTCACTTTTTTGGACAGATTAATATAATTCTCGAACTGGTTCAGAACGGTACGCATCAAGGCATCCGTCTCCGGATGGGTGTTCTCCTCTTCAGGCAGCTCTTTAGCCAGTACTTCATAATATTCCTCGTTGTCCGTATATTCAATAATTTCAGCCCGTTCCAAGCCTTCTACGAGTACACGAATCGTACCGTTTGGAAGCTTCAGCATCTGTCTGACCTTGGCCACGGTTCCGATTCTGAAAATGTCCTCTTGTGTTGGTTCTTCAATATTTACTTCGGCTTGGGAACATAGGAGAATCAGATGTTCTTCTACCATCGCTTTTTCTAAAGCCTTGACCGATTTCTCCCGGCCCACATCGAGATGCAGTACCATACTCGGGTAGACGAGAAGTCCTCTTAAAGGCAGTAAAGGAAAACGACGACCTTTCGCTTTGCTCGGTCCCATCGCTTTCGCACCTCCAATGGCTCTCAGGTTGTAGTCATTCATTATTCTATCAAATGTTCACATAAAAAACCAATGAAGGGAAGCGCTTAGCAGCTTCCCGAATCTGTAACCTGTCCTGGGCGAGGCACGTCCGCACGCAAATAGGAAGCGGATGCCGGCGGAAAAATCTCCGGTGCAGGTGCAACTGTCTCCTCTGCAAGCTTCGTTTGTTCCATCTGTTGTGATTCCGGAACCCAGGCAAACACTTCACGGAATACATCCTCTACGGTATCTACCGGGATAACGCGCAAGCCATCCAGATTCTCAAAAATGGACTGCCAGTTCTCCGCGGGAATAATAACGGTCTTCGCTCCTGCCTGAAAGGCAGCCTCCACCTTGGCTAGCACGCCACCAATAGGCTTAACCCGACCATGAATACTGACCTCGCCAGTCATCGCTGTCTCATGATCCACAGGGCGTCCCTGAATCGCTGATGTAATGGCAGTCGCCATGGCAATCCCGGCGGATGGACCATCAATAGGTGTCCCACCTGGGAAATTCACGTGTAAATCGTAATCATTCGGGCGAATACCCATGGCTTTTAATACGGTTAACACATTTTCAACCGAGCCTTTGGCCATACTTTTTCGCCGGAGTGTACGCGAACCGCCTCCAATCTCTTCTTCATCCACAACGCCTGTAATGTTGATTCGGCCTTGATCTTTAAGAGCCGGAACAGCAGACACTTCGATCTCCAAAATGGTTCCCATATTCGGTCCGTATACCGCCAAGCCGTTAACAAACCCCACCTGCGGCTGTGTAGGGACCTTCCGATCAGGCCGTGGCTGAATCTGGCTGCTACCCGCCACCCACTCCACATCAGACGCCTGAAGCGTCTCACGCTTCTCTGTCAGCGCAAGTCCAGCAGCCAGCTGGATGATATTAACCGCTTCACGTCCATTGGTTGCATATCGCTTGACCACATCAACGGCATCCGGACATGGACTGAACCCTATTTTCTGAACAGCATCCTCTGCAATTCGCCCAATCTCCTCAGGCAACAAAGGACGGAAATAAACTTCCATGCAGCGTGAACGCAAAGCTGGTGGCAGTTCATGAGGGGAACGTGTCGTTGCTCCAACAAGGCGGAAATCGGCCGGTAGGCCATTTTGAAAAATATCGTGGATATAAGCAGGAGTATGCGTGTCTTCCGAGTTATAGTACGCACTCTCCAAAAACACCTTGCGATCCTCCAACACTTTCAACAGCTTATTCATCTGAATCGAATGTAATTCACCAATTTCATCAATAAAAAGCATTCCCCCATGCGCTTTTGTCACAGCTCCCGGTTTTGGTTGGGGAATACCAGCAACGCCCATAGCTCCTGCTCCCTGATATATCGGATCATGAACCGAACCAATTAAGGGGTCAGCAATACCACGTTCATCAAAACGGGCTGTTGTTGCATCCAGCTCCGTGAATTTGGCGTCTGGCTTAAATGGAGAAGATGGATTCTTCTTGGCCTCTTCCAACACAACCCTTGCGGCAGCTGTCTTCCCGACTCCGGGTGGGCCATAAATGATAACATGTTGCGGATTCGCACTGCATAATGCAGCTTTAAGGGCACGCAACCCATCTTTTTGCCCAACAATATCATTAATGGTAGCTGGACGCGTCTTCTCCGACAGCGGCTTGGTGAGTGAGATTGAACGCAGCTTGCGCAGCTTCTCCAGTTCCTTGCGAGATTCAAGCTCAACGGCACTGCGGTTCGTTTTCTGGCCACGCAGCAGGTTCCAGAAATACAAACCAATCACCACTCCAAAAAATAACTGAATCAACATGATGACCATACCAAATTCCATGGCTTCACATCCTCCTATTTTGTCGCTATTCTCATATGAGATCATGCTAATACTTGGTAGTATAGCCTTTTCAACGCGACGTAAACGGGCGATGCAGAATTTGTATGCGAGAAAATAAAAAGCCCGCCATCGCTGGCGAGCTTTTGTTGTAACAAGATATGAATCAATCAGTGCGAACGACCAGGAATAACACCTGTCTCTTCGTAGGCTTCGACGATTTTGTCGATCTCTTTTTTTAATTCCTCAACCATGATTTCTTCAGGTACTTTACGAATCATCTTGCCGTGACGGAACAAGAGACCTTCTCCACGAGCACCGGCTATGCCGATATCCGCTTCTTTGGCCTCACCTGGACCATTAACCGCACAACCCAACACCGATACTTTAATCGGCACCTTCAGTTTGGAGATATACTCTTCCACTTCGTTGGCAATGGAGAACAGGTCGATATCCAATCGTCCACACGTTGGGCAGGAGATCAATGTAGCTGCATTTGTAATGAGTCCAAATGTTTTGAGCAGATCACGAGCGACCTTAATTTCTTCTACCGGGTCCGCACTCAGTGAGATCCGCATCGTAGAACCAATACCCATGGACAATAAGGCTCCCATACCTGCGGAGCTTTTGATCGTACCGGAGAACAGTGTACCTGCTTCGGTAATCCCGAGATGCAACGGATACGGAATGATTTGAGCTGCTTTGGTATATGCCTCAATCGCCATCGGCACATCCGATGCTTTGAGTGACACGATGATATCATGGAAATCAAGCTCTTCCAAAATACCAATGTGATACAATGCACTTTCTACCATAGCATCTGCCGTAGGATACCCATACTTCTCAAGGAGATGGTTTTCCAAAGACCCCGCATTTACTCCAATCCGAATCGGAATACCACGGTCTTTACAAGCCTTAACCACTTCTTCCACTTTCGCACGTTTACCGATGTTACCTGGATTAATCCGAACTTTATCGATGCCGTTCTCAATCGCAAGCAAAGCCAGCTTATAGTTGAAATGAATGTCCGCTACGAGCGGTATATGAATGCGTTTCTTGATTTCCTTGATGGCTGCGGCAGCTTCCTCATTATTCACCGTTACACGTACCACTTGACAACCCGCTTCTTCCAGTCGCAGAATCTCTGCAACCGTTGCTTCAACGTCTGCCGTTTTGGTTGTACACATACTTTGGATAATGACTTCGTTACTGCCACCGATCGTTACGTTTCCCACTTTCACGGGACGTGTATCCTGTCTTAAATACATGAGTGATTTCTCTCCCCACAACGTCAAAGCTCCACCCTGACAGAGACATGAATTCGCCTTCTGCCAAAGTGGAGAACTGACAAGTCTATATTTCAGAGTTCAACGGGATTCAGGCCTTTATTAGGCGCTCTCTTCCTGCTTATCGTCCTTCGATTGGCTTAGTTCAGGCACGACTCTTTTCTCAACAACTTCTTCGGTAATGACACAGTTCGTAACATCATCACGTGAAGGCACTTCATACATGATTTCAAGCATGATACCTTCAATGATGGCACGTAATCCACGTGCACCTGTGTTACGTTTAATTGCTTCTTTTGCAATCGCAAGCAATGCAGCTGGTTCAAATACCAGATTCACATTATCCAGCTCAAGCAGTTTTTGGTACTGTTTGGTAAGCGCGTTTTTTGGTTCAGAAAGAATCCGTACCAACGTATCTTCATCCAATGGCTCCAAAGTGGAGATGACTGGCAGACGGCCTACAAATTCCGGAATCAGACCAAATTTCAGCAAATCTTCCGGCAATACCATACCCAGGTATTCACCTGGTTTCAGATCTTTTTGCTCAGAAACGGTATTAAAGCCAATGACTTTTTTACCGATCCGGCGTTTGATCATTTGCTCCAGACCATCAAAGGCACCGCCGCAAATGAACAGGATGTTCGTTGTATCGATCTGAATGAATTCTTGATGAGGGTGTTTACGACCACCTTGTGGTGGTACAGAAGCCACAGTTCCTTCAAGAATTTTTAAGAGAGCCTGTTGCACACCTTCGCCCGATACATCACGAGTAATGGATGGGTTTTCGGATTTACGCGCTACTTTATCAATCTCATCGATATAAATAATGCCACGCTCTGCTTTTTCCACATCATAATCAGCAGCTTGAATCAGTTTGAGCAGGATGTTCTCTACATCCTCACCTACATAACCCGCTTCTGTTAATGACGTAGCATCCGCAATAGCAAAAGGAACATTCAAAATTTTTGCCATCGTTTGCGCAAGCAACGTTTTACCAGAACCTGTTGGTCCTAACAGCAAAATGTTACTCTTTGACAATTCAACGTCTTCAATTTTGCTTTGTGTGTTGATCCGTTTGTAGTGATTATACACCGCAACAGACAATGACTTCTTCGCTTGTTCCTGTCCAATAACATATTGATCCAGGATATTACGAATTTCTTTTGGTTTTGGAATATCTTTGAGGTCTACTTCTTCGTCATGACCGAGTTCTTCCTCAACGATTTCGGTGCAAAGTTCGATACATTCATCACAAATGTACACGCCTGGTCCAGCGACCAGCTTACGCACCTGCTCCTGAGATTTACCGCAAAAAGAGCATTTCAGTTGCCCTTTCTCATCGTTAAATTTAAACATGAAACCACCCCTTTAGGAATTGATCGGTCTACTGAGCACCTGGTCAATAATGCCGTACGTCTTAGCCTCTTCAGCGCTCATGAAGAAGTCACGGTCTGTATCCCGCTCAATTTTCTCAAGAGACTGACCCGTACGATCGACGTATATTTGATTCAGTTTCTGACGTGTTTTAATAATCCATTCTGCGTGTATCTTAATATCCGCAGCCTGTCCTTGAATGCCGCCAAGCGGCTGATGAATCATTACTTCGCTATTTGTCAGCGCATATCTCTTGCCAGGTGCACCGGCTGTCAGCAATAACGAGCCCATGCTTGCTGCCATCCCAACGCAAATGGTAGATACATCCGGCTTGATAAATTGCATCGTATCGTATATACCCATCCCTGCGGTGACAGAACCACCAGGTGAGTTAATGTACAAGCTGATATCCTTCTCAGGATCGTCGGCTGCCAAAAACAAAAGCTGTGCTATGACAAGATTGGCTACATCGTCATCAATCGCACTGGTTAGAAAGATAATGCGATCTTTCAGCAAACGTGAATATATATCGTAAGACCGCTCGCCTCGATTGGTTTGTTCTATAACCATTGGCACCAGACTCATGAGACCAACCTCTTTTCTACATGTAATTAGACATAGGCCACCTGTAAAGCAAACCCAAATTCATTCTAACACTTTCCTGTGACAATGTCATTTTTCACAAGAAGGGTCAGACATCCGTTTGTTTACTTTTTTAGCCTGATCATATTTAACCATGTTTTCTATGTATGTGCAAATTGAAGCCATCCTATGCCGTATTGCCTTTTTTTATTTGCATGAAGTACATAGGTATGTAAAAAGTGTACAGGGATCAATAAAATTAGTGTTCATCCATATAATTACTTCATTTTCTATAAAATGGATGTCGTAATTTAAAAATAAGGCACGCAATAATTCACGTGCCTTATCGTTTATTCAACTGACAAGTTGATAATAGCTTGTCTTATTTTTCGTCAGCTTCTGCAACAACTTCTTCAGCTGGAGCTTCAACCGGTTCAACAACTGTGCTGTTCTCAACAAGAACGTCAATCGTTTTACGCAGTTTAACTTCATCGCGAAGGCTGTCCAGGGAACCATTACCTTCGAGGATGCCACGGATCTCATCAGCAGGACGCTTGTAAGATTCAGCCATTTTCTCGAGTTCTTGATTCACTTCTTCGTCAGATACTTCAATGTTTTCCGCTTTACCTACAGCTTCAAGCACAAGGTTGTTGCGAACACGTTTGGAAGCATCTTCTTGCATTTGTCCTCTCAGGTCAGCTTGAGTCTGGCCAGAGAAGCTCAGGAACATTTCAAGGTTCATACCTTGGTTACGCAAACGGTTATCGAAATCGCGCATCATGTTTTGTACTTCGCTCTCAACCATTGCAGCAGGAATGTCCACTTCAGCGTTCTCAGCCACTTTTTCTACAACTGCATTTTCTTGTGCAGCTTTGGCTTCGTCAGCTTTACGGGATTCCAATTGTGTTTTCAGGTCAGCTTTGTACTCTTCAAGAGTGTCGAATTCGCTAACATCTTTAGCAAACTCATCATCCAATGCAGGAAGCTGTTTGCGTTTGATTTCGTGAATTTTCACTTTAAATACCGCTTGTTTGCCAGCAAGTTCTGCTGCATGGTAGCTCTCTGGGAAAGTCACTTCTACGTCTTTGAAGTCACCTGTGGACAGACCCACAACTTGTTCTTCAAATCCAGGAATGAATGTGTTGGAACCCAGTTCCAGGGAATAACGTTCAGCTTGTCCACCTTCGAAAGGTACACCATCAACGGAACCATCGAAGTCGATTACTGCAACGTCGCCGTTAGCAGCGGAACCTTCATCGATTACAACGAGTTCAGCGTGACGTTGTTGAAGACGCTCAAGTTCTTCAGTCACTTCTGCTTCAGTTACTTCACCTTTTGCTACAGCAACTTCGATTCCTTTGTAGTCACCAAGAGTAACTTCAGGTTTCACAGTTACTTTTGCTTTGAACTTGAAAGTTTGTCCTTTAGCGAATTGTTCAACATCTACGTCAGGACGATCAACCGGGAAGATATCCGTTTGGTCGATTGCTTCTGTATAAGCTTCAGGAAGCAAAATGTCGATTGCTTCTTGATAAAGGCTTTCTACACCAAAACGTGCTTCGAAGATGGAACGTGGTACTTTACCTTTACGGAATCCAGGTACGTTTGCTTGTTTAACCACTTTATTAAAAGCTTTGTCGAGCGCTGCAGTTACACGATCTGCATCCACTTCAACCTCAAGAACCCCAAGGTTCTTCTCTATCTTTTCCCAAGTTGCTTTCATTGTATACTTTCCCCTCCAAAATTCACATGTTCACGTAGGCAATCACGTACAAAATAACCATTTTAGTATAAACAAGATTAGATTCTTTTTCAAGGGGAATCCCTTGATACGGTTTAAGGAAAACGTTTCCGGCCTCTATTAACCATCCAATCCGGCAGATACAAACTGCTTCATGGAACGATAAGCCTGCTCCAGCCGAAAGCGCATTGCCCCTGTCACAGCATACATTGAGCGAGTATTTTCCTCATCATGCGAGCCACCCAGACTGTCTGCAACGGTCATATGTAGAGCTGCTGCCCATATATCTGTCATGGAATCATTTTCTTCCAACATGGATACATAATCACGAGTTCCATACACGGCCATGACATATTGTATCCATAACTCCTGAGCAAAATAAAAGAGCGTAGGTTCATGAACCTCCGTCTGATCTGCCACTCGTTCCAAAATCTGAACGATCTGGAGCGGGAATTCCTCTGGTTTAAGAGGCACGGTATCAATCTCGACTTCAACCTGCTCTTCGCCTCTCGTAAACAGGATCATACCTTGAACGCCTCGGCGACGCAAGGTTTGCAGCACCCGAAATTGAAGCAAAGGGTGAAGTGACTTCTCTTTTAACCAACTCGTAAGTGCCTCATCAATCTTCGGCAGATCAAGATAGGCCAGCTGCTCCAAAGCCAGCATTGTCTGTTCAGACAGCGGCTCTTCCATGACTGTGCGAAGCATCTTATCTGCATAGCCATCATCCTGTTCAAGCTTCATTCGGGCATGCTGTCGTGCCATGTCCTCCTCACTAATCTCTTCTTCCTCTTCTCGTTCTTCAAGAACGGCAGGCGAGGTTTCTTCATATTGAGGAAACGCAGCCTGAAGCCATTCGAGCAGGGCCCGCCATTCATCGTAGTGGCGCTCTTCCTGTCCCTGACATTGCAGCAAAAAGTGAAGCAATTTCATCGCTTCACCATACCGTTCATTTTCAAGCATAACTGTCAATTGAATCTGGTAATAGTCCAGCGTCTTAGGAAACAGCACAATATTGTTGTTATGCTCGGTTTCCGGGGTCGTGGATTCCTTAATGGGAGCACCTCCTCTATATCCTGAATCTCCAGTTGGCATCAACCTAAATAGATATATATTAAAACGATTGTTGATCTATTTTTTTGAGTTCTCCTGATATTCTAACATAACCTTAAATATAATGAAAAAAACGTTACTGCCGCCAAATATCATATACGAAAAACAGTTTAAAATAAAATGCTTGATATTCCTGTATGCATATGATAAAATCAATTTTGCTTGAAAAAAATCATGTCTCAGTAGCTCAGCTGGATAGAGCAACGCCCTTCTAAGGCGTCGGTCGGGGGTTCGAATCCCTCCTGGGACGTATTAAAAAGAAGCTTCCTTCGGGAAGCTTTTTTTGCGTTCTGGGGATGAGAACCCCAATGGTTCGTCGGAGCATTCGCTTCGTTAGCACCACTTCGCAGTCTCGACTGCAAGGAGAGTATCCCTCCTGGGACGTATTAAAAAGAAACTTCCTTCGGGAAGTTTTTTTGCGTTCTGGGGATGAGAATCCCAATGGTTCGTCGGAGCATTCGCTTCGTTACGTGCTCTATGTCGCTGCATTGGAGCGTCTGCATTTGCTCACTCTATAAGCAATACGTTGAAGTATCGATGTTCTAACGAACACAGGACAGTTTATTTGCTACAAATTCAGCATAACTGAATTCTAACGAATCTTAGAAAGCTTATTTCACCATTCTGGAATATTAACTCACTTATTTGCACACTTCATAGCCTGATTAACGTCGCTGAGGTTCGGTAGAATCTGAAAATAGCGGTTTTACCCATTAGAAGACTTCATGGATTCGTTAGAGTTCACAGGTTAGTCAAAGCACCCACGGTCCATTGGGTGTTTTTTCATTTCATTGCTCAATATTGACATAGAATGTTATGCTTACGGAGTGGATTATGTAACAATCCATACATATTAACTTCATAGGACACAGGAGATTTTATCAATGTCATCTTCAATACAGCAACACTCATCTATCCATACCGAGGAAGAACATTCTTCAACATCCAAAAGATTCGGCCTGTTGTTAGCAGGCATTATCGTCATCGCCGCTACCATGAGGTCACCGATTACAGTAACCGGACCTGTAGTGGAGATGATCCGCTCAGATACAGGTATCGGCCATACAATGGTCGGGCTTCTGACCTCACTTCCTTTGCTCGCCTTTGCAGCAGTCTCCCCTTTTGCTCCACGTCTTGCCAAACGGTTAGGACTCGAATCTGCTCTGCTATTGGCTGTCATGATTGTAACCATTGGGGTGGCCCTACGCTTGTTGCCTTCCGCTCTCTCCTTATATGCTGGAACCGCAATTTTGGGGTGCGGCATTGCATTAAGCAACGTGCTTTTGCCAAGTTTGATCAAACGCGATTTCCCATTGCGAGTAGGTATCGTCACCGGATTATACTCTGTATCCATGAACATATTTGGCGCCATCGCCTCAGGTGTGAGTGTACCCGTAGCAGGAGCCACATCTATGGGTTGGCGTGCTTCGTTAGGCATGTGGGCCTTGTTGTCCATATTGGCGCTTCTCTTGTGGCTCCCCCAGATCGCCGCAGGACGTCAGCGAATGTTATTCATAGCCACACAGAGTGAAGGGACGCCTGTACGTCTACGGACCTCTTCCCTTGCCTGGTTCATTACTTTATTTATGGGTCTGCAATCTCTAATATTCTATACAACGATTACCTGGCTTCCCGAGATTCTCGCTGAGCAAGGATTCAGTCCCACCTCAGCAGGGTGGATGCTCTCCCTAATGCAGATGGTTAGTGTACCGGCTACCTTTATCGTTCCAATCCTCGCCGGCCGAACGCGAGATCAGCGTGTTCTAACCGCGATTACGTGCTCTTCTTTGATTGTCGGGTATGCTTTATTGTTAAGTGGCATCGCTTCGCTCGTTACCATTGGTGTCACGTTGGCAGGAATAGGTGCTGGAGCTTCATTTGGCATGGTAACCATGTTCTTCGTCCTTCGCACAAAAGATGCCAGACAAGCTGCCAGCCTGTCCGGTATGGCCCAGTCCTTCGGATATATGCTTGCGGCAGTAGGACCTCTACTGTTCGGCATGCTTCATGACTGGACAAAAGGATGGACCCTGCCGTTGCTAATACAGGTCATTCTGGCCATCGCTTTGCTAATCGCAGGGATTCAGGCCAGCAAAAATAGAATGATCGGTTAGTCATACAATTCATTTATAAAAAAAACAAAACAGCCTCCATCCTGCAAATCAGGATGGAGGCTGTTTATGCATAAAAAAATTCCTTCATTAATTTAATCAATTTTAATTCAATTTCAATGAGGGATAAACTTACTTCACTTTTACCTTAATCGTGTCTGTGCTGGTCACTCCGGCTGCGTTAATTAACTCTGCCCGATACGTATACGTGCCCGATGCTTTCCCGGACAGTGTAGTCACAGCACTTTGCGCATTAGGTGTAGCCGAACGGAGTTCTTGCGTATCGATCAACTTATCATTTTCATAGAGACGATACTCTGTGGCGTTGGTCCCCCACCACAGGTTCATGGTCACCTTATACTTTCCATCGCCATCCCAGTTATCCTGAGAGAGAACCGCTTTGCCTGGCGTAGCGTTGGTAACCCGAACAGTCAACGTCTGACTCCGCGTTGTTCCCTTGTCGTTGGTCAGCTCAGCCACGTACGTATACGTGCCATTGGCTTTGCCCGTGATCTTCGTCTGAGCAAACTGCGCCCAAGGTGCGTTGTAAGTCAGCTTCTGCGTATCAATCAAAACCCCGTCCTCATATAACTTGTAGCTAGTTCCGTTCTCACCCCACCACAGGTTCATGGTAACGATATACGAGCCCTCTGGCAGGCCGTTGCCTACCCAGTTATTGTGAGACAACACAGGCGTACCTGGGGCCTTGGTTGCCGGAGTTTCAGGTTCAGTCTCCACGGCTTCCAATTTCAGTGCCGTATTGGCTGTGCCCGCAAGCCCCTGTTGGTCTTTTACTGTAAGTTCAACAGCATACTCACCGGCTACAATCCCCTCCAAAGGAAGGCTGAAGCTGCCATCAGCTTGTACTTCAAAGACTCCTTCTTTATAAACCGAACCATCCTCTTTTTTCACAACATACGTTGCTTCCAGGGAAGCGGCCGGATCAAACGTGATGTCCCATCCGCTGGCAAGCGCAGGAGCTACACGGAAGTACAAGTCTTCCACGCTACCATTAAGAACAACAGGCTCATCCTCTCTGAACTCCAACGCTTCTGGTGCAGTTACAGCCGGAGCTGTCTTTTTCACCAAAAATGGCGAAGTGTCTTCCTTATAGGTTTTGCCGTCTGTACCAATGGTAGTGATGTCTACCGTATATAAACCATCCGGGATCTCAGTCACTTCATCGGTTGTGTAATCTGCATATGAGCCGTCCCAAGCAAGATTGTATCTTGCATTGGCATTGAAATTAAAATAGTTACCAAAGATGGAGCCAATATAACCATCTTGATAATATCCACCTTCCGGATTAAGACCATCATAGATCTCAATCAGGGCAAATGTCATCGGATTATAGAATTCCATAGCTACATTAAGGGTATCCAACGTACCATCAGCCTTCAATGGATAGTGGAATGGATTTTTCTCAGTGCCTTTTACGGTTTCAATATATTTAACCCCACTCAACGTAACGTTGAAATGAGCAACATATGGCACAGTAAAAGTGTTGGTTCCGTTCGAGAACTCAATGTATCCTTGTGCTTCTGTAGTCGCAGTAACCCCTCGTGGAACGGTGATTGTCACTGCAAGTTCTTCTTCACCATTCAGTGTGAAGGAACTCTTTTCTACCGCAACGGATACACCAGCGACATTACGAGTTGGATTCACATTTACGGTGTAATCCCCTCCACTACCATTCAGCGCTTCAACTTTAATCGTTTTGGTAATCGTCTTTTCATCTGTGCTCAGGAAATTACCGTAGTTGATACTTCCCGTGATATTCTCCTTCTCAACAACAGAGCCACTTTCTGTGTATTGAGTTACATCAACCACTTTGACAAAAGCAGCAGGATCAATGGTATTTACAGCCTGAATACGGCCAGCACCTTGATCAAATACATCAAACTTGGTTGTATCCAGCACCTTACTATTGTTCATCAGTGCAACTTTGATATCAAATGGTGTCCATTCCGGATGTTTCTCGATCAGCAGCGCAATCAAACCAGCTACATGAGGTGTAGCCATACTTGTACCTGATTTACGATCATAAGCTTGTGCGTAATCTGCGTCTGGCTCATCCTTGCCGTAGGCAGGAATCGTAGACAAAATACTTGTACCTGGTGCAACAATATCCGGTTTGATGTCCAGTGTTACCTTTGCAGGTCCACGTGAACTGGATGAATTCATTTCATCACCCGGAGTTTGGGAACGTTCAAAATCACTAAAGCTCACTTCAACGGCTTGGCCTGCGTCCAGCTCAGCCTTGATCACATCTCCATCTTCCTTGGACATGCTCAGTGTTGGAATGAGTTCAAAGTTATCGCCCAGACTTACACCGATTGGGCCGGGAATGTTGTTATATACAATAACAGCCAAGGCTCCAGCCGCTTTAGCATTGGCGATTTTCTCTACAAATGCGATTTCACCACGCTGTATTAATGCCACTTTACCTGTAAAATCCTTGCCTTCAAAATCAGTTGGCTTACCCAGTGCTGCAAATTCAAGTTCATATTTGCCTGTCAAAACAGTTCCAGGGTCTGCAGACAGGCTCCATCCCATCAGATCCAGACGGTAAACCGACTCTGTAACAGCCAGTGGAGCTTCAGTCGGAGCAATTACAGACTCTTCTTCCACAGGAGCAGCTTCAGGAGAAGCTTCAACCGGTGCAGAAGGTGATACAGATGGAGTATTTTCAGTATTTTCTTCTGTTGTAACTTCTTCTACATTCGGAACTTCAGCTTCGTTAGAAACTGTGTCCTCCACAGCTGCTGCACTTTCCTCATCAGCAGTTGCAGGTACACCTTGCTCCGAACCTTCTGGCTCTTCTGTTCCAGGTGCCGTACCCAGTTCAGGAGATTGTTCAACCTCTGGCACCGGTTGTTGTTCAGGTTTTGCCTCTTCGTCTTCCTCACCAATCCAGAAGTGGGTATCGGCTGTAATCACCTGGCTAGGTCCTGTAGAGTTACCTACTGTAATGGCCATTGCAGACGCACCCGGAGAACCGAGTGTATAACGGTTGGGGCCACTGTTACCACTTGCCACAACTGCTGTCACGCCAGACAGCATGGCATTGTTCAGGGCAACTGAAGTAATATAACTCGGATCGTTGGCGGCGTTACCTAACGAGAGATTAATTACGTCCATGCCATCTTGAACAGAACGATCAATTCCGCCGAGTACCCATGAGGTTTGACCACTACCATACGGTCCAAGTACACGGTAAGCATAGATATCTGCTTCAGGAGCCACACCAACAATACCGTAGTCCCCTGCTTCGCGAGCAGCAACGGTACCCGCTACGTGCGTACCGTGGGAGGTATAATAGGCGCTTCCAGTATCATTGAACTCAGGTTCACCCGAAGCTTTCCATTCTTGATATGTCGCTTCATACGGATCATTGTCGTTTCCAACAAAGTCCCATCCGCCTTTGTAAGCTTCCTGCAAATTAGGATGTTCATAGTCAATCCCTGTATCGATGACGCCGACTTTAATGCCATTTCCTTTGTAACCCAGATCCCATACTTCAGGTGCACCAATAAAAGGCGCTGTGTCTTTCATATACGGGTTCACTTCATCTGTCTCAGGCGCTATTGTAACTTCAAGGTCAGGATATACGCTGACCACGCCAGGTATTTGAAGCAATTGTCCCACCTGGTTTCCTTTAAGTTCAATTGCTACACCATTCAGGGCATATACATATTCTTCCAATACTTCATGTTTGATTTTCTTCTGAGTGAGGCTATGTACAAATGACTGTTGTTGTTGCTCAACTTGAGTCACAGCCTTTGTTTCCATAGAGGAGGTAAAAGATTTTCCAGAGAGGGTTGATTCACCTTGCGCTACTGCAACAGGTTTATTGGAAAGCTCAACGATCACTCGGGTGTTCTCTCCACCCAGACCTTCCAAGCTTTTATCCAAAAATGGATCTGCGGCAAGTTTTGCTTCCCGTCCTGCAAGAATCTCTCTCCATTGTTTGGCTTCGGCTGTACTGGGTAAGTTGTCAAGCTGAATAACTGAATCTGCGGGAGCGGCTCCAGCCGCGGGGAGAATAATGGAAAAGACCATCAGAACACTTAATAACGTGGATATCAATCGTTTACTCAAGGCTTAGCCCCTCCTTTTAAATGTGAATACCTCACCAAATGATGGGTTCCTGCTGTCTGTGCGTACTGCAATACACACTCCAATTTCACCGCCTATCTGCAAGAAGGATTGACCCTTGGTAAATTATTCTATCAAAATACCACATTTTCCTTCTAAATACTTACAAATATGATATAGAAATTACTTATATGGGTCTTGAGTATGATAAAATTACCCATTTGTAATTATTTGTCGTTTGAATATTTCATTTTTAAAATAATGCATCAAAAAAAAAAACCAAGAGTCTCTTTATTCGAAAGAGATTCCTGGTGTATAGGTGAAGCGTGGTTAGTATACAAAGGATCGCGATAATTCGTTTAACATCGATAAAAATTGCTACACATCACAAAATTCTACTTTATTCTGACTTCACGGCTTCAATACGCAGACGCTTATAATCAGCATACAGGGCATCATCTTTCCAAAGGTGAGGCATCACGATCTGACTGGTTTCCTTGCATATTTGTTGTATCTCCCCATGATTGAGACCCTCAAAATAGTCCCCTCCAAAATGAGTCAACCAGCCTGCTATACCTTGCTCACCATCTTCCAATCTGGTTGGACGGTCATAGTGATAGGCATGACGCACCACAAATCCACGTTGCTCTAAAATATGGCTATATTCTCCGATCGAAGGAAAGTACCAAGGGTTGCGTTCCGATGCACGAATGCCCGTGTTTCGCTCCATAACCTGCTCTAATGCATTCACAATGGTCTGCACGTTCCCTTTACCACCAAATTCTGCTACAAAACGCCCTCCAGGCTTCAAAGATTCCCATATACTATCCACCACTAATCGCGGGCTTCGCATCCAGTGCAGGGCTGCATTGGAGAAGACGGCATCATACAGTCTATTCGTCTCAAACTGATGACCGTCTCCTTCCACGAACTCAAGTTCAGGGAATTTCTTCCTCGCACGGCGAATCATGTCCGTCGATGCATCCATGCCAATAACTTCAGCTTCGGCCAGAGAAATTTCATGTGTCAAATCCCCCGTCCCGCAACCCAGATCAAGGATGTATTCCCCTTTTTGGGGTTGAAGCCAAGAGATCAGGTTTTTGCCGTATCCGGACACAAAAGCCAGTTTGTTGTCATACTCATCTGCTTGCCATTGATTTAATGATTTCATGAATACCACCGTCGCTTTCGTTATTGATATCCTCATTGTGGCATAGAATTGTTTATTATTTAAATATATAAATTCTATATTGTTTATAGGTATAACCAATAAAGGTGCTAACGAAGCGGATGCTCCGACGAACCATTGGGGGTTCTCTTCCCCTGAACGAAAAAGAAGAAGCTTCCCGAAGGAAGCTTCTTGTTCTTTACGTCCCAGGAGGGATTCGAACCCCCGACCGACGCCTTAGAAGGGCGTTGCTCTATCCAGCTGAGCTACTGAGACAAATATGTATAATAAATTTTCGGCGCGGTTCTTATTATACTCTGTTTTCTATATTTTTCAATAGTTTTATAAAAAAATTAATAATTATACTTATAACTGTACTTTTCCGTGTTATTATCATACTCCAGTACCCTTCGGAATATGATAGCTTGAACCGGGCTATATTGAGGAGATGGGTACTTCTTGAGCAGGATTAACATCAGACATTTTCAATGTCAGGATTGCTGGGTAATCTTTTGCATACATACATTTCAATGTTCCATTGAAGGAGAGAATCGTCATGAGACAACTTTTATCAGCCCTATCCTATTTTAGCATTTTCTTTGCCCCGTTCCTGTTTCCGATCATTATATGGATTGTTGCCAAAGATGCTTACATTGAGGGACATGCCAAACGCGCCTTATTCTCTCATGTATTCCCGTTTCTCGCTGCCATTCCGCTATTTTATTTCTTCGTGACAGCGCATAGCCTGGGTTCCGCCGTCGGGTTTGTCATCCTATTCTTTGTGATCTACGGATTAAGCTTTGTATATAACGTGGTCAAAGGGATTCAAGTGCTTCGTGAGTATGCTTGATTACCTCTCCACCTGGATCTGACCTCGCATAACAAACCCCGCCGTTCAACAACGGCGGGGTTTTCTAGTTTAGGTGCATTATAGAAGGTCAATGTGTACGCTGTACAGTTCAACGTCTAGCTCCTATCCCGCAATCACCACATGTTGTTGCAGGTGTCTTCCCTGTTAAGCCTGCCCAATCAGATAGCGCTGAAGTGTTGGACCAAGCAAACCAAAGGCAAACAGTTCACTTTGAAACCGAGCTTTATCTTCTTCGGCAGTAATGCCTTCGCTGTTCTCAAAGGCGGTTTCTGTCGCCTCTTCAAATGCGGTATGCATATTATTGTTATACCAGTCGATCGCCGAATCGGAGTGATTACGTACAATTCGAACAACTTCCAGCGAATTTCCGGGCTGAGTGGAGGCCACGTATACAAGTAATGACGGGTCTCCGGCATTTCCAGGCTGCACTTCAACCTCTGCACAGGACAACCCATCTACCTCAGTTAATCTGCGTATTTTGGCATCTTGAATGGCATACATTCGTATCGCGCTCCTTTTCCTTTGTGCTTATCATGTACTTTGTTCAATCTGGTATCGCGTCTCTGGTGTACCCAATCGATAAATCTCCCGATACACCTGTTGTAATACCGTTTCATACGCCCGGTTTACGGACTCCTCCGGTGTATCTGGCCATGGGAATACCATGCCAGGAAAGGCCTCTTCCTCCTTTTCCTGCATGAGATTGAGCAGTCCCAGTAATTGCTCCGCTTCCTGTGGTGTTGCCTGAATGATCCATTCATACGATGTTACAGACGGATCCGGAATAACGGAGCGGCCCATGACAGACACATAATACTTCATACTGTCCATTGCATGTTCTCTCCTTCACAGGCATGTTGAGGCCGTTGTCCCTAGAACTAGTTTCCGAAGAGGACAGACATTTTATGCCTGCTTTCGGCATATATTTGTTACGACCTCTGACGAAAAGACAACATTTGCTGGTTGCCAGTAACTAAGCAGCCATACGGATGAATGACTCGACCAAGAAAGGATGAACAAACCATGTGCGGTATTACCGGCTTCATACAGTGGAATCGGGATTTGACCCAGGAATCAGAGCTGCTGGTCCGTATGACGGATAGCTTGTCGAACCGGGGGCCCGACGCTTCAGGTACATGGATCTCCAATCCTTGTGCCTTTGGACATCGGCGTCTTAGTGTAATGGACCCCGAGAACGGCGCACAGCCCATGCATGCGTTACAGGGAGATACCTCCTATACCGTCGTGTATAACGGAGAACTATACAATGCACCCGAGTTGAAAAAGGAATTGCTCCAGCGGGGGCATCAGTTCCGCACGCAATGTGATACGGAAGTGTTGCTCGCCTCTTATATTGAGTGGGGACCGGCATGTGTTGACCGGTTTAACGGTATTTTTGCCTTTGCCATATGGGATGGGGGACGCGAACAGGTTTTTATCGCACGAGATCGCCTTGGCGTGAAACCTCTGTTCTACAGTAATGCCAAAGACACTCTCGTATTTGGTTCAGAGCCCAAAGCTCTACTTATTCACCCTGATGTGGAAGCCGCTGTAGGCCCGGAAGGATTGGCCGAAGTGTTTATCGTAGGGCCTGCACGGACACCAGGACACGGCGTATACTCTTCACTGAGCGAACTCAAGCCCGCGCACGCGCTGATCTATAACCGAAACGGTATCCGAACCTATGCCTACTGGAAACTGGAAAGCCAGAACCACGAACATAACCTGGAAGAGACGGCAGCCGAGGTACGCTCTCTCTTGCAAGATACACTGGAGCGCCAGTTGGCTTCGGATGTTCCAGTATGCTCTCTTTTATCAGGAGGACTGGACTCCAGTGCCTTGTCTGCATTAGCCGTGGATTATTACAACCGGACCGGGCAAGGCCAAATCAGTACGTATTCTGTCGATTATGTGGATAACGCCAAGCATTTCCAGGCGCATTCCTTTCAGCCGGGTGCAGATGGTCCCTGGATTAAGCGAATGGTGGATGAACTCAAGACCGACCATCACTGGATTGAGATTGAGAACGGAGAACTGGTTCATGCACTGACACAGGCCATGCTAGTCAGGGACCTGCCAGGTATGGCAGATGTAGACTCCTCGCTCTATTTGTTCTGTAAAGAAATCAAAAAAGGGGCCACCGTTGCCATCTCAGGCGAAGCAGCGGATGAAGTGTTTGGCGGTTACCCCTGGTTCCATCGAGAAGATATGCTGAACTCCGGTACGTTTCCGTGGTCTGTAGCGCCTGATATGCGAGCAGCATTGTTATCCCCGGATATTCGGGAATGGATTCGGCCACTCGATTATTTGGCAGACCGCTATTCGGATGCAGTGGCTGAAGTGCCTCTGTTGGACGGGGAAACGGGTAAAGCTGCACAAATGCGGGTGATGTCATACCTGAACATTACACGTTTCATGCCTACACTTCTGGATCGCAAAGACCGGATGAGCATGGGGGCAGGACTGGAAGTGCGGGTACCTTACTGTGACCATCGTCTGATCCAGTATGTGTTTAACATCCCTTGGGAAATGAAAATAACGGGCGGACGGGAAAAAGGTATTCTGCGTAAAGCACTCGAAGGTGTCCTTCCTGACGATGTGTTATATCGCAAAAAGAGTCCGTATCCGAAAACACATAATCCACAATATCTGGCCGCGGTCAAACAACAGGTACTTGATATCCTGGATGATCCCACTTCGCCGATTTTGCCTTTGATCGACAAAACTCAGATCCGGAATCTTGCGTCTTCACCAGATGCAGCTTCCAATCTTCCCTGGTTCGGACAGTTAATGTCGGGTCCCCAGTTATTTGCTTATCTGACTCAGATCAATACCTGGTTGCGGACATATAAAGTCGCTATTCGTTAAAATCATGTTATGCATTGATTCATCAAGGTGAATTATTTAAGGGTGCCCAAACAGTAACTACTGTGTTTGGACACCCTTTATTACTTTTTTATAAGAATCTCTGTACGTATGCGTTCGTTCTTCATCCACATTCCACTCAGTTCAATTTATTGCACTTTGAAACGACTGACGGTCTGTTGCAACTGTTCTGCCATCAAGGAGAGATCATTGGCTGCGGAAGCAATCTCCTGCATCGCAGACAACTGCTCCTCAGAAGATGCACTCACTTCTTCTGTTCCGGCGGCCCCCGTTTCGGTCACTTCCATGATTGTTTTCATAGACCTATTAATCTGTTCTACCCCTGTTGACATTTGCTCAATTGAAGCAGAGACTTCCTGTGTTTGCCCCGCTACGCCCCCAACCGCCTCACGAATTTCATCAAATGTGGCTCCCGCCTGGTGAACAAGTGTAATCCCCTCTTGAACCTCTGCGGATACAACCACCATAGATTCAGCAGCATTTCGCATTCCCTTCTCAATCGATGCCACCAATGGAACAATTTGATTAGCAGAAAGCGCAGACTGCTCAGACAGCTTCCGAACCTCTGTAGCAACAACCTGAAACCCTCTTCCCTGTTCGCCAGCTCGTGCAGCCTCAATAGCAGCATTAAGGGATAGGAGATTCGTCTGTGCTGATATTTCCGAGATGCTGTCCACCATTTTCACAATATCCTGAGAGTGTCTGCTCAGTTCCTGGATCACGACCGACAGATTCGACACCGTCCCTTGTATAGAATTCATTTGACCTATCGCAGACTGAACTGACTCGCTACCCGATATTGTTTTTACGGAGACTTTGGTAGCTTCTTCAGACATATGGAGTGTGTTCTCCGTAACTTGTTGAAAGCCTGTCGTTAACTCATTCATCGTCTGGAATCCATCACTCGCCATTCGAACCTGTGTATCCATACCTGTTGCAATCTCACCCATTGTGATGCCCACTTGCTCTGTGGCGGTTGCTGTCTGTTCGGTGCTTGCCGTCAACTCCTCTGAAGAGGCAGCTACCCGTTCTGCACTGTCTCCTACCTGATGAATGAGTGTACGCAAATTTGCAGACATGATGTTAAAGGCTTGGGCGAGATCACCAATCTCATCCTTGTTACGGACCACAATAGGCTCACCAGTCAGATCTCCGTCTGCAATCCGGCTCGCGGATTGGGCAATAGCAGCAACAGGCAAGGATATCATTCTGCCAATGACATACGTCACAAGTGCCCCGATTAGAAGAGAAGCCACTCCAATAATTGCAATCCACCTAAGGACCTGCACAATCTGAAGATTAGCCTCCACAACGCCTGAGTTCATGGCATCTTGTTGATGCGTTTCCATACCTTCCACAATGCCTTCAAATTCAGAGATCAGACTTGGGGCTGTATCCTTCAGTAATCTTGAGATTTCACTGTTATTCCCCTGTCTTGTCAATGTCATAATCTGCTGCGCAAGTTCATAATATTGGCTCATCGCTTCATCCGATCGTGAAAGGTAATCTTTCATCTTTGAACTTGAAACTGATGATTTTAATTCTTCATTTAATGCTATGTAATCTTCATAAGCTTTATTAAATGCCTGTTCGTTCTCCGCACTGTCTTCCAGAATATAATTTCTCAAAGCAATCTGCTGTGATTTAAGATCAATCGACATATTTTTAATGAGTAATAGTTTGCTTGTTCTATCATTAATTAATTCTGTATACGTTTTCTCAACGGCTATAAACTGCGTATATGTTATAACCGTTATAGCCACCAATAATAACAGCACAGATGAGAAACCCATAAGTAATTTACGGCTAATTGAGATTTTTTTCATGTGTACTCCCCCGAAAGTTCAGATAACGTGCATGATACTCCTACATCCACCCTCCTTTCAATTAAATTGAGACTTTAGACCCAATTAAAAATATAATTCGCGATTATATGTACAAATACTATTCATAAAAGGGTCTTTTTTCCTATTCATACTAACCCATAAAATATAAAAATTGAATCATAAACTTAAAAATATTATTTTTCAAAATTGTCAAGGCCCTTTTAATAAAGAACACAAACACTAACTCTAGTCCCGTAAAACAAAAAAAACACCTTCCAGAAGGCAAGTCCAAACCAAAGGTCTGATCCTGCCTATACTAAAAGATGCGTTTGAAGTTACGCTGATATGTGGTTTAGAAACGAATAACCCTATTCCAGCTCCCCAGTGGAATAGCTAAATATGAAATGCCGGTCAACGAATCAATACCGGATTACGTTCAAGTAGCCCGCTGCCAAAGGTTTCTCTGAACGGGGAATCCTCCATATGGATATAACCGATGTAACAGCCACATTTTTTCATGCGACAGGGCCGATCCGCTGCCAAAGCCTGCAAACCATCGCGGTACAGATGTCCAATGATACGGCGATCCTTATAACACCTTTTCACATGCCCGGACCCCTGTACATAAAATACTTCCGAACCGGCAGAACATCGTTTGCCCAAGCTTTCATAATCCTGCAGATTACCTTCAAAAAGCGGATCAAGCCCACGTAAAAACTGAATCTCTTCCGGTGTGTAATACTTGGGCCGATCTTTGAAGGCATTGACCCACATATACACATCATCCGGTAAAGCCTGTCTCATCGACTCGATTGCGGGGAAAGCACTACGGAGTCCGACAGTACCGACACTAAAAGCAAGTCCCATCTGACGCAAGGTCAGACATTGTTTTACAAAAGAAGCCTCTTTTGTCTCACGAGGATGATACGTCGCCCAAAAGGCTGCTTTATTCGCATCCAGCTCCCTCGCCCAATCCAGTTTGACGGACAGGTTGGTTTGAATTGCAACTTTATCCACATGTGGCATATGTGACAGCTCAACCATCGCTTCCCTGTACCACCGACGCACCAAAGCTTCACCATAGGGATTAAAGAAAATAGAAAATTGGTGTCCCTCAACTTCCTGCTCGCTCACCCAATTCACAAATTGACGCAATTGTTGTTCATCCACTTCCAACGTCTCTTTGGAATCCACGGTTTTGCTAAAAGGACAGTAGGGACAGTCGTAATTACAGGAAGACAACTTCCCCCGATAATACAAAGTCGCTCTCATGAGAAAACAAACCCTTCCATCTGTTCACGAATTTCGGCAGATATAAGCCAATCTCCAATCGCATCGGAGTAACCTAGTCCTTCTTCTGTCAGACGCAGCACCTGCTTGTCCTCATCACTCTCCAACTCCGCCATGCCCTCTGTCAACAGTTCAGCCAACCAGGCATAGTCGGACATCACATCGGTACCAAAGCGCTGTTGGTAGTCAGACAACGTCAATCCCTCGCGATGCAGCAAGGCTTTCAGAATAAAGCGCCGTCTCTGTTCCTCACGGCTTAACACGATGCCATAATCCGCCACATCGTAGCGCTCGGTCGCCACATAATCGGCAATGATGCTTTGTGTGGCCTTGTAACTCACGCCATACTTGGAAGCATAATGTACTTCACTCGTATAAGAGCGTGCGCCACATCCCAGACCAACCATGCCCTCCTCCTGACAGCTATAAGGCAGAAGCACTTTGGAGGACGACTGTTCTTTGGCAAATCTGCGCATCGAATATTGCACATAACCTTTACTTTTTAAAGTCTCACGTGCAGCTTTATACAATTCCATCCGGATGTCAGGTCCCTGACGGCGAATATCATCAGGCTTCACGATTGTATTTTCCCGTGTATACAAGGGATAGATAAAGATCTCGCCCGGTTCGTAGGCCAGAACTCTTTCCAATGAATAGATCCACGATTCCACCGTTTGACCTGGCAAACCATAGATCAGATCCAGATTTAACAACGGGAAATCATACCGAGTAAGCTTCTCAAGCGCTCGTTCGACCTCCTGCGGTTTTTGTGGACGATAGATGGCAGATGCTTCAGCTTCAATAAAACTCTGGATGCCCATACTGATACGATCCACACTTCGTTCCTTCATGATGGCCAGCTTGGCTTCCGTAACGGTATCCGGCGACGTTTCCACCGAAATCGATGCTTGCGCAGGGTCCAGCCCCATCACATGTTCAGCAATTTCAAACAGACGATTTAACTGAACCTCATTTAATAATGTAGGCGTTCCTCCACCAATCGCGAACCGTGAATACGGTTTTCGAGATGTAATAGGTGCCCACTGCTTCGCCTGACGCTCCAGTGCATCCACATAGCGTTCATGTGTATCATCCCGTCGATCCGGCAGTGTGAACAGATTACAGAATCCGCAACGAGCAGCGCAAAAGGGAATGTGCATATATAAAAAATACGTATCGGTATTCTCTCGTTCCCACAGTGGCCCCAACGGTAGTGGTGGGTCAAGCTCCCGATAGGCGGTCTTGTGTGGGTACGAGTATAAGTAAGAACGATAAGGGAATGCCAGTACTTCACTGAGACTTGTAGCTATATTGGATCCGGACTGTGTGGAATGGCCTGTTGTTGTATATTGTATATGTTTCTCCATCGGTTTCCTCCTGTCTCCGGTTGTTGTCCTCATAAGATCAATACATTCTATACTAAAAATTCACGGTAAGGTACCGTCCACACCACATCATGTGCGAGCCGATGTCCTTGATACCCGTCTTCACCGTAAGCTGTACCATGATCGGAAAAAGCCAGGCAATACGCAGGCCGGGCGCGTTTACTCATCGCCTCGAACAATGGTCCAAGAGCCTCATCTACATATCGAAGTGCAGCCCTTTGAGTTTCCACCGAGTCCTCCTTGGCTCCTTCCACAAAGTAACGATTGGGTCCATGAATGGCAGACACGTTCAAAAACATAAATATCTTTTCATCCGGCGCTGTCTGTTCAAGCAACTTTAATGCATGCTGTACCTGATGCTCTGTTGATTTGGGGTTGGTTACCCCAAAGTTCATTCGCCAGTAGCTCTGTTGGAAATAGCCGGGCAATACTTTCGCAAGCGGGTTTTTTTTCGTAAAAAAGATGACACCGCCAATACAGATGGTACGGTAACCTTCAGCTGCGAACCCGGATACGATATCAGGTGTATCAAACAGCCAGGTGTGTGGATGTGTTTTGAGCCCAGAATTCCGGGAATGAAATAGCCTAACATGAGATGCCTTGTCCGTATTAGCAGGAGTCGGCATAAAACCACCAAAAAAAGCATGGTGTGCTGCATATGTAAAACTGCCCGGGGTATGACGTTTCTCCCACGGACCCGAACCACACAGATTAGGACAATTCTCCTCTTCCAGCTTGGCTACGTCATATCGTAACGTATCCAGCGTAATCATTAACAGATCATGGGAGCCCACAATGGTGTTCATATCAGGCATGTTGAATAGGCTCCTTTCGTAAAAGTTCCATTTCCCACTCATAGGTTCCGAGGCCATGATGCTCAACTCTGTATAACAGATCTCCAAACGGATTCACATCCAGCACATAAGCACGCGGATTCGAACCACTAGTAAGCATCACATCAATCCCGGCTGACCACGAGTTGGGAAATGCAGACATGGCTGCTTGCGCTGCCGTCCTAACCAGCGACATCCGCTGTTCATCCAGCTCTGCTTCAGCAGGCAGCATACGTTCATTACGCAGATGCAGATTGGTAATCGGCGTACGGCTCAGCCGCATAATCGCGTGACCTGCCTGTCCACCTGCAACCAGTTGGCGAATATCGTAGGCCCGCTGATCAAGCGTGGCTTTGGGCATCCATCGTTCAATCTGTGCACCTTCTGCACATAACCAGTTCATCAGCGTAGCAATCTCTTCACTGCGGGTATACTTGCGTAGACGTCCTTCATTGAAGAAAATCGTCTTGCCCTGTCTCTGTTCCATCCCCATCGTTGTTACAGCGATTTCATCACCCGTTCGGGGATTGACTTGATAGGCAACAACTCCTGAAGCCCCGGAGCCACACGCAAGCTTCACAAACACACGATGCATCTCGGCAGCCTTCATTGAGCTACGCAGGTCCATATAATTGCGGATTGGCTGCGAAGATGGAAGCGCCGGAGGTACATCAACTCCATGTGAAGATAGATGCTTCTGACATGTTCTCTTGTCAAACATCAATTGGATATCGGCGGGATCATTCATGAATCGGACTTCAGGCCATATTTCCCGAGACTCACGGCCGATTAGATCCAGACATGCTTTCCAGCCACGGAACCACTGAGCAGGAGCGTAGATTCTTCCCCACTCCTGTTCCAGCGCAAGTGCCTGTTCTGCGGAAAATTCTTCTGCTCCCATTTCACCCGTTAATGTTGTCGATGACGTATCGTTCACAGCTCCAAGGAACAGTAGGTCACGCTCCACTTCCCACTCCTCACCAGGAGCATCAATCCGAATCAGGGGTACGGGCAGATTGGAATCTACTGTATCAGCGATGGTTCGACCCTGTCTCCAATTCTGGAGCAATTGAGCATATGGCAGTACAACCGCAGGTTTCAAACCCAATCTATGCCTAGCCTCTTGCAGCCCTTGTGTTCGTCGGTTATCAGGGTTTCCGATCAATAAAAAGGGCTGATCTTGCGTTAGATCATACACATCTATTGGCTGGTGCAGTCTTTCATTCATTCCCTTTACACCTGACATCAACTATTCCGTTAAGGATGGATAACGCCAGTCATCCTCATCACTCTGTTGCTGGTCGCTAACATCTACAGAAATACCCGATTGGTTCCAGCGACTGATCATTTCATTGGTCATGTAATGGTAACTTAGATCAAGATGTTTCAGTTTCTTGATCTTGTCACTGGCAAGCAACGCTTCAGCCCCTTCATCGGACAACGTTCCTTGCGATAGATCCAGTACTTCAAGTTGATCCAGAATAGGTGCTTCAGCTGCTGCTTTGGCAATCTCGTCCTGAATTTCACTGTCTTTCAGACCCAAGTAAACCAGCTTTGGAAATAATCCTTTTTCTAGCAAAGGGAGTACATCTTTAAGTGATCCATCGAAACCATAATTATCCACACCCAGGTACAGTTCCAGTTTACGCAATTCAGGCAACTTGGCATGGGTGATTGAAGATAACACGTCTTTCGGCAGCCCACCACAAATAATAATTAATTCTTCAAGCTTGGCATGCTGGAGTGGTTCCAGACTGAGGCCGCTACTGCCCATTACAGAGAATGATTTTAATTCTGGAAAGGCACCTAACAGTGGTGTGAGATTTGTCTGGATAATCCACGATACTTCACATTCTTCAAATCCCATATCTCCAATAAACAGTTTCTTCAATGACGGAAAGCTTGGAGCCGACTCGACGAGCGTACCCATGAACTCATCAGGCGAATTTTCATAAGCCTGTCCCCAATCTCCGATGACCAGACTTTCCAATGAGCTGGCCTCCGGTTTAGCCGCCAGTTCTTTAATTAACTTTTCCATACGAATGCCGTCCTCGTAATCATCGTAAGATACAACAAGCTTCACTTCTTGCATGAGTGGATCCCTCCGTTTAAGGTCATATGTGATTCGTTAGTTTGAATGTTAACCCATACCACACAAGGCTTGCAACTTCTTCCAACTCCAGTCCCAATGAGATTCCCAATCGTGCAACGTAAACTAATTTTCATATAGGTATAAGAACATACGTTCTATTATATAGTCACAGAAAATAGCCCTCACCATTAGGTATATGGATGGACCTCACCAAACCCGATCAAATACTTCATTTCATACAAAAAGCGTTAATGGCGGATGAACCATCCCATCGGAATGCTTCTGTCCTTCCATTAACGCTTCGATGTTCACATATCATGAAGTTAAATCAAGATGTTCTGTTCCGTTTAATCTCAGCCTTCAAGTCTGGATACAAGCGCTCTCAGCGCGTGACCACGGTGGCTAATCGCCTGCTTTTGCTCAAGCGTCAGCTCTGCCATCGTCATCTCGTATTCAGGTACATAAAAGAGTGGGTCATATCCAAAACCGCCAGCACCTGCAGCTTGAGCCGTGATCCAGCCTTCCGCAGTGCCTTCCGATTCATACTTATCACCTGTTGTCGGATCGTACAGTACCAACGCACAGACAAAACGAGCCGGACTTAGCAGCGGCTGTTCGGTGTCCTCACCGGATTTTAACGATTCCAGTGTCTCCAGCAACTTTGCATTATTCTGTGCATCCGTTGCTCCTTCGCCTGCATATCTCGCTGAATATACCCCTGGCTCACCATCCAACAGGTCTACGCAAAGTCCTGAATCGTCTGCCAGAACAGGCAATCCAAGCGCATCACCAACCGCCTTGGCTTTCTTCCAGGCATTCTCCGCAAACGTTACGCCATCTTCTACCACATCCGGCAGCTCCGGATAGTCAAACATGCTCTTGACCTCTTTGCCAAGCGGTGCGAAAGCATGAGCGAATTCACGGACTTTACCCGCATTGCGGGTTGCAACAATGAGGATTGGGCTGTCCAAACTCATCTTAAGCTTCCCCTAATCCACGCACGCCGATCTTGAGCGCAATCGGTCCGAGCACTTCTTTTTGACGCTCGATCATCTCCAGAATTCCCTGTTCGCCCAGTTCCAACATGGCGTTCAGCTCACGGCGATCAAATGGTGCTTCCTCACCTGTTCCCTGAAGCTCAACGTATTTACCGCCGCCTGTCATCACCAGGTTCATATCCACCTTGGCTTTGGAATCTTCATCATAGTTCAGATCCAGTACAGGCTGTTCACCCACAACACCCACACTTACTGCTGCAATGAAATCCGTAATCGGGAACACTTGCAGTTTGTGCTGTTGGGAGATCTTGTTCACGGCAAGCGCCAGCGCTACAAACGCACCGGTAATGGACGTTGTGCGTGTGCCTCCGTCAGCTTGAATGACATCACAGTCCAAGGTAATCGTACGCTCGCCAAGAGCCTGCAGATTAACTACCGAGCGAAGTGCCCGACCAATCAGACGCTGGATTTCCATGGTGCGTCCAGTTAATTTGCCACGATTGGCTTCACGTTGGTTCCGGGTATGTGTTGCACGTGGCAACATGGAATATTCAGCTGTTACCCAGCCTTTACCTTGCCCTTTCATAAAGGGAGGAACACGTTCCTCCACTGTAGCTGTACAGATCACCTTTGTATCTCCAACTTCAATCAGTACAGAGCCCTCGGCGTATTTATTCGTGTTCACTGTTAAATTCAGCGGGCGCAGCTGTTCGCTGGTTCGTCCGTTTGATCTCATATTTTCTGCCTCCTACGACTTAAGCATCCTGTAATGTTGAACTTATTCACACTTTTACGAATCCCTTATATTTTACCAAAGAGTTCGGTTAAAAGCATCCTTAAGCATTTCTTCGTTCATTAAATCGGAATTTCGTTGATATATTCAGGCTTGGAAACCGGCGCACTGTAATCCCTGTTATCGTCACCCATGACCGTTTTTTGGCCATTCCATTCGATCTGCACTTTGGCATCCTTACTGGCTGTGTTCTCCGCAGTGGTTAATACGACAGACTGTAACAGCTCGCTTGGCACGATATCCCCTTCGGCAAACATATCATCTTTCAAGGCAACCGTTACCGTGCCATCCTCTGCCGTTTTGACCGATTGCAGCTCCGTTCCGCCTGTCATGACCTCTTCCAGTTCTCCACCTTTGTCAGGTCCCTTGATCAGCTCATTCAATGCTGCCTGCACCCGATCTTCACCAGGTGTAACCAGACGTGTCACCGGAACATAATATTGGATGCCTGCTGGTGAAGCAGCGGAGAAATAGACCGTGACCGGGCTGCTATTCGTCACAAACGTATCACCCAGATCCAGATTGATTCCCACAGCCCGATTCAGCGGTTCAGGCAGCGGCGTGCTGTTTACCGGCATTTGCGTTAACTTTTTGCCATCCACCCAGATCTGCACATTCTCCACATCAGGTGTTCCCGTCAATGTCCACGTGACAGCTTCTAGCATTTTCCGTTCTTCCTTCGCATCATACTTGGCAAAATTACCCGAGAACTCAACGACCGCCAGCTTGTCATCCGCGTGAATCGTTACATTCTGCACAACCGTTCCCTGTGGGAGAACGCCCTGGAATCCTTCAGGCAGCATACCCGCATAGGCCCCGCCTGTGACAAGTGTATCCAGTGCTGTCTTCGGACTACTTGCGTCTGTTCCGGAAGGAAGTGTCAGGGATACCGGAGCGAGCAGCCCCTGCTGGTCTTGCAGATATACCGTCGTTAATGGGAGCATTGCGAGTGCACCATTTCCTTCGGCTGCCTGAATCATGGCTGCTTCCTGAATGGGCGGTGGTGGATCAACAGCTTCGGAAGACTGTGCTCCAAACATGCCGCAGCCTGACAATACCATAGGAATACTCAGCAGCGCTGCTGCCGATACCGTACGCAAAGATTGGATCTTTCTCATGATCACGTTCCCCCTCATCATTTTTACAGTTTGTACTACCATGTATACGAGCCTTTGTCCAAAAAATAACTAAAAGATAATAAGAAAAATGTCTATCAACGCACTTTCACGGAAGACAGACCGTGTTTAGCTGAAATTTTCCATGTGGTAATCGAATTGTTCAACTTTACTGAAACTTATAATTTTATTATCTTAAAGAAACGTAAACCAGGTTAATAACGTATTAGGAAGCAAGAGTAGGGACATTGCTAACTTCAGAGGAGGAATCGCCCATGGAACATCCTGAGAAAGAAAAAATCCCTTACAGCCTGAATAGCCGCAAGGTGGCGGAGGCAACAAGGGAATGGCTGCATAAGCGGGGCGTCACGATCCCTGAGATCGCAGAGCTGGTCATGTTATTGCAGAAAAAATATTATCCAGGTCTTACGATGGAAGAATGTATCGAAAATGTGGAGATGGTTCTCCGTAAACGTGAGGTACAGAACGCTGTTCTGACCGGGATTCAGCTTGATATTCTGGCAGAACAGGGGCAGCTCATATCTCCTTTGCAGGAGATGATTGAGAACGACGAAGGACTGTATGGCGTGGATGAGATTTTGGCATTCTCCATCGTCAATGTATATGGCAGTATTGGATTTACGAATTATGGTTATGTGGACAAGCTGAAACCAGGGGTGCTTGAACGACTGAATGACAAGAGCCTGGGCCCTGTCCACACGTTCTTCGATGATATTGTCGGTGCGATTGCATCGGCAGCGAGCAGTCGGATCGCGCATCGCAAACAATCCGAGCTTGAAGAAGCTCTGGGAGAAAAACCTGTCAGTGATGACGCTGTATAATACGTAACTCGTTTCATATCTGAAGCCATGTGGAACATTGGACATGCGTATGGATGCTTCGTTAAATAACTGTTCAATAAAATAACTGTTCATGGAAAAAGCGGCCTGATGGCCGCTTCTTTTGCATGTGTAACGATACATATTGGATAATCCACATGCTATTATTTCAGATGTTTAGGTCGTACCGTTCCCACCAAACCAAAACCTTCAACCCAATTCTGCTCGGAAGGTGAACCAGATGTTGCCCGTTTCGGTCCAATCGTGATTTCCGGGCCTTTGCGCTCTCGCAACATGCCACGCAGCACCGTGATACCGAGAATGCTGAGTCCGGTAAATACATACATCATCCGCATGATGATATTGCCAGAATCCGTTCCGGTAACCATGCCGTGAACCAGCAGACCAATGAACACTGGATAGGACAACATGTGGAACATGAACCACCATTTACGGCCCAGCTTGTTCCGCAGATCACTGGATAACAGGACAATCACTAATCCGTAGAAGGCTAACGTTCCCAGACCACTGCCGATCGGATGCACGGAGGCGGTAAAAGGAATCAGAAGTTCTCCCCAGCTAAATGGGCTGTAATGATCAATATATAACGTTAATGCGTGCACGAGTCCAAGTCCGAAGGCGAGCCAGGTCGTTCGAGTATGCCATTTGAACATGTCTGCTTTTGGTTTGCCTTTGGCCAGAGGCATCCCTTGCGCAATGCCCAGAAACACACCGGCAAAGAGCAGCACATAAGCAGCAATTCCACTAATTCGAATGATATTCCACGTTGGCAGGTAATCTACAATCCATTGTGCCATAACCGGCTCCCCCATATCTGTTAGACTTGTCCTCGTTTATAATAGACTGAAGCGATGATCCGGATCAAAACCGGGCCAGTGCTCAGCGAGCGTATCCGTATTCCCTCTAAAATAAATACTCCCATCCCGTGTCATCCACAGGACGTCATGCCGATCGTAATGTCGGTTTAACCAGCCCACGGCTTCGGCACTTCCCAGAATGCATACCGTCTTGGCAATGATCTCGCATTGCGAAGCATGCTGTCCCATAACGGTACACTGCAATACGTCCGTATGTGCGGGCTCCATCGTCCGGGGGTCAATGAGGTGATGTGCAAGGCTTCCGTCCGTATTTTGCCATTGTCTGCGGGAAATACCCGAAGTGGCAACAGCTCCTCGCTGTAAACGGATCGCTCCCGACGCAGCACCCTGATTCTGCAAAGGATCTGCTACTTGCAAGGTCCATTGGGAATGGTCTGGTGAACCCCATACTTGAATATCTCCACCCGCGTTAATCAACCCCGCCGGAATACGCAATGTTCGCTGCAACCATTCTGCGATTCGCTCCACTGCCCAGCCCTTAACAATGCCTCCCAGGTCCAGCTCAGCTCCGGGGTCCAGATGAACCATCCGGCTACCTTCCCGCTGAATCCAGCTCGGACGGCTGTGGTCATATCGATCTTCCATCCAGCCTGATGATTCAGGTGTTCTCGTTCGCAATATGCGTTCAAGCAATGGACGTTGCAATTGTCGTTGCTGCACCTTCTCGAAGCTTAGATCATATCCCGAAGCCTGAAGAGCCTGCGAGATACCCGGTTGAAAAATCCCTTCAGTAAGTCCAATATATCCATAGGCCAGACTCAAAACTTCATCCATCGCAGCGGAGATGGGCATCCATCCGGTCGAACCATTCAGACGATTTAGTTCACTGTCTGCCACAAATCGGCTGAAACGTTGCTCCTGCGTCTCAAACCAATTCTTCACTACGGTTGCTGCATGTTCAGCTTCTTCCCGCTCAGCGGACAGTTGCACTTCAACATCCGTGTTCATCGCATGGAATTGAAACCGGAGCGGACGAGTAACTTGCTCCGTGCGGCTCATGATGCACCTGTGCGTGACTGATAGTTGCCACTGCTGTATCCAGAGTCTGTACTCTGGTTATTTTGTCCGAAACGCTGAGAATCTGAATAATTCCCCTTGTTACTCGTGCTCTGATCTGGCCCAGCTGCTTGTGTGCTATCGGATGTTCCATTATATTGACTATCATTATTGTCATTGTCCTGCGTGTTCCAGTTGTTGCTGTCCGTTGTACTGTTGATCCATTCATCCATCACATCATCATGCGTATCCACTTGGCTTGAAGCAGTAACGCTTGTATCTGTGCCATTCGCTGCTGCGTAGGCCACATCAAAGGCATCCGAAGTTCTTACATATTGAAAGAGTGCAGCCACGGTCAACGTTGCTGCCGCTGATGCTTGCCATTTTCTCCATTGATTCCGTTTTCTTCTGGTCATCGCTCTTCCCTGCTTTCTTTAGGGTGTGTCTCAAGACACGCCCTAGCGAAGTTCATAGATGTATCATAGGCGCGCTGGCTTAAAAATAGATGAATGAACCGTTAAGAGAGGCTAAAAAGGCCCAGAACAGGTGAATTTCCTGTCCCGAGCCTCTATATAAGATCGTATTATCATTTCATATCGATATCATCATTCCGTTTAGATTTTATAATAGAACATGCCATCCGGTTGCTGCTCTTGCTTCATTACTTCGCGTCGAATTAACTCCTGCAAATGGGCCAACGTCTCACTCATGGCAAACCGCAGTTGATGGGTACCCAGCCGATTGCCAAACATGTGCACACAGATGTCATAAGCATTCGCCGGTGACTCCTGAATTCGCTCCGTCATCTTCTGAAGACGTTCCTCGTGATGAGCCAGCAATTGAACTGTCCGTTCGGTGAACTGGGCAAAAGGATTCCGATGCCCTGGATACGCCAGCTTGACATTTAGCCCCCCGAGACGTTGCAATCCTTCCATATAAGACAATAATGGCTGAGGGTCACTGCCGGGTTGCAGACTGATATTCGGTGAAATCTGTGGCAAAACTGCATCTCCGCACAGAATCTCCATGGACTCCGGCGCATAAAAGGATAAATGTCCTGGAGCATGTCCACCCGTCTCCACAGTAACCCAACGTCTCCCGCCCATATCGAGCCACTCGCCATCTTCAATGGTTGTCACATTTGGAAGTGGCGTGATCTGCGAAGTAAATGCCTTCATATGTTCATGTATCTGCTCAGTCTTGTCTTCCGGCATACCATGACGACGATAAAAATCAGGTAATAATGTATTAATACGTGAATCAGGTCCCCACATATAGTCGGCCTCTTGGCGGGAGCGTGTGGACATTCGAACGGGTGCCCCCGTCATCTGTTGCATCCAACCCGACAACCCAAGATGATCGGGGTGATGGTGGGTGAGTACAATTTGACGAATATCGCTAAAGGTCAGGCCAAGATCTGCCAGCGCTTCACTCCACTCCTGTTCTGTTTCCGAATTACGCGGTCCCGGATCTATAATAGTTATCTTCCCATCCGGTTCTGATAACAGATAACTGTTCACCCATCGTAAGGGAAACGACATGCTGATCTTAACCCGGTGTATGCCCTCTGTCATGGACATCTCTTCTGTGCGCTTCATGTTATCCCCCTTCCAGACTGTCTCTGTTCACTCCACAGGACGACGACCCACAAAAATCATGCGCGGAGAAGTCTGCTCGTCATATTTCTCTTCGTCATAGCCGCCATGTACCTGATCTACCCGGAGTCCGGCGGCACTTAACATCTGACTCAGTTGTTCCCGTGTGTACAACTTCACACGCTCCTGATATACCCGTGGTTCATGCCCGGATGTGGTATCCGTAATACGAATTTCCTTTTGCACAAATCCATCCTCAATCTTGCGGTACTCCTCAATTCGCTGTCCTTCATCCTCTCGGACGGAGTGCGGAACCAGATGACGAGTCACATAAGCCGTATTCATAAAATCAATAATGTAGCTGCCACCCGGCCGAAGCATGCGATGAATGGCACGTAATACTTTCAATTGTTCTCCGTCCTCAAGGAAATAACCAAACGATGTGAACAGATTGACTACGGCGTCGAAGCCACCTTTCAGCGGGAGTTCACGCATGTCCGCAAGACACCACGATACTCGGTGTTCAGTGTCCATTAGTCGGGCTTCGCGCAAAAGCACATCAGAAAGATCGACCCCGGTCACTCGTAATCCCGCATCAGCAAGTGCCAATGAGTGCCGTCCCATACCGCAGCATAGATCCAATACTTCAGAGTTAGGCTCAAGCTTCAACCATTTGATCATTTTATGTACTTCCTGATAGGCACCCTGCACATCCCGGTGCTTGTATACGAGCAGATAATCTTCTCCAAAACTCTTTTCATACCATTCCGTCATCCATTCTCGCCCTCCACTTGGTCACTGGCTCTCTATCTGTAGTACGCTTTGTTCAGGCCTCATCATTTCCCCTAGCTTTAATGTATTGTAACGTCTTTATTCTGCAAACTCAAAAAATTCCAGTAAGTTTCCAACATTGAAGAGCCAAAATGCACACGATATAATGTTAGACATATGCCTGTAAATCGGTTAATTATAAGAGGTTGTTCAAAAAGCAACAGGAGGTGTTCTTATGATTCGCATTGGACTTACCGGATGGGGGGATCAGGGAGATCTCTATCCAAACCGTACCAAAGCCAAAGACAAGCTCAGTCTATACGGACAATACTTCTCCACTGTGGAGGTGGATAGTTCCTTCTACGCCGTTCAGCCGCGGGATCGAATGGCACGGTGGGCTGCAGAGACGCCCGAATCCTTTGCTTTTATCATCAAAGCCTATCAGGGAATGACCGGACATCTGCGAGGCAAACCCTACTTCACCAGCACGTCGGAGATGTATAAGGCTTTTCGAGAATCACTAGAGCCCGTCATTGAAGCTGGCAAGATGCAGGCAGCCTTGTTTCAATATCCGCCCTGGTTTGAGTGCAATAAGGACAATGTCAATGAGCTTCGTGAAGTGAAACTTCGAATGGAGGGTATTCCGTGTGCCCTCGAATTCCGTCATCGTAGCTGGTATGAAGGTGACATGCGAGAGCGCACGCTTGCGTTCCTGAAAGAGCAAGGCTGGATTCACAGCGTCTGTGACGAACCTCAGGCGGGTTCAGGTTCCATTCCCATCGTGCCACAGGCCACGGATTCGGAGATGACGCTCGTGCGCATGCACGGACGCAATGTGTCCGGGTGGCATCAGAATGGTGCGCCCAATTGGCGCGAGACCCGTTACCTGTACCGTTACAACAAGGAAGAGCTGTTGGAGTGGAAAGGGTATCTGGAGCAGTTGCAGGAACAGAGCAAGGATGTCTATGTTATTTTTAATAACAACTCCGGTGGCGATGCAGCAGCGAATGCCCAGATGATGATGGACCTGCTGGATCAGCCGGTGAAGCCTTTCCCTGACCGTTCTGAGCCTGAGCAGGAAGAAGGACCGGAACAGCTGGAATTATTTTGATCGGTATTAACGACGGAGTTATTCACATTATAGGGTGAAGGTACGTGTATGTTATTGCTATCATGCAGATCGGATTCGAAATTGGAATCAACTAAAAGCGGCAAGCCTTGGGGCTTTGCCGCTTTTTCAGCTCGTACCTATTGAAGGCCATCCGCAAATATACGTTCCGTTACGTCAAGCACTAGCGCTGCGCAGCCGTAACCGAAGAATCGATAGACACCTTGGAGAGCTGCTGGTTCATTTTATACACTTCAATGCCTGCCAAGAGCACAATGCCGATCCCATGGGTATCATTCAGATTCCATCCCAGATCATCGCGATAATACAAGGCGGTAAACGAGTAACCGGAACCGCGGCATACCCCGTATATATTGCCTTTATAGTCAATCGACAAGCGCGTCATGCCTTCCCATCCTTTGCGTACGGCCTCCAGATAAGGCTCCGGTTGTTCTAGCCACCCTTCCCGAATTCCACGGGCATAGGCGTAGATGAACATCGATGTACAGGAGGTCTCTTCATACGAATCCGAGCGGTTTAACACCTGATGCCATAGTCCATTTTCCCCTTGCAGCGCCAAATAACCTTGACTTAAATCACGATAGAAACATAACAGTTCCGGCCGTTTCACATGATCATGCGGCAGAATGGACAACAGTTCGGTTAAGGAGAATAGCACCCAGCCGTTACCCCGTCCCCACGGAATACCTGTCGCCCGACCACGCACAAAATCATACACATGGGACATGATCTGTTGTTCGGGAAGGTAGAGATACTTACGGAACATCAGGAACTGATTGACCGCATCATCCCAATACGTCGCATCACCTGTCAACTGACCATAACGCATCAGAAAAGGTGTACTCATGTACAAGTCATCACACCACATCGTCTCCTGACGCATCTCCCCACTGCCTCGTACCCGGTAAAAGGCGCCATCCTCCAGACGTTCCTGCTCATCCGTAATGTAGCCCGCAATTCGATCCGCGGTATCTCTTCCCCCACGAATATCGCCGAATTCCATCGCAGCAAGCAACGTAGATCCGAACGAACCGCAATCATCCAGACTGTCGATGGCAGACAGCTGATTATTGATTCCTGCCGCACCGTACCCTTCCCGATCCCACAGACCATAGCGGTCAAATGAAGTGCTCAGTTCAATATGTTGCCGCACATACTGAATGTAATCATCACGTCCCAATTCCTGTCCCGTTTGGAGAAGTCCAAGCAGGGTGACGCCTAGCGGATAATTCCACTTTCCGTAATGTGTGTTCTCCAGATAGGGACGAACATGCGTATCGGGAAGATCTACTCGCCAATACACACCTTGTGCGCCATCATCAAATACGGTATCTGTTCGCACGATGTCGGCGTAGGATGGCTCAGCGCCGAGAGCAAACACACCTGTGTACAGCCAGGGGTCCGTGCATCCCGCAACCGGATGAGGAGGTTTCAGTCTCCAGCCTGTGGAACCCGAACGCTCGGCATCTTCCAAAGTGAATCCCCAGGAGCCACCAAGTGCTTGAATTTCACCTTTTGCGACCAAATCCGAGGAACCGTAACGTCGCGGGAGTTCAACGTGAAAGTTACCGCTACTTCCAGCAGAGTATATTTCCGTGCCATCCACATACAAGGTCAAAGCACCATCATGACGGCCTTTTAAAATAACTGGCTTTGATCCTGGCAAGGTTACATCCAGTTTGGACCACGCATAGGCAACAGCCGGTTGTTCCGTACCAAAGATTCGAGCAAATGAACCTGCGCTCTGCTCCTCATCTGTCCAGCCCCTGCGCGGATACCAGGTAAGACCCGTTTCTTCTTCCGTCATGCCGTCACAAGGAAGTGATAATACAGGTTCATCGACGGGTTCCGAATATAACCAGCCTTCCTGACCCTGACGATCTGCCCCAGGAGTGAGGAAGTGCAGCGGGAAATTTTTGAACGAGGCTGTTCCATAGATACCGCCGAATCCCACTTCTGTTTTGACAAAACACAGTAACACATCATTCCAGCCATAGTTAATGGAAATCGGAATCTGGGTTCTTCGCTCAGGAAATAATTCCTGCAACAACTCAGACTTGAATACCTCTTCGCCGTTCACATAGATTGTCACCGGACTATAACAGTTCAGGCCCGTATTTAACGTTGCATTCTGCTCGCTCCATAACTTGCCCCATACATACACGTATTGCCCTGCATGCGCCTCTACGCATTTCTCATTCAGATTCAGGTCGTAGCGATAATCGCCAAGCCTGCGAAAACCTCCCTGATGATAGGCTCTGAGCAAAAATGAATGTTTCGGATGATCGCCAATATAACGCTGAGCCACCGTAGTCAATATATCCGGAATTGAATCGTACACCTTGCCTGCAATCGCCTCGTTCTCATGAAAATAACGAATGATCGTCAGCTCCCTTCCTTATATCTTGATTCGTTCGCTTAGCCGCAATGTCTCTCCGCCCTGCACTTCAACAACCTGCTGATCTGCCGTGAACCAAACCGGGATGGCAGACGGATTATGGATGATGGATCGATCAGCCGAACACTCGAGTCGTTGTACCGCTTTCCAATAGGCAATCACTTCGATGTTCGTGGCATACCAGATATCGTCCCTGCCGCCAATCTGCTCACCGAACTGTTCGATGATCTCCCAATTGTCGTTGTCATTGAACTCATAACTGTGACCCCAGACGTAGAGTAATAGTGGCGTACCTGTTTTGGAATGTTGGATAAAACGTTTGGCATGCCCCGCCAGATCATGGTTATGATGACACGTCGGATGCCATTCAAGCGGGCGCTCTGGCAACGTGTATCTGCCATGTGATTCAACGGTACGGGCATAATCAATGCCAAGCCACTCCAGCTTCGAACTTAACGCACGGTCGTACCCTCCATTGGGATAAGCCATACCTCGTACGGGATAACCGACACGCTTCTCGAGTGCTTTTCGGTCCTCAATAATCTCTTCGGTCAGCAGTTCATTCGGAACATAAGGCAGTGTAGGATGAGTAACGGTGTGAACAGCTACTTCATGTCCAGCGTACAGTTCCGCGACTTCCCCCGGCTCGATGCGGCCTGGATTGCCCAGGGTACCGGAGTTCAGATTAAAGGTTCCCCGTAGGCCATACCGATTACAGATATCCACCAGTCTGCGATCATGCACCACTCCATCGTCATAGCTGAGCGTTAACGCTTTCATCACACCACCTGGATAGCGGTCAAACTGAATACGATGTCCCATCTTGCTCCTCCTTCTGCTTCTTTTCCTGCTCCCTATTTCTGAATTTCCTTCACATTAAAATAGTGAAAAACACCCTGACCTCCACGATTCGCAAACCGTGTGTTTACAGCATAGATACCCATCTTCGCTCCAACCCAAAGGGCTGTTGTTGCGCTAAACGGTGTACCCATCGTCTGAAACTCAGCTCCGTCCGCACTCCAACTAAACTGGCACAAAGCAGGTTCTGTCAGGGTAAGCCGAAGATGAATGGTCCAGCCGGTTGCCTGCGAACCCTGGCCCTCCCAGTCCAGTCCCGTTTCCTCCCATTCTTCGGCATGCAGATGGCTGTCTTCGCGTTTGGCTCCGCGAATCAGCGATAACCGAATGGTTCCGTCTTCTGTCTGTAACAGGCACAGGCTTGCATACGAATCACCAAACATGATGAGACCTGACTGATCCCCTTCCTGTCCAGGCAGGAACGTGAGCCGGGTTGTCGCTTCAAATTCAGAGGCAGGCAGCTTCTGCAAGAGAAGATGAGGTGTACCAAACAAAGACTGAACGCCCTCCGGGTATGGATGACCACGCAATACGATCCCGCTTTCTGTACCTGCCTCAGCCCATTCAGGACGGGAGTTCGCCTGCCATTGCCACTGCAGCCCCAGACGATCAGCCTGAAAATTATCGGATACCTCAGGTACAGTGATCGGATACGCTGCTCCTACATCTGGTTTGATGTGCACATCAACAGGTTCCCCTGTTCCCGTTCCCTCAGAGTCAATTCCAATGACAGGCCAGCTGTCTTCCGTCCACGTCATCGGCTGTAGATGAACAATTCGGCCATACGCATCCCGATCCTGAAAATGAATAAACCAGGACTGCCCCGATTCCAGCTCCACATATCCTCCCTGATGAGGCCCATTCACAGAGGAAGATCCCTGATGCATCACAATTCGATCCTCATATGGCCCAAATACCTGTTGGGAACGCAAAACCGTCTGCCACCCCGGCTTTACACCACCAGCCGGAGCAAAGATATAATAATACCCATTGCGCTTGTAGAACTTAGGTCCTTCAATGGTCGGATGATGTTCGGTCCCATCGAAGACGATCATGCCTTCGTCCAGAAGCTTCCTGCCATTCGTAGCCATCCGGCACACTTGGATTTTGCTCTTGATTCCACTGCGACTATGGGCAAAAGCATGCACAAGATAGGCTTGGCCATCCTCATCCCATAAGGGACAAGGGTCGATCCAGCCCTTCACTTCATGAACCAGATGCAGCGGTGACCACTCGGCTTCAGGGTGATCCGCCGTAGTCATGAAGATGCCCTCATCCGGTGTGCTGAAGAAAATCCAATACTTTCCGTCATGATACCGAATGCTGGGTGCCCATACGCCTTTGCCATGAAGAGGTACATCGTATCCTGGCAGTTCAAGCCGTTCTATGGCATATCGGACAAGTTTCCAATTCACCAGATCCTTCGAATGTAGAATAGGTAGGCCCGGTGTATGCGAGAAACTGGAGGCCGTCATATAGAAGTCATCTCCTACACGAATCACATCCGGGTCCGAATAATCTGCATGCAGAATCGGATTGCGGTATGTACCGTCACCCTGATCTGCGACCCAGACCGGGTCCAGTCTTTGTTGGTCAGATTGAGCTGTATTCATACTTCCACTCCTTCATCTGAATTCTTCAACAGGTACATGACCTGCATCCTGTAATCGATGATGTTCCGAATCAAAATACGTACCTTCCAGCAGGCCGATCAATGTGTTGGTAATCCGCACTTCAATGTCGTTGTCTCCCAGACGCAACCAGGAGGGCTCTCCCTTCCAGCGATACGGAGACCAGCATCTTACACCCAGGCTATGTCCGTTTACCCGCACTTCCACCACATCCTGCACACGCCAATCGCCAAATTCCAGTTCAAACGAGGCAACACCTTCCTCTGGTTCATCCAGCCAGAACGTGCGTTTATAACTCATTTCCCCGGCATAATGGGGATACAGAGGCTGAGGTTCAGGCCCGATACGAAGGGCCGTATCCGACTCTCGCACAAGCGAAACCATGCCTTCATGATGGAATTCCACACCGAATCTTCCCTGTAGATACAAGGGATCCACGATGCCATCCTCATCTTTCGTCACCTGCACAATCACCGTCATTTCGTTGAGACCGCTGTGCAGCAACTCCGTGATATCACAAGCGATGTTATTGTGGTCGGTTATTTCGATTGGATCGAATTGTTCTTTTTCAAGCAAATGCCCATTAATCTCCATCGACCAAATGCCTGAGATCGCCGCTCTGTCCATGAATAGAAGGCATGCAGGCAATACCGTTCTCAGCTCAAATGTGGTCGTATATCGGCATTCGATGGGATAGGCTACGGATGCTTTCTTGGGTGTGCCAAATACCTGATTAAACTGGACTGGCAGATGCTGCTGCTCCGATAATTCTGCCGCCTGATCAATAAACGGTTTTACAGCTACATGCTGACTCTCCAGAATCACTCCATTAGCATTGGAAGCCTGAAGATGGAATTGTCCCATTCGCAAAATGTTAGACTGCACCGTTTCCAGTCGCCATGGCCCTTCCGAAGGAACTTTGATCTTACAGGCTTGATTCGCCCCTGCCGAAACATCCGCTCTGAACGTCGAACCCGTTTTGTCTGCTACATCCACCTTCGTTGGTACTGCCTCTTTCTTCGCAGCTTGTAAAGTAAGGCGTACAGCATGCGCTTCATAAGGCGCCAGCGTTAGTGAAATGCACCATTCCCCGCCACTGCTCGTATACGGTAATGCCTGAAGCTGCCCTGTCTCCAGATCGAGTCGTTCTGCCACGAGACAAGTGTTCTCTGTCAGCTCCGTTCCATCCCACAGCTGTCTGGCGACCAGCTTTAATTGGCCCTTTAGGTCCTGCCCCTCCTGATTGGTCAAAAAAACCATACGCTCCCCATCGGACAATTGACGGGTGTGCATCAGCAGGGATGCACTTTCTTCCTCCATGATCCAGCAGATGGGTTCCGGCAATACCTGATCGAGCAGGAGGGAGATTAGCTCCAGCGAAAAGTCATCTCCCTGCCCCGTTCCTGCGGGTAGAAAATAGGCATTCCCCTCACCCTGATGCCACATGGTTTCACGGTTATCATGATCTGTTGACCCGCTACGGCCCCAGTACACCTCTTGCGGCTGCTCGCCTGCACCAAAGAACTGGGCAGCTTCATCCCCCTCCGGACTTCCCGGCTGGATCGCAATATACGGAGGCATCCCAACAGAGATGACAGTTCCTCCCTGCCGAACAAATCGCTTCACCTGTTCCCAGGCCGCGGCCTCCAGATTCAGCATCGGTGGCAGAATCAGTACGTCATAACGGGCAACGCCGATCTGAATGATGCCATCCGTTAAGTCAGCTTCAGCCAACAATTCGGGGTCAAGGTGATCATAGTCACGTCTGTTTTCGAGCAGATGTGTCGTAATCCTCATCCAGTCCTTCGTTAGACGATCCAATTGTCCCCGTTCTGCTTCGTCTTCGCCGCTATATTCAAATCCATGCAGCGGATTACCCATCAGACTCCAGAATGTCGTCGTTGGGTCAAGCACGGCAATACGAATGTCTGCTGCTCCGGTGCTCATGAGATAGCTCAAACGTCCGGTGTAATCCCCCAACTGCCCGAAATGCTTCCAATAGGGATTCTGCAAAAATTGAGATGGCGGTGCATCATGCTTTGCCAGCCCACCAATCGTATAGAAAAAGGCGTGAAAGTTATAAAAATTGGTACCCATGGCGGCCATTCGATCGATCATCCACTTGGCATCCTGTAGCGTCATCGACCAGCCCACACTGTGAAAACATTCAATCAGATTGCGGCTTCGGCCCAATTGCCGGGCAAGCGAACTGACCATCTTGGGATTGTCACGCATCTTTTGACCGTATCGTTCCAGAATCCACGATAAGGATCGTCCGATTTTCTCATGTGCCGAATCCCCCCCTGGCATATGGCTGAACAACTGGGTCGTCATCCGTACGCCAGGCACTTCAGCCGCATATTGGATTCCTGCTTCCTCACACCAATCATGCACCTGTTTGTGATAGGACTCCCGGAGAAGCAGGTGCAGCGACTGGTAATAGTCATACCGAATTCGATGCGCGTCCGGAACATCACCATACAGCAGGGCCGGTAGCGAATCGATCAGACTATAACCACAACGCTCATTGAAATAACGGGGAAGCTGTCGTGACCAGGGGATACGGCCCAGCGGTGCGATCTCATCCGAAAACATACCTTTGATTACGCTTTCAAATCGATCTCCAACCGCTGACTTATAACGCTCATGTGTCAGTTCAATAAAACGGCTCATCGCTTCCTTGTGGCAAGGATCAACAAAGTTGCCGTAATATTTGAAATCATCGATCTCTTTTTCCTGAAATATAATCAACTCCCAATCACCTGCCGGAACTTCCCACAACATATGGAACGCTGTGCGATAGGTGAAGAAACGCTTACGATTATACGAAGTGAGTCCGGTCTCCTGATAGACTTGATCGGTCTGGATATTGCCGATTTTACTGCGCAAGTCAATGGATTCATGCCATAACCGTTTGCCCTGCGCATCCTTGGGAATCGCCTTGGCAACCAACACTCGTCCCCATGGCAACTGCAGATCCACAGCTTCTCCACCCTGAACCACCAGTTGATGATGCACGAGCTGTCGCTGCTTCGCTTCAGGGAAATCAAGGGTCACTTCTCCGCCAGCCATCCCGCTTGGATATGGATATTCGTCATATAACCATACCTGCATGCCGTGAGCAGCCGCCGCTTCCACTGCAATCCGCACCTTATCAAACCATGCTTCAGAGAGATAGGGAATCTGTAGTCCCTGACGCGGACAGATGAAGAATCCGCCTACACCTTGCGTGGCCATCTCAGCCACCTGCCGCTTAACCTGCTCTTCTTCCATATCCCCGTTCCAGAACCAAAAGGGATGGACCCTGTACTGCGCCTCGGGATTTTCAAAAGCATCCCCGTTCCACATATTGCCTTCCTCCCTGCATGTTCAAGAGTGGTCGTTTAACTTTACCAATAACGTTCATTTCAGTTCATATAGGTTTGTTTCGTTATGATTATACATCAAAAACCATATTCAGGAAGTCATAATTTCCAACTACTTCAGTGCTGCGTACAGTTCATTGACTTCTTTCACATAATCGTCTCCGCCGTTGTTCTTCCACAGAGCAACAGCATCTTCAAATCCTTTCTCATCAATCTGACCTACGATATATTTGATTCGTGCATCGTTAATGATATTGTCCAGCTGCGGTCCTTTCTGAGCATAAACATCAGAGATCAGCGGTTCGCCAGGATTGGCGATGACAATCTCTTCGTTGGCTTTCTGCACTTGTGCAACCTTTTCACGGACAGGTGTCTGTTGTACACGAAGCGTTCTGTCTTCCGGCACAAACATCAAAATCTGATTTAAGCCCTGCAGGTCGCGGAGCGCAAGCTTGTCAGTGCTCGGTACGATGTAGTCTTCTTTTTTCTCGTATTGCTTACCTTCCAGTCCGTTGTACAACAATGCCTGCAATTCCGGTTCATTCAGCTGATCCAGGAAGCTCAGTACCTTCTTTAGGTCTTCTTCCGTTTTGACACTGCTTTTGGAGATCGCAATCAGGCCGGAGTAGCCAGACGTTGGCATATCACGCAATCCCTTTGGACCTTCCATCGCTTGCAGCACGTCTACACGTCCTGTCGCATTTGGGTCTTTATCGAGTATTTTCTGATCCATGCGCTGGGCATTATCTGCTACATCCACCATGACACCGGCTTGCCCATTCACAAATGGATCAGGCAGTTTGGTCGCATCCATCACGGCAAAGTCCTTGTTGACCAGACCCTCACTATAAATTTGACGGAAAAATTTCAGGGCTTCCATGTATTCTGGTGTCTCATGCGCCGGGATCAGGCCTCCACTGCCATCATCTCCCCATTTGTTCGGTGCACCGAACCATACCTGCATGTTATCCCACGGGCCTGTGAATTTGCTGGCAACCAGACCATAGGTATCATCCTTGCCGTTACCGTCTGGATCATCCTTCGTGAACGCTTTCAATACATTGTAAAATTCGTCAATCGTCTTTGGCTCTTCCAGCCCCAACTTCTCCAGCCAATCTTTGCGGATTGTGACCCCATTACGTCCTAAGGCGCGTGCCCGATAGATCCCATAGGTTTTGCCATCGATTGACGCATTGTTGGTGATGATCTCATTCATTTGACTCAGATTCGGATAGTCTTTCAGATAAGGACCAAGCTCCCAGAATGCTCCGGTTCGTGCCGCATTAATGAAACTTGGGGACTTCCCTAACACCACCATAATCTGAGGCAGCTTTCCCGAGGCCAGTGTAATGTTGAATTTGTCTTCGTACGAGCTGCTCGGCACCCATTGCAGATTCACATCCACCTTGGTCAATTCCTCAAGCTTCTGGATGACTGGGCTATTCTCCGGCGGATTCTCCGCTTCAAAGTTCGGCAGCATGATTGTAATCTGATCAGTGCCACCCGCAGCGGTTCCTGAACCTTCTTTGTCGGTGGAGCATGCGCCCAGAATTGTACTTAGTACCAGTGAAGCAGAGAGTAGCAGTGCACCTTTTTTGAATCCCGTTTTTTGTCCCATACGTTCTCCCCCTTGGCTTTAGCCTTTGATTGAACCTAACATGACACCTTTGGCAAAATGCTTCTGCAAAAACGGATACACTAGCAAAATCGGAATGGTACCCACAACGATCACCGCCATTTTGATCGACTGCTCTGGTGGCTGTACAAAATTGGGGTCCATGTTAGCCATATCTCCGACACTGGCCTGCGAGAGTAATACGATCTGTCTCAACATGACTTGCAGCGGCCATTTGTCACTGTCGGAAATGTACAGCAGTGCCGAGAAAAAGTTGTTCCAGTGTCCTACGGCGTAAAACAAGGCAAATGTGGCGATGACCGGCTTCGATAAAGGCAGAACGATTCGCCACAGCACCCCAAGATCCGAACAGCCGTCGATGCGGGCCGCTTCCTCCAGCCCGGGCGGCATTTGCTGAAAAAAGTTTTTGACAACTATTAAGTTAAAAGCGCTGATCGCGCCAGGAAGCATAAGGGCCCAGTAAGAATCGAGCAGTCCCAGTCCACGAATAACGAGATACGTTGGAATCATGCCACCACCGAATAACATCGAGAAAATCACCATGTTCATCATGACATTACGGCCCCAGAAGTCACTTCTGGATAGTGGATAGGCCATCGTTAGTGTGAAGAACAGATTAACCAATGTACCTGCCACCGTGATGAAAATGGAAACACCAATGCTGCGAAAGATCGTGGACGAGGAGAAAATATACTCATACGCACTGAAGGAGAACACCTTCGGAATGAGGAAAAAACTGCGTTCGGTGATCTCGGCTTCCGTTGCGAAAGAATTCCCTATAATATACAGGAACGGAAGGACGGTTAATATGCCCAGAATCCCCAGCATGACGTAATTGAAGATATCAAATACCTTGCCGGCAGGGCTGTTGTATAGACGGCTGTTCATGGGCGCTCCTCCTTAATAAATTCCGGGATGGCCGAATTTTTTCGCAAGTTTATTACTGCCAAGCACCAGAATGATCCCCACCACAGACTTGAATAGTCCCACAGCGGTACTGTAACTGAATGCACCTTGCGTAATCCCTACCGTGTACACATACGTATCAAATACGTCGGCCACATCCCGGTTGAGGGAGTTGGTCATCAGATAGATCTGTTCAAAGCCGGTATCGAGGAAGTTCCCCAGTCTGAGAATGAGCAAAATGACTATCGTCGTACGAATGGCTGGAAGCGTGATATGCCACATCCGCCGTAATCGTCCAGCGCCATCCACAATGGAGGCTTCATATTGTTCCGTATCGACACCTGCGAGGGCTGCCAAGAAAATGATTGTGCCCCAACCCATCTCCTTCCACATCATCTGAACAATAATGAGCGGGCGGAACGAACCCGGGCTGGAGAGTACATCAATAGGCTTGCCTGTAATCCAGGCGATCAGGTCGTATAACACCCCGCCCTGCGGGGTCAGGAACACGTACGTGATACTCGCGATAATAACCATCGATACAAAATGGGGTACATAGACCAGCGTTTGAATCGTTCTTTTGAAGAAAGCGACCCGAATTTCATTTAATAACAAAGCGATAATGATTGGTGCCGGGAAAAAGAAGATAAGATCATACAGGGCAAGGACCAGCGTATTGCGTAATAGTCGATAGAAGTCTGGATTGGAGAAAAAGTTCGTAAAGTTCTCTAGCCCTACCCAGTTACTCTCCCGGATGCCCAGGAAAGGCTGGTAGTCCTGAAAGGCAATGATGATCCCCCACATGGGCAAGTATTTAAAGATGACAAAGTACAAAAAGCCGGGAAGCACAAGCACATATAACCACTTGTTTCGTTTAATCTGCCTTTTCCAATTGGACTCCTGTTTTAATGGTCTTGTTGCCATATCCGCTTGAGCAGTTGCAGTGCCGTTGGTATTCCAGTCCGTCTTCCCGTTCATCATGTCTCCCCTCCCTCAATGATGTAAGCGTTATCAATTAACCTGATACTCAGACTATACAGCCGATCTTTTTCCGGCAACCTTCATTTTTTGCATTGCTGTGGCATGATGACCGAAAATCCCGCTATAACGCCATTTTCACAAGAAATTGCACATAACGTAGCAGGTAGAATTGCACATTTTTGCGGGTTTATCCTTCTTTGTATCACGGTAAAAAAAGAAAAAACCGGACATCCATTAAAGCTGAATGCCGGTCTGCAAATGACAAAGATATAAACGGTTATTGTCCAAACCATTGATCGCGATACTGACTCGGTGTAACTCCCTCCTGTTTCTTGAAAATCCGATTAAAATAACTATGCTGATATCCCACAGCCGCCGCAACATCATTGATTTTCATCGTTGTCTCCCGTAACAATTGCTTCGCCGCATCCATTCTCACACGTGTCAGATAATCAATAAAATTGATGCCCGATACCTGTTTGAAAGCCTTACTCAGTGCATAGGGTGTCATCTGTTCCTCGTCAGCACAGTTTTCCAGCGAAATGTCGCTGCGGTAATGTGTATCGATATACAACATCGTTCGTTCCACCACCAGTTTCAGCGGTTCCTGCGATCGGACTTCAACCTCTTGTATATAAGGTATGAATACCTCATTCATCATCCATTGCCTCATCTGTACAGGTTCACGAATACCGGATAGTTGCTCATACATGTTGTAACCACCAAACAGTTTATAAGGTGTGACACCCGTTTGCAGCATCATGTGCTGAATACTGCCGAGCAATTGAAGCATCATTTGCTGAACTTGGAATTCGGTACTGCCCGTCCGTGTAATCTCACTCATGAATTGTTCCAGCACACGTTCCGCTTCGGCTTGTTTGCCCAGCCTGACCGCCTGTAACAACTCCCGTTCCAGCCCAAGCGGATAGGAAGCTGCTTCATTTCTGCGGAAACACTCCTCATCCTCCAGATCGAGGATCTGACTTCCTTCCTCCACACTGCGATAAGCCACGGCCTGTTCCATCTCGAAGAATCGTCCGGGCAGTTCCTGAAGTGAAGCTGCCGGGCGACTGACCATCAAGGTCACCTTCATTTTGAGCGTACGTCCAATGACTTCCACCAGTTCCTGTCCCCATAACAGCGCTTGTGACTTCACAGGTTCGTCCTGAGGAGCGATCACAAGCATGGCGGAAGACAGGTCATGAAAGTTCATGACACTGATCTGCCTGAAATAATTTTTCGCCACTTCCTGAGTGATATTCACGGCTGCAAAGGTGACTAATCCTGTGTCCTGGCTTCCAAATCTGCCTTGCAGCTGCTCGTACCCCGTAAAATACATCTGCACCAGCAGATACTGCTGACCCTCCAGCTCAAATCCGAGATGACGCATCCGCTGCTGAAGATCCTGCTCGTTATAGGCATATAGATGCCCCTGCACAAGTTGTAAGACAAAACTGTCACGCAGATGGGGAAGCTGCTCCTGCAATTGGCGATGTGCCGTAACACTGCGGGAGGTCAGTTCGTTCCACTGTTGCTCCAGCAGCTCAAACTCGTCCAGTTTGGCATCCGTTGGTGTTGTTTCGTTTCTGCCAGGCGTAAGCAGATGCAGCATCCGCGCTACAGGCGAATAGATTCGGCGTGAAGCAAACCAGGATAACAATAATCCCAGGATGAGACTGCCTGCACTGGCAATGACGATGATTTTGGATACCAGTTTTACTGGCGAAGTGACTGAGGTCAAAGGTGCTGCGGAGACGTAAGTCCAGTCTGAATCGATCCGACTCAATGAGCCGTATGAGACAGAATAGGTCTGATCCTCATATCGGAACAGGAATGAGCGGCTGCCCGCATGCAGGGCTACTTCTTCTTTTAGCTGCTGCTCAAAAGCAGAAGTCTCTCCCGCCGTTCCCGGATTCCCGGTAACCAGTGTGTTTCCTTCCTGATCCATAAGGAACGTTAAACCTTCGTCATACGGAGTAAGCGTTTTCAATAAACTGGCGACTTTCTCGTTATCCAGCGTGATGATCAGTGCACCAAACGGATTAATGCTCTCCCCCGGTATCTTATGTACTAGAACAAGTGCATTGCCTGCATCCGTATGCAGTGGACTATCGTTGGTCGAAGGTTCGGTATCACTGTTGATGCTGGAAACCCAGTCTGTCCAGTACACGTGGTTCCCCATGGAAAGGTAACGATCATAGGCTTGTACTTTCGCTTCATCGTTCAATTCGGTATAATCCCGATTAAACAAGATTGGCTTCGGTTCCTGCAAATACAGCTGTGCTGACTTGATCAGTGGATGGGAACCTTGTAACACGTATAAGGTAGTCACAATCTCCTGTGTTTCATTAAAATAATACACAAAATCCAGCGTTCGTAGTGCATTGCCAAACCTCGGCTCAAAAGCCCAATGGGATAAGTTCATCTCCAGATAAGCCAGCTGGTCATCCACATTGCGTGCCCGGTTCTCGATCTGGTTCTGATGCATCTGATTGAACTCGGTTTCCATCCGGCCAACAACCTGTTGATACATGACGATACCTGTGATTAGTCCGGGAATGCTGGCAATGAGTAAAATAAGCATGAGGCTGTTTCGATAAAATCGTCCTTTATGCCTTCCAGCCTTCAAATCGGATAACCGCTTGAATCTGCCAAATATTCGATCGCTCCTAGTCGGTTCCATCGCTGCTCACCTGCCTGCTTGCATCGGGTCTGACTGTCATGGAAACTTCCTCAACTCCCCTGAGAATATATGGATGAAATCCTTTTCTTGTATTATACGCACAATCCTCAGGTGAATGAAACGATCTGTAACCGATCATTTTTTTAACCAATGTTTTATTAACATGACAAAATGGATTACAATGAGATATAGCAAACATGAAGGAGGCCTTTTTAATGAAAGAACAGACTTATTTTGAACAAAATAGAGAAAAACACCTGGCAGAACTGAATGAATGGTTGTCCATTCCAAGTATCTCTGCCATTTCAGAGCATAAAGAGGATATTAATCGTGCAGCACAATGGGCAGCAGATGCGCTCACACGTGCAGGCATGGAAAACGTTGAGGTCATTCAAACGGCTGGACATCCGATTGTCTATGCAGATCACCTGCATGCACCCGGCAAACCAACGGCTCTGATCTATGGACACTATGATGTACAACCTGTTGATCCGCTTAACCTGTGGGAGACGCCTCCGTTCGAACCTACCGTTCGTGATGGCAAGCTGTATGCCCGCGGCGCGACGGATGACAAAGGACAGATCTTCCTACATATCAAGGCAGTTGAAGCCATTCTCGCCGAAAACAAGGAACTTCCAGTTAATATCAAGTTCTGTATCGAAGGTGAAGAGGAAATCTCCAGCCCGAACCTGCCCATCTATCTGAATGAACATACAGACAAGCTGCGTGCAGACATGGTACTGATCTCGGATACGTCCCTGCTTGAAAAAGGAAAACCGGCAATCTCCACTGGCCTGCGCGGCCTATGTTCCATGCATGTGGATCTGAACACAGCCAATACCGACTTGCACTCCGGTTCATTTGGTGGCGGTGTACCCAACGCACTGCATGCACTCGTGTCCCTGCTCGCTTCGTTGCATGATGAGCAAGGCCGTGTAAGTGTAGATGGTTTCTACGACGGCGTACTGCCACTGTCTCCTGAGATGAGAGAAGAATTTGTAAAACAGGGCTTCAATGAAGAACAGCTTCGTCAAGACCTCGGGCTGGAGCAATTGTACGGCGAAGAAGGTTACTCGTTCGTGGAACGTGTTGGCGCTCGTCCAACATTGGAATTGAACGGCGTATGGGGTGGTTTCCAAGGCGAAGGTAGCAAAACGGTTATTCCAAAGGAAGCTCATGCCAAAATCACCTGCCGCCTCGTGGCGGATCAAGATCCACAACATGTATTGGATCGTATCGAAGCACATCTGCGCGCTCACGTTCAACCGGGTGCAACGCTGCATGTGAAACAGATCGAGAAAGCTTTCGCTTTCAATACCGATCCTTCGAATCCAATTCTGCAAAAAGCGGCAGATGCGTATGAGCACGTGTATGGCGTTCGTGCCCTCTTTACCAAAGATGGCGGCTCCATTCCGATTGTTGAGAAGCTCTCCCGTGTACTCGAAATCCCTGCTGTTATGATGGGCTTTGGTTTACCGGATGAGAACCTGCATGCACCGAACGAGCACTTCAACCTGGAGAACTTTGATAAAGGGTTGTTGACGATTGTTCAGTTCTTGAAGAGTTTGTAATCATCGTGTTTAAAACCAGTTCATGAGAGCGTGCTGAGTGGACGTTCCGGGGCCGAATCGTTCTTTAGATCGCTGTTATCGTCGGATTTTTTGGATTCCCCTTCTCAAAGGGTAAAATCCGACGATAAAGGCGAACGCTCCGCTTCTTCAGAATCGATTTCGTCCCCTCCACTACGTTGCAGCTTCTCGCATGACTGATTTTAAAGATTGAGCCTAACTATTGATTGGTTAGTGTAATGGGGAAAACAAAGAACGGCCTTCGGGTCGTTTTTTTGTTATTTATTTTGTTTCTTTATTCTTTGTTCTTTGGTTCTTTGGTGAAATTGTAGTTTTTTTTCATGGTCTCTTTTTATGATGGAGACGATGGAGACTTACTTTTAAATGGGTTAGTGTATTAGTGATAACAACATGGCAGCCCTATAGGACGTTTCTTGATTTTGTCTCGATCATTACGTACAGCTTGCTTTATCATGGCTGCTTCGAAGGATTGAGTCTCACTTTGATGGGTTAGTGTGATAGATTACCTTAACGATGGGCTACTGAACACTTTTTCGATTTTTTTCTCGATAACTTCGTTATCGTTGTTCCTATGACTGATTTTATAGACGGGGTCTCGGTTTTAATGGTTTAGTATATTAGAGATAACATAAGCGACCTTATAGTCCTTTTTTTTTGATTCGGTCTCCTTCACTAGGTTTCAGGCTCTTACCGTGGTTGCTTTATTGTGACTGGTTTTTGACGACGATTAATTTTTAAGGATTTGTGATAGAGATAACTCAAGCGGTGCTCTTCCGCTGTTTGGTTGAATCGATTGATACTCAATATTTAGAATGCACCCTTATGGAGTATGATGTGGATCGGGTACGAAGATGTTGATAGCTACAAGGGTATATCTGGATGGGGGGTCTTTCGGGATTCCTGCGTTTTGACTTGTTTGTGCTTAGCGACTTCGGCGCAGGGCTTTTGCCATGAGTGTTTACGTGCTGTTGCGCCCCGGCAAGCTAATCCAAAATGATGAGGTGAATGTTGTGTCTGCTTCTCACCTGACCAAAAATGCGCTGGCTCACTCGCTTAAATTACTAATGGAGCATACTCCACTGAACAAGATTACGGTCAAACATCTGGTTGACCATTGCGGCGTGAACCGGCAAACCTTTTATTATCATTTTCAGGATATTTACGCGCTGCTTGGGTGGATCTATCAGACTGAAGCGGTGGAGAGTCTTACGGAGTACCGAAGCTACAGCACATGGACGGACGGATTCTATAAAATCTTTTGTTACATCGAGAACAACAAAACGTTCTGCTGCAACACGCTCAACTCGCTCGGGCGCACCCACTTGGATGTATACCTCTATGAAGTAACTCATGATCTGATCATGGGTGTTATTGATGAGCTGGCCTGTGGGATTAAGGTCCGCAGTGAAGACAAAGAGTTTGTCGCCAACTTCTATACCCTGGCCTTTACTGGGCTGATCATTCAGTGGATGAGAGGCGACATGCAAGAACCGCCAAAACAGATTATTGAGAAGCTCAGCGAGCTGATCGAAGGCAATGTCCTGAGGGCACTGCACAAGTATGAGAATAAGCTGCCATCTGATTAGGATGCGCGGCTTTTTTCGTATGTGATCTAAGCCTAGGTTTTAGACACTTTTCCAAAAGTGACCAAAAACTGGACACTCCCTTTCTTTTGATCATACCTTACGGGACCTGCAAGGTTTACATTAGGGATGTGATTACAGTAACTTTTGGAGGCGAATGATCGTGAAGAAAGAACATGGTAATAAACAGGTCTATTTTGTAGGCGGCGGCATTGCATCTTTGGCGGGTGCAGCTTATCTGGTTAGAGATTGTGACTTTCCCGGAGAACATATTCACATTATCGAAGAAATGCCGATTCTTGGCGGCAGCAATGACGGAGCTGGTAATCCCGATCAAGGATATATCATCCGTGGCGGACGGATGCTCAATGACGAGGCCTATGAGAATCTGTGGGAGTTGCTGGCTTCCATCCCTTCCATCGACCGTCCGGGCATATCTGTCCGACAGGAAATTACCGAATTTGACGATGCCAATCCCACACATTCCAATGCGCGGCTCATTAACCGTGACGGTAAGGTCGAAGATGTGCTCTCCATGGGTTTTGATATGGCGGACAGGTTGGCGATGGGCAAACTGATTATTACTCCTGAAGACACGCTGGGGAAATTGCGAATTAACGACTGGTTTGGCCCTCATTTTTTCAAAACGAACTTCTGGTATATGTGGGCGACCACCTTCGCCTTCCAACCTTGGCATAGCGCCGTGGAATTCAAAAGATACATGCTTCGCTTTTTTCACGAATTCCCGAGAATCCAAACGCTGGAAGGTGTTACCCGCACGCCCTTCAACCAATATGACTCAATCATCCTCCCATTGCATAACTACCTTGAGCCGTTTGGCGTAGATTTCACGCTGAAATGCACGGTTACTGATCTGGATTTCAAAGACGGCGAGGGCATTACGGTAAGTCGGATGCATGTAAGACGTGACGGTACCGAGGAGATCATCGACATTCATGAAGGCGATCTGGTCATTGTCACGAACGGTTCGATGACCGAAGGTGCCGACCTCGGCTCCATGACTTCAGCTCCACAACTGAAAGGCAAGGGCAGCTCATGGAAGCTGTGGGAGAACATTGCCGCCAAGAAACCGTTGCTAGGCAACCCTTCTTCTTTTAATGATCATGTGGATGAGTCCAAATGGGAATCGTTTACGGTCACCTTCCAGGATTCGGTTTTCTTTGATCTGATGGAGAAATTCACACGCAACCGGGCAGGTACTGGTGCTCTGGTTACTTTCAAGGATTCCAGCTGGTTCATGTCTGTCGTTCTGGCCTTTCAACCGCACTTCCGCGGTCAGCCTGAGCATGTCAACGTATTCTGGGGATACGGATTATTCCCGGATAACGTGGGCGACTACGTGAAAAAAAGAATGTGCGATTGTACCGGGGAAGAGATTATGCAGGAGTTGATCGGCCATCTTCATTTCCAGGAACATCAAGAGGCCATCATGGCTACCGCCAACTGTATTCCATGCATGATGCCTTACATTACAGCGCAATTCATGCCAAGACTGAACAGCGATCGACCAAAGGTTGTGCCTGATGGCTCCACTAACCTGGCCTTCATTAGCCAATTCTGCGAAATTCCCGATGACGTGGTATTCACCGAAGAATATTCAGTCCGGGCAGCACGGATCGCCGTCTACACTCTTCTCGGAGAGAACCGGCCGATTGAGCCGATCAACAAGTATCAGTATGATGTTCGGACGCTGTTCAGCAGTTTTGTAACTTCGTTTAGATAACTGCTTTTAATGACGATTCAGACATAAGATGAATGAAGGAATGTTGGATGGATCTGTGGATGCGGATAGATCTTTGGAGATATCTGTAGGATTCGGTGAGTAACTTTGTGATCTTTTAGGAAGCTTTGTTATCATAATTCTATTGATTGTGCCAAACTAGTAAGATAAGAGTTAATACATGAGTTAGCTTCAGAAGCTTGCATCCCCGTTGAACGATTCCATGAGTGAATATGGTTGTTGCTGAACTGAAGAGTCGTTGTATAAAGAAAATAAAGAGAGTTCCGTCAGCGATGACAGGACTCTCTCTTTCATTTACTGTTTACTATCTAGGACTGACACATAACACACATAACCTTAATCGAGAATGCACAACAGTCGTCTAAAAAACCTCACAAGCCTTATTACTTGAAATTTCGCAGGTTTGAAAATCTAACGAATCATAGACACTTTATTTGTGCTGTAAGCATGTTTGGGTAGCAGAATATCACTAAATTGTACTAAATGCGTATCTGAGATTCGTTACATTTTGTATGACAGCAAAATCATTGGAAATAAGGCTTCACAGGTTCGTTAGCGCTACTCACGCCACTTATGTGCGGAAACTCGTAAATTTCAGCATGTGCACAAGCTTGGATAAATGCGCGATCTCCTGCTGGACTCCAGAGGTGTCCGTGCCCGCCATTGCCTGGTTCGCTCGCAGAATTCTGCGCGTGTTCAGCATACCTTCGATCAGTTTCATGACCGTGTTGCGTCCACGATGGTCCACAATCATATACTTTTTGCGTGCATCCAGCTCTACCCATACGATGTTGCTGAATGATGTGAACAGATGCCTGCGGTACTGCTCCATATCGGTCTCATTGTAATGCTCGCCATAAAAGGCATAATATCCGTGTATGTGCAACTTCTCCGCCAACACTGTGATGAACGGATCATGTTCGAGCATAGCGTTACGTTCCATGTTTCACGCCTCCGTTATGCGTGATCCGCAGATCCCGTCTTTTTGAGATCTATTTTAACATATTGTGCAAGGGGTTGTCTGTTATCAGCAGTATGTTCAGAGTCAAGTCTACACAATAATAAGCTACTTGTTCTTCTTACCAATTCTATTAAAACATACATCAATGATAATTATTTAAAATAGTTCAACGCTCTAGTGACGATCCCACTCAGCTAGAACAGATTGAGCTTGCATGGAATACAACTCCATTAAATTATCGAAAGTATCCATTGCTCGATTCTGAAGTTCTTCATCAGATAATGGATCAGTATAAATATTTAAAACTGCATACACCAAGTCTTTAATATTCATAATTCCTCTTTCCTCTTTATTTCGAACATGTTCATTCATTAACAACTTTTTAATGACGGTCAATGCCCACTCTGGATAATCAAGTGCACTCTCCCATATAATTTTACCCAATTGATATCCGATGTGAGTCACGGATTTTGATTGAACCAAGACCAAAATCAAATCACGAAGAGTTTTACTAAGATTTCGATTTTTCTTCTTAATGTCATACAAGAAAAAAGTTGCCTGACGACGTACCTCTTCGTCTTCATCATTCATAAACTTGTATAACCCATTTATAAGAAACTCATCTGGTGAATCATCTAGTACATTATAAGAAAATATCCTAGCAACCCCTCGACGGTGAGCAACATTCCCAACGATTACTTGTTTCAATAATTTTTCCATTTGTTTATTAATCAATTGACTCTCGAACAAATCATTTGAAATATAAGATAAAGCAACGAGTTCCGCTCCTCGTTGTTGGCTATCCTCATTCTCTTCAACTAGGAATCCATTCAGAAACGGAATCAAACGTTCAAACGGTTTTCCCATTGCCCAGTAAACGAATTCGTGTGTATCTGACATCTGATATAATTGAGTGTATCCATCAACAGTTTGCTCAAATAAATCTATTGTACGCTCACGATCATAACGAATCATATAGGGTAATTCTTCAATAGCACCAGCCCTTAAAGATATATCGCTACTACGAGCTGCATAATTAAGGATACCCCACTTCTCACATTCCTGATCTTTGTAAATCTTCATTAAAGCATACATTGCAGAACCTCGAACTGTATTAAGATATGCTGATGAAGGTTTTTTAATATATTCAGTTTCTGTTAATGTCTCATCATACAAATATTTGTTCATCAGTTTTATGGTTAAACTCGGCACATTTTGATTTGTGTGTTTTTGGACAGCCCATGCAATGGTGCGTTGTACATTTCTATCATTATGATCTTCAAAACGAACAATTGCTTGAAATAACAAGTTAGAGGAACTACTTGATTCTGCAAAACCATTTATGAAGGCAATTACATAGTGCTGGTCAAGATCAATTTCTATCAAATTAAATAATTCAAAAAATCGCTGAGGTTCCTCTTTCACAAACTCTTGTAGCACTGATGACAAGGACCCTGCCCCACCTTTTAACCATTCCGAGTGTCTAACCTTTCCTTGATATTTAGACATTGCTCTCATCCATTGTAGGTCAGTCATTTTCCGAGCCGACTCTCTGTTAATTGGAGAACCTATTGCTCCACTTCTCATTCGACGAGGGTTATCGTTTATAGAGTAATCAGGAAATTTCCTTCCCAGTTCCTGAAATCGTTTTTTACCTTTAGAACTAAGTTTCTCCCAAGACATAGCCTCCAGTAATCCCAATTGGCTACGATCATGAAACCGATATCCATCTCGTTTCCATTCCTTTATTATAGGCAATCTGGTTAATATAAAATTCTCTAAAGCTCGACACTCAGATTCTTTTAAATACGGAACTATAGCTATAATTAAATGTCTACTCTCAAAATCCTCATGACCAATGCTTAACCTACGAGGATCACCTAACAGAAATTGCAGTGAAAGAGCTAGATATTGACCTGGTACTTGACGCAATATATGAGCAACTAAAAACTGTATTGATTCATAAGGCATTTCGGACAAGGATTCGATTCTTTCAATAAATGCTTGAGGCGCATCATGTGCTACTTTTAATAACGCTTTTACACATACATCCTGCAGTACACTATCGAATTCGACTAAAACCCTATCATACCAATGCCTAAATAGTGAATCTGAAATGAAAGTTTCATTGAATACCGGACGATCATAGTAATCTACTTTAACCGCTTCATTAAGCCAAGGAATGAAGCTGTCTAAAAAATATAACGCCTCCTTATTCACTACAACTTGAAAAGCCTCCTCAAGTGTCGTTGAAACCAGTTTGTTCATTTCTCCCTTTAGAGAAATAAAACTGAACTCATGAGTGGAACTCTGCGCTTGCTTACGTTCGTGTCTCTTCTTTTTATAAGCTTCTAAAGCCCCAAACATAAAATTGCGAATAATCCGGCATACTGCTTTTGGATCATAATGTACAAGTTCCTCCCAACCAAAGTATGAATAATTGTTATCCAGCTCTATCTTTTTCATGATTACAGTTTCCAAAAATTTCACAGCTTCAGGACTCTTCCATACGCGAATTTGTAGGATAATATCACAAACAATCTTCTCCAAATGCTGACACTTTGTATAATAAGGATGTAGAAACTTCATGACCTCTTCTTGTCTTATGTTCACCATCGAACATAGATAATGGAAGGCTTCAATTTCTTTATCTTCTTCATTACTATCCAATAACTCCGATAGTACGTCGACCCTCCAATAATCAAACCATCCTGGGTTTCCATATGAAAATTGTAATAATTGGGAGCGTATGCTCAAATCAACAGACATTCGCTTGAGTAATCTCCATTCCTGTTCCGTTGGATTAGAAATACTTGCAAACCATCGATACAAATGATTTTTTAGATGATAGCGTAAATTATCAGTCTTCAGAAGCTCGTTAAGTTGTAAAAGGTAAGGGCGTTGGTTCTGCTGTCCTCGTAGGTACGATAACACTTGTACCAACTGAGGGCGCTGAAACAAGCCTTGAGGGGATGCTATTAAAGTGTCCACCAACGAACAACCCTGCTGATTAAAATCTCTTGCATAGCAGTAATCAAAGAAAGTTTGATGAAAAAAACTAAGTAGGTTTCCTTCGCTAAATATTATGCCTTCACTTAGCAACCAGTTGAGAGCGCCTTCCAACTCATTTGTCTCCCTCTGAGTGAAAAAAGATTTGGGCATAGTAATCTTCTGTTCACGATCCATATATTGTGCCATATGAGTTAGAACTTGTTCTCGCTCCCAAGAACGTGGTGAATCAGATTGTTGCTTCATAATAACCTGTTCCCACAATAGCTGATACAGCTCTTGAAGACTTGACAAGCCTCTATCTTGTAGTACTAATTTATCTTCTACAGTTTCATAGGCCATAAGAAAAAGATTTAAATGTAACGGGATCTTTAACAACTTTTGGGTTGAAGGCAGCAATAAAGTGTACTCTAAACCTACTTTGCCGAGAGCTACCTTGACCTCATTTTCGGAAAATTCTCCAATAGAGAATACTTTGTTATTCTCTATATTTTTCAATCTAGGATCACTCTCAAAATCGAATTTTCGACAACTAATGAGAATTCGTACGTTTGGAATCGAACGCAATCTTGAAATTAGGTCTAACGTCATATTTAATGCCTGCTGATCATGAGCAATGGACAAAGAAAGGGCATCAATTTGGTCTATCAACACAACAAATGGTTTACTGACCGATAGATTACTTACAAGCCGTTCTACACGAAAAGGGAGATCAAGCTTGGTCTGTATATCTTCCATACTTTTTACACCTGAGAGCTGCTGGTCTGCTTTAATTGCGAGAACATTTACTTCTTGATTTTGCATTTCCATAAGGATTTCTTGAAGGAGTACGCTTTTTCCAGTACCGGCCAGATCCAGAAGAACCCCGAGAGGATTCTCATCAGTTGTTTTAAGAAGCCATTCAGAAATATCTTTGTGAATCTCCCTCGAAACAGTTATACCCGTTTTCCCTAACGTGTTTTTTTGATATCTCAAAATAGAACTACATGAATAAATGGAAGAACGTAACTCTGCATGAGACACTGGTTCTGATATTAAAATATTGTTTTCTCCAAGCCAATCCTTCAGGTTTTCAGATGTGTGTGTACCGCGAATTCGAGCAACATCTCCCACTCTGTCTCGTAAGAGTGAGAACAATACAGAAGCCGTATGGTTAGACTCTGGCATCCGAAGCAATATTAAATCGGCTTCTACAACCTCTCTAGTGTAAATGCTTACATCTATACTCGAAAAGAACAGAAGTAAGAGGTCGTTGTTATTGTTTAATTCAGTTGACAGAAAGGCTCTCAAGTGGTCAAGTAATGCTACATCTGCTCCGTTAAGTCTACCTTGCCACTCCTCAAAGCTTTTGCATGAGCATGCTCGTTTAGCCAGATGCTGAGTTAAAACAATCTCATCCTTGTGTAAACCACAGTATAGAATTAATTTGTCTCTTCCTTTTGAAAAAGAACTACTATTAAATTGGGCTTCAAAATCAGTCCACATCTTACCCCAAGGGCTATCTATTTTATTACTCTTCTTTACTGACTCTTTTACTTGAATATATCTCTTTGTACCATTCGCATAGGTAATAACAATATCATCCACATGTTCAGGAGCTTCTACTCTAACTTCGACAATTTTTTTAGACGTTTTACCCCGTCTTGAATCAAGCATTTTCCCAATGTACAAAGCAGCTATTCCATTTTGATACAAAATTCCAGATTGGGTTGTTGGACCTCCCGATTCAGCGATAGCCATATAGATTTCCCCCATAAAATTTCTACTGTTTATTCCTAATACAGTCTCTACATAATTTGATTATACTATGTGGGAAACAATGCTGAAATTATAAATAGCCCATGTACGCATTCATTTATAATGAAAGTTCGTAGATAACAAACATTCATACAAAATAAAGCACCATGAGCTTTTAACATCTTAGCATGAGTACACGTCCAATGGAAAAATTTAAGCCTAACAACAAATATTATTCTAACACTAAAAAATTATCTTTTCCTTATTCCTCACATCTTAAACAAATTAGCTTACTCACTAATCCGTCTGCCCTTCACCCACACACCTTCAATATCCAGCTCCGCATTCAGCAAAATAATATCTGCCTGCTTTCCTTGAGCCAGGGAACCTGTCCGGTGATCAATACCCAGCAGTCGTGCCGGGGTCAGACTTGCTGCGCGTGATGCAGCGTTCAGACTCAAGCCCACTTCCTGCACCAGGTAACGGAAACCGCGAATCATCGTCAGTGTACTTCCCGCCAGTGCGCCGCCGTCCTTCAGTCTGGCTTCGCCATGCTTGACGATGACGGGTAGATCGCCGATTTTGTACTCCCCATTATCCAATCCCGCAGCAGACATGGCATCTGTGATCAACACGAGCTGATGGTCATGTTGCTTCAACTGAGCGAGGATCGAGATCGCCGCAGGGTGTACGTGAATACCATCGGCAATCACCTCGGCACTGATGCGTGGATCACTCAGCACGGCTCCCGTAGCCCCGGGTAACCGGTGATGCAGCGGTGTCATGGCATTGAACGTATGTACCGCATGATGCAGTCCGGCTTCCACTGCCCGCTCCACTTCTTCATAGGTCGCATCGGTGTGGCCGAGTGCCGCTGTAATCCGCTGTTCCCGCAGCCATGAGATGACTTCCAGTGCTCCCTCACGTTCCGGTGCCAACGTAACTTGACGGATTAGGCCCGGATATTGCTTTTCCCATGCTTCAAGCCAGGATACATCAGGCAGCATGATATGTTCCGGATTTTGCGCACCAGGCCATTTCGGACTGAAAAAGGGACCTTCCAGGTGCACACCCTCAAGCTGTGCATATGGCATGTCAACAGAACGGTAGCGGTTAACCTCAGCAAGTACGTTATCCAGTCTCTCTTTCGGAGCCGTCATCGAAGTCGCAAGCATCGCTGTCGTGCCCTGCGTACTATGAAAAGATGTGATCTTGTCCAGCACCTCCGGGCTTGCATCCATAAAGTCTTCTCCGTTCCCACCATGCACATGGATATCGATGAATCCAGGCACAATGAGGCCGCGTTCCGGTACAGGTATAGACACTGCCTCTCTCCGAATCTGTTCGGGCAGACCTTCTGGTACTCCAGCATAGAGGATTTTGCCATCCCTCCAGGCTAATAAACCGTCTTCCAATATCTCATCTGCAAGGAGCAGTCTGCCTCGGAGAAGCGAAATATTTTCATCATGCTGGCTCACAGGTTCACGGCTATTCGTTCCGATCATCTCACCAGCCTCCCAGCGGCACGATCCAGCAATACCACCACATTCGGATGACATTGCAAAAGTGATGCAGGACAGGCCGTTGTGATTGGACCCATAAACGCCTCGCGAATAATCTCGGCTTTTTCCTCGCCACGGGCAATGAGCAGAATCTGTTTGGCTTTCAAAATGGTACCGACGCCCATCGTGATCGCCTGAGCCGGAACCTCATCGATGCTATCGAAGAAACGTGCATTTGCTTTTCGCGTTTCTTCTTTCAGGTCCACAACATGTGTGCGTCCAGTTAATTCAGTTCCCGGTTCATTGAAACCAATATGACCATTATGTCCAATGCCCAATAGTTGTAAGTCTACCGGTCCACGATCGTCCAGCCGCTGTTCATAGGATTTACATTCCTGTTCCAGATCGGCAGCCTGACCATCAGGCACATGCGTTCTGGCCAGATCCATATCAATATGATGGAATAATTGTTCGTTCATAAAACTGCGGTAACTTTCGCGATGCTCTGTTGGAAGCCCTACATACTCATCCAGATTGAATGAAGAAGCCTGCGAGAAGCTGACCAGTCCCTTTTGATACAACGTTATAAGCTGTTTATATATGCCTACAGGCGAACTTCCCGTTGCAAGTCCGAGGACTGCACGTGGTTTGGTCTGCAATAAACTGGCGATGACTCCTGCACCCGTGGCATTCAAATCTTCTTCATTTTCAAAAATACGTATATTCATCTGTTTAAGCACCTCCGTTGTGTTGTACGCGATAGGACTGCACGTTGTGATAGGATTGTTCCAATCTGGGGATAAAACGGTCGAAGTCGGCACTTACCATGCCTGTGAACAAAATATCGACTACATGCAGCAGTGCAATGCGTGAAGCCATATCTCCACGTCTCATGCCTTCCTCCAGAGAAGAGGTGAACAGTGGAATGTCGGATTCCGTTGCGAGCGTGTTACTGCCATAGGAAGTCAGTGAAATCGTAGAAGCTCCGGCCTGTTTGGCACAATGCAGAGCATCGATGGTTTCGGGTGTTTCGCCTGAATAGGATACGGCCATCGCCACATCTCCCTCGGCGAGCGAAGATGCGGATGTAATCTGCATATGGGAGTCTGAGAAAGCAGTACAATTTTTTCCAATCCGCACCAATTTCTGATAGAAATCCTGTGTAACAATCGACGAGGTAGCCACACCGTACAGATCAATGCGGCGAGCCTGGCACAATAATTGCACTGCGTGCTCCAATCTGCCCAGATCCAGCAAACGGGTCGTATCTGCAATAGACGCGAGGTGATTGGCTTCAATAGCTTCGACAATTTTGGAGAGCGGGTTGCCCGCGACAATATCCTGATACGCCGTTTCCTCTGAAGCGTGGGACAATTCTGCCGCGAGCTTCATTTTGAAATCGGGAAAACCTTTGAAATGAAACGACTTGCAAAAGCGGGTAACCGTCGCCGCACTCGTTCCACTCTGCTCTGCCAGATGACTAATCGTCCAGCCGGGAATATCCGATGGAGATTGCATAATGACTTCCGCAATACGGCGCTCCTGAGACGGAAGATTATTCAGTTCTTGCTGCAACGCACGTAATATAGCTGCCATAAGGACCTCACTTGCATGAAAATTATTTTTATTTATTTTAAATAAATCAAGAAAATTATTTTTATATCTTCATTTTAATGAAGACGATCCTGCAAATCAAGAGGAATTTCACACGACTTTTTGCAATTATGCTGAACGTGTATAGACACTCAACCTGCTTGATACATATAGTGGGTATCCTTTATATTAAGAATCGAGATATGATCGTGTTCAAAGAAGGAGCCATTCGATGAATCGAAGACAACGGGAAAAGCTTATTCCTTCCATCTGGATTATTGCTACCAAACAAACAGAAGCACATGCTTATTATGCCCTCTATGCCATCGACTGGAAACGCGGAGGTAGGCTCAGTTGGGAAGGCTGGAATCAGCTCGAAGATCTGCTGCAATTTCATATTCCAATCAAACGAAAAGCTGGAGGACGGAAATCTTCTTCCACGCCTGCCGCCAAAATAGCGAAAAGAGCGCTCCATCTCCATCTGAATGAAGCACAGTTCGAGGAATTGGAGCAGCTCTTTTATCAGCCATTTTCGAAAAAAAGATGGAGGACGTTCCTTCAAATGCATAGGAATCCACAAGTGATAAAGTGATAGGAATTCGTTATTTCATTTTTTCACGCTAAAAAAAGCCTCTTCTCTTCTTTGGATAAAGAAAAGGAACGACTTCCGCGGTATTAAAATTCAATTCGTTTTCATTCAATTTGCAATTAACTCAAATCTCAACTCAAGTTAACTCGTTCTTATTCATGTCATCATATCGTGTTAAAAACTTGCTGGCCAAGCTGGGAACAGTCATTTGATGAACCGATTGATTTTCGATCTCCTCCGCCAGATCGTCATCTGTGAGAGAAACGAAGAACGTAATGTCTGCTTTGGATAGTCCATACCGGGCAAAAACGTCATCTGTTGTCTCATTCACAACTTTGGCGATGATTCGAATGATCTCATCTTTATACTCCCGGACCTCTTCTGTTGCATACAACAATCGGCTGATGTGGTTAAAGTGTGTATCCTCGCCATATTGATATTCGGAGCAGCCCCATCTGTAATAGATCTCATCCTCCTCACTATCACACAGTCCTTGCTCTTTCATATTCGAAATATGCCTCGCCAGGGATTCTTCTGTATTTACCGCCATAAACAGCGTTACCCAATCACTGTCCGTTCCAAATGCACAAGCATATACTTTTTCATGCTGAACCTTAGTCAGCGTTTGTTCCAAATCGGGGAGAAATCCTGCTCTAAAGTGTTCTTCGAATTCATTTAAGAAACGGTCCATTCAGTTCGTCCTTTCATTATTAATGCAGATTTAATTGGTTGGTACTATGTAGTCTCTCAATAACTATAAGGTACCACATAATTACAATTAATGCGCTTACTTCCTACATTCTTAAACAACTATGCTATAATAAAAATACGACTATCCAAGCGAGGTGATGCCGATGAAATGGGAAGAGATTACTGAATTACACCCAGATCGTTTTGTACTTGTGGAAGCAATCAAGGCAAGCTCCAGCAACCATGTACGTCAACTAGAGGATATCGCTGTAATTCAAAATTATGATAATCCTCAAGAAGCCTGGAGCGGTTATAAAGAATTGCACAAGCTCCATCCGACACGCGAGTTATACGTATTTCATACGAGCAGAAACGATGTTGAGGTAGTAGAGGAATTTTTCTCAGGAGCCCCATGCAAAATTGACTTTGAATTAATGAATGTTCAATTCTCAACATAAGCCATGTCATGATAACCTTTGGATGGTTGTCATTACGTGGCTTATTTTTGTACAAGATGGTTAGGTGACTCAATCCCGTAACAGCAGATCATTTGATGTAATAAACTATAAATCAACAACAAAAAAGCCTTGCCCCATTCTTCATGACAAAGAATAGAGAAAGGCTTTCATGCTGTTACTTCATCCTAACTGCAATTCGCAACTAAATCTTCAGTTCTCCAAGCTTAATCAGCTCGACAACTGCCTGCGAACGACCCTTAACATTGAGTTTCTGCATCACATTGGAGATGTGGTTTGAAGTACGTCGGTTTTATACTTATTGTACTTCAGTGTTCATCATATCAATCAGTCCTTAGCTTCCTAAACGTACTTTATCTGTTTCAATTTCAGTGATTACATTGTTCATGTTTAGTTTGTCTTTAATTAAATCCTTTACAGATTCAATGATACAGTTTAATAAGGCTGATGCGTGTTCTAGATCAAACTGTTTATTTTTAAAATACGTATAATATATTGTACCTTGTTCAGAAAACTTAATCGTTTCTTTACAAGCATTTTCATAATAGATTCTAGGTATTCGTTTTTTCGTAACCCCACTGCTCCAAAAATTATAAGCATCCCACTTAGACAATAACCCCAAAGTATCATAAAACACATTCTTTAGTATAAACAAATATTCAGATAGATTAATATCTGATAAATTATTTCTATTCTCCCGAACCTCTGTGATTGCATCTTCAATCAAGTTAGCAGCTTCGTAAGTCACAATATTACAAATGTATTCGTTCTCTATCCAATCCGAGGAATTCGAGTAAAAAAACAAGTTCTCAATATGACTAGTTATTTTACCGCTTTGAGGCTTTGGTGTTAAGTGACCCCCTGCTCCTAACACAGCGTTATAACATCTTTCACCATATTTTTTGAAGAGATTTAAATCTCTACCTAAAACAACTGAATCAATTAATGTTTTCTTATAATCAGGGTTTTTACTTTGTTCAATAATATATTTAATTGATTCTTCCTCTTTACTTTTCAAGTCAAGCACTTTGTTAAAAAGCATAAAAATAATATCATCGTATTTATCATTATTATTTTTATCTTCCTCAACTGTAAGCTCATTATCTTCTCTAATAGGTATTTCAGGCAAAATTGTACCTATGTTTTCACGTAATCTTATATTAAACGGAGTTTCACCTTCAAGAACATTCTTAGAATTTAACTGTTCCAAAATTGTTTGAAATTTACTTGAGAATGATTTATGTTGACTCGGGTTAATACAATTTTCAACTGTCGCACTTTTTGCACCTACATGTGTTGCGGTCCGGATACAAATTTCAAATGATTTACCAAACATAGGTCCTATTTCTTTAAAAACTTGCTCAAATAAGTGATCTGTCATACCCTTTTCATTAAACATCAAAATATTAATATCAGGTATGTAATCTTCTGTAAATGTTCGTTTTAGCTTATCGGTATTATCAAATACCCCTCTTGTATCTATTAAAATCAAATAATCCAAATTATATTTAGCTAGGACCTTCTTAATTTTATCAGAACCATCTAGTTCAATATATAAATCAAATAGATCATTATAACTTAGATCACTCTCAAATTTATTACAAATATCTATGAGTATATCTGTATTTGTTTTTCCAACTGATTCTTCTAAATTAGAAATTATATCTTTCTTAACTTCTATTTGAAATCTACTTACCCACTCTTTTAAATCACTAATTTTATCCATTTCCTGATTAAAAGAGTAAATACCATCAAAACCAATTGTTGCAGCAATCGATTTAAAATGGTTTTGAAACTCAATAAAATTGAAAATATATTTTATTTCTCCATCAATTTCTTTCTTTTTCAAAAAAGTGGATAAAAAGTCTTTTTCTTTCAATGAATAACTGTTTCCTTGATGTGCGTTTATTCGATATATAATATTTGTTTTTGTTTTCCCAATTTTGTTACCATGATGGATGTAATTTGCAAGTTCTTCACTAGCAATACATGCACTTATTAATCGCGATTTCCCAATTGTCGATGGTCCCATAAATCCAATGTTATAATGATTTTTCTCCACACTCAATTTCTCCTCTATCCATATATTTTCAATATAAACCACCTGAATAGAATAAGAATAATTCTACTAAGTAACGTCCATTCTTTTTCTAAGCAGATTCTCTAGAAAATAGTTTGTCGATATTTTTAACTCTAACCTTAAAGGAAGTATCTTGTCCATTTGATTTATCATCCCTTGCAGTACCATAAACACTAAAATCCCATTCACCCTTTACATACTTAATTTTTATGCTTTGCGTTTTATACTTGCGTTCCCTATGAATATCTATACACCGTAATGCAATATCTGCGGGAATAACTGCTATTTTACTGTTTTTCAACTCAGATTGCCCGCATACAAAGGCAAAGTACAGCTGCTTATTTGTAACATAAAGTGTTCTCAATTCATCTATTTGAGCATCTGTGAATGGAAAATTCCATATGGAACTGTTTTTCATATCACTTTTACTTGCTGGATTTTCACTACTTTTAACATACACACGAAAGTCACCCTTATCAGTGGTAAAATCATATACTTTTCTGTTTAATGCTGCTCGGTCTTCAAATAATGCTGGTACGATACCATTGTTAAGAAGATATGAGAGAAAAGCACCACAATAGAAATCTTCTTGAGTTAGTTTCATTTTAATTTTACCTCCTGTAGAAATTTTTGTATAAATGATGCTTTCGACATTTTCTCTTAATTTTCCTCCATTTTCAATCTCAAGTTGTTACTTGCACATGTTTAAGAGCTAAGATTAAGTAAAGAAGTTTCTTATTTTTAGACTTCCATAAGAAAATAACTCTTGGCTTGGTTCATTTGGTCAACTGTTATTTTTATTTATTATTTTTATGCACAGTAAAAAGCTTGATCATTGCTAATGAAATAGAAACTAATTGGCATCTGTGCATTAAAGCGATAAACCAAACTTTCTGTATCGTACTATAAGTTATTCATCATGCTCTTTGCTTGTTGTTTCCAACTCCTGCAACGACAACCCAAATGTAACGGTATTCTCTGCCTTCACGGTCTGTCTTCTTACTTTTCAATAACTCCAGATTGTAGTGCTTGACTTTACGTTTAATTTCTCTTGAGCCTTCAGTTTGAACTTGTAAGTATTCCTTACAAGTTGATTCAGATGCTAGCTCACTTTCCTGATAAATGTTTCTGATATGAAGAGTGATATTCTGAGGGGTTGTCTGGAACAACTCAGCAATAGCTTTCTGACTCATCCATACCGTTCCATTCTCCAGCTTAACGTCAATTTTGGTATTCCCATCCTGAGTTTGATACATTAAGATATCTGTAAGATTATCCATTTTATCATATCTCGATCCTTCTCCTTAGTCTTTCCAGGCTTATCAAATGCCATATAAACCACAGCAAAAAAGCCTTGCCCCATTCTTTATCACAAAGAATAGAGAAAGGCTTTCATGCTGCTACTTAATCCTAACTGTAATTCGCAACTAAATCTTCAGTTCTCCAAGCTTAATCAGCTCGACAACTGCCTGCGAACGACCCTTAACATTGAGTTTCTGCATCACATTCGAAATATGGTTACGCACCGTTTTCTCGCTGATGAATAACTGCCCTGCGATGTCACGCGTTGTTTTGTCTTGAACCAGTAATTCGAATACTTCGCGTTCACGGTGGGTCAACAAAAATTTGCTTTTATGATCGATACCCTTCAATGTTCACCCCTCCTTGCTCGGGTTGTGTTGGTGTAACAAGGTTAAGGGGATACAGTCAACTCATCTTATGTCAGGTCAAGGGCGTTGGTTCAGTTTTATAAGAAAAATGGGCAGGATATTATGTGATTCATTGTCCAAATAGAACTTGTGCAGTTGTATATGTAATAGATCATGTAAAACAAACACGCCTTTGCAGCTGGTGTTGCCACCCGCGCAAAGGCACATTGGTTCATTTGTTGATTCTAAACTACCGATTCATTCGGTTCATCATGCCATCGTTATTATTACGGTTCATCAGGCCATCGTCAAGGATTCCATCACGGTGATTCGTATCTGTTCCGTTCGTTGGGAAAATGCGCTCCACCATCGATTGGAACGTGTCGATCATGCCACTAACCGGCTTACCGTTACGAATATCTGTGGCATAGTTCTCGACATGCTCCACAAACTCCGGATTGGCTGATACATATACATTCTCGATGTTTGGTGCAAACTGCTTGATTTTGGCTGAAATCTTACCCTTTATCTCAGCTGATGTGTTATCGTCCGTGCTATCTACACGTTGTCCTTCACTTTTCATACCATAATGCCCATCGTCCGTCCCACGTGCTTTGCCGCTATTTGTCAGACCACGCATCATGCCAATCGTGCCTGTGCCCATGGTTCCATAAATGCTACGGTCATTCCCCATATGGCTGCGATCCGTTGCTGAATTTGTGTTCAATCCTGGAGCAATTCCGCTAGTGCTGTACGGAGACATTGTGCCCGTACCGCCATTCACACGCATACCACCCATATCGTGATTCATGTTGCCCCCACGCATGGTATCACTGGCATGATTACGCATCGTTCCATTCAGCATGCTCGTACGACCATTGGACTTGCTTTCCAACTTACCTGCATGACCATCTGCCAAACGAACCGCCACATAAGCATTACGATCCGTTAACATGACACGGGCGGATTTAACTTCCTTCATCTCCGTGATGCGTTTTGCCAGTTCTTCACTGGATTTCAGGTCAGTGACATTATGCATGCGATAACTTTTCGCACGGATGCCATCCATGCCATTTGTTTCCACACCATAACGGTTAATCCCGTTGGCTTGCTGACGAACACTTTGCGTATGCATATTGTTGGTATCCCGATTCGTGCCACAACCTGTCAAACCGGCCATTACAAAGATTGCAGTAGATAATGATAACGTAATAGCTGTTGCCTTTTTGACTGCTGGCATGTACTCATCCTCCAATGTTTGTTGGTTTTGGTCACAAAGATAGGATGCGCTTCTATACGTACCGATATGCTGAAAGGATATGGTACCTTACCCTGTAAATTTGGGTTTTCTTGTTTTGTTCTTGGGCTTGCTTATTGATCTTTGGTTTTGATCAGTGGACCGAGTTTCTTCGCTATTTAAAATAAAAAAAAACAGTGCTGCTTGTTCACAGCACTGCCTCGAAATAATATTTGCATCTCAACACAATAATATCACTTATCTTGCGCCCCGCTCATTTCCCGTCTGTTGATGAGGTTGTCGTTGCGTCATTTGCAGAACTCGATGACTCTTCCGAAGAAGTTGTGGATGCTTTAATTGTATCCGGCAATTTCTCTGTTTCCGTTAAACTGGTTGCATCCATGCTATATGCCCATTGACCATCCGGGGTAATGACCCAGATCTGATCCGGTTCGGATGGCACCGTAATTCCTCGATACACATCTCGAACTTGTTGCCCATTGACCGTCTGTTCAACAGACAGGGTGAATCGGGGAACGGAATTCTTCAGCTCGGACGCTTTACGAACATCATCTGCTGTCGACAGGTTTTTGATTTTGCCGATAAGAGATATGGCATCTGTGGCTTCAATCGTTTTTCCATTCAATGTCCAAGTCTGCTCTGCCGCATCGTTCTTCGATGTCGATGTTAACATCCAGGTAGCTGCTTCACCTTCCCACTCCAGAGACCCAACATTTGTCTCATCCATGTTAAAAGGTGTAGTGTCCAACAAATCACGACGAGACAAAGCTATGCTGGTAATCGCCTCTGTTTGCACAGCAACCACAGGACCCGAATCCACACGCACATAACGTGCATCATCTGCTGGAAGCTGGCCGCCAATAGCCAGTTTGATCTCCCGATTATCTTTGAGTTTGATATCCATACGTGTAGCATCTGTTCCCAATCCGTACTTATCCAGATCCGTCGGCGCTTCTTCCACTACCAGTTCCTGATTCGCACCACTCAGAGCATCCAGCCAACTGCTAACACTGTAACCGTTCAGGGGATAGGCTTTTGGCTCAACCATCTGCCATACACCATTTTCAAGCGTCAGGGTTGAAGATGCTGCTGTACCGGATGTCTCCTCCGTTGTGTCATGAATTGTAATAGATTGGATATCCCCGGATTGAATACCGAGCAATTTGGCTTGTACCGCTTCTTCTTCTCGAAAATAATTTTGACTGGCCGCGTACACCCAGCCCACAATCAGTACGATGACCACCAGAATTGTTGGGACCCATTTTCTCATACTCGTCTGCGCCTCCACCATAAGAGTACACCAATGATAACAAAGAGAAGTGGGAATGCTACAATAGCCATGAAGAAAATCGTTCTGGCCTGTTCACCATTCAGGTATGCCATCTCATACCCGGCTTGTACCCTTGGGCGAATCGTCAATCCATTTTCTTTCTCACTCAGATAGTTTACCGTATTCAAAATAAAGTCCCGATTTCCACCATTTGCAATTTCCGAATCCTGCATGAAAATGGACGAGCCCAGAATAACCGCCTTCGGTTTACCATCCGTCGTATCGGCTGCATACCCTAATTCAACGGGTCCCTGAATGTCCTCTTCGGCATCATTGGTTGTTTCATTCTGCAATAAGCCGCCGATATTCGTCTCCCCATAACTGTCATTCGAAGAATGAATTAACGGTGAAAGGGTATATTTATCCTGTTCTTTGCTGGTCAACGCAATCGATAACGACAACATCGGATACAATTGGCTCGCAGCGAGTTTGTCCGTAATTGCATGTGTACCATACTCCGGCACCACCCAGAGTGGCCCCATCGTACTGGCTTGCTGATTATCCACCATGACCGCATGCTCATCAACGACGCCATAATCAGCCATGAGGGCATCGATGTTTTTCCAACTGGATTTCATATCTTCTACAAATCCGAGGGATAATAAAAGCTTGCCTCCATTACTAAGATATGTGCGAATGGCTTTCATTTCCGTATCACTGAGGTCGCGTTGTGGGCCAATAATGGCGAGCACATCTGCATCTTCCGGAACCTTCCCTGCTTGATTCAGCTGCAACTCTTCTGTCTGCACATTATTTTGTTCCAAGGAGGATTGCAGCGTAGTCATCTGATCGAGACTCAGCTCTTCATGTCCAGTCAAAAACACCATTTTGTGCATCTCCGTGGATGACATATTCATGAGCGCCTGCGTAAGCTTTTCCTCACCTGTGAACTGGTATGATCCGTCACTGCCGTCACCTGTCGCGGTGAACAAACTGGCGATATCAATCACTTTGTGTTGATCTCCCTGCTCCAGCACAATGGAGCTGCCTGTTATGCCGTATTTGGATGCAAGCGCAGGTTCCTGCGTCAGATTATACTGTTTTATTTTCAACTTGCTATTGCGTTTCGTATATTCCTCGACCATATCCGTGACCTCACGGTTCAGGACGGTGTTGTTAGCATTTTCGACGGTTAACACCAGAATGTTGACGTCATCCTTCACATTTTTGATCGCAGTAAGGGACTGGTCAGATAACGTGTATTGTTTGTTCGAGGTCAGATCCAGCTGGAAGCCGCCAAGTGAATTCAGGAACAGTGTTAGCAAAATAAAGATGCCAATCACCGCTACGGACAGCACGGTACTGTTGGTATGACTTAACCATTTTTTCATCTTCTCACCTCCACCGCTTCCGTTCCACAATTTGAATGCTTAACAGCAGAAACACACCCGAAAGGGTGACATAATACAAGATATCCGGCCCACTAAGCACACCTTTCATGAAGCTGTCGAACCGGTTGGTCAGAGCAAACGGATCCAACCACTGTTGCAAAGCAGATCCTGTATTGCCTGCGAATGAATCAAGCATCCACAAAACGAGCAAAATAATAAAGCCCGCCACCGCAGACACCATCTGATGCTGGGATAATGTAGAAGCGAACAGTCCAATCGCCATCATGCTTCCGCCCAGGAAAAATAACCCCAGCGCAGACATCCATACCGTCGTCATATCCAGTGTCCCATAGAACGACATGATGAATGGATACACCAGACTACACAGGATGAGCACGACCAGAATGGCCAGAGAAGCAAGATATTTGCCAAAAATAATTTCTGTTACTCGTGCCGGAGAAGTCAGCAACAATTCATCCGTTCCTTGTCTGAATTCCTCTGCAACCAGTCGCATCGTTAACAATGGCACAACAAATAGCAGCATGGACAACGTATCGCCCAACACGAGACGATAATCGACAATACTCGGCTGGTAATACACAAAGCTTGAATAGAACAGCAAACTGGTCATCAGTACATATACGGCAAAAGCAAAATAGGACGTTGGTGACAGAAAATAAGCTTGCAGCTCTTTATTGCATACCGCCATCATTCGTCTCATTTGGACTCCTCCCCTTTGCGAGCTTGGGGCAAAGCATCGGCTGCTGTATTAACTGATGTTCCCGATATACTCGACGAGTCGATGTCCGAAGTTACGTCGTGATCCATCTCTGCCCCAGCAACCTTATCCACATCTTCGGAATTTGCGTCTGTGTCTGTTGCCTCGGTTGTGGTCAGCTTCAGGAAGATTTGCTCCAGACTCAGGTTCTCCTTCTTCATCTCCAGTATCGGTAATCCTGCACCTGACAAAAGGTAGAACAGCTCCTCCCGGAAATCTTCCGAGTTTTCTCCAGTGAGCAACATTTTAACCGTATCCGCTGAATCTGACGGAAGTGAATTGTCTTTGGCGGTAGTGGCATCCGAAGCATGAATGACTTCACTCCGTACCTTCTCCCATGGTGTCAGCACATTATGTAATTGCTCCGCAGTGGCCTTCACTTCAATCGACACCTTGAACTGATCCCCCATTGCTGATCCGAAATGCTGAGGTGAACCATCCAGCACGAGCTGTCCCTGATTGATGATCAACATTCGATTACAGAGCGTGCTCACTTCAGGCAAAATATGCGTACTGAGCAGCACCGTATGATTCTCCCCGAGTTCCCGAATCAGATCCCTAATCTCGATAATCTGATTTGGATCAAGGCCCGATGTTGGCTCATCCAGGACCAGCAGATCCGGCTTGTGAATAATGGCTCCTGCCAGCCCAAGGCGTTGCTTGTATCCTTTGGATAACCCACGTACCATTTGCCTTTCCCGACTCTGAAGTCCCAGTCTGCTAACCATCTCACTGACCCGCAGTTTAACCTCACGTGCCGGCACATCTCGCAAATTGGCCACGAATTTAAGATAAGACTGCACCGTCATATCCGGATAGAGCGGCGGCGTTTCAGGCAGATACCCAATCTTGGAACGAACACGCTGACCCTGCTCATGCACCGATACCCCATCCACCATAATGGAACCTGCGGTTGGATGCACATAACCCGTAATCATACGCATCGTTGTTGTTTTCCCGGCACCATTGGGTCCGAGAAAGCCAACAATCTCACCACGTTCCATGGTGAAATCCAGTTGATGTACGCCGCGTTGCCCTTCGTAAACTTTGCTGACCTGTTTCACTTCGAGCACATCATTCATCCTTTCCCGTTAAAATACCCGTGCACCATCGTTCGTTATATAAATCCAACTGAAAATATTACACTTACACTCCGATGACAGAATAACCTTCCGATCACTGTTATCCCCAGATTTTTTTGATTCCTTCTCAGAAGGAAAAATCCGGGGATAAAGGCGAACGCTTCGCTTCTTCAAGTTATTTCTGCCCTCTGCGTTATCGTGTAAATGTTATGTTGAACTTATGTAATAGATGATAGACACGGGAAGTTCCTTGTATCTTACGTGAGCTATCCTAGCCTCAGCTTAATGACACTTAAAAGGCAGCTTAAAAATATTTGTCTAAAATGTGAACATTCTGACCAACACCCACACCCTGCGCTTAAAGCCAACGTAACATAGAGTACAGGAGAATGTGCTCCTGACCAAAAGTCAGAGGGTGAATCGTGTGAAAGTATTATTCACGTTTTATGTTCCGAGCGGTGGCGTGGATACGTTAAATCGACTGCGCACCGCTGTTCTGAAACGCCATGGCATTGAAGCGCACCTATTGTATCTCAACACAGGCTCGGGATTGCAGAACAACAGTGATACGCCCATTTTCACCGCGTCCAGTGACGAGGATATCCATCATATCATCCATACTCATCATTATGATGCCATCATTGCCACTTCAGACATCGCTATGCCCGGCCGCTTGAGAGGACTTGGGTATACAGGTCGAATCATTTTTGAAGCGCAGGGACTCGGAACACGCGATCAGGCTCTGGAAACGATACAGATGGGTGTCCCTTACCTTCAAGCTCATTGTGATGCTGCCGTTATACCTCCCACAGACCACCTGCTGGATATGTTCATTCATATCTGTCCCTGGCTTCATCGGTTTGTTATTCCCAATATGCTGGATACCGACACCTTCGCACCAATCTTGGTGGATACCCCACCCTATCCGGTGCTGGCTTGGGTAGGACGACTTGAACACAACAAAAACTGGCGTGAATATCTAATCATATCAAGTGAAATCGTCAAAAAAAATCCAAAAGCCAGACTATGGTTGTTCCACGATCCAACTTTGGCTAATCCAGAAGATGAAGTCATGTTCCGGCACACGCTGGCAGAATACGGGCTTCAAGATAAGATTGGCATCTTTATCAATGTTCCCCATTCTCAGATGCCTACCTACTATTCCATGATCGCGGCTTCAGGAGGTATCATGTTGTCCACTTCCCTGCTTGAAGGATTCGGTTATGCCGTCGCTGAAGCCATCTCTTGTGGCTGCCCGGTGCTCAGCACGGATTCGGATGGTGTGCGTTCATTTATCACACATAATAAGACTGGTAAGTTTTATCCAATTGGAAATGTAGAGGCCGCTGTAGCCGAAGCAAGGGACCTTATGAAAAACAAGAAACTGCGTGAGTATATTCGCATTCAGGGCAGACAGCATATGAGCTTGTCTTTTTCACCAGATCGATATGCCATTTCTTTTCGTGAAATGATGACAGCACTGCGAATTTTCCATTGATCATAGCAAAAAAGGCAGTTCAGCAAAATTTCTCTGAACTGCCCTATTATGGTTTTTATAGAATGTTAGTGTCCCATCATCATCGCAGGATCAGGCTTGTCGCCATTCTGAAGTTCTTCTTCCTGCATCGGCTTAGGTTTGCGCAGAATCAGACTGAGCAAACATCCGAACAATGCAATACAAGCGGCCAGGAAGAACGTATCATTAAAACCAGCCACCAAACCATGAACGATAGCGGTCGGCTCTGTACTCGTTGTATTGTCTGCGATTCTTGATGTAAGGAAGCCTGTAAGCCCTGCAACTGCAAAGGACACGACCACTTGCTGTGCAGCGGCCGTGAGCGGTGTAACCCGTCCGACCAACTTACGCGGAGCAGCATTCAATACATGCGTATTGAGTGGCATCATGGACAAGCCCATACCCAGACCCATCATGACCAGAGCCGTTATAATCAGGCCAAGACCTGTCTCTGCCGTGATAGAGGACAGAATAAACAATGCTCCCGAGATAATACCCAGACCCACGAAGGCCAGAGGTCTAGCACCGATTTTATCAAACAACCGACCACCAAGCGGCATACCCACTCCGGAAGCCAACGCCTGTGGCAGCAGAATCAATCCAGTTTCCAGTGCAGTGTATCCTTTGATCTGCTGCAAATAAAGCGGGATCAGGATCATCGCACCGAACAGCGCCACTTGAGACACCCATGCGAGAATAATTCCCCGTGAGAAATCAGATGATTTGAATACCCGGAGTTCGAGCAATGGATTTTGATGACGAAGCTCTACAATAATGAACAGAATGAGCGCTACACCACCCACAATGACACCCGTCAAGGTTGTTGCAGATGTCCAGCTCGTTCCACCCTCACTCACACCGTAAGCCAGCATCGAGAACGCAATTGGCGCCAGAATCATGCCGAGCAGATCCAGTGCAGGTGTGCGTCCACGATCTGTATCAGGCAAAAACTTGATACATAGAATGAAAGCTGCAATACCAATGGGCAAGTTAATCAGGAAGATCCAGTGCCAGCTCAGTGATTCAATAAACCACCCGGACAACACCGGACCCAATGCAGGGGCAAGCAGCATCGGAATTCCCAGCATCCCCATGATGGAACCTCTTCGCTCAGGCGGAGCCAGACGAAAGACCATTGCCATACCAATAGGAGCAACCATGCCTCCACCAAGGCCTTGAATGATACGGTAAATGATTAATTGCTCAGGTGATTGAGCGATCGAGCATAACACAGAACCCAAGGTAAACATGGCAATCGTGAACAGGAACACTCTTTTGGCACCAAAACGGTCCGTTAACCAGCCTGCCAGTGGAATAACCGCAGACAAAGCCAGAGTGTAACCCGTAACCGTCCATTGAATGGTCTTCAGGTCGGTCTCGAAATATTGAACGAGATTCGGAATGGCCACGTTCACCACCGTGCTGTCCAGTATAACCATGATCATACCGACGATAATAGCCAGGAGTGGCAGTATAATCGTTTTGATTGAAAACTCTGCGGGCTCCTGAAGTCCTGCTGTTTGTTCTTTCACGTTCTCCACACTCTTTTCCGGCAGGAGATCGCAGGCGTATTCATGCGTCTCACTCAGCCTATATTGACGACTAAATTCAAACTATCGTTTTAAATCTTCGTTTTAAACTTTCGTTTAATACTGATCTAATTCTAATGAAAATACCTTTGCTGTCAAGCTATTTTTTAAGCATTTCTACTATGGATGCTCACAAAAAAATGGAACAGGCACCTTCCCTGCTCCACACGTTGGTTAATCATGACTATGCAATGATGTCCATATCAATCTGCAAGCTTCATCATCTGATATTCTGACAGTATGCCCAATGTCTGACCGTGAATACTTCTGCAATATATTCGAATAACCAGATGATTCGGTGAAGAACTGTTGCTGATAACCCTCAGTTCATAAGGCTCGGATGTGACATCCAGATTATGAATGACCTGATTACCGCCCGCCCCCCCTGAATTTGACGTTAGGTGAAAAAGGTGCCGGTACAGTTCTCCGTGAATACTGGCTCCACCAACATATACATCCGTCCCTTCCTCGCCGCCCACATAGGCCAACTCCACATCCATGTACTTGACGGGAACAAATGTCTGTAACAGATTCTCATGAATCTCAAGTAAATATACCGCCACTGTAGATCCCTCCTTCGGAGCACATGAACCTTCCTGTACATAGGATATGCTTCCTCTCGTCCATTGCCATTTGCATTCACCCATTTTCGACCAATTACACGGAAATGCCCGACCTTCCGGTCCTCTTTTTTCATAGAATAAAAGGATCGAAGCTCGGCCGGTGCAGGCCGTGACAAGGAGGTAGCTATGAAAGTTCTGCTCGTTACGTATTGGGAGCTTACACATATGGGAGGCATATGGACATATGTTAAACAACTGGCCGACAGGTTAATCGCACTTGGTGTAGAGGTTGATATCATGGGCACAAATGGTGCCAATAACGAAGTATATATTCGTAATCTGAACCGCGCTTTCTCCAAGGATAAGGTGTGGCCCATGCTGCAAGCCAAACTCAATCCGACTGATCTGCCACAATTCACTGCCGATCCTCTTCTCGCTTATTATGAACTGAATAGATATGCCTTCGAGATGGCAGCCGCTTATCTGGGGGTGGACCACTATGATGTTATTCATGCGCAAGATCCGGTAGCTGCGGTAGCCATAAAACGCATCTTGAACCGCAATATCCCACTGGTTACAAGCTATCATGGCGCTCTTGCACGCGAAGCCTTTTACGATGCTCAAAATTCCAACCCACAGCTTACTCTCCCTTCATATTTGCAATCCAAGCGTGGACGTTATTTCCTCTCATTGGAAGAGCGAAGTGCAGCACAGTCCGAGCTCATTCTCGTGTCAAGCCACTGGATCAAGAGTACGCTTACAGAACTTGCCGTTCCTGAATCAAAGTTCAGACAAATTCCCTATGCTGTAGATCTCCCAGCCTACCGTGCCTCAGCAGCTGTGAAGTTCCGCCAGCGACCACCTGCAGGCAAGAAAGTCATTGCCTTTACCGGACGACTTGAATACATCAAGGGCGTTCATGTGTTAATCAAGGCCTTAGCCAGTCTGAAAAACAAACGTTCCGATTGGGTCTGCTGGATCGCAGGAGAAGGCAATCTAACCGATGAATTGCGGTCACAAGCCGCGTCAACGGGTATTGGAGCCGATGTTGTGTTCTGGGGCAAGTTGGACAATATTCCTTCCTTCCTGCGCCATGCAGATATCTATGTCCAGCCCAGCCTGCAGGACACCCAGCCGTTCTCCGTTACCGAAGCGCAACTTGCGGGTGTACCTGTTATCGTCAGTGGCACAGCCGGCATGCCCGAGATGGTTGAACCTGGACGTACGGGATGGGTTGTTCCTCCGCAGGATGTCGACTCGCTCCGTGAACTGTTGGATGCACTACTTGAGGATCATGTTACCCGGAGAACAGTGGGTGCGGCGGCGAAAGCCTGGACTGAACAATACCGTTCACTGGAAGTGATGGGGTTTCGCACATTTCAAGTCTACCAAGAAGCCATTTATAGAGGAGGACATACAATATGACGTTACTTGTACCGAGTGATCTATACAATCGCTGGTTTTCGACTCCAGTTTCCACACCTCACATCGACGTGGATTACACTGTAATGAATGAATTGATGAAAAAGCTGCCTAAAGGATATGTATTTCCCGATCCTGCATCGATGGCGATCATGAATTCAAAAGATTGAGTTGTCCAATGATATGCCGTCTTCATATAACATGCCGAAATATCAAACAAGGGGTGTCCCATCTGTCATATGAATGACTGAGGACACCCCTTGCTCGCTTCATATGTGTTCTAACGGACCGAGAACACGCTATTACAGATCGTTTTAATCTGTCAACAACTTGGAATACATATTCAGATCACTGAACGTTTCGCCTACCGTCTCGTATGCTCTGAGAGTGCCTTCATATGTGAAATTGAGCTTTTGTAATAGCCTGATAGAATTCACATTACCGGGATCAACCTTTGCTTCCATTCGATTCAGCTTCATAGTCGAGAATGCATGAGCTAACAAAGAAGAGATCGCTTCCGTAGCATATCCTTTCCCCCAGTGTGATCTGGCAATGTCATACCCAATTTCTGCTTTAAGATTGTCAAAATCCAGTGAATTATAACCACAGGAACCTATGATTTCGTTGGACTCTTGCGCAAAGATAGAGAACCGAATGGCCTTGTTTTCCTGAGAAAGATCATTCAGAAGATTAATCATGGCTATAGCTTGATTTTCATCCGTAAAATGAGTGATATTCATAAATCTAGTTACATCCGGATCAGACCAAATTTTAAACAAGCTGGCCGCATCCGATACGTTCATTTTTCGCAAATATAACCGTTCTGTGTATAACTCTGTAATCAATACTCTTACCTCCATTAGTTTATTAATAGTTGGGTTTAAGATATTGATATCTGCGCATAGTCCAGTCCCTTCCGTGTATGAATCATTTCATTATACAGAGACTTCAGCAATCGTTCACCCTTTCTGTCCACGAATCTGTCCATAGAGCAAAAAAAGAGCTTACCACTTATAACACTTCAAAAGTGCTTCATAAGGGTGCTCTCCTGTCCATTTAACATCTATTCCATTCAACCATCATTCCAAATCCATCTACTTCCAGTACCCGCCAACCTGAAGCAAGTTGAACAGAATCGGCCGATGCTTCGCCTGAACCCGTTCCATCTCGGCAACGAGTGCCTTGAAGTGACGTTTGGTTCCCATTGACTCATGCAATCGGTAACACATCAGAGGTTCATTGTAGTAGAACAGCTCATACATTGGAAACAGCCTCATCCACATCTCATAGTCATGGGTGTAGCGAAAATCAGTGTCGAACAGTCCAAACCGCTCAAATGCTTCCATCTCTAACATGACAGTACAGCCGTTGATCGGACAACCTTCCAGCAGTACCTGCAACATCTCCAGACGACTTCCCACTTCCGGATGCACCGTATCCAACCATTCACTCTTCTCATTCACATAATGGTAGGCACCATGGCAGAATGAAGCCTTGACCTCTCGCATAAACTTTAGTTGTTTCTCCACCCGATCCAGCAGCATCACATCATCCGAGCTGAGCCAGACAAAGTAATCCCCTGTTGCATGTTTGATGCCCTCATTTAATGCTGTCGCGGTTCCACCGTTTTCTTTGTGAATATAGCGGATGGAATCCATGAATGGTTGTAGCTTCTCCACGTGCTCGGTTGACCCATCATCCACCACGATGACTTCGATATGCGGATACGTCTGGTGAATGGCACTGTGAACAGCCTGCTCGATATAAGCACAATTGTAAAAAGGAATGACGATCGATACTTTTGGCTCCATTCGGGCCTTCCCCTCCTCTTACTGTCTTAGATAAAATGCTGCGCAAAGAGGGCGTTAATCAGCCATCTTTTGGCTTTCTTAACTGCCCTCCCTACGCTACCCGCCAAGCGTCGCTATTCGATGCAACAGCGGTTCGCGATATCTGGACCATACCATGGATGCCTCTCTACCGATGACATCCGCATGACGTACCGATCCCATTCCCCCATGCCACCGATAGGCAGTAAGTGGTTCATTCAGGTATGGGAACCGATGACCGTTTAGCAAAATCCGCATCCAGAGATCCAGATCATGGGTGTAGGGCAGAAGCTCATCAAACAATCCCACTCCGCTGAACAGATCCTTGCGGATCATGACAGTACAACCGTTGACCGGATTGCTGTTAACGAACACTCTCAGCCAATCCAGATCGGCCATTGGTTCAGGCCCACCATGCATTCTGGTAACTGCCGAATGCTCGTTGATATAATGAAAGTTCGTATGGGAGACGAGCACATTCTCGCGTTGCATAAACTCCAGCTGATAACGAATTTTATCCGGGTACAGATAATCATCCGAACTGAGCCAGGCCACATAATCACCAGAAGCATGGCGGATGCCATGATTAAGTGCCGAAGCCGTCCCGCCATTGCTTTTGCCAAGCACATTAATATAAGGAAGATAGGGTTGAAGCAACTCTGCATGTCGGGTTGAACCGTCATTCACAACAACGATCTCCACATGGGGATACGTCTGGTTCAGTGCACTATGAATTGCCTGAGGCACATAAGGGCAGTTGTAGAATGGAATGACAATGGATACTCTTGGATTCAACTTGTCGTCCTCCCTTGCTGGACACGAACATCACTCAGGATATCCTGAAGTGATGTGGCAAATGGAATCATCGGCTGCCAGCCAAGCTTGCGCAGCAGTGATAATTCCTCCTGTTTCCCCGAACCATCCGGACCAGAAGATGCCCCATCCCAGCGAACAGGGACTTCCGCTTCTGTCATGGACAACAGCAGATCTGCAATTTCACCAAGACTGCGCTCGACTCCAGACACCACCGGGTATACTGTACCGCTGGACCCGTGTACCAGGAGGGTCGCATACGCTCTGACCACATCCCGCACATCCAGAAAGTCACGCGTATTGTCCCGTCCGGACAGACGGAATGCCTCGGTTTTGCCCGCCTGCTCACAGGCAACAACATGGCGTGCAAGCAGTGAACATATGCCTGTGGAAGGACCCGCACCAATCAGATTGCCTGGCTCCGCCAGCATGATCTGTTGTCCGAAGAGCGACATCCACGACAAGGACACCATCTCTTCCAGCGCTTTACTGAGGCTGTATGGATGCGGAGGCTGGGGAATACGGCCAGGTTCCGGCGTATATTTTAACCGCGATCCTACAATAACGGTTCGTGCTGTCGGACAACTGCGAAGCGCATCCAGCAGATACAGCACGGCCATCACATTGGTCTCCAGGACCAGTAGCGGATCAGACCACGAATCAGGCACTGAATTTTTGCCAGCGAGATGCAGCACATAGTCGGGCTGCACCTCGCCGATCAGATGACGCACTTGCTGTTTATCATTCAGATCACAGACATGGACCTGAGTACCTTTACCAAATGAAAACACATTCGGCCTCCGGACTACCGCCGCAACCACTGCACCAACTTCCCGAAAATAAGATACGGCATGTCGCCCGGTAAAACCGGATGCGCCTGTAATCAGCACTTTCTTACCTCTCAGCTCTGCTCCATCCATAATGCCAACTCCTTCAGCATTGTAGAATAATCCGGCAGGTCTGTTTTCACATCCTCGCGAGTGGACACCAGCGTACGGTCCTGCACGACACTGTCATCACGAACAATCGTCACATCCTGCTTATCCCAGGTCTGCTTGAACAATACAAGCAGGTCATGCTTGCTGACAGGTGCCGGATGAGCTAAGTGAATCAGGCCACTAACCGATGAGGCCAGGTAATGGTCTACCCATTTGGCCAGCTCAAGTGTGGTCACACCGTTCCAGAATACGCGGGTATACCCTCCGACTTCACCTGTGCTGGACGTAAACCATTGCATCAGACCAATGCCGCCCTGGCGAATCTCGGGTCCAATGATGGACGTACGGATCGTCAGATGACCTTCATCCTGAACTTCGCCAAGTGCTTTGGTGATGGCGTAAGCTGAAGTCCCATCCGTAACATCATCTTCCCGATATGCTCCCCTTTCTCCGCTGAACACACAGTCTGTGCTGATATGAATCAGGCGTGCACCAATCGTATCTGCAACCCGACGCAGACGATGTGGCAGGAAACCGTTAATATGATATGCAGTAATTTTGTCCTCATCTGCGAAGTTGTTCAACACACCTACAGCATTAATAATCACATCCGGGTGCACAGCTTCTACCAATCGATCAACCATGAAGCTGTCGTTCACATCCAGGAGCAGACCATTGGGGTCCGTTACATCCCGAGATGTGTAGAAGACGCTGTGTACACCTTGACGGCGGAAATAGTCGACCAAAATATGGCCGGCCATTCCGTTTCCACCAAGTATCAGCAGTTTCATGACAGGAATCCTCCGCGTTTCAGAATTTCACGAATCTCCTCTTTGCTCATGAGTTGGTGTTCAGAACTGAAACTGTTAAAGGAGACCGGGGGACAATTGGTATAATGTTCACGCAGACCCGGTATACCCAGGGTAGGAAGAATAACCAGGTACTGCTCATCGTAGACAACGGTGGTCATGCTCTCGAATTCACTCATCAATATTTCATGAATTTTCTCCCCTGGACGAATGCCACGTTCCACAATGCTCACATTCTCCACACCGGAATCCTCAATCAGCACTTCCGCGAGATCAACAATTTTGCAGGTAGGCATCGTCATGACAAAGATCTCTCCACCGACACTTTCCACCGAAGCTTTGAACAGCAAGGTAATTGCATCTTTCAGCGTAAGAAAGAATCGAGTCATACTCATATCCGTGATGGAGACCTGCCCTTTCTGGCGGATCTGATTCTTGAACAGATGTACCACACTGCCGTTTGTTCCCAGTACATTCCCACCCCGTACCGTAACAAACTTGGTATCACTGTGTAACAAGTTTGCATATACAATTAATTTCTCGCCGATCGCTTTTGTCATGCCATAGAAGTTGGACGGATTGGCAGCCTTGTCAGTTGAGATATAGATTACTTTTTCCACCTTGTTCTCAATAGCGGCCTCGATCACGTTCTGTGTACCAATCACATTGGTTTTGAGTGCTTCGTACGGTTGGTCTTCACACACCGGAACATGCTTGAGCGCAGCCAGATGAAATACATAGTCCACATGCTGGCAAGCCGCCGTCAAGGCGTCCTTGTCACGAATATCTCCAATCCGGAAATGAAGACGTGGGTCTTCAAATTCACGACTCATAGCCACTTGGCTGGACTCGTTCCGGGAATATACAATAATTTCTTTGGGCTGCTGGGGCAGTAGTTGAGCCACAAGTTCATAACCCCATGATCCCGTACCGCCAGTCACGAGTATACGCTTATTTTCAAACATGCATTTTCCCTCCAAGCAGAAATTTAACCACTTTACTGGATACATCTGTGGCTTTGTAACCTTGCGGGCAATCCCAGTCGCTAGACATCTTTGTCATGACTTTCACGCAATCAGCGATGCGCGCGGCATCCAGACCGGAGACTACATTACTGCCACAATCGACCGTTTCCGGCCGCTCGGTAGTTCGACGCATCGTTACGGTCGGTACGCCCATAATGCAACACTCCTCCTGCACGGTACCGCTATCCGTAAGTGCACAGCGTGCATGACGTTCAAGCATTACAAAGTCGAAGAATCCAAACGGCTCGTGAAACTCCACCAGCGGGTTCATCTCCAGTTGCAGATGCTCCGCAATCCGGATCGCGGTACGCGGATGAATACTGCAGATCACACGCAACCCGTGTTCCTCTGCGACCTGGTTCAGTCCTTTCATAATCTCCAGCAAATGAGGGGCATGATCCACATTCTCGGCTCGATGGGCAGTAACCAGGAAGTATTGCCCAGACTTCAGCTTGAGCTTTTTCAGTATTTTGCTGGAACTTACTTGCGCGTCGTAGTGCTGCATTACTTCATAGATGGGATTGCCCGTGAGCACGATGCGCCTGCTTGGTACCCCTTCACTGACCAAATGTTTCTTGCTCTGTTCCGTGTAAGGCATATTAACGGTGGAGATGGCATCAATAACCTTACGATTTTTCTCTTCAGGCACATCCAGGTCGAAGCAACGATTGCCTGCTTCCATATGAATAACAGGAACACCCATGCGCTCAGCCAATATTGCACATAATGCGCTATTGGTATCGCCGAGCAGCAGCAATTTATCGGGCTTCTCCTGCAATATCAGATCTTCCATCTGCGTAAACATCGAGGATAGCTGTCGTCCCAGAGTGGCCGCTTCATCCTGAAGAACGTAATCCGGTGCGCGCAGGCCCATTTCCTTGAAAAAGAGACCGCTGAGACTTTCCGTGAAGTTCTGTCCCGTGTGCACCAGAATATGTTTGGACGCATACTGGTCCAGCTTGGAGATGATCAGGCTGAGCCGTATGATCTCAGGTCTCGTACCCAGCACCGTCATGATCTTCATCGTGATCCCTGCCTTCATCTTGTATTGGAACCCTTGCGCCCTGCTCGGCTACGTCCTGCCTTGGCAGATTTGCGTCTGCGACTAGCCGATTTCCCCATATGTGGACGCGGTCCCTTCGTTGTACGGAGTCTCCCCTTACGTTTGCCAGTTCCGGAAGTACGTTTCAGTCCCTCACGGTCTCGGCGAGAATGAGGTGCAAGTGGCTTGCGACGACGCTTCCGTGTTTTGCCCCTCCGTGGAATCAGCTTTGCAGCTGGGACAGTACCTGAGGCAACAGGAGCATCGTGACCCAATGCGATTGGAGGTAATGAAGAATGTGGCAACGCCTGGATGACGGTCAGCGGGAATAACAGTGCCCGAACCGTAGCCGGCTCCAGAACCAGTACAGTGCGTAGTCCGCCCTCTCCATGGGCATACACAGGTCCATTCGGAGGTTGGATATAAGCAAACCATCCGGGAAAACGCAATAACCACTGTGTCACCATCGTATGCAATTTTGTTCGGTAGGTTTCAACGCCGTAGAGCCTTTCCGCTTCTGTCCGATTGCGCCATCCTGTAGTGGAGGCCAGCTCTGCATCATTCAGCAAGGTTGTTGCCAAGGTGACAAGCGCTTCGGTATCGCCCGGCGGGGCCAGAAATGCATCACTGCCTACAGATTCCATTAATTCCTTCAGTCCACCCTGAGCAAAAGCGATGACCGGTTTGGCAAAATAGAGACCCTCCAGTGCGGTCATGCCAAATCCTTCTTTGACCATGCTTGGGATGACCAGGATATCCATCGCGGTATATGCCAGAGATACGTTCTCTTCAAACGTAGTGAAGGTAAACCGGCGTGAATACCCGGATTTTTTCACCCGTGATACACACTCGTCGTAATACTTTTTATCCGATGGTGCCCCGATGATCCAGAAGCGACAACGCGAATGCGTTTCACAGATCCTCAAGGCCATATCCACAAAAGGTTTCAACCCTTTGGCATCATATATAAATGAAGAAATATAACCGATACAGGTCTGTGATGATTTGAAACCGAGCTCCTTACGCTTGCGTTCGCGCAGATGAACCCAGCGGTCCGGGGCTGGTAGCGCGGGTTCCCAAGTTGGGGAGATAATGGTCACTTTGTCACCTATGCCGGCTTCTTGGAATGGAGCTACAGCTGTCTCGGATATACCGATAATCCAATCCGCGTAACGGCCAATCATCTGGATCGCCTCGGTTGTATGTTCATTCGTATGAATGATCTCGGTAATCTTCCAGATGACCGGAATCTGAAGGGACTTTGCCGCTACAGCCGGCAGCACATTAACGCAGGTGTTCGTTAACACCATATCGGGAGCAGTCTCCCGTATGAGGGAGACCGCTTCCTGATACGCTGGTGTATGACGAAGATGCTCCGCATCATCTGCAATGCCCAGATAAGGTGTGTACACACCGTGAAGCATCGGCAGAGTGCATATTTTGACCTGAATGCCGAATCTTCGCGCAAGCCCCGCAAGCTTCCCCTCCTGAGGAGCTACGAGCACACATTCAAAGATCGCACCGATCTCTCTCATAAAATGAAGCAGCAGCTTCTCGGCGCCTGTAATGCTGCGAGTATTACACACATGTGAAAATAACATCATCTTTGGTTTCGTTGCCATGGCCGCACGGACCCTGTACACGGGTATCCGATACAGGGTACTGTGCACACCTCCTCCCGGCCAGAATTAAGGGAATATGATGGTTAACATTTCATTAATTCTTTTGCCATACGTGTGGTCTTTCAGTGTACGTTCGAGTCCACGAAGTGCAATCTCACGGCGTTCCTTTTCATGAGTAAGATAATATTCCACTTTGTCGAGTAACTCCTGCGGCGAGGAATATGTCTCAATCTCCACACCCGGTTTGTAGAAACGCGCAATGTCATCCCGGGCGTCGGTCAGCTGCAGCGTCGTGGACGCGGCAATTTCAAACGTTCTCGGGTTCGGTGAGGCTGGCGGGATTTTGAGGTGATTATTATTAACGGAATCATCTTCGTGGGATCGATGCAGGTTGATGACAATTTTGGTGCCATTGTACACATCATTGGTCTCCGGCGGACTCATCCAGCGACCGAGTTCAATCTTCTCGCCATAGGCAGTATAGTCAGGCAGGCGATCCCACCAGATTCCGTTAAATACCGTATTGTGTGACATCAACTGAGGCATGATCGGATTGAAGAAGTATACCCGGTTCCAGTAGGCCGAGCCGATAAAGCTGACATCCCGTTTTAACGGGGAAGGGGTTGTAATTGGAAAGTAATGATTAGTGAATGCGGCAAAAGGGAGGTAGTGTACTGACGCGCAGCCGATTTGTCGATATAGATCGATACAGTTCAGTTCCAGCGTGAAGACATGGTCAAAATGTGTCACAATATCCAGCGTCATATCTGTATAGTACGGGTCATCCGTCAGCCAGATCGCCGTCTGAATGCCCGCTTGGCGAATCGCATCGATATGCTCGATGGGGATATCCATTCCATCCAGCACCAGCACAAGATCAGGACGCGTCTGCAGCGCAATTTCAGAAACCGGTTGACGCGGATCAGAGAGGGTTACTTGAGCTACCATACCCTGTAACGTGGCCATAATGGCCTCATCCAACGGGGAATAAGGGAAGCCTTTACCCGAGGATACATACAGCACATGAAGCTGTCGGAAAGGCAACGGTTCCTGTGCACAATTCACAATATAGTTGGCGCGACCGCGCAGATATCCTTCTTCCTTACCTGCGTCATATCCGGCATGTTGCCCATTTTTGCGCGCTTGATCAGCCAGGCTCAGTACGGGTGCATGAACCTTTTTGGTTTTACGGTGTTTGAGAGACATACCGCCACTCCTTTATTTTTTGGGATAGGGTTCTTGTTGATGCTGCACTTCAGACGTGGATTACAAATGTTCCAGCAACTGACCGATCCGGCGAGTGAATGTATGCTGGTTCATCGTGGTGAGAAGTCCACGCCACGCCATCGCCTGTCGTTCTTCTTCATGCTTCAGATAATAGTGGATCTTGCGCTGAAGTTCCGCTGCGTTGGTGAACGTCTCGATGTCATATCCCGGCTTATAATAACGGGGTAAATCTGCACGTGCATCCGTAATCTGCATTGTGCCGCATGCGCTAATCTCATACGTGCGTGGATTAATCGAGTGACCTTCAAGATGATGTGTGTTGCGATTGTCTTCCCCATTCTCGCAAGTCCGGTGAATGTTAATGACAATCTTGGCGCCATTGTAATAATCTACTGTCTCTCCAGGAGCAATCCATCCTTCGTGGATGAAACGGCCTAGTACATCATAGCGTGTCAATCGGTTCCACTGGCTACCCGCAATGAATACCTTTTTGTCCGCAAGAAAAGGGGCCAGCTCATCAAACAAGGCAATCCGGTTCCAGAATCCGGTACCGATAAAACAAATGTCGTGCTGATGCTGCGGTGCGGCGCGCCGCGGTTGAAACATGCCTGGATTCACCGCGAGTGGCATATAGATGACCTGGTTCGCTCCATGTCCCAGATAGAAGGGTACGGCGGCCTCTTCATGCGTGAACACGACATCATAATGCTGGCAAAGGGACGTTGTATCTTCGGTGAAATACGGATCATCCACAAACCACACGGCAGTTCGGATACCGAGTGCACGTATGCCTTTCACCTGCTCCACATGATCTGCGGGAAATACATGCAGACCATTCATGACGAGCACAACATCGGGCCGATGATGAGTGGCTTCCTGCAACATCGCTGCTGGCGATCCAACAACGCATTCACGTACAGATTGCTGCAGAGCCAAGGTGACACCTTCATCGATGGCATCGAATCCTTGCGGGATATATAACACCTTCATGTCCCGCAGGGTCGGTTCAAACATCTGCACCCGCTCCATCATGGCTTGACAGCCGCCGAATCTGCGGCCTTCTGCATATCCGCCGCGGTAAGCCGTTTCCGCTTCGGTCAGCGGACGGTGCCTTCGTTTTGCCACATTCTTCACCCTGTCTTCCTTCAGGAGATCTCACTTCCAGACTCTCCCCGAGATTGGTCTTCCCTCTAAAGGATATGCCTCGGGGTCAGATGCATCATGGACGGGTGTCCTGCAAGGCGCAAAATTGGCGCATGCCCTCCACATCCGCCTGTACGGGCATGTCCGCTTTTGCGGCGATGCAAATAGCCCGGAGGGATCTGTCCCCCGGGCTAACTGCTAGACAGGTATCATTCGATGCAGGAATAATCGTGTCTACTCGGTTACTGTGCTTTGTACGCCAGCTGATGTCCGTCCTCGAATCCCTTGGCGAAACCCGCGTTGAATCCCTCGTTGTACGCCTCGTTGTATCCCTGGCTGTACGCACCGTCCGGGTTCGGATCGGTAGGGGTAGCCGGGACGACTGGTTGTACGGGCTTTGGACTCCGGTGCCGCCGTACCGCACGTTTCTTTTTTTTGAGCCACGCACTGCGTCCTTTAAGTGGGCGTTTGTGAAGAACACGTTTGGCTCTGAGCGCACGCAGTTTGCGAATTTTGCGCAGACGGGCTCCACGGATTAACAAAGCTCTTTTGGTTCTCAGTCGTATTTTCTTCTTCTTTAACATGTCAACATTCCTCCTGTATGTCCCGAACGATACGAATTGCACATCCGGGGTCTTTGAGCCACGGCAAGCCAGGCTCCCCTTGCTGGATTCGGGCCAGCCTGATTCCCGTAACCATACGAGACATTTCTTCCTGATAGCGACTCAGCAAACGAATGTTCTCGGCCAGACTGCGGGCGGATACTTCCGAATGAGCAGTTACACTGGCTACACTGTCCAGAATGCGTGCCAGCGCCTGCTGACTGTGTGCAATGGATTCGATAAGCGCCAGTTTGGCTTCCTGCTCACGCCGCATCAGACTCATTTTCCCATGTCTCCCAGATCCATGCCGCCAAACATGCCCCCGTCCATACCGCCGCCATCTTCGCTATCGTTCTGCACCATCACCGCTTTGAGATTGTTGCACAGTCCGGTCTCCATCCGGGTTAATCCTTCCAGCAATTCCACCAGCTGATCATGCATTTTGAGCGGCTCGCCTACCTGATCCCCATGCGTCAGAAAGGTATCCCCATTCAAATGATTCAGCGTCCAGTTCCGTACCTTCTCGGCCTCAATCGCTTTTGCCTCCAGGATCAGGGCAATATTCCACTGCATTTTGGCTGCTGCGTCCAGCATCAGAATGAGGCTCTGTTCTCTACTCATGTTCCTTCACCCGCCTTCCGGGCTTATTCTTCTTCTTGAACCGCGATCTCCCGCATGACTTGGATCAGCGTTTCGGCTACAGCCTCTTCCAGATCTGCAAGGCCCCCCAAGTAAGAGATAATGCTTTTGTTGATTTGCCCAGAGCTATCCAGCAGACCGTCAACGCCATCCAACTCCGGTTCGATATCTGGCAAATGATTGATGATTTCAGACATGCGTACAGCGACTTGGCGTTTGGCATCCAGCACACGTGCGATCTGCTGGTGAGAGTGTGCAATATGTGTGATGATTTCATCGATTTTGCTCTGCATGGTCCTCCTCCTTACCGTCACGGCCTGCTTCACCCATAGAAAAACCCGGCCTATCAGCATTTGCCTGTTACAGCATATGCCGGGCCGGGATCGTCAGTTACTACAGCTTGCGCCTATATCGTCAGATGACATAACTCCAGTCGGAAGAATATCGACTGAGGAATTGGCGAGTACGTTCCTGCTTGGGACGTACAAACACCTCCTCCGGGGTTCCTTCCTCCACAACGGAACCTCCATCCATGAATACAACCCGATTTGCCACCTCACGGGCAAACCCCATTTCATGGGTAACTACAATCATGGTAATCCCCTTTTGAGCAATGGAGCGGATGACAGACAACACCTCACCCACAAGCTCGGGGTCCAGCGCCGAGGTCGGTTCATCAAACAAAATCACTTCGGGATTCAGTGCCAGTGCTCTGGCGATGCCCACCCGTTGTTGTTGTCCACCTGACAACATACTTGGATACTCATTGATTTTGGCAGACAGTCCAACTTGTTCAAGCACATGCAGGGCACGAGTGCGGGCATCGGCTTTGGACATTTTCTGGGCAATAATTAATCCCTCGGTGACGTTATCCAGCACTGTCTTGTGTTTGAACAGATTATAATGCTGGAACACCATCGCTGTTTTTCGTCTCAACTGCACAATGTCATGTTTGCGTGCATGCTTGCAATCGACGGTTAATCCACTGATCTGAACCTCGCCCTCATCGGCACGTTCCAGAAAATTGACGCAGCGCAGCAGCGTTGTTTTACCTGATCCGCTCGGTCCAAGGATCGCTACGACATCACCCTGTTCCACGGTCAGATCAATTCCCTTCAATACTTCCTGCTTGCCAAAAGTTTTGTGTATGTTGGTTAGTGTAATCATGACACGCCTCCTTTGCTGTACACGGCAACCCGACGCTCAAGCAGAGCAGTGATCCGCTCGGCAATGATGGTCAGCCCCCAATAGATGAACGCTGCGGCGATAAAGGCCTCCAGAAACTTCAGACTGACGGATGCCACCACATCCGCTTTACCGAGGATATCCATCTGAGACACGGTAAAAGCGAGTGTTGATCCATGCAGGAACCCAACAAACATACTGCACAGGTTAGGCAATACAGCCCCGATTGCTTGAGGGATGATGATACGTCTTAAAGCCTGGAATGTGCTCATGCCTACAGCGTGAGCCGCCTCCATCTGGCCGATATCCACAGCAAGAATGCCTGAACGGATAATCTCGGACATATAGGCGCCCGCAGTGAGCGAGAAAGCAATCAGTACAAATACGAGAATAGGAATCGACGAGGATTGAAAAGCCCAACCGTAACGTTCCGCCAGCTTATCGATAATCATCGGAATACCGTAATAGATGAGGAATAGATGCATCAGCATCGGTGTTCCACGCAGGAATGAAACGTAGAAGTCAGCAATGCGGTGAATCCACCGCACGCGATAAATACGGATCAGAGCCGTAGCCAGACCGATTCCGAAGCCTGCAATCAACGGAACAATCGTAATGACAAGTGTCAGTGGCAATGCCTTCAGGATTTGAAAAAAAGATGTATAGATAAACTGGAGATCAATCGACATATGCTCACCCCGCTATTCGTTTCAGTGAGAGTTCAAAAAGTCTGGTTTTCAGTACCGAGAAGATGCCGCCAGGCATGATTCGTAATCAAAAGCGGACTTTTTGAACAATCTCTTTCAGGCGTTTGGCTCGAATTGCCGGTTTGTGTACAACCCTCTTGCGTTCATGACGCTGGAGTCTGCGTTCTGCAAAGGCAAATCCTTTTTCAAGCATAATGACAATGACATAATAGACCACAGACAGACTGATATACACCTCAAGTGCGTGCGACGTGGCCGAAATTAACGTCTGCCCTCTGCCCACCATATCCATGACACCAATGGAGAAGGCCAAAGAAGTATCCTTCAATGAACCAATTAACGTATTGGCCATGTTCGGAAAAGCAACAATCAGCGCCTGCGGAACAACAATCCGTCGAAAAGACTGGAATGTGGTCATACCCGCAGCATAGGCTGCTTCCGTCTGGCCTTTATCCACACTGCGCACCGCTCCGCGAAAGATCTCGGCAAAAGATGCCGCGTCACTAAGCGCATAGGTCACAATGACAAATAACAACGGGTCGGTTCTCGACAGGTCGATGCCAGTGGGTTTGAGCAACTCGGGAAGTCCGTAATACACCAGGAATAATTTGATCAGGATCGGTGTGCCCCGCATGAATGAGACGTACAGGGTAGCCAACTGGCTTAGTACCGGAATCCGATACAGCCGGGGAACGGCCAGAAGCACGCCGCCCACCAGTCCGAGCACGATGGAACCCCCCAGTACAATCAGTGTTATATGCAAATATCGTAGCAGTTCCGGGATGAAATCCAGAACCAATGACAGATCAAATGATTTTCCCATTACCGCTGCACACCTTTCTCAGACTACTCTTCAACCGTATAGTCAGCTCCAAGCCACTCTGTGCTCAGTTTGCCTAACGTTCCGTCTTCTTTGATCGCTTTGAGCGCTTCGTCCACTTTGGTTTTGAGTTCCTGCTCATCTTTGTTCAGAATGAAGTACACTTTGGAGTTGGAGAGGGCATCGCCTACCGTTTTCAGCTGAGCATCAACCGCATTATTCTGATAATCAATGGCAAACTGAGTGCTGATGGTGGCATCCACCCGGCCTGTTTTGATCTGGGTATTGGTATCCTCACCCGCTCCGGAATAGACGATATCAATCCCGTTACCGTTCGCTGCATTCCATTTCTCAGCAAGTACAGCCGCATTACTTGTAGCACCAACAATCAGTTTTTTCCCTTTGAGATCCTCAATCGATTTTACTTCCTCATTTTTCTGACTTACGACAATTTTATTTGGAAAAATATTATAGGCTTCATCATTAAACAGGAACTTGGCCTGTCTCTCATCATTCACTTCCATCTGGTGAGCGATCAGGTCAATTTTTTTCGTTTCCAGACTCAGCAGCAGGTTTTTGAAATCCATCGTGCTGAATTCGAATTCATACTCAGGCAAACGTTTGTCGATCTCCCTGATCAGTTCCACATCATAACCTGTTAACTTGCCATTCTCATCAATGAAGCAGACATTTGGGAACTGTGTGCCTGTTCCTACAATGATCTTTTTCACTTTGGTGTCACCTGCTGCCGAAGCAGATTCTGAATCATTGCTTGCAGTTCCAGTGCTGCATCCAGCCAGTACCGCCAGCATTGTAATGAACAGCAGTGCTGTCCGGAATTTTTGAATCCCCCGTTTTTTAACCATTCCCAATCTCCTCCACAGGCTGTTATCACAGCGAATATGATGTGTACTCCCCATCCTCAAATCTCTTAACAAACCATTCTTACTTGTATACTCGGAATTAGGTTGAACAAAGAATATCATTACAAGTCATCTTTGGGCAATAACTAAACTAATAGGACATCCTGATAAGGTTATAGAACTTCTCTATAGGACAAGAAAAAGCCATCCTCCATATCAATTGGTGGATGGCTTCTTCTTGTATGACTCTCACTGATTATACCATTTTGGCGGTGCATCACCTGGTGTATACACTACTCATCTATCTGCGACTCGCCCATTTAATTTTACGTGCAACTTCCACTCGCTGTAATTGTAAGAGACCGATCCGTTCCTCGAACTTCTTGCGTTCGTCCATGGAATGAGCGGCATGAATCTGGTGGCACAGACCTGTCAGTTTGCTGTTGATGTAATCAAACCGTGTCCATAACTCCTCTTCAGGTGTGCGCTGCTGCTCCGTCGCCGTCTGAAATATTTTGAGTTGGCGGATAAGGGATTGTTGCCATTCCTGATCCTGAATTTGGATGGCAAAATGCAAAAGATCCAGATAGTCATCAATTTGCAACGAAACGCCGCAATCAGATTTAGTGTTCATCGTCGTCTCTCCTTATTTCAGTACTTGGCTGGAATCCATTACTTCTATCTTACAGGAACAAGCCCACTGAAAGCGAGTACTGAACGATTAAATTTCGGGAAAATTTTTATTTTTTTATGTTAAAACAGCTTTACATTTCCATTAAGACCAATTTGGCAGGATATTGATATTGGTACATATGAAATTGGTAATAAAAACCCGCGTTAAGGAAAAAAGTTTGTTCCTCAAAACGGGTTTTTCATCATTTTATATATAATATTAACACATACTAAATTAGTCATTTTTTCCATCTCGCTGCTGTCTGGTCATCAGTAACATGAGAAATGAGATGATAATAATGGAAACAGTCCATGCCCAAGCCATGGTCTGATTGCCCGAATCTACAGCGACATAGATTGCGGTGGGTACCGTTTGTGTTTTGCCCGGAATATTGCCTGCAATCATCAGTGTCGCACCGAATTCACCGAGTGCCCGGGCAAAGCCCAGGATGAAGGCGGTCATCAATGCTCTGCCTGCGAGCGGCAAGGAAATGTAACGAAAGACCTGCCACTCATTCGCTCCAATCGAACGACCCGCATCCTCCAGATCACGATCCACACCACTGAATCCCGATTTCATCGTCTGATACACGAGTGGAAAAGCAACCACCACCGAAGCAATCACCGCAGCCCACCAGGTGAAAATAACCGGTGCGGAGAATAGGGCTTCGATCCATTGTCCAAACAGACTTTTACGCCCCAGTATGACAAGTAACAGAAATCCAACCACCGTCGGAGGAAGGACTAGCGGCAGCATAAATGCCGTTTCCAGCAGAATCTTTCCCCGAAATGAAGAACGTGACATCTTCCAGGCTATCGCAATTCCGAGCACCGTGGCCACTACGCTGGATAATAACGCAACCTGAAGCGATAAGCGCACCGGTGACCAGAATACGGACCAGTCTATGGCGTTCACATTCATTCCGGAATTGTGAATCCGTATTTCTTGAAGATATCGAGCACTTCAGGGGTTTGTAAATACGCATAGAATTGTTCGGCTTCCGTACGGTGTTTCGTTCCTTCAATAATACCTACCGGATAATTGGCTGGTGTGTAGCTATTCTTGTCCACCTCAAACGCAATTTTCACCTGATCCGAAGTAAGAGCATCCGTTTTATATACAAATCCTGCATCTGCATTACCTGTCTCTACATATTGAAGAACCTGTCTAACGTCTTTCCCCTGCACAAGTTTGCTTTCCAGTTCATCCCACAGCTTGGCATTGGTCAGAGCTTCCTTGGCATAGGTTCCCGCAGGCACACTTTCCGGAATCCCAATCGCTACCGTCCTGATGGAGTCGCTGGTGAGATCCGTTTCACTGGTTACTGTGTGGGTCCCATCTGCTGGCACAATCGCCACCAGTGAATTCTGTAGCAAGTTCTTCTGATCGCCCGATGCAATCAGGTTTTCATCCACTAGCGCATTCATATTTTTTGTTGCCGCCGATACAAAGACATCAGCCGGGGCACCCTGTTCAATCTGCTGTTGCAAGGCACCCGAGGCGCCAAAGTTAAAATTAAGTTCTATATAAGGATTAGCTAGCTCATAATTGTTTTCAATCTCTTTCATCGCATCGGTCAGACTTGCCGCCGCAGAGATTGTCAGATCTACCGTTTCCTGCGGATCGGTATTTTCTGCTGATGAACTTTCACCTGATGCCGCTGGTGTTGAGGTCGTTTGTTCTGCACCCGTGGATGTATCCGTAGTGCCCGTGTTTGCGCCGCAACCAGCCAATACAAGAGCCAGTCCCAGTGACATACTTCCCAACACATATCCAATTCTCTTTCTCATTCATTTCTCCCCCAACGTTATCTTTAGATATAACTAGTTATAATTGATTATATCTAATTATACACAAGACAAAAAAAATGGGAAGGTGATTAAGATCACATTTGGCTTTTGTTATCTGTCCTATGCGTGTATTGCGTGTTCTCAGGTTTATGGCATCCCTCAATTAATGATATAGTACAAGAAACATTCATAACAAAACCATCATTGCTCTATACCTTTGAAGGAGGATCTTCACTTATGACGGAGGAGCAATCCTACACAACCGAAGAAATATCCAAGCTACTCAAAATATCGAAACTGACAGTTTATGACCTGATCAAAAAAGGAGACCTCGTCGCATACCGTGTAGGTAAACAAATGCGGATTGATGCTACCGATCTGGAGGCATATAAACGTCGCTCCAAGCAACTTCAGTCCTCAGGTCAGCGTATCCCGACTCCTCATCAGACCTCGGCATCAGGAACTCACCCAGGTCAGGGTGATTTTCAGGGAACTTCCTTACAATCGACTGTACCCGTTGGGTCTGCGCATACAATTACTCCAGCGAGTTCTACCCATACAATGACCTCTGCACCACGGCATCTGGTCATAACAGGTCAGGATGTCAGTCTGGATATTCTAATGCGCCATATGGAAAAACAAACTCGGGATATTCGTCCGCTACGCTCGTTCATGGGTAGTCTGGATGGGCTTATCTCGATGTATCGTGGGGAGTCCGATCTGGTCAGCACCCATCTGCTCGACGGAGATACGGGTGAATATAACTTGCCGTATATTCGCAAAATTCTGACGGGGCGGTCCTATGTTGTGGTAAACCTGCTGTCACGTCCTGCCGGACTATATGTACAGCGTGGTAATCCGCAGAACTTACAGAATTGGACCGATCTGAGCAAGCCTGAACTGAGACTAGCTAATCGGGAGAAAGGTTCTGGCGCGAGAGTATTGCTGGATGAGCAACTTCGGCTGCATGGAATTCCTGCCGCAGGTCTGATCGGATATGAAACCGAGGAAACCAGTCACATGGGCGTGGCTGCCAAAGTCAGTTCAGGTGAAGCTGATGTCGGAGTTGGCATTGAAAAAGCTGCACGACTTGTGGGTCAGGTTGATTTTGTCCCGCTCACTCAGGAGCGCTATGATCTGGTCATGCTGAGGAAGCAAGGTAATGAAGCCTGGACTGAATCAGTACTGCGAATTCTCCAATCGCCGGAGTTTAGGCAGGAACTGCAATCATTCGAGGGATATGATGTATCCCGGACAGGTGAGATTTTGTACGAAGCATAGGTTTACGAAAAAAACACCCCATTACAGCCCATGCTAAACGGATGCTACACCAGATGCATATACAAAACGCCTTGCAATGGCTGCAAGGCGTTTTTGGTGTTTCTTTATATATAACTCATTATATTGAAGAACAGGCTCCTCATTGCGGTAAATCGATCTCCAGGATGAATACACCATACGCGGGCATGTTGATCTCATTCTGAAGTGTTGTACCGGACAGTAACTCTTTTGCTTGCTTCTTAAGCTTAATGGGTACTTGTTGATCCGAGTAGTTGAGTAAAAATACATAAGCTTTATCCTTACCGGAACGGATACCAAGCTCAACTTCGGACGGTACCTCTACCAGGTCACCCACAGGTGAAGATAGCCCTATTTCATCCAGAATAGCATCAACGACCGGTTCATTGTAAGCCGCTCCATAATACCATACTTGCCCCTGACCTACCGTACGTTTGGTCAATGCAGGACTACCTGCATAATATTCGGATGTATACTCAGCCATGACCTGCACCTCAGGATGCTCCACATGAAGAACTTCGTTAAATCCGGCCGTTGACGTTCCCTCCTGAAGCCGCTCACTCGTCCCATTCCATTGCAGTTTGGCTGCTGGAACGGTTCCTTTTATTAAAGTAAAGTCCTCTACGGTTACACCACACAACTCAGCGACAGCCCCAGGGAACGGTCTCATATAACAATGCCCCTTGAGATCCTTATATCCGGTGCGAGCACCGAAAAACAGAGTGCCTCCTTGACTGACATAGGCTTGGAGAAGTTCTGCTGTCTCGTCTGTCATGATGGCCGGGTGAGCATAGATGATCACCTTATATTCGGATAACTCCTCCAGTGTTGTCGTTGGTTGCAGTGTAACCATGTCCGTCGGAATATGACGATACTGGAGCTGCTTATACCAGGAGCGTACACTCTGTTGCTGAAGCGGACCGTGCCACTCGTCCAACTCCCCGTCCCACAGGTTATCGTAATCCTGTAGGATCGCAACATCGGCTTGATATGTAGTACCTGCAATAACACGCCCGATCTTGGCAAACTCTTCCCCTACTTGCGCAACCTCGCGTACCCTTCTGTTGGGTTGATTATGGTAATCATTGATGCCATGCCAGTACATCTCAGTGCCAAATGTTGCTGTCCGCCAGCGGAAGTAGACGAGTAGATCTGTTCCGTGAAGAACAGATTGATACGACCATAATCGGATCTGGCCCGGTCTTGGCGTACCCATGCCTATACTGTCAACCCAGCCTCCTGGCCCAGACTGTTGTTCCATGACGCAGAAGTTCGGTGACATGTTACGTACGTTCGACAGTTTCATGCTCCAGGCCCGATCTTGTAATGAGTTATCGTCTGTCCCTGGGAAGATCGTAGCAAACTGCGGATACGAATCATAGGAGAAGAAATCTAATAGCTCCTCTGTCATTTCATGATTATCCAAATGTCCAAACGTACCGTTTGTTGTGATCCAATGTTCCGGGTCCAGTTCCCGAATGATGTCCACCTGAAGCTTGGCAAATGAAATCGTATTGGCTGATATGAATCTCTTTTCATCCAATGCCAAGTGAGGATTGGGCGATGGACTAACCATATTTCGGGTAAGGTGAACTTGAGCCCAGTCGGTATAGGTCTGACTCCAAAAAACGGTTCCCCATGCCTGGTTCAGATTCTCCAACGATTCATAACGATTCTTAAGCCATTCACGGAAGGCGACATGATCTGCCTCAGCGTAGAAAACATCCATATGACAATTGAATTCGTTATCGATCTGCCAGCCAATAAGAGCCGGATGATCTTTATAGGCAATCACCATATTGCGCACGATTTTTTCACATTGCTGTCTGAAGATTGGGCTGCTGTAGTTGGTATGACGCCGCATTCCGTGTTGATACAACACCCCGTCCTTATTTGCGTTTAATACTTCAGGATATTGGGATGTTAACCACGCTGGTGGAGTTGCAGTAGGTGTTCCCAAAATAACACTTAAACCATATTGATGCGCCAGATCCAGTGCCTTCTGGAAAAAACTAAAATCGAACTGGCCTTCTTCCGGTTCAAAGATGGACCATGCAAATTCAGCCATCCGAATAACTGTGATATTCATCTCTTTCATTCTACGGAAATCGTCCTCCCACAACGCTTCCGACCAGTGCTCAGGGTAATAACAGACCCCCATTTTTAATTCATCCATTTGGATTGATTTTGCCACCTTTAATTGCCCCCTTAACCTGCCATATTGCCTCCATTCTATTGGAACCTTCACATATAATAAATGACAAGATTATGCGACTTATAATAAAATATTGTCATTGTCCAAGATTCGAATAACAGTAGGCTGAATCGATTTCAGTTCACTACATAAAAATATTGCGTTCAAATGGAGGATACACGTGAAAGAACACATCTTTCTCCCCAAGCCGGTTTTCCCCAGACATGTATGCTTTCCCGATTTTATTGGAGGGTACAGTGATTTTCCGAAACATCATGTGCATCGAGAATATGGCACCACTGAAATTAACTTGGATCAATGTTATAACCTGCACCTTGTCCTGGACGGTAAAGGATTTCTGGACACGGGAACCGCTTGTTATGAGCTAATGCGTGGGCAAGGATTCCTCTATGGTCCCGGTCTCAGACAAACGTACTACTCAGATTTAGATGATCCTTGGAGCATTCGTTGGATTCATTTTTACGGTGTTCGTCTCGAAGAACTGTTAAATGGGAAAGGCGTTGACGAGCCCTGGTTGTTTCAGTGTTCCAACTTTCCGGTGGTTACCGCGCTCATGGATCGATTACTGGAGCTAGGCAGAGGCTATCAAGTGGAGGACGAGCATAGTGTGGCAGCTACACTCTATGAGCTTCTGACCCGATTGCAATCCGCAGCGAGTCAAATCAATGTTTCTTTAAATCACACTTCAGAGCGAATTCGTGAAGCAGGGAATTATATTCGCTCTCATAGTAATGAGCACATCACACTTGACCATGCTGCCGGGATTGCCGGATACAGTACAACATACTTTAGCCGCAAATTCAGTCAGACGTTTGGCATCTCCTTCCCGGAATTCCTCTTGGAATCCAGGTTATTACATGCGAAACAGCTGCTCGCAACAACCAACCTTTCCATTAAACAAATTACGCTGGAAACGGGATTTTCACAGTCAAGCTACTTCATCCGCTGTTTTAAAACCCAGGAAAACGTAACACCTATGCAATTCCGTATGATGCACAATCATTCGTTATAGGGCACGGGACGTATTCCTTGATCAAGACGACGTAAAAGAAGACTCTGCATACAACATGCAGAGTCTTCGTCGGTCATTTTTATAAATGCTCATTCGTATCTTCGTCCTCGTCAGCCTTATATTCCAATATATCTCCAGGCTGACAATCCAGTGCTTTACAGATCGCATCCAGAGTGGATAAACGGATCGCTTTTGCTTTTCCTGTTTTTAATATGGAAATATTGGCGATCGTGATCTCAACTCTCTCTGCAAGCTCGGTAACCGTCATTTTCCGCTTTGCCAACATCACATCAATATTGATTATAATGGCCATATATTCACCTCAGACCACTAGGTCATTTTCTGATTTGATATCAATCGCTTCCTGTAACAATCTTTGGAGCACAGCGGAAAATACTGCAATGACCAATGAAGCAAAAACAGGAACCATCCCCATAAGAATGAGGCCTGGGGCATCATCTTTCTCTGCGACAACATAAACAAATGGCAACATCACAAAATAGAGACTACTGATTACAATAGCACAATATTTTATTGTTTTTAAGGATTTCACTGACATTAGAGAGAACGCTTCATTTTTGTCGATGTAGCTCAGCAGACGAAATGCCTGGTACAGTGCAACAATAAACGGAATAACGGACACATACATAATAATCACTATGGGGTATAGTGCACCTGCATAATTCGGATTCACCGGGTTATTTGCTAACCAGGGTATGCCGAATATACATAAGGCAAGAATGGGAGCACCAATAAGAAACACAGCCAATTTTAAAAAGATGGTTGTACCTCGCTTCACAAAAAGCACCTCACTTGTTTTAAGTGATATGAATTTATCATAATATTTATCGTTTTACAATAAATTTTTATTGCAAAACAGATTTTATTTATTCTTTTGCCCATTAAGGAAGAAAGACCAAAAGAATAGCCCTCTCTTTGCTTCAATGTTTCTTGGACACAAAAAAAGTCCAAAGATAGCCACTGCATGTGGTTATCTTTGAACTCGCTCATGTACGCCAGAACAGTCCAGCCTCATCCCGTTCCACCTGCTCGAGAACATTCTCAAAATCGGAACAAGGTGTAATAACATCTACCGGATTCCAGCTGCTCTGTTCATCTCTGGCATACACTTTCCACTGATTTTCTTCCCAGTAAAATCGGGCAATATGCATCTTGTCCCATTGATACCGTTCCTCGGCGGGTCTTTCTTCGGTCAAGATCAATTCATTGTCATTCATCTCATATGTCAACTTCACCATCGTACGTAGTGGCGCAGGAACCTTCTCGTGAATATATCCGTTCATTACGGACTGAATTCTTCGTAACGTAAACGAGTCCAGCATGAAGATGCACATCCTTTCAGCCAAATACACCCTTGATCATTTTACCAACTGGATTTCGTTACACCAGGAATCTGTCCTTGATGAGCCAATTCACGGAATTTAATCCGAGACACCTTGAACTTACGTAGATAACCCCGCGGGCGGCCTGTCACTTCACAACGGTTCTTTAGTCTGGTCGGAGATGCATTACGCGGCAATTTCTGCAATGCTTCATAATCCCCTTTTTCCTTCAACTCCCGGCGCAGGTCCGCATATTTTGCCACGATTGCCTGACGTTGCTTCTCACGTACCACTTTAGATTTTTTAGCCATGAATGACAGCTCCTTTATCCATTGAATTTATGTTTATTTATCTATATAAATTGAACTAAAGAATATTTACACTGCACACTCCGATGACAGAACAACCTTCCGATCGCTGTTATCCCCAGATTTTTTTGATTCCTTTTACAAAGGGTAAATCCGGGGATAAAGGCGAACGCTCCGCTTCTTCAGGTTCTTTCTGTCCTCTCCGTTTTGTGTAAATGTTTATTTCAATTTATATAGATGTGCTTATACAACGCTACTCCCAATGCAAACATCATCTTCCGAGTTATACGACTTCCACAGGCCATGGCAGCGGATTGTCGAAATGGCCCCAGTCAGCCAGCATTTCTTCATCACTAAGCAGGCACTGGTCCAGCTCGTCTTCAATGCTCTCACGCTCCATTTCGATCCCAATCATGACAAGTTCCGTCTGACGATCTCCCCACTGGGCATCCCATTTCTCCAGAACATCCGGTTCGTTACGTAAAATCTCTTCTTTGTCCGCTTCTGGCAACGCCGCGACCCAATGTCCCGCAGGACCGAACTGAATGGATGGCCCTGCCTGACTGAGGCTTGCAGCAACGTCCCCTTCAGCCGCGAGCCATACCAAACCTTTGGCACGTACCACTTCTTCCGGCCAGTAACTCATGAACTCAGCCAGACGGGAAGGATGGAATGGCTTTCTGCGGCGATATACGAAGGAACCAATGCCATATTCCTCGGTTTCCGGTGTGTGCGACTCCTTCTCCAGTTCCTGAATCCATCCAGCGGACATGCTCACCTTCTCGAAATCAAAGCGGCCTGTATTCAGAATCTCAGACGGATTCACCTGTCCATTCTCGGTCCGAATGATCTTGGCGTTAGGCTGTAACTTGCGGATGATACCTTCGAGCTTGTTCAGCTCGGTGTCATCGACCAGATCACATTTGTTCAGCAGCAGTACATCACAGGTTTCGATCTGATCGATCAACAAGTCTACGACGTCACGGGTGTCCTCATCTCCGGTCGCCTGGTTACGATCCAGAAGACTCTGTCCTGATCCAAAATCATGCCAGAATCGATTGGCATCCACCACCGTTACCAGACAATCCAATCGGGCCAGGCGAGTCAGATCAATACCCGACTCCTCATCGGCGTATGTAAAGGTCTGTGCAACTGGAACAGGTTCACTGATTCCGGTGGATTCGATCAAAATATAGTCATACTTGCCTTCGTTCACCAGCTTCTCAATCTCTTGCATCAGATCATCCCGCAAGGTGCAGCAGATACAGCCGTTGGACAGTTCCACCAACTTCTCTTCAGTACGAGACAAGGTTGCCTCCCCCTTGACCAGCGCAGCATCAATGTTCACCTCACTCATGTCGTTGACGATTACGGCAACCTTAAGCCCCTGTCTGTTGTTCAACACATGATTCAAAACCGTCGTTTTCCCTGAACCGAGGTAACCACTCAGTACGGTTACCGGAACTTGCTTTTGTGTCATAGATCTCTACTCCTTATATGTGCAGTCTGTGTAATTCAGATCTTAATAGTAATTATTACGATTAATAATAATGACTATAATCCTGTTGGACGGTCGTTGTCAAACTATTTTTGATTCAAGCTGCAAAAAAACAAAAAAAAGGCTCATGACCGGCCCTTGCACTTTCGCATCCTGAGGATACGTTTTGGCAAGAAGTGAGTCATAAACCTCCTCTGTAAATGTTCGCAATACATGCGGGATAGGCTAGACAGCGGACTATATCAATATAAATTAGAAATTGAAGTGATCCGTGTAAATGTTCTTTAGTTCAATTTATACAGACACCACAGATGTAGCCTTATTCCCCGCTTCCATCCGTTGCCTGAACATCAACACCAGAAGCATAGCCGCAATAGAGAGCAACGTGCAGATCATAAACATGGTCGAATAAGAACTCACCTGTACAATAAGTCCCATCGCCAGTCCACCCAGAGAGAATCCGAGGTCATACGAGGACATGAAGATCCCCATGAGTACATATCTGGAATCCGCAGGCAGCACAAAGGACAGATATGTGGTTAATGTCGGGTACAACAGTGCCAGGGCAAAACCGCTGAACACCGCGGAGAGATACACCAATGGCCCGATGATTTCCATTAAGCTGAGTAACTGGGTTCCCAGTGCTGCACACAGCATTAACCCTGCCATGAGCCAGGTATTCCAGCTACCGTCGGACGGAATTTTTTTGCGTAAAATAAACCTGCACATGATCACAACCAATCCCTGTATCGTCAGAAATACCCCTGCACTCGCCATTCCGGTGGATACCATATACAGGGGAAGAAAGGTCGCTGTTGCCCCAAAGACGCAGGATGCAAACAGCATCACCACACTGCTGATCAGCAGTGGCGTGCTGCGCCAGATGCCGCCAAATGAACGAAACATGTCGCCCAAGGTGTACGATTTGTTCTGCACGGTACTCCGCGGCAGATCCACATTATATCCAATCAGAAGTGGCAGCGCCGCCAGTCCAATCATCAGCAGCGTAAACGCCAGATCACTGGCATTTTCCCAGATTTGTATAGCAAGGATCGGAATGACCAGAGAAGGAACCATTGTAAAAAGGGTGTACATGGACAACCCTTGTGCCCGGTCTTTGTCCTCCAGCTTTTCCACAATGCCTGCCTGCATCGTCATGGAGAAAAAGGCCGTAGCCACGCCTTGCAGGGCTCGCAACCACAGATACGTCTCCACACCAAAAACAACAAACAGCAACAGCGTCCCGGCATGTAAAAGCAATAACCATTGCATCACTCGAAGCGGCCCATGCTTACCCAGCAGTTGTGCTGCAAAAGGTCTCAAGAGCATACAGGTGAACATATATGCCCCCATCATCAGACCAATCTCAGCCTGGTTCAATCCGGCGGCTTCGCTTCGCAAAGGCAGAATAATCGTCAAAGCTGAATTCGCTGCAAAAAATAAAAAGGCCAGCATATAAAACCGGATAAACGAAAAGGATACCGGATTTAATTTCCCATTGGATGTTGCACTCATCGAAGACTTCAAACGTTCGTCACCACTTTCTCTTCTGGCAGTCAACTCACAGATGTACCTGTCACGGGTCTTCGCCGTTCATAGGCAAAAACGATCATTACCGCTCCTAGGATAGCACAGATCATGTACATAAATGAATAGGAAGAGAAGTCAGCGACGGGTCCCATAATCACACCACCCAGAGAAATACCCAGATCAGCCATCGCGATAAATAACCCGATCAGGACGTTCCGGTTCAGCTTAGGCAACACAAAAGACAAATAGGTCGTGAGCGTCGGATACAGAATGGCTTGAGCAATGCCCATGAATATAGCCCCCACATAGAAAAAGACTACGCCTCCTGTCACCGAAAAACTCACACATTGGGCAGCAACGGCCAAAAGAAACAGGGTACCCATGATAAAAGGAGAATGCCATCTCCCATCAGAAGGAATCCTTTTCCGGAGCATGATTCGAGCCAGCACAACCGTCCCGGCCTGAAGCATCAGATACACACCCGCATTCCCATTTGGTACTTGGCTCGCATACAGCGGAATAAAGGTTGTAATTGCACCAAATACAACGGAAGCCGCAAGCATCAATACACTGCATCGAAACAGAAACGGATTTTTCACCAACTGAGCAAAGGATTCCCACATACTCACGTTCTGCTCCGAAAGATTCTCAGCAGATTGCTCTTTGCTTGGTTCCATTTTGGCGGTATATCCGAAGACGCCCGTACAGACGGCAATGCCGATCAGAACCACTGTAAAATAATCCATACCACCCGTCTGCCAGATTCCTAACGCGATTACAGGCCCCACGATCCCCGGTATATAACTGAACAACGAATAATACGAAATTCCCTGTGACCGATCTTTCTCCGGAAGAGCATCAATAATGCCAATCTGCAAGGCCATGGAGAAGAACGCTGTTGATACACCTTGTAAAATACGAGCAACCAAATAACCTCCGAGTCCCGTAAAGGTATATAAAATCAGCGCAAATCCATTGATGATCAGAATCAAACGCAATATTTTGATCGGACCGTGCTTTTGAATAATCCGACCTGCCCAGGGTCTGAAAAACATGGTTGTGAACATATAAGCGCCCATGATCAGTCCAATCGTTGTACCGCTCGCGCCCAAAGACGCCCCTTGCAATGGGATGATCACGTTAAGAATGGCATTGGCACTAAAATACAGAAGAACCAGTATGTACAAGCGTAGAAAAGGCCAAGACATCGCTCCACTCACAATGGGTGTTCCCCCTAAAATGTAATTAAATGCTTCAATAATTTCTTCGCATAGTCTGACTGAACATCCTTTAGCTGCTCAATAGGAACGATCTCTTCAATCTGACCCTCTCTGAAAATGATAACCCTGTCACAGATATAAGCTGCCGCCTGTATATCATGCGTGATAAAGACATAGCTCAGCTTGTAGATTTCCTTAAGCTCTTTCAACAATTGCAGTACCTGAATCTGAACAGACACGTCCAGTGAGCTGATCGCTTCATCGAACACGATGCATTTGGGAGCGGTGGAGATGGCCCTGGCTATGCACACTCTCTGAGCCTCCCCGCCGGATAGTTCATGCGGATATTTGGATCTATAGGAAGGGTCCAGTCCAACTTGATTCAGCAACAGATCTACCTTTTCTGAGTTGCCCTGATCCTTCCGTAGCTTCTGCTGCGCTTGCATAGGTTCCATAATGGCAGCTTCCACATTAAGAAATGGATTGATGGATGACGTATAATTTTGAAAAACGGCGCTGAGGTTACCCATCCGTACACGTCGATCCTGTACGTCTTTACCATCCAGCGAGATCGTTCCACGATCCGCCCGTTCAATGCCCAGGATCAGACGGCCCAACGTCGATTTGCCGCTTCCGCTTTCACCGATGATGCCCAGACATTCGCCATGCCGGCATTCAAAGGTAACTTGTTTCAAAACTTGTTGTCTGTGCTTGGAGAACAGTCCGCCTTGGTTATATGATTTTTCAATACCTTCCACCTTTAGCATCTATAAGTCCTCCTGCATCAACGCCTTAAAATGATTGCTCAGCTCCAATCGGGTAGAGACCAGATACTTCGTATAGGCATGCTCCGGCTCTGTCAAAACAGAATGCATGCTACCACGCTCGACGATCTTGCCGTCTTTCATGACCATCACGTCATCTGCAATCTTCTGAACGACGCCGAGATCATGGGAGATGAACATCATGGAACAGCCCATGCGTTCGCGTAATTGAATCAATTGCTCCACCACTTCATATTGGGAGATCGTATCCAGCGCCGTTGTCGGCTCATCCGCAATAATCAGATCGGGCTCAAGCACCAATGCCAGTGCAATCATGATTCGTTGCAGCATCCCACCGGACAGCTGATGTGGATATTGATTCAGAATCTCGCGCGGATGTCTGAGCATGACGCTTTCCATGGCATTGATGATTTTCCGCTCAATCTCGCGGGTATTCCAGCCAAAATGCTGCTGAAGCGTCTCCCGAATATGGACACCAATAACACAGGAGGGATCAAATGCACTCATGCCATTCTGCAAAATCATACACAGATGCTTGCCCCGCTTACGCCGCATCTCCGGTTCCGAAAGCTGGTTCAGGTCTTCGCCCTGAAATAACATTGTGCCCGATTGGCGAATCCATGGCTTGTTCAGTCGCATGATAGCCCTGCACGTAACGGACTTCCCGCTACCACTTTCCCCCACGATGGCCATACAGCTTCCCTGCTTAACTTCGAATGAACTGTTATGAATGATCACTTTACCTGTATTGGTATCCCATACTTTCAAATGTTCAACCTCGACTATATTCATAAGCCGTCTTTCTCACCTCACTTTCGTAAGACTTGTCAGACTTACCTTGAGAGGTCATCAATTTGGGGTCCAGAGCTACTTGAAGGGCATCCGATAAAAAATTAAAAGCAGACACCACCACCACAATGGCCAGGCCTGGTGCCAACATCAATTCAGGTCTGGAGAACATAACTTCCCTCGCCTCATTGAGCATCATCCCCCACTCCGCATGCGGAGCCTGGATTCCAAGCCCCAGAAAGGAAAGGCCGGAGATCTGCAACATCATCGAACACATGGAACCACTGGCAATGACAGCAATATCGGCAAAGGTAACTGGAACAATATGTTTGGTTATAATTCTCAGATTGGGTGTGCCGGAGGCTTTGGCGAATTTTACATAATCCATATCGGAGAATTGCATCACAGATGTTCGAATAACACGAGCAAACCAGGCCCATTTCATCCACACAAAGGCAATCAAAATATTCTCCAGTCCTGCACCCAGAATACCGACCACCGCCAGTGTCATCACGTATCCGGGGAAAGACAGCATAATGTCACAGACTCTCATGATCCACGCATCCACTTTCCCCTTGAAGTACCCTGCGATGAATCCAACAATGGCCCCGATCAGAACAGACAGACTTAACGCAACCAAAACCCATAACACACTTGGACGGATACCATAGATAAGCCGGGATAATACACATCTGCCCAGATGATCATTGCCTAATAGATAATCCCAGGATGAGGAGGCATAACGAAGCTTCATATTCACTTGTCCAGGATCATGCGGCGCAATAAGAGGGGCGAAAATGCCCGCTATAATCATGACGATAATTACCATCAAAGAGGTCATGGCCAGCTTGTCTTTGCTCAGATTTTTCAATATTCGCATCAGAATTCCTTTCTCAAACGAGGATTCATCGCCGCATTAATGATGTCGGATAACGTGTTAAATAAGACAAAGGTTACAGCCAACATCAGAACATACGCCTGAATAATCGGAAAATCCCTGCTTAAAATGGATTTTACACTGAGCCTACCGAGTCCCGGCCAGGCAAATACATTTTCGATGACTACCGTACTGCCTAGTACAATCGGGATCGCCATGCAAAAGATGGACACAGCCACCTGTAATGAATTTCTTAGAATATGCAGAGTAACTTTCTTCTCACTCAGACCACTTGCCCGTGCATATAACACATAGTCCTCATTCATATTGCTCAGCATGGAACTTCGAACCGTTCGGAAGTAAATGCCCGTATAACTCACCGTGATTACAATCACCGGCAGAATGTAGCTTCGATACGAGTCCATGCCACTAGTAGGTAACAGGTCCAGCTTGACGGAAAAATACCAGATCATCATGGCTGCAAGCCAGTAGGATGGCATGGCGGTAAGGAAAAATGATACACCTCTGACCGATCGATCCAGCAGCTTGCCTTCTCTCATGGCACAGATCACACCCAGCAGGATGGACAGCGCAATAATGAATACCGATGAGACAAGCGTTAACTTCAATGTGTTCATAAAAGCCGGCCCCATCAATGACCATACGGGTTCACCAGATACATAAGAGTTACCAAAGTCCAACTGCACAACAGCCATGATCCAGTTCACATACTGGATCATGAACGGCTGATCGAACCCCAATGCCTTGTTCGTCTGGGCAATTAATTCCTCTGTGATCTGCGGAACTTCCTGTGCCTGTAACACCACAACCGCCGGGTCCAAGGGAGATAGATTAATCAGAACAAACGTTATAAATGAAATGATAATCAGTAAAGGGATGGTTAACAGAATCCTTTTGACGATATAACTTCCCATAGCCATCTCCGCTCTATTTAAAATTCATTTTTTCAAAAGGTAGTTCATATTGGGTCTGTTTGAATGAGATTCCATCAAGATTCTCAGGAGCGACTACGGTGACACGCCCGTTGGTAATCGGGATGAAGACTGCTTCATCATGGACGATCTTCATAATGTCAGCATACAGGGATTGGCGTGAAGCCTCATCCGTGGAGACCATAACCGCATCGATTTTCTGATATAGTTCATCTGCTTCGGCAATTCCGCTTGTCGTATGTTTGTATGCTGAATCAGACGTAAATGCAGCAATGGTACTCTGTGGATCATAGGCCAGCCCCCAGGTTTGATTAAAGAGCAGGTCATATTCCCCGGTGGCTCTCCGATTCGCAATGGAAGTGGACTCTTCGCCCAAGATTTCAAGCTGAATTCCCAATTCTTTCATGGAGTACTGGATCAATTCGGCCTGTATTTTCTGTGAAGACGAGTTGCTGTCATAGTATAATTTCATGGCTAAAGGCTGACCGTTCTTCGTTCTCACCCCTCCACCATCTGCCAATGTCCAGCCAGCTTGGTCCAGAAGATTTTTAGCCAATTCCGGATCATACTCCCGTTTCTTCAGGTCTACCTTGGCGTAATTGACATTGGCTGAAAATAGCGTGTCCGCTACAGTCTGCGTTCCGTTGAAAATATCTTTACTGATCGTTTCCCGATCAATGCCCACCCATAACGCTTCCCGCACTGCCGTTTCCTGAACCGGACTATTCTGGCGACTGCTATTGGCTACGATCATATTCGTATTCATTGCTTCACTTCGGACCACTTGATAACCACTAGATTCAGCCAATTGATCCATGGCTTCGACATCGATACTATCTGCTCCCCGGTCATCGGTGAACACAAAGTTGATCTCTCCCTTTTGTAGTGCCAGGAATGTCGTTTCACCTGCGGGAAGAACCTTGGATGTGATTTTCTTGATTGCAGGTGCACCATCCCAATAGTCTTCATTGGCTTCAAACGTGGCATTCTCTTCGACTTTATGAGCAGTAAGCTTGTATGGTCCTGTGCCGTGGAAACCACTTACTCCGTCTTTGGTTCCACCATCCTTGAAATCCTTGGGTGATATGAAGACGTAAGGTCTTGTCATGGACAATTCCACCAGTGCCGGATAATAGGCTTCCGACAGCCTCAGCTCCACCGTATGCTCATCGATAACTTTTACACTCGTGATTTTGGTAGACAGCTTGATCCAAGCATGTTTTTCGGCATTTGCCTGTACTGCATCGATATTTTGTTTAACCGCCTCTGCGTTGAACGGCTCCCCATCATGGAATTTCACATCTTGTCGCAGATGAAAGGTATAAGTCTTGCCATCCTCGGAAATATCCCATGATTCAGCCAGCAATGGCTTGATTCCGTCAGGGGTGTTTTCCACCAGAGACTCATATACCATCCCTTGCGCAGGCATGGAGCCTGTATACAGATGAGGGTTCATATCATTAATATCTTTGGCAGAAGCATAGATAAGTTCCGTTTGTACTTGGCTATTGGCAGGCTCCGTTTGGGCGCTCTCTTTCTCTTTTGGGCTCTGTCCGCATCCGGCGAGCAGCGCAATAGCAGACACCAACAATAGTATGGATGTAAAAGTAAGACCCTTTTTCACAACATTTCCTCCTGATGATTAAGTTACAAGCAGACCTTGTAGGTTACATCGGACCACTCCGATTGCAGTACCATCTTCCGATCGCTGTTATCCCCAGATTTTTTTTGATTCTCTTTTCCATAGAGAAAATCTGGGGATAAAGGCGACCGCTTCGCTTCTTCAGATTGGTTCTACACTCTCCGTTATGATGTAAACATCAGGTTCAACTTGATTAATTTGAGATGTAATTAACCCTATTACTCAAAGTCAAAGTCCGGTGCAGATCATGCGGATATCCTCGTCAAAGGATTGGATCGCAAAGGCTTCGGACAAGTGCTGATCCGGGTTTGCATCAGCCACTTCCTGAATTTTCGCCTCATACCTGGCGATAAATTGATCAATGGTTGGACAGCTCACATCGAGATGTCTGGCTATGCCCTGAATGATTTTGATGCGGTAGTAATCTTCCTTGGGCATACGGGGGATGTCCAGTTCCCCTTCGTGGTTCATGAACGTTTGACGGAATGGGACTGCTGAAAAGTCGAAATATTTCCCTTCCGAGTCGGGTTCCGAGAATGGATCAATCAATAATGAGGTGTACCGTATGTATAATAAATACTCTTGATGAATGACCTGCAGCTGATTGAAATTCTCGATATCCTGGCGTGATATACTCTCTAATCGAACCGGATAGTTGTCATCCGTCATGAACTGAAGCAGGTTGACTCCCTGAATATCAAGTCGGTCCGTAATATTCATAATCTCCTGCCACTGTGCCCGCATTTCCCGTATCAAAACTTGTGTAATCGGACCTTCAGGATACATCTTGTATACGTATTTTTGAGTATCTGGAGCTCCAAAGATGGCTTCTAATGAGAAGTCATTCATGAACAAGGGTGGATGCACGTACAACGAGATATTTCTCGTTTCCGCCTCCAGTGGGGATCGCATCACTTCCAGCACAATACCCAAACGATCATACACTTGGCGTAGCTTGCTGACCTGTTCAGACGGGTAACGAGTGGAACCGATATAGACCTTTTTCTTAACCCCTGTTGTAATCACATGATTGGACGGATGTTCGTGCATCCAACGGGTATCTCCAAGGTAGGTGGAGAAGCTGATCACTTCCGGCTCTGCATTCCGCTCTCTCATGTAATGGGTCACGAGTCGATTCGACCCAAACGTTGGAGAAATCAAAATGATACATTTCAGTTGTTTAATGAATTCATTTTTCATTTGTTCCAATACATCGATATAAGCATCGGTGGTAACCGCCAAAATGAGTGTATCCCATTCACCCTCAATGGTGTCATATCCCTTGAACACATGATCAACGTAACACTCACCTGCGAGCGATTGATGTTTCTCATTTTGAATGCTGACCTGAATACGTTGATTGTTCTCTTCAAGGGCTGAGAATACGGATGCTGAACGAACCGATTGTCTCCCCGCAATGCCTATACTGCAGTTGAGATGATCTTTGAGCGTTGCCGCAAGCTGAATGGATGCAGGTCCGGTTCCGAGTATCAGAATTCGCTGAAGATTACTCATATATGCCTCCTATATTCAAAGTTCAATCTGGACTCCATCGGGATTGACTTGGATGGTTATGCTTTTTGATACAACGCAATATCGAACACATCATCCGGGCGCAGGATCGTATCCACCAGCTTCCACTTGTTGCTGTCCGTCTCTCTCATGGGATAATTGAACAAGGACTTCAACTGATCACCGTATCTCATGGCTACAACCACCTGCGCATTCGTCAGGGCATGCAGTTGATCAAGCAGCTCATATTTAGGGGCCACCGTAGAGCTGAAAATGATATGGGTTGCTTCCCTGGTATAATCCAGATCCTCCAGCAATGTTGACTCCAAACGAATCTTCAAACCCGTACCCAGTGTATCCACCACTTTTCGCCCGAGTGTAATGGACTCTTCATCAATATCGATCCCGACAACCTGTGCACCTGTTCGCTTGGCAATGAGTAATGGTGTCATGGGGAATGAACCGGAGCCTACCAGCAATACGTTGGAATCGGAGGTGACATGGAAACTACCAAATTCTTTATCGATACACTCTTCTATATTTTTGAAATAATCGGCAATCTGCACATCCCCGTTCTCTAACTTCAATGCACGATATTTCTCCATGATCGCCACACACTGGGCGGATTTATTTCTTAACTGCCATACAAGCGAATCCAGTTCTTCCAACTCCGAATGCTCCAACTGTTCCCAGGCTGCCTTATTGTTCTGATCAGTCACAAAGCGGGAGTAGTCATTGATCACAGCCTCAAGCTCTGCACTATGCTGAATCGTATGATCATACTTGTTCGCAAGCTTATCGAATTTCTCTGCAAATTCACTCAAACATGTCTGAAAATGGACCAATGTGATCATTTCTTTTCCCCCTATACGTTGTCTCGATCATGTATCATGTCCCTCATGCGTTTACAACGCTCCATTCTGCTGGAGCATCTATGAAGGCTTTGCCCTGAGCCACGATGCCAACAGATCCCTCAATCGTAATGCTCCCAAGTTCTGCGCCATCCCACTCGGCCACCACTTTGATTGCACCACCGGGCTGCTTGATGTACTGAGTAATTCCTCTCTGCTGGCTCCATGCGAGATACGCTCCTACGGAGGCCGTACCCGAACCACACCCTCTTTCCCAGATCAGACTGTCCAGCTCCGGAACATAGATGAGTGGGGCCATTTCTTCCAAGTGTGATTGATATAACAAGATACCAATCAGCTTATCTCCCAGGGTTAGTCCCAGTAATCTTGCAAGGGTCTGTGCCCTCTTCTTCATCGTATCGTCGAAGTCATCAACTTCGATCACGATATGGATGAACTCAGCGTACCGGATGATCACCATATCGAGCTCAATGCCTTCATATCGGATTGTTCGTTGTTCGATCTGCTTCGGAATCGGCATGGTTACCTGGCAGTCGTATTCGTTCTGCTGCTTCTTCACATGGCACATGATCAATTGGTCAGTTCCGGAAACCTCCAACATGATATCCATAGATTCCTGATGTGCCAGTCCTGCTTCAGATGCGAGGTGTGCTGCAAGTGCCATACAGGCATTGCCACAGAACTCTCCTCCGGCCATTTCCAGATGAGAAGCAGCTTCCGGTCTCCTCGTTGGTTCAATGAATCCCACTTGCTCAGCGTAAACGTTGTCATACGACATTAGGCGGGTAGCAATATGACTGTATTGCTCGGCTGCATGATCTGTTTTAACCAGAATCGTCATGTTTTGGGTGGGACTGAACTTGATAAAATCGATCTCCTGTTTCATCGCAGCGACTACTCCTGTTCTCCTTTTTTATCTAATAGTAATTATTACGATTAAACGTCGAGAAAAATATAGCACATCTTTTTGGGAAGCGTCAACAAATATTTCCATTAAAAAAATAAAATTTAACAATACCTTTAGCTGCTCTTCCTGTAAGAAAACTCAAACAGAGCTGACGCTTCTGCGCCAGCCCTAGCCATAATTACACCGTCTGATAAGATTCAACAAATACGAAAAACGGTTGCCGCAGAACGGAACCGTTTCGATCTGGATATGATCCAGGGATAAACTGCGTCCCTCACTCCTGATGTGCTTGCACATTGTGCAATGCCCGTTCAGCCAGTGCTGCCAGAAGATGTGCTCCCAGCGGCAGAGCCCGTTCATCCACATCAAAGCCAGGGTGATGCCACTCATGCGGGCCAGAGGTGCCCAGGAAGAGGAATAGGCCCGGAACTTCTTTTTGATAAAAAGAGAAGTCCTCACCTGCTGGAGAAGGTAGCGGTCTAACACTATTCAATCCAATCTCACTTGCAACTTGCTCCGCCGCAGATGCGAGAGACTCATCGTTGACCACGGCAGGTGGTCCCTGAATCCAGCGAACCGTAGCCCGTGTGCCATAAGCTGCTGCCACACCGGCGACTACCTGATTGAAACGCTCGCGAATCCGTGCACGCACTTTCTCATCAAAGGTACGCACTGTGCCATCAAGGATCGCTTCATCCGGAATAACGTTCCAGGCTGTACCGCTGTGGAGCTTGGTGACGCTTATTACAGCACTCTCCTGTGCTCCTACATTGCGACTCACAATGGCCTGTAATGCCGTAACAATATGTGCGGCAACCACGATTGGATCAATGCCGGCTTCAGGCACGGCTGCATGGGTGCCCACACCTTCCACTTTGACTACAAAACCGTCTGCCGCTGCCATCAATGCGCCTTCTCGAATGCCCACCGTACCTACCTGGAGATTAGGCTTGTTATGCAAACCAAATACGGCCCGAACATCGGATAATGCGCCGCTCTGGATCACTTGCCGAGCACCCGTTGCTTTTTCCTCCGATGGCTGGAATATCAACCGTACTTTTCCCGGTAGATTGGACTCGCGCTGTTTCAGTAATCGTGCAGCACCAATCAGAATTGCCGTGTGTGCGTCATGTCCGCAAGCGTGCATCTTTCCATCTACCTGGGAGGCAAATTCCAGCTTTGTCTCTTCCTGAATGGGCAGTGCATCAATATCGGCTCTTAGGGCAACAACAGGGCCGTCCCCTTGACCCACTTCAGCGACAAGCCCTGTCCGCAGCGCATATTCGTCTGCAATACGAATGCCTTCCTCTTCCAGCCAACTGCGGATGGCTACCGTCGTCTCCCTTTCCTCACCGGACAATTCCGGGTTACGATGCAGGTGTCGCCGAATGGTGATTAAACGTTCCGCGAATTCTTCCGCCCGTTCACCGTCAAGTTCATGCCCGGGGCCCTGTACTTGTTGCTCAGAATGCTGCTTGGGCTGTTCCAGATCACTTTTCATCACATGGCCTCCCATTCGTATATATTCACTGCTATATTCACTGCCTAATTCATCCGATTGCAGCTTCCTGTTCCTTGGATTCCAGTGCAAACTCACTGAGTCCCTGCTCTGCCAGAATCTCACGCAACAATTCGAATGAACGAATTCGCTTGGTAAAGTCCCGTGTAGCTGTAGTCACAATGAACTCTTCCACAGCAAACTCCTGCTGGAACTTCAGCAGCGCCTGACCTACGCTTTCCTTCGTACCCCGGGTCACACTTGGCTCCAGAATCTCGATCCGATAGGTTTCGTTTGATTGACGGCCGAATTCTTCCGCCTGTTCCACAGAACCAACCGTCAGCACCTTACCGCTCTCCAGATGAATCTTCACCAGCATATGCTCGCTCGCAAGTCCTTCCGCTTCTTCCTCACTTTCGGTCACAATTAACGATATGGCCAGTGCAGCATAAGGTTCTCGTCCCTGGGAACGATCAAATTGTTCACGATATACACGGATCGCTTGAAGCGCTACCTCTATATTACTGTTAATGAACAGTGAAAAGACATATGGGAGTCCCAGTTCCGCAGCCATCCCTGCACTATCAACACTTGCTCCAAGTACGTACAGCTCCGCTGGAATGTCGGACACAGGCGAAGCGCTGAGACCTGCAAGTGGATGCGACTGATCTTCAAGCGGCTCATTGTGGATGTATCGTTTCACCTGAACGATTTTCTCTTGAAGAGATGCGGCTTCCTGAATACCTTCCTGCAACGCCTGTGTCGAACGTGGTAACCCGCCTGGTGCACGGCCGATTCCCAGGTCAACTCTTCCTGGTCCAAGCGCTGCGAGGATATTGAAATTCTCGGCGACTTTGTATGGACTGTAATGCTGGAGCATTACTCCGCCGGACCCCAGCCGAATCCGCTTTGTATGCGCAAGCAAGTGGGAGATGAGTACCTCCGGGGAGGAACCTGCAACATGCCCTGAATCATGGTGCTCCGATACCCAGAACCGATGGAATCCAAGCTGCTCTGCCCGCTGTGCCAGCTCAATCGTATGTCGAAAAGCATCCACTGCCGTTTCCCCTTCATAGATCGGGGTCTGATCCAAAATGCCAACACGAATACTCATATCCTTCTCCTCCTTGATTGCGCTGAACCACTATTCTTGAATCACTATTAAGTTGAACTGGAGATGTTACACTTTATCACTCCGATTGCAGTACCATCTTCCGATCACTCTTATCCCCAGATTTTCTTTACTCCCTTGGTTCAAGGGAAAAATCTGTTGATAAATGCGCACGCTTCGCTTCTTCAGATTGGTTCTGCACTCTCCGTTTTGGTGTAAAAGTCAGATTCATCGTTAGACGCTCTATAACTTTCGCAGCAGTTCCCCGAAGGGCTCTGCCAATGGCGAATATTCTTCCTTTAACGTGACAACGCTGATCTGCAAAGATACACCTGCTACCTCATGTACCTGAATGGGGAACAACTCCTGATTCTGCACTTCCTTCTTCACCGTGAGTCCCGGGAGAAAGGCAATGCCTGCCCCTTGCATAACCAGTTTCTTCGCCGTCTCCGAATTATCGACATGATATGTAATATTCGGCGGATGTTCCAGCGAGTCGAAAGCCCGGTGAATGCGAAGCCAGTCCAGTGAACCACATTCAAAAAAGACCAGTTGCTCATTCCGGATGGCTTCCATGCTGACATGCCCGCTCTCAATGAATGGATGCCCTTTGTACACATAGAGCTGGATCGGATCTTCATAAAAAGCAACCGTACGGATCGCAGGATGCATGACCTTGCGCACAAAAGCAAGATCGATCTCCTGACCAAGCAGTTTGGCAATCAGCTGATCCGTCGTTGCGGTCGTCAATTTGATATTAATTTCGGGGTAAGCTTCCTTGATCTTGGGTAAAAAATCGGGAATGACATAGTTGGATACCGATACTGTACTACCGAGTCGAAGAGCATCCGGTGTTGATCGCCGTTGCTGAATCTTCTGCTTGCCCTTCTGGATCACTTGCAGCACTTGCTGCGCATATGGCAGGAATTTTCGACCTTCCTCTGTCAGCACAATTTGCTTGCCAAGCCGATCAAACAACTTGCAGCCCAGCTCCCTTTCCAGTGACTGAATGCGAGCTGTGACCGAAGGTTGGGACAAGAAGAGTACTTCGGCAGCCTTATTGAAGCTTCCATAATGATTGATATATACAAATGCTTCAATATTCTCGATATTCATGAGCGCCTCCGTATCCACGTCCGCAGACGTTTGATCTTATATTGATTTATCCAATATATTTACTTGGTTTTACGATATCGTAATCCCATCCTTTTCCAGTGTCAATATCAATTCATCCAGCGACCGATCCAGACGTGTAGTAATATCCGCAGAGAGCACAAATTTCTCATCATCCAGTCGTTCGATTCCCTGATCCACAGCATACACGCCACCCAGAATATGTCTTCCACCAAGGGCTGCCAGTACAGGCTTCAATGCATAATCAATGGCGAGCAGATGAGCAATGGAGCCACCGATGACAAGTGGGAGTATCAACTTACCCCGTAACCCTTCTTGCGGAATCAGATCCAGGAACAGCTTGAGCACTCCCGAGTACGATGCCTTATATACCGGCGTAGCCACAATAACTGCATCCGCGGCTTCCACGACAGCAAGTGCATCACGAATGAATGAGCTGTCAAACCGGGCTTGCACCAGATCCTCAGCGGGTAGATCCACAACATGAATGACTTCAACGGTAATGCCTGCCTCCGTTAATTTTTGGCTGCTGTAATCCGTCAGACCTGTCAAACGCGAACGCTTGGAAGGTGATCCGGCAATAATGACAACATGTGACATGAATTTCTCCTCCTCAAGCGTAAACGGCTGTCGCTGTCCTCTGGTGGCACAGCTACCGTTTCGCAGTGAAATATAAAAATGGATAGGGTGAAACTTATAAATTCTTATATTTTGGAATAGCGGTCAAGCCGCTCCTTTTACTTTGGGGTCCAGCCGATCGCGAATGTCGTCTCCAATCAGATTAACCGCCAGTACAAACAACGTGATCGCCAGCCCCGGGAACGTACAGATCCACCAGGCAACCGTCAGATACCCTCTACCTTGCGAGAGCAATGCGCCCCAATCCGGGATTTCCTTCAACACCCCAAGTCCCAGAAAACTGAGTCCGGAACCCGTAAGAATTGATGTCCCTACGCCAAGCGTAGCCATGACCAGCAGTGGTGACAACGAATGTGGCAGTACATGTTTCCAGAAAATACGCGTATTGGAACCGCCCAGTGAACGTGTCGCTGTAATGAAAGGAAGACCTTTAACTGATATGACCTGCCCACGCATCACCCGTGCGTACCCCGGAATGGAGGAAACCGCAACAGCCAGTGCAATATTCATCAGTCCTGGCCCGAGAGCAGCTGCAACAGACAATGCCAGGAGCACACCAGGTACAGCCATCAGAATATCGACAGCCCGCATCGTGATGGTATCAACAAATCCTCCGGCATATCCGGAGATAATACCCAGAGCACTACCGACAATACCGCCCACAAGAACGGAAGCAAATCCAATGAGCAGCGAATCCCTGCTTCCATGCACAACCACACTGAAGATATCCCTGCCAAAATAGTCCGTCCCGAACAGATGCGCAGCAGAAGGAGCCTGCAGGATAACATCAGTCATCATCTGAGTTGGATCATAGGGCGCAATCCAGCCCGGTACAATCGCACATGCCACGGTAAATACCACCACCAGCAATGCTGCATAAAAGAATAATCGGGATACCGCGAATGAGACGCGATAACGCCAAGGGCGGCGATTCCACAGACGGATACGTCCTACACTGCCCGCCCATGCTTTTTTGTCACCAGCCAAAGGTTTCATGCTCATGAGCAACAACTCCTCCTTTCATAACTCCGCGTCAGGACACATCTGACTGTTCTATCCATGATCATGTGCGGACTGCACGCCGAACCCGGGGATCAATGTACGAATACGAGATATCCACCAGCAGGTTCAAGACCACATAGATAATGGATGTAAAGAAGACAACCCCTTGCACCACTGGCAGATCCTTGGCCATTAGCGCATCCGCAATAATTCGGCCGATTCCTTGTCTGGAGAAGACAGTTTCCACCACAACGGTGCCCGCAAGCAGATCACCGATCAGCATGCCGATTACCGTTACTGCAGGAATAAGCGCATTACGTAGTGCATGACCATACATGATGGCACGTTCCGAAAGTCCTTTGGCCCGTAATGCCACGATAAACGGTTCATTGATCACTTCCAGCATGCTGTTCCGTACCATCCGTACAATAAATCCTGCACCCACAAGACCCAGCGTAGCTGCCGGAAGAACCAGTGAACTGAATCCATCGGAACCCATCGCCGGGAACCAGCCAAGCTGTACTGAAAATAACAGGATGAGCAGTATCCCCGTCCAGAAGGTTGGCATGGAGATGCCAAAAAGTCCAACTAGCCGAGCGACAAAATCAATCACGCCATTGCGATGAATCGCAGACAATACACCAAGTGTAATTCCAATCGTGATGGCAATGATTGAGCTGAGTGCGGTCAAAGCCAGTGTCGCTGGGAAATGTTCCAGTATTTTCGGCAGAACCGGATCCGAATTGATCATTGATTTACCGAAATCCCCACGCAGCATATCACCGAAATAGTTCGCAAACTGGATGTAAAACGGTTGATCCAGTCCTAGCTGGACCCGCAGATTCTCGATCATCTCCGGGGTAGCCGAGGACGGGTCCAGCATGAGCAGAACCGGATCACCCGGCAGAAGATACATGATGCAGTACACCAGCACCGAAGCTCCGAAAATAACCAGAAGCGATGTTGCGAGTCGTGACAGTATCGTTTGAACCATACCGGGATATCTCCTTCCTCAATCTGGATTGGCCGTTCATGTTAGGGCTGAATGCGGACGTCGTTAAAGAGTGGATACCCCAATGAATCAAACTTGATGCCTTCGACCTTTTTCGATGCTGCGACGGTATACGGGAATACATAGATCGGCAAAATTACCGCTTGCTCAATCAGGTATTGCTGGATCTGATTGTAGATCTCGACACGTTTATCGGGATCTGTCTCGACCGCTCCCTGCTCTAACAGTTCATCGATCTTTGGATCAGACAAACCGGACAATGTCGGACGCTCGCCCTCTGCACTCGTATGATAGAAAGCGTACAAGGCATTAGGATCAGAATTGACCTGACTGTTGCCATAGAGATCATAATCCCAGTTCTGATAAATGACTGTTGCGATATCTTTTGTAATCTCGACTTCAACGGCAATGCCAATCTGTTTCAACTGTTGTTGGATAATGGCGGCAATGTCATTGCGTTTCTCCCGATTGGGCGAACCATCAACATACCGCAGGGTCAGCTTCTGCCCGTCTTTGGCACGAATACCATCAGCGCCTTTCACCCAGCCTTGTTCGTCCAGCAGCTGATTGGCTTTGTTAATGTCCGGGTTGATGCTTCCTTCCAGCGATGCATTATAACCCAGGATTCCAGGAGACAGTGCGGACCACGCACGTTCGTAGTTGCCCAGATACAATGTTTTGACAATCGATTCCACATCTACGGCGGATTGTACCGCCTGCCTTACTTTCACATCATCCCAAGGCGCTTTGCGCAGATTGAAAAAGAGTGTGTATGGTAACCCAACTGTGTTGGCCTGCAACAGTTGCTGGTTCGGATCGTTTTTCAATGCAGCAACATTTTGCGGTGGAACCGTCTCGGCAGCGAGTACCTGACTACTCTGTACACTTCCGATCCGCGTTGCTTCTTCCGGTACAATTTTGAATGTGATCGTATCCACATGTGGTGCAGCTTTATTTTCAACCGTCTCAGGCCCCCAGTTGTAATCCTTGTTTTTGGCAACGACGATATCCGCATTTTCATCCCATTTCACAAAGGTATACGGACCTGTGCCCACCGGATTTTTACCCAGCTGGTCGCCATATTTTTGGGCAGCTGTAGGGGATACGATCCCCAGCAGTGCCTGGCTCAAGTTGCCAAGAAAGGCTTGCGATGGTGATTCCAGATTTACCTTGATGGTATATTCATCAATAACTTCGGAGGAGCTATACGGTCTAATCAGGGCAAGGGAATTGGCAGCTTTGGTGGCCGGATCAATCACCCGGTCCAGATTGTATTTCACGGCTTCCGCATTAAACGGTGTACCATCATGGAACTTCACGCCTTCACGCAGCTTGAATGTATAACTCTTGCCGTCCTCGGATACGCTCCATTCCGTGGCAAGCCACGGTTTGATGGAACCATCCGGCAGCTGCACGACCAGATTGTCGTAGATCGTTCGGATGGCGCGTACAGTTACAGCAAGCCCACTGCGATGAGGGTCCAGTGTATCCGGTGAAGTTGCAAGTGCAAAAGTCAGGTTACCTCCTTCGGCTTGCCCGGCCTGCCCCCCGCCTGATGCCTGTGCCGTACTGTTCGTGCTGCCTCCCGCCGATCCGCAACCGGATAATACCATCACCAATACTGCTGCCAATGCCATATATTTCATCCATGAGATAGACCTGTTCATATCGCTTCCCCCTCTGTGTATACAGGTGTCATTTAATTGATGTTTATACCCAATACTCTATATATCCTATGAGTTAAGTCGGTTTTAAAGTAGTACAAAACGTAGTAATTGATTTCATTACCGGTTGGAGAAAACAGCCAGACAACATCAGATGCTCGTTCGCTCCCTATCAGTTATGCCAAATCAGATACAACTTGCTTCTTCGCAGCCGTATAACGGTTAACCGGAATCTGTACCCCAAGGTTACCTCGCAATGTATCGTGTTCATAGTCCGTACGATACAGGCCGCGTTCTTGCAGAATCGGCACAACGAGTTCCACAAAATCAGACAATCCACTCGGCAGTTCCGAAGCAATAATGAAACCATCCGCTGCTTCCGTCTCAAACCATTTCTGAATCTTGTCAGCGACCTGCTCCGGTGTTCCCAGGAATTTGCTGCGCGGTGTTGCTGCCCGCAGAGCCACTTCACGCAAGGTCAATCCCTGCTCTTTGGCATCCTTCTTGATCTTGTCGGTTCCACTGCGGAAACTGTTGCTTCCAATGCCATTCAGCTCCGGGAACGGTTCATCCAGCGGATATTGGGAGAAATCATGGTGTTCGAAGAAACGTCCCAGATAATCCAGCGCTTTATCAATGGTAACCAGGCTCGCGATCTCCTGATATTTCTGTTCAGCTTCCTCTTCCGTCCGTCCAACAATAGGATTGATGCCTGGCAGAATAACAATATCCTGTGCAGAACGTCCATAGGAAGCCGCACGTGTTTTGACATCCTTATAGAATGCCTGTGCATCTTCAATCGTATCGTGTCCGGTAAAGACAGCATCCGCTTCTTGCGCCGCCAGCGTTTTGCCATCTTCCGATGAACCTGCCTGGAAAATCACCGGCTGTCCTTGCCGTGAACGGGCAATGTTGAGCGGCCCCTGTACGGAGAAGAATTCTCCTTCATGATTAAGCGTGTGCAGTTTGGATGGGTCGAAGAATACACCGCTCTCTTTGTCTCTTACAAAGGCATCATCTTCCCAAGAGTCCCACAACCCTTTGGTTACCTGTAAATATTCCGCGGCAATGCGATAACGTTCCGGATGTGAAGGGTGACTGCTCTTGCTATAGTTCTTCGCTGTACCTTCCAGCGGAGAAGTCACGACGTTCCAGCCTGCACGGCCATCACTGATCTGATCGAGGGAACCGAACTGTCTGGCTACGGTGAACGGATCACTATAGGATGTCGAGAGGGTACCCACCAGTCCAATACGTGAAGTAACGGCAGCCAAAGCGGAGAGGATACTGATTGGCTCGAAGCGATTCAGGAAATGCGGAATGGATTTCTCGGTAATATACAGACCGTCTGCGATAAAGACCAGATCAAACTTGCCTTCCTCCGCTTTCAGTGCCTGACGTTTGTAGAATCCAAAGTTAACGCTGGCATCCGACAGAACCTCCGGGTGTCTCCATGTGGTGTTGCTTCCTCCAACCCCATGAATAATGGCTCCAAATTTCAAACTGCGTTTCGCTGTCATATGCACTCCGCCTTCCTTGGATTAGAATCTTCAAAAGAATGATCAAGGGCCAACTGAACTGATTACGTATGCAAAATAACTTAAAAGTTAACTATTCCTATGAGTTTGGTTTGTTTTAATTTCACAAATCTTATCACTGCCCCGTAAAAGGGTCAACAGCGCGACTAATAGATTTTTTCTATATGAACATTGAAGATGTAAATATGACCATTTACATCCCAAGTGAGCCATAGCTTTTGAACGTTCCAGCTGCTGTACAAATGCGATCTTGCATCATGCAGCAGCCGGAACGGCTTGCTCCAAAGGTATATATCAACTCCCGTTAGACTGCTGCCGCTTCGTCCGCTCGTGCCAGAAGTTCAGCCAGCTTCTCCAGATCAGGTTCCAGCAAGGCTTCAAACTTGCCGTCCCCTCCCACTTCAATGACGGGTACATGCCGAATACCATATTTTGCTTCAAGCACATCACGCAGCACGTCATTGCCCTGCACTTCAATGTTCTCAAAAGGCTGGTTTCGCTCTTTCAGAAATGCTTTCACTTCCCCGCAGAAATGACAGCCTGTTTTGCTCCACAGCACGACTTTTTTGGTTGATGATGACATCGACATACCTCCTGATTAGTTTTAAGATCAAGATCTGGGCGATTGAATATGAACGCCCTAGACCTTCAATTCCCATCTGTTAAATAAGAATTATGGCTCTAAATGTACTCCTGTGCCCTACCTGCGTCAATGGATCTGCTAATAGAATAAACCTATAACCAAATAGAAAGATTAAATTATAAATTTGAAAGATGGCTTATTTTACAGGATTGAATCGCTATTGGCCCCTCCTAACCTGGTTAAAAGCTTGTTTTGCTAAATCAGTGTAGAACTCGATCTGATCCGGACTTCGATCTATAGCCCACCTCAGGGTATCAAAAGCTTTCAATAACAACACACGGCTCGCTTGATTCAGTTCGCGCTCTTGCTCTTGTGTGCCTGTCCCATATCCTTCTAAAAACGCTTTCAATTCTTCCTTGTCAGGACCTTCACCCCGTAGCTGGCATTGCATGAGTTGAATGATATCGCCATACGGCACGACGGTGACCTCCGCATTCCCCCAGTCCAGAAGGGTAATCTCACCCGTTGAACTTACGATTGTATTCTTCAAGGAGAGATCGCCATGGCATAAACCAAAGCGGAACTTTTGCAATTTCAATTGTTCGAACCATTGCCTTACGAGCTGTGATTCCTTCATCGTAATGACACCAAGCTCAATCAATGAATCTTGCTCCGTGAGACTATTGATATTGTATTGCACATATCCTTGCCAACTGCCATCTGATCCTGCATGAGGAGGAGAGTAAAATTGGTTTTGTACGGGATCATGCATTTCCCTTCCGAAACCTGCCACCGGGATGGATTGCATACGTTGTGTGTACTCACCGAGTTTCCTCCAAATCACAGACGTGGGCACTGTCGTGTCCAACCCGTTATCCCCTTCCACAACCGTTTGAATCATATAGGCATGTTCAGCGTTGACCCCAACGGACAATGTCTCTGGCCCAGGAATACTGGCACTCGCCGCTTGTTCGATGCACCATTTTTCTTTCACAAAGGTAGAATATGTATCTGGATCGTTCATGCGTACAACCACTTTATGACTTGCCGTCTCCACTAGGCAGACCTGATTAACAAAACCTTTACCGATGATATGATGTGAGCATGTTACTTTTTCCAGCAAAAAATCACTGGCAATCTGTTCGGCTTGTCTGACTACAGAATTCTTCATCCCGCTTCCTCCCTCAATCGCTTTACTTTAAGTGGTCTATATAAGTTGAACTAATCATTTATACGATAACGGAGAGGACAGAAAAAACCTGAAAAAGCGAAGCGTTCGCCTTTATCCCCGGATTTTCCCTTGAGAAAGGGGAATCGAAAAAATCTGGGGATAACAGCGATTGGAAGGTTATTCTGTCATCGTAGTGTCAGTATAAATAATCTTTAGTTCAAATTATATAGTTACCATCTCATATGTAATATTCGGATGCGGAATGAATCAGAGCGATTACACAGGACACCGCTACATTTTCCATTCCGCATCATGCTGCTGATTCGCATAACTAGATTGCCTGACATTACAGATCTGGGTTCAAGAGCTGAGGTGGGGCGATAATGGGCCAGCCTTCTTCCATCGCATTCAGTTGGTCCGCAGACACGCTGACAATATGCCCGGAACGTACACCCCAGCGTTCTGCGGCATAGACCGATACAAATCGTCTCCGCTTGTCTCCGCTGATCTGATATCGAATCTCGGGTGCATCCACTGCGGCAACAATACTTCCTTCTGCCCATCCATTGTGAGAACCATGAACCGCTGTCGTATGCACCTGTTGTGATTCCCTCGGCCATCCTTGCACGTCCCCCGCTGATATCAGTGCTTCTCCGGCAGGAATGGCGAGCAGATCCGGTTTGACAACCTGAACAGGAGATATTCCACGAGGTACAGGGATGTTCAGCTTACGCCGCCGACCGCCAGTTAGAGTATAGACATCTCCTTTGGCATCGGACAGAAACGAACCTTCCGGGTAGAAGACATAACTGTGTCTGAACTGTAATGCTGGATCTTGGCTGCCCTGCGTTGAGATTCGCTGACGCGGATCCATTGGGGTTGTGTCACCATCCTCTTGTTGACCGGATGGGGTACCAGAGGTTAGTTGTCTAGCCAAGCGAGAGGTTTCGGCAACCAGCGCATGAGGATCTCCCCACTTTTGGCTATAAAACTGCTCGTTATCCTTATTCACTACAGCAAAGTCCTGCTCACCCAAGGCTTTCATACTGACACTTCCGAAGTGGTGGATAAAAGCATCCCCGGCTACCGCAAGCTGGTATCCTGCCAGCTTCACCCGGATGATCCAGTCATCATCTTCGAAATTGCCCACCGCGTACCCTTCGTCCAGATAACCTACCCGTTCCAGCAGCTCCCGTGAGAACAGCCAGCAGAATCCGACCAGGCGATCGGTTATTCGATGTTTGTCTGCATCCGGACGATTATGTGTGGTGGCAAAAGACCACATCTCTTCTACCTCACGGTACGGAACCTCAATCTGCTGATCCCCGCCAATATAGTTGGTCACCGGACCCACCACACCAATCTTCGGATCACTGGCAAGACAAGTCATCATGTTATCCAGCCAGCCTGGAGTAACGAGCGTATCGTTGTTCAGCACGATGATATGTCGTCCTCTCGCCATCATCAGCCCATGATTGACACCTCCGGCAAACCCCCGGTTCTGATCCAGGGCAGCCACCCTCACCATGCCGCCTTTGCGGAGCATGGCCTCGGCAGTTCCATCCTTGGAGGCATTATCCACAACAATGATCTCGAAGGGGGCAGGGGTATGCTTTTCGATACTGGACACACATTTCAGCACATAGTCTCGCTGATTGTACGTGGGGATAATGATGCTAACTCCTTCAAAAACAAGCCCAAACGAGCTCTGTCCCTGGCGAACACCTTCGTTGTATCCTCTGGTATACCCCTGTTTGTAGAGTCTGGCGCCTTTGGCTGTGCGCCTGCCTTTGCCTTTACGTCTGGATTTCCGTATTGAGCGACGACCTGCTGCATGCAGGACTGCCATGTCAGGTCGCGAGACATCGTGCTGTGTGGTACATCGGTTTGCTTTTTTTTCGCTGCTTATGCTGCCATTCCGGTTGTTTTCACTGCGGCTCTTGTCACTGTGAGTGCTGATATTTGGAATGATGTTCAGATGACTATGACCCTTTCGACAGACGACGTTTCGAGCATTAACCTTGTTGTAACGACCATGACGTCCTTCCCCGCGCTGTTGATCGGGTGTGCTCATGTTGCTCCCTCCATTTCCACTTGTCCGTGAGGCTAACACGCACATGACCAGCCTCCGGACGGTCCACTAGAGTTGAAGCTCTCCTGTTACCAGTTTGTCAGCCAAATGTCCAAAATCCAGAGCGACCTTGCCGAGTTCACCTGCAATTCGCCAACACAGAATGACCGCCGGAATTCCCGCCGCCACCAAAGCGATATCAAAAGCATGTTCTGCGGTTTGCTGCATCACCCTCGGAATATCCATAACTCCTGCCACAGAACCAATGATGCCTGTGACATGAATCCCTCGGCTATGCAGCAGTGCCGCAAGCTCTGGTGCCTGGCTGCCTATGAGCAGAACCCGCCGTCCTTGCAGCAGGGGCAACACCAGGCCGGACTGATGCAGACTGTAATTGATCGTGGAACTGGTCAATTTCAGCCGGGACCAGTCGATCCCGAAGTGGCGTAATACCGGGAATAACAGCCCCTGGAAGGTCGGCGCCCGCGAGATCGGCACGCCAACCCAGTCGGCGGCCTGTATGGCTTCCGCAAGCATCGCGCGGATGTCGGGGGTTGAGCATGGCACCCCTGCATAGGGCAGAAACGGTGCCAGCTCCTGCACTTCCTGGCCTGGCAGCACCGTATCGGCTGCCAGCGTGAGCAGTTCGCCATCTCCGAGGCGAACGACAGACAAGGGGCGCTGCGCATCCAGCGCCGCCGTGATGTGTCCAGCCATCTCATGAGGGCTGGACAGCCGGGCCAGGCTGGGCGCGTATTGGCGGAATCCCGCCGCGATCAGATCTGCCGCCGCCACGGCAGGCAGAATGTGATCCGGCGGGATGTGCTGCGCCACCAGCGCCTCCCCGCCGGCGAATACGCCGTCGCGGTAGCCCTCGGCGTAGCCGCCGGGCACGGCCTCAGCCTGCACTGCGTGCTCCGCAGGCGGAGGCGGCAAGCCCTTCGCGCTGCCCGCATTCGCGCCGGCAGCGCCTCCCCGCCCCGCGGGGGCGACACCCTTCGGGTGTGTCGCCTGGCGCGGGGCGGAGCCAGCACCGCTGGCAGGCATCGCCTGTGGCGTGCTGGCTTGCGGTGCTGGCAAGGGCGCACGGCGCATCGCCGTGCGCTGCTTGGCGCGGGCAGCGGCACGCCGGCCCTGCGCTGATGCATGCCTGCGCCCAGCAGTGGCCCGGCGCAGGCCGGCTTTGCCTTTGCCGGTGCGGCTGGCTCTTGCCGCTTTGCTCGCGCGCGCAGAGCCAGCTTTGCCTGCTCTGCCAACAACACTGCCTGTGCTGCTCGCTTTCCTTGCAGCAGCCTTATGCGCTGCGCCGGCAGATGTACCCGCTTTGGTCAGGGTACTACGTTTCCCTGACTTCAGACCTTTGACTCCAGCAGACCCTGTACCTGCTGCTGCCGGAGTGCCACTGCCCATAAATACGGCCGGGTGGATGCCCCGGGGTTTACCCGACACGGAGACCCTAGCGGCCCCGGTGCGTGTCACTACTCTCACGCCATTCCCTCCTTTGGCATGCACGAGGATTGTCGCTGCGCAAAGCGCCGGAGCATCCTTCCAGCTCCGGCGCAGAGTGTTCTGCTCCCATGGGGCACCGCACAGCGGCAGCATCAGTCGCATATATTTTAGGGCAATTGTCCTTTCATACGGACAGCTGCTTCCTGGAGCGAATCAAATGTACCTGCATCACTCCAGTATTTCTGCAAAATGTCGTATTCCAGTCCGCCAGCAGATGCGTAGTGATTATTCACATCCGTAATTTCAAGTTCTCCGCGCGCAGACGGCGCAATGTTGCGAATCAGGTTAAATACATGATCATCATACATGTATATGCCCGTCACACAATAAGAGGTTTTCGGCTGGCTTGGCTTCTCCTCAATGTATGAGATTCGCTCTGGATGCTTTGGATCAAAAACAGGCACCCCGTAACGTCGTGCATCATCCACCTCTTTGAGCAGAACTCGCGCTGTACCAGCAGGTTGCTGCATGTAACGGTCCACATAAGGCTTCAGATCATCGCTGAAGAGATTATCACCGAGAAGCACAACGAATTTTTCGCCAGGAAGAATAAAGGAAGTTGCCAGGTCCAATGCTTCCGCAATCCCGCCTGCCTTTTCCTGAATGCGATAAGTCAACTTCACCCCATGATCCGCTCCGCCACCAAGATACTCTGTATATAACCCGGCGGAATGTTTGTTGATCACAATCAATAGTTCATCAATGCCTGCCTGGCGGAGCCTGTCGATGCCATACATAATCATCGGATGTTTACCGACTGGAAGCAGATGTTTGTTAATGAGCCGGGTCAGCGGATACAGTCTAGTTCCTGTTCCGCCGGCAAGAATTACACCTTTCATTCCACGTTCCCTCCTTCATCGGATATGTCCATATATTCAAGCGGATCGACATGCCATTTGTTCATAAAAATCGAACGATTACGCTCAAGCAGCTGTTTCCATGCTACCGGATCTGTCTTCTGGAAGCTGGCACTTCCCTGATGATGCACGAGAACATCTCCACATACCAGCAGGCGATATCCCTGCAATCTTGCTCTATAACAATAATCGTCATCCTCATAGTGTCCCGGAGAATATGCCTCGTCAAGCAGTCCAACCGATTCCACGACATCTCGTTTCATCAGCATGCACAGACCGACAATCCGACGTACTTCCCTCCACCTTGAAGAATCCGCAACATTATTGGAATGGGCCAACTCCTGAAAATGTTCCATGTCCCGAAACGCCAATTCAATCTGCTGGATGCCGCTTGCATAATTCGTAACAGGACCCGTGATCCCAATGCTTGCGTCACTGTACAGCGCCGTTCGCAGGTTCTCCAGCCAACGGGGCGTGACCGTAACATCATTGTTCAACAGCAACAGCTCATCCCCGCAGGCTGCACGAAGTCCAGCGTTACACGCTGCCGGAAACCCCCGATTGTCCGGGAACCTTACAAATCGAATTCGCTCCAGCGCACAATATTCAGCCGTTCCATCCGTCGAACCGTTATCTACCACGATAATTTCATATGACGCAGGATCGCCCGAGTATTGACGTATGGCATCGATGCAGGGCCTGATCAGATCCAGACCATTGTACGTTGGGATAATCATACTCGTCAGTGTCATTAGGCGTTCCTCCTGTAAGCCACTTCTACACGGGAGAGTGTATGTGCCTGGGCTGGATTCCAACCTGTACCCAGCAATGTAGCCAGTGCCTCCAGATGATCTCCGATGATCAATTTGGCGACGTCATTCCCACTTCCCGTGTTACCAGGACGCAACCGATTGGAACGAATAACATCCACCTGACTTGGTGCCGAGACGTTCATTCCATGCTGAATAGCTAGACTTTGTGCCTTAGGTGGAACGGCCAGTGATGCTGGTTTCACGGTCTGAATCATACGACGAGACAATGCATGGGGCACGGCTGTCATGGAATTGGAACCCAGATCTGCCCTGCCTAATGTTCGGTTCAGATATGCTTTGATCCGGCTTACCTCATCCTGCCCTGCAAACGCAGGAAGCAAAGACGTCAGATTATTCAACGCCACATCCTGTCCCCGATCAACTGCGAACAGAAAGGGTGCAAGCTGTTCAGCCGAGACGACCATATCTCCATCCACAAAAAGTACCGTCTCCGCATCCGTCATCTTGGCTCCAAGTGCCCTGCCGACATCATGTCCTGCCCGATCAGGTTCATAGATTACTGTAAGTCCCGACTGCCTTAGTACCTGCTTCAAACTGTCATCTGTCGTTCCATTCAGTACCACAATAATATCCGTCAGAGGCAACCGCTTGAGTTGCAATAACACCTGCCCCAGTGTGTGTTCTTCATTACAGGCACAGACAATGGCAGCAGCCGAATGACGAAGAGGTAGCGGCACGATCTGGAATGAATGTCCCGAGGCCTGAGCATAACCCTGCATAAATGCCTTACCTGCCTTCAGAGCTAGCTCGAAATTGCTTAGCTCCGCAACGTTCGCCGCGTGTGCATTCCATTCGAGACGTGCGTGTTTTTCTGATACTGTGTTGTTCGCCTTTGCCTCGCTTCCTGCAACTTGCCCCGCTTTCCACATCAAGTGCAGATCTACTTGGCCCGACTTTGCTCGGCTTCTTCTTTTTTTTTGAATATCTACATGCTTCTTGTTCCTAAGACGCTTGTTCATTACTGTTCTTTCTGCTGTCGTTTGTCTATTTGTTGTCCGCCTGCGGCGGACAACCCCTGAACGTCCCTTCATTTCCTCACCTCCAGCATGCTGCATCATCCGATGCGACATGCTTACCTCGCCAGGTTGCGAACACGTTTCAGATCGGTATAACCTCCGCGGGGACCGAGCGTATCCGTAATCCACTTGATCGCTGCCATATGATCATTCAGTACCACTTGACTTAGCGGATCAGGTCCGCTTCGCTTCTTGTTTCGAACTGCATTCATTCTACCCACAGGTACGTGATGAACAGCGCGTACCCGAAGACCACCGATCACGGCCTTGGCTTGTGCGAGTGGCGGAACTTCCAGTGAGGATATGCCCATGACCTCAAGTCCTTTTCGGCTTATTGCATGTGGAATAGCTGTCATGGATGCCCCCCGGAGATCGGATCTTGCGAGTATGCTGTTCAACATGTGTTTGGCCTCCACTACCGGATGAACGGGATGATGAGTGACCGGCCCATGGTAGTCGTTAAGCGCCACATCCGTTCCCTTCAGCACAGCCTTCACGTAAGGCGCAAGGTGCTCTGCGGGAATTGCGATATCTGCATCAGTAAATAGCAACACCTGACCATAGGCCGCTGCCGCGCCTACTTTTCGTCCTCCATCATGCCCCAGCGCTTCTGCATATGTGAGCACTCGTGCTCCAGCCCGTTTGGCTGCGTTAGCCGTACCGTCTGTTGAACCATTCACAACGACCAGCACTTCAGCATCACGGCATATCCTCCGCGCTTCACGGACAACTGCACCAATCCTTTTCTCCTCATTCATGGCAGGAATAATGACCGAGAGCATCGGTCGCCGAGAAACATCCCTGTGTGAAGGAGCATCACTCATGCCATTTTCCGCTCCATTCTCTACTCCATCCTCAGCCTGTGACATCAGCTGTTTGGATGGAATAACGAACGTATAGGCCTTTGTACCCTTTTTGTGTCCAGACTTCCATTTTCGTTTCTTCAGTACTGTTTTTCTTCGTGTCACATTGGATCGACTTGCATAACGTGCTGTGGCACGGGTTTTACGCAACAGTTTCACCTCCCGCATTCGATCATCGGCATGCCAAGGGAGTACACGTTATTCTATGTATTCGTGGAGCAGTGGAAACGGCGTTTGTCCTTGCACTAAGCAGGTTCTCCCTGTGAACACGAGGGTACAGGCCTTGCTTTTAGACAAAATACGTCAAAATATGTGGAAAACGCTACCTCTCCCCTACTTCAGACACAATTTTAACAAAAATCTAAAATTGTATCTTTTCCAAAGTTTTACATTGTGATAATATACGTTCCAAGCAGTTTTATTTACAAAAATAACCTTATGGTGAACATAAGTTCCCCTATATTTTTTAAATCAATTTATTGACCTTAGGTTGATTAGATGATGACCTCATTCACAGAACCTGTTAAGCAGATACATTTTACTCTTGAGAGGAGTGATGCCGTTCAGAACACACTGCATTTGTCATTTACGCAAACCCGGATTGAACACCCCAGTTTTCCGTGAACGTATCTTCTACCTGCGCAATTGGACAACCCCCGGCTTTGCTGAAAGAGGAACACAATAGACGATTAAACCTTCGGGTTGAACTGAATAAACGGTTATCCTTTTTGTTTGGTGTCGTGCCTAACACTTCCCGAGCTAAGGCCAAGCCGATTTTGTTCCAATCGTTTCTTGTCTCATTCCACGCTTCAGGTCTAGCCCCACGCTCCGCGCTGCCCAAGTTGCAGACGGAATTCCAACCGAGACTGGCATGAACATTTTCCAACCAAAAAATAAGTATAAGAATGGGAGAGTTTACTATGAAATTCGCCAAAGTTATGCCAACAATTCTTGGAGGAGCTCTTTTGCTCGCTTCCGTATCCTCTGCTACTGCAGCTCCAGTGTCTGATCAATCCATTCCACTTCAGGCCCCTTATGCCTCTGAGGAGGGTATTCCATTGAACAGTGGAACAGATGATACCATCTTTAATTATCTTGGACAGCAGGAACAATTCCTGAATTCCGATGTGAAATCCCAGCTCAAAATTGTCAAAAGAAACACAGACACATCAGGCGTAAGACACTTCCGCCTGAAACAGTATATTAAAGGTATCCCGGTTTATGGTGCCGAACAGACAGTCCACCTGGATAAAACCGGAGCCGTGAGCTCCGCACTTGGCGATCTTCCACCGATTGAAGAGCAGGCCATTCCGAATGATGGTGTAGCCGAGATCAGCGGAGAAGACGCGATCCGTATTGCAACCGAAGAAGCAACCTCCCGGATCGGAGAGCTTGGTGCAGCGGAAATCACACCTCAAGCTGAATTGAACATCTACCATCATGAAGAAGATGGTCAGACGTATCTGGTTTACATTACGGAAGTAAACGTACTGGAACCTGCCCCTCTACGGACCAAATATTTCATTAACGCAGTGGATGGCAGTATCGTATCCCAGTTTGACCTCATTAACTTTGCCACTGGAACAGGTACAGGTGTGCTTGGAGATACCAAAACCCTGACAACCACCCAATCCGGCAGCACCTTCCAACTGAAAGACACCACTCGCGGCAATGGCATCCAAACGTACACGGCGAACAATGGCTCCTCACTGCCTGGTAGCTTGCTCACGGATTCGGATAATGTATGGACCGATCGTGCAGGTGTAGATGCTCATGCTCATGCTGCTGCTACGTATGATTTCTACAAAACCAAATTCAACCGTAACGGTATTAATGGTAACGGATTGTTGATCAGATCAACCGTGCACTACGGCTCCAATTACAATAACGCCTTCTGGAACGGGGCACAGATTGTCTTTGGTGACGGAGATGGAACGACGTTCCGATCCCTGTCTGGTGACCTTGATGTTGTGGGTCATGAATTGACGCATGGTGTCATTGAATATACAGCCAATCTGGAATATCGCAATGAACCAGGTGCACTCAATGAAGCTTTTGCCGATATTTTCGGTAATACGATCCAAAGCAAAAACTGGCTGCTCGGTGATGATATCTACACACCTAACACTCCAGGAGATGCGCTGCGCTCCCTCTCCAACCCTACATTGTACGGTCAACCTGACAAATACAGCGATCGCTACACAGGCTCACAGGACAACGGCGGTGTCCATATCAACAGTGGTATCATCAATAAAGCCTATTTCCTTGCTGCTCAAGGCGGAACACATAATGGTGTGACTGTTACCGGAATCGGTCGGGATAAAGCGATCCAGATTTTCTACAGCACACTGGTGAACTACCTGACACCAACGTCCAAATTTGCCGCTGCCAAAACAGCTACCATTCAAGCAGCCAAAGATCTGTACGGAGCAACTTCCGCTGAAGCTACTGCCATTACCAAAGCGTATCAAGCTGTAGGCCTGTAAAATCTTATTTTATTGTGGTTGAACTTATAATGTACTCATCATAATGGTAACAAAACGTTCAGACACCCCTCACCGTCCGAACGGATTAAGCTTAGATCAACCAAAAGCGGTGTCCCGGACAACTCTGGACACCGCTTTTGTCATTTGTTTATTACGGATACAATCCTGCACTATCCTTGCGAAGGTCCCGCAGCAATCCATGACAACAACCCGTACGTATGCTTGCAATCTGCTGTACGTGACACTTCAAGTACCGCTTCATCCTCACTCTGCGACAGCAGGGAAATCTGGAATCCCCGATCATTACTCATGCCCACAATCACATAATGTTCTGAAGCAAATGATTCTTCAAAAACAACAGTTACCTCTGTGGATGCTTCACTCTCTGGCAGTACAAAAGCTTCCATCCCGAATTGTTGTACAACCGGTTGTTTGCTTACGCTGCGAACGGGCTGGAAGGCCAGATGTTTGGCTTGAACTGCCCCCGATTGCAACTGGCTGCTGCCCACGGCATCATCACACAGATGCTCCTGTGTAATCGATTGTTCACTTAACATAAACTCCGTAGTTCCAGCGATCTCCTGTGACCGTTCAAGCTGTGGTTGCTGAGCCTGATCTGCCTGCTCCGTCGTGAACAAAGCTGCCGATGGTTCGCCAAGCTGATCTGTTTGGGATATCAGCTCTTGTTGTTGATCCTGACCAGCAATTGGTAATGCCTCGACAATGACCTGCTGTTGCTGTACACCTTTATTTTCTGGTTGAAGCAATCCCTCTTGTCTTTTGATAGCTGCCAGTTGCTCCAGCGTTTCTCCACTGAACTGACGAATCGCATTCCATATCTCTTCGCTCAAATGCGCCGGACCTACAATCCCCACATTCAAGTGATTAGAGGTAATACTCTGCTCACTCAGTTTGCTGCCGTTCACGCTGCCATCGGCCAATTTGGCACTTGTGACGGACCCATTTTGCAGATGAACCCCGCTTACTGATTCCTCTTCCAGATGAGTTGTGCGAATACTGCGTTCTTGAATATGATCAGCAAGAATGGTTCCATCCTGAATATGACGAGATTGCACACTTTTGTCTGCTATGTGAATAGCCGATACCGCACCTTCAAGCAATTTATTACCGTTCACACTGCCGTCAGCCATTTTGGCACTTGTTATGGAACCATTGTGCAGGTGAATCGCACTTACCGATTCCGCTTTGAGGTGGGAGATCCCAATGCTTCGCTCTTGAATATGGTCAGCATGTATGGCTCTCTCTTGGATATGACGGGATTGCACACTTCCATTGGCAATATGAACATCCGACACCGCATCTTCAAGCAGTTTGCTGCTGCTCACACTGCCATCCGCCAGTTTGGCACCCGTTACGGATTCATTTTGCAGATGAACCGCACTTATTGCTTCCTCCTCCAGATGGGACGTACCAATGCTATGCTCCTGAATATGATCAGCAAGGATCGCTCCTGTCTGGATATGGTGAGTTTGCACACTTTCCGATGCGATATGGCTCCCCAATACAGCATCTTCGAGCAATTTGCTGCCGCTAATGCTACCATCAGCCAATTTGGCACTTGTGACGGACCCATTTTGCAGATGAACCGCACTTACTGATTCCTCTTCCAGATGGGCGGTGCCGATGCTTCGTTCCTGAATATGACCAGCATGAATAGCTCCTGCCTGAATATGCCCGGATTGCACACTTTCCGATGCGATATGAATCCCGGATACCATACCTTCGAGTAACTTGCTGCCAGTTATACTGCCATCCGCCAGTTTGGCACTCGTTACAGATCCATTTTGCAAATGAATGGCACTTACCGACTCCTCTTCCAAATGTGCTGTGCCGATGCTCCGCTCTTGAATATGATCAGCAAGGATTGTTCCCTCTTGAATATGACGGGATTGCACACTATCGTCTGCAATGTGGATATCTGATACTGCTCCTTCAAGCAACTTGCTGCCGGTTACACTGCCGTCGGCCAACTTGGTACTTGTTACAGATCCATTTTGCAGATGAATGGCACTTACTGCTTCCTGTTCCAAGTGAAGCATGCCGATGCTGTGCTCCTGAATGTGATCAGCAAGGATTACTCCTGCCTGGATATGGCGGGATTGCACACTTTCCGAGGCGATATGGATTCCTGACACCGCATCTTCGATCAACTTACTGCCGGTTACACTGCCGTCGGCCAGTTTGGCACTGATGACAGACCCATTTTGCAGGTGAATCGCACTTACTGCTTCCTCCTCCAGATGGGTTGTGCCGATGCTCCGCTCCTGAATATGGTCAGCATGAATGGCCCCTGCCTGAATATGCCCGGTTTGCACACTTTCGGACGCAATATGAACCCCCGATACGGCTCCTTCAAGCAATTTGTTGCCGTTTATACTGCCATCCGCCAGTTTGGCACTTGTTACAGATCTATTTTGCAAATGAACCGAACTTACAGACTCCTCATCCAGATGAACTGAGCCAATACTGCACTCTTGAATATGATCAGCAAGGATTGCGCCTTCTTGGATATGACGGGTTTGCACACTTTCATTGGCAATGTGAGTAGCCGATACGGTTCCTGCAGCTAATTTGCTGCCATCCACACTACCCGTTGCTAATTTGGAGCGTGTTACAGATTCATCCTGCAAAATAATCGTACTTACCGCTTCTTCTTCCAGATGAGATGTTCCGATGCTGCGTTCATGGATATGATGAGGAAGAATCTCACCATCTTGAATATGACGGGAATGCACAGCTCCTTGCTGCAGATGAACAGCACTTGTCGACTCTGCCTGAAGATGCAAACCACTGATCAAACCTGGCTGAAGGTGAGCTGCTGTAATGGATAAAGGTGCCAGATGGTCTGTTTCGACAGATCCGGGTGCCAAGTGATGCGATGTAACCACCTGTTCAGCAATATGCTCCTCATGAATAATGTCTGGCTTCAGATGCTGTGAGCTCACTACTTGAGTCCCCAAATGATCAGACTTCACGCTGCCTTCAGCCAGATGAACGGATTGTACAACGGATGGCTGCAAGTGCTCGCTACCTACAGCAGCCTGTTGCAGTTCTGTCCCGGATACCGAGTCTGCTGTCAAATGGTCCGCACTTATGCAGCCATGCCGAAGTTTGTTGCCGGTAATACTGCCATCAGCAAATAATTCCGGTGAGCGTATTTCTTCCGATAAATGTTCCAGGGATACGGAATGCTGCTTCAGGTGATAGCCGCGTATGGTTCCTGCTGGAATATGTTTGGCATTTATGCTTTCAGCCATGATCTTGGAAGAAGTCACGCTGCCGTCGGCCAGTTTGGCTGACGTGACAGCAAAATCCGCCAGTTTATCCGTGGCCACACTCTCTGGTGAGAGCTTGGGGGAGGTAACCGCATGATCCGTCAGATGAGGCGGAAAAACGGACCCGCCCGCCAGTTGGGTTGATGTTACACTACCAGGAGCCAATTTGTCTGTTGTGACCGCCGCCCGTGCAATCGCATCTGTTTCAACACTGCCCGGCTGAAGATGAGGTACACCTACGGCATGTTCTGTCAGATGCTCCGATTTCACGGCATAAGGTCTCAGGGCCTCGGACCCCACGCTGCCTGGAGCCAGATGCGTACCCGTAACACCACCACCCGCAAGATGCGAGGATGCGACACTTCCCGGAGCGAGTGCTCTGCTACTTACCGATGCCGTTCCAAGTTTTTCTTCTGTCACACTTCCGTCTGCGAGCTTGACGTCTGTCACTGCAGCATCCTGTAACTCAAACGTACCCACCGCCGCCTCAGCCAGATGCCGCTCGGATACTACGCCATCCGCAAGCGCTTCTCCGGATACACTACCGGTTGACAGATGTGTTGCATCGATGCTTCCACTTGCAATGTGAATGGAGTGAATTGCAGCATTGTCTACATGTACCGGCGTAATTCCCCGATTGACAATATGTTCCGCACGAATGGATCCTTTGGCAAGATGTTTCCCCTGCACAGCTTCATCTGCAATTTTGGAAGAAATGACGCTCTGATCAGAAATCTTGGAGGCCGTAATGGACTGTTCCAGCAATTTTGCTGTTCCCACAGACTGGTCTGCCAGTTTGCTGCTGGTTACTGCACCTTCCATCAAATGTTCACTGCCCACTTCTCCATTGCCGATCTGCTCCTTGCCAACTGCATGAGCGCGAATCTGGCTTGAGCCGATTGAACCGTCCAGTAGATGTCTTCCAGTTAGCGAACCCTCGGCTAAATGTCTTGTTTGTATGGATCCATCCTCAATTTGGTCACTTCCAATACTGCCATTAGATAGTTGTGAACGACCGACGGCCCCTTCTGCCAGATGTGTCTGTTTAACAGCACCTGCCTGAATATGGTGAGACTCGATGGATTGTTCTTCGATTTTGCTGCCTGAGACAGCACCTTCACGAATTTTGGATGTAGTCACCGCATCGTCGGCCAATTTGGACGTGTGCACAGCCCCTCCCGTGAGATGCCGTGTATCCACGCCGCTAATCGCAATTTTGTCTCCGGTCACGGCATGATTCTGAATTAAATCTTCCGTGACCAGCATGCGGCTGAGATGCCTTGTGCCGATGGAACCGTCGGCAATTTTGGATGAATCGATTACCTGGTTGCCCAGCTTCTGCGAGGTAATGCTGCCATCTCTGATTTTCTCACCAGCAATAGAAGCGTTGCGTAATTTATGACCGGACACGGAGCCGTCAATGAGATGCTCATCGGATACAGACGCTTCTGCCAGTTTGGCAGAAACAATTGCCCCATCTGCAATGTGAATGCTGGTCACTGCATAATCCTGCAATGCTTCACTACCAACCGCATCCGGTTTCAGCTTGGAGGCATCCACAGAGAAAGGAGCCAACTTGCTCTCCGTAACAGCAAATTCACTCAAATCGTCCGTGTAGATGTATTGTCCGGTATGACCCGGCATCTGGTTTTGGTTCAGGATCTGCAGCCGGTCCTTGCTTGTTATCTCCTGTTTGTTGATATCCTGCTCTTCTTCCAGAGCAAGCGGAGCCAGGCTGCTAACCTGAATCTGCTTTTCCGAGCTATCTTGTGTCTCGACTTCCTTGCGATCAGACTCTACGGGTTCCGGCTTGATTTTGGCTTCGATCCCTAGCTCTTCCAGCTCGTTTGTTGAAGCAGGTAGCTCCGTTGATTCGAATAGGAGTTCTTCCGACTCCTGAACAGCTCTCGAATCCCTTTTATTCATATTCAAGCGTTCTTCCCTATTCACAGTGAAACCTGAGTTCATCTTGTCTGCCCGGCGATCAGTCAGTTCCAATTCCTTAAATTTCGGGCTCACATGCCGCAGTTTCGGCGTTGGAACCTTTTTTTTGCCATTTTTACTCATGCAGCTTGCTCCTTCCTCTAACGTTCATCTCCGGCATCATATGCTCCCATATGGGCATCTGCCACTTCATTTATGACTTTTGCGGATCCCAGAGCACGAATGATACAGGCGTCAAGACAGGAAGGTTCGATGATCTTCGTGGAAATAGGCGTGTCAGGACAGCAGAGGAAAGGCGGCTGTCCACGCCCCCGTCCCAGTCATGTCATAGGATATTATGTCTAGGTCATGTCTGAAAACGCGCTGAGCAAGCACCAGTGCATGGCTATGCATATATACACCGGTCTGCGTTATCGCGATGTCTGAGCCATGCGGTGACAGGCCGGCATTCCATGAATGGACGATCCATGGTCGCGATAACATCGAAGGAGGAACGGTCATGCTCCAAGAAACGATCGGCATTATGTTCGATTCACGCATGTACCGGGGGATACCGGCCGGAAGGACCGGTCAGGAATCACTCGCGAATTATGAACAGGCAGCGGCCAGTTATGGATTAACCCCCTGCTTTTTGAGGCTGGAAGATATCGACTCGGATCAAAAAACATGTCTTGCCTATGTAAAAAAAGAAGGCAGATATGTTCGCGAGCGCATGCCACTGCCCTCCGTCATTCATAACCGATCACTCCAGCTTCGCCGGACGGAACAGCATCAGATTACCAAGCTGATGTTGCAGGGTATTCAGGTATTTAACGTTCGCAACCGGTACCGTAAAGATCACATTCATGACATGCTTCATCAGGACCTCGCCTTGCGAGAACACCTGCCCCATGCAGTTAAAGCTACGCCAGAATCTCTGGCCTATATGATGGAACAATATGATGACCTCGTCATCAAACCATGCAGCGGTAGCATCGGTCATGGTATTATGCGAGTCTTCGAGCGAGATGGACAGTGGAAATTAACCTGTGAGACGAAGGCTTCACGCAAAGGGTGGGCTACCTTCCGATTGAGCAAAGGACAGCTTCCTTCCGCCACCCTAAGGCGGATCTTTCGCCATGCCTACCTCATTGAAGAGCGTATCCCACTGGTACGTTATGAGGGCAGGCCGGTCGATTTGCGGGTATCTGTACAACGTGGCAGCGATGGTCTTTGGGGAATAACAGGCATGTTTGCCAAAGCGGCTCCTGCCCATACGTTTGTCAGCAATATCGCACAGGGCGGTAAAGTCATGAAGCTCGCAGAGGCCCTTGGATTAGGAGAACCTGGCTTCGACCTGGCTCGACTGGAATACAGAATCGGACTTGTTGCACTTCGAATTGCCCAGAACCTGGCGGCCAGTCTGCCACATCTGGCTGATCTGGGCCTTGATCTCGGAATAACGCGCAGCGGCCAGATCTATTTTATTGAATGCAATGGACGGGATCAGCGTTACGGTTTTCGCAGGGCGGGAATGTCGGAACACTGGAAGGCCACGTATAGCAAACCAATGGCTTATGGGCGTCTGCTGCTGGAACAGAATTCGAGGATTCCGAGACAACCGCAGACATACGATAGGAGACTATATTGATTTCGTGTGCATTCTGTGTCAATATTATGCAGAACGGCCGGTCTTGCCGGCCTTGAAGTTCGCATTAACCCTAAGGGGGATATTCATGGCAAAAACGCTGTTGCGATTAATGACCGAGCTTTCTTCGCGCAAATGGATCTCCCGGACTGTGGGAGCCTTCTCCAAAAGCCGGGGAAGTAAGGCATTTATCCCTTATTTTGTCCGGACCTACGACATCCCTGTTCAGGAGGCCGAGAAAGACTGGAAGGAATACCGTTCACTGAACGATTTCTTTACCCGCAAATTAAAGCCGGGCATGCGCCCGTTGGAACTTTCAGAGCATGCACTGATCAGCCCGGTAGATGCCAAGATTACGGCAGCCGGTCCAATATCTGCAGGGACACTCCTGAATGTTAAGGGACAAAATTATACACTTGCTGAATTATTAAACCATTCTCCCCATCTGGAGAAGTACAAGCACGGGTACGGGTTCGTCCTCTATCTCAGCCCTCGCGACTATCACCGCATTCATGCACCAGTCAGCGGCCGCAAAATAGAGAGCGAACACATCAAGGGCAAAGTTTATCCCGTGAATGACTTTGGCCTGACCCATATGAGATCCGTGCTTAGTCGAAACGAACGGCTCATTACGTATATCGCACATGATTACGGTGAAGTGGCGGTTGTCAAAGTAGGTGCGATGAACGTGAGTAGCATACAGTATGCTGATACGGACACAAGTACCTGGGCACAAGGCGATGATCTGGCCTATTTTGAATTCGGTTCCACCGTTGTTCTGCTGACGCAGAGTGGCACATTCGAACCAAACCCGGGCTTACAGCCAGGCGATTCGGTCAAAATGGGCGCATTGCTTGGTCGTTTGAAACCGAAGAACTAATGAGTCCATACGCAAATAAAGAGGATGGCGCAGCACCTGTAACCAGGTATTGCGCCATCCTCTTTATGCATTCATATTCATCCATGTATACATGCAATACGAAGCTTCGCTCCGTCGTTATTGGTCTGCTGAGTTCTCCTCAAAACCACACATCTTGCAAGTCCTCTGCCGGTTTGAAGCGACGCAGACGGTTCCGGAAAATATTGCATCCCTTCGTAGAGCATCCCCGGTTGCGGACCCGACGTTTTCCGTTCATCACAAGTTCCCCCTTTTGGTCATCTGGAATGCTAGATCATTACCCTTGCGTTCCAGACTTGAAACGGTTTCCTGTTATTCTCATCAGAATTTCAACGAATCTCAGACGGGCTTTTGCCGGTATACTGCTTGAACTGACGACTGAAGAAGAAAATATCCCGGTAGCCCAGAGCATCCGCCACTTCGGTCACATTCATGCCGGTATGCACCAGCAGATGTTCCGCCCGTTCAATACGCATGCGGATAATATAAGATTGCACCGATGATCCCACCAGTTCCTTGAACTTGATCGAGAAGTATCGGGGCGATAAGCCAGCCCGCGCAGCCAGATCTTCCACCCGATGCGTAATCCCCGGATGCTGACGCACATAATTGGCGACCTCCTGGATCACATCGGACAACTGGTTGCTCACCTTTTTCTCCACAGGTTCTTCCGTATCGGCGCGCAGCAAATGAATCATCAATTGTTTCAGAATCAATCGGCTCTCTTCATCACGTCCGTACACATCCGATAAGAACAGTCTTACATAACGTGCCAGCAGGTGCTCAAACTCCACCGTTTCCTGTACCTCGCGATAGGACTGGGGAACATCAGCAACAGGCACGTCCACATCAAAATGAATATACGTAAGTACCAGCGGTTTTTGCTTATTATGTGTTGCAGTAGGATGATCTCCTGGCCTGAACAGAAAACAACTCCCCTTGCCAACTTCATACGACTGGTCATTCAGTACAAGCGTTCCTTCACCACTCCATACATAAAATAAATCATAGTTTTGCATCGGTTTTTCGCGCTTCTGCCACTTCCAGCCCGGTTCACAGACAATTTTGGCGACAGCGGGCAAAATAACAAATGATGACGGCGATGCCTGCAGCATGTCGCCACTCCCCCTTGATAGTTAATCTCTCTGCATATGGCATCATTCTGATCTGAATCTCACTTCTTCAATCCAGGCCATATGTATTTCAGTATCTATAGAAATTGAACTAAAGAACATTTACACTTGCCACTTCGATGACAGAACAACCTTCCGATCGCTGTTATCCCCAGATTTTTTGATTCACTTTTACAAAGGTGAAAATCTGACGATAAAGGCGAACGCTCCGCTTCTTCAGGTTATTTCTGCCCTCTACGTTTTCGTGTAAATAATTAGTTCAACTTGTATAGCATGATTAAATACAACTTGCTCATATATGATCTCTGCTCCTACAGGAGCGAAATGTCTTATCCCATTATACAGCGGAATTCACCGAAACGAAAATGTGCACTTCTCCCAGGCTAGCCGCATTCGCCGGATTCCCTCTGTCATCTCTTCTTTCTCCAGATGTGCAAAAGCAAAACAGGCCGCCGGATGACCTGAAGTCAGCCGATATCGCTCTGCATCACGAAACAGTATGCCATCCTCCTCAGCAAGCTTTTTAAACCGCTGATAACTGTCCACATCACCATTCCAGGTAGCGTAGATATGCAGTCCTGCATCACCAAGCTGCATCTTGAATGCCTCCGGCAACTGTAGCTGCATCTCTCGGACAAAAAAATCATGCCGTTCCCCGTATAATCGGGTTAACCGCCGTAAGTGCCTCAGGTAACCCCCTCTGGTCATAAATTTTGCCAGTGCACGCTGCTCTAACAGCGCCGGAGGTACCGGTTCATACAACGCCTTGGCGGCAAGGAGAGGTTCTACCAGACCAGGTGGCAGTACGGCATAGCCAAGTCGGAACGAAGCAACCATCGTTTGTGAGAATGAACCGACATAGATGACGCGCTGTTCACGATCAAGCACTTTGAGGGGTTCAATCGGCCTTCCACCCCATCGGAATTCACTGTCATAATCATCTTCAATGATGACTGCATTCCGCTTTGAGGCCCACGCAAGCAAGGCACGTCTTCTATCCAATCCCAATACGGCCCCTGTTGGAAACTGCCGGGTAGGGGTGACAAATAACGTCTGTGCCTCCCAAGGCAGAGGAATAATGCCTGCGGCATCCACCTCTGCCGGGATGATATGCCCACCACAGGACTTGACGGCATGGGCGATGCCCGGATAACCCGGATTCTCCAATACAACTGCTGTATTCTCCGTAATCAGCAATTGAGATAACAAGGTGATGCCTTGCATTGAACCACTGAACAATACAATCTGAGATGGTTCAGCCTGGATACCACGTGTCCATCTGAGATGGGAGGCGATGGCCTCACGCAGTTCCGGATCACCGGCTGCACCGCTCGATTCTCGCCAACCACTACGATGAACCGCTGCGAGTGCACTCTTCCACTCCCCTAACGGGAAATGTTCTGCAGGCATGCGCTGCATTTGAAAATTAATGACGGATGGCTTCGGTGAAAACATCTGAGTCCGCAGGACTTCATGTTGCGTATTCAACATCTGTACTCGTTCGCCCCAGGCAGACAGCTTGAGAACGGCTTCCTGTTTCTCATTTTCCTGATTGGATAATGTTTCGGTGACAAATGTACCTCTTCCCCGATGTGCATGGACATAACCATCCGCAAGCAGCATGTCGTATACCTGAGCTACCGAACCACGTGACATCTCATATTGCTTTGCCAACTCACGGGTGGAAGGAAGCCGCGTGCCTCCCACCAATGTGCCTGCATGAATGGCATCACGTAACGCATGGTACAGTGCCTCATACTTGTATCGATGCTGAAGTTCATAGGTATCCATCGGCAGCCACAATTCCATCATGCACCTCTCCTCATTTGTCTTCATTATGTGATCCCCGACTAATTGGCCTACTAAAGTGAATGTAAATTGGATCTATTTCATTGTCAATGTATGAATTATTGTTATCCATAAGATATGGCGTTCTATTATACATTTCAATAATGGGGGAATACACATGAGACGGAAAGAATTCACAGTAGATGAAGAACAGGAAATTACCGCATTTCTGGATCAGTGCTCCTTCGGGTTTCTGGGGACGGTCAGTCCGGACGGACAACCACGGGTTACACCGCTGAATTTCGTATATATGGACGGTTGCTTTTATTTTCACGGCAGTCTGGCTGGTGAGAAGATGAAACAGATCAAGCAGGATTCGTCGGTCAGTTTCACGGTAGCTGAAGAGTTCTCCCTGATTCCATCTTATTTCAGTGATCCTGAGCTGGCTTGTCCGGCGACTTCTTTCTTCAAAAGTGTTATGGCCTTTGGTCAGGCTGAACCGGTTAAAGATCTGGACATCAAAGGTAAGGTACTGCAACGATTCATGGAGAAACTCCAGCCGCAAGGCGGATATGTACCCATTGACGCTACTGACTCGCGTTACACAGGAAACCTCAAAGCTGTAGCCGTAGTGCGAATTAGTCCTGAACGGATCAGCGCCAAGTTTAAATTTGGACAAAACCTCTCGAGTGAACGATTCGATCATATCAGTGGTGAACTGGAACAGCGCAATGAAGGAAGAGATGCCGAAACTGCTGAAATGATGCGGAAATACTGTCCATTTCATCAGCAATAAGTTTCATTTCTTGAGGATTACTCCAAGGTCGAATACAACGATAACCCACCCCAAAACCCTCTGCAACAACGCGGTAAAGTGATATAACTGTCATATTGCGTAATTTCCGTGACGGGGGCATGTCAAGGTGATATAATGTTAGGCAGTTGAATCACAAAGACTTGGAAGGATGAAAAGAATGAATCCACTGGCTGAACAGTTGAACGAAAGTATTCAGACAGGCAGCAGTCACGTCTACTCCATGCTGTCACAGCTTGGCAAAGAAATTTATTTTCCTAAAGAGGGGATTTTGAGTCAATCTGCTGAAGCAGCAAGCTTGGCCAAGACCCATAATGCCACGATTGGTATCGCCCTGGAGGGTGGTGTGCCGATGCATCTTCAGGTTATTCAGGAGAAGCTGTCTGCATTCCAACCAAAGGATCTGTATCCTTACGCTCCACCTGCAGGCAAACCTGAATTGCGGACCGTTTGGAGAGACAAGATGCTGAAGGAAACGCCTTCTCTAGAAGGCAAAACGTTTGGCAATCCGATTGTAACCAATGCATTAACCCATGGACTTAGTATCGTAGCCGACCTGTTCGCCGATGAAGGGGACGCTGTCATATATCCAGATAAAAACTGGGAAAATTACGAGCTGACCTTCGGAATTCGTCGTCATGGCCAGTTGGTTCATTATCCCCTGTTCGATGATCAGTTGAACTTCAACAGTGATGGTCTGCTTCAGGCTTTGCTTGATCAAAAGGACAAAGGTAAAGCCATCGTTCTGCTCAACTTCCCGAATAACCCTACAGGTTATACGCCTGGAGCCGAAGAAGCAGATGCCATTGTTAACACGATTCTTCAGGCAGCTGAAGCCGGTGTTAACGTGGTTGCTGTAACAGATGATGCCTACTTTGGACTGTTCTTCGAAGATTCCATTCATGAATCCCTGTTTGGCAAACTTGCCAACATTCATCCACGTGTGTTGACCGTAAAAGTGGATGGTGCAACCAAGGAAGAATTCGTATGGGGCTTCCGCGTTGGATTCATTACGTATGCTCATGAAGATGCAGCCGTTCTGCATGCATTGGAACAAAAAACACTCGGTATTATCCGGGCAACGATCTCCAGTGGCCCGCATCCTTCCCAGACTTTTGTACTGGATGCGCTCAAAGCACCGGAGTTTGAAGCACAGAAACAGGAGAAGTTCGAGATTATGAAAGGCCGCGCCAACAAGGTAAAAGCCATTCTCGATAGCGGCAAGTATGGAGATGCATGGGACTATTATCCGTTCAACTCCGGTTACTTCATGTGCCTGAAGCTGAAAGAAGTTGGCGCTGAAGAACTTCGAAGCCATTTGCTGCACCAATATGGTGTGGGTACAATCGCGCTGGGTGAATCGGATCTGCGAATCGCCTTCTCCTGTATTGAAGAATCCGGATTGGAAGATCTGTATGAAACCATCTATCGTGGAGTTCAGGATCTGCGGACGACTTAGTTAACACAGACCTGTACCCTGAATGATATAAGAACCCTTTGTATAACGGCGACGCTTCATGTCACTAAACATACGAAGGGTTCTTTTGTGTTTTATCTGCCCAAAAGCTTTAATTTCTGGCTTTACCGGGCATCGGCCCAATCAGCCTACCCCCACGGCACATAATATACGATGTACGCAAGGGCGTGCCAAACAACCACTTGAAAGGGGAATGACCATGTCTGGAGTTGAAGATACAAGAGGCGGTTATGGATGCGGCGGTTACGGAGGATTTACTAACACAGGTGCCATTCTCGTTCTGTTCATCTTGCTCGTAATTATCACTAAATCGTTCCTCTGTTAGTACCAATACACACTTGCGCAAGAACCAAGTGATCTGATTGCATGATTCCATTACAGCACAAAGAAGGGTATACCGGGATACAGCCCGGCATACCCTTCTTTTGTTATCTTTTGTACCTCTCACTGATGAACCCAATGTAATAATCCGAGTTGGTCAGGTGTCCGATCGTTTACTCGTCCTCTTCTTCCTTCAACCACTTGTTACCTTGCGAACGCCGCATGATCACAATCACCAGTATACCCAAAATAAGTGCTACTCCTGTGACAGTCAGTCCGCTTGCTCCGGCAGCCAGCATAGGCAACCACATGAGTAATGCAACCAGTGCATGTAGATGGAATATGAATCCCAACACCTGAGAACGACGACTCTCACCCGAGATTGGATAGATCATAATCCAGAACGATTCACTATGACTGCGACGCAGTGCACCAAGCTGTACACCTGCAAGCAACAGGAAGAACAGATACACCCCGACACCAAAGTAGCTGCCTGCTGTCCACCAGGATAGTAACACGCCCAGTACAACTAGGCGTAACACGATTGAGAACACTTCGGTTCGAACAAACGTTTTGGTGATCAAGTAACGGTAAGCTTTCCCTGCATTCCAGGGAAGACCACTCCCCAATTTGCTAAGCCAGCGACGCGAACTTACTTTCTGTCCGGATGAAGGTACATCCACAAACCAGCCAAGCGTCCGCATAACCCTGCCAGCCTGACCCTGCTCTACCTGAATCAGTCGTTCCCACGCTACACGATGTTTCACCGGTATACGCAGGGCGACGATGTAGACAACAGCCAGCAACAGCAGGAACCAGACGCTGCGCTGCGGTTGTTGCCATAACCAGGCGCCAACCGCCAGCACTGCCAGAGCCCATCGCAAGAGACGATATCCTCTTGCTGCCCCAACCTGAACCATTCTTAGCTCTTGCCATGCTCCATAACTGGACAACCCTTTCCACAGCAGCAGGAATACGATGAACCAGCCAAATGGCCGTGCATCCAGATCTGCTCTGACATAGAGCGGCCACAGTGTAACAAACACAAGCAGCAATCCCAGAGTTTTATAGATGATGCCCCGGGCAAAGCTGTTCTTCAAATATTCCTGCATCCGGTATTCCTGTGGTCGCAGGAACACGATATCTGCCGGAAGCAGATATGTACGATAACTGCTAAACAACACTAGTGGTGCCAGCAGCAGCAATGCAATCCAGCGAATCGGAAATTCCGCGGGAATGTTCTGGACAAATGATGTATACCAGGCGGAGAACGCAATGACGAGAAATAAAAAGACCATAGCTACACCGCTCTGGATCACATAACCCAGATAAGGAAGAATTCCGTTCCAGAATCCTGTGCGTCTTTGCTTCCATAGCAGCTTGAGATCCATGCTCAATCCCTGCCTTGTACGAGGGAATAGAACATGTGCTCCAGCGTGGCATCCGATTCCCCGAATTGGGAGCGCAGTTCATTCAGCGTCCCTTGAGCAATAACCTGCCCACGGTGCAGAACGATAAAACGGTCACAGTAATTTTCAATCGTGGACAGAATGTGTGAACTGAGTAGAATGGATGATCCCGAAGCTTTCATCTCAAGCATAAAATCAAGCAAGGAGCGGATTCCCAGCGGGTCCAACCCCAGGAAAGGCTCATCAATGATGTACAGTGGTGGTCCTGCCACAAAAGCACACATGATCATGACCTTTTGCCTCATCCCCTTAGACAGGTGAGTCGACAGACTTGTACTTTTCTCATTCATACGGAACAGTTCCAGCAGTTTCTCCGTACGTTGTTTGAAATCAGCCTCCGACACATTGTACGCTCTTGCCGTAAACTCCAGGTGCTCCATCACCGTCATCTCATCATACAGTTCGGGTGATTCCGGTACAAATGCCATAGCCGATTGGTAGATCTGCGCATCCTCGTCCCGTTTCTTGCCCATCACTCGCACTTCGCCCTGTTGAGGTGTCATCAAGCCGAGGATGTGTTTCATGGTTGTGCTTTTGCCAGCACCGTTTAAGCCGATTAGTCCGACCATCTCTCCACGTCCAACTTCCAGATCGATGCCGTGAAGGACTGGCCGTTTGGCACTATAACCTCCGCTTAACCCGCTAATTTGCAGAACAGGCGATTGAACGTTTTCCATCTATCCCTGCACCCCTTTCGTCAGATTCTATTCTTCGGAGCGTGGCGTTTTGTCTTTACTCCACTTGGGTGCTCCTTTGTTTTTACGATCCTGGTCGCGCTCCGTGCGGCCTGTATTACTCGTTGGTTTGTTACCTGCTGGACGCGAATTGGAGATTGTAGCTCTAGTTCCCCCATCACGATTGCCCTGCCCTGGTTTGCGATCTCTGGATTGTCCTGGTTTTCTGGAGAACGAATGTCCCTCAGGCCGCGTGTCCGGACGCGGGTCAGCCTCCAGTACTTTACCACCAAAGAGTACACGTTCTGACAGTTCAATTCCGAGTTCGCGTGCGAATTTACGCATAATAAAGATCTGTGTTTCATCCACAATGGACAAAACGATACCCGAACGTCCCATCCGGCCTGTACGACCTGCACGGTGAACATAGTGCTCCGAGTCAAAGGCAGGGTCATAGTTAATGACCATTGGCAAGCCTTCGATATCCAGTCCTCTGGCAGCGACTTCGCTGGCAATCAGCAACTGGAGTTTTCCATTACGGAAGGCAGACAATACGTTACTGCGGGTCACTTTGTCAGCATCCCCATACAGCGCAGCAGCGGACAAGCCCAGATGATTCATTTTTGCTTCAACTTCACCAATATCTTCGGTTGCATTCACAAATACGATTGCCCGATCCGGATTGTACTGTCTAACCAGACGACGCAGCATGTCAATTTTGTTCCGGTTTTCTTCTACAAAATAATAATGCTCAAGGCCCGCAGCCGTAGCTCGATCCGGTTCAATTCCGATCTGAACAGGCTCTTTCATCTCACGCTTGGCGAGTCCAGCCGTATGCTCATCAATGGTTGCTGACAGGAAGATCAACTGACGGTCCCGCAATGCGCTCTTGAGTACAAAGTTTACGTCACTTACGCCGCCAAGTTGGAACACTTGGTCCGCTTCATCGATAACAATGGTGGAAACATTGTGCATTTTCAGTTTTTTGAGTGTAATCAATTCCTTCAGTCGTCCCGGTGTACCCACAACCAATTGTGGATGCTCACGCAGCTTCTCGATCTGACGTTTAGCCGCTGCACCACCAATTAGACCCAATACACCGATCTTACGTTCTTCCGCATAACGCTGCGCTTCACGTACAATTTGCATCGCCAGCTCTTGCGTAGGTGCAATAATGAGTTTCTGCGTACCTTTGATATCCATTTTGATGGATTGTAACAGTGGCAGCAGATATGCCAGCGTTTTTCCTGTTCCCGTCTGGGATTTGGATACGACATCACGGCCTTCCAAAATAACCGGGATCGTCTGAGCCTGTACAGGTGAAGGTTCGTTAATGCCATGTTTCGCCAAAATGGCCTCCAGATCCTGTTCCACGCCAATTGAAGCAAATGTTTGATTCGTCATGTATGTCCATCCTTTTAATTTATTCATTTTGATGTTATATAAGTTCAACTAATGAGTAATTACACTGACACTACGAGGACAGAACAACCTTCCGATCACTGTTATCCCCAGATTTCTTTGATTCCTTTTTTCCAAAAGGAAAAATCCGGGGATAAAGGTGCACGCTTCACTTCTTCAGGTTATTTCTGTCCTCTCCGCTATTGTGTAAAAAGTTTAGTTGAACATATAAGTTGCTTGTATAAAACCGAAGCCTGTCATCACATTACCTTTCATTATATGCGAAAAAAGCCCGTGTACCAAATCTTATTCCAGAATTGTATATATACACGCCAAAAAAAAGAAAAGCCCCTCGGCGGAGCCTTTCTTTCATTCCGTATATGATGCCTCGTATCACATTTACTTCTGATTCATTACACCGTGCGACAATCGATCTGCAAGACGAGGAAATAGCTGGTACAGCCATATGCCAGCAGAAGCAAGTCTTGGCAGGTTCACTTCTTCCTTGCGTTTTTTCATCGCCCGAATCATATGACCCGCAACGTCTTCCGGTTTCAACATCATCCAGCGTACATTATTCACATAATTGCCAGAAGGGTCAGCCCGATGGAAAAATGGTGTATCAATCGGACCTGGATTAATCGTTGTCACCATGACGCCAGTCTTGCGAAGCTCTTGACGCAGCGCATTACTAAATCCGAGTACAGCATGTTTCGTAGCTGTATAGGAAGCGGATTTGGCGGTACCAATTTTGCCAGCCATGGAGGCCACGTTCACAATCTGACCTTTGCCACGTTCCAGCATTTGTGGAAGCACTGCTTTGGTGCAGCGGACAATGCCCATGTAATTAACGTTCATCATCTCATCGAATTCCTGTACAGACATCTCAGTCATCGCTGCGAATTTCCCGTAACCTGCGTTGTTCAGCAAAATGTCGATTCGTCCGTATTTATGCAATATCGCATCCACAGCTGCCTGAACCTGCTCACTATCCGTAACATCAAGTGTGAGTAATTCATGCTGCCCTTTCAGCGAGGCACCAATCTCTTCCAGCTTGTCCCGTGAACGGGCAGCCAGAATTGGGATGGCTCCTTCTTCTATCAGCATCTGCGCACACAGCGCACCGATACCACTCGATGCACCTGTGATAAACACTACCTTATCTTTCAGCATCCGTGATGTCCTCCCGTATTGAACACATATTGCCTTTTGAGGCGTATGGTTCTATTCTACGAGATCATGACCTGAATATCCATCTCACCAATGCCGTCCATCAGCAAAGGAATGCTCAGTGCTTTCGTTGCACTAAATGCAGTCAGGTGTTCGGACTTCATTACTTGTGGAGGTGTAATATCGACCACAACCCCCTGATTCGACAGGATGGTGCTGGCATTACCACTGATCATATTACCCAGTTCGGAAATCGCACTTTTGCTCATTTCATCCATTTCTGTAATGACAAAACCACCCATCATCGCAGATACAATTTTCAATGCAACTTGTTCATTGATTCCAAATACAATGTTTCCGCTAAGTTGTCCGGTCATTCCGATCACGATCCAGACATGGTCTGCAATGTACTCTACGTTTTTCACGCCAAGACTCCCGGTGGAAGGCGAAACCTGGATGAGCTGTTCGAATACGTTCCGTGCCGATTCCAGGAAAGGATTAATCACTTCCGCTTTCACTGTCTATGTCCCCCTCACACTGGGTTATTGGTCACACACCAAAAGTCCCATATTCATTAAATTTATTATACTTTATCACGTACAAGAATTCATTAAGAATTCGTTAAACCATGTGTACTATAATTTATCGTCATCCGTGGGGCAAATGTTTATAGCTGATTCTAGCGAATAAACAGAGCTTTTTACTTCTTTTGAAGAAAGATTTTCGTTCATTGTGCGTGGTAAAAGGCATTTAGGACTTTATTACTGTTTTCTCACAACTGTTAAAAAAATCAAATTCTTGTATTCGCGTTTTTTTCACAGTCTCTTGAACTACTTTTGATCCTGAGAATTACCTTCATTGCTCTGCTGTCCTGAATCACCTATAATTTAAGATAACGGAACAATAACCAGTTACGGGATTACATCGCACCAAACACTACATAATCAAGTTATTTTGCCTGCAAGGAGGTCACCTATGAACATAAGCCAACTGGAGACACTAATTACCATTTCCAAAACGATGAGCTTTCGCAAAGCGGGAGAACTTCTGAACCTGACCCAGCCTGCCGTCTCAGCCCAGATCAAAAGTCTGGAGGACGAATTCAGCACCGTTCTTGTAGATCGGAACCAACCCGTTACCCTGACAGACCGTGGACAGGTATTCCTGGAGCACGCTGAACGGATGCTCGACATCGTTGATGAGTTGAAACAAAAATTGTCCGATCTCGATGAAACGCCTCAGGGACGTATCGTATTAGGCACAACAACTTCCATTGCGATTCAGATCTTGCCAAGGGTGTTATCCTATTTCCAAGATCAATTCCCGCTGATCAAAACCAGTATCCAATCCCTTCCTTCATCACAGATCTATACCCAGGTCGAGAATGGTCTGGTTGATATTGGTATCGGTTATCTCACGGAGCGTAATCCCAACCTGAATACATCTGTGCTGTACTATGACACATTTGAACTCGTTGTATCGCCTTCCCATCCGCTGGCGAAGAAAAAACATGCTGCAGTGGATGTGCTCCGCAGTACACCATTGATTCTGCTGTCCCCTGACACAGTAGGCCGACGGTTTACGGAAACCATCTTCAAGAAACATAACATTGAACCTAATATTGTAATGGAGTTGTCTAGCAGCGAAGAAGTGAAACGGATGGTCGAGATTGATCTCGGAGCAGCTGTCATCTCCAAACAATCTGTTGCGCATGAGTTGCGTCAAGGTACATTGCGAATGATACCCTTAAGTGAGTTGGAGGTCAGTCATCCTGTTGGTGTCATCTATAAGTCCAGTCGGTACCTTAATTCAGCGATGCAGCAATTCATAAGTGACCTCAAAGGTATGCCGGAAACTCAATTCATCAGTTCAGAATGACTATGAGCCATGAGAAAGGAAGGATTCCATATGAAATTTGATCTTCATACACATCATTTTCGTTGTGGTCACGCAGACGGCAACATCCGCGATTATATAGAGGCAGGTATTAAGGCAGGACTTCAGGCCATCGGTATCTCGGATCATACGCCATACTTTGGCAGTGAGCTTGAGCAGGCATTTCCCCGGATCGCAATGGGCAAGTCGGAATTGCAGCATTATGTGGAAGAAGTCCTTGCTTTGAAAGAAGAGTACGCTGGTAAAATCGATGTACTGCTCGGCATTGAATCCGACTACTTCCCTGCTTATGCAGAATTGTACCGTACCACACTGGGACAGTATCCTTTTGACTATATTATCGGTTCAGTTCATCATACCGAGGATGTGAGTATCTTCAACAAAACCCGGTGGAAAGGACTGAGCGATGCTCGCAAAGTTGAAGTGAAAGAGAGTTATTATTCATTGATCCGGCAATCGGCTCAGAGTGGTATGTTCCAGATTCTTGGACACATTGATGCAATGAAAGGAAATTATCCACCTTTCTCCGAAATTATCGCTGATCAGGCTATTGATGAAACGTTGCAGGTCATTGCAGAATCCAACGTAGCGATCGAGATTAACACATCTGGCAAAACCAAACTCAGCGGAGGCTGGTACCCTTCAGATGCCATTTTGGAACGCGCCCATCATTATGGAGTGAAGGTGACATTTGGATCGGACGCTCATAAACCACAGCGCGTTGCAGACGAGCTGGATGACGTTCGTACACGTCTCAAGGAGATCGGATTCACCGACTGGGTATACTTCAAGCAGAAACAGATGCAGGTTGTATCACTGTAAAATATAGGACCACATAGAAACCCCCACAGCGTTAACAAGCGCAGTGGGGGTTTTGGGTTTAATTCTAAATAAAAAATATTATATAAAGTTAAACTACATATTTACACGATAACGGAGAGGACAGAAATAACCAGAAGAAACGAAGTGTTCGCGTTTATCCCCGGATTTACCCTTTTCAAAAGGGAATCAAAGAATCTGGGGATAACAGCGATCGAAGGGTTATTCTGTCATCGGAGTGGCCAGTGTAAATACTTCACAGTTAACTTATATGGGCAAAAAAAATGAACCCGCTCGCGCGGGTCCCAACAGCATTATCTATTATCAAAAAGGGGGTCATGAGATAAGTTTACCCCCTGTCTGTTAGAGTTCAATTGCAGCTATATTTCAATTGTGTAACAAATGATTGAAGTTCGATTCATTCACGTTTGACTACTCTTACTCTATGTCATTGCGGCTTGTCAGATACCAGGGTTTGCAGGTCTTTTTCCTGAAGAGGGCGGGCGTATTGTTCCCGGTACATACTGTACACTTTAACATCCATCAGGGATTCTGATCCTTCGTCATCCTCATCATGCAGTCCAAACGAGGGAAGAGACCGCTCATAAGACATCCCTATTTTGCTTAGCACCCGTTGTGAAGATACATTGGCCTCATAACAACGTGCTTCCACCCTCCCCAGATGAAGATCGTCAAATCCAAACTGCAGCAGCCGCTGTACCGCCTCGGTAGCCACACCCTTGCCCCAACAGGACCTGTTCAGGATATAACCAATCTGTGCGGTACCATTCTGATCATTCCAGTGCTGGAATGAGGTGATCCCAATCACCTGTTCCTTGCCTCTCCAGCAGATCCCATAATGTAACGAATCCAGCTTGGCACTACTGCTCCGTATCTGGTTCAATAACCGTCTCGCCCTGATTGGCGTGGGCTGGCTTCCCCTATTCACATATCTTATGACCTGAGGATCGGAAAAGAGTTCCGATAATGTGCTGTAATCACTTTGACGTAATGATCGCAGGACAAGACGCTCTGTCCACAAAACCGGCAGACCTTGAACCAGCATTTTTCGGGTAAGCATGACAATCGCTCCTTTTGCCTAAACGGGCTCTAGTCCGGTAAGACAAGCATGCTCTGAAGATGATCCGGCGTAATACCATTTGAACTGATCCACGAACTTTAGTATTCGCATTTTAGTATTAATATATTGCATCATTCAATTTCTCACGCTAAAAGGTCCAGATGCTGACTACTCCTGCAGCCCACGATAGATACCCGTACGAATCTCACGAATATAGAAATCCAATGCAGGAACATTCGCCGACTGCGCAACCTGTACTTCTCGCTCAATATCATAAGGCACCCGCACAAATTGAACATTGAATGGGGTGTTGTTATCGTTGCAGTCTTCACCCTCCAGAATACAGTAGGAAGCTTGGGGAAGATCGAGTGGATTACCAACACTGCCTGCATTAAACAGTAACTTGCCGTTCATATACTGCAAGTATGCGTTATGCACATCCCCATAACCTACAACATCTGCAACACCTTGCTCAGGCTCATCAGCCGGAGGATCAAACATTGCCAACCTCTTTTCCATCGCGTCCCACGGCTGTACACGATGGTATACACTTTGAGGTGAAGCATGAACCAGACGGATGGTGCGACCACTCAGTTGAAATTGATGACTGAAGGGTAGGCCCGCCAAGTAAGCCAATCGTTCCTCACCCAGCCGCTCTGCTTGCCACGTAAAGTTCTCGTTGTCTTGGTTAACCGCAACCAGTTCATCCCAATTGCCACGGATAACAAGTTCACACGTCGCTCTCACCTGATCCACAACCTGTACTGGTTCTGGCCCCTTGCCCACGAGGTCACCAAGACAAAAGATTCGCTCCACGCCACGACTTCGGATATCTCCTAACACTGCTTCCCAGGCAGTCATGTTGCCATGAATGTCGGATACAATCGCAATTCGTTCCATCTGGATAACCTCCATTCATGTTAAATCCTTTATGTTTTACATTCATCTTATATTCTTTTATGTGGTTAATCCTTTAAGCTCAAACACCGTTAATTCTGGTCTGCACAGAAAACGAATGGGCAGTTGAGTCATGCCAAAACCACGATTCACATACACTGGCATCTGTGTCTGGGTGGTGTAATATACCCCCTGAACATCCGTGTAATACAACCCTTGAACATACTTGTGTGAACCTCGCGGAGTTGTCAGTGCCCCGATCCAGGGGAAACGTACCTGTCCACCATGACTATGACCGGAAAGTTGTAATCCGAAACCATAGGGAGTGGCAATATCGGCATAATCCGGTTCATGCATAAGTAACAATTTCCACACATCATGATCCAATCCCTTGATGGCTTGCGCAGGATCAGGCCTGCCTGTAAGTGCGTCATCCAGACCAGCTATGGCCAGACGTTCGCCCCCTTGTTTAATCACCACATGTTCGTTCCGTAACAAAGTGAATCCGGCTTCACGAAACATGGTTGTCACTTCATTCTGCTGTCCGCCCCGATAATCATGATTCCCCAAAACAGCAAATTTGCCATACTTGGCTTGCATGGAGGCGAGTATCGGAATACATTCACGCATCGGCTCTGCTTCCCTCTCGACGATGTCTCCGGTAAAACAAATCAAGTCTGGTTGCAACTGCTCCATCGTTGCTGCCAGCTTCTTCATCTCTTTCACCCCAGTATGAAAACCAAGATGAGCATCACTGAACTGAACTACACGCAAACCGTCAAATGCCTTTGGAAACTTCGGAAGTTTCAGTTCCACTTGCTTGATTTCCAGACGACGCGGCTCCCAAAGCCAGGCATAACCTCCTGTGAGCAAACTGGCACCTGCTGTCATCAAAACCATACGCAATAAGAAACTTCGGCGAGAGGGATCATGATCCTTTTCTTCTCCAGGAAACACAGACTCTTCTGCACCTGGTGCTTTGTGCGAGCGCTGGGACGGCGAGTTGTTGCTGCCCTGACGCGGTGTCTCTGCCATATCTCCCCCTCCTTCTACGCTCTTAATCCATCCCCTTAGTATACCATATTCTGCATGGATAGCCCGGTTCCTCTGCTTCATCACAAAAAGAAGCCGGGATCTCCGGCATGTTGCTGCACGGGATCACGACTTCTTCTAAGTTGCAGATTACACTTCTGCACATGTTATGACGAGATTAAACTCCCAACCAGCGTTTGAACATATGCTTGGTCGTTTGTTTGTTCATTTCGGCAATGGAGGTTGTCAGTGGAATGCCTTTTGGACAGGATTGCACGCAGTTCTGTGAGTTACCACAGCCCTCAATGCCTCCGTCTTCCATCAATGCTTCCAGACGATCGTCGGCGTTCATCTCTCCTGTAGGGTGAGCATTGAACAGACGCACTTGGGACAGTGCTGCTGGACCGATAAAGTCTGTTTTCTCATTGACGTTCGGACATGCTTCCAGACATACACCACATGTCATGCATTTGGACAGCTCGTATGCCCACTGACGCTTCTTCTCAGGCATCCGTGGACCTGGACCAAGGTCATAGGTACCATCGATCGGAATCCATGCTTTTACGCGTTTCAGGGCGCTAAACATCCGGCTACGGTCGATGACCAAGTCACGAACCACCGGGAATGTCTTCATCGGTTCGATACGAACGGGCTGTTCGAGCTTGTCGATCAAGGCTGCACATGCTTGACGTGGCTTGCCGTTGATGACCATAGAGCAGGCACCGCAGACTTCTTCGAGACAGTTGGAATCCCAGCACACGGGAGCAATGGATTTGCCATCTGTATTGACGGGGTTCCGCTGAATCTCCATCAGGGCGCTGATCACATTCATGTTGGGACGGTACGGAAGCTCAAATTCTTCGTTGTACGAAGATGACTCCGGGCTATCCTGACGGGTGATGATAAACTTGACGGTTTTGTTGGCTGTAGCTTGTTCCGCCATATCGTTGTCCCCTCCTCTGGTGACGATGATTGGTGTTGCTGATGCGCAAAGTTACTGGTTTGGTGCCCGGGAGACGCTTCGTCAGCGGAATGCCCCTCTGATCGCTGTTATCCCCGGATTTTTTTGATCAACCCTTCCCAGGGTTAAAATCCGGTGATAAAGGCGAAGAGTATGCTTTCGAAGTAGCTTTCTTTCAGAAAGCTTTCAGCTTCGCTTCTTCTGGGCATTTCCGCTTCCTCCGCTACGTCGTGCATACAGGGTCACTTTGCTGGAAACTGCTCTCCAATTCATTGTGGATGGCAGTATTGAAGTTCTGAACCATCGCTAAGCGCTTGCTTCTTCTGGGCATTTCCCTCACGTTGATGGCAGTAACTTTGAAAAAGCTCTGCTTCTTCAAAGTTCTCCTGCCTCTCCGTTCAGGTGTTTAACTATTCATTACATGAATAGTGTGATACTTCTTAATCCTTGGAGTAATCCCGGATACGTGGTGGGATCAGAGATACGTCTACTTCCTCGTACGAGATTTTCGGGCCTTCCTTCGACCAGCTCGCAATTGTCGTTTTCAGGAACTCTTCGTCATTACGTTCCGTGAATTCCGGTTTGTAATGCGCGCCGCGGCTTTCATTACGCAGCAGTGCGCCGAGAGTCATTGCTTCTGCCAATTCAATCATGTTCCACAGTTGGCGAGTGAATGCTGCGCTCGGGTTATTCCAACCGGAGCTGTCATACATGTTGATTTTGCCATAACGCTCTTTCAATTCCTTGATCTTGCCAATCGTGGCTTCAAGCTTGTCGTTGTAACGTACAACCGTCATGTTGGCTGTCATCCACTCGCCAAGCTCTTTATGAATGACATAGGCATTCTCCGTGCCCTGCATTTTCAAGATGCCTTCGTATTTGTCGCTTTGTTGTTTGGTGTGTTTCTCAAATACGGAAGATGGGATATCGGCGGACGATTTTTTTAGTCCTTTGATATATTCAGCCGCTTTTGGTCCTGCCACCATACCACCATAGATCGCAGATACCAGTGAGTTTGCACCCAGACGGTTCGCACCATGGTATTGATATTCACATTCACCAGCTGCGAACAGCCCCGGAATGTTAGTCATTTGGTTGTAATCTACCCACATACCGCCCATGGAATAGTGGACTGCCGGGAAAATTTTCATTGGGATTTTACGCGGGTCATCACCCATGAACTTCTCATAGATCTCAATGATTCCGCCGAGTTTTACATCCAGTTCCTTCGGATCTTTGTGCGACAGATCGAGATAAACCATGTTCTCACCGTTCACACCCAGACCCATGTCTACGCAGACACTGAAGATTTCACGAGTCGCGATATCACGTGGAACCAGGTTACCGTAGGATGGATATTTTTCTTCAAGGAAGTACCAAGGTTTGCCGTCTTTGTACGTCCAGATCCGTCCACCTTCACCACGCGCGGATTCAGACATGAGACGTAGCTTGTCATCCCCTGGAATGGCTGTTGGGTGAATCTGAATGAACTCCCCGTTGGCGTAGTTTACACCTTGCTGATACACCGCACTTGCCGCTGTACCTGTGTTAATTACAGAGTTGGTCGTTTTACCGAAGATGATACCCGGACCACCACTCGCCAGAATAACCGCTTCTGCCGGGAAGGTCTGTACCTTCATCGTTTTCAGATCCTGAGCCACGATCCCGCGACATACGCCTTCATCATCCAAAACCGCCTGCAGGAACTCCCAGTTCTCATATTTCGTAACCAGTCCGGCTGCTTCCCAGCGACGTACCTGCTCGTCTAATGCATAGAGCAATTGTTGTCCTGTTGTCGCTCCGGCAAACGCCGTACGGTGATGCTTCGTTCCCCCGAAACGACGGAAATCAAGCAAACCTTCTGGTGTTCGGTTGAACATTACGCCCATACGGTCCATCAAGTGAATGATGCCAGGTGCTGCTTCGCACATCGCTTTAACAGGAGGTTGGTTCGCAAGGAAGTCACCGCCGTATACCGTATCGTCAAAGTGTACCCATGGGGAGTCACCCTCACCCTTAGTATTTACCGCTCCGTTAATGCCGCCTTGTGCGCATACAGAGTGGGATCGTTTAACAGGAACCAGTGAAAATAAATGAACATGGACTCCGGCTTCAGCCGATTTGATCGCCGCCATCAAGCCTGCGAGACCGCCGCCCACAATAATTACATTCGTTGATGCCATTGCTGTTCACTCCCTTATAAGTCAGCATTTATACGCTAAATGCTTAAATTAGAACTGTTTTTACTGCGTCAATCATCGAAGTAGCTGTCTGGAAATCAATGCTCCGGAAAGCAAATAGTGAAGCAATAAACATGATGGAAACAATAGCGAACAAGCTCATACATACGTAAGAGGATACACGCTGCGCACGCGGACCAACTGTGATTCCCCAGCTAACGAGGAACGACCACAGACCATTGGCAAAGTGATATGACGCCGCAACCACACTGATCATATATATCGCAAAGGTTATCGGATTCGTTACCGCATCATGTATAACGCCGCCAATCTCTTCATGGGATACATTACCCAGCGCAATCTGTACTCGCGTCTCCCATACGTGCCAGATGACAAATACAAACGTAATAATACCGCTTACCCTCTGTAACGTGTAGCGCCAGTTGCGCTCATTACCGTAACGCCCAACGTTAGGCTTGGCCTGATAGGCAATGTAAAGACCATAAACACCGTGATAGAACAACGGCAGCCAGATAAGTAATGCCTCAATTACAATAACAAGAGGCAAACCGTTCAGAAATGCAACGGCACCGTAAAAAGCTTCTTTGCCGCCTTCAACTGCCGTGAAGTTCGTCACCAAATGCTCAACAAAAAACAGACTGAGCGGAATGACGCCAAGCAAGGAGTGCAGCTTTCTGGAGTAAAACCCTTTCATAAAATGTCGATCCCCTTTCGCTAAATACAACGTTTTCATAAATGATTTCACTTATCATGACACGAATCCTTTTCCCTGAAAAGGTTCGACAAATTGTTCCGTTTTCCCCAGGTGTGAACAACTTGTGTCACGGTTCATGTTACTCCTTTTTTTCTTATAATGGAATTGCAATATAATTATTAAATGTTATAACCTATAGGTATAAGCAGTGAAACATTGGGTTTACAGGCCATACAACATGGAAAACGATTAAACAAGGGCAAGAATCACATTCATGGAAAAGAGGTTATTGTTCATGTTTGAGGAGTTAAATGCATTTGCAGCGGTCGTGGAGCAGTCCAGCCTGAACCGTGCATCCAAGTTACTGAACTTGTCCCAACCCGCACTCTCACGTAAAATTGCCAAATTGGAGGATGAACTCGGGGTTGCACTGTTCCACCGCCGTGGCAAACGGCTGGAGTTAACGAGTGTGGGCCAGTTCACCTATACCTACGCTGTAGAACAGAAGCAGCAGCAACAGAAGTTCCTCACCATGCTGGCCCAGTATAAAGACGAAGAACAGAGCGCCATTACACTCGGAGCCAGTCTGACGACGCTTCAAACTACGTTACCACCTCTCGTCAATGCCTTTATGGAGAAACATCCAAATGCCGAACTGAAACTGTTGACGGGTAAAACACATGAGATTGTCTCGTTTGTGCGTGACAAAAAAGCCGATGTGGGCATTGTCGCCTCCTCCATCAGCGAAGTGGGGCTGAACTGCGTACCGCTATTTGATGATCATCTGGAGCTGGTTGTACCGCTCACGCACCCCTTATCCGGCAAGGAAGCCGGGATGGAGCATTTGCAGGATCTGCCGATGATCACGTTCTCCAAAGGTACCTGGTACCGCAAATTAACGGACGATCTCTTCCAGCGCTGTGCCGTGATGCCGGATATTCGCATGGAGATTGATTCCTTTGAAGCGATCATCCGACTTCTGCCTTCCGCCAAAGCAGCTGCTCTATTGCCCAAGTCATATCTTCGTCCACAATTGCTCGCGGACAATGATCTGGTTTCTGTTCATTTGCCTCAATTACAGCAGACCCGCAGAACAACTTGCATGATATATGGGGAAAAAGAGGACCTCAGCGAGACCTCCAGACAATGGGTCAAGGAGACGGCTGCACTCTTTACAGCTAAGGCGCCATTGCCCTCACGGAGGACTACGACGCCTTAGCTTTGATCTGAATCAGCCAGGCTCTAACGCCTGGCTCTTCCATTTTAACTTATGATAATTATCAGCTCTCCTGGCTGATAACCTCTTCTTCAAATCGGTCGATATCTGCATTATTACCAATGATGACCATGATATCCCCCATTTGAAGCGAGTCCAATGCCGTCGGAGCGATAATGACCCCGGCTTCTTTCTGTAACGCCACAATGCTGCAACCAAAACGTACGCGTGCATTCAGGGTTGAAAGGGTTTTGTTGTGCAGACAGGCGGGAACCTTCATCTCAACAATACTGTAATCATTGGATAATTCAATGTAATCCAGCAAGTTCGGGGTAACCAGCTGGTGGGCAACCCGAATGCCCATATCCCGCTCAGGATAAACGACACGATCGATGCCCAGCTTGTCGAGTGCCCGTCCGTGAAGAACGGAGATCGCCTTGGCAACGACCGTCTTGACACCCAGCTCTTTCAGCAGGATGGCAGTGAGAATGCTCGTCTGAATATCATCCCCGATGGCTACGATGCAACAGTCGAAATTTCGAATACCCAGGGAGCGCAGCACTTCCTCATCTGTGGCATCAGCTACAACGGCATGGGTGACCAGTTCACTTATGTCTTCGACGACTTCTTCATTTTTATCGATCCCGAGCACCTCGTAGCCGAGTTCCATTAATTCCTGCGCCAGACTGGAGCCAAACCGCCCAAGCCCAATCACCGCAAACTGCTGTGTTTTCATTGTTCTTCACGAACCCCTTATCCAGATCAATTTCATAACTCACTAATAATAGATTTATCCAATAATCATTTTGCCTTCCGGATACCTGTATAACTCTTTACCCTTTTTCTGCCCAAGTGCATACGCTAATGTGATCGGTCCAAGCCTTCCTGCAAACATCGTAAAACAGATCAGAAGTTTGCCCAAAGTAGTCAGCTTCAGCGTCAGTCCGAGCGATAATCCGACAGTACCAAAAGCTGATGTCGTTTCAAATAAGATCATCATAAAACTGGCGTCTTCTGTGGTACTCAGTGCCATCGTTACAGCTATGATGAACAAAAGCGCCAGCAATGTAATGGTAAGCGCCTTGAAAATCCGTTCCTGTACGAGCCGATAGCGGAAAAACACGATATCTTCACGTCCACGCATCATGGCGATGACCGCTCCAGCCATAATCATAAATGTCGTTGTTTTGATCCCGCCTCCGGTAGAACCCGGCGAAGCACCAATGAACATCAGAATGATCATAAAGAACTGTGTTGCCTGTCTCAGCCCCGCAATATCTACCGTATTGGCTCCTGCTGTTCGCGGCGTAATGGATTGGAAGAATGAACCGAGAATTTTGCCACCCCAGTTCAGGCCACCCAATGTCCGTGGATTGCTGAATTCAAATACGAAAATGACAAGTGCACCAAACACAATCAACAATCCAGTTGTTAACAGTACAACTTTGGAGTGCAGAGACAGCTTTCGCGTTTTGCGGTAATCTACCAGGTCTGACAACACCACAAAACCGATACCGCCAGAGACAATGAGGAACATTGCTGTAAAATTAACCAACGGGTCATACACATAACCGGTCAGACTGCGGAAATCGCCAAACATATCAAAGCCCGCATTGTTGAACATGGAGATCGCATGCCAATAGCCATAATAGATCGCCTGTCCGACCGGCATGTCGAACGACCAGCGGATGGCAAACAGTGTGCCACATATGCCTTCAATAATGAGTGAGTAGATCACAACTTTCCGAATCAGCCGGACGATGCCCTCCATCGTGCTCTGATTCATCGCTTCCTGTAGAATCAACCGTTCTCTAAGCGAAATCCGCCGTTTGAACGCAATGGCAACCAATGTGGACATTGTCATGAAGCCCAGTCCACCAATCTGAATCAGAATCGCAATCACAACCTGACCCAGCATCGAGAAATGAGTCCCTGTATCCACCACTACCAAACCGGTGACACAAACAGCCGAAGTTGCTGTAAAGAGCGCATCAATAAATGCAAGACTGTCACCGTTACGGTTGGATGCCGGAAGCATTAACAATAGTGTACCTACCAATATGATGCCAGCAAATCCTAACACAAGAATACGGGGTGGCGATAATCGCATCCATTGAACATTCAGTTTCACTTGAGTATCTTCCACCTCTTCTAAAATGAAAATAACTCCACACCCGTGGAGCCTTCTTCATTTGAAATGCTGTTGCCAAACGTTAAACAAGTATGATTCAGATTAATACGACATATATAATGAAGTTGGAATATATTCTATTCGTTCCCTTGTTGGGCGAAAGACATGCGAATCATTGCACATTTGCTTCAAAATTATAAGCGCTGCGACGTTTGTAGACAAAACGTTTTTTGTGTAAATAGCATCGAATTCCGCCAAAAAGGGAAGAACTCAGATATGGCGACGGATGGATCAGATTCTTTCGGTCCTTTTCATTCATTTTCAAGGATTTACACCTGTTTTCGTTACATCATTGGCATTCGGTGCTTGCCCTGTGCTATGTTAACTTTAATATCCATATTAGATTAAGGAGGAACACCATTACATGAATCCCTTAGGGCAGCCTTTGCTACTCAAGGCTAACTTCAAGCGGCTGGGGTTGCTTGCGGCGATTGGCCTGATTCTATTTTTTGTATTTCAGATCTTTCCAGCTACCTCATCACAAACGACAGAAATTCCGTCCACCTCCTTCATAACCAAGGAGCAGGCGAAGCAATCCGCACGATCATTCGCAGCTTCTGTGAATGACTATTCACTGCCAAATGATGATGAAAAAACTCTGGTAACCTACCAGACACATTCCGATATCTACGGGTATATGGCCAAAACCAAACAACTTGATACCTATAACCAGAAATGGGAAACTAGCTATCCTTACGATGTATTCCGCGTTCGTTTGCCTGATCAACACAAAGGCGGTTATCTTAATGTTGACGTACATATGAAAACAGGAAAAGTAGTCGGCTTCAAACGGGAACTGCCTTCTTCCCTCTATACCGCCATTGAGGCGGAGCAGGTTAGTGGACGAGTGACCACATCGCAAGTACTTGCTGAAGGCAATATATCTCTGGACGAGAAACAACAGCTCGCGGCTGGCGTTCTGACCGAATTCGGTTATGAAGTGCCTACACTTCAACTGGAGACTCGCGATGGTGAAGCGGGACTGAAGTATACAGATTCTGCAAAAGCCATCGGAGACTCCAAGCTTGAACTGAACTTTACGTTTGAAGAGGGTGCGGTACGATCGTTCGATCCTGGCTTCTCGGTCCCTGAATCCCATACCGATTATGTGAAAGATCAAACACGTCAGGCCAATTGGATGACTTATGGCGGCTATGCATTCCTGACCTTTGTTCTGGGCGTGCTGGCAATCATCTATAGCATTCTGACCCGAGCACATACATCTTTCAAACGCGGAATCATTCTCTCGCTGGTGTATTTCGCAGCTTCAGTAATTGGTACACTGAACATGATTCCACTCTTTCAGGCACAAGGACTTTCCAGCTTCATGTTAGCGTTCCTGATGTTAATGCAGGCAGGAATTACACTGGTTATGAGTGCAACCATCTATCTGTCTCTCGTTGCTGGTGACGGCATGTGGCGTAAAATAGGTCTGAACCCATGGCCTCGTGCCAAGGAACCCGGATATGGAAAATATGTACTTCACAGCATGGTTGCTGGTTACCTGTGGGCGTTCATTCTACTGGGTGTTCAATCCATCCTGTTCTTCATTCTGGAGCGAAGCATCGGCACATGGTCAACGACGTCAGCAGATCAATCTACATTTAATATGACCTATGCCTGGCTCTTCCCGATCATGGCCTGGATGGCCGGTATTGGTGAAGAAACTGTTTATCGACTGTTCGGCATTCGCATGATGCAAAAGATTGTGCGTAACACGTTTATTGCCTGTCTGATCCCAACCATCATTTGGGCACTTGGACACACATTGTATCCGATCTATCCAGTAATCACTCGTCCCATTGAACTGATGGTGATTGGATTGCTGTTCAGTCTGATCATGCTGCGTCACGGCTTCATTGCCGTTGTATTTGCCCATGTGATCTTCGACAGCTTGCTGATGGGACTCAGCTTGGTCTTTATGGGCGATGCCCTGAATATGGCTGCCGGACTCTTCTGGATTGTACTGCCGGCCATCGTTGGATATGTGGTCTACAAATTCAATCCAAAACAAAAAGAGAAGCCGTATGTTACGACTCCTCATCACGAAGTGCTGCAATAATCTGATTTGCCAGTTTGTCACCAATAGATAGAGGCCGGAAATCTTCGACGCTGGCCTCTTTTATTTTGCGCAAAGAGCCAAAATGCTTCAACAGCAACTTACGCCGCTTCTCTCCAATACCCGGAATGGCATCCAAACGTGATGTCACCATCGATTTGCCACGTTGTTCCCGGTGGAACGAGATCGCAAAACGGTGGACCTCTTCCTGTATCCGCTGCAACAGGTAGAATTCCTGACTATCCCGAGGCAGGGAGATGACTTCTGGTGGATTACCGATCATCAACTGTGAAGTCTTATGCTTCGCATCCTTCACCAGACCACATACCGGAATAAACAGCCCCAGCTCATTTTCCAAAATATCGACCGCAGCCGAGATCTGTCCCTTACCACCATCGACCACGATCAGGTCAGGCTGGGTCAGGTTTTCTTTTAATACCCGCTCGTAACGGCGACGGATGACTTCTCGCATGGTTTCATAATCATCCGGCCCTTCCACCGACCGGACCTTGTACTTCCGATATTCCTTCTTATCCGGTTTACCATCGGTAAATACAATCATGGCAGATACCGGGTTTGTACCCTGGATGTTCGAGTTATCAAACGCTTCAATACGGTGAAGCTGATCCAATCCAATAAAACGTCCCAGCCCTTCGGCAGCTTTGGATGTCCGTTCTTCATTTCGCTCAATCAAACGGAACTTCTCTTCCAATGCCACACGTGCGTTATCCACGGCCATAGTGATCATCTGGCGTTTCAATCCACGTTGCGGAATGAGCACTTTGATCTCCAACCACTCCTGTAAAGCAGCAGCAACCTGAGTTGGGTCTTCCAGTCCTGATGGAAGCTTTTCAGTAGAAGCAGTTGTATCCGTTATTGGAGCATCCTCTTGCATACTGTCAGGTTGTTCACCTTCTGCCTCAGCGGAACCTCCGTAAGCTGCACGAGTCTCAGCAACCAGTAGTGGCTGGGAAGCGTTACTGTGCTCCCCTTGTCCCGTCTGCTCGAACTCTACCGTAACTGCGGCAGGCACAGATCCATCAGCAACAGACCCCGTATCCAAACTATCGTTATCTGTTGCAAGATCCTTGGGCATTTCCGGCAACAAAATCTCTTGTGGCAATGCCGGATTATCGCTGTAATACTGTGTTACATAGGACATGAAATCACTGTACGCCTCACCGTAAAACGGGAAGGTTGATACGTGACGTTCAATCATTTTACCCTGACGCATATATAGAATCTGGACACACATCCAGCCTTTATCAATGGCAAAACCAAATACATCACGGTCTCTGGCATCGGCCATCGTAATTTTCTGTTTTTCCATCATCGCATCGATGGCGATTACCTGGTCGCGCAGTTCCTTGGCCCGTTCAAAATAAAGATCCTCCGCAGCCTCTTGCATCTTACGCTGCAAATCCTTCTTAATCTCTTCGTGACCACCGCTTAGGAATGAACCAATCTCTTGTGAAATCTGGTCGTACTGTTCCTTCTCCACTTCTTTCACACAAGGGGCAAGACACTGTCCCATGTGATAATACAGGCACACTTCTTTGGGCATTACACCACATTTGCGCAGTGGATACATGCGATCAAGCAATTTTTTCGTTTGGTGTGCCGCATACGAGTTCGGATAAGGTCCGAAGTATTTGGCTTTATCTTTCAGCACACGCCGGGTTACTTCCAGCCGGGGGTGCTTTTCATTTGTAATTTTAAGATATGGGAATGTCTTATCATCCTTGAGCAACACGTTATACCGCGGCATATGTTTTTTGATCAGGTTACACTCCAGAATGAGTGCTTCCATGTTACTGCCCGTCACGATATATTCAAAATCACGGATTTCAGACACCAGACGCTGAGTCTTTCCATTATGACTGCCGATAAAATAAGAGCGTACGCGGTTCTTCAGCACTTTAGCCTTACCTACATAGATAATGGTGCCTTCACTGTTCTTCATCAGGTAACAACCAGACATGTCTGGCAGCAAAGCGAGCTTGTGGCGAATCTGCTCCAATGCCTTCTCCTGATCCTGCAAATCATTCATGAATTGATCCATAATTCGGTGAATCCTCCTTCCCGAAAAAAGTATAAATAAAAGGTTACACTAAGCCATTCTGATTACAGTACCGTCTTCCAATCCGTTATCGTATTGTCTCTGAGTCACCTTTTTCTATAAGAAGAAACTAAAGATAATTCACACTGACACTACGATGACAGAACAACCTTCCAATCCCTGTTATCCCCAGATTTTTTTCATTCCCTTTTCTCAAGGGAAAAATCTGTTGATAAAGGGGAACGCTTCGCTTCTTCAGGTTTTTTCTGTCCTCTCCGTTACTGTGTAAATACATAGTTCCAACTATATCAGAGATGAATCCGGGATAAACGCGAGCACTTCGCTTCTCCAGATCGGTTCTGTACTCTACATTCAAGTGTAAAAAATATATACTTTATATTGTCCTCTATAAAGGTATTCGACGCAAAACGCCCCCGGCATGTAAACCGGAGGCGTATGTGTAAGCCTGTGAATTATTGGTGTTTTGCAATGATGCCTTTGAGCGCATCTTTCGAGTTCAGACCAACCACTTTATCTACCGGTTGACCGTCTTTGAAGAAGATCAAAGTTGGAATGCTCATTACGCCAAAGCGGGAAGCAGATTCCGGATTTTCATCCACGTTAACTTTAGCAATTTTCACTGCATCGCCAACTTCTGTGGACAGCTCTTCCAGGATTGGAGCGAGCATTTTACAAGGACCACACCAAGGCGCCCAGAAATCAACAAGAACCGTTCCTTCGCCTTCTACTTCAGCGTTGAAGGATTGATCGGATACGTTAACAATAGCCATGAAATTGTCCTCCTTATATATACTTACGGTTTATTTTAACCTGTAACGTCGTGAACGACACTTCCAGTATAACACAGGTACGTCAAACTTGTGAATTGAACGCTGCAATGTTCATCTTCCCAACATCAAATCTTCACAATTACAGGATGTGGCATACCAACTGCAAAATCTTTACAAACGCTTTCTTTTCCAAGTATACTAAAATTACTCCGGGTTTCAGCCCCCATACGGGCAAGCTGTTTCCCCATAAGGAGGCAATAACATGGATGCAAATGTGCGGATCAGCGACCCGCGTGAACATGTGAACGAGGAACCCCGCAACGATCTATTTGATCTGATCGCGGGTGTTGCCGGCATGGCCGGTCTCATGACAGTGATTTTTTTCGGTATGGTTATCTTCAAATTCCTCACCGAATAGGACACTCACAGGTCTCACGCAGGACCAGAAAAGCCCGGTTTTCGCAACAATGCGAAAGCCAGGCTTTTTTTGGGACTACTTATCGTTTAAGAAGAACATTTTGTAAATCAGACCAAAAGCTAACCGGTTTAACGTTTGCCACGCTGATTCTCACCCCGAACGGAGATAACATCCACGAATGGACGAATCCGGTCCATCAAACGTTGACCTTTATTCATTTCCTCGCCATCCCGATTGGTGAAACTCAGGTGTTTTTCAAGCCCATCCAGATTGTAATTGGACGTATAGAACGTTGGTTTGCGATTCATCCGATAGTTCAGAATGGACCCCATCACATGATCCCGAACCCAAGGGTTCAGATTCTCTGCCCCAATATCATCAAAGATGAGCAGATCACAGCTTTTCAAAATATCCGTCATTTCCTTCAGCTTCTGCCCTTCACTAATCATGGATTTCAGATCCTCCACAAAGTCAGGCATATAGATAATGACACCCGTGTGCCCTGCAACCGCCAGTTCATGCAGCAGATAACACATCAGGAACGTCTTACCCGTCCCGAAAGTTCCCTCAAGAAACAGTCCTTGCGGAGATAATCCGTTCTCCTTGGTCTCCCTAATATACCGAAGCACCTGATTCACTGCCGGAGCACGCATCCGATCCTTGCCCATAATCTCCACGTCGTTGTATCCAGCACTGAGCGCACGCTCGTCCACATAGAAACTGCGAATGCGTTGCTTAATGATATGTTCATTTTGCCGGGCGATATGTTTGGAACAAGGCGCTTTTATATCTATGATTTCGGGTTTACCGTTAAAATGTTCTACTTCCAGTTTGCAAAAGTGGCCCTGAAAATCGTTAGGACAGTTGTCGAGTCCCGGACAATTCGCACAGTTCTTAGAGTCTTTGGCGTACTGAAACAGCTTGCTCAGATCGGTCATGAGCTGTGCATCTTGCAGTTCAGGATGACCTGCGCGGAATTCGCGTACGTACGGATTTTCCATCAATTCCGCCGCAATCCGCCGCGATTGCTCACGAAAGGCAGGGTTCAGCTGCTGAAGCAGTCCTCCCAAGGATTCCATGGCTTCAAGCCCCCTTAATGTTTCAATATAGAATGAACAATTGAAGTGTACCCATAGCCATCTTGATGGCATAGGAACTTTCGATCATTAGCAATTCTACTGTTCATTCTATAGAAAAACAACCAATAACTCAACAGATACATCTGGTAAATAGCGTAACCCTTCCACCACCGTACGTAATGCCTAGTTTAGAGCACACTTGCAGTCCGGTACCTTTTAGTGCGTGGTCAAAAGTCTGTTTTTCGGCCTTTTGAACAACCTTTATTAGAGCCGTAAGCCAACAGTGATGATCTCGCATGAACCTGTCTCTATGTTCCATTCCTTGCTGGCAAATGATAATGTCGATGCCTCTTCTATGCTGTGAGAATGGAGCATTTTGCCCTCTTCCTCCAAGATGTTGCTCTTGTATGCCGTTTCGAATGGCTGTGGATTCGCCTGTGATGCAGCAAGATTTAACGTGGCAGAGTTGGTGGTCATATTGAACCAGCGTAGCATCACATCACCGGAATCCTCATTTACCTTGAGTGAAGAAAACGCCAATCCGTCTCCTTGCCATGCAAATGGTGTGTTACTAGGTGTCAGATAACCCGGGTGTACTTCGGTTTGTGCCAGCGTCCAAGGAACCTGGAACTGATAGGCCTCGATATATGCACCTGATGCTGCACCATTTCCATCATGCGGAATGATCTCGATCTGAAATGTATGTTCACCAAGGCATTGTGCTTCCGGTGTAGGGAACAAACCCCAGTCTCCGAGTTCGCCAACCGCACGAAGCAGCGTTACGGCAACCGTGTTACGTCCATCTTGAAGGACTTCATATTCATTCAGGCCCAGATTGGCAACGACCAATCCGACGTCTTGTTCACTTACATCTACAAAATTCTGTTGATGCTGTGTATTGCTTGGATTTTGCCACTCCGGTGCAGGCTTGTTATCACGTGTTGCAATTTCGAACATGGAATCCACATGATGAACAGCAGATACAAGATCCGTTGGGAAAAGAGCACGCACCCGATGATCCTTCGCCTGATTGTTGAAGGTTGTCTCCACCTGGACACCTTTTCCACTACGACTAAGCGATATCACTGTACGGATCTGAAGTGGAGTCATTTTCGCTGAACGCTGGGCTTTGCGATGTGGATAATAAATCAGTTCCCGCTGTTCCTGATCCAGCATCTCATCCGCAGACTCCGGTATTTCCCAATGATGGATCACTTCGAATGAGGCCAAGTATGATGTATTCTCAAGGACCCGAATCTCTGCCTGAAGCTCGCGTGTTGTTCGCGCCACTTCGTTCTCTGGCTGCTTGAACATGTATTCATTGCCGATATCGCCCACATTTTCGTACACGCCGAGCTCTTTAAAAGTCCGACCTGTTCGTTTATCTGTGAGTGTGAATGAACCATTGTCTGCAATCGTGACGATCATATGTTGATTTTCCATGCCACGTTCACCACGCAACAGCGTAGTCGTTTTCGACGGAGTACCACTCTTAGCATCATCCGCAACGTTGACCAACGCATAGGTTTTCAGGCCAAATGCGGCTACATTTTCTGTTTCAAAACGAATACGAACGCGCCGACAGCTATACGGCTGACGGAAGCGATCATCTGGCAGATCATAGCCAAATTGCAGACCCAGATCCTCCACCGTACATGGAATGTGATTACCATCTTCATCTACCAGTATGCGATCTGACAGGTCAACGGCTTTCATCTGTGCCGCCATTTCCTCCAATGTATATCCATCCCGGAAATACAACCGAGCCGCGTCCAGTTCCATCTGAACTACACCGCTGCGTTCCCACCCCGTTGTATTAAATACCACGACAGGCCGGGCACCTTCGCCGTAGCGCTCAAATATGGAGGTATCGACAGCTGTAGCAATCTGGCTGGTGCTCTCTTCAATTAAAGCCTCTGCCACATGACGGCTCTTATCAAACCGTGTCACCATCTCGCGATGCACCTCATCCACACTGCATCCACAGATGCTGTCATGCGGATGATTTTGCATCAGCGTTTTCCAGGCATATGTCAGTTGATCATGTGGATAAGCATGACCAAGCAGATAGGCATAGGATGCCAGGGGTTCGGCCACTTTTTCCAGCATGGTCTGGCCCAGCTGGTTCATCTGTTTCAGATACACACGAGCCGAGGCGGTATTCACCAGAGTTCCCCAGCCATCGGTACGTTGGCTGCGCAGTTCGCCTTTGACCGTGGACAACTCATGTTCAGACGATGCTCTCAAAGCTTCCAGATAATCTGGAAAGTTGGAGTGAATGAACTCGATATCGGGATATAATTGCTCAGCCATACGGATGGCTTCTGGCAGGTCTCGTTGAATCGGCTGGTGATCACATCCGTTCATGTACAACAACTCATTCGTTGATGCATATTTCTCAGCGTCTGCAAGCTTGGTTTCCCAGAACTTGCGGGCCGATTCCTCGTCTACCGGAACTTCATTTCCGTTGGAGTACCAGTTGGCAAACAATACACCGAGTACTTTTGATCCGTCTGGTCCTTCCCACATCAGCTCCGAGAAGCTTGATTCATATCCGGCATCCGACACCGTATTATTAAATCCCGTAGGCTTCACACCACGACCAAAGAACACATTATCAATGCCTGATTGCTGCATCAGCTGCGGAGTCTGTCCGACCAATCCAAATGTATCGGGAAAATAACCAATTTTCGAAGGTGTGCCGTAACGTTTAGCGTCCTTATGTCCAACCTGCATGTTGCGCACATTGGCTTCTCCACTCGTCAGAAACGCATCCTGCAAAATGTACCATGGTCCAATCACAATCCGCCCATTGCGGATATGTTTCTCCAGTCGTTCCTTCTGCTCCGGGCGAACCTGAAGATAGTCTTCGATGATAATCGTTTGTCCATCTAAATAAAAGCTTTTGTAGTCCGATCCCTCATCAAGCTGATCCAACAGTGAATCGACAAGCTGAATGAGTCGCATATGATGCTTCTCATACGGCAAGTACCATTCCCGATCCCAGTGGGTATGCGAAATAATATGTGCTCTCTTTTTCTTGGTCATTGTGTTATCCCACCTCTTTCGTCTTGTTGTACAATCTCAACCTCATCCGGGCGATACACCGCAGTCAGCTTTCCGGAAGCATCCGTGGCAAACAGCACGGAACGATTTTTTTCCAATTGGAACGAGTACGATACACCTGTACGTTGATCTCTCACATGAACTTCATGGTTCAAGACAAACTCCGATACAAATACATACAGATTTCCTTTTGAAAAACTAAGCTTCCGGCCGTAGATCCCAGCGATATCCCCACCGGATATCCATTCCAACTCCTGTTCGATGCCCGAAATTTCAGTTGCATAACGATACAATTCAGCAAGTGGCTCGTCCCGTCCATTTAACTCGAGCGGCAGTGGAGTCCAGATTAATTTCCCTTTGCCCAAAGGCAGAACGTGTACTTCATCTGCTGTACCATTATCCCCATGAAGCAACGTCTCCTTTGCCACCTCGGCGATCCGACGCCGTCCATAGGTCACCCGGTGGTTCACGCCATTAATATTCAGCAATTCTTCCCGCTGCACGTTGCCCAGACTGCGTTTGCCTACAATATGATCTGCCCGGTCAGTTGCCTTCCAGTACGCATCCAGCCCCAGTGGTCCAGTGATGAGCAGGCTCGTGCCTTCGTTCTCCGCGAACTTGAGCAATTGTTGCAGTGCATCGCTGTCCATATTGTGTGGACTCGGCACGATAATCAGCTTGGGTGGCTGCTGCTGCAGTGCTTCCAGATGATATTCGGATAACGCACGGAACGGCAGTTTCAGATCATAAGACATCACGCGAGTAAGCTTTGTTGTGGCATCATAGGCCAAGGCACGGTTGGAGAAGTCATTGGAATACGGGAACACCACTGCAATATCCTCAAGCTCGCGGTCTTCAAAGAGATCACGAATGCCATGCATGAATCGGCCAAAATCATAAGACACATCCGCCTCTGGCTTCTCCGTACCATCTGCACGAAGGGCTCCGATATGAGACTCATTGGCATTATCCATATAGAAGTTGGTGTTCCAGATCCATTGCACCGCTCCTGCGCCGCCTGTTGAGAACGCATAGGCGTACTTGCGTTCGAGAATGCCACGAAGCTCTTCTTCCGTACGTTTGGCTCGTCCATCCGGGGTTTCCACATACATGATGCCCGTCTCCTGAATGAGATTTGGCTTATGTGGCGTTTTAGCGAAAATGCCATCCCAGATCAGATCATCGTTTAACCACCAGGAATGCACCGTTGTATAGTCCACTTCACGTTCATAGAAGAATGGTGAAGGACGCTGCGAACCAAGGGCTTCGTCCTGTCCCACGGTGACCAGATGATTCGGCACCAGATCCTTGATCGTACCTACAAGCTCTCTAGCCCATACATTGTGCATTTCCATGGAGAAAAGACAATAATCAAGCCAGCGTGTTCCTTTTTTGGCCTTGTGCATGTCCTGTACATCAAAGTTAATCTCTTCCGCCTCCGGGATCACCGCGGCTGCAAAGTTCGGAAGCTGCTTCGGTGACATGTTCCATGCCTCCTGCAACGCTTCAATCGTCTCATGACGTTGTTCAAGCCAAGTGATATAAGCCTGCTGTTCATATGAATCCCTCGCCGAGCGTGGGCCAGCTGAGAAGATACGCACCGGATCAAACATGGATGGCTCATTAATCAGATCCCAGTCCACATGGGTTGTATGCGTGTGACGACTGACGATGCTTCGGATGAAACGTTTCTGTGCTTCGACACTCTGCGGGTCCAAATACGGATTCGTGCCTTCCCATGTCTCCGGTGTAAAGGAGAAGAAAGTGAACGTGACCTGTAAGCCGTGGCGCTTCGCCGTTAAAATAAATGCATCAATGGCACGAAGCACATCCTCTGCCATATGTCCGTCCACCTGCATCATGTTGCGATAGGCGGTCCAGATTCCCGTCCGAATCCAGTTGATTCCTGCTTTCGCCATCTGAGCCATGTCTCGATCCCAAACATCCGCATTTGGCAGAAACAGAAATTTCCTTGCCACATCGGAGGTCATGTAGGTCATGCCCACAACAGGCAGAGGACGTCCGTCTTTTACAAAATAATCTCTGCTGCGGCTAATCACTTCTCCTTCTGCCAGCAGTGCTGCATCTTGTCCCCAGAAGCCTTGACGCAAGGTCCGAACTTCCCCGTCAGGTGCCTGCGCGTGGCATATGATCCGATACAGCCCACTTTCAATGGAAACCGGGAGAAGTATGCGTTCAAACCGCTGCTCACCGGAAAGTTTCATCTCCAGTCGATGGTTCCATACCTTCTCTGTCATGCCACTTGTGCGATCCTCATGCTCGACCGTAATGTCAAACGTCCACAGCTCGGACTCGATAAGTCTATTGCCTGCTCGCTGTAAAATCTGGCCTTGCAGTGTGAGTACAGCCCGCTCATCTGGTTCGTACGAAGCATAATTTGTTTTCAGGGATAACTCGGTTACACCTTGCGCACAGAATTGCGCCCACTTCACAATCTCATCAGCGCCATCCTGCGTCCAGAATGAGGTGGTCAGCGGCAGATGCACAAACATCCAGCGTGAACCAACGAAAGTCCCGCGGGAATTCTCCCACAGAACGACCGGAGCGGCGACACTGCGTCCATCCTTACTCATGCCACGAAGTAATGGGTAAATCTGCGTACTCATCGGGCCGGATGATCCCATCTGATGAGGCAGATCACTTGTTTTGGTTGTATGTGGAACCAGATTCCATGTATCTGCCTTCTCAAACAGTCCTTCTTTCCCAGTGAGAAGCGGGATCTGTTCGGATGACGTGTACGATTGCACATTGGCAGAAGATACGTTCAGTGCCTCATGAATATAGAGTTCCTGGTGATATGCGGTCTGCTCCGACTCTACGACCCATGCCCCATTCTCATATCGAACCGGACGTTTAAAGGGCGCACCACCAACACTGATCAGGCTTCCGCCCTGATGCAAGTAAGCTGCAATCTCCGTCCAGGCGGATTTTGGGAAATAGGGTGCATGCAGATTCACCAGACATCCTTCACCTGCTGTAGTCTTCAAAGTCTCTGCGAGTTCTTCGGCGTTTACAACGGTGATCTCTTCAACTGCTTTCCATGTATTCAGAGCCTCATGAGTTGGAGAAGCACCTTCCATCGGAAACGCAGGATCAGCGAAGATAATCAGCTTTTTATCATTAGGTTGGATACTCATAACAGGCCATCCTTCATCGATCTATAGACCAACTGGGAGAACAGGCTGTTGGACCATGCAAACCATTTTCGTGTAAAAATCGTTGGATCATCGGCGTGGAAGCCTTCATGCATATAACCTGTATCTGCATCTGTCGCTTCGAGCATGCGAATAATCTCCAGTTTCTCCTCGGCAGACTGCGCAGTCAGTCCTTGCATGGACAATCCCATATGCCAGATGTAATCTGGTGGGGTGTGCGGACTTCCAATCCCTTTGGCAACCTTGCCTTCATAATAGAACGGGTTCTCTTTGCTCAGGGCAAAACGGCGCGTATTCTGGTAGATCGGATCATCCGCTGTGACGTAACCCAGATATGGAATGGACATAAGTCCCGGTGTACCCGCATCGTCCATGAGACAGTGGTTGCCATAACCGTCCGTCTCGTACGCATAGATCGGTCCAAATTCCGGATGACGATAAATCCCGTACAACTGAATGCCGTGATCCACGTCCTGCTCCAGATCCTTCAATTCCTGCAAAAGTTCCATATCCCGGAACACCCACTCGGCAAACTCCTGCATCTGGCGCAGAGCTACAACCGCGAACATGTTGCCAGGGATATTGTAGTGGAAATCACACGCATCATCACTGGAACGGAAGCCGGACCAGATCATACCGGTGTAATTGACTGGCATACCCTTTCCATGATTGCGCAGGGAATCTGTTGGGATACCGTTATTGCGAGTGAAGCGATATGGAGATTGTTCCATGTGATGCTGTTCGACTTTGAACAGGTCCACGATTTTACGCATCGCTGCCTTGAAGCTTGAATCGAAAATATCGGTTAGCTCGGTTTCCTTCCAATATAAATAGGCCAGGCGCACAACGAAACATAATGAATCAATCTCGAATTTGCGTTCCCACACCCAAGGTGACATCTCGGTCTCGTCCGTGGTGTTCCAGTGCCAATCGTTGGCCGTCTCATTGAAGGCATTAGCATATGGATCGATGTGTACATACTGGATATGACGTTTGATCAGCCCGCCAATAATGCGTTGCAGGTCCTCGTCTTCTTTTGCAAACGGAATGTAATGTACCACCTGCTCCACGGAATCACGCAGCCAGGAAGCTGGAATATCTCCTGTGATCACAAAAGTCGTACCGTCCTCCATCAACTTGGTTGTTGTTTCGATAGTGTTGGGGAAGCAGTTTTTGAATAATTGAAGTAGCTTTGGTCGGTGAGCCAGTTTCTGTTCTGCTTCTTCGAGCACAGCCTGAATAGATTGTGGCAAGCCAACAGGCGGCATGGGTATTTTGGGTAATCTGAACTGTTCCATGGATGAGTGCAACTCCTTAAACAAATTGAATGGTGTAGCTATACAGGATGAAACAAAAAATTTACACGGGACCACTGCGCGGTCAGAAATATCCTCCGATCGCTGTTATCCCCAGATTTTTTTGATTCCCTTTTCTAGAGGGTAAAATCTGGGGATAAAGGCGAACGCTTCGCTTCTTCGAATTCTTTCTGTCCTCTCCGTTATCGTGTAAATTTTTAGTTGAACATGTATAGCTCAAAAATATTTCAAAAAGGTTTACCGCAGTAGCACGGTTTGTATTTCATAAGGTTTAAAAGATAGTGTAATCTGGCCATTGGTATGGGCCAGTGGTTGAACCGGTTCTTCGAGTGCGTTGGAGTGATGGGCTTGCTCAAAGGCATGTGGCCATTGCAATGTGATGTCTTCGCGTTTGCCTGAGGATTCATAGAAACGCAGCACGGTGCCTTGTCCATCCTCTGCCATTTTGACGGTATCCAGAATAACATGGTTACTATTAAAGTTAATCCAGGAGCCTGTTGCTGGACGTACAGGTGCCGCAATTGCAGTTGCATCTGCAATTGGATCAACTCCAGTCCCTGTGCTTTGCTGTACTTCTTCCCTCTGCTGTACCTGCTCTATCTGTTGCTCTTGTTGTATCTGACCCTTTTGGTTCACCTGCTGTACCGTCACCTCATGATTCAGCTCAGCTGCCTGACGTACGGTGTGTGCAGTTCTCCAGTCTCCGTCGTGCGGATATAGGGAATACGTGAATTCATGTTCTCCCAGATCGGCTGTGCGATCCGGCCATTTGGGTGCACGCAGTAGGGACAAACGAATAGTGCTTCCCTGCACGTCGTACCCGTACTTGCAGTCATTGAGGAGGCTCACGCCGTATCCATATTCGGACACATCTGCGAAGCGATGTCCACAGACTTCATACTGCGCTTGTTCCCAGCTTGTGTTGCGATGTGTTGGACGTTCCAGTGCGCCAAATGGAATTTCAAATGTGGCCTTGGAGGTCACCACATCAATCGGGAAGCCAACTTTCAGAAGTTTGTGATTTTCGTTCCAGTTCACCTGTGTTTGAAAATCAATTCGCCGTGAGTCATGATAAAAGACGATATCTTGTGTGATTTCCGATTGATGGAGATTCCAGCGGAAACGCAGGATATCCTTCGTTGTACCCGCCAGCACCAGCTTTTTCTCCAACAGTTCCACTTCGCCAGCAATCTGTTCCTCATAACGACTGTCGATATCCCATGCATCCCATAGGGTTGGACGATCGTGGAAGAAGTGAAGCTGATTGCCTCGTTCACCCGGCTTCAACATCTCACGCTCCGCGGTCTTATCCCACAGACGGGTGATCTCCCCACGTTCATTGAATTGCACATGATAAAAGGCGGTATCCCATGTATCATTAAAGGTTGGTTGTGCGGCAAGGGTCGTCATTTCCCGTACATTCGTTTCCCTTGTATTTTCCGGTACCAGCCAAATCGTCTTATATCCAAACGCCGGAATGTCTGTCACGAGAATAGACATGCTGCCATCCTCCCGATCCATCCGCAAGCGCTGACCTTCTTCATCGATGCCGTAGCGATCCAAGCTATCCTGCACAGCCAATTGAACAACTGCACTCCGTTTCCAGCCCAGGCTGTTGAATACAACATAGGCTAATGAACCTTCCGGTCCCTCTGTGTTGATACCCGTAGTCAATGCTGCAATGCCTTGATCCAGTCCGGTTCTGCCCAATTCAAATACCTGTACATATTCTTCATTCGAAGTGACGTAGGATTCCGTAATCGCCGATCCCGGAATAATATCGTGGAATTGATTCAGCAAAATTAATTTCCAGCCGTCATGCAGATTTGAACGCACTTCAGCTTCTGCATCTGCCTCCATATCTGGAAGAGCAAGTGTATTCCACAGCTCGGCTTCACGATACAGAACCTCCGCTTTCCGATTGTTACGCTTATTGCGCGCATGGGTCGTGTAGGTTCCCCGATGTAACTCCAGATACAGATCCCCATGCCACTTCGGCAGTACAGGTTGCTCCTTTTCAATCCCGGCAAAGAAAGCTCCAGCTGTGCTATATCGGCTCGCAGGCTGTCCAACCATCAGGTCTGCGCGATTCACATACTCCAGCATCTCGCGTGTTACGCCACCGCCGCCATCTCCGTGTCCGTATAGAAGCATATGCTCCGGATGAGCCGCTTTCTCACGGTAGGACTGCCAGTGATCATGAATGTCCTTCGGCAACGTATGCTCGTTAACACCATGATTGAGGTAAGACAGGATCGGTGTGCCGTCAATGCCCACCCAGTGGAAGAGATCGTATGGAAACACATTTGTGTCGTTCCATCCGAGCTTTGTTGTCATGAAATATTCCACATTGCCATGCTTCAAAATCTGTGGCAGGGAGGCACAATACCCGAATGTATCCGGCAGCCATTCAATCTGTGATGTCTTGCCAAACTCCTCCATATAGAAACGCTGACCATACAACATCTGGCGAATGAGGGACTCCCCGCTCGGGATGTTCAGATCCGGCTCAACCCACATGCCGCCCACCAGTTCCCAGCGGCCTTCTACAATCCGCTGCTTCACCCGCGCGTACAGCTCGGGATCATGCTTCTTCAGAAACGCATATAGTAAGGGTTGGCTCTGGGAATAAACATAGTCCGGATATTCATTCATGAGTGCATCTACAGTGGAGAAGGTACGGCTCGTTTTGCGTACCGTCTCACGTACAGGCCACAGCCAGGCAATATCAATATGGGACTGTCCCACCATATGCTCCAGACCTTCCGCGTTTCCGCCAATCTCACGCACATGATGCTTCAGATTATTCTCAATCTGACAAATACCCTCTCCCTGCTCAATCTCTTCTGCTGACTTGCCTACAAATTGATCCATCGCACGATATACCAGTTCTAACAGGCGAACCCGCCGAAAGTCACTTTCCGGTAACAACACAGCCGAATCACGCACAATAATGACGGTATACATCAGACTACGAACCGCTTCATTGGGTCTCACCAGCAGGCTCGTAATTGATGTGATCGGTGGCTGAATAACCGCCTGTTGATTCAACGGGTCTATAGGTTCAGGTACCGGATCAAACATCTCGATCTCCAGTTCGGGATTGGTTCCAACTTTGGATGGATCAAGCGTGACGTAGGTATGATTGCGGTCCAGACCCTGATAAGAGTGCCCATTTACCCGAAGCAAGCCTTCTCCGCCTGTCTCAAATACAAGCCCATAAGTTGCTTGCTGCCATGTAGCAGGGATCTCCAAACGTGTTCTGAAAAAATAAGTCGTTCCCTGTTTGCTCGGAAAACGCTCAAAATCTTTCCCTTCGGGGTACTCACCCTGATCCTCATACTGTCCTGGCACATTATAATAAGCGCGGGTAATATCCCAGCTGCGCAGCTGTAATTGCTCCAGCCACTGATGTTCGGACAACTCGCGAATAAATCGTCTGATACGTTCCAACGTCTTACGCCTCCCTTACGGTCAGTTCGGCTATTTGCGTATCGTTAACGCTGCTGCCGATATGAATATGGAATTGTCCCGGTTCAACGACAGGCTTCAAATCACGACCAATATACTGCAGTTGCTCGGCTCCGATTCGGAATTCCACGGTCTGTGTCTCTCCTGGCTCCAGGTTCACTTTTGCAAACCCCTTCAGTTCCTTGGCCGGACGAGTTAGTGAGCTGACCACGTCAGAGATATACATCTGTACAACTTCTGCACCTGCATAACGGCCGGTGTTGGTCACATTCACCGATACCTTAACTGAATCATCAGTTGTCATGGACGAAGAACTCAGCTTCGGTTCGCTGTACTCATATGTGGTATAACTCAGTCCGTATCCAAATGCATAACGTGGCTCCAAATCCTCTTCCAAATACCTTTTGCCTCGGGACCGTTTGCCGTTATAATAGATCGGTAACTGACCGACATGCTTCGGAATGGAGATCGTCAATTTACCCGATGGATTCACATCACCGAATAAAATATCTGCAATGGCATGCCCGCCCTCTTGGCCCGGATACCACGCCTCCAGAATTGCATCGGCATGTTCATCCACCCAAGGTTCAGTGATGGGACGACCATTAATGTAAACAACGACAAGTTTTTTGCCGAGCTTGTGAATCTCCTGAATGAGTTCCAACTGTACTCCGGCAAGACCCAACGTCATCCGGTCGATCCCTTCGCCACACTCCATATCATTCCAGGAGTTATCGGACACATTGGAAGCTCCCGTTTTCAGATCGATCGTTCCTTCTCCAAAGTCACGTGCACTGGAGCCACCAACCACCATAATGACTGTATCTGCCTGGCTGGCAACTTCAAGGGCACGCTCGAATCCTTCTTTCGAATCACCTTTGATCCGGCAGCCTGGTGCATAAAGAACCTGATCTGTACTGCTGTCACCAGTCAAAGCACCAACAGAACTCTTCTCCGTTTGCCCATCCACATGATTAGCCAGCTTACTGCGAATCCCATCCAGTACCGTTGCCACTTTCGACTTCGGTTGCGGAGATGTGTAATCGCCCAGTTGATTGTAAGCCTGGTCTGCATTAGGACCAATCACGGCAATCTGGCCCACATCTGCTATCGATAGAGGTAGCGTGTCAGCCTCATTTTTGAGAAGTACAACACCTTCCGCTGCCAACTGGCGTGCCAGCTCAACATGAGTTTCACTGCCAATCACTTCTGCTGCACGATCTGCATCCACATAAGGCTGTTCGAATAAGCCCAGTCTGAACTTCAACGCCAGCACGCGAGAAGCAGCCTGATCCAGAACCTGCACATCAAGCTTGCCTTCTGCCACCGCCTGCACCAGATATTGCCCAAACATCTCACCGGACATCTCCATATCGATGCCTGCCTCAATCGCCTGTACGGAAGCTTCCATTCCATCTGCCGCGACATCATGCCCACTTGCCAGCATGTTGATCGCACCACAATCCGTAATGACCAGACCGTCAAAGCCCCAATCCTTACGCAGTACATCTTCCAGCAATTCCGTATTCACGGTGCAAGGCGTGCCATCAATTTCGTTGTACGCTGGCATGATCGACGCAGCGCCAGCTTCCACCGCTTTGCGGAATGGATAGAGATCCACTTCCAGCAGTTCGCGCCAGCCCATATGTACAGGCCCTGCATTACGTCCACCTTCCGAGCTGCCATAACCAACAAAATGTTTCAGCGTTGCCGCTACTGTATCTCCACGGTCAAGACTTTCACCCTGAAGCCCTTCTACGGAAGCAACTGCCAGCTCTCCAATGAGAAACGGATCTTCACCGAAACATTCCTCCGTACGTCCCCAGCGCGGATCACGCACAACATCCAGTACCGGAGAATAGGTGACCGCACCACCTTGAGCACGTGTCTCCCGTGCTACTGCCCGGCACATCTCCCGATACAAATCCACATTCCAGGTGCTCCCCAATAAAAGAGGAACTGGATAGACCGTTCCGTCAATAGCCATATGACCATGCGAGCACTCTTCCCCGATCAGAATGGGAATCCCCAGTCTGGAATGTTCTATTGCATAACGTTGAATCAGATTGACCGCCTCAGCACCTTCTCTGGCAGACAGTCCATTTTCCAGTGTAACGCCAGTCCAGGGATCTGCCCGAAGCGCACCGTAAAGGGAGCCGATGCCCCCATTTTCCACTTGCTGTTTAAAGGATTCGTTTAACGTGATGTTCCCTTGATCATTCGTATATGTTTGCCAGCCAAATGGCTGCGTAAGTTGGCCTACCTTTTCTTCCGTAGTCATCAGGCTAAGCAGGTGTTGTACCCGTTCCTCTACGGATTTGCTTTGGTCCTTGTAAGTCATCAATCTGCATCTCTCCAATCCTATAACGTGATCCGGTTATTCTTTGACCGCGCCCACCGTCAGACCCTGTACGAAATAACGCTGGAAGAACGGATAAGCGAATATAATCGGCAACGTAGCAAGCACAACCATCGCCATTCGGGACGTATCCTGCGGAATGGACTGCATGGCTGCCAGACTCATCGAACTGTTAGCAGAGTTCTGCTGGATAAACTGGATACTCGACTCGATACGCATCAGCATGGATTGCAGCGGTACCAGATTCGGATTATCGATATATAATAACGCATTGAACCAATCATTCCAGTAACCGAGTGTACTGAACAACCCGATGGTTGCCAGTCCCGGCAAGGAAAGTGGAACCACGATTTTCATAAAGGTATAGAACTCACCAGCGCCATCAATTTTCGCCGATTCAATGACTGCATCCGGTACACTAGTCGAGTAGAATGTACGCAGAATCATAATATAGAAGGCATTCATCGCCAGCGGCAGAATCAGTGCCCATAACGTATCTTTCAATCCAAGCAGCTGGGATACGACCATATAGGTTGGAATCATCCCGCCGTTGAACAGCATGGTCAGAATTGCAAAGATGGAGAAAAATCTCCGATACCTGAAGCTCTTGCGGGAGATCGCATACGCATACAGCGACATGAGAATCAGACTGATGATGGTACCAAGTACCGTCACCAGAATGGTAACTCCATACGCCCGCAGCAGCGTGTCCCCACTCTGCCAGACAAACTGATATGCCGCGAGACTCCATTCTGCCGGAATCAGACGATACCCATCACGGGCCAGTGCTTTCTCGTCTGTAAACGAGATGATAACTACAAATATAAAAGGAAATACACAGATCAGAGCAAATAGACCGGCGATGATGTTCATGATCACGTTCCATCCGTTGGATACGTGGTGGAAGTCGCGTTTTTTAACGAGCCTTGCTTGAGCCATAGTGGTTCACTCCTTTCCCTGTCCTAGAATAGGCTACTGTCTTTATCTACTTTGCGAACAACATAATTGGAGATAATAACAAGCACAAAGCCCACCACGGATTGATACAATCCCGCTGCTGTACTCATGCCGATCTCACCACTAGTTTTTAAACCTCGATATACATACGTATCAATAACATTGGTCACGGAGTATAACGTTCCCGAATCCCTTGGGACTTGATAGAACAGTCCAAAGTCGGCATAGAAAATGCGGCCTACTGCCAGCAAGGTCATAATCGTGATGATGGGTGACAGCAACGGAATCGTAATATTACGAATCTGCTGCCATTTGCTTGCTCCATCAATCATGGCTGCTTCATAGAGTGATTTATCAATCCCCAGTATGGAAGCCAGATAGACAACGCTGCTATACCCGATGGTTTTCCATAACGCTACGAATACCAGAATATACGGCCAATATTTTGCCTCAGAGTACCACTGAATCGGTTCCATCCCAAACCAGCCGATAATCTGATTCAACATCCCGCGGTCCATGCTCAAGAAGCTGAAAGCGAAGTAACCAACGATAACCCAGGATAGAAAATACGGCAGAAACATGCCGGTTTGATACAGTTTGGCGAGTCGTTTATTCACTAGTTCCGAGAGCAGGATTGCCAATGCCACAGCAAATACCAGTCCCAGGAAGATAATGGCGATGTTATAAAAGAGGGTGTTGCGTGTAATGAGCCATGCGTCACTTGTGCTGAACAGGAATTTGAAATTGTCCCAACCAACCCATTCACTCTTCATCAGACTTGCCCAGAACCCTTCACGGCTGAATCGATATTCTTTGAAAGCAGCCACTGTGCCCACAAGTGGCAAGTAGGAGAAGAAGAAGAACCAGATGGCGCCTGGCAGCACCATGAGCAGCATGACTCGGTTTCTAATCAGGTTTTTCAAAAATGTAGTCATTGTGGATATCCTCCTTCAGGCTTGAATGAAAAAGGACCGGACGCGATAAGCAGCCGCCCGATCCTTACGATGTACTGTTACTTGTTTTCCGCTCTCCAGGCATCCAGCTGGCTTTGGGCTTCAGCCATTACTTTCTCCAGTCCGGCTTGATTGAACTTCTCAATCACTTGATCCAGATTGGCTGCCGGGTCCAGTGTACCTGTCATCAGTGCTGCCCAATATTGCTCTTTCACGTTCTGTACCGCTGTCAGTTCGGACGATACATTGCTTGCATCAAAGTTAAAGCTGAGGATCGGGGAATTGACACCTTCAGCGTTAAACTTCTTGAACTCATCCCATTTGTTATCCGGGTCATTGCTGTTCAGATAGAGCAGCATGTTGTTCCCAAGGGAGTATGAAGGCATATCGTAGTTTTTCGATTCAGGCAGATTTTCCATATGTGTGTCATCCACTTTTTTGTAGTGTGTGCCCTCAATACCGGAGTCCACCATATTACGCAGCACAGGATCTGTATTGAGCAGGTTCAGGAATTCCATCGCTTTCTCCGGATATTCCGAGTTCGCCGAGATGGCCATGATGGAACCTTGTACAGATGTATTTGTTATAATTGCTTCACTTGCAGGTGTGGAAACGACTTGATAACCGTAACTTGCAGACCATTGATTGTCCGCGAGCGGCTGAGTCTGTGCACGATCCAGGAACCAGTTACCCGATGTTGTCAGGTCGTTCGTGGAACCTGTTGTTGCCGCTTCTGCCGACACATAACCAGCCTTGTAGTATTTGTGCATCGTGGTAAGTGCTTCTTTCATTTCAGGTGTTTCCAGTATGTTTACAAGCTTATAGTCTGTTGTATCCAGCTTGATTGCCATCGGCAGATTCTGAATGACATAGTCATAAGGCACGTAAGGAACATAGTTTTTATCCATGGCAAATGGTGTTACACTTGCCTCGTTTTCCTTAATTGTTTTGAGCAGAGGCTCCAGACTGTCTAACGTACGAACGCCCGAGATATCCAGCTTGTATTTATCAACCAACATTTGGTTAAAGCGCCATACCTCTTGTTGTGGCAGCTCTTTGTTGGCTGGAATTCCGTAATTGTGTCCATCTACCTTGGAACCGCTGAGGAATGCAGGATCAATGGTCTTGGTAAGATCCTGACCGTATTCAGCAAGCAGGTCATCCAGTTCGAGGAATGCACCTTTTCTGGCATTTTGTACATAATCGAATCCACCAGAAGAAGTGAACAGAATGTCCATTGGCTCACCGGATGCTACGTTAACCTGCATCTTCTGCGGGTAGTCACCCCAGTCAACCATCTTCATCGTTACCGTGGCATTAATTTTCTCTTTGGTATACTTGCTCACTTCTTCCATCACTTTATTGACGTCTTTCTGAGGGGTACCGATGGTATACCAGATCAACTCTACCGCGTCATCTCCAGCTCCCCCGGATTCTGAAGCATCTTTGCTTCCTCCACAGGCACTAAGAACAAGTGTAACGGCCATTAACAATGCAAGAACGAGTGAGAAGCGTTTTCTTTGTTTACTCATTTCTTTGATCCTCCCTTTTCGTGTTCCCTTAGGCTCTACTTACTAACTGCTTTAACCTTATCGAATGAAAGCATTTACAAAAAGAAGATAAACTTAAGTTTTCGAGGTACAAATTAAAGAGAAATCGTCCTTGGGCATCTATTTTGTACCTATTTAAATAAATCGCTTACATGAAAGAGACATGCCGGGTAACGTATGCCATGATTTTCATCCATGCCATTCCTGTTCCCGATATGTCTCTTGGCTCTCTGTCCGCATGGTTGGATCTACCCGTCACCGAATTAACCAAACACCTTGAAATCAGTCGGTGAAATCCCTACATATTTGCGGAACTGTTTATAGAAATACCCCGTCTCCCAATACCCTACATTTCGGGCGATCTCATGTACCTTCAGATTGGAATTACGTAGTTGCTCCTTCGCACGTTCAATCCGGTATTTGTTGATATATTCGGCAAATGTCTCCCCGGTCTCCTTATGGAACAATTGTCCCAAATACACCGGATGAAGATGATAATGGGCACCCAGCAGCTTCAGGGAAAGCTCTTCTGCGTAGTGTTTGTCGATATGCTGAAGCACCTGGTTCACAATCGGATTCTTCAGATCCTGCAATAGGGATTGGATCGTCTGCGACCCAACCTGCTGAAGTGCCCGCACGAGTTCATCAAAAGTGCCACTGTCCAGTACAAGTTGAAGCCCTTGTTGGTATATGGCAGACTCATCCGAGTGTTTGATGCTCTCCAGTTCCATTTTGAAGCGAATCACAACTTCCAATGCGGTATTCTGTAACTCCCCAGGTGTAAGCCCATCGCGATGCTGTTCAAAATCCATGCGAATCCGGTCGGCAAGTTGTTCTGTATTGCGGGATAGAATGAGTTTGGCATACTCCCTCCATTCAATGAAAAAGGTCGCCGTTGAATTTCCGCACCTTTCCAGCATGGCATGGTCGATGACTTTAAGGTCGGGATAAATCATCACATACTGGAGTGCTTTTTTGGCCTCCGCATAACTGGTCGGCGCATGGTATAACCCTTTCATCAATCTGCCTGCTCCAATGCGTGCCGCCGGATGGGTTAGGGTTATCGCATCAGATAATGCCTGAAGGCCATCCATTAGCTCCTGTTCCTCGTCACTCGTACCCTGAATATTGGCAATAATGACGATGTCTCCATCGATATCATGAAATACGTTCAAATGGCGTTTGTCTCTCAGCATTTCCTCAACGCGTTCAAACATGCCAGCTGTCTGCCCTTTGTCCCGCAAGACAGCCACAGCAACGTAAGGTGCATCTAGCGAAAGGTTCATAAACTGGGCACGTTCTTCAAATTCGGTAGCTGCAATCTGTCCCGTAAGCCATCGATGAAGAATGTTATCTTTTAGAATCTGGATACCATACGCATCATCGGCTTGAGGTGATAACGTATGATCCAGCTTGGACGCCGTGTTGCTCAGCGTGGATTCCAGTTCCTCCACATTAATCGGTTTGAGCAGATAGTTTTCGATCCCCAGCTGCATGCCTTCCTTCAGATATTCGAACTCATTAAAACCACTCAGGATAATGACCTTGATCTCAGGTTGCACTCGCCTTGCTTCCCGAATCAGGTCAAGACCATTCATGAGTGGCATGGATATATCCGTGATCAGAATGTCCACAGGCTGAGTGGAGAGCGCTTGTAACGCTGCCTGCCCATTACCTGCATGGCTCACAATTTCCATACCAAATGAAGACCAATCCACAATATCGTATAAACCTTCAATGATGAATGGCTCATCGTCCACAATAAACACCTTGTACATATTACACACCTGTCCCTTCTGTATGTGGATAACGCACCCTGATTCGTGTTCCTTCTCCGAGGGTGCTCTCTATGGTGATACCGAACTCTGGTCCATACAGGAAGCGCAATCGACTATGGACACTGCGCAGCCCGAACATCTGACCAGACTCTTCAGGACGTTCCAGTTCTTCAAGGATTTCCGACAGGCGTGCCGGATCAATGCCTTTGCCATTATCTTTCACTTCCACTTGCACCACATCATCTGTCTCTTCCACAACAATCGATAATCGGTTATCCGAACGTTCTGTCTGAATGCCGTGTACAACATAATTCTCAATGATAGGTTGCAGCGAAAGTTTGACCACAGGGTGCTGATAATAAGCAGCGTCGATCTGGATCGTGTATATAAAAATATCCTTGTAGCGGATTCGGAATAACTCCAGATACAATCGACAAGCTTCCATCTCATCCTTCAGCGTATAATTTTTCTTCTGCTGTACCAGGCTCTTGAACAATACGGATAGACTATAGATCATCTCGCCAACATCTCTCGCCCCTTGGGATATCGCCCTCATCCGAATCACTTCAAGCGTATTGTAGAGAAAATGAGGGTTGATGCGCGCCTGTAATGCGACCAGCTCGGTCTCCTTCTGTTTGATCTCGGCTTTGTAGACCCGTTCAATATACAGATTCAGCTCATCCAGCATGTCGTTGAAGCTATGTGAGATCTGCCCCAGTTCATCATCACGTGCGTCGTCGATGCGAGCCGTCAAGTTGCCATATTTCACTTTTTGCGTAAAGCGAATAATTCGACGGGTTCGTTTGGCAAAGTTAATAATGAAAAACGCCGGAACCAGCACGGCAAACAGAATACACACAATACTGATCGAGATGATGGTATTGCGAATGCCCGCATAGGTTTCAGCCATCTCTTCCACCGGAACGGTACCAATGACCACATAACCCTGATCCGCGGAGACAAACTTGTTCACGTACATGTTCTGCTCCTTTTTCATTGAATCCATATCCGTCTGATCAAACAGCGAATCGGCCACATTCACGTAGGGGTACTTCTTCCCGTAATAATGATTGTTGGAGTCAAATAACACTGTCCCCTTCGCCGATAACACCACGATTTCTCCCTTGAGATTACTCTCGTAGTTATCCAGAGCGTTACCGATTCCTTCTGAGTCAAAGAAAACAAGAAATTGGCCCAGATTCCGAAGAGTCTGTGTATTGTTAATTGGTACGCGGATGGAATAGAGCGCAGGGTCCCATTGATTAATCTCTTTGCGAATCCAGTAATTGGGTGCACTGATATTGGGTGTTTCCATCGCCATCACGTCCGGAATATAGGAATGAGCCACATTCGCGTCCAGCTTGCGGAACTGCTTGTGTTGATTAAAGGTAGACAGATCCTGCTGCTCGGCGCTATACAACATGAGTTGATTAATCTGCGAATTGCGATCCATAATGTTCTGAAAATGTTTCAATACATCGGCCGAATAGTCGTCCTGGTTGGCGTAATATCCATTGGTCATGTGCTGAACATATTCAGCGTACGAATGATTCATCAGGTAAGTAATGTTGGCGGAAAGCGCCTCATTCTGATGCATGTCCCTCACCATGTTTTGTACCGATTCATACTGCTGATGAATGTATCGATCCACATGTTCCATCGCCGCTTTCTGGATCGCCAGTTCCCGGCGAATCGTGGAGTCGGACACCGACAGGAAGATGATATAAGATAACGTAATGATCGTGACAATAGATATCATCGAAAAGATCAGGAGCATTTTCATAAACATATTATTTTTGAAGAAATTATTGTAAACGCTAACAATTTTCAATTCGCATGTTCCCTCCGATGCTGTTTTCCTGACTATATAAGTTGAACTAAAGATTACTTACACTGACACTACGATGACAGAATAACCTTCCAATCGCTGTTATCCCCAGATTTTTTCGATTCCCTTTTCTTAAGGGAAAATCCGGTGATAGCGTATGCTTCCGATGCAGCTTTCTTTCAGAAAGCTTTTAGGCGAACGCTTCGCTTTTTCAGGTTTCTTCTGTCCTCTCCGTTATCGTGTAAATGATTAGTTCAACTTATATTGAATTATATCACCAGGCTTCTGACATTAACTTGTCACCTGGAACTTTTCTTTAGTTTATATCTGTGTTTCTTTAATTTCACCCTATTTAAAAACGCTTTCATCCACTATCGTTAACCATAAGTTTAGCTTTGTGTAAAAGAATACCTTACATTCATTCCACTTGAAGGAGGAACAGCATGACACGCAAACTCAAACCAAAAGGCCTCATTCCCAAGGTCACTGCCATGGTCCTGACCACGGCTCTGCTTGGACAAGTTGTTGCATCATCCGTTTATGCCGGAGACACGCTCCCTTACACCGGTGAAAGTGCCAAAGGGGTTAATCAGCCCTATCAACACGGATACACCTCGGCCCAGATTCTGAACTGGACACCCGAAAGTGATATCCATGGCGATTTACTTCGTGCCCATGTTCCCTTGCAGCCCCGTAATGAAGCCTTCGCCGCCACCCAAGCTTATCCCGAGCTTAGCCCGGACACCCAACTGTTCACAATGAGTGGTGATTACGGCAATGCATTTTTCGATAGCACACCTTATACCAATGAATTCAGCCAGTATCTATTTAATTATTGGCAATATACAGATTACTACAGCTATTGGCACGGCATGGCCTCTGCGGGAGTACCTGAGGAGCTGTACGATCCGAGTAAAGAGTGGACGGAGAAATACTTCGAGTTTGGCATTTTGAACATTCCGAATCCGGCCTACACCAATGCAGCCCACAAGAACGGCGTTAAGTCCATTGCTAACATCTTTTTCTCGGACAATGACCGTGGACCACAAACCTATAAACAAATGCTGATCCAGGATGAAAACGGTAACTTCCCTGTGGCCGAGAAACTGGCCGAGATGGCAGAATACTACAACTACGATGGATATTTCTTCAATCAGGAAGAGGTTGCCCGGGGTGTAGCCCCTGAGGATATCGCTTCCTACAAGAAATTCATGAAATATCTAAGAAATAAAGGCCTGTACGTTCAGTGGTATGATTCCACCATCAATACAACAGGCAAAATTCAATACCAGAACCAATTCAATGGGCTCAACAGCCCCTTTGTACAAGATTCCGTTCTCGGCAGAGTCTCGGATTCCATCTTCCTGAATTATGTATGGAACCACAAGATGCTCCGCGATTCCCGTGATCATGCCCTTAGTCTGGGACTGGATCCATTGGAAACCGTATTTGCTGGTGTCGAAGGTGGACATGACAAGTTCGGCCGCTGGAAGCAATCCTATGACCTGCGCCATAACCTGGATGAGAACGGTCAACCCATGAACAGCATCGCGACATTGGGTGCCGACTTCACCCACAACGCCCTGGATGAAGAGATGGGCGACGGCAGCACCAATCACAGAGCTGAGGATGAGTACCAGTGGATGACCTTTGTGCGCGATCGTGCGTGGTGGTCTGGTCCAAATCAAGATCCGACAGATGCACGTCGTAATGCGTCTGCCGATCTGTCGGATGTGTATGCTTCCGGTGCAAATTGGGATGGAATCGCTGCGTATCTGACCGAACGCTCCGTTATCAACGGCTCTAATTTTGCGACCAGCTTCAATACGGGCCACGGTCTGAAATATTATGAAGACGGCGCTGTCTCGAACGATAAAGAATGGTCGAACATCAACATTCAGGATATCCCTGTCACTTGGCAATGGTGGATGGATAGTAAAGGTGACAAGCTCAGTGTTGATTTTGACTATGGTCCCTCTTATGAGAAAGGCGCAAGGTACAACTATGACTCCATTGGCGCGTTTAATGGCGGCAGCTCTCTCGTGGTGAACGGCACACTGAACGCGGAGAACTTCCTGCGCCTGTACAAGACCGACCTGTCCGTCAACGGACAATCGAAACTGGAACTGACGTATAACAAACCGTCGACTAGTGACGCTTCCTCCCTGCATGTTGGGTTGATCTTCGAAGATGATCCATCCAACGTGGTCAACGTAAATGTGCCTAATGCAGGCCAGCATACAGAAGGCTGGAAGACAACTTCGCTGGATTTGAGTGCCTATCAAGGCAAAACCATTGCCGCTATGGGATTATCTTTTGACCCGAATGGCAAAGCAATTGAGAATTACCAGATGAACATTGGCGAGATCCGCATTTCCGACGGTTCAGCGGCTGTACCGGATGCACCGACCGGATTCCATATTGCCAAAGCACTGACCAACACCGACGAACTGGTTGTTGCATGGGACATGAAGGACTATTCAGAGGTCAAGCAATACAATTTATATGAAAATGGCGCCTATGTAGGCGGCGTGTATGATTCCACTTTTTATATCAAATCGCTAAAACAGCCGTCTGGTGAACTGTCTATACGTGCGGTGGGTGCAGATGGTACCGAGAGTGAAGCAACCGTCCTGCCTTACGATCTGAATGCAGCCGTTCAGAATATGGATGTGAAATTCAAAAAGAATGGCGATGCCATCGTAAGCTGGAAAAACCCGAAAAAAGCAAAAGATTCGGGCAAAGACAAAGATAAGAATACCGGTAAAGACAAGGATAAAAATAAAGACAAAGGTAAAGGCAATGAGTCTATTCAACTCACACTACAAGCCGAATACACAAAAGAACCTTTCACCAAGTCACTTCAGGTTAAAAAAGGAAAACAGTCTGCCGTCTTGACCGGACTTCCGACCAACGGTGAGCATTACGTGCTGAACATCGCCATTGGCGGGCAGAACCCGGTAACCCATACCGGACAGCTGGCAGATCTTCAGATTACACCATACGCCAAGGAAAAGGTCACGGTAAAAGATGGAAAGTACACATTAGCCCTCCCGGATCTGGAGGACTGGTATAAGATCTATGTATATGAAAATGGGGTGGCACGCGAGTTCGGAGTCACTTACGTATCGCAAAAATTCCCGTATATCATTCGGGGAAGAACAAAGCTGAGTGAACTGACCTTCACGCCATCATCCAGCAACAGCTCTTTGAAGCTGGTTATTGAGGATTATGCGGGCAATCAGGCCGCTACGATTTTGAGGTAACACTACAAGGTATTTTCGCGCCCGCCTGCATAACAAAAAAGAAACGTACAGCCCTTCACTTCCCAAAGGAAGTTGAAGGGCTGTATTGGTTGATCTCGAGTATGTTAGCGACTGAGATTTAACGCATGAGTTTACCAAAGTTGCCGTAACCTACATTCTAGCTTAATTGGCATCATCATTCTCGTCCCGAAATGTATACAAAAAGATCGTTCGGATTTTTGCAACGATCCGTATTGTCAGTCCGCTAGTTGAAATCAGCAGCTAATCACTTTGATGCCATTTTAAGTTTTGTTCAACTAACGTTCCCCGTAACAATAAACTCTATCGCAAAGGATCAAAACATACAGACAGCCAATTAGATCCCCCCCATCTCTCAAGATGGCTGCCTACTCCGAGAGGGACAAGAAACTTTCTTACTTTGTTTCTTAATTTCTTGATTGCTCGATAATCTAGATGATCATAGTGATCGTGTGATATAAGTACAGCATCAATTTCTGGAAGTTCCTCAATTCCGATTGGCATTTGTTCACTATAACGCCTGCCACCAAATCTAAAGGGAGAGGTATAGTCCGTAAATACCGGGTCTAACAATAATAATTTGCCATCCAGTTGGATTAATGAGGTAGAGTGTCCGAACCATGTAACCGATGCATTATCCATGCTTCTTGAGAAAAAAGATTTTGTTATCCTTTTAACTTGAAGCGGTTCTTTAGGTCGCGCATTAGGATTTCCTTTCGCGATTTCACAGAGTAGTGGTAGTAACACCTTTAGTCTATAGTCGACACGCGATTCAATAGGATATTTAAACTTCCCTTTTACGAAGTTCTTGGATTGTTGGAATTGGCTTTTCCTCTTTCTGGTCAGTCTTGCTCCAAAAACGGGCAAAGAGTTCAAAAGAACAATACTTAGAAATATCAAAATAAGAATAACGAAAACTAACGTTCCGTTTAAGACAACCCCATTATCGCCCAACGTTAACGATCTTCCTGACCCAGGTTGGCTCATTCGTCGCCGCCCTTACGAGGCAGTCGGCGCAGTCAGCGAAGGAAAGTGGCCGGAGCGGAGAAATGCGGATCGAGGGGCCTGCCGTATATTTCGAAGTGGCGGCTACGTCGCTAAGAGCTGGCGGTCGTACAATGATCCAATCTAATTCGCTCCGTTGTACTGCACGCTCGGCAATGGCCTTGTCCTCAACCGCCTTCGTGAAAATACGACCCGAAATATTTATGGCTAAACGATTTAGTGCTGAAAGTTCTTTTCCATCGCTCAGACCAATGCCGCTCTGCATGACGAAGTGCTTAACTCCGGCGCTCTGACAGGCTGCCAGGATGTTTGTAATGCCCACCGACATGATGGTTCCTGGCGAAAAGTTTTTGCGGATGTTCGAGATCCCCTCCGATATGACGGTACCCTGCGAAAAGTTTCCGCTAGGACCTATGCAACTAATTACCACATCTGTATCGGCCAAGGCCTTGGCAATGCTCGGCATATCAAGTACATCTCCCTGTCGGACGCTGAGGCGCACTGTGGGGGCGATGACTTCCGGCCGGCGAGCCACGGCTACAACCTCGTGCCCCAAATCAAGTGCTCGCTCTATCACTTTCCTGCCAGTCGCACCCGTCGCCCCTATTACTGTTACCTTCATTAAGTAGTTCCCCCTTCGAATGTGATAATTATTACTTCTATTCATAGCTGCTTTAATAGACAGCACCGGTGGCTGCCAAAGCTTTGACGCATCTTGCCAACCGCGAAGAAGATCGGCTCCTACTGGTTAATATCCACAGAAAAAAATGCACACTGGAGTATTAGGTAACAACTGTGTATAATCATAAACAGAAAAATAATGAATCAGCAATTACCAAATAACCGTAATTCGTGCATTTATTCACAAATCATTTGAAGTTGTGTAATTTATTTCAGAAAGCATGGTGACTCATAGTGTCTAAGGTGGATAGAAGAATAATCAAATCTCAAGAAGCGATAAAAAAAGCTCTGATTGAACTGATGATTGAAAAAAAAATCGACCAAATTACTATACAAGAAATTTCCGATAGGGCAAATGTTAGCCGAAGAACCATCTATCTTCACTACATAGATAAATTTGATCTTCTAGATAAGCTAATGGAAGAACATATTAACGAACTACGGAAACTCTGTGAATTAGCAGCTAATAATACCGTTTTTTATGATGCGGTATTGTTATGGTTCGAGTACTTTGAGAGTCATTATTTATTTTTTTCAACGATGTTGGCGAATCAAGGAGGTCCTTTTTTTCACAGTCGGTTCCTTGAGTTTGTCCTCCAAGAGTTAAAGAATGTAGAAAACATAACCGAAGTAGATTCTCAAGGATTAAGTGACGGTGACGGTGACGCTGAAGATGTATTTATTCAATTTTTTGGAGCTGCTATCGTAGGGGTAGTGGAATGGTGGTTCAAGAATGGAAAGCCCTCCCCCCCTCACTATATGGCACAACGAGTGGGGGCGTTGTTAGAAAGGAATTTATAATCGATCTTGAATCAACACACTTTATTTCGCTATACTGCCCGTTAGTTGAATAAAAGCAGCCGATCACATGGATCAGTTGCTTTCTTAGTTAAATTGAGCTATCGTTTCTTCGTTAGTTCAATATCCTTTACTGCTAGGAGGTCAGCAATCACTTCATTTTTTCAAAAGGAAACCGAAGTAGATATTTATTGAAATAATATGCAGAGGATTTCCTAATGTTGATAGCTTCATCGGCCGAGCTGAGATAATTGCAGAACGGAAAACCGGATGCTCGTTGTTAAAAAAATTTGGCACGAGAACGATATAAAGCTAACAAAGAAATTGCGAACAGCTTTGAAGGTTTATGTCGGTTTAGGCGAGCCAGGTACTTGACATATGTAATCCGTAGCCCTAAAATGAGCTAAGTCAGTCGATTATGGACTCGATGAGTCGATAATAGGAGCGCAAATGAATTATTCTTAACTCGACTTTGTATGAATGCAAGCTGAATCACGCACCTTTTTTTTACCCCTATTACAGACATAAAATATCCATAATATCTTATTATTAATGTAAGTATAGGAGGCAGTGACAGATCGTATCACTTTACTTTTAAGAACTTAGATTAGGGAGATGACGAACGATGAAAATATTTATGACAGGCGTTACCGGATATATTGGAAGTTCTGTGGCTAAAGTATTGCTCGATGCAGGGCATTCTATCTATGGTCTGACACGGAACACCAGCCAAATAAACGAGTTGAAAGAGCTTGGAGTGGAGCCTGTCGTGGGCACACTTGGAGATACGGAAATACTGGCTGATTACGCAAAACGGAGCGATGGAGTGATTCATACAGCTGACGTTGCTCACCGCAAGGCTATTGAGACGTTTATTAGCGCTTTGCGCGGTACAGGAAAGCCATTAATTCACACATCCGGTTCAGGCAACTTTGGGGATGATGCCAAAGGCGAATTCCAGAGCGAGCAAATCTATAACGAAGAAACACCTGTAACAAGGGACTTGGAATCGATTCGAGTCAATGAGCTGGTGCGTAAAGCAGGGGTCGATCAAGGAGTGCGAGGCATTGTCATCGTACCTTCCATGGTATATGGAACGTCTCTCGGACTTCCAAGAGACAGCATTCAGCTTCCATTGATTGTACAGAAATCGAAAGAAATGAAGGCCGGAGTATATATTGGCAAAGGTCTGAACAGATGGTCGAACGTCCATATTCGTGACTTGGCCCAATTGTATCTTCTTGCGCTAGACAAAGCGCCATCCTCCTCTTACTTTTTCGCAGAAAATGGCGAGGAATCGTTCCGTGATCTAAGCCGTTACGTGAGTGAGGCGCTTGGATATGAGGGACGCACGGTGAGCTGGTCTCTGGAAGAAGCGGTTGCTGAATTTGGCCTTCTGGCTCAATATACACTTGCGACGAATTGCCGAATTCGCTCTGTGCATGCTCGAAACTTGCTTGGCTGGAAGCCTGAAGCCGAATCCGTGCAAACTTGGCTTGCCATGGGTATTAACAACGCTTTCAGTCAATAAAAATTACACCTCTTATTCGCAAGATGGCATTGAGTTAACCTGCCCGTTAGCTTAATGAGGAGCTCATCATCCTAATATCATATTGTTCCTGTTCTCTACTTTCTATAAAGGTATACAAAAAAGGAGCGTCACCATTTCTGCAACGCTCCTATTGTCCGTCCGCTAGTTGAAAACAGCAGATGATCACTTTGATACCCTGCCGACTATAGGTCCTAGGAATGTTAAGATTGCATCTGTTTACAAACAGTATTCCACTCATAGAGAGGTTGCTGTAAGTCATGATTTTATACATCAAAAGGAATTACTTATGTAAGGTCCCCAGCCACTCACCCTAATTAGAACGTCTCAACCAACTTCTGAATCTTTGAGTGGGAAATTAAATATACTGGTCCCATTATTTCTATTTTGCCGTCCTCGACACGTATAGCGCTCTCCTGTTCTGCCGCATAAATATCAATTTCTTCAGACAAGGGGAACAGGTAGCCTTGAACAAACGTTGCGTAATCGCGTTGAGAATGAGATTCGTAGGCAAAATGATCAAAGCCAATACCATCATAAATAGTACTTGTTTCAACTTCATCCGTGTTATTCAAGCTTAACCATTTTGCAGCCATGTTTAACGCACCGGCGCTGGCACCCATTATAATGGCATTGCTATTCTTAATAACATCCGATAATTCATATTCCACCAAAAAATCGTTCTGCAAAACAGGATATCCACCACATAAAAAAATGACAGAAGCGTTCTGAATGAATCGCTGAGCATCTTCTTTCTGCATACGGTAATCGATGAAATGATATTCATCAAAAATAATGTTAGCCTGATTCAACCATGTCCATTCAGAAATATCATCAAAGTTAACTTGCTCATCTGTATAACCAGACGGATCAGCACTAATCATAACAAGCGATTTTCTGTCTTGTATATCCTCCTGCAAACAATGGACCAGCTTCTCAGGAAAAAAATGATTAAACCAACTGAAATAGTAGTGAGTTTTCAAACTTAATTACCTCCATATGTATTATTTACATTCATCCATAGGATTCATAAAAAACCTCTTTTTATATGCATTATACAAAATAATCCAATTAATTGATAGTACATTTAACATAACTATAACCCCGTTAAAAAAAGCCCGGTTCTTCCCCCGGGCAACATACATTTTTGTATGGGTTACTTACTTATAAACTCTACCATCTTCTGATGCAATTCCTTCTCGGAACATTGAAAGATACCATTAAAATCCTCAGGGTTACGGATCAATGTGTTTAACTGGTCTATTCCATATTGTTGAACAACAAACTCCACAAATAGGAACGAAAACTGAAAACCTTTCATCGTTTCGAAATCCCAGGTATCATTATCTAATTGTTCGAACGTTGGGATCTCTAAATTGTGAATAGCCTCTTCTGTTGTACCTTCAATAAAGTCCTGAGTCATCAGCTTGGCTTCATATCCACCAATTCCTTGCCTTATCCATTTCGGAGACTTCGGATTGATTTCACTTATTAGCCACATGTTGAACAAGTGAACCGTACCTTTAAGAATCAGGTTTGTTACTTACAGGACTAATCACCCTTTTTTGAAATCCCACTTCATATCATCTCTATGATTTCATATCTTTACAAATTAATAATGATAAGCAAAGATTGGAGTAGTTCTGGAGGGAATTACATCATATAACCGACTTCCCAAAATGAAGGAGAGATAATAATGAAATACACCAATGTTTTATTTGTTTTATTATCAAACGTCATTGTTTTAGGTAGCTTAAGCACGTTATCAACTGCATCATCTTCATTTCATACTTCAGATAAAATAGCACACATTGCTGCTGACTCAACATCTGTGAACTCTTCGACATACCAGAGTATATCTAAGTTTGAAAAAACAATAGGCTCAAACAAAATTGTCTGGAGAGGTGACAACACCTCTATAACTGCAAATACCTTAAAGCAAGATGCTGCTGCCGATTTTGAACAAAACATCATTGACACCATTGTAGTTACTCATGGTAAAGAAAAGTACACCCTACAAACAGGAGATTTTGAAGTTAAATTATTGGATATAACTAGTGTTGCTGAATCTCCATCGAATGAATGGATTACTATCCAAGTAGAAAAAAGTGCTGGCAGCAACCTCATTCTCATGAACCTTAAAACAGGAAAGTACACGATTATAAACGAACGTCTTGAAAAAGCAGGTAAACAAAATGTAGAAACCATTTCATCATATAATTGGTCACCAAAAGAAGACAGCATTGCATTTTCTTATGGAAGTACGGATAAAAGCACGTTAGCAATATACGACACTAAGAAAGACAGTGTTGTTTATCTCCCTCGGGCAACCAACTATATTAGCACAGGTCTAATTTTATGGCATAAGAACGGAAAAAATATTGATTATATTAGTGAGTATCCTTCAGATCAATGGGTTCTTTTCAGATACGATACAGGAAGCAAAAAAGTTAAGCCTGTAAAAAAAATCACAAAAAAAGAATTTCAGCAGTGGTTCAAATTAGATAAATATCCTACAAAACAATAAAAAATTGGATTGAACGTAAAATACGTTGCTTCAGTTCAACTTATATAGCAAAAAGGCGAGTCTCCATTAATCGGAGGACTCGTCTTTTTGGTTTTATTATAAATATTTAAGAAGTTCCTTTTTGCTTACTCGCCTGCATCTGCTGTGCAAACCGCATCATCTCTTCGAACTCTTCCTCGGATACGGCGTCTTCATCGGTGCTTATGTCTTGTACAATCGGAATTTCGGGCTTGGCTTTGGTTCCTTTGCCGTATGTACGGGTACGGGTTCCAGCTGCACCAGCAGCCTGTTTGCCTTTGACCTTGGCCTGATCGCGAATATATTGAACAGCTTTCTCATATGAGTTTACCTGTTTAAGTAGCATGTTGGAGGCGATTGCCTCAACAAAGTTACGGTTAATCCGCTGCTCTCCGCCGGATACAAGCAATGCCATCAAATAATGAATCAATACATTGATGACTTCACCAGGCAACTTGTAGCTCAGATCAATTTTCTCAAATATATCGATCAGATTGTCTGGTACTGCACCTGGGAAGAACGTCTGCAGCAGACGCGTATACGGCTCATTCCGCAACATCATATTGTATTGATGAATATCACACTTCGTCATAAATTGTGGAGGTACTTCGACGTAATATTCCATCTGTACCCCATGCTCAACAGGTGGTTCACCGGAGTCTTCTTTCCGCTCTGGCTCCTCCATATGCTGTCTCAGTGCCACGACCTTGGCCGCCTGTACAGTCTGTTGCTCATGGCGCTTCTTCGTCTGTCTGAACTGCATGCTCGCCTTATGCTGGAGATCATCCAGAATCAGCTGGCCCTGCGGACTGAAAATATCATCTTCGTCCAACAGACGGCATACATCCTGCACACTGAGGTTGAATTTGTTCACTACATAATTTACAATGCCTAGTTGTTCGTGATCAAATCGCAACTGTTCCACATGACGACGATTGACCGACTCCCGCGGGAAACGCAAAATAATGTCGGCATAGTTCAAACTGTTTTCTTCCGCTGCATCATTCGTGCCTGTCCGCTGGGCCGTAGTTGATACTTCCGACAAAGCCTGCTCCAACTCGTAATCAATCACGTGGGTATTCAATTCAAATATATCGTAAAAGGGAACGGAAATATTCTCTTTATTGGCTGCCGGATAAGGCGCGTCCCCATTTTCCACTGCCGAGAAACCGGAACGCAGGGAAAGGACGGCGAATTTACCTATCTTGTCACGAAGCAGCAGTGTCAAATGCTGTGTCCGGAAAAACTCTGCCGGAGAGAGCGGCGGTTGCAGCTCATATTCGTAGATGTAATCATCATTTTCCGGTATATATAGGCGTGATGTCTGAAGTAGCCCCACTGCCTCAAGCTTGGATGTCTGCTCTAACAAATATTTGCGCCCTTTCTCACTTGGCTCCAAGCCAAGCGTCATGAACAGCCTCCGTTGCTGTTCAAGCGGCGAATAACCGACCTGTTCACCGGGAAGATGCTGAAACAACAGCCGATACAAGCCAACCGCAAAAGCACCTACCATGGGCTGATATGCTCCTGTAAGCATACGGTCATCCAGGGCGCTAAGTCCAAACTCCCTGTATACGCAGTAGCGATGATGTTCAGTATAATGGTGCAGATTCTTCATGCGCATAGCCTGATCTCCTTCTCCCCAAAAGTATGTTTATCTATTCTATCATAAATGTCTGATCATCAAATGCTCAAAAACAGGTAAAAAGATGGCCTGTTCTCGCTCCGTTTCGTCCTAGGTCGACATCATTCACGTTTTCGCCGAATTTAGCAAATTTCTAAAATAAAAATGTCGAGAGCCGCTAGAATACTATAAAAGCTGTAGCCGCAGAATACAAGGGAATATCTAAAGAGAATGTTCTCCAGATGTATATGAAGTACAAGTCTACAATAATCCTTCTAATAAAAATGAACAGCAAAAAAGCCTTCCCTTTGTACTCGTAAGCGTTTACGACAAAGACAAGACTTTTCACGCGATTACAGTGGCATGTGTTACCTCTTTCCATCAATCTAAAACATTCTGTACCCACCCAAACGTAACTTCTGAATCGTCCAGCCACTGATTACCGCACCAGCCAGTCCAGCGATGCCCGTCATATAGTCTACAATCTGGAAAGAACCCAGATGTGACATCAGAGATGACGACTGATCCCATAGAGAGTACACAACAATAGGTAGAATTACAATAATGAACAGATAGGAAGGAAACCAGGTTGTCTTCATCAGCATGTTCAGAATGAAACCGATACCAAACATCATAACGAAAAATAATACCATCAATACCAACACAGGTATAAATTGCATCGGACGACATTCACCTCTTCTTTCACACATTCAGGTTTCACTTCTGGATAGTAGTTAGTGTACCGCAAAAAATGTGGCGAAGCAACGAACTTTCTGGACAAATTTCCCTATATTTATACTCTGTTCATTTGCCCTTCTGCTTCATGTTGGGATACAATGTAAACGATAAAGCAATCACCCGTCCCTTATAGTGCGTGTTCAAAATCAAAAGCGGACTTTTTGAACAACCTCTTATAGGGATTTGGAAATATACCTTGCAGGAGGAACACAACCAATGAACGAAGCCGCATCAACACTGGAGGGCTGGTATGCCCTGCATGATTTTCGCTCGATTAACTGGGCCGCCTGGAAAGCAGCAGATGATGAAGAACGCGCTGTAGCACTGGACGAGCTTCAGGAATTCTGGAAAGAATGGAAAGAAGTCGAGGATTCATCCAAAGGAAGTACCGTTGTATATACGGTTGTAGGTCAAAAAGCAGACCTCGTCATGATGCACCTGCGTGAAACGCTGGAAGATCTGAAGGCTGTTGAGAACGCGTTTAACAAAACGATGTTTGCCCAATACACAACCAAATCGTATTCCTACGTCAGTGTAGTGGAGCTGAGCAACTATCTTGGCAAAGAAGGCGAAGACCCGATGCAAAATCCGGATATTATCGCCCGTCTGAAACCTGTTCTGCCACAACGACAATACATCTGCTTCTATCCGATGAACAAAAAACGTGAGCTGAATGACAACTGGTACATGCTTTCCATGGACGAGCGTCGCACCATGATGCGCAGTCACGGCATGATTGGCCGCAGCTATGCGGGTAAAGTGAAACAGATCATTACCGGCTCTGTCGGTTTCGACGACTGGGAATGGGGCGTTACGTTATTTGCGGATGATGCACTTCAGTTCAAGAAACTCGTCTATGAGATGCGTTTCGATGAAGTTAGCGCCCGTTATGGCGAATTCGGTTCGTTCTATGTGGGAAGTCTGTTGAACGAAGGAACACTGGAAGACATGCTTAAGCTGTAAAAATAGCACAAAGCACAATAAAGCACCGCGACATCTCCTATTAAGGATATTGTCTGCGGTGCTTTATTATCTATCAATATTCTACTACCTCAAGCTTGATTTAGATCTATATTGTTTGAACTATTTATTTACATAAAAACGGAAAGGACAGAAAAAACCTAAAAAAGTGAAGCTATAAGCTTTCTGAAAGAAAGCTACTTCGAAAGCATCCACTTCGCCTAAAAGCTTTCTGAAAGAAAGCTGCATCGGAAGCATACGCTATCACCGGATTTTCCCTTTAACAAAAGGGAATCAAAAAATCTGGGGATAACAGCGATTGGAAGGTTATGTCTCTAATCCTCGTCCTCTTCATCTACCGCTTTCAGCGACTCGAGGAACTCGGCTGTGGCCCGGTCACGGTCACGTCCCTTCTCTTTAAGCCGCTCAATCGCAGGCATAATGAGAATATCCACTTCTTTCTGCACAATGTAGGCCAGATCATATTGATCCTGTTCCTCCAGATAACCACCGACCTGCATCAGGGCGTTGTAACGATCCAGCTCTTCACGTGTTAATAGTCCCCGGACCTGAACACTGCAATGTCTCATCCAAAAAACCGCCCTTTCTTCAGGACTAACGGAATACCACCAATGATGAACAGATAACGCAGATCAACCAGCTTCTTCAACTGAGCTGCTTTCCAGCCTTTGTATTTCTTGCCGCCTACAACGGCAATAGCTTCACCTTTACCCAATGAGGCAACCGTGCCTTTGCTCGTAAATACAAAAGGTTGTTGCTGTTTCTTGCGAATGGATGCCACGACGTTCTTGGCGCAGTTCACACCCTGCTGCATCGCAATCTGGGCTGTTGGTGGATAAGGCCGTCCTTCAGCGTTGAAGACAAGTGAATTATCACCAATGACATAGACATGCTCATGCCCTGGAGCACGCAAGTAGTCGTCTACTTTCACACGTCCTCGCATCACTTCAAGACCTGCCTGTTCAAGCAGTGAGTTACCGCGAATACCGCCGGTCCATACGACTGTAGCCGCATCGAGTTTTTCACCCTCACCCACAATAACCCCGTCCGGGAGACATTGCTTGATTGGAACACCAATTTTGAAAGTAACGCCCTTCTTCTTGAGCACATTCATCGCATGTTCTACCAGTTCCGGATCAAATCCAGGCAAGGCCGAAGGCGCTGCCTCTACATTATAGATGTGCACATGTTTTGGATTCACGTCGAACTCCTTGCACAGCTGTGGAATACGATCTGCAAGTTCAGCTACGAATTCAACACCACTGAAACCCGCTCCACCTACGACAAACCGAATACGATTTCGTTTATTATCGTTTTTGTACATCGCAAATTGATATTCGATGTGTTCTCGAATCAGTCTGACCGAGTTAATGCTGCGGATTGTCATGGCGTGATCGAGCATCCCCGGAATACCGAAGGTCTCAGGCTCACCGCCTAGTCCAATAATCAGATAATCATAGGATAACGTACCATCCTCCAGAATAATCTTCCGATCCTGCAGACGAATCTCCTTCACGGAAGACTTGACCAGATCAATCTTGAACTCATCAATCAGCTTGGAAATGGGCACTCTTGCATGCTCAATGGTATCCGTGCCGGCTGCCGGCATATGTAGATGTGTAGTAATATAATGATAATCATGCCGGTTCACCAATGTGACATCGGCCTCGTTATAGTTCAATTCCTTCTGCAGCCGCTGGGCTGTCAGAATCCCGCCATAGCCCGCGCCGAGGATGACGATTTTGGGAATACTGCTCATGTCTATACCCCTTCCGGTTTCACTTGCATCAGCCCGATCTTGGGTGAGATGCAAAATGCACATACTTACAAATATTGATGAGGTCTTGCCCATTATGACGACAAATGTTAACTTCGCGAATTTATTTAAACGTTTGCATCAAAATTGATCCGTTTGTATGCAAGTTATCGTTTTAAGTTGTGAAATTAACCACAAGATTCTACAAAACACGGGATCTCTCTTCTTATTACATATTGACTCTAAATTAGACAAAAAAACACATAGTACAGGTCAAGGATATCTGTATTTCAAGTAAAGATCAAGGTTTTTTTTGTTATTTTTCATAACCTTTCATTTCCAATTTCATCCTATTCTCATCTGATCTTCATCAATTATTCTCTGATTCGTGATGTAGCTAACTTTGCAACCCTGAGTACACCGTTTATAATAGGAAAGACAGTTCAGCACCCATGCCGGTTACGATCCGTAGCCTGCACATTCTTTCTGTTAACTACCTATTAAAATATGAAAGGTGTTGTTGATTCTTGACTGCACAAAATTCCAGTCATGATATGACTGATTTACTTATTATCGGTGGAGGCCCTGCGGGTCTGTTCGCCGCGTTTTATGGTGGGATGCGTCAGGCATCCGTTACACTGGTTGAAAGCATGCCACAGCTTGGCGGACAACTTGCCGCTCTTTACCCGGAGAAATACATCTATGATGTAGCCGGATTCCCGAAAGTAACAGCTCAGGAACTGGTGAATAACCTCGTTGAGCAAATGAATCATTTTAACCCGAACATCCGCCTTGAAGAAAAGGTTGTATCGGTGGAGAAAAAGGATGAACAACATTTCATCGTGAAGACGGATGAGAATGAATATCATGCCAAAGCCGTCATTATTACAGCTGGTGTAGGTGCATTCGAACCACGTCGCCTGGAGCTTGAAGGTGCTGCCAAGTTCGAGAAGAGCAACCTGCACTACTTCATCAGTGATCTGAATGCCTTCGCTGGCAAAAAGGTACTGATCAGTGGCGGCGGTGACTCCGCGGTAGACTGGGCACTCATGCTGGAGCCTATCGCTGAGCAAGTGACGCTGATCCATCGCCGGGACAAGTTCCGTGCGCATGAGCACAGTGTCGAAAACCTGATGAATTCCAAGGTAAATGTCGTTACACCGACCGAAATCACGGAACTTCACGGAGATGACACGATTACCAAAGTAACCCTTTCCCATGTTAAAACCAAAGAAACTCAGGAAATCGAAGTAGATGATGTGATCGTTAACTTCGGATTTGTCTCTTCTCTCGGACCAATTGCCGAGTGGGGAATCGAAATTGATAGTAACTCCATCGTTGTTGATTCCCGCATGGAAACATCCATTCCAGGAATCTTCGCTGCCGGTGATATCACAACATACCCGGGTAAACTGAAACTGATCGCTGTCGGATTCGGCGAAGCTCCAACAGCTGTCAACAATGCGAAGGTATACTTCGATCCGGATGCCAAGTTGTCCCCAGGACACAGCAGTAACATGAAACGCTAGTTTTGCTGAAATAACATATATTGATACAAAAAAGGGTATCTTACTCCTGAGTGAATCCATATCAGGAGGGATACCCTTGTCTTATATATGCCCGCTGTGTAACGGTCTGGTTGTACCGGAGCAGGCTTGCCCCCACTGCCTTCAGGGACTGTTAGAATGCGGCAAATTGGATGATTACACCGGACCATACAGCCCCTACGTATTCCAACCTTCCTCTGACACGGCAGACGAAGTCGAAAACGTTTGCAATCATGTGATGTACTGTCACCATTGTCAGACGAGCACGCCATGGCCTGTCTCACTATGGGACTTGTCCGGAAACCTGTAACATTGCCTGCAATGAGGATCTCTAGTGAAGAATGGCAGATACGTCGGTACCCAGTTTGCGCTTATGGATTTCTGCCAACAGCAGTGCGATGAAATCTCGTTCGAGATTCAACTCAATCGCTTTATGGTAGGAATCCAACAACATCTCATCGGATAACATAGCCATTTCCCGCCACAACCTTTCCTTTTTTTTCCTCAAAACTATCATATCAGAGATTCATATAGAGAACAAGCGTTCTTGTTATCCACAACGATATGTGGAAATCCTGTGCATAGTTTGTTGATAAATGGAAAATATATAGAGTAATCAACGTGTATAGTGTGGACAATATTTATGCACAGGAAGTTTGTACTACTGTCAGAACGTTTATCAGCGTATTTTTTTTGGAATAAATTCATAGTTTCAAGACTTGTTGCGAGTAAATTACCCGGTAATGTAAAATTTCAAACGGTTTTCATAACGTTTTCTTCTATATATTATCGGTTTTTCTTGGATTTTCTTGAGCTTTCCCATTCATTTTCTATTGGGGTCTGGTATTTACTTCCAAAATCCAGATCTTGCCTGAATAATCCAGTCCATAATCAAATCCAAGCTGACCTACACCAGGGAACTGACTTTCCATAATGTACGTACATGTCAGTGTAAGTGAACGCATCTCCCGGCGTTTGTGCCGACCGGATATATGTGGCAGGGATAAACCAAGAGCTCGCCTTCCTGATAACATGGTGCCACCCTTGCTCAGATTCGTCACACAGAGCCCGGGACGAGCGAGTCGTCCTACTAAAGAACGGAATACCCAGCCTCGTTCGGTTTTGACTACTTTGACTCTGTAATCAACAGGTCTCCCTTGAATCGTTGCCAGATGAATGCCTTGCTGGATCAAGTACCTGCGTCTAGCCTTTACACGCACCAGAGAGCGATACATCTGACTGAAACTGGCGAAAGAACGGGTCGTTTTCATATGGGTGTATCGATAAGCCCCACCGCTCGCCGATACCCGGATGACACCGTAACCTCCACCACCGACAATAGGTTTGACATACACCATTCCATAACGACTGAGCATTTGCAGCAGATTACCCGGGTTGAATGCCTTGGTCTGTGGGATATGGACAGCAGCTATCGGGTATTTCATCAGAGCCGCTGTCTTCCGCCATTTGCTTGCAAGTTGTCTCGACATGGGTTGATCTCCTTCCTTGAAACCATAGTCCTTCCTTATACATACTCAACAGAAGCCTTGCTTTCTTGGATGTCTGTCCACGGCAAAGGCCCCTTTTCCATGTAACCTGTCCCAGGGGTGATGGCGGAAACGGGAACAAGCGCCCGGTTTGCTTTTCAAACAAGTCAATCTGTCGTATGCTACTAAGGAATGGCTTGGAAGGGCTTAAATATGAGGATCTAAGGAGCGTTAAGAACAAATGGAAGCATTTTTCAAATCACTTTATGGCGTAGCCTATTTTGCAATGTCGATCGTTCTGGTAGCTGTTACGGTACTTCTCTTTGTCACAGGTATTCGACTGTTTATGCAAAAGCGTAATCGCGGCTTTGCCGTGAGTTGTCTTATATTTGCCTGTTTCATCGTCTTTATCATTGTTGTTATGTTAACTACGCCCTTCTCTGCCACACCGCCGGGTTCACCGGAAGCCATGGCTGCCCTTCTTCACTTTGGGTAGTTGAACTCTGTAGAAGGAGATGCTTATGACACGTACTAATGAAACCTTAGGAATTATTGATATCGGCTCGAACTCCATTCGTCTAGTTATATATGAACTGGATCAGGACGCAGCCTATCGCATCATTCATGAAGACAAATATGCCGCTCGTCTGAGCAGCGTTGTTGAGTCCGATGGAACCATTCTGCGCCATTCTCTGGATAAAGCCATTACCATCTTGCGTCAATTCAAAGCGACCTGTGAAGCGTATCAGACCAAACTGATTCGCGCAGCAGCTACCGCTGCCATTCGTAATGCAAGCAATGTTCTGGAGATTATTGAATGGCTGGAGACAGAGACGGGACTTACCATTGAATGTGTATCGGGAGATCGGGAGGCCTATTATGGGTTCCTTGGTGTCACTCAATCCATTGATCTGGCAGACGGTTACGTCGTGGATATTGGAGGTGGCAGCACAGAGATCACGGTCTTTCGGGATCGGAAAAGGTTACATAGCATCTCCCTCCCCATTGGTGCAGTGAATTCACATGCCCGTTACGGGGGCGAAGATCAGTGGACCGAGGTTAATGCACATGCATTATGCAACGAAGTCATTGAGGCTCTCCGTGGACAGGATTGGATTCGTGAGCATCCTGGTCTGCCACTCATCGGACTTGGCGGCACAATGCGTACACTCGCCAAAGTGGAACAAAAGCGTACCCAGTATTCTTTGCCTGTCAGCCATCATTATGAGATCAGTGAGGAAGCGATGGAGAACATCGCTCGCTCCTTGCCACATCTCACCTCAGCACAACGCAAAAAGGTACCTGGGCTCGCCAAAGATCGCGCAGACATCATTGTGCCTGGCGTACTGATCCTGCGAACAATCTTCCAGTTAATACAGGGAGATCGTTATGTGGTTAGTGGCGCGGGTCTACGAGACGGGTTATTGCGAGATTACATGGCTGGAGGTCAGCCGGTCGTTCCAGACGCGCTGAAGGACAGTATCCGCAACTTTATCCATTTTGGTCCGCCTATTCCAGAGAAACGTCTGCAACGGATTCATCAGGATATGGTCACCCTGTATACGGCATTACAAGGTACCCCTCCTGATCAAGCAGATGCCCGAATCCTGTATGCATCCTCCATGCTGCACATGGCAGGTAAGCAAATTAACTATTTCCGTTATACACAGCATTCGGCCTATTGGATTATGAATGCAAGCATCTATGGACTTTCTCATCGGGAGACCATTCTAAGTGCCAGTGCAGCTGATTATCATCCCAAAAAAAGAACGCCCCAGCTGCTGAATAAGCACCGGGACATTCTGAAAAACTCGGATGAGCGGCATGCTCATCGAATTGGCTCTCTGCTGCGCGTAGTCGAAGCCATTAATCGATCTGAGAGCATCGCTGCGATCAAAGCAACAAAAGAAAACGACTCGCTGCAGGTGCAATTCACCTGTACAGCTGAGCCGTTACTGGAACTTGATGGCCTGGAAGAGGCCGTCAAGGATCTGAAGGAAGCCTGGGGAGTTACGTTAACGCACTCCATTCAGCAGGCTTCCAAGGGATAATACCCATGGCCTCCGTCTGACTTCTCAGCGGGGGCTTTTCATTTTTTACAAATACATAATTGCCACCAGGCATAAGTTCTCTGGCTTTGACATTATCCATAAGCGACAGATTAAGAATATCCACCAGCATCTTTTTCAACTCTGGATCGAATACGGGACACATCAGTTCAATTCTTCGATTCAGGTTACGTGTCATCCAGTCTGCACTGGAGATGAATACATCGGGATTGCCGCTGTTTTCAAAATAAAACAACCGGGAATGCTCCAGGAAGCGATCCACAATGCTAATGACCCGAATGTTCTCACTGAGTCCCTCCACCCCTGGACGCAGACAACATACACCACGCACAATCAGATCGATCTGAACGCCGGCTTGAGAAGCCTCGTACAATTCATCAATCATTTCCTGATGGGATAAGGAGTTGATCTTGGCAATGATTCTGGAAGGTTTGCCTTTCAGCGCATGCTCTGTTTCTCTTCGAATCAGTGCAAACAGCTCATCCTTCATCCCATCTGGAGCTACGCGGAACGCCTGCAATGCCTTCGGACCGGAGTATCCGGTAATCTCATTGAACAATTCGGATGCATCTTCCCCAATAATCGGATTAGAGGTGAACAGTCCCACGTCCGTATACACTTTGGCTGTACTCTCATTATAGTTACCGGTTCCTACATGAACATAACGTCTTAAACCCTGCTGTTCCCTGCGTACGACAAGAATGATTTTGGCATGGGTCTTGAGTCCAACTAGTCCATAAACCACGTGACAACCGGCCTTCTCCAGCTTCCGAGCCCAAGCAATATTGCGCTCTTCATCAAACCGGGCTTTCAGTTCCACCACCACCGTGACCTGCTTACCACTTTCAGCGGCAAGTGCAAGTGCCGGAATAAGACGTGAGTCGCCATTGACCCGATATAATGTCATCTTGATGGCCAGAACTCTTGGATCTTCCGAAGCCTCCAATATAAAATCAGTGACTGGTTCAAACGATTCGTACGGATGATGCACCAGTACATCGCGTTTGCGCAACAGCTCAAAATGACTTTCTCTAGGCAGAAACTCAAGGGGGTAGACTGGCTTCACCGGACTGTATTTCAGATGTGAGAAACTTTCCAGACTATCCACGAATCCCGCCAGAAAACTCAGATCAAGTGGTCCATCAATTTCATATACCGGGTCCTGAATATCAAATTCATCCTGCAATTCTAATAAAGCATCCGGACGAAAATCCTTGCAGACTTCCAGTCGTACAGGAGCCCCGCGGCGTCTGCGGCGCAATTCTTTTTCAATAGCCTCAAGCAGATCTTCCGCTTCTTCTTCATTAATGAACAGATCCGCATTACGGGTGACTCGGAATTCCTGTGCAGCAAGTGAGATATATCCGCTGAAGAGCGTATGGATATGATGTTTGATAAGATCTTCAATCAGTATGAATGTTTTCTTTTTGCTATTCGCCCGAATGGGAGCCTGAACTACCCGCGGCAGATTGGAAGGTACCTGAACAATAGCCATAAACGGCTCGCCCTCTTGCTCCCCTTCCTTCTGTAACATCACGGACAGATAGACAGACTTGTTGTGTACCAGCGGGAACGGACGACTCTGGTCAATCGCCATCGGTGTGAGTACCGGAAAAATAATTTCATGAAAGTACTGGTCCATTGCGCGCTGCTGTGTCACATTAAGATCTGTATATTCCTGAATGTTCACGCCTTTCTTGGCGAGTATACGAATGAGTTCACGATACGTTTTATACTGTTCGGCGACCATGGTCCCGGTTCGTTTGATCAATCTGCGGTACAATCCCGAAGGCGTGTATCCTGTAAAATCTTTTTGCGTGAATCCGGCCTTGATCTTCTCTTTTGTCTCCGCCACCCTTACACTGACGAACTCGTCCAGATTACTAGCGACAATGCCGAGAAATCTCATGCGTTCCAGCAGAGGCGTTGTTGGATCCTGGGCCTCCTGAAGTACGCGCCGATTAAATTCAACCCAACTCAAATCACGATTAACGTAGTTACCTGTTTTGACGTCTCTATGCATGTATGGCCTCCGAATGTGTTGCATATCTATTCTTGGTTAGAAGTTCTCATATAATTGTACTATTCGTAATCAACATCAAGCGTCAGCGCAGTGTAAACGCTACGTAAAATTTATGTAAATGATACCTCATGGCCGCAACTTTTTCCATCCCTTTACAAAGGTCAATAGACAGAGTAAAGTGAAGTACAGTGTGATTTGGTCCGGTTGCTTGTTCTCATTCCAAATATAGTTGATTAAAGGAGTATATAATGAAATCCAACAAACCTAGAACATTACAAAAAAATATAGAGTTTTTCACGGCTGCACTATCCCAATGTATGGTAAGCGCGTGGCAGGAAGACCCGGCTGGTGTCTATTGCGAGGTCGGTTGTGGCATTGTGGAGCGGATCAGTGAAGACAGTGTGCGCATCCGAAACAATGACGGAACAAAGAGCCATTATGCACGAGATATCACGATGTTCCAAACTGAAAAATAATTTTGCTTAAATACGTAAAAAAGACTAGCTTTCCGAAACAAGGTGTTGTATACTCTTGCCACAAGGAAAGGAGGTGCGTCAACATTTCTAATGTCATGTTGAACGTGTCCCTTACCCGATCCACTAGCTCAAATTAAAAGAGTCTGGTGGAGGCGCGGGATACGGATCAATGTTTCAAAAAGCGCCACGGGTAGAAAAGCCGTCTTCGGACGGCTTTTTGTTTTCTCTTTTTCTGTAGAGAGGTTGAGAAAACACCCAAAATATTGGAAATGGACCCTTTAGTAGAGCAAACCAGGATGGCTATAATTAGGATGCAACTCAACCTAAATCCGAGGAGGCATCTTGTAATGTTCAAAAATGTAAGGGGTTTCAAGACATCCATCATGTTGGCTTTTGTTTTGTTATTCACCTCCATCATGTTGCCCGCAGGTCAGCATGCCAGCGCAGCACCAAGTTTCGCCAAAGGAGCCGACATCAGTTGGGTTCCCGGAATGGAAGCCCAGGGTTACAAATGGAAAGATAAAAACGGCGTACAGCGCGACATCATTGATATTTTGAAAAAAGACTATCAAATCAATTCCGTTCGCATTCGGGTATTCGTTAATCCTTCGAATGATTATGGGAACGGTTACATGAATAAGGATCGCGCGGCTGCACTCGCACAACGTGCCAAGAATGCTGGCATGAGTGTAATGCTTACCCTGCACTATAGCGATTCATGGGCAGACCCTGGTCAACAAACCAAACCAGCTGCCTGGAAAAACTACACGTTTCAACAGCTCATGGATGCGGTGTGGAACCACACACGTGATGTCATGACGGCGATGCAAAGCAAAGGCGTTACCCCGGACTGGGTACAGATCGGGAATGAAACAAGCAATGGTATGTTATGGGAAGATGGCAAAGCATCCACCAACATGAAAAACTATGCGTGGCTGGTGAACACAGGCCATAACGCAGTGAAGTCCCTGAGCAGCGGCACCAAAACCATTGTGCATCTGGCAGGTGGAGATGATAACGCCCTCTATGTATGGAATATTGGTGGTCTGATTAATAACGGAGCTAACTTTGACATGATTGCCATGTCCCTCTATCCTTCAGCTTCCGGCTGGAACACTGCTGTGACAAATACGGTAAACAACGCCAAGGATATGATTAACCGTTATGGTAAAGAGATCATCATCTCCGAAATTGGCATGGACAATAACCAGGCTGCAGCTGGTAAAAGTTTTGTTGCTGCGATGAAAAACCAAATCCGTAATCTGCCCAATGGCAAAGGTAAAGGTGTATTCTACTGGGAGCCTCAGGCTACACCAGGATACAACGGCGGCTACGGCAAAGGCGCATGGCAGTCCAATATGATGCCGACTGTTGTCATGGAAGGATTTATTGACTAGGTACGGTGGGTAGAAGTGAATTGGTGGGCAGCGTGGTGGGCGTTCCAGTGGCGGATCGTTCTTATGATCGCTGTTATCCCCAGATTTTTATGAATTCCCCTGATAAGGGGAAAATCCGGGGATAAAGGCGAACGCTCCGCTTCTTCAGAATCGATTCCGCCCCCTCCACTACCTTGCTGCTCCTGATCGGGCACTCCTAAAGCGTGTCGCAATCAATCGAGGAGGGGGGCATCACTCGGGCTGGAGACTGATGTTCTTTTGGCTTACATATGAATATAATAAGTTTATTGAGATAACACATAGGATCAACTTCTAATTGGAGAGGAGGCATATGGATGAGCTTTTTAAAAGGGTTCGGTCAGTTAGCTGGGGAAGTTACCGGAAAAGTGTTGGGCGGCAGTGTGAGGGTTGTTGGTGAAATCGCGGGTAGCCCCTTTATCAAAGAAATCGGGAACGGCGTAGAAAAAGCTACGATTAATACAGGCAAAACCGTTGGACAACTGGCTAGCGGGACATATGATCTTGCCAGTGGTGCAATTCGAAAAGATGATACCGCCATAGACGCGGGGCTTGCCGATATTGGAGGTGCCGTAACCAATACTGCAAAAGGTGTAGCGATATCAGCCAAGTATGTATATAACAGCGGTAAAGATGTTGTTGTGGGCATGAAAGAGGAAGATAAGGACCGAGTGAAGCTTGGTGCCAAGAATCTTTTAGCTGCTGCTGCGGTAACAACACTTGCTGTCGGCGTCATTGATGCAGTTGATGGGGCTGAAGGTGTAGATACGTAGGATTTAGATTAGATCACTAATAACACAACAACTGAACAAATACAGCCTAGCAGGGCAACCAAAATATGAAGACAACTAAATGAGATTTTTTCAAGTAAAATCCGTTGTCTCTTTTGAATTAAACACGAGTAGATAAACACTGTAACCACAACGGGCAGATATAAATGAAGATCCGGACCATCCGTGCTTGGTAATAGTTTATTAATATATCTACCTATCGTTTCGTTGACCATCATGAACCCATATATAATACCGATTATCGCTGAAACTGCAAACTGAAATAGTATCTGAACTACAGCATTCTTTACAAAGAATGGATCATGTTTGCGGTAACGGTCATTAACGATCATATATCTGTCGCCTCCTCGTTTTTCGATTACTCTTTTTGGTTACTATTTTTAGTTACTATTTTTGATTACTACTCCTGTATTTTACCATAACGTTGATCAGCCTTCCTTTTTAGTTTTTATCGACCTATCGCTCCCCAACAAACAAAAAATTGCCCTCTCCACCTCATTGGCAGAAAGGGCATTTATAACGATTCAGATACCTCTGTTCAGCTTACCTTAGCGAGTCTCGTAGCACGTATCGATGCGGCAGCGTATACGATAAGCGCTGTCCAGATGAGTGCGAAACCAACAAGCAGAACTGGCGAGACCGTTTCCTTGAACACAAACACACTCAGGATCAGCATGATTGTCGGCCCAATATACTGTACGAAGCCTAGTGTGGACAACGACATCCGAGCAGCCGCCCTTGCAAAGAACAGCAGCGGCAGCGCCGTCACCACACCGGAAAGCAGCAGTTCGAAGAACATCGGCGCAGGTAACGTCCATGCCGTTGCTTTTCCTACTATGGCTAAGTAGATCCAGTAGCCCAGTGCGACGGGTAGAACTACAGCTGTCTCCGAAAATAAACCCACAGAAGCGTCTTGCTTAATCTTTTTCTTAGCCAGACCGTACAAGCCAAATGACACGGCCAGCGAGATCGCTACCCATGGGAAACGTCCGTAGTCGATGGCGATGATAAGCACCGCGACACCAGCGATGGCAATCGCGAGCCACTGTCCACGGTTTGGCTTTTCATGAAGAAAGACAACCGCCAGTAACACGTTCAGCAACGGGTTCAAATAATAGCCCAGACTTGTCTCAACGACATGACCGTTGTTAACCGCCCAAATGAAGATAAGCCAGTTAATAGCAATTAGCAGCCCACTCGCGGTAAGGGACAGCAGGGTCGAACGACTGGCCAGAATGCGCTTCATGTCACTCCAACGACGTTGGACGGCAACGAAAATCCCCATAAAGACAAATGACCAGACAACCCGGTGCGATAAAATCTCACCTGCTGGTACATTTTCAAACAACTTCCAATACAGCGGGAGAACTCCCCACATGATATACGCAATGATCGCGTTGATTAATCCACTATTCATAACTGTATCCCCTCTTATTGCTCTGATATCTCAACGGATTATACGCCTCGATCCTCGTTTAAGTAAAGGGGGTAATAGGTCATACAGGAATCCATGCCTAGTTCAAATGACTTTTTCTTTGAGCAAAATTCCCCGTTTAGCGCTACCAAATTATACTTTGCGTTTTTTCTTTCTTACTCTCATGAAGAAGATAAAGATCGCCGCAAATACGACTACACCTACGATAAACAAATCAATATCTTGCTCAAACATAAACCACATTTTGTGTTCTACGTTTACTTGTTGTTTTGGTGGAAAGCCTTCCCCGAATAGTTCAGTTGCTTGATTAATATTGTTCATTTCGATGGTTGAACTGCACGGACTACTACTTAATTCACCATCCACTTCGCTAAAGTATATTAAGTATTTGTTACCTTCCTTGAAATCAAATCCCCATGTGAAGTTAGTTGCAATAATTAGTTGAGAGTCAACTTCAGTATTCCAACTCCTCTCAACTTCCACTAAAATATATCTAATTTTCTCTTTGGTCCCCGTAAATCCCTCTTGCTTCAAGTCGACCTTTACTTGCTTTACTTCACCATAAACAGCTCCATCATATATTTCTAACTGTTCTTGGGGACCTCCCGATTCGGCACATGACAAGGCTTTAACATCTTGTACATCAGAAATAAAAAACACGGTAGAGATAAAAAAAATCAACATGATTATACGAAGCTTCAGTTTATCCACCTTCTTCTCATAACATTAATTCGTACATCTTTATTGACCTCTTTAACAGGAAAAATGTTGCATTTCCCCTGGCCGTTAGGTGAATGAACAACGAAGCAACCAATCGGACACAGTTGGTTGCTCCATTTGTCTTTATTAAGTTACCATTCAAGACTAATCTAAAAGAAATAAAACTAAGATATTTTTCTTACAGCAAACCATAGCTCAACAAAATTCAGTCCATCTTTACCACCAGTAATTTCAAATTCCATTCCGTCGACCTGTTCATATCCTGTAGTAGGAAGCCATTCAGAAAAGAATCGTCTATGTATGGTAGCATCACATTTGATCCTATTTTGGTTACTTTCACTTTCCTCCAACATGAAACACGCCAATTACGGTTTCACCATCTTTGTCATACAGTGGAATATCCCATCCGTCTGGTGATCTGCTGTTCTGTATCGCAATAGCTTCTTCAGGTGTTTTTGGTTGCTCGCCATCCATGTCTTTTTTCAGCAGATATCCTTCTGTACCATCCACACCAGTAGCCAAGATTAAATCAGGTTCCGTTTCTGGAGAAGTCGCATATGCGGCAGAACCATATGTCTGTCCATTCTTATTTTTCGGATAAAGAGAAGTAATGTGAAATTGATTCATCGTATTTTTAACGTTTGTATATTGGGATAACCCTGAACCACTCGATACACTAATCATTAAAACCACAAATATCAATAGTATGACTCCTTTAGAATACATCTTCACAACTGTTCACTCCCTTATACTTTTGAACTCGCAGAAATTCCAATGAAGAGAAGATGGTTTTCACCCAATCACATTTCCTTCCCATCTTTAGAATAATATAACATAGATTCAAAGGAGTAGTTGGAAGTTGAACGATACTCATCTAACCTGTCTAACGTTATTGCAGAGCATCCCTCTTCGATAACATAAAAAAAACGGACACTGATCTGTTGAGATCGGCGTCCGTTTGTATGTTCCATATTATAATCTAAAAGTGTTACTTCACTTCGCCAACAACGGTAAAGCGCTCGTTTTTGTGTTGTGGATTTTCGATCTCATCAACCAAAGCAATCGCATAGTCTGCATAGCTGATGTAGCTGTTGCCTTCGCTATTCACGAGAATAACGTCGTTGCCTGCTTGATATTGGCCGGTGCGTACGCCTTCTGGATTAAAGAATCCAGCCGGGCTCAAGAATGTCCATTGAATACCTGAAGATGCTTGCAGATCCTGCAAGTTTTGGCCTTGGTTCGTTGCAGTTGCTTTATAAGCATCAGGGAATCCTGGGGATTCAAAGACACGCAATGTTTTGGACTCGTCTGTGAACAAGCTTCCTGCTCCACCCACAACGATCAGACGAGTGTTTGGTGCATCCTTCAGGATGTTGATCAACGCTTGTCCTACTTCCACATGAAGGTTTTCTTTACCCGCTGGTGCACCAAATGCATTTACAACCACATCGAATGCTTTAACATCTTCTGCTGTAAGATCGAATACATCTTTCTCCAGCGTATTCAGGCTTTTATCTTCCAATTTGGATGCATTACGAACGATTGCCGTTACTTTATGCCCTCTGTCTGCTGCTTCTTTCAAAATTACACTTCCTGCTTTGCCTGTTGCACCAATGATTGCAATGTTCATCATGATCTCTCCTTTAAATTATCGATATTGTTTATGTTTGAACTTTATATTGTAACTATAGTTGTTACAACTAGGTTTGTCAACTCTTCTCGCTCAGACAGTATTCTTATTAAAGGATACCCACAAACTGAACTCAATCTTCTAATTTATAAAGATATGAATAAAATCACTTCGATATTTTTCCTGTTTTATCCATTTACAGACTATGAAAAAGAGCGTAGTTATAGAGTTTTCCACATACAACTATAAAAATGACATTTTAATCTGGAATAGATAACCTTAGATTATATGAAAAAAATGACACATATTTTACAATATTTTTCCATCATATATATGTTACATTATATATGTGGGATGGGATATAAAAGAAAAAAAAGTAAATATAAGGAGGTTTAATTGATTTTATAATTTAAGTTTACTCTTTTGCATTTGTTTGTAATCAGAGATAACTCTATTTCATCTCACTCGGTGATTTTACTCATTTTAGCGAATTATAATCTATTCAAAAAAAAGGAGAGTTTAGCCATGTTAAAAAAATTCATCGCAACATCCGTAGTTGCATCGATGTTAATCCCTGTTTCTGGAGTCTTTGCTTCTGAAGATGTTAGTAATACAGTAATCCAACCTACACAGGCAACATCTATCACTCAAGAATTACCTAATTCAGATGTATCCATACTGGCTCTATCTTCATACTATAGAGTGAATGACTATTCTAATTTTAGAAAAACACCTTCACCAACTGGAGTAAATATTGGTTCGCATGTTTACGGAGATGTAGTTTATGGCGGAACGGAAAGTGTTGTTGCAGAAGGGATGACATACCTCTATGTCTATAGTTACAAATATCAAGCCTGGGGATGGATTCAGAATTATTATCTCGACAAAATCGTGCAGCCATAATTCAAATGAAGTTAATTAGCTAAAGAATATTTTGGAGAACAACATATTAACTAATGTAAAGTACTGATTGCAACTTACAACTTCAATCAGTACTTTTTTTGTTTCAGCGATACTTACATATTGTTATAGAAAACAGGACTGAAATTAGAAAAACCTTGAGTGGTTGTTTTAATCTATATCATTCGAATTTCTATGTACATTAGAAAAATAGTGGTGATTTCCGCCTGAGAGTGGAACCCTTCCTTTTTTCGGACCATAAAAGAAAGACCTCCACAACGTAATTAGTACGAGACTAATACGTCATAGAGGTCGTGATTCACAACCCTGAAATGGCATTTCAAGGATTGATAACGTTCATCTTCCCGGGTTGTTAACCTACCGAAATATCTGCGCAATTCACAATCTGCACTGGTAAGGCTACCGTTACATGCTTGCGTCCGTTATCCGTTACCGAATGCGCTCAAACCCGCGCCAGTTTAACAATCTTTATCAGGTACGCCCGCGTCTTCCTTCGTACGGAAAGAAGATCCACAACCACAAGTGGCTACCGCGTTCGGATTATGGATAGTGAAACCACCCGTCATACCGGACTCTTCAAAATCAATTTCAAGTCCATCCAGGTATTTCAGGTTTTCCTTCTCGACTACAACCTTCATGCTCTGAATATCCATATACAAGTCCTCATCGGACTCTTTATCGTCAAAGCCCATGGCGTACGAAAATCCGGTGCAACCGCCCGGTGCTACGCCAAGACGCAGGAACATACCAGGTGTCTCTTGCTGTGCAAGCATCTCTTTCAATCTGTCAGCAGCCGTTTCGCTGATGTTAATCATGCCAGGTCACTCTCCTTTTTCATATAAAATCATGTTCAAAAGGGCGCTTTTCAGTACCAAGAAGATGGGATGAAGATAGAAATGGAGTAGCGGAGCGTAGGCAAAACTACGTAGCAACGGACATTTCGGCTGAATCCCATATTCGACGCTGAGATGCCTCTAGGCATCCTTCGTAATCAAAAGCGTACTTTTTGAACAACCTTTCATTAACTCTTCTTTAAATTATACTCCACCCCGTCAAGGGTCTCAAGTCATGTTTGCCTCTTTCCGCGTTCCCCCTCTACTCCTTTTTCTTCCCAGTGTATTGAACCCCCGCGACACGAGGTTTATAATGAATAGGTGGTCGCACTGAAATGTCGATATTTTGTCATGACTTATTCAGGTGACGATCATATATAGAGTTGTAATTTTTTTCACATTTCGAGACTGTCCGCAGTCCCCAATGCATATAGAGTCACAGGACTCACTTTAATGAAAAAATTAGCTTTACGTACGCAGCACACGCTGCACCGGGTAAATAAGAGTTAGTCCATATAAGAAGGCGGCAGTTGACCGCATCTTTGCTATGTAGTTCTGTATACAGATCCTACACACAACTCAAATCCGGTTAAGAACAGGAGGAAACAGTATGTCTACATTGGTAACACCGTTCACAGACAAAAGAATGGCTGAAATCGTTGAGAAAGTGCAGAACGGCGTAAGGCTGAACGTAGAAGACGGCGTATATCTGTATGAAACAGATGATCTGCTGACTTTGGGCCAGCTGGCCAATGAGGCCAACTTGCGGAAAAATGGTAAGAAAGTATATTTCATCGAAAACATGAGTCTTTATTTTACGAACGTATGCGAAGCCCACTGCGCTTTTTGTAATTTCCGTAAAGACCAGGGTGAAGAAGGCTCCTATACATTATCTGGTCAGGAAATGATCGATTATGTAGAACAGCATATTCATCCGGGCGTGCGTGAGTTCCATATTGTAGGCGGACATAATAACCATGTTCCTTTTCAGTATTATGTCGATTCCCTGCGTGCTTTAAACGAGAAATATCCGGATGTTACACTGAAAGCTTACACGGCAGCCGAGATTGATTTCTTCACCCGCATCAGCGGACTCAGTATTAAGGAAGTTCTGCAAGAGCTGCAAAAAGCAGGTCTGAAAACATTGACTGGTGGCGGCGCTGAGATTCTGTCGGATGAATATCGCAAAAAAATGCGTGTAGACAAAGCGAACGTGGATCGTTATCTTGAGGTGCACCGTACTGCTCATAACCTGGGCATGCGTACACATACTACGATGTTGTATGGATCGATTGAATCCTATGAGGACCGGGTCAACCATATGGTGCAGATCCGTGAATTGCAAGACGAGACCAACGGATTCATGGTCTTTATCCCGCTTTCCATGCAGCCAAAAAGTAAAAACGCGAGCATTATGCGTCGTAACTCGGCTTATGAGGATCTCAAAACGATTGCGATCAGCCGTCTGATGCTGGATAACATCGATCATATCAAAGCATACTTCATTAATATCGGTCCACAGCTAGCTCAAGTTGCCCTTGGATTCGGTGCTTCGGATGCACACGGCACAATCGTTCGCGAACGGATTAGTCATGCGGCAGGTGCACTCACTCCTGAAGGCCTTACACGTAAAGAGCTCATATGGCTCATTAAGGGTGCAGGACGTATTCCGGTAGAACGTGATACGTTCTACAATGAAATTCAAGTGTACGAATAGGATATAACTCCATCACAACCAATATTGTACCAGCACCACTCCAGAACGCAGCTTTCATTATAGGGAGACGTTTGAATTCGAGTGGTGCGAACTGCTGAATAATATCTTCAATTTTTAACGTCTACTTTTTAATTATTCAAAACCAAACAAAAGGAGCAGCTATGTTATTGCATAGCTGCTCCACAGTTTACAGCCCCATTTCAGTGGGACTGATGCAGAAAGGAAGCCGAGTCATGAAAAATTTCGTCATTCTTGGAGGCGGTTATGGCGGCCTCACCATCATCAAGGAACTTCTGGAGGGTAAAATTCCATCCGATACACAAATTATTTTGGTGGACCGCAGCCCCTTTCAGGGATTAAAGACCGAATATTACGCACTCGCAGCAGGAACCGTATCTGATTATGACCTGCGTATCCAATTTCCAGTGAGCGATAAAGTCACTTACCGTTATGGAGAAGTTACTTCGATTGACCTGGAACAGCGTCAGATTGAATTTGAAGGCCAAGACCCGCTCGTGTATGACAAACTTGTCATTGGACTTGGTTGTACGGACCGTTTCCACAATACACCAGGTGCCGAAGACTATAGCTGTACCATTCAGAGCTTTAGCAAAACACGCGAGACCTACCTTCGCCTTAATGAAGTCAAAGCCTATGGTAATGTGCATATCGTAGGCGGTGGATTAAGTGGGGTCGAGATGGCAGCCGAACTTCGTGAGAGCAGACCGGATCTAAACATCAGCATTTTGGATCGTGGTGAACGTGTATTATCCGCTTTCCCGCAACGTCTATCCGTGTATGTGCATGAATGGTTCAACGAACATCAGGTAGAGACACGCGGGCATATCGCCATTTCACGTGTTGAACCTAATGCTATCTATAACCGGGATGAACAGATTCTAACGGATGCTGTCGTGTGGACTGCAGGCATTCAGCCCGTAAAAGTGGTACAGGATCTGGACGTGACCAAAGACCCTCAAGGACGTGTCGTCCTGAATGAATACTACCAAATCCCGGAATATACCGATGTGTATGTCGTTGGTGACTGTGCCAGTGTACCTTATGCACCTAGCGGTCAAGCTGCGGAAGTACAGGGTGAGCAGATCGCCCATATTCAGCATGCCCTCTGGAAAGGCGAAAAGCCCAATCCACATCCACTCAAGCTTCGTGGCACACTGGGTGCACTCGGCAAGAAGTCTGGGTTTGGGCTGATGGGCAAAACGTCCATGATGGGACGTGTACCTCGTATTTTGAAAAGTGGTGTGCTCTGGATGTCCAAGCGCCATCTCGGTTAGTCGAGATCGAGCTCGTCCCAGACATCGGCTTCGGCAATTTTGGCCAGAATGGCGTTATATAGATCTTCCACTTTGTCCGTGATGACAACTTCACCATTCACCAGTGCAAATGGAGTCATGGAACATTGGCCGCAGTTGGTGAGGCAGCCGTATTCAATCACGTCATAGTCTGGATTTTCTTCCAGTTGATCCATGACTTCATCTGTGCCAAAATGCATATTATTGGCACAAAATTCAATAATCGGTCTCATTTAGGTTCACCTGCTTTGTTTGACCATTTTAATTTGTGGCCATTTGTAATATAATATAGGAAGGAAAGGAGTTGAACAATATGAGCGAAAACGCACAAAGCACCATGTATGATGAGGTATCTGATGTGCTTGATAAACTTCGTCCGTTCCTGCAGCGCGATGGCGGTGACGTGGAACTGGTCGACGTGGAGGACGGCATCATTAAGCTGAAACTGGTCGGTGCCTGCGGCAGTTGCCCAAGCTCCACCATTACCTTAAAAGCCGGGATTGAACGTGCCCTTCTCGAAGAAGTAGAGGGTGTACAAGAAGTCGTACAAGTATTCTAATCAATCCTTCACGAAATAAACCTCAAGAGCCTTTCGCTTCGCATGAAGCGGAGGGCTCTTTTTTTGTGTGCATATGCAGAGAGTCCATTTCATCTGTCCCTTTGACGGGTTTCCACGTACAATCCTTCAATTCACCTTTTAAGTATCATCGCGCTGTATGGTTGGACGAATCGGATCAAGTCCTCCAGATACATCCATAATGTTGCCTGTTATAAAATCGGAATGATCCAGGCACAGATACGTAATCACTCGTGCAATATCTTCACCGCTGCCTGGTCGCCCTCTTGGCGTTTCGACATCGGTGATGCCTGCCATTTCATCAATCGTTTTCTCTTTGTTCGCACCACGAATGTCACCTGGACATACCATGTTAACCGTAATTCCATACGGGGCTTCTTCAACCGCGAGTGTCTTTGTAAAAGATACCAGACCCACCTTGGCAGCCGCATATACGGCGCGATGAGGCCAAGATCTTGCTTCTCCAGCATGACTGAAGCCAAAATGGATAATGCGTCCCCATTGCTTGCGTCTCATCTCTGGCAATACACGCTGATCCAGTACCATCGGTCCCAACAGATTTCCCTGCACAAGCATCTGGACCTCAGCTTCAGAATAATCCGCAAATAATCGTCGTTCACGGACAAATGGACCCGCGTTATTCACCAAAATATCAATGCTGCCCAGGTTGCCTTCCACCTGCTCAACCAATGAAGAGATATCTTCCACCTTGGATATATCAGCCTGGATGGCAATGCACCGCACACCCTTGGCTATAATCTGAGCCTTTAAAGCCTCAGCTTCTGTTCTACTGTGTACATAGTTAAGGGCAATATGACACCCTTGATCTGCCAGACTGAGGGCCGTCATTTTACCAAGACCTTTGGCACTTCCCGTTATGAGGGCAATCTTTCCCTTCACGTTCATCCCCCTCTTCAAAGAGCAGTCACTATCCAGTATAAAAGATTTATCGTCCTCCTACAACTCACTTATCCACAAGGGATTATCCACCTTTAATTCCAAATATATCTTGATCGAAATCAAACACCTATGGTACTGTCGAGGATATAACCCGAAAGGACCTCTACATGAATGAATAACAAAAGATGGATATCATTTCTTACACTTTTAATGTTGAGTTTGTTCACAGTCTCTAGTGCCTTACAGGTATCAGCCGCATATGAGACTGAACAAGCACCTGATGAGTATGATTGGATTACTGGACCAGCATCTGTCTCTCTGGACGGTAAGGCCACCCTGGAAGTCCCTGAGAGCCATTCCTATCTGGATAAGGCCAATACCCAACGCTCGATACTTAACAGCGATGGGAAGCCTAATGGGAATGAAATCGGAAGCCTAACCAGCAATAGTGAATTCGGCTCGTGGTATGTTGTGTTTGAGTACGTGAAAACAGGTCATATCCATGATGACGATCAGAATTTGAGTGCCGAAGAACTATTAAGCAGTTATATCCGAGGCACAGAAGAAGATAACAGAGAACTTGATCCTGAATATAGAACGTACATAACGGGGTGGGAAATCGAACCGGCATATGACAGTACCAAACATCAGTTGGTTTACTCCCTTGGTTTCAAGAACGCTGATCAGCAAGCCATGGTCAATTACAATGTAAAGCTCCTGACGCGTGAAGGGTACATTACAGCCATTCTGGTTACAGATACGGCTAACTTTCAACAGAGCCGCCAGGCATTCGAGGAAACTGTCCTTAATCAAATTAGTATCAATGCAGGATATACCTACGAGGAGTACAATGCTTCGACTGACAAAACATCCACCATAGGGCTCAACAGTCTTCTGATGGGCGGGATCGGGTACACGGCTTCCCAGAAATTCAGTGCTCTTCTTTTGCTCAAAAAAGGATGGGCTTTGATCCTGGTTGTCCTTCTTGGGCTAATCGGTTGGATCAGATACAAGATCAAAAGCTCACACGCAGAAGAAGAAACACTCTCTCCCTCCGAGAGGACGTACCTGCAAGAAGCAGATGAGCAGCAGTATGCTGATCAGAATGAATTATCCTATTACCGCCAATCTGGACATCACTCTAGCGCTGATAAACCGGAAAAACTCTGACTTAAGTTGATCCCCACGTCAGCACCCACTTAGGAAACATAAAATAAGCCGTATATCTCTTCTGGAGAGATATACGGCTTATTGTTAATAGCTTCACATCATATCATACATATTGTGAATTATTCAGTTGCAGGTTCAACTGCACCTTTATAACGTTCTTTGATGAATGTTTTCACTTCTTCGGAGTGCAAAGCAGCAGCCAGTTTTTGGATTGCATCTGCATCCTTGTTGTCCTCACGGGAAACGAGGATGTTTGCGTATGGGTTACCTTGCAGATCTTCGATCAGCAAAGCATCATTAGCCGGATTCAGGTTCGCTTCAAGCGCATAGTTAGCGTTGATGAATACCAGATCCGCTTCATCCAATTGACGAGGCATCATGGCTGCATCCAGCTCGATGATATCCAGGTTCTTCGGATTGGCTGTGATATCTTGAATCGTAGATGAAATATTTGTGTTGTCTTTCAGCGTAATAATACCTTCCTTCGCGAGCAGCAACAGTGCACGTCCACCATTGGATGGGTCATTTGGAATTGCTACTTTTGCGCCGTCAGCCAATTCATCCAAAGACTTAATCTTCTTGGAGTATCCACCAAAAGGTTCAACATGAACAGGTGTTACAGAAACGAGGTTGAATCCACGTTCTTTATTCTCTGTGTCCAGGTAAGGCTGATGCTGGAAGAAGTTTGCATCCAATTTTTTGTCAGCAAGTTGCTGGTTAGGTTGTACATAGTCATTAAATGTAACGACTTGCAAACGAATACCTTGTGCTTCCAGTTCAGGCTTGATGCTTTCCAGAATCTCTGCATGTGGTGTAGGTGAAGCTCCAACTTTCAATTCAACCGTGCGTGGTGCACCTGCTGAATTGTCTGCGCCGCTATCCGAGTCCTTGTTGTTTCCGCAAGCTGCGAGAACCGCAATCAACATAAGACTAAGTAAAGCAAAAGACCATTTTTTCATGTGTAAAACCCCTTCTCTAATCATTTTTCATGTGGCATCCGCATAAATGCATATCCATCATGTTATCTATGTGTTATTTCCTGGTGAAAAATGTAACCAAGCGATCTCCAGCCATCTGGAGAATTTGCACTAGAATGATCATCGACACTACGGATATAATCATGATTTCATTTTGATAACGATAATACCCATAGTTGATTGCCAGCGTTCCCAGTCCTCCACCACCAACCATGCCCGCCATCGCCGTGTAAGAGACAAGCGTAACAATGGTAATGGTAATCCCAGCAACCAAACCAGGTAATGCTTCAGGCAGTAATACCCGTCTTACAATCTGTCCGGTCGATGCACCCATCGACTGTGCCGCTTCAATGACACCCCGATCAACTTCTCGCAACGTCGTCTCCACCAATCGAGCAAAGTAAGGAGCTGCTGAAATAACTAATGGTGGTATAACCCCTAACACACCTGTAGCAGTACCGACGAGTGAACGAGTGAATGGAATAAGAGCAACAATTAATATGATAAATGGGACTGAGCGCAAAATATTCACAATCAAGGACAATATAATGTACACCGTCCGTGATTTGATCGAAGCAGATCGGGCTGTCATGAACAGCAGAACTCCGAGCGGCAAACCAAAGATAACGGTAAATAAGCCTGATACACCCAAAATTTGCAGTGTCTCAATGGAGGCTTTACCAACCTCTTCCCAGCGAACTGTTGAAAAATCCATCTAACGAAGCACCTCCACATCAAGTCCCTCAGCGGTTAGTTCTGATATCGTCCGATCAATCGCATTTGAATCACCCTCGAACCGAACGGTCAGCTGTCCATAAGGAACCTGTTTAATCGTAGAGATCGTTCCTTGCAGGATGGCAAAATCCACTCCCGTTTTACGTACCGTTCTGGACAAAATCGCTTCATATGTTTTGTTACCCAGAAAAGATATCTTCACAAGTTTGGAAGCAACACCTGCCTGCAATTCAACGCCTGCATTCGCCAGAGCGGTCTCTTCCAGAGCAAGTCCAGCTTCATGGTCACGCATCATGAAGTCCCGCGTAATCGCATGTTGCGGCTTCAGGAACACATCTGTTACAGGTCCCTGTTCCACAATGCCACCTTGATGAATGACAGCCACCTTGTCACAGATGTTCTGAATGACATGCATCTCATGTGTAATCAGTACAATCGTGAGGTTGTACTTTTCATTAATGTCGAGTAATAACTTCAGGATTGAATTTGTCGTCTGCGGATCAAGTGCTGAAGTAGCCTCATCACAGAGAAGTACATTCGGATCACTTGCAAGTGCTCTCGCAATCCCTACACGTTGTTTCTGGCCACCTGATAATTGAGCCGGATATTTGCTGCTATGGTGCTCCAGACCAACCAGTGCCAGCATTTCCTTCACTTTGCGATCAATGGCTTCCTTGGGTGTATTCACAAGCTTTAATGGAAAAGCTACATTGTCATATACCGTTGCCGAGGATAACAGATTAAAGTGTTGAAAAATCATCCCGATTTTGCGTCTCTGTTGCTGCAATTCGGTTTTGCTCAGTTCAGTCAGGTTGATTCCGTCAACCCATACTTCACCCTCCGTAGGCCGTTCCAGCAAATTAATACAGCGAATCAATGTGCTTTTGCCCGCTCCGGAATGGCCAATCACTCCGTAGATTTCGCCCTTTTGGATGCTTAAATTCAGCTCGGACAACGCTGTTGTAGATTTTGCCCCTTTGCCGTACGTTTTCGTTAAACCTTTTAATTCAATCAATCGCACTTGCCCCTTTCCAACCACCTACATGTATCTTTACCCGATCTAAAGGAAAACTCCCCTTAAAGTACAAAAAAAGAGCCCTTTGCAGATACAAAGAGGGCTCTTTACGTGAAAGAATATACCTTCTCATCTGCCAAAATCGTGTCTCGCACCATTTTGTAGGAATTAGCACCTAACATCTATAACGAATGATACATGTATCATGTCGTTACAAATCGGTTGCCGGGCTTCATCGGGCCTGTCCCTCCGCCGCTCTCGATAAGAAATATGTTGTTGTAGGATTTTATAAGTTCATGTAGTTTATGCTTTATAATGTGAACGTAACTTTTGAAATATCAGTTCAATCTTTGTCACTGTAACATTCTAATTGAAACTCAGTATATTCCAAGTATTCCGATTTGTCAAAGGGAATTATTTCTTTTCCATATTTTGTTGATATAACTATAAGAGGCTGTTAACGTTTCACAGACCATATCCACGCCCTGACGCATTTCCTGCACATGCTGATTCAGATCCTCCAATTTCACTTTACCTTGCAGGGTCTGATGTAACTGCCACAGGTCATCGTGCATTTCTGAGTTCATGTAGTGAATTTCCATATTACGTCGTTTGCGCAGCTTGCTCATCGGTTCACGATAAGAGTCCTTGATCTGTATTAATTGCAACGCAAGATCATGATGCTCCCTCGCATAATCGAACTGCCTTAATACCGTAAAATAAGAAAAATGCGCTTTGGTATTGGAAGTATTCAGCTGGAATATTTCATTTAATACCGTGCCCACTTTATCCAGAATGGCAAAGCAGCGGATAAAGCCATCTTTGTAGAAATACACATATCGGGCATACTCGGCTTTTTCAGTCGGCGTCATATCGTCCGTTGAACCTGCAACGACCTTTTTGCGAAAATGAGCAGCAGCGAAACAGCTTTGCTCCAGTTCATCCAGTGAGGAGATGAGTCCCTGCGTCCACACATACAGCTTCCGATAGTCATGCGTGGGATCATGGTCCACATGCATTTGTCGCTGAAATAACTCAAGCGTAAGTGCCATTGCATCCATCGCTGCCTTCAATTTACCTTCGTTTATACGTGGTTTTTCCCCCAACAACGTTCGCAGCATATCTAACCTCCTCTTTTCCAAATCAACAAGAATTCATCACCGTAAACGTAACACATCATCCATTCCGTGTAATTGCTGCTTGCCATAGGTTGCCCTGATCTCCCTGACATCAAACAAAGTCCACCTGTCCAATGATGTACATCACTGGATGGTGAACTTTCATGTTTAGCCCACAAGAATGGAGAGCTATATCTTAGAATCGATTAACCGGGCGATGCAGCTTGTACACCAGGAAACTCATATACGTTAATACTCCGAACAATAGGGCGATATCCAGCATATGAGCAAGAGCTACGAACATGTATACTTCCGGACGGTTCATTGTCACCATCATGAAAATACCAATGACTACTTGCATTAGAATAAGAACAACGGATATCACACCAAGAGTACGCATTTCCTTATTGTCCGGATGATTACGGTAAGCGAAGTGACCCAGGATTGCGATAACAATCACGAGCGACGCAGCTGCTGCACGGTGAGCAAAAGCAACCGCTACCCCACCTGAAAGCTCAGGAATAATCTGCCCGTTACAGAGCGGAAATCCGGAACATCCGCCGGCAGAATCCGTGTGGCTCACAAATGCACCCGTGTATACCACGAGATATGTGTAAATGGTGGAGAACCAGACCAGATTCCTGAATTTTTTAGTGACCCGAGGGTATTTATTCAGGCGCTCCAATCCACCATCTTTGGCCTCCTGCCTTATGCCCAGCGCCATCATTAGGGAACTGGCAAAAGCAATCAGTGCAAAGCCGAAATGCAGTGCCATGACTGCTGAAGATTGGGAGAAGACGACGGCAAAAGCCCCCATGATTCCCTGGACGATAACAAATACCAGAGTTAAGAAAGAGAACAATTGCAGGTCACGGCGTGACTTGCCAAACCGCAGAAAAGCCACAAACGAGGCAATGGACAACAGTCCAGCCAGTGCACTTACAGCGCGATGGGAATATTCAATGAGTGAAGCCACAGTATGTGCGGGAACGAGTTTTCCGTTACATAAAGGCCATTCCGTTCCGCAGCCAAGGCCCGATTCCGTTTTGGTTACAATGCCTCCACCAAAAGTGGCCAGAAACATGACAAGACAGGTTAATACGGTTAACCATTTAAACAAAGTTAAGTGTTTCAATTTTTTCTCACCCGCTGTTGGTTTAAGATGGCGAAGAATATTCTCCGCTTGTTTCGGTACTTTGACACTTATTTCACAACTAAATTCATTATACCGGATAAAATGTTCATTGACGTCGCGCTTTGTGACAAAATGTTAACGTCTGGTGAAATAATGACCCACAGGTCATTGAGGATATGTACAGAAACTTTTCTTACATAGAACATGTCGAACACACAAACGCCATTTCCCTATTTCAAGAGAAATGGCGTTCTTTGTATTATACCCTTTTACATGAACCTGTCATACTTTTACATAAGTTCAATGAAACATTTTCACAATAACGGAGAGGACAGAAATAACCAGAAGAAGCGAAGCGTTCGCCTTTATCCCCATATTTCCCCCTTTATAAAAGGGATCAAAGAAATCTGGGGATAACAGCGATCGGAAGGTTATTCTGGCATCGTAGTGCCTGTGTGAATATTCATCATTTGAACTTATATAACATTATTTATGGATCGTGTTGTACACCTCAACTGCGCGATCCAGGAACTGCTCAATCTCTTCTCTCGACTTGCGCAGCTTGTTCACATACCGTACCAGTTCGCGGCCATCTGTATACGCCACAAAGCTTGGGATGCCAAGAATATTCTGTTCTTCACTAACGGTTCCAACCTGATCCACGTCGACTTCAATCAAAGTCAGCTCACGTGCATATTTCTCTTCAACCTCAGGCATAAACGGATCAATGTATTTGCAGTCACCACACCAGTCTGCCTTGAATACGGCAATCGTCAAACGTGGGGATTGGATGGCTACATCAAAAGCCGGTTTGGAAGTAATCTGTTCCATTCGGTTCATCTCCCTTTCTGTACCTTGTCTTACCCTAAGTGAAGCAAATTGGCGAGTGGAAGTCAAATAATCAGCGCATACTTAGAATAACCACATGGTCTGTGAAATTAAACCCAGAACATAACGAAAGGATGTCACATCATGACTTCCACCAGAACCGATTCTTCCAGCGAACAACATCACGGGTCCCTCCTGCAGATGGTTCGTTCCATTCCGGGTGCTGCCCGGGAAATATGGCGTGGCAAACAGGCTGCATGGCAAGCTTCAGCACAGCTGCGTCACCCCTTGCGTGACATCGAGTGGGATACCGATACGGCAGCTGCCTTACAGTCTGAGGTGGAGCGCTTTTTGCCTGCCAGCAGCAAATCTTTTGCACGCACGGACCAGGTTCAAAGCGCACTCGTCTGTGAAGAAGATTGCATCATTCTGGAAGAGATTAAGACACTGACCCAGGAGCACAATCGGAGTAATATCACCCGCACGGCAGCCTATCTGGAATGTTATGAGCAATATCCCGAACTGCATTGGGCACTGCTGGCCCATATGGTCTCTCGCAACGGCGGATATCACATGACAGATCTTCAGAGTGACTTGATGCATAATCTACAAAATCAGAGCGATCGCGAGCGTATGTATCGGCTGCTGGAGCGATGCAATGCACTCATTTTTCAGGATGCATATCCCCAGCTTCTGCTGTATATGAACAGCCGTCGCATCGGACGAAGCTGTTTCCATCTCTTGTCGCACTTTCACGTATCGGCGTTTATGACGCCGTTTTGGGAACGCTTTTGGCTGGAACGATGCAGTTCACTGCTAAGTGTGGCATTAATTATTAATGAGCAGAACTATATCGAGAGCCGGGTGGTGCAGCATCCTTATTTTCAAAAAGAAGTACTTTCCAAACCCGCATTCCATCTGCATAATTTGGCAGGTCTGAATCATATAGTCTTCCCTCTTGGACGGGGAGCAGGACTCGCAGGACGCGTCATTGAACATTTTGGCAAGCTGGATGAGCGAATCATGTTTGGCAAAGGGCTATATGCCTTGTTGTTTGGCGTGGAGCAAGTACACACCCAAGTGTTGGAGTTCGCACGTTTGGTTCCCCATCGTGGCTCGCGCGCTGAATATTGGCCTGGCCTGTTTACCAATCGTGAAGACGAGGCAGGTGAACATACATTATACGCTCAGGCATTACTGGATGAGGAATGGCTACCCGAAGGGCAACGATTATATAGTCCGGAACTGCTCGCCGTATGGGGAGACACGCCTTACGAACCGATCACCAGACAGGACTGGCTTCAGACTCGGGATTGTCTCGGTTATCTGACGGCACCACGTCGGCCATGGCTATTCGAGATGAGTCACGAACATCGGTATGGCATGCTGAAAACAGCACTGGCTCATGATGCTAAAGCCATCACACACTAATCTAAAGATCATATAGAGCAGGCAAAGACGGATGATGTGAACCCCGATGTACCGCTAATCCTCGCTTACTGGACTAATGTAAAGTTCAGTCGCTCAGCTCTCCTTATCTATACAAAAAGCCCTGTCCGCTTAACAGCAGACAGAGCTTGTATCCTATTTTCACAAAATAGTAATGCTTGAATGGTGCTCCTTGCATTTTTAAGCTCTTTGCCCAGCTCCACGTTGAAGACGCATAAGTGGACGAAGAATTTTTTGCAGAATACGAGGGTAACTGCCCAGCTCGTCCTTGCGCAGTACACGCAGCACAACCATGAGAACCAGATACACCACAACAACAAGCACACCAACCACAAGGCAGGTAAGCAAGAAGGATACGCGTGCTGGCAGGAAGAGTCCAAAGATCATATTGCCAATCCAGTTTGCTGCAAATCCTACACCTGCTGCAAGCAACACTGTAATGATAAACCCTTTCCAACGCTCTCCCATGATGGAGAAATCAACGATTTTGCGAAGGACCCGCAGATTCAGGTATGTGATAACCAGGAAACAAAGGGCCGTTGCAATGATGATGCCGTAAATGCCAAAGATTGGCGCCAGAATAAGACTTGCGATCAGTTTGATCACAACACCTGCTGCGACACTGATCATCGTAATCCGCGGTTTCCCTACCCCTAGTAAAATGGAGTTGGTGGTCATCATCGTAATCTGGAAAATGGTACCGAATGTCAGCAAGGCAATGATCGGTGTTCCATCCAGATTGGTAAACAGCAATCCGTTGACCGAATATGCTGCCGCACAAAGTGCAATGACAATCGGCATACCAGTCAGAATCGAAATGCGCAAGGCAAGTGTAACCTGACTTTTCAGATGAGCTTCATCCTTGCGGGCAAATGCTGCCGATATGACAGGCACCAATGATTGACTCAAAGCGATAGCCAGAATCGGAGGAATACCCGCAATACTTTGGGCTTTCGCACCCAGGATCGCAAGTACACCAGTCGCTTCTTCGAGTCCGATCTGGCCACTAAGCAGTGGTACCACAAGGGATGAGTCGATGAAGTTAATGGCTGGAACCGCAAGTGAAGACAGCACAATTGGAATAGACAGCTTGAAGATATCACTGTAGATACCTCGCATTGGTAACTGCTCTGCACGCTCGTAATTCAATTGGGCAGCACGGTCGCTACGACGCAGCTTCAAGGTGAAGTACAGCATGACACCGAAGGCACCCACACTTCCCAATACCCCACCAAATGAGGCTCCCGCAGCAATCGTCTGGTCATCATAATTCCATTGCAGCATGACATAAGCCACGATAATGGCTGTACCTACACGGGCGAACTGTTCAACAATCTGTGAAATACCCCCCGCTGTCATGTTGCCGCGTCCCTGGAAATATCCACGCATCATCGCAATGGCCGGGAACAGCAGCAAGGCTGGAGCCAAGGCGCGAATGGCGCTGACCGACTCCGGTACTTTGGAGACATACGTAGCATAATAAGGTGCCGCGAACCACAATAAAGCAGACATGACTACCCCGGCAACAGCTGCAAAGATCAGGGCTGCACGGTAGATCTGTTGAGCTTCACCCGCGCGTCCGAGCGCATAACGTTCCGATACCATTTTACTCAGAGTACTCGGTATGCCCGCCGTTGCTACAGTTAACAGCATTAAATATACCGTATTGGAGATCGTAAACGATGCGTTACCGACATCTCCAAGGATATGCTCAAGCGGCACCCGTTGAACCAATCCGAGTACTCTTGCGATCAGTGCAGCGGCCGCCAGAATGAGCGTACCCCTAATGAATGTTTCTTTCTTAGACAAACGAATTCCCCTTCTTTCCTCCACACCGGACGTGCATCCCGTTGAAGCTAATCCTGAACGTTTAGGCGAATCTTACCACCCAAATAATAAAGAGAACAATCATGACGATTTGCAAAATAATTTTCATCACAGTACTCGTAAATAGCCCCACGACGGAACCAAATCCAACTTTCGACGCTTTGGAAGGTGAAGAACCTCCGATCAGTTCACCGATAAAAGCACCGATAAATGGTCCTAGTACCAGTCCAAATGCCGGAATGACAAATGGACCAATGATAACACCAATGGTACTCAGCGTGGTCGATAACTTGGAGCCACCAAACTTCTTCACACCCCATGCGCTGACGACATAATCAGCCACAAACAACACAACAACAATCAGAATCTGAATGATCCAGAACCACACACCAAACGGATCAAAGCTGAAGAACCAGCCGTAGACCAGAAACGCAAAGAAAATCGCTACAGCACCAGGCAATATGGGATATACCGTTCCAGCCATCCCCACTGCAAACAGCAGCACAATTAAAATCCAGGCAATGGTTGCGAGCAAAGGTTACTCCCCCTTCAAAATATGTTCACGGATCACTTCAACAATGCCGTCTTCATTGTTACTCGCTACGATCAGATCAGCCGCTTCCTTGACCTGCTCCTGCGCATTGCCCATCGCTACACCCAGACCTACGGCCTCAATGACAGCCAGATCATTCAGACTGTCTCCGACAGCAACAACTTCGGACATCTCGATACCCAGCAGTTTGCAAACCTCAGCTACACCACTGGCTTTGGATATTCCAGCAGGGTTGATCTCGATATTAACAGGTGAAGAATTCGTCATCTGCAGACCACCCATTTGTTGCAGTTCCATCATGATCTGGTGACGAGCTTCATCCACTTCGGTATTAAAGCCGAATTTTAGCCATTCCAGACCTTCAATATTGTCCGTCCAGCGATCACGATTGAACAGCTCTTCCACGGAGTATGCCCAGTACCAGCTGTTATATTTCTCACCAATCTCCTGCATTTTACGAATCAATGCCGGATCCATCAGATGACGCATATGCAGATCATGCGGTGCTTTCCAGACTTCACTACCGTTAACGGTTACCATCGGTGTCTCCAGCCCAAGCTGGACCGCATAAGGCATCGCATGGAATACAGCTCTTCCCGTAGAAAGGCACACATGTACACCCCGACGAATGGCAATCTGAATCCACTTGGCGGTCTCCTGTGTAATTTCATGATTATCGTTAAGTAATGTTCCATCCATATCCAATGCAAGCAATTTGTATTTCAATTCACTCATACAGTAGTTCCTCCTAGGTTGTCTCTCTATTTCTCCCTAATTTTAAACTCACAACAAGATCGCCCGGCATCCGCAAAATCGGACGCTCCGGACGTCACAGCTAACGACATTTTACCACAGATCGTCGACCTGCAACAAAATAACCCGCTCAGGATTACACTTCGAAGTTATTACATTTTATGTAATATATAATTTCCTAAATAAAAAACGATCCATCTCCTACAGATGAACCGCTTTTAGCTTAACCTTAGTCAATCTGCCTGTTTTCCCTGCCTAACCCGTAGCCAAGATTAAATCCAATTATCCCCTGTCCGCTCCTCTGTCTTGCTTGGATACTGCAAACAAGGATTGGGACATCAGATTCATGGTTTGTTTATATACGGTATGGGCTGCCTTTACATCACCAAGGAACCCGCCCATATACAGGTGGATTACACCGTGCAGCGATGCCCATATAGTACTAACAAGAGTTTCGGTCTCTTCCTGGTCCGAAATCTGTCCTTGCTTCTGGGCAGTGCTAATTAGAATCAGCAAGCGGTGTATGGCAGTCATCGTTCCCTGCATACTCTCTGCATCCGGCTTGAACTCTGCAAAAGCCCCTCCGAACATCAGCTTATAGTAGCTACTATAATCCTGCGCAAACTGCCAGAAGGCTTCCCCCAAATCCAGTAAATGCTGCAAGAAGTCAGAGGACGGCGGCACTTCTTCCAAACGCTTGGCGAGCAATTTGCAGCCCTCCAGATACAACTGCTGGGCCAGGCCCTCTTTATTGACAAACAAACTGTAAATGATCTTGGTGGAGCAGCCCATCTTTTGCGATACTCTGCGTACAGTAACAGCCTCCGGACCTTCTTCCTGCAAAATGGTTGCAGCCGCATCAACCACAAGCTTACGGAGATTTTCCGTATTTTGCAGGCGAGCTTGCTGATATGTTTTTAATGCCCGCCTCTTGGATGGTGAGGGCTTGTCTTCGTTACTTATAAGGATCACCTTCAATTAGTTATCACGTTTCCGACTTCTAACAGGCATTCTAACCATTAGCAGAAAAGTTGTCAATGAAGTCATCATGATAAAAAAAAGAATTTGACACAATCGTTTTCTTTTGGTTACTATGATTCTTATAGGAAACAATGTTACTGAAAATGGTCTTGAGTTCATTTTATATTTTTTTGGAGTTTCGGTAACGTTGTTCCCCAAAAGAAACAGTGTATTAAGGAGGATTAATATGTCAACAGAACAAAAACAACGCAAACGATCCACTGGTCAACAAATTCGTAAATGGAGCCTGACTCTGCTAGGGGTAATTGTGCTGGGAATCGTTGTATTCCTGCTAATGCCCGCCCCGGTAGAACCCGCTGTTTGGTCTGCACCTGCTGCTCCTTCTTTTGAGAAGGAGGGTCCCTGGAAAGAGAACAACAAACTTAGCTCCGCTGAATTGGTTACCGGCCGCGCGAAGTTCCCGGAATTTATCACTTTTGACAAAGAAGGGCGACTGTATACGGGTGACTCCGACGGCAAAATCTACAGAGTAACCTTTGACGCCGAAGACAAGGCACAGCCAGCAGAGGTATTCGCTGATACCCATGGAACACCTAACGGCCTGAAATTTGATGCTGCCGGAAATTTGATTGTGGCGGATATTCAGAAAGGGCTCCTGTCCATTGACCCGAACGGAAACATCGAAGTACTAACCACTGAAGTAGATGGGGGGCCGATCTACCTGGCGAACGAACTGGACATCGCGCAAGACGGATCTATTTATTTCTCCGATACCTCTAACTATGGCAAAGTCATGTTCAAAGAAATTGCCGAGAATAAACCGCATGGACGATTGTTGAAATATGATCCACTGACCAAACAGACGAACGTTCTGCTTAAGGATTTATATTTTGCCAATGGGGTGGTACTGTCTGCCGAAGAAGACTTCGTGCTAGTCGCAGAATCGTATCATTACCAGTTGACCAGGTACTGGTTGAAGGGTCCCAAACAAGGCACCTCTGATATTTTTGCGGAGAATCTGGCTGGGTTTCCGGACAATATCACCCGTGACGCAGAGGGACACTTCTGGGTAGGGGTATTCACAACCCGTCTGTCTTTTGCCGATTACATGCATAGTCACCCTTGGTTAGCAGCGACGATGTCCAAAGTTCCACAGTCCTTGTTAAATGGAGCCAGTGCCCCGGTGAAACACGGACTTGTTGCAGAATATGGACCAGAAGGAGAGCTTATTCGTAGTTGGCATGATCCAGAAGGAACATTGTATGGCATCACCACGGCCGTAAACCAAGGGAAATATGTGTATCTCGGAACCGCACCGGGAGGAAGCCAAGGGGTTCATCGGGTGCCTTTGAAACCGTAAGGATTGTTATATTCATCTACCTCATTGCCACCTTTAGGCATCCCAATAGCAGCTCACTCCAGCAGGAGGGGCTGCTATTGAATTTTTCTTCGTTCACAGTCCAATCATAAAAAACCGCCTGCAAAGCAGGCGGCTAACAATCTCTATGAATTAACGTGCCGCGAATTTGCGACGAACGTAACGGAATACGATGCCATGTTTCGGTGACAGAAGCAGTGCAAGAACAAACAGAATTCCAGCAACAGCTACCATGCAGCCCGCAATGGAAGCATCCAGGGCGTATGCCATGATGTAACCTCCAACCGAAGATGCTGCTCCGATCAGGACGGCATACAGTATCATTTTGCCCAGACGATCTGTGAGCAGGTAAGCCGTCGCCGCTGGTACGATCAGCATGCCCACCACGAGAATCGAACCAACACTTTCAAATGAAGCTACGGACGTCATCGAAACAAGTCCCATGAGCAGATAGTGGAACAGCACTACTGGAATGCCGCAGGCCGCAGCCAGCGCCGGATCGAAGGCACACAGCTTGAACTGTTTGTAGAACAGCCCAATAACGACGAGGATGACTAGCAAAGTGATACCCAGCATCCAGACTGCCCTCGGACCGACATCGGTACCTCCAAGGGTTAGCGTATCCCACTGTACATAAGCGATCTCTCCGAACAAGACACAGTCCAGATCCAAATCAATATGCTGGGCGTTCAGACTAATCAGAATGACTCCTACTGCGAAGAGTGCTGTGAACACAATTCCGATCGAGGCATCAGACGACAGTCCACCTGCCTGCAAACTCTGTATGAAGAACACCGTCAGTAATCCAAACACTGTTGCACCAAGTAGCATCCATAACGAATCTCTGGAACCGCTCCACAGGAAAGCAATCGCAATACCGGGGAGAACCGCATGGCTGATCGCATCACCGACCAGAGCCATTCGCCGCAGAATCAGAAAACAACCCAGAATGGCGCAAGCAGAAGATACCAAAACGGCCGTCAAGATAATCCAAAACGTTGCCATTACATTTCCCCCCGTTCCTGCTGATTTCGCTGTGCGGCGAGAGTCTGGAGTGTAGCTCGCTCTTCACGCATATATGCGGACTTTGCCTGAATACTACGCAACCGTCGGGCTAACAATCCACGACGTGGGGCGAGCAAGGCTGATCCGGCAAACAGCACCGTAGCCGCAAGAACCGTTACAGGTCCTGTCGGCAGATTGGGCACGAGCGTGCTGAAGATGGTACCCGTCGCTCCGCTCAATGCACCAAATATGCCTGCCAATAATACCATGAGTGCAAGGGAGTCGGTCCAGCAGCGTGCCGCTGCAGCCGGAGTCACCAGCAGGGCCGCGACAAGCACCACACCCACCGCCTGAATCCCGGCAACCACCGCGATCACCGTCAAGAGCAGAATGAGCTGCTCCAGCATGGCAACTGGCAGACCCATGCCTCGTGCAAAACCCTGGTCAAAACTCACCAGCTTAAATTCCTTGAACCAGGCAAGACAGGCAATCAGTAACACGAGACATACCCCCCCCATGACATAGACATCCGTCATGACCATGGATGCCGCCTGTCCAAACAAATATTTATCGAGTCCGCTTTGGCTTCCACTCGCCCCATGCTGAATGCGCGTAAGCATGACTACGCCAACCCCGAAAAATACGGTCAGCACGATCCCCATCGCCGCATCCTGCTTGATCCGGGAGTAACGTGTAATCCACGAAATTCCAAATGTAGCCACAATGCCAGCCACCAGAGCACCGAACAGAAATAAGCCTACGGACTTCGTTTCCGTTAACATAAACGCAATACAGATTCCGGGCAGAGCAGCATGAGCAAGGGTGTCCCCCATCAGGCTCTGTTTACGAAGAAAGGTGAAGGAGCCAATAATTCCGCTACTGAATCCTAACAACAGACAGCCAAGCAATATCCAACGTGTATTGGGGTCAGATAAGATGGCAATGATCCAGTTCCACATGCACTACACCTGGCCTTTCTCCGTCCGGCTTCCGATCATCGCAATCCGGCCTCCGTACGTCTCTTGCAGTGTATCCGGTACAAATACTTCGCTTGTCGGTCCGCCAGCCACGAGTCGTCCATTGAGCAGCAGCACATGGTCGAAGTATTCCTCGACTGTCGCCAGATCATGGTGAACGACCAGTACCGTCTTTCCTTCTTTCTTCAGCTGTTCCAGAAGTAAAATGATAGCTTTCTCCGTTGTAGCATCCACACCTGCAAACGGCTCATCCATGAAATAAAGATCTGCGTCCTGCACCAGTGCCCGTGCCAGAAAGACACGCTGCTGCTGTCCACCGGACAGCTGACTGATCTGGCGGTACATGTAGTCGCCCATGCCTACTTGCTCCAGGCAGTGTGCCGCCAAGTCCCGCTCCTTTTTCCCCGGACGACGGAACCAGCCCAGATGACCATACCGTCCCATCATCACCACATCGAGCGCATGTGTAGGGAAATCCCAGTCCACCGATTCCCGTTGGGGCACATAACCGATGCGGCGACGTTGCTCCCTGTACGATTGTCCGAAGATCCGTACCTCACCATGCATCTTCGGTACCAGTCCCAGAACCGCTTTGATCAGTGTTGATTTCCCTGCACCATTTGGTCCGAGAATTCCGATGAGCTGTCCTTCCGGAATATCGAAGGATACGCTGCTAAGCACCGGCTTTTTGTGATACGCAACGGCCAGATCCCTCACACTGAGAGGAGCCGATGTTGGCTGCGTTCCCTGCAAGTGACTATTGTTCAGTTTCTTAGGAGTTTGTTCCAATAAAGTTGTATCTTCCATAATCCTGTAACTCCTCTCTTCATGTGATTCATTATTTCAGGGCTTCTACAATCGTCTCAACATTGTGGCGAATCATACCGATGTATGTGCCTTCTTCCGTTCCCTCAGCCCCCATGGCATCCGAGAACAGTTCTCCACCAATGCTGACCGTATGGCCTTTTTGAGCTGCTCCGGCAATGATGGCTTCCATCGCTTTTGCAGGTACACTCGATTCAACAAATACTGCTTTGATATGGTTATCCACGAGATAATCCCGCAGTTCGCTAACATCTTTTGCACCATATTCGGCTGCTGTACTGATGCCCTGAAGCCCCATCACTTTCATGCCATAAGCCTGACCGAAATATCCAAATGCATCATGCGCCGTAACCAATACCCGGCTTGCTTCCGGAATCTCCAGAATCTTCTCACGCACCTCGGCATCCAGTGCTTCGAGCTTCGCCAGATACGCCTCTGCCTGAGCCTTGTACTCTTCCGCATGGCCCGGGTCCGCCTCCACGAGCGTATCGCGTACGGCTTCTGCCGCATGCATCCAGTGGCTGACGTTAAACCAGACGTGTGGATCATATTCGGTGCCGCCTGTATCTTTGCCTGAGTGTAACTCCTCGACTGGAATAGTCTCTGTAACAGCAGTAACCAGCTTGCTTGAGGACATTTTCTCCAAAATGTCTGTCATTTTGCCTTCAAGATGCAGTCCATTATAGAAAATGACTTTTGCTTGTTCCAGCTTGCGAATATCACCTTGGGATGCCTTGTACAAGTGGGGATCAACTCCCGGGCCCATTAGCCCGGTAACATCAACATATACCCCGCCTACCTCACGTGCTACATCAGCGATCATTCCCGTTGTAGCGGTTACTTGTAACTTGCCACCACTGCTCGTCTCTGCATCACTGGAACATGCCGTAAGTACAATAACCAGAACCAGAGCCGCTAGCGTAATGACCCCCCTCTGAATACTCCTCATTTTCACCATTAACAATTCAATCGTCCCCTTTCCCTCTCCTAAAATACTTGTCTACATCTAATTTTGTTGTACAAGGTATTAAATTTTAATCAAGACTAATAATGTTTCCCTTGTGCAAATTTTATCCGAAGCCAAAAAAAAAGGCAAGGGATTATTTCCCCTGCCTGTCCAAATATATTTAATTCACTTCATAAACCTTTCGGTCACGATGTTAAAAGAGCTAACTTCCGCGAGGTTCTTTTGCATTACTCTTTGTCTTTTCCTTCGTCTTTCTTACCTTTCGGCGTTCCATCGAGACCATACACTTCATCATATGCATCGAAAATTTTCCGTGCAATCGGTGAAGCACTGACTGACCCGAATCCACCTTCCGGTACAACAACAGCTACAGCAAGCTTCGGATTATCTCGTGGTGCAAAGGCAATAAATACACCATTCTCTTTTTTGTTCGGTCCGGTCCCCTGCTCTGATGTTCCTGTTTTCCGTGCATAATCGTATGGGAAACCGTCAAATGAACTTACTTTGGTAACCATACCTTTGTGCACTTCATTCCAGTGCGCATCGGCAAAATCAACTTCATTGAGCACCTTAGGTTTGATCTCTTTCACCACATTACCGTCCGCGTCACGAATTTCCTTCACCAGATGTGGTTCCATCCGTTTACCCTTATTCGCAAGCATCGTGGTATATTGGGCGAGTTGCATCGTGGTGTACTTGGCTTGTTGTCCAAAGGAGGCAAATGCCAAACGTGTTAGAGCTGATTCATGATCCTTTTTATATTCCAGTGTACCCAGGTATTCACTTGGTAAATCTACTCCCGTAGACACACCCAAGCCAAATTCCTGCATGTGTTTGTGCCAGACATCGATGCCTTTCTCTGAGCCATAATTACGTAACAAACGTTTACCCACCATATCAATCATGAAGGCATTGGAGGATTTCTCAATCGCTCTTCTCGCCGTAATAGAACCATTATACGCAGAATGCGAGTTCTTCACTTGTCGCCCGTCTTTCCCCAAAACCGCATATCCCTGATCATGATAGGTCTCTCCTGCTGTAAATAATCCCTCTTTTAATCCAATAAGCACACTTAGCGGCTTGATTACTGATCCAAGGAGTACAACGGATTCCGCCCGACTAGGCTTGGCATCATTCGGTGGGAACGATTCAGTGGTTCCGTTCCGGAATACATATTTGATTTTGTCATAATCCCAATCGTTCGGATCATAATCTGGCATACTTGCCATAGCTACCACATTCCCCGTATCCACTTCCATGGCTACTGCGTATCCGGTAATTGCCTTGGGAAGTCTGCGCAATTCGTCCGTTATCGCCTCTTGTGCAGCCATCTGAATTTCCTTGTTAATGGTGGAAACCAGACTGTAGCCTTTCTCCGGTGGTGTTTGTAACATCGTCCCATCTGGCAGATTACGTGCGTCAATATCAATGGACTGATATCCGCTTCGTCCACGGAGTTCTTCCTGATATTGAAGCTCCAGCCCATCGAAGCCAACCTTCTCTTCTTCATGGTACACAAGACCAGGATCACGCTGGGTACTTGCCCCCTCGCGGATTGCCTTATATTTGGCAATGGAATCTGGTGCCCGTTTGAACTCTCTTGTGTAACCGACAACCTGAACCGCTACGCCATCCGGGTCATATTTTCTTATGTTTTCTTCCAGCACCATAACACCTGGATATTCTGCTTTTTTCTCCATAAAAAAGGCAATTTCTTTAGTCGATAGATCCGACTTCACCAATCTTGGCACATACCCGAACGTTTTCTGGTAATCCAGATCCAATCGTTTGATGATCTCTTCCGCGTCCGGCTGCTCTTTGTCCCCTGGATTAAACTGCTTAAACACAGCCGCCAAATCATGAGCCAGCTCCTCTGCTTCCTGTCTACGTTCATCATTCCGATAATCCTCGTACAACAACACATACAGGGACTGTACAGGTTCGGAATAAGCCAGCGCGACTTCCCCTGTCGCATCATAGATGGGACCACGAACAGGTGCGAGTGGAATGTCTTTGGTATTACGACTCGTTTCCATATACGTCAGTTCAGGACCCTCCACAAATTGCACAAAGGCCAACCTGAAAATAAGGATACTGAATATGACAAATGCCGCGAAAAAAAACAGATTCAGCCTTGCGGTGGAAGGCTTGTTGACGGGTGTATCTTCCTCAGTCATGGGTTTCTTCCTCAATCGGTTAAACATGTTTTAAGCCTCTCCCGTTCCTCTATAAAAATAAAATATTTAATCCGTCTTGTGAACGTGTTCAATCCATATTTAATCCTTTCTCATACAAGTCTACCAAAGGTTAGCTGTCACGTCTTTCAATATTTGGTTACATTTTCGTAAACAGAACCGTTACACTACCCAATCTACGGATTTCAATGTAAACACTGACATATCAACGTTATCCCGTTCTCCGGATCGCGTTTACCCTTCCCTTATATAAACGTGGTACAGCTCATATGGTTACATATTAATGCAACTAATTAGTTCACTCTTACGATCCATTCTCCGCGTAAAAACAAAAAAGAGGACCCACGAAGGGTCCCCTCTGTAACCAATGCCTCACATCACTGTGTGCCTGATTCCGAATCTGATTCTTTATTTTTGTCCTTTTTCGGTACACCGTCGAGACCGAATTCCTCGTCATAGGCATCGAAGATCGCACGTGCAACCGGAGCCGCACTGCTTGATCCAAAGCCCCCTTCGGGGATAACTACAGCGACAGCAAGCTTTGGATTATTACGTGGGGCATAGGCGATAAACACCCCGTTATCCACCAGTTTACCGCCGACGAGTTGCGTCGATGTTCCTGTTTTTCTGGCGAAATCATAAGGGAAGCCGCTAAATGCCGAAACTTCGGTAGCCATGCCTCGTTGCACTTCGTTCCAGTAGGCGTCGTTAAACTCCACCGTGCTCAGTACCTTCGGTTTTACTTTCTTGACCACGTTGCCTTCCGAATCCCGGAACTCGTTAACCAGTTGTGGTTCCATCCGTTTTCCTTTGTTCGCAAGCATTGTGGTGTACTGTGCTAACTGCATAGTTGTATATTTTCCTTGCTGACCAAAGGAGGCATATACCAACTTGGTCAAGGAACTCTCGGAGCTTTCCATGTATTCTTTGAGACCAGGCCGCTCATTAGGCAAATCTACCTCTGTAGATACACCAAGACCGAATTGCTCCATATATTTATCCCATACGTCAACACCCTCTGCACCATACTTCGAATACAGTTTCTTCCCGATCTCGTCGATCATAAACACGTTTGAGGAATGACGAATCGCATCACGAGGATACATTGCACCATACACATGCCCTGATGAGTTCTGCACTCTGCGATTGTCTCCACCAAAGGTCGTTGAACCTCTATCCGAATATACGGTATTTGTAGTGAAGAAACCTTCTTTCAAACCGATCAATACACTAAGTGGTTTGATCGTTGAACCGAGCAACACAACAGATTCCGCCCGTTTACCAGAGTCATCCGGCGGGAAGCCCCGAATCGTACCATTCTGATAAATATATTTTATTTTTTCATAATCTTCTGTACTTACACCGCCTGTTTTCCACACATTGGTGTCGTAATCAGGCATACTGGCAGCTGCTACAATTTTTCCCGAATCCACTTCCATCGCCACGGCATATCCCGTCTTCGCATTTGGATGCAATTTACCGGATACCGGATTCCGATGGAGCCAGCTCAGCTGGTCTGTAATAGCCTGTTCTGTTTTCACCTGAACGTTCTTGTTAATGCTGGAAATCAGGTCGTAACCTTTCTGCGGCGGGGTAGAACCTGCTACACCTTCAGGCAAATTACGCAAATCAACATCAACGGATGTATATCCGCTTTTGCCGCGGAGTGCATCCTGATATTGCAACTCCAGTCCATCAAAACCTACAAATTCATTCTCCGTATACACCAGGCCCGGATCCGTTTGCGTTTTATTGGCCTCATCCACCTCTTTGTATTTGTTCAAGGACTTCGAACTTCTGAACTTCTTGAGATAACCGATGGTCTGAACCGCTACCGTATCCGGATCGTAGAATCGCACACTCTCCTCGACGATCTGAATACCTTTGAACTCGTCCTTGTGCTGTAGGAAATAAGCAACTTCTTCCTCGGACAGATCACTCTTGATCAGACGCGGCATAAAACCGTTCGCTTTGCGGGAGTTCAAGTCCATCTCTTCAATAATTTTCTCCACCGTAAGTGACTCTGAATCCTTCAGCTTGTACTGTTCAAACACATCATGCAACCGGGTTGCAATATCCTGTACTTCTCCTATGTTAGGACTCGGTTTCCCATCAACATCCCCATAGTTTTTATAAAGCGTCAGGTAGAGAGACTGAATGGGCTTGGAGTAAGCCAACTTCACCTCACCTGTAGAATCATAGATCGTGCCTCTCACAGGAGGAAGTGGTACATCTTTGGTAATGTTACTTGCTTCTTCCTGACTGAGTTCAGGCCCTTCCACAAATTGCAAAAAGGCCAAGCGTACAATAATAACGCTAAAAATAACAAAGGAAGCGAAGAAAAATACGTTCATTCGGTAACTAAAGCGCCGTTTGTCTGTAAGTTCATCCTTCTCATTGGAATGCTTTTTCATCCATCCTACCTCTTTCATGACTTGATGCATACCGCTCAAACTGGTTCTTCGCGGCATGATAACCTGGCAACGTCGTCATATTCCGGACCCATGTCCGTTGTAATGTTAAGCTGACTGATCCTTTAGATGGGTGTCGGCAAAATTCGGAGGATTAAACCAGTCTCCACTGATTGCCCATGTCGGGTCAAGCGGAACCCAGCTCTCGGAATCACTCAAATACACCTCATTCCACGCATGCGGACCATACCCTCCCTGGCCGTTATAACCAAGTCCTGTAACCACTTTGACTTCAAGTCCTTGTGAACGGGCCATCACGGCATAAAGACGGGCATAATCAATACATACGCCTTTGCGTGTGTCAAATGTATTCTGTGGATTCTGTTCATGCCATATGCCCTTTTGCTCATAGTCATCCACTTTACCATAGTCATACTGAATACGTGAACCTACCCAGTCGTATAGCGCTTTTGCTTTGGCTTCATCTGTCGATTGGCCTTTGACAATCTCACTCGCTGCAGATTCAATATCCGTCGGAATATTGTGGTCGATGACTTCATATTTACGTTGCAGGATGCCGCCCAGTTCCTTCTGCACAGCCTGCGTAAAGACGGGTAGCTTGTCCTTGATGAACGTGCCAGACAACGGTTCGATAACCGATTTGGCCCCTTGCATATAGATCGGGGATGCTTCCACATATCGGCTGAACATGCTTCCAGGGTAAAGACTGACAATCATGAACAAAACCGCAATGACAATCATTCCGCGGACGGAGCCTATGATCGTGCCAATGACTGCACCCGTCAACCGACTAAACATACCTTTAGGCGCACTTTCCTCAGCTGACCCCTGCCTGCTGCTAAAAATAAATGATGAGAGAAACCCGAGAATCAGTCGGATGAGTCCATAGCTAAGTACAAATAATACAGCGAACCGCATTAGCGGAAAATCTGCAATCGCCGTAACCAACGTATAATACATCTGTTCCCACCGGTTCAACTCACGGTTAGGCATGGCTGAAGCATACTCAGACAGCCACTGCTGTACATATGGCGCAAGCCACAACGTTAAACCGATCGACAACAGAATACCAATGACCGCCATAATGCCATCCATCAGGAACCCAAAGAGTCTGCCTGCTGAACGCGAAGCCCCTCTGGACCAACCCTGCAATAATGAAGCAGCTACAATCAGCAGCAGCATAATCGTGATGCCATTCAATTCCTTCAGGCTGTCCAGCCAATTCTGCAGCACGTACCGATTCCCCCTTTACTACGATGCTGGTGCTGTTTTGTTGTTCTCCTGTGCCTGTTCGACAAACGTACGTATCGTTTCATTGTCGAGTTTCCATTCGCCAAGTGAAATTCCGCGGAAGGTCACATCGACTTTATCCGATTGAGTTCTGCCTTTAATCTCCACATTGGGACTTGTGATGGTGAACGCTCCATCCTGTCCTTTGACGTATTTCGCTTTGGAAGCCTCCTTAAGCATCATGCTGGTTGCTTCCTTCTTCAATGTATCCATCGTGCTGGATTGTACGTCTGTTACTGTCTGTTTGATCTGATCAATGGAGATGCCGCTGTATATCAGTAGAGCCGCAATAATGATGATGGCAATCGCCCATTTCAATACGGTTTTGACCACATTCAGAACAAAGAACAATATGATCAATGCAACCACGATCACCAGCCAGTTCTGCATCACAAACTCTTTGATTACTTCTATGTTCATGACTACACCTTCCGTATTAGAATTCATTCGTAACACTCCCGAATATTATACATGATTTCCGAAGCTGCTGTCAGCTAAGCCCTCTCCCTTAAAAATAAACGGTCTAAGTTCGTCCCGCCGGGCGTACAAGTAGTACCATGAGGTTCTTCCGGGAGAACGGGGAACACGTTCAAGACCTGTAGTTTGAACATGCATCGCTTAACAAGGAGGGGCTTATGTGAAAACGGCCATCTGGCTATACCTGTTTTTGTTCCTTGCCGTATTTGATTTGCACGCCCAGTATCCCATTCTGACTCCTTTTGCCATCTCGCTGGGAGCCGCCCCTACCTTCATTGGCTGGATGATGGGCATCTATTCCTTAACACATCTTCCTGGCAATCTGATTGCTGGAACACAAATCGATAAACATGGCAGTCGCCGCTACATTGTATTCAGTCTGCTCGGTGCAGGGTTCATCCTGCTCCTGCAAGCCTATGTCCAGACACCATGGCAACTGCTGGCGCTGCGTTCCATCAGCGGGTTTGTACTGGCCTTCCTGTCTCCTGCATGTCTCGCCCTGCTTGCACAGTTATCCAGCGATCCGGTGAAACAGGGGAAGTATATGTCGGGTCACGGGGTAGTGCATACCCTCGCGTCTGTCGTATCACCAGCAGCCGGTGCGATCATTGTAGGTTCCATGGGATTCTCAGCTACATTTTCAGGCTTGGGCTATCTGCTTATTCTCACTGGTGTTATTGCTTTCATGACGATGCCTCGTGGCATCATCAAGCAGCATGAGAGAGTAACGGAACCTGCTAAACCTGCTGTTTCACCAGCAGATGCCACAAGTGCATTCCTGCCGGTGTCTTGGCGATACTTTGCCTTGCCTCTGGTGATTGCCTGTGCCCAAGGGATTCTCTTCTTCGAATTACCCCTGCGGGGCGGAGGACAATCGTCCATCATGTCTACCGGACTGCTGTTCTCTATTATCAGTATTGGGGCACTCTTCACCCTCAGCATGTTATTTCTAAACCGGTATTCCCCCAAGCTGCGTCTGGTTGCGGGCGTGCTGTTAATGTCCTTGTGTTTTTTTGTGATGGCAGCCATTCCGCAAATTCCGTTGTCCACCGTATTGTTTGTACTCGGGATGTCCAAAGGCATCATCTTTCCAGCTATGGCTACCCTATTTATCCGTCTGAGCGGAGGAAGCAAGTTGGGCCGCATTTTCTCGCTGCAATCCATTGCCACCTCCATCGGCTCTTTCATCGGTCCCATCACAGCTGGACAACTTCGTATCGGGTTATCACCCTATTTCATCGCCTTTGTTTTATTAATGATTGGTATGCTGCTGCTTCCATACTATACATCCAGACGCGAAGCTTCCCTCGCCGATCCCAAAAGTATATTAAATTAGGCCTGTTTCAAGCTCTGCTTTCCTACCGTTATAACAGCAATTAGGCCTGTATTTTCATTAGCTTTGCATCATTCCCCCATTTACAGCTAAACTATATAAAATGGACTGACGTTTTACACGTTGATAAAAGCTAACTGGGAAATCTATCTTTTACAATCACCGAAGGTTTTATCTTATTGAAGATCATTAAAGTTGAACAATTAGCCAAAAGTAGTGAAGGGGACGTAATCGATTTTGAAGAAGCGGTAGCGTTCGCCTTTGTCTCCAAATATTAACTTTATAAAAGCAAATCAGAAATATATGGAGACAACAGCGATCGGAAGAACGATCCGTAACCGGAACGGCCACTGCAAGCTATTACTGACCTAATGATGCACATGAGATAAGATTTCAGAGAATTGTCTTGATGGGTTGTTCTCTCCAGTTAGCAATCGTGTAAAGAAAGGAGTCCATTTTATATAATCAGTCGATTTTCGCTGCAACATTTCCCGGGGAATGTCGACATAAGCTCTCGAACAAGAGGTGAATATCATGCCTATTCATGTCATTGTGGAAGGTAAGAATGACCGAAGCAAACTGAAACGTCTGGTTGGACCCGAGATCAACATTCTATGTACGTTTGGAACACTTAATTCACTCAAGCTGGAGACCCTGCGCAAGCAAGTCGGTTACGATGAAGTCTTTTTATTTATGGATAATGACAGTTCCGGCAAAAAAATTAGAGGTGTACTTCGGGATGCTTTCCCGGATGCAGTACAGATGTATACACGACGAGGATATGCGGGTGTGGAAGGAACACCTGATGAGTATATCATTGCCCAGCTGGAGAAAGCAGGGTTAGAGACATACATCCAATACCCTGAACATCCTTCCTTTTAAAATGAAATACCAAAAGGCTGCCTTGGGTTGATATCCAAGGCAGCCTTTACAATATGAGTATCAGATGATTATTCCTTAATCAGATTGCGAATATCCTCAGCAATGACAGCTGGCACAACGTCCTCTGTATTAAATGCGTTATATACCTTGCGCAGCTGGTTATTCTCATCCACCAACCCGATCATGTTCATATGGGCAAAATCGTCCTTATTCTCCCCTTCGATCAAGATCTGGAATGAGTCCCTGGCGAACTGTTTTGTTTTGTCCATATCCCCTCGCAAGAAGTACCATCCGGAATAATCCGCGTGAAAACGGTCTGCAAACGTCTTAATCTTCTCTCTTGTATCGACTTTGGGGTCGAATGAAATGGATACAAATGAGACATCTTTACCAAAGGTGTCGTCCTCTTTCAACAGATCCTGCACCTGAGATAACGTAAAGGTCGTAATCGGGCAGACATCCGGACAACTGGTGAAATAAAAGTAGAACAAGCGGACTTTCCCTTGCGTATCCTCCAGTGATACTGTACTGCCATCTACATTTTCCATAGAAAAGGATTGGATTTCACGAATCTCGGGTAATTTTTCCTTACTGGCAAATACAGTGCCCCACATCAGATACACAGCCATTATCAGTGCGAGCCCGAGCAGCATCCATGTCCATTTGTACTTTTTCAGCATCTTCCTCGTCCCTTCTGTATCTTCTCTTATGAATACGCATACATATGTGAACCCAAAATCACCTTTGTTTCGCTTCATCCATCTACTGTGACATATGTATTCAAAGAAACCTACTTTTTATGAGATTCTATATTATTGTAACGGTTAAAAGGAACAATGCCCATAAATATTTATGTAACATATCCGACCGCGTATTCTCTGATGCAACTTCTCTCAGTATCCGATATAAAGTTTATCATAGGAAACACCAAAATAGTTTGACAAACTACGTACATTTATTGGGTATAATACAGTTTATTGTCATAAATTTGAAATTAGGGATGTTTTGCATCCTGACAGACGGATATTATACACTATATATGGGTATCACCTAGATAGAGAAGTAATATGCCTTAGAACGATACACCACACAAAGGAGACGTTTATGGATACCTCTACACATTTTGTCATGGGGATTGGTCTAGCCGGTCTGGCTTATGTCGATCCTGTCGTCGCAGCGAGTCCCATGCTTGCAGCTGCGGTAATGATTGGCACGATCGCCGGTTCCCAGGCCCCTGACATTGATACTGCTTTACGTCTCAAAAGCAATTCGCTTTACATCCGGAATCATCGGGGCTTGTCACACTCTCTGCCATTTCTCCTGTTATGGGTTTTGCTCATCACCGGCGTCATTGCACTGATATTCCCTGATGTCCCTATTGGACACGTTGCCACCTGGACCGCTGTGGCCGTAGGCTTTCACGTATTCACCGATCTGTTCAACACCTATGGAACCCAAGCCGCCCGGCCTTTTACGGAACGCTGGATCGCCTGGAACATCATTCATATTTTTGATCCGTTTCTATTCACTACACATGTCATAGCTATCCTGTTATGGGCCTTTGATCTGATCGCCCCTGCACCACTCTTCGTTACGTTGTATAGTTTGACCGCTTTATATTATATATGGCGAACGATTGCTCGTGCACAAGCAGTCAGAAAAGTCAGACGTCTCGACAACAGCCCAGAGCAGGCAAGATACATCGTCATTCCAACGATATCCTGGAACCGCTGGCATGTGGTTAAACGAGTTGAGGACGGCAGTTATGTGATCGGTAAAATGGATGGTTCTAATCTGGTATGGAGTCTGCACGCCTCTTCTTCTACTCATGCGGCCGTTGCTGCTTCACGCAAATCACCGGAAGTCAGTGCCTTCCTCTATTTCACCTCCTATGCAGTGGCAGAGGTTGAAGAACTGCCTGCTGGGTACAAGGTCCGCTGGGCAGATGTACGTTATCGACACCGGAAACAATATCCATTTGTCGCTGTGATTGTGATGGATCGGAATTTTGAAACGATTGATACGTATGTAGGCTGGTTAAGCGATGAGAAGATGGATAAAAAACTTTTATCTGCACGCCCTTGACGAAGTGAGCATGGCAAGGCACAATCAAACTTAGGAACTGATACGCGAGAAAGCCCGGTGCGTTTCCGCCCCGGGCTTTCTGTTTATCCTGTTTGTTGCTGTTGGTTAAAATAAATTATTTGCCAGACCCAGCCAGAGACTGCTCAGCGATTTGTACCAGACGTTTGGTGATATATCCACCCAAAGATCCTGTTTCACGGGAAGTGTAGTTACCGTAGTAACCGTCTTGTGGGATAGTTACACCCAGTTCCTGTGCAGCCTCCATTTTCAATTGTTGCAGTGCTGCAGTCGCTTGAGGTACCACCAAGTTGTTTGAAGAACGAGATCCTTGAGCCATAATTTATAATCTCCTTTCAATCTGTGTCTGTAATGTATTGCAAGCTTGCAAGATTATTATGGCTCGTAGGCTTCAGGTTATACGGAATTTCACTAAATTTGTAGATGGAGGTTTTTCCCAATGAGTAAAGGCTTGTCCCTATGGTTCGCATTCTCTTCGATTATCTTGTTAACGGTTTCAGCAATTATGATCTCCTACTCCGGTTGGTTTGCTGCACTACTGTTTGTCCTGTCCATCGCCAACATTGGCTGGGGATTTGTGATTCGTGCCAAAAAAGAACGTCAGGAAGTTCAATCGGCTGTTTCAGAGCCCACTTCTTAAGCGGGTCATATAGTTCAATAAAGTTCAATAATGAACGCACAAATAAAGAGGAGTCCTTCAATAGGGCTCCTCTTTATTCATGTTAACTATTCATTGCGTGAAATATGAAGGTCTTGTTCAGGACTACTGTTTACGTCTTGGAACAAATCCCATACGTTCTTTCACTGCATCCAACGTTTGAGCAGCAACTTCTTCTGCACGACGGGCTGACGTATCCAGAACATCCGACAATTCGCCAGATTCACGAATCTCATTATATCGTTGTTGTAGCGGTTCAATTACAGATACAACCACTTCAGCCAGTTCCTTTTTGAACGGACCGTACATCTTGCCTTCATAACGCTCAGCCACTTCTTTAAGCGTCATACCTGCACATTCAGCATAGATACTCATCAGATTGCTGACCTCCGGTTTGTTTGCCGGATCATATACGACTTCACGCCCGGAATCCGTTGTGGCACGACTGATTTTTTTGCGAATCACATCCGGCGGATCCAGTAGGGCAATATAGCTGCCAGCGTTAGGGTTACTTTTGCTCATCTTTGAAGAGGCATCATCAAGTGACATGACCCGAGCACCCACCTGCGGAATATACGGATCTGGAATGGTGAAGTACTCTCCATAACGGTGATTAAAACGGCCTGCCAGATCACGTGTCAGTTCCAGATGCTGCTTCTGGTCCTCACCTACTGGCACAAGGTCAGCATTGTATAACAAAATATCAGCCGCCATTAATGATGGATACACGAACAGTCCCGCACCAACGGAATCTTTACCGGATGATTTATCCTTAAACTGAGTCATCCGTTCAAGCTCACCCATGGAGGTCAGCGTTGTCATCAACCAGCCCAATTCTGCGTGCTGCGGTACATGGGATTGCAAAAATACGTTAGATTTCGACGGATCAATACCTGCTGCAATAAACAGTGCAGCTACTGCTTCCGACTGTTCACGCAATGCTGCTGGCTCTTGAGCCACGGTGATGGCATGAAGATCAACTACCATGAAATGACATTGATAGTCATGCTGAAGTTTTACAAAATTTTTGATTGCACCAATATAGTTGCCCAATGTGAGCTTACCGCTTGGCTGAATACCTGAAAGTACTGTTTTCATTACCCATAACGCCTCCCTGATTATATATATAAACTCCTGCTATTCTCTGCGAACGCAAAAAGGCCCCACATCCGCAAGGGACGTGAGACCGTGGTGCCACCCTTATTCGCATTTCTTCGATTGCTCCTGACTCTGAATCAAGTCAAGCCGATGAAATGCCTTCATTGTTCCGTAACGTGGATTATACGGCAGACTCTAGTGGGGCAAGCCCATCTCTGGCTTAACCTGTTCAAACCTACACTCAAGGGTCCATTCGGTAAAGAGCTCACACCGGTTCACATCAACCACCGGCTTTCTGAAGAGGATTCTCTTGGCCTACTTATCCCTGTCATCGATTTCAAGTCATTCAATTCTAATAAATGCTTTCAGAGTTCCATCTTAATGCGCACAGGCGCGAATGTCAAAATGAGTTGAACTTTTTTACCCGAGACATCAAAATCTGTTATGATGGAATTGCTTATCCTGTTGCCTGCTTCACACGAAATAGCGCAGGAAATAGCTGGCATGTACACAACGACACGCCTGCAGCAGTAGCTTCATCACGACTGCTTGCAGACAGATTTCAAGTGGGAAAAGGAGCATCGATATGAAACAAGTGACCAAAGGCCAATGGAATGGTTACGACACGTATATCCTACATAGCCGTGAATTGGAAATCACCCTGCTGCCGCGTCTTGGAAATAATATTATTTCTATTCGCGATTTAGTGCAGGACAGAGATGTCGTCCGCCGTCCGGATGAAGACGATCTTGCCTTTTATCTGCAGAAGCCGTACCATTTTGGCGTTCCTCTTCTGATTCCACCAGGGCGCATTCATCGTGGACAATTCGAATATGAAGGTGTTCGTTACCAGTTCGATCAGAACACGGCGAATGACAACCATATTCACGGTCTCCACCGTACCCAATCCTGGTGTGTCAGTGACATTGAGGAAGATGAAGACGGCTGTGCAATTACGACTGAATTACTGACCGAAAATGAAGAGCATTGGATGGCTCAATTCCCGATTCCCCTGAAACTTGAGATGACGTTCAGTCTGCAAAACGCTGTGTTTAGCCAGCGTCTGCGAGTCACCAATCTGAGCTCAACACCTGCTCCATTCGGGATGGGATATCATACATGGTTTTTGTTAGACGGCAAACCTGCCGACTGGACACTGCAACTGCCTGTTTCCGGAATATACGGACAGAATGAAGAACAACTACCGACAGGTGAACTGGAATCCCTGGGTGAATGGTCTGCTCTGAACGAAGGCATCAATTTGCAGGGACGTAACTGGGATACCCTGTTGAAAGCTACCGAAGGTGAACCGGCTACGGCTTACTTACGCAGGCAAGATGGATATACATTGAAATATTCAGCAGATGAAGCATTTTTCAAACATTGGGTTCTCTTTACCAAAGGTGAATCCGATCAGTTCTTGTGCATTGAACCGTACACTTGGCTCCCGGATGCACCTAATTTGGCTTTATCGGATGAACAAACCGGGTTGATTCGTTTGGAACCGGAACAGCCTGTTGAGTTATTTACACGTATTGAGGTTATACCTCCTACAGACTAAGCGAGCTGATCATCTTTTACGCATATCACCCTATATTTTGATATCCAAATACAACTTGTCGACCCGCATTGGGTCGGCTTTTTTATGTGCCCTGCGCTCTGTAGTTATCCATATTTTCCCTTACGCCATATCATGTATATTTCCTTATTCTCTAACCATACTAACATCACCAAGCCATAAGGAGGTGACACATATGTACGGAAGTCAAAACCAAGGTAGCGGTAGCCGCTCCAACAACCTGGTCGTTCCCCAAGCAAATGCTGCATTGCAACAATTGAAAATGGAAGCAGCACAAGAGCTGGGTGTAACGATTCCACAAGATGGTTACTACGGTAACTATACTTCCCGTGAGACAGGTTCTCTGGGTGGATACATCACTAAACGTCTGGTACAAATCGCTGAGCAGCAATTATCGGGTCGTTCGTAAGCTCGTAATTAATGCTTAAGTAGCGTTAAAAAACAAAAGCGGCCTTCTTCGGAAGTGCCGCTTTCTCTTGTGTAACTAATTATGAGGTCGACTCCATATCTGAATCCTTGTATGTATTGGTTCTAGGGTAACGAATCATCAAGCTTGCCATATTGTAATTAGACTCCATCGTTGCATCTACCAAAATCATACCTTGTCTTACTGTGAAATCGTACGATATTTCGCCATGTGTCCAATTGCGTTTGAATTTCAACGTCTCCAATGCCATTGCCCGGAAAGAATTTCTCTGGGTTTCGTTTAGCCCCCCTTCCTCCACATCCATCTGCCCATCTCGTCCAGCTATCGGATTATGTCGAATACCGAATTTCCCAATTACGTTATTTCGTATTTGCACAAAAACTCCCCCTGAATCTAACCCTGATAACTCATGATCAAGTTCTTTGAATACCAGATCCAACTGTCTCGCTAATGAAAGCTCATTAATTTTCATATTAACACTCTCCTTATATGCTTATAGTCCTATACATCAAGGACTTACGACTCATTATATGACATCATATGTGCTCATTCAACAAAGAACGGCAAAGTTGGGTATTTCTAACTATGATTTGCACAATTAATTGCCATTTCACTTCCTTAAACTGAGCTTTTTCACTTAATTACGACAAAATCTTCGAGAATCGAAAATGAGGATTCTGTACAAAAAAAGGCTGGAATCCAGTGTCTGTTAACACGGGATTTCAGCCTTTTTATATATGTTCAACCTATTTTTGGGTTGCTGTCATCTGTAGAAACTGCTCAATATCGGCAATAACCAAGTCCGCAGCATTTTGCCAGAATTCCGGTTGTGTCAGGTCGGTACCCAGATGTTTCTGAGCAAGTTCTTCGACCGTCATACGCCCTGTATCCCGCAACAAATCATCATATTTATCTGCAAATGCTGTACCTTCCTGCTGCGCTCTTGCATAGATTCCCGCACTGAACATATAACCGAACGTGTATGGGAAATTATAGAACGGTACACCAGTTAGATAGAAGTGCAGTTTGGATGCCCAGAAATGAGGGTGATCTGATGCAAGTGCACCGCAGAACGCTTCCTGCTGCGCCTCCACCATTAATTTGGATAATTCATCCGCGCTGACCAAGCCTTTTTTGCGTTGTTCATAGAAACGATTCTCAAACAGGAACCGGGCATGGATGTTCATAAAGAAAGCCACACTTCGCTGTATCTTGTCTTCCAGCAAAGCCAGCTTCTCTTGCTCATCTGTTGCCGCCTGCACCAGGGCATCTGCTACAATCAGTTCAGCAAACGTGGAAGCTGTCTCAGCCACATTCATCGCATAACGTTGATTCAATGCAGGCAACTCTTCCATAATGTGTTGATGATATCCATGACCAAGTTCATGCGCAAGGGTCGACACATTAGACGGTGTCCCAGAGAAGGTCATAAAAATTCGAGTTGCTTTGCTAAGTGGCAAAGACGTACAGAATCCACCTGGACGCTTGCCAGGACGGTCTTCTGCTTCGATCCAGCGTTTCTCAAAAGCCATCTCTGCAAACGAGGAAAGTTTAGGACTGAACTTGGCAAACTGCTCAACAATATTGATGGCTGCCTCATCGTAAGTGATTTTGCCACTCGATTTACCTACAGGTGCATCTACGTCGCTCCAGCTGAGCTTGTCTACCCCCAGCAGTTCTGCCTTGCGCTCCAGATATTGAACAAGCGCAGGTTTGGCACCGTTAATCACATCCCACATCGTATCCAGTGTCTGACGTGACATCCGGTTGATGGCCAGAGGTTCTTTGAGGATATCATCCCAGCCACGTTTCTCATATAACTTCAGACGGAATCCCGCGAGGTGATTCAGCGTGTCAGCGCAGAAATCTTCGACATCGGTCCAAGCCTGCTCCCAGTTTGCGAATACCGTCTCGCGTACATTCCGATCACTATCGCTCAGCTTGTTGGCAGCCTGTCCTGCGGAGAGCATCACCGTTTCCCCATCTTGCTCAAATGGAATGTTCACCTTGCTGACAATCGTGTTGTAGAATTTGCCCCAACCATGGTAACCATCTACACCCAGATCCAGAGCAAGACCTTCCAGTTCAGGCGACAGCTTCTCACGAGCCAGCGTGCGACTCTCGTTCAGTACAAATGCCAGCGGCTTAATATCTTCCCGAGCAATCCAGGCATCCCACACCGAATCCGATGTCTGACTGAGTGTATTATCGAACTTCGATTTGCTGCCGTTCAGCATCGCTGCAATAGAACTGATAGCGCCCTGAAGCTGGGTTGCCTTTTTGTCCTTCTGGTTTTGCGATGAGAGGCAGGATACAAACGCAGAACCTTCCGATATGCGGATATAACAGCTTTGCAGCAGTTCCAAAATCGGATCAAATGCAGCCGTCTCTTCTAATGAAGTCGGTGCAGGTGTTTCGTTCAACAGATGTTGCAGTTTACGTACATCCTCTTCCAGTTCAATCAGATACGCAGCGAATGTCTCGGAGGAAGAACCTCCACTAAAAATGGACTCCAGATCCCATACGGGGTGTAATGGCGTTTTCATTTAATAAGGCACCTCTCTCTATAAATTGGATGGTTAGGATTGAATTAAAAACTGGTTTTCTGTGTGCCATATCTCTATACTAGAGAAATACTTATAGTAACTTTCAGGAGGTAAACGTATGAAACCTTTACAAGTATCGGCTGATACAGCCGTCAAATTAGCAGAATCCCTGGGCGTACCTTTGGAGCACCTGATGCACATGCCCCAACATATCCTGATGCAGAAGATTGCGGAACTCGCCAAACAAGAAACCTCCAAACCTTCCGCACCAGAAGGCGAACAAGAATGATTCCGTTTGAGAACAGCTGGCCTTACGATATTGTGATGGGAGACATCTATGTACAGCAATGTCCCTACTGTCATGCAAGCAACGTGCTGCTCCCCCTCAAACCAAAAGAGCTTGTGCTCATTCGCGAAGGCAAAAAGAAATTACTGGTATTTCCCTGCTGTAATACAAGCATGACCGTGATCGACAACGACAGTGACTATTTGTTATCCAGCCGTCCTGTCCGTAACTAATGTAAGATCAACTTAGAGGGGGCTGCGCTTCGCAGCCTCTTTGTCTGTTTCCAGCATCTCTTCAGGGAGTTCCAACTTACTTGAAATCATCTGCTCACGCAGCACGGCCCACTGTTCCCTTGAAGCACGAATCATGGCCGCATCTGTGATCCGCTTGTCATGAATGACCTTGCTGAACCATTGCACTGCTTCATTAAACCGTCCTACCCTGCGGTTCAATTCCCCGAGCAAATACAACAGTTTGGCTTCATTGCCACCCGTTCCTTCACGTTCGAACACCTTCACATAGGCTTCCAGGCTAAATTCAAGAAAACGATGTTCCTGTGCATGGTCCTCCATATAACGATACAACCAAGCTATATGATGCAACAGACCAGCGACGACACGATCTTTCTCCTGGATAACCTGTGCGCACAGCAAGGCAAGCTTGTACGTTGCCAACGCCTGTTCCAGTGTTCGTGCTCCGCTATAATCACGTTTAACCCAGCGGTTACCGATCTGTTCCTTAAAAGCCTTGCGCTGAGCATCATTTAAATGCTCCGTTGCGTTCTCCGTCGTGGCAAACCCGCACTGAGGACAGATGCGAACCACATAAAAATCTGGATTCTCCAGCTTGTAGTAAGCACAAAAATCCGAATCCGTCCGGTATGGCCTTTTCAAACTCGGTCTTACCCGTGAGGTTTCATACTCGGTTTCGCAATAATGGCAGGTGACTTTCACCTTATACAGCGGCTCTAATTCCAATCTTTTCCATCCCTCTCCCGTACGCTCGTAATCATATTCGGAACTATGGTGTATTCACAAAATGATGTGCAGGCCCGGATAAACGCTGCAGGATAAACGAATGCAAGGGCTCCTCCACACCAATCTGTGTTAAGGCTTGATCCATACATGCAAGCCAAGCCTCAGCCCGTTCAACCGTCACTTCAAAATGCATATGACGGGCACGCATCATCGGATGTCCAAACGCCTCGGAAAACAGCCCTGGGCCCCCAAAAAACTGAGACAAAAACATATACTGCTTGTCGATGACCGGCTGAATATCTTCCGGGAAAAGCGGAGCCAGCTGCTCATTCTGCTGAACGATCGGATAAAAGGCCTCGACCAGTGCGCGAACACCTTTCTCACCGCCAAGATTGTCATAAATACTCAAACTGGGATTCATTCGTCTGATTCCCCTTTCTGATGTCGAATTTTGCCATATATTACACGTTCCGTGAACATTGTGAAAACAGTAACAATATCCAGGCCACAAAAGCCTTTATCTCCATTCTATCAAAAAAAACCAAAAAGTCCTATATAACATGAAATCATCAGGACATGTAACCTGCCATCTGTATATAGGACCCTTTTCAAAAATAGCACAAAAAAACGCCAACCGCTTGGGTTGGCGCACTAGATATTTCATTAATAACTCCGCCAGTCCTCTTCCTCAGAGCGTACAAGCGAGGCACGTATCACATATACAAAAGCACAGACCAGGATTCCGGTGACAAGACTCATGATCATCACTCCATCCGAATTGAATTCCACCTTGGAGACAATTAGGTGACGTTCAGGCGTTTTTCTCATTTTAGCACACATCACTCAAAAACACAGCCACTTTTGCAAGCGCTTTCTACGTATAATTTTGTACTGTTTGTCCACTTTTTTTCATATATTGATGGCAATAACATCACAGACTTCCGCACATCGACCATTCCAAAAATAAAGGAGAAGAATTCATGGCTGCTTCACAACGACTCACCCATGTCCTGGTCACACTCGCTCTCCTGATCCTTTGTGTGTTAATGGTCTTGTATCCAGCGGAAACCTGGCATGCGGGTGTACGCGGACTGTCCATCTGGTGGGACGTATTGTTTCCCTCCCTTTTTCCTTTTTTGGTGCTGTCCGAGCTGCTGCTCGGCTTTGGCATTGTTCATTTTCTAGGTACCTTGCTGAATCCACTGATGCGTCCATTGTTTCGTGTTCCCGGAAGCGGTGGTTTTGTATTTGCCGTGAGCTGTGCATCCGGTTATCCTACAGGGGCGAAACTGACCGCTCAGTTATGGGAACAAAAGCTGGTTACCCGGGAAGAAGGAGAACGGCTCGTTGCCTTCACTACATCATCCGATCCGATCTTCATGATTGGAGCGGTATCGGTTGGGTTCTTCCATAATGTCGCCATTGCTCCAGTATTGGTTGCGAGCCATTACGCTGCAGCTTTTCTGGTGGGTATGCTCATGCGTTTTTACGGGGGTACAGCAAAAGGCTCACAGCCAGACATCTCTTCTGGATCTCCATCGGAGGAGATACCTAGAAACAGACTGGTCCGGGCCATCTATGCGATGCATGAAGCAAGAAAGGCTGACGGACGGGCATTCGGTGAACTGCTGCGCCAGGCAGTCTCCTCATCCCTTCGCCTTATTATTATCGTAGGAGGGCTGGTTGTATTCTTCTCGGTCATGATGGAGCTGCTTGTACAGACCGGTTGGCTTGGCGGATTATACGGGATAACCGAGCAATTGTTACGACATAGCGGACTGCCTCCATCCCTATCTCCTAGCTTGGTCGGTGGGCTGTTTGAAGTAACGCTGGGGAACAAAGAGGCTGGGAGTGCCGGGGCATCCATCCCACTCGTCTATAAAGTAGCAGCTGCAGCCTTTGTTCTCTCCTGGGGCGGATTATCCGTCCATGCACAGATCATGAGTGTTCTTAGCAACACACCCATGAGATACGGTCCATTTCTATTTGCCAGAGCAATTCATGCCCTAATCGCACCTGTGCTGGTCCTGCTGTTGTGGACACCCATGATGGGGCGTTCCTCTTCACCCGTTCTTATGGAGCCCGGTTTCATCCCATCGTTATCAACGTATACACCGGACTGGGGACTGATTTTCTTATCCGGAATGATTGTTTTTGTAAGCCTCATCGTGTTGTTGTTATTCCTTGCGATATTAAGTTCCATTCTCAAGCCTAGACGACATGCCAAAAAATAAGTCAACGATTCATCTATATTTAACGGAATATGCGCCCAAACGTTGTGTTCTTCCGCGGAATTGATTATCATCGGTAGTATAATGACCACAAAGGAGCTTTCATCTTGAGATACTATGTTCAAGACCGCGGAGACCAGTTATCGATTGATCTCAGTCAGCAGTTTCATGCGCTGGCGAAGGAAGAAGGGTTCAAGCTGGATGCAGAATCGCCGGAGATTGTTATCTCCATCGGGGGCGATGGTACGATGCTACAGGCATTTCACAATTTCATCGACCGTATTCCGGATATTGCTTTTGTTGGGGTTCATACAGGCCATCTCGGCTTTTACGCCGATTGGAAGAAGGAAGAATTACGGGAATTAGTCAGGCTGATGAGTGGCAAGGGAGATCCGGAGCGTCTCAAACCACGCATTGTACAATACCCGCTATTGGAGCTTGAGATCCGGAAAAAGTCAGGGAATTCCTCTTACATCGCCCTTAATGAATTTACGTTAAAAGGTGTAGACGGTACCGTCGTGGCCCAGGTCGATATTAACGATGTGACATTTGAGATGTTCCGTGGGGATGGCATCTGTGTATCCACACCATCAGGCAGTACGGCATACAACAAGGCCCTTGGGGGTGCCATGGTTCATCCAACCATCGAGGCCATTCAGATTGCGGAGATTGCATCGATTAATAACCGGGTCTATCGGACACTTGGTTCACCGGTTATTTTGCCCAAGCATCATCATTGTGATATTTTCTCCCGCAAGGATCAGCGGTTACTGATGACCATTGATCATGTGAATGTGATGGTGGAGGATCTGATCTCCGTCCGTTGTCAGGTATCCAGTCACAAGGTCAGTTTCGCACGTTTCCGCCCTTATCCATTCTGGAACCGGGTTCGCACGGCATTTCTTGACTAAAATAAACACACCAAAAAAGCGGTCCTTCTCAGGAACCGCTTTTTGCTTTGGCTTGAGGTTGATCTTTGCTCTTCTGAAGCACAAAGTACGCACAGCCAAAGTTACAATATTCATTGATATAATCCACCATACTGGCGATTGTGGAATCCTTTGTCGCTTTTGGATGGTTATCACGGTAAAACCCTTTTAACCTCAACTGGCTATAACCCCAGTCCCCGATAATATAATCATAACGCTCCAGCACTTCACTGTAACGATCACGGAAAACCTCTGGATTCCAGCCTTCTTTGTGGTTCTGGACGATTTCATAATTTTTGCCGCCGATCTGTACAATGACCGGTTCTTTGGGCTTTTCTTCAACTGACTCAACAACCGATTCCTGAGCCGGCTCCTGGATCTGTTCCTGAAGTTGGTCCTGAATCTGTTCTGTGTTTTTTTCTTCTTCCAATCCGGTATCCTCCATCACGCGTGTGTTGCCGCCTGTTCAGCATGTTTGGTAGCCGATTTCACCTGTTCATGCGCATGGTAGGAGCTGCGTACCATAGGGCCAGATTCGACGTGGCTGAATCCACGTTTTAATCCTTCCTGTTTTAATGCAGCAAACTCCTCTGGCGGATAATACTTTTCAACATACAGATGTTTCTCCGATGGCTGCAAATATTGACCAATCGTCATAATATCACAGTTCACCGCACGAAGATCATCCATTGTTGATAAAATTTCATTATATTCCTCACCTACACCAAGCATAATACTTGATTTCGTAGGGATGTTAGGTTGCATTTCTTTGGCACGAGCAAGCAATTCCAGTGAACGTTTATATTTTGCCTTGGCACGCACTTTGTCTGACAACCGCTCAACCGTCTCAATATTGTGATTCAGAATGTCCGGTTTGGCATCCATTACAATCTGCAAAGATTCCCGATCGCCCAGAAAATCTGGAATGAGTACTTCAACGCTGCACAATGGCAACCGTCGCCGTACGGCCTTCACCGTCTCTGCAAAAATCGTAGCTCCACCATCTTTCAGATCGTCACGGGCTACACTTGTAATTACGCAGTGTTGCAGATTCATCTGCTCTGCTGCTTCCGCCACACGTTCTGGTTCCTGCAAATCAAGCTCCGTTGGCAAGCCTGTATTCACCGCGCAAAAACGGCATGCCCTTGTGCAAATATCGCCCAAAATCATAAAAGTGGCCGTTCGATTGGCCCAGCATTCATAAATATTCGGACACCGCGCTTCCTCACATACCGTATGCAGCGTTTTGGAACGCATCATCGTTTTCATTTCCTGATAGTTATCGCCGGTTGTCAATTTGATCCGAATCCAATCCGGCTTCGGTTCTTTAACACGTTTAGCCAATGCATAAACCTTCTTTCTACTGAAGTTAGGCTGTTGCTCGGAACATATTATACCATGAAAGCGCTGGAAAAACCCCCATTTGTCACATCTTGTGCATTCATGCCCGATATGGACAATTTGTATAATTCGATTCCCCCCAAGAGCTTACATGGATAAAATGAGAACTTTTGAAGAACGCTAACCTTTAGCTTGGTTCATCGGGTACCTTGTATCATTCTAATGGAAAGGGGCTGCTTCCCAGTGCAACAACGCTTGACCTTCAGGCACACATACCGCTTTTGGATCAAAACATTACTTGCAGGTACTCTGCTTCTCCCATTCTTGCCTGTTGAAGTTTACAGTGAACCCGCCGAGGCCGCTCCCAAACCACAGGCTGCCGAGTTAAAACCCGCAGAAATTTTTGCTGCACGTCGCCATTTATATGAAACCATTGGTCAGATGACACAGATTCCCTGGTACAGGCTTGCCGCAATTGATCAGTATGAACGAACGATTACTCGTGCACACCCAAAGGATCGCAAGCATCCAGAACGGCTTACAGGTATCTTCATGACCCCTCCGGCCTGGAGAGGATGGTTAAATCCCGATGAGACGGATCAACATCCGGAATCCATTCTTTTTTTCAAAGGATATGGACGTGATGGTTCAGGAGACGGTAAAGCAGATGCCAACAATGATCAGGATGTGCTGTACAGCATGGCTTCTGTTATTCAAGGTTACGGAAACAAGCAAGAGGACTTCAACATTGCCTTGTGGGAATATTATCACAACTCCCGTGCTGTGCAACGGATACAGCAATTCGCGAAGTTATATGAGCATTTTGACAATCTGGATCTATTCGGACATGCCTTTCCGGTCCCGCTCGGAACCAACTACTCCTATCGCAGTACCTGGGGAACGAAAAGAAGCTGGGGCGGTTATCGCATTCATGAGGGAACAGATATTTTCGCTCCGCATGGCCTGCCTGTGCGCAGTACCTGTTACGGAGTCGTGGAGATCAAAGGCTGGAACCCGTTTGGCGGCTGGCGCATCGGAATTCGGGATTTGAACAACCATTATCATTACTACGCCCACCTATCGGGTTTTGACAAAAGTGCACGCATCGGTGAAGTGGTTATCCCCGGTCAGGTCGTAGGTTGGGTTGGCAGTTCGGGTTACGGGAAACCTGGGACACAGGGCAAATTCCCTCCTCATCTGCACTATGGGATCTACCGGGACAGCGGACTGCACGAATGGTCGTTCGATCCTTATCCACAGCTGAAACATTGGGAACAGGATGAACGCAAACAAAAGAGCAAGAAAAGTAAGTGAAACGAGGATATGCTCCGTACGTGGAAGCATTCTGGAGTACAACTCATGTCTTGACCCAAACCTGTAAATTGGCGGGATTAAGTCGATTCTCTTCTGCTCAGAGTACGATAAGCATTCGAAAAAGGGACCTCTTTAATAGAGGCCCCTTTCTTTGTTTTACAATTCAAATTGTGTGTATCATGGGTGCGCGTCCTTATTGAGCTGCAATCCCCCATTCACATCAGGCAGATCATCCGGTTCAATTTCAAGTTCATTCCCTTGCAAAGGGTCTGACGGCGTCTGTTGCTGGTTCTGGCTAGGCGGATTCGTAGTTACTCCATTACCGCTTGATACACCCGTATGACCTGATGGCAGCGCAATAGCTGGGGCGTTACTGCCGTTAGTGCCCACTGGCTTGCCCTGATTATCGTAATAATACATTGGCACATCCCCGACAACCAGAAGGTAGGAAATCGGAATTTCCGTATCAACCGTTTCGGGCTCCATGTCGAATGGCACCACGACCGCGACCTCAGCAATAATGTGAATGTACACTTCCACCAAGATCATGTTAATCCCCGCATTTTGCTGACGGGTGTTCAGGTCCACTTTGACAGCGCCTTGGGGCTCAATACGAACCGGTATACTCGGGCCAAATGAAGCCAACACCGGACTGCCCAGCGCCTGCCCCAGCGGGATTTTTTCTTTTAACATGTGTACATTCTGCAGCGTGGATTGCACAATATTCATCGTACTTGCAGTAATTTGCATATGCTCATTGTAGTTCAGCATGAAACCGGACACTTTCCCGGCGGTATCCGTCTTCCAGTCAATCAGTCCTTCGTTGGTTTTGCCATCTGCAACCTGTGCTGTAATCGCCTTGTTGATCGCTTCAGTCGCAATCTGCTTCACTCTGATCTTGGCCAAGTGCATGATGGGGGGCTTCATCTTTTTATCCACATAAGCAAAGCCCTGCATCAAACAAAACGCGGTGACCAATAGAATGATCAACCACATTTTGCGTTTGCCGCTTGGCGGCTTACGGCGTCTCCGGCTTCGCCATTTTCTTCTCATCATCGAAGTGTCCCTCCCCTACGGGATGAGCTATAGGCTATATGTTAACCTTATGCACCGTTGTCCCGAAAAAGAAGGACAGTACGTGGACACTGGATAGAAAGTAACAACAACATGAAAGGGACAAGTACTCCTCATTGTTTAAACTAACCTCAAATCGGAAACTACATAAACAGAGACTAAAAAAGCCTTTCGCCTGCAGTTTACTCTGCAAGGCAAAAGGCTTTACGTTTAGACCACCCAAAGATTCAGGCCATGTCTATCCTTTTATTTCGGAACAGATTCCCAGTCTTTCAGGAAACGTTCAATCCCGCTGTCCGTCAGTGGGTGTTTCCAAAGTGTCGGCAGAAGCGAACCCGGAATGGTGGCAATATGCGCACCGGAAAGGGCTGCCTCCTCTACATGTTTGATATTGCGAATGCTTGCTGCGATAATCTCGGAAGGCAGATCATACATGTCCAGAATCAGACGCAGATCACGAATCAATTTCATACCATCCACCGCAATATCATCCAGACGACCAACGAATGGACTGATGTAGGTTGCACCGGCTTTCGCCGCCATCAGACCCTGTGCTGCGGAGAAAATCAGCGTTACATTGGTTTTAATCCCTTTTTGCGTCAACTCATGACAAGCGTACAGCCCATCTTCGGTCATCGGCAATTTAATGACTACATTCGGTGCCCATTCTGCAATTTCATAAGCTTCCTTCAACATATCCTCGGCTTTGAGACCGATGACTTCAGCACTGACCGGCCCTTTAACAACGTTACAGATCTCCTGAATGACTTCTTTAAATACGCGACCTTCTTTGGCAATCAAAGACGGGTTAGTCGTGACTCCATCCACCAGACCCAGACGTTCGATCCGTTTGATTTCTTCCACATTCCCTGTATCCAAGAAAAATTTCATGATATGTTCCCTCCACTTGATGAATTCGTAAACACGATATAAGTCATTACCCGATGTTCATCATATGTTAACAGTTATATATAAAATTAATTTTTCTCTACTGCGTGACCGCCAAATTCATTACGCAATGCTGCTACCACTTTACCTGTGAATGTATCTGTTTCCAGTGAACGATAACGCATCAGCAAGGACAACGCGATAACCGGTGTAGCGGTTTGAAGGTCAAATGCCGTTTCTACCGTCCAACGTCCTTCACCGGAAGAGTGCATTACGCCTTTAATTTCATCGAGGTTTGCATCTTTGGAGAAGGCACGTTCTGTCAGCTCCATCAACCAAGAGCGAATAACGGAACCGTTGTTCCATACGCGAGCCACTTGTTCGAAGTCGAAATCAAATCCACTTTTCTCCAATACGTCAAAACCTTCACCGATGGATGCCATCATACCGTACTCGATACCATTGTGAACCATTTTGAGGAAGTGACCGCTGCCCGCTTTACCCGCATACAGGTAGCCGTTCTCTACGGAAGTATCTTTAAATGCCGGTTCAACGATTGCCCAAGCTTCCGGGTCTCCACCGATCATATAACATGCTCCATTACGCGCGCCTTCCATACCGCCAGATGTACCTGCATCCATGTAGTGAATGCCTTTAGTTTTCATCTCTTCGTAGCGACGGATGGATTCTTTGTAGTGGGAGTTACCCGCTTCAATAATGATGTCCCCTTTGGACAACAATGGGCTAACTTCAGCCAGCACAGCGTCTACTACGTTGTGGGGAACCATGATCCACAATACACGTGGGGATTCGAGCGAAGCCACCATCTCTGCGTAAGAAGATACGCCTTCAGCGCCATATTCTTTCATTTCATTTACTGCATCAGCGTTCAGGTCAAAAGCAACCACTTCGTGTTTGTGATCAATCAAGTTTCTACCCAGGTTCAATCCCATTTTTCCTAATCCGACAAGTCCAAGTTTCATTTCAAAATCCTCCTGTTATGAACAATGTTTAAATTTCATTTGCGTTCAAAATTTAAAATAAGTGCTTAACGTTTGGTGAAGTAACCGTTCCGGTCACGAATCGTTCTTTTGATCGCTGTTATCCCCAGATTTTTTGAATCTCCTATATAGGAGAAAATCCGGGGATACAGGCGAACGCTTTGCTTCTACAGAATCGATTTCGTCCCCCTACACTACATTCTCAGCGTTCAAGCCAACCCATTTTCAAAACTGAACCGCTAATCTATATTCAAAAATTTTCACGGCCTTCTGGCAAACATAACCAGAAGGACTTATGCAAAATTGGAACGGTATGATTCGTAATTAATACTGTTTTTATATCAGAATTGAATTGCAACATACGACCCAACTCGCTCTGGAGTACAGGCTCTAGACGAATAGGAGCATTTCGTTTTCTATATCCCGCTGAGCGGAAGGTGGTCTTTTGAAAAGGCAAAATGTTCATTGGTGAGCACAATGGAATGTACTGTTTTTTTACTATTGTGTTCTCTTATGCTCACTCTTTCGTTTCACTTACCACCAACGGTAACCGTCTGCTGCCGTCAGGCGATCTGCTGACTCAGGTCCATGCGAACCTGCACTGTACGTATCCAGTGGCACGCTGCCCGCTTCGAATGCTTCCTGAATCGGTTGTACCCATTGCCATGCCAGCTCCACTTCGTTCCAGTGTGCAAAGAAGGTGGAATCTCCACGCATCGCATCAAAGATCAGATTCTCGTAAGCTTCAGGGATGTTACGTTTACCTGAGTTGAATGTCATATGCATTGGTTCCACTTCACCATGGTTCAATGGATTCTTCGCATTTAATTGAAGCGAGATGCTTTCTCCAGGACCAATTTCAATCGTCAGCAGGTTCGGTTCCGTTGTATTTTCGGATTCATGACCTGTCTTCAGTGGTGCCTTGAATTCAACAACGATTCTGGTGGATTTCTCAGCCAGGCGTTTACCTGTACGGATATAAAATGGAACTTCGCTCCAGAATGGATCATCGATCCAAAGTCTCGCGGCAACATACGTCTCATTCTGAGATCCGGCTGGAATGCCAGGCTCGTCCAGATATCCAACAACCGAGGAACCTTGCAGCTCACCTGCTGCATATTGCGCACGAACAACTTCAGAAGCGATATTTTCTTTTGTCAACGGACGAAGTGCTTCAGCAATTTTTTGCTTTTTAAATTGAATTTCTTCCGGCGTGCAACGTTTTGGTAAATGCAAACCAATCATCATCAGCAACTGAAGCATATGGTTTTGGAACATGTCACGAAGAGCACCACTTTGGTCGTAATACGCGGCACGTTCTTCAACACCCACCGTCTCACTTGCCGTAATCTGTACATTGGCAATATAACGGTTAGACCACAACGCTTGAATCACCGGATTTGCATAGGTGAGCGTCTCAATATTTTGAACCATCGGTTTACCGAGGAAATGGTCAATGCGATAGATTTCTTCTTCCGCGAAGGTATTGCTCAGTTTTTCGTTCAAATCACGAGCTGATTGCAGGTCGTGTCCGAATGGTTTTTCGATAATCAGTTTCTTCCAGCCTTTGGTGTTACCCAGGCCACTTTCTTGAATGTTCAATGCGATTGGCTCAAAGAATTCCGGTGCCACCGACATGTAGAACATGCGGTTTTCGGGAATGTTAAGCTCTTGTTCACGCTGTTGAACCAGTTCCAACAATTTGGTGTAATCTTCAAGCTTCGTATTATTTAAAGAACAATAACGGAAAGCGCCAATGAAATCACGAACCTGAGATGCTTCTTCCGGCGTCTGACGTGAGAATTCATGCAGTGACTTTTCAACATTCGCCTGGAAGTCCGTATCCGACAATTCACGTCGTCCCAATCCGATAACGGAGAAAGATTTCGGCATTTTCTGATCCATGTACAAGTTATATAATGCAGGGTAAATCTTGCGTTTGGCTAAATCGCCTGTTGCCCCGAACAGGACAAATGTCATTGCATCCATTGGAGTGCCTCCTGTGATCTGTGCAGTATAGTATATGATGTTGCAAAATGTTCAAATCCAAGCATGACAATAGACGGAATAAGTGGGTGTATTCCCCGCCTTGCCTCCGTTTATATAACACGCCTGAATTCAACCATGGAACATTCCTTCTCTCCACAACCTGTGTTTAGGTTATAAATTGTAACCATTTGAATTAACGTTACCCATATTACACCTGTCGTCACAATTCGTCAATAATCGTGTCGAACCTGTGAACTCCAGTGTTTATAGGGTTTTTATTTGATGATAACGCTTTATGTGGTAAGATTAAGAACAATTGGCATGTGACATTTTACACATATGGCCTGTGGACAAGTAGGTTACAATAAGTATACTAATGATATTACAAGCAATACTAAACCAAAGGAGTACAATCATGAGCGATGATGAGAATGCCAAGCAAATATGTACAAAAGTGGAACAATCTTATCAGATCATTGGCCGAAAATGGGTAGCCCTCATTATCCATGCGTTGATGGAGGAACCCAAACGCTTCAGTGAGATTCACGCTTATATCCCTGACTTGAGCAAACGTGTGTTAAATGAACGAATGAAGGAATTGGAGGAAGAGGGACTTGTGGTTCGCCATGTGGTCACGGAACGTCCAGTTCGAACTGAATATATGTTGTCACGAAAAGGCACGGAACTGGGGAGAGCGCTAAGCGCCGTGGAACGTTGGGCTGATAAGTGGTTGTAGCATCCCTTAATTTAAAGGCGAAATAGGGATTACCAACGGGAAATGCAAAACACACGTATAAACGTCATATTATTCATGTCTTTAATATTGTCTCTAATAGATGATTAACTCACTCCGAAATAGAATATTTTGGGACGGGGTGTTATTCTTAATCATTTAAAAGTAAAAGATGCCAAAATCACTAGACGTGAGTTGGCATCTTTTTCTGCGATTTTTATTCGAATATCACGAATCCAACTTGCTACCCAGCGTAATACTCGAATCCTCGAAGTTGTCCACCGTCGTCTTTTTTTCATAAAAGTGTACGGCATGTTTCATAATTCCTTCTCTTGTGTAAAATGCGTCTTCCGCTCCTAGTGGGAAAACAACCTTTTCCCCCGTGCTTGCAGATTTGTAAATACCCACAATCAATTCAAGCGTATTTCGGCCACTTTTCCCATCCACTAGAAGGGGTGATCCTGTTTCAATAGCGTTTAACACATTCTCAACTTGCCCAGCGTGACCGACATGAGTAACATCCGGTAATTCGTCAGCGAGTTTCTGAATCTGGTGTTCCAACTCTCGATTCGGTTCCGGAAATCCGTTATTCCTCGCGGTAGAAGCAACCACTTTCCAAGGTGCAGATACCCGGGCTTCCTTGCCCTGAAAAATTAACTGTTGCTCCTCTCCGTGATGTACGACGGAACTGGTAATTATGCCAAGCGCCCCTTCCTGGAAGCGAAGCATGGCCATGGATATATCCTCGACTTCGGCATTATCATGTGCCGTATTTGCCATCATCGCCTGTAATTCCACTGGAGGTCCCATCATCCACAGCATGGCATCAATATGATGCACCGCATGATTAAGCGTACAGCCTCCGCCTTCTTTTTCCCATGTCCCGCGCCACCACAGATCATAATAATTGTGGCCCCTCCACCAGAACGAATCAACCTGCACATGTACAATCGGTCCCATCCGTTTACTGTCCAGCACACCTTTTAGCTTCATCATTGGTGTCGTAAACCTATTCTGTGCTACTACAGATAGCAACTTGCCACTTTCTTGCGCTGCTCTCAACATCAGATCCGCTTCCTCCAGGGAAGATGCCATCGGTTTTTCGACCAACACATGTGCACCTGCTTGCATGAAATCACACGCAATGGGAGCATGCGTGTACGGTGGTGTACAGACTGATACCAGATCAATGTTTTGGGCAAGTAACTCTGTGTAATCCGTGACTGCTTGTGCACCTTCCAGACCATATTCATTAATTCGCTTCTGTGCTTTTTCCACGTAGATATCGACGACAGCAACAATCTGACATCGCTCAGGGAACGCCAAATATGCTGAGATATGTGCTCCACTAATTGCACCTGCTCCGATAATTGCCACTGTTAACATCGTTGCATACCTCCCTTATTCCCTTCACAATACACAATAATAAAGCACTTTTATGCGTTCATCTTGTGCTAAAATAAAACTATCTTGCGCATGTTGAGGGAGGAGTTCATGATGTCTTTCATTCCAGAAAAATATTTTAATTTGGCATATCGTCGCACTTCCAACACATCGTTTCGCGAGGTGTTCCATGCTCATTCACAAATGGAAATTACGTACATACATAAGGGATACGGTCAGTTGATAACAGAAGGCCAGGTGTTCTCCCTTGAACCCGGTATGCTCATGATTTTTCGACCTTTTCAATTGCACCACGTCCAGATTCAAGTATCCCGACAACAGCCTTTCATTCGAAATGTACTCATGGTTGAACTTGATCTGTTGAAGGCACACTGGTCGCATTTTATCGCGACTCACCGTTTCATACAGGATCTGTTGAGAGAGCAATCTCCCATTCAGCCCATCCGACTTGCTACCACTTCCCCACTCATTCAACGAATGGAACAATTCGATAAGACTTATCCAGATCTGCTACCTCATGAAGCTGAGGAGGATACGTGTCTCTTTGTGCTCGATACACTTACGCAACTTCGCTACTTATGGAAAGATGTTACAAATCGTCCTTCACATACGGGCGCAACATTCAATTCAGGTATTCTTCACCCTCATGCCGAAGCCATCATGCAATGGATTGAGCAGCATTATTCACAGCCTTTCCGTTTGGAGCATATCGCAGATACACTTCACCTATCTCCCTATCATCTGTCTCATTTGTTCAAAAAAGCGACCGGCACCACGATTGTCGCTTATGCTCAAGCTACCCGCATTCGTCATGCGTGCGTGCTGCTCACCCGTTCCTCGCTTACGGTTCCCGAAATCGGTCACCGTGTCGGTATGACGAGTCCCTCCTACTTTTGCAAGGTATTCCGTACTGCCACAGGCACAACACCGCATCAATATCGGCTGAATGTGCAGGGGAGGAAATAATGGTTCACAACATAAAGAAAGAAGCGAAAGAATCTCTTCTCCGCTTCTGCTCCTCTTTCACAGTTCACTCAACTCAACGCACATTGAGCTCCAACCGTTTCAAATAGGGAATTAGGCGTCTCTCTAGCTGCCTTAAATCATCCTTCTGCTCCGCTGACAAGCGTTCCTCATGGATACTTCCATCCTTGTCCATCACCATAACTTGGTATTTTTTCATTTGTTCATAGACAGACTTGAACTCACGATATTGTTCCTTGGTAAATGTCTTTTCTGCCTGTTCCAATTGTTCCGTCCAGAATTGTTGGTCGTCCATCCGTTTTTTGGAGGACCCTACACTCACAGCTTCCAGCTTCTCAAAAAACGGTTCCAACTCAGCTACAAGAATGTTATATCGTTCCTGCTCCACTGTACTCCACTGCTCTGGATGCATACTGCCCTGAGAATCGGCATACTTCACGGCCATTTGCCCCATTTGCTTCAGCAGGTCCATATATTGAACAAATTCTTCTTCGCTGAAATGGGCCTTGGCCGTCTGCAGCTTTGTTTCCAACCTCAGGTAATCCTCAGCTGTTCCCCCCATAGCAGCGATATTCTCCTGTGAACCATATATTCCGTCTGCGAGATAGGTGTACCCTGCATAGGCTCCGGTGGGAACAATGAGTACAACAGCCAATAGCCCAGTGACCAGCCATTTTTTTCGATTTCTTCTGATGTGTGAATCATTTCGAATACCATCCATCATTTTATGTTTAATTCTAGCAGGAACGGACCAGTCTTTGGTCTCTTCCTGGTAGGCTTTTCGCAACTGTTCATCGAGTTTCATGCAGATCCTCCACCTTTCCCCGCAATCTTGGATTCATCTTCTCTTTCTGTCTCAACTTCGCCAGCGCCGCATGTATACGCGATTTTACGGTTCCAAGCGGAATCTCCAATATGTCAGCAATCTCCTCTTGCGTATATTCATTCAAATAATGAAGTGTGACCACCTGCTGCAGCTTGTACGGCAAACGGCGCACCTGTTCCAGCAGAGGACGATTGGCCAGTTTGTTGATCAAATCAGTGGAAAAATCATATTCCATACCAACGTCAGATTTTTCGATCCGCTTGTTAAACCGAAACTGCATCAACCTTTTGCGCCGATAACTCTGAACCTGTCGCATCGTCACCCCCATCAACCAGGGACGAAAAGCACGCTCCGCATCATATCGCTCTAATGACCGATACGCCTGAATGTAAATCTCCTGTACCACGTCCTCCGCGTCAGACTCGTCCTTGATGAGAAAACGCACAGTTCGATATATCCCCGTCACTGTTTTCTCATATAATTCTCCATATGCTTCTTCACGCCCAGTACGTATTAACGTTACAAGTTCTATGTACTCATCCTGCTCACTCATTAGCCATCCCCTTCCTCCTTACACTATATATTGGCACGCCAGCATCATATCGTTCGATTTATTTATTGAATGAGTAGGTATAGCTGAATCTGATACAAAAAAGACCTCTGGTGTTTATCATGATATAATATACCTAATTTTGATATAACTGGAGGTTTTGAACCTGAGTTATAAGATTACCTTTGCTCTTTTGCTATTATCTATTTCGATCATCGGATTAGTAATCGCCAGAACCCACCTTGAGGCCTACGCCACGGTATATAGACTTATTGGAGTTTTGGTTATCATATCGACTTACTTCTTTTTCTTTCGAAAGCGGATATAGGGAGTAACTTAACAGGGGTGGTCACTACTGTAATGAAACTTTTCAGCAAATTGTACTCAGAATATTTACTGATTCCACGACCTCTACGTTTGTTGTTTTTATGGGGATGGATTGTTTTGTTTTTGGTTGCTGGTACCAAATTCAGATGGTTCTACTTCCTACAATAAACTGATTTCATAGAAGTCTGATCCCCTTGGGCATAAAAAAAGAGCTGAGTCGTCATTATGACGTCTCGGCTCTTCTTTGATGCTCATCCTCATCCTTGCAGATAAAGATATAGGTAATCAACTCGAGCTCGCTTATACGTTCCTTTTTGAGACAAACTTTATTTGATACTCAGAAATTCGTCCCACTTGATCACCGTTCCTGAATAGTTCCATCTATTCAAGTCTTGCCATTAAGTTGGCAAGGCTTTTTTTTCTTAAACGTAAGTTGTTTGGCTTTGCTTATGTATTCTTTAGATTTTCTTCAGAATTTTGCTCATTAATTCCTTAGTTTTTTTCATTAAGATTGCTATATCAACAAGAGAGGAGGCAAAACAATGATCAGTAATACGATCTTAGAGCTACTTCATCAGTATGGTTATCTGATTTTTTATTTTGCCTTCTCATTAGGACCTTTCGGTATTCCAATTCCAAATGATAAATCACAAATCTCAACATCATAAACACTTCGTTAAAGCTGAAATGATTCTGAATAAGAGTGGCAATTGGGCAATGTGCATCGGTTTGTTCATTCCAATCGTGCGCTATGTTCTCCCTTTGGTGATGGGACTCAATGGCGTACAGTATAGAAAATTTGCTCTTATCTCCTATTCCAGTGCTTTGTTATGGACCATAACGTATTTTACAGCGGGAATCTACTTCGGCGGTCCCATCCTATCTACGCTTCAATTATTCCATTTCTAACTGGGTCTGATAACATACCATCACATTATGGAGGAACCCCTATGAATTCCAATGAACCTGTACTATTTTTGAAAAGTTTTCTGCAAAGCCCTAAACATGTCGGCAGTATCATACCAAGTTCCCGGTTTCTCGCCAGCAAAATGGTGAAGCAAGCCTCTTGGTTAGAGGCAAAAGCAGTCGCCGAGCTTGGATCGGGTACAGGTCCGATCACTCGCTATATTCATCAACAAGTACAGAATTCCACCAAAGTCCTATTGTTTGAGATGAACGAAACGATGAGGAATACTCTTCAGACGGCATACCCGGAGTTCTCCTGTTATCCAGACGCCGCTCGATTGGTAGAATCCATGAATCAAGAGGGCGTTCAGCAACTGGATTACATTTTTAGCGGATTGCCGTTTTTCAACTTTGAGCCTGAATTAAGAAATACGTTGGTAGACCAGATCCATAAGGCACTCAAACCTGGAGGGTTATTCATCGCCTTTCAATATTCACTCCAAATGAAAAAAACATTATCCGAACACTTTATCATCGAAAAAATAGAATTCGTGCCTTTGAACATACCTTCTGCGTTCGTTTATGTCTGTCGCAAAAAGGAAACAATTTAAACATTCCGGACTATCGTTTACACTGATGTTATTCTAATTTTTAAGGAGTGTTGAATCATGAGTACCGTTCTCGTTGTTGATGATGAACCCGATATCCGGGATGTCATTCATGTCTATTTACGTAACGAAGGATATCAGGTCATTGAAGCAACCAATGGTGAGGAAGCGCTAAATATTATCAAAACAACATCGGTCCAACTCGTTATTCTGGATGTCATGATGCCCATTATGGACGGAATCAAAGCCTGCTTCAAAATAAGAGAAGTATCAGCCACTCCGATTATAATGCTATCCGCCAAGGAAGAAGACATTGATAAAATCACGGGCCTGACTACCGGGGCTGATGATTACATGGTCAAACCGTTTAATCCGCTAGAGTTACTTGCTCGCGTTAAGGCTCAGCTGCGACGTCAAACACTGATTGGCAAAGCAGAATTCAATTCACTTATTCTGATCAAGGACCTTGTCATTGATACAAGTAAACATTCCGTGAAGCTCAAAGAAAATGACATTTCGCTTACGCCTCTGGAGTTTTCTATTCTGGTGTTGCTTGCCAGCCAACCTGGACAAGTATTTAGCTCCGAGAAGATATACGAAACTGTATGGAAAGAACCTTTCGGGTATTCGGATAATACGGTGATGGTTCATATTCGTAACCTGCGTGAGAAATTGGAAATGAATCCACGGGAACCTCAGTATATTAAAACGGTATGGGGAGTGGGCTATAAAATTGATTAAACGATTACCACATTTTAAAAAAAAGATACAGATTAACATCCTATATCAAATGTTGATCAGTTTATTGATTTCGTTTGTTGGCTCTGTGGGTGTAAATAATATGTTGATCATAGCTGCCGCAAAAATTAGTGAAAGATTTAATTGGCCTTCGCTTCTCTACATTTTCCCTTATGTTTTAACACCAATCTTCATCGTAATTTTCACGTTAATTTTTTTGTTTTCCACACGAAAAATTGTGAGAGATCTCATTACATTAGAGCAAGGGCTTCAATTCATTTCGGAGGGCAATCTGGACTACCGTGTACCCGTCAATCGACAAGATGAACTTGGACGAGTCGCTTCCAACATCAATCACATGACTGAGCAGTTGCGGCTACAGATGATCAAGGAGCGCGAGTTGGAAAAATCCAAGATGGACATGATTACGGGCATCTCACATGACCTGCGCACACCACTTACCAGCATAATCGGGTATATCGAGCTTCTTAGAACAGAATCTTTTCAAGACAAAGCAGAGTATGACCGCTTCATACAGAACACCTATAACAAAGCAACGCATTTAAAGAAGCTGCTCGATGATTTATTTGAATACACACGCTTAACCTCAGTAGATACCCAACTGGATATGAAAAAGGTTGACCTACATCAACTCTTGGATCAGTTACTGTTTGAATTTGAACCATTGGCTCAGGAAAATAGTATTCATATTGTAAAAGAGATTGGCGATGCTCCAATCATGGCCATCGTAGATAGTGATAAGATTGCTCGCGCCATCGATAATCTTCTCATGAATGCCCTAAAGTATTCCTTCAAACCGGGTACGATCCACATTCGAATGAGTATGCGTCATGAACACATTACCATTGAAGTCGAAAATAAAGGTATGCCACTCACAATAGAGCAAAAAGATAAACTGTTTGATCGTTTTTATAAGGTAGATTATTCAAGAAGCAGTGAAGGCATTCAAACGGGGTCTGGTCTGGGTCTTTCGATTGCAAGAAACATTGCAGAGTTACATCAGGGTACCTTGAAACTTCAGCATACGCATAACATATTTACGTTCCAGATAAGCCTGCCTTCCAACAACATCCAGTAAACCATCAGCGAATTCAGTCATGGAGGATACAGCAATGAAAACATCCGAACCACTTCTTTTCCTGCAAGGATTTCTGAAGAACCCCAAACGAGTAGGTAGTCTCCTGCCCAGTTCCAAATTTCTAGCCCGAAAAATAGTCCAGTCTGTACGATGGGATGAAATTCGAACCATTGCTGAGCTGGGGCCTGGAACAGGTGCCATCACACGTCTTATGAGAGCTGAATTACCCCAATCTGCTACCGTTTTTTTATTTGAAAGAGACCCGAAAATGAGGAATATTCTGAAGAAAACATATCCTGAATTCATGTACCATTCGAATGCATCCTATTTAGTGAAAAAGATGCATCAAGAACATATCCATCAATTGGATAATATCATTTGTGGACTGCCATTTTTTAATTTCTCCAGAGAAATGAGACGTAACATCCTTTCACAGATCCATACAGCGCTCCGACCTGAAGGCACGTTAGTGTTATACCAGTACTCCCTTCATATGAAGAAACGATTAGCTGAACTATTCGAGATTGAGAAAATTCAATTTGTGCCCTTCAGTTTCCCTCCTGTTTTTGTGTATGTTTGTCGTAAAAGGGACGATGAAGGACAACGTGAAACGATCGAATTGGGTAAGATCTGATTTATCCTCTATAAATGTTTAATGTCCTGTCTTGTCCTGTGAGGATCTAATCATGCGAGTCATCATCTTACGCGGTAACAAGCGCGGCATAAATGCAATGAAGCGGTTACGAGTCCCTGGCATAATTAATGTCTTGCCACGCAAGAAGCCTTGATATCCTTCTTCCGCTACCTGTCCTGCTTCCATGATCGGGCCCTGCAACATCTTCGAGACACCCATACCCGAACGATCCACAAATCCGGTAGATGTCAGCCCTGGGCACAGTGCTGTCACCGTAACACCAGTTCCGCTTACTTCATTCTCCAAAGCCTCAGTGAACGATAGCACATACGCTTTCGTCGCATAATATACCGACATCATCGGTCCAGGGAAAAAACCTACCAATGAAGCCACATTCATCACTCCGCCTTGCCTACGTTGGATCATATCCGGCAAGAATAGCTTGGTCATGACGGTTAAAGCCTTGATATTCACGTCAATCATATTAACTTCTTGTTCCATATCCGTTTCCATAAACGTCCCGAACAGACCGAAGCCTGCATTGTTGACAAGATAGTCAACAACAATGCCCTTTTCCTTCAGCTCATGATAAATCTCCTGTGGTACCCCAGGTGCCGCTACATCTTTGGCAATAACCGTCGCCTGAATGCCATACTTTTTCCGATACTCCTGAGCTAGATCCTGTATTTTACCCTCACTTCGTGCTACCAGCACAATATGATGTCCACCTTTGGCAAACCGATCTGCTAACTCTTTACCGATCCCACCTGATACCCCTGTGATTAGAACTGTCTTTCTCATGTTGTTGCCTGCCTCTCTTTTCTATAAAATGTGTTTCATCTGGAACATCAATATTTGAACGAACGTTCTATAATAGTGAAAAAAATAGACTACCTCCGTATGAGATCCATGGATAGCGTCGCTATACGAAGAAGTTTTTCTTTGGTTATCGAAGTTTTGGCCATCACCCTTAACCCAATGCTTACATTATGCAGATATTCCGCCAATACTTCGCCGTTGTACTCCGTTGTGAATTCACCTTCTTGCTGTCCCCACACAATAATGTCCTTGATTAGTTTCTCCGTATTTGCAAACATCTCCGTTGATCGGTTGTTCATCTCGTCGTCGCGTGCCGCCAATTCGACCGTCGAATTAACAATGAAGCAGCCTGATGCTGGATGCTCATCTCCATGAATTAAAGAAAGAAATATAAACTGAAGTGCTTCCGTTGCCGTTTTAGAACGCTTTACGCCTGTTGCAAGAGCGGAGCTGATTTTGTGATCATACAGATCTACTGACTTTAGGAACAAGGTGTGTTTGTCGCCAAATGTGTCATACAAGCTTTTACGATGAATTCCCATATGATTGACCAGATCTGTCATAGACGTCTTCTCATAGCCTTGTTCCCAAAAAAGTCTCATCGCTTTATCCAGTACAACAGACTCTTCGAACTCTTTGCTTCTCGCCATTGGCTTCCCTCCTGTTCAGAAAACGAACATTAAATAACATGAGTATGATCTTAACGAGCCTTTAAAAGGTAACAATGACTTTGCCCTGCGAGTGACCCGTTGATACTTTGATCAATGCCTTTTCAATGTCATCAAACGTATACGTAGAATCGATCGAAGGTTTAATGTCTTCTTTTTCTACAAGAGCTGTGATTTCTTGCAACTGAATCCCACTGGAATGCACAAATAAAAAACGGTATTCAGCTTGAGTCTTACGTGCCATGGAATCCAGGCGTGCACCTACGAGACCAAACAATGCTCTTTTCCACAACGGGAATTGACTGTCCACTGCAAAACGATAATTGGGTCCTGCCTTCAAAGAGACTAATTTCCCCTGTGGTTTCAAAATACTCAGTTCAGCTTTGATCTCATCCGCACCCAAGGTGTCGATCACATAATCGATATCGGACAGAATGTCAGCATACTGCTCAGTCTTATAATCAATGAATTGATCTGCTCCAATGGATAGAGTACGTGCTCTGCCCCTCTCACTGCCACTTGTGATAACCGTTAATCCCATGGACTTGGCAATCGGGATAGCCATTGCACCGAATCCACCCGTTCCACCAGGAATAAACAACTTTTTATTCGGTTCAGCTCGGAGTACATCATGCAATGCTTGATACGCGGTCAAGGCTGTAAGAGGTATCGCAGCAGCTTCGATAAAAGATAGATTTTCAGGCATCATGGATAAGGCATCCTCATGTACAGCTGCATATTCAGCAAAAGCACCAATTTTATTCAGAGGCAACCTGGTATAAACCTTATCACCTACTTTAAAATTCAAAACATCATCACCAACGGCTTCAATGACACCCGATAATTCATTCCCTAAAGTTAAAGGTAACGTATAGTCGGCAATCATCCGAACACTGCCATTCATATTCAAGATATCCAGCGGATTTACACCCGCAGCTTTCACTTTGACAAGGACCTCACGGCTATGAATCTGAGGTATCTCAATATTATTGATTCCCACTTGGATTTTTTTGGAATATTTCTGTATTTGAGCTGCTCTCATCATTTTTCCTCTTCCTTTACTTATAGACTATAAAAGTTGAACTAAAGATTATTTACACTGACACTACGATGACAGAACAACCTTCCAATCGCTGTTATCGTGTAAATGAGTAGTTCAACTTATGTTAGGAACATGGCGCGCAGTATTCAGTTGTACGCCATGCTCCATACTTGTGCTAGTGTAGCCCCTCTTGCGACTTTAATTCTTCCAACGTAGGATAATCCGTGTAGCCCTTACTTCCCAAACCAAAGAATGTTGTCGGATCTGCTTCATTCAGTGGCGCACCTTGTTGAAGTCGTTCTACCAAATCTGGATTAGCTAAGGACCATACACCAACCGGTACCAGATCAGCGAGACCACGATCTAGATCTACACTAAGATCATCCAACGTTCTTCCAGCCCGATTGACCAACAATGGATTTTGCCAGATCGAACGAATGTCTTGAAGTAGGTTCTCATCTCCAAGATGCATAACATGAAGGTAAGCCAAATCCAATTGAGCCAATTCTTTTACAAGATAGCGATAGAGTTCAGGGCCTTGTTCGCCATCTTGAATTCCACCCAGCGGTGTCCCTGGTGAGATACGGAAGCCTGTTCGTTCTGACCCTATTTCCTCCACGATGGCTTTGGTTACTTCCATCGCAAAGCGAGCACGTTTTTCTATAGATCCGCCATACTCATCTGTGCGTGTATTCGAATTCTCTCCCAAAAATTGATTGATCAAGTAACCATTGGCTCCATGAATTTCAACGCCATCTGCCCCTGCTTCGATCGCTGCGGCTGCTGCTTTTCGGAAATCGGCGATGGTCGTTTGAATATCCTCCCGACTCAATTCCCGGGGTACAGGGATATCCTGCATTCCTTTAGCTGTGAACATTTCTACACCCGGTGCGATTGCTGACGGAGCAACCGGTTGACGATGATGCGGGGTATTGTCCGGATGGGACATGCGACCCGCATGCATTAATTGGATATATACATATCCGCCAGCTTCATGCACCGCATCGGTTACCTTTTTCCATCCTTCAATATGCTTATCGGTGTAAATGCCAGGTGACCACAAGTAACCCTGTCCATCATCTGAAGGCTGTGTTCCTTCTGTAATCAGAAGTCCCATCGTTGCACGCTGAGCATAATAAAGTGCCGCTAACTCTCCAGGTGTACCATCTTCTTGTGCTCTACTGCGTGTCATAGGTGCCATCGCTAGTCGATGAGACAATTCCATGTTACCAATCTTCGTTTTACTCCATATCTTTTCCATTTGGATGTACTCCTCTTCTTATTTGAGATTTTGTAGATGTATCCTCTAGATTCTGCTGTATTAATTCAATTCTGAAATGACCGGGTAGATTGCGCCTGTCAGCTGAAAATCATAGTTCTGGTCTACAATGCCTACAACCACTTCGTGGTGATCATACAGATCGATCATGAAGCCTGCCATTTCTTTAGCTGTGTGATATTTGGACATATTCGCTTTGTAATCAAATCCTTCAGCATCAATTGATTTTTGTACAAACTCTGTTTCCGTGATCGCTGGTGCAAGCACCTTCGCTTTTAGTTTTGCACCCTTCAGTTCCAGTTCTTTGGCAAGACCTTCTGTAAAGGCGCTAACGTAGTATTTCGATGCAGAATAAGCAACACTACCTACAGCAATGGCATATCCGAGTGCGGAGGAGACGTTAATCAACTGAGTACCTTCGACATTTGCATAATCTCGCACATACAATGTAGAGAGAATGGTCAAAGATTCGATGTTAACACGTAGCATGGTCTCCACTTTATCCAAATTCTGTTCAGCAATGAACGAACCTTCTCCCAGCCCCGCATTATTGATCCAAGTCTCAATTTCATATTCCTTCAAATCGTTATATAGCGTGTACGCCTCTGCGGTAACAGACAGGTCGCTTGTGTGTACGATAACATTCACTTTAGGATCGATACCCTGGATAGTCGATTTAAGCTCTTCAAGCTTATCCAATCTTCTAGCTACCAAAATCAAATTTTTGCCCCGTGCTGCAAATGCCAATGCTGTTTCATATCCAATTCCTGAACTTGCTCCCGTAATCACTGTGTATTTCATCATATTCTCTCCCTCATATTCTTTAGATTAGTGTAAATTCACTTTTGAGAACGATCGTTCTTTATTGTGCAAAAAAAAGCAGTTAGAACTAACTTGCTGTTAGCATATCATTTCTAGAACGAACAGTAAAGAATTATTTTATATGTAGAACATATGCTTGGAACATACTTAAATGAGAATAAAATCACGCTATATAAACCATTTATATCATAAATCAAGAATTCCTATATCGTTTCACTCCTTCAAATTAAGTAGAATTAACTTTTCTTTCGTTGAATAATCTAATGTCAGGCTTGCTGGCCACAAGTATAACCATCAACCTTTCCTAGTTACGCTAATCTGAATTCGACATGATCCATGCCAGAAATTCTCCAAACGAATCGGATACCTTTTCAACCTCTTCAAATTCAGGCTCACATCCACGGACAATAGCTCCTCTGTCGGTTGTTAAGTCAATGGCATAGAAGGCATATCCATCCTTCACAGACATTACGATCGGCAAGTGATGATCCCACCAGGCCGTTATCTCTGACTGCCAAATAGCATCCCCCTCTGCTGCCTCCAAACTAAGCATTTCAAATTCATTCCATTGGAATGCGGTCTCCGTGCTATTGTTGAACTCAGCCTCACAAATAAACCAGGTTTGTTCATCCGGTGCAACGCATTTTTCAACTACATTTAGAAATTCTAAATATTCATCTGGAAGTCCTTTATATCTTGAAGTAACGTTGCTGTTTAAATGTGACTGCGAACCGGATTTACTCATTATGTCCCAGCCCTTTTCCCCGGCCCAAGTCATAAATTCCCTAAAGTGAGTGTTTCCTTTTCCATTATTCATTTCCAATTTATACACCTGCCCATCAGCTTAAGAAATAGAAACTATATCACCTATTCGGGATTTGAATGGAAAATCCCTGCTATGGTGCTTCAAAGACAAAGACAAAGACAAAAAGACTGGGGAAATGGTTGGGAAAAGCGGCAACCAGCTTCCAGCCTTTGGTGGTTGGGGGACAGTTAATTTGAAATTGGATGTGAGTTATATCATCAATTGAGACTAAAATCACGTGAAATAACGTGTTTCTATATCATAATTTTATATTTTTTATATCTTATTATAAGATAAACATATCTCTTCTATACTATAAAATGAGATTATTCCACTGACTGAATAATATTCATATCATATCCTTGATTTTATCACGTGCACGGCTATACAAAATTACATCTGGAGAAGTTACGTGCTATTTTAGATTCAATTCTCCTTAACACTGAATCCACTTCGCCATTCTTTGATCCAATGATTAAATTTACAACATAAAAAGAGCTGCTTTTAAAAGCAGCCTTAGTTTACTCAAAGAAAATTGTAAAAAAGCTATGAGGAAGAATCAAATAATTTGATTAGATTTCCATTTTTTTCGTCTATATCATTCAAAATTGGTTTTTCTAAGTCAACAAAGTGATAGTTATTTTGTCCAAGAATGTATTACTGCTTAATTATGTAGAGTTATCTCCACACAACAATCTCCTCTATACTTTGTCTTGTTTTTTGACGGTGTGGTTCTTCAGAACGATAGCCAAAAGCAACCAGACACGCTACGCCAAATTCTTGTTTGTTCATAATTCCTTCATCATGGAATATGGAAGCCACTTTCTCACGATCAATACCTTCTACTGGACAGGAATCGATTCCGATTTGAGCTGCTGCTGTCATCATATTCCCCATTGCAATATAGCTTTGCTTGCATGCCCATTCATAAATAAGTTGTTCGTTATTTCCAAGCTCTATTTCAGTAAACATTCTGTACATGTTGGAAACAAATTTAACAACTTCTTCGGGCATCTTCTGAACTTCTTTCATTAACTTAGTTACATATTCGGAATCAAATTTCAACTCGCTTTCTCTTCTAGCCAAAATAAATAGCAAGTGGCTTGATGTAGGTAGCTGTCTTTGAGCACCTCCAGCAACCGGTTTTAACTTCTCACGCAATTCTTGTTCTTGAACCACAACAAATCTCCACGGCTCTAGACCGAATGAACTGGGCGACAATCTACCCGTCTCCAGAATGAAGTGAAAGTTTTCATCCGAAATCTTTTGATTAGTATCAAAAACTTTGCAGGCATGTCTAAATTGGTACGCGCTTAAAATCTCATTTTTCTTATCTTCAATAATGCTCACTATATAAACCTCCCCAAACTGTGTTATATTTGTTGATGAATCAACGTTGATATATCAACAAATATATAACAAGATAGGATCAGTTGCAAGAGAAATAAATTTATGTGTAATACATAAAAAATACACCCCATAGAATCATGGATTAACCCGAGAAGGTTCCAAGAACTATTCCAAGAGTGTATCTTGATCTTGATCTTGATCTAGATCCAATCATCATGATTTAAGAATAATAATACTATCTTTACACCACTGGATTAAACTGGTGAAATGATTCTTTCCATATTGATTTGTAATCATCCAATATTTGTAGTTATTATCCTTATGCTCCATATTAAGAAGCCATTTTTCTAGTTCTTCAAATACTTTTAAATTTTCTTCAAGTTTACGTTGATATGCCTCTATATGCATGATGATCTTCTCAGATGAACCATTACTACCAAAAAAAACTCGTAATAATAACTCGTTTTTTTTGAGATCCACCACATAATCTTTTGGCTGGGATAGCCATTGAGACAATGTCTCTCTTCCCTGATCCGTTATTCTGTAAAGTTTTTTATCAGGTTTTCCGTCTTGACGAATAACTTCCAAATTAATATCAGAATTGTCCAATAGTTCTGCCAAACTGGGATATATCTGCCCATAATTCTCATTCCAAAAATAACTCGTGCTTTGATCCATATGCTGTTTAATATCGTAACCGGTATGTGGTCCAAGGGCGAGTATGCCTAACACAGCAAACTTGGTGTTGGCTCTCCCCGATCGATTTGCCATTTCAGTTCCTCCTAAATCCAGTTGCTGCACTTATTCTTAATCAAATTGTATTATATCGTATTCCAGGTGATTTAGCATTATTGAGTTATATATTATTATAATATATATTAATTTAATAACTTTAATTGACAAGGTTTTTAAAAGTGTTTATAGTTGATTTGCCGGCAAATGTAAACAAGTCTGACTTATTTATATTCTGTAACACATTGAAGGAGTGTATTTTTATGACTATTATTAATGTTAATTTCCCTACTGGACGGATTTCCGAGAAACAACGTGTTCTTCTGGCTGAAGCTCTAACTGATGCCGTATTAGTCCCAGAAGTTGGACAATTTTGTCCCCCTGCAAGAGAAGGCTTTCAAGTCCATTTCACAGAGCGTGCAAAAGATTACATGGCTATTGGAGGTAAGCTTTTGTCGGATCAGCCTGAGCGTGATGTCATTACGATCAATGTGTTGGTAATGGATGGAGACTGGTCAAACGAGGTGCGTAAAGAAGTAATTGAAAATATTCTACGTAGTCTCACCACCATTCTTGAGGTTCCGGAACCTTCTCCTAGCTGGTGGGTAAGTTTTCAAGTCATTGAAGATGGAAGCTGGGGTTCTAGTGGCGGTGTTCTTTCTATTTTAGATCTACTTAAATCAGGTGTGTTTACTGACGAGAAGATAAAAGCGATCAAAAAAAACATTTTAAAGTAGTAATTTTTGATGAATCATCTTTTAAATATGATGCGGTTATTGGGAAGGGTCAAATATTGAACCACTATATATAATAAAAACACAGCCCATCTTATCATCAAGATGGCAGTGTTTTTATTAATAAATATGAAAATTACTTTTCCTTCATTTGTTCAACATTCTTATTTAATTGAACTAATATTTTTCTTAGCAAAGTAAGCTCAGTATCACTAATATCAGTTAACAGTTCCTGTGCAAAATGTTCTTTTTCCTTTTGTGAAGTTTCAATTAATTCTCTTCCGTAATCAGTTAATTGAACTAAAATAATTCGGTTATCCTCATCTTTTTTTCTTCTAGACACAATTTTATGGTCTTCAAGCTGTTTGAGATGTCTAGCAACAGCAGCCTTATCAAGTGTCACTTTTTTTTGTAAGTCACCTTGACTGATTTCGATTTCTTTATATATCAATGCGAGTATTTCAAAGCGAGATTGGCTGATGCTGATATAGGTATCAAATGTAGTATTTATGGCGTTATTCACACGATACATCTCGTATAATAACGTGGACTCCTGTGACCAATCTTTACTCAAAACCATCACATCTTTCTTAATCATATTTATTGCTAACGGCTTGCAATGTATTGTCAATATACAACTTAAATTCTCATTTTACAAGCAATTCGGCTCGTAGACACAACGTTTTTGTAAGTGAGAGGTTTCTCGATATTCTATTAGTTATAGTTCTTCCCATCGTATCATCCATACCTAAAAGCCCTCTCTCCAGTGGAGAAGGGCTTTTAAGTTTGGAATTAGATTAATATAGATAAGTAAACTCAGTATACTGATAAAGTACCGTCGTAATTAATAACCTGTCCATTGTGATTCTCTTCATCCAGAACAAAGTTAACGATTAATTCCGCAGCTTGAACAGGTGTTTTCACATAATCCCCTGTCATACGCCCATTCAAATCTGTTGAAACCGCCCCTGGCATCACTGTAAAAATCTCTACAGGTATATTCTCCTTCTCAAAACTCATTCCCCAAGACTTTGTCATGACATTCAAAGGAGCCTTGGATGTTGTATAGGCAAATGCATTGAAGTAAGGCAACGGCTCAATTGGTATACTGATATTTTGAATCGTGCCTTTATTGGCAATCAATAGGGGAAGCAAGCCTTTTGAAAGTGCAAAAGGACCAATAAAGTTAACCTGATGGGTTGCTTGCAGATCCTCTACCGAAAATTCCCATCCCACTTTATGCATATCTCCTGGAATACCAGCATTGTTTACCAAGAGTGACAACTCGGGATGATTCTCAGTAATCGTTTTCACAGCATTACCAACACTGTGTAAGTCAGCAACGTCTAACAATATCAAATGTGCATCCCCAAGTGCTTGGAGCGAAGCTACTGCCGTTTCTCCTCGCTCCTGATCGCGTGCCCCAACTAAAACACGATACCCCGATTCTAACAACAGTTTTGCAATCTCATATCCAATACCTTTATTCGCACCAGTTACTAATGCTGTCTTTGTCATTTGTTATTCTCCTTTTATTACGAGCAATCTTAAATTCACTGCTCCGTAACTTTTGATTTTATTGTTGATGTATCAACGTTGATATATCAACAGTTTATGACAAATCATTTATTATCGCAAGCTTTTTATAAAGGAATTCTAAGGAATAAATTAGCCATCAGGTAAAATCCTTTTTAGATTGACTGAGATGCTAAACTGTCATTAAACAAAGTTGCCCATTATTTTGATAAATTTAAAGGTTTAATAAAGATTAGATTTATGACTAATTCGTAATCGGTACAAGTTCTTGTCCTTGGCTCGGGAAACTAACTTGTAAAGATAAAAAAAAGCCGCTAAACGAGTTGTAGCAATTGCTACGTTTCTTTTCATCAGCAGCTTTGAGAGCACTTCAATGGGTTCATCCCAATCATGGATCGCCAATGTAAAGACCCCCAGTGATAGGGAGTATTAGGTTACCCCGGATTTCAATATAAGCTTGTACCGTTTCTTCAGGAAACATATGCCATGGCCACCAGCCTTTGTTGTCATATAGTCCGGCTTAAATATCCAATTGAATCGCGTCTAACAATAATAATTTGCCATCCAGTTGGATTAATGAGGTAGAGTGTCCGAACCATGTAACTGATGCATTATTGACGCTTCTTGAGAAAAAAGATTTTGTTATCCTTTGAACCTTAAGCGGTTCTTTAGGTCGCGCATTAGGATTTCCTTTCACGTATTCACGAAGTACTGGCAGTAACACCTTCAGTCTGTAGTCAACTGATTTACAACGCCACGCGGCTGGCAAGTGATCGACTGAAAGCCGCCAAACAAGCCATTTTAGTAGCCGCCTAAATTTTAAAAAAAACAGGAAAAACCGGATGGAAAGCAGTCTATACTTCTTTAGACGGGCGATTTATAAAAATGATTCATTTAATAATAATCTTGAACATTAAAAGAATCCAAGGGACGCTCCGATAAAATCTATATAGAGGAGTGATTTAATGAATAGACATTCTGTAGCTGATCAAAAATTAAAACATCAAATCTATAAAATCTGTTTCGAGGAATTAACTCTACGGAATAAACTTTTTAATATGCGCGCCCGTAGATTTGAGGTAGTATTTGTATTATCTTGTTCGTTACTCATGGCACAACTTCTACTTTGTATTGTTTTATTGTTAGTATGGGATTACTCACCTGGTTACTTTTACGGAATCTTCTTAGTATGCCTAGGCACGATTACTCTTTTATCTCACTTAGCCACAATTCAATCTTCACGAAAATACATCCGAACAGAATATAAGGAACTAGCATACCTCGTTGGAAAATCAAAACTTACATATGATAAAGAAATTCTTTTTGCATTACGGTGTGATGAAGTTTATTACTTTTTGAGAAACAATAGGTTTAACCACACTAACATCGATAGTCTGATCCAATATTTCTCATCTTATTTGCTATTTTCCTCCCAACTGCTGTTTGGGTATGGAGAAAAAATATTGAAATGATATTTCTATCCAGATCTAATAACTATAATGAACTTACGATTATTCTACGCACTGTTAAGTCATTTCCAAAGTTTTAGTATCATTTCTAATGGCCTCTAGTTTTCTTCAATTATATGGAAATAGTAAGATCATGTTCAACTTATGAATTCAATTGAAAAGAGTTCAATTGAAAATAAAAGACTGGAGAAATGGTTGGGGAAAAAGCGGCAACCAAGCTCCAGTCTTTGGTGGTTTGGGACAGTTAATTTTTGTTAGGGACGGTAAAAATACAATTAGACAGGAATTATTTATTTGTTAAATATCCGCTGTCTCATCGCCTCAAACAGTAAAATCGTCGCCGCCATTGCCGCATTAAGTGACTCAGCCTGTCCCTGCATCGGAATCGTAATCGCATCATCTACCAAACGCGCCGTAGCGTCTGAAATACCTTTACCTTCGTTACCAATGACAAGCCATACCGACTGCGTAAAATCATAACTATAACATGAATGCTCTGCCTGCAAAGAAGTACTAACCAGCTTCACGCCCGCAGCCTTCGCTTCGGGAAGCAAGGATTCCAACTGGCCCTCCACAATGGGCAGATGGAACAGCGAGCCCATCGTCGAACGAATCGTCTTCGGATTATATACATCAGCACAGCCCGCGCCAAGTACGACCCCAGCGGCTCCAGCTGCATCCGCACTACGGATGATTGTCCCTACATTACCTGGGTCCTGTACCCCATCAAGCACCACAACAAGCCCTCGCGCTCCTGCGATCAGGCTTTCCAGTGGCTCACTGCCTTTACGCACAATCGCGAATACAGGCTGTGGAGTCATTGTATCCGTACATTTGGCGATAACCGCAGGAGATACACTGACCCACTCCACACGCTGAAGCGGGTTTTCAAGCCCGGCAAGCTCATTCGGTACGCCTTGCTCTCCATCGTACACAATACACTCAAGATCTGCTCCGGCACGTAATGCTTCCTGTACCAGATGAATGCCCTCAATGATATATTTATGTTGACGGGTACGATGCTTTTTCTCCAGCAACTGTGCCCATTCTTTTACACGTGTATTTTGCGGTGATACAATATCCATCTTTCCATCCTTCCCATCTGCATCCATCACTTCGGATACGCAAGCTCCATTTTCGTCAAATGATCCTTGTGACCCACAATGATCAGCACATCTCCAGCCTCGATCCGGTCCTCCGCGTACGGGGAGATGTTCATCGAATTCCCACTGCGAATCGCCATCACGTTACAACCGAAACGTGCACGGATATTTAATTCCATCAGGTTCTTACCGATCATTTGCTCGGAGGCTCTCATCTCCAAAATGCTGTAATCCTCAGATAACTCGATGTAATCCAGTATATTAGGCGAGGTCAGATGATGGGCTACGCGCAGTCCCATATCCCGCTCAGGATAGATGACTTTATCTGCACCAATCTTCTGCAATACCTTACCATGAAGCTCATTTTGAGCTTTTACGATCAGCACTGGTACTCCCATATCTTTTAATATCAGGGTTGTCAGAATGCTCGCCTGAATATCTTCACCAATCGCCACAACGACAACGTCGAAATTTCGTATGCCCAGCGCACGCAGCGCTTCTTCATCTGTTGAATCTGCCGATACCGCATGGGTCACCACATTGGACATTTCCTGAGTCCGCTGCTCGTCCGCATCAATTGCCAGCACATCGAATCCCATGCCACTCAGTGCATTGGCAACACTTGATCCGAACCGTCCCATCCCAATTACGGCATACTGTTTCTTGGCCATTAGGGTCTTAACCTCCCGCTGCACTTCAGCATGACGCATCATTACGGATACCCATGCTAACGTAAATAATCCTTCGTAGTATACCACAAAGCCCGATAAACTTGAATGCGCTCGCGCTTCCCAGGGAACAGTATTAGAGCAGCCGAATATACGAGGAGGGAATTGCGATGCCCATTACATTAAGCCTGCGTGAAGCGATTGTTCATAAAGTTCATGACAAGAGTGATGATCAGCTCCGGGAGATGATTGAAGGTTCAGTAGATGGACCGGAAGCTGCATTACCTGGACTTGGCGCCATTTTCGAGATGATCTGGAAGAACACAGAACCTGCCAAGCAGGAAGAACTCATTCAAATCGCGCAGGAGCATCTGCACACCATTCCCGTTCAACCGCTTCGTTAATCGAAGCATTGGAGGGTAAGGTAACCATCATTACGTTTGTTCTGTCTGCAAAAGAAAGCTTTCCCTTATTCGGCTGGATCATACCCGCCTCCAGGTAAGGTGTATAGCAATAGATCCCTCCGCCAATCGGCGGAGGGATCTTATTTTTAACAAGCTCTATCTCATCACATGAGCTTGTCACGTTTAACTAACCTTTTAACAATCCCACGAAATACTTTTGTCTTTACTTAAGGCGCAGTCTCCAGGAATTCAGCTGTAGGATTTTTATCCATAGCCGTTCTCATTGCGTACTCATTTTCGAAGAGCACCACATAATTCCCTTTTTTATCTTTTACAAGTGCAGAGTTAATCCGGAATTTGCTTGGGTCCAGATTCTCGTCCACAATCCAGCGAGCGAACTGATAAGGCATGCGCTGCAATTGCACGTCTACCCCGTACTCGCCTTTCATCCGGTATTCAAATACCTCGAATTGAAGTTGACCAATTACGCCGAGGATTGTCTCGTCGAAACTTGCCGTCTGGAACACCTGAATGGTTCCTTCCTCCGTCAACTGATCAATTCCTTTTTGGTACTGTTTATGTTTTAACGCATTTTTCACAGTAACTTTGGCGAAAATCTCTGGTGAGAACGTTGGCAACTCCTCAAAGACCACCTCGCTGCCTTGACTCAGTGAATCACCAATCCGGAAGATACCCGGATCGAACAAACCGATAATATCGCCAGCATACGCTTCTTCCACAATATCCCTGTCTTGTGCCAGGAATTGCTGTGGCTGTGACAGCTTGATCTCTTTGCCCACACGAGTATGCTTCACACTCATTCCACGTTGGAACTTGCCTGATACAATTCGCAGGAACGCAATACGATCCCGGTGTGCCGGGTTCATATTCGCTTGAATCTTGAACACATAACCGCTGAATTTCTCATTCGTTGGCTGAATCTCTCCTGCCGTACTGCGACGTGGTTCAGGCTTCGGTGCCAGTTCAAGGAAATTCTCCAAGAAGGTCTGTACGCCGAAATTGTTGATCGCACTACCGAAGAAAATAGGGGTCAGTTCGCCGCGTTGAACTTTCTCCATGTCGAATTGGTCGCCCGCGATATCCAGCAACTCCAGATCCTGACACAATTGATCATGCAGGTATTCTCCTGCCATCTCACGGATAATTGGATCTTTGTAGCCGTCTACCTTTTGTACTTTAATCGTCGAGTGATCGTCCCCTTGGAACAATTCCACCTGATTTTTCATCCGGTCATAGACACCGCACAGCTCGCGACCTGTACCAATAGGCCAGTTCATCGGAACCGAACGAATACCCAGTACATTTTCAAGTTCTTCCATCAGGTCAAATGGGCTTTTACCCTCACGGTCGAGTTTGTTGATAAACGTAAAGATTGGAATGCCACGCTTCGCACACACCTGGAACAACTTGATTGTTTGGGCCTCGACACCTTTTGCCACGTCAATCAACATCACCGCGCTATCGGCAGCCGTCAGTGTACGATACGTATCTTCACTGAAATCCTGGTGACCCGGTGTATCCAGAATGTTAACGCGATGATCCAGATAATCAAATTGCATTACGGAAGAAGTAACCGAGATCCCCCGTTGTTTCTCAATTTCCATCCAGTCACTTGTTGCGTGTTTGCTGGCTTTCCGAGCCTTTACCGTTCCCGCAAGGCGAATCGCGCCCCCGAACAGCAACAGTTTCTCGGTCAATGTAGTTTTACCCGCATCCGGGTGAGAGATAATGGCAAACGTCCGGCGTTTGTCCACTTCCTGTTGAAGAATTTCATTTGCAGCTTTGCTCATAGGTTTAATCCCTTTCGTCCGTTCATTCACGTTAATCCGGCATGGCCGGTCCATCATTCAATCTTTATGCAATCCGGCGAGGCCGGTTGATTGTACACGAGTTTTTACGTACTAGGTATTTACTCACTAGATTAATTTTACACATTTACAATGGAGTTCATCCTCCTCAAATCTGTGCTTTCATGCATACCGTGAACTGCTTCTTAACCCAACTCTCCTATTGTACCATAATCTGTACTGAAAATAACCGATTACTACCGCAGATTCTTCTCTTTTCACTTGCAAAAAAAAGCACCCTTCAGCCATTTTCCATGGCATCCAGGCACTCCTCATTCATTTTTATTTTTCGGGTTTAGAAAATCAATGCATCCAGCGCGTATTGTCCGCCACCCGTCAGGGCCAGCGCTACACCAATCACCAGAATCGCGAGATTATATTCGAATCCGTTCTGTGTGGACCAGTAACCGTTCGCACCATGGACTTTCACAATCGCAATGACCATCGTCAATGCAATCAGAATGCCACCTACTGGTGTAAGCAGACCCAGAGCCAACAGCAATCCGCCACCGAATTCCGCAAGTCCAGCCAGTAACGCCACCAATGCACCAGGCTTCATGCCCATCGACTCAAACCAGCCGCCTGTACCCTTGATCCCGTAACCTCCGAACCAACCAAACAGCTTTTGAGCCCCATGCGCCATGAACGACAATCCAATCACCAAACGAATCAACAACAACCCTACATCCAACATCATTTTCTTTTTCCTCCATTCGATATATACAAAATAGTATTCTTAGATTAAAGATATTATGCATATTTTTTTCATGATTCTCTTTGTCGCAAACCCCTTCAACTGGTTTACATTTTATCTCATGAATGATAACTTATCCGAAACGTTTGCCCGAATGAAGTTTGTCATTTGCGTAACTCTTTAACTCATGTGTTGAGTATAAGTTACATACTTACTTTTTGTCAACAACTTAATTTAAATTACTTGTTTCCTTATGATGGATACCTACCTTTCCCCCGCTAAAAAGCCTGGGTACACCGCAAAATTTGCGATTTCCCCAGGCTCAGTCATCTTGTGTATATTGTTAATGCCCTTACCCTAACCATTCACTTGCCAGATCACGCTGTCCTCGTCCTGACCATTCACCGGCCACCAGTGGAATCCGTCCTGCTCCAGTAGCTTATCTGTCGCTTCTGGCCCCCATGTTCCAGCAGGGTACGTATGAAGCTCTCCCTGATTCTGTCCCCAGGCTGCTGCAATCCGATCCACAAAGGACCAGGCTGTTGCCACTTCATCCCAACGGGTAAAGTACGTAGAATCCCCCTCTGCAGCATCGTGCAGCAGACGTTCATATGCTTCAGGCGAGTTAATTCCAATCATGCAGCTCTGACAGAAATCCATTGCGAGTGGCTGAATCTCGGAATCTGAGCCTGGTTTCTTGGCATTGATTTTGATATATATGCCTTCCATCGGATTCACCCGAATAACCAGCAGGTTCGGTTCGAGCTTATACTTTTTCCCAAGGTACACGTTGTTTGGCATCGACTTGAACTCAACTACGATCTCGGTTGTTTTCACCGGAAGACGCTTGCCTGTCCGAATGTAGAATGGAACACCCGCCCAGCGGAAATTATCCACGAATACACGTGCTGCAAAATAAGTCTCCGTATTCGACTGTGGATCAACCTTGTCTTCCTGGCGATACCCCGGAAGCTGCTTGCCACGGTACTCCCCTTCGGAATACTGTCCCCGCACAACGTTGTTGCTCACTTCATCATCCGAAGTAAAGGCTCGCAATGAGCGCAATACCTTCACCTTCTCATCCCGAATATCCTCCGGGAACAGGCGACTTGGTGGCTCCATCGCAATCATCGTCAGCATCTGAAGCATATGATTCTGCCCCATATCACGCAGTGCACCGGAGTGATCATAATAACCGCCACGTTCTTCCACGCCTACTGTTTCACCGAGCGTAATCTGAACGTTGGCAATATGTTTGTTATTCCAGAGCGGTTCAAAAAAAGCATTCCCGAAGCGGATCACTTCGATATTTTGCACCATCTCCTTGCCCAGATAATGATCAATCCGATAGATTTCCTCTTCACGGAATACCTCACGAATCTGCTCATTCAGATGTTCAGCGGATTGCAGATCATAACCAAATGGTTTTTCGATCACCAAACGGTTCCACCCCTGACTGTCCAGCATACCGCCGTCCCGCAAACTGTACGAGACACTGCCAAACAGCTCAGGCGCCAGTGCCAGATAGAACAGCCGGTTCCCCGGCGTGTTAAACTTTGATTCCAGATGCTCCGTCTGCGCACGCAGCTCTTTGAACCCTTCCACATTATTGATATCCAGTGCTTTGTATTCAAAATGCTCGACAAAAGCGTTCCACTCATCAGGTTCCCCCGCTGGATAACGGCAGAATTCCTTAATGGATTCATAGATGTCTTCCCGGAATTCTTCTGGGGACCTCGGACGACGTGCTACGCCAATAACCGCAAAGTCTTCTGCAAGCTTGCCTTCGCGGTAAAGACTGTAGATAGCCGGAAACAGCTTCCGGCGGGCCAAATCACCCGTTGCTCCAAAAATGAAAAATACTGCGCCTGGTGTCTGTACTTCATCTTGCAATTGTTTTTCAACCATGGGCTCCTCTTTCTTCCGGGAAGATAACCTTCATGCTCTCCCCGAGCTATGTAATGGTGTTATATATGCACGACATACAACTGTCAATTACCAGCAAGTTCCTTCTTGGATGTGATGCCATTTTAGCATATCAACTGAATGGATGCACTATTTCAAACTCATTTTTCTGATAAAGATTCTCAATATTGGGTCCCAATTCATGAAAAATTCATCCCTTAATATTCAATCGTAATCACCGGAAACCCCACTGTAATTCGATTATCGACCTCTTCCCCAACTTGGTGAACTGCCAGTTGCATATTCAACATATGCGAGCCACTCTTGATCGACAATGGCAGCTCAGCCGCCTTATAAGAGACACTTGCAGTGCCTGCATCTGTATAACGTTCGACGGAGGTGATATCCACCTTTATGGACAGCTGTTCTTCGATCAGTTCCAATTGCTGACTCGCATCATGTTCAGTAGCAGTACCTGCTGTACCTTGCACAGACATATTCCAGGTTGCCTTCATGCCTGAATCTACAAGCAGTTGGCCGATCTGTTCATGTACTGTCATTAATGCCTTCCGATCCGTGTGGGCATCCCCTGAAAGTTGTACGATGGCGTAGTAGCCGTTATCTCCTGTCTCGACGACATTAACCAACATCCCTGTTGCTCCAGTAGCCTCATTGACAACCATCTCACTGCGATACACATCATGGCCCGTCTGGCGTACCCGCACAGGTGGTTCAAGCCCCAAGTGACTTGCCAGTAACACGGCCTGCGCTTGTGCATCTCCCTTGCCTTCTCCTTGCCATTTAATAACCAGACGATCAACATTATCAATCATGCTGTCAGCAGTATCGATTAACTGTTCCAGTTGGGCTGCTTTGGGTTCGTTTTTCTCTGCGTATACCTGTGTCACACCGATAAGAATAATGATTGCTATTGCCAATATACCTGCTGTTATCCAACGATTTAACATTCGAATCCCCCGCTCTTTCTTGCATTCTATGAATCTATCAACAGCATGCCCCTTTCCCACATTACCTATACTTCTTCTGAACACAACAAAAAAGCCCCACCCGCCACATGCATGGCAGATCGGAGCTTTCCATTCTCTATAACTTCCGCACATTAATGCACGGTTCTTTGGCTTAATGATGTTATAGCATATAGTTCTTGTTATTACTCTGCAAGTCCGTTTTTATAAGCATAGATCGCAGCCTGTGTACGGTCGTCTACGCCCAATTTTGCCAGTAGGTTGGTAACATGGAATTTGACCGTCTTGATACCAATGATCAGATCATCAGCGATGTCCTGATTCGATTTACCTTTGGCGAGCAACCGGAGCACATCCATTTCACGGTCTGTCAACTCATCATGCAAAGGAGCTGCTGCCTGTGGCTGCCGGAACCGATTCATCATTTTCGAAGCCACCTGTGACTCCAGAACGGATTGTCCGCGAGCGGCTGCGCGAATCGCATCTGCCACTTCATTGGCTCTTGATGTTTTCAACAGATAACTGAATGCGCCTGCTTCAATGACAGGATACATTTTTTCATCATCCAGGTAACTGGTCAATACAATGACTTTGCACTCCGGATACATTTTAAGTACCTGACGAGTAGCCTCAATGCCATCCATTCCTTCCATAACCAGGTCCATCAGAACAACATCAGGCTTATATTCCTGTGCGAGCCGAATGCCTTCTTCTCCACTACCTGCTTCACCAACAACTTCAATTCCATCTTCGGTATCCAGTACCGCTGCAAGACCAATACGTACCATCTCATGATCATCCACGAGCAATACTTTGATCGACGTTTCCGTCTCCGTTTCGACTTCCGGTTCCATTGACATGTTCTTCCTCGCTTTCATCGTTCATCAAAGGTATCGTAATCTCAATCCGCGTTCCCTTACCAGGCGCTGTTACAAATTGTATGGCTCCGCCAATCTCCGTAACACGTTCACGCATGTTAGCCAGACCGTAGGAAGCTTGTTTATTCTCATCCAGATCAAAGCCTTGCCCATCATCACGAATCAATACCCGGATCGCATCAGTACGGCGCTGGATCCGTATCTCCATTTTTTCCGCTTTTGCATGTCGTAATGTATTGGACATAGCCTCCTGGACGATTCGAAACAGATGATTTTCGATGCCTTTGATCAGATCAATGTCTTCGTCCATTTCGAACACAATGTCCATGGGTACTTTGGTTTTCAGTTCCATCACCAGATCACGCAGACCTTGTTCGAGATGTTTACCCTCCAGATAGACTGGCCGCAGATGTAACAGTAGCGCACGCATCTCGGACTGAGCTACCGAAGCCATCTCCTCAATCAAAGCCACCTGCCGCTGAGCACGTTCAAAATCCTTCTCCATCTTCCGTCCAACGGCCGTTGCTGTCATGGATATCGCGAACAATTGCTGCGATACCGCATCATGCAGTTCCCGTGCCAAACGCTGCCGCTCTTCCACAATAGCCGTAATTCTGGCTTGTTCAGCAAGCTGTGCATTATGAGTAGACAATCGCTGGAGCGAAGATACCTGATCTTCCCACTTTTTGCCGATTCGTCCGAGTTGGTCACTTAGACGACCCACATCATCATCGCCCAGATCAGGTACAGTGCGTGATAGAGAGCCCTTCTCCCACAGTAGAAGTGTTTCCCGCAGCAGTTCAAGCCGGCGTTTAACCCGGTAACTCTGATAGAACCCAAAGACCGCACCGATTCCAATCAGAAGCAGCAATAAGGCCAGACCCGATTGAATCAGATGGCGCCAGCCTGTAAACGGAGCAAGATAACCATATGTATACAATACATACAAAATAACAGCGAGCACAATGAAAACCAGGAGGATCCCTTCACCCATACTTCGGGTTACCATGTCGGTATGTCGTTTTGTCTTCATCGGGGTCTCCTCCTTCTCTTCATCTATATTACTACGGATTACTGATGCTTAGGTCGCCAACTATATAAGAAATGACAAATTTTGCTTTATGTTCACTGGATTCATATCCAGGTGTTCTCCATACTAATTTGTTCATCATACCGCTATCTTGTTCTCCAAGAAGATTAATCCGGCCGAAAAGAACCGATGCTTCAATCTCCACACCATAATCTTCTGGTAGCGTAAGGCGAACATTACCCATAACTCCTTGCAGCAGCACAATTGTTTGTTTCTCCTCCGGAATCGAAAGAGATAGATCGGCGTTAACCTCACCTATGGCATGCCACAGACTCATACTACGTAACGTCCAGGATGATTGATCCCAGTAGTACCGAGCCATGAAATTCTGTTTCTTCATAACGCCTTCGTCCAGATGAATCTTTTTGTTTTTTGAATAAAAGTAAGCTAACGATGCCAGTACAATCAAAAATACAATCATTAAATTATCCAGCAATAACAGTGCCGCACCAATGCCAAGATACCGATGACCTTTGCGGGTATCCCCATTGCGGACTTGAAGCATTCCAACCGTTAACAGAATCAGTGCGGCAGCGGTCAGGAAATTAATATTGTCATTCAATAACATCATTGTGCCAATAATCATAATGACAACTGCAAGCCATTTACTCTTTTGATTCATCCCCGCCGCACCTCCTCTGTAAGTTAATCTCTCTTTATTCAACGGAAAAGCCATACCAGGCAATGAAGTCCTGTATGGCTTAACTTTTGTTCTACCAACCGTACATTATACACGATTTATAGAATATCATATTGTCCACTAAGCGAACAGTTATTCTTTTGAAGTTCCGTTCGCTTCATTCTTGGAACCATTGCCCATTTTGTTCTTGAGGGCTTGTAATTGCTGGTCCACTTTGAACTGTTTTTCCACATCTACAGGATTTGTGTACGTGGATGATGTGTTGCGATAAGGTGCACGAGCTACGTCAGCTTCAGCTTCCAGCTGCATGATTTTCTCTTCCATGCGGTGGAATCCAAGTGATGCGCCGCCACTTTCGATCGAATGCAAGCTGTTGATGGAAGACATTTGTTTTTTGGCTTTTGCCATTTGTGCACGGGATACAAGTTCATTACGTTTGTTACGCATTTTGTAGAACTCATCTTTCATATCATGCAACTGTTGCAACAGATCTTTTGCTTGTGCTTCGGACTGTGCATGCAGTTCGCTGTACTCCGTAATTTTTTGATCAAAGTAGATTTTCTCTTCCAACAACTTGCGTGCCACTTCTTCCTGACCGTTAGACAGAGCAGCTTCTGCTTGGGACTCACGTTGTACCGAAGTACGCTCTGCTTCATCCAAACGTTGTTTCATGCGACGCTCATTTGCCATTTGTTTGGCAACAGTTACCTCTGCCTCATGAATCTCTGCCTCCATATCACGCAAGTACTGGTTCAACATTACAATCGGGTCCTCTACTTTATCCAACATATCATTTACCGATGCTTTCGTCATATCCTTAATCCGTTTAAATACTCCCATTTTACTTTTCTCCCTTCTCGTAACGAGATAATTTTTGGCGAAGCTCTTCAACTTCTTTTTTCAGTGCTTTTTTCTCGATATCTTTCATCATGGAATCAAGTTCACTTTCTTGCGGTGCACCTGCTCCGTAGGCGTTGTTGTCATAAGAACGCGGACCAGATTGGGGTCTGCTGTTGTATCCAGGGCCGGGACCGAAGTTACCAGGACCTTGTTGGTTGTGATTATTTTGAAAAGGACCTCTTGGTGGCTGGTGATCATAGTTGTTGTATCCTCTGCCAGGACCAGGGCCTGGGCCCGGACCGTAGCCATATGGATCATAAGGCGGATACGGTTCTTTTGGTACCACCAGTGCTGCAATAAAGTATATTAACAACGACGTGCCGCCAGTTACGAAGATACTGATAACAAAGATGATACGCAGCAGGGTGGAATCCATTCCGATGGTTTCGGAAATTCCGCCGCACAAGCCGGTTAACATCCGGTCACGCGTTGAGCGGTATAATTTGCTCATGTGCTTGCTCCTTTCGTTTACTTATATCCTCTTACGTTGGAATCATAAGCATATGGATCAACGTGATTGGATTCCTTTGGTACGACCAATGCAGCGATGAAGTAGATCAACAATGATGTACCTCCCGTAGCGAAAATACTGATGAAGAAGATGATACGTAGCAGCGTGGTACTCAATCCGAGATTTTCAGAAATGCCGCCGATCAAACCTGTTAGCATTCGATTACGCGCCGAGCGGTATAATTTACTCATGTGACTACTCCTTTCTGTCATTGTTCAATTTCTGTCTTAAGCGCTCCAGTTCCTTATCCAGCGTAGAGGATGACATGCTGCCAGTCACTCCTGAACCATCTTGATTCATCCGCCGGATATCGCGGAGACTTTGTGCTTCATATTCGAGATCAGAGACTTGATCATCCAGTCGGTTAAACATACGGGGTACATTCTGACCGTTGTGGTTGCCTCTCTGGTTCATACGTTGTTGTAACTGAATCGTCTGCATACGAGCGTAGTAATATTGGCGTTTGCTGTATACATTCTGATATTCAACCTTCAGCTGGTCGATCTGTTCATCCAGCTCCTGTAATGCCGCATAACTTTGTGCATACAATTCATTGTACTGTTCCATTTTTTCCTCGTGGAGGATTTTCTCCTGCAAGGCCAGCTTAGCGAGATGTTCTTCCCCTGCTTTCAGAGCCATGGAAGCCTGCTCTTCCCGTTTGTTCACCATACCTGCTGCCTGATCGGCTTGTTGTTTCATTTGTCTGGTATGGCTTGCATATTGATGACGAAGTTTCTCGGCTTCACCGATGTCTTGGCGGGTCGAGACCAGGAACTGATCAATCAGTTTGACTGGATCCTGACTTTGCTCCAAATGTTCGTTCAGATTGGCTACGGTAATATCCCGCATTCGACGAAATACACTCATTATGTTCTGTCCCTCCTTTTCATAATCGTGAAAGCTTAGTACCGACCACGACGACTGCGGTTATTGCTTAGCATTGAGATACCAAAGATGATTAACCCGATCGCGATGATCGGTCCGATCAACCATGCCAGTTTACCCATCAGTGAGATGATACCGATGATGAGAACAATCCAGCCAAGCATCACATTCCCTCGTTTAACTCCGTAATATCCCAGTGCAATCATCAGGACCGGAATCAGATAACCCATTAAGTGTCCAAGAAGTGGAGTTAACTTTCCGAAGAGGAGTAGTGCTCCCAGCGCAATCAATACAATCGCCCAGCCATTTCCCTTATTCAATCTCATAATTGTTGTTCACCGCCCTTCCATTCGTTCGTTTTAATGTGTTGAGTCATTTGTTCGTTTGTTTCTTGTTTTTTGCTTCTGTGTTTCTTGTTTAACCTTATGTCCTTATTCTAGGGGATTCCGCGACTTTTCAAAACAGACCGTGGACGGTTTTTCATCCTAGACTCAGGTCGGGGATCTAGTTGGACCTTTGACTGTCCCTATATAAGACCAACGTTCCACCTAAGCTGAATAGCACTCCAGATAGCTTCTATTCCCCGTATTCAGGCTCTACTTCACCCGATATCACCAGGTAGAGAGAATGATGTCCATGTCTCTATTTACGTTCACACTGCAATTTCGTTTCTCATGATTCCGTATTGGATAGTCAGTCCAAGCCGTTTCTCTAACCTTTTCTGCAAAATCATCTATCAGCAATCCCTTATCTCCACTTCTATACCCTCTCATAAAATTACTTATTTATCCAAATAAACAAAATTTAGATTGTTCTATATGTAAGCGTTTACTAAAATAGAAAGTGTTACTATTTCTAATGTCAGGGGTGGAACTGAAACTGTGCGACCAATCAGCTATCTCCATAAAATGATCATCTTCGGAATCCTGTTAAGCACCCTGCCCATTTTGTTAACGGGAATTGCCGCATTTATCTATTCATCAAACCAAACTGAGCTGCATCGTATGCAGGCCAACAGACAGTTGCTGGAACAAATGCAATCCAACGTAGAACACAAACTCGCTACAGTCAGTTATATGCTTGATCAGGCCGTTCGCTCTCCAGTAACCCTTCGTTCCCTGTCTGCTTCTTCTTCACTAGAAGGGAAAGGACCTTTGCTTGCCGACAAGCTGCAGAGCGAATTTCAGAATATGAGGTCATGGGAACCTTTGCTGGATATTACTCTGGTGAATCAATCTCAGAATTGGCTTATTGATCATGCCGGATTATATCGTAATACGGATTTTCCACTGGCTCTTCCCATGAAGGAATTGATTTCGGATACGTTAACTTCTGGATGGCAGCTCTCCCCTTCATCGGTATTCAGTAATGATGAGCGTTCACCCGGTACAGGCTGTATCTATCATATTGCCCTTGCGAGATCTATTCCGAATCTGAATACGTCTTCCGATGCTGCCCTGATTGCGGGAATTCCTGCATGTTCTTTGCAAAATACACTAGGCGAAGCCTCCTTAGGCAATGCTGCCTCAGGACTGATCATTTTGAATCGGGAACAACGTATCTTGGTGCATCCCGATCCTGTATACATTGGACAACCGTTGTCTGCCATTGGATTACAGGATCGGGATACGGAAGCCAACATAACCAAGCTATCACCCATCACATTTTCAACGGGTTTTGAAAAACGGGAAGTTAAGATCGCCGATACACATTATTCTCTGACGTATAGCCCTTCTACCTTAAAAGGATGGACTTATATTCTAATCTCACCTACCAATATTCTGACACAAGAATATATCGATATCGGATTACACACCTTGTATATCAGTATCTTCTTACTTTTACTTTCATTATTACTCGCCTGGCTCGGCTCCAAGCGAATGCATGTCCCGATTCGTATACTTTTAACCCAACTTGGTGACAACCACCTGTCCAAAGAAGGAAACACGGTAGCTCAGCAATCACCACCATTTTCTGATGAGTTCGAACAGATCAGAGCAGGGGTCTCACAATTATCTGCTTCTCGCTCCCAATTAGAGAACACACTTAATGTGCATCTATTGCAGATTCGCAATCATTTTATGATGAATCTGTTCCAGGGTAAGATCCCTGTTCATACTCTTCATGGCACCCTGAATGAATATGGCTACACGCATCAGGTTCGGGAATGGCAACAAATTGCTGTTATTACACTACAGGCCGATCTTGTTAATCATACAAAATATAGAGCTAGTGATCGTGACCTCTTATTATTCGCTATTCAAAATATATTGGAGGAAACGGTTGTGCATAACCAACAATTGCTTCCCATTGTGCTGGAACATACGGTAGTCACGGTGATTGGGACCGTTGAACAGGATCAGTTTATTTTTTCACAGCAGCTATATGTATTAACAGAGCAGTTACAACAACAGATGGATAAGATTCTGGCTCTTCAAGTCAGTATAGGTTTCAGCCAGCCGCACAGCTCTCTACATCACATCCCTCAAGCTTACACAGAAGCCATGGAAGCACTGAGGCATCGGATGAAGCTGGGAACAGGCATTATTTTTCAATATGAGAACATAGATCATTACGCTCCCACTTGGTCCATGACCTACCCGGAATCATTGGAATATTCGTTGATCCAAGCTATTCAAAATGCGGACGAAGTCCAGGCCTCTGCTCTTTTGCAACAACTGCTTGAAGTGATCTTTGGTATGGAGGTTACACCCGAGGAGTATGAGGTGGCTCTTACGAGGCTACTCACACATATTTTGCAAATGACTCAGGAATCCGGCATACGACTCGGACAGATCTCCCAAGGTCGTGGCTCGATGTTTCATGAACTTCATAGTTTGCAGTACGCTGCTGAAGTTGAGGATTGGTTTAAACATCAAGTCATCTTGCCCATCATCCAGGTTTTTAAAGCAAGACAGTATGCCCAGTATCAGCATATATCTGAGAAGATGATTGCCATGATTCATCAAGATTATGATAAGGATCTGACGCTTGAGGAATGTGCCTTGAAGCTTCACTACAATGCCAACTACTTAAGTAGTGTCTTCCGCAAAGAGACAGGCTGTGCATTTAGTGAATATCTGACCAAGTACCGATTTAATATCGCTAAAAAATGGCTGGACGAAAGTGATCTAACCGTTAAAGATATCGCAGCACGACTTCGGTACAACAATCCGCAAAACTTTATCCGATCATTCCGTAAATGGGAAGGAATCACCCCCGGTCAGTATCGGGAGCGTAAGCAAAAAGCAGAAGTGTCGAACAGAAATTAGAAAAAGGAGCACGATTGTAAGTCGTACTCCTTCGGCCAGCTTGGACACCTCTCCATATGGTTCCCCGAACAAGGCTCGGACCTGTGACAACTCGATTAACCGTCGAGTGCTCTACCAACTGAAATATCATGGAATATGCTTCAGAGATCATTCTCTGAAAACTAGGTCTGTGTTTTGCTTTTCGTTGTCTCGATGTTTGAATAAAGATTGGCTTTAGCCATGTGCAGTCTCATGAAGCAGCTTAACATCTTCAAGTAACCGAAGATGTTGTTTAGTATAGTCAATTAATTATTCGCTTCAAAAAAAGAGGGAGCACATATCTGCTCCCTTCACTTACAATTTCATTTCTATAATCTTAACTTCATATGTTTCACACGTGCATCTTCTTGTGGTGGCGGTGCAATGCTTGCTAGCGTTACCTCAGACGTAAGACTAAGTTGCCACGTCTCTATTCCTGATCCTCAGACCGTACGCAGCTTATACGATTTATCGTTTATCCTTAGTGCAAACTGTTTTCATATTGGGCTGCTCAAGTTGAATTAGAATTTTACCAAACCTTGCTCCGTGTGAGAAGGTCACCGTACTATCCTTGTATGTATCTCGGATATACTTCTCAGCCAATCTGAGAGAATCTTCATCCGATGGTAACTCATACGTATTAAGCCATTCTGGCAGCTTCTCTACAACATCTTCCACCGGTACTTCAAATGAGTTAACTTCTCTCGTAATGATCATGGTGTATGAATACCCCTTCAAATACAACAATTGTTGAATATAACCCATATCACCGGCCTTATATGAAGAAGTTACCCCCAGTATATCCTTAAGTTCATCCATTAGTGTGTGTTCCTTCTGTCCCGCCATAGTACTTATATACACATACTTCCGGGCACAATTGATCGCCTGCTCGATCGTTTCCCAATCCGACATCGCCGGACACATGGATGCAAATGCAAAGTCATATTTCTTCTCCCAGCCTTTATCCTGAATAGAGATTTCCTCATATCGTTCGTTTACGATTTCGATTTTGGATTCCAGAGCTGAAGGTATCGTCTCTTTCATAAGGGAGACAAGCAACTCAGAAGGCTCAACTGCGGTCACACTTGCACCCTTCTCCGCAAAAGGAATGGTAAATATGCCTGAAGCGGCTCCAATGTCCAAAATGGATAACCCTGCGAATTCCACACCCTGATTCTCAATCCAGCCCATAATGCGCTCAGAACGCTGCTTTCCTTCTTCAGTGAACGACTGTGCATGATAATCCCTGGCCCAGCGCTCAAAAACTTCTTCTGTATTAACGGGGGTACTATTCTTCTTATATTTTGAATTTCTCGGACGATTCTTCCATGCCTCTTCCCATACAGAAAGATCAAATAAGAGATCGGTATCCGATACATTTTTTCCATTAGTCACTCTACTTCACTCCTTTATATTAAAGACTTTACTTATCTACAATATACTGAATATAATCATACGTCAATCTTTATTAACGTCCAACTATCCTTACAATACAAAAAAGCAATTTATATAAAATAAAAATAGCCCTACACATTGCATAAGCAACATGTAGGGCTATTCAATATACCGGCGAGAGGACTCGAACCTCCACGGTTTCCCACTCGATTTTGAGTCGAGCGCGTCTGCCATTCCGCCACGCCGGCATATGCTGGAGGCGCCACCCAGATTCGAACTGGGGATAAAGCTTTTGCAGAGCTGTGCCTTACCACTTGGCTATGGCGCCATATTTTGGAGCGGACGACGGGAATCGAACCCGCGACCCTCGCCTTGGCAAGGCGATGCTCTACCGCTGAGCCACGTCCGCATAATGGCTGGGGATATAGGATTTGAACCTATGCATGACGGAGTCAAAGTCCGTTGCCTTACCGCTTGGCTAATCCCCAATAAAAAATAAAAAAACAAAGGGGCGATCGAGGGGAATTGAACCCCCGAATGCCGGATCCACAAACCGGTGCGTTAACCACTTCGCCACGATCGCCACAAAAGGTTATTTTCTAAAAAGTTAATTGGCAGGGGCAGCAGGAATTGAACCCACACCAACGGTTTTGGAGACCGTTGTTCTACCTTTAAACTATGCCCCTAAAAACTGGTGGAGGATGATGGATTCGAACCACCGAACCCGTACGGGAGCAGATTTACAGTCTGATGCGTTTGGCCACTTCGCTAATCCTCCAGGATTACATGGTGCCGGCGAGAGGACTTGAACCCCCAACCTACTGATTACAAGTCAGTTGCTCTACCAGTTGAGCTACACCGGCGTATTACATAGTGTTATAAATGGTGGCTCGGGACGGAATCGAACCGCCGACACGAGGATTTTCAGTCCTCTGCTCTACCGACTGAGCTACCGAGCCTTACTAAAATAAAAAATGGCGGAACCGACGGGATTCGAACCCGCGATCTCCTGCGTGACAGGCAGGCATGTTAGGCCAACTACACCACGGTTCCAGATCACTTTCTCAAAGGAAAGTATAATTGCGGGGGCAGGATTTGAACCTGCGGCCTTCGGGTTATGAGCCCGACGAGCTACCGGGCTGCTCCACCCCGCGTCGTTATAAAGTTTATATGGTGGAGGCTGAGGGGATCGAACCCCCGACCCTCTGCTTGTAAGGCAGATGCTCTCCCAGCTGAGCTAAGCCTCCGAACAACACATTTATGATCATATCATAATCTTGTTGTAAAAATCAACTTCTTTTTTTGAAGTTATTATGACCCGTAGGGGATTCGAACCCCTGTTACCTCCGTGAAAGGGAGGTGTCTTAACCCCTTGACCAACGGGCCTTAATATTATGGCGGAGAGAGAGGGATTCGAACCCTCGAGACGCTTGTGACGCCTACACGATTTCCAATCGTGCTCCTTCGGCCAGCTCGGACACCTCTCCATATGGCTCCCCGAACAGGGCTCGAACCTGTGACAACTCGATTAACAGTCGAGTGCTCTACCAACTGAGCTATCAGGGAATATGCTTCAGAGATCGTTCTCTGAAAACTAGATTCGAAACGAAACATGCGAATTACAACTTGCTATTGGATAAGCCCTCGACCGATTAGTACTGGTCAGCTCCATGCATTGCTGCACTTCCACCCCCAGCCTATCTACCTCGTCGTCTTCAAGGGGTCTTACATACTGGGAAATCTCATCTTGAGGGGGGCTTCACGCTTAGATGCTTTCAGCGTTTATCCCGTCCGTACATAGCTACCCAGCGGTGCTCCTGGCGGAACAACTGGTACACCAGCGGTACGTCCATCCCGGTCCTCTCGTACTAAGGACAGCTCCTCTCAAATTTCCTACGCCCACGACAGATAGGGACCGAACTGTCTCACGACGTTCTGAACCCAGCTCGCGTACCGCTTTAATGGGCGAACAGCCCAACCCTTGGGACCTACTTCAGCCCCAGGATGCGATGAGCCGACATCGAGGTGCCAAACCTCCCCGTCGATGTGGACTCTTGGGGGAGATAAGCCTGTTATCCCCAGGGTAGCTTTTATCCGTTGAGCGATGGCCCTTCCATGCGGTACCACCGGATCACTAAGCCCGACTTTCGTCCCTGCTCGACTTGTAGGTCTCGCAGTCAAGCTCCCTTATGCCTTTGCACTCTTCGAATGATTTCCAACCATTCTGAGGGAACCTTTGGGCGCCTCCGTTACTCTTTAGGAGGCGACCGCCCCAGTCAAACTGCCCACCTGACACTGTCCCCGCACCGGATTACGGTACCAGGTTAGAACCTAGATACGATCAGGGTGGTATCCCAACGTTGCCTCCACACAAGCTGGCGCTCATGCTTCAAAGGCTCCCACCTATCCTGTACAGATCGTACCCAAATTCAATATCAAGCTGCAGTAAAGCTCCATGGGGTCTTTCCGTCTTGTCGCGGGTAACCTGCATCTTCACAGGTATTAAAATTTCACCGGATCTCTCGTTGAGACAGCGCCCAAGTCGTTACGCCATTCGTGCGGGTCAGAATTTACCTGACAAGGAATTTCGCTACCTTAGGACCGTTATAGTTACGGCCGCCGTTTACTGGGGCTTCGGTTCACAGCTTCGGGATTACTCCCTAACCACTCCCCTTAACCTTCCAGCACCGGGCAGGCGTCAGCCCGTATACTTCGCCTTACGGCTTCGCACAGACCTGTGTTTTTGCTAAACAGTCGCTTGGGCCTTTTCACTGCGGCCCCCTCGTGCTATTCACACTACCGGGGCACCCCTTCTCCCGAAGTTACGGGGTCATTTTGCCGAGTTCCTTAACGAGAGTTCTTCCGCGCGCCTTAGAATACTCTTCTCGCCTACCTGTGTCGGTTTGCGGTACGGGCACCATCACCTGGCTAGAGGCTTTTCTTGGCAGTGTGAGATCATGACCTTCGCTACTGTAATTTTCGCTCCCCATCACAGCTCAGCCTTACAATGTGCGGATTTGCCTACACATCAGCCTCACTGCTTAGACGGACATCCATCAGTCCGCGTCACTACCCTACTGCGTCCCCCCATTGCTCATAACGGCTTACGGTGGTACAGGAATTTCGACCTGTTGTCCTTCGACTACGCCTTTCGGCCTCGCCTTAGGTCCCGACTTACCCTGAGCGGACGAGCCTTCCTCAGGAACCCTTAGGCTTTCGGCGGATCAGATTCTCACTGATCTTTTCGTTACTCATACCGGCATTCTCACTTGTATAATGTCCAGCGCTCCTTACGGTACACCTTCAACCCTTATACAACGCTCCCCTACCCCTGATGCAAAGCATCAAGCCATAGCTTCGGTGGTGTGTTTAGCCCCGTTACATTTTCGGCGCAGAGTCACTCGACCAGTGAGCTATTACGCACTCTTTCAATGGTGGCTGCTTCTAAGCCAACATCCTGGTTGTCTGTGCAACTCCACATCCTTTCCCACTTAACACACACTTGGGGACCTTAGCTGATGGTCTGGGCTGTTTCCCTTTTGACAATGGATCTTAGCACTCACTGTCTGACTCCCGGAAGTAAGTCTATGGCATTCGGAGTTTGACTGAGCTTGGTAACCCTTGCGGGCCCCGCACCCAATCAGTGCTCTACCTCCACGACTCTGTTTTCCGAGGCTAGCCCTAAAGCTATTTCGGGGAGAACCAGCTATCTCCGAGTTCGATTGGAATTTCTCCGCTACCCCCACCTCATCCCCGCATTTTTCAACATGCGTGGGTTCGGGCCTCCAGTGCGTGTTACCGCACCTTCACCCTGGACAGGGGTAGATCACCCGGTTTCGGGTCTACGTCCACGTACTAAGTCGCCCTATTCAGACTCGCTTTCGCTGCGGCTCCGGCTCTTCACCTTAACCTTGCACGGGAACGTAACTCGCCGGTTCATTCTACAAAAGGCACGCCATCACCCCTAAAACGGGCTCTGACTTTTTGTAAGCACACGGTTTCAGGTTCTATTTCACTCCCCTTCCGGGGTGCTTTTCACCTTTCCCTCACGGTACTGCTTCACTATCGGTCGCTAGGAAGTATTTAGCCTTGGCAGATGGTCCTGCCGGATTCATACGGGGTTTCACGTGCCCCGCACTACTCGGGATCCGTCTCGGAGGGAACCAACTTTCAACTACAGGGCTTTTACCTTCTTTGGCGGGCCTTTCCAGACCTCTTCGCTTAACCGGTTCCTTTGTAACTCCATGTGAGACGTCCCACAACCCCAAAGAGCAAGCTCTCTGGTTTGGGCTTCTCCGCGTTCGCTCGCCGCTACTGACGGAATCACTATTGTTTTCTCTTCCTCAGGGTACTTAGATGTTTCAGTTCCCCTGGTATGCCTCTACATAACCTATGTATTCAGTTATGAGTAACTGGAAATTACCCCAGCTGGGTTTCCCCATTCGGACACCCCCGGATCAAAGCTTGCTTACAGCTCCCCGAGGCAGTTTCGTTGTTCGCCACGTCCTTCATCGGCTCCTAGCGCCTAGGCATCCTCCGTGTGCTCTTAGTAGCTTAACCATTTTGTTCCGGTTTTGACTGCTCGCTTCCCTTGTTTTGCTTGCGCAAAGCCAAAAGTCGCTCTCACCCGATACCATCACAAAAGCAATTTGACTACCGTTTTTATTGAAACTTGTTTAACACAAGTTCAGCTAAAAAGGAATGTTCTAATTCGCGTTTGTTTCGTTTCGATATCTAGTTTTCAAAGAACAAGCTCCATGCAAAAGCAAGCTGTTTGAGAGTTTGAGCTCTCAAAACCGAACAACGAGTGAGTGTTTTTGCAGCTAAGCTGCGTATTTGAATGTTTCCGTTGCAGGAAACGATTCTCCATAGAAAGGAGGTGATCCAGCCGCACCTTCCGATACGGCTACCTTGTTACGACTTCACCCCAATCATCTATCCCACCTTCGGCGGCTGGCTCCTTGCGGTTACCCCACCGACTTCGGGTGTTATAAACTCTCGTGGTGTGACGGGCGGTGTGTACAAGACCCGGGAACGTATTCACCGCGGCATGCTGATCCGCGATTACTAGCAATTCCGACTTCATGCAGGCGAGTTGCAGCCTGCAATCCGAACTGAGACCGGCTTTGTTGGGATTGGCTCCATCTCGCGATTTCGCAGCCCGTTGTACCGGCCATTGTAGTACGTGTGTAGCCCAGGTCATAAGGGGCATGATGATTTGACGTCATCCCCACCTTCCTCCGGTTTGTCACCGGCAGTCTATCTAGAGTGCCCACCCGAAGTGCTGGCAACTAAATATAAGGGTTGCGCTCGTTGCGGGACTTAACCCAACATCTCACGACACGAGCTGACGACAACCATGCACCACCTGTCTCCTCTGTCCCGAAGGAAAGGTACATCTCTGTACCGGTCAGAGGGATGTCAAGACCTGGTAAGGTTCTTCGCGTTGCTTCGAATTAAACCACATACTCCACTGCTTGTGCGGGTCCCCGTCAATTCCTTTGAGTTTCAGTCTTGCGACCGTACTCCCCAGGCGGAGTGCTTAATGTGTTAACTTCGGCACCAAGGGTATCGAAACCCCTAACACCTAGCACTCATCGTTTACGGCGTGGACTACCAGGGTATCTAATCCTGTTTGCTCCCCACGCTTTCGCGCCTCAGCGTCAGTTACAGCCCAGAGAGTCGCCTTCGCCACTGGTGTTCCTCCACATATCTACGCATTTCACCGCTACACGTGGAATTCCACTCTCCTCTTCTGCACTCAAGTCACCCAGTTTCCAGTGCGATCCGGGGTTGAGCCCCGGGATTAAACACCAGACTTAAATGACCGCCTGCGCGCGCTTTACGCCCAATAATTCCGGACAACGCTTGCCCCCTACGTATTACCGCGGCTGCTGGCACGTAGTTAGCCGGGGCTTTCTTCTCAGGTACCGTCACCTTGAGAGCAGTTACTCTCCCAAGCGTTCTTCCCTGGCAACAGAGCTTTACGATCCGAAAACCTTCATCACTCACGCGGCATTGCTCCGTCAGGCTTTCGCCCATTGCGGAAGATTCCCTACTGCTGCCTCCCGTAGGAGTCTGGGCCGTGTCTCAGTCCCAGTGTGGCCGATCACCCTCTCAGGTCGGCTACGCATCGTCGCCTTGGTGAGCCGTTACCCCACCAACTAGCTAATGCGCCGCAGGCCCATCCCCAAGTGACAGATTGCTCCGTCTTTCCAGTTTCCTTCAGGCGAAGAAAACAATTATTCGGTATTAGCTACCGTTTCCGGTAGTTGTCCCAAACTTGAGGGCAGGTTGCCTACGTGTTACTCACCCGTCCGCCGCTAAGTATCAAGGAAGCAAGCTTCCTATCAACTCCGCTCGACTTGCATGTATTAGGCATGCCGCCAGCGTTCGTCCTGAGCCAGGATCAAACTCTCCAATAAAGTATTGAAAAGAGCGATAAGCTCATTTTGAATCTGACGAGATTAAAAATCTCATTTGTGCTCCAGTCGATCCAAGCCAAGGCCTTCTCAACTTTCGCGTTCATTCTGCAAGCAGAATGTTCACTCACTCGTTGTTCAGTTTTCAAAGATCAAACACGATTTGTTTTACTTCTTTTTCGTCTCAACCAAGTTTCGGCGGCGACTTAAATAATGTAACACATTTCGTTTGTTTTCGTCAAGAACTTTTTTTAATTTCTTTTTTGAAGCTTTAGTTCTTCACTTTTCCTCTGAAGAAATTATCATTTGTTGGCGATAATCTCGTTTGGGGAACGAAATATAATGTATCATATATCGTGAATGAGAGTCAACATCTTTTTATAAATTATTAAACAAACAAAAAAGGAAGGTTTCCCCTCCCTTATGTGATCAATATAATGTCAGGCTTCTGGAGAAGGTTATGCCTCAATCCAATACCGAATCTCCCGGCCCTCTCCTCCGATCGATGGCCATCCTGCCGATTCTTTTACAATAGAACGAAAGACCAGCTTACGTATCACCAAAGGCAGATCTTCTCGAACAAATCTTAACTGCGGATGATGAACAAGCTCATTCATGCTCCACGGCTCCTTGCGACTTCTTAACACACGCAGCAGCAATTCTGAGCATTCACTCATTTTGGACATTACGGAAAACTCACAGGCAAGCAGGACAAGCTCTACTCGCTGCTCCAGCGTCTCCGAGCTTACGGTAAGCTCTTGATATAGTTTCCATAAAGCGCGATCCAGATTCTGCACATGTGTCCAGACGGCATGATCCGGGTATATCCCCTGTTCAATCAATACAATTCTTGCCCAGTTCCCCAGAGCCTCTAATACATTGTAATAGGCGTCTACAACATGACCTTCCTGAATATGACGTTTGGCCTCCACGTACATTCTCAAGAAACTGGTGAATTCATGAAGCAACTTCTGCTCACGCAATTCTGCCCCAAAGGTAGACAGTTCTTCTCGCAAATCACTTAAGGCGCTGTCCGCTTCCCAGATAATCTCACCTTCAATCAGACACTGGGTGAGATTATTATGATTCCCGGTAACTACACTACTCTTTAATTCATGACGGCTCGCATAGATCATCTGATAACGAAGATCACCATATCTGTAATGTCCCACTGCCGACTTCAATTGATCATCATTATGAACAACAAGTACTAATAATTCGAAATCTTGAATTAGGGAGCCGTGGAATCGCTCTCCCGGGTGGGAATAAGCGATAGCCCCAACTGCCCCTGTCTCTTCCGACTGTTCGGACAAAAAAGCAAGGTTCTTTAATTCCACGATTCCCTCCATACATTTCATGGCAGATAAGCGCCAAGTCAGTTATAATGTAATTCTACATCCAGACTGAAGTTTCCTTCTTTTCCAGGTCCGATACTACTCATACGATAGGAGCATTTTTCATGATTTTTAAATCAGCAAAAATTAATGCTTTTCGCACTTGGGGATTACTACTGACCATGCTAGGTATGGGCCTAATGATACTGGGAACAGCCGGGATTGTTTTCTGGGGACATGCAGGCAAAGTTTTCGCAGCTGTAGGGCTCGTCATCGGACTGATTGCCATGATGGCCAGTCTAGCCATTTATTTCTGGGCGGGTATGCTCTCCACCAGTGCAGTACAAGTCGACTGTCCGGAATGCGGGAAGTTAACCAAAATGCTTGGCAAAACAGATCGTTGTATGTTCTGTCATACCATCCTCACCCTGGACCCTAATAAGGCCAACATGACCAGTCAACAACTGAAAGCGCCTTCTACACAAGTTCCCCCCACCGATGGTTAGCATGAAATGATCTCCAACCGCTAAATTTCTTTTCCCTTAATTTCATTGAAGAACAAAAAAAAGGCCCGGTATGTTTACCGGACCTTTTTGGACTTGGCTTATAAGTGAGTCCTTATTGCTGTTATCAATAGCTAAAATATGAAGTTAAATTATAAGTTCTACGACCAATAAAACGGTAGACTGCACGTATGATGGTACCCAAGGAGAAACTTTGAGCTTAGCGAAAATAAATTAAAGCAATCAGACACTCTGAGTTCGAGTAAATTATTTCTGGTAACCGGCCTGCTTTAATACCTCCCATGCAGAGGCATTAGCAAAACTCCGATTCCACGCAGCTACTCCGCCCAGCTTCAACGAAGCAATCAAATCCACCCGCGCCTGAAGGGACACGGCATCTTCGATCCATATTTTCTTGGTAGCTCCGTCTTCCTTATATTCCACATAGTTCTGTCCACTTGCCTGATCCAGTTCAGATTTGAGTTTCTTCTCTTGGATCAGCTCCACAATGGCATTCATGCCCACCGCTTTGGAAGACACTTTAACCTCACCCTGATCATTCGTCTCTTCCGTCCATATCCGGGTATAGAGTGGAACCGCCATGATTAACTTGTTAGAAGGGACTTCATCCTCCTCAAGTATGCGTCTCATGGAAGCCTCGGTCCAAGGCAGAGACGCTACCGAACCTGCCTTGGGACTGGCCGCCCAATGTTCATCATAAGCCATCACAATAACATAGTCTGCAAAAGAACCTAATGCACGGCGGTCCAGAAAGGCAGACCACATCTCACTGTTTGATTTTGGTGTTACATCGATCGATAACATCAATCCATGTATACGTGCCATCGCCTTGATCTCGCGCACAAATTGCGTAATGTTCGGCCCGTCATCTGTATACACATTCTCAAAGTCGATGTTGATACCGTCCAGTTGATACGTCTGTGCATACTCTAACATCTGCTCAATAATATGAGTGCGTGTCTCGTAAGAAGCTACAGCTTCTTTTGTAATGTCCGGATCAAAGCTGTTATCCATGAGTCCCCATACTTCCATACCCGAACGGTGAGCCCAGTTCACATAAGCTTGGTTTCCCTTGCTTTTCACAGTGCCCTGTCCATCCGTAATATGAAACCATGTGGGGCTGACCACATTCACACCAGGCATCTTACCGATAGAACTCACATCAGGCTGACGATTGTACACAGCCTCCCAAACCAGATTTACCGGTTTATTCTGCCACTTCTTCTCTGCTGCTGTCAGCGTATACTTGGGCAAGTCCACCTTCTTTTTCTCGGTGAGGACAATATAATCATTATCTACATATCCGGCATACCCATTATCGAGTTGAACAAAGCTCTGTTCATCCCCCGTCTGCCATACACGTACCCGTGCAGCCTTCTCTATGTCGGCAATGATTGGTGAGGATTCTCCCCCACGTTTATATAACGGCACGGTCTTGTCCGCTTTGGATGATAACGTATCAATCTCTGCATACTGAATCATGTCCCCTCCACGCATCAGCAGCACAGCACCTGTTACTGGATCTTCCTGTACGGTTATGCCATATACTTCTTTCAAAGGTTTGAGCGGAATATAGGCTTCTCCGTCCTTAACCTCAGGCTTAACTGTCATGGGATAATCTTTGTGATTAAGTTCTGCTTGTGTGCTTCCATCTTTCATATGAAGGACTCGCTGAGGAGAGGCAATAATGATATCTCCCGTTTCTGATTCATAACGTATGCCTGCATCAATCGCTTCTTGCAGCACATCTACAGGTAACTTGAGTTGATCTCCTGTACCCAGAGCGTCTCCATCCATCAGTTGCCCATCTACAAAAATAGGTTGGCTTCTTCCTACCCAGTCGGGGTCTTCATGGGTCTGGTTCAACCATACATTTGTTATAAGCCAGTAAGCCCCCCCGGCGATCAGACAAGCCCCGAGAAAACCGGGCCAAAATGAACGTCGCTTCTGACGTGTATATCTGCTTTTTCTACCCAAACGTCTACCTCCGTTAATTATGCTGATCATAAGGATGTGCGCATAAGTTGTTATAAAGATGAGCATTTTGCATAAATGCTAAAAAAAAACGTGAAGAATCCATACTGAATTCTGCACGTTAATATTGTAATTCAACTCTCTTAATCCCTGCAACTTTTGCAAACGCCATATACTTCCAATCGGTGACCGTGTACTTCGAATCCTGTACTAGACTCCGCCTGAAGCTCTACACTTTTGAGTGAAGGATAGCTGAAGTCTTCAATCTTGCCGCATTGATCACAGATAACATGATAATGATCCGTCACATTGGCATCGAAGCGACTTGAATTATCTCCGTATGTCAATTCCCGGACCATGCCAGCTTCCAGAAACATCTTCAAATTATTATATACCGTTGCCACGCTCATACTGGGAAATTGGGGTTCAAGGGCTCGGTAAATTTCATCGGCTGTCGGATGCCCCATGGATTCCATCAGATAGTTCAATATGGCATGACGCTGGGGTGTAATACGGACACCGGTCGTTTTCAGATGCTCCAACGCATGTTGGACACGTGTTGCCATAAAACCCACCGCCTTACCTTTCATTCTCTGGTGAAGAGTAAGTTACTGTCTCCTCGCTCAGAGTTGATTCCCGGCCATTAAAAACGACAATCCATCTTTCATGCCGTGTAATCTTGCCAGTGTATATTTATTGTACGGCGATTACAAGTTTATTGTCAACGCGGCAGTCAAGGAACCTCTGTAGAATCCAGCTGGGAATTTGGTCCGTCCTCGGTAGTCTGTTCCAGATTCTCAGCCGTATGTTCAGAATCAGGTGTAACTGTTTCAGGCGTAGATACAGCCGGGTTGCTCTGAATGGTGAGATCACTGTTCCCTTCAATTTTCACCCTGTACTCGCCCTCACCGAGCTGGCCTTCTATGGTTTTATTCTGTACTTTGAAAGGCAGATCCGTACTTAGATCTCCATAACTGCTGGAACCCGCAAGACTGTAGTCTCCACGATCAGGAAGTAATATGTTAATGGCTCCCACCGCACTGTACACATCCCAGTCCCCTCCGACTTTGGTAGATACGATGTTAATACTGCCATTAAGCGATTGGGCTTTGATTCCCAGATTGGCTCCATCCAGCGTAATATTGCCGTTGCGTGTCTCTGCGATGAATTGACCAACGGAGTCGGCAATACTGATACTTCCCACTTGTGTAGCAAGATCTACATCGCCGGAAATACCGCGAGCCTTCATGTCTCCACGGTTACTGTCCAGATCGACATTACCAATGGCATTGGCTACAATGACATCCCCATTCAACGTTTTCCCGGAGATATCTCCAACAGCATTGGTAATCCGGATACGTCCATTACCCGTTTCGGCCAGTATGGTACTAATGGCTTCCGGACGGTTTAATAATATGGCTCCATTGGAAGTTCGAATATCCAGATTAAAACGACGATCATCCGGGATCGTAATGGTAAGATTCATCCGTGGCTGCGTTTTTTCATTGTCTCCATACGTCTTGCCTGTAGCTTTGATATAAATTACTTTTGTACCATCGGTCTCTACAAAAGAGGCTGCTGCAACGGCCTTTGCCTGTACTTCCGTCGTCTGATCTACCCAGATCACCGTTCGTACTTCAATCTCATCCGTATCTCCGCGTTGTACCGAGATATCTCCGTTGACACCTTCGACCACAAGATCCGACGTATCCATGCGAACAGGTACACGAATCGTGCCCTTATCCTCCATATATCCTGCCGCTTGACTGTAGTCCATGGATGCCGCTCCGAGATTTAGACTCACTCTATTCCATAAGTGCATGTAGTGATCCTGCTCGGTGACGATAAATACGGAAGCCGCCAAAATCAGTGAGGTTAGAATGCCTTTGGCATCGGGTCTGAAACGTACTTTGATTTGCTCATCAGGATTGCTCGGGTTATCCGATTGCACCTTGTTTCTTCTGCGTGTCCACAGGAACAGCGCAATATATTCAACACCCAAAACAACGAGCAAAAATGGCCACCAGTCCACCATCTCATATACATAGTCAGTTCCCCACCGTTTATCCAAAATCAACAGCACACCGACCGCTATGATTAAGGCGGCAGCCGTATAGCGGCCAACCCGGACTTTACGGTTCATCACGTTCCCTCCTCGTATCATTTCCACTACATTTTTTTCTTGTTCAACATCACCCAGAACTCACGACCAAACAATAGCAAACCGCCTACGATCATGAGAACCGCAAATGAATATCCACCGTACATGGCGAGAATCTCTTGAAACCAACGTGGTTTGCGGAAAAACAGCACCATCAAAGACCCTCCCACAATCAGAAGTAATCCAAACGATATGCCTCTCTCCCAGACCATCATTGCATCTCTTGTAGAACGTTCATTGGTTATCGGCTTGTCCGAAGTTGCCTGGGTCACTGCTCTACGTCTGCGCATCATGACCCAATCTGCAGATTGCAACACATCATATACATTGTAAAAGTAAATAACCGGGATACACAAAGCCAGCAAGATGAGCAATGGCACATTGATCTGTATTCCAATGGATGAGAAGTACAACACTGCTGACAGATCAAGCAAAACAAGCAGCATAAAGGTCAAACCCCTCATGTACAATCTCAGATAAATATGACCCAGCCCAGGGATAATGGCACTCAGTAATCCCGCAATAAACTTGTGAGCCCGATTTCTGACCGGTTTGGTCTGAACTGTACGGGTCTTTTTGTTCAATTGACGTCTCCGTTTCATAACATACTCCTCTCTTCTGATCTGACCTTCCGCTCTTCATGCATTTGGTTAGATAGTACCCTAAAGAGCAAGGAGAGTAACTGGAAGAAATATGGATATGATCAAAAACCCTCCGGCACTACTGGCCTGTGGAGGGTTGTAATTCATTTATTCGATCGACACCTTGGTAACGTGTTCCCATTGTCTTAACTTGGATACCAAGCCTACTGTTTCGAAATCATGCGGTACCTGGACATGCAGCACAATCTCAATTTTGCGTTCAACCGATATCATCTCTGCATATGCCAGGTCTTGTTCATTCACAGTAATTTTACGGATCTTGATCTTCTCCTGCTCCATACATGAAGACAGTTGTTCCAGAAAACCGGGTTCTGACAACGTATGAAGTGTAACGACATGCATCTTATTCCCTCGTAAATACCTCAGCTCCAGTTTGTTAAATACCCAGAGATTAAGCAATACCAGGACGGTAGATACGATCGATGCAAAAAAGAATCCCGCACCTGCTGCGAGCCCAATGGCTGCAACAACCCAAATTGAAGCAGCTGTAGTCAGTCCGGTAATGGATTTTCCCGTAAAGAGAATTGTCCCTGCTCCCAGGAATCCGACACCAGTAATTACAGCAGTAGCCAGACGCGCTGGATCGATCCTTACATTTAATTCATTAGCAAAATCTTTAAAGCCATAAACAGACAACATCATAATCAGTGCAGAGCCAAGACATACCAGGATATGGGTACGCAAACCGGCAGCATGATTGGACCGTTCCCGCTCCAGGCCTACGAGCCCTCCAAGCAGCATAGCCAGCAATAATCGTAATAAAATGTGCCACTCATCAATGAACCAGGGATCGCCCAAAGTCGGTATTCCTCCTCAAGTTGTTAATATTATTAAAGTTTATTCTTGTGAAAAGTAGTTAATTCCACTCCGGGTGCAATCTGTGTGACTTCCACGGGATTAAAACCAAATTTGGTGTACAGATTCACTGCGGGCTGATTCAACGTTCCTGTGGAGACGATATAACGCGGAAGATCCGCATGCTGTTCCAACACATACGTCATCAAAGATGCCGCAATTCCCTTGCGAAAGTGATCCGGGTGCACCATCATTCGTGTAATGGTCAGTGTATTCTCCTCTTCCTCTGCTACAGCGACAGCTCCGATAAGCTCTCCGTCACCATGGATACAACCATAAAAACGCTCTCCACAATCCCGAAGTGTCTCCATCGTATCCATCAAAGGAGGAATCTCCTGAAATCCGATGATTTCAGCTTCCAATCGATAAGCTACATGTTGAAGTCTCCATAACTGTCCCAACGTCTCCAGATCACGTAATGACAATGATTGAATGTTCATATCCGTTCCCCCGTCTGAATTACTTCGTCTCTTTCATAACAAAAAGAGGCTGTCACAGGGACGAGCCTCTTTCTGTCCGGCCTCACCGGAAGGATTAGCGGTTCAGTACATCTGCAAGCAGTTGGTTGGCGAGGGCGGGATTCGCCTTGCCTTTACTTTCTTTCATAACTTGACCAACGAGGAAACCAATGGCTTTCTGTTTACCAGCCTTATAATCTTCCACAGATTGAGGATTGTTCGCCACAACCTGCTCAACGATGGCAAGAATGGCACCTTCATCACTAATCTGCACAAGACCCTTCTCTTCAACGATCTGCTGTGGAAGCTTGCCGCTCTCCAGCATCTCCTTGAATACCGTTTTGGCGATTTTGCTGTTAATGGTGCCCTTCTCCAGCAGTCCGATCATCTCACCCAAGCCTTGACCTGTCAGTGGGACCTGAGTCACCTCAAGATTGCTCGTATTCAGGTAACCCAGCAAGTCGCCCATGATCCAGTTGGATACGGATTTGGCATCCTGAGTGAATTTCAAGCTATCTTCGAAAAGATCAGCTATAGCCTTGGATGAAGTAATAACCTCTGCATCATAGCTAGGCAATCCGTAATCAGCCGTATAACGAGCTTTACGTTCGTCTGGGAGCTCAGGTATGGTAGCCTTGATGCGCTCTTTCCAGGCTTCATCAATATGCAGCTTCACGAGATCCGGGTCCGGGAAATAACGATAGTCATGCGCCTGTTCCTTACCACGCATCGACAGTGTTTTCCCTTGAGCTTCGTCCCAGCGACGCGTCTCCTGAACCACTTCACCGCCATCATCCAGAATTTCAGCTTGGCGATATTGTTCATATTCGAGACCACGTTGAACACCACGGAAGGAGTTCATGTTTTTCAGTTCGGCTCTTGTTCCCAGCTTCTCCTGTCCATGTGGACGCAAACTGATGTTGGCGTCACAACGCAGTGAACCTTCTTCCATCTTCACGTCCGATACATCACAGTACTGCATGATGGCACGCAATTTTTCAAGATACGCACGTGCTTCTTCCGGAGAAGAAATCTCAGGTTCGGATACAATCTCCACCAGTGGTGTACCGACACGGTTGAAGTCCACCAAAGACGCGTATCCGCCATCGATATGTGTAAGCTTCCCTGCATCTTCTTCCAAGTGAAGACGTGTGATGCCAATTCGTTTCGTTTCACCATTCACTTCGATATCAATCCAGCCGTTCTCACCGATTGGTTGATCAAATTGCGAGATCTGATAAGCTTTGGGTGAATCGGGGTAAAAGTAGTTTTTACGGTCAAACTTGCTGACATCAGCAATCGTACAATTCAGGGCCATCGCTGCCTTCATGGCGTAGTCTACCGCCTGACGATTCAGGACAGGCAGTACGCCCGGATGTCCGAGACAGACCGGGCAGGTATGTGTATTCGGCGGAGCTCCAAAAGCTGTGGAGCAGCCGCAGAAAATTTTGGAGTTGGTATGCAACTCCACATGGACTTCAAGTCCAACGACCGTTTCATATTTAGATGCGGACATTTCTATATTCCTCCGTTCCGGGCAGTCTACAGCTGCGGACGCTGCTTGTGGAATTCTGTATTTTGTTCAAACGCATGCGCTACACGCAATACGGTTGTTTCATCAAAGGCTTTACCGATAATCTGCAGGCCAACAGGCAATCCATCCGAGAATCCACATGGAATGCTAACGGCAGGTACACCAGCCAGGTTGACTGGAATCGTCAAAATATCGTTCAGATACATCGTAAGTGGATCATCCACCTGTGAACCCAGTTTGAACGCCGTAGTTGGCGCAGTTGGTCCGATAATGACATCATATTTGGCAAATACATTGTCGAAATCCTGTTTGATCAATGTACGAACTTTCTGTGCTTTCAGATAATAGGCATCATAGTAACCCGAGCTGAGTGCATATGTTCCAAGCATAATGCGTCGTTTCACTTCCGGACCAAACCCTTGACTGCGGGACTGATGATACAGATCCAGCAAGTTATCCGGATTGTCAGCACGTACGCCATAACGCACGCCATCAAATCGTGCCAAGTTGGAAGAAGCCTCTGAAGAAGCCAGCAGGTAATACGTAGCCACCGCATATTCGGTATGCGGAAGGGATACTTCTTCCCATGTTGCCCCGAGCCCTTCAAGAACTTTCAATGCAGACAAAACTGTCTCTTTCACTTGTGGATCTACGCCTTCACCGATGTATTCTTTTGGAACGGCAATGCGAAGCCCTTTAACATCACCTGTCAGTCCACTCAAATAATCCGGGATCTCTACTTTTGCAGATGTCGAATCTTTGGCGTCATAACCAGCAATGGCCTGCAATACATAAGCAGAATCTTCAACATTTTTCGTCAAAGGACCAATCTGATCCAGGGATGATGCAAATGCAACCAATCCAAAGCGGGAAACAAGTCCGTACGTCGGCTTCAATCCAACAACACCGCAATACGAAGCAGGCTGTCTGATGGAGCCACCTGTATCTGATCCAAGCGTGAAGTATGCTTCTCCCGCAGCTACAGCTGCTGCAGAACCACCGCTGGAACCTCCTGGAACACGATCAAGTGCCCATGGATTACGTACAGGGGAGAAACTTGAATTCTCATTGGAGCCGCCCATGGCGAATTCGTCCATGTTAAGTTTACCAATAGTTACGGTGTCCGCAGCTTTCAATTTCTCGACAACTGTCGCGTCATACACCGGGTCGAAATTACGAAGGAATTGGCTGCCACACGTCGTGCGCAGTCCGTTCGTAACGATGTTATCCTTAATACCTACAGGCAGACCAAAAAGCAAACCTTTCTCCTCGCCGCTAACCAGACGGTCGTCCAGTTGACGTGCACGAGCGCGTGCTTGTTCTTCATCCAGAGCCAAATATGCCTTAACTTTATCATCATGCGCGCCAATGTTCTGATACGCCTGATCCACCAGATCGCTGACCGACAGTTCTTTGGCATGCAGCTTGTTATGTAACTCAGGCAACGATTGTTCAAATAAACTCACAGTTTTTGTCCTCCTTCCGGTTATCCGTTATTCCATTACAGCAGGCACTTTAAACTGCCCATCTTCTTCTTCCGGTGCATTGCGCATCACCTGTTCAATCGACAGGCTTTCTTTGGTCTCATCTTCACGCATAACATTGCTTACGTGCAGAACGTGAGTGGTGGGCTCGATGTCTTCCGTATCCAGCTCATTCAGCTTTTCTGCATATTTTAAAATCGCGTTCAGCTGACCTGTCAGGGTCTGTTCTTCTTCAGCAGTCAAGTTGAGCCGGGCCAGCTTGGCCACATGCTGAACGTCATTATTCGAAATACTCATTAGCGGATGCCTCCTTCATTCATTCTGATTCCCGAAACGACCTGAAACGAATCGCTCGTTTAACGGGCTAAAGTCTCAAGATAACTTTTTTCATTATAGGTGAGATAGTTCGACAATTCAATGCAAATGACCTGACAGGCTTCCTGGAAGCTGAAATCAAACTTATAAAATAAAAAAGAGCCGGCATCAGCCGACTCTTAAAATTCTAAATCCATGCACGCAGATTAACCTGCTTTATAAAATCCGCCTGTGACATAACATCGTTCGCGGTTTCCTCTTCCTCTTCCACAGCTTGAAAATCTCCGTTCATCAGATGATGAAACAGCTTCTCATTGTGTGTCGCAAGGGCGTAATCTATCAACGCTTCTCGCTCGACCCGCTCAGCTTCCTGCTTCAGCAGAACCTCTTCCAGATCGACGTCGCCGGATGGAACAAAAAAGTTCCGGTTTACCTGCGGCACTCGAAGCACGTAATCGAACGCATTGTCCGGATTCCGGTCATAAGCGATGATGAAACCATATTCCCCCACAGGAAGATTCTGCTCAAACGCATCCGCGACGATGACAACCTTCTCTCCTAATCGCAGCATCGTCTAACCTCCTGGTAGTCTATCATTAATATTTATTTGTATAGTCTACTAGAAAAGAATAACGATGTCTAGGAATACTAGAATTAAACAACATATTTGTGCAAAATCTTTTTTCCATTTTTAAAATGATGTTATTTCGGATTCCGTGCACCTGGCTTGCGCTGTGATCGAATTACGACAAACCAGTATATAATGAGCGGCGTGGGAAATCCGGTGATTCCCCATAATCCCCATAACCAAGGGAAACGTCCACGTCTGCGTGCGTCCTGAAAAATCCATGTGCCCTGAACCAGGAGAAAAATGCCAAGCAATGTGAGCCATAGTGGAGAAATCTCATCCAATGAATAATGCATTTTATTCATGACGAACCTCCTTCCGGCGCCGTCCAGCCCAAATCACAACCAAAATCACCGCAACAGCTGTACCAAGAGCCTGGATTCCCAGGTATAGAGCTGGAGCAGATGCAAAAAATAATGCCCCGAAGGTAATGGCAAGCAATCCAACCAACCAGAAACATATCATCTCAATCCAATTGGCTCGACGTCTAATCTGTCTCCGTTCCCTGACTTGGGCTTCAAGTGCACCCAAAGAAGGAATACTTGTCGGCTCAAATGCATCATCCAGCACTTTCATGTGTTGCTGCAATCGTTCTACAACTTCTTGTTCTTGTGCATCATCTGATCTGCTCATCCTTATTCCAGCTCCTTTCTTAACTGACGGAGACCATAAGCTGTGCGTGACTTCACGGTTCCCGCAGGAATACCCAGCATTTCCCCGATCTCGTCATATCCGTATCCATAATAATGCTTCAGTAGCACTGCAACACGATGTTCGGGTGTCAGTCTTGTCATCGCATCCATGACATCTGTCCATTCTTCATTCCGAGTCTCAAGCTGCCAACGGAATCGACGTACGGCCTGATCCCGGATGAGAGCAAGCCAGTTCTGTTCTCTCTTCTTACGTCTTGTCTTATCGATATAGATGCGGGTCGCAATGGTGATCATCCATGATGAAAAGGCAGACGTGCCATCATATCGATGGATATTTTCCATACAACGAATCATTGTATCCTGCACCGTCTCTTCTGCGAGGTTAGCGTCCATTGTCACTTTCACAAGATACTTATACACAAACGTGTAGTGACGTTGCAACAACGCTGCGAGTGCGCTATCATCTCCCGATACTGCTCTGCGTACCTCTTCCAGCTCAGCTGCCTTTATCATGAAATCACCTTCTTCCCGTTCAATCTGGAGTTAATACGACAGGCTCTGCAAAAACGTTCAATGAAATTCAAAAAAATTAAACCCGACAATTTCCCGGGCAATCAGACTTGATTCCGGTAATCCTGCAGCTTGTCGAACCACGGTTGGTTGCGGGCTCCGTTTTTTAAAACACGGCTTGTCCATATATTCTGCTGAGACTTTATCACTTCATTGGCCAAGCCAGGGTTATGTATTAAAGCTTGCTCAGTACCCGTTTCTCTTTTCCCACTTTCCAATATACGACGGTTTTCTTCAATGATCGAATACTCGACACGCTGATTCAACGGAATAACTCTTGGTTTCTCCACTTTGATATTCCCCACTCTCATGATCTACTATTTCTTAAATTTATTATTTCTAAATCAATCTCTATTTGCTGCTAACTTGCTATTGGTCTCAAACTGGCTTGTGATGAAGCGCATCTTACATCTCTGTGTAGCGTAAAAAAGGCTAATTCTGCGATAAAAAGGGGCTGAAAACAAAAAAAGAACGCAAACCGGGTATAGACCACAGTCTGCGTGCTTCGCGAGGTTGGGTGTTTCTTGGTAATGCTTCAGTTAGATGATGCCTTAACGCTTGTAACAACTAATTGCTATTCTAATGAAAAAGTTGTCACTTGTCCAGACTTTCTTCACATATCATGTCGGATTATCTTGCGGACACGTAAGGATTGTTCTGTTTCTCATAACCAATGGTCGTTTTGGGACCATGACCTGGATATACTTTAACCTCATCAGCAAAGGTGTAAAGCTTGTTCTGGATTGAATCAATCAGATCCCGTTCACGCCCTCCTGTCAGGTCCGTTCTGCCCACACCCATGCGGAACAGCACATCACCCGCAAACAAGTCGTTATCACAAAGCAAACTTACACTGCCTGGGGAATGTCCAGGTGTATGGAACACTTTAAACGTATGACCAATCAGATTCAGCTTCTGCCCTTCGTCCATGGCATATTCAGCAGGATCTGTCGAAAGCGGTGGTGTCGCCTGCGGCCAATTCAAAGATCCATTTAATTTCGGGGTGGTGAGCCAGTCACTCTCCAAGTCATGAAGATAAACGGGACATCCCTTCAATTTGCGGATCTCATCTACCCCGCCCATATGATCAAAGTGAGCATGAGTGAGGAGAATGGCTTCGATCTCCAAGTCTTGGATCGCCTTAAGCAGCGGCCCTGGATTCATGCCCGGATCAATAATGACGGCTTTGCCCGGATCATCTCCTTGTAGGAGATACGCATTGGTCTGAAGCGGGCCTAGTGTAAACGTACGAATGTTAAGCATATCGGCTTAGTAACCCGAAATCAGTTCACGCAGCTCACGGATAATGGCCGCATGTGACTCCGTTCCTTCCCCATAACGTTTACCAATCTCTTGACGCGCTACAGCCAAATTTTCTTGATAATCTGCTGCTTCACGATCCGGATTAAGGCGTTTGAATTCAATCATGACTTCCTGTACATGCTGCGGACGAGGTCCCCACTGACCTAACACATGACCACCTGTATCTGCAAAAATAACGACTGGCACGGAACGGCCACCCATCGTCAGGAACTCATCCATCACTTCCGGATGGTTCTCCATAATCAGAACTTCTGTTGGGATTCCTGAAATTTCAAGCGCCTGGAACACAACCGGAATATTACGGACAACATCCCCGCACCAGTCAGCAGCCAGAATTAACACACGCAGATCATCGCGATGGTTCAGACTCTCAAAAAACTCACGATCCTCTTCGTTCGACCAAGTAAAGCTATCATAATTGGCCTGGAATTCACTTTGGTTCTTGGTCATACTCTCGATAAAATCTTTCGGTGGCAGACCTTTACCGAATTTGTGAGACAAGTTGGGTTTACCCATGACTAGACACTTCCTTTCTTTTTACGAACATTCATCCATTTAATAAGTACATAAACGATCATAAGGGCGAGAGCGACAAGCAAAATAGGCATAACATATGGTGCCGCTTTCTCATCAATATGCTTCCATTGATCTCCAAGAATCATCCCTAAATATATAAACAATGCAGTCCAAGGTATAACAGCGAGTGTAGTAAGCAAGATGAATTTGCCTGTGTGCATTTTCGTGATGCCAGCCGGGATGGAGATTGCATGTCTTACCACCGGAACAAAACGCGCTGTGAAAATGACACCTGTACCATACTTGCGAAACCACTCCTCGGAATGGTCGATGTGTTTTTTCTGGATGAGTATGTATTTACCGTAGCGTTCAAGTACAGGTCTGCCGCCATAACGGCCAATCCAGTAAATAAATAACTGGGCAATCACACCGCCCACCGTACCAAAAATCATAGCACCGAAGAAGTTGATATTACCTTGTGAAACGAGAAAACCTCCATACGCCAGCACAATTTCGCTTGGGATAACTTCCAACATTAATCCAAGCATGATTCCAAAGTACCCAAGACTTTGAATCCAATCGAACAATTGGACAACAAGGTTATGAATAAAGTCCATCTCAACCCTCTTTCTCCATCCTGATTGGCGGTGCCCCTCCGCACCATGGATGTTCGTCCCTATTTTATCACAGGGCTGTGGACGTTGCTACTTCAAGAGGTTGGGATAGTGTCCCGTTCGCAGCAGTGCGCATATGGTATGGGGAGAGGAGCGTGAGAAGATGTCGCACAAATCAATACCCGGTTCTCCGCCGGTCAAACATACGCAATCCGGTCAAAACCTTCCTTCCGCCAGAGGAATTCGCAGAGCATGCAGCAAGGAATTGTACCGGACAGTCAAAAGGCTAAAAGTATATGTCTCTCCCGAACGGATGAAGCAGGCGGAAGAATATTATTACGGTAAGGTGATCACAAATCTGCTCTGGATTGGTGAGAATCGCGACAACCGCAAGAAATTATGTGAGTGGTGGAACACGGATGTCAGTGCGGAGATCGCCGCGATGTGGGAAGTAGAAGTTGAACCATTAAAAGATGCGTTTCAGCATGCATTTGGCGGTTATCGTCTTTAGATATGGAGGAATGAGGCGGGTAGCTATGTCTTCAAACCTACTGAACGACGCAGCCGAGCTGAAGCGAATCTGAACATGTTAGGAATAGCCAAGGAGGGCACTGTGTCCTTAACGTGTGATGTTAATGCCTTCTTCACGTACGAGCAAGCGATAGAGACAACATAAAATGCGAATTTCTCCCTTCCGATGTAAAGCTTCGCTCCAGGTGGAATTCAGGGTCGTCCTCTGGCTTGCGGATCGAGCAGAGCATGGAGCCGACCACCACAGGGGCATGAACATAAGCTGTGAGTATGAATATGAGCTGGAAAGTATGAACATAAACACCGAGTGATTTTTCATACTCAAGCCCACGAGCGGTAACGAATCTGAGGCGTCTTAATCAAGGATTTGAAGCAATTTTAGAAATCTAAGGAATCTGAGACACGTTATCTCGGGATTTTTGGCCTTTTTAACTTTTTTGTTAAGGAGTTTCGGGAAATAACGTGTCTGATGTTCCTTAGAATTTAAAAGGAGAGTGGAAAGCCAAATAAGACGTTCTGTGTTCCTTAGAAAATCGTATATCCATCCGCCAGAAGCAGCCAGCTTGGACTTCCAGACTTTTGGACGCTGACATCCATCATCATATAACTTGGGTAAACGTCAAGACCCAGCAGTGATTCAAGGGCTTCGCTTGGTCAACTCTGGAGTAAAAGGAGGAGAAGAACCCGAAGCAAGCCTACGCAGGTTCTCTCCATAGCCTGGAGCATGTTTTTCCATTACAAAACGACGATCATTACGAACGTCCCCTGCTCCCACTTCCTCAGCCAGCAGTTGATACCGTTCATACATCTGGACACCAGCGGCGGCAGTCTGTCGGGCTCGATCTCTATATCCTGCCTTCCATTCCCGCCGCGCTGCCTGCTCCATCCAATACAAAGCCGTGGATTGGCCAAGGCCATCATACCGATTCAATGCGATCGCTTGTTCAAAATATCCTCCTGCCTGCTGTCCTTCGCCGAATTGGGCTGCCAATCGTCCCAGTTCAATGTAAATCTGAGGGTGCATCGGGGAATGGGACAAGCTGTTTAAAAGGAGTGATTCTGCTTCTCGTCCCGGAAGAGATCGTGCAAAGGATATCACGATATCCGGTCGATTCGGGTTAGACTGAAGGGCAGCCATAAAATGCACCTTCTGTGCTGGAGTGCCATCCGGTTCAGACATCGCCTGACGGTACTGCACTTCTGCTACAGCGTATCGGGAGGTCAGCCAGACTGTTCCAACAAGGCAGAAAAGGATGATCATCACTGTGGATACCCTTATTAGCCGAGCAGTTACTCGCTGAAGATTATGAAAGAAGGAACGCATCGGGACAGCTGATGGGTGGGATTGGGTTGGTAAATATCGCAAGAAAAGAGATCTGGATCTCGATTTAGATCTCGATTTAGATCCCGATTTGGATCTGATGGGAGTATATTTCACAGTTACGCTGGATCGCTGGACCCCCTCTGTTTCCGTCTTCAATGCGACTGCCCAAGCACCGAGCCAGATGAAGAGCATCCAAAATAATGTGAAGCTCCAGTCAAAGTCCATCGCCCCATGCAGGCCAAAAACAAGCACGGATGGCATGAGCTGCGGTGCAAAATGAAAGATGCTTCGCAGGGTGAGGAGAAACCACCCTGTGACAAGCAGGATGCCGATCATGCCCGTGTCCAGGGCGAGATCGAGCAGGCCGTTGTGAACCTCGCCTCCGACATAAGGCGAGGATTGAATGGCGCGAAACATGTTGCGCCATGTATCTCCCCCGTGGCCAAGCCATGCGGCCTCGGCCCACAGCTGGAGGGCGTCCCGCCACATCTGTAGGCGGGACACCCCAGTGCCGACACCCGCCGCGAGGCGATCGGCGGTGGAGGCCACGGCCATCAGTGCGGCGGCGGCTCCCGCCAGCACGATGGCCGTCAGGGCAGCGGCGCGCGGAGCCTTGGCGGCGCCGCTGTGCCATAGACGGCACAGCAGCAGCGTGCCGAGCAGCGCAGCTGCCCATGCCCCGGCCAGTGCCAGCAGGCCGGGCACGGGTGCAGGCGCCAGCTGGGCAGCAGCCAGCTGGCGGTACAGCCAGGCCGCGCACGCCAGTGGCGCGGCCGTGGCCAGCAGCAGCGGCAAGCGGGCACCGCGCCGCTGCAAAGCAAAGGCGGCGACCGCGGCGCAGCCGGTCGCCAGCCAAGCGCCGCGCGACTCGCTCAGCAGGAGCGCGGCTTGCGCGGGCATGAGCGGCAGCACTGCCGCGATGAGTCGCCCGGCCGGCACAGGCCGGGCTATGACTCGCGCGGCGGCTATCAGCCGCTCCAATGCGTACATGCCAACAACGGCACCGTACGCATTTGGGTACTGCAATAATCCGCCGAGCCTTGCTCCGGCGGAGCTGATCTCGGGGTCAGCAGTCCGCATCACCCCGAAGGGCAGTGGCAATATCCCGCACACGGCAAGGATGCCGCTTAGCACAAGCAAGCCGCCTGCCATCTGCCAACCGCAGGCTAACCAACGCGCACCATCCGTGCGCGCAGCCAGTAATGCGGTGAGCAGAGTAAATAGCGCAAGCAGGCTCCACCGCAGCATCTCATCCATGCTGCCCTGTTTACTCACCGAGCCTGCCCACGCATGTACCCCAAAACATGTCATCATCCCCAGCGGCCACAATACCCACCACATCCCCGGGATTCGAATCATTCGCCAAACCATTCGTTCATTGTTCCCTAGCCAATGTACCGGTGACAGAGGTACTTGTTTTCTTCCTTGCTCCTGCTCTTGCTCTTTCTCTAGACGAATACCGACAAGAAATAGCACAATCATGATCAATATGCTTCCTGCTGCGATCAAAAGGACAGGATACAGATCAGCCGAATAGTACAGTCCCCGACTCAGACATCCTGCAAGCAGCAAGACAATGGAGAGTATGCCTAACCCAACAGTCCACCCCGATCCTGAATAACGTTTACACCTCAAACTTTGAGAAAAACTCCCTGACGCATCGGTCTGGATAGCTCCACTTGAATTATTTTTATCATCCTTTTTATACGTATCATCTTTTTTATACATATGATCTTTGTTGTATGTATCTTCCCTATTATATGTACTGTCTCTACTGCCCCTACTGTCCCCATTACATAAGTCCCTGTTATCTACATATTCTGTATTCCTTACAACTCCCTTATCCATTGTCCTATTCTTCATCTCCACCCTCCTTCCTTCCACCGCTCCATATGCATAACAAAAAGACAGAAGATCCCGATAACGGGTCCTTCTGCTGATATACATCTGACAGTTATGGTGTGGCTTGCTAAGAAGTATGTGCATTGAATATCATTTTACATTCAGAGACCCTAGTTGCAGTATGTCCCTGGATTGTCATTGGCACACTCAGCAAAGGTCTCAATTTGCGGAATCTTGAACGGTTTCTTTGCTCGATTTTGATTTCCCGCCGGCCTGCTTGCCATCGCCAGGAAGCAAATCGGCACAAGCCCGCTCCAAATATGGATCGGCATGAATGAAATCACGGAAAGCCGTATATTCATTCCACATCTCCGTCACTTCGCCGGCCTGACCGCGAACAGCACGAATCAATATGTTTTTAGGCGTATTCTCCATATCGATGAATTCAAGCAATTGTGTCTTGTATCCCATCAGATCAAGCAACTTGGCACGAATCCCATCCGTAGCCAGTGCGGAAAAACGTTCCTTGAGGATGCCATGGGACAACAATGGATTCATCACGGAGGCCTCTACTTGATCAAACAGTTCATGCTGACAGCAAGGAACAGACAGAATAACAGAAGCCCCCCAACGAACTGCCTTCTCCAAAGCAGCATCGGTGGCTGTATCACAGGCATGCAGCGTGACAACCATATCCACTTCGTTCAATTCATCGTAGTCCGCGATGTCTCCAACCAAAAACTTCAGATCGCCATAATGCAATCGATTAGCCAGATCATTACAGTGTTCAATGACATCTGCCTTCAAGTCCAACCCAATAATCTTGAGTGAACGACGTTGTTGTACAGACAGATAATGATATAACGCAAATGTCAGATAAGACTTGCCGCAACCAAAGTCAACGATGGTCAGTGGACGTCCTTCCGGCAGATGTGGAATGACATCCTGCACCATTTCGAGGAAACGGTTGATCTGTCTGAACTTGTCATACTTGCGGGCCAGCACACGACCTTCTTCGTTCATAATGCCAAGTTCAACGAGGAACGATACAGGTACGCCTTCTTCTAATACATATTGCTTCTTGCGATTATGCGACAGATCCACCGCAGTTTTGGAAGCAGATTTGGTCAGAATGGATACTTTATATTTTTTGCTGATCAAAATTTGATAGTCTGCCTCGGTCGTACAGAGCAGCCCTTGACGAAACGTCTCTTCGCATAACAAAGTCATGCGCTCAGCCGCTTCAGCCGGAGTCAAATTCTCGTGCAGCACTTTGTTGTTATAATGAAATGCAAATTGATAATGCAGCTGATTCTTCAGTGTCACCGGCTTGACTTGCACTTTGGTATACGAGACATTGTCCCGTCTGCGCAGCTGGCTCCAGGTCGCTGTAATCAGCGAATTCTGTTCAAAGATGTCTTGTATAAGCTTTCGCAATGAATCCACGGGGTACATCTCACTTTCGGTTTGGTTTGGTCAACCGTTACCATACCACAATTCCGTTCCCTCTCCAAGTAAAGGCATGTAACAGACCTTGATCCTATCCATATTTAGGAGTTCATCTCTTGACGACTTAGTTCAGCTAACCCCTCTTCAACTTCGGTAAGCGGCAAACCACCGTGCTCCAGCTGTTCATCTGTGAGTTGGCTCAACCTTTCATAGAATGCCTGTACATCATCTCGGTAGCTCACCGGGAATTCATCACCAAGCTGGAGCAATCTGTACCAACTGTTCTCTGCTTGGTCGTAACGTCCTTGTTGTTCACGATAGAGGGCAAGCTGTCTTTCAGTCCGGGCAGGAAGTACATATTCTTTCGTGAGCCCCAATACACCCTCCACCCGTTCCGGTGCATTCAATAACTGGGGATTGGCGCCATGATTCAATGCATACAGGTAAAAATGAAGTGATCTCATCAATCGAATGACAGCCTCATCCTCTGCGTCCATTCTCTCCTGATCATCTATGCCTTCCACTTTGGCCTTCTCTTGATAAATGTAAGCCTCTTCTTCAATCAGCCTCGCGGCCTGCTGCAGATTGTCTACCTCAATCATTCCGCGAAAACGGAACATTTCAATAACATCCTCCGCTGGCAATGAATTCAGTAGAGATAAGTTCAACCCAAACTGCCTGCGCATCAGCTCATCCAACTCAGACAATGCCTCGGTATGCTTACGCTGCTGTTTGAGCGTGAACACTTTGCCAATTGCTTCAGTCATTTCCTCCATCATGCGGAGCAGATAATCTTTTCTGAACATGCTGTATGCCCCCTCATCCTTCGACCCTATACATCCAATCGTTCTCATATCGTTCCTTTATATTTATTCTAATTCATGCCATGACAAAAAGCCAAAAACAAGACACGCGTGTCTTTGCTCTGGCCATGAACACACTAAACCCCTGCCTATCCCAAAGGGACGTGGCAGGGGCTCGGTTGAAATGGAACTGGTTACTCCTCCTCCACAAGAGGTAGAATCATCCAGAAACCAAACTATATTCTAGGACGTGTCTCAAAACTCGCTGAAGTGCATCTTTTACCGCCTTTTCGCCCCATGCTACGTCACTTCCCCTTGACGTGCCCCGGCACGCCTGCGGAAAACTTCCTTGCTTGGAACGAAAAATTCAGTAAAATCTACTTCCTTCGGAGTTTTCAGACATGCCCTAATGATATCAACATAAATCACTTCATCAATTATTTTGATAATCCAGCCATAAATTGTTTAATGACCTGAATTAACTCTTCAGGAGCTTCATACATGCTCATATGACCCGCACCCGCAATCACGGCTTGTACGATATGTGGCTTGTCACTTGTAAATGTACGTTCTGGCGGGATAACAGCATCCTTCTCTCCTGCAACCAGCAATACAGGTAAAGGTGTAGCCGATAACACATCGCGGCGATCCGGGCGTTCCCGCATAGCAAGTGCAGCACCAACAGCACCTTGAGGAGCAGTCTGGTAACCGATTTCCTTCACACGTGTTACATGCTTAGATAGCGATTCCACATGTTCGGGTGCAAACAGTCCGGGAACCAGTCCATCTACAAAATTCACGATACCTTCGGTCTGAATGGTGGATACAGCACGAAGGCGTTTTTCCTTGGCTTCTTCACTGTCTGGATAGGCTGTCGAATGAATCAGACCAAATGCATTCAAACGCTCCGGGTGACGTTGTGCAATCGAGAGCGCAATATATCCCCCCATCGAGTGTCCCAGAAGGACCGCTTTTTCCACATTCAACTCGTCCATCAACTGTAATACATCGTTGCCCATCTGTTCGATGGTATAACTTCCTACAGGTGCATCTGTTTTTCCGTGTCCACGCAGATCAGGTACGATACAGCGATAGCTGCGTGCCAGTTCAGGTACGACCTCATCCCAATACGATGAACTGCCACAGTAACCGTGGAGCAAAATGAGTGCTTCTCCCTTACCTTGTTCGGCATAACAAATCGTCGTTCCATCACACATCACTTTTTCCATATAAATCCCTCTCTCTGCGCGAATAATATAATTCAGGTTGTATATTATTAAGCCTACATATCATGAATGAAACGTTTGTCTCCATTTCCATGCTTCAATTGCGGCGTCTGCAATCGTTCGGGACATCCCCATGACCAAGTGAAGCGAGGTCATCTGCAAAATGGAATAGGGCCTTGGTCCATTTGCATTAACCACAGCTGCTACACTGTATTGTCCAACAGGGGGTAGCTTGCCTCCGACCGATTGGGCGGGAATGAGTGGGTTATTCGAGAGATAGTATGTACCTACCGCATGCTTTGGACCCAGACATGCATCAATCGCTATGATGGCATGGTGTGCAGGAATTAGTGCCAATTTCTTTTCCAGCGTATCTGCATCACAAGGGGAAGACAGCGTGCCAATCACGTTCTCCATTTCGCTCTCCTGCAGTAAACTTCCTGTCAGTGGACCTAGAGCATCCCCGGTGGAACGATCCGTACCAATGCAGACAAACGTGATTTCAGCTGGAGAATGAAGTTGAACGATGTTTTTGAAAAATAAGACCAGATTCTCTGCGGGCACGCCTTTGCGGACTTCCCTTCCTTGATGGCGAACCATTTCTCGCTTATACGCTGCCAAGCTGTATTCCCTCCAGTACACTCAGGTTTCCATGAAATCCTGTTGTTGTATCCATCATTGTAACCGATGCTTGGTTTCCCCGCAAAAGCATTAGCCTGAGCGCTTCCAATCATGATACAATAACAAGAGTTTCCGATACGGAAGGGATGAACTTAACGATGGATTTAACACAAGCAACAGCAGCCAATATGGAATATATGATTGAAGCGATCAAAACCAAACTTCGTATGGCAAGCGGTGCCGCCATGCAAGCTTCTTCATTCCCACTTGAGAAATATGAAGATCTGTTTGACCTGTATGAAATGATTCTGAGCAAGGAACATCTCAGTATCTCTGAAGTGGAAGCTGTCGCTTCAGAACTGGGTAACCTTCGTAAATCTTAGCAAAGTGTTGCTTTTGATCATTTGCGACTTCTATGAAGTCCTTTCAAAAGCAAGCCTAAAAAGGACCTGTTTTCCACATTACCGTGGGAACAGGTCCTTTTTCACATATTCATATTTTAAGGCTATCTTCTACGGAATATATCCCATCCTTAGGGCAGGTCAACCAAAACAAATTCGGCAGGTTCACTGTCTGTGCTCGTGATTTGCAGATCACAGCTTTTGCGAATTCGTGCGGCATCCCCCGGCTTGAGGTTGAAGTTACCATCCGAACAATGAATCTCTACATGTCCACTGATCAGAAAAAGATGTGTCCGTCGATCTTCGTGTTGCGGGTACATCAACTTTTTCCCGGACTCCAAATGGGACAGGTAACAGGTTACATCCTGAGAAATAGGCAATGCGCCTTCACTTCCCTCGCCCCCTTGCCCGGATACAATCGGACATAGACGATTCAAATGCTCCTGCGGCTCTACTCTCCGATTCGTATAGGAAGGTTTCAGCATACGCTCCGATGGCAAAAACCACATCTGGAGGAAACGTACCGGTTCATCCGCTGACGGATTGGTCTCGGAGTGTTCCACTCCCGTACCCGCACTCATCACCTGGACCGTACCCGGTTCAAGCAATTGTTCTGTTCCCATACTATCCGTATGTTTGAGTGTACCCGAAATGACATAACTGACAAGTTCAAGATCATGATGTGGATGTTTCTTAAAGCCTTCTTGCGGCATCAGCGTGTTTTCATTATGAGCCAACAGACAGCCAAAATGGGCGTTGCTTGGATCATCATAATCCGCAAAGGAAAAGCTGAATTCACTGTGTATCCAACCTCGATCCGACGTGTGCCTTTCTTCCGATGTCACCACTTTAATCATGTTCATCCACCTCCAAGGGTTTAGAGCTGCCACATTACCGCGGCAGTCCATGCGTGTATATGAATTGTATAGATGAATACCAGTTGGTATGTCATCTTTACCCGGGGTCCGGCAACTCTAATCACGCCCCTTCTTAAGGTTATACGCTATCTTCAAGTGAGTGGAGAATGAACTCACTATCTGCATGACCTACAAGGGTACCCGCATCATTTCGGATGTCCGAAGGGAACACTTCAGCCAATCGTGCAATGGTTCTCTCATTGGAATAACCAATCTGTTTCAGGATGGATTGGGTAATGAAAGCCCACTCTTCCTCGGAACCATCAAGCACCTTGAAGGTGATTCCCAGTCTTTCTTTTTTCAGACCAAATCCGAATACCCCCTTGAACCCACCCTTCGCTACAATGTTATTGTCTTCCAGCAACACTGAATCTACACGCTCCGTGCCACCTACCATCAACGGATGTTCATTCATAGCTGATGTTATGGTCTCTACAGCTGTTCTTGTGGAAGGATCAGCAATAAGATCCGGACAAGCGAGCTTCAGATAAGCGTTCGACAATGCCGACAACGGCAAAGAAAATACCGGAAAGCCGCAGCCATCCGTCCCAAGCTCAATCTCTTTTTCCTCAATACCTGCCAGGTCGGCAAAGGTTTCAAGAATTTCACGTTGTACCGGATGATCCGGTTCAGCGTAACTGCCCAGATCAACCTGCTTCATCTGACTGTACCCCAGAATTCCCAGATGTTTTCCGGAGCAGTTGTGCAAGATGCGCCGTTTCTCTCCTTGTGCACGTAACCATTGATTACGGCTTTCTTCATTAAGCGGATAGCTTGGTGCACAGATCAGGCATTCTTCTCCCAATCCGATCTTACCGGATAACTGCTCCAGCACCCGAATGTGTTCCGGTTCCGAACGATGCGAGGAGGACATAATGGCAATCTCCTGTGCTGATAGGCCATAGTGACTGGCAATTCCTGCCCGAATACCTGGAATGGCTTGAAAAGGTTTCGCAGATGAGCGAGTGAACGCTCTAAAATGAGGGTCACCAGCCGAGTATACGATTCGGCCATACTCATCCGTAATACTTATGTGTCCGTAATGGGCGCATTCCATAACGCCTGCACGGTATTCTTTAATTAACAAGGCACTCTCCATGCGAGTTCTCTCCTTTGTGCTCCCGATTTCATCTCTGCTTTGCGTCACGACGCCGCATGGGATATCTTAAATAGTATAGTACAAAAGCGACGTTTTTACAGTTTTTTCGACAGGCATTTCGGGTATAGCTTTATCATCTATGTTCATCTACTACCATAACTGAAGGAGAAACTCATTATGCCGCGCAAAACGTATTCATCAGCCTCATTCAGTTCAACTTCCGGTACGTTATTACGTCCACTCCTCAACTGGGGTCTGGCTGGTCTGGCCCTCAGCGCATCGGTCGTATTCATTCTGGCAGGTCTGGGTGCCTGGTTGGGTGCTGATGTTATTATTCGTCTGGATGATCAAATTCAGCAATTATTTTATCTGAATTCAAATTCACGTCTTCATCTGTTCCCTTACACTGCATTCATAACCGCACTGGGCTCATTCAAAATCTCTGCTGTGGCTGCAGGAGGTTTTGCTCTTCTTTTCTTCATACAACGCAGTCCAAGGTTTGTTATATATGGATATGCGCTCACAGGGAGTTTTGCCATGATGTGGGTTCTGAACACGTTATTGAAGGAATTTTTCAGACGAAGCAGACCGGAACTGGATCATCTGCTGGTCGTTCACGGGTACAGCTTTCCCAGCGGACATGCCATGATCTCCATGGGCTTCTACGGCATGCTCTTTGTAATCTGGGCCATTGAACGACAGCGACATAACTCTTCTAGTGTGTGGCTTCCTGTTCTATGTGGTATCAGTTTTATTTTCTTGATTGGTCTCAGCCGGATCATGTTGGGCGTTCATTATCCTACCGATGTATTTACTGGATTTACTGCTGGATTGGCATGGATCTTCTGCATGGTTAAAGGCATTAAACAAAGCCGCTAAAGAATGAATTCCTCTGATTTCCAGTTCATTCATCCTGATCTTTATTGTTTCACAGGGTTGCACGGGGTTTATATACGAAGTAAGCAAACGCGAACAGACAACATCCTACATCAAGTTTAAAGGAGGCGGTTGTTATGTGGGGCATCATTATCAGCATTGTGATGGCCGTCATCATCGGTTTGATCGGAGATGCACTTGCCGGTCACAACATGCCTGGAGGCATAATCGGTGCAATGATTGCCGGATTTGCCGGAGCTTGGCTGGGAGCACTTTTGCTTGGTAACTGGGGACCAGTTATCGGTAACTTTGCCATCATCCCTGCCATCATTGGTACAGCGCTCTTTGTTTTCTTGCTGGGGCTTGTGTCCAGACTGCTAAGACAGGCTGCCTGATTCGGGCAACAAGGTGTTCGTTGTTTCGTATTTGTTTCTTAAATTGAAGAAGGAGTGATTAGACATGAATAAAGCAGAAGAGCAATATCCTGTACAGACGGGTTCAACTTTCGCAAAAGGTATTTTCATCGGGGGTTTGCTGGGAGCTGCAGCAGCACTACTCTTTGCGCCTAAACCGGGACGTGAATTGCGTGGTGACCTTTCCGAGAAAGTGGGCATCGTTACTGACCGCACCAAAGAAGTGGCAACTGTTGTAAGTGACAAAGCAACTGAACTGGCTAAAACGGTCTCTTCCAAAACTTCCGACATTGCAAAAACGGTAAATCAAGGCCGCAATGATGTAATGGACTCTGTGAGAAAAGCGTCCGCTGATGTGGCTAACGAAGCATCCCGTGCATCTGATGAAGTGGCTGCCGCTTCCGTTGAAGCGAAGGAAGATGCACGTAAAGAACTTAACTCGACCAGCCTGTAAGGCGATACAGATCGAGAGACCAATAGCCAGCTGCACTTCAGCTGGCTATTTTTTATCCAATGCGAGTTGAGGAGGACGAATAATATGAGTAAAGTTACAATCAATGGTAATACTCCAATTACGGGAGGAACACCGACACAGCAGTATGATACAAGCGAGCATCCTTTTGAATTGCGTCATGAGGTAAAACGATTGAACACCCGTCTGGACCAGATTGCGGACAGTCTGGAGAGAGCACAGATCAAGGATATTATTGAGAATTACAGCAGTCCCAAGAAGCGGATCATTACTAACTTTACAGCAGGAATGGCAAGAGGACTCGGCCTAACTGTAGGTACCTTTGTTGTTCTGGGTTTGCTGGCGTTCATTCTAAGTCAATTCGTCAATATGCCGATTGTTGGACAATACATTGCTGATTTACTGGGTTACATTGAAGATTACAAAAACTAAGAGGACTAGCCAATAGGCTATCCCCTACGCGTTTCAGTTGCTTTTTTCTCGATCTCTTCAGCCGAAGGCTGTGAAGACTTCACTTTGAGCAGGTCTCCTGTCCATCCTTTCATCATCAGCCATACATACATGCTGATCATGCTTAAGATAATAACGACAAGGACCAGTACAACTCCCCATGATTTGTCGATAAAGGGCAGGTTCTCAAAGTTCATCCCCCATATCGCGCCAGCTGCCGTGGCAGGTATGAACACAGCGGTAACTATGGTTAGCGTCTTCATAATCTCATTCCCACGAACTCCTGAGATCGCATTATCAATGGAAATCAACGTATCGATCTCTTTCTCGTAATGATTGAACAGACGCTCCATACGTTCCACACGATATTGAAGCTGTAGAAAGAAGCGATTGTCTTTCATCTCACTCAGGTAGGCTTCATGGGCAGCGGCCATGAGTTCCGAGTACGGGATAAACAGATTGCTCCAGTATAACAATTCAAATCTGGCAGCGAGAATCTGGTCCATCAAGGTACGTGCATTACGAGACTCCATCTTCCGTTCCAGATCACGCAGGTTCACCTCAAAGTGATCCATACCCACATGATAGTAATGCAGTATTGCTCGAAAAAGTACGAACATGCCATCCCTCGCCACTGTACATTGTTGCAACATATTTGCACGTTCATCTGTCTTCATAATACCTCTTGTATTTTCATCCATATTCAAGGTAACCAGGTTGGTGCGATCGACATAAAAGAACATCTGATTATCTTTTCTTTTGTCATCTCTCTCATTCTTAATCGCGTACAACAAGGAGCCAAATATGACGGGCTCAGTACCATTCACGAAACGGACGGATAGATAATTCGATTCCACTTCCGGAATTTTATCGAGCCAATACTGCATATCGGGAAATGACTCTGTCAGCTCCTCCAAGGCATTTTTCATGCTATCCGTATCAGGTGCAACCCAATCCCACCATTGCCAATGGTCTGAGCAAGATAACTTGTCGCGACGAGCTTCCAGCTTGATTTGGTTCACAATCACAATATCCACTCCTGCACATATGTTTATTGCATACAACCTTTTTAATCCCAAAAAGGACACGTATGTATTCCAATGGAATTACGTGTCCTTCTCTATGCCGTACTCAAAAACATTTGGGTTCCATTTTTCATAACATTGAAGCATTAGACATGATCTGTTTCAATTTCTCTGTAGCTCGCTTCTGAATCCGAGATACACTCATCTGTGAAACGCCAAGCTTCTGGGCAATTGCCCGCTGAGATTGCCCATCCTGGAATGCTAGAATAAGTACCTGCTGCTCTTGTTCCTTCAATTGTCCCAATGCCTGTTGCAAGTCCATCCGTTTTTCGACCGAATCATAGTCATTAACATCTGCACTGATCAGTTCTCCCAATGTTGCTGCACTGTCATCCTGAGATAAAGGAGAATCCAGTGATACATAATGGTAACATTCCCGACCAGCCAGAACTTCAATCGTCTCTTCTGCAGTCAAATCAAGGTATTCAGCAATTTCGTTCACACCGGGTGAGCGCTCCAACTTGACGGTTAACTCATCAATGGCATGTTGCACAAGGGCTCCCTTTTCCTTAATCCTCCGGGGCACCTGAATATACCAGGATTTGTCACGCAAGTAGTTCTTCATATGACCGATCATACTCTTCATGGCATAAGGTTCAAACGGAATACCTAGGTTGATATCGTATTGCTTAAGCAATCGAATCAAGGCCATCTGCCCGGTCTGATACAAATCTTCGTATAGATCGGGGCGATTCCGAGCGATTTTACCTGCTGCCATCTTAACCATTGGTTCATATTTACGGATGAGAACTGTTGCAATTTCATTATCTTGGGTCTGCTGGTATTCCCAGATCAAACCTATAGCTTCAGACATGGACTCTGGGGGAGTCACTTTTTCATTCATACTTTCTCCTCACTTCTTGCAAGACGTTTTACGAGTACTACTTTCGTACCTTTGCCCGTCTCACTTTCCACACTGACATCGTCCATCAAGGCTTGCATCAGGTAGAACCCAAGTCCGCCAATCTGTGCTTCTGTCAGTTCTTTGTCGTGAAGACCAGCACGTGACACAGCAGGATTCATGTTCTCGAAGCTGGCACCTTCGTCCTTGACAGTAATGGACAATGTTTCGCCTTCCACTTCGAATACAACTTCAACCATGCCACCTTCGTGTGAGTAGGCATACAGTACAGAGTTATTACAGGCCTCGGATACAGCAACTTTCATATCCTCAATGTCTTCATAAGAAAATCCCATTTTGGATGCTACTCCATAAAGATTAAGTCTTACAATATCAACGTAATCAGCTGTCGCCGGTAAATTAAGGGTGACTCTTTGAACTTCTGCATTCATTCCTTTTTCGATCCTTTCCTATTGGGAATTCTTCTGTGTGACAAAGAATTTGGCGATGCCCGTCATGTCAAAAAGTTTCTGAATCTGCGCAGGAACTTCCTGTACTTCAAAGCGAGCTTCCATTCCATGTCTTGCCTTCAGAACAGATAACAGGATACCAATCCCTGTACTGTCGATATACTTCAATTCTTTCATGTTAATCACAAGATCCTGTTCCTTGTTATCCACGAGCGGCTCCATCACCAAGCGGAAGTCAGGAGCAACCGACAAATCCAGTTCGCCAGTCAGATACACCGTGCACACGCCGTCCTGAGTTTCAGTTCTTGCATTGAATTTTTCATTTTTATTTGTATTCATTAGACATCTCTCTCCTGATCAATGGTTTCCTTACCTAATAACCCAACTTCAGCACAAGTGAAACAGAAAGGAGTTTGGAAAATGTTTCAATTGGCCTGATTCATGGCTGAGGGACCTGGGTCTAACATTTGTCGTTGTTTCTGAAACTGGGCTATTTTTTGTTTTACATTGCCCATTTTCACCGGTTTACTAATATAATCATCCATGCCGGCAGCAATACAGCGTTGCTGAATACCTTCCATCACGTTAGCAGTCATCGCTATAATGATTGGCTGATTGGACTGGGGCAGGCTCTCTCGAATCCGTCGTGTACATTCCAAACCGTCCATAACAGGCATCTGCAGATCCATAAACACATAGTCATAGGGATAACGGCTGCCGTTTACCATATCGAGTGCGCTCTGCCCATCTTCAGCAATGTCTGAGAGCAACCCAAGCTTACCGAGCATAATCGCCATCAACTTCTGGTTAATAGGATGATCATCCACGATTAATACCGTAGGATATTTATTCTCATTTTTCACATCCGTTGGTTTCTCTTCCCCGTTCCTCTGGACCAGTTCAGTTTCTACATAACGTTTCGCCTGAATTGTGAATACAAACGTCGCTCCCCGTTGCTCTGTTGTATCCAGGTAGATCTGTCCACCCATCATTTCAACCAGAGTCTTGCATATTGCCAGTCCTAAGCCAGTTCCACCGTATTTACGTGTCATGGATGTATCCAACTGGGAAAACGGCTGGAACAGGCGATCCACTTTGTCTGAAGCGATACCTATCCCAGTGTCTTTAACGGCAAACTCCAATGCCATTTGTCCATCCTTTTCTTCCTTAACCGACACGATCAGATACACTCCACCCTGATCGGTAAATTTGATCGCATTTGCAATAAGATTCAAGAGAACCTGACGGAGCCTTGCCATGTCTCCATAGATTAATTCAGGGACAGAATCTTCCAGGAAATAATCCAGTTCCAGATTCTTTTTGCCTGCTTCTGCAGCAAACAATCCCAGCACTTCCCGAATACAGGAGACAATTTCAAAAGGATGCTCTTCAAGTTCCATTTTGCCGGATTCCATCTTGGTAAAATCAAGAATGTCGTTGATTACCGTGACAAGTGCATCTGCGCTGCGACGAACGATATCTGCATATTCCTTCTGATCTTCCCTCAGTTCCGTTTCCATCAGCAGATCAACCATGCCGATAACTCCGTTCATCGGTGTACGAATCTCATGACTCATCATTGCCAGGAACTCGGTCTTTGCATTGGCTGCAATTTCTGCTTCTTCCTTGGCCTGAATGAGTTGTTGGTTCATCTTCTCCAGTTCCTGTGTCTTCTGGTGAAGAAGCATGGTCTGTGTCTTCAAACGTTTATTGGTGATAAACATCTCCACAAAGCCCTCGATTTTGGATTTCAAAATCTGAGGAATAAATGGTTTAACCATGTAATCAATGGCCCCGGCTGAATATCCGGCAAACAAGTGCTCCGCTTCTCTGCTATTGGCAGAGATGAATATAATCGGCACATCCTTGGACTTGTCCCGTGCCTTAATTAACTTTGCTGTCTCAATTCCGTCCATTCCAGGCATCTGCACATCGAGAACGATAACCGCAAATTCGTCTTTTAGCAGACAGCGGAGTGCCTCTTCTCCGGAAGTTGCCTTAACGAGTTTATATTGTTCCGATTCCAGAACTGCTTCAAGAGCAAGCAAGTTCTCAGGGCGGTCATCTACCAATAATATGTGGATTGGTTCATTGAGCCCCATGGCTAACCCTAACCCCCTATTTGATCTTCCGGTATATTTTTTCGGTCCGGTCTAACGGCTCATAGGTATCACTGAACTCTGTAAAATGTATCGATTCTTTCGACCCCAGAACCAGAATACCAAAGTGGCTCAAGCTCTCATGAAACAGCCCATGCACATGGTTCCGCAGTTCATCATTAAAATAAATCATGACATTACGGCAAAAGATAACATTGAACTCGTTAAATGACCGATCTGTTGCCAGGTTGTGCTCGGCGAAAATGATGTTCTTCCGTAGAAAAGGATGAAATATCACCGAATTGTATTTCGCTGTATAGTACTCGGAGAAGGCTCTGGTACCCCCTGCCTCCAAATAATTTGTAGTAAATAGTTTCATTTTTTCAATACCGTATACGCCTTCTTTGGCCTGTTGCAAAGAGCGATCATTCATATCCGTTGCGTAGATTCTCGCCTTGTCATACAGTCCTTCCTCATGCAACATGATGGCCATGGAATAAACTTCCTCTCCCGTAGAGCATCCCGCATGCCATATTCGGATATACGGGTAGGTTCTCAGGATAGGAACAATCTGTTCCCGAAACATTCGGAAAAGCGAAGGATCTCGAAACATTTCCGTTACAGGGATGGATAAGTTCTGTACAAAACGGTCAAACGCGGAACGGTCATGAAGAACACGTTCCTGTAAGCCGGATATGCTCTTAACACCTTCAGCATGTGCATGATGCCAGATTCTTCGTTTCAGGGATGGCAGTGCATAGTTTCTAAAATCATATCCATATAAACGGTGCATGCCTTCCAGCAGCAACTCAATCTCGATCAGCTCGCGCTCTTCATCTTGCGGCATACGGACCAAATCTGCCCCCGTCTCGGTAGGTTCCCACGGTGTCATAAGTTCTCTCCACTTCTTCATTTGTTACTTGCGTATTCGTTGTATTGTCTTTCATTACCCAAACAATGAACATACGAATAATGAACTTACGAATACAGCCAAACGCGCATTAAGGATAACAATTGATCTGTCTGGATCGGTTTTTTCACATAATCAGATGCTCCGGCCTCAATACATTTGCCGCGATCCTCTTTCATGGCTTTGGCCGTAAGCGCAATAATCGGCAACTTTTCAAACTGCGGGATCTGTCTGATTCGTGTCATCGCTTCATAACCGTCCATCTCTGGCATCATCATATCCATCAGTACCAGATCAAACTCCGGATTTTTGTCCAAAATCTCCAAAGCCTCTCGTCCGTTCTCAGCAAACGTCACATCCATCCGATAGCCTTCAAGAACACTTGAAAGGGCAAATACGTTACGAATATCGTCATCTACAAGCAATATTTTCTTGCCTTCAAACAACGTTTCCTTGTTGTGTAGTTTCTGCAAGATTCGACGCTTGTCTTCCGGCAAATTGGCTTCTACCCGATGCAGGAACAGTGTGGTTTCATCCAGCAAACGTTCCGGTGACTTCACATCTTTGATAATGATGGATTCCGCATATTTGCGCAGCTTCATTTCTTCCTTGGAATCCAGTTCTTTGCCTGTATAAATTATAATCGGCAGATCGTTCAGATATTCATCATCACGAATCTGGTCAAGCAACTCAAACCCGGTCATATCCGTTAACATCAGATCAAGTACCATACAGTCATAACGCTGGCTGTGTAATTCATTCAAAGCCTCACTACCTGTCGATACAGCGGTGATTGCAACATCATCATGACCAATCAATTCAATAATGGCTTTACGCTGAATTTCATCATCTTCGACGATCAACAGTCGTTTCAATTGATTCTCGGTATATGATTTGATATGCGAGAATGCTTTATCCAGTGAATCCTTGCTCGAAGGTTTTTTCAGATACGCAATGGCGCCCATCATCAGACCTTGCTTCATATCATCAATGACTGAAATCACATGAACCGGAATGTGGCGTGTTGCCGAACTGCTCTTCAGCTCGCCCAGAATGGTCCAACCATCCATCACCGGCAATTGAATATCCAGGATAATGGCATCCGGCAGATATTGACGTCCCATTTCAAGTCCTTTATCACCTTGAAGGGCAACAAGTGCTTTGAAGCCTCTTCCTCTCGCCATATCCATCAAAATATGTGCAAAGTTCACATCATCCTCAATGATGAGGAGGATTTTGTCACTTTCCATGATATTCTCCCGATCATCTTCGATCTGTGTGACATCTGGAGTATGGGTAGGAGACAGATCTGTACCCACGCTACGCTCCGGATCAGGAGAGAGAATGGACTGATGACTTGAAAACATGGTCCGTGCTTCGATGGACTGTTCATAAAGTTCCTCTGAGGAAACAGCCGCTTCTCTTGAAGCACCTTCCTCTGCCAAGGCTTCCTCCTCATGATTATCCGGCAGGTACAAGGTAAAGCAGCTACCTTCCCCTTCGGATGATTCCACCTGGATTGCGCCACCAAGCAAACGTGCCAGTTCCCTGCTAATGGACAATCCCAGGCCAGTTCCACCGTATTTCCGACTTGTGGTCCCGTCTACTTGCTGGAACGCTTCAAAGATCAGATCCGTCTTGTCCGATGGAATGCCAATGCCCGTATCTTTCACACTGAATCCGAGATATTCCTGATTGGTGTTCATATAACCCGGCAGTTCTTCCGGTTTCATCCGTCGTCCAATCAGACTAACCGAACCTCGATTGGTAAACTTAAATGCGTTCGACAACAAATTCCGTAAAATCTGTTTCACGCGATGACTGTCGGTGTACACCCATTCCGGTAGATCGCTGTCGAAATCGATATTCAAGTTCAGTTCCTTTTTATTCGCCATCGGTCCAAAGTTCTGCTGAACAAAGCTGGTCAGTTCTTCCATTCGAACTGTCTCATAATTGATATCCATCTTGCCTGCGTCCACCTTGGACAGATCCAGAATCTCATCAATCATCTTCAGCAGATCCGCGCCCGACATGTAGATGGTTTGCGCATATTCCTGCTGTTTGTCAGTCAGATTTCCACCCTTGTTCTCTGACAATAACTGGGACAAAATGAGCAGACTGTTCAATGGTGTACGGAGTTCATGTGACATATTCGCTAAAAATTCGGACTTGTACTTACTTGTCATCGACAGCTGTGTAGCTTGCTGTTCCAACTGTGTCTTCGTTTTCTCAATTTCGTCATTCTTCTCTTCAACTTCACGTACCTGTTCTTCAAGCGCCCGCGTCTTCGCGATGAGCTCCGTATTGAAATGCTCCAGTTCTTCCTGCTGACGCTGCAGCAATTCCTCGGAACGTTTAAGCGCCTCTGTCTGCTCCTCCAGATTCTCATTGGAACGACGAAGTTCTTCTTGCTGTGTCTGCAATTCTTCCGATTGAACCTGCAGTTCCTCAGTCAGTGCCTGGGATTCACGCAGCAGCTCCTCCACACGCAAACGACGTCGAACGTTGTTCAAAATTACGCCCAGGTTCATAATCAGTTGTGTGAACAACTGCTTGTGAAGTTCATTGAAACCTTCAAAGGAAGCCACTTCAACTACACCAATCAGTTCATCTTCAAACACGACAGGATAGATCATGATACCTGCAGCACGTGTTGAGCCTGAAGCTGAACCAATATGCACGTAATCTTCAGGCGTATTTTCCAGAATAATCGGTGTCATATCCAGCGCGGCTTGACCAATCAGGCCTTCACCGATGCGATACATTTCCTTACCAACATCTTCGTTCTCTTCAAAAGCGTATGCACCGTAGCGTCTCAGTTCGTCGGGATGTTTCTCCTCATCGATCAGATAGACGACACCCAACTGAGCGCCAAGCACAGGTGTGAACTCACTGATAAACATCTGTGAAATTTGGCGAATGGAGCCAATCCCCCGAAGCAGCTCCGGGACTCTTGCGATGTTTGAACTCATCCAGTTTTGATCCTGCTGAGCCTGTACATAAGCCCTCTCGATTTCCAGTTTTTCTTCCAGATCATTGGATACATCTTTGAACACACTGGCAATCTGACCAATCTCATCCTTGGATTTGACCTGAATGCGCCGAATGGTTCGGTAACGCCCTTTACCAAAGCTGGTAATCATCATAGATACAGTGTTCAGACCCCGTGTAATACTCGGCAGTACCCACATAATGATACCCAATGCAAGCAACAACCCTGCAATCATGATACTTATCGTGATCTGTACGGCTCTCGTATACGCTGCATTAGCGTTCTTGATCTCGGCATCAATCTCTTGGTCCTGATAACGGGACAGAGCATTCAAACTATCCACAGCTTCTTTTTGCACCGCAAGTCCTGTTGAATTGCGGTAGTTATTCGCATCTTCTACCCTGCTTTGGGACATCAGGCTAATCTGTCTCGTTGCATAGGAGGTATAAGCGGTCCACGCAGTATTGACACGATCTACCAGTTGATGTTCAGGTGCACTGTCTGCTCGGTCTCTTACTTCAACGAGGTTGCGATCGCCTCGATCCTTCATCTCCTTCAGGTCAGCGTCTGCTGCTGCAGTCGAGTTGTTTGGATTCAATAACAAGTTAGCCAGCACTTTAGCGATATCATTAACCTCTCCGCGTGCAGCAGAAGTGAATCTTACTTTGAGATAACGTTCCTGATACATTTGATCTATCTGTTTATTACTGCTGTTTAACCGTTCATAACTCACAAACGTGAGCACGATCAAAATAGCCATCAGAGCGGTAAAACCAATCAGCAGTTTATTCCTGATCTTCATTCATCCCCCGCCCCTTTATCCAAAGTAATCCAGACCAGACATTTATCATCATCCCGCTCCTGGGGAATTTCGTCATCAAAAAACATGGCCTGCATGGCAGCTTCATTCCACTGATGTGAGCCGGTCAGTTTTTCGATCAGGAATTCATGTTGTTCCTCCTGCCCGCCCTGAACAGCTTCCAATAATCCATCCGTATAGAGTGCAATATGCCCGTCACCCTCGTAATGGATCGTTTGTGGTTCAATATCCATCTTGTCAAATAAACCAACAGGACAGCAGACGCTGTCAAATGTGGTGACACTGCCGTCGTTTCGGAAAAATAAAGCAGGTGGATGCCCTGCATTAACATAATCAATGCGCTTCATCCGTGTATCAACGACCAGATAAATTGCCGTGAAATAATACTGCACCAATTGTTTTTCCAGATGGAGCTGGTTAAAACGACGGTTCAACTCCTGAATGACCTTCTCTGGATCCACATAAGTGGTAACCGTATCTTTCAACACAGAAGCGATAAACATGGTAAACAGGGATGAAGATATCCCGTGTCCCATCATGTCGAGCAGCAGTACTCCGTAGCGACCTTCCCCAAGGGGGTACCAAGAATACAGATCACCCGCAAGCTCAAAGGATGGTTTATAGATGGCATGCACTTGGAACAGCGGGTCCCTAATTGCCGGACTTAAAACAGCATTTTGGACCATCGCTGCCAACTTGAGCTCATCCTGAATACGTTGATCACGCTCTTTATGCCAATCCTTCTCCTGTTTCAGACGAAGTGCGAGTCGAATTCTGGCCATCAGTTCGACTTTATTAATCGGTTTGGTCACATAGTCAGATGCACCTGCATCCAATGCTTCGGCAAGTTTCTTGGAGTCTCCGATGGCAGTCACCATAATAATCGGTATATCCTTCAGATTCTCAAATTTCTGCACAATACTGCAGGCTTCGATGCCGTCCATCTCGGGCATCATCATATCTAGCAAAATCAGGTCAATATCCGACGGTCTTGGACGAAGTTCGTTGCTTTCCTCCCCAATTCCCAACACTTCAAACATTTCCATGGCGGAACTCGCCGTTACAATGTCACGATAGTTTTCTTTTTTCAGAATTTCTCGAATGATAATGACATTCGTCGGATTGTCGTCAACAATAAGTATTCTCATTGATATCTCCTTATCTGTGGCGTCCGGGTTTGTCGATTCTTATTAGTTTAAAACGAACGTTGATTATACAAATTTTGCATACAAAACGGCAGTAGACATAATAATTCCTAGTATAACTATAATCGTAAAAACAAAAAAACTCTATTAATACGTGTTCAAAAAGACCGGTTTTCAGCACCGAGAAGATGGGATAAAGCTAGAAATGGAGTAGCGGAGCGTAGGGAAAACTACGTGAGCAACGGACATTTCGGCTGAATTCCATATTCGATGCTGATGATGCCGATAGGCATCCTTCGTAATCAAAAGCGGACTTTATGAACATCCTTTATCAGTAAATGGCACCATCGCAGGGGAAATCCCCCGCTCGTTACCCTGTTTTTGCAGCGTCCTGATCCCGCTTCCAAACTTGCAAAAACATAGATAAGGAATGGGGAAAGCCCCATTCCTTATCTATGTTTTTGATTAAGCATTTTACATAAATGATTCAGAAGCTTGTCCATGTTCAGCAAACTTCAACTTGCAAGTATATCGGATTAATCTTTCTTTTTAGCAATAACGAGTACTTTACCTTTGTCGAGTTCACTCTCGTAGAAGTCCGCTTCGGCTTCGGTAAAGCCCATCGAAACAATTTTGGCCCGGAGTTCGTCACCACGTGAGCGGAACAGATTCGCCAAGGAATCAAATACGCCTTCTTCCTTTATGCCAATTTCTTTGGCATCTGCTGTATCGGCAATTCGATCTGTACGATCCTTCTCATGGGCGAGAACAAAGATTTGATCAGCAAGGTATCCGGTAATCTGCAATTCTTTCACCGCTTCTACCGCCTGGACTCCGTTTTCTACCACTTTTGCATAAGCTTGCTCATTGGTTGAATTCATCGTTTCCACTCTCCTCTGATTTAATCTTCTGTATCGAGCTACTTAGTATATAACCATACTATATGGGGTTGAAACGACTTAGTAATAACCAATCCTAGGAAACTGTATCATCAAAAAGATCAATGCCTTCAATCTGCTGAGAGCCTGACTGCATATATACTTTCAGAGCCTGGTCTCCACGGAGAAACACTTCTCCGTCCTCTGCCACATAATAAGGTTTCCCGAGAGCATGATGGATCGCTTCAATATTCATCTCAATTCTCTTTCCGTTTAACATGATGTGATTCTCAGATGCATCGATATGCACATATTGAATGACATCCGTATCTTCACACAAGCCAACCTTCACATCATGAAATTGATATTCAGGACACCCCAGATAAGGATCTTCCTGCTTATGCCCCGGCTGGCCCTTCTTGGCCAACAAATCATCCATGGTGTCATCCAGAGAAATGCCATTCAGAGTCCGAAAATGCTGGAAAGTCTCGGATCGATCAACAGCCAGAGTTACCTCCGGCGCCTTCTCTTCCATTGCCGTCCATTGCATATCGTAAGCAGCGGGTACCGCTGCCGGTTGAACGGAAAAGGGAGAAATTACGCTAAACATCACAAGCAGTAGTTTCATCATGATTCTCACCCTTTCATCAGGTTCATCACCGCTCTGAAGGCTTCTTCATGGGTTACAAAGCGGTCATGTTACTTGCGCATCCGTTGCCATACATTCGCTGCAAGATCAATATACTTCATCCAGTTTTTCCCGCCCTTAGCTTCACCATTATATGTAGCTTCATAGGATTGCAGGGTACGATCCGTTGATGTAGCAGGCGGTGCAGTTACATGAACCGATTCAGCATGCTTGGTCTGTTCAGCGTTGTTACGTTTTGTTTGAAATTTCGCCATCAGCGTTGTGGAGACTTGTTTGGCTGCTGCCGTCACTTCATTCAACACTTCACCCAGATTCTCAACAGATTCCATAACAGGATCAATTTTTTTCATTTTGTGCTGTACATCCACCGTAATATCATTGGCATGTCTTACCGTCTGCTTCACTTCATAACTAAGTTCATCAATGGTTTTCTGTACCTCCTGCAATGTCTGTGAGACATTGTCCAAAGAACCCTGAGCGGATTTCAAGGTACGAATTAAAAAGAATACCAGTACTGCAAATGCCACTGCAATTAGGGCCACGCTAATTTGATAGATCATAGAAGAACCTCTCTTTCCATATGTGCATCAGTTTGTTATTGCTATAGTTACCCGGCGATTTCCCGGACGAAACAATATTATATATCCCTTCATATATGCCGTCGCTTGGAAAAAAAACCAATGTTTCAAGCGGTTAGCACTCGGTTAAAGTTAGACTACACAAGGCGGTGAGGTGAACACAACTCACTGCACAATCAAGTAACGAAAGGATGAATACTTATGTTGAAATGGTCTGTATTATTTCTAATTATTGCACTGGTAGCAGGTATTTTTGGATTCTTCGGTATTGTTGAAGCAGCTGCTTCAATCGCGAAAGTACTCTTCTTCATCTTTGTTGTACTGTTCGTAATCTCCCTGATTACGGGACGCAGCCGAATGCGATAACCTCAGGCTCTGATATGACTGAGTGTTACTAAACGAATACATACAAAAGCCGATCGTGCTACCAAGCCGATTGGCTTTTGTGCGTTCAGGCATAGTTTAACTTTTCTATACTATGTATTGCACTCCCTTCTGCTTTATTCCAATCCGCTCTCGTATGAATCCCAAAAAATCAGGACCTTTTTGAGATAGCCAACCCGGTTTTATCCCACCGAAGTATGATATTTACAGGCTTGCTATATACCCACATATAAGCCACTTGACACTGGAGAATGTAAGAAAATATTGTTATAATTTGTGATTCATAAGGGTGCTTGCTTGGTTACTTGTAATCAGGACAACATTTTACATACCTACCGAGGAGGAAAAACAAAATGAAAAAAATCGTAAGTTTTGCCGCTGCTTTAACGTTGATGGGTTCGATGGCTGCTGCTGCGGGTGCTGAGGAAGCGGTTACTGGAACGGTGAATCCGGAAAAAGGAACAGAAGCTACAACAACGACAACGACCACAACAACTCCAGCTGTTGAAGTGAACAAACCTGCTGTAGAAACAGTAGAAGGTACTGCTGAGACTGTAACAGGCACAACAACAGACACTACAGGTGCAGAAGGTACTTCAACTACAACTGAAACGCCAGCTACAACTACAGATGACAAAATGTTTGAAGAGCCACTCGTAAAACCAGGCGATGAAGTACTGGCACCAACGATGTTGCTGAACCTTCTGGAGCGCACTTGGTTCTATGATGCACCTAACGGTAAACCAATCGGTGCATTAGGCTCCCAAGTCATCGATACAACAGGTGAAGTTGTTGATGGATTCGATGGCGGCGAGTGGGTACAAGTATACACGTGGAAAGGCAAAGCGTGGATCCACGTTGCCATTCAATAACATCGTATAATCGTTCTAATGATAAGTAAAGAGGACAGCACGCACAATCGCGGCTGTCCTCTTTTGATTTTCCAAGATGTTCACTCCCTGTTCATGAGTTCCTTGTGACTTCTTCCGTCTTTGGTTCCACATGAACATGTACATGCATGATGTTATGCGATCGCTTCAACCGCTCTTCAACACGGTCACAGATCTGATGGCCTTCAATCAAGCTTAGGCCTCCGTCCACTTCAATGACTACATCCACAAGTACATGACTGCCATGCACACGTGCCTTCACATCCTTGATCATCTCAACACCGGGAACGCGTGCTACGGAGGATCTGAGATCCGTCAGTTCCTTCTGGTCAAATCCATCCGTAAGACGATGTGTAGAATCCCGGAAAATCTCCCAAGCTGTCTTGCAGATCAACAGACCTACAGCAATGGCAGCTACTTTATCCAGCCATGGAAGTCCGAACTGCGCACCTATAATTCCAATTGCAGCGCCTATGCTGACCCAAGCATCCGAACGATTATCTTTCGCCGCAGCCATCAGAGCCTGACTATTAATTTGTTTAGCCAGACGGTGATTGTAACGATATACACCTAACATCACAACGGCACAGACTACAGCCACCGCTGCCGCCCACAGATTTGGAGCAACAAAGGCTCCTTCATACCAGGAGCGAACGGCTTCAACCAATACTTGCAGCCCAACCATAGCCATAATAAACGAAGCCACCAAGGCAGCAACCGTCTCCGCTCTAAAATGACCATAGGCATGATCCGAATCAGGTGGTTTCTGGGAGATCCGAAGCCCGATCAATACAGCAACGGATGCCACAATATCCGTAAGGTTATTAAAACCATCGGCCAGCAAGGCGCTGGAAGCAAATAAATATCCACAGATCAGCTTAAAAGCGGACAAGACGAGATAGGCTGCAATACTAACCCAAGCCCCTCGCTCCCCTTTTCGAATTTCTTCATAAGCGTTCAAACCGGGCGACACCCCTTTAACGTTTCGTATTACGGTTTTTCCATGTTAACAAATGTGGAGCGTGTGGGTCTACAGAAACAGTGTTGCCAAGCTGCATTGCTGTAGGCAAGCCGAAAAAAAGTTGCCAGACGGCAGGGCTGTAGTTAATGAGAAAAAATGTTGGCCCGGGTAAAACCAAAGGTTTTGAGCATTTTATCAGGTTGCCCTTGTAGGGCTTTTGTAAAACGTATAAAATAGGTACATCCCGTCCAATCTGGACGGCTCACTGTAAGACCGGGAGGGAAATAACGATGAGCGAAAATAACGAACCGAAAAAGGTCAGTTTGCAGGATGCTATACGCCAAAAGCTGGCGCAAAAGAAAGAACAAGCAAATTCCGGTAACCAATCCAGCGCCTACTTTGAAGGCGGACCTAAAGCGATGAAGAGTCAAAACAACAAGAAGCCTAACAACCAACGTCGCCGTACTGGTGGATCTTAGGTCTTAAAGCCGAACAGAAACCCATTGAATTACAAAAAGAACCGCAAGCCTTCTTCACAGAGGCTTGCGGTTCTTTGGTGTTCCTATAATAATGTGCCGTAGATGATGCTTGGTTTAAGCTTCTACCGGATACATTTTATTGCGCAGTTCTTTGATTTCATCACTTTCCAGATATTCGTCATAGCTCATTTGGCGATCAATGATGCCATTCGGCGTAATTTCGATAATCCGGTTAGCAATGGTTTGAATGAACTGATGGTCATGGGATGTGAACAGCATGGTGCCGTCAAAATCAATCATACCATTGTTCAGCGCTGTAATGGATTCGAGATCCAAGTGGTTCGTAGGCTCATCCAGAATCAATGCGTTAGCACCAGTCTGCATCATTTTCGCCAACATACAGCGAACTTTCTCGCCCCCGGAGAGTACACTTGCCTTTTTCAAGGATTCCTCACCTGAGAACAACATACGTCCCAAGAATCCACGCAGATACGTTTCATCCTGATCTTTGGAATATTGACGGAGCCAATCCACAAGAGTCATGTCTACACCGTCAAAATATTTGGAGTTGTCTTTTGGGAAATAAGCTTGAGTTGTAGTTACACCCCAAGTGTATTCGCCGCTATCCAATTCCGTTTCACCCATAAGAATATCAAACAGGAGTGACTTGGCATTCCCGTTCGGGCCAACAAATGCAATTTTATCCCCTTTGTTCACGACAAAGCTGATATCATTCAGCATGTTTACACCATCAATGGATTTGCTGATACGATCTACGGTCAACAATTGTTTACCAGCTTCACGCTCAGGTTTGAAGTTGATAAACGGGTATTTACGGTTCGATGGACGAAGGTCATCCAGCGTGATTTTGTCGAGTTGTTTCTTCCGAGAAGTTGCCTGTTTCGATTTCGAGGCGTTCGCAGAGAAACGTTGAATAAAGGCTTGGAGCTCTTTAATCTTCTCTTCTTTTTTCTTGTTGGCATCACGTTGCAACGCAAGTGCCAATTGGCTGGATTCGTACCAGAAGTCATAGTTACCTACGTACAACTGGATTTTACCAAAGTCGATATCCGCAATGTGTGTACATACTTTGTTCAGGAAGTGACGGTCATGGGATACCACAATAACAGTACCTTCATAGTCCATCAGGAAGTTCTCAAGCCATTGAATGGATTCGAGATCCAAGTGGTTGGTAGGCTCATCGAGCAACAGGTTGTTTGGACGACCAAACAATGCTTGTGCAAGCAGGACACGAACTTTTTCGTTACCACTTAGTTCATTCATTTTCTTATCGTGCATGTCACGGTCGATACCCAGACCGATCAGGAGTGCCGCTGCATCCGGCTCAGCATCCCAGCCATTCAACTCGGCAAATTCACCTTCAAGTTCACCTGCACGCAGGCCATCTTCTTCCGTGAAGTCCGCTTTGGCATACAGCGTATCTTTTTCTTTCATAATGGCATAGAGACGACTATGACCCATAATTACCGTTTCGAGAACCGGATACTCATCATATTCAAAGTGGTTTTGCTTCAAAACGGCCATACGTTCGCCCGGGGTGATGTGCACCTCTCCCGAGTTTGATTCAATTTCACCGGACAAAATTTTCAAGAATGTTGATTTACCGGCTCCATTGGCGCCGATGAGGCCGTAACAGTTTCCTGGTGTGAATTTGATATTTACATCTTCAAAAAGTGCACGTTTTCCGTAGCGGAGCGTGATGCCGCTTGTACTGATCATTAAGCATACCATCCTTTATTGGTTAATCTGCATACTGCATGAATAGCAAGTTGCGTAAATCATGGATTCAATATCCCGATGCCTATTCTGGCACCATATTATAACACAAAAAAGCGGCAAATTCGAAAATTGGCCGCTTTTTACTTATTAAAGATTTGGTAAATGTACTGTTCATGCAGGCATACCCCTACATTAACATATTTGGCTCACTTTTGTTAGCCCCGTTTACCTTCCTCGTGGTGAATGCGGAGTGTCTCGCCATGACCAAGCACCCGAATCCGCTCTTTACCAATGCCTAAACGTTCACGTTCGACTTCCAGTCGATCCAGCGCTTCCTTGGGTGTATCATCCGCCAGCTTGAATGTGCCGTAATGCATGGGCACCATGAGCTGTGAACCGGATTCAACGAACCCCTGCAGTGCTTCTTCGGGTGTCACATGCTGAGAAGTCATGAACCACTCCGGATCGTAGGCACCGATGGGCATCAGGGTAACCCCAATGTCAAAGCGTTCTCCAATCGTTTTGAAACCCTGGAAGTAACCCGTGTCACCCACAAAATACAACACAGGCGGACCGCCGGATGTTTTGGATGTTTCGTTCTTCCCTGATTCCGTGGATAATTCATCCTGATTGCTCATTGTTGCAGCACTTTCCGCTGCTGAAGTCGTTGCCGGATGGTTCGATTCCAATACATAACCGCCCCAATGGGACGTATTGGTATCAAACAACGTTCGGCGCGTCCAGTGCTGTGCAGGGACAAAGGTTATTTTGACTCCGCCAAGAGTCATATGATCCCACCATTTCATCTCCTGGCATCGATGGAATCCTTTGCGAATCATCTTGCGCTTCAGACCATCGGGTACGATGAGCAACGTCTTGGCTGTAATCAGCTTACGCAAGGAAGCCAGATGCAGATGATCATAGTGGGAATGGGATATCAGTATGACATCCAACGGTGGAATATCCTGAATCGGAATGCCGGGGGCACCGAGCCTTCGTTGAAATCCCATTTTTTCGGCCCACACCGGGTCAGTCACGATGTTCAATCCATAATATTGAATGAAAAATGTGGAGTGACCAATCCAGGTAATACTTGTGTCATCCCGGTTGGCATGCAGATAATCCAGTTCAGGCGGGTGTTTGGGCACGGTGTAGGAGTAGTCCTTCACTTTGCTCCGCCGCTGCTCCCTCCATTGTTTGAATTCCTTCAGCGTTTTGTCCGTACTTACATTATCGATATTGTTATAACGGATTTTCGGCATGAAAGGGCCCTCCTCCCTTCCTCATTTCTTAACAAGAGATTACCCCAAACGGGAATGGACGTACCAATCAATCCTTTGGGTTCTTATATACGGCCAGATATACAAACAGAAAGACAATAGCAGCCGCTATGATCAGTGGAGGGGCGTACATAATAGTGAATGTCTCAAAAAAGCTCAATCCGGTTATACCGGGTATCCCCGTGACTCCATCAGTAGATAGTGGATCCAGCAAGGGAGTCATGAGTAAGAACATGTTTGGGTGCATAGACAGACTCATCCTTTCTTTTTACCAGAATTACCGCGCACATAATTGGCATCAAACAGGAACAGCTTCATAATCAGCACAAGCGAAGGTATGAGCACGAGTAGCCCCAGACTAAACGCTGTAATGAGTGCAATCCCCATCGTCCGATTCGTAAAGCTGTCGTAAATATTGATGTAAGGATACAGAATGTACGGAAGGTGGGATCGCCCGTAACCATACCAGGCAAAGGCAAACTGAAGCATGACAGCGACAAAACACCAACCCAGATATTTACTTTTCCACACCAGCGACACGGCAATGACAAAACAAATAAACGAAGCGATAAACATCCACGAAATATTCACCATCTGCTCAAAGTGTGCGGGATTCTGTTTGTTAATCTGCAGAAAAGCCAGAAAACTTGCAAAAATGGTAGGCAAACTCCAGAGCAGCGCGTACTCTCGAAGCACCTCATATGCCGGCTCATCCCCTGCCCGCTTCGCATAATAAGATAGAAACATCGCCGAGATGTACAGCACACTGACCAGTGCAAGCAAAACAACCGACCAGGTATAGGGATTCGTCAAAAATTCACGCCAGCGAAAAAACACCTGATCGCCCACCTGCTCAATGATCCCGCCTTCGGATATCGCCAAAATGGTGGAAAATACCGCCGGAATCAGCAATCCCGTCGCCCCGTACAATGCCATGTAGATCCGGCTGTTCTGCCCATGGTTACCATAGGTATTGTAGGCGTAATATACACCCCGGATTGCAAGTAGTACAATGGCCAAGGAACCCGGCACCAGCAGAGCTGTCCCGTAATAAAAGGCGCTATCCGGATAAAATCCGACCAGTCCAACCACAAAAAAGATCAAAAACACATTCGTCACTTCCCACACGGGAGACAGATAGCGCTGAATGATGTTATGAATTTTGTTCTCGTGTCCGGTCAATATGCTGTAAAAGCTGAAAAACCCGGCGCCAAAATCAATTGAAGCAACGATCAGGTAACCGAACAAAAACGTCCACAATATTGCGATGCCTGCAATTTCGAAACTCAATGCACGATCCCTCCTTCAAGCCCCAGAGACTCCAGTTCCTTCTCTGCTTCCTTGTTGCGGAACAGCTTGCTGAGTACCCGAATGCACGAGAAACACAGGATCAGATACAGCAAGATGAACATCACTAACATCCATCCAACCGAAGTTGACGTCGTGGCTGCTTCCGCCACCTTCATATACCCGCGTAAGATCCAAGGCTGCCTGCCAACTTCGGCGAACATCCACCCCAGCTCGATGGCAATCATGGCCAGAGGCCCCAGCAAGACAATGCCGAGCAGCAGCCATTTGGGATATGGCTTGCGCCCTGGTAACCACCGACGCAGTACATATAACACAGGAATCATCAGGATGATCACTCCGGTTGTGACCTTCAGGTCGAACATATAGTGAATAGACAATGGTGGCCTCAGATCCGCAGGATACTCTTCGAGACCTTTCACTTCCGTATCGGGACGATTACCTGCCAAAATGCTAAGCGCATAGGGAATCTCAATCGCGTATTTCACCTCATTGTTCTCATCCAAAATCCCCCCATAGACGAGCGGTGCCTCTTTCATCGTCTTGAAATGCCATTCTGCGGCAGCCAGCTTCTCCGGCTGATATTTCGCCAGAAATTTACCGGAGGAATCGCCAATCATGACGGTACTGATGGCAAATACAAGCGCAGATACCGTCGTGAGTTTCAGTGCTTTTTTGTAATACACATGATCCCGTCCCCGAAGCAAACTGAAGGCGGCTATCCCCGCCAGGATACCTGCACTCAAGGTGTAGGATGAGGCGAGTACATGGGACACTTTGGTTGGCGTTGCCGGATTCAACATGGCAGCAATCGGATGAATGTCCTTCATGATGCCATTAATCAGGGTGAATCCCTGAGGCTGGTTCATGAAGGAGTTCACCGTTGTAATGAAGATCGCAGATGCAGATGAGCCGAGAGCTACCGGAATCAACAGCAGCATATGCGTATATTTCTTTTTGAAACGATCCCACGTATAGAGGTAAATTCCAAGAAAGATCGCCTCTATAAAAAAGGCAAACGTCTCCATGAACAGCGGCAGGGCGATTGCCTGACCCGCTACCCGCATAAACATCGGCCACAGCAGACTGAGCTGTAATCCGATTGAGGTGCCTGTAACGACGCCCACGGCAACGGTGATGACAAAACCTCGCGCCCACCGGCGTGCCAGCAAGGTGTAATGCATATCATTGGTTCGGAGTCCTCGCCACTCGGCCAAGGCAATCATAAGTGGAACACCTACACCAATAGAGGCAAAAATTATGTGTACAAACAGGGTAAGGCCGGTTAGTATCCGGCTGAGCAAAACAGGATCCAGGGATGACATGGTTACACTCCTCTTTCACATAATCGTTATGTACGACAGCAGTTACTCTGCTTGAACATGTATCTCAATAACTCATGATTCGGATGATGCTCTTCACAACGGCATACAGCACAACCACAGCTGCAACCAGACAGACGATGATGAGTGTTTTCTCTTGTTTACGGAACATATACCTGCCGTCCTCCTTTTGCATGGGATGCAAATTATGGCTCTATAGACAGTTTGCAAAAGAAGTTGTTTTTTTATCCGGGGAATTGAAAAACAAAAAAAGCCTTTCCCCTTATCACGCTCATGCGCTGAAGGGCAAAGGCTCTATCCGTAGGTCTCGTACATAAACATTATTTATAAAAAAGTGAAATGCATTGCTTCATCCATCATTAAATTTACACCAATACGTCCTGCTTGGGCAGTCGAACCTTGAACGTACTTCCTTTGTCCGGTGCAGATATAAAAGTCAGCGTACCCTTGTGATCCTCTACAATTTTACGGGAAATGTACAACCCGATTCCTGTTCCACCAATCTGCCGATGATCCGAATTATCGACCCGATAGAATTTGTTGAACAGCATGTCCTTCTCTTGCTCCGCAATACCTATTCCGTAATCACGCACATCAAGACATAACCACTCCTCTTCTTCCCATAACGTAACATCAATACGATCGGCTCCCGGAGAATACTTGACTGCATTGCCCACCAGATTATGTAGAACCTGAACCATCCTGTTCTGGTCAGCATAAGCAAAAAAGTCTCCATTAAACGTATGCACGTAGATCCGTTGGGCAGACTTCATATTCCACTGTTCGGCAACCCCTTCTACCAACTCCACCAGCGGTACATACGTCATGTGGTAAGTCATACCTTCGTTGTCGAGACGCTGAATATCGAGTACATCATCGAGCAAACTGCTCAGCCGTTTGCCCTCCGAAGAGATGGTCTGCATGAATTCCCGCTGCTGAGCTGCTGGAAGGTCATACATCATCATTAATTCCACATATCCCATAATGGTGGCTACAGGCGTTCGAAGCTCATGAGATACCACACTGATCAGCTCATTTTTCATCCGATCCAGCCGTTCTTCTCCTGTCCGGTCACGGAACACCAGCAGAAACCCATGGTTTTTACCCGGGACATCCATCTGCTTCATGTATAAGGAAAATACACTTTTATCCACATTATTGAATATAAATTCGGTCTCGATAAACGCCGTTTCTCCATTCAGGAATGCTCTCGTCTGTTCCATCAGATTGAAGTTGTCCGTTAATACCATCGTATCAATCGCCTGCGCCAAATCTTCAATGGATCTGCCCATAAAATCACCCAAACCAAACATCTCTTCTATCCTTCGGTTGACGATGGTTATGGTCCCTGATCGATCAGACATCACGAGCCCTTCCCGTACGGATTCAATAAATTGCTCACTGATATCTCGCTGTTCTTGAATGGCAATCTTCTCATTGAACAACTCCGAGTTCAGCTTCTCCAGCGCAAGGGCATGACGTACACGATCTTCTTCTGCTCTGGTCCGCTCCGTAATATCCTTAATGAACAGGTTATATAATGTCTCATTTTTGCCCAACTGGATCTCAACAATTTTGTACTCAATCGGAAATACGGAACCATCCCGTCGGATACCTGAAATTTCTTCAACGATGGTGTATCTTTTACCTTCAACATATTCAAATCGCTCCAGCAAACTCTTGATCTCCTTGCAGCTGGCCCCTTGAAAAAGAGTCGGCGCTTCCTTGTGTAGAATCACTTCTTCCCGACGCAATCCAAACATTCTTTCCGCCTCCGGATTAAACTCAACGATCAGCCCACTGGAGTCCACAGCGATAATCGCATCAATAGAGGATTCAATAATGGCACGTTTGACCTCTTCACTATTCTTGAGTTCCTTGGTACGCTCAATAACCCTGTCCTCCAGCGTTAACTTGTCGTGACGAATCTGCTCGAATTGTTCCAGCAGCACATCGGCCATTTTGCGCAAATTGCCAATCAGGATCTGTACTTCGGTTACATGGCTGGTTGGCCACTCCATCTTCCCATTTCGAAACAGCAGTCTCGGAAGAGAACCTGTCATTCTGGTTAGTCTTAAGAGTGGACTAACGACCTTACTGCTCAGAGGAGCCGCTACAATCATGGAAGCCACGATGATGAGGAACAGGTATTGCAATGTGGTAAGATAGATCGATTCTATTCGAGGATAATACTTGGTTGAGCTGGTCTCAATGAATACCCGATAAGGTGTTACAGCTGTCATCTCCGCTTCATAGATGAAAGATGCCTGTTTCCAGTGATTCAATACAGCACTGTAATGAATATTCTCAGAGCTTAATAGCATAAGGTTATCTTTCGACTTAAGGAGACTGTATCTATCCATGTCCAGATACTCACCAGCCTGTAGTGTATTCAAACCAGAAGTAACGACTGTATCATTCCGATTCAGCAGAATCACATTCACACCCAATAAATGATGATACCGTGCCATGTTCTGATCCATATTCTCCGAGGTAACATACTGTTCGTCCAGATCCTGAACAACAGCACTTGCTGCATGTTTCATATCAAGTATAATGGCATCATTCATTTGACTTAATTGTCTGCGGCTATCTGCGGATAACAATAGGAGAGAAACAAACACCACAAAGGCGACTACGTATTTAAATGCGATTCTGGTGATAGGAATAGTTCCTGTACGTTTTGATTTGTGCTCACCCGTAGTAATCCAGAAGTCCACCACAATACCCGCGATCAACGCATTCACCATACCAATCACGGCAATATACATATACTCATACTTCAAATCTTCTATATTCAGTCCCAATAAATAATGTCCGCAATAGATGACGGGAAGCAGCATCACTACCCAAAAGACAGCATTAGCCTTGATTAGGCTGCCATTCTTCCAACGCAATTGCCAACCGATCATCCAGATCAGCTCAATGAAATGCGCAATCATTACCGTTAAGTTCCGCGGCTCGAAGCCGACAACGGTGGTATTTAACAGATAGATGAATGTAATGGTGACAAATCCATAGATAGTCCCATGCAAACGAAGAGCGATGAGTGCTGCTGCGCTGCCAACCATAAACTGTACACCATAGAATAAGGTAAGTGGAAATATAGTACTTAGTGAGCCAAGAACGATAAGAATGCTGGTTCCAAACCAGGGTATCCTTAGCTTCAGCACGACCCACTCCAGCAGTTGGCTTGCCTTTATACGATCCATAAGCAACTGCCCTCGCGGCTGACTTTTTGTTCTGTATTTAACAACAACGTTGGTTCCCCCTATAAACTTAAGCGGATACAATCTACTTTTTTTCCCCTCAAATCGTTCTGATCCATTATACTGTAATTATCACTTGATGTAGCTTTGGGAAATTCTGATCGCTCGGCAAACAAACTGCATTCATGCTAAAATATTGAAGTTCATCTAAAAAGCCTGCTTCCTGTCTACATATACATCCTATATTCTGGGATAGAAACATTAAAAATTTTGCAGTATTTTTTAGCAAATCACAGCTTTTTTTTAGTATTTTCTTAACACATTATTTTCACCAGGAGTGTGACCCTATGACGATCAAAGTACTTCTTATAGAAGACGAGAAAAATCTGGCTGACATGATTGCTTTCTTTCTTGAGGAGGAAGGATACATCACGGAACGGGTTCATCATGCCCACGAGGCACTTCAACTGTTCCCACAATTCCAGCCAGACATTGTTGTAACGGATCTGATGCTTCCTGAAACGGATGGGAATGCTCTTGTAGAAGCCTTTCGCCAGCACTCCACTGTGCCGATTCTAATGATCTCAGCAAGCACGATGCTGAATGATCGACTTCGTGCTTTACATAATGGTGCGGATGACTTTCTGTGCAAACCATTTAGTTTGAAAGAGTTGGATGCCCGGATTAAAGCACTGCTGCGAAGATCAATCATTTCCTATAAGGATAAACCGGTAAAAGAAGATAAGCAGGCAGAGGTTACTGGACATGTGAATGTGAATGAGTACAGAAGAACCCTGTTTGTGGATGGCGTTGAGATCGAGGTCACTCATATTGAGTTTGAGATTATGAAGGAATTGTACCGAAATCCGGGTAAAGTGTTCACCCGCAATGAGCTGATGGATCGGATCAAAGGCTCTGAACGCGCCTATCTGGATCGTACCATTGATGTTCATATCTCAAGTCTGCGTAAAAAAATAGAGCCTGACCCCAAGAACCCACGTTATATTAAGACGGTTTGGGGAACAGGCTATAAATATGTGATCTAATAGGACCGTAACGCTTGAAGTTAACACCCTCTGCCATATCCCTCTTTTATCTCATGGATAAGATGGGCGGTATGGCTATTTCTGATTTATGGACAGACGACAAATGTAACCAATTTTCCATATCCTTGATTAGTTGATTCGGCTCTTGCTCATTCCAGAGAATCATCTTCATCTCACCTGTACCTGTAATCTGTTGAAGATGACGCTTCCGAATAAGGGATTTGAAATCCGTAATGACCAGTAACGGAAGTTGTGGCATAAAAGCCCGAATGGCGTTTGCTGCTGACACCGCTTCTTCGGCAACCTGATAATCAACAATACAGTAACGGGCGTTTTCCCAACTTCCACGATGTGTTTCTATCGCAGAACCAGATGCTGAGTCCTCAAACCAGTTCCTGAACAATTGAATAATATTCTCATATGCAATACGACGTTTTCCATCCGAGAGCACGGTAATGGGTTCCATAGGTATAACCTCCAGTTGATTCTTATCTTTATTGTGCCAATTTTCGTTTAAAAATGTTTGTGCGTGAACATGAAAGAAGTGTTAACAAATTTCGTACTTCTTCACATTAAGTGTTAGACAATTCCCCTTCACTTCTTCTGAATGATTTCGCAGATTCCTCACATTGATGTAAAATAGAGAAATACCCGTGTGATTTAATTTACGGGAAGTTATAGATGAATCTGGTACTATAGGAGGTTACATTGATGAATATTGTTTCCATTGAACCAACACCGAGTCCAAATACGATGATGTTACATCTCGATGAACGTCTGGAGGACGGAATTCGCAAAACATATACACTGGACAACGAACGATCTGCTCCGGCGTTCATTCGCCAGATGCTTCATATTCCTGGTGTAAAGAGTGTGTTCCACACGACAGACTTTGTCGCACTTGATCGTAAAGGGAATGCCGACTGGTCCGTTATCTTGGGCGAAGTCCAAAATCGCCTTGGACAACAAGGCATTGATCTGGACTGGATTGAATCCGAAGATGGTTCAGGCGAGCACTTCGGAGAAGCACAGGTATTTGTACAATTCTTCCGAGGCGTACCGATGCAAATTAGGGTCAAGGCCGGGGTCAAGGAAGAACGAATCTCGTTGTCAGACCGTTTTGTCAAAGCCGTAACAGAAGTCGCCAGTGCAACGATGATCAAAGAACGCAAACTGAGTGATTACGGTGTTCGATATGGTGAATTGCCTGATATTGCACGTGAAGTCGAGCAAGAATTGGAAGCCGCTTACCCGCCGGAACGATTGGAGCAGGTCATCAAACAGGCCATTGAACATGGTACCAAATCCGAAGAGTTCGTCGAGCGCCGCCGTGAATTGGATGGAGCCGAACTTGAAGAGGCTCTGCGAAACGAGGACTGGAATGTTCGCTATGCGGCATTTGACGGCATGGAGCCTACGGCAGAAAGACTGCCCCTCGTAGCCCATGCCTTGCATGACAACAAAATGCAGATTCGCCGCTTGGCTGTCGTATACCTGGGTGACATTCGTACACCGGAAGCGATGGAATTACTGTATGAAGCGCTTCAGGACAGTTCTCCTGCGGTACGCCGGACTGCCGGGGATACCTTGTCTGATATTGGGGACCCTGCCGCAACCCCAGCTATGACAGCCACGTTATCTGATAAAAGTAAACTTGTACGCTGGCGTGCAGCACGTTTCCTCTATGAGGTCGGAACTGAAGAAGCAGAGCAAGCGTTGCGAGTTGCAGCCGATGATCCCGAATTTGAAGTCAGCCTGCAGGCCAAGATGGCTCTGGAGCGGATCGAATCGGGCGAACAGGCCGCTGGAACAGTATGGCAGCAAATGGCTGGTCGTAACAAAAAAGAGGAATAGTCGTCTCTCAGACCTCACATCCAACAATTGTTATTGCACTGGAAAACCATGCGCGTTATACTGATTGTCTGTTTACTAAACAGGACACACGGTGTTAAGTTGTGTTGTTCATAATTTCATAGACAATAGATACACCTCATCCATTGATGGTGAGGTAGAGGTCGCGGGTGCGATCAGTACGCTGATGGAGGCGCTAAGGAGCCGCTTATGAGATCAGCCGAAAGGTGTACCCGCCGAAGCTCGCTGGACGTTCCTTATACGGTCCGGTGAGCTGGGGCTGCTGTCGAAAGGCGCAGAACTGTCACGGAAGTACATTTCCTTTATATAAAGGTATGAATTCTTCTGTGTTGAGCTATCTTAATCATCTGGGACATGGTGCGGACATTGAAATATTAAAGACCGCAGGCTGATGCCTGTGGTCTTTTTGTTTATGAATTCAAGTATCGCAAACATCAGTATATCGAATGAAGGAGTGTTTCCATGCAAGACTGCAGTAACCCAACAACAACTGGACCTTCCCTGAAAAAAGGATTACGCGCACGCCATATGACGATGATCGCCCTCGGTGGCTCGATTGGTACCGGGCTGTTTCTCGCAAGTGGTACCGCCATCTCAACCGCAGGCCCTGGTGGAGCATTAATTGCCTATGCAGCCGTTGGAATCATGGTTTATTTCCTAATGACCAGCCTTGGTGAGCTTGCTACCTTTATGCCGGACTCCGGTTCATTTAATACGTATGCCGCACGTTTTGTCGATCCTGCTCTCGGGTTCGCCATGGGCTGGAACTTCTGGTACAACTGGGCGGTAACCATTGCAGCAGAGCTTGCTGCCGCTACAGTACTCATTAAATACTGGTTCCCTGACAGTTCGTCCATGTTATGGAGCTTATTGTTCCTCGTGCTGATCTTTGCCTTGAACGTATTGTCCGTTAAGGGTTATGGAGAGTCCGAGTACTGGTTCGCCATTATCAAAGTCGCTACTGTCATCATCTTCCTCGCCGTTGGTGTGCTCATGATCTTTGGTATTATGGGCGGAGAAGCGGTTGGTTTCAGCAACTTCACCATCGGTGATGCGCCCATCCATGGCGGATTCTTCGCTGTGTTAGGTGTGTTCATGGCTGCTGGATTCTCATTCCAAGGTACCGAGCTTATCGGGGTAGCCGCCGGTGAAAGTGAAAACCCGCGCGAAAATGTCCCTCGTGCAATTCGTCAGGTATTTTGGCGCATTCTGATTTTTTACATTTTGGCAATTACCGTGATCAGTCTGATCATCCCGTATACGCATCCGAATCTGCTCAAAGGTGATCTGGAAAATATCGGTGTCAGCCCGTTCACACTGGTATTTGAGAAAGCTGGCCTCGCCATTGCAGCTTCCGTGATGAATGCTGTTATTCTGACTTCTGTACTTTCTGCCGGTAACTCAGGTATGTATGCTTCAAGCCGGGTTCTCTATGCCCTTGCCCGAGATGGTAAAGCCCCTCGTTTCCTCGGCAAGTTGAACAAAAAGGGTATTCCAATGAATGCCTTGCTGCTCACAACAGCCGTTGGTATGTTAGCATTCCTTGCCTCCCTGTTCGGCGATGGGATTGTGTACACCTGGTTGTTGAATGCATCCGGTATGTGTGGTTTTATCACTTGGCTGGGTATCGCTATCAGTCATTATCGCTTCCGTCGTGCATACGTTGCACAAGGCAGGGATCTGAGCGATCTGCCTTACCGTGCACGCTGGTTCCCGTTTGGGCCGATCTTTGCTTTTGTCCTGTGTATTATCGTGATCATCGGACAGAACTATCAGGCATTCACGGGTGATCAGATCGACTGGAGTGGAGCCATCGTTGCCTACCTGAGCGTACCCCTGTTCCTGGTGTTGTGGCTCGGTTACAAATGGATCAAAAAGACCAAAGTGGTGCCACTGCAGGAATGTGATTTCACACCTACCGATTCACCAGCTGATAAGCACTAACGAAGAATCAGGTTGTTTCTGTCCTCTACGTTCTCATGTAAATGGTTAGTTTAACTTATACAGCTGATACAATTGACACTATATAATAATATCTCCCCGGGGCGTTGCAGTCTTCCTACTGTAGCGAAACGGGGAGGTTTTGTGTTGGATCGGCTCCCCCTTCGAACATTTCTGTACGTCCTTTCGTCCCTGTCCATATTTTGTATAGATCCGTAAGTAGAATAGAGAAGGGTATACTATTTTTCTTGGACAACGGGAGTTGATGTATAATGAAAAAATTCTCTATTCTGCTCGTTCTACTGGGCATCCTGATCATCAGCTTTCCTTTCCTGCGAGAAACGTATTATGACTGGCAGCAAACCCGTGTCATGAACGATCTGGAGCAATTGCAAAACGGCTTGTCTAAGCTTAATCACTCCTTCGAACAAGGCAGGCAGGATGCAGCTTCCGCCGAGCCGACTACGGATAGTACAGATACAGTGCAAGACGCCTCTTCGGATACGTTGGGGGTACTCTCGATTGACAAGATTGATGTCCGCTTACCGATTCTGGAAGGTGCAACGGAGGACAACATGAAGGTAGCTGCAACCCATCTTGTCGAAACCACTAGTATCGGTAAAAAAGGTAATGCCGCCATAGCCGCTCATCGCGCCCACAAAAAAGGTCGACTGTTCAATCGTCTGGGAGAACTCCAGATTGGTGATTCAATGGAAGTCACCTTGGCAGATCGAACGATTATCCAATATAAGGTAGATCAGATATCCGTTGTGGAGCCAAATGACTTATCTGTGTTGGAGGATCCCGGACTTGGACAGGTCCTTACCTTGATTACCTGTGATCCACTCGTCAATCCAACACATCGCCTAATTGTAAGAGCTATTGAAGTGAAACCGAATGTTGCGGGGACCTGATTCTCCCTAAATATCACCAAAAAATACCCTCTAGCATATTCACACGTCGACGCTAAGTCTTCGTAGTGAATGCTAGAGGGTATTTCTATCTACACACGATAAATTTTAGATACTGCGTGTTTTGATCTAGCGATGAAGCTGTTGTCTGCGGCGGAAGTACATGAATCCCGCGCTACCTAGCGCCATCAGCATCATGCCCACAGCAGTGTAAGCCATTGTGCTCTCTTCACCTGTTTGTGGCAGCATTCCCTGAGATCCAGAATTTCCGTTTGGCTGTGATGCAGAATTTCCATTGCCCTGGGATCCATCTGTATCCGTTCCAGCAGGAGGTGCAAGTGCACCATCCCCATCCGGTGCGTCTGTATCCCCTACTGGAGATGCAATGTCGTCACCGTTGGAAACGCCTGGTGAAGGAGGAGCTACTCCGTTATCTTCATCTGTTGGAATTTCGGTTCCGCCTCCAGGTTCTGTAGGTTCAGTAGGTTCAGTAGGTTCAGTAACAACAGTGCCTGGGATAGACGTTCCTGGTGTTTCCGGTTCCGGTGTTGTTGGTTTATCCGGATCTGGCGGCGTTACCCCCGTATTAGGTGTTCCCGGATTATAAGGTCCACTAGACCCACCACCCGATACCGGGATAGCCTGATTTGTTTTTTCCACAACTACGGCTTCGGTTTGTATGTTCGTAATTTCAAATAGTACCGGTGTTGTTTCCAACATGTATCCGTTGGGCGCTTTTATTTCAACCAACTGATATTTATTGATATCCAAGCCTTCAAGTACAATTTCACCTTGTTGATTGGTTGTCAGTGTAGCTTCATCTAGACCTGTTACCTTGTGGAACTCCCAATTTCCATTTGCATCCATTAATGCAGTTTGGGCCCGTAATTCAAACACAGCTCCTTGCAGGTGCTGAGTTCTACCCGCATTGGTTTTAATCAATTTCACGGAACGATCATTTTTTTTATTTTCAATGGTCAATTGAGTTTCCGGTTTGATAATAGATACAAGCGTCTCCGGCTGTTCAATAACATAGCCCTCTGCCTTGGTCTCTATCAATGTATATGGACCATATTCCAAACCGCCGAATTCAATGACCCCATTTAGGTCGGTTACTTTTGTATCGATGACACTGTTGGAACGATCACGCAATTCGAATTCAATTCCGCTTAATACGGACTGATCCTTGGCATTTACTTTGGTAACGACAAGTTTACCACCTGAACCCATTACATTAGACTTCGTCAATGTAATACTCTCCGTCTGATTTTCTACAATCGTGAACGGAATTGGTGTAGCATCTAACTGATAAAACTCAGGTGCGACGACTTCTACCAGCTCATAATCCCCTGGCAAAAGTCCACCTTTGGCGATCTTCCCATCTTCCCCTGTCGTTAACTCATCGATTTTCTCTCGCGTTGCACCGTCCTTGGAGTACAATTCGAAAGTTGCACCCTTAAGTGTCTTGGAGGAGTCCACCGCATCTACCTTGGTTAATTCGAAGCCTTGACGAATCTTTTTGTTTTCAATTTCAAAAGCGATATCCGCATCCTTGAATTCAATTGTTTTACCTGAGGCAGAGCCATATTCAGGATCAACCAAGTATCCTGCCGGTGCAGATAATTCTTTTAACTTATAAGGTATACCGTTGGTTAGATTGTTTAATCGATAGTTTCTGGAGCTTTCAACCACACCATTCTCGTCCGTTGGTTTCAATGTTTCCAGAAGCGTAGTTCCAGACGCATTATAGATTGCAAATATTGCACCCTCCAGCGGAACTCCTGTATCACTGACTTTGTGAATTCTGATTTTGCCCAGACCTGTAGAGGCTCCTCCACCTGCTCCAGCCAAGGAAACTTTGATTCCCGACTGATTACCTTCTCCGATTACCGAGGAAGATTGGCCTGCAAATTCAACCTTATTCTCAATTCGAGCGCCATGATCGGCATTAATATAAGACTGATATTCCAAAATGAATGCAGTATGAATATCTTTCTTGAAGGTGAAGGTAAATGTATTGCCCTCCACGTCCAATTCATAATCAGCCGGATCAACAAGTCCAGCTTTGGTGGATACATTGCCTGAATTGCTGGCAGGTAAATTGGTTGCATATAATTTCAATGAATCAGCCAATAAAATCTGGTTCTCTGACAAGGTATCTGTTAATTGATTACCCGCAGGAATGAAAGATTGACTTGGATTGATATTTACCGTCCATGATGCTTTATCCGTTGTACCTTCTTGCTTCCCTGTTTTGCGCACGTACACACCACCGTTGGCAGGTGTAACACTGGCTGATCTATTAAATCGTATTACACCCCCCTCACCATCCGTCAGAACAGCCTGGTTGGCATATGCACCTACGACAGAATATGGTCCATCCAGACTTGTTTGGTACTGAATGCGATAAGCCATTTTGCCCATGTTACCCAGATCCAAAACAAAACCTTTACCGTCCGTGTTCAGCTGGAATTGACCAGGTGTGAGTGGAACCTCGCTACCTACAGCAGTAACATTATTGGCTCCCTGTAACTCTAACTCATGAACCTTCAATGAGCCGTCTACAAAAGATTGGTCTCCAGTGTAAGCATCCTTAAGGATTGCATCCTGAATATCAAACAAATTGTAGTTTACATCGATTGTCCAGGTAATCTTTTTATCTTTGGCGCTATATTCACCCTTTTTGTTACCATTTTGAATCGTGTAGTCTTGCGGTTTGACCGCAGCAGATTTTGTAATCGCAGTCTGTTTTACATCAGACTCTTCCCAATCGATCTTGGCCGAGTTGCGATATTCATCATTCGTTGGCATACCTGCTGTCGGATCAAAGCTTGTCTTGTAAGTAATAACATGCTCCGTACTGAGCGTTACCCCGTCCTTCAAGCGAAGTGAGAATCCTTTTTCATACGTTGGATCAGCCGGGTCTGGAGTCAGTTCAAAGTCGTCTTTGTTAACACCGCTCACTTGAAGACTACCCGGAATCAGTTTCATATGTCTACCTTCGTAATTGTCGGTGATGACGATATCCGTCATGTCCTGCAAATCATGATTCAAAACCATCTGCCATTCAATTTCTTTTGTGTTGAAGTTTTCACTTTTTACACTCTTTGCAAAAATGACTTCCTGAATGTCTCTCCGGCCTGTTTTGGAAGTACCATCATACATGTTCACTGTGTTCGTAATAGTGTCGTTTGTATAAACACGATGAATGGATTGTGTATCATATTCGATCTCATAGGCCTTTGTAATATCGTTCTTAAAATGTAATCTGAAGCCATCATCGAACCCTGTACCGATCGCTTCGAGTGTGTATTCATTTGGATTGATCAGTGTTCTGTTCGAAGCCGCTCCACTTGCATTAATGTCCACTTGATACACTTTGACGGAATTGTTGATCAGTTGCTGTTTTGCCGTATCAAAGCGGTCTTCAATCCATGCATTCGTTTGCATGATTTCTTGCTGATTGTAGTTATATTGCACTTTCCATGTGATCGTCTGTGTTACCGGATCATACGCACTATCTTGCCCTGACTTGTTCAAAGGCTCATTAAAACTTACACGAACTCGGCCAATATCTGTTTCGTTGTGCTCGCTCTGATCTGTTGTAAGCGCAACCTGATTTTGATACTCCACGTTGGTGAACGGAGCAGTGGTTGGTGCTTTAACACTTGTCGTGTAAGTCACACGGTAGGCCTTATCCGTGTCTCCCAATTGAATTGGAAACTGTGATTCTGTGCGAACCCCTGGACCTTCTTTAACAGATCCATTCAATTGCACTTCCAATTCGCGAATTTCGATATTGCCCTTGAGCTCTAGCTCTGCTGGGAACGTGTCTGCAAGAACAGCATTTTTTATAGCCTTCTCGCCTTGGTTAAAATCTACGGTCCATTTAATTTCATCCGAGTTGAAGTTGTTTTTGTTTGCGGTTCCCGATTTCTTTAACTTATCTATGGCTGTGTTGGCAAAGTGCACATCAATGATGCCCTGCCCTACGGAACTAAAGTCTATCTGTTGTTTCAAACCATCTTCCATCTTGCTCTCATCGAACTTAATCCACACGTAGAAGTTGCCTTCCAGCTTCGCATGCTCGATCAGTTCATTAAAGGTAAAGATGATTGTGCCATCTGGATTCACCACATACTCCCCTACACCGCCATCCAGATTACCCTTAAGCTGTGATCCGATGATGAATTTATCGGGCAAGTTAAAGGTGAACGTAGAGCCATCGCTGTAGTTGTGGTTGTCGTCTGCAAGTCCCCATGCAAAGACTACAGCCACCTCATCCTGAATGCTTGGTCGAATATCCTCGATTTTATCTCCTTTAACTTCAATCGTGCCATTCCCATTGTCTTCTGGCTCCTGATTGTACATCTGCACACTGGTAATCAATTGATCTGTAATTACCGGACCTGCAGCTGCCACTGCTAAACTGCTCTGGTTGAGGTTTCCCTCCCCCTCTTCTTCCGGAGTGGCAGCAACATCAACGTTGTTGACCTCTTCCGAACCTGCCAAACCTTCTTCTGATGCTGTATCGCTGATTGCACTGGCTGGCAAATTAGTTAATTCATCCTGAGCATGCATTGTTGGTGTAAATATCCAACCCTGCATCATTTGCGTGACCAGTAACAGAGCAATGATCACTATGCTCACTTTTTTCCTCATTGTTTGCATATCCTCCTCGTACGTAGTGTTGGCATACGCCGAAGATTAGAATAGCAAAGCGACATATACAAAAAATAGACAACACTAAAATCCTCGCTATTGAACACAAAATTGAACACAAAAAAGGATACTCCTCAATCGGAGCATCCTGTTCAAACGGCTGTTATATTGTCCAGTTAATTTTGACGCGCAGATCCGTAGTACCTTCCATTTTGGACACATAATAAGATATCGATTTCATGCCAAGCTGGTACAAATCCTGCAAATCTTCAATCAGTCCAGCCTCCGTACCCTTGTACCTGAATGTCAGCGAGGTTCCGCCTTCCTTCAGCTTGCTCTGAACTTTGGTCTTCAGCGCAGCATGGCCTTTAACAGCATCCTGTTCATCATACAGGGAATAGTCCAGAGCATGGTACAGCTTCTGATAGGCAGCCTTTTTGCTATCTCCGGCCTTCACCAGCTTCAGTAAAGCTTCCCGATACGGGGCAGGCGCAGCGGGGTACTTGCTTTTGTCTGTCCAGATATGGTCACGTGCCATCTCATCATCACTCAGCAAATAATAGCTGTGGCTCACCTTACCTTTGCGGTCAGGAGTAGGATCATCCCAGGTGGTGTCCATGTGATACCACTTGCCGTCTAGCTTCACGATATTCCAGGCATGAAGCTGCCCGCCCGCTGTACCTTCCACAATCCGGTTATCGATACCTACTCGCTCCAGCATCCGATATGCCAACAGTGAATATCCCTGACAGACGGTACTGCCTGTAACAAGCCCGTCATAGGCCGTATATTTCTTCAGAGAGGTATCGTAGGAAAGGTTAAGCACAATCCAGTCATGAATGACCTTGACCTTCTCATGATCCGTCATGCCGGGTTTGATGATTTCTTTCAACACGTTTGTGACTTTACGATTCACATAATCGGTCTGCTCCTTGGTCTCCCGATAGGAGAGAGTCACATGCACCTCGGCCGACACATTGGAGCCTTTATAATTGAATGCATAACTTTTAACGGTATATTGGATATAAGGGTCACTCTTCATTGCCTCATCGATGGAGGTTTGTAATTGTTTTTTGAGGCCTTTCACATTGCCTTTGTATGTAAAAACAAGTTCCTCCGTTCGCTGTGACATTGCGGTAAGCAAGGTCTGGCGCAAATCTGTTGCTGTGGATATATCTGATGTCCCTGATGCAGCATACAGTTGATCCAGATCAACCGTACGTGGTAACGCTACAGCAATCAGACAGCCTGCCAGCAGTATGGTGATAATTCGTTTCCCGTTCTTACCCATGAAAGGAACCCACCCTTCTTTGCAAAGTTCTCACGCCCTATTGTATCACAAAAGGCTCTGTCGTCATTCTTCTAGTTTTGTCAAAGCAAATCAAAAGAGACCTTCTATGGAAGGTCCCTTTGATCTTCAGTTCAATCAATCACGATTACCCGTTATTTTCATCCTATGATCCGCTTGGGCACGATATGAGTAATTCCTCGTCTAATACAGGCGATTACCACTCATAAACGTATCTGTTTTACCTTGAAGCTTCGCCAGCCGTTCCAATACCTGTGACGCTTCAGCTACCGTCACTTTTCGTGCAGGCATGAATCGTCCTTCAATCGAAGGAAGCAATCCCAGCTTCAGACTCAGGGAAACCGCTCCCTTACTTTTAATGGCACTGGCATCCGCAATGTTGGGAAGATCTGATGGCAACGTATAGAATCCGGCCAGCTTCTCATAGCGTAAAATACGTACAAGCAGCACTGCCAATTCTTCACGTGTCATCTCTTCCTGCGGATTCAAATTCTGTTCAGGGTCCGCTCCGGCAAGCCAGCGCTGATCGATTAATGCCCGAACTGCCTTATAATACGGGCTGTCAGGTGTCACATCAGCGTATAACTTGTCATCTCCGTCCCCACTGTAGTACAGATCCATATTTGGATTAATCGCTCTTGCCAGATAGTTAAACCAATCTCCTCGGGTGATCACACGATCCGGGAATACGCGTCCCTGCTCATCCGCAAGCAATACGCCATGCTGTGTCATATTGCGTAGAGCTGCTTCGGCGACATGACCGGAAATATCCGTAGGATCCGCCTTGGTTGCAGAGCTTGTATCCCCGTATAACAACATCCATTTTCCTGTGTTAGCATCCAGCACTTCATAGTTGCCATAGATCGAATTTTCATCTCGTGTAGGCATATAAGCTAGGTTAACTCCCACCGGGATGACTTCACCGCTGTTCATACCCCATCCACCGTAACGAGAGTACGCCAGAACCAGCTTGAACTCTTTCAGATAGATTGCCCTTGCCTCTTCGTAACTAATGGCTGGCTCTTTCTCTGCTGGCAGTTGTTCAGGCGTTGCGGCAATACGCGTATAGAATTCGTTAATCGTTCCGTTGTTCAGCACCTGTACTTGTGCCGTATCATCCTTAACCGGAATTCCGTTCAGATAACGCTGGAACATAAAGGTACGCGCATCATCTACCTCAATAACGTTAGATAGGTGGAACTGTTCCGTTGCATCTGGAACTAACGCAATGACCGTGTCCATCGCCAGTTTCTCAGCCTGCTTTCGGGTTACCCCTTTACCTGCCTTCTCTTCAGTTGTCTTCTCCTGCTCCATCTGTGGTCCCATTCGTTGCATCATCGTATAACTGTAGATCTGTCCAGTAACTGCATCTACCTGTGCTGAGATATCCCGCATGAACATATAGGACATATTGGCACTTCGATCGCTCCAGCTCAGACTCCATACCTGATTGTTCGGGCTTGCATATAATCCCTTGCTTAACTGGCTGTGCTCCAGCTTGTAACCCTTGGGAATATCAAAGTTCGTAGCCACCCGATTGGCGGCCTGCTGTACATTTAACCTCGTACCATTGGCCGGGACAAACGGAGTTACATCGCCTTTCAGCTTCGTATCCTGCTGCAAAGAATCTTCATCTACAGCTTTACCGGTTAATGTATTAATCCGTTCCAACGTATTGGCTTCAATCGGAACGATACTGATAGGCTTTGGTGTGTAGCCAAGATAATACTGCTGACCTTGTTTGGAAGACAGACGATCTTTGGAGATATAGGCCAGCTCCACATCGAACTGTTCTTCAAACTGCTGTCTCGCCTTCTCTTCCGAAGCTGCCGGTTTCGATGAAGGATACTTCGCTGAGGTAGTACCTCGTGAGTAACCTGTCACCAAACCACTTTCATCCACATTTATGTAGACTGTCTCTGCGTCAGATAATAACCCGTCATGCTTCAACTGGTAACCGTATCGATACTCTGTTCTGCCGAATAATGACTGTTGTTCAATAGAAGAATACAGATCTCCAAGCGGAGCATACTCTGTATCTTTCAGACCTGGAATCGCTTGGTACAACAGGTTCACGGCCTTCTCTTCGGCTTCAGCTTTGGTTAGCTTAACATCCGATGCCGTGACATATTTATCCATGACATCCGACGGCAAATGTACACTTAACACTTCCCCTGTGCCTGCATGTACGGTTGCATTGAATCCTGACGTATGATTGCCTTGCGTAATCTGGAACCCGATCTCCCATGCCTTGTAGTCTGGCGGTGGATAAGAATTAGGTGAATCGAATCGTGCAGATGAGATCGTTGCTTTCTTTAACAAAGGAAATAGCTTCAGTATATTTTCACTGGCTTGCCTGGATGAGATTTTCGCTCCCTCGGGCACGTCATTGCTCGTTGCGTCTAGTTGTTCATTATCCCCCGTTGTCGCTTCAGTCAACTGTTCTGCTTGCGCGGCTGATGCACTGCCTGCAAAACCTGGTGTTTGCGAAGCAAGTAACAGTGTTGCCATCGCTGCCGTTGCAGCTTTCGCAGTGAACATTTTGAAACGTACATTAAACTTCCAATTCAAACTCAAATCTGGACCTCTCCCTTCAATTTCATACAAAGATGCATAACAAATAACCTCGCATGAATATTGCCAGTCTATCCTATGATACCATAAGCTTCCTTTTTAATGGTCGTTTTCGGGGCAATTTTACAAATGTGAATTTCTGCATATTGCTCATAACAGCAAAAAAAACGCCAACCACGTTGGCGTTTTCTCTGTTAGCCTGCACTCTTATGTAGGCCTGATTCTACCTGGTTTAACTGCTCGCAATAGTGGAATCGTTCGACTTCGACCGACCTTGGACATGGGTTTGCAAGAATGGAATAACGGTATCCCAGAAGGCGGGGTCTTCCTCGGAACAACTGTGTCCTCCGCTGTTGACCCATAGATGTTCTACAGGTGGATCGGCTTTGGACATAAAATATTCAAGCTCACTCGGGGGAATGAAGTTGTCGCCCTTGGAGTGCACCATAAGCATCGGCAGTTGCATTCCCCTGCGCCGTTCATTGAGCATCATCACCGGTTCACGCTGACGATAGGATTTCAGAGATTCACCAAGCCGCCAGAACCAGATTCTCGGAATTAACTGGGCCAGTGGAAACAAGGGCAGACGCCGACGTCTCAGCTCCGAACTGACAATAACCTCAAATTGCGATGGCATGGAGTCGGTAATCACCGCTGATACAGGAATGCCTTCCGTCACCGCAAGAATCGTGCCCAGTCCGCCCAAAGAATGTCCAAGCACACCGATGGCATCCGGATCGATCTCCGGTCGTGCGGTCGTATACTGCAATGCCGCCAGCAGATCATCCCGGAACAAATAGGCAGATGCAGCACGAACCGGATCACTGGCTCCGTGGCTGCGGACATCATACATAAACAGGGCATATCCTGCTTCCCAGATCGGCCGTGCATAACGAAGAACACGGGAGCGATTGGAGCCCCAGCCATGTGCAATAATAACGAGCGGCCATGGCTTCGGAATGTCCGCTCTGGCCGGAATGAACCAGCCATGCACGCGACCACCCCCACTGTCAAAGGTCACATCCTCAAATGGCATTGGGGGTGTTAGTGTGATTGGAATCTTCTTAGGTGTCTGGCTCTTTACCGCTGCCTTCCATAATCCACCTGCCGTTACTGCGGCCACGGCGAGCATGCCGCCTATCATTGTTTTAGCTTTCACAGGGCATCTCTCCTCTCCGAATTCTGGCATACATCCATCATAAAACAATAGAGTGAACGGCACGTTAAACGACATGGGTTTTTATGATAAAGATTGATCCAACAACTAATTTAAAGGAACCATCATATATATACCCAAATATACATATCCTTCATCTGACGCTGGAATCCTAGACTTCAGCTGCTTCCACAAATCTCCGTGCACATGCTGCAATCTGCTCATGATCTCCTGCTACAAGAGCTTCTCGTGGTAAAAGTGCACTTCCCAGACCCACTGCAGCAGCGCCTGCTGCATAGTAGTCAGCAATATTCTCCAGTGTGGCACCACCTGTTGCCAGCAGTGGAATATGATTCAGTGGAGCTTTGATCTCCCGCAGATACGGTATGCCCAGACTCGCCATCGGAAACAGCTTCACAACTCGTGCTCCCGCTTCATGGGCAGCGACAATTTCCGTGGGTGTCATGGCTCCAGGCCAGATGTCGACACCATGTTCTACAGCATATTCAATGACAGACAGATCGACATTGGGAGACACCAGAAATTGTGCTCCTGCAGCAACTGCTTCCTTCGCCATCTGCACATTTAGTACCGTACCCGCTCCAACAAAAGCTTTTCCTTCATGCCGCCCACGCCAGTCTGCAATAATATCATGTGCTCCAGATGTATTCAGTGTGACTTCCATCAGTCGGATTCCACCACCTGTCATACCTTGTCCAGCTGTTACTGCCGCTTCACGGCTTATACCGCGTACAATCGCGACCAGCCTCGACTCCAATAGAACTTCTGTCAGATTCATATCCAGTTCCCCTTGCTTCATCAATTCGTCAGCCGAAGACATATAATCATGTTTACCGCTTTTCCGTTATTCATTATTGTAAAGCATATCCTCTCCTAGATGAAATACATTAATCCATTTTTCAATGTGAATGCGTCTGTCACCAACTCTATGATGTACTTTTATCACAATGCAAAAAACCTCTCCATGGAACATGGGCTGATTCACCCATTCAATTCCACGAAAGAGGCCGCATTTCGACTGAAAATACTAAGCGTTTTCCAATACGTTATCCTTCTCCAAATCTTTAAAGTATCGATCGTTATATAACATGCTCGGATGTGTTGGATGATAGGCGAGTGCGATATCATTATGTTCCCGGGCCTTGGCACGGTTCCCCATCCGGTCATAACACACACATAGTTGCAGATGCGGCATCCAGGTCCAGGCTGCTTCATTCAGCACTACCATTGGATCATCGGGACGTACAGCACGAGTGGCCTGTTCGTACCAGAACAGCGCTTTGCGATAATCTTCACGGTCGGCAAAATAACCACCCAATCGGCAGCAAATCTCGGCTCTTGGCAAATCATAGGCAAATGATCGGAACAACGCCGTGACTTCCTGTTCCGGACGTTCAAGTGCAGCTTCACAATCCGCAATTTTCTGGCAAGCAGCGATCTGATCTTCCACCCAGCCCAGCCCGGTATCCAGAAACTTCTCATAGTACTTCACCGCATCCTCATGCTGTCCATGGTCTTTCAGCTCATTACCGAAATAGTACAAGTCACGCGGCCCGAATTCCTCTCCGGCCTGTTCCCTTTTGCGATAGATCCGCAGATTCCGATCGGTATACTCCTTATCTTTCTTGTGAGTAACCGCGATATCACTATGAAGCATATTGCCCGCTACAGCCAAATATTCATGCACCGCACCAATCCAGCGAAATTGCCGATCCCGACGGACCAGACGATTCCGGCGCAGGCTGTAGGCTACCTTGCCATCTGCTGTGAATGACAGGTTGTAATCCATCGTGACACTATCAACATCTGGGTCCAGCGAACGTTTCAAGGCGATCAGTTTCGCCCGATCTTCCGGTTCGAACACATCGTCGGCATCCAGCCAAAGAATATATTCACTCTTTGCCTGATCGAAGGCATAGTTCCGTGCTGCTGCAAAGTCATCCACCCATTCAAAATCAACGATACGATCCGTATATCTGGAAGCAATCTGACGGGTACGATCCGTCGAACCGGTATCCACGATTACAATCTCATCGGCAATACCGTTGACCGAGTCCAGACATCTGGCGAGGGAAGCTTCTTCATTTTTCACAATCATACACAGGGTAATACTGATCGTCTCCTCACCTCGTCTCGCCCTGCGGTTAAAGGCGGAAACCCCCGGCAGTTCGGACAATCGATAGATGTGGTACGCAGGGAGATGAGTATCCACGAACAAACGAAAACCCAGTGCCTGAGCACGAATACAGAAATGACGATCTTCGCCCCAGAAGGATACATTGGGAATCTGGTCATATGAAGCTCCTGCTGCCAGAACATTTTTGCGAATAAGGGTACAAGCCCCTAGCCCTCCAACTTCATAACAACCCGGGATCCGCAGTTGATTCAGAAATGCAGTCGTTTGCGTGCCCTCGTCCTCCACCTCGGTTCCGTCTAATGTTTTGCCACCGCGGCGATACAAGGCATACTCATCTTGCAGCCATACCTGTGGCATTTCCCTGGCATCCGGCTGCCAGCGGGTCCAAAAGATATTGGATACAATGTCTTTGCCACTCGATATAAGTTGCTCCAGCGTCCGCGGATGCAGCACCAAGTCAGAATCAATCAGGAAAACCGCATCGTAGTGGTTGTCACGTGCATATTGCAATATGCGATTTTTCAAGCCGGCTACACGCCAAATCTGCTCATCCTGCCAATAGTGTCCTCCCTCATCTTTGCTGTACACCCCTTTGTTATCAGAACTACCACTGCCCTGTTCATCTGCTTGAATAACCGTCCCTTCATGCTGGAGCACAAATTCACGCAATATATTCGATGCGGCTTCTTCCACGTTATCGTCAACAAACAGATACTCCGTCTTCACTGTGGTTCGTTCCAGTGCATGCAGAGAATCCAGAAATTCACGGAGCACCGGAGTGGTCTGTCGAACCGGGCTGGCGATCAGTATTTTTTCCAAGCTAAGCTCTTCAAGCTTTTCCGATTGGCGGGTTTCCAGCGATTGATCAGAACGTCTGGGCGGTCGATGATTACTCTGGCTCTCTTTCTGGCTCTCAGGTTGCTCCTCTTTCTGATTCTCTTTCTTATGTGAATTCGGCTCTATTTGAGGTTGGGATTCTTCTTGCGATTTGCGTAACGGGTCTTTCTTCAACGTGCTCACTCCCCCTCTCCTTATTCGAACCATGCCAACAGTCGTGGCTCTTGATCCAATATCGATTCGTACTGTTCCTTCCAACCGTATCTTGCTTCAGGGTCCAGTGCTTGATAGCGTTCATATTTGCGGATGCGGTCTTCTTCCCGCGCCCAACCATAGTGCTTCACCCGGGGAGCATGACATCCATAGGACCAATGCTGGATCGTTAACGGAAAACGACCACAATGCTGGGGTGTCTCCTTCCATTCATAGTTCATCCCCGGGTGATAACGAATCAGAAATGGCCGATAATAGGCATGGGCCTGCCAGAACTCATCTTCCCGGTAATGCGTCTCACTCCACATATCAAACAATCTGAAATAGATCGCATCTTCATTGCCAGTGAGCAGCAGATCCCGTACCAATCCAAAGTCACTGGTTAGAATCTCATCCGCATCCAGATTCAAAATCCACTCCGGATTGGTCGCCACCGTCTCTTCCCATTGTTGTTTTCTCAGGCTTACCTCGTCTGCAAAACGTGAAGCAGCGTTCTCCACTAATACGAGTGAAATACCGTCCAGAAGTTCCCTGCACAGTGCGACCGTTCCATCCGTGCTTCCGTCATCAATGATTACTGCGCGATCAATCCAGGGACGATGTCTCTCCAGTGCCTGCCTGAGATAACGATTCTCTTCATTACGAACGATCATCGACAAGGTAATATGTGGTCTTTCATGTTCCTCATATCCATCCAAAGCTTCACCCCCATACTCAAGCTTCTACCTATTAAAATGTCGGATACACAATGCCTGGACGAATCACAATCCTCTATTTCCAATCTATGCAGAGCCGGAATGCGGATATGCAGGCCAAGTAAACCTTTCATGGGGTTAATCTTGATGAACGACAAAAAAGCACCCGCCTTCGCGGATGCTTTCAAATGTAATCACCAAGATTAATGTAGTGAAATAAATGAATTAACGGTATTCAGCCAAACGATCATTGAGACTACGTGTCTGTCCATAGACTTCCTGGTACAGTGCAAACAGTCCATCATAGACGGCAACCGTTTCCGGGTTCGGCTCATAGGACTTCGCTGGACGAATAAACGCTGTTGCACATTCTTGCATAGTCGGGAACCAGCCGCAACCATAGGCAGCCAGCATCGCTGCACCCATCGCAGGACCCTGTTCGCTCTCCAGCTTCACAATCGTAGCGTTAAAGACATCAGCCTGCATTTGCAACCAGGCTTCGTTCTTGGCACCGCCACCAATGGAGATGACTTCATTGACGGTTTTGCCTGCACCTCGCAGAATATCAATGGACTCACGCAGCGAGAAGGTAATACCCTCCATCACCGCACGTCCAAAGTGCTCCAGCTTGTGGCCTGCATCCATACCGATGAAGCTGCCACGGATATTCGCATCCGGATGAGGTGTACGCTCCCCAACGATATATGGTGTAAACAACAATCCGTTGCTGCCCGCCGGAACCTGATCAATGCCCTGCAAGAGCACATCAAACGATTTGTCCGCTGCAAACGTATCCTTGAACCAGGACAGGCTATATCCTGCGGCAAGTGTTACACCCATAATATAGAAGGCATCTTTCTCCCCGTGATTAAAAAAGTGCACTTTGCCTTCGAAATCGAGATCTTTACGCTCTTCGTAGGAAAGCACAACCCCGGACGTTCCGATGCTGCACATCGTCTGTCCTTCACTCAGAATACCTGCGCCAATCGCACCGCAAGCATTATCCGCACCACCTGCGTATACTTTCGTCGCAGCCGCCAGACCCGTTTGATCCGCAATCTCAGGCAGCAACGTGCCCACTTCATCAAACGATTCCACAAGACGTGGACATAGGGAGATTGGCAGGTCGAATGCATCTGCAATCTCGTTGCTCCACTGCTTGCCTGCAACGTCCAGCAGCAAAGTTCCCGCTGCATCGGAATAATCCATAGCATAATCACCCGTCAGGCGATAACGCACATAGTCTTTTGGCAGCAGGAACAAGGATGCTTGCTGTAACAATTCAGGCTCGTTCTCCTGAACCCACAGAATTTTCGGCAAGGTGAAGCCTTCCAGTGCACGGTTCCGGGCAATGCTTAACAGCTTGCCGTCCAGTACTTTTTCGATCCGGCGGCACTGCGCCGTAGTACGTGTATCGTTCCACAAGATTGCATTTCGCAGCGGTTTACCTTCTGCATCCACCAACACCAGTCCGTGCATCTGACCGGAGAAGCTCAATCCCTCGATTTCCGAAGGCTGCACGCCAGACACTTCCAGCAACTTACGCAAGGAAACAATCGTCTGCTCTACCCAATCTTCAGGGTTTTGTTCGCTGTATCCAGCCTTGGGCTGATACAACGGATATGCCTCAGATGCTTCAAATGCCACTTTACCTTCACGATTGACCAACACGGTTTTGACCGCGCTGGTTCCAAGATCGACACCGATTACGTAACTCATAGGTTAACTCCTCTCGTTTGTAACAGGATTGTATAAATGAAACCTTGATGCTTATGTGGTCACTTCGTGATCAGAAAACCCTTGGATCGCCGTTACCCCCGGATTTCCTTTATACCCTTTAGCAAGGGTGAAATCCGGGGATAAATGCGACCGCTTTGCTTCCTCGGGTCCTTTCTGCTCACTTCGTTCTGCATTTACCATCTCAGAGAAACATTTATATCAAAACAGTAAAAACGTACTCGTTTTTGTAGCGAAAAGATTGATCCAATGACCTTGATTCGTCATTGGTTATAAATGAAATCCTTGATGCTCATATGGTCACTTCGTGATCAGAAAACCCTCAGATCGCCGTTACCCCCGGATTTCCTTTATACCCTTTAGCAAGGGAGAAATCCGGTGATAAATGCGCACGCTCCGCTTCCTCGGGTCCTTTCTGCTCACTTCGTTCTGCATGCACCATCTTAAAGAAACATTTATATCAAAAATCTTAAAAATCGTGTTGTTTGTTTAACCAAAAAACCGCCCCCGTCTTCCCAAGGGAAAGTCGGGGACGGTCCGAATGTCATGCTTGTTCAGGCGTTCCATGGTACAAGCTAATCTTGTGCATAGGCAAGCTTGGATACTAATGTCCAACACATATGAGTTGAATAACCATCGGTGGCCGACGTGCACCAACCCTGCCTTATGCGCTATTAGTCAGCCAGGATGTACTGGTTAAGTTGTGCTCTCAGCAATTCCTGACGTCCGGATTGATTTTTGCGTGGGCTTTCGTTGTTGAGTGCATACTCAGCAAGGGAAGCCAGTGTCGCTTTACCTGCAACCACATCTGCGCCAATACCTTCGCTGAAGCTGCTGTAACGTTTTTCGATGAAGTCATCGAATACACGATCTTCAATCAACTTCGCTGCTACTTTCAGACCTTTTGCATACGTGTCCATACCTGCGATGTGTGCCAGGAACAGATCGTCTGCTTCGAAGGAACCACGACGTACTTTCGCGTCAAAGTTCACACCACCACGGCCGATACCGCCGTTTTTCAATACTTCATACATTGTCAACGTAGCATCGTACATATCAACCGGGAACTCATCCGTATCCCAACCGATCAACATGTCGCCTTGGTTCGCATCGAGGGAACCGAGCATGCCGTTTGTACGAGCAACGCGGATTTCGTGATCGAATGTATGACCAGCCAGTGTAGCATGGTTCGCTTCCAGGTTAAGTTTGAAGTGTTTGTCCAAACCGTATTTTTGCAAGAAAGCAATGGAAGTTGCTGCATCATAATCATATTGGTGTTTTGTTGGCTCTTTTGGTTTAGGCTCGATCAGGAATTGTGCGTCAAAGCCAATTTCCTTCGCGTAGTCTACAGCCATGTGGAACATGCGAGCAATGTTGTCTTGCTCCAGTTGCATGTCTGTGTTCAGCAATGTGTCGTAACCTTCACGACCGCCCCAGAATACATAGTTTTCAGCGCCCAGGCGTTTACCCACTTCCAGACCTTTTTTGATCTGTGCTGCAGCGTGAGCATACACGTCTGCGTTGCAAGTGGATGCTGCACCAAACATGAAGCGTGGGTTCGAGAACATGTTTGCCGTGTTCCAGAGCAGTTTTTTGCCGCTGGATTTCATATGATCTTCAATCAGATCAACGATTGTATCAATGTTGCTGTAGAACTCACGCAGGTTGTTACCTTCTGGTGCAATGTCCACATCGTGGAAACAGAAGAACGGGAGATTCATTTTTTCCAAAAATTCAAATGCCGCTTCCACGCGTACTTTCGCGAGGTCCAGACCCGAGTATTTATCCCACGAACGAACAGCTGTCTCCGCACCGAACGGGTCACTGCCGCCTGCAGTTAATGTATGCCAGTAAGCCATGCCAAAACGGAAATGTTCTTCCATCGATTTGCCGGCTACCACTTCTTCCGGATTATAATGTTTAAAAGCAAAAGGATTCTTGGAATCTTTACCTTCAAATGCAATTTTATTAACGGATTCAAAATAGGCCATGTGTAAAATGCCTCCTCAATAGTTTTAAGAAATCGTTTACACCGTTATCCTATCACATCGAATTTACTTTGTCTATTGGTTAAACAAAGTAAAATAAAATTGTTTTTTACATGTTTGTTTACGCTATAATAGTCGAATAACTTGTTTCGGATGTGGGTCAGAACCCTTTTATCAGAAGAATAGGAGTGCCTTAACCATATGAAAATTACCGGAGACCAGATGCTGGTCAAAAAAATAAACAAGTCGATCGTTCTGGATACGATCCGGCGCCATGCCCCTCTTTCTCGTGCGCGAGTGTCCGAGGTTACGGGGCTGAACAAAGCAACGGTATCCAATCTGGTTGCTGATCTGATCAGTGATGACCTGGTGCAAGAGATTGGCCCTGGTGAATCCAGCGGCGGACGTAAACCACTCATGCTGCTGTTTCGAGGGACATCAGGCTATGCAGTCGGTCTGGAACTCAGTGTGACTCATTTGAAAGGCGTGCTTACAGATCTGGAAGGACACATCATGACAGAGTACGCAGTGACCTTGGAACATCATGATGTGTCCTCTGTACTGGAGCAATTGAAATTGGCAGCAAAGCAGCTCATTGAAGCAGCTCCTCCTTCCCCTCACGGCGTCATTGGTATTGGTATCGGCGTGCCCGGCATGGTGGATGAGGCAGGAACGGTCCTGTTTGCACCCAACCTGGGGTGGGAGAAGGTAACTCTGCGCTCAATGCTTGAAGAAGAATTTGAACTGCCTGTAACGATCGATAATGAAGCCAATGCGGGTGCTCATGGAGAGCTGAATTTTGGGGCAGGTATCGATGTCCGTCACATGATCTACATCAGTGCAGGCATGGGGATTGGTTCAGGCATCATGGTAGATGGTGAATTATACAAAGGCGCATGGGGCTACGCAGGGGAAACAGGCCATATGTCCATTGAAGCGGAAGGTCTGCCCTGCTCCTGTGGTAATCGTGGTTGCTGGGAGTTATACGCATCGGAAAAAGCTTACGAGCACCCGGATCATCAGCTAAAATTACCTGCTCATACTACACGCGAGCTTATTCATTATGCCGAGCAAGGCCACGAGGCTGTTCAGGAATTATACAACACGATTGGGCGCAAACTGGGGATTGGCATTACCAATATCGTTAACAGTTTCAACCCGGAACGTATTATCATTGGCGGTCCGCTCTCTGAAGCAGGTCCCTGGATTGAAACAGCGTTAAAACAAGTTGTCGAGGAACGTACATTACCTTATCACCGCCGCAGTTTGCAGATTGAATGGGCAGCTCTGGGCAGCCGTTCCACCCGCGTTGGTGCCGCTTACTCTGCGATATCCCAGTTTTTAGGAAAAATTAGGGTGTCTGTCTAATAACAGATGAAAATTGACATCATTTCGCCCCATTTCCTCCCTTTTTGTTAAAGAAATCCAGATGTATAATGGGGTTATGTGATTTTTGTCATGGCTGTGTGGATGAAGCTGTGTTAATTCCGATAACGAAACGGAGTGAAAAAAAGCGTGACCTACGTGGATACTTCAGATATCTCGGCGCAAATGTTTGTCACCGTACTCCTGTTCCTGATTGTGCTTGCGCCCTTGTTCAGCCTTGGCATACTCCGATTGTTCCAGAGCAAAAAGAAGGCTGGTTTCATGTACATGCTGTCAGGATTGCTGGTGTATGTTGTATTTCAGACTTTCATGAGTATTTTTTTCTAGATCATATTCTGCGTTTGCACAAAAAACCGTACCCTTCCGGGTACGGTTCTTTCTATATCCTAACGGCTCGCGAAAACCGGAATTGCATATGAATCGAAAATTTCTTTCAACACATGATGATTCAGATAATCAGCCTGATTTAAGCGTCCAATGCTTTGGCAAATTGAGTTTTGTTCATACCCAGAATGCGGTGTTCACCGATGACAGTCAATGGCACGGCACGTACGCCCATGTCCCATACTTGTTGTGCATATTCATCGCTAGTTTCGATGTTGCGCTCTTCATAAGAGATACCTTTGTCAGCCAGGAACGTTTTTACGGATTTGCAGTTCGGGCAGTTCGTTGATGTATATACAATTACGTTTTCCATGTTTAATTCACCTCATATGGTTTTATATTAATCTATAGTTTGGTTGGAATCAGCTCATTCTATTACAGAACAACTGCGCTGTGCTCCAAGCTCTCAATGTATTTCTCTGTGTCCATGGCAGCCATACATCCGCTACCTGCAGCTGTAATCGCTTGTTTGTAACGTGTATCCTGTACGTCACCACATGCGAATACGCCTGGAATGTTTGTCTCGGATGTACCTGGTGTAGTCAGGATATAACCATGTTCGTCCGTCGTGATCTGTCCGCCAAGGAAACCAGTGTTTGGTGTGTGACCGATCGCTACGAATACGCCGCTTGCCGGAATCACTTCTTCTTCACCTGTTTCGTTGTTCAACACTTTCAGTCCGGTTACGCCGTTGTCGCCAGCGAGTACTTCAAGTGGTGTACGGTTCAAAGCCATTTCTACTTTTTCGTTGCTGCGTGCACGATCCTGCATGATTTTGGAGCCACGCAGTTCTTCACGACGGTGTACCAGCGTTACTTTGGAACCGAAACGGGACAAGAAGCTTGCTTCCTCAAGAGCAGAGTCGCCACCGCCGATGACGATGATTTCTTTGTTACGGAAGAAGAATCCATCACATGTTGCACATGTGCTGACACCACGACCTACATTTGTTTCTTCGCCAGGGATACCGAGGTATTTAGCAGATGCGCCTGTAGACAGGATCAATGTTTCCGATACGAGTTCACCCATACCTTCAACTTGAATCTTGAATGGACGCTCGCTCATGTCGATGTTGTTCACCCAGCCTGTGCGGAATTCAGCACCGAAGCGCTCAGCTTGTTTACGCATGTTGTCCATCAGTTCAGGACCCATAATCCCATCAGGGAAACCTGGGAAGTTCTCCACTTCAGTCGTTGTTGTCAGTTGGCCACCAGGTTGTGGTCCTTCAATAACGAGTGGGTTCAAGTTGGCACGTGCCAGATAGATTGCTGCTGTCAGCCCTGCAGGGCCTGTTCCAATAATAATTGATTTATACATGTATAGTTCCTCCCCCGGGTTCTGCAAAAAGGTTAGGCCCTCGAGCATCAAAAGCTTAGGCTTTTGCATACACTAGAACGAAAAGCCCATATCATGTCCACAAGTCCTGCCTGCGAAATGAGAATTATCCTATGCAGAAACGGAATTCTAATTTATAATCATTCTAATCTGTTGTTCATTATGATCTCTTTTATGTACGGTGTCAATGCTCGGCAGCGATTATGAAGAAGTCTTCATCAGGAGGGAAAATGGAAGCATGAACGATGCACTCATTGGCAGTTTTATATCAGCCATGTCTACCGGCCTAGGGGCCGTACCGATTTTATTTATGCGCAAAATATCACACCGTCTGCGTGATATCTTGCTGGCCTACGCTGCAGGTATTATGACCTCGGCTTCAGTGTATAACCTCATTCCGGAAGCACTTGGCCAATCAAATCTTTTTGTACTCGCATTTGGTATTTTGCTTGGTAGCCTGGTTCTACTGGTGCTGGAGATGAAGATTCCACACGTCGATCTGGAGAATCCCGAGAAAATGCCTTTTAAAATTGAAACCAAAGCCTTCATGATTATTGCAGCCATCACCATGCATAACCTGCCGGAAGGGTTATCCGTTGGTGTCAGCTATGCAAGCTCAGATGAGAGCCTGGGCAATCTCATTGCCTTTTCCATCGGATTGCAGAATGCACCGGAAGGATTCTTGGTGGCCCTCTTTCTCGTGAACCAGAACATTGGCCGCTTCAAAGCGCTGGGTATTGCCACCCTGACCGGAGCGGTAGAGATTATTACAGCTATGATTGGTTACACCTTGAGCAGTCTCGTAGCTGGTCTTGTGCCTTATGGTCTGGCCTTTGCAGCCGGTGCGATGATGTTCATTGTTTATAAGGAACTTATCCCTGAGAGTCACGGTGATGGTAATGCACGTGTGGCGACGATGTCCTTTTTGCTCGGGCTCATCACGATGATTGGTCTGACCGAACTGTTTTAATTGAAGACTAAAGAACCCGAGCGAACAGTCCAAGACTGTCGACCGGGTTCTTTGTTTAGCCACAAATGAAGATTCCATGAAATTACTGGGATCGTCTGTCAGAGATATTGCGCCCACTCCTGATCAGGATTGGATGAAACGAATCAGTTCCGAATTGAATTTTTCCAATTCATCATAGAATGCACCATGACCGCTCTCTTCAAAAGCAATCAGTTGAGACGAAGCGATGCCTTGGTGCATCTGCTCGGCGAACTCAAACGGACAGATCTCATCTTTTTTCCCGTCACCTCGCAAGTCCTCATCCCGTAACGCAATTGCACTGCGAATGGTACCATAAGATGAAGCTTCCATGCCGAGGGCGTGGAACCAATCCATGAATGGCTGGCTGTGTTTCTTCGCGAAGAACATGCCGCCAAACGTCTCCAGTAACTTCGGACGATCTTCAAAGATCGGCTCAATGATCTGCTCGTTCAGCTGCTCTGGAGTCAATCCATACGGATAACCTTCACGCTGTGTGAACACAGGTGCTGCCGCAGATAACAAGGCCAGCTTGGAGACACCATGTCCCTTATGGCGAGCCATGTAATGTACTGCGATCGCTCCACCCATAGATAATCCTGCGAGTACCGCGTCTTTCAGCTCCAGATCATCAATAACGGCACGAACATCGTCTGCCATGCGATCATAATCTTATCCTGTTGAAGGCTTATCCGATAAGCCATATCCTCTAAAATCTATCGCGATGGCACGAATGCCATGGTTCGGCAGTACGTTCAATTGGTATTCAAACATTTTATAATTAACAGGCCAGCCACGCAAAAAGACAACCGGGGTGCCTTCGCCAATATCTTCAACATATACTTTTACATTTGGTTCCACTTGTACATAACGTCCCATATTTCACAGCTCCCTTTATCCTCGAATCGTCTCTTCGAATCATTGCCCACTGACCCAAGGTTCAAACGTAAGCTGTTAAACCAGCCGCATACTACCAGCGAAACAAATTACTCATTTTCCTCTTCAAATCTCATTACCGTAGCAGCCTAAGCCCATTCAGAATAACCAGAATTGTACTGCCTTCATGACCTACCACACCCAAAGGCAGTGCGACGTCTTGGAGGAAGTTCCCAGCAATTAAGGCCAGAATAACGGTGATGGCAAAACACATATTCTGTTTCACCGTACGCTGAGCTCGACGAGCCTGCCCAATCACCCAAGCGATCTCTTCAATGTTATCGTTCATGAGTACCGCATCAGCGACCTCCAGTGCAGTTCCGCTGCCGGACAATCCCATCCCCATACCCACAGTAGCTGCTGCAAGTGCCGGTGCATCATTGACACCATCCCCTACCATTAACACAGGACCATACTGTTTGCGGAGCGCTTGGACCTGCTTCACTTTATCTCCAGGCAGCAAGTCTGCATAGACCATGCTTACTCCAGTTTCACGCGCAATTACAGAAGCTGATCTGGCTCGATCTCCTGTTAACATGGCAACTTTTACACCCATCGCTTCAAGCTTTTTCACTGCAGCTGCTGCCTGTGGCCGTACCGTGTCCCGCATCGCGATCAGCCCGACTAATTCACCATCAGCCATAACAGCGGATACGGTTTTCCCCTCCCCTTCAAGACGGGAGCATACATCGTCCCACTTAGAAGATACCTTCATATGGTTAGCACCATGTCCATCTGGATCATCAACGTTGCTATCTTTCATCTCCTCTGACTGCATTAATCCCAGTACATCTGTTTTACCAATGCTCCAGACCACATCGTTCACAGTTCCTTCGATGCCCCAGCCTGTTAGAGCCTGTACGTGTTCCGCTTCCTGAAGTGTAATATTCTCCTTGTTCGCCTGATCTACGATGGCACGAGCCAAAGGATGCATGGAGAGGTTCTCAATCGCCGCTACCGCAGCTAAGAGCTGAGCACGATCTACATGTTCAGCCGTAATAATATCGGTCACTTGTGGGGTGCCCATGGTCAATGTACCTGTTTTGTCAAAAGCCACGACCCGCGTGCGAGCCATATTCTCCATATGGGCACCACCCTTGAAGAGAATGCCACGACGGGCGCTACTGGACATCGCGGACAGCATGACAGGCATGATCGAAGACACCAATGCACAAGGCGAAGCAACAACCAGAAACACCATCGCTTTATAAAATGCCTCATTCCATGTCCAGCCAAGCAGTAGTGGAGTTCCTGCAATCACAAGTAAAGTCACCCCTACAACAATGCGTGCGTATATTCCTTCAAACCGCTCCATGAAACGCTGGGAATCCGGCACTTCTGCCTGTGCTTCTTCCACCATTTTAATGATTTTGCCAAACAGTGACCCTTCAGCCGATTTTGTGACCTCTACATATAAGGCACCCTCCCCGTTTACCGTACCTGCGTAGACCTCATCCCCCACAACTTTGTCCACAGGCAGGGATTCTCCCGTGATGGACGACTGATTGATAAAAGAACTCCCCCGGTACACGACACCATCTGCTGGGATAAGTTCTCCCGGTTTGACCAACAGCAGATCACCCGGCTGCAGATCATCAATAGCCACAAGGTTCATCTGTCCGTCCTCAATACGCATTGCAGTCTCTGGCTTGAGCGCCAGCAACGATGAGATATCCTTATGACTGCGCTCTGTCGCATAACTTTCCAACGCACCACTGAGTGCAAAAATAAAGATCAGCATCGCTCCTTCATTCCAGTAACCGATGGCTGCTGCCCCAAGGGATGCGGCAATCATCAGCAGGTTTACATCCAGATCACGGTCCTTGACCAGTGTCTCGATGCCTTCCTTCGCTTTGGTCCAACCGCCAACGGCATACGCCACAATGTAGAGCATGATGGATAAGGTAGCAAAATACGGTGCAGTTCCCCAGGCAATCAGCATCAACAGCCCGCTGCCCAATGCTGATTGCATCTCTTTATTCTGTATCATGGCTCGAAAATCAGGCTTCTTGCCCCGATTGGGACCTGGTGTTTGGGATGAGCATTGTTCTGCTTGTTTCTGTCTGTGTAAAGGTTGATGTATCGCTTGCATATGAATCACGTTCCTTTCGATGGTAGGTTTGCGGATAGTGAATGTGCTCAGTTCCGCTTCCAGAGATGAAGTTGTATTGAGAATGAGAGCCATTGTTAATGCCCTAAAAATGACACATGCTGCTGCGGGAGTCCCGCAGCAGCATGGTTTTGTGAATGATTTTGCAATAATCTCGAATGAGAATGATAATCATTTTTGTGCTTATGCAATTATTTTTACCCAATACAACTTTTAATCAGTATATGCCTGTGATCCACATTTGTAAATGGGCTTTTTTCAATGGATAGTCATACATGCGTGTTCAAAAAGATAAAAAGCCGCTGTCCCGGAGGACAACGGCTTTAACCATCTATTGATATTCATATAACCTGTTTATGGCATATCCGCTTAAGTGATTGTTACACATCCACCCAATGCCATTTATGCGCCTACACTTGCTCCCTGACTTGCTTTGATGGCTTGCTCCAGATCATAGATAATGTCTTGAATGTTCTCAGTACCTACAGACAGACGAATCAATTCCGGATTAACCCCTGCTGCGGTCTGTTCATCTTCAGTCAACTGCGCATGAGTTGTGCTTGCCGGGTGAATGATTAGAGACTTGGAGTCACCAACATTCGCAAGGTGAGAGAACAATTTGACACTTTCAATCAATTTGCGACCTGCGTCCGCACCACCTTTAATTCCAAAGGTCAGAATCGCACCTTGCCCTCTTGGCAGATATTTCTTTGCAAGCTCATAAGAACCGTGGCTCGGCAGACCTGCATAACTTACCCAAGACACATCCTCATGTTTCTCAAGGAATTCCGCAACCGCAAGGGCATTGCTACTATGACGCTCTACGCGCAGATGTAATGTCTCCAGTCCTTGCAGCAACAACCATGAGTTGAATGGAGAAATCGTTGCACCCAAGTCACGCAGAAGTTGTACACGAGCTTTGATAATATAAGCAATCGGTCCAACCGCTTCCGTATATACAACACCGTTATAACTGGAGTCCGGCTCCGTCAATCCCGGGAACTTGCCACTTGCTTTCCAGTCAAATTTTCCGCTATCCACGATAACGCCACCAATGGATGTACCATGACCCCCAATAAATTTCGTTGCAGAGTGAACGACAATATCTGCGCCATGTTCGATTGGACGAAGCAGGTACGGACTCGGGAACGTATTATCCACGATCAAAGGAATTCCATGTTCATGAGCGATAGCTGCTACCGCTTCAATATCCAATACATTCCCCTTTGGATTACCGATCGTTTCGGCATACAATGCTTTGGTTTTCTCCGTAATCGCAGCTCTGAAATTCTCTGGATCACTGGAATCCACAAATTTCACGTCCAGACCCAGTTTCGGCAAAGTCGTCGAGAACAGATTGTATGTACCTCCATACAAACTCGCCGAAGATACGATCTCATCTCCTGCACCAGCAATATTCAGAAGTGAAAACGTAATGGCTGCCTGACCAGAAGCTGTAGCCAGCGCTCCAGCTCCGCCTTCCAACGCCGCAATCCGTTGCTCAAACACGTCGGTTGTTGGATTCATCAGACGAGTATAAATGTTGCCAAACTCTTTCAAACCAAACAAGTTAGCTGCATGCTCGGTGTCCTTGAATCCATAGGATGTTGTCTGATACAAGGGTACAGCTCGTGCGTTGGTGGTTGGATCAATCTCCTGGCCTGCATGAATTGCCAATGTTTCAAATGAAAGCTCACGTTCGTTTGACATAAATCTGAATCCTCCCTCGATATATACGTTCTTGAAGTTCCTGATGTCTTCGCATGGTGGCGTATGTTTTCCATATTCTCTCACAAGATGTCGTATTTGAAAAGACTTATTTCCGATTGTTCCGATAAGAAAAATTAAATATGTGCTTTATCGATTTCTGTACCAAAAAAAACCTTTGCCCTCGCAAAGGTTTTTCAGCTACTTTGACTTCGGTATGCAATACCTCATCCTGGGTTTGGTTAGACCCGAACTGCACTCCATACTTCACGCAAATGTTTGGCCGCAGGTACAGCTTCCTCCGCAGTTACGCCTTCAAGTGAAATATCAATATGCGGCTTATACGTTTTTAACAATTCAAAAAATAACGGGTAATCCAGTATACCTGCCCCAGGTACCGGATTGTACTTCTCTCCCTGTGCATCAAAGGCTACATCTTTGGCATGGATCACAATCATGCGCTGATACAGTGATTCCATCACCTCGCGCAAGAAAGCCCCTTGATCTGCAGCATGTGGTTGCTTGATCAGATTACACGGGTCGAACAGCATCCCCAGATTCGATGAAGGAATCTCTTCAAACAAACGTGTCATATGTTCATGGGTATGAAGAGTATGTGTGGACACAGGCTCAATCGCCGCATGCACGCCCCATTTCTCCGCTTCCTCAGCCAACTCCTCAACCGTTTCTTTCAGCACACTCCACGCCTTCTCTTCATATCCATCCGGATGTGTATCCTGATAGGTGTCCAAGCCCCCAGTCTCCGTTGCTACCATGCTGCAACCAAAATCCCGGGCATAACGCAGATGCTCCTTGAATCGATCAATGTCCGCACGTCTTGTTACCGGATCAGGGTCAATCGGATTAATATAACAGCCCAGTACCGCAATCTTCACCCCGCGCTGTGCAAATTGATCTCCAATCTCATTCGCCAGTCCAGGGCTCAGCTTGCCATTCGATGAGTCCACATCTGATAATGCTTTGGCCAGCGCCAGCTGTACGGAATTAAATCCGTTATCCGCAATCGTCTGCGCAAGCTGTGCTGTAGGCTGTTTGCCAAATGTATGCGCCAGAATACCAAGTTTCATCTCACTGCCTCCTTATGCTAATCCGATTATCAAACGATTAACGTGCCATCCAACCGCCATCGACATTCAGCACATGACCATTCAGATAATCCGAAGCGGCAGATGCCAGAAAGACAACCGGGCCTTTCAGATCTTCAGGTGTTCCCCAGCGCCCCGCAGGAATACGGGCTGTAATATCCCGGTAACGATTCTCGTCCGCACGGATCTGGGTAGTATTATCGGTTTCCATATAACCAGGTGCGATACCGTTAATCTGGATTCCCTTTCCTGCCCATTCATTGGCAAGTGCTTTGGTTAAACCGGCAACGCCATGTTTACTGGCTGTATACCCTGGCACATTGATCCCACCTTGATAGGACAACATGGATGCAATATTAATGATTTTGCCACTTCCGCGTTCAATCATATGTCTGCCTGCCAATTGGCTTAGGAAAAATACAGTGTTCAGGTTCAGACCAATTACATCATGCCAGTCCTGCCCTGCATGATCAACCGCAGGTGTGCGACGAATGATTCCGGCATTGTTGACGAGAATGTCGATTCTGCCCTGGAACGCAAGCGCCTGTTCGAACACTGCAGACAACTCATCTTCACGACTTAAATCCGCTTCAATCACATAAGCTTTGCGTCCGAGTGCTTCAATGGCAATTGCCGTTGCCGCAGGCTTGGAATAAGAGACCAGCACCACATCAGCACCTGCTTCTGCCAAACCAATGGCCATCCCTTGTCCAAGTCCTCCCGAGGTACCTGTTACCAGTGCAACTTGTCCGCTTAAATCAAATGGGTTCATGAATGATTCCTCCGCATGGTTTTGATATGCAATCCGTAGAGCCGTCCGTTCTTTAATCCCATGAATAATGAATGAGGTTAACTTTGATAATCCACTGTGACACCGCTCAGCTCGTATAAGGCAACCGTCTCTTCATCCAAACGACTATCGCTGATAATGTAGTCCAGTTCCGAACACTGGGCGAAAGTTCGCAGTGCAAATTGTCCGAATTTATAATGATCCACAACGCCGTATACTTGCTGCGAGGCAGATATCATTGCTTTTTTCAAAGGAACCAGATCTCCCGTGTATATGGATAATCCGAATTCCGGATGAAGGGCTGTCGTGGATATAAAGGCTTTGTGAATGTTAAGACTGGATATAAACGAAGCCGTATCATCCCCAACCAACATATTCCGTACACGAGCCCCGCCAGGCACAACCAGTCGCACTTGCTCCTTCTTGGTCAGCTCCGCAATAATGAACAGGTCATTGGTCACCACCGTCAGCGGTTGATTATCGAGACGTTTGGCCATCTCCAGCGTGGTGCTACCACCATCGAGAGCAACGATATCTCCAGGTCGAATGTAAGCAAGGGCACGTTCAGCAATCTCCGTCTTCTCCGGATGATGTTTCTCGGTAACTCCACGGCTATTCAAGATGCCATACTGGTCATTCTGAGCCAGCATAGCACCACCATGGACACGTACGAGCAGTCCCATACTCTCCAACTTGTCGAGATCCTCTCGCACTGTTTTCCCAGTCACCTGCAACAACTCACTCAGATCACTGACGGTTACTTCCTGGCGTCCCAGCAGAGCCTCCATAATTTTTTCATGTCTTTTCAATGGATTCATCACAATCAACTTCCTATACTATCTGAGTCAAAATGAATGAGTCATAGTGTCTACCCTGTCAATTTAACTCAGAAAACTGTAATTTATTATTTCAGGTCTTTCATTGCTACGCCGTCCATATCTTCGAACGTCTGGTTCTCACCAGCCATCGCCCAACAGAAGGTGTAATTGCTTGTACCCACACCACTGTGAATGGACCAGCTTGGGGAAATGATCGCCTGGCGATCACGTACAACCAGATGACGTGTTTCGTTTGGCTCACCCATCATATGGAATACAACACCGTCTTCAGGCAAGTTCCAGTACAAGTATACTTCGGAACGGCGGTTATGGGTATGTGCAGGCATCGTGTTCCACATGTTACCCTTGTCGAGTTCGGTAATGCCCATCACCAACTGACAACTCTGAATTCCACCTTCTCCTTGGTGAATGTAACGATAGATCGTACGCTCATTGGAAGTTTCGATGCTGCCCAGATGATTCGGCTGAGCTTGTTCTTGTGTTGCTTTTACTGTTGGATAGGTGTGGTGAGCCGGTGTGGATACAAAATAGAATTGGGCAGGTTGAGCCTTGTCACTGCTCGTGAACACAACTTCCTTCACCCCTCTACCGATGTAGAGACATTCCTTCGCTCCAATCTCATAACCTTGTCCATCCGCTGTCACTGTTCCGTGACCACCGACATTAATGATACCGATTTCACGACGCTCCAGGAAAAAGTTCGTTCCGATATCTTTCAGGTTCACTTCAAGGGTAATGTCCTTACTCTCGGGTACAGCCGTTCCCACAATATAACGATCCACATGAGAATACACCGTTACCAATTCATCAGTTGCAAACAGTTGCTCCATCAAAAATTCCTCACGCAGGCGAGATGTATCATACGTTTTCACTTCATTGGGATGTGCAGCATAGCGATTTTCCATTATTCATCCATTCCCTTCGTCATTTAAATTGGTTGAGATTGATATTATTAATGTTCATATAAGTTCATTTTAGTTCATTATGTATCTTTTGTGTACCTTTATTTTCAAAAAAGAATTTTCTGCGATAAAACATTTATGATTCTAACTGTCTATGGATTACCAATCGTGGATCGGAGTATCTACTCCTCCCAAGAAAATGGTAGTGGAACCGGCGGTAACAGTCCAAGTACTGCAATAACGGCTGCCATAATCGCAGTAAACATCATATCTTTAATCTTCACAACAAGGCCCCCAATATGAATTAGTTGTTAATTACGCATTCTTTATGCTGAGTTTTTTCCAAGTCTTATGTACTACTGTAATAAGAGAACCTTCCCCTCGATACCCGATTCAGCCGCTGCAATAGCCTGTTGTACATTCGTTAGGTCATACGTCGCCCCAATGTTTGCCATGACAAGCCTCCCTGCTCTGACCAGCTCCATTACCTCATGAAATACCTGTTCCCAGCGTTCTTGCGAACAGCGTTCCACCCAATGTTTTAACCAGAAAAGTTTCACATGAACTTGTGTTCCCCGAGTTGCTTCATGCCATAACGGTGTGATCCCCGAAAGTAGCCCTACACTGATGACCGTCCCATTTGGTTTAAGGCAACTCACCAGCTGTTCCCCGTCTGTCCCTCCAATACAATCCACGGCTGCATCAGCACCGTATCCCTCTGTTAATTCCGCCATTCTAGCCTGTAGCAACTCTTTTGTTGTATTGATAACAGAAACTGCTCCAAGACGATACAGTTCAGCAGTGTGACGATCATCTCTCGTAAGCACAATCAATTTGAATCCATTGATTTTTGAGATCTGTGCAAAGATTCGTCCGAGCGCAGATCCCCCTGCATTCACAATCAGGGTATCACCATACGTAAGCTTAAGCACCTCTGTACAGATCAACCAAGCCGTAACCGGATTAATATAGAGCTGGCTGGCTGAGTGATCATCGATATCATTTGGCACAATAATTGTATGTCGCTCCAAAGTCTTCACGACATCCTGCCAAGTATTCTCGCCTTTTAGTGGCAAGACACGACGCCCCAACATTTGATTGGATACTCCCAATCCTACTGCTTCTACTATCCCCACACCCTCAAACCCGGGAACAGCTGGTAATTGGGTACGATGCGGGTAAGCTCCTCGAACAGGAATAATATCGGAGGGATTAATAGGCCGAGCATACATCCTCACTGCTAATTCACCGGGGCCAGGGGGTATCACATCTTTTTCTTCCATACATAACACTTCACTTGGTTCGCCAAAACGATAATAACGGATTACCCTTGCTTTCATTGGTACATCTCCTAAAATAATTTTGCTAAAATTGCTCTAACTAAAATATTGAATATATTGACAGAGTGAATAACAATAGTATCACTGGAAAATTATTTCATCAACGACTTATTAAGATATAATACAACTTTTTCCATTAAAATATGCGATAACTTCAGCTTAGAAAAAAAAGAGCCCCACAACCTTGAATACCAAGGTCGTGAAGCTCTTTCATCATATCAATTAATGTGCAACAGCATTGTTAAGCATAATCCAGATCGAACCAATTACGATGGTCATCATAATCAGTAATCCGAAAATAAGGGCCATGACATTCCAGCGTGGTTTCTCTGTTTCACGGATATGCATGAAGAAGAAGAGTTGAACCACAAACTGAAGTGCTGCCGTGCCCAGAACAACAATGAGTGTTCCTGTTCTTTCCATCATATCATTGAGAACCACCACAAGTGGAATGATTGTCAGAACGACGGACAGGATGAAGCCGATGACATAAGACTTCAATGAACCATGTTGCTCATGACCGTGGGAATCATGTGAGTTGTGCTCTGACATCTACATCACCCCCATGAGATAGACGATCGACAGGAGGAAAATCCATACGACGTCCAAGAAGTGCCAGTACAAGCTGATTACGTTGATTTTACCGCGAGTAACATCGGTAATACCACGTTTTTTCAGTTGTAACATAAGTCCAATCATCCAGATCAGACCGAGCGATACGTGAAGTCCGTGAGTTCCCACAAGGGTGAAGAATGCGCCCGAAGCAGCACTCGTTGTAAAGCTGAACCCTTCGTGAATCAACTCAATAAACTCATATACTTCCAGTGCGATAAAGCTTGCACCCAGAACGGCTGTAACCGCCAGCCAACTGATTAATTGTTTTACTTTGCCTTGATTCATCGCCAGTACGGCTAGTCCGCTCGTGAATGAACTTGTGAGCAAGATAAACGTTTCGGCAATAACACCAGGCATTTTGATCAATTCAGACAAAATCGGTCCGCCCGCCGTATTGTCACGCAACACAATGAAGGTTGCGAACAATACGGAGAACAGGATAACGTCGGAAATCAGGAAGAACCAGAATCCGAGAATTTTCATTTCCTGTGGATCATGATGTCCATGGTCGTGACCATGTGCATGATTCTCACCGTGCTTAGCGGCTGCTTGAGCCATCTATACCGACCCCCTTAACGACGCTTCGGTACGCTTAATTTCGTCGACCGGAATATAATAATCCGTATCGTATGAGAATGAACGGGCGATCATACAGATCCCTACGCCAGCGAGTCCGAGAATTGCCATCCACAGCCATCCGAAGACAAAGCCGAAACCGGCGATGAACCAGAAGACAGACATGATGAACGGAATTCCAGAGTTCTTCGGCATATGAATCGGCTCAAGCGGTTGCTCTGGCGGATAGATGCCTTTGGCACGACGTTCCTTCTCTTCCCACCACTCATCAATATCATCTCCGCGCGGTGTAACGGCGAAGTTGTATTCAGGAGCTGGTGAAGGAATTGACCACTCCAGCGTACGGCCATCCCATGGATCGGCAGGAGCTTTGAGTGATTTGTATTTGCGAATACCGTCTGCGATTTGCGCAACTTGGAACAGGAATCCGACACCCATCAGGAATGCCCCGATTGTGGATACGAAGTTCAATTCCCACCAGCCAGTATCCCAGCCGTAAGTGCTCAGACGACGTGTCATACCCATCAAGCCGACAGCGTACTGCGGCATGAAGCAGACATAGAAACCAATATTCCAAGTCCAGAATGCCCATTTGCCCAGTTTCTCTTCGAGTTGGAAACCGAACATTTTAGGCCACCAGTAGTACAGACCTGCGAAGTATCCGAAGACAACACCACCGATCAATACTTGGTGGAAGTGGGCAATCAGGAAGTAACTGTTGTGGAACTGGAAGTCAGCAGGAGCAACGGATAACAGAACGCCTGTCATACCCCCGACAATAAAGCACGGGATAAAGGCAAGTGTCCACATCATCGGAGTCGCCATGCGTATCCTTCCTCGATACATGGTAAACAGCCAGTTGAATATCTTAACCCCTGTTGGAATAGCAATCAACATCGTAGTTACGGCGAAGAATGCATTTACGTCTGCTCCGGAACCCATCGTGAAGAAGTGATGCGCCCATGTGAAGAAGGACAGGAAGCTGATGATCAACATTGCGAATACCATCGACTTGTAACCAAACAGTTTTTTCCGAGAGAAGGTACTTACAATCTCGGAGAATACACCGAATGCCGGCAAGACCACAATGTATACCTCAGGGTGACCCCACATCCAGATCAAGTTGATATACATCATTGGGTTACCACCCAAATCAAGTGTGAAGAAATGCGCCCCGGCAAACCTGTCGAGGAATAACAATGCAAGTGTCACGGTCAAGATTGGGAAAGCGAACAAGATGATAATACAAGTGGAGAATACCGACCATGTGAACATCGGCATTTTCATCCATCTCATGCCTGGCGCACGCATTTTAATGATGGTAACCAGGAAGTTGATACCGGTAGCCAGGGAACCGATACCTGATATCTGTATACCCCATATATAGAAGTTCTGTCCTACCCCTGGACTGTGCGACAGCTCCGATAGAGGCGGATAACTCAGCCATCCTGCATCCGGTGAACCACCGATAACGAAGGACAGGTTAAACAGCATTGCGCCCAAGAAGAACAGCCAGAAGCTGAGTGCATTCAGGAATGGGAACGCAACGTCTCTTGCTCCGATCTGTAGTGGTACAATAACGTTAAATAGACCAAACATAAATGGCATCGCCATGAACAGGATCATGATCGTGCCGTGAGTTGTGAAGACCTGATTATAGTGTTCAGGATTTAGAAATTCATTGTTAGGCATAGCCAGCTGAAGGCGCATCATTAGCGCATCCACACCACCACGGAACAACATGATAATGGAAGCGATGATATACATGATACCGATCTTTTTATGATCGACAGTCGTTAACCAGTTACGCCAGAGCCAGCCCCATTTTTTGAAATAAGTTAGCACCGCTACAATAGTAATCATGGTAATTCCGATAGCTACCATCGCACCATAAATGAGCGGATCACCGGTTACGAAAAACTCCGATGCAAACTCTTTAAGTCCCTCTAACATTGGGGGCCTCCTTTCGAATCTTTAGTTAGCACTCTTGTCCTCGTCTTGATTGGACGTATCAGTTGCATTTTGAATGGCTCCAGAAGCTTCGTTTGAAGTTCCATGTTTGCTATGAGCACTTTGACCATCTACAACATACTTGGTTACGATATTTTGGAACAATCCTTCTGGGAAGGCAGAATAATAAGCAACATTGCTTGTTCCTGGTTCAGCCAGTGCACTGTAACCTTCTGTGGTCAATGGCTGAGAATTCTGTTTCACATCAGCTACCCAATTGTCAAAATCTTCGTCCGATGTAGCATTCACATCAAAACGCATTTCTCCAAAATGCTCGCCTGTGAAGTTAGCACCGGAACCCCAGTACTTACCTTCATGATCTGCCTGCAGGTACAAGGTCATTGCCATACCCGACATTGTATAAATTTGTCCTCCAAGTTGCGGAATCCAGAACGAGTTCATTGGTGAATCCGCAGTGAGTTCAAATTTCACGGGCCGATCTGCCGGAATATTCAACGTGTTAACCGTTGCAATCCCTTGCTCAGGATACATAAACAGCCATTTCCAATCCAGTGAAGACACTTGGATGGTAATTGGTGCTTTCTCGTGAGCCAACGGCTTCGAAGGCTCCAGATCATACGTGTAACGAATCGTAACAATGGCTAGTATTCCAATAATAATAATTGGAACGGTCCACCAGATTGCCTCCGCCTTCGTACTATGAGACCAGTTAGGTTCATAAGCAGCTTTGTTATCCGGCTTGTCGCGGTAACGCCATACGATGACGGCAGACAAAATGAGTACTGGCACAATAATGACAGCACACAAAATTGTCGAGATGACAATCAAATCTCTCTGCGAAGCGCCAATTGGTCCCTTCGGATCCAGAACAACGTACTGCCCGCCTGCCAGCATTGGCCAGACAATCAATGCAATTGTAACCAACGTCAGGACAACCGGAATGATAATCCGGGTTAGCGACCTAGGTTTCTTGTTCATTTTGATCCCCTCTCCTTAAATTCGCTCATACTGAAAAATCAGTATACTACTCTCTTCCTACTAAAGATATCAGAAATGAACAACTTTTTTGTTCTTGTTAACAAATTTGTCGATTTTACACCTTAAATGTGTGAATTTTTTCTCACAAATCGCTTGCATGGTTGATATTTGCTTATTGTAATCTTTACACATCAAGTCACAAAATAAAACCCTTTGCAGTCCCGTTGAACAATGTCAACGAATCCGCAAAGGGCTTTATTGACTGGATTCCGGGAACTTATCCAGTCTTATTATGAACGAATTAACGCAGGATTATAATCAATCGGCGCCTTCGTCTTCCCGGCGTGTATGAACAAGGCCAATCGCTTTGGCAATAACGTAAATAAACACACTACCTACAAGGAATCCAATACCGACCATCAAGCCAAGATTACGATCATTAAATTCATTCAGATTGATCAGACACATGATCACTCCCGTAATGAGTGCGACCCATGCCAGAACTGTCATCGTCAAGACGGCGCGCCGCATATTTTTGTCTTTGCGCTCCAATTGGCTAACCATTGCTGTCTTCGATGCCATAGTAAACACTTCCTTTTCCCTTTTTGTAAGTGCTTTCCTTATACCAATATACCACATCAGTATGATTTTTAGTCAACAAATGTTCAAATTTTCTTCGCAATTTGGACACTTTATTTTGATTTCAACCGTTGACAAAACATTTTTCAATTCATTCATACTTCTTATAACCCAAAAAACGTCTCTTCATAACAGGAACTGCACTTGACCTTATGAAACCTTTATGAACTACTCATTTTCAACGGTAAAAATACAAAAAAAGACGGCACAATGGAATACTCCAAAGTTGCCGTCTTTTTTATCTTTAATAAGGGAACCGTATATAATGAGGACCTGCTCTTCCCTTGTAACCTGCCACCCAAACTATTGGGGATTATGTTCGTTCCGTGTCTCCAACCAATTATTCTTGATGACGTTCTGATACCAGTAATAACTCTCCTTCGGTGTTCTCACGAGTGAACGATAGTCCATATGAACAAGACCAAAACGCATGCGGTAGCCTTCTGCCCACTCGAAATTATCCATCAGTGACCATGCCATGTACCCTTTCAGGTTAATGCCGTCATTAATGATGCGGTGAATTTGAGCCAAATGCTGTTCATAATAGGCAATCCGGCGATCATCATTAATTTTGCCATTCTCCAGATCATCATTGATGCAAGCACCATTCTCTGTGATATATACATCCACATTGCCGTACTTTTGCAAGTAATGCATAAATTCATACAAACCACGTGATTCCACAGGCCAGCCAATATCGGTTTTGGTGAGGCCCATATCAACTTCTTCCGATTGCAGAGCACCCGCCTCCGGATTGAAGCGATTGATCCCCATCGTGTAATAGTTAATGCCGAGCAGATCGATCGGTTGTGAGATGATCTCCATATCACCTTCCTGAATTGGCACAGTAGCCCCCGCTTCTGCAAACCAATCCACCATAAACTGCGGATATGAACCTTTGTAGATTGGATCTAGGAACCAATCGGTATTGAGCGCAATCGATCGGTCACAGGCAGCTTGGTCCTCAGGAGATTTGCTGTACGGCTCAGCCCAGCATACGTTCGGAGCAATTCCAATCTGACCCGTTGTTCCCAAGCGACGGAAGGATTGAACGGCTTTACCATGAGCAACCAGCAATCCATGAGCCACATTAATTGACGTTTGCAGGTCTTTGTTTCCTGGCGCATGAATCCCGAGAAGGTTCGACAGGAACGCGATACACCATGGTTCATTGAATGTCAGCCAAAAGTTGATCTTGCCCGAGAATTCTTTGAAAATCACTTCGGCATATTTCACAAAAGCGTCTACCGTTCTTCGGTTGCCCCAACCCCCGTCATCCTCCAGCGTTTGTGGAAGATCCCAGTGATACAGCGTGAGGAACGGTTCGATGCCAGCCTCTAACAATGCATCCACGAAGCGATGGTAGAAGTCCAGTCCTTCCCGATTGATCTCCCCATCTCCGTCAGGAATAATGCGCGGCCACGCAATGGAGAACCGGTACGTATTAATCCCGAGTTTCTTCATCAGTTCGATGTCTTCCTCGTAACGATGGTAACTGTCACATGCGACATCCCCATTGTCTCCGTTATATACCTTGCCAGGTGTGCGCGCAAACGTATCCCAGATGGATACCCCGCGTCCACCTTCCTGTGCCGCTCCTTCTATTTGATAGGAAGCTGTTGCTGTCCCCCAGCGGAAATCTTGCGGAAATTTAAAAATGGTCATGGTTGGCTCCTCCGTCTCATGATGACACGCGGATCGTCTGTCCTACGGTCATCGTTAAAATAATTACATAATCGCCCTGAGGCGTAAGCTCTGCCTTGGCTTGTTCATGTCCTTCCACGCGTAGCGGATAAGCACTGCGAAGGGTAAGCGACTCACTTCGATCTGCCTTAATAACCGCTGAAGCAAGCTTGTTGTCCGTCCACGTTATGGCTACCGTATAACCACCTCTTGCACGAAGCCCTTCAACTCGACCTTGAGTCCAGAGTTCGGGTAGTGCCGGCAGTAAATGTAACTCGTTCAAGTGGCTCTGCAATAACATCTCCGCGATTCCGGCCGTACCTCCAAAATTACCATCGATCTGGAATGGTGGATGGTCATCAAACAGATTTGGATGTGTGGACCGGGCCAGCAACGTGCGCACAAACTGATGTGCCTGGCTGCTATCCAGCAGTCGTGCATACAGATTGATCAACCATGCACAGCTCCATCCTGTATGCCCGCCACCTTGTGAGATACGACGTTCAAGCGATACCCGTGCTGCTTCTACCAATTCCGGTGTGTGTACTCGATTGATCTGCTCTCCCGGATACAGTCCATACAGATGGGAGACGTGACGATGCCCTGGCTCGGATTCGGCAAAATCCTTAAACCACTCCAGCAATTGTCCTTCGCTTCCAATTCGGAATGGATAGAGTTTGTCCAGAGCCTCCCCCCACTCGCCCGCCAATGACTCATCTAGATTCAATTGCTTCGCGGCCTCAATACAGCGGGTGAACAGTTCACGAATTAACGTCATATCCATCGTTGAAGCCATGGATATACTGCGTGCCTCCCCATTATCTGTGAGAAACTTGTTCTCTGGTGAAGTGGATGGAATCGTGACCAGATAACCGTCAGGTCCTTCCACCAACCAGTCGAGACAGAACAAGGCAGCCTCTTTCATGATGGGATACGCACGTTTCTCAAGAAAACGCTGATCCCCGGTAAATTGGTAATGCTCCCATAGATGCGAGGTCAGCCAAACGCCGCCCATTGGCCAGAATGCCCAGCTCGCGTCTCCGCCTGTAGGTGTGGTGGTTCTCCAGATATCCACGTTATGATGCGCAGTCCATCCACGGGCTCCGTAGAGAATCCGTGCTGTTCTGCGCCCTGTATCACTGAGATCTGTCAGCATATCGAACAGCGGCTCATGACATTCACTGAGATTGCAGACTTCTGCCGGCCAGTAATTCATTTCCGTGTTGATGTTGATTGTGTAGTCACTATGCCATGGCGGCTCTACCTGATGGTTCCAGATTCCCTGCAGATTGGCAGGCTGGCTGCCTGGACGCGAACTAGCCATTAACAGATATCTTCCATATTGAAAATAAAGTGCCTCCAGTCCAGGATCTTGTTGCCCTGCCTGATAAGCCTGCAGCCGCTCATCTGTAGGTAATTCGGCGTTAGCCGATACCCCTAAATCAATAGAGACTCTGTTAAACAGCGCACTATGATCCTGAATATGTCGGTCACGAAGGCCTTCCACGCCATGTGTGATCGCTTTGGAGATCAACTCCTTGCATTCCTCTTCCAATACAGGATGATCCTTCAGAGGTAACACATCGTAACTCTCAAAGGAGGTAGCCGCTGCCAGATAGAAAACAACCTGGTCAGCACCCTGAATATGTAACTTGCCTTCCAGATTGGAGACCTTCACCTGATCGCCAGATGCCGTGAATGCTACACGGACAGCATAAGCCGTTCCCCGATCCTCTTCATAGAGGACGGATTCCGGGTGATCTCTGAAGTAATTGGACTCCACGTGACTTGGGCACCGACTGAACATGGTTAGTGCATCTCCCGAAGTCTCAACGCGATAAGGATGGGGACTGTCTAGCGTAACACTTACACTCACAGCGCCCTTCTGATCAGCAGTTAATGTGCAGACCATCAGATCATCCGAAGCACTGGAATACACTTCACGTACGTAACGAATTCCTTCCCATGAGTACGTCGTGGTTGCAATACCCGATTCCAGATCAAGTTCCCGTTCAAATGCATCATATGAAAGATCATCCAGACCTTCATGGTGCAATAGAAAGTGACCCATTGGCTGATAGGCCTCTACATCACGACCGAGCATTTCACGGTTTAACAAATCCTCAGCTTCACCATATTGTCCGGACAGGATCAACTCACGTGTCTGTTTCAAATACCGCTGGCTGCTGTATTGAATCGTATCCCGTGGAAATCCTGACCATAATGTATCTTCATTGAGCTGAATTCGTTCATCTGCTGCGCCACCGTACACCATGCCTCCAAGACGGCCGTTCCCGATGGGGAGCGCTTCTTCCCAGCGTTTTGCCGGTTGTTGATACCATAGACGATTGATTTTAGTTTGGTTATTGTGTTGGGACATGATTAGCTCCTGTTCCTGAATCAGCTGTATATTCCTTATGTCATAAAACGTTTTCGGTAAGTGCTTACAATAATAAAATTATATGTGATTTCAAAATTTGCGTCAATGCAAATCATCACATCATTACACAAAAAAAAGGCCCCATATAGGGCCCTTTCCTTGTTTAACCATGGATCACAGACAATCCATGTTATTTTACGTCTTTTCCTGTCCACAGAGAGACACGTTCCTTAACCCAAACCGTAAATTGTTTCTCCATTTCAACTGCACCCGCTTTGTCCAAATCAGCCAGTAAAGCATCATAGGTTGCATCAAAGTTTGCTGGTGTAGTCAGAACAGCTTCCGGAATCCGTTTACGGATGATATCCTGTGTTTTCTGGAACGTTACCTCATAGTCTGTACCGGAAGGTACGGACATGTTATACGCTGCGCCCCAATCCTTAACTGGCAGATCTTCTTCAGCCGGATAGAACTCTTTCCAAGTCGTGATACCGTAAGCTTTCAGTGTTTCTTTCTCTGCAGCTGTGTAACCAGCTACAATCTGCTCTGGGAAGTTCGTTGTGTAATAGTTATCCGTTGAATCTTTTACCCCATCACCGTATCTTGCGCTAAATACGTTGTACATCCCAATTCCTGTTTCCTTACTGAAATTGGAGTTGTCATTCGTTTTGCGGTCCTGAACGTCATCTGGAATCACGCGTTTACCATCTTCTACGTTGTAATGTTCACCTTCGATACCCCAGTTTCTCAGAACTTGTCCTTCATCGGAAGCAAGCCAATCCATGAATTTGATGATACGCACTGGATCTTTGGCCGAAGTTGTAATCCCGATGCCATAACCGTCAAATCCGGCTGGTTGGAACGTGTGATCCACAATTTCATCGTTAAGTGATACAGAGAAGTGAGCGTATGTGGCATCATCCTTGCCAGATGATTTAAGTGCGTTCTCCGCTTCTTGATAGTTCCACTCTTGGTCAATCAGACCGAGGACACGACCACTGGCAATTTTGGACTTGTATTGGTCATCCTTTTGAACAAATGCATCTTTGTCCAGTAGGCCTTCATTGTACATTTTATTCAACCAGCGGAAATATTCTCTTTCCTCTGGACGTTTGTAGTGCAATTTTGCTTCATACGTTTCAGGGTCAATGTAATATTCACCATCATCCGGTGCACCTGTTGCCTGGAAAGCTGGATTCGTTACCGTGATCATGATTTTCCAATCATCTGCATTTAATGTTAATGGAATGGTTGGTTGACCATCAATCGTTGGATGTTTTTCATAATAGGCTCTGAGTACATTCTCGTAATCCTCAAGTGTCTTCACTTCAGGGTATCCAAGCTCTTTCAATACTCTTTGTTGAATTTCGAATCCACCTGTAGCGTCAAACGTAACATTATCGACACCCATATTGGTTGGAATGGTATAGATCGCTTGATCTTCGAGACTGTATTTCAAACGGTTCATCTGTTCCCCATAGATTTTTTTCAAATTGGGAGCATGCTCCTCAATCAGATCCGTGAGATCCAGCATCGCGCCTGCATCCACAAGCTTAGATAAGTTACCTTTAGGGTAAATCATATCCGGAAAGTCACCACTGGCAGCCATCAGTGCAATCTTCTGGTTACCACCATCATTTACATCATATTCAGCTTCAATTGTAACGCCTGTTTGCTCCGTGATCTTTTTACCAACAGCATCTTGCATCTTGTTCCAGGTGGGACTAGCATCCGCTCCGAAGAACGTAACTGTAATGGGTTCGGTACCGCTGGACTCCGAAGTCTCTTTGGTTCCCGAATTCCCGCAGCCAGCTGTAACCAACATTGCACTTGCGAGCATCAACATTGCAAACGTCTTGGGTGTATTGCCTTTCATTTTGCCTCTCATTGTCTAGTTCCCCCTATTATTTATGAAGGTTTTATCTGTATAACAGGCTTTATGCCTGAGGATACCACTTTTTTTGAATACGCTTTCGAGTTCATTCATTCCGACGTTTTTAGTGAAGCTGACGTTTCGATTCTGTAAAAAGAAGATTATTCTTCTAACAGACGTAAAACGTTTTCGGAAATGAAATAAACCGCTTACTGAAAGTGCTTACATGATAGATTATACTGCTATCACCACCTTACGTCAACAACAAAAAAAGCCCTTTTTCAAGAGCTTTTTTGCAATGAAAATCCTTAACTTTAATGCTTTGTTTTCAAGCTTATTTCACATCTTTTCCAGTCCACAGGGAGACACGTTCTTTCACCCAAACCGTGTATTGTTTCTCCATTTCTACTGCACCTGCTTTATCAAGTTCAGCCAGGAGACTGTCATACACGCTGTCAAAGTTCTCAGGTTTGGCAAGGATCGCTTCTGGGATCCGTTTGCGGATGATATCCTGTGTCTTCTGGAATGTTACGTTGTAGTCTGTGTCAGAAGGTACAGGCATATTATACGCTGCGCCCCAATCTTTCAGTTTCAATTCATCTTCGGATGGATAGAAATCTTTCCATGTTGTGATACCGTATGCTTTCAACGTTTCCTTCTCAGCCGGTGTGTAGCTTGCTTGGATCTGCTCTGGGAAGTTCGTTGTATAGTAGTTGTCTGTAGAATCTTTTACACCATCACCGTATCTTGCGCTGAAAATATTGTACAACCCAACTCCTGTTTCTTTCGTGAAATTGGAGTTGTCATTTGTTTTGCGTTCCTGAACATCGTCAGGAATCACACGTTTGCCATTTTCTACATTGTAGTGTTCACCTTCAATACCCCAGTTTCTCAACACCTGGCCTTCATCGGAAGCGAGCCAATCCATGAATTTGATAATCCGTACCGGATCTTTGGCCGAAGTTGTAATCCCGATGCCATAACCGTCAAATCCTGTTGGCTGGAATGTATGATCCACAATGTCCTTATTCAGGGACACGGAGAAGTGAGCATATGTGGCTTCGTCCTTGCCTGCTGCTTTGAGAGCGTTCTCAGCTTCGCCATAGTTCCAGTCCTGGTCGATCAGACCAAGTACACGGCCACTGGCGATTTTGGATTTGTATTGATCATCTTTTTGAACAAAAGTATCTTTGTCGAGCAGGCCTTCATTGTACATTTTGTTCAACCAGCGGAAGTATTCTTTCTCCTCTGGACGTTTGTAGTGAAGCATCGCTTCATACGTTTCAGGATTAATGTAATATTCCCCATCATCCGGTGCACCTGTTGCCTGGAAGGCCGGGTTCGTTACCGTGATCATGATCTTCCAGTCATCTGCATTCAATGTCAGTGGAATGGTTGGTTGACCATCAATCGTTGGATGCTTTTCATAATACGTTCTAAGAACGTTTTCGTAATCCTCAAGTGTCTTCACTTCTGGGTACCCCAGTTCTTTCAACACTCTTTGCTGAATTTCGAATCCACCACCTGCATCAAAAGCGACGTTATCTACACCCATGTTGGTTGGAATAGCATAGATCGCTTGATCTTCCAAACTGTATTTCAAACGATTCATCTGATCGCCATATATCTTTTTCAGGTTAGGTGCATGTTCCTCAATCAGGTCAGTCAGGTCCAGCATTGCGCCTGCATCCACCAGCTTCGACAGGTTACCTTTAGGAAAGATAATATCAGGGTAATCACCGCTGGCAGCCATCAAAGGTATCTTTTGGTCGCCACCATTGTTCACATCGTATTCTGCTTCAATTGTAACACCTGTTCTTTTGGTAATCTCTTGGCCCACTGCATCTTTCATGTTGTTCCAGCTTGGACTTGCATCTGCACCAAAGAATGTAAAGGTCACTGGAGTGGTTGTATCTCCGGAATCAACCGGCTTTTCTGAAGCGTTAGTTCCTCCTCCACTGCCGCTGCATCCTGCTGTAATTGCAAGTGCACTGGCTAACAGAAGCATTGCGAATGTTTTTGGTGTTTTGCCCTTCATGTGTAATCCCCCTTATGGATATTAATGAAGCTGTATATTTGTATAACAGGCTGACCTGCACATACCGTGACCAGATGAAACAAATGTAATTTTCTTGTTTTTATAACATTAGAAGCGTTTTCTTTAAAACGGTGAATGGATCTTCACACACCTTAATTTACTCGTCACCCTCTGGAATTCCCCTTGAATAAATGAGAATGATGTATGTTGTTTTTCTCTGATGTACGAGACAATGTAAGTGCTTTCATAATTGAATAATAATCGCTCCTATATCCCTTGTCAATAGTGAATTTATAAAATTGAAAACGTTTTTTAGAAAACGTTTTAGGTATAAAAAAGAACCCGGTTATCCGGGTTCTTTCTCGGTTTGAATCCATTTAATCGATAGCTTATTTAGTCTCTTCACCGCTCCACAATTGAACACGGTTTTGAACGAGTTCTGTGTATTGTTTCTCCATATCCTCTGCTCCTGCATTGTTCACTTCATCAATCATGCCATCATAGATGGCATCGAACTGCTCAGGAGTACTCAGGATGGCTTCCGGGATGCGTTTCCGAATGATATCCTGTGTTTTCTTGAAGATGACGTTGTAGTTGGAGTCACCTGGTGTTGGCAGATTGTATGCTGCTCCCCATGGTTTGATCGGGAACTCGTCTTCACTCGGGAACAGATCTTTCCACGTCGTAGCACCGTAAGCTTTGAGTGTTTCTTTCTCTGCATCGGAATATGCTGCCACGATCTGTTCAGGGAAATTCGTAGTGTAGTAGTTATCCGTTGAATCCTTCACACCGTCTCCATAGTGACCAGACATATTGGTGTACAGTCCAATACCCGTTTCTTTCTGGAATACGGCTGCATTATTGGTTTTCTGATCCAGAATGTCGGCAGGAATGACACGTTTGCCGTCCTTCACTTCGTACTGTTTGCCCTCAATTCCCCAGTTCATCAGCACTTGCCCTTCTTCAGAAGCCAGGTAATCGAAGAATTTGATCGTACGAACCGGATCAGGATTCGATGTGGTAATCCCTACACCCCAACCGGATACAAAACCTGGATCTTGGTAAGCATGATCCTTGATATCCTCGGACAGGGTTACCGGGAAGTGTGAATACGTTGCTTCATCCTTGCCCGCAGATTTCAGTGCATTTTCTGCATCGGAATAACCCCAATCCTGGTCAATGACACCCAGAACACGTCCACTTGCAATTTTGGATTTGTATTGGTCTGTTTTTTGGATGAAGCTGTCCTGATCCAGCAATCCAGTGTTATACATATGGTTCAACCAGCGGAAGTACTCTTTTTCCTCTGGACGTTTGTAATGCAGACTTGCTTCATACGTCTCTGGATCGATATAGTATTCACCGTCATCCGGAGCACCTGTTGCCTGGAAGGCAGGGTTCGTTACGGTAATCATGATTCTCCAATCATCCGCGTCCAATGTTAACGGGATTGTTGGCTGACCATCAATTGTTGGGTGTTTCTCTTTGTACGCCTTCAATACATTCTCGTAATCCTCAAGTGTACGCACTTCCGGGTATCCGAGTTCTTTCAGTACACGGTGTTGAATACCAAATCCACCACCTGCATCAAAGTACTTCTGGTCTACCGCATAATACGTCGGCAGCACATAAATAGCCTGATCTTCATTACTGTATTTCAACCGGTCCATGTAATTACCATACAGCTTCTTCAGATTGGGAGCATATTGGTCGATCAGATCTGTCAGATCGAGCATTGCTCCGGCATCCACCAGTTTGCTGAGTTCTCCTTTGGGGGAGACAATATCCGGATAGTCTCCGCTCGCCGCCATTAAGGATATTTTATCTTGACCACCACTAACGGCAAATTCACCGTTAAGGGTTATCCCTGTTTTTTCCGTAAGGACTTTACCTACTTCATCCTTCATGCCATTCCAGTTCGGACTGGGGTCAACGCTGAAGAAATCAAAAGTAAGTGGAGTTGTCTCTGCGCTTGTATCCTTGAACGACGTATCACTGCCGCTTCCTCCACCGCAACCTGCGAGTAAAGACATTGCAAGCACTGGTGCCAGTGCAATCTTCATTTTGGAACTTGCCATAATGGTAATCCTCCCTGTTTCATATGTCTGTTTGTCCGGGACTTTTTTGTCCCTGTCTATAGCTTCATGAATACCACACCGCAGCCCTATACGGTGAAGCGCAGACCAAATGGCTGCGCTTCGGGTATCCTGATGCTTCATTTGTTTGTAGATGTACGGCCGCTCTATGTGGCAGCCTGTACCCAATTGTTTAACCTTTTACTGCGCCCAGTGTCATACCGCCAACAAAGTACTTCTGAAGGAATGGATATACAATGAGGATTGGAACCGTTACAACGATCGTAATCGCCATTTTGATCGATTCCGGTGAAATCTGTGTCATTTGCTGTGCCATATCATTGGCATTTCGTCCAGCACCTGAGCCTTGCTGCGTACTTTGCAATACTTTCATCAGCTCATATTGGAGCGTGGTCAGATGTGCCTTTGAACCATTATACAGGTACGTATCGAACCACGCATTCCATTGACCTACAGCCAGGAACAATGCGATGGTAGCAAGCACTGGTTTACACAGTGGCAAGATGATTCTGTAATAGATTGTAAAGTCATTCGCTCCGTCCAGCTTCGCGGATTCCTGCAATGAGTATGGCAGGCCATCAATGAAGGAACGGATGATGAAGACGTTAAATGCACTGATCATGCCAGGCAATACATATACCCAAAATGTACCGATCAGGTTCAAGTCACGCATCAGAATGTACACCGGAATCAGACCACCGGAGAAATACATCGTGAGCGCGAGCGTTGTGGAAACAAATTTTCTAAGTCCAAAATCAGGTCTGCTCAGTGTAAAGGCGATCATGGATGAACTGATCAATCCGAGCACAGTACCTACAAGTGTACGCAGAATGGAGATCTGCAAACCTTGTAACAATCCATCATATTGGAAAATCGTTTTGTAGTTCTGTAATGTGAATTCGCGAGGCCACAAGTAAATTCCGCCACGTACTGTATCTGTCGAGTTATTGAGTGAGATGGCTAGTACGTTAAGGAATGGATAAAGTGTTACAACCAGCACCATGGTCATCGCGAGGATGTTGAATATATCGAACAGTTTATCGCCCCGAGTAGCATTGAATGCTTTGTTCGCCATAATGTCGTCCCCTCCCTACATGATGCTTTCTTTAGTGAATTTTTTGAACAAGCCGTTCGCAGTAAACAGAAGGATGATACTGACAACGGAGTTGAATATACCTATGGCTGTACCATATGAGAATCGTCCCATATTCAAACCATAATTGAGCGCGTATAGATCAAGTACTTCCGAGTAGTCTGTGACCAGACTGTTGCCAAGCAAGAACTGCTTCTCGAAACCGATACTGATAAGATGTCCAATTGACATGATGAAAAGTACGGAAATCGTGGTCCGTATGCCAGGCAGCGTGATGTGCCACATCTGTCTCCAGCGGTTGGCTCCATCTACACGGGAAGCTTCATACAGCTCATTGTCGATACCTGTAATCGCCGCCAGATAGATGATGGCATTCCAACCGGTTTCCTTCCACATATCTGAAGCGGTTACAATGTACCAGAACAAGTTCCCCTTGGCCATGAATTGGATTGGCTGATCGATAATGTTCAGTCCTACCAATAGATCATTGATAATCCCGCCATCGGTGGAGAGCATCTTGGTGATAATACCTGCCACAACGACCCAGGATACAAAGTGAGGCAGATATGATACCGTTTGCACGGCACGTTTGAAGAACATGCCTCTCATTTCATTCAGGAGAATAGCGAAGAATATCGGCACGATAAAACCGACAACCAGTCCCATCAAGCTCATTGCAAGCGTATTTCGAAGTACCAGATAGAAACGATCATCACTGAACAGCTCTACAAAGTGTTTAAAACCAACCCACTCTTGATCACCAAACGATCTGGCAGGTTTATAATTTTGGAAAGCCATCGTCCATCCCCATAGTGGCAGATAGTTAAATACGAAAACCCAAGCTACGAATGGCAATGACATGAGATAGAGATATTTCTGCTGTTTCATTCTGTCCCAAATTCCGTTCCGCCGATTCTTTAAAGGCGGTTTGGGGTCACTGCTTCTGTTCGCGGAAGCGGATTTTTTTGTTAGCGTTTCCATCTCCGTTCCCCCTCCTCTGTTTTATAAAATAATCATACCCGATAGAGCGTTTTCAAAATACCATCTGGATTTTAGAGAAAATCATATAAAAATTAGATATAGACATATATAATCAGACATAAATTCGTTAAAATCAGTGATAAATTCTACTTTTAAATGAAACAAAAGTTATATTAAGGTAATATATTATCTAAATTGGTAAATTTCGAAAACGTTTTATAGAAATCGTTTACTTCAAACTGATTGCATACAAAAAGGACCCTTTCGGGTCCCTATAATTACAATGTGAATTGAATCGTTTGCAGTTTAACGATGCCGAGTAATTGCGCTACGGATATGGAGGTTGCTGGACGGAATTGATCTCCATGCAGATACGCAAGTATCTCCTGAAATAAAAAGGCGACTTCTGGACGCTTCATTAAAGCCAGGTTGGCAAACGGAAGTGAGGATATCAAAATCTTACCCTTCCCTACTTTTGCCTCAAAGGCATAAGCGAGTCGTTTGGCCCGATGGAAATGGTCCACCACTTCGATCAGCGGCTCCACCCCGGGCAACGTATCCAAACATATCGCTGGTGTACCGTTCACCAAGTGATACCAATGCCAGTCCGAAGCCCCATCATGCGGGAAGGACCCTAGTAGTGCTAGCTGTTCTCTCAAATACATGCCCATCGTTGCACCAGGCTGTGTAGCAAACATCAGGTAATTCCAGAATACAGGCAGATACTTGGTCTTCACTGAATCATATAACCCTTCTGCGGTTGACTGTAGCCAAACACTCCCCCCGTTGACCACATAATCAACGACATTGGGTGTTAACGACTGAACGATCACCAAGTCAATCTCCCGATTTTTCAACAACTGAAATCCATCGATGCGATCTACGCCATCATGTTGTGCTTCCCCGAGAAGTGGCTGCAGCTCTGCCACGGTATTCCAGAACCGATTCGAACCCGGATGAGACTGATAAAAAGGAAACGACCAGCCATGCCATACATTCGCTACAGTTCTTTCCAAATCGCCTGATATCAACTCCGCCTCAATCCGAAAAGCCGCTGCTGCTTCCCGAGGTGCTGTAGCGACGATGCTTCCCAGTGACATGACGGACCCACATTGGATATCTCCGGTCTTCCATTCTCCTTCAGTGAGTATCACATCATCGCTTATTAACCTCCACTGAATGAGCGCGTCCTCAAGCGGCTCCTTACCGTAGTGAGAGATGCGTACATCGACATGAATGGATTCTCCGGCGTAAAATGTACGCTCCTTGCAGCTTAATAACAGCACCACATCTGCGTTGAAACGCATGAATTCTTCTGGTGTTGTAATGCCTTTGTCATCCCAAAATACATCAAGAATGCCCGTCGTAGCATGTCCCTGCCCTGGAAAATCGCGAATGTCCAGAAGCTGTACCCCCGCAGCGTCCGGTGTTCGCCGAATTCGCTCCATGGCTTCTTTTAAGGAACGTACCAGATGGGTACCACTGACCTGTTGAAAATGCTCGAGGTCCTCCATCATTCCTTTGTTAGTTAACGATTCTTCGATCGGTCGTAACCAGCTAGGACGCAATACGCCAGTATACTTGGCTCGCTCTTGGGGCCGCACATACATGGTGTACTGTGCATGTTCGTGCCCAATGACGGGATGCTCCGCAAGCCGGGTGACTGCATGATAGTCCAGCGTGGTATCCGGCACAGCTGAGTATGCGGATTCCAGGGGGGGATGCCAGTTCAACGACTGGATATAATAATCACCTTCCCGCCCTTGCGCCGGAAGTTGTCCAAAACCTGTATTGTCCGTATATAACCGGGTTGGGTCGATATCCCTTGCCCTCGATACCCATGCATTGAGTTCAGGGTGACCATTCGGGCCAATGAGTTCATTCCCCATGGAGAACATGACGAATGAAGGATGTCTATGCAGCGACTGAAGCAACCCGTCCAGTTCTTGTGTCAGATAGGACAATACTTCAGCTGGCGCAGACTGATCCGATTGCTCAAAGAAACGAGACCAATGGGGAAGTTCTGCCTGTACCAGCATGCCGACTTCATCAGCCGCCTCCCAGAAAGGCTCCGGCGCGCTCCACCCATGCAGTCGGACATGATTGAAACCATACGATCTGGCGATTCGAAACTGCTGAAGATAATGCTCCTTGTCCCAGACGGGATAACCCGTCAGTGGGAAGATACAGCAATCGACGTACCCACGCAGATATACTGGTGTCCCATTCAATTCAAGCTGCTTCCCGTTTGTTGCAAAGGAGCGTACACCAAATGATTGCTCCAGTCGATCCAGTTCCTGTTCACCTTCATGGAGACGGATCACTGCCTTGTATAATTCAGGGGATTCATCCGACCATTTTGCGATAGACTTTTCTGTTCCAAGTTCCAATTGCCACTGTTCTATTACAGCGTTGATTTCAGTTAAACCTGCTGAGCTTATATCCACATGTGATGGATCACTCAGATTCACATTACAACTATATCGATTAAGCCATGTGCCGTCCGGATGCTGGATATCCACATGTAATTGCATTGATCTAGCCGATTCATTTGCGGGAGCGCTTACAGTACAATCAACCAGAATGGTTCCGTTCTCAGCATCTGGTTGAATACGTAACGTCTGTAATCGGCAGGGAGGCATACTGTCCAGATAAACACCACCTGTGATTCCCCCCCAGGCTGTGGCCGTATGCAATGAATGAATATGGCTACCCGCCAGCGGAAGTTTCATCGTATTATCCACGCGGATCTCCACACGATTCACTTCTCCCTGCTTCACCAGAGAAGTGACATCCCACTTCTGTTGATTCACCAGACTATCCTGCTGCCCGGCATACTGTCCATTGATCCAGAGATGCGTTGTCCATCGGACACCTTCCAATCTGAATACATAGTGGCATCCGGGATCCTCTGATGGAACATGGACATCCTGAGCATACCAGGCTGAGCCTTCATACTCGCGTACCTTTGTCCAGGTATCGAGCCTTTCGTATTCAGGCTCATCTCCGTATCCTTGCTCTTCCCATGAACCGGGAATCTGAATGGTCTCCCATGATGTGTTTTCACACTGTGATGGCGGTAATATCTCTTGTTCAACGAGTTTATCGGACCCCAGATCCAAACAAAACTGCCATGTTCCATTTAAGTTCAATGGTTGACGTACAGCGCCTATATCAGATAAATTCATATCGTATAGCCATCCCTTCAACTGGATTCTTGTAAATCCAGTCTAAAATGTGAAACATTCCGTGACCATTGCTTATCATGGGAAGTGCATGGACAATATGATGAATCTGGGAATTTCTCAGCAATATCGAAAACGTTTTACACAATAGGCAAGGGCAAGGCCCCGCACTCCATACTTATTCCTCGTTTATATCCGTAGCCGTTCCTTTAATTGATGATTGGTTTCTGGCCTGTTTGTACGCGGAAGGTGATTCACCTACATACTTCTTGAACTTACCGTGGAAATAGTCCACGTTCGCATATCCCACTCTGGCCGCAACCTGATGGACCTTGAGTCCTTCATCCAGCAATTCCTTGGCCTTTTCCATACGGACCTTGTCCAGAAATACATTAAAGTACTCTCCTGTATGGTTCTTGAACAACTTGCCAAGATAACTACTGTTATAGTTGAATACTTCAGCAAGTACCTCCAGCTTGAGATTTTCGCCAGGGTTACGCTGGATAAATTCAATCATCTGTTTTAATACAGTATCCTTACTTCCTCCACCCATACGTTGAATAAGTCGATTCAAATGTTCCGCTGCCATGACTTTGAGGTCAGACATCGTAAATTGATGATAGACTTCATTAATCAGAACCGAATGTTCCTGCATAATGGAGTGCATATGTTGATTCGTCGCTGCAAGCTTGTTGAACGCCAGGGAAAATACCTGTGAGAACGCCGTCTTGATCGCTTGCTCTGTTCGGTGATATGGAACCAGGCGCTCTTCCATCTCACCCAGTACTCGCATAACGGACTCACTACTTCGGATGTCTAACGCATAATACAGCTTGTCCGCAAGTTCGTCCTCAACTGGCTCATGTGCTCCGTCCACAGCTTCAATTTCTGGCTTAACAACGCTTTCGCTGCCTTCATTCCACAGAATGATGCGTTGCTCCGTGAACAAGAAGCGTTCCCCGAGTAAACGATTCGCCTGTGTGTATGACCGCGCAATTTCAGAAGTGGAATGTACAGGTTCTCCCGCAGCACCGTACATGTGAACCTCCCATTCTCCCAGCAGTCCTTCCAGCTCATTGTACAGATTTCTTGCAGATGACTCGGATGTGATTGTTTCCTTACTTAACAACCCCAGACCTGAATGGAACGAGAATACAATGCCTCGGTCTTTATGGTCAAATGCTTCAATCAGTTTGCGTTTCATAACACTTCCCCGTTGCAGGTCGGGGGCTACATGCAGCTCCAGCAGCACAATCTGATAGTGAGGCCAGTGCAGTCCCAGGCTATCTTCTTCCATGCTACCCGCACCCTCCAGACTGTCAAAGAGCAAAGCCTCGATCTGATGCTCCCGATAGACGGTATCTTCACCAGCATGACGTGCAATTGTCTCCCGTTCACGGGTCAGGATTGTAGCAATACGCTCCAGTTCACCAATAATCTCTTCTTCATCCACCGGTTTGAGCAGATAACCATCCACACCATAACTGATGGCTTTTTTGGCATAATCAAAATCCGCGTAACCACTTAATATCAAAAAGTGCGAATCCGGATGATTCCGGCGGACTTCTTCAATCACATCCAGCCCGGTCATACCGGGCATACGAATGTCAATAATCGTCAGATCAGGCTCCAATTCCTCAAACCGGGAGATGGCCTCACGCCCGCTGGCAGCTGTAGCGATGACCTGGAATCCGTATTTTTCCCACTCGATAATGGTTGTCAGTCCCTCACGTATGCTCGGTTCGTCATCCACCAAAAACACTTTATACATGTTGGTCCCCTCCTGCTGGCAAAGTGAAAGAAACCTCTGTTCCTTCCCCATATACACTCTTAATCTGTAATCCATACGGCTCGCCGTACGTCAATGTTAAGCGTTGATGTACATTACGCATGCCAATCCGACTCTTCTCCTGTTCCTCCGGTCCACAGATAAACTGCATCACCTCAGCCAGTCGTTCTGGCGTTATGCCTGCACCATTGTCATCCACACGGATCTGCACAATGTTCTCTACTAAACGAATACTTATATGAACACGGACTGTCCCCTCTTTGTTCTCCAGACCATGGACAATCGCATTCTCAACCAAAGGTTGAATAATCAAAGGCGGAATGTACATCTTCTCCACCTCGGGATCGATATGAATCTGGAATGCGAGGCGATCGCCGTACCGGAATTTCTGAATTTCCAAATAGGAACGTACCATTTCTAGTTCAGCCCGGAAGGTTGTTTTTCCACTGCCAATCTCCAGACTCTTGCGCATTAGCTTGCCCAACAGCCTGACGATGTTGGCAATCTCTGCTTCCCCTTTGATATGGGCTTTCATGCGAATGGACTCCAATGCATTAAACAAAAAATGGGGATTGATCTGGCTCGCCATCATTTTCAGTTTAATCTCTTTTTGTGCGATCTCCAATTGATTGTTCTGTTCGGTCGCTTCTACCACCTGCGTCATGAGTTCATTGATACTTTTCACCATATAGTTGAACTGTCTTGATAGTTGCCCAATCTCATCATTTCCATCAATCCGTGAAGTCACGTTCAGGTCTCCTAATGCAAGCTTGTTGAGGTGTTTACTCAGCCGGAGCAATCGGTTCGAAGTGAGGAACGAGATGATATATACGAATAGTAGGGCGATCACCAGCACCAGTATAATAAAAATCATGCCAATCAAGCTGACGGTGTTGGCGTCTTTGACGATATTTTTGGTGGCAAAAACCGAGATCACCTTCAGGCTGTTCATGCTCGATCCAGGGCCCAGCTCATCAATAACAATATTAGATGGTTCCCCCCGGAAATCACCCTCTATGGTGCCTTTCGCCTGATTCTGCAGATCAACGCCAAAATCAAGCTCATCCAGCGTTTTACCCACCAGCTCGGTATTCTTGGCTGCAACCACATACCCCTGCTCGTCCGTAATCATCGTCTCGAACTGTTCCTGACGCAACAATCCGTTCAGCTCATCCTGATTGATCACAATCATCAACACGCCCTCTGTCCGATACTCGGCAAAAGGTACTTTGCGCACCAGGCTGAGCTTGTGTACAGGATTATCTTCCTTGTCTGGGATGTAGAACCACCCGATGCTGGTTGTTTTCAATGCCTGTTGGTACCAGTAGCTCTCTTCCGTCTGCTTGTCTACCGGAATGAATTCGAGGTTGTTGATCAATGTTGGGTTAGTTGAGTAAAAGCGAATGCCGGCTATCTCACGGTACAAACGCCTGTATTCCTGAAAGTCTTTGTATGCAAGATACGCTGAGGTTAACTCCACAACGCTCTTGTACCGCTTATTCACGATCTCCTTGAGATCCGCATTAAACATTAAAAGATTGGATATATCGGTTGGTACACGCAGCATGGTTGCCGTCTGGCTCTTGATCTTGTCCACATTGATGATCGTCTGTCCTATCGCATTGTCCAGGGCTTGCTGGCGAAAATAGCTGGTCACAGCAAGACCAACAATCAGGACCGGAATCATGACAACCAGTACATAGGAAATGAGCAATTTATGCTTTAATTTGAGATTATTGGTGGTTCGTATCAGCCTTTTCAACATGTCTGCACCTTCCGTCATTTGTATAAGCGCTTACATATAAACAGCAGGATCAGGATGCCCTGTCCTCAGAATTAATCATACCACATAACCGCCAGAATTCGGATTGTCATTGCAATGGGTAATATATTGTCAGGCTACAAGCCAGCCTACCTCTAATAGAAGAGGCCGCCATTAACATGGCGACCAGGCTTACGGAATTATTTTCTACTGAAAGAAGTTTAGTGACTCCTAGATGGGCGGAATCCATATCCTTTGGCACGCCATGCCACAATCAAAGCCACCAATGTTAAAGCCAAGATGGCCCAGTTAAATGACGAAGCTCCCCATTGATTCAGAAGAACACCTCCCGCCATTCCCCCAAGGGCAATAGCCAGATTCCAAACGGTTGTATTAATCGGCATGACGAGATCCACACCCTGTTCGCCTGTAGCTTGTGCAAGTGCAGTCTGTAACAGGGTAGCCGCACCGCCAAATGTCAGACCCCACAGCGCAACAGAACCAAAGACGATTACAACGTGCTCACTCCAAAGACCTAATACGAGGGAAATCAAAGCAAATCCCGCAAGGCTCATGAGAACCAGCATACGTAACCACCGATCAATGAAAATACCTGTAATCCAGATGCCTACCAATGCCATCAGACCAAATACAAGTAAAATGAGTCCAACCTTGGATTCCATACCGACATCGGCGAGAAAAGGAGCTATATACGTGTATAAAATATTATGAGCCAACATCCAGGCCAAAACGACAGTCAAAATGGGAATGATACCGGGGGTGAACAACACTTGCCTGACTGAGATACGTTTATCAGCTGACTGCCCCGGATAATCGGGTACTTTCCAGAGCACCCAGAAAATCAGTACAAACGCCAGCAACGACATCAGCCAGAACACCGAGCGCCAGCCCATAAATGAACCAAGCAGCGTACCTGCCGGAACACCAAATGATAAGGCAAGCGGCGTTCCAATCATAGCCACAGCCATGCCCCTTCCCTTGAGATGCTCAGGTACCATGCGTAATGCATAACCACCAATTAGGCCCCAGGAGACACCAGCTGCAACACCGGCCAAGAAACGAGCGAATAGTGTCAGTACATAGTTTTGCGAGAGGGCAGTAATGGTGTTGAAAACAAGGAAACCGATAATGGACAGAAGTAAAAGCGGACGCCTCCGCCAGCCCCTGGTTAGCAGCGCCACAGGTATGGCCGCAACCAGTGACCCAACCGCATAAAAGGTGACAAGCTGCCCCGCCCCTGCCTCAGAGATCTGCAGCCCTTCTTTAATTTGCGGCAGTAACCCCGCAGGAAGTGTTTCAGTCATGATGGCTATGAAACCCGCCACAGCCAGGGCAAGCAACCCCAACCACGGAAAACGATGAGAAGATATATTCGACATCTGTGCAGCTCCTTTTAAGTTAATGTAGAACAAGTAATCGAATTATGGATCGATCATTCCTTATATTATTCAGACCGTCTCACCTTGTCAATGACTTTTGGATCGATTAGTATATAATTAAGAAAAAGAGGGGGGAACTCTTATGGCAAGAACGGGACGTCCGCGCATTTTCGATCGGGATGAAGCCCTATTACAAGCGATGATGCTCTTTTGGGAGCAAGGTTTCGAGGCCACTTCATTACTTCAGCTTCGAGCAGCCATGGGGGATATTTCAGCAGCCAGCTTCTATGCAGCCTTTGAATCCAAAGAAGCGCTGTATAAAGAAGCAGTAGAACGATATATGGATACGTTTGGACGTGTGACGGAAAGTTTCTCGGATCTCACACTGTCACCAAGAGAAGCGATCGAAACAACATTAAGAAGTACCGCAAAAATGCAAACAGACAGCACACATCCATCTGGCTGTTTAATTGTGCTGTCAGCCAGCACATGTTCTTCCAAAAACAATCATATCCGTGAAATTGCCGCTGAGAAAAGAAAGCTGACTCGCAACCGCCTACAGGATTGCATCCAGCGTGCTGTGGATGTGGGTGAAATTCCTGCTTCCACGAATGTACACATGCTGACCACCGTATTTGATACCTTTATGCAAGGCATCTCTACCCAAGCCCGTGACGGTGTTCCTCATGCAACGATCGATCAGGCTATCACGAAATTCATGGGCATCTGGAACCTTATTCAACATCCAGCCTGACTTTACTTACGAACTGTTGATAGGTTAGAAAAGCCAAAAAAGGCACTCCCACGATTGGAAGTGCCTGCTTAGTATAGAATCTGTTCGTGTGCTATTAAGGACGAGGTGTACTTACCCCATTGAGGATCAGTTTAGGATGAATATCAGCGTTCAGCGAAGCGGAAACTGCACAATATTTTTCCTCAGCCATCTGGATGGCTTTCCAGATGCGATAATCCGGGATATCCCCATCGACTTTGAAGATCAGATCAATGGATGTGAAGCCTTTGGGCATCTCTTCACTGCGTGTGCCTTGCGCTTCAATCTCAATCGACTCAATTTTGTCCAGGAAAGCATCCAGAATCATCGTAATATCGATTCCCATACAGCCGCCGAGACCCGCCAGTAACAATTCCATTGGGGTAGCTCCCTTGCTGTCACCACCATAAGCAGCAGTGGCATCCATGCCAACGGCGTAGCCAGAGGGTCCTTCGGAAGTAAACGCACGTTTGCCTTTCCATACGGTTGTTACATTCATGATGTTATCCTTCTTTCTCACAATAGTTTACGATTTGCAGAACTCCGTTCCGGGTACAGCTCGTTCTTCCGATCGCTGTTGTCTCCAAATATTTTTGATTTATATTCACAAAGGACAATATTCGGAGACAAAGGCGAGCGCTACGCTTCTTCAGAATCGATTCCGTCCCCTTCACTCAGCAGCTTATCGCTATAATCGATCGTATCAATCAGTATAAATTGTAGTAATGTAATTAGAATTCAGTAATTTGTTGCAAGAAACGGCGAGTGCGTTCTTGCTTCGGCTGTTCAAAGAACGCCTGTGGACTTGCTTCTTCCACAATCGATCCATCCGCCATAAAGACGATTTTGTTCGCCACATTACGGGCAAACTTCAATTCATGCGTCACGACCAGCATCGTCATACCCTCCTCTGCCAACTCCTTCATGACGGAAAGTACCTCTCCGACCAATTCAGGGTCAAGGGCTGAAGTGGGCTCATCAAACAGCATCACTTCCGGCTCCATCGCGAGTGCACGTGCAATGGCAACCCGCTGCTGTTGTCCACCGGATAATCGGGATGGATACGCATCCTGCTTGTCCGACAGGCCCACCCGATCCAGCAGAATCCGGCCGCGTTCAGCCGCTTCGTCACGTTTGATTTTTTTCACCGTAACAAGACCTTCCATCACATTACCCAGCACTGTCTTGTGCGGATACAGATTGAACTGCTGGAATACCATGCCGGTCTGGCGACGAATCTCCAGTACCCGGGCACGCTGGACTCGCAGCGGATCTGCGCTGTTGACCACAATGCCGTTGACTTCGATCTGTCCTCCGGACAGCTCCTCCAGCCCATTCAGACAGCGCAGTAAGGTACTTTTGCCTGAACCACTTGGGCCAAGCAATACAACAATATCTTTGGCATCGACATGCAGATCGATGTTCGTAAGTACTTCATTTTGCTGAAAACGTTTGGTAAGTCCGGTTGTTGTAATCATCGCTTCTCCCCTCCCATCAGTAAGCCCGGGCCAACCGGCGCTCCACTTGTTCCAGAATGGCCGAGAAGCCGATACTCATGATCCAGTAGATCACACCGATGGCCAGATAAAACGGCATGTTCAATGCATATTGTGATACCAGCAGTTGTGCTGACCGTAATAACTCGGTGACACCAATCGCCGCCACAAGTGATGTTTCCTTCAACATGCCAATGAAGGTGTTACCCATCGGCGGGATGGCAATGCGCACAGCCTGCGGGAAGATAATCCGTCTCATCGCTTGAGCCGGGGTCATTCCCGTTGCATATGCAGCTTCGGTCTGTCCTTTTGGTACAGCCTGAATGGCTCCACGGAACGTCTCCGACAGAAACGCTCCTGCATTCAGACTGAGTCCCAGACATGCAGCCGTGAGTGATCCCAAGGTCACTCCATAATCGACCAATCCGTAATAAATGACGAATAATTGCACCAGCAGCGGGGTTCCCCGCATGATGGATACATAAAACCTTGCGATCAACCTAAGCCACATCGGTCCCTTCAGACGAGCAATGGCAACGAGCACTCCAATGATGAACGCAAAAAACATGGAGATCACAGTTACATACAGCGTATAGTAAGCCCCCTTCAGAAAAAAGGGGATATTCTCAAATACCAGTTCCATGGGTCAAATCTTCCCTTCGCCTTGCAGGTTCGTTATTGCGCAGGCTCTTCACCAAACCATTTTTTGAAAATGGTATTGTACGTGCCATCATCTTTCATGCCTTTGAGAGCATCATTCAGTGCTGCTACGAGTTCCGGATTGTCTTTACGAACAGCAATACCTGCCTGGTCACTCTTAATCGGTTCACCTACAGCTTTAATATTCAATCCGTTGGCATCCACAATCGGTTTCAGTGCATACATATTGTTAATTGTTGCGTCAATCCGACCAGCATTCAGATCTTTGAGTGAAGAGATGACATCGTCATAGGTTTTAATCGTGAAGTCTCCCACTTTTGGCAATACTTCATTGCGCAGATATGATTCATCATTTGTACCCAAACCTACGCCAATCGTTTTTCCTTTGAAGTCTTCCAGCTTGGTAATATCGTTATTATCTTCTTTTACAATAATTTTAACTTGGTTCGTAATATACGGATCACTGAAATCCAGTACTTTCTTACGATCATCGGTAATCGTCATCTGGCTGATAATGGCATCCAGCTTTTTGGCTTGCAGACTTGGTGTCAGACCGGAGAACTCCTGAGATACAAATTCAACTTCAACCCCAAGACGCTTCGCAACTTCACGTGCAATATCAGCATCGTAGCCGTCCATTTCTTTCTTATCGTTCAGGAAGTTGTACGGTGCGTATGTGCCCATCATGCCCACTTTGATAACGCCAGCCGACTTGATCTGCTCCAATTCATTACTTGCCTGTGCACCATTTGTGCTTCCATTGTCTGTTGCCTTACTTCCACAAGCACTAAGTACCAGCACGGTCATCAGCAGAATTGCTGTCAAAGACCAGCCTTTACGAGTTTTCGATCCATATGTTTTGTTCATTACGTTAACTTCCTCTCAGTCGTGTATTAATCTGGATGTGCATTGGGTTACTTTATTGTGACTAAACCGCAGTTGTACCCATTATTCCCTGCTATTTGTTTAATCATGTGAATCTTACGAGCCTAATAGTCCGTAAAACTCAAAGCTTGCTGCCTCAGCTGCCAGCGATGAAGCTGTCATGGCTGAGAACTTGCTGTGCAACTCATCGGAACCGAACAACCAGCGTGTTATCATGCCTTCAATCATGCTTACCAATAGCGCTGCTCGAAGCGGTACATCCATGCCCTTAGGCAACATGCCGAGCTCGATGGCACGTTCCATATTGTGACGAAACGCAGTTTCCACAGCATTACGTGTCTCCTCGACCAGGCGTTGTACGGATTCTTCCGTCACGATGCCTTTGAGCAACAGTTCCATAAAATAGCGATTCTGCGCGGCAAACAAAAACAAGTCAGTGAACAGCCTTTCCGATGCTTTCACCATATCTTCTACCGATCCTGCATCCTTGCGGTACCCTTGTCCGATCGCCTCAAGCAACTCCTCCTTGCCCGTTAAGACAATCTCCGAAGCAATGGCTTCTTTACTCTTGAAGTGCCAGTAGAACGTCCCTTGCGCCACACCAGCCTCGCGGACGATATCGGAAATTTTCGTCTGATGGTAGCCTTGGGTTGCAAAACGCTCCATCGCTATGCGTATTATTTGGTCCCGCCGTTCTTCACCGGGTTCCAAACCGTTGATTTTGGTCATTCATGTAACCCTCCCGATTGATCAGTCAGTCAGTTAATTTATATCCTATGGGATAACTAGGTTTTTGTCAATATAGTTTTAAACAAATGGTTACAAGCATAAGTTGAAGTTGAGTGCATTTGTGATCATAATAGGTGATAGCCTTGTTCAAATGAACAGGCATGGTCAAGCAGGACAGCCTATGCTGTCACCTGCATTTCAAGGAGGAAGAGAATTGGATATTATATCATCCATTATTATGGGCATCATCGAAGGTTTGACAGAATTTTTGCCCGTATCCTCCACTGGACACATGATCCTGACTGCCCATTTGCTCGGTTTATCAGAGGACAACGAGTCAGTCAAAACGTTTGAGGTGGTTGTTCAACTCGGAGCTGTACTTGCTGTTGTAGTACTGTACTGGAACAAATTCATTGATATGTTCCGCTTCACTGGAGGGAGCAGACCTTACTCCCGCCGCCTCAATCTGGGACATATCTTCCTGGCGATGGTTCCTGCCGTAGTCATCGGACTTGTATTCCGCGACTGGATCAAAGCACATTTGTTTGGTCCGGAAACAGTGCTGTACAGCCTCGTTATAGGTGGTATATTGATGATCGTGGCCGAACGCTGGAGCCGTAAGAGTGAACGAATTACAACCCATGATGTTGACGATATCTCTTACAAACAGGCATTCACGGTGGGTATATTTCAGATCTTGGCATTGTGGCCAGGCTTCTCCCGTTCCGGGTCAACGATCTCAGGCGGTCTCATTGCAGGGGTAAGCCGTGTAGCCGCTGCGGAGTTCACATTCCTCGTGTCTGTACCAATTATGATTGGTGCTACGGGATATGACCTTTACAAAAGTATCGATCACCTGAACAGCAGTGATTTCCCAATCTTTGCGATTGGATTCATCGCTGCTTTCATCGTCGCCATGCTTGCGATCAAGACGTTCCTGTCCATTTTGAAAAAATTGAGCCTGACCGTCTTTGCTGTATATCGCTTTGTCTTGGCAGCCGTGTTCTTTATTATTTTGATGTAAGCATTACAACTCAAGTAAATAGAACGGCAAAATCAATGGCGGCCTCACTTTCCCTTGGGAAGTGAGGCCGCCATATTTTATATTCTGAGCTACGTTTCTGTTGCTTCACGATTCTGTAACGGCTTCAGAGACAGGAATATCTGTAATTAGAAGAAGTTTGACCCTTCATTACTTCCTTCTCTGCCGGATTGGATCATAGGTGATGCCGACTAGGTTTACTATGTATTATGGACATCCATATTTATGTTCACTTCTGAAATGCAGGCTGGCTAGTACCACTCTTTTACTTGAATGTTCCGGTGTTTCTTTCGACTCTTTAATCTCTCACGCAGATTATATCTATTCTCCTTTTGTTCCTGCAGCAGTTGTTTTACTCCAATCATCAACAATCGATATCTCCGGTCATCATTGTGACTTAATTGGTGCATTTCCTCAAAAATTTCATTCTTCATATGGGTCTTGTTCACTCCAAATATTCAGTTTGTTCTCACAGTATACATGGGAGCACTGAACAAATTCTAAACAAGCGTTGTTTCTCCACTTCGAATGCAGATTTGAATACACATCATGCGTGCTGGAATGAAGCAGAAAAACCCTTCCTGTCGCGTGACAAGAAGAGGTTTCCTTAGCTAAGTTAATTAAACAAACTGCTGAGCCTTCGTACGCTTAAACTTTGGATTCAAGCGTCTCCAGATACTCGGAGATTTGAGCAGGTGTTTTAGCCCATTTGCTATGCAGATGTGCGATTTTCTTGCCGTTCTGGAAGACGAGCAGGCTTGGAATCCCGCGTACACCATTCTCTTCGGCAAAAGGCTGGAACTTCTCTGCATCCAGGGCATAGAAGGTTTTGTCCGTATGTTGGTCGATAACATCCCCGATAAAACGATCCAGGTTTTTGCAATCCGGACACCAGGTTGTATCAAATTTAATGACGGTAAAACCATCAGAGTTGATTGTATCCAAATACTGCTGTTCACTTTGAATTCTTTCCATATGTCTTCTCTCCCTTTTATGTTCCTTTTTTGGCTGATCTTCATTGTACCTTGTATAGTTACAATTGAAAATAGGCTGGACCGAGTTAACGATGCTGCTTGTACAGATTAGCGGGACTAAGCTCTCGTATTTCCTGAATTTCCGCAGCGGTGAGTGCAGGCGAATTCGAAGCAGCCATATTGTGCAGCAACTGTTCTCTTGAACTGGCACCAGGGACAACAGCTGCTACGGCAGGATGGGATAATGCGTAGCGAATAGCCGTCTGAGCCATGCTCCGTTGATCCGTAACAAGACGACTTAGCCCTTGCCGAATGGTATATAGTTGCTCTGGTGTGTAGTCCAGATAACCTTTGTCTGCCTTGGCAGATCCAGAATCGGCTAGCACACCGCTAGCTACGGGCCCACGGGCAATTACGCTGATCCCCTTTTGTTCCAACAAAGGCAGCACTTCTTCTTCCGCTCTGCGGTCAGCAATGCTGTACTGGTTCATCACACTGACGATGGATGCCCTCTTTACATAATCCCGAATCACATTGGGACGAATGGAGGAAATTCCGTAATATCGGATAAGTCCTTCCTTCTTCAGTTCCTCAAACGCTTCAATCGTCTCTTCGATGGGGTCGTCCAAGGTCCCGCCATGCAGCTGATACAGATCGATGTAATCGGTCTGCAGACGCTTCAGACTTTCATGTACAGCCTGCTTAATGTAGGCTTTGGACGGGTCCCATGACCAGCCCTCTTTGCCCGGCATACGACGATTACCTACTTTGGTCGCCACAATGACTTGGTCCCGACGCCCTTTAATAGCTTGTCCTACAATTTCCTCATTACGCCCTGCGTCGTACAGATCAGCAGTATCCAGCAGATTGACTCCATGATCCAGAGCCTCATGAATCAGGCCCATAGCATGCTCCATTTCAGTTCCAAGTGACATACATCCCAGCCCAATCTCAGACACCATCAGTTCGGATGTACCCAGACGATTTTTCTTCATATTGCATCTCCCTTCATACGTTCTGCAAGTATCCATTGTATCATTCTTGCTGACAAAAATCGCTTTACACACAAAAGCAATGGACTGCTTTTGATTGCACAAAAAAACCTGGAACGACTTCATCTCCAGGTTTCTCATGATCATCATTTTAATTCAACGATAAACGAACTATCGCAATCTATTTCACTTCCACGCGTGGTCTAGTTTTACTTGTTCCATTGGACGACGAATTGGAGTTTTTCATCATACCCGAGACAGTGCTAAACAACTTATCTCTTGCTTGTTTGTTCCTCATCAGATAAGTCACACCTGCGCCGATAGCCGTCATGATAATTCCTCTTCTTTTAGACATGTGCTTCTCCTCCTTCAGGATAAATGTACATCGTGTCTTGTTTGACAATTACCCTGTGGGAGCAAAACGAAACGAAGTGCAAGCTTGATCGCAGAAAAAAAGATGACCGCTGAATTAAAATTCAGCGGTCATCTTCACTTGCTCTGTTGAGGCATAAACGTTCACACACCCGTTTAATCAGATGGCGTTGCCACATGGGTCATCTCTTCATGTTTGTAGGTAGAACCATCGGCGGTCAGATAAAAGTGTCCGATGGGATGCAGATCTTCATCCAATTCGTAGACAAGCGGAATGCCTGTCGGGATATTGAGCGCCATCACGTCTGCTTCGGACAATTGGTCCAGATGCATGACGAGTGAACGGAGCGTGTTCCCATGCGCAGAGATCAGCACTCTTTTGCCAGCAGACACCATCGGTTTAATCTCCGCATTCCAGTAGTCCAGTACACGCTTCGAAGTATCCATCAGGTTCTCCGTAAAAGGAATGGTACATCCGAGCCGCTTGTACTTGTCCAGATCCTGCACATAACGGTCATCCGTTTCGTCCAGTGCCGGGGGAGATACGTTCACGGATCGTCTCCATTCCTTTACTTGGTCTTCCCCATACTTCAGAGCCGTCTGCTGTTTGTTCAGTCCTTGCAGCGCACCATAATGGCGTTCATTCAGCTTCCAAGTCTTCGTAATGGGAATCCACATGAGGTCCATTTCATCCAGCGCAATATCGAGTGTTCGGATAGAACGTTTCAGCACGGATGCATAGGCGTAATCAAAATCAAATCCCTGTTCCTTCATGATCTTCCCTGCTTTGCGAGCTTCTCCGTAACCATCCGTCGTCAGATCCACATCTGTCCATCCGGTAAAACGATTCTCTACATTCCACATGCTCTGTCCATGGCGAATCAAAACGACTCTGTACATAAACGTGAACCCTCCTTCCATGGAAACATTACCCGCAAGTCAAACTAATTAGCACAGTGAAACGTTCATTACATTAATAATATGGTGCCATCATGAGATATACCACAACACCTGTAGAACTGACGTACAGCCAGATTGGCATCGTCCAACGTGCAATTTTGCGGTGTTTTTTCAATTGATTCGTCCAACCCCAGACAAGTGTGAACAATGCCAATGGAACAATCAGGGCTGCCAGTATACTATGGGTAATCAGAATGAAGAAATAGATCGAACGAATGATGCCCTCGCCGCCGTATTTGGACGTCTCTGGTGAGAGGTAATGAAACGTCAGATAGGTCACAAGGAATAACAGTGTCGTTGAGAATGCAGCAAGAATAAATCGTTTGTGCAGCTTCACATTCCGCTTGATAATAGCAATAAGCGCTGCGAGCAGGAAGATGAAGGTAAAGCTGTTAAACACGGCATTAAACCGCGGCAACACCGTAATATCAAAGGTTACATCACCTTTGTAACCAATCGACGGTGCGAAGAACAATAATAAAATAATGACATTAGCGAGAATGGAAATGGTGATAATGATGCCTGCGAAATTTTTATTACTCGTCGGGGATGGAATGTTCGGCTCCCCTTTGTTATTTTTGCCCAATGCAAAATCCTCCTCATATCCTAACTTCTATGTTCTATATCATTATATCTCGGCAATTCCGGGCTGTTAAGTGACAACACTCTGAACAAAAACCTTAGTACTACATGATAAAATGCCCCTTTACGGCTATTTTCAATCAAATCCAAACCAGCTCCCATTTACCCAAGTCCATATTTGTGGTATAATTATTGCAATTAATCACATACGCGTTGAAACTGGAGGAGCCTGTCACCAAGGGCCCCTCTTTGTCTTTTTTAGGCACAGAACGGCACTTTTCCTAATGCCTTTCTGTGCCTTTTTGTCTTTTTTAAGCTGAGAATGGATCGCCCTTGGGCTGGTTAACCTATAGACGCTACTACTGGAGGGGAGTAAACCTATGGAATTTATTTTGGTTCTTGCACTTATTTTAATCTTTACCAAACTTGCTGGTGATCTATCCGTAAGATTGGGTCAACCATCGGTTTTAGGAAAGCTGATTGTGGGTGTCGTCCTCGGGCCTGCAATTCTCGGTTGGGTTCAGCAAAGTGATTTCGTGCATTATATGGCTGAGATCGGGGTATTGCTGTTAATGTTCATTGCCGGACTTGAAACCGATCTGGAGCAATTAAAGAAAAACTGGAAGGCGGCCTTTGCCGTAGCAGTCGGTGGTATTATTTTGCCTTTTATCGGAGGGTACGGTTCCGCCATGGCCTTTGGTATGTCACAGACACACGCGCTGTTCTTTGGACTTTTATTCTGTGCCACTTCCGTCAGCATTTCGGTTCAGACACTGAAAGACATGGATCAACTCAGCTCTCGTGAGGGTACAACAATCCTTGGAGCAGCTGTAGTTGATGATGTCCTGGTCGTTGTCATTCTTGCCGTTATGATGAGCTTGCTGGGTACTGGTGGAGGAGACACTTCGATCTCCTTGCTTATTGGTAAAAAGCTGTTGTTCTTTGTGATCATCATCGCTGCCAGCTGGTTCCTTGTTCCACGCATCATGAAGTGGATGGCACCACTGAAAGTAACCGAGACCGTCATTACTGCGGGATTAATTATTTGTTTTGGCTTCTCGTACTTTGCAGAGTGGATGGGTGTTGCTGGAATCATTGGAGCATTTGCCGCGGGTATCGCCATCTCCCAAACCAACTTCAAACATGAAGTCGAAACCAAACTGGAACCGATCGCCTACGGAATTTTTGTTCCAGTGTTCTTTGTAAGTATTGGCTTAAATGTCACCTTTGATGGTGTGGGTTCACAAATTTGGTTTATTGTTGTTATCAGTCTTATCGCTATTATTACCAAACTTGTCGGTGGTGGAGCTGGTGCACGACTGACCGGATTTAATATGACATCTTCACTGGCCATTGGTTCAGGAATGATATCAAGAGGTGAAGTTGCTCTCATTATCGCTTCAACGGGACTTGCTTCCGGATTACTTGATCCGGAATACTTCACGAGCGTCGTGATCATGGTCATTGTGACTACACTGGTTACTCCACCACTCCTCAAAATCACCTTTGCACGCAAAAAAGGGGAAAAACAAGTCGAACGAGGAATTGAAGAATCTCATTTAAGTGGTTAAGGGCATGTCACCGTTCAAAACTTAACAGTCCGCTTTGATCCATTTTCCCTTCAACGCGAAGGTTGGAAATGGTCGGAGCGGCTTTTTGTATTTTCACATGACGACCTGAAGCCCTGTTCACGTGCTATTTTATTTTTAGAGGAGATGAAAACGATGAGCATTGATTTTGATGAGGCTTACGAATTCTGGATGCACTCCCTTTTGGAGGAAGAAACGAACCCTAGAGTGCTGTCCAGACTAGAAAATGGACTTGAACATGGCACATTGGAATTTTTGCGTTCAGTCAGGTTTCCCGTGATGAAAAACTTTAACCATTTGCAACCCCGAATGGGAAGTTCGAGACTTTCATAACGGCTTATTGTATCTGGTTCTTGCTTACATGCCAGGTAAAGGCGTTAAAGGAGGTATTGAGATTCAAGGATACGGACCACATGCCCGTGATCTGGATGTAAGGCGTTTTAAAGATTTATGCTGGCGGCATTGTCTGCTAACGCTGGATGATTGGATTTTCTGCCGATCGCGTATCTCTCCATTAAAGACGAACCGAAATGGTGCCAACAGCTTGTGCTCTCTTTTATGGGGAAATTCATTGCTACGAACGTTCCCACATCCTTAAATTGGCTTGAAGCCGAGACTGTACGTTATGCCAGACGCATCATCCGTCCATTTGCCCCCTCGGAACTAGCAACACACCTGCGAATCACGGATCAGCATGCTCGAAGAGTTCTTCACAGCCTGATTGATCAACAAGTATTACTTGAAATAGCTTGCGGGCTAGTTTACAGCTCCAAGGGTAAGTTGCTTGTAGTCGATTAAATTACTTAGAATGAGGTCTCCTACCATATATAGAAAAACAAAAAAAGACCACCTTACACTCAAGAGGTCTTCGATCTTTGCCTGTTGTTGCAACAGGCTGTCCCATTTTAAGTTAGTACACCGACATAAAAACCAATGGAGATAAAGGCAACACACCATACAAAAGCACCAATGCCCGATACGAGGACGTACCTGCCGATGGCCATCTTGCTAATTCCGGAGAAACAACACATCAGATGACGAATGCCTGGAATGAAGTAACCCAGGATGATGGACCAATATCCATATTTGAGAAACCACGACTCCACCCTGCTGAATCGTTTGGCGTTGACGCCGACCCACTTGCCGTATTTTTCAACCAGCGGCCTGCCCGCCTTCTTGCCGATCATGTAGCTGAGCAATCCGCCGGTAAATGCCCCACCGAAACTGACGGCGATGGATACGGAGTAATTCAATACCGAGATGGAGGCGAGATATCCGACAAAAGTCATCATCACCTCATCCGGAATCGGCATGCCAATAACGCCAAGAGCCAGTAGTCCGTATATTGCGAAATAACCATATTGACCAATAAATTCTTTTGCAAATTCCATACTGACTCGCTCCTTATTTCGGTTCCACAATATCCTTCTCATGTGAGGCTAACACTTGTTTTAGAGACGGGAATCGGATTTGGCTCACCATGAGACCGGATAATACAATAATGACAAGATAGGCTACACCCTGTGTGAAATAAGGACTCCAGAGTGCGAAAAAGGACATCAGACCTCCGGCAAATGTAATCGGCATCCCTACAAAACCACTGCTTCCTGTCTTCTGACAGTTATAACGGGCCAGACGCAAAGCACCACAAACCGGAAACAATGCAGTCAGGGCCATCCCCAGCACACTCACTTCAAGCATGGAATTCAGGTACAGAATCAGCACGGGTGCTGTTCCGAATGAAACTACATCCGCAAGTGAGTCCAGGGACTTGCCGAACTCACCCTCACAATGCAATTTACGAGCCGCATACCCGTCAAACAGATCAAAGAACATCGCTACCCATATCATCATCACAGCCAGGGCAAATTCACCATGAATAGCCATAATAACTGCCAACATGCCTGAACTCAGATTCCCCAAGGTTAAAATCGATGGTAAAGACTTCATAAGATTTGACTCCCTTTCGTACTAGGCTTTAGGAAAAATAATATAAAAACGGACTCCATCCGGTGTATTCTCCACTCCATAACTGCACCCATGCAGATCAAGAATCTGCTTCGCAATGGCCAGACCAAGCCCGGTCCCCCCCATTTTACGATTACGTGAGCGCTCTACCCGATAGAACCTCTCCCATATATACTGCCGCTCAGCTTCAGCTATCTGCTCGCCCTTGTTCTCAATGGAAATATGGACAAAACCTTCACGCCTGCTAATCTCAATAGTTATATCGGTATGTGGTATCGCATGACGTATAGCATTCATCATGATATTGAAAATAACTTGCTCCAGCTTGCTTCGGTCACCCTCAACCGTCTGTTCTGTTGTGGATACAAGCACCACATCCAATCCTTTGTCCTTCAGTTGCGGACCCAGACGGCCGGCGATATCTTCAATCATGTCAGCAAGTGCAACAGCATCCGTATTCAATTGAACTGCTGAGGATTCCAGTCGCACCAGATCCAGCATCTCTTCAACCATCGTTTCCATTTTGATCGCCTCATCGGCAATGATCTCAATGTAACGCTCCCGTTTGCTCTCACTCACGCCATCCTTCAGCCCTTCAGAATATCCCTTAATAATGCTGATTGGTGTCTTAAGTTCATGTGATGCATCGGCAAAAAACTTGCGCTGACGCTGTTCAATCTCCTGTTTCATTTCCATATCTGTACGCATCTGCGTGTTGGCCTGCCTCAGTTCTTCCAGTGTCTGACCCAAAGTTCCCGACAAGGCATTGAGGCTGTTAGACAGACTGCCGATTTCATCATTGCGCCGGATGGGTGATTTCACCGTGAAATCCAGTGTAGACATTTTCTTGGCGACATGGTTCAAGGCCAAGAGCGGCTTCGTTACAATTCGGGACAGGAGTAACGCCAGCAACAGAATCAATATAAATGCCCCTATGCCGAAATACGCATAGAACAAACGGGTTGCCTCATTCGCTTCCCTCATCTCCTGTAGAGAGGTGAGCGAGAAGATCAGTTGTTGCTCAGGTCCGGAACGATGCACTGGAGCAATGGTGATGACATTGCGAACACCGCTCCAGCTATCCATCCACTCTTCATTGAGCATTTTGCCATTCGCCAAGGCCAGTTGGTCTTCGGTGGACAAAGGGAACCGGCTATCCAGTGCTTGCACCAGCAGGCCCTGCCTCTGACTCCACGTTGCCAGATTGGGAAGAACTACTTCGGTCAATACGCCTGACCATTCCTTTACCGGTTCAATTGATTCCTGAAAGCTTTCTGTTCCCCATGCGGCAGAAGTGGCATCCTGGATTTTGAATGGATAGACCATGGACTCGCTGGCCGGACCTCTCACCGTCAGTTCTTGCCCATATTTCAGATGGGATGTAATCCAGCCAGCATTCTCACTATTGATAAACAAGGACAAGGACACCTTCACGTGACTTCCATCTTCCTGAAGCAACGTAATGTGGAACGGGTCATTAACCAGTCTTCCGGTATTCGTCAGAATGACCAGATGTGACTGATTCTGACGCATGAATTTCCCGGTCTCCTTGGCTAGCTGTAAATCACTCCAATGTCCATTGGAATATTGCTGTTCGAACTTGGACAGCTTTTTCTTCATACTGCTGACCTTTTGATGCTGATAGAAGTCGGGGAACCAGACCAACTGGGCAAAAACCGTCGTACCATATAGAAGAACCAGACATCCTGCCATGACCAGGAAAAGCTTCATCGTTACGCCATTTCTTCTCATGCTTCTGCCTCGAAACGATATCCAGTGCCAATCACCGTCCGGATACACTTGGCTTCATCACCCAATTTGCTGCGCAACTTCTTGATGTGAGTATCCACAACACGTGAGTCACCTTCAAAATCAAATCCCCAGATCCGATTCAAAATGGCATCCCGGGACAACACAATGCCTGCATTACGTACCAAATAAAGCAACAGATCATATTCCTTTGGTGCAAGTTCCACTTCAATTCCGTCCTTCTCCAGGCGTCTGGCCCATGGATCAAGGGTTACCTGTCCGAAGCGAATCACACCCTGCTCTCGTCCAATTGCACCTTCAACACGCTTCATTAATGTCTCTGCACGTGCAACCAGCACACGTGGACTAAACGGCTTGGTAACGTAATCGTCTACGCCCAGCTGAAATCCATGAATTTTATCGTCATCCTCGGACCGTGCAGTCAGCATGATAATAGGTACGGTGGATTGGGATCGAATATGCCCACATAACGTCCATCCATCCATTTCAGGCATCAAAACATCCAGAATAACCAGATCCACCTCATGCAGAGCCAACAGTTCCAGTGCCTGTACTCCATGTTCTGCTTCTATGACGTTCCATTGTTCTTTTATGAAATAATCGGCCACAATCTCACGAATGCGGCTTTCATCTTCCACCAGAAGCACTGTTCTGATCATGGCCGACTCTCCTTTTTAGATTTCTGATGTTAACATACCTATTCCATGTGTCGTTCATGTGTCCATACATGTTTTGGAATGCTCCCATGATATATACGATTAATATAAGCCAAAAGTTACTAATTTTTATAAAAATTCGCATGAAAAAGAAGCCATCAACGAGCAAGTTCCTGCTCATTGACAGCTACTTGAATGAAATCGAAGTGTGTTATCCAGAATTGATGCGCTACTGCGCGCTCCCTGGTAACACTTAGCGTTGTTGCTCCAGACGGTGTGCCACATGCAGTGTCGGACCAACAAAACGGTTCAGCGGGAATCCGCCAGCAATCGCTTTGGTCACAAAGGCTTTACCTTCACGAACAGCCTCTTTCACTGAAAGACCACGAGCCAATCCAGCGGTAATCGCCGCAGACGTCGTGCAGCCCGCACCATGCGTATATCCGGAGCCGACAACATCGGCTTCAAACCATTCGTAGTTGGTTCCATCATAGAGTAGATCCATTGCTTTACCAGGGCTAATGACACCTCTGTCCTTGATCAGGACATGTTTCGAGCCATGGGCATGAATTGCTGCTGCCGCTGCTTCCATCTGTTCCTTGGAGCGAATCGGTCCACTCTTCGCCAGTTGGGATGCTTCGAACAGATTAGGGGTAACCAGATCAGCACCTGGCAACAGGAATTCGATCATCGCTTCCGTATTTTCCGGTTGCAGCACTTCGTCTGTACCTTTGCAAACCATTACCGGATCGATAACGATCTGTGGCAGACCGCTGCGGCGAATATGTTTTGCTACCAGTTCAATAATATCTACAGAACCGAGCATACCTGTCTTCATGGCATCGAAACCGATACCGTCCAGAACAGTGCGAAGCTGCGCTTCAACTACATTTAAATCAACAGGAAAGACCTGGTGATCCCATGTTTCGGGCTCCATTGCCACAACCGTAGTCAGTACGGTCATGCCATACACACCCAGCTCCTGAAAAGTTTTCAAATCAGCTTGAATACCTGCACCGCCGCTCGTGTCCGAACCAGCTATTGTTAATGTTTTTGGAATCGTCATGGTAGTTGCATTCTCCTTCGTGTCTCAGTTGACATTATCCTATCCCTTGTACGAGCGGATGTCAATGGCATCTGAAGCCATACAGAGCATGGTTTTCCGAATGTTTCAGTTCACATCTTTTGTCTCCAGACGAACCATGGACATTGAAGCAATCCATATCCCTACTGCTCCAAGGGTCAGAGGGATAATAATAAGCGAATGAATGGAAACTTCCGACCCGTTGAAGCCAGAGCAGACAATCAAAACCAGCAAAATGGACGAGACCATCGTAGTGGTAACAGAATGCTTACGCATACCGAAGAATAGGGGAATGAGTGCCATACATGCAGCCGATAGAGAACTCATACTGTACTTCACCAGAAGTCCCAATATATCCTGATTTGTCAATGATCCGGGAATGAAGGAGTAGAAATGATTAACAATCAACAACAGTGAACCCATCAACAGATCGGTAACCATAATCATCACAAATGTAAAACCAAACACGATAATCAATTTTGCAGCAATGATTTTATGACGCTGGATGGGATAGGTGAACATGACGTTCATCGTTTTATTTCTATACTCACTGATCACCAGCTTGGATATTAAAGCTCCGGCAAATATGATAAAGGTCGCTCTCACAAATGTATCGATAATCATAAAGGCGGTCTGGTAATCGGCATAGGCATAATCTTCTGCTCCCACATCCACGAATCCAATCATGATCAGGAAAAGAAGAATGGCTAAACTGGCAATACCTGCACCTGCAAAATTACGTGCAAAGCGGTGCTTCCGCATCTCAAGTCTGATGAGTTTAAGCAACGTCTTCATCCCCTTTCACAAGCTTCATGAAGTGTTCTTCCAGGGAATGAGCCCGTTTGGATATCGATTCGATCTCAATACCATGCTGAATCAGCTTGGTGGTTAATTCCGATGGAATAATTCCCGGATCATAGATGCGTAACGTTTGGTCATCAACCAGTTTATAATTACTCAAACCAAGCTGATGTTCAATGACATAGGTCGCTTTGCGGATATCTACTGCCTGTAACTCGATGTACTCATTTTGACTTCCACGAATGCTCTCCATCGATACCTCTTCCACCAAACGACCGCCGCGAATGACACCAACCGTGTCCGCAATCTGCTCTATCTCACCAAGAATGTGACTGGAGACCAACAGGGTGATCCGATACTCATTACTAAGTCGCTTGAACAAATCTCGCATTTCCCGGATCCCTACCGGATCCAATCCATTAATCGGTTCATCCAGAATGAGCAGTTCAGGTGTGGTTATGAGTGCACGAGCCAATCCCAGCCTTTGCTTCATGCCCAAGGAGAAGTCTTTGATCGGTTTCTTGCCCGTATCCTTCAGCCCTACCATTTCCATCGTGTTGTCGATGATCTTTTTGTTGTAGAATCCCATGTATTCACAGTGAAGCTCCAGATTCTCGCGAGCAGACAACCTATCGTAGAAAAAAGGATATTCAATAATACTGCCCATTCGCTTCAGCACTTCATAGGAGGTCGGCGTAAGCTTCTCCCCAAACAGTTCAATCTCTCCTGTGGTTGGTTTGACGAGATTGGTGAGCATCTTCATGATGGTTGTTTTACCTGCACCATTCGGACCGAGGAATCCATAGATCTCACCTTGCTTAATATTCATATTGACGTTGGATACAACCTCCACCCCTTCATATACTTTGGTCACATCTATTGTTCTTGCGATATAATTCATCGTCTTGTTCTCCTTTACGTCCCCTGTCCGGGTTCCTATATCTATATTGTAAAGAGAAAAGTCTTCTTTTTTATTAATCAAATCTTACAAAAACCTTAAGTCTGACCGGACACGCCAACGCAGGGTCTACCGAGCCTTTAAATTAACCGAAAATACAGTCCGTTGATGTGGCACACTATGCAAGTGAATACTTCCACCCATCCGCTCAATTAGCCGTTTCGTAATGGTCAGACCCAGGCCGCTGCCTTGATAGAGTCGATTGCGGGAATCCTCCAGTGTATACATGCGTTCAAACACACGACTATGCTCGCTCTCCGGAATCCCTTTTCCCTGGTCCCAGATCTGTACCGTCACAGGTCCACCTATCGAATGATCCAGTGAAAGCCCCAGTACCTTACCCTCTGCCCCGTATTTCATTCCATTGGTGATGAGATTATCCAGCACACGGTCCAATGCTTCTTCATTCGCTTGCACGAAGATATCCCCATCAGGTATCTCCAGCTCCACGTGCAACCCGAGATTCGTCAACATTTCATAAAAGGAAAGCATCTTCAACCGGCATAATTCGCTGATATTCACTCGACTAAGTATCAGTTCCGTATCTCCAGATTCCAGCTTCGCCAGATCAAAAAAGGAATGGATCAAACGCAGCACTTCCTGCGCCTTATCCTGTATTTTCTCCGTCATCATCTTCCGTTCCTGATCGGTCAATGATGGGCTGTGCAGCAAGGTCTCACTATAACCCAGCACTACCGTGAGTGGCGTTTTCAGATCATGCGAAATGTTGGAGAGCATATTACGCATCTCCTTCTCCTGGTTTGCATACCCTGCTTTGGCGCGGTGCGCATGATCCAGCAGCTGGTTCATGTCTTTCAGAAGCTGACTGACTTGGTCATCACTATTGAATACAAGCAAACGCTCAAAGGTGCCTTGATCCAGAATAGCGGATATTTTCTGATGAATATAGGACAGGTGTTGGGTGCGTTTCTGCAATCTCATCCACAATCCAATGACGGCAATGGCCAAAATAGCTGTTGTACTGGCAAAAATCAGTGTCATCCCTGCTCCGCCTCCAGCTTATACCCGATGCCCCAGAGTGTCTTGATATACTGGGGAGCCGAAGGATCTGCCTCCAGTTTCTCACGCAGACGACGCATATGTACGTTAATGATATTTTCGTCTCCATAATAATGATCGTTCCAGACGGAAGCGTAGATCTGAGCCTTGGTGAACACTTTGCCAGGATGGGTAACCAACAGCTTCAGAATTCCAAATTCCTTGGATGTCAGCTTGACGGGTGTACCTTCACGCTCCACCTCGTACGTCTCCATATCAACTACGAGTCCTCCAATGTGAATACGCTGATCTGTAGCCACTTCAGCCACAGACGGAGTTGTATAATTGGCGCGGCGAATCGCAGCTTTGATGCGGGCAGTCAGTTCGATTAATGAGAACGGTTTGCTCAAGTAATCATCTGCGCCGAAGCCCAGGCCTAACGCTTTGTCCACCTCCCCATCCTTTGCAGACAGAATGAGCACAGGTACCAGACTGACTGCCCGAATGGTTTGCAGCACATCCATCCCACTTTTGAGGGGCAGCATCAGATCCAGAATAACCAAATCATACCCGGGTTGGGACTGGCTGAACTGACGTTCTGCCTCTAAGCCGTCATATGCATAAGTGACGTCGTAGCCCTCTTTTTCCAAGTATGGCCCGACCATCTCACTAATTGAACGATCATCTTCAACAAGCAACAAGCGGTGACTTAACACATGTTTCCCTCCAACAAGAACAGTTTTCTTTATTACCTCACAGTTTGTTTGAATTGGCAATGACATACGAAAAAACCTGACAGGATCAACACTTTGACATCAAGTGTGTTTCCTGCCAGGTCTATGAGAGTCTATAGATGAATGCTGTGCGTCTAATCTCTGTATCCGTTCTCGCTGTGTATCCAGCACAGTCCAATGGTTCCTGCACCTGCATGGATACTTACCACAGGGATAAACGGCATGATTTCGGTCTTTAATCTAGGCAGCAGAGCTGCAATCTGTTTTTTGATTGTAACAGCTTCTTCCTGATTGTTGGCATGCATAATGCACACATGCTTTACTTTCTCCATATCCAGCTTGAGCATATCGAGCATGCGCTCTTTTGTCCGCTTGAACGTGCGGATCTTCTCATTCACAACCACTTTGCCCTCTTCAAATCGAAGCAGCAGATGGATCTTGAGCAGTTGACTGATGATCAGCTGTGTACCCGACACCCGTCCACTGCGATGAAGATGCTGAAGACTGGCAGGTATGAGGTAAAAGGACATGTTATCAATCATCTGTTCAATGTTTACTTTGATCTCGGCAGCTGAACATCCCTGCTTCTGCCATTCCAGTCCTTGCATAATCATCTCACGGTGAGGATAGGCACCTGCCTTTGAATCAATTGCGGTCACCGTCACTCCTGCAATCTCTGCAGCCTGCATGGACGTATGCAGCGTTCCGCTAAGCTCTGTAGAGCAATGAATCGTAATAATCTCATCGTACTTGTCTTTGAGCGACTCATACAGTTCAATGAATTCGCCAATGGGTGGCTGCGAACTGCTCGCACGTGAAGCCTCCGCAAGTTTCTCATAGAACATTTCAGATGTAATGTCATCGGTCTCCCGGTAACATTCCTCTCCAAATACGATGCGCAGCGGTACGATATAGATATGATTTTGCTCCGCAAAAACGGGATCCAGTGTACTGGTACTATCGGTGACCCATGCAATTTTCTTCATGACATCCTTCTCTCTTGCCGGATTGTTCATTCTGTATCCTAATCGTCAAGCACAAGCCCGGCGGTTTATTTAAAATTTGAATATTTCACATTGTAAACGTTTGCGATATTACCTCTCAATTATAAAGGAACGGACAGACCGTTGTCTTGTGGCGCAATCATGAACACCCCTGTTAATACCATTATTAGCTAAAAAAATGTCTTGCCTGTGAAGGAATAAATTGGTATGCTGTTGTCCTTCTCTCTTTTTCGCCTTGACTGAAGTGAACGGAAACGCCGTTCAATCCACTTATCGGAGGTGTCACATGCTTTATTTCACTCTGGCTTCCAAAGCCTACTCCCGGAATCTGCAATACCGCGGGGCACACATGGTACATAACCTGGCAAGCGCCATGTTTGGTTACATGTATGCCTGCCTCTGGATCGGCATCGGGGCCGACCATACTCTCGGAGAATACGGGACACAGGGGATGATCAGTTACATTGCGTTCACGCAATCCTCTCTCTGGATCTCGGGTTTTCTCACGAACGGATTGGGTATTCCTTATCCGTCAGGACAGGGCAGATCGCACTGGATCTGATGAGGCCTGTTCATCTATTCACCCACCTGATGGCACGCGAATGGGGGCAGATTGCCTACCAGTTTGTGTACAAAAGCATTCCGATCTACCTGCTCTTCTCCATTGTCTTTTCCCTGCATTGGCCCTCAGACGTTTCAACACTATTCTATGCCGCACTTGGTCTAGCCGGCGCTGCATACCTATCCATCTGCATGAACTACATCATTGGTGCCACGTCGATGTGGACCACGGAGTCCTCCTGGCTTCACTGGGGCAATCACGCGATGATGAATCTGCTGGCTGGTTTTTTCATTCCGCTGGAGTGGCTACCGAACTGGCTTGAACAACTTGCCTGGATATCACCCTACCCTTTCCTGCTCTATGTACCAACCCGAATCTATCTTGGTTTCGAAGATGGCTCCTTGTTATGGGGAACCTTGCTTTGGTGTGTCTTCATGACGTTGATCTGTCTTGCGATCACTCAAGTGTTACGTCGTAAAGTGGAGGTGCAGGGCGGATGAAACGGACTTCCTGGTTCAATTTATATAAAATGCTCATTCGAACAAGCATCCGCAGCCGGATGCAATACAAGTTTAATTTCATCATGGCATCCGTACTCGCCGCTTTAATTCAAATCTCCGAGTTTCTGATGGTCGCTCTCGTGCTGCACAAATTCGGAGCAATTAAAGGCTGGTCCCTCCATGAGATCGGTTATCTCTTTGCCATCATGACGTTATCCAAAACACTGTACCGCACATTCGGCAATGAGGTTCACCATCTGGAAAAATATCTGGTTAATGGCGAGCTTGACCAACTGTTAACTCGTCCCATGCCCGTATTGCTCGCACTGCTGCCGCAAAACTTCCGCATCATGACTGGGGAAGTCCTGCAAGGCGGGTTCATTCTCTGCTGGTCTTTGGCAGGCATGATGCATAGCGGACAGATTGGCTGGATAGCCATTCCCTTCTCCCTGCTCATTATCCTGACGGGCGCAGTCATTCTCTTCTCCATCGGACTTGCTACCGCCACACTCGGATTCTGGACCACACGTATTGAGGAATTACAGACGATCACTGAAGATGCCGCACGAACGGCTGCCCAATATCCGCTAACGTTATATCCCAAATGGATGTCTGGCATTCTGCTAACGGTCATTCCGGTAGGATTCGTCAACTACATTCCATCACTTTACCTGCTACGGGGTGAAGGAGGAGCGTGGACTCTTGTTGCTGTTGCGGCGGTTGCCGCACTGAGCTTGGCTGCAAGTCTGCGTTTCTGGCAATTCGGCATGACCAAATATCAAAGTACAGGTAGCTAAGGAGGCGGTACGAATCATGAACATGATCACAGCAAGGCATCTGCAAAAGGAATTCAAAACTCCTGTTATTCGCGAAGGACGTTTCTCCGGTCTACGTACGTTATTTTCACGTGAATATGTGTCCAAGGAAGCGGTACGTGATATCAGTTTTGATATCGGCCCAGGGGAATTTGTGGGCTATATCGGTCCGAACGGAGCTGGCAAGTCTACCACGATCAAAATGCTGACAGGTATCCTTCACCCAACCTCGGGTGAGGTACGACTTGGTGGTATGAACCCGCATCAGGACAGACGCAGAACAGTTGGTCGACTGGGCGTTGTGTTTGGACAGCGCAGTCAGCTCTGGTGGGATCTGCCTGTGAAAGATTCATATGATATTCTGGCCGAGATGTACGGCGTCCGTGCCGAGGACAAAAAGAGACGGCTGTCCCAGTTCGCTGAGCTGCTGGACCTTGAATCGTTCTGGGCCACGCCTGTCCGCAAGCTCTCGCTTGGACAACGCATGCGTGCAGATCTCGCAGCTTCCATGCTGCATGATCCCGAACTGCTTTTTCTCGATGAACCAACAATTGGACTGGATGTGAACGCAAAGCGGAATATTCGTCAATTTCTACGTACACTAAATGAAACGTTTGGCAAAACGATTTTGCTGATCACCCATGACATGGACGACATTGAACAGTTATGCAGCCGGGTCATGGTAATTAACCATGGTCAACTAACATATGACGGCACGATCTCGTCACTTCGCGAAACCATCGGACTACCTACGCTGATTCGGGTAACATTCCGGGGAGCGTTTCATATCCCGGATGTTGTGTCGTCCGCGATACATATTACTGGAGTGGAAGGACAGATTGTCACCGTCGAAGTGAACCGGAAGGAATGGAGCACAATGGACATTCTGAAACAGTTGGAGCACTGGGGTCAGATCGAAGATGTAGAGATGAAAGAACCGGATTTCGAAGATATCATTCATCGGGTGTATTAGTCGGCCCATTTTGTGAGGAAATAGGATGAAGACCTGTTCTTACGCCGTTACATGAAAGAGGGACATGGCGTACTGTAATAACGGAGGTGAAGTGTCATGCTTGTAACCAAACATGTCCTTGCAGCATCCAGCGCACACGCTACTCCCTACTTCATCGTACGTGGCATGATGCCGGGACCCGTGATGTTCATTACATCCGGGGTTCACGGGAATGAAACGGCGAGTATGGCCGCTGCGCAAAAACTCGCAGATGATATTGCGACAGGTCGTCACGCCATTCAGCGAGGGCTGTTAATTATCGTGCCACGCGTGAACCAGCAAGCCTACGCTAAGAAAATCAGAGGCAAGCCAGATTTGAATCGTACGTTTCCACGTCGTATGTCAGGCAAGGCCAAGCATCCGCTCGCTGCGGCAGTTTTTCAGCTGGCGCGTGAACATCGGGCCGACTGGTGGCTTGATCTGCATGAAGCCAACGGCCTGTCTCAACTGAGTTCACGAGTGCTTGGACAGACGTTGATCACCAATCCCGGCAGTCGGACAATTCCAGCTTGCAGAAGAGTTATCGAACGGATGAATCGGTCGATTGCCATTCGTAATCGTCATTTTAACCTCAAACAGCATGAATTGCCGGGATCTGCCCGTACAGCGGCTTCAAGACTATTACAAGCCCGTTCCGTCACGGTGGAGACCTGTTGGAGTCTGAAACGCTCAACCCGTATCAAGTATCAGACGAAGATTGTGCACCATTTTCTGCGTGAAGCGGGTATGTCATGATCAAGACGATTAAGATAGAACTAAAAGAAACCTCGAACAGAAAGCGCCCGAAGTACATCCCCAGGTGTTCTCTGTTCGAGGTGTTTTTTTATCTCTGCATCATGGCTTCCAGTATTTTATTACCCACAGGGTCTAGCGGCATGAGTGGATAAAGGTCTTTTTTAGTTATAAACTTGAATATCGTATCCAGATACTCATCCACAATAGAGGCTGATCCAAAACAATAATTGGACAATAATACGACCCCTATACTCTGTTCCTTATTTATAGCCAAATAACTGGAGAAACCAAATGTGCCACCGTTATGCCAGAGAATATTCTGATCTAACAGCTTCTCCTTATGCCATCCTAAATATAAGTCCGAGTCTCCAATCATTATAGGAACATGACTTTTTTGTATTGCAGAGGCTATCGGATGATCATCATTAAGGTTGGCCTGAACAAATAAACTCATATCGTGAACCGATGACTTGATCGCCCCAGCCCCTGCATGTACACTAAGATCCCAGTGAGGGACTTTTTTCCCCGTTGACGTATGTCCATCCACAAATCTGTCATTCTGTTCTGCATTCAGCATAACAGCTGTCTCCGTCATGTTTAATGGACCTGTGATATATTTTTTCAGCAGATCTTCATATGTACTTCCTGATACTTTACATAGGATATAACCCAGTAAGCCCACGCCGGTATTAGAATACTCAAATGAACCCATCTGATCCGTAAAGTCAGCATCCGCTAAAAAAGCAAGTAAATCATCCTCGGTATAATCTGAATACGGATTCAATCGGTTTTTCGTGGGGTTGAGATTTGTGGCAAGTCTAGGTAATCCAGAGGTATGCGTCGCAAGACTTTTTAAGGTAACCTTATTCAAATAATCGTTTTTACCATTGTGTATGTACCTGCCAACCGTGTCATCCGTGGAAAGCTGCTGTTGACGTTCCAATTCTAATAGAAGGATAGATGTAAAAAGTTTGGTGACAGAGCCGATTTCGAACAACCTATGTTCAGCAGTAGCAACGCTCTTCTTTTTGGGATTGCCCAATGAATGATATTCGATATCTTCCTTTGTAATAACGCCAATCTCAAGATGCAGATGTTTCTTTCCTTTGATGTAATCGGATACAAAACCTTGTAAATCCCTCATAGAAAATGTTACTCCTTTTGTTGGTGTGAATTTCATTATTGAAACCACGTTAACCACCATTATGTATTGGCAAACTACACTATGTATTCTTTCTAAATCTCCGATTCCCTGCTCAATAGTCCACGCCTGTTTTCTCTTAAACAGGAAAAGAGCCGCGATTACGGCTCTTTCTTCTGCACCCTGAACGATTGAATATAATTATCGATATCGTCCTCCGGTGTATGCAACAGTCGTGCCAGATGAATCTGCATCTGTTCCAGATGGTCAATATGTGTCTGAATGTCAGCGATGCGTTCGCGTACAAGGGTTTTTAACGTATCCTTTTCCATGTCTTCCTGGCTGAGCAGTTGCAGGGTCTCTTGTATCTCCTTTAAGGAGTAACCCAGCAACTGGGCATCCTTAATGAACTTAATTTTGACCAGATAATCCTCGGTATACACCCGATATCCGTTGGAGGAACGACGGGGAGCAGGCAGAATTCCACTATCTTCGTAATAACGGAGGGTTGCCATACTTACACCGGTACGCTTAGCCAGCTCTCCTCTTGTCATGGTTTCCATGCCTACGCCTCCATTCTTCTGCAGATTTATTGTGTTTCTTCGTTGCGTATCTTAGTATATGTGGCATCATAGGTGGCCTCGGGAAATTGCACTGAAGATTCTTGCAGCACTGGCTGCTCTTCCCCTTTCAGATAACGGTCAAAGAATGCCAGCGCATAGGATCTTGTTATATCCACATTATGTTCTGGCGTCATGCCTCTGGCAAACATTTTTGGTGAAATTAACGAAATATCCGTAAAGCTTTGATGAAATAAATTCTCCACTGTCAGATAATAGGTATCATTAAGACTGTTTGACATCACCCGATCCAAATCAGGCTCAAACTCGGGATAAAATACTTTATCCTTGGCAGTGGCGTCCGGGTCCAGACTTTTGGCTGTCCCACCCGACATGATATACATAAACGGCTGTTTCAAGTCTGTTGTGGATACTTTACCCCAGAAACCGCCTTCCAGGCTAAGTCCTGCTTTGAAACGGTCATCTTGTGCCAAGGCTTCCGCTGTCGTAGCTCCACCATAAGAGTGACCCATGATGCCGACGTGATCGAGATCAAGCTTGCCTTGCAGCAGTTGATTCGGATCATGTGAATTTCACTGAGTAAGCGTATTGAGAACAAAGCTTGCATCATCTGCACGTATGCCTATGCCTTCTACATTATATTGATATAATTCCGCTGACGTTGCAAATTCAGGATCAGCCTGATAGGAAACTGCACGTCCATCGGGAAATGTCACTTGTGCTGACGTATAAGGGTGATCTATCCCCACGACAATGTAACCGTGGCTAACCAGCTCCTCAATCATCGTCATGCTCTGAAAACGGGCTGAGCGGATACCCGGCGAGAATAGCAAAACCGGATACTTGCTTTGGTCGGCGGACATCTCAGCTCCTTGCGCCACATGTGTTGGAATGGTATCCAGATAACTGAACACCTGAGACGGAATGCCAAACACCAGACTGATCGCTTCTCCCAGTTCACTAGGGTAATGCTCCAGCGGCAACCCTTGGGCGGCCTTCTGATCTACCGGGTACCACACATTAATCATAAGTTCACGCTTGTCTCCGGCCTCGGGTGTTTTGGTCTCTTCACGAGATTCATCCACCAGGTGTTGAGAGAACGTGCCAATGGCAAAGGTACCGGTTGGTTCAGGCATCGTAAAAGCAGGTAACAGCCAGGTTAGAATGATTGAACCTGCACTGAAGGCCGGAACCAGAATCGATATCAGCGTCATCTTTATTCTTGAAAGACGGTTGGGTCTCCGCACGCTCTGAACATAACGATCACCGCGGTATGATTTCATGAGTTGAATGATTAACGTAATGAATAATACAAGTGTAACGATATAGGTTGGTATCATCTGCACGCGAAATGAATTGATCAAGCCATGCAGAAGTACTGACAGAACCAGAGCTGTGAGTATGCCCACTGTTATTGCCCGGCGCTTCGGAAACACTAGCATGAGTACCGTAGCAGCTACGGTTACCAATACTAAAACCCATTCTAAAATTCTCATTATTCAGCCTCCAATATTTCTTGATAAAAAAAGAATAAACCTTGAAGTATACTTCAAGGTCAAGGCTGAATATATGACGAAAAATCGTAGACACACTGAAACACCCGGTAAATATGCCATACCGGCTTGGAAGAGCTTGCACGGTATATTCATCGGGTGAACTACAACGATTACTCCACGGTTACCTTTGTTCTAGGCATGGTATGCATCGCTCCTGAGGTTACATGCGCCTGAACGACATACACTCCGGATTCCTGAAATGCATGTTTTACTTCATATATACCATCGCCTATAGATACAGCTTTCGTCGCTCCCCGAGATTCAAGTTCTTCGGCACTCATCATTCCTTGATCGAATGAAGGAGCTTCAGGCTCATCCTGCTCATTCCATACCTGAAACTGTACATGATCCGCATCATTTACAGGCTGTTCTCCCTGTGTCAGCTTGATCTGCAAAGCGACTTCTTCCTTGGCAGATACCTTATCCGGAATCATAAGTTTCACTTTGATCATCTCTGGCATCTCGCCCGATTGTGACTGTTCCTCATAAGAGCATCCCACCGTCAGGAGGAGCAGAATAATGAAGGGCATGAACCACCGAGCTTGTCCGCTCATCACCATCTATCCTTTCTTATTAAGAAGATTTTGGTGTTTTGCCGATGCCCCACAGCATCACGATGATGATAATAAAGGCGATCAGTGCCAGTAATGGAATCGTGATGAAACCAAACCAGTTCAAATAGTCGGTATAACATGGAACCTTACCGCACGCGACGGCATTACCTGTAGCCGAAAAAATACGCTGGATCGTTACATGATACAACGAAATGCCGCCACCGACGAAACTAAGTGGGAGTACGTATTTGGTGATGCCCACGTCATCCTTGAAGTAGGCAATGCCCAGCAAGATGGTTAGTGGATACATGAATATACGCTGGTACCAGCATAGATCACATGGAAGATATCCCTTAATCTCACTGAAATAGAGACTCCCCCCTGTTGCAATAACGGAAACGGCCCAAGCAACAAATAACCGGGTATCCACATTTCTCGCTGGACGCTCCGATTTTGATGATGTACTCATTCCTCTGTCCCCCTCTTCATTTTGCTTATACCAAATTATCATACATCATTCTAGACTCCATCGGCTATTCAAGCTGTTATGTAGGTCATTACTCTCGATAATTATACCAAATATTTGAACTTTTGGGTGAATACAAAAAAGCTGCCGTATGGGGCAGCCCTTTTGTTTGATTCATATATAAAACGTTGGATTACATCGATTTAGTCAGCGTAATGGAACCATCTTTTTGTGCCCATTTCACGTCCCAGTTCAGAAGTTCAGCAATGAAGCGCAGAGGTACTTGCGTACGTCCATCTTTGTTTACAAATACAGTAGCACCCACATTTTTCTTCACGCCGTTTACTTCCATAACGTTGTTGTTCACCCAGAATTCAAGAGTATCATCGCCAGCCATTACCGTTACTTGTTGTGCTTTTTTGTCCCATTTAACCGTTGCACCAATACCTTCACTCAGGAAACGCAATGGAATGTAGGTTGTGTTTTTCCAAAGCACTGGTGTAGTATCCATGTTGGTTGTTTTGTCGTTAATTTTCAGCATTTTGCTGTTCAGTTGCATCCACACCGTTGTCATTTCTGGCGCTGGTGCAGGTGTTGCTGGCTCTTGGAATTTGTCGTTGAATTGAGTCACGATGGCATTACCAAGGGCTTGACCTACACCAAACATCACTTTGAAACCTTCACGATTTGTTGTGTAAGAAGCATCATAGTTACCTGCTGCATATTGATTCAATACGTTTTGCACTTGATTTTCATGTGTTGTCAGCGCTTGTTGTCCTGCTGCTTTTGGCAGATTGCCAGCTGTTGCTGAATCCAGGAATGTAGCGAATTCTGTTGTAAATCCATCAATACGTTTCTCTACTGCCGCTCGAGCCGCAGCATCGTTGTTTTTAACAGCTTTTACATAATCGCTTTGTGCATTAACATGGTTCGTTACCCAAATTTTCTCGAAAGCATTGGCACCATCGTTACCGTAAACGGAAGCAATCGCTGCTTTGAAGTCAGCTGTGTTTCCAGCTTCAGCTGTAATCAGTGCGTTGGAAGCTGCTGTACGTCCATCAAATTCCTCTTGCATTTGCAGAGCCGAAAGTGCAAAGTGCTCGGAAGCCAAGTGGTTGAGTGCAGATCTCAGATCAGCTGCTTTTGTATCCGCTTTGGTATTTTCGAATTTCTCAGGCATTTGTGTCGTAATTGCTGTGGAGAGTGCTTTACTTACGTCGAACATTTCTTTGAAACCTTCACGGTAAGCCTTGTATGCATCAGCGTAATCTCCAGCTACATACTCATCAAATACTTTTTGCACGAGATCTTCATGTACTTTCAACGCCTGTTTGGCTGCTGCTTTTGGCAATTTGCCTTCGGTTGCTGTGCTCAGGAATGTGGAGAACTCATCCACGAAACCGTTGATGTTTGCCTGTGCTTGTTTGATTCCAGCCTGGTTGCCCATTTTGGTTGCTTTCACCAGATCATCTGTATATTTGTTATGAGAGCGGAAGATGCGTTCGAATTCTTTGGCACCTGCGTCACCATATAGGGAGGCGATTGCCGGTTGCATATCCAGTGCATTCTGGTCGAGTGCTTTGTAGGCTGCGTCTGCGTCTTTTGCTCCGTCATATGCTTTGGCCATTGCGGTTACTGCGAGTGCAAAGTGCTCGGACAGCAGGTGATCCAGGTTCGCTCTCAGGTCAGCCGCCGGTGTGTTCACGGATGCTTTCATCATGGTCATTGGTGTTTGTGGTGCGGAAGCTGCTCCAGCGATCCCCGGCATCAACAGTGTTAAGCTAAGTACAGGTGCGATAAACTTCTTCATCTTCATTTTCATTACGTGTTCACTCCTCGATTATGTTTTGTGTATAATTTCTTTCCTCGTCGTCGTCTTCATAGGGTGTAACGCAGGGTTCTCTCTTCTGGATCACTCTGTGGGCAAAAAAAATTCACAGCCTTCAGTAAAGAAAGCTGCGAATGCCTGTTGTATCAAGGTTTTTTTGAATTAAAAAAATATAAAATTGTAGTGATCTTTCCGATCCAAGATCACATACATACTGTAATATAGATACTTCGTTTTCCTTTATTTCTCAACTAAAGCTTACATCAAAGGTTATCCTGAAGTACAATAAGGACATATCATATTATTCGCGAAGGAGGTCCATTCATGACCTGGTTGCCTTATGTTTTAATTGTGGGTATCGCCTTGTTTGGAGGTATTGCTACCATGATCATCGGAAATTCCAAAGCCAATCAGACCAGCAACCCCGAATATGACCGCCGCACAAAGCAAAACCTAAGCAAACTTTCCTATGTATACGTTGGTGCGATTGTCCTTGGTTTTGGCGGACTCATCCTCTATCTTTTTAACTAAAATGTTACGATTCGGCAAAGAATACGTTCAACACACCAAGCAGTTTCAGTGTTCGTTCTACATTCTCCGTATATATACACATGTTTACAAGTTGGAGATAATTCAGAATTATTCTGGATATGTTCGGGGTTTAATATAAAGCCATAAGGGACAGCGAGCCCATTAAATAAAACTAACCCCCAACTTGAAGGAGAGATATATGATGAAAAAAAACATGAAGAAATCCGTAGCATCGATGATGGTACTGGGCATGACATTAACAGGAGCAACGGGTGTATTTGCCGGAACACAACTGGAGAAAATCTCCGCATACCTTAACCATGGAATCAGCTTTAATGTCGATGGCGCGGCTTACTCACCAACGGATGGCAATGGCAACAAACTTGCGCCAATTACTTATAACAACTCTACTTATCTGCCTGTACGTGCGCTTGCCGATGCACTGCATGTACCCGTATCCTATGACGGCAAAAAAGGACAGGTCATGATCGGCCAAGCAACAAGCAATCCATCAGCTTTGACAAATGTAACGTATAGCGCAGCACAAAAAGAGGCGATTCAAAAAGCTTTTGCACAATTCGATGGGTTCGAGACCGCTTATGCCCCTCAGCAGATGATCGCAGGTGACACGTTCAAAAGTGTAGGTGCGGGTGGCGACGGCGTCAGTTTTGTCTTCAACCATATGAAAGTGGATGTGTCTCCAAGAGATTATTCGGACGGTTATACGAGCAAAGACGTGAAACTGTCCAATGGCGTGATCGCCAAATGGTACACACCAGATCAAACGGGCATGCTCACGTTCCAACTGGATGATCGCTACGTTACCCTTAGCTCCCTGGATCATAAGCTGAGCCAAGCTCAGTTGCAACAAGTCGCTGTCTCTGTTCAGAAGGCAACTGGCAACAACGATCAAGGGACCACTGCATTTGCTGACGTGAACTATAGCAAACAACAATTGGATAATATTCGCAAAGCATTTGCGAAGTTTGACGGTTTCACAACAGCCTATGCCCCACAACATATGGTTGCTGGAGATACGTTCAAAAGCGTAGGTGCAGGCGGTGATGGTGTAAACTTTGTTTTCAATCGTATGAATGTAACGGTATCCCCTAAAGATTACTCGTTCAGCTATGATGGCAAAACAGTAAAACTGCCTAATGGCGTATCAGCCAAATGGTACACACCAGATCAAACGGATATGCTCACGTTCAAGCTGGATGATCGTTATGTAACTGTCAGTTCACCGAATAACCAATTGACTCACACTCAACTGGAGCAAATGGCGGTATCTGTACAAAAAGTGAAATAAACAAAATAAACACACATCATTTCGGTCCCACTCTATGAGTTGGGGCTGATTTGATGTGTGTAACGTATGCTCAAACTCTGCACAAAGACCTCTTCCTGTTCGTCCCTCCCTATCCTGCAATTAACTCTCTGCCTTGTTCATGACCTGGCGAAGCCAGTAATACCGATGCAAGTCCATGATAAAATGAAATACCACAAAAGCCAGCATAATGTATACACACATTAGCACAACAGCCACAGTTTGCTGTGTAACAAAGGCCAGTGAAATATTGGCCAGAAGATATGCTCCGCTCGTAATCATCGTTATTGTGGCAACAGGCACACCCGTGCTTTTATCCCCTTTTTTACGCTGAGGGGGCTGCTTCAGCTTACGCAAATGAAACTTCATGTACTGGAACAAGGCAAAACCATATACCACAAATGATCCAATGCCGTACCAAGGTGTCGACAGACCAAGTGTCCCGTAGGCAAACTTCTGAACAATCACCATAAATCCCACAGAACAAACGATGCCAAATACGCCTCGGAACAATACATAATTCAGTTGAAGTCTGCGCGGGGCCGCAATCAGGGCAATAGCCCATATATTCATAAAGCCCAGCGGTGGCACGAGAATATACGCATACAGCGATTGGAACGGGACACTGAACACGGGAATAAGCAGAAATACGTTAAGAAAAAACAGGACAAGTATGCCTGCACTCAGCCGAATACCATCTACCGCATAGACGACATAAGGTGAATCTTCATAAGGTTTTGAACGTTTATTATTCACCATTATAACTCTTCCTTGATAGATTCATTTTGTCATGACTACAATGCCATTTCCGTTAAACGAATAACCCTGCGATAGACCATCGCATCCATCACATCCTCCCAGTCGAGTTCACTGGCATTAACGTCTCGATAATACACGGCAGCAGCAGGCAAGGAACCAACCAACTGGCCTGTTCCACCACATATCAGGCTACCGCCGTCTCCGCCTTTGGGCATCACATCTCCACCCGAATCGAGTGTAAGCTCATACTTGTAGGGGTCTCCGGCAAATTGCACTCCGAAGAAATTTGGCATTTCCAGATCATAAGGACGATCATCCTTTTCTTCACCCCGTGAAGAGGCCATCTCTGCCGATCCACCCACAATCTCATCCACGCCTTCCAAACTTCCAAAGTGCTTTAATCTCATCGTATAGTCGAAGCTGTCACCCCAGGGAAATAACGTGCGACAACCGCCGCCATAGATATACTCCCATTCGTCTTCGGTTAGTAAACCAAAACCCGCTGCAGCTTCCTCCCTCACAACATCTTCCAACTCTATTCCTTCGTTGAACCACAGGATTCGGACTTCATTCTCACTTTGGCGAATCAGACGAAATTGTTGATGCAATTCATATTCACGGATCTCCGATTGCTTAAACTGCTCCAGTGCTGAGGGAAAATCAGGATCTTCTTGCGCGTGTGCTTCCTCCTCAGACACTTCAATCCAGCCAAGTGAGATCAGTTCGCATTCAACAAGCATCGGCGCAATGTTGACCGTTCTTACAGGTGACATTTGACTCGCCAGAAAAGAATCCACGTCCTCCACACCATACTCACTGACCGTTTCATGCAGGTCGGCTGAGGTCTCTTCGTTCATACCATGCTGCCAACGATCCCAGCCGAGCGTTACCCGATCCCCAGGCACAAACAAAAATCTTAGCCCTTCCTCCGTAAATACACCTGTCTCCATCCGCTGACCAAATCGTTCAAATGTCTCGAGACCCTTATATACCATACCGTCTGGTAACTGACGAACAAGCTTACGCATCGAAGCCTCTTTGTCCTGAGCATTCAACGCCTGCCACATGTCTCGACTCCATGTTTCCATAACTCTCCCCACCCTTCCTTATACACTCTCACTTCTCTAAAATGCTTTACTGGATGACACAGTACAATCTAACTTGTTCACATTTTTATTTCCCTGCGGCCTGCAACAGTTCCAGCAATAATTCCTTCCGTCTTCCCTCCGCTTTGCGAGCGAGCGTTGAGAGCTTCTCCACCTTGCCAAAGATCGGATAGATTACACGTTCCGCTTCATAATGCTCAAGTTTTTGAATCTGTCTAACCAACAGTTCGAGTATTTCCTCATTCTCCAGTTCGGGCTGAATCTTTAGCTTCAAACTATCGGTGGAACGACGCAAGCTGGCGACTAACGCAGGTATGGATTGAGCCTGTACACCCTGTTTTTCTACTAACGCCGCAATGAACTTATCCTGGATCAACTGATGCTCATCATCCACTTCGCCCATGTAATATTCAACCAGCGGGAAATACTGCTCATCCACAAGCCCCAGTCCAAAGGTTGCATAACTGCCCGGCATACAGCTTTTCTCTCCCTCGGTATCCTCGTAGAACTCAAACTCCTGGATAGCCTCACGCGCATACTCTTCCAGAAGTGGATGCAGCTCCGGGTACTCCAGTGCATTGGCAAAGAATCGGTGGGTATCCGACTTCGCGAGTCCTTTGATCGGCAAATACTGCTTTACGGCAGATTTTAGCTTGACCTTATAACCTTTCGGAAAGCCCTGTTTCAATAAATGAGTGATAAAGGTAAGTGCCTGCTGATAGGCACTTCGCTCTTCCTTACGAATGTGAATGGTCATCAGTGCAAATACATCATTTGCTTTGCATTCTACTTCTTCCGTTTTCACATGAATATCGTCCTTCGCATACGTTCCGCTACCTTCTGTCATCATCCGTGCCGCACGTTTGCTACCAAGCTGCTTCGCGAGTTCCAGAAAAGTCACACCTTTGGGTTTGCTATAACTCGGCTCAAAACGTAGAATCATGACCGCTGCGTATAACAGCAGATCGATTGGTTGAGTCTCGGATGTTTGCTGCTTCCCGTGCTCGTCCGAATGATGGCCTGTCTGTGTTTTAATGTTCGATTGAAGCGTTGCTCCGGGCTTAAGTGAATATTCATTGGTACGATAAGGCGAAGACTGAACATCATAATACTGTGGCAAAAACTGATTCTCCGCCCATGTCGTCACCGCACGAGTAATCTCACCACGATGTTCCGCAAGTGACTCTGGACGACCCTGATTCAACGCTTGAATCCGGTCATACTGCCTGATCGTCCATGCTACATCCAACTCCGGGAACAGCTTTGGATCGAGCAGATGACTCGTCAAAAAGAAGGATTCCAATGGCTTCGTTGGGTATGTACCGTGTTCCAGCTTCTTTTCTACGTAGGTATGAATACGCTCAAGGAGCAGCTGTCTTTTCTCTTCGTTTATCCATTCCAATAAAGTCAATTGCAGCTTGCCTTCGGTTGTTGGAAATTTCCCGCGGAAAGTGAAGCGGTAGTCAATCAACGGAGTATCTGCCAGCTTGTCCAATCTGCCCTGAACAACCTCAACAAGCTTAGGCCCGATCTCGTTCCGTACCTGTTCCTCGGTAAAGGCTCCTGCCTGCTTTGATTTCACATCATCATCCAACCCCAGATCCAGGCTGTCTATCGTGGTCCGTCCAGGTCTGTAATCAAGCACAATATCATTAAAAACACCCATTTGCAGTGTAGTTCGCTTCACAACACTTTCCAAGTCATCCCGCTTGTCCTGTTCATCAAACCATTCATGAATCGTCGTTATCATCTCTTCCATCGCCTGATCATAAAGTGTACTCATCTAATCTCCTGCCTTCCCATGCATCTTAAGATGTTCATCAACCACACTTGAACTTCTATGAATCCCGGACCAGTCCGAGGTATCTATGTTATACATACGTATTGATGTTCGTATATTACCTATTATTTTACTCTCTCAAGTACAATCGGAACAATAAGGCTTACGCACGGTTGTTCGCTAGTCAAAGAGATCTACGGATTCCTTTCATAACTATGTACGCTCTTGGCATGCCCTCGCTATCATCATCCCTACGTTGTATAATCATTGTATTCCTTTTCAGGAGGTCTGACGAAATGAGCTACAGCAAATACTTCCCCTTGGAAAACTATTTGAATCAAGTTTCAATCACCCTTACATATGCAGAGCTTGAGGAGATTCTCGGATTTACTTTACCCCCTACAGCGTATAATCGCGAACAATGGTGGGTGAATAATTCCAATAATCATACACAGGCACTATCCTGGTTAAATGCCGGATGGAAGGTTGAGAATGTGATTCTAGGAAAACAAGTAACTTTTGTGCGCTGCGAGTCTAATTGATTATGTACTTACTTGCACTGATGGTACTCGTCATTTCAGGTTCAGTGTGCTTAATAGATATTTTGTTCGGTATAAAAGATTCGGGTGAAGGAATCCGATTATTGGTTACGACTTCAAAGGCTCTATTTTTCTTATCCTTGTTGTTTTTTATCATTAAAATGCCTAATAAAAAAGCAGGGTAGATCCGATGAATTCATCAGTTCTCCCCTGCTTTATTGATTAATTAACTGTCTTATACCACTCGTTCACTTCGGCGGTAATATCATCCCCGCCCATGGATTTCCACTTAGTCACAAACGCATCAAATTCCTCAATGCCCACCTGACCATAGATGATCTTGCTGAACGTATCCTTCTCCAGCTTGTCGATCGCGTCCTTCTTCATTTTCATCGTCTCGGTTGGTGCCCCGGTGAACTTGTTTTTGATCGCATTATCTTTATTTGCAACGACGACTTCAGCGGCGACAAATACTTCCGGTTTGTTGGCAATTTTCGTATTTTTCTCAAAAGGGGTTTCCGGCTCTTTGCCCTTCGCAAGTTCCGCCAACGTATCCATCATGAGGTTCGGAATCCGTGCACCGTCATACGTAATCGTATATTTGAGTGGGGATACGCCATCTTTCACTTCAGCTTCACCAACCACTTTGCCGTCCACGATGTCATAGTCGTATCCTTGAGCGAAGCCATGTTCGAACTCGCTGCCCACTTCCGGATTAGCAAAGTTGTCAAACAGATAATTTTGATACGTGAAGAAAATCTCCGGGTTCGCCATATCCTTATTAATCAGCACCACCCCGTTACTTGCACCAGAACCATGTTGATGGCTCTCGCCTGTTGGCCCTGTAGGTAAGGCAATGGCCTTGTACGTGGCACCGTCCACATTTTTCTTCACATCATCAATCGGCCAGTTTGGCATCCAGTGTGGTCCCACAATAATGCCTGCTTTACCTGCGGTGAACAATTCTGCTGCCTTGATCTCGTCATAGACACCCGCTTCTTTGGGTAGATAACCTTTGGACAACCAATCTTTCATCGTTGCAAGACCTTCCTTCACACCTGGCTGAAGGGAGCCATATTGCAGTGTTCCGTCTCCGGCATCATTCCACTGTCCAGGCATCGTGTTGTACATACCGAAGATCCAACCGGATTCCGTCATCCAGGTATTGAGCGCATTTTTCATGCCCACGGTCAGACCATACGTATCTTTCTTACCGTTCCCATCGGGGTCCTGATTCGTAAAAGCATCCATGACCGTAACCAGTTCATCCATGGTTTTTGGTTCTTCCAGTCCCAACTTCTTCAGCCAGTCTTCCCGAATAAACATGACCGAATCGCCGTTGTAGGCATAATCGAAGATTGGAATGCCATAACGCTCGCCCTCATACATGTACGGATACCATTCCTCCGGTGCTGATTCAGAAGCCTGTTTCCATGTGTCCGAAGCATACTTGTCAAACAACTCACCTGCATTCGCAAATTTGCCGGACTCAATTAATTCCCGGACCAGATTGTAGTCTCCCCGAATGGAGACGATATCCGGCAGTTCTTCGTTAGCGGACAGGGACAAGCGTAATTTCGTGTAAAATGCATCATTGGTCACTGATACGGCCCACGGTGTGGTCAGATCGATGCCAAGTCGTTCCTTGGCCCATTTGGTATGCACATTGTTCTGTGCCGTTTCCCCGTTCTTGAATTTCGTATCATCATTCCAGGCCCGCAAATAACTCATCTGTACCGCCGGTTCATACTTCCCGTCTTGCAGAGCAAGTGGTGCAGCGGCTTCCTTCGCCGGTTCTTCCTTGGCCCCCGAACTACATGCCGTTACAGCAACCATCGTGATTGCGAGCAATGTTGTCATCATTTTTCTATACATAGACTAACCCCTCCTCAGGTAACTTGGATACCCTTATGTGCCAAATGCACCTTACATGAAAAGGATAGTGCAGCCAGGGAGGCAAACATATATCACAATTTCAATGTTCATATTGATTTGTTAACCGTTCCGAAAATCCTGCGGGGTCAGTCCATAATGTTTGCGGAACACCTGAATGAAATAAGGCGTGTTATTGTACCCCACTTCCTGACCGACTTCATAGATCTTCATCGCCGTATGCTTGAGCAAATGAACCGCACGTTCCATTCTGGAACGGATAATATAATCACTAATGCCTTCACCTGTGGATTGTTTGTACATTTTCGACAGATACACGGGATGCAAATGCACCTCTCCGGCAATGACTTGCAACGATAGATCCTCGCCTAGATGATGGTCAATCCATTGCTGCACCTGCCGAATCAGCGTTGATCCGGCATCCTGCCCCGCATCGCTTGTGCTCTCTTCCCACTGCTGCATCACAGACCGAGTCCACGTTTCCAGACTACGCAGCGAGATGCCATAACCATCCTTGAGCAACTGCTGGTACTGCTCGCCAAGCACTTCGGCTAACTGTCTTCCTTCCCGGTGAGCCATATAGGAGAATGCCGCCGCCAAATAATGAAAAGCCACATATACATGTTCCGGAAACACACTGTTCGACAGTTCGGCAAAGATCTGATCAATCTTACGGTGTGCATCCTCCATGCGCCCGGCTTCCAGTAACATCGTCAGACCTGGCGGTTCATACAGCGCTGCAAGTGATTTCAAGGTAGCCCCATTGGTTCCTGCCGCCGCATTCAGATGTAATCCTTTGCCAGCCTCGGCTTGCTTGCGAAGCGCACTCACAGCTTGATGATATAGTTGCGGCACCTGATCTGGGAAACGCCCCATACGACTAACAGACAGGGAAATGGTCGCGTTCAGATATTGCCTCACACTGTGGATTAACCGTTCTCCAAGCCGTCCCATTAGCATTTCCGGTTCAGCTTGGGTTTGTTTGGGACTGGCCATGAAGACCAGATCATCATAGGCGTCATCCGTATGACAGAGATGATAAGTACTGCCGTAGATCTCTTCCACCACATTGGAGATGGCATACTTCATCAGTCGAAACGCTTTATGTGTGGGTTGATGGTCATCATACCGGATGAGCAACAGTTGCATTTTATCCTGTGGACGGAACCCGATCTCCAGTTGCTCCAGCTTGCCTTGGAGTTCTGCATCCGCAAATTTATGCCCTAATAATACATCCTTCATCAGCTCCGCCCGCTTCTCGGGCAGATGTTCCCTCACCGAATACATGGCCCGCTGATGCAGCATTTGTTTCTCACCCTCTAGACGAATCTGCACGGCGGCCTGCTGCACGGATTCGATCAGTTCCTCATCTCGGACCGGCTTGAGCAGATAACTAACCGTCCCGTGTTTGAGCGCCTGCTTCGCATAATCGAAGGAGGCATGACCCGATAAAATAATACATTTCGTCTGTTCCCACTTTTGCCTGATGTGACTGACCAGATCCAGACCGGACAGACCCGGCATGCGGATATCCGTGATAATAATATGGACCTGATGTGATGCCATATGTTCCAAGGCTTCTTTGACCGAATAGGCTTTGAATACCTGACCAATCCCGTGTTCTCTCCACGGTATGGAGACAGCGATCGACTCTACTGCCGAATGTTCATCATCCACGACCATCAGATTCATCATGCGGTTGTTCCTCCTCAAACCATCGAATTTCTACACTAAGTCCACCATAGGGAATCGCTCCAAAATGAAGCCCCGACGACAGCCCATATCGCGTAACGAGACGCTGGTGCACATTCCACGTGCCTGTTCCAATCTCTTCACCCATTGGTTCATTGATCTCCCGTTCCAATTCGGCAATCTCTTCCGCTGTCAGCGTGACACCATCGTTATCAACAAACAGGCTATATCTTGTATATTTCCGACCCTCTATATGTTCGGGTACCGCCATCCCCGTTACGACGACATGCCCACTGCCCTCCATCGGCTCAATGCCGTGGATCACCGCATTCTCTACGATCGGTTGAATAAGCAGTCGCGGTATATGAAGCAACATCAGTTGCTGCGGTACGGCAATCTCGTAGGTCAGCCGGTTGGTCCGCATCTGTTGAATGGACAGATAATGGTCCAGCAGCCGAATCTCTTCTTCCACTGTTGTCATGTCATTCTCGCCTCGCGTAATGTAGCGATAGTAGTCACCCAGGCTTAGCGACATGGCAATAACCGCTTCACGGTTGCCGAGCTGGGTCATATTTTTAATATAAAACAGGCAGTTGTACAGGAAATGTGGATTGATCTGTGATTGCAGATGTTTCAATGTCGCTTCCCGTGAACGGATCCGTTCCTCGTATACCTTCTCGATCAGTTCCTGAATCTGCTCTGCCATATGGTTGAAGCTCTGGGTGAGATACGCGAATTCATCACGGGAGTGATCGACCGGAATCCGTGTGGACAGCTGCCCTTTGCGAATCTGTTGCAGCCCTCTCATCAAACGATGGATGGGCACCTGAACTTTTCGATACAAAAGCAGTGCAGCCCCGATACTCAACACGAGCAGTAACAAAATGGAGGTAATAAACATATTTCGACTCTTGTCCATCGGGGTTAACAAATCATCCAATACCACCGGGTTCACGTATACCGCTTGCAGTTGTTTGGAGTGCACGTAACTGACCAGATATTGTTTACCGCCCACCTCCAATTGATGATTGCCTTCCCTCTCCGGCCCGTTAAAAGGCATATCACGCATAATCGCTTCGACCAGTTCGGGGTCCGCCGTACGGTTCAGCAACGGATCGTTACCTGGTACCAGCAAGAAGGGATCTCCGCCCTGCGTTTCTTTAAAATCATCCAACATGGCAACCACGTTCATCGGGTCAAAATTAATCTCCATCACCGTTCGTACACCTGTGTTTACCGGTTTTTCATTCCACTCGTAGTTGTCCGTGAAAAAGTAGGTGAAACCCCCCTGCTCCAGCTGCCATTGACCCGGTTGCGGAAACGTCAACATCTTCTCATCGTAGACCGTCCGGCTGGACATGGTGGATAACACAAGTTCCGCTTGTGGCAGCACAATGGTAATATCGTTCTTCCAGCGGCTGGTGGACTGGTACAACGATAATTTGTCGAGAATATCCAGATAGATACTGTTCTTCTCATATTGGCTGGTTGAGTCCGTCATGTAACGGTAATGCAGGATACTCGGATCTCGCAGCAATGTCAGGCCATATAGTGAGAGCTGCTCGATATTTTTATCCACCTGGGAACTGAAATAATTGAACTGGTTCAGACTCGACTGCTGTTTCTCCTCCACCACCATGTCCACATTTGCCTGGTTCGCGTATGTATACAGCAGCAGAATGGGTACGAGCAGGCAAATTAAGAGAATGACCGTCTTCGCAAATACTGTGAATTTCATCGTTTCACCCTGTTCCTGAATTTGAAGTCGTTCTACACCGAAGTCCTATTTTATATTGAAAACCCTTACATTTCTATATGATTTTATGTTCTCCGGCTTTCCTGTGACTTGAAATCCTATGTTTCCATCAACAAGTTAATATTTCAACATCCGCATTGAAATGTTGTTCTATAGTCCACCCTTTTCCGTTGCTATAATTCAGTTGCTCCACTCTGTGCAGAGGTTTGCTCGCCTCATGTTGCCCGGGCTGGACGAGATAAAGGAGGGACCCTGATGGCTATGGAACAACCGTTAACAACCAATATGCCGGTGCGAAAAATGACACCCCATCCACGCAAACGTACCCGCTGGAATTTCAAACGCACATGGCCGCTGCATCTAATGCTGCTGCCTGCTGTACTGCTCACATTACTGTTCGCCTATGTGCCCATGGGCGGCATTATTATTGCTTTTCAAGACTTCAAACCGTGGCTGGGATTCACTGGCTCCAAGTGGGTGGGCTGGGACAACTTCCGGTTCATGTTCGAATATCCCGACAGCGTTCAGGTCATCTGGAACACGGTGCTGATTGCTTCGATGAAAATTGTGGCCGGACTTGTGGCCCCTGTGGTGTTTGCCATTTTGCTGAATGAGGTTCGGAACTCCACGTTCAAACGTTTCTCACAGACCTTGGTGTATCTGCCCCATTTCCTGTCCTGGGTTGTCCTTGGTGGAATTCTGCTCGACATGTTATCACCGGAAGGTGGGCTGGTAAACCAGGTGTTAGCCGCGGCTGGCGTTGAACCGATCTTCTTTCTGGGAGATGGCGACTGGTTCCGTGTAACGGTGGTTGTCAGTGATGTGTGGAAGGAATTTGGATTCGGGACAATTGTATTTCTGGCAGCACTTGCGGGCATTAACCCGGCATTGTACGAGGCTTCGGAGGTAGATGGGGCAACGCGACTTAGACAGACATTGCACATTACCCTGCCTGCACTCGTGCCGATGATTATCGTGGTAGGTACGTTATCGCTGGGCAATATCCTGAATGCAGGCTTTGACCAGATCTTCAACCTGTACAATCCGCTGGTATATGAGAAAGGTGATATTATCGATACCTTTGTCTACCGGATGGGGATTCTGAATGGCAAAATGAGCTTTGCAACCGCCGTTGGACTATTCAAATCATTTGTCGCGATGTTCCTCGTCATCTCTGCGTACCGGATGGCGTACAAAATCGCCAATTACCGTATTTTCTGAGGAGGAATCAAGGTGTATCACAAAACAACCGGGTACCGTATATTCAATGGTTTCAACCTGCTATTCATCGCGGCCGTCTCGATCCTGTGCATCCTGCCGCTGGTCCATATTCTGGCGGTTTCCTTCAGTGGTAAAGCGGCAGCATCCGCCAATCTGGTGACACTATGGCCCATAGATTTTACGGTGGACGCCTATACCAAAACATTTGGTAACAGTAACTTTCTGAGTGCACTCTGGATTTCAGTCCAACGTACGATTCTGGGCACACTGCTCAGTATGACACTTGTCTTCCTGACGGCTTATCCGTTATCCAAGGAGAGTCTGCATTTCAAGGGACGCTCGTTATATGCGTGGTTTTTCATCTTCACGATGCTATTTAGCGGGGGATTAATTCCATCCTATATTTTGATCCAGAAGCTTGGATTGATGAATACGATGTGGGCTCTCATTTTGCCAGGCGCGGTGGCTGTCTGGAACCTGATTCTCATGATGAACTTTTTCCGCAACGTGCCAAAAGAGCTGGAAGAAGCCGCATTCATTGATGGAGCCAACCATATCACAACTCTGTTCAAAATCTATCTGCCTGTATCCATGCCCGCCATTGCCACGATCTCTTTATTCACCATGGTAGGTCAATGGAATTCCTGGTTTGACGGTTTGATCTATATGAATGATGCTTCCAAATATCCACTCGCCACGTTAATGCAGACTATAATCGTACAGCAGGATTTCTCCAACATGAACGTGGATGCAACGCAGCTCCAGAATATGTCTCAACGTACGGTGAACGCGGCCCAGATCTTTATTGGCGCTCTGCCGATTCTGCTCGTATATCCGTTCTTGCAGCGTTTCTTCGTTAAGGGAATTGTGCTCGGGGCGGTAAAAGAGTAAGGCAAACACACGGAATTCCTTCTTGGAATTCTTTGTTCAGAAAGGTTATGATTTCAGCTGATTCGTGATCGTTCTCCCACGAGTTGCGTTGTTATATTCATTAATTAACTCATCCAATACCATGGATTGGCGAATAACCTCCGGATGCCATAGTTCCGGGTATTGAGCTGCAACCTGGTAGAGCCTTTGCCGTGCATGTTCGATACATTCCTGAATGGTTTCCGGATTATGTACCATACTCCCGCCCCCTGTTGTCCTTGAATATCATCATCCAAAAAAGACCATCTAATATAATATTCGGAACAAGAGGGGATTTGGATTACCCCAAAATTAAAAATTTTGTTTATTTTTTCTTGTAAAAGTTATGATTAGCGTGGATCACATGGGCTGATGTGTATATGTTCAATATAAATAAACCGGATGGGCTGTAGCCTGTCCGGTTTTATTCCTGCTGAGTTTTTCAATTTTCTCTGTCATGCTCCAATTATCTTAATCCAACATCCTTAAAACGATTGCCTATCGTCTCTGGAAAGACACGTTTAATGGCATCAATGGCACGTTGTTCCGTAGCCCCTGCCTTCCCTATAAGCTTAATTATCCTTTGTACACAATCTGGTTCCTTCGTATTCCATGAGATTGAATCATTAACTACATCAACAATCTCCGAATACAGTTCTGCGAGCAATGCATACTCACGCATGACATGAACCATCCGAGCTGATAGGTACTCCAGCCCTGCAACATAAGAGGCAATGTCCAGTCTTGATCTGGCATAATAGCGCAGTACAGTTGCCGCTTGTTCTGTGTCATATGTTCCAGACTGCAAAGTAGCTGCCATAACCGTATACGCAGCCGATCCACAGGCATAATCCTGGGACGGCAGCATGTAGTCATGGGTTTCCCATTTGTATACGGCCTGAATTAATGATTCCTTGCAAACTTCCCATAGATCCACAGATTCATGAGATTCCAGCACCTGATAGTACCAGTATGGCGTACTGTTCCTGCCAAATGAATCATAGGGCAGACGAATGGCTTCATGTCCTTCACTTTCTCCAATAAACAGCACCTGCTCCTCATCATCATATCCGGCAGCAATGACAAATTGATCATGCCAGAGAATCGCACCTATTCCCCGGTCAATGGACGCCTTGATGTCAAGCACTGACTGCTTCTGATAGAGCGGAAAAGTCGGTTCAAATGAAAATCCACCATGTTGTCCCGTTGTTACGCCAAGGAAATCAGCCGCCACAAAGTTCTCTGCCATCCAGTTGTATGCCGAGATTGATTCTGCGGTCAGACGCCGATCCACCACTAATCGGAATGCACTTGCCGTCATACCTGCAATCATGTGACGCGGGAAATCCATCCACTGTGTGTGCAATAAAATGCGGTACATCGCATCTGTATACGAACCCACACCGTTCCGTGATAGGTGTGCATCAGCAGAGGTTGGGGCTCGCGGGAAGCGAATCAAATCCTGCAATACTTTGGCTGCCATCATCCGTCACTCCTTCCTCCCTCATTCTATCGTGCGGAGTGTGCTCCCCACCTTGGTATAGTGGACCTTTTACGGTCAGGATACTTCCTGGATATCACTCGAAAATAATCAATAGCCTGATCCTCCAGTGCTTTTGCCTTCACTAATACCTGTGCTAGATCTTCTGTGGTGTCTGGTCGCAAGACACGTCTATTCTCCTGCTGAACCATATATCCTTTCATTTGGTCAATTAACGTCCCAAGCTGTTCATAGCATGCACAAGCGTGGTCCAGTTCGTTCCATATCCCTCGAACACCCTGCAAATACATTCGTATTTCGGATCGCGAATGGCAGAAGGATTCCAAAATATAACCTGCACCGGATTCATCGAAATCCCCACTCCGCAGGGCCTCCACCCACACATCATATGCCTTTTTACCTGAAGCAATATTCTGATCAGGTAACAGACGATAGGGAATATCCCAATCCTCAATCGCCAGTCGCAGGGATTCCAGCAGCATCTGTTGTTCAGGGATGCGAACCTGATCACCAAACACCTGACAATACCAAAATCCGGTAAAGTTTAAGCCGAAATTGTCATACAACAAAATCTGCGGTTCCTCGCTCCATCCGTCTTGCACATAAAAGATGCGATCACTGTCATCATATCCATGAATAACACCGAACTCAGGAATCCAGTAAATTACACCAGTGCCTTCATCAATACTCCGTCTCACCCAGTTCACTGCATCCTGTTGGTAATAACCGAACGTGGAATGACGTGTACGTCCCCCATCCCAGATCGTGAATATCCCCAGGTTATCGACTCCCGGACGATGTGCTTCCCCCCACTGTCCATACGCTGTAACCGACATGGGAAGTAGTCTGCGATGCACCGACAGCTTGAAAGCCATGCCCGTATATCCGGCAAGTACAACCTTGGAACCTTGAAACTGGCCCGTATGGGTTAGTATCGCATGCAGACTATCGACGTACGATTTGGACTCCCGCTTCATGATGAGGTTATCTAAAATATTCTCAGCCAAGGACGGATCTTCTCCTCTCTATGCTGCTTTATTCCACGTTTTGCTTACGTTGTATCGAGAGCCTGTCCATTAATCCTTCCGCGCTTTGCTGAAGCTTGCGCCTAAGCCACCCAGGAGACAATAGTTCCTCCCATTCGCTAATAAACAAATGCTGCAAGAAAGCATCCGTGTCATAAAATTCAATTGAATAGATCTGATCTTGCCTAGACTGGATACGATACCCTTGCCATAGGTCCATTTGCTGTAATTCTTTCAAGCGAATCTCAGCTACAAACGGTTTACGCACAGGCAGTGGTTCTTCCCATACACCTAGGAGGGTATCTGACCTGTACTCAAATCTCTCATCCAAGATTGATACATGAACAATGCCCTCCAAGCGAATGGCCACTTGCTGTACAGGGTCTGCTTCATAACCCACCACGTAATCGGCGTTAAACTGGGATATCATCTTTAATGGACAAAAGGAAAACTGCCGTTCTCCATCGTGATCCCTGTAATGAATATGTACTCTGCGCAAGTCAGTTATGGCATGGGACAATAATTCAAAGAATTGCAGTTGCTTCGGTTGCGCCGAAAATACCGGAAGCTCGCTACTTCCCACCTGCTGTTCCTCCAACGTAAAACGCTCCAGCAAATGTGCTACACGTTTCACCGCGTCCGATTGATCATAATCGTAATGTCGATAGCGATGCGCCAGATATTTCAGCACACGCTGCTCTTCTTCGGTCATATACAAATGGGGCAATCGAAAAGTCTGATCCTCATAACAATAGCCCCGATATTTTGCCATATACACCAAAGGGGCTCGCAGGGAACTTGCCATATATTCAATATCACGCTGAGCTTGACGACGGGAGATTTCAAACTCACGGGCAAGCCAGCTGCTATTCGGAAAACGTCCACCCCGAATCTGTTCGTCAAACCAGTGAATTCGATGCATGTTACTCATCTTCCCGCCCCCATCTCATCCATTCCTAATATATTCGATTATATCAAAAGACATGGCCCGTTCCGAAGAACAGGCCAGTTATGTTATACATGTGCCTTATCCACTCTGGATTGCACGGCTTTGAAGCATTTCTTGCATACTTTAAGACTTGTACCGTCTGTTTTTGTTTGCGTATACAACAATTTAATTCGGGTACTGCTGCACACCGGGCATGTTCCCCGGCCTCTGGAAGGAAGACTCCACAAAACGCGTCCTCTTTTAGTTTTTGCCAATGGTTGTGAACCTCTTTTCGATATGGTTTGTGTGTTCACCGTTATTATATAGGGCAAGGTACGACACAGAATGTCGCATCAGTTTTAAAGGTTGTTCAAAAAGTCCCCAATTGATCACGAAGTAGCCCAAGAAGCGAACTCGACATCGAATCTTGCGTTCACCTTCGGAGTCCGGTGCTCATGTAGGTTTGCCTACACTTCGCTCCTCCTCCTTCAGGTTCTCGCAACCTTCTCGGTGCTGAATCGTTAACTTTTTGAACATGCAGTAGCAGAAAATAAAAAATGTCCCCTCTTCGACCTGAAGAAAGGACAACATTTAGGAAGGATCTGTGCTCGACTGAGCTGCGGCCTGCAGTAACGGTTGCAGAAGTCCTGGAAAGCGCGTTTCCAGATCATCGGACCGCAGGGTGAGAAAATGCTGTGTGCCCTGTACTCTGACCCGAATAACTCCGGCTTCCCGCAGAGTGCGAATGTGGTGCGACATCGTTGACTTCACAACAGGTGCATGAAAATGACTGCACGGCTGCTCCCCACTTCTGGCTGCTTCCGCAACAATCCCAAGACGGGTCGGGTCGCTTAACGCATACAATACGGAGGAAAGTTCAATATCTGACACCTGTGGATGATGTAAAATTTTCATACTGTAGTCTCCTTTTCTCAGACTATCCATTGTATTTTAACACAGATCCATGATATATTTCTAATGTTCGACACCAATCGAACTTTAATGATTTCGTTATGTAACCCCTGCTGTTAGGCACGGGATTGACATCATATTACATTTTGCAAATGTTACACACCGTTTCTGAAATGTTGCGAAATACACATCACTTTAGGAGGTTTTTATGAACAACACCGCAACCGCATCATCAGGGGAACGGACCGGAATACAGGAAGGATTAATTGTAAGCTTGCTTGGCTTCACCGTTGTACTCGTTGTTATGAATACAATGATGTTTAATCTGGCCCTGCCCAAAATTGCTGCCGAATTTATGCTTACATCCGTCGCTTCCTCATGGATTGTTACAGGATATTCCATTGTATTTGCCATTTCCTCGATTACGTTCTCACGTCTATCGGATTTCATACCTATTCGTACATTATTCACGACCGGGCTTACGTTACTTGGTGCGGCATCCGTTCTCGGGTTCTTCAGTAATCATTTCATCATTTTGCTCATTGCACGTCTGATCCAGGCTGCGGGTGCTGCTTCGGTTCCCGGGCTCGCTATTGTACTGATTACCCGATATATTCCCAATGATCGCCGGGGTAAATCGATGGCTGTCATCATGTCCGCGAGTTCACTGGGGCTTGGACTTGGTCCCGTCATCGGCGGAAGTATTACTCAGTTTTTGGGATGGCATGATCTGTTTATCGTTACGGGATTAACGTTATTCTTGATTCCTGTATTCTTTAAACTGCTTCCTCGGGAAACACCGCAAAAAGGTTCATTTGACCTGCTCGGTGCCGTGCTTCTTGCCATCGGTACTACAGGTGTGTTGTTATTCCTGACTTCCCGTCAGTGGTACACGCTTGTTATCGGTGCTGCGGCACTGCTTCTGTTCTGGCTCCGAATTCGGCGCGCGGCAGACCCGTTTGTTCAACCTGCTTTGTTCAAAGACAAAAAATATATGATGCTCAGCTCGTTGGGGATTGTATCGTACATTAATAACTTCTCAACGTTGTTTCTGTTACCGCAAATTTTGGCACATCTATATGGACTCACACCTGCTCAATCGGGACTTGTCATCTTCCCGGGTGCAGTCGTGTCCATGCTGCTGTCCAACCGAATCGGCCGCATGATTGACCGACATGGCAATACGTTGCTGCTGAAGTTTGCACCATGGCTGCTACTGGCAGCTGCCGGGTTATTCGCCTTATTTGCAGACAATAACATCTACGCCATTATGGCTGTCTATGTCCTGCTCAGCGTAGGCTTCTCTTCCCTAACCACCAGCGTGTCCAATGAATTGTCTGGCAATCTGACCATGGATCAGGTTGGTGCAGGTATGGGATTGTTCCAACTTAGTCAGTTCTTCAGCGGTGCTTTCAGCGTTGCTGTCACTGGTGTAGCGTTGACTGCGATGCAAAACATGCCGCTATCCTCAGCGTATACTAATATTTTCTGGGGCATGACTGTAGTCGCAATCGCATCGGTTATTTTCTCTCAAGTGTATCTAAGAATGCAGTCACGAAAAAAAGTTGCTGCTTAATATGAAGCAAATCATCAAAAAGGCCCGTAAAGCGACGTTTGCTTTACGGGCCTTTTTGATTTTCGTAAGATTAGTGATACCCTTAACTGGCAACAAGATGTTTGACCAAGTCATGGGCCTCTTGTTCCAGAGCTATAATTTCTCCGATTTTACCCAGCACTCGATCTAACATATGATATCTACGATCCAGATCCAGGTATTGACTTTTCAATGTCATATTAGCCGCGAGATTCCATCGTTGCGCAGCATATTCATACGTCTCCACCAGTTGAGAAATATCAGGATTGTACGGTATTCCTTCTCTTAGGAAATGGCCATACAAATATCTGTTATTACTTATGCCCGCCAAGTCGCCATACATATTGTCCAGATATTCTTCCGTCAATGCGGATGAATCTTGCATATGCTGACGTGTAGCGTCGATATACCTTTCAATGGCAGGCAAACCAACATACGGATTAACCAATTCATACCACTCAACCTGTTTGGTTAGCTGCCCGGATATTCCATCCATGATTTCATGATTTTGTTGAAGCATTTCGTAGAACTCTCTCTCTTTCACCTGCTCAACGGCATTCCCAACATCTAATGTAGCATAACGATAACGCGTACCCTCACGAATTAATGGCGTCTGACCTAGATCAAGCGCTTCAAATAACGTCTGTTCATCCATATTACCTTTCAAATGATAAAAATCATCAATAAACTCAAACTGTCCATCTGCATAGTCGGACAAGACAATACAATGCGACGAATGAAGTAATTGATAAAGTGAATTGTACTTCATGTAATATACATCAACCCATACAATGACTGCTTCGTTTTGCTGAAGCAACGTCATGATTTCCTGGATAACCTCGATCCGTTCGTTTGTTCTGACGATATTCAAATCAATATGATGAATGCGTTGAAACTCATTTTCAACAGTCATATAAGTAGGGACAAGTTTCGGGGTGCCTCTCTCCGGGTCTTCATGGTACATCATCCCGCATTGCTTCCATACCGCCAGGAAGTTCGTGATTTCTTTATAGTTGAGAATGCTGCTTACACATAGGGTAAAGCAATCTTCACCTTCTGTATGTGCTTCTCTTGACTGAATATTCATATATTCCACTCCTTCCCTAAGGTTAGTGCAAAGATATGCATGCATGGATTGTCTGGCAATAGGATCTTGTCAAATGAAATGGGTTCTTCCAGCGTAATCTGCTGGAACCAAATAATAGGCTGTTTGGATGTCAGTAAGATACCCTTTTGTGTACACATCCCGCTACATTGAAACATAATTTCTTCATTATAATGTGGGCTCGTCTCGGTCCAGTTTGTCAGATCCAATGACGCTCTTCCCATCCGCTCTCCGGCTCGTTCAAAATCAATGAATTCATGGTATGAACCATTATCTGCCGCACCCAGAATATATAATGTCGAATATAGATCCAATGGTACCGGAATGCGCTGCCTATCCAGTTCTATATTATTAAATGCCTGTCTGCGTAAAGGAAAATGAAACGGAACATCCCGCCATTGCACATTCTCCTGATCAGGAAGTTCGTCTCCAGGGTATGAGGAACCAAAGGTCGTGAAATTCCCTATCTGGTTTGTATCCAGATAGCTAAAACCATTGTTGTTATAGTGCTCTTCCAAAGGTAGTGGACAATAGATGGTCATGTCATTAACCTCCTAGAATCATTCTATTTACGTCAGGTGACAGTTGACCCGACACCTTGCCGCTGCTCCTTGAACAACGTGTCATACACCTCATGCCGCCCGGCCAGTTCCAGATGAGTGCCCGTAGCAACAATCTCTCCCTGATCGAGCACAATGACTTGCTCGGCATCCTGAATAGCTGAATACCGGTGGGCGATCACAAGCACCGTCATATGCTGTGCGATCCTACGGATCACCTCATTTATTTTCCGTTCCGAGTCATTATCCAGTGCAGAGGTTGCTTCATCCAGAATAAGCATTCGGGGTCTTGTTAACAGCACCCTCGCAAGCGCCAAACGCTGCTTCTGGCCTCCGGACAGCTTAATACTTGACTCACCCAGAACCGTATTATACTTGTCAGGCAATTCTTCAATGAAGTCATCCAGCAAAGCCATGCGGCAAACCTCTCGTATCTCTTCTTCTGTAGCCCGTGGCTGTACGAGTCTGAGATTATCCATGATGGACATACTGAACAAGGTATTCTCCTGCATAACCACCCCTATATGTTGATAAAGGTAGTCTGATCCCAAGTCACCAATGGGCTGCCCGTCAACGAGAATAGCCCCTTGCTGTGTTTCATTCTGCCCTAGAATAAGTTTGATTAACGTGCTCTTACCCGAACCACTTCTGCCTACGATCGCTGTATAATCACCAGGCTGGATGTTCAGATTAATCTCATGCAAGACATCACTTTGATTCTCCTGATAACGAAAGGAGACATCCTTGAATTCGAGATGCCCTTGGAACTCTGGCTGTAGTCCGAGCTTTCTCTGTGGTACAACGGGTAGTTCCAGCAATTCAACGATCCGTTCAATGGAAGGTGTCACATCATGAAGTTGAACATTGGAGGCATTAATTTCATTAATGTTGTTAATCATCTGTTGATAGTATGTCAGAAAAACAAGCAGTCCCCCGATTGTTAATTCTCCCTGAAAAATCAGCAACCCGCCGATAAAATAAAGATTCATCTTATTAATAAAGTCATCCTGAAAGGTGTAGTACAGCTCATTGGCATACGTATATGCCAGATGTCGGAATTTGATTTTGCCAAAACGTTTCCAATATCCCACAAACTTGATGGATTCTTTGCGTTGCATATTCAGCGCCTTGATTTCCTTCCAGTGTCTGAAGCTGTTCGATATCCATGTCTCATATTCTCCGGTAGTCTGGCGGAATTCAGAGACCAGTACTTTGGCTTTTTTGCCCAATCGGGAACTGATGACAAAGGAAATGGGAAGCATAACAAAACCCAGCAAAGCCATCTTCCAATTCAGCGATAACAGAATAACCACATACGCCCCTACGCTGATCCATTTGAACGTATAATCAATCAAATGCAAAAAGATAAAGTCTTTAACCAGTGTGACGTCTCCATCCAGCCTATTCTTCAGATCTCCCGCACTATAGCGCTCATATAAAGTTGGCTTCATGCGCACTAATTTTTTCCACATGTTCAGCTGCAAATCGAGCTTGGTCCGACCTAATAACCGGTTACTGAACAGCGTTTGTAAACCCAGAGCGGTTGTCTCCAACGCAAATAAGCCCAGGTATCCAGCAAGGATATAGGGTAACATTCCAAGCTCCCGTCCAACCATGACATGATCAATGAGCAGCTTGTACAGATAAGGGATCATGAGCGCAATAGCAGTCAAGGCCAATTTCAGTGTACCTAGAATGAAGATTTGACGGTTCGCATTTTTGATAAACGGCTTAATCTGTTTAAAGAGTGCATACCGGGAAGTTGACGGTGTCTTCGTCACGACATCAGTCCCTCCTTCCGGATGAAATCTTCTGCAAATAACTCACGGTAGTGCTCGCTATTCTCCAGCAGATATCCATGCGTGCCTGTAGCCACAATGCGTCCCTGATGTACAACAGCAACCCGATCAGCATTCAGGATGGAGGATAAACGATGGGCGATGACAATCGAAGCACGATCCTTGCTCAATTTCTGCCAGGAATGCTGGACCGCTTGTTCAGCTTCATAGTCCAAAGCGGAAGTGGCTTCGTCGAATATAATTAATTTGGGTTGCTTCAGAAAAATGCGGGCGATAGACAGACGCTGCTTTTGTCCACCGGAGAACTCCATTTCCCCTGCACCAATAACGGTGTCCAGACCCTGAGGAAGAGAACGGATAAAGTCTCCAATATAGGCCTGATCACATGCCTCCAGCAATTGATCATCATCCGCGTGAGCGCTGCCAAGCATCAGATTGTAACGGATGGTTTCATGGAACAGAATGGCCTCCTGCTGCACAATTCCTACTCTCTTGCGCAGTCGAGACAGAGAATAGTCATCTATATGCCTGCCACCAATTCGAATCTCCCCTTCCTCCGGGGTGTAGAAACCGAGCAGCATGTTCACAATCGTTGTTTTGCCCGAGCCACTCTTACCTACAAGCGCAACAGATTCATGAGCACCGATCTCCAACGTGAGACCGTCCAGCACATAGGGACCCTGTTCATCATACCGAAATCTCACTTGCTCGAATGACGTCTCCCCATTTTCCATCTCAACTTCAGATTGACCACCGCTCCTCTCCGTCTCTTCATCCAGAAGATCAAAGACTTTGCGGGACTGTACCGTCAGCTTGGGCAGATTCACAACCGCCTCGTAGATCATCATCATGGATTGATTATTCTTGGTCAGATACGACATAATGGCAACAAAGGCTCCTGCCGTAAGCTGTCCCTGAACAATAAGCACACCCGCAATGGCATAGATACACAGATCTGATAGCAAAAAAATAAATGCATTAGAGCGGGTAGACATCCATTTCATGACTTCTGTCTGATTGTCGAGACGAATAACGTCTGCGCTCTGTCCCGTGAACAGTGTAGTGACCCTTCTGCCACTCCCCAACAAACGAATATCTCTCATGCCTTGAAGCATCTCCAGCATCCAGCTGACAAAATGGCCGTATTTCCCACGCAAAATGGTCTGCTGCTTGGTCATCTTACGATTAAAATACTGTGATACCCAGACCGAAACCGGAACCAGCACCATCATGGCCAGGGCGATATACGGATTGAGATAAAATAAAAAAACAAACGAAACCAGCAATTTCGTAAATGGAGCTGCCATCTGAAAAATGATTAACTCTATTAACTGCATGACAGAATCCGTGTCTCTTGTTAGACGTGTGACCAGATCACCGGTCTGGGCTTTTTGAAAATAAGATGCTTTAAAATGAAGAATGCGATCAAATAAACTTTTTCGAATATCAAATAAAAATTTAACATTCAGGTAGATCCAGATGGATTTAATGATCCAACTTAGAGCCCTTACACCTACATACAAAGCAATATAAGTCAAAATAACATAGCCGAAGAAATGAAGATTACGGTGATAGAATACTTCGTCGATCAAGATGGCAAAAATAAGCGGTCCAATCAGATCCACCACCACCATGATTAGCTCGCAGAACAACATGGTAATCAAGCTGATTCGGTAGGGTTTGGCGAATGTACGGATTCGTTTGCTCAGTGAAATATTCTCCATGCCATCCTCCTCTAGGATATCCAGCTCTCAAGTACGGTCTGGCTCTGGGATTGTACCTCGGTAACAATCGAGAACTCGGTTGTATGGGATAACTTCATCCGCTCCGCCAGCTTTTCATTCCATACACCTTCAGCTGTAATTCGAGTCGTAGATGATGTGGGGTCCTGGTTAACCTCAAGGATCTGGGCAGCGTAACGTTTACCTTGTTCCTCTGTGTACCAGATCAAGGAGTCACCCTTCTGAAACCCCGTAATAGGCTCTTCTGTAAATTCAGCTATAATGTGTACTTTGACATCCTCCCCTTGCAGTGATTCAGACCCTGCAGTTGCCGTTGCCGTCTCACTGCGCAGATAGGAGGTCGTATGGAATTGCATGGCTAACGTCACTAATGCTGTCACAGTTAATCCAATAATGATAAGTGCAGCCACGGGTAATTGAATCGAAAGCCGGAACCAGATCTGTCCTATTCGTTTAGTCCGGCTCATGTTCCGAATCTCCTTCAATGAGGCTGACCAGGTAATCCCTGAAATCGGCTATGGTGTCGGTTTGCACAAATGCCAATTGATCATCGTCTATCTCAATGTTGAATACTTTCTCCATCTCCACCACAATTTTAATGTAATCGAGTGAATTCGTTCCAAGTTCCCCCCAGGCTTGATCCATCTGAATATCCGTTCCATACTCCATAACCTTGTCGATGACCTGTATTATTTGAGTCTCCAATGTCATGATTTCACTCATTCAGATCCTCCCCATCATGTGAGATTTAACCAACTCATCGTAATACTCCCGTTCAAGCACACTTATATTTCTGTATATCTCAGGGAGTTTATGAAATGATGTTGGTTTATATGAAGAAGTAAGCACATACTTGGCCAGAACTGCGCGAATGTCACTCCACTCCATGACAATGCGCTCACGAATATGTGTCAATCTGGAATCCGCGCCAGTTAGATTGGCACAACGATACACCTCGGCCTTTTTGGCACTAATCAATTTATGAAGCGAAATGACCCAATCCTCCGCTATGGAAGACACCACATGTTGATCCTGAACAACGGCCTCAAACTGTGGCACACTCTCCTCCAGTCTTGCCAGACTGTTCTCTATCCGCTCCTGTTGCTCTTCAATATGATCCACATAGATCTTCCAGTAAGCCTCCAACTGTTTCGAACTGGCATCTCTTTGATGTATCACCGGATAATGCTTATTGTAGAACGTATAGAAGGTGTGATTTTCCATATTAAAATGCTCGATATAGCCATGATAGCTATCCGACAGATCCTGGTAACTAACAATTCGTTCTTCATACGACAAGTTATCATGATGCTTATGCTCCATCACGGTAAACGTCTGGTTGATCGGATCAGCACCGTATACAAGCCAGGTATGTGGAATATGCTTTTTGAGATACGTATCATTGCGTATGGATGTGTAGTAGACGTCAGCCCAGACAATAACCGGTTTGGCATTCAGAACCGCTCGACTGACATCCTGTATAATGTCCTCGCTAGCTTTTACCATTTCATAACCAATGCCCAGATCGCCCAGAATGTCTGTATCCTTGCGACAGGAGAAGAAACCATTCACAAGAAATTGCTTATTCTCAGACCATAGATACTCATCCACATGATGGATGAAAAACGGATGTATGCTTTTGTTCTGTTGCAATACAATGGGAAATAGAGAGTTATAGAAGCATAATTTGAAAAAGACTTCGTTAAAAGGCTGATATCCACCGGAATGGGCTAGCTGTGAATGCTCCATACCCAATGATGAAGACGTCTTGTTAATCTTTACCACGCCAGATGGCTGTCCGTTATTTTCACTTTCATATGAATCGGCAAGCCCGGGATTCTCTTCCAGAACTGCTGCAAGCATCCTTATGGTGGGATTGTCATACAAAATGGAAGGCAGGACCCGAATACCGAGATTCTCCAGTTCAACCTCCATTCGGATCACAAGCAGGGAGTGCCCGCCAAGCTGAAAGAAGTCGTCGTCAATACCGATCCGTTCCATCTCCAGCAATGTACGCCAAACTTGCACCAGTTGGTGCTCCAGCTCATTCGTAGACGGTGCATAGTTCATGCCAAAATGTAATGACTGCCTCTGGTTCAATAACTCTCGTGTATCTATCTTCCCATGGATCGTTCGCGGCATATGTGATATTTGAATATATCTTGAAGGCAGCATATATTCGGGCAACAATGACATCAGGTATTGGCGAATATCCATGACATACAGTTCCGTATCGGCCACAATATAAGCGGTCAGCACCTTCTCACCTTCGACTCCGGTCGTCAGTACAACACATTCGTCAATTGGACCGTAACGGTTCAGATGTCGCTCTACTTCTGCCAATTCAATCCGATGACCCCTGACCTTAACCTGCTTGTCCATCCTTCCCAGAAACAACATGCGGCCTTCCGCTGTCCACATTCCTATATCCTCTGTGCGAAACATCCGCTCTCCTTCAACAAACGGTGACTCGACAAACTTCTGATCTGTCAATTCCTGCAATCCTATGTACCCGCGAGACACCCCGTTGCCCGAAATACATATTTCTCCGGGTACGCCTACGGGCAACATTCGTCCATGACGATCTCCAATGTACACAAAATAACCTTGAATAGGGCGCCCCACTGGAATCGGATCAACAGTCTCTGATGACAGCTTCTCATAGAGTGCACATACCGTCGTCTCGGTGGGGCCGTACGTATTGTATACATTGGTATAGGTGAGCAGATGTCCAATATCCGCTATCTTCAATACATCTCCACCGCTGATAATGGTGCGAACACTCGCAAGATTGGGCATCCGGTTAAGTTCCCTCAGGATATGAGGTGTAGTGCTGACAAGGGTGACCTTGTGTCTGTCCAGTAACTGCACCAGTCCGTGGATATCCAGCAGTTGTTCTCGTTGAACTATAACCAGTGTTGCCCCGGCAGTTAATGCAGGAAACACTTCTTCCATATAAGTATCAAAGGTACTCGCTGCTTGTTGAAGCACCTTGTCTGTTGAATTTAGTTGAAACTCGGCTTGAAAAGCGTTCACGTATGCACTCAGATTTCGTTGCTCTACTCCGACCCCTTTGGGCTCACCCGTTGAGCCGGACGTATACAGAATGTAGGCTAGACCATTCATGTCGGGTACGAAACTTAAACCACTTCCATCTTCTATTCTCCATGGGGCAGCATCCAGCTCAATCATTTCTATGCCTGAGCCTGAAGGCATAGCCAATGTCATCTCCTCTAAAGCTCGATGTACATTCGTTTCCAACAGTCCCGTAAGAATAATGCGGGCATCCAATTCCATTAAAATATGGCGTATACGCTCCATGGGATATTCAGGATGAAGAGGAATATAGGTTCCTCCTGCTTTGAACACCGCCAGGATTGTAATGATTAACTCCATGGAGCCTGCCATCATAACGGGGACTGGACTCTTCGCAGTCACCCCAGAAGCAATCAGGAGACGGGCAAGCTGATTGGATTGCTCCTCCAGAGACTGATACGAAATCTGGCGATCTCCCTCTATAACCGCAGTCTGGTTGGGTATTCTGTTTACTTGTTCAAGAAATAGAGCACAGACAGAACGTGCCTCCGGCAGGAACAAACGTGGACTCCTGTTCCATCTTTCCATGATTTCATTCTCCTCTTCCAGAGAAAGGAGCTGACTCATGGATAGCGGTTGGTCTGGTAAGGCTGTTGTCTGTTCCAGCAATCGTATGTAGTGGGAACATAAACGCTCAGGTTGGCTGGATTCAAGGGATATGGCACCATAACGGAGAGTCATCTGAAGTCGTTGATCTACCCGGTCAAACGCCAGTGAACAATGGGCTCCTTCATCCAGAATAGGTTCCTCATGGATTCCTTTCATATACAGGACCGTCTTCAACTCGCACTCCTCGGGAAGCCGCCCCAGCTTCTCTGCCATCTTATCGTAAGGAAAATGCCAGTACGTTCGGGCGGACATGACTTCAGATTTGGTATGTAATACCAATTGTCTGAACGATGCTGTCTCGTCTACTTTTCCACGAATTGCGAGCAAGTGGGAACTTCGAAAATCTTCGACTTGTTCTGGAGTCAGGGGCATACCCAGCAACATATCTTGATGTCCATAATAACGATACAACAGATGTTGAAATCCCGATAAGAGCAATATATACAACGCCAAATTTGACCCCCCACTCATGCGGATCAATCTTGCGGACAATTCATCTGGAAAGGATAAGGAAAGGATCTGTACGTTGGGTTCTCCAGTCTGTATCGAAGGTTGCAGAATTCCATCAAACAACGTTCCAATATGAATATCGCCATCTAGTTGTTTCTGCCAATACGCTCGTTCTTCCTTAAATTTATCACTCGACATCATAACATTAAGTAGATGGATATCCATGATCTCACCCCGAATACATAGTAAACCGGCACAACAAGTGTTGATCACACCTGTCCTGCCGGTTGATTGTTGTACACGTGCTTGTTTATGCCGTAGTAACTTTCAGGTCACTCCACAAATAATACTGCCCCGTCTCGTCCAGGATCTGGTGGAACCAGTCATCCCGTTCTTCCTGCTCTACTTGTTTGGTTTCGAATATCGTTCCGAGCCATTCCAGCGACTGTTTCATCTGCTCCGTAGTCGGGGCCTGATCCGCCGCCTCAAGCTCCTCTTGAAGCTGTTGAATCTGTTTATATGGCTCAACGACTCCTTTTTGATATTCCTCCTGATCCCAATTCCGATTAGGTGTAGCTACAGCCGCAGCCATACATTTCGTTACTACCGTTGGTCTCGGTCTGGATACAACAGCCTGATCCAGTAACTCTTTCAGTGCTTTACGATCCTCTTTCTGTCCGTAGGCAAAAGACTTCATACCGAGCTTATCCATTTCTACCAGTCCGCTCAGGACATTTTTGGGTCCAAGTTCAATCGTCAGCGTAACTCCATGCTTCTTGAGATATTGCATCGTCTGTGCCCACTTGACCGGCTGGGACAGCTGCCTTTGGAGAAGTCCCGTAATTCGCCCGGCTTCGGTGTATGGCGTGGCGGTAACATTGGATACGACAGGCCACTTGAATGGATGGAAACGATAATTGGCAAGTTCCACCCCAAGCTGTTCACCAGCCGACTCCATCAAGCGGCTATGGAACGGCGCACTCATCATCAACGGGGTTGTCTGGGCATCCTGGTCCAGCAGGATGGATTCCACTTGTTCAATCGAATCCTGATGACCGGATATGGCATACTGGCTCGAAGCATTGTAACAGGAAATCGCAGACCAAGCCGTATCGGTTGACACTTGCTCGCAGGCTCTGCGGATCATCTCCTCATCGGCACCATCAATGATGGTCATGGCTCCATCTGCTTCATCTGTGATAAGTTCCGTCAATTCTCCGCGTCGCTTGGTGATCCGCACAGCATCACCAAATGTCATAGCACCGGAGCACGCTAGAGCTGCATACTCACCCAGGCTGTGGCCTGCGCAGAATTGCGGGTTGATCCCGATCTCCTCCATGTAGACACGATAGGCAACCACACTCGCTGTCAACAATGCCGGCTGCATATTGGAAGGTTTGTTCAGATCAAAAAGGCTGCCTTCAAAACTCAATTTGGCCAAATCAAAGCCCAGAATATGGTTGGCTTCTTCATACGTTTGTCTTGCAATCTCGTACTGATCATAGAAGTTTTTCATCATCCCTACATATTGAGAACCTTGCCCTGGAAACAGAAATGCTATTTTTTCCATTGATTAAACACCTCGCCTCTTAGATTGGAGTTACGCGATAACTTCCATGGACACATATGCAGGCTGATCCTGGATCATGCTTAGATCACTCTCAAACAAATAAAAATCTCCGTTCTGCTCAATCTCACGGAATCCGGCAAATTTGTAAGTGATCATCATCGTACGATTGCGATCTGTTGATACAAACTCGGCCTGCAAACGGACATTCGCTTCTTTAGCCATACGCATCACATGATGCAGCAGCAATGTACCTGCTCCTCTGGACATGACGCGGCAGGACACCAGCAGCAGTTTCAGTGTCCACACTTCGTCATTTAATTCGAGCAACGCCAGGCCGATTTTGCCATACGTACCGTACTTGTCTTCCAGTCCTGCAATCAGCAGTTTGTGGCGTGGAGAATACCTGAATTGATCGAGTTCCTCGTAAGAGTAGGTATAGCCTGTGGCGTTCAGTTGATGTGTTCTGACCGTCAGTTCTTCTGCACGCTGTAGATCCCCTTCCTTCACTTCAGAGATCGTGAAGATCATGCCAAGGGAGGCCAGGAATTCATCCTGAGTACCTCCGAACTCCTCCTCCTTCTCATTGCGGGCAATATCATTCATATACATCTTTCTGCGTAAGGCAGAATCCTCGGTAATGAAACGTGGCTTCATCTCATCCATATCTGTTAATTCAAGATAGGCCATCGCATCGATACAGAGGACGTCGGGGTGAGTGAATAATACTTCCTCACGTTCGAAAGGCTGATCATCGATAAAAGCAATCGTGTCCATTCCGATATTGATGGATTCCACGATGGTTTTCACCGATCGGGATTTGGCATTCCAATTGATTTGTGGATAGATAAAATATTCGCGTAGACCGAATTCTTCCAACTTGGCCATCGCCAGTTCATGATCGTTACGGCTGGCAATCGATTGCAGAATTCCTCGTTCATCCAGAGTACAGATAACTTCCACAATATTTTCTTTCAGCGTGACCTGTTCATCCTCCAGCAAAATTCCGTTCCAAATCGTATGGTCCAAGTCCCAGATTACACATTTTATTTTTTTCATGACAGAACAGCCTCCTCTTGTACGGATTCATAGGTACTCGCAGCATATGAAGCAATAACCATTTCATGCATTTGTGTGGTGCCCTCGATAATCTCATTCACACGAGCATCCCGGTAAAATCGCTCCACCGGATACTCCGCACTACAGCCCTTGGCTCCATGAATCTGTACCGCACGGTGCGCTACCTTGTTGACCATATCTGCCGCATAGTATTTCGCCGTCCAGGTTTCCATAATGGAATCCGGGTCCATCACTTCTTTCAGATATCCGGATTGATAACATAAAAGCCGCGCCGCTTTCACATCCACTATGATCTCCGTCAGCATTTTCTGAATTAACTGATTTTCCTGCAGGAGGACTCCGAACTGATGGCGGCTGCCTGCATAACTCAGCGAAGCATCCAGACAGGCTTGTCCCAGTCCAACACAGCCCCAAGCTACGGTATAACGACCATAATCCAAGCAATGCAAGGCCACCATAGAGACACCTATACCTGAACTCCCCACCATACGATCGGATTCAACGTAAACATGCTCCAGATGCAGTTCCGCCAGCATCGAGCCTTTAACCCCCAACATCCCATTGATCGGCTGTATCTTCAATCCTGGGTTGTTCCGTTCCACCAGGAACGCGGTTGGTTTATCATTCACCTGGGCAAAGATGAGAAATAGGTCAGCAAGCTGACCCATCGTGATCCACTTTTTCTTCCCGTTCAACACATATCCTTCGCCATTGAATTCGGCTACGCTCTCGATGCTTTTGGCATCACTACCAACTCCGGGTTCGCTCAAACCAAAGGCTCCAATGACTTCACCCGAGGCCAGACGTGGCAACCAATAGGAACGCATCTCTTCAGAACCAAACTTCTGAATGGCTATGGCAACCATACCGTGAACCGTAAGCAGACTTCGTACGGATGAACATCCTCTTCCGATCTCCTCGTTCAGCACCCCAACCGATATCGGATCAAGCCCCATACCTCCATATTCCCGAGGAATCATAGAACCCAGATAACCTGAGGATTTCAGCGAGTCGATCACCTCTGGATGAAGCCTTTCTTCTCTATCGTGCAAGCCTGCGTACGGGACGATATATTGATTGGTAAATGATGCAGCATCCTGCTTGCAGTGTAACTGCTGTTCGCTCAATTCCATTTTCAACACGTTAACCTCCTATAATGGGACCGGATGAATGCACATTTTTCACACTGTACTGGGGAGAGAATCGGCGGCTTTTAGGAACTGACCGTCTTGCTCTCAATAAGCTCAACGATGGCATTAATGGACTTGAAGTTCTGCAAATCCAGATCTTTATTGTCGACACGAATGGAGAATTCCTTCTCCAGAAACATAACCAGCTGCATCGCAAACAACGAATTCACAAAACCAAGGGCAAAGATGTCCTCGTCGTCCTGAAGCTCATGCTTTTTGAAAAAACGACCCAAAAACTTGCGAACTCTACCTTTAACTTCTTCCATGTGTATAACTCCCTTTCCCTCATTAAAATGGTTTTGAATACGCAATAAAGCTTGTTTATGCCATGAATTATTCATGTCGTTGATTAGTAACTATAGAAACCTTCCCCTGATTTTCTTCCGGTCTGTCCTGCGTGCACCATCTTTCTCAGTAAAGGACAACAACGGAATTTTGGGTCCTGGTAGCTCTCATACAGCACATCAAGAGAATCCACAACGGTATCCAAGCCAATTAAATCCGCAGTTTCCAAAGGTCCCATCGTATGGCCGTAACATTTAACAAAAATATCATCCACCTCACGTGCTGTAGCCACCTGATCCTGAAGAACAAAAGCAGCTTCATTCATAAACAGATGGGAAATGCGGTTTGAGACAAATCCGGGATAGTCGTTAACCAGAATCGTCTCTTTACCGATCGATGACAATAGTTCAGTTACTTCTTCAATGGTACGTTCCGAGGTATGCATCCCCTTAATCACTTCAACGGCTGATTTCAAGGGAACCGGATTCATAAAATGGGTACCAATGACCCGATCAGGCCGTTTAGTTAATGCCGCAATTTTGGTAATCGAGATACATGAAGTGTTCACCAGAAATATGCATGCCTCATGACAAATCGAGTCGATCCGGCCGTACACTTCCTTTTTGATGTCCCACTGTTCATTCACATTTTCAACGATGATATCCGCTTCACGAAGCATCTCCAGTTCCGTCGTCATATGGATGCGCTCCATAATAATCTCCGGGTCTTCCAGTCCCTCTACTTTCTTGAATAACTTCAGCATTCGGATATTGTTATAGATCTCTTCTCCGGCGATCTCCAGCACTTCATCCTTGATGTCCACCAAGACAACTTCATGACCTGTCTGTGCAAAACTCTGGGCTACACCGCGGCCCATCACCCCTGCTCCAATTACCCCGATCTTCTTCATCGTCCCTGTTCCTCCTGTTTGTGGGGGAGAAGCCGTGCTCTCCCTGATCAGAAATTAAAATCAAGATCTTCTGCGGCTGAATCGTAAGAAACCAGCATATGCTTGCTGCTTTCCAGTTCAATCTCACCAAGCTTCTGTTCCGGATGAAGCAATAACTGTTGCAGCAGCGCTACATAATCGTGAAGCATCTTCTCCGCCGTTTCCCGTTTGAAGAGCTTGGTCCGATACTCCAGATTAAATCGCAGCTTGTCATGTTTCTCGATGATTTCGAGATACACGTCATAACGGCTTTCCGCAGCTCCAAACTCATACGGAGTTGTGGTGAATTTGCCGACTGTAACGTCCACTGTACCTACATTCTGAAGTGCAAACATCGCATCAAATAAAAGATTGCGGTGTCTGTCTCTGTTCAGGTTAAGCTTCCGCACCAGATCCTCGAACTGAAACTGTTGATTCTCGTAAGATTTCAAGGCAGCTTCCCTAACTTCAGCCAGCAGTTCCAGGAATGTTTTCCCGGATTTTGGTTTGGTACGAATCGTGATGATGTTAATAAACACACCAACAACATCCTCCAGATCGGCGTGAGATCTGCCCGCAATGGGAGAGCCTACAACGATATCATCCTGATCTGCATATTTAGAAAGCAACACGTTGTACGCTGCAAGCAGCAACATAAACAAGGTTGTTCCTGTCTTGGCAGCCATGCGATCCAGATCCATAGTCAATGTTTCATTGCCGATAAATACAACCTGATCTCCTTCGAATTCATTAGCCAAAGGACGAGGATAATCGGTAGGCAATTTGAGCTGCGGGATAGAATCCTCATACAGATTCAGCCAATACTCTTCCTGTTTGAGCAGAGCACCGGAAGAGAGCAAGGCATTATGCCACACCGCATAATCTTTGTACTGGATGGTGAGTGGTTTCAGCTCACGCCCTTCATACAGATCTATGATCTCCTGCATAATGATGTCCATCGACATGCCATCCGTAATAATGTGGTGCATGTCAAAAAATACGGCGTGTACACGATCATCAAGCTTAACCACCTCAAAGCGGAACAAAGGCGCCTGATCCAGCTCAAAAGGTTTCACGAAACCAAGGAGCTTCTCGGTGAGTTGTTCCCGAGTGGACTCCGAGTAACCGACGTTGAAGTCGACCTGGTCCCACACCTTCTGATATGGAATTCCGTCCAGAAATTCAAAGGAAGTCCGGAAAGATTCATGACGTTGAATCAGCTTGCGAATGATCTGTTCAAATGCCCCGTGCTCAAAATCTCCCTCCATGATGGAGGCTCTTGGGATGTTTGCATTGGTATTTTGACCCTCAAGCCGGTCCAGAACTACGAATCTCTTCTGCGCAGAAGAAACCGGGTAATACGGTTGGGGCTCCACACGAGTCAGCACAGGCAGTGCTCCCTCGGAATCTCCGCTGATGGAGACACCATAAGACTCTTCCAGATAAGCAGCCGATTCCGCAATGGTTGGATACATCAGGATCTCTGCTGTATTCACCAGGATCGACAACTCTTTGGTGAGACCATTGGCGATCTTGAGACCCAAGATGGAGTCTCCACCCAGCTCATAGAAATCATCATAAATACTGAGTTCATTGACCCCAAGTGACTTACTCCATAATCGACCTAAGGCGCTCTCAATGATGGAATAATCTTCGTCTGTCCTGCCCAACAACTTCATGTCGCCCGATTCTTCCTGTGCACGACTGGCATTCCCCTTGCGTCCGGTTTCAATAGCTTCGCTAATGTCAGAAGAGAACAGCATGAGCGGCATGTCATCAGAGACATGCTGATAGATTCCCTCCCGGTTAAGTTCCCCGATCAGAACCTGGGTTACATCCTTGCCCATGGCTTCTTGCAGTCCCTGTATACCTCTGGCCGTCGTAATCGCCTTGAATCCCCCATCTGAATTGGCATGAAAATCCCGGGCCATGCCGGTTTCTTTCCACGCGGTCCAGTTCACGGCAAGGGTGGACAGACCTGCCTGCCTGCGATGTGCCGCAAACGAATCCATATAGGCATTGGCAGCAGTATAGTCTCCTTGTCCAGGTTCACTAAAGAACGTTGTAGCCGTTGAGAACATGACAAAGAAGTCCGGATGGTCCGCACGTGTCAGTTGATCCAAACTCCATGTCCCCAGCACTTTAGGCCGCATGACACGTTCAAAGGCTTCACGTTCTTTGTTCATCAGGAAACCTTCTCCAGCCACACCAGCACCGTGAATGATACCAGACACGGGTCCGTGCTGCTGTCTGATCTTGCTTAGCACCGATGCGAGCTGAAGAGGATCAGCAATATCTACGCTGTATAGATGTACTTCTGCGCCCCGAGCTTCCATCTCTTTGATCCGCCCAATCTGAGCAGTTAACTTGATTTCCTCACCTGAGGACAGCACATCTTCCCATGTTGCCCGTTCTGGAAACGGTGAACGATTCATCAACACAAGTTTGATTTTCTCCGGCGCTAAAGATAATGCACTCGCCGTCTCCAGTCCAATCCCGCCTGTCCCTCCAGTGATGAGGTACACACCACCTTCACGCATGTGTATCGGTTGGTCGGGCAGCAAGGAAATTGGGATTTCACCCAGCTCCTGGACATATCGACGCCCCTTACGATAAGCGGCAAGATATAACGTGTCAGGATCACGAATTTCCTGCAACCATTGATCTAGTGGTGTCTCGTCATCGATATCAATGCTTCGACAGCGGAATTGATTCATCTCATGGCAGATAGTCTTGCCAAGCCCAACCATGGGTGCATGCTCTGGACGAATGTACGGCTCACTGCCTGTAACGCTTTGTGTACAAGATGTCACCAGTACCAGATCGACTGGTCGTTTGAAATGAATCTTGGACATCGCTTTGGACAGATAAAACAGACTATACACGCCGCGATCAAGCGACTCCTCCAATTCGCCCACAGTACCTTCATCCGCATGCTGCTCCAGTGCAAAGAAATGAAGGAGCTGCGAGATTTTATAAGGCTCTACCGCTCGAATGAACCGTTCATAATCTTCTTCACATGATCGAATGGTAAATTCGGCGTTGGCTTGATTGGTATAGGACTCTCCGCGGTAAACCTTGATCACGAGCCGCCCTTCCGCTTCCAGTTTCCCGGCTACGGATGAGGCAATACCACTTCTATCCATCAATATCACAACCGGCTCTGTATTGCCTCCATGCTGATCCATTGATATTCGATTCATTTCTTTCCACATAGCCGCATAATGCAGTGGAGCCGCGGCCTCTTCTATAGAGACCTCACGCAGCTGTGGACGTTCGGGAATATGGATCCAGCAGCGCTTCCGTTCCAGCGGATACGCGGGCAAGCTGACTTTGCGAGCATGTTCACCTGCGTACAGTTCTTCCCAGTCCGCATCTGCTCCCTGTACATACAGATGGGCAATCTGCTTTAACAAATACTCCGACTCGCGTCCATCCTGTACAAAGCTCTGAATGGCCGAACGCATTAATTGGCTCAGACCCAATTTTTCCGATTCGGTCATTTCACCAGCTGCCCTATCCTTCTTACTCTTGGGAACAGTACGATGTTCACCGAACTCAACTCCCGGCAGTGCAATGGATTGGAATGATCTGTTCTCCAGCTGTCTCAGCGTATTCAGCAAACCTTCCGTATCCCGTACCATAAGTGATAACCGGAACGGGTAATGCCCCCGTCCTGTGCTTGCTGTACTGCACATATCTACGAGTTCATATCGCTCGTTTCGGTCCAGCAGACGAACATATTCAGCAACCAGCCGCTGAAGTGCCTCTTCGGATCGAGCAGACAATACCAGCAAATGAGGACGTGCTGGTGCAGATACAGGTTTAATCACTGGTGGTTCTTCCAGGATGACATGACAATTCGTTCCACTGATGCCAAATGCGCTGACACCGCAGCGACGAGGTCCGTCCTTCACCTTCCACGGTCGTAATCGTGTATTCACATATACAGGCGAAGCATGAAAATCAATATTTCGGTTTGGACGGTTAAAATGAAGATTCGGCGGAATCACACCATGCCTGACAGCAAGTGCCGCCTTGATCAGGCTGATCATACCTGCTGCCTCAGAGGTATGACCCAGATTGGTTTTAATGGAACCGACCGCACAGAATTGACGTCGATCCGTGAATTGTCGGAACGCATTTTGGATGCCTTTAATTTCAATTGGGTCACCCAGTGCGGTTCCTGTGCCATGCGTTTCCATGTACGTGATCGTTTCGGGATGAATACCTGCCTGTTTCCAGGCCTTCGTAATGACTTCCTGTTGAGCCGCTGGATTGGGAGCCGTAATGCCGGCTGAACTGCCATCCTGATTCATGGCAGTGCCTTTGAGAACAGCGTACACCTGATCCCCATCCCTAAGCGCGTCCTCCAGTCTTTTTAGCATGACTACTCCGATGCCTTCACCAAGCCCGGCACCATCAGAGTCATCATCAAATGCTCTGGTCTTTCCGTCACCAGACTCCAGACCCTGGAGCATGTTTTCGTTCTTTTTGGTGATCGGCATGGTTGAGATTTTGATTCCACCCACTGCGGCCATGCTGCACTCTCCGCTTAACAGGGCACGCGAAGCAATATGCACCGCTGTAAGGGATGAAGAACAGGCCGTATCCACCAACATGCTTGGCCCTTTCAAGTTCAGTAAATACGATATGCGAGCAGGAATAATGGATGGTGTGTTACCCACCACGGCATCCGGCAGAGCGCCCAAATCCGTCTCATATATAAATCGTGAATACATATCAACCGTGTTTGTTGAATAACCCAAATAGACCCCGGTATCCGAACCGGCCAGTTTCCCGCCGCCGTAACCCGCGTCCTCAATGGCCCTCCACACGGTCTCCAGGAAGAGACGCTGATTGGGATCTGTCAGACTCGCTTCTTTCGGTGATAATTTAAAGAATGAATAATCGAATAAGTCAATGTCTTCTATAAAAGCTCCCGCTTTGGAATCCAGTTCCGGGAGGTCCAGCCTTGTATTTTGCAAATACCAGTCCAGATCTTGTTGTCGTCGTTCCGGGAGAGGACGGATATGATCCACCTTGCCTTGAATATGCTCCCAGAATTCGAATACATCGGTTGTGGAAGCCACATTCAGAGCCATCCCTACAATGGCTAAATCCCCGGACAATGGCCCGGAAGCCGTCTGCCCTGTATGCTGCTGATCTTGAGGACACGTCTCTGCTTGCTTCGCATTTTCCGGTGATGTCTGTTCTTCACTGGTTGCAGAAGCATCCATGTCGCCCAGTACAGTAACCGTATCTTCTTCCGATTCACCATGTTCCTTGAATATATATTCAGCCAGCTTGTGAATCGTCGAAAATTCAAACAAGTCCGTTACGGCAAGAACGCCAGGGTATCTTTTGGAAAGTCCCGCGTGAATTTTCAACAGCAGAATGGAATCAGCACCAAGCTCGAAAAAGTTCTCATAGATATCGATCTCGTCAAATCCCAGAACTTCTTTGCATACGCTGGCGACATGCCGTTCAGTAGCCGTATATCCTCCCTCGATCTTGCCTGATAATTTCACTTCACCGCTTGAAGTACTTCCAGCCTTCTTGGTCGACCTCGTTTTGGAAGCAGCACTTTGCAGATATTCAGCCACTTTGCCACTGAGTTCTGTGGACAATCGAACCTGCATTTTATCCAGCAAACGAACGCCGCCGCCACTGAAGTTCAGTTGCCCGATCAGCACCCTTCGAATGGAGGAGTTCATGGCTTGTTCCAAACCTCTTATCGCCTGGGCTGTAAGGACTGTTTTGAAGATGGTATCTGCGGTGAAACCAGCATCTACCGACATGCCCGTCTCTTTCCATGTTGTCCAGTTCACGGTGAGTGTTCGTTTTCCTCTCAAGGAACGTTCATCGGCGAAGGCATCCAGGTAGGCATTAGCCGCCACGTAGTCTGCTTGCGTTACGCCACTGAACATCGTCGCTACAGAAGAATACATCACAAAGAAATCCAGATCGTCACTGTGAGTCAGTTCGTCCAGATTCCAGGTACCATATATTTTGGATGCCAGCACTTCGCTGAATCGTTCTTCACTTCGATCTACCAGAAGTTGATCTCCACCGACACCCGCACCATGAATGATTCCATGAATAGCACCATAACGTGTACGCATATCCCGAATTACCCGATCCATCGCTTCCCGGTCAGCCACATCCGCACTGTACCAGGAGACTTCCGAACCTGCGGCCTCCAGCTCCGTAACAGCTGTAATGAAACGGCAAAGCTTGGCTTGACCGGGCTGATTCATCAGGTTATCCCAATGTACACGCTCCGGTATCGGGGTGCGATTGATCAGAGCCAGACGCACGGGAGCTTTGGAAGCCAGGAAACGCGCTGTTTCCAGACCAATACCACCGCCACCACCTGTAATCAGGTACACGCCCTGAGGGCGTACAGATATTGGCGTATCCCCTGCAACCTGCACACGCGTAAATTCTTCAACGTAACGTTGTCCACCACGATACGCGATCAGATAGTCCCCCTGATCTTCTGTCCCCAGTGCTTCCTCGATCCAGACATCTGCAGGGGTATCAGCATCTATGTCAAAGGAGCGGAAAGAAATGGACGGATGCTCACGGTTCAACACCTTGCTTAAGCTCAGGAATGGCGCATGTTCTGGCCGCTGAGCGTATTCATCTCCCGTAATATGGTGAGCATTCATTGCAATCAGTGTCATACCAGCAATCTCGGCAAAGTCACTTCTCATCAGAGCACGTACCAAATAATACACACTGTACACACCTCGGCGCTGACTGTTCTGCAATTCATTCAGACTTTGAATACCCGACTGCCCGGTATCCAGAGAACAGCCAACATGAATGATGTGATCCACCGACTTGCCCCGAAGGCTTGCAAAGAGAAGGTCATAATCTGACTCCTGATCACCAAGTGTATATCGATTATCACTCAAGTCTGCATAAACAGAGCCCAGGGCTGCCCGAATCACCTTCACTCCAGTACGTGCAAGCACATGGGCTACAGAATCAGCTGCACCGGACCTGCCTTCCATCAACAATACCGTTCCCGGTAAAACGGAGATCCCGCTACCTGTACGTTTCCACTCAGCAGTTCTCCATTGCATCGTATAATGAAATTCTTCTGTGTCTTGTTCAGACACTGCCGCGCCTCTGTCGATACGACTGGATACCAATTCGTCAGGGAGATCAATCCAGCAGCGATGAGATTCGAAAGGGTACACAGGTAGACTGACCCTACGCACCTCCGTACCTTTGTACAGTTCCACCCAATCCACATCGGCCCCTTGGACGTATAACGAACCAAGTTCGGATACGCCTGCCTCATCATTCCACTCGGAAAGGTTAATGCCTTGTGTAATCTCCTGTACCCGTCGATCGAGCTTCTTCCGTGACGCTGCTGTCATGTCACCAGGTTCCAGCTGTGATTTGCTGGCAGGTACAATCTTGTGCTCCCCATAGCTGAACCATGACTCAGGTTCATTCCACGTTTCCGCCAAGGATAGCACTTGCAGCTTCAGTCCCAGATCCGCAAGATTCGCTGCCACTATAGCCAATCTGAAGTTATAGTGTCCTCTGCCAACACTCGCGGTATAACACAGATCCTGCAGATGGCAGGCGGGCGGTTTTTCCTGTATTAAACGGCTATATGTTGTGACAAGGTCCCGCAGAGCTGGCTCAGACTTGGCGGACAACACGACCAGACCTATTTTCGCATAAGAAGCGTCAGCAACCGTGGCAACCGGTGCTTCTTCCAGCACCAGATGGCAGTTCGTTCCGCTAAAACCAAAACTACTGACCGCACAGCGCATCGGAGATTCTTTTCCTTCCCATTTGCGGAGCCTGGTGTTGACATACACGGGCGATGTCTTGAAATCGATCTGTCCATTGGGCCTGTCAAAATGAAGTGACGGCGGGATTTCACGGTTTTTGATAACCAGTGCCGCCTTGATCAGACTGACCAGACCTGCCGCTTCATAGGGATGACCCATATTCGATTTCACAGTACCAATCGGACAAAACTGCTTCTTATCCGTGTACTTCTGAAAAGCAAGCTCCAAGCCTTCAAGTTCCAGCGGATCTCCCAGTTTAGTACCCGTTCCATGGGTCTCAATGTAGGACAAGGTCTCGGGGTGAATTCCCGCCTGATCCCACGCTCTAGATATCACATCAGCCTGGGCCTCCGGATTGGGAGCAGTGATTCCAATGGAAGCTCCGTCCTGATTAATGGCGCTGCCTTTGATGACTGCATAGATCTGGTCCTTGTCCTTGAGCGCTTTACTCAACGGTTTCAGTAATACGGTAGCAACCCCTTCGCTGATTCCAGCCCCATCCGATGAATGATCAAAGGCTCTGGTCCGTCCATCCGATGCTTCAAGTCCCCCGCGGTAATATTCCGTATCCAGAGGCATCAGGTTCACACGCAATCCACCAGCAAGTGCCATATCACAGTCACCATTCCGAATGGACTGGCAGGCAAGATGCACGGCCACCAATGAGGATGAACAGGCGGTGTCCACCACCATCGAAGGGCCTTTCAGATCCAGAAGATACGAGATTCGTGCAGGCATCATGGCAGAAATATTGCCCACAGCCGCATCCGAAGTTAACTGGATATCAATATCCTGGATCATTCGCAAGTAGCTGTCCTTAATATTGCTGGCAAATCCCAGGTACACACCTGTCCGGCTGCCAGCCAGGCTTTTCCCACCATATCCCGCATCCTCAAAAGCACTCCAGGCCGTTCGCAGGAACAGCCTCTGAAAAGGATCCATTAGTGCCGCGTCCCGTGGGGGTATCCGAAATAATTTGTAATCAAATTGATCGATGTCTTTCAGATAGGAACCATCACTATATTTGATGTCCTCTCCATAGCCCGCATATCGGAGGTACGCATCAATATTTTGACGACGAGAGTCTGGAAAATTGGCAATGGAATCACAGCGATCACGGATGTTGTCCCAAAACTCGCCGATATTATCCGCAGACGGAAGCATGGCCGATATGCCAACAATGGCGATTCCCTCAGAGTCGCTTCGCTTCCCCTCCGATTTCAATCCTTTGAGCAGTTGGGCGGCAACTTGCTTATCAATCTTGCCCGCAGCTGCATTCTCAATAATGATTCTCAGCATCTGGCTTGTTTGGTTCATCGGGTTCTCCTTCCTCAACGATCCTCGAAGCTCTTGACTGCATCGTCAATGCTCAGGTTACCAGCTTCAATATCCTTAAACAGTTGTTCAAAATCATCCACCGGTGGGGCTGGCTCAGCAGCCGGTTTTATATCCAGCTTGGTCATGACAAATTGGGATAGTGCATGTACACTGGTGTACGAAAACAGATGGATTAGTTTCATTTTGCCTGGATAGACTTCTTCGAGCAGAGAGAATAACCGATTTAACAGAATAGAATCTCCGCCCAGATCAAAAAAGCTATCGTGGATATCCAGCTCTTCAAAACCAAGCACTTCGTTATACATGCCTGCAATCTGCCTTTCGATGCTGTTGTAATCCTCGCCGTCTTTTCCTTTGAGTTCAACATGTGCATTCGCCGATTTGTTTCGTTTAGCTGCAGCAGGAGCCACCTGACGCGACTCTTCCAACTTCTCGGCTTCTTTCAGTCTGTTCGTCATCTCTTCGGAGAATCGGAATGGAAATTTGGTCAACAGTGCTTTGGCAAACCGTGGGTGGTATGTAAATTCCCCGATCAACACACGCGGCACCTCTTTGTTCAATGCTGCAAAAAATCCGGCCGTTGCCTGTTCGGTCGGAAGGGCTTTTGTAATGGCGTCCACATTAAAACCATAATCCACAGACATGCCCGCTTCTTTCCACGAAGACCAGTTAATAGACAAGGTCTTCAGGCCGCTTTTGCTGCGCGAGTAAGACAAAGCATCCAGATATGCATTGGCCGCTGAATAATCTCCTTGTCCAACCTCACTTGACAGCGACAGACCGGAAGAGAAAAAGACCAGGAAATCAAGCTCATCCTGACGGGTCAGTTGGTCCAGTATCCAGGCTCCCTGCACTTTTGGATGAAGGACTTCGTCAAACGTTTCCTGCGTTTTGCGGATCAAATATCCAACCGCCGGTACACCTGCACCGTGGATCACTCCTGTGATGGACCCATGCTTTTCCCTGACATCGGCCAGTACATCCTGCATCGCTTCATAATCCGATACATCCGCTGCATAACAGGATACTTCTGAACCCTGTTGTTCAATCTCCAGGAAATTGCGGAGACGAGCAGCCGTCTTGGATTCAAGCTCAGGGTCATTAAGCAGTGTCTCCCATTCCGATCTTGCAGGCACTGGGGTACGCCCAATTAACACAAGTTTGACCTCTGCTTGGGAAGCGAAAAATTTTGCCATTTCCTGACCAATCCCGCCTGTACCTCCAGTAATGACATACACACCACCCTGTTGAATATGGACAGGAGAATCTGTCAGCTCATCGGCTTGAACCTCACCCAATTCCTCGATATAACGGACCCCACTACGATAGGCAGAGGTATAACTCTGATCTTGGGAACCCATTTCCTGAAACAGTTCATCTGCCCCTGCGCTTTCGTCCAGATCAATGCTTCGACAGGTAATATGCGGATATTCCAAGGCGAGCACTTTACCCAAACCGTATAACGAGGCCGCTTCAGGAGAAAGTCGACTCTCATCCGTTGTAACTTCGTAGACCTGTTCGGAGACCAGCATCATATTCAGTGCGTTGTCACTTCCGTGTTCAATGAGTGCACGAATCAGATAAAACAGGCTATATACGCCCTTTTGCTGACTATGTTCCAAGTCCTGAAGTGTATGAATTTCCGCAGAACTCGGCACCGCAAAGAGATGTACAATGTCACTTATGGATGTATTCCCCAGCGCTGCAAATAGCTCCGCAAAGTTGCTTTCCGAACCATTCACCGTGAACGAACCGTCAGGTTCATGCTTGAAAGATTCTCCGTAACGCACCTCAATTACTTGGCGCCCTGACTGCTTAAGGCGTTCAATCAATGCGCTTCCCCGTTTACCCTCATCCTTCAAAATCAGAACTGCACCTGTTCCCTGAATCGGTTCTGGCTCTGTTAGATCAGCTTTCCTCCAGTTCATCCGATAGAATCGGGCTGGCGTCGGTTCTTCCGAGACCGCACTGCTGCAATTTGCGGTAGCGGCAGTACGAGCGCCCTCGGGAACTTCAAACCAGCAGCGAGTCCGGGTAAATGGATAGGTTGGCAGACTTGTTTTGCGCAGTCCGTCTCCTGTGTATAGAAGCTCCCAGTTCAGTTCAGCACCTTGTACATAATGCAGTCCAATCTGGTCCAGTATGTCCTGTACAGCATGCTGACCCTTACCCATCTTCGCCAGTTCCGGATTCAGACTCATAGTCCGATGGCCCTTATGGCCATCTTCGCCACCTGTAGCTGGTGAATCTGGACGATTTTGATCGTTGCTAACCTTGTGATAACCGTAATATATCCCTGGACTTCGATGTCCACTGGGTCCACTACTTTTGCTTAAATTCTCATCGGCTCCGATCATTCGTCCAGCTTCATTTAATCGAAGCAAGAGCTCTTCCGCATCCTGCCCGGTGACCAGTAAACGGTAGGCGTAGTGCCCCCTCCCTGTGTTGGCGGTATAACACAGAGAAGGTACATTCTGAGTTTCAACTTGAGAGAGAACGTAAGTATATTCCGTAATCAGCGTCTGGAGCGCTGCCTGCGTTTTGGCCGATACGGTTAGAAGATGTTCTCCGCGTATTTCCAGCTCTTTAACCGTAGTGGTCGGCGCTTCTTCCAGCACAATGTGACAATTGGTCCCACTGATGCCAAATGCACTAACACCGCTACGTCGTGGCGTGGCCGCGTTATCCCACTCCCGCAACCGGGCATTCACATAGACCGGGGATGCCGCAAAATCGATGGCCCGATTCGGTCTGTGAAAATGTTTGGAGGCAGGAATCTGTTTATGTTTCAGTGACAAGGCCGATTTGATCAAACCCACGACACCAGCCGCCTCTGACAGGTGACCGATATTCGTTTTGACCGAGCCGATTCCGCAAAATTGACTTTTACCCGTGTGACGCCGGAATGCCTGCTCAATCCCTTGTACCTCAAGCGGATCGCCCAGCATGGTGCCACTGCCATGAGTCTCAATATAAGAGACCGTCTCGGGATCGATACCCGCATCCGCCCAGGCTTGAAGAATCGCTTCCGTCTGTGCCTCCGGGTTCGGGGCAGCGATACTGATGGATTTACCGTCCTGGTTTACGCCATACCCTTTGATAACAGCGTAGATCTGATCCCGGTCTTCCAACGCTTTATCCAATGGTTTGAGCATCACCACCCCTGCGCCTTCACCAATACCCGATCCGTCCGAATCGTCATCAAACGCTTTGGTTCTCCAATCGGTGGACTCAATCCCAATTTTGATATGATCACTCTTTAGCGGAACCAGATTAATCTTGATTCCCCCAACGAGCGCCTGATCGCATTGCCCTTCCTTGATCGCCTGACACGCCAGTGTAATGGCCACCAGAGAGGATGAACAAGACGTATCCACTACCAAGCTCGGCCCTTTTAAATCCAGTAAGAAGGATAACCGACCAGCCGCTACAGAAGCCAGATTACCCACAAGCGAGTACGCAAAGGATTCCGGTTCCGCATCGTAGATAAAACGTGAGTAAAGATCCCGAATATTGTTGGAAAGGCCTAGGTATACCCCCGTGCGGCTGCCAACCAGTTTCCCTCCCCCATACCCTGCGTCCTCGATCGCTTTCCATGCCGTTTCCAGAAACAGCCTGTGATTGGGGTCCGTCAGACTGGCTTCTTTGGGTGACATTTTAAAATAGGCATAATCAAATTTATCAATCTCATCCAGATAGGCATTTTCGTTGAATTGAATCTCGTCTGGCGACATACCTAGATATTGCAGATACGAATGAATGTCCGGCACTCTGGATGCCGGAAAGGAACGAATGCTGTCCGTACCACTGACGATATTGTCCCAGAATTCTTCGGGAGAATCAGCTTGCGGCAATTTCAAAGCCATGCCCACAATGGCAATATCTTTGGAAGTATTGGTTGACCCGGACGCAGTATAGGCGTCCTCCTCCGATTTGAGTTTTTTGAGCAGCTGCACGGCCACTGTTTTGTCCAAGCTTCCGTCTTGCAGATGTTCCATGACAAACTTGTATACACTCTCCACCACAGTTCCTCCTTTACAGGTTAATCAGGTTATTCAAAGCCTGCTGCAGCGTAACGTCGCCACTTTCCATCTGGTCGATTACACGCTTCAGATCCTGCTCCATGTCTTGTGGCTTCGAAGTAGCCTTCTCATCCATAAACCGAGCCAATCTGCTAATATTGGAGTTCGCAAACAAATCCGTGACTTTGGTCAAACCAGGAAACTGCTGATCAATCCGGGCCTGAACCTGTATAAGCACAATGGAATCAGCACCCATCTCGAAGAAACTGTCCCCTACATTAATCTCATGAAAACCAAGCATCGTTCGACAGATGGAAGCGAGTGCCTTTTCAGTTGGTGTATAGGATGCGTCTGATTTACCTGTCAAAACCACTTCTCCGTCACGTTCCTCTGATGAGGATACCCGGAGACGCTTGTTGGCCATTTGCTTCATCCGTTGGTCCAGTTGAACGCGAATAGCGGAAGAGAGATCAAACGGACTTTTGGCCAGTGCCGATATCAATTGACCCTCATAATGAATCTGACCAATAAGTACTCGGCGAACCGATGATTGCCGCATCACAAGAGATAATTGATTCATCGCTTGTTCCGTAGGCATGGCTTTGAACAACGTATCCACAGCAAACCCGTGCTCTGCTGACATACCCGTTTCCTTCCAGGTAGACCATTGCACAGTCAGCGTGCGCTTGCCCATCATTGATCTGAAGTCAGCATATGCATCTAGGTAGGCATTGGCAGCAATGTAATCCGCCTGTCCCGGGGCGCTGAATACCGAAGCGATCGATGAATATAGCACCATAAAATCGAGATGATCCTGTTCGGTAAGTTGATCCAATACCCAAGTACCATGTACTTTGGGAGAGAATACCTCGGTGAATCCCGCCTGTGAACGGCTTGTGATCATTTCCGAGCTTCCAACCCCTGCGCCATGGACAACCCCTTTAATTTTCCCGAACGTTGCCCGAAGCTGATCCAGAACTACACGCATGGCATCCAGATCCGACACATCTGCAGCATGGCAACTAACCTGATGTCCCCGGCTCTCCAGTTCACGAATAACTGTAATTTGATGAATCACCTTGAATCTCGATTGTTCTGCAACAATGGCATTCCATTCCTCACGTGCAGGCATCGGTGTACGGCTGATTAATGCTAGGTTCACTGGAGCGTCGGAAGCCAGATATCGCGCGGTTTCCAAGCCAATTCCACCGGTACCACCAGTAATGATGTACACACCATCGTTGTCAAAAATAAAGGCATCTTCAGCAGGTGCAGATTCATTCAATGCTCTGAACTCCTGAACATACCGTGTTCCATTACGATAGGCCACCTCATAATAGGAAGATGTTGTACCGATCTCTTGCAACAACTGCTCCAGAGAAGAGTTCTCATCCATATCTATACAACGGCAATGAACCTGTATGTTCTCCTTGCCTACCACTCTGCCCATTCCAAAGGCAGAAGCCAGATGAGGCTTTATCCGTTCCGTACCGGTAATGCAATTGACCTCACGGGACACCAGAACTAACTCCATGGGCTGGCTCAGAGAACTGGACAACAGCGCTCGAATAAACCGGAAGAACCCATATACACGTTCATCTAGAACAGACTCTAATGATTCCATGTCACTAGATACACTTGCTGCATGTTCATCACTACCCACACCGTTTAGATACACCACTCTGGAAAGTTGGTCTAGGCCCGCCTGTTGCAGCACACGCTGATAGACTTCCACCTGTTCCAGATTTCGACTGTCCGGGTCAGATTGCAGAACATCCGCCTGAAGTACGGTATATACCTGCATCCCCGACTGTTCGATACGTGCTGCTATCTCAGCTGCATAATCGGACCCATCCAGAAGTACCAGTGTAGTACCATGGCTCGCTTCGATCGGCTGATCGGAATCCTCTTTCGCTATCTCTTTCTGCTGCCATACAAGCTCGTAGGCTTGCGGTACCGATCTGGTGCTCGCTTGTGCATACACTGAAGACTGCTCGGGAAGATCCACCCAGCAGCGTGTATTATCGTATGGATACAATGGAAGACTGATTTTACGAATTTCCTCTTCCCTGTACATCAGGCTCCAATCCACGTCACTGCCTGTAGTGTACAGTCTGCATAATTCATGTAATAAACCCGGATCTGAAGACTCCATGTATCGGGATAGGCAATCTCTGCCCTCCTGCTTCAAGATGGACTTCTCCTGCCCCGTCAATTCGTGGTCTTTCCCTTTGATCTTCTCTGTGACTACTTTATGCACGCCATAATAGAGCTGATGCTCACCTGTGGATTCGAGACCTGATGTAGCGAGTAGCCGCAACTTCATGAGCAGATCGGATGTGTCCGTCACTCCAAAGGCAATCCGATATACATGATGCCAGCGCCCCGTATTCGCGGTATAACATATGTTTTTGAGCGAAAGTTCCTGCTGACGTTCCGAGATAAAACGGATATAGTTATCAACCAGCGCAAGTAATGACTTGCGGCTCTTGGCACTTAGCGTGAACACTTCCACATCTCTGGTAATCTTCCGTTCCTGGATCACAGGCGGCTCTTCCAGTACGAGATGGCAGTTGGTTCCGCTAAATCCAAAGGCACTGACTCCGCAGCGAAGCGGCTCGCCGTTCCCGTCCCATGGTCTCGATTTCGTGTTGACATACAACGGCGAATCCTGGAATGAAATGGATGAGTTAGGCTTATCAAAATGAAGCGTAGGTGGTAATACCCGATGCTTCAAGGCCATAGCCGCTTTAACCAGACTGCCTACACCAGCTGCTTCAAACAAATGGCCTATATTGGACTTGACCGAGCCTATAGCAACAAACTGATGCTTGTCTGTATATCGGCGCAGCGCTGTGGTAAGTCCATCCATTTCAATTGGATCGCCGAGCTTCGTCGCTGTACCATGCGTCTCCACGTAACCAATGGTCGAAGGATCAATACCGGCATCCTGCCATGCCTTCACAATGACATCCGTCTGTGCTTCAGGATTCGGAGCGGTAATGCCAATCGAAGCTCCATCCTGATTAATGGCACTTCCTTTGATCACCGCATAAATATTGTCTTTATCCGCAATCGCCTTGCTTAGTGACTTCAATACTACGGCGGCTCCACCTTCACCAAGCCCCGAACCATCTGCTTCTTGATCAAATGGCTTGGTTAATCCATCCGAAGATTCAATGCCGACTTTCAAATAATCATGATCCAACGGACTGAGGCTGATCCGTGCACCTGCGACAATCGCCATCTCGCAATCACCATTACGAATGGCCCGGCAGGCCAGATGGGTAGCGACAAGTGATGCAGAACATGCCGTGTCGATCACCATCGTAGGCCCCTTGAGATCCAGTGGATAGGCAATACGAGTCGGCATCATGGCTGTGATGTTCCCGACAATGGACATCGGATATTGATAGGGGTCCAGATCACAGATCATTTTGAGATAAGAATCGTTCAGGCTACTTGCAAAACCCATATAGACACCTGTATTTGTTCCTTCGATGCGCCCTCCGTAACCTGCATCCTCTACCGCATGCCATGACGTCTTCATGAATAACCGCTGAATCGGGTCCGTTAATCCGGCCTCCTTCGGAGACAAACGGAAATACTTATAATCAAACTGATCAATATCATCCAGAAATGCACCCTGAAGGTACTGCACTTCTTTGTCCGCACCCAGCTTGGCATTCATCCATTGATGATAGGCATCCATGTCTTTTTTGCGTCCCTCTGGAAAATCCGTTGTACAGTCCACACCGTTCAAGATGTTGTCCCAATACTGCTCTGCCGTATCAGCCATTGGCATTTCCGCAGCAATCCCAATAATGGCGATGGCCTCATCCTGTTCAACGATTGGTTTCTTTTGCTCCAGAGGAGCAGCCGCTTTTGCTTTTACAGCCGTGCCGTTACCCTGGTTCACATGCAGAGCCAGCTTATGGATAGACGTATGTGCAAATAAATGAGCAATCTTCACTTTACCCGGAAACTCCTCGTTCAGCCTCTCATGCATACGGATCAGCATAATGGAGTTGCCCCCGAGATCGAAGAAATTATCATAGATATTGATCTCCTGATAACCCAGAATCTCACTGTATATGCGTGCTACCTGCTGCTCGGTTTCCGAATAGAGTCCCCCTTCATTCCCTGAAAGATCTACGGGCCCCGTATGCTTCTCCTGTGGTACGGTCCGGTTGGAACGATTCGATGCTCCCTGGTCAGCGATTTCCTTGCTCCGCTTCACTCCAGCTTCCAACTTATCCGACAAACGGAACGGGAACTGCCCGAGTGCAGCGAGATGTTTGCTTCCATAATTCATCGCACCGATGAATACTCGGGAGAGTCGTCTGCTCATGGCTGCTTCCATCGCTGCAATGCCATCCGTTGTAGGAATAGTCTTGAACATGCCATCCACATTAATACCAAATTCCACGGACATTCCGGTCTCTTTCCACGATACCCAATCAATGGAGAGTGTTCTGCGTCCCTGCCCCGTCCTCCATGCCGCGAAGGAATCCAAATAACAATTGGCTGCCGTATAATCACCTTGTCCAATTTCACCGATCACAGATATACCGGAGGAGAACAATACCATAAAGTCCATGTCTTGATCTCGCGTCAGTTTCTCCAGAATCCAGGTTCCCTTCACCTTGGGTCCAAGAATGGTCTGGAATTCATCATCGCTTTTGCGATATATAAATCCGTCTCCGGGAATACCTGCTCCATGAATAACACCATGTATGTTTCCATAGCGGTGGGTGATATCCTGAATCACTTCCGTCATGCCTACAACATCGGCAAGATCCGCATTGTAATAATGAACGGTTGCGCCCAATGCTTCCAGTTCAAGGATGCCTTGCATCTTGGGACCGCGGGAATCTTGGCCTGCTTCCAATATGTCTTCCCATTCCTCCTTTGCCGGGAGAAGTGTCCGACCAACAATCGCCAGCTTCACTTGCTCCGAAGAAGCCAGAAACCGTGCTGCTTCCAGACCAATACCACTTGTACCGCCTGTCACGAGATATAAACCGCCTGGACGCACCTTGAAAGGTACGCTCTCATGTTCATTAAGATCCATCTCTGTAAAGGTCTCCGTATAACGCTGGCCTTCACGATACGAAACAGCATAAGCTTCACCGTTGATATGTCTTTCCTTGAGGATATCCTTCGCAGATATGGACTGATCCACATCTATAAACTTGCCCCGAATATGTCCATATTCCTGCTGAATCACTTTACCAAGTCCCATTAAGAGTGCATTATGAGGGGTAATCCTCTCTTCTCTTCCTGTGACTTGTCCAGCGTACTCAGCAATCAGGTTCAGATGAATTTCTTCAGCAAAGCCTTTGCTCATAAGCGCCTGAATCAGATAGACCGGTGAGTAGAAAGCTTCCTGTTGTCTGGCTTCAATAGTTGCCAAATCTTCAGGATATAATGAATTACCCATCATGGATAAATAGATGATTTCAGTAATTTCACCGTCTGTGAACATGTTTAACAGCTCAGTATAGGCCGCCGGAGCAGCTCCGCCGACTTCGTATTGATTCTCCGATATTTGCCGGAACTGGTTACCCGGTCTCACATGGACTACCCGCTTGCATTCGCCCTCCAGTTCTGCCGACAGTTCCTGTTCCAATTCGGTACCATTACCGATCATCATGACTGTGCCTGAAGAGGAAGGCACCGAGGTATGCAAAGTCGTATCCCCATCGTCCTCTATCCAGCGCACCGTATGAAAATAGTCCTTTAACGACACAGCAGTTGGGTCTTGAATATCAATCCAGCATCTGCTGGGCTCAAACGGATACGTAGGTAAACTCAACTTCCGTACCTGTCTTCTTTGATATAGCTGCCCCCAATCCATCGTTGCACCCTCGGCATAGAGTAAAGCCAGCTCCCGAAGTGCTGATTCATCCCATACAAGAGGACTGGAAGCAAGTTCTTTGATCCGTTCCTGTGCCTGAGACGATTGACGTCTGGTGCGCTCACGTTCTTCCGATCCCATACGCTCGGCTCCTGTAGGCTTAGGAGCGGGAGCACCGGTATAGACTCCCTCTTGTGCCTTCAATTGGGTCCACGGTTGTTCCAACAGGTGAATCAGTTGAGCCGTGTCTTCCACAAGCAGGGACAGACGATGTTCATAATGCCCACGACCTGTAGCTGCCGTATAACAGACATTCGCAACAGGAACTTCACGATTCTCCTTCAGGAAACGCTCATACCGTTGGAGCAATCGAATAAGCGCTTCTTCCGTCTGAGCCGAACACACAAACAGCTGCTTGCCTAAAGCCTGATCCTCTCCTGGGTCTTGAGCAGTAACGGCTGGAGCTTCCTCAAGCACGACATGACAGTTGGTTCCGCTGAATCCAAAAGCACTGACACCACATCTGCGCGGGACTCCTTCTTCCGCTTCCCAGGGTCGGAGTTGTGTATTCACATACACTGGCGTTTGCTCAAACCGGATGTTGCGGTTGGGTTTGGCAAAATGAAGAGACGGCGGCAGCTTCTGATGTTTCAAGGCCATCACTGCTTTGAGCAGCCCAGTTACGCCTGCACATTCATATAAATGACCGATATTGGATTTCACAGAGCCAATCGCGCAAAATTGTTTTTTGGCGGTAAACTGTTCAAAAGCATTGGTAATCCCTTTAATCTCAATCGGGTCTCCCAGCTCCGTCGCTGTACCATGGGCTTCAATATAACGGATGGTCTCAGGGTCAATCCCCGCTTCTTCCCATGCCTTCACGATCGCTTCGGATTGGGCACGCGGATTCGGTGCAGTCAACCCAATAGAGGTTCCATCCTGATTGGCAGCAGTTCCCTTAATGACGGCGTAGATATGATCCCCATCCTCAATGGCCCGACTTAACGGTTTTAGAAGAATGGCGGCCACACCTTCACCCACACCTGCCCCATCTGAGGCGTCATCAAATGTCCGCGTCTCCCCGTCGGAGGACTCAATGCCAAATTGCTCATATTTATTAAAAACAGGGAGCGTATTCACCTTCACCCCACCCGCTATGGCTGCATCACACTCACCACTTCGGATCGACTGACAGGCCATATGAACAGCAACAAGAGATGATGAACATGCAGTATCCACCACCATGCTGGGGCCTTTCAAATTCAGCAAATAGGATATTCTCCCCGCCAGTACCGCAGTCACATTGCCCGTTACCGAGATGGAGATGGATTCCGGTTCTACATCGGCGATAATATTGGCATAATTGTCTCGGGTGCTGCTGTAATACCCTACATACAATCCCGTATTGCTACCGGATAACTTTGCGCCTCCATAACCTGCATCTTCCACCGCTTCCCATGCCGTCTGGAGAAAAATTCTCTGGTCAGGACTCATCAGGGCTGCTTCTTTGGGTGTCAGCTTAAAGTAGCGATAATCAAATTTGTCCACTTCATCCAGGTAGGAACCTTTAATAAAGCTCAGCCCATCTTCATCCTGCTGTTTGAAACGTACATATTTCAGCACATCCTCTTGTCTCGCTTCAGGGAACTCCACAATGGAATTCACTTTGTTCTCGATATTGTTCCAGAACTCCTCCACATGATCAGCCATGGGCATATGCGCAGATATGCCGATAATGGCAATATCTTCACGAGTGTTCTTTTTCTGCTGTTTCAACAGCGTAATCATATCAATCGCCGTTTTTTTGTCGATTTTGCCACCAGATGTATTCTCAATAATGTATTTAAGCAACTGTTCCAATGTATCGTCCCCTTACATATCAGATATGTTTTAATCCTTTGAGCATATCCTCCATGCTGATCTTGCCATCTTCCAACTGATCAAAAAGAGAATGGACTTCCTCGTCCAGCGCAATTGCACCACCTACAGGCTCCTCTACCTGTTTCTTCTCCCGTTTGTGGCCTGTTTTATCAGCGAGATATCCACCCAATCGGTGCACAGACGGATGTTCGAACAGATCTGCAACAACGAGTACCCCCGGGTACTGACGGTCAAGTTGTGCATACATTTGTTTCACCAGAATCGAGTCAGCTCCAAGTTCGAAGAAACTGTCATGGATATCAATTTCATTAAAGCCCAGAATAGCTTGGCACACTTCGGCAACCTTTCTCTCCCATGGTGTGTATTCTCCGTCATCCGCACCATTCAGCACGGTATCCTGCCGGGCTACACTTTGCGGGGTCACTGGCGCTGGCGCCTTCGGTGATGAAGTTCTCTGTAGACGTGAATCAATCCAGCTCTCCACTTGAGGAGAAAGTCTAAACGGATAGTTGCGAATCATCTTCAACATGCCACGGTCTGTCGACATCTGTCCTATCAATACACGTTCAATCTGACGTCCTTCCACCTGATCCAGCCAAGTCAGAGCCTCTTTATTGGTCATTGCTTTGAAAAGGGTGTCTACTCCGTAGCCCGTTGCGGCAGCTGCGCCTGTTTCTTTCCAGGTTGACCAGTTGACCGTCATCGTTCCGTCCATCTCTTGGTTGCGATAGGCTGCGTAAGCATCCTGATACGCATTGGCAGCAACGTAATCGGCCTGTCCCGGTCCGCTAAATAACGTTGCAATGGATGAAAACATCACAAAAAAGTCTGGATTGTCCTCTCTGGTGAGTTGATCCACGACCTGGGTTCCTTGCACTTTAGGGCATAATACACGTTCAGCTTCTTCTATCGTTCTATCCTTAAGTGGATGATCTCCACCTACAGCGACCCCTGCTCCATGAATGACACCTGCAATGCGAACGTATTTCTGACGTAATTCACTCAAAATCATTCGCATGGAAGCTTCATCTGAAATGTCTGCTTGGTAAGGAAGAACTGTCGCACCAGCAGCTTCCATTTGTTGCACAGATCGGATTTTCTGAGCTAACACTTCGTTGGAATGTGTAGCAAGAATGCTATCCCACTCTTCTCGTGCGGGAAGCGAAGTTCTGTTCACCAGTGCGAGTGTAATTCCCGGGTATCGCTCCGCGAGTTGTAATCCAAGCTCCAGCCCAATGCCGCCCAGTCCGCCAGTAATGAGATACAATCCGTCATTGCGAATGTTGTAGTTCCATTTAGGATACGCACTCGGGTCCAGCGCTCCAAACTGCTGAATGTAACGCGTACCTGCACGATAAGCTACACCATAATCATCACTTTCATGATCCAGTTCAGCCACAATATCCTGGAGCGAAGTCTCCGCGTCCACTTGGATGGATCGGCATTGCAGGCGTGCATCTTCTTTTCGTCCAGCCAAACCCAGACCAAACATCAGGGCAGCCTGAGGAAATACATTTTCTTCTCTTCCGGTGATGGAATGGATTGGATTCGTCAACAACACCAGGTCAACAGGCTCCAGTGATTGGGCACCTATCATCTCCTGAAGGAGATAGAAGAATGGATGAAAGGACTGATCCTGTTGAATATAGATAATCCGGGTGATCGTCAATTTTTCCAAATGAGCCCACAATTGTTCCATGCTCTCACGATGGTCTGAAATGACATACTTCTCGGAAGATACTTGAAGGAACGAAGGTCCATCAAACACTTCAATAACCTGATGCCCCTGCTGCTGTAGTGTCTTACGAAGAGATAGATCTTCTCTTTTTTCCTCTCTTTTTTCGTCCATAAAAATAACGATATGACCTTCCGATAACTTCCGATCGAAATTACGTTCCGGTTCAGGAACCCAACCCAACTCATAATGGTGAATGTTCTCCATAGCGCTGGCATCCGTCTTGGTTTGGGACGGAGGAGCAGATAGCTCAATCCAGCAGCGATGAGCTTCAAATGGATACGTCGGGATGCTGATTCGGCGAACATCCTCACCTGAATACAGGCTTGGCCAGCTTACCTCCCCACCCCCAAGATAGGTTTCACAATGAGCGGTTAAATGCAGCTGACTGGACTCCGGGATTGACTGCTCTCGAATGGATTCCAATCCGCCTTCTTCAAGTTCGGTCAGTTGGGCGAGCAAATCCTCTTTGCTGGAAGCAATCCGTACCAGACGGTGTTCATAATGGGTTCGGGAGGTGCCTGCCGTGTAACATATATCAGCTAACGTGTGATCGGTTGTTTTCAGATATTTCGTATATTTGGATATATATTGTTGCAGGGCTTGAAGCGTCTTGGCTGAAAGAGGGAAGAGGTACTCCCGCGTCTCAGTCTCGCTGTTGGTTTCCATTGCACCCGCCTGCTCCAGAATGAGATGGCAATTGGTTCCGCTGAATCCAAATGCACTGACACCCATTCGTACAGGTTCACCCTCAGCAGGCCAGATTCGGTTACGTGTATTTACATACACAGGTGTTCTACTAAAATCAATATTGCGATTCGGACGATCGAAATGCTGCACCGCAGGTAAAATTCCTTTTTTTAAGGACAATACGGATTTAACAAGTCCTGTAATCCCAGCACTTTCATACAAATGTCCGATATTGGACTTCACCGAACCGATCGCACAAAATTGCCTCTTATCGGTGTATTGCTCAAATGCTCCCTTAATGCCATCGATTTCAATCGGATCTCCCAAGACAGTCCCGGTTCCATGGGTTTCAATATAAGCGATACTTTCCGGATCGACCCCCGCAGCTTTCCACGCCTTCACAATGACCTCACTCTGGGCTCTGGCATTCGGCGCCGTAATCCCCATGGAGTTCCCGTCCTGGTTAATGGCACTGCCCTTAATGACTGCATACACCTGGTCCTTGTCCCTGATAGCATCCTGAAGTGGTTTCAGCATAATGACTGCCGCACCTTCACCTATTCCGGAACCATCTGAGCTATCATCAAAGGGGCGTGTCATGCCATTCGATGATTCAATGCCCATTCGGTAGTAATCCTTGTCCAGAGGAAGAACGTTGAGTTTTACGCCTCCTGCCAGCGCCATGTCACACTCACCCAAACGAATGGCATTACAAGCATGATGCACTGCAACCAGAGATGAAGAACAGGCAGTGTCCACCACCATACTCGGCCCTCTCAGATCAAGAAGGTATGATAAACGGCTGGGTAAAATGCAGGATAGATTGCCTGTGACCGAGATCGGCAGAGACTGTGGCTCCACATCATGAATCATCTCTTTATACCGATAACCTTCCAGATCGGATACCAGTCCAACGTATACTCCTGTATTGCTTCCCGCCAGCTTCTCACTGGTATATCCTCCATCTTCAAAAGCGGCCCAAGCTGTCTCCATAAAGATACGTTGAGCCGGATTCATTAAACTGGCTTCCTTTGGGGTAAATCTAAAAAAGGGATAATCAAAGGTATCGATATGTTCCAGATAAGAGCCATCCAAATATTTGGTGTCTTCACCAGGGTTCATTTTACGAGAGATGTAATTATCGGCATCCTGGCGTCGCTGCTCCGGCAGATCCCTCGTACAATCCAGACCATGCAACAAGTTATTCCAGAATTGCTCCGCATCATCTGCCAAGGGCATACGAACACTGAGCCCAACGATCGCGATATCACCCGGACGGATAGTAGCTGGAGTTGCCACTGGAGGTAGCTGACTAGACGACTCCGTCTGAGCTGTGTCACGAATACCCAGTTCACTGAAATCCATCAGTTTGTTTTTCATTGTTTTATCCCCTTTCAGCCGCTGAGCGGAGACTTTCAATCACTTTGGCAAGCATTTGATCATAGGTTCTGAAAAAAAGGTTCCATTGAACCGTATTCATTCCGGGTTTACAATACAGCGTTACCACCATATTTCGTTTTTCATTCTGAATTTCACAGATGACATCAAACAGTTCCTCCAGCGCCCCCCTGCCTCCACTGACATAATCTGCCTCGTAAAATAGCGGACGGATGGCGTCATGCTGTGATCTCATCCCTGCTCTAACCAGATCCTGGATATGATGACCAGGCTGTTCGTCTGCTGTATGTAAAGCTTGTTTAGCTAGGGCAAACAACTCATTGAAATCCTGCACCTCTTGCACATCCAGCGGAATGGAACTGATATGATTCATCCGATAAATCAGTGTATAGACCGTGAGTTGCGGCTGATTGCCAATCTCCGTCAACAGATATGCAAACAAAGACCATAACCATTCTACAGGCGTGCAGCCTGCCGTTTTGGACAAGTTCCTGATTTCATTAAAGCGATCCTTCTCGATCCGGAATTCATACCGATGGTCTTGAAGGGCCTGTCCACCATTCTGCATGTAATCCAATGGAACAGGGTATGCTTCCAGTTCCATGCCTTCCTGGTCTGCGATGAATTTAGCAAGTCTGGAGATCGTAGGATAGGCAAACATATTGGTTAACGTAATTTGGGCTGGATATAATTTTTCAAGTTGATTATAGACCTGGGCAAGAAGCAGAGAATCACTCCCTAAGTCAAAAAAATTAATCGTGGTTGTGACTCCCGCATCAGCTCCCAGCACAACATGAAATACGTCCAGAATAGTTGTCTCTAGCTGTTCAATTGAAGTAATCTGCCGTTGATTCATTGGACACCTCACCTCCGTATAGGATCTACTCCATATAACTTGTTAATGTCTGATTGATCATGCTAGTCACCCGATGCATACTGCCTTCAAATAAATAAAAATGCCCCCCTTTGTATATCCGGGCGGCACTTCCTTGTTCCGTATAACCTCTCCAACGTTCTGCACAATCCAGAATGTAACCTTCATCCTCTGCTCCGTTCAGTATCGTGATATCACATTGCAGCTTATAAGGCTTCTCTTCGTAGGTATACGTCTCATTCATCTCCAGATCCTTACGTAATATGGGGATAAACATATCCATCAGTTGCTGGTTTTCAAAGAACTCATCCGGGGTACCGCCCATTTCCTTAATGCGGTCGATGAACTGTCCTTCGGGCAAATGGTAATAGACCTGTTCTTTTTTATAATCCGGCGTCTCTCGCCCCGAGAAAAACATGTGTATGGGTTTCCTGAACTGCTCTTCATGCATTTTGTTATACAGTTCATAGATAATCAGACTTCCGAGGCTATGTCCAAATAGGGCATATGGCTCCTCATCTGGTAAATCGCTAGATATATAATCAAATACATCATCTACACTTTGCTGAATACTCTCATAGAGCGGCTTGGAGAATTTCAATCCACGTCCTGCAAGTTCAACCGGGTTCAGCACAATGGATTCGGATAACCCCTTTTTCCATTTGTTATATATTGATGCTGAACCACCTGCATAAGGGACACAATATAATCGCATCTTGGTCATAATCTCCTCTCCACTTACACGACTTCTCCCCATCTAATCGCTGTAGCGCAATAATACGTTCCAGCCCCGGCCCCAACCAACACAACACGATTACCTGCTTTCAGTGCCCCTTGCTTCACAGCCTCGGTCACCGCAATTGGCAAACAGGCGTTAGAGGTATACCCGTATTTTTCCATCGTCATATAGGCTTTTTCTTGTGGGATGCCCAAGGCAACGGCGAGTTCTCGAATCAGATTACTGTTCGTTTGCGGGAAAATAAACAGATCTACTTCCCCCATATTCCATTTTACTTTGCGTAAAAGACGGTTCACGAGCCGTGGAATACCTCGGACCAATTGTTCATATAAATATCGGCCATTGGACGTATAGACGGAAACAGATCCGTCAGGAATTTGTCCATAATGAACAGGCAATGTTCCATAACTAATATCTTCCATATTCTCGTGATGCATGATTCCGTTCAAAAAAACGCTGTGATAAGAGTCATTTTCATCTAATTCCTGTAAGACAAATGCCCCTGCGCCGTCTCCCACACTGGAACATGCTGCCCGATCCTGCCAATCCGTTACTTTCGAATAGGTATCCGCGCCGATGACTAGAATATTGCTTATATCTTCTTCAGCCTGGAACGTATAATACGCATTCAATAATCCATAGCTGAACCCGGCACAGCCCGCGCGAAGATCCAGACAAATGGCTTGGTCTGCTCCAAGCTTTTCCTTCACAAGAGCGGACGGATGTGGTATTAAACGATCCGGTGTGAAGGTCGCCATAATGATCATATCAATATCCTCGGCATCCATCGCAGCCTGCTCTATAGCTTGTCTCGCAGCTTCCAATGCCAAATCACTGGTATACTCATGCTTATGGGAGATTCTTCGTTCGCGGATTCCAAGGTTATGGTAGATCCAGTCCGCATTGGCGTTAATGTCCATGGCCTCCAGCCCCTGATTCGTCAACACGGATTCCGGCACATACATGCCGATACCGCGAATGGTCATTTGTCTCATGCATCACGTCTTCCTTTCCTGAATCCAAGGTGAGCAGCCCTCTCTGAAAACAATAAATTTCCTGAAGACAAAAAAAAGAACAGTTCAGCCGCTTGTTTGCGCTTTACTGTCACAGAAATACCTTATTCAACAACATGTAGTGATGACTGCTCAACGTACATGGCTTCGCCCTGTTGATACACAATGTGTATTTCAGTGTTTATGCATATGACTCCTTTGGTTGCAAAATGTGCCTAAGCTTCATTCTGCTCCTCCGGTTTTGGTTGTCGTATGTGACCATAACATGTCTGAGTACTCATTTTTCTTGTGTTGCATATAAAATTTCAACACCCAAATCAACTAATTTGGGTTCATCGTAGCCTGTTAGATGAAGCCACACCTTTGCTCTGCGTGTATGCTTGTCAATCTTCTTAATGATGCCTTCGTTTCCCATCAATGGGCCATCCAGCACCACAACTTTGGTATTTTCCATATATACGGTTGAATAATCGATAATATCTTCCGGATTGATGAGGTTAAGCAATGTGGTCATTTCATGATCCGGGATTGGCGTGCAGCTTGCATTAGTTCCCAGCATTTTAATGATATGAGGAATAGAACAGATTAAGTGGTATGTTTCGGCGGACATGTTGACTTGAATTAATACATAACCAGGAAAGAGTTTTTTGGTACAGGCTTCAAAAATACCTGATTTCTTCTCCGGAACTTTTCTCTTGGGGATTAAAACTCGGATGGAGGTTCCTAGATACATATGTAGGTATTTCCTAATGACTTCTTCGCTTCCTGTATGTACAAACAATGCGTACCAGTTCATGGCATCATCCTCTGATTAACAAATTAGCCAAGCGGAAATATACATAAAATAAGAGAGAATTAAATCCCTAAGTTTCAATTTGTGTAATAAAATGTAATTGTTTTATTGTGAATATCTTAACCCATGACTTTTGGAACGTCAATGCTATTAATTCAATTTTATGTAAAATAATCTTACAATTCACATAAAGCACTCACATTTTGTCTGATATCGAATTTCGGAACAATACTCGTTTCCATGGTAACCAAAAAATCACTTACAGCACCGAACCTCTGTAAGTGATCTTTATCCATCCTTATCCTATTCAAACAGGTCCAAACGAAGACGTTTCAGACTTGTATGTTTGATGTACCACTGGCCGTCGATTTTGACAAAAGTTTCGTGGTAATGCCCAAATCCGTGGAAGGATTTGTTCTCATTGCCCTCCGGGAAAGTGACCCAATCTTCCATTGGGGAGATGACCTTTGCTTCGTTCTCGGATACAAATTCAACTTCGGCGCTATGAACATGATGCACGGTTACGGCAACATCCACCAGATCACGGAAGACTTGTACGATCGTATCTCGGCCTGTTAATACCGGAATTGGATTGCCTTCTGTGCTGAAATCGGCCACAGCATCCGGAGCGAATACGTCACCCAAGGTATCCCACTGCTTCGTATCAATATAGCGGCAATAACGCGCCTTGGTATTCCGAATGTTTTCAAGCGCGAGCAATTGTTCCAGTCCTGTGATCGTTGATTGGCTCATGTGTTGTCCCTCCAGAGATGTAAAATGTGATGTAAGATTTGGATCATGTATGTATGCATACTATACCTTCCTTATTGTACCATTCGGCTTCTAATAGGTACAACGATACAAAAAAATCTTTCCTTACCTCTCGCGAGGTTGGGAAAGACCTGGATATACCTATGTGCCAGACGAGTTAACCGCGTCCATCGAAACTTCACTTCTAGTGCAACTTACAGGGAATGTGCACCCTTCATCTGGGAAGCCAGTTCTGACATTTTTTTATTGTTCAAAAAACTTTCCATCTCTTCTTCCGCCTGCACCATCACCTGCTGGATCAAACAGCCTGCGTTATGATTCTGGGAACATTCGAACAGGGACGCCTGACCTTCAATCGCATGAATGATCTCCAGGAAAGAAGGATCAGGATTTTTACGACTAAGCCGGTAGCCACCATTGGCGCCAGAAGTCGATTCGATCATGCCCGCCTTAACCAATTTGGTCAAAATTTTGGACAGATAGGTTGGTGATACCTTCTGCAATTCTGCAAGTTGGTGTACACTAACCAGCTGCTCAGGAGCAGTACTTACAAGATGAAGCATCGTATGCAAAGCATAGTTTGTCGCTTTTGAATATTTCATGAGGGCACCTCATTATACACGGATTTAATTTATCCATAATAGACTTGATTGAGCTCTGTGTCAAACCACTATGCCTCAAGCGCTGGCAACATCGAAAGGATACGGGTTAATTGTGATACAATCCGCGATAATCCGTAGGTGTCATCCCCTCATGGGCCATGAACTGGCGGTTAAAATAACTGGCATTGGGATATCCCGCTTCCTCCGCGATTTGTCCAATGTTGGCCGTAGGCCGTTCGAGTAACCATTGCTTCGCCATCTGTAGTCGTGAACGAGTGATAAACTCCATGGGTGTCATCTCCACAGCACTCTTGAACATTTTGCAAAAGTAATACGAACTCACACCTGCGAGATCCGCCCAGTCCTGTAACAGGAAAGGTTGGCAGGCCTCCTGCTGCATCTGTGGAAGCAGCGCAAGAACCCGACTCTCCGTCTTGCTGGTAGTGCGTGTGCTCTTTAAAGGTACCGCATGCTGCACGAACTCGGCGAGTACGGCATAAGTCAGTGTGGATAGCTGAGCCGGACGCAGCATCGTGTTCTGTTCCGCCTCAGTGAGCAAGGCCAGATGAGCCTCTTCCCAAGAGCTGCGTTGCCGCAGTGTCCACAATAGATTGCGATGTAACCCCCGCTCGATCATATAATCATGCAGACGTTCACCGTAAAAATGAAGCCATCTTACATCCCAGGGATCATCTTCACTACTATAATAATGCTGCCGCTGCTGCGGGAAATAGAGAACCGCCTGACCTGCACGAAGCTCATGCACCACCCCGTCCACTTCAACATATCCCTTGCCCGAAGCAACGTAGTGAATATTAAAGTTGTTCAGTGCGCCAGCCTCACGCAACACGGAATGCTGGACGTGGTCCATATAATGTCCAACGGACTCGGGATAACAAAAATATGGAATATCCTGTAGGGTAAGCAATACGGATTGTCTCATCATAGCCGGTTCTCCTTAATCAACAATATTGTGTTAACTAATTTCAATATATTATCATTTTAATTCATTGGTCTATTCTTTATAATCACAATATACATTCATACACAGGAGGATACAACACATGAATTCAGTTCAAAAATTGCGTTGGGGCATTCTTGGTAGCGCTAGCATTGCTGTGGAATCCGTCATTCCAGGCCTGCAGCAATCTGAGCTAAATGAAGTAACCGCGATTGCCAGTCGGGACGAAGATAAAGCCAAACAGACGGCTGATCAACTTGGGATCGACAAGGCTTATGGTAGTTATGAAGCTTTACTCGCAGATGATTCCATTGATGCCGTATATATCCCATTGCCGAATCATCTGCATCGGGAATGGACGATCCGTGCTGCTGAAGCAGGCAAACATATTTTGTGCGAAAAACCACTGGCTCTGACAGAACAGGAAGCTCAGGAGATGGTTCAAGCTTGTGCAGATGCAGGTGTGCATCTGGCTGAAGCATTCATGTACCGCCATCATCCAAGATATGAGCAGATTCGGGATATCATTGCCAGCGGTGAGATTGGTGAGATTCGTGGTATGCACAGCACATTTTCATTTAATAACTCCAATGCATCCGGCAATGTCCGCTTTCGGCGGGATTGGGGCGGAGGTGCACTGTATGATATCGGATGTTATTCCATAAGCGTAGCACGTCTGCTGCTTGGTCAAGAACCAAGTGCAGTTACCGTTATTGGCATGTTCTCCCCACAGCATGATCAGGTCGATATGATGGCTTCCGGACTGCTGGAATTCGATAATCACGTTGGCGTGACGTTTGACAGCAGCATGTGGGCAGCCTTCCGCAACACGCTGGAGGTATTGGGATCCGACGGGATTATTGAAGTACCTTCTGCATTTATCAGCGGACAGGACCGCAGTTCCAACTTCTATGTAACGGCTGGTGGTGAACGCAGAGAGATTGAAGTCCCGCAAGTGAACCACTACTCTCTACAGGGAGATGATATGGCACGTGCTGTACTTCAGAGCAAGGATCTGCGCTTCGCCCCTTCCGATGCAGTAGCTAATATGAAAGTACTGGAAGCTTGCCTTCGTTCAGCGGAAGAACGTACACGAATTACACTATAATTGAGAGGATGAACTGACTTATGGAATATATCGAAATTGCTGGTGCAGGTAAACGTGTCTCCAGATTGATTAAAGGAACCGATTATTTCGTGCATGATGCCTACGATAAAGCAGCTACGAACATGGATGCTTTTCTGTCGATTGGTGGTAACACTGTAGATACAGCACATATCTATTGTGGTGGACAGAGTGAAGAAGTCCTTGGTCGTTACATGAAGGAACGTGGTAACCGCGACCAGATCGTCATTCTCACCAAAGGCGCGCATCATGACCAGAATGGACCACGTGTGAACGCTGATGCCATCCGCAGTGACTTGATGGAAAGTCTGGAGCGTCTGCAGACAGATCACGTAGAGATGTATGCCTTGCACCGGGATGATCCCAATACCCCTGTCAGTGTTATTCTTGAAGCACTGAACGAACATATTGAATCCGGTAAAATCGGCGCAATTGGCGCCTCCAACTGGACCTGGCAGCGGCTCGAGGAAGCCAATGCATACGCTACGGCAAATGGCCTGAAGGGCTTCACATTCAGCAGCCCAAATCTCAGTCTCGCCAAAGCAAACGAACCTTTCTGGGAAGGCTGTGTGTCAGCAGATGCAGAGACACTGGCATGGCATGAGCAATCCAAGTTGCCCTTGCTATCCTGGTCCTCCCAAGCACGTGGTTTCTTCACTGGAAGATTCACACCTGAAGTTCGGGATAACGAAGATCTGGTGCGTGTATTTTACAGTGATGGCAACTGGGAACGGTTGCGCCGGGCTGAACAATTGGCGAATTCGAAGAAAACAACACCGATCCAGATTGCACTCGCTTATGTATTGAATCAGACGTTCCCAACCTGTGCCCTGATCGGAGCCCAAAATCAGGCGGAGCTGCTCTCCTGTGACGAAGGTTCCCGCATCACGCTGACTCCTGCTGAAATAACATGGCTGGACCTAGGTAGTGAAGTGCCGGCCGGCATCTAAAGAAAGTTAATTATTCATCAACAAATACAGAAGGACTTACCCCAGAGCACATCTCTGAAGGTAAGTCCTTTATGTCATAGATTAAGCCATATAGAATGTTAGAAATTGCACTGTTATTCAGTTGAATTACAGCTTAATGATCTGACCTGTTTTCTCGGATTCGAATGCTGCCAGGATCACTTGCAGGGAACGTAATCCCTCTTCTCCGGAAATCGCTGGAGGTGTTTGGGTTACAATCGACTCTACAAATGCGTCAATTACACCACTCGGCACTTGTTTCTCATTGGTAGCCATGGCACCAACTTTGTACGTCTCAACTGTACCATTGGTCAGTTCAACGATAACTTCATCGCCTTCCACTGTTCCGATCTTCATAACGCCATTCTCGCACCACAGCACTGTACTGTTGTCTCCAGCTCTGTATTGTGTCCAGCTCGCTACGAGCGTTCCGATTGCTCCGCTCTTCATACGCAGCAAACAAGTTGCGTTATCGTCAACTTTAGTGCCTTCCTTGTGCAGTGTGCTGATGAAACCAGCCACTTCAGATACTTCATCATTTAGCAAATAACGGATGAAGTCTGATTTGTGTACGCCCAGGTCGCCCATCGCGCCCATAATCGCTTCTTCTTTACGGAAGAACCAGCTTTCAGCTCCGTCCACACTCCATGCTTCCGGACCTGGGTGACCAAACGATGTACGGAAATTCAGGACTTTACCGAGTTTGCCGGAGTCGAGAATTTCTTTTGCTTTTACGTGAGGAGGCATCAAACGCTGGTTGTGTCCAACCATCAAGTACACGCCATTTTTCTTGGCAGCTTCGATCATTTGCTCGCCTTCCTCAGTGGATACTGCCATTGGTTTCTCAACCAATACATGCTTGCCCGCATTTGCAGCAGCAATCGCCATTGGCGCATGCAGATAGTTTGGTGTACACACACTAACGGCATCCACCGTTTCGTTTGCAAGCAATTCTTCGTAACTGGAATACGCTTTACCGCCGTAAGTCTCGGCCATCTTCTCCGCACGCTCCACAATCGGATCGGCAAAAGCGACAAGTTCTACGTTCTCATTGGCAGCGTACTCTGGAATATGTCTGCGCTCGGCAATGGCTCCACAGCCGAATACAGCAACTTTAATTTTACTCATGTACATAAGTCTCCTTTGACAAATAGATTCACATTTTTCATGGTTTGATGGTCCATTAGAATTGATTCAGGTAGTTTTCTTTCAACCAGTTGTAGCTGTTGGATACGCTCTCAAGCGGAGGGTTCTGACATACGTCTTGTTCCACGATCAGCCATTCCACACCTGCATTCGTAGCGCCTTCAATAACAGCCGGCAGGTCAACTGAACCTTGTCCCAATTCCAGTGTTTTCATCTGGCCCTGTTCGTCTTTGCTGAAGTCCTTCAGATGAAGCAGCGGCAAGCGACCCGCATATTTATTAATATACTCGATCGGATTTTGTCCCGCAAATTGTACCCAACATACATCCATTTCCACTTTTACCGTTTCCGGTGATGTTTGAGCAAACATGGCATCAAAGGCATTGGCATCACCAACCTGACCGTGGAATTCAAAGTCATGATTATGGTATCCGAAGATCAAACCTTGCTTCGCCGCTTCAGCTCCATATTGTTGTAACTCAGCGAACAGCTTGGTCCAACCTTCTGCATTCTCAGGACGATCTTCTGGCATCAGGTAAGGACAAATGATATATTGTGCACCAATTGTTTTCAGGTAATCGAGTTGTTTTTGCAAGTCTTCGCGCATCGCATGTAGTGGAACATGGCTGCTGAATCCTTTCAATCCAAGTTCATCTAGTAGCGCTTTCATTTCTTCGGCTGGAATGTCACCATATCCGGCAAACTCCACGCCTTCATATCCAAGGGCCGCTACCTTACGCAACGTACCACGAAAATCTGCTGCAGTTTCATCACGGAGTGTAAACAATTGCAAACCAATATTAAGTTTTTTCATGTAGGATACACCTCTGTTCTCAAATTTGCTTTCATTGCTCTATCTGGTATCATCCTACCGCAAAACAGGCTAGAATGAACATATACAATATAGTCAGAACATGAACTATCTGATCAAATTTTATTTCCATCATTTTGCATCTATTGAATGTAGCTAATTTCAACTGAAGATATTTACACTGGCACTCCGATGACAGAACAACCTTCCGATCGCTGTTATCCCCAGATTTTTTTGATTTCCTTTTCAAAAGGATAAAATCCGGAGATAAAGGCGAACACTTCGTTTCTTCAGGTTCTTTCTGTCCTCTCCGTTTTCGTGTAAATGTTAAGTTAAACTTATGATGTAAAAGGATGTACATATTGGGGGATTTTATCTTTGGATACGTTAGAGACATCTGTACTGATCTGTGACTACTCATACCACTATAAGGCGTTCACTCATAATATGAAGGGCGAGCTGCAAACCTACCTGTTCCGTCTGCAGACCGAAGGCTCATGCAAAGTATATGTACAGGATGAGGAATTCAGGATGACGAGCGGGGACTTGCTGCTCTTAAAGCCTGGTGACGACTATCATCTCGTGGTCGATGAACCACATAAGGAAGGACGCTTGTCTAGCGGAGATTATTATCTGTTCTGCGAGGGCAGCTGGATCGAGAACTGGTGGAAACGGCAGCATCGATCTACCGTGAGCCGGATTGGACTTGATGACAAGCTCATCAGCCTGTGGAGAAATATGTTACTTGAGAAACGTCGCGGACCTCTTGAGGAGAATGCGGAGCTAAAGGATGCGTTACTGCGCGGATTATGTCTGTATATTGACCGGGCAATTAAAGAGAATATTCAGACTGATCGGGCAGTGTCCTCTGCGCTGAAGTTAAAACGTTTTATTGAGGAGCATGCCACGGTTACGTTCAAGCTTGAGGAAGCGGCTCGTTATGCGGGGCTCAGTCTGTCACGTGCAGTCCGTTTATTCAAGGAGCACTACAATCAGACCATGATTCAATATGCGATTGAGATCCGTCTGAATGCAGCGCTGGAACGAATGAAATACAGTGAAATGACACTGGAGCATATTGCGGAATCCTGCGGTTTTGCAAGCTACTCCTATTTCCACCGGGTATTCCGGGCGCACTTCGGTGTGTCTCCGGCGGAGTATCTCAAATCCAAGCAGCATGAGCCTATCGATGATCTGGAGCATGTATGATGTTAAGTATCAGAAACCCATGACCTTAAAGAGGTTCATGGGTTATTTTAATACATTGAACTATGATCAACTCTCAGTACGACTGGAAGTCAGAACGTTTTATATAAGAATGAAGTACACTTCAATATTTTTTCATGTGACTCCAAGAGAACAAGACTGTACAATTATAAAGACTGTCACCTTACCTAATTCATATATCTCATTGAATTCCCATCTATCATACTGGAGCGATACATATGCTAACCCACCAGCGCAAAGTCCTCATCATCGAGGATGAATCAGATATTTCGCGCATTCTGCGAGATTATTTAACCAAAAATCAATATGAAGCCGCCGTGGCAGCCACTGGACAAGACGGGCTTCAGATCATGGATCTTATTCAACCAGACTACATCATTCTGGATATTATGCTTCCGGACATGGACGGGATCGAGGTCTGTCGAGAGATCAGAAGGCGCAACAATATCCCCATCCTCATTCTAAGTGCCAGAGGCAGTGATACCGATAAGGTACTTGGTCTTGGCTTTGGAGCAGACGACTATATGACCAAGCCCTTCTCGCTGAGCGAACTGTTAGCACGGATTAATGCCCACTTCAGGCGTTATGACAGCATGACATCCGTTGGAGACAGAACAGATCTGCTGCATCTTGGAAACCTGGTGATTGATAAAAAAGCCTATAAAGTTACATTAAACGGATCGGAAGTTTCTCTGTCTGCCAAGGAATTCGAATTACTTCATTATCTGGCAAGCCATAAGAATCAGGTATTCTCCAAAGCCCAGTTGCTCGATGCCATCTGGGGATATGCAACCTACGGCGATGAAAATACCGTAACCGTATACATTCGCAGACTGCGTGAAAAAATTGAGGCAGATGCCTCGCATCCGACCGTTCTGAAGACTGTATGGGGTGTCGGTTACAAATTCAATTACGAATAAGTGAGATTGGAGGCTCCCACATGTCATTGAACAGCTGGTCCAAACGCTGGTTGTTAACAACACTTGGGCTTCTCATGATTATCGTTTTAAGTATTCTTGCACTGTCGATGATGCTGTTACAAGATCAAAATTCAGGCGAATCCAATCTGTCCCTGAATCAGGTTCGACTCAAGGTCAATCCGATCTTACTCGCTTTGGAGCAAAATCATCAGTATCTTAATGAACAAAATATTCGTAAAGACATACGTTCCACCGCCAGAGAGACCAGAGTTCTGCTTACCTATCTAAACTTGGATGGAAAAGTCATTCTGTCCTCCGACCCCACCTCTGAAGGAACGCAAGTTAATCTGCGTACAACTCTTCATTATGATCTGCATCATGCCACGCAGGCGGCGGGCGGTAACGATTTGCTTGATATTGCTTTTCCCGTGATGGATGGACCGATGGGAAGTCAGATCGGCAATGCCATCTTTTCCATCCCCCAAGCTATGGTTACGGTTCAGCAACCGATGACTTTTCCGGTTATATTGATTAGCGCACTCATGCTCCTGTCCCTGATTCTGAGCTTATTTCTATTTTGGATGAAACGAAAACTGGACAAACATCTGCTCTCTCCCATCCATCAATTGAAGCAACATGCGGAATCCATGCTTAAAGGCAATTATGAAGAAAAAATCCAGTACAACCGGAACGATGAATTGCTCGAAGTATATGCCATGTTTGATCTAATGCGCACGGAGATTAAACATATGAGCGAGCAGCGTATTCAGCAGGAACAAGCACAAAAAGAACTCATCACCAATATATCTCATGACATTAAAACACCAATTACCACGATAAAAGCATACATAGAAGCTATTGAGGAAGGACTATGCAACGATCAGGAGACGCTGATGGAATATATGGGAGTCATGCGGACCCATACGGATAAGACAGCCCGCCTTGTGGAGGATCTGCTGGTTCATGCACTTCAGGAATTGGGGCAAATTTCGGTGGAAACCCGTGAAATGTACAGTGGGCCTATACTGGAGACGATGTTGAAACCTATTGAACATGTTGTCCTAACAAAGGGGCTTATCTATAAAGGGCCCAACTACATCCCCAATGTGTTAATCGCTATCGATCCCACTCGAATTGAACAGGTGATCTCCAATCTTGCCGCCAATGCCCTCAAGCATACAGCTCCAGGAGACACGATCCGTATTGATATGGAACTGGAATCCGGGCACTTGAAAGTGACGATTGCCGATTCGGGTCAGGGAATACGTGTACAGGACATGCCGTTTGTTTTTCAGCGTTACTTCAGAGGCCAGGCGAGTCATGCAGAACAACGTGTTCAGGAAGGTACAGGGCTGGGCCTTTCCATCTGCCAAAGCATTATTGAAGCACATGGAGGCCATATTTCCTTTACTAGTAAAGAAGGACAAGGCACAACTTTCCGGTTCTATCTGCCGATCTGCTGAGCCTACACTCAACAGCTGTAATACTTTATTCATAATTTGATAAGGCTTCCTCAACATCCCTCCTCTAGAATGAATCCTATACTGCACTCGGGAGTGATTCGACTTGTCCAAAAAAGTGATTATCCGTGCACAGAATCTGTGCAAAACGTACAACAGCGGAAGTGAACAATATCATGCCATCCGTAATGTTGATCTCGACATCTATGAAGGAGAATTCACGGTCATCATGGGTAACTCTGGCTCTGGCAAATCAACTCTCCTATATCTGCTAAGCGGACTAGATCAGATCACAGCAGGTGAGGTCTATTTTCGCAACCAACGGATTGACGTTTATAGTGAACGGGAAATGTCCGACTTCCGCACCCGCCGGATTGGTTATATCTATCAGAGCATCAATCTGGTCCCAGACCTTTCCATCAAAGAGAACATTGCTTTACCGGGATATATCGCTGGAAACAAAACGAAGGACATCCAATCCCGCGCTGCTGAGCTGATGAATGCCATGGATATTGATGGACAGCGTGACCGCCTCCCCTCCCAGACATCTGGAGGACAACAGCAGCGAGCTGCCATTGCACGGGCTTTGATCAATTCACCGGATATCATTTTTGCGGATGAACCGACCGGAAGCCTGAATATGGAACACGGCACAGCTGTTCTCAATATCCTTACAGACCTCAACCGAAAAGGACAGTCTGTTGTTATGGTGACGCATGATATCAAGGCCGCCTGTCGGGCAGATCGCCTGATCTACATTTTGGACGGCAAGATTGGCGGAATCCTTGAGTTTGACACCTATGACGAACATCAAATTCAGGATCGTGAAGCGATTATCTTCGCTTTGGTTACGGGGAAGGAATAACGATGGCTGTCATGTTTAAACTTAGCTTGTCGTATCTGAACAGGAACAAAATACAAAATGCGCTGATTGCGCTGCTCCTGCTACTCTCGACACTTCTTGTATCTACAGCTATTGTCATTCTGGCGAACACAGGCAATCAGTTTTATGAAATGCATACCCGAACCCATGGATCTCATCAGATCCTGACGTTTGAAAAAGGGCTCAATGACCCTGACGCTGTGCACAACTGGTGGGCTTCTCAGGATGGAGCTCAGGTGTCCCCTTTGCTAACGTATCGTACATTGTCAGGCATCATTTTGAATGAAACTCACATCCCTAACATCTACCTGTACATGTTTAATACGCCTCCACCGCCCTGGGGTGTGGATGAACTAATTTTCTCAAGTGGAACGCCCGACACAGTGCCCGAACAAGGCTCCGTCTGGATTCCAACGTCCATGGCAAATACCTATCATATTTCGGTAGGTGATACCATTGGCTTCAAAACCGGCTCAAGCACACTCGAATTGAATGTATCGGGTATTGTGATCGATGTACCATACGGGGCACCCTTCTCCAATACAGCACGGGTCTGGATGAATCCTACCGATTATCAACATGATCTCGCTACACTTACTGGCAACGAGAATCGTATGATGGGCATCCATTTTAACGATTACAGCATGAATTCGGTGTATTGGGAACGATACAATCGTGAGACAGGTATTCCGTTTCTGGAATCCAAAATGGAGTTCGAGGCGATTGCCTCTTTCTATCTGATCATCAATCAGGTTATTGGATTCATCATGATATTCATGGGTGTTGTCATGCTCTCCATCGCTTTGATGACCATCGGGTTTACGATTGCAGATGCCATCCTGGCCAATTACAGAACGATAGGAATCCTCAAATCACTAGGTCTGACTTCCCGAAAAACGATAGGCACCTATGTTATTCAATATGCAATGTTATCCATCGTAGCCATTATCCCAGGACTTGCACTCAGTATATGGATATCCAAATGGATCATTAATATTTCTGTATCCTCTCTTCGAGTGGGGAATCAGAACATTCCAGTCCATGGATTGGATGCGGCCATACTGTCCGGCGCACTACTATTTGCTCTAGTGATTCTGTTCACTGTGTTATATGCCAAAAAGGCACGCAGCATACAGCCCGTGCAAGCTATTCGTTATGGTATGTCGGAGATAGATCACGGCCGGATGGCTGGCAAAATGAATTCGCCATTGGCCCACTGGATCGGCTTCACACGACTGCCTGTGACCGCCGTGCTTGGATTCCGACATGTGTTCAAAAACACCAAAAGCTCTGTTCTAACACTCCTGCTAACCACCATGGCTTCTTCCGTACTTGTTCTGGGTTATGTTCTGCTGACCAGTATAACCGGAATTGAACAGACCGCAGCTAAATGGGGGTATGACAATGCCAATATCGCAGCAGTGGTCGTGAACAAAAGTAACGTTCCAAAGACTGAATTAAAACAAACGTTAGAAGAGGATTCAAGGATTAGCAATGCAGGCTGGCAAGGGAACACAACGGGTGTAATTAGCCCGGAGTCTTCGGCAACAGTCAAGGGCCAATCCATCAGCATCAACTTGAATGTACTGGACGGGAGTTATCAAGAACTTGGATTCGAAACGTTAAAAGGGGTTAACCCACAACATGCGAATGAAATTGCCCTTGGTGTAAGTGTAGCCAACACATCAAATAAAGATCTCGGTGATCTTATCGATATCTATATTGAAGGAGAAAAGCGTACATTCCTCATTACAGGAATCTATCAGGCAATCGCCAACATGTCTGTTTCAGGCAGAATCACCATTGATGCTATGAGAAGTGTGAACCCCAGTTATAGTGAATTTGATGTTATCTTCATCAATGTGAACGATATGGCACAAGCGGATAAGGTTGCCTCGGAATTAAATGAGCAATTTAAAGATTTCGCTTCGGTAGTTACTCAGAAGACATTGCTTGATTCCGTTTACGCGGAAGCTGCTAACATCCTGATCTATCCGATGAGCCTCATTGGATTGTTGTTTATTACTGTGACGTTCATCATTATTTTCAGTACCTGTAGAATCAATATTCGTAAAGAAAGCAGAACGTACGGGATATACAAATCGCTGGGAATGACATCCCGCCAAATCAGGTTATCGCTCACCATGGGAATGTTCATACTGTCCTCCGTGGGAGCCATACTGGGTATTTTCGTCGGCGTATATCTGCTACCTCTTCTACTCGAAATGGTCCTTTCCGGTTATGGTATCGTACAACTTCCACTGATCCTGCATTGGGGTGGCATGGTACTGTTCACCTGTCTAACCATCATTGCAGCCAGTCTTGGCTCATGGTTCTCTTCAAGAATCATTCGGGAAGCATCGCCACGTATGCTGGTTATCGAATAATGTAATAAGGATGCCTTAACACAATAAAACAAGCCCTTCCATACCTCTATAGGATGTGGAAGGGCTTGTTTTATTGTGTTAAGAACTATTTCCGCCACTTCTTCGCAAGTTCACCAATCTGATGTGGGGTAGTGCGGCAACAACCACCAATAATTTGCGCGCCCGCCGCAACCCACTGCTCAGAAGCATCACTCATACTGCCACATGTACCCTGTCCGCTCCACGTCTTCGTTGCCGCATCGTATACTTCTCCTGAGTTCGGATACACAATAACAGGTTTATCGCTGGTACGGCTCAAAATACCCACTGCTTCCCTCACCACTTCCATCGGAGCACAGTTCAGGCCAATCGCCGCAATCTGCGGCTCAGAGCCAAACTTCTGTGCACATACCTCAAGCGGTGTGCCCTCGCTGATGCTTGTCCCGTCTTTTAAAGAAAAAGATAACCAGGCATACGCATGAGGAAACTCCTTCAGTACATCAACCAGCACCTGTGCTTCCTGCAAGGAAGGAATCGTCTCAAAAGCCAGAATATCTGCACCTGCTTCAAGCAACGCTGCCATACGTGGTCGATGGAAAGCAGCCAACGTCACATCCGACACGCCGTAATGTCCCACATACTCTGAACCATCCGCCAGATAGGCGCCGTACGGCCCAACGGACCCGGCAATAATTGGACGTGGACGAGCACAATCTCCTTCATGATCTACTGTACGATCTGTTATTTGCTCCTCATTCTCCACCGTCTCGGCACGTACCGGAGGAGCTTCTACAAGCTGACCTGTTGAGCTTTCTCTCCCTACTAAATCACTCTGCACTTCCACCCATACGGCATCTCTCGCTTTTGCAGCCAACTCCACCGTCTTGCGGATCAGCTCCAGTGCTGCCTGTTCATCGATTCCTCTCTTGCTGAAGCCATCCACCGTCGCCTGATAACTGGATGTAATTGCACAGTCGGCTCCTGCGCGGAAATAATCCGCATGGACCTGAACGATAACATCCGGATTCTCAAGCAACACACGAGCCGACCAGAGCGGATCATCCAGATTACATCCATGCTGTTCAAGTTCCGTTGCCAACGCTCCATCCAGAATCATGACTGGATGTTCACGCAGGATCTGTTCTATCGGGTTAGTCTGTTGTGCTTGCGTCATGTACTTGTCCTCTTTTCTTATTCACACGTTCTGTCAGATAATAAGCAGCGTAACATAATGCGATAAACGGAACCCCACAATACAGCGCAATTCGCTGTGTCGGGTCAAAGGCAATACCTATGCATGAAGCCAGGCATAATATAAATGAAACAATCGGTACCACCGGATAGAGTGGTGTGCGGTACACCAGATCTTTGACCGCATGGCCTTCACGGATATATTGTCTGCGGAACATGTATTGGGAGGCACTGATGCTCATCCATACTGCAACAACAGCCAGACCTGAAATGGAAACCAGTGTTATATATACGGTACCTGGCGCAATGATGCTGGACAGCAAGGCCAGCGCACCACCTACCATGCTGATCAGAAGTGCATTCAGTGGTACCCCACTTTTGGTCAATTTGGCAAACCACGGAGAGATCGTTCTTTTGTCAGCCAAAGACCAGAGCATCCGTGAAGATGCATACAAGCCCGAATTGGCAGCAGAGAGAATCGCCGTCAGAATAACAAAGTTCATAATGTCTGCTGCATAGGGTACACCCACCCGTTCCATTACCGCTACAAACGGACTTTCCAGTACACTGGCATCCGACATGGGCAGTAAGGCCGACAAGATAATGATCGTTCCGATGAAGAAAATAACTAAACGCCACAGCGTTGTATGAATAGCCTTCGGTATCGTCTTTTCCGGGTTCTCCGTCTCACCGGCAGCAATGCCGATTAATTCGGTGCCTGAGAAGGCAAAGTTTACAGCAAGCATGGTCATCAATATCGCTGTAGCCCCATGAGGGAACCACCCGGATGCGGTAATGTTCGATAGAAACGGCGCTGGTTCAGCATCCGCCATCGGAATGAACCCAAACATGGCTGCGCCACCGATAATAATGAAGATTACGATAGTCACTACTTTTACAGATGAGAACCAGAACTCGGATTCCGCAAATAATTTCACCGTTAAAGCGTTAAACAGAAAGATCATCAGGGCAAAGAGCGCGCTCCATATCCATACGTTCACCGATGGGAACCAGCGCTGCATCAGCAATCCGGCGGCTGTGAATTCGGAGCCAAGCGCAACAGTCCAGGTTAACCAGTATAACCAAGCCACCGTGTAGCCTGTTGCTGGTCCGATATATTTGGCTGCATAACTATGAAATGCTCCCGTCTCTGGCATATGAACAGACAGTTCACCAAGACAGAGCATCACCAGATATACAACGATGGCTCCGATCAGATAGGACAGAATGGTACCCAGTGGTCCCGCTTGCTGAATGGTGTAACCTGAGCTGAGGAATAATCCCGTTCCAATAACTCCTCCGAGAGAGAGCATGACCACATGCCGTGCCTGCATTTTCCGCTGAAAATGCCCTTTGTCGTTGTTGTTCTCCATACCTGCTGCTCCCCTACTTCTTCATCCAGAAAAAACAAAAAAGACCCACTCTGCCTAAAGAGTGCGCCGTTACTGACAAATAAAAACAAACGCTCCTATCTATCAGGCTTTCACCCGCTGGAATTAGCACAGTATCCTTCAGATCTGTTGCTGAGGTTTCTAAGGGCCAGTCCCTCCACCTCTCTGGATAAGAAAATGATTTTTTATAAATATAGCGATCTATCATGAATGTGTCAACATTTAAATCATAAATGAAACACATCGCTATTCGGTGGATGATCCCGGATTGGTAATGCTAATCTTCACATCGTACGTAATTGGCACGGTACTAAAAATGTTATCCCAATCATCTTTGACTTTCTTCCATGTTTTGGGCTCTTTAATACGTAAGCTATCCCGAAAATCCGCAACATCCACTTTGTAGGTATGCTGCAGCTTGTATAACACCTGACGAATCTGTTGTTCCGCCAGTTCAGCAAATTCTTTTTCCAGTTCCCCGCGATAAGCCCCTTTTTCCTCTCTTTCGGGAGCACGCCAATCCTCCATTAACCAGCCTTCGGATTCGGTCTTTACATGGAATGAAATATCATTGCCAACAACCTTGGGAATTACTTTTGTTTTCTTCTTTTTCATTTCATATACAACAGTGAATCCCTCTTTGTTGTAAGTCTTCAAGACGCCTCCTCTTTCCTTAGGCCTGAGCCACGATAAACCTTCCAGATCCGTTTGACTTAGTTCTCCAATAAACTTGGTTGTTTTCCCATCGAATATGCTGCCACCTGAGAACTTGCCCTCTCCATTGGAGTACAGTACATTCTGGAGCAAGAAACTGGAACCAGATTGCATTTGGGCATCTAATTTGGAGAGCAAAACAGGGTCAAGGATTTTGTTGGACAAGTATGAATTACCGGTAATTCCTGTTAGATAAAATGCTGGAATCCGAGAGGGATCATCCGAAGTCAGGACATCCACGGCGCGATGATGACTTATCAGCACCAGACAATTTGGACGAATATCGTTATCCCGAAGTACAAAATCCAGCAGCTGGTCCAGACCATACTTTTTGGCAATATCCTTGGAGACAACGATGACCTTTAGATGATGTCCGATAAGTGGACGGTCTCGCCTTAGTGCAAACTGACGAAAGATTTGCAGCAACGAATCTCCAGTAAGCTGTTCATTGGAATAGGAAGTCTTTCCCGAAGCAGGTGAACCGGATTGTCCGCCCTGTTTACTGTTCGAACCGCCCGTCCCGGGAGCAATCTGCACGGTAGCCGTTATATAATTATTCTTTGGATACTTTCCTCCCTGGGCAGCGATGTCCTTCTCAAATTCTGTTTCTTTCGCGATATCGATCCCGAGACCAACATAGACACTTAGTTCCTCGATCTCCCTACTGCTCCAGCATCCGGATATTACCAGAAGAACGGACAAAGCAAAGGCTACACGTAAAAGCATAAAAATACGAATCATGCTTGCTTGCCTCCCTTTTTGCGAATCAGACTTATTAACAGCAGCAACAGAGGTAAAATGGCAAAAAGAAGCACGGATAGATTGCCCAACATATCACCCAGTGCAAAAGTTTCATCCACGGTTTTCGGCATTAATGCTGTTAGATATATTACTGGCAGAAAGGCGTACATAATGACCTTGATCTTCTTCGTACGAAATAAATCCCGAATGCCCACCGAAGCGCAATAGTGTGTGATCGTGAAACTCGAGAAGATCTGCATAATCCAGATGACCAGTAGCAGGGATTCGAACCGTTCAAAGATCAAACCTTGAATCTCGAAGCTTCTAACCAGATCGAGCGTGGGCCAAGTACGTGTTTTGATGCCGTCGAGTGACAGACTGCCTACAACCATCACAACAGTAATCAGATAAATCATAGTCGATATGATGATGCCCCAGCTCATGGCTACATTGCTCTTTTTGGGATTTTTCATATAAGCAGTCATGACAAACATGACTTCGTACCCCGTGTAAGCCAGCAACGAAGGTTTCAAACCTTTGAGGACTGGCATGATACCCTCTCCGAGTACGGGTCTCAGATTGCCGATCTCAAATAACTGATTACTAAGCAAAATTTCAATCACAAATATAATCAGTGTAATCGGCAAAATAATCTCAAATACACGCACAATAACAGCAAGTCCGCCGGAGATCAAATATATGCCAATCCACATAAACACCATCACAATGGCCCATGTCGGAGTACGCTCTAGCAAATACATGCCTGTCACTTCAGCCATGACCCTGATTTCGAATGCGGCAATCACCATAAAGTACATAATCATGGCGAATCCCAATATGTAAGCAATCCAGCTCCCCGTAATCTCACGGGTGAACTGGAACACTGTTTTCTCCGGAAATCTGCGACACAGGGTAACCAGAATAATTCCGACACCCGTGATAATCAGTCCCGACAGAATGATGGAGATCCAGACATCCGGTGTTCCGACAGCTTTACTCGTCGTTCGGGGGAGGGTCAGGATCCCAGCGCCAAGCATGTAATTAACAATAACTACGACGGCCTGCCTTGTGCTAATATTTCCTTCAGAACCGTTCACTTCATCCCACCTCATACCTCGTGATTTGCTTGATTTATTTTTTGCGGTCTTTATCTATTGGATTAGACATCTCGGGACGCTTCCTCATCATATTTAGCGGAGCACGGATAAAGAAATCCTTCCATTCCCCAAAGTGATAAGGAACGGCCGGTGCAACATAAGGTAGGCCAAAGCTCGAGAGTCTCGCAAGATGGGTACATATAAGGAGAAAGAACATAACCACGCCAAACAATCCGAGTACAGCTGCGCTAAACATGGCAGCAAATCGCAGAATTCGCAGTGTGATGCCGGCACTATAGACAGGGATCGTAAAGGAGGATATGGCGGTAACCGCAACAACGATGACCAGGAATTGGCTTATAATTCCTGCCTGTACGGCTGCCTGGCCGATAATCAGACCTCCAACGATACCTAGCGAGGGTGCAATCGGCTTAGGTAAACGAATGCCAGCCTCCCTCAATATCTCGATCGAAAGTTCCATGATCAGTACTTCGATGATTGAAGGAAACGGCACTCCCGTCCGCGTTTCAATGATCGTCAATACCAGCTTGGTTGGGATAAGTCCCGGATGGAACGAGATAAAAGAGATATAGAGCGCAGGAGCGAGCAAGGCCAGCATGGCGGACATAAAGCGCAGCATTCGCAGGAATGTTCCAGGAATCCATCGTTCATAATAATCCTCGGGAGATTGGAGCAACATGCTAAACGACACTGGCACAATTAAGACAAATGGCGTCCCATCCAATAAAATAGCCACTCGCCCTTCCAGTAAAGCACCCATCACCCGGTCTGGTCTTTCTGTATTCAACACTTGTTGAAACGGACTGAGCGTATTGTCTTCGATGAGCTGTTCAACATACCCAGATTCCAACATGGAATCCATATCCATCTCTTCAATTCGCTTTTGGACTTCCGCCACGAGATTAGGATCAGCAATATCCTGAATATAGGCAACAGCCAAATCTTTCTTGATCCGTGAACCTACTTCATACTTCTGAATAAAGAGGCTCTGATCACTACCATACCGACGTAAAATACCTGTGTTATCACTTAACTGTTCAGTAAAACCAATTCGGGGGCCACGGAGCAACCCCTCTGACACCGGTTCATTCACACCACGTGTTTTGATCTTATGAGCTCCAATTAACAGAGCCCCCGGCAATCCATCGACCAACAGTGCATTTTTGCCAAAAAGCACGCCAACTGCGACCTCTTGGAGGGACTTGGTCTCCTCAACCAGACTGACAGGTAGTAATTGCTCTTGCAGGTAGGCCGACAGTAAATGCGCATTATCCGGATGCAGGAACCCCTCCCGCTTAAGCTCTGGAACGCCTTCCAACATTAACGGTGTAATCAGGTGATCATCGATTAAGTCTTGATCTACCAGGCCTTCGGTATATATGACAGCTGCCCTTGTATTGGTACCTCTAATGGTAAATTCCCGAATGTGAACATCAGCATTTTGACCAAAGCTTTCTCTTACACTGGTCAGATCCGTATTGTACTTGCCGGTTAATTTAATATTGGCATATTGGCCTGTTTCGGTTCCCTGACCCTGACCCGCGGTAGCAGGAGAAATATCTTTCGAGGATATGGAGGGTTTCTCGGAACGAGAGAAGGTTCCACGCTTAATGGCGGCATTGATCCACCGCATGGTTACTGTAATGCCGATCGGTATGATAAGGACCAAGAATGCCTGAATCCATATGGTCCAATCCGGCACGTAGGATACAATTGTTGACCACATGTTCCCACCCCAACATTTCTCTGCATGATGAAGCTGCAGGTATTCCCAAGTATTGTGTCCCCGTTTGATCACAATAATTCCCGTTTTTTTGTGTACTGAACGACAAAAAAAACGGTTCCTGTGTAAGGAACCGCTATTACTATATATTCTTATACGATTCTGGTCACATGCTCCGCTTTGGCATCCAACAAGTGAGCCGATGCAGCAATTGCTGTAAAATCATTCAGAGCGATCTCAATCTGCTTCTGGCTCTGCTCGACATATTCTTCTACTTTTTTGGTACCGCCTGTGATATTACCTATCTCCTTTGTTATTCCGGTAACGCTATCACGAATCTCGTTAATCGAACTCTCCACCATTGCGGATAGTTTCTTAACTTCTTTAGCCACGATATCGAATCCTCGTCCAAATTCTCCTGCATGTGCAGCCTCAATGGCAGCATTCAACGCGAGCAATTGCGTCTGAGACGAAATCTCGCGTATCGTTCGTACCACGCCCTGAATCGATCCGGCCTGTTCCTGCAAATGAGTCAGCGTTGCACGGTTAGTAGCGGACACCTCTGAGATATAGGAGATACTGGACATTAATTCCTGGCTCCGTTCAATGCCTACATCTGCCTGCCCATTTAGTTCATGAGACATCGCTTTTAGCTCATTCACTACGACCGAAATGTTGTTCTGACGGTTGGTAATGTTGGTGGCGATTTTGGAGACACCCAATATCTTCTGATTTGTCTCATCGTACACCGGCATATATGTCGCCTCAAGCCATACGGAATTTCCCTCTGCATCCTTGCGTTCAACCTTGTCCTGGAAGCTGACACCATTAAATATGCTATTCCAAAAAGCATCATAGTCCGGGGTATTTGCAAATTGACCGAAGCATAGTTGCTGATGCTTCATGCCGTACATCTCATCTACCGTATATCCCATCGTCTGGGCAAAGACTTCATTCACGTAGGTTACCCGGCGATCCAGATCGAATCGAATGATAGCAAGACTTTTCTCCATCGCCTTGATGACCATTGCATCGGTGACAACATCTTTCTTTTCCATATCTAATACAGACACTTGATAACCCCCACAGTTCATTCCATAATAGACAGCCTTTAACTAGCAAAAAACGATCATAACAACATATGTATCCATCAGGTTCTAGATGACTCTACTATTGATACCCGATTTGCAGCATTTTGGATCACCTGTTGTCGTTTATTTTTTCTAAAGAAAATCTGCTCCACCTCATCCGCTGGCAATGGCTTGCTGTAGTAGTATCCCTGCACTTTATTGCAACCTTGTTCAGTCAAAATATATAGTTGTTTCTGCGTTTCAATGCTTCTGCAATATCCTGGATAAAAGGCTTCCATCATCATACTTTTGGAGCATATTCATCGTCCAGAAAAGAGATGTTATAACTTATATTATCCGTAAAATATCTCTGTATCTACTTGTACGTATCGTAACATAAGGCAAAAAAGGATACACTTCTGCACTTGTAACGTATTTGTAACATAATTTCTGTTTTGTAGTAACTGTTTAGCGCCTTTATACAAGAAAAACAGAGAAACCGAAAAAAAGAAGAGCGCATGATATTCATGGCTCTTCTTTTTTGATGTTTTTAAGTTAGTTACAGGTTTACATACCGAGTGCTTAACCGAGGGCCTGAACTCATTTTAAAAATCGTGCACAGTGACACACAGCTGAATCGCAATGCCAAATGGGTCCCGTACAATGCCATAACCTGGGCTGAATTCATTTTGTTCGTACGGCACCAGTACCTTGACACCCTCATGTTGTATCAGAGAATGATACAGTTGATCGATTGTATCTTTGTCCTTGGATTGAATACATAGGGACGTGCTGTTCCCCAGCTGCCAAGCTCTCTCCGTGTCCATTGCTTCTTCCGCAATCATGACCTTGTTAACCCCGATCTCCAGCACCGAATGTGTAATATACTCATCTTGACCGGCAGGGTACTCGAAGCCCGGGTTCATCTCCTTCATCTCTTTATAACTTTTCTTGAATATCACCTTGGCGCCCAGAAACTCCTCATAAAAAGCAATGGCTGCCGCCGCATCCCCGTTCATCGACAAAAATGGTATCACTTCAAAATTCATTATATTGCCTCCTTGTTCCTATTGGATTACACTTATCACTATAACAACGAAAGGTGCCAATGCATGGCACCATTAAGAGGGTTTGATATGAAAAAATCAGAACGTATGAACCAGATGCTGCGCTTCATTAATCAAAAACAACAGTTCACTCTGCAAGATCTCATGCAGGAGTTCCAGATCTCCAAACGAACCGCGTTAAGAGATATCGCTTCATTGGAAGAGTTAGGTGCGCCCATCTATGTCGAATATGGACGCTACGGCGGATATCGACTGTTGCAACAGATGCAACTGCCTCCCATTTCGTTTAATACGGGTGAGCTTCATGCCCTTTATTTTGCTATGCAGGCTCTCCGCAGCTTCTCCAGCTTACCCTTTCAAGTCTCTTTCCGTACCATTCATGAGAAATTTATGAGCGCGTTATCTGACAAACAGCGACAGGATATTGAGAACATCCAACACCGGGTTTACTTCCAACATACCGAGCAGATCCGCGACAGTGCACATTTGGAGTTTCTGCTGATGGCTGCTGTTCAGAGTATAGTGATCCAGATTACGTACGCTAATCAGCGTAGATCCTCTGATCAAAGGTCATCTTCTGCAAACACCATCCGCACCATTCAACCCATCGCGCTCTATGCCAGGAAAGGCTATTGGTATTGTCAGGCCTATGATCTGCATAAACAAGCTTATCGTGTATTCCGCTGCGACCGCATCATTTCAGCCGAAACAACGGAGATTGAACCTTTAACTCATGTAAAGGAACTCTATTCACAGGATGCCCAATCCCTATGGAAACCATCGGAACAAGCCATTCCATTCAAATGCCTGATTGACGAAGCCGGGATGGAGCTATTCCAGCAAGAACATTTTCCATCTATGCAGATCATCGAGAAGATGGGACACATGTATCTTGTCGGTTCGTATGAACCTCACGAGCTTGATTTCATAGTGAGATATCTTGCAGGCTATGGTAAATCGATTAAGATTATGGAGCCCATCATCTTACAGAAAGCATTAAGGCAGTACTATCTGGACTTGTTAGATCATGTATAAAGATCATATCTCTATATCCATTTTACTTTACATGCCTTTTAGCTCTGCTCCTGGCTAACTTTCAAACTTTTTTTATTGCCAATAGCCAATTGAACGATAATCTGCAACACGATGATGATAGCCAAACCATAAAATGCTTGCACGAAGCTGCCTGTTAGATCTCGGAGCCAACCAATCGCCAGCGGCCCAAGTGCTCCAAGAATGTAACCACCAGATTGAGTCATAGCGGACCAGCTGCTAGCTTCCTGAGCATTGTTTGTCTCATCAATCGGCAACATGAGTGCAATCGGGAACAGTCCACCTGCACCAATACCGAGCGGGATCGCCGCGAGCCACGGACTGACAGAGAGATTCAGCATCAGGACACCTATTAACTCCAACATCGCACAGCCAACAAGCCAGAAGACACGCCTTTGGTATCGGTGTACAAGCATGGGAATGAATAACGTTGAGGGCAGTGATATCAATGTAAATAACGTTTGGATGTTGCCAGCAGTCTCTTGGCTATATCCATGGCTTTGAATGGCTGGCGCAAGCCACGCGGTTAATGAATAGAAGATCGCGGCCATCAGTCCGAAGAACAGTGTCAGCACCCATGCACGCCTGTTCTTCACCGGAAGTGGGGCATGAATGACAGCCGAAGTTTGTCCGGATTGTCTCTCTGTACGCGCAGACCAAGCTAATTTTAACCAGATCGGCAATGCAATGGCTGCGAGTAATGCCCATGTAGCCAAAGAACCTCTCCAAGATCCACCCAACATCTGCTGAAGTGGAACCGATAACCCTACACTAATGCTGGCCCCCATCACCATTGCTGTAGAGTAGATGCCGACCATGGCTGCCACTCGGTTAGGGAAATACTGCTTAATGAAGCTTGACAACAGCGGCCCTGCCAATGCAATCCCTACACCTGATAGAAAAGAAGTGAACATCATCAACGGAGTTGCACCTACGAACAATCGTAATCCTGTACCTATCCCGATAAGGATTAAAGCCAGCACAATGGCTCCTTCATTCCCCCACCTTCTACTTAGTCTTACAGAGAATGGAGCGAATATGCCCATACATAATACCGGTAGTGTAGTTAACAGACTGGCGGTCATGCCGCTCAAATCCAGATTATTCTGTATGGTACTCATCAGAGGAGAAATGGAAGTAATCGGTGGTCTTAAGTTAAGTGAAGCCAGAATAAGCGCCAATACAATATAAAAAAGTTTCATTATGGATCACCTCATGGTAGTAGTATCGTTGCCTTCACCAAAGATCCCATTTGTTAATGACAAGATCTTCGGGTGGTGCACGAATTAAGTATAGGATCATTATAATGATTGAACAATACTATTGTTTCTATTAAAATGATTACTAAAACCAATGATTAGAGGTGAATTCATGGAGATTCGTCAGATGGAAAACTTTATTACAGTGTGTGAGGAGCTTCATTTTACACGGGCAGCGGAGAAACTTGGCATTTCTCAACCTACGTTGAGTCAACAGATACGTGGATTGGAGGATGAACTTGGTGTTCCTTTGTTTGACCGTGTCGGCAAAAAGATTGTGATGACCCAGGCAGGCACTCTGTTTCTGGAGCACTGTGTACAGATGATCCGGCATTTACAGAATACCCAAGATGCGTTGGCTGAATTTCGGAATGATCAGCGGGGACGATTGGTGATTGGTGTTCTTCCATCCGATTTGGATTACCGTATCACTCCGCTGCTCGTAGATTTTCATGCCCGATTCCCCAAAGTGCAATTGAAAGTTATCTCTTCGATCTATGTCGTAAATCAAGTGTTGGAAAATGAAGTCGACATCGGCATCGAGATCACGTCTGCCCCTGATAGACGGCTTGTACGCATTCCTTTGTGCAGTGAAGAATATGTACTCGTCGTTTCCGAGAATCATGATTGGGCTGAACGAAGCACAATTGAAATTCAGGAGCTGCGTGATATCCAAACGGTGATGTTTCCCGAAGGATTTACGGGCAGAGAATTGGTCGATGGCTATTGCCGTAAATATGGATTCACCCTAAATACCATCATGGAGACCAGTTCTGCAACCTCCATCATTAGCTTGGTCAAAGCCAACGTCGGAGGAACACTGCTGCCTTATCCTCTGATCAAAGCCATGAATGAGCCCACGCTACGTTGCATCCGAATTACAGACGATCCGCCCTACCGGCACTTTGAGATCATCCATCGGTCCGACCGTTACCTGACGCAATCGGCCAAGGCATTTATTGAGAAAACAATCGAGTATTTCAATCAAAGGTGAGATTAAAAGGAGGATATTGAAATGATAATAAGAGAAGTTGGTTTGTTGACACATCAGGTCGAGGCCATAAAAGAGTTTTACGGTACACTACTGGAATTGAATCTTGTGGAGGATAATGCAACATGCGTTTCATTCCGTGCGGGGAACTCAGTCCTATCTTTCAAGAAGGCGCCAGAACAAGAGAAGCCCTACTATCATGTAGCGTTTACGATTCCAACGAATAAACTTGCTGATGCAAAAAGGTGGGCTCAAGACCGTAACATTCCATTGCTCTCGAAAGATGGACAGGATGAATTTTATTTCCCCTACTGGGATGCAACAGCCTTCTATTTTTATGATCCAAGCGGCAACTTGATGGAATTTATCGCTCACCATTCACTCGATAACGCAGTCGATGAAGCTTTCGAAGTGAAGCATCTGTTATGTATTAGTGAAATCGGTCTGCCTGTCGATGATGTTCCTGAGATGATGAACACATTGAATAGGCATTATCAACTTGAACCATTTGCCGGAGACGGAAAACAATTCTCCCCCACGGGTGATGCAGAAGGCATGTTTATTGTCATTGATAAACAAATGCCCTGGTTCCCAGACGGGCGTATGCCTGGTGTATTTGCCACGGAGGTAAAAGTTGAAACTGGGCAGCCCGGTAGTCTACGTATGCAGGACGATATGTACTCGATTGAATCGATATGATGTAAGAACGTACTGAATGAAAACCTATAGAGGGACTTCCGGCTTAATACTTACCAAAACCATCCTCACACGTGATATCCGATTTAAGAATTTCGTACAGATTTTGTTTGGAATTCTCTAATTTATTTTGTGTTTCTTCAATTTCTGATATTTTCGCTTGGATAATGATTGCTTGATCATTACTTGAAAACCCATGTTTAGAGATCATAGATTGGATCTCATGGATCGTAAAACCAACAGCTAAACATTGTTTGACCACTTCCAGATGCTGAATAATGCTCTGCGCATATATTCGATAGTTATTATGATCTCTCAGCATATGTTCATCCGGGATAATACCTATTTTCTCGTAGTAACGAATCGTGGATATCGGAAGGTTTACATGGTTCGCTACTTCACTAATCTTCATATGGATTTCCCCCGTTTCTTCTTCTTGCTATAAAGTATACTTCATAGTTTACAATCCTCATAGTGAGACAGATGGAGATATAATTTATACCCTACTCTCACCAATATAGATATGAGGAGAGATTTCAATATGAACACAATTACCGGTCAATTCAACAAAACAAATGATTTTGATACCATCGTCTTGGAGCGCCATTCCGTTAAAGCCTACGACCCTGAAGTGAAGATCAGCCGCGAGGAGATGACCGAAATACTGGCGAAAGCTTCACGTGCCCCTTCGGCCATTAACATGCAACCTTGGCGTTTTCTTGTTATCGACAGTGCTGAAGGCAAAGAGAAGCTTGCACCACTGGCCTCTTTTAACCAGACACAGGCACTAACGTCTTCCGCTGTCATTGCCGTGTTTTACGATGCCAACAACGTTGAATACATGGAAGAGATTTTCAGCAAATCAGTGGAACTTGGGTACATGCCCCAAGACATCATGGATATGCAGATGCAGCAGGTAAAACCTTATTATGCGAACATAAACGCATCCGAATTGCGTGATATGAACCTCATTGACTCAGGCCTCATATCCATGCAACTCATGCTCGTTGCCCGTGCTCATGGTTATGATACCAACCCTATGGCCGGTTATGACAAAGGTCAGATCGCCGAAGCGTTCGGCCTGGATAAAGAACGGTTCCAGCCCGTCATGTTGATCTCCATAGGGAAAGCAGCCAAAGAAGGCTATCCTTCCTATCGTCTCCCGGTTGAAACGATTACAACTTGGGCATAATCAACAGCTACTCTCAATGAAGTAATATCTCTTGTATTAAATAGTTAAGTGAATATAACAACTATAAGTAAATACTAAGTCTGAAAAATAGATAAAAATTACTGTGCATTCCATAATACCAGAGTACTCATCCTATATCAGTTAAAGGCTTTCATTATAATAGCCTCATACTGATTCGGACATAGGAACATTAATTATACGTTCATAAACAAAGGGTCCTGATGACAACTGTCATCAGGACCCTTTGTTACATAACTTAAATACTTTTGTCAGGTGATAAAAAGTCGTGAAACCACCACAGATTACCACAAAAAGAAAATTACGACTTCCTCAATATACCGAATGTCGCATATAACGTGCTTAAATGATCCATTTTCACCCAAGCCGGGTAAGGGATTAGAAAATAATATCAATAACCTCTAGCTCATCTTGCTCCTGTTCAGTTTGGCCATTCAGGGAAATATCCTTTAACATTACCGAAGGCTGTTCGGCAATTTGGTTGATGATCACGAGCAGGTCTTGAGCGAAATTGTCGATCAGATTGCGCGTAAACAACTTCGTCGCATATTCAAACTGCCCGTTCATTCCCTCATCCAAGAGCGAAATGACCAAGGTAAGGTCAAATTGGGAAACCGCATGCGTTTCCGGATAAGATTCGATCTGGATTTCCCCGAAGCTTTGAACGTTATCTTCCTTCGTTTCCAGTGTAAACATGACATCGAATACAGGATTGCGACTTTGATCGCGCGGCACCTGCAGCTTTTTCACAAGTTCTTCAAACGGATAATCCTGGTGGTCGTAGGCCCCCAGCATCGTTTCTTTGACTTCGTTCAAGTAAGCGAGGAACGTCTTCTCCCCGGATGGATAATGACGAATCGCCAACGTGTTGACAAACATTCCGATGAGCGGCTCCAGGTCGGCATGTGTGCGGCCCGAAACCGGTGTGCCTACAATGAAGTCTTCTTGTCCCGAGTACTTGCTGAGCAGGATTGAATAGGCCGCCGATAACACCATATATAGGGTAGCACCATTCTCATCGGCAATGCGTTGCAAGCTGTCGGTCATCTGCTTGTCGATACTGAAAGGCAGCACATCTCCCTCAAAGCTGCGAGTGGCAGGTCTGACAAAGTCCGTAGGCAACTCAAGCGTTGGCAGTTCACCTTCCAGCATGTCCAGCCAGTAGGCTTCCTGGTGTTTCAGCCGTTCTTTTACAGGTTCGGACTGCTGCCAAGCGGCGAATTCCTTGTATTGAATCCGAAGCGGTTTCAGCGTTTCACCGTTATACAGGCGCAGCAGTTCTTCGATGAAGATACCCATCGACATGCCATCCGTGACGATATGATGGATGTCCAGCATAAGCAGATGACGTTCCGCTTCCCATTCAACTAAGCCCACACGCAGCAGCGGCGGCCGCTCCAAATCAAAGACACGTACAAAGGCATCCGCAATGCTTTTCGTTTCACTTTCCGTCGCTTTTGTATACTCGATGGCAAACTCCAAGTCCGAATAAACCCGTTGTACCGGTTCGCCGTCAACCATTTCGAAGCCAGTTCGCAAAACTTCATGACGAGCGATTAATCCTTGGAGCGCCGCCTCGAATTGATTCCGCTCCAAGCGCCCGACGAGAACCGTCATGCCGGACATATTGTAGCTAAGCTCGGCGCCTTCCATCTGCTGCTGGATGTACAGCCGTTTTTGCACGGAGGAAAGCGGATAATACTCCCTTTTATCCAGAACCGGAATGGAGAGGAATTCCTGCTGCTCCAATCGGCTAATCACTTCAGCCATCGCTTCAATAGTCGAGTACCGGAATACATCGCGCAGCGGCAGGTCCACGTGCAGCTCTTTGTGCACCTTGCTGACCAGCGTTGTCGCCCGCAGCGAGTGACCACCGAGGTCGAAGAAGTTGTCCGTCACACCAATCGTAACTGACCCGAGCACGTCCTGCCAGATAGAGACCAGTTTCGCCTCCAGATCGGTGCGCGGCGCCACGTATTCGCGCCCTGCACTTACTCCCTCTTCCGGTGCTGGCAGAGCTTTCCGGTCGATTTTCCCGTTTGGTGTCAGAGGTAAATGCTCCAGCTCCACGAAGTACGACGGGATCATGTAACCCGGCAGCTCGCTGGAGATTGCTCGTTTCAGGTCGGCCGCCGTCAGTTCGATATCCGTTGTGTAGTAGGCGCACAGCGCCTTTTGCCCATTCTCATCACTTCGAACCAGCACCACCGCTTCGCGTATACCTACCACCCGCAACAGCTGTGACTCGATCTCACCCGTCTCTATCCGGTACCCCCGGATTTTCGCCTGATTGTCGATCCGCCCGCTGAAGTCCACGTTGCCGTCCTCCATCCACCGCGCCAAATCTCCCGTGCGATACAACCGCTCACCCGCGTTGAAGGGACTGTATACAAACTTCTCTTCCGTCAGCTCTGGACGGTTCAAGTATCCGCGCGCCACACCGACTCCGCCGATAACCAATTCGCCCAGCACCCCGACCGGCACCGGGTTAAGATGTGCGTCCACGATGTAGAACTTCGCATTTAACCACGCTTTGCCAATCGGCACATGGCCTGTCTGCGGCAGTTTCTCCAACTCCTCGTCATAGAAACTGGAGTCGATTGCCGCTTCCGTTACGCCGTAAGCGTTAATAATGCGGAATGACGGGCCGAACCGTTCCTGCAAGGTACGGTAATCTGCCACACTGCAGCTGTCCGAGCTAGTGATCAACAGCTCCATACCGCTCAACTCCAACCCCTGCTCATGCACGTACTCCATAAACGGCACGATCAGTGCTGGTGTTGATTCAAAGATTGACACTTGCTCCCGCTCTATCCAGTAATGCAGACGAGACGGATCGATCCGGTCGTCCTTCGGTACAATGACCATGGTACCGCCGTTGTACAGTGTCCGCGCAATGTCACCCACGAACACGTCAAACGAGAAGCTTGCGAGTTGCAGTAGCCGCACCGGGAACTGATCCAACTGGTATTCCCGTTGGTAACCCGCCGCCGTGTTCACCAAGCTTCGGTGCTCGATCATCACGCCTTTTGGCTTGCCCGTCGTTCCCGATGTATAGATGACGTACGCCAGATCCTCCGGACGGGCTTCATGGAAGCTGTCCCTGTCCATACCGACAACATCAACATCATTTGGATGACTCTCGCCAACACCGTTCACAGCCCCCGTTAGCTTGCCGGGGGCTATACCGGAAACCGTACCAGTGCCCAACGGGGCATTTGCCCGATCTTCGCTGTACGACGCTTCATCGTCGAGATACAGCACCTTCGCCAGTGCCAGCTCCTCTTCGCTGAGCCAGGCTTCGGCACGCTCTCGCAGCGGCGTTTGCGCCAGCAGCACCTTCGCTCCGCTGTCTTCCAGCATGAACCGCACACGGTCCGCCGGATAATCCGGGTCAAGCGGTATATACGCCCCTCCCGCTTTCCAGACGGCCATCACAGCCACCAGCAGGTCCACCGAACGCTCGGCGAGAATGCCAACGATTGTCTCCCGACCAATGCCGCTTCCACGCAGCGTAGTCGCCAAGCGATTCGCCCGCTCGTTCAGCTCCGCATATGTAAGCCGATCGTTCTCGTAGACGACGGCTACCGCTTCCGGCGTGTGTTCCACCTGTTCCTCGAACAGTCGATGGAACGCTGCCACAGGAGCCACTTCCGGCTGCGCCGGGTTAAACGCGCGTACAAGTTCTTCTTTTTCCGTCGCCGTCAAAATATCCAACTCGGAAATCGTCGCTGACGGGTTGCAGAGAATGGATTCAAGCAACTGCAAGTAGTGGGCAGCCAACTTCTCCACCGTTTCGGTTTTATATAGAGCCGTGGCGTATTCAAACAGATATTCCAAGCCGTCCTCAATCTCCGTAACGTCCAAGCTGAGATCGAATTTGGACACAATTTCTTCGCTGGCATACGTCGACAAATGCAGTCCCGGAAGCTGGATTTCCACATTTTCTGTATTCTGCAAAGCAAACATCGTATCAAACAGCGGATTACGGCTTAAATCACGAGTCACGTTTACCTTATCCACCAGTTCCTCAAACGGATAATTCTGATGTTCAAAAGCACCCAGCGTTGTCTCCTTGATTTCCTTCAAGTAGTCAAGGAACGTCTTACCAGCAGCCGGGTAACTGCGGATGGCCAATGTATTAACGAACATCCCGATCAGCGGTTGAACGTCGCTGTGATTTCTGCCCGCAATCGGCGTACCAACCACCACATCTTCCTGACCTGAATATTTATGCAGAAGCACGTTATACGCCGCAAGCAGAACCATGTAAAGCGTTGCGCCGTTTTCAGCTGCAAGCCGTTTCAGACCTTCGCTTTTCTCAATATTCATAAACAATTGCAGCGTACGGCCCTCGTAGCTCTGCATAGCCGGGCGCGGATAGTCCGTTGGCATTTCCAGAACTGGCAGTTCTCCGCTGAACATGTCAATCCAGTAGGCTTCCTGCTTGGCAAGCTGCGTTTTCTGCTCGTCCGATTGCTGCCATACTGCATAATCTTTGTACTGAATGCGGAGTGGCTTGAGCGGCTCCCCGCTGTACAAGTGCACGAACTCTTCGATCAGTACGTCCATTGAAACGCCGTCCGATACGATATGATGTGTATCGAACATCAGAATGCGCCGGTCTGGCGCCAGTTCGGCAATGCCCACCCGCAGAAGTGGCGGCTTCGCCAGATCAAACGCACGAACGAATTGGCGCACCGTTTCTTCCGCCTGTTCCCCGCTGATCTGCACATATTCCACCTGGAAGGTGACTTCTTCGTAAATCCGCTGAACCGCTTCGCCTTCAACCATCTCAAAGCCGGTACGCAGCGTTTCATGACGAGCTACTAGCCCGCGGAACGCTTCTTCAAACCGCTGCCGGTTGAGCTGCCCTTCGAGCAGCATAGCTCCCGGTATATTGTAGCTCAGCTCGCCTCCTTCCAGCTGGTTCAAGATATAGAGACGTTTCTGCGCAGAAGAGAGCGGATAGTACTCGCTAGGTTCCGCAGCCGGAATAGCCATAAACGAGCCGATCTCCAAATGCTCCATAGCCACAGCCATTTCCTCAACTGTCGAGTAGCGGAATACGTCGCGAAGCGGGAATTGGGCGCCCAGCTCCTTATGCATTTTGCTGACAAGTGTTGTCGCCCGCAGGGAGTGTCCTCCGAGGTCGAAGAAGTTGTCCATTACGCCTACCGCCTTATCCCGAACAAGTACCTCCTGCCAAATGGCGGCCAGCTTCGCCTCCATTTCGGTGCGCGGCGCCACGTATTCGCGGCCTCCCCCTTCCGGCGCTGGCAGCGCCTTCCGGTCAATTTTCCCATTCGGAGTTAGAGGCAATTGCTTCAATTCGACGAAATACGACGGAATCATGTATCCTGGTAGCTCACTGGAGATCGCCCGTTTCAAATCTGCCGCCGTCAAGCCTTCTTCCACTGTATAATAAGCGCACAACGCTTTCTGCCCCTCTTGATCTTCCCTGACAACAACGACCGCTTCCTTCACGCCACCTACACTCAGCAGCTCTGCTTCGACTTCGCCCGTCTCGATCCGGTACCCCCGGATTTTAGCCTGATTGTCGATCCGGCCGATGAAGTCCACGTTGCCGTCCTCCGTCCACCGCGCCAAATCTCCCGTGCGATACAACCGCTCACCAGCGGTGAAAGGACTGTCTACGAACTTCTCTTCCGTCAGCTCTGGACGGTTCAAGTAACCGCGCGCCACACCGACTCCGCCGATAACCAGCTCGCCCAGCACCCCGACTGGTACGGGATTCAGATGTGCATCCACGATGTAAAATTTCGCATTAAGCCAAGCTTTGCCAATCGGCACATGACCTGTCTGCGGCAGTTTCTCCAACTCCTCGTCATAGAAACTGGAGTCAATTGCCGCTTCCGTCACACCGTAGGCGTTAATGATGCGGAACGACGGGCCGAACCGTTCCTGTAAGGTTCGGTAATCTGCCACGCTGCAGCTGTCCGAGCTTGTGATCAACAGCTCCATACCACTTAACTCCAACCCCTGCTCATGCACGTACTCCATAAACGGCACGATCAGCGCGGGCGTCGATTCAAAAGTCGTCACTTGCTCCCGCTCTATCCAGTAGTGCAGACGAGACGGATCAATCCGATCGTCCTTCGGTACAATGACCATGGTCCCTCCGTTGTACAGCGTTCGCGCAATGTCGCCCACGAACACGTCAAACGAGAAGCTTGCGAGTTGCAGCAGTCGCACCGGGAACTGATCCAACCGGTATTCCCGTCGGTAGCCTGCTGCCGTGTTCACCAGGCTGCGGTGCTCGATCATCACACCCTTGGGCTTGCCCGTCGTTCCGGACGTGTAGATGACATACGCTAAATCCTCCGGACGAGCTTCATGGAAGCTGTCCATGCCCACAACATTTGGATGACTCTCGTCACCACCGTTCACAGCCCCCGTTAGCTTGCCGGGGTCTATACCGGAAACCGTACCAGTGCCCATCGGGGCATTTGCCCGAACTTCGCTGTATGACGTTTCGTCGTCGAGGTACAGCACCTTCGCCAGTACCAGCTCCTCTTCGCCAAGCCAGGCTTCGGCACGCTCTCGCAGCGGCGTTTGCGTCAGCAGCACCTTCGCTCCGCTGTCTTCCAGCATGAACCGCACACGGTCCGCCGGATAATCCGGGTCAAGCGGTACATAAGCCCCTCCCGCTTTCCAGATGGCCAGCACAGCCACCAGCAGGTCCACCGAACGCTCGGCGAGAATGCCAACGATTGTCTCCCGACCGATGCCGCTTGCACGCAGCGTTGCTGACAGGCGGTTCGCCCGCTCATTCAACTCCGCATACGTCAGCCGATCGTTCTCGTAGACAACGGCTTCCTCTTCCGGTGTGCGTTCCGCCTGTTGCTCGAACAGGCGATGGAAGGCGGCTACAGGAGCCACTTCCTGCTGCACCGGATTAAACACGCCGACAATTTCTTCTTTTTCCGCCGCCGTCAGAAGCTCTAACTCATTTACACGAACATTCGGGTTAGCCGCAACCTGCTCCAATGCACGGGCAAAATGACCGTGGATCTGCCTGATGTCTTGCTCTCTGAACGTCAGTGCATTGTACGTAAACCGCAGCAAAATATGCTCTTCCGGAATGACGGTAATGTCCAGATCATAGTTCGTTTGTTCCGGCGATTGGATATTAGCGATTTTCAGCGCATCTTGGCCTCCGCCGACAACTTGCTCAATCTGTTCTTCCATCGGATAATTTTCAAAGACCATAATATGGTTGATCAAGTCACGCTTTTGCTCGCTCAGCGACTGAATTTCGAACAGCGGGAACGTTTCGTAAGCTCCCGATGCCAGCGCTTGATCCTGGGTTTTTCTCAAAATATCGGCTACCGTCTCCTCGGCTTTACCTTGAATACGGACCGGAATCGTATTAATAAACAGGCCAATCATGCTTTCGATGCCCGGAATCTCCGCCGGACGCCCGGATACAACGGAGCCGAACACAACATCCTCGCTGTTGTTGTATATCTGTAAGACCAGTCCCCATACAGTCTGCATAAACGTGTTGAGTGTCACCTGTTGCTGGCGCGCCACACGCTCAATTTGCTCAGTCAGTCCCTTTTTGAGTTCCACATCGATTTCAGCCATTTCAAAAGCATGCTGTTTCAGCTGCGTTCTCTCCTGCGGCAGCCTGGTCTGCTGATCGTAACCCGCCAAATACTCCGACCAGTAACCCGAAGCTTTTGCTACATCTTGAGCTTCCAGCCATTCGATATACCGGGAGTATGAGGTAACCGGAGGAAGCTCTAGCGCTCGCTTCTCCTGAAAGGCAAAGTAAGTGTCGAACACTTCCTTGATCATGAAGGACATACACCAGCCATCCATCAAAATGTGATGATGACTCCAGATCACATGGTAGGCCTCGTCGCCTGTGCGCAAAACGGTCACACGCATAAGAGAGTCTTGAGCCAAATCGAACTTGTTCGCTTTATCCGCGCTGACAAAATCGGCTATCGTTTTCTCCGGGTGTTCATCTCTTGCCGAGCGAATATCTTCAAAGTACACTTCACATTTCCGCTCGCGGAATACCACTTGAATCGGCTCGTCTCTCCAGCCGGTAATAAAGTTGGTCCGCAGCGCCTCATTCCGCTGCACCAGCGTATCCAATCCTCGGGTGAAGGCTTCCACATTCAGGCTTCCGTACATATCGAAGGTCACCTGTTCAAAGTAAGCTTCCGAATCGGCATCCAGCAAGCTGTGGAACAACATCCCTTTTTGCAGCGGAGTCAGGGTGTATACATTCTCCAGTTCGCCGAGTGCCGCCGTATGTTCGGACAGCTGCTCCAGTTCCTCCACCGTCACATCTTGAAGCAGTACGTCACTAGGCGTAAGCTCTGTCCGCTCTTTCGATACGCAATGGCTGATGACCTCACGCAAACTCGATTGAAGCAGGGAGCCCAAGCGCTCAACCGTCTCCCGTTGATACTGGGTTTCTCCATAACGGATCGTGAGTTCCAACACGCCTTCCGACACCATACCGTTGATATCGAGGACATAATCCATCACAGCATTCGGGCTTGAATCGGAGCCCGGACTGAACCGAGACGGCTGCGAGCCACTGCTTTCGTAATCCTGGTCGAACTGGCCCAGATAGTTAAAACTGATCTCCGGCTCCAAAACAAAGCTCTCTCCGGCACGCGGCGCCGACAAATAACGCAGGATGCCATAGCCGATCCCTTTGTTCGGAATGCGACGCAAGTTTTCTTTCACCTGTTTCACCTGATGACCGAGTGCCTGAACGTTACCTGGCTCCAGAACAACAGGGAATTGGCTTGTAAACCAGCCTATCGTGCGCGTAATGTCCACATCTGGCAAAAGTTCTTCCCGGCCGTGGCCTTCGAGATTCACCAGCACGCGTTCCTGACCGCTCCAAGCTTGTACTGAGAGGCCCAGCGCGGCAAGCAGCAAATCGTTCATTTCCGTATGGTAAGCACGGTGAGCCTGCTTAAGCAATTGTTCGGTTTCGTCCACTGTCCATCGAACGGTTACGAGCCCGCTGTCCTTCAGCTTGGATCTACCTTGTCCATAATCTTTTGGAAGCGGCTCATAGGCCAATTGCTCGATACACTGCCAATACGCTCTCTCGCTTTCCATCGCGGACCCGTTCGCATAATCAGCGAGCTGTTTCGCCCACGTTTGGAATGAATCCGTTTTGAGCGGCAGACGGATCAGCTGCCCTTGCAGCGCCTGCTCATAGGCGGCAGCAAAATCCTCAAGCAGAATCCGCCAGGATACGCCGTCTACAACCAAGTGATGGATCGCGATGAGCAGATGGTCGCCATCATCACAGCGGAACAAACCAAGCTTCACCAGCGGACCGTTTTCCAGATCGATGCTTGCTTGAATGTCATTTGCCTTAACCTCTACCGCTTCTTTCACGTCACGGACTGCCTTGAAATCGACAACTTCCAGATCGAACAGCACTTCATTCTCCCCAGCGCCTCGATTCCAAGCGTTATAACCATTCTCGGTTTGACGATAAACCGTACGAAGAGCATCGTGATGCACGATAAGCTGACGCACTGCTTGACGTAAAGCTTTTTCATCAAAGCCTTGCTTGGAGAACTGCATGAACGCCTGATTACTGTGATGTACATCAGCCGAATTTTGTTCAAAGAACCAGAGCTGAATCGGGGTCAGGATAACCTCTCCCGTCACTTCGGCCTGGCTTGCCGTTCTCTCCGCTGTTTGCAACCGCAAACTAAGGGCGGAAATCGTCGGGTAATGGAACAAATCTTTCATGACCAGCTTGTACCCCGTTTGCAAAAGACGAGAAGATACCTGTAAAGCTTTAATTGAATCTCCACCAAGCGCAAAGAAATTATCCATGGTGCCAACCTGATCCACGCCTAACACTGACTGCCAGACCAACGCGAGTGCTTTCTCGGCAGGAGTACGCGGCGCCGTGTATGCAGCCTCGGCACGAATGCTTCCTTCCGGCACAGGCAACGCTTTACGGTCGATCTTGCCGTTCGGTGTAAGCGGTAGTTGATCCAGACGCATGATTCGTGAAGGCACCATATGAGAAGGCAGTACGGCGTCCAGATGGGCCACAAGCCCTTCCAGATCGAAGCTGGAATCCACTACGACATACCCGCACAAATATTTCTGCCCCCGCTCGTCCGTCCGGTCGATGACAAGCGCTTGACGCACCTCGGCAACATTTTTCATGGCCGCTTCAATTTCACCAAGCTCGATCCGATAACCGCGAATTTTTACCTGATTGTCGATTCGGCCGATGAAATCTACGTTGCCGTCAGGCATCCAGCGTGCCAGATCACCGGTCCGGTACAACCGCTCCCCAGCGATGAACGGGCTATCTACGAATTTCTCCACCGTTAAATCCGGGCGGTTCAAGTAACCGCGGGCCACACCCGCTCCGCCGATAACCAGCTCGCCTTGCACTCCGATCGGCACCGGCTTCAGATTTGCATCCACGATGTAGAATCTGGCGTTAAGCCACGCTTTCCCGATTGGCACGCTGCCAGTCTTCGGCAGCTTCTCCAGAGGCTCATCATAGAAGCTGGAGTCAATCGCCGCTTCTGTTACGCCGTAGCTGTTAATAATACGGAACTGTGAGCCAAAGCGCTCCTGCAAGGTGCGGTAATCCGCTACGCTGCAAGCGTCCGAGCTTGTGATTAGCAGCTGCATCGAGCTGAGGTCCAGACCCTCGGCATACACATGCTCCATGAACGGCACGACCAGCGCAGGAGTTGATTCGAACACCGTCACGGCGTAATCACGAATCCAGCCATAGAGGCGGGTTGGATCAATCCGGTCTTCCTTCGGCACGATGACCATAGTTCCACCGTTGTACAGCGTCCGTGCAATGTCACCGACGAACACATCAAACGAGAAACTGGCAAGTTGCAGCAGCCGGATCGGGAACTGATCCAGACGGTAGTCCCGCCGGTAGCCCGCCGCCGTGTTCACCAAGCTGCGGTGTTCCACTGCCACGCCCTTCGGACGGCCCGTTGTACCGGAGGTGTAGATGACGTATGCCAGATCGCTCGGCTTGTTCACATTGGCCGGATTGGATGCGAGATCCGCCGCTTGTGTGCTCTGCTCAGCTTCTGCCGTGGCAGATGTTTCGGCAGAAGCCGTTGCCACTTGCGCCAAAACCTCCGCCTCTGCGTCCGCTTCGCCCAAAGCTTGTACGCCTACAGCCGTTTCCACCGTGCCTAGGCTGTACGCCGAGGCGTCATCAAGTGCAAGCACCGTTTGCAGCGTTAAAGCTACGTCGCTGCGCCAAGCTTCCGCCTGCTCCAACAGGCAGGTCTGCGTAAGCAATACCGATGCCCCGCTGTCCGCGAGCATATATTCGATCCGCTCCGCTGGATAGTCGGGGTCAAGCGGTACATAAGCACCTCCAGCTTTCCATACGGCGAGCACCCCGATCAGCAGCTCGGCCGAACGGCCGGCCAGAATGCCAACCACCTGTTCCGGCTTCACTCCGCGTGCCCGCAGTACATACGCCAGACGATTCGCTTTGGCGTTCAGCTCCGCATACGTCAGCTTGCTGTCTTCATATACAACCGCCAGCGCTCCCGGAGTGCGTTCCGCCTGCTCCTCGAACAGCTCGTGGAACGTTCTCTCTCTCCACGACTCATCTGCTTCCAAACCTGTACCTTCTGCGGCGTATTGCTTCGCAAGAGCCGAAGAAGACACGTCAAACCCGACCAATAAATTATCCTTTTCGCTGTCCGTCAATATATCCAAATCCGAAATCCGCCCACCCGGCTGAGCCAGGATCGACGCCAAAAGCTGCTCGTAATGACCCGCCAGCCGCACCATCGTGTCCTGTCTAAACAACGAGGTAGCGTACTCGATCTTGCAAACCAACTCGTTACCCTCTTCCACGATATCCAAGCTAAGATCAAACTTTGCCGTCTTTTCCTCGATGTCAAACAGTGACCATTGCAAGCCTTCAAGAGTTAAATCCAGGCTTTCGTGCTTTTGCAATGAAAACATGGTGTCAAACAGCGGATTTCGGCTTAAATCCCGGCTCACCTGAAGAGCTTCTACCAGCTCCTCAAACGGATAGTCCTGGTGCTCGTAGGCTCCAAGCGTCCTTTCCTTCACTTCCTGCAAGTAATCCATGAACGTCCGCTCTGCCGTCGGACCCAAGCGAAGGGCCAGCGTATTGACAAACATACCGATAATCGGCTGCACGTCGGCGTGAGAACGAGCGGCAATCGGAGTACCAACTACTATATCTTCCTGTCCCGCGTATTTATGAAGCAATACGGAGTACGCAGCCAGCAGAAGCATGTACAACGTTGCCCCCGAATCGCTGGCAAGCTGTTTGAGAGCTTCGCCTTTCTCCGCATCAAGCGTAAACGTGAGCGTTTGACCGTCAAACTGCTGAACGGCTGGACGGGAGTAGTCAAGAGGCAGCTCAAGAACCGGAAGCTCGGAGCTGAACACCCCGTGCCAGTATTCCTCCTGTCGTTTGATGCGTTGACGCTGTTCCTCGGATTGCTGCCAAACGGCGTAATCCTTGTATTGAATCCGCAGCTCCGGCAATTCTTCACCATTGTACAGGCGCACGAATTCGCGCAGCAGCACATCCATGGAAAGGCCGTCGGAAGCAATGTGATGCATATCCAGCGCGAGCAGGAATTTTTCTTTCTCCAATTCGATCAGCAGGGCGCGCAGTAAAGGCGGCTGGGTCAAGTCAAAAGGCTGGATGAAGCCTTCAAGAATGGCTGCAACCTGATCTTCGCTTGCTTGAATCTTCTCGACCTTGAAAGCGACGAGCGGATGAATACGCTGAACCGGCTCCCCATTCATGATTTCAAAACCGGTGCGCAGCATATCGTGCCGGGCCATCAAAGTAGTCAGCACATCTTCTACTTTGGCCTCGTTCAAAGCCCCTTCCAATTGCAAGGCGCTTGGGAGGTTATAATTCAGCTCCAAGCTATCCAGCTGGTGCAGGACATACAGCCTTTTTTGTGCAGAGGAAACCGGATAGTACGCTTTCTCTTCCGCTTTTGGAATTGAGCTGTGCTCTGATTCATCCAAGCTGGCAATAGCACCGGCCATCGACTCTACCGTCATATAGCGGAACACATCGCGCAGCGGAAGTTCAACGTTCATTTCCTTCCGAATCTTGCTGACAAGGTTTGTCGCCCGCAAGGAATGCCCTCCCAGTTCGAAGAAATTGTCCAAGACTCCAATGCCGGAGTAACCCAGCACTTCCTCCCAGATTTCCACAAGCCGGGACTCCGTAAGGTTACGCGGCGCTACGTATTCGACGCCCGTTTGCAAACCGCCTTGCGGCTCCGGCAATGCTTTGCGGTCCACTTTGCCGTTGGACGTCAGCGGCATGCGTTCCAGCTGCACGAAGTACGACGGGATCATGTATCCCGGCATTCCCTGGGCCAGCGAGGTTCTCATTTCGCTAACCGTCAGCGTCCGGTCCGCCACAAAGTAGGCAACAAGCGCCTTCTCGCCCCCGCTGTCCTGACGGGCGAGCACCACCGCTTCTTCCACACCCTCCACGTTCAGAAGCTGCGTTTCAATTTCGTCCAGCTCGATCCGGTACCCGCGGATTTTGACCTGATGGTCGATCCGGCCGAGGTATTCAATGTTGCCGTCCGGCAGCCAGGCCGCCAAGTCGCCTGAGCGATACAGTTTCTCCCCCTCCGCAAACGGAGAATCAACGAACTTTTCCGCCGTCAAATCCGGTCGATTCAGGTATCCTCTTGCCAGGCCTTCCCCGGCTACGTACATTTCGCCTGCTACGCCCATCGGAACAGGACGACGGTTTTCATCCAGAACATACACGCTCAGCGTTGGGATCGGCCTGCCGATATTACTTTTCGCCGCCTCCATCTCCATCCATGTGATTTCCTTATACGTCACGTGAACCGTCGTTTCGGTAATACCGTACATATTGATCAGCTTTGTCTCCGGGTACTTCGTCTTAAAACCCTTGAGCAACAGCGGGCTGAGCGCTTCGCCGCCGAAGATGATGTTGCGAATCCGCAGATCGTACGGATGGTCCGCTAAAACCTCACGCAGCAGTTGGTAGAAATATGTTGGCGTCTGGTTCAAAATCGTGACCCGTTCGCGGCTCAGCAGTGCCAGGAACTCAGCCGGATTTTTCGCTGTAAGCGGCGGTACGATAACCAGCTTGCCTCCGTACAGCAGCGCTCCGTACATCTCCCAGACGGAGAAGTCGAAGCAGAACGAGTGGAACAACGTCCACGTATCAGACGGCCCAAAGTCGAACAGGTTCTTGTCGTTGAACAAAAGGCGCACGACGTTTTTATGCTCGATCAACGTGCCTTTTGGTTTGCCGGTCGTTCCCGATGTGTAGATGACATAAGCCAAGTTACCCGGCCCGGAAATCGGCTCCAGATTCGAAGCGTCCAGCTCACCAGCTGATTCCGCCCCGTTGTCGCCCCAAACGAAATCGTCCAATTCAAGGCGCGTTCCTACGAAGTCGGTCTTCTCATGCAAGTGCTTTTGAATCAGCAATAACGGTGCGCCCGAATCCTCAATCATGAAGCGGATGCGTTCCTCCGGGTAGTCGGGATCAACAGGCACGTAGGCTCCGCCCGCTTTGAGAATCGCCAGAATGCCGACGACCATATCAAGCGAACGTTCGGCCAGAATCGCTACCAGCTGGTCCGCTTCGACTCCCGTCTCCCGCAGCTTGCGCGCAAGCCGGTTGGACCGCTCGTTCAATTCGTGGTAGGACAACTGCCGCTCATTCATGACAGCGGCCACGTTATCCGGGTATAGCTTCGCCTGCTCTTCGAACAAGCCATGAATCGTCTGCTGCCGCGGGTAGTCTGCCTCCGAATCATTAAAACCGTGCACCAGTTCACGGATTTCCTGCTCCGTTAGCATTTCCAGCGAAGCAATATCCCCTTCCGGCGCTGTTGCGATAGTTTCGAGTAGCTTGTCATAATGTCTGGCGAACCGCTCCGCGGTCTCCTGTTTATACAAAGCCGTAGCGTACTCCAATCGGCATTCGAGCTGACCATCCAGCTCCGAAATGTCCAGAAGCAACTCGAACTTGGACGTTCGGTTTTCCAACGGATAAAACGATTGCTCCAGCCCCTCGATGACAATTTGCTCATTCTCCGTATTTTGCAGGGAGAAGAACGTATCAAAGAGCGGATTCCGGCCGGTCGCGCGTGGAATGTGAAGACTTTCCACCAAATCTTCGAACAAATAGTTTTGGTGTTCAAAAGCCCCGAGTGTGATTTCCTTCATTTCTTCCAGGTATTTAAGGTACGACTTGGAACGCTCCGGATGGCTGCGAATGGCAAGCGTGTTGATAAACATACCTACGATTGGCTGTATTTCTTCCTGCGTTCTTCCGGCAATCGGCGTTCCCACAATCAGATCTTCCTGACCCGAATATTTATGCATAAGGATCGAGTAAGCAGACAACAGCACCATGTACAGGGTTGTGCCCGTCCGTGCGGCCAGTTCTTTCAGCTTCTCCGTCCGTTCTTTCCCAATATCAAACTTCACGGTCCGGCCGTCAAAACTTTGCACCGCAGGCCGCGGAAAGTCCGTCGGCAGTTCCAATACAGGCAGCTCGCCCGACAGCTGTTCCAGCCAGTACTCCTTCTGTGGCTGGATCAACTGCCCGTAGGCTTCGGAATGCTGCCAAACAGCATAATCTTTGTATTGAATACGCAACGGAGCCAGCTCCTCACCCCGATACAGGCGGCTGAACTCGTCGAAAAGCAACGCTGTCGAGATGCCATCCGAGACGATATGGTGCATATCGAACAGCAGAATGTGGCGATCCTCGCCGACTTCGATCAGGCCGATGCGCAGAAGTGGCGGCTTGGTCAGATCAAACGGGTGATAATATGCTTCCACCACTTGGTCCACTTCTCGCTCGCTCACCTGGAAATAATCTACAGAAAACTCCACCTCGTCATAGATGCGCTGCACAAGCTCGCCTTGAACCTGCTCGATCCCGGTACGCAGCGTCTCATGGCGCTGAATAAGTGCCCGGAACGCGTACTCTACGCGCGTGCGGTCCAGCTTGCCTTCGAGAAGAAGCGCCGCCGACATATTGTAGCTACGCTCGGCCGCGTCAAGCTGGCGCAGGACGTACAGACGCTTTTGCTCGGATGAAACCGGATAGTACTCGGCCTCTGCCGCCTTTGTAATCTCATACGTCTCCTGCTGCTTTAAACCGCTAATTCTTTGAGCAAGTTGTTCGATCGTGGTGTAGCGGAAAACGTCCCGCAGCGGAACCTCGACTTGCAGCTCTTTTCGAATCTTGGAAACAAGCGCGGAGGCTCGCAAGGAATGACCACCAAGGTCAAAGAAATCGTCATGGACTCCAACTCGCGCAATACCCAGCACCTGCTGCCAAATAAGTGCAAGTCTTGTTTCCAGCGTTGTACGAGGAGCCACATACTCACGGCCCACTTCTACCTCTTCGGTCGGTTCAGGCAGCGCTTTACGGTCAACTTTTCCATTCGGTGTGAGCGGAAGCTGATCAAGAGACACCAGCCGTGCCGGAACCATATGCGCAGGTAGCTCTTGTTTCAATTGGGACAACAGATCGCTCAGCTGCACGGAAGCATCCCCCGCCACGTAACCGCACAAATACTTTTGCCCCTGCTCATCCGTACGGTCAGTCACCACAGCCTGCTTGACACCCGGGAAACTGAGCAGGGCCGATTCAATTTCGCCGAGTTCGATCCGGAACCCGCGAATTTTCACCTGATAGTCGATTCGGCCGATGAAGTCAACGTTACCGTCTTCCAGCCAGCGGGCCAAATCTCCTGTCCGATACAGACGTTCGCCAGGCACAAACGGGCTGTCTGCAAACTTCTCGGTGGTTAGGTCCGGACGGTTCCAATACCCGCGCGCCACCCCGGCGCCGCCGATGACAAGTTCACCCGGAATCCCTACAGGAACCGGCTTTAACCCGGCATCAACAATGTAAAACCGGGCGTTCAACCAGGCTTTGCCAATCGGCACATGACCCAACGATGGCAGCTTGTCCAGCGGCTCATCGTAAAAGCTGCTGTCAATGGCCGCTTCGGTAACGCCGTAGCTGTTGATGATGCGGAATTGTCCGCCGAATCTTTCCTGCAGCAATCGATAATCGGTGACACTGCAAGCATCCGAGCTGGTAATCAGCAACTGCATGGAGCTGACGTCCAGCCCTTCTTCATAAATATGCTGCATGAACGGCAGGATGAGCGCAGGTGTCGATTCAAATACCGTAATGTTTTGCTCCCGAATCCAGCCGTATAAACGGTTCGGATCAATCCGGTCATCCTTTGGCACAATTACCATTGTTCCTCCGTTATACAGCGTCCGCGCGATGTCTCCAACGAACACGTCAAACGAAAAGCTTGCCAGTTGCAGCAACCGCACCGGGAACTGATCCAACCGGTACTCGCGGCGGTACGCATCTGCCGTATTCATGAGACTACCATGCTCGATCATGACGCCTTTTGGGCGTCCCGTCGTACCCGAGGTGTAAATCACATAAGCCAAGTCTTGCGGGGCAATGTCAGCAGATTCATATTCCACGGCTGAGGTATCCCCGTTATACATCTGTTCATCATCCATGGCATAGACAGCTTGAAGCTTCAGCCGGTCATCGTCCAACCAACCTCCGGCCCCCTCCAACAGATGACGCTGCGTAAGCAGCACCGATGCTTCGCTATCGCTGAGCATGAACTCAATCCGCTCCGCCGGATAATCGGGGTCCAGCGGTACATAAGCTCCGCCGGCTTTCCATACGGCGAGCACACCGACCAGCAGTTCCACCGAGCGCTCCGCCCAGATCCCCGTAATTGTCTCCCTTCCCACGCCCTGTTCACGAAGGAGCGAAGCCAGCCGCTCGGCGCGTTCGTTCAATTCGCCGTAGGTCAACTTTTTGTCCATGTAAACAACTGCCGGGTGATCCGGAATGTCTCGGGCAAACTTTTCAACATACCGATGAAACGCTATTCCCTCGCTCAGTGCTGCCACCGGCGGGTTAAACACGTCCAGAATACGGTGTCTCTCCTCATCGCTCAGTAGAGAAATCTCGCGTACCCGCAGTTCGGGAGTCTCAAGAAACTGGTCCAAAACAGTTACATACTGTTCCATAATGCGATCAATTTCGGCCGTCTCGAACAGGCCCGTACGATAGGAAGCATGGAGAATGACATGGCCTTCATTCAGCATATGGTCAAAGCGAAGCAGTAGATCGTCCATCTCGTGCCTGGCAAAGTGAGCCTCCAGACGTACCTTGATTTCTTCGTACTCCACGATTTTCAAAGGCAGATATTCCAGAGACGTGCGGAACAACTCCGAAAGATCGTTGCGACCGTGTTGTTCACGTAAATCCTGGATCAATTGGTTATAAGGATATTTCTGATGCCGCAGATCCGCCGTATTTTCCTTGGAAACCGTTTGGATCAAGGAGAGCACGGACCCATCTGGATTCAGACTAATCCGCGTAGCCACGGTGCTGACGAACATACCGATCGTTTCTTTTTCCTTCTTGCTGGTGCGATTGGCAAATACCGTGCCGACCGGCACATCGGTGCTGTCGGTCAGCTTATACAATAAGGCGTACATGGCGGACAAAAATAACGTATATAAACTGACCTGATATTGTTCGCTAAAAGCCAAAATGCGGTCATACCGGGAACCATCCAACGTGATGGAACGTTTATTCGATTCGCTGCCAATCGAGAATGGCGGAGCCGATTTAATGCCGCTCGTTTCAGGCAAAGTATTGTACTTGGTCAGCCAATATTCCTTGCCTTTTTGATAACGCTGCGATTGCTCATATTCGTGCTCAGTTGAAATATAATCCAGATAGGAAGGAGCTTGGTAACTGCTGAGGATGCCTTTGCGCAGTTCCAGGTATTTTTCCATCACCGCATGCAGCAAAGCAGTGACGGACAAGCCATCGGCAATGATATGATTTACAGTCAAATTAAGCCATACTTGGCCGTTCGCAAAATGGATCATCGTAAATTGATAGAGGTGTTCGTCGAACACACTGGCCGGTTTTTCGGTTACTTCTTTCACCCAGGCATAGAATTGTTCGGTTGTACCTATTTCAAGGTGGCTTATCTGGGCTTGGACATTCTCCGGCTCTTCGAACCACTGCGTTGGATTTTGCAAATCCCCGCTAATACGGATTTGGAAAGCGTCATAGGTTTTGACAATCTCTGCGGCCGCTTGCTCCAGCAGCTTGGTGTCGATCTCGCCCGTAATTTGGTAGGTCGCGGAAAGCATCGTGATGGATGTGCCCGGATTCATAATTTCCATGAACCATATCCGGCGCTGGGCTTGCGTTAATCCATATTGCTTGTTCGTATTCTCTCTCACATCGACACACTCCCGTATTAGAGATTGTTTGTAGATAGGCTTTGTATTTAGATATCAGCAGGAAGCCGCCCGCCGTAAAACGGGTCTAGCCGTACAGCCGCGCGTAATACCCTCCGAGCGCCAGCAGGTCCTGATGACGGCCCCGTTCCACGACCGTTCCTTGGTTCATGACCGTAATCAAATCCGCATGTTCCACCGTGCTGAGACGATGCGCAATCAGAATGGTGGTGCGCCCCTTCATCAGTACGTTCAGAGCTTGCTGTACCCAATGCTGGGATTCGTTATCCAATGCAGAAGTCGCTTCGTCCAGCAGCAGAATCGGGGCGTTTTTGAGAATCGCCCGGGCGATCGCAATTCGCTGCCTTTGTCCGCCTGACAACGACGCTCCTCTCTCCCCCACCGGCGTTTTATACTGTTCAGGAAGTTCCTGAATGAAATGGTGAGCGTATGCCGCTTTGGCCGCTTCAACCACTTCTTCATCCGTTGCATCCGGATTTCCATAGCGGATGTTTTCCTCAATCGTGCCGGTAAACAAAAACGGCTCCTGCGGAACGTATGCAATCTGCCTGCGGATTTCGTCCAGTGTGTAATGGCCAAACGGTTTGCCTTGGAGCAGGATATCTCCGCTGTCCACAGGATAAAAGCCGAGCAGCAGCTTGATCAACGTACTTTTACCGCTGCCGCTAGCTCCCACGATCGCAGCGACCTGACCAGGAAACACCTGCATCGACATGTCGACAAGTACCTTTTTATCCGCCTGATAGGAAAATTCCACATCGCGAAACTCCACCGCAGCCTCCGATACAAGCTCGCTGTGAGAAGATCCCAGACGCTCCGGTTCCTCTTCCTCACTTAGTACCTCTTGAATCCGGTGAGCGCCCGCGAGCGAATTCTGGGTCATCGACAGAACCATCCCCAAGTTCAACAAGGCGTGCGTCAGATTCACTTGCAAAACAGCCAGAGCGGCGACACTTCCCATTCCCATCAATCCGTAGGCATAAAGAAGACTGCCGATGACGATGATTCCGCAAAACGTGACGTAACTGATAAAATGGTTTACCGCAGCCTGCATACCGTTCTTCTTCGCCGTTTGCCGAAGCGTTTGCGTCATTTGTTCGTTCAACGCCTCGTACTGGCCGTAAATCGTGCGGATGCGGAACAGCTTCACAATTTGAATGCCGCCCATAAAATCTTTGAATTTTTCGGTCATTTTACCGAGCGTTTGCAAGCCTTGTTCGGACAAGCCACGGATATCCCGTGCAAATTTCAGGCTGACCAGAGAGGACAGCAGCAGAATGACGAAAGAAACGCCGGCAAACCGCCAATCGATCACCACCATGGAGACAATGGAGCCGATGCAAAAGACAACTTGAAGCAGCAGAACGAAGTAAACCTGCGAGAATGTAAACTCAACGGTCGTTACGTCGTTGTTCACCCGCGACAGCAAGTCCCCATGGTGCGTCTGCTCCAGGAATTTCGGCCGCACCCGGCACAGCTTGTCATAAAGACGTTTGCGGATATTCAGCACAGTCAGCTCGACACTGCGCTGGTATAAGTAAATGAACCAGGGAGAGATTATATTTTCCAGGAACAGGGCCGCGCCCAAAATAATAAAGGCTTCCACCATCAGGGACGTATCTCGGGACACGGCGAAATCAACCAAGTTATGTACGACCAAGCTGAAGGCGATCAGAAACAATGTCTGGGTGAGCGCCGTTACAGCAAGGCCAATCGCGTACTGGGTTTTGCGCTTGCGGTTCATAAACGTCAGCAAGTAGCCGAGTTCTTTCACTTGCGAGAGCCTTCCGCCCTTTTTCATGTGTACGACACCTCCCTGCGTTCGGCAGACTCGGTAAATTCCTGGTAGTACGACTGGGCGTACAGTCCCTTCCTCTCGAGCAATTGTTCATGAGTGCCTTTTTCGACAATATTTCCTTCTTCCATAACCCAGATTTCATCGGCGTTTTGCACCGTAGAAAGCCGGTGGGCAATAACCATGGTCGTTCTCTGCTTCATTAATACGTCCAGCGCTTCCTGAACCGCGCTTTCCGACTCCGGATCAAGAGCCGATGTGGGCTCATCCAGCAACAGAACGGGAGCATCTTTCAGAAAAGCCCGGGCCATTGCAATGCGCTGGCGTTGCCCACCGGACAAAAAGCCGCCGCGCTCTCCGATATACGTCTGGTAGCCGCCCTCAAGCTCCATAATGAAAGAATGAGCCTGAGCGGCTTTGGCGGCTTCGATAATGTCGTCCATCGACGCTTCTTCCCGCCCATAGCCGATATTTTCGGCGATCGTACCGCTAAACAAATATGAATCTTGGGTTACCACGGAAAAATGAGACCGAAGCTGCTCTGGATCAGCGCCGCGGATCAGGCTTCCGAACACACGGATCTCGCCCTGATCCTCCGGAAGCGGATAAAAGCCGCATACCAGCTTAAACACCGTACTCTTCCCTCCGCCGCTCGCTCCAACAAGTGCAATCGTCTTGCCTTCCGGCACCGAGAAGTTAATATTCCGCAGAATCAGGGAATTCTCTTCATACCCGAAGGTTACGTTCTGAAACTGGATGGGGGCGGCGCTCGCTTTTGGAAGCAAACGGCCATTTTCCGTTTCAGTCGGTTGCTCGACGATTTCGGAGACCCTTCTCAGAGCACCGCTCATTTCGAACGTGCGCGTGATGAGCTCAGGAATATGCTCCAGCGGCTCCAGACACAGATTAAGCAAGTACAGGAAGGCGATCAGTTCTCCCGCGCCTAGCTGCCCGTTGTAGATCAAATAACTTCCGTAACTGACGGCGAAAATGATCGGGCTGATCATCAACGTAGAAAGCAGCGGATTGACCCAGGCTTCCCGCTTTTTCACGGCCAGCTTTTTTTGAGCGGTCAATTGCAGCAGCACTTGGTAGGATCGAGATAACATACCAGATAGCAGATAGCTTTTCACAATAGGTATCCCTCCAAGCGTATCCTGGAGGTTGACGTTCATACGGCCCATGTTCGCCTGGGCTTCCTCCGTCAACTGTTCCAACTGCTTGCCGATCCATTGGGAAACCAGCAGTGCTACGGGAAATAACAGCAGGCTGTACAGCATCAGCTCCCATTGGAGATACATCAAATAAGCGAAACAGCCGATAAATAATAGCGGATGATAAAACCACTGGGCGAGGTCCCGAATCATAAATTGCTGGATGAGCTGCAGATCGTTGTTGATCCGCGACAACACGTCGCCGGAGTGCTGTTTTTCCAAATAGGGGACCGGGAGTTTGCCGATATGACGCATGACATGGTTGCGGATATCCTGCACCGCAGAGGCACTGCTTCGCTCCACACCAAAGCTCATGAAAAACTTCGCCGGCACACCGATCAAGATGACCGCAAAGACCGTGTACACGATCTGCAGAACGACGGGCCCCGCCCCATTCTCGGCCTGTGTGGTCAGCTGCTCGACCAAACGTCCCGTCCATATCTCAATAACCGCGGCGGCTATTGCAGATAAGATACCGACGATCATCCAGCCTTTGTGAGGGCTCACATAGGACATCAGCCAGCGGAACGCTTTCCAGGTATCATAAGCGGTTCGGCGCTTGGAAGGCTCCGCTATGCGTTGTTCTTGAACAGACGTCTGCCGATCAGCTCCCATGCAGAACCCCGACCTCTGTTTCGATCTGCCGCTGGATCTGCACTAAGATGTCACAGATGACAACGGCCGTTTCGTCCACGCGCGCGAGTTCCAGTAATTCCTCGTGTGCACCCTCCAGCCGGTAATCGGCGTAAGCTTGCATCGTTGCCCTCTGCCAGGACGGCAACTGGTGCTTCAGGCGGAATGCTTCGCTGTCCTTCGCAATCAGTTCGTAAATCCGGGCAGTTATCGTGCCTGAATTAATAAGCTGCGCTTCGTACGTCAAGGTGGCTTTGATCTTCCGATGAACACGCTCCCGCACGAGCGGATTGCTCATTAATTCCTTCTCTTCTTCGTCGAAATCCGCAAGCATTTCTTCAAGCTCTTTCTCAGACGTTTCATAAGGCGTGAGTGTGTCCTTAATCCACGAGTCCACCATGAGCACGTCCGTTACGACATACCCTCTTCTTTCCATCGTTTTGGCTACCTCGAACGTCAGGTTGCCTCCGAAGCAGTAACCGAGCAGCACGTAAGGTCCTTCCGGCTGGATGCGAATAATCTCATCCACATAATGGTTCAGCATGGCCTCGTAATCGATAACATCGTCGATAAAATCAATGCCGTAAAGCAAGAACCGGCCATCTAGCCTGCTTGCAAGCTCTCGGTAACCGATGCCGAAGCCGCTGCCTGGAGGGAAGCAGAACACGTTCAGATCCCCTGTTTTATTCAGCTTAATGAAGGAGTCTCCCCCTTTATCCAGACCCAGATCCTCCTCTCCAAAAGCCATGGCTTCAACGGTTACACTATGGAATTGGCGATTCAGCGGTATCTCGATGCCCGTTTCATCGTAAACGGCTTGAACGAGCCTCATCAGACTTAACGAATTGCCGCCCAGCTCAAAAAAGTTATCCTTTACGCCGACCTGAGGAATGCCAAGTGTATCCTGCCAGACACGGGCGATCTTCAACTCGAGCAGCGTTCTCGGCGCAACATATTCCGCTCCTCTGGCCGCAGCTTCCTCCGGCACTGGCAGCGCTTTGCGGTCGATTTTTCCGTTCGCGGTCAGCGGCATCTGCGAAAGCTGCACAAGATTCGCAGGAATCATATACCCCGGAAGTTGCTTGGCGAGCTGCTCCTTGAGTTCATTCGCCGCCAGCTTTGTTTCCGCGACGTAATAAGCAACAAGTTGCTTATTGCCGTTCGCGTCGTCCTGGGCGAGTACCACCGCTTCTTCCACGCCCCGGACGTTCAGAAGCTGCGTCTCAATTTCGTCCAGCTCGATCCGGTACCCGCGGACTTTGACCTGGTGGTCGATTCGGCCGAGGTATTCAATGTTGCCGTCCGGTAGCCAGGTCGCCAAGTCACCCGAACGGTACAGTTTCTCCCCCTCCGCAAACGGGGAATCAACGAACTTCTCCGCCGTCAGATCCGGACGGTTCAGGTATCCTCTCGCGAGCCCTTCCCCGGCCACATACATTTCCCCCGCAACGCCGATCGGCACTGGGCGGCGGTTTTCATCCAGGACATACACCCTCAGTGTTGGGATTGGCTTGCCAATATTGCTCTTCGCCGCCTCCATTTCGACCCACGTAATTTCCTTATACGTCACGTGAACCGTCGTTTCGGTAATGCCGTACATATTGATTAACTTTGTCTCCGGGTACTTCGTCTTGAAGCCCTTGAGCAAAAGCGGACTGAGCGCTTCGCCGCCGAAAATGACGTTGCGAATCCGCAAATCGTACGGATGATCCGCCAAGAGCTTACGCAGCAGCTGATAGAAGTACGTTGGCGTCTGGTTCAAAATCGTGACCTGTTCGCGGCCCAGCAGCGCCAGGAAATCGGCCGGATTTTTCGCCGTGAGCGGCGGTACGATGACCAGCTTACCTCCATACAGCAGCGCTCCATACATTTCCCAGACGGAGAAATCGAAGCAGAACGAGTGGAACAGCGTCCACGTGTCGAACCGCCCGAAATCGAACAAGTTCTTGTCGTTGAACAGGAGGCGCACAACGTTTTTATGCTCAATCAACGTGCCTTTGGGTCTGCCGGTCGTTCCCGACGTGTAGATGACATATGCCAGGTTCCCCGGACCGGAAATTGGCTCCAGATTCGAAGCATCCAGCGCACCCTCCAAGTCCGCCCCGCTGTCGCTCCAAACGAAATCATCTATTTCAAGGCGTATTCCTGCGAAGTCGGTCTTCTCATGCAGATGCTTTTGAATCAGCAATAACGGTGCACCCGAATCCTCGATCATGAAGCGGATGCGCTCCTCTGGATAGTCGGGATCGACAGGCACGTAGGCTCCACCCGCTTTGAGAATCGCCAGTATGCCGACAACCATATCGAGCGAGCGTTCGGCCAGAATCGCTATTAGATGGTCCGCTTCAACTCCCGTCTCCCTCAGCTTGCGCGCAAGCCGGTTGGATCGCTCGTTCAGCTCGCGGTAGGTCAGCTGCCGTTCGTTCATGACAACGGCCACGTTGTCCGGGTATAGCTCCGCCTGTTCTTCAAACAAACCGTGAATCGTTTTCCCCCGCTCGAACCCGGTTTCGGTGTCATTAAATCGTTTCAGCAATGTCTCCCTCTCGTCCGGGGAAAGCACATCGGCTTGTCCAAGCTCCAGATCCGGCTGAAATACAAGCACAGACAGGAGCCCAACAAGATGGTCGGCCGCCTGTTCCACAAATGCGCGTTCGTATCGATTCCGGTCAAAGCTTATTTCCAGCTGAATAGAGTCGTTTTGGTGGTCGAATCGAAAAACCGTATCTGCCGCCACTCGGTTACCCAGCGGTTCAGGATGAATCGGGACGAAGGATGCAACGGTGTTGACGACCGGAAGACCCTCCCCTGTATAGTCCAGATGGAGCGGCTCCACCATTTTCCGAAAAGGCAGATGCTGATGCTCCAGCGCCTCGCCGATGGAGGTTTTGATGCCCCCGAGCAGCGTTTTCAGTGTAGTCTGGCTGCTTACGGACGTTTTGATCACCAGGATGTCATGCGGCGGCTGAGTCACGTCTGGGTCCCCGCTATAAGAAGGCATGCCGACCAGTACTTGATCCTGCCCGGTATATTTGAACAGCAAACTTTTTACTCCTGCCAAAACAATCATGTACAAAGCCAGATCCGAACCATTAGCGAGGCGAATAATTCTCTCCGAGAGCTCACTCGGCAGGGTACGGTGAAGCAAAACCGGCTCTGCCGCAGCTTCGCCGCCCGCAGATAATTTGGAGGATTGACTGTAGGGAAGGAAGCTCAGACTGTCATCGTCGTCAAACTTGCTGCTCCAGTACCGTTCTTCCTTTTCAAATAATGATTTCATTCGTACCTCCCCTAAAAATGAAGTGACCGCATGCCCCGGCGCAGATCCGAAAAAATCTGCTTTCGGCCTGCGCGTTTACGGGCTTGATTTACGGAGTTGCAAGTTGTTCGCCGTCTTCCTTGGGATGCGCACCACTTTTGCTTGACGGCGGAGCACGCTTGTAATATTAGAACGCGAATTCGATCGTATCCACGGCACTCTTTGCGCCTGCCGCCGGTTTATGACATTCAATCCGACATAGCTCAAGTTGTGGATTTTCCGCAATTTGAGAAAGTACCCGCAGGTAATCCTCGGTTAAGGTGTGGATCATCGTTTCTTTGAACAGTTTGGTGGCGTAGAAAAAGCCCCCGCTCAGTGCCCCTTCGTTTTCATACATAAACAGCGTCAGATCAAACTTCGCTTCTTCCAAATGGTCAAGCTCGTAATTCTTCAGGCTGACCCCTTCCAGTTCGGCGTCTCGTTCTTCGATATTTTGCAAGTCGAAAACGGCATCAAACAGTGGGAAGCGGCCAGGCTCGCGCTTCACATTCAAACGCTCCACGAGCTCCTCGAATGGATAATCCTGATTCTCAAAAGCTCCCAAAGCCGTTTCCTTCACTTCATCAAGGTAGGACAGGAACGTTTTTTCGCCTGACGGACGATTGCGGAGCGCCAGTGTATTAACAAACATGCCGATGACCGACTCCAAATCGGCGTTAGTTCTTCCCGCCACCGGGGTGCCTACGATTACGTCTTCCTGCCCGCTGTACTTGGACAGCAGCACGGTATATGCGGCAAGCAGTACCATGTACAGCGTGCTTTCACGCTCGGCCGCCAATTCACGCAGCCGCGCAGAGAGAGAAGCATCGACATCGAACTCCAGATGCGCACCTTCGTAGTTGCGAACTGTAGAACGTTCGTAGTCCATCGGCAGATCCCCCGTCGGCAGATCGCCTTCAAAGGTTTGCAGCCAGTACGCTTCCTGTCGCCCGATCCGCTCTCGGTGAACCTCTGACTGCTGCCAAACGGCATAATCCTTATATTGAATGCGTAGTGGCAGCAGTTCTTCCCCGGCGTACAAACTCGAGAACTCATCCATCACAATCGCCATCGATACGCCATCCGACACAATATGGTGCATATCGAAAAGGAGAATATACCGGTTCGGCTCCAGTTCGACGACTCCGGCGCGCAGCAGCGGAGGCTTGCCGAGATCAAACGGACGTACGAAGTTGCGAACGATCTGCTCAACTTGAGCCGCATCCTCTGTATCCGCTTGATGATGCTCGATAGCAAAATAGACCTGCGGGTAAATCCGCTGAACCGCTTCGCCCTTCACCATTTCAAAACCGGTGCGCAGCGACTCATGCCGTGTTATCAGTTTCCGCAATGCGGCTTCCAACCGATCTAAATCAAACTTGCCTTCCACCTGCACCAGTTCCGGCATGTTGTAAAGCTGATCCGCTCCATCCAGCGTGTGCTGAATAAACAGCCGTTTCTGCGCGGAGGACAGAGGGTAGTACTCTCTCTCTTCCGCTTGAGGAATGGCCTCATGCTCCCGCCGTTCCATCCGGGCAATCGCATCGGCCATCGCCGCAATGGTCGAGTGACGGAATACATCGCGCAGCGGCAGGTTGACGCTTAATTCCTTAAATACCTTGCCTGCCAGTGTCGTCGCTCGCAGAGAGTGCCCGCCGATGTCGAAGAAGTTGTCGTAAACACCAATCTCCTTCGTAAGCCCCAGCACCTCCTGCCAAATTACCGCCAGCTTTGTTTCCAGCTCATTGCGTGGTGCGACGTACTCCGTTCCACTTCCAGCTTCCCCTTCCGGCGCCGGCAGCGCCTTCCGGTCTATCTTTCCGTTCGGCGTCAGAGGCAGGCGCTCCAGCTCCACGAAGTACGACGGGATCATGTAACCTGGCAGCTCCTGTGCCAACGCACTGCGCAGATCGTTCACTAACAGCTTCGCACCAGTATCCGGCGTGTAATACGCACACAGCGCCTTCTGCCCGTTCTCATCACTTCGAACCAGCACCACCGCTTCGCGCACACCTTCCACCCGCAACAGCTGTGACTCGATCTCACCCGTCTCGATCCGGTACCCCCGGATTTTCGCCTGATTGTCGATCCGGCCGATGAAATCCACGTTGCCGTCCTCCATCCACCGCGCCAAATCTCCCGTGCGATATAACCGCTCACCAGCTGTGAAAGAGCTGTCTACGAACTTCTCTTCCGTCAGCTCTGGACGGTTCAAGTACCCTCGTGCCACGCCGACTCCGCCGATAACCAGCTCGCCCAGCACCCCGACTGGTACGGGATTCAGATGTGCATCCACGATGTAAAACTTCGCATTTAACCACGCTTTCCCAATCGGCACATGACCTGTCTGCGGCAGTTTCTCCAACTCCTCGTCATAGAAACTGGAGTCAATTGCTGCTTCCGTTACACCGTAGGCGTTAATGATGCGGAACGACAGGCCGAACCGTTCCTGCAAGGTCCGGTAATCTGCCACACTGCAGCTGTCCGAGCTTGTGATCAACAGCTCCATCTCGCTCAACTCCAGCCCTTGCTCGTGCACGTACTCCATAAACGGCACGATCAGCGCCGGCGTTGATTCAAAGATCGTCACTTGCTCCCGCTCTATCCAGTAATGCAGACGAGACGGATCAATCCGGTCGTCCTTTGGTACAATGACCATGGTGCCTCCGTTATACAACGTCCGCGCGATATCACCCACGAACACGTCAAACGAGAAGCTTGCGAGCTGCAACAGCCTTACCGGGAACTGATCCAACCGGTATTCCCGTCGGTAACCAGCCGCCGTGTTCACCAAGCTTCGGTGCTCGATCATTACACCCTTGGGCTTGCCCGTCGTTCCGGACGTGTAGATGACGTACGCCAAGTCCTCCGGACGGGCTTCATGGAAGCTGCCTATACCGACAACATCAACATCATTTGGATGACTCTCATTACGGTCGTTCACAGCACCCGTCAGCTCGCCGGAGACCAGACCTGAAACCATGCTGGAGCCATGGCCGAAGTCCATTGGAGCATTCGCTCGGTCTTCGCTGTATGACGTTTCGTCATCGAGATATAGCACCGTCGCCAGTGCCAGCTCCTCTTCGCTGAGCCAGGCTTCGGCACGCTCTCGCAGCGGCGTTTGCGTCAGCAGTACCTTCGCTCCGCTGTCTTCCAGCATGAACCGCACACGGTCCGCCGGATAATCCGGGTCAAGCGGTACATATGCCCCTCCCGCTTTCCAGACGGCCATCACAGCCACCAGAAGGTCCACCGAACGCTCGGCGAGAATGCCAACGATGGTCTCCCGACCGATGCCGCTTGCACGCAGCGTTGCCGACAGGCGGTTCGCTCGTTCGTTCAGCTCCACATACGTTAGTCGGTTATTTTCATACACGACGGCTTCCGCTTTCGGCGTGCGTTCCGCCTGTTCCTCGAACAGTCGGTGGAACGCCGCCACAGGAGCCTCTTCCGGCTGTGCCGGGTTAAACGCGCAGACAATTTCTTCTTTTTCCGCTGCCGTCAGCAAATTCAGCTCGGCAATCTTCGCATCTGGACGGTTCACAATTGTCACGAGCAACTGCTCGTAATGTTTTGCCAGCCGTTCAATCGTCTCCCTTTTATAAAGAGCCGTCGCATATTCGAAGCTGTAATCCAATCCGCCGTTCTCCTCGCCCACATCCAAGCTGATATCAAACTTCGCAGTATCCAGTACGCTCGGATAAGGAATCAGGCGAAGCCCTTCCAGTTCAAATTGCTCGTTCTCCGTATTTTGCATCGTAAACATCGTGTCGAAGAGTGGATTACGGCTTAAATCACGGGTGACTTGCACCTTGTCCACCAATTGTTCAAACGGATAGTTTTGATGCTCAAAGGCGTGTAAAGTTGTTTCTTTGACTTCATTTAGATAGGACAGGAATGTTTTCTCCGAAACCGGATAACTGCGAATCGCCAGCGTGTTTAGGAAAATCCCAATCAACGGCTGCACATCTCCATGATTTCTTCCGGCAATCGGCGTACCAACGATCACGTCTTCCTGACCTGAATATTTGTGCAAAAGCACGTTATATGCCGCAAGCAGCACCATAAACAGTGTCGTGCCCGTTTCCGAAGCCAGCTGTTTCAAACCGTCGGTTTTTGAAGCGTCGAAGAAAAACTCCAGCGTTTGACCCTCATAGCTCTGTACAGCCGGACGTGGATAGTCAGTCGGCATTTCCAGCACCGGAAGCTCGCCCTGGAACATATCCAGCCAATACGTCCCCTGATGCCGAAGCCTTTCCTGCTGCTCCTGCGAATGCTGCCAAACGGTGTAGTCTTTGTACTGAATGCGCAGTGGCTCCAATTGCTCTCCACCATACAAGCGCACGAATTCTTCAACAAAGATTTCCATCGAAACGCCGTCAGAAATAATATGATGCATGTCGTACATCAGAATATGGCGTTCCGGAGCCAGCTCAACAAGGCCTACCCTCAACAGCGGTGGCTTAGCCAAGTCAAACGGACGGACGAAACCGTGAACCACCGTTTCGACCTCTTGCTCATCCGCTTGATAGAACTCCACCGCAAAATTCACATCCTGGTAAATCCGCTGTGATGCTTCGCCGTCCACCATTTCGAACCCGGTGCGCAGCATTTCATGCCGCGTCACGAGCTTACGGCATGTTTCTTCGAACCTTGTCCGGTCCAAAGCACCTTCCAGCAGCATCGCTTCCGGCATGTTGTAGCTAAGCTCCGCACCTTCCAGCTGATTCAGGATAAAGAGACGTTTTTGAGCAAAAGATTGAGGGTACACCTCTCGGTCATCCGCCACCGGAATGGCAACAAATGTCTGCTCATCCAGCCGGTAAATGACGGCAGCCATGCTCTCGATCGTGGAATGGCGGAACACGTCGCGCAGTGGCAGATCCACGTTCAAGTCTTTATGAATCTTGCTGACCAACGTTGTCGCGCGCAGGGAGTGGCCACCGATGTCGAAGAAGTTGTCGTGAATACCAATCTCCTTCGTAAGCCCCAGCACTTCCTGCCAAATAACTACCAGCTTCATTTCCAGCTCATTGCGTGGTGCGACGTACTGTGTTCCGCTTCCCGCTTCTCCTTCCGGCGCTGGTAGCGCCTTTCGGTCAAGCTTCCCGTTCGGTGTCAGAGGCAGATGCTCCAGCTCCACGAAGTACGACGGGATCATGTAACCTGGCAACTCCTGTGCCAACGCACTGCGCAGATCGTTCACTAACAGCTTCGCACCAGTATCCGGTGTGTAATACGCACACAGCATCTTCTGCCCGTTCGCATCATCACTTCGAACCAGCACCACCGCTTCGCGCACACCTTTCACCCGCAACAGCTGCGACTCGATCTCACCCGTCTCGATCCGGTAACCCCGGATTTTCGCCTGATTGTCGATTCGGCCGATGAAGTCCACGTTCCCGTCTTCCATCCACCGCGCCAAGTCTCCCGTGCAGTACAACCGCTCGCCCGTGATGAAGGGGCTGCCTACAAACTTCTCTTCCGTCAGCTCTGGACGGTTCAAGTACCCTCGTGCCACGCCGACTCCGCCGATAACCAGCTCGCCCAGCACCCCGACTGGTACGGGATTCAGATGTGCATCCACGATGTAAAATTTCGCATTCAACCACGCTTTGCCAATCGGCACATGGCCTGTCTGCGGCAGTTTCTCCAACTGCTCGTCATAGAAACTGGAGTCAATTGCCGCTTCCGTCACACCGTAGGCGTTAATAATGCGGAATGACGGGCCGAACCGTTCCTGCAAGGTACGGTAATCTGCCACGCTGCAGCTGTCCGAGCTTGTGATAAGCAGCTCCATCCCGCTTAACTCCAACCCCTGCTCATGCACGTATTCCATAAACGGTACGATCAGCGCCGGCGTTGATTCAAAGATCGTCACTTGCTCCCGCTCTATCCAGTAGTGCAGACGAGACGGATCGATCCGGTCGTCCTTCGGTACAATGACCATGCTGCCTCCGTTATACAACGTCCGCGCGATATCACCCACGAACACGTCAAACGAGAAGCTTGCGAGCTGCAACAGCCTTACCGGGAACTGATCCAACCGGTATTCCCGTCGGTAACCCGCTGCCGTGTTCACCAGGCTGCGGTGCTCGATCATTACACCCTTCGGCTTACCCGTTGTACCCGACGTATAGATTACATAGGCCAAATCCTCTGGACGAGCTTCATGGAAGCTGTCCATACCAACAACATCATTTGGATGACTCTCGCCACCACCGTTCACAGCACCCGTCAGCATGCTGGAGACTTTACCGGAAACCATGCTGGAGCCAAACGGTGCATTCTCCCTTTCTTCGCTGTATGACGTTTCGTCGTCGAGATACAGCACTGTCACTAGTGCCAGTTCCTCTTCGCTGAGCCAGGCTTCAGCACGCTCTCGCAGCGGCGTTTGTGTCAGCAGCACCTTCGCTCCGCTGTCTTCAAGCATGAACCGCACGCGGTCTGCCGGATAATCCGGGTCGAGCGGTACATACGCCCCGCCCGCTTTCCAGACGGCCAGCACGGCCACCAGCAGGTCCACCGAACGCTCGGCGAGAATACCAACAATCTCCTCCCGGCCGATTCCACTTGCGCGCAGCGTTGCCGCCAAGCGGTTCGCCCGCTCATTCAGCTCCGCATACGTCAGCCGATCGTTTTCGTACACGACTGCCTCCGCTTCCGGAGTGCTCTCCGCCTGTTCCTCGAACAGTCGGTGGAACGCCGCCACAGGAGCCACTTCCGACTGCGCCGGGTGGAACGCGCCGATAATTTGCTCTTTTTCCTCTGCCGTCAGCAAGTCCAGTTCGGCAATCTTCGCATCTGGACGGCTCACGATCGCCGCAAGCAAATGTCCAAAATGAATCGATAGCCGCCGGATCGTGCTTTCTTTATAAAGAGCCGTTGCGAATTCAAAGTTGCACTCCAGTCCGCCATTTTCTTCCGTAACATCCACACTCAGGTCGAACTTGGCCATACCATATTCGCTAGGGTACGGGGACAATTTCAGCCCTTCCAGCTCAAACTCTGACTCCTCCAGGTTTTGCAGGGAGAACATCGTGTCAAACAGCGGGTTGCGGCTCAAATCCCGGCTAACCTGCACTTTATCGACGAGTTCTTCGAACGGATAATTCTGATGCTCGTAAGCGCCTAAAGTCGTTTCTTTCACTTCTTCCAAATACGACAGGAAGGTCTTCTCCGAAGCCGGATAATTGCGGATCGCCAGCGTGTTGACAAACATTCCGATCAAGGGCTGCATATCGCCGTGCGTTCTACCCGCAATCGACGTGCCAACGATCAAATCATCCTGACCTGTGTATTTATGCAAAAGCACGGTATACGCGGCAAGCAACACCATATATAGCGTCGTTCCTCTTTGAGCGGCTAGCTGCTTCAAGCCTTCGTTCGTTGCCTCGTCCACAAAAGACGTCAGCGTATGTCCCTCATAGCTCTGTACAGCAGGACGCGGGTAGTCCGTTGGCATTTCCAGAACCGGCAGCTCGCCCCGGTAACGGTCCAGCCAGTAAGCTTCCTCGCGTTTCAATTGCACTTTTTGCTCGTCCGATTGCTGCCATACCGCATAGTCCTTGTACTGAATATGCAAAGGCTCTAATGACTCACCGCCATACAAACGAACGAGTTCCTCAACGAACACGTCCATCGAAACCCCGTCGGAGATGATATGGTGCATGTCAAACATCAGTAAATAACGATCGGCTGCCAGCTCTACGAGCTCGGCACGCAGCAACGGTGGCTTCGCCAAGTCGAAAGGTCGGATAAAAGCCTGCACGACTGCAGCCGCTTCTTCCTCGTTCGCATGTCGACACACAACGGCAAAATCAACGCTCTCGTAAATACGCTGTACCGCTTCGCCTTGCACGATCTCAAATCCGGTTCGCAACGTTTCATGACGTTCGATCAGTCCGCGGAAAGCTTTCTCCAGCAGGCTGTGGTCAATCGATCCTTCGAGCAACAGCACACCCGGCATGTTATAGCTCTGATCGGCTCCTTCCAGCTGATTCAGGATAAACAGCCGCTTCTGAGCTGAGGAAAGTGGATAACACGCTCTTTCATCTGCCAGCGGAATCGACGAGAACAACTGCTCTTCAATCCGGGAGAGGGCGAGAGCCATCTCTTCGATCGTTGAGTAGCGGAATACGTCGCGCAGAGGCAGCTCGACGTTCAACTCCTGATGCACCTTGCTCACCAGTGTCGTTGCCCGCAGGGAATGGCCGCCCAAGTCAAAGAAGTTGTCATGAACCCCGATGTGTTCCAATCCGAGCACGCTTTTCCATATTTCAGCCAAGCTGGCTTCCAACGGAGTCCGAGGCGGAGTATGTCCTTCGCCCGGCTGCAAGCTCTCCTCAGGTGCCGGGAGGGAGCGGCGGTCGACCTTGCCGTTCGTCGTCAGCGGAAGCCGTTCCAACTGGATCAGGTACGCCGGGATCATATAGGCAGGAAGTTTCTGGGAAAGAACGCTCTTCAGCTCGGCCGCCGGAAGCTCACGGTCCGCTTCATAATAGGCGCAAAGTTGCTTCTCGCCGGAGGCGTTTTCCCGCGCAAATACCGTCGTTTTCCGAATTCCCTCCACTTTCTGAAGCTGAGCTTCGATCTCGCCCAGCTCAATACGGAAGCCGCGGACTTTCACTTGATCATCCGTCCGCCCCACGTATTCAATCGTGCCGTCCGGTAGCCATTTTGCCAAATCTCCTGTACGGTACATGCGCTCTCCCGGCACAAACGGATGGTCCACAAATTTCTCCGCCGTTAGCTCCGGCCGGTTATTGTAGCCCTGTACCAAGCCTTCTCCGCCGACGCAAAGTTCCCCGGCCACGCCGATCGGCAGAAGTTTATTCTGGCTGTCGACGATATACACCGTCGTATTGCTGATCGGCCGTCCGATGGGTACGGTAAGCGCGGACTCATCGACAAAGTCGACTGGAAGATACGTGGTATAAACCGTGCTTTCTGATGGACCGTACAGGTGGTTGAGCCTGCCCGGTCCGATATGGGCGAGCGCTTTACGCACATGGCCGACCGACACGCGCTCTCCTCCGAACAAAATCGCCCGGACATCCCGCAGGCAGTCGACGTTCACATCTACAAGGACGTTGAAGAAAGCCGTCGTAATTAGCATGACCGAGATTCGCTCGCGCTGGATAAGATCCGCCAGCTGGCCGATTTCCAGCAAAGTCTCGTGGGGAACCAGCACCAGCCGTGCCCCGTTGGTCAAAGCACCGAAAATATCAAAAATCGCTCCGTCAAACGAATAGCTCGAAAGCTGGAGGACATGATCCCGCTCAGTGATGTCGATATAATTCGTATTTCGCACGATCCGCACGATATTGCGGTGCGAAACAAGGTTTCCTTTTGGCTTGCCCGTCGTGCCTGACGTATAGATGATGCAAGCCAGGTCTGTCGCTTCGTTGCCCGAATTAAGATTTGTGCGGTCCTCGTGATAGAAGGACTCGTCATCCAGTAAAATCACGGAGTCCGAACCCGCCAGGCGCTCGCGTAATCGGCTTTGCGTCAGCATGACCTGCGCACCCGAATCCTCGATCAAGAAACGGATACGCTCCTCGGGATATTCCGGGTCAATCGGTACGTAAGCCGAACCGGCTTTGTGTGCCGCCAGCATACCCACCACCATTTCGATGGAACGCTCAGCCATAATGGCGACCAGGCGGCCTTTGGATATCCCGTGGCTACGCAAGGTACGAGCAAGGCAATTAACGCGTTCGTTCAGCTCGCGGTAGGTCAGCTCTTGCCCATTCAAGGAGATGGCAGCTGCATCCGGGATGCGCTCCGCCTGCTCTTCGAACAATTGAATGAGCGTTTTCCCGCACGGAAATTCCGTTGTGGTGTCGTTAAAACGTCCGAGAAGGTCAGCCTTTTCCGCCTCTGTCACAAGTTCCAGCTCGCCCACGGTAATCTCCGGGTTATCCGCCACCTGCTCCAGCAAATGAACGAGATGCCCCTTGAGCCGCTCAATGCTAGCTTTATCAAACACTTCGGCGTTAAAGTCGAACCGAATTTCAATCTCGTCTCCCGGCACCACGGTGACGTTGAAGTTATAGTTTGTCTGCTCCTCCATCTGAACATCAGCAATCGTCAGATCGCCATGTTGCTGGTCCCCCGCCTGCTCCATCTGCTCGTCCACCGGATAGTTCTCAAAAGCGATGATATGGTTGATCAGGTTCTGCTTTTGCACGCTACGGGCCTGAATTTCATACAGCGGATAGTAATCATAACGCCCGGACTCAAGCGCCCGCTCTTGAAGCTTCGCCATCAGGTCGGCGAACACGGTGTCCGCTTCACTCGTCACCCGGACCGGCACCGTATTGATGAACAGCCCGATCATGGACTCAATGCCCGGAATTTCCGCCGGTCTTCCGGCTACGACGCTACCGAATACGGCATCGTTTGTTCCGTTATATTTTTGCAGCATCACGCCCCAAATAGCTTGCAGCAGTGTATTGACCGTAACCAGGCGCTGTTTCGCCACCCGGTCCATCCGCTCACTCAAGTCCTTGCCCAGCTCGGCGGTGACGTGATCAGCCGTAAATCTGCCGTTGGGCGCCAGTTCCTTTTGTCCAGGGAGTACGGTTTGCCCTTCATAACCTGCCAGGAATGCCATCCAATAGGCTGATGCCGCCTGATCGTCCTGTTTCTCCAACCACTCGATATAGGCCCCATAATCCGATCCCTTACCTCCCGCTAATTGCTCGCCGGATGCCAAGGCCGAGTATGCCTCAAACAGCTCCTGCGTCAGCTGAGCCAGGCACCAGCCGTCCATCAAAATATGTTGGAAACTCCACAGTACATGATAGCTTTGCTCTTCGGTGCGCAGGATCGTGAACCGAACGAGCGCGTCATGTTCCATGTCGAAGCCGCGAAGCTTGTCCTCCTCAGCCTTTTTATCCAAGTAAGCTTGTTTCTCGTCCATCTGCAAATGAAGCAGCTCTTCATATTCAAAACCGACCGGTTTGTCGCGGTATATGATTTGCAGCGGCTCGCCCGCGGGTCCTTTCACAAAATTCGCCCGCAGCACCAGATGACGTTTCGCAAGTTCCATCCAACTCCTCTCAAAAAGCTGGACGTCGAGCGCTCCCCGCATCGTAAACCGCGTCTGCTCAAAATAAGCCGCCGTTTGCCGGTCAAGCGCGCTGTGGAACCACATACCTTTCTGCATCGGCGTAAGTGAGTAAATATTTTCGATTTCCCCGAGATGGCACGAGCGCTGGGCGATTTGCTCCAATTCTGCAATGGTCAAGCCTTTAAATTGCACGTCACTCGGCGTCAATTCTGTGTTTTCTTTGCCTGCACAGTGGATAATGAGGTCTCGGAGACTTTGCTCAAGCCGCTGAGCGAGGGCTTCCATCGTTTCCTTGCGATACTGCTTCCGGCTGTAGCTGAGATCGAGCGATAAAGCGCCGTCCAGCACCATACCGTTGATATCCAGCACAAAGCTGCGGGCCTGCCGGTCGCTAGCCGGGTTGCCGCTGGAATAAGAAGATATGCCGATCTCGTCCTGGTCGACATCATCGTCGAACTGGCCGAGGTAGTTAAAATTAATTTCCGGCTCTGCGCCCCAAACCAAGCCATCCTCCGATTTAGAGAGATAGCGGCATATGCCGTACCCTAGCCCCTTGTTCGGAATACGGCGCAAGTTTTCCTTGACCTGTTTAATCTGATATGCCAAATCTCGGTCGGTTTCCGGTTCCAGGACGACCGGAAACTTGGTCGTAAACCAGCCAACTGTACGCGTGATGTCGATATCCGTTCCGATCGATTCACGTCCGTGTCCTTCGAGATTGATCCGCACCCGTTCATGCCCCGTCCATTTGCGTAAGGCTATGCCGAGCGCCGTTACCAAAATATCATTCATTTCAGTGTTGTAGGCACGGTGAACCCGCTTCAGTAGCAGCTCCGTTTCTTCGGGAGTCAAACGGACAAACAGCGATTCGCTGTCATGCTGCGTCGTAACGTCCGCCTCCATATCCTTCGGCACGGCCAGAACCTCCATTTGTTCCACGGCCTGCCAATAGGCCCGTTCCTTTGCCATCTCCGGACTTTGCGCGTAAGCAGTCAGCTGCTCGGACCAAGTGCGGTACGCATCTGTTTTCGCCGGGAAACGAATTCCCTCACTTTTTCCAATCTGCTCGTAACCTAGAGCGAAATCCTCCATCAAAATGCGCCAAGACACGCCGTCTACCACGGCATGATGAACCGCGAGCAGCAAATGATCTCCGTCCTCGCACTGGAGCAGTGCCGCCTTCATGAGGGGCCCGTTCTCCAAATCAATGCCTGCTTGAATGTCCGTTGCCTTCGCTTCCACAGCCTGCGTGGGATTCTCCGCATCCTTAAAGTCGAACACGTCCAGCGTGAACAGCCCACCATCCTGAATCGCTCGTGTTAACGCACCAAACCCTTGTTCCGTCTTGCAGAACACCATGCGTAAGGCGTCATGATGCTCTGCCAGCTTTTGCAGCACCTGATACACGATCTCTTCGTTGAAGCGTTCCTTCCGGTACAGCATCACCGACTGGTTGAAATGATGTGGGTCCGCAAAGGAACTCTCGAAAAACCAATGCTGAATCGGCGTCAACGCCGTTTCACCCGTTATTTCGCCTTGATCGATGGTACTTCTGATCGGTTTCACATGCAGGCTGAGCTGTGAAATCGTCGGATATTTGAATAAATCCCGGATTTCCAGCTTGTACCCGGCTTGATGAAGCCGCGAAGATACTTGAATGGACTTGATCGAGTCTCCGCCCAGCTCAAAGAAATGATCCGTTACCCCAACACGATCGGCGTTCAATACCGCCTGCCACACATCAGCAAGCGTTCGCTCAGTTTCATTGCGGGGAGCTACGTACGCGCCACCGGTCAGTGCGTTGCCTTCCGGGGCAGGCAAAGCCTTACGATCGATTTTGTCGTTCGGCGTGAGCGGCATCCGTGGAAGCTGAACAAAATACGCCGGAATCATATAATTCGGCAATTTTTGCGCCAGCGCGCTTCTCAGCTCGCCGAGCGTAAGAGGGAGGCTCGCGACCAGGTAAGCGCACAATTCTTGCCCACTTTTGCCTTCCCGCGCGATTACAATCGTCTCCTGCACCGAGTCGATCTTCAAAAGCTGCTCTTCAATCTCACCGACCTCGATTCGGAATCCACGGATTTTCACCTGATGGTCGATTCGGCCCAAGTACTCCATATTACCGTCAGGCAGCCAGCGGGCGAGATCTCCTGTCCGGTAAAGGCGTTCTCCCGGCGCAAACGGATGTTCCACGAACTTCTCTGCCGTCAGCTCCGGTTGGTTCAGGTAACCTCTCGCAAGCCCCACGCCTGCCACGCACAGCTCGCCGTCCACTCCCGGAGGCACAAGTTGCAGGTGGGCATCCAAAATAAAAATCTGATGATTAGCCAGCGGGCGCCCAATCGGAATGACTCTGCGCTCCGGCTGCTGCTCATCCGCATCCCAAAGCGTCGTAACAATCGAAGCTTCGGTAGGGCCGTAAGCATTGAAATAGTGAACCTTCGCTTTCCACTGCTGCACGAATTCGGCCGATACCGCCGAACCTCCCGTTACAAGCTTTGTTAAGCTGGGAAGACGATCCGGGTTCAAATGAGCGCTGTACGTCGGAGGCAAAATCGCCGCTGTAATCGCATGCTCGTTCATATAACTCTCGAACAGACGAGTGTCGAGAATTGTTTCGGCTGTCGGGATGTACAAAGCCGCGCCAAAATAGAGTGCTTTGAATACTTCCCAGCAGGATGCGTCGAAGGACAAGCTCGCAAATTGTACGATCCGGTCATGCTCCGTGATGCCCAGCCTGTCTGCGAACATCAGCTTCAAGCTGACCAAACCACGATGCTCCAGCATGACCCCTTTGGGTTTGCCCGTTGTACCTGACGTATAAATGACATAAGCAAGATCGTTTGGACCGCTGACTGCCTCCAGGTTCGAGCAATCGTCGCTATAGGCTTGCTCGTCATCAAGCGCCAATACGGTCCCTTGAAACGGGACTTGCTGTAACAGCTCTCTTTGAGTCAGCAGCAGCTGCGCGTTCGAGTTCTCCAGAATGTAGCGGATACGTTCTTCCGGGTACTCCGGGTCGATCGGCACGTAAGCACCGCCAGCTTTCAGAACCGCCAGAATGCCAATGACCGTCTCCAGTGATCTCCTGACCATCAAGCCTACTAACTGATTGGGCAGCACACCGACCGATCGTAGCGTATGCGCCAGCTGGTTTGCCCGTTCGTTCAACTCTGCGTATGAAAGCCGCTGCCCCTCAAAGACAACCGCAGTCGCCTCGGGCACACGCTTCGCTTGCTCCTCCACAAGCTGATGAATCGTCCGATCAAGAGGATAGTCCTTCTCTGTATCGTTGAAGCTTTGCAGTAATTGAAATTTTTCGTCCTCCGACAGCATGTCCGCTCGCACGATGTCCAGCTCCAGCTCATAAAGCCCCACGGACAGCAGGCGATTCAGGTGGCCGACGACCCGACTCATGAACTCGGAGTCATATAAGTGCTCGTTATATGACAGCGCTAGCTGTATCGTCCCGCCGGTTAAACTGAATTCAAAGGAACAGTCCGTGACCACGTTTTGCCCAATTTCGTCCAGATGCAACTCCTTAAGGGATACTAGCGTATGGACGAAGGGTATCCCTTCAGCATATTGCAGATCCAGCTTCTCCGTCATTTTCAAGAACGGAATATGTTGATGCTGAATGGCTTCCGGCAAGGAAGTCCTCAGTTCGCTCAGAAGCGTCTTAAAAGTTGCCCCCACCGAAAGCGAGTTTTTCAAAATGACCGTATGATTAACGGATCGACGAGTCTCCGCCTTTTTCCGCACAACCGGCATGCCGACCAGAATGTCTGAAGCACCTGTATATTTATGCAAGAGTGCCTGAACACCGGCGAGCAATATCATAAAAGCGGCCAGCGGAGCACCCTTGCTCATTTGAAGAACGCGTTGCGCCGCTTCCTCCGAAAGCGAACCGCCGACGGTTTTCACATTGGGCACCAGGGAGCTTGGAGCTTTGCTGTAAGGCAGCCGCGTCAAAGTATAATCGTCACTACCGAATTTTTCGTTCCAAAACAACGTTTCTTGTTCAAAAGCCATCTGGATCGTTCCCCTCTCTTCATCGGTAAAAGCAATCCGGCGGAGCATATGCCGAAGCAACGCTCCAACCTCGCTCCTCTCCTTTTCAAACATCTGACAACAACATCAATGGCTTGCGCAATGTCACCGCTTCATTTGCCCGGTTGATCGCATGCGGCAATCCTCTGCCTGGCAGCTGTCCCGCTCGGCTCCCATGCGTAAAGGACAACAACAAGCATCGTTCTACGCAAGAGATGCGGTTACTTCGGACTCCTCTGCTTCAATAAGATTGCTGCCGACGAGTCACCCGAAGACGGGATTTGGTTTAACATGGGATTCAGAATTGGATTTGGGGATAGACGACAAGATATGTTCCTCCTGTCGATGTAAGGCTTGCCGCAGGGTTCCAGCCGTCCAGCAGGAAGTCGACCGTACCTCCTGATTTGGCACCCGAGCTGCCTTTGACGAAGCCTATGTTTAAGGGGTATTGATACACTCTATGTACGATTTGCTTATTCCCCCACAGCCCTGGTTGTGGATAAGTAAAGATTCGGCTGCGGGGTAGTGAGCTTTTCCTGACGATTAAATTTAACGAGGGTATTGCATGAGACTCAAGGAATGCTCCGTATGGCACGAACGGTACTGCCCTTGGATTGCCGGAGAATTCCATGCTGATTGACGTTACCGCAGGTAGCATGAGGAGAAAGCGCTACCTTAACATCAAGTCCGCACGCCCTCCGGAAGGCACTTTCATGCCTCTTGCCGGGGGCGGCCATCGGCTTGGCCAAGCTTAGGTCGTTACTAACAAATCCTTGGTCTCCTGAGAGATCACCTGCTGCATACTGGACTTGATAATGGCGCAGCCGGCGGTCAGATGCTCCATCGAGACGGTAAGCGGAGGCATGATCTTCAGCACACAATCTCCTCTGCCGGCTCTTTCAATGATGAGCCCGTTCTCGAAGCTGATATCCGTCACCCGCTTCGCCCCGGCTTCATCCATGAACCCCGAGACGTCAATGCCCCAGATCAGGCCGAGTCCGCGGATGGCGATGGACGGATGCAGAGGCTTGATTTCTTGATCAAGGAACGAGCGCACATACTCTTCCTTCTGCTTCACCTGAGCTTCCAGTTCGGTTCTGTCCCGGAACTCGAGAGCAGCCTTCGCGGCCACAAAAGCCAGCTGGTTGCCGCGGAAGGTGCCGTTGTGCTCGCCCGGCGTCCAGATATCCAGTTCGGGCTTCAGCAGCAGGAGGGACATTGGCAGGCCGTACCCGCTGATCGACTTCGACAGGGTAATGAGATCCGGCTCGATCCCTGCACGTTCGAAGGAGAAGAATTCGCCTGTCCGACCGCATCCTACTTGAATCTCGTCTGTAATGAGCAAAATATCGTGCCTGCGGCAAAGCTGCTGCAGCTCGCGTAGCCACTGCGCGTCGACAACGTGAATTCCTCCTTCGGCTTGTACCGTTTCAAGCAGGATCGCGGCCGGCTTATCGATTCCGGAGTGCGAATCAGTCAGGATACTCTCGATATAGCCGAGCGTATCCATTTCTGCGAAAGCCCCGCTCGGGTGCGGCATGAACGTAACTCCGTCCAGAGGGAGCCCCGCCCCTTCTCTCATGGACTTGGAGCTTGTCGCCGACAGACTGCCGAGCGACATACCGTGGAAGCCACCCATGAATGCGAATATTCCACTTCTCTTCTTCGCCTTGCGTGCGAGCTTCAGGGCCGCTTCCACCGCATTCGTCCCTGTTGGACCGCAGAATTGAAGCTTGTAATTCAGCTTCTTCGGCTCCAGGATCCGCTCTGAGAAGCTCTGGATGAATTCACGTTTGGCCATTGTATACATATCCAGACCGTGCATAATCCGGTCGGAGGTCAAGTAATCAAGAACCCGGTCTTTAATATAATCGTTGTTATGACCGTAATTGAGTGCCCCGGCACCTGCAAAGAAATCAATATATGCTCTTCCGTCCTCAGAATATAAAAGGTCTCCCTTGGCCCGGTCGAATACCACCGGAAAACTTCTGCAGTAAGATCTTACGTTGGATTCCAGCTTTTCAAAAATGCTCACTCACTTCATCCTCCATCGGAATTGGGATAAGGTTGGCTCCATCTTTCTGAACCTTCCTTTCTGAACCTTCTGACGTCATGGAGCAACATATTCTAGGCTGTCATTTTCCACAATTGTTGGTCCCCGCATGCCGGCTTGTTGGTTAGCCAGTAGACTGGTCTCTCGCACACAGCTTGGATGGGTATAAAAAACCCCACAATTCCATTTATTAGAATAATAGGGAATAAGACCTAGGTTGAATTATATCAAAATTTACAAGAATGTATAGTGAAATTTTTGTTAAATATAGTCATTATAATGTTAAATTTGGTTCACGAAACATAATGTGTTAACATTTTTCATTAAAAAGAGTGAATAGCAAGGAAACGTTGGGAATGGTTTTACATCAATCGAGGAATTCGACGCGTGTTGACATTCAGCCATGAAACAGGATAATTTGGTATATATTACCTTTTAATATTCTTTGCCAGTGTTCCGCATCCTTGCACTTTGCATTAACTTAACATGATTACCTGACCAATTTCTGAAAGTCTGGCTGAAGCTGCCCGCAGCATTCAAACGGATGGCAGCCGACATCGTTTTGTATCTTGCCTTCTTCTCTACACCTCCGTTAGAATAAAGGGTAAATATATTCTACTCCTCCTCATCAAACCATACGTGAGATTTTCCCTCATACGCTTTTCTATGTCCTTCACTCATTTACATATAGATTACAATGGCGTTCTGAATCCAAGTTGAACAGACAATGATTTCACTTCGCGTAATAAGCTTCTTCATCCAGCAAATTGTTGCTTCTTGGCATACCATTTTGTGAGTCACTGAAAGATGTTCCAGTCCCATTTGGCCATCTTCCTTTATTGTTCAAACGATCCCGTATGCCCTATCCACATCCTTCTTGGGGATATATTTGCACTTACGAGTTGCGAATGTTAATGACTCTCTTTAAGAAGTTGATGACATAAATTTACAATGCACAAACATAAAAAAGGTGGTTCTAATATTCAGAACCACCCTCCTGAAACATCAAAAAAGTCCTGATGACTTAGAGTCATCAGGACCATATTTTGTTTATACTTTATTAATTTACTGAATCTATTGATCAACCCATTATCCATGTCATTGGACAACAGTTCGTGTAGTTCCATACTTTTGTAAATGGTTCTACACTTATTTATCATTGGAAAATAAAGTAATTTGTACAGAATACCTTACTCAACCGTTACACTTTTCGCCAGGTTACGTGGTTTATCCACATCATGACCCAGTGCCAGGGAAGCATAGTATGCCAGCAATTGCAGCGCAACTACAGACAAAGCAGGGCTAAGCAGTGGCAACGTCTTAGGAATTGCAAACGCTTGGTCTACGGATTTCAGCAATGGTGCTACGTGCTCTTCATACGTAATTGCCAATACATCTGCGCCACGTGCTTTTACTTCCTTAATGTTGCTCACTGTTTTCTCAAGTACGTTCTCTTGCGTTGCCAAGGCAATAACAGGGATGCCGTCTTCGATCAATGCGAGCGTACCGTGTTTCAGCTCACCCGCAGCATACGCTTCGGAGTGAATGTAAGAGATCTCTTTCAGCTTCAAAGATCCTTCTTGAGCTACTGCGTAGTCAAGACCACGACCAATGAAGAAGAGATGTTCATGTTTAGAGATTTGCTCTGCATATCCTTTGATTGCCTCCGCTTGCTCCAACATGGATTCCACTTGCTCAGGCAATGCTTGCATTGCTGCCAGCGTGTGTTCAATCTCTTCTGCAGATTGAGTACCACGAACTTGTGCAAGGTACAGACCAAGCAAGTTGAACGCGATCAACTGCGAAGTATACGCTTTGGTAGAAGCTACTGCAATCTCCGGACCTGCCAATGTTGCGATAACATCATCTGCATCACGTGCAATGGAGCTGCCCACTACGTTTGTGATTGCCAGTACATGCGCACCATTGGATTGTGCTTCACGCAATGCAGCAAGCGTATCGGCAGTTTCACCAGATTGGCTCACTACGATTACAAGTGTATCTTTGTGCACGATTGGGGAACGGTAACGGTACTCGGAAGCCACATCTGTTTCAACCGGAATACGTACCAATTGCTCAATCACTGTACGTCCAACCAGACCTGCATGGTACGCTGTACCACATGCAATGATTTGAACGTTACGAATATTTTTAATTTGTTCTTCAGTCATTTTCAACTCAGGAAGTTGAACTTTTTTGCCTTCATTATCGATGCGACCCAGCATAGTATCACGATATGCTTTTGGTTGCTCATGAATTTCTTTCAGCATGAAGTGCTCGAATCCGCCTTTTTCTGCGGTTACAGCATCCCAATCGACACGAATCATTTCCCGAGAAATAAAGTTGCCTTCAATCGTCATCAATTCGACAGCATCATGTGTCAATACAGCCATTTCACCATCATTCAGAATGTACACGTTACGTGTATGTTCCAGAATTGCCGGGATGTCGGAACCAATGAAGTTCTCGCCTTCACCAATACCAATAATCAATGGGCTTGCTTGACGCACAGCTACGAGTTTCTCAGGCTCATGCTCTGTCAATACACCCAGTGCAAATGCGCCACGCAACAACGTGATCACTTTTTGTACTGTTTTGACGATATCACCATTGTATTCACGTGCGATCAGGTGAGAGATAACCTCAGTATCTGTCTCGGAAGTGAACGTGTGACCTTGAGCCATCAATTCATCCTTCAGATCCAGGTAGTTCTCAATAATACCGTTATGCACAACAGAGAACTTCTGGCTTCCATCCGTGTGTGGATGAGAGTTCTCATCCGATGGTTTACCATGAGTTGCCCAACGTGTGTGTCCGATTCCGGCATTACCTACCAGTGGTGCACCATCCAGCTTGGCTTCAAGGTTCGCAAGACGACCAAGAGCTTTCGTGATTTGCAGACCTTCCGGTGTAAATACCGCGATACCTGCAGAATCATAACCACGATACTCGAGTTTCTTTAATCCTTCGACCAATACCGATTGAGTGTTCTTATTACCAATATATCCAACAATACCGCACATAATTTATTTCCTCCGTTTGTATATGAATACTGTGTCACGAAGAGAAACAGGCAGAGGCGGCACATCGGAAAAATGAGTGATTGCCTAGCGTTTCATGAATACTTGGTACTTATTCAATTATCAATGATCAGAGCGACCTCGTGTCGCCCCGCTGTCATCATAAGCTGTTATGAATGCAATCATGAATGTACATCATTTTCCCGTCCGCGTACTGTTTACGCTCTTCACGCACATTCATTTGAATTTTAGTTTAACTCCTGCACCTGCACCGGCGCGTTGTGTGGACAGTCACCTATCCATTTTCCGCAATCCGGTTTACGGCTCTGGTGCTTCACCGGGAGGTCCCCGCCGAACAATCCGAACACCTCCACCTCGTCAGCTTGATTGCCGTTGATCTTAATCAGCCGTTCTTCAACCTAGAAGAAATCCTGATCAACATCATCCCGCGCAACTCCAAGCTCTGGCGCTTGTGTAACTGTAACCTTACGTTCCTCACTTTCTGTGTCTGAATGACGACTCCACTCATTATATGCACGTCAGGTCCATTTTGCAATGGAGCAAAGTACCTGTGACAATTTTAGCATATTTACCTACAATCCCGACCGGATAAACGGACCTATGGTCTCATCAGGCCGGGACGCAGGAATATCCATCATTAGAGGTAATTCAAAAATTCCGCTTTTGATTACGAATCATGCCTAACGGCATCATCAGCATCGAATATGAAATTCAGCCGAAATGTCCGTTGCTCACGTAGTTTCCCTATGCTCCGCTACTCCATTTCTATCTTCATTCCATCTTCTTGGTACTGAAAACCAGACTTTTTGAACACGCACTATAAGTCCTAAATCATGTTATATTATGCCTAGTTCTGCCAACAATTCCCTTAAGAAAACCGTATGCCGAAGGTATCTCTTACATCTTCCAGTACTATACCAGTTCTTTTTGCACTACATCTGCGATTTGAGACACAAATTGTTCAAGTTCGTCTTTATCTGGTCCTTCCGCCATAACACGGATCAGAGACTCAGTACCTGAAGCACGAACGAGTACACGTCCATTATCGCCGAGTTGTTGTTCTACTGTAGCAATAGCCTGCTCGATTGCAGCATTGCCCTCGTATTTGCTCTTATCTTCAACACGCACATTCACCAATACTTGTGGGTACTGGATCATTAGCGCTTTTAGTTCACTCAGTCTTTTACCGGAAGCCTTGAGTGTATCCACGAGTTGAATCGCAGTCAGCATACCGTCTCCGGTTGTATTGTAATCCAGGAAAATAACATGACCAGACTGCTCTCCGCCCAAGTTGTAACCGCCGCGACGCATTTCCTCCATCACATAACGGTCACCTACTGCCGTTTTAGCTGTTTTCAGTGCAAGTTTCTCCGTTGCTTTGTAGAATCCGATGTTACTCATAACGGTCGATACAACAGTACTGTCCTTCAACTTGCCTGCACGATTCATCGCATCACCGCAGATACACAGAATGAAGTCTCCATCCACCTCAGCGCCTGTCTCATCAATAGCAATCAGACGATCCGCATCCCCGTCAAAAGCAAGACCCAGATCCGCTTTATGTTTAAGCACTTCTTGTTTCAGGTTCTCTGGATGAGTTGATCCACATTGCTCATTAATATTCAGGCCGTTAGGCTCAGCGCCAATGGCAATGACTTCTGCACCAAGTTCACTGAACAATTTCGGTGCCAGCTCATAAGCTGCTCCGTTTGCACAGTCCAGAACAATTTTAAGTCCAGAGAACGATTCATTTACAGTCGTTTTCAGGAAATCAAGGTAACGATAACGGGATTCTTCATCTGTCGTTACAGTACCCAGACCGCCACCAACTGGCCGTGGCAATTGATCTGTCTCCGCATCCATCAGTTCTTCAATCCGGTTCTCTGTTTCATCAGACAGCTTGAAGCCATCTCCGCCAAAGAACTTGATTCCGTTATCCTCAACCGGATTGTGGGAAGCTGAGATCATCACGCCCGCGTCAGCTTTCAACAAACGTGCAATATACGCCACTCCCGGAGTGGATACAACGCCCAGACGGATCACATCAGCGCCAATGGACAACAGACCTGCAACCAGTGCGGATTCCAACATCAATCCCGAGATTCGAGTATCCATGCCGATAACCACTTTTGGTCTTTCCACACCACCTGCAAGCACGTAACCACCACAACGTCCAATGCTGTAAGCCAGCTCTGCCGTTAACTCTTTATTGGCAACCCCTCTTACACCGTCTGTACCAAAATATTTCCCCATGATTTAACTCCTTCTATTCGCATCATATACGAGCACTATTATTATTTTTTGAGAATTTTAAAATTAGAACGTTTACGGATTTGAGCCACTTTTACTGCTACTACCACTGTTATTATTATTTAAATTACCTCGATTGGTTGTGCTCCCCTGTTGACTCTGATCCTGAGTATCCGTATTCGATTCCGTTTCTTCTTCATCAGGAACAGGCTCCGTTTCCCCGTTTTCGACCTCGGCTGGTGAAGGGTCAGGTGCTACCGTTCCCTCGTCAGTCGGATCTTCGCTAGGCGTAGTTGTGGTGTCCTCAGCCTTTTCGCTAATTTTGACCGTTGCACTCAGAGCATTAGATGATTCATCCAGTTTGGCATAACGGGGCAGGTCGGCTTCAAGCTTAATCTCATGCGTTCCGACCGCAAGTTCAGCAAGATCCCCCGTCAACGTGAGATCATCACTACTCAGACCCTCAAGCATACTTGCCGAGCCTGTAAGCGTAAGGTTCAGACCGCCACTTTTAGGCGTAACGAGTGTACCTTCAAGCCCATTCCCCGCACCGGTAAGTGTGATGGGGACGTTCGGAAAGACTTTGGTTGTCTCCTCCGCCTCGTCAAATGGGGATATGGTTACCTTGATCTGAATCGAACTAGGCTCGATTTTCTCAAAACCGGAAGGCGGCGTCAAGTCCACGTTAACTGTCGACGTACCTGACTGCTCAAACTGCGTTAGATCAAGGGTTACTTGGTCGTAGGCCTGTATACCCGCAAGCGCATTCTCTGATCCATAAACCGAGACTTCTTTCACGCTTGGCTCTACTGTGGAGAGTACCAGGCCTTCCGGAAGCTGTCCCGAATATTTGATTCTTAAGGGTACAGATGTATAGGGCTGATTGACCGGAACACGGACTTCAACCGTTTGAGGCGTTATAATCGCATTTTCAAGGACTTTGCCTTCAGCATCGTATGCTTGAAGTTTCACTTTTTTCTGTATGACATCTTCCTTCGCATCTTTCACGCTCACACTGCCCTGGATCTTCGCTACAGCCTCGAGTTGCCCTTCGGGCAGAGTTACCTTAACTGGCGTCGAAGGTTCAATTACGGGCGTTCCAGCGCTGTATCCGGCGGATGGTTCCCCTTCGGGTACAATATTCACATTGAAGGATTTGGTGCCCAATTTTTCTACATTCACCGTAACCATGGAAGGTTCCATGCTGACCACTTCTACACCGGAAGGCAGATCAGGTACGAGTGGCAGTGTATTGGACCCATCTTTCACCTGACTCAGATCGACCAGTACCTTGTAATCATCATTCGTAAAAATCGATGTCAACATCGAGCGCTGTCCTTTGATCTCCAGCCGGACCTCATCCGTACTTAATGAAGTAAGCACATAGCTGTTGCTGTCTAATCCATAAGGTTGAACAGGCACCGTACGTTCCACAACCTTGTTGGTTGTCCCTGTTGTAATCGTAGGGGTGGTTGGTACCTCATCCAGATGAATCATGAACCAGAGCAGCAGGCTCACCGCAAGTGCAAGTATTTTGGCAAAGTTATTATTGTTAAACCACTTATCCATTGTTACGTCCTCCCTTCCGTTTCCAGAAGGTTGTCCAGCCATTCTTTTTCAGATTGGATGTAGGGCGCAACTCCTCATACAGTTTGGCAATCAGCGATTCTTCCTTAATATCACGAACGACCTGTCCATTCATTGCAAGTGACACTTGTCCTGTCTCCTCGGAGACAACCAAACAGATCGCATCTGCAACTTCGGTAATCCCGATTGCTGCACGATGACGTGTTCCCAATTCCTTACTGATAAAAGGATTCTCTGATAATGGCAAATAACAAGCTGCCGCCGAAATCTGTTTTCCCTGTATAATAACGGCTCCATCATGGAGCGGTGTATTTGGAATAAAGATGTTAATCATCAGCTCTGAGCTGACCAGAGATTGCATCTTAATGCCCGATTCCGTGTAATCGTTCAGACCCGTTTCACGTTCAAACACGACCAAAGCGCCAATTTTACGTCGTGACAAATAATTAACAGACTTAATAATCTCACCAATTAACACGGTTAATTCTTCATCACTCGCTGCCGCTGAACGTCCAAACAGCTTACCGCGTCCCAATTGCTCCAGACCACGACGCAGTTCCGGCTGAAAGATAATGAACACCGCAACGACACCAAACGTAAACATCTGGTTCATTAACCACTTGAGCGTATACAGGTTTAGCCACGTACTTAATGCCCAGATCAGCACAAGGAACAGAATCCCTTTCAGGAGCTGAACCGCACGTGTCCCCCGCACAAGCAAAATCAGTTTGTACATAATATAGGTAACGATCAATATATCGATAACGTCCTTAATGGACTCTGTCCACGTTAAGTCAGCAAAATAATTCATAAGCCAGCCCCCGCTATCCCCATTGATGAGTAAACCCTGATCTCATATTAACCCATTAGGATTTTATATAATCCTTTGTCTCCGCGTTTTGCATCATTCGATTTGTGCAAAATGCGTATCTATATGTAGTAGTATGTTCTCTTTAGTATCTAGGTTATAACGTTAACGTTCAGGTTGCAAGTTACGGCAGTCTCAAACTGCACATAAACATCACATTTCCCATGAATTACAAAGTTTGCGTATAAAAAAAGAGTACCCCATGCAATCTGGAGGTACCCTGCTTGGTATATACCATTGAAGATTTTACCCTGTTCTAGCGATAAGCCACTTCATTTACCATATTGGTTATTTTGTACCAGAACCAGTCCAGCGCCTGATCAATACTTTTCACCTGACCTGAAATATGCGCGGTTGAAGCCTGAAACAGTTGTCCATCGATAACCGTCAGATTGCCGTTCACATCACCATATACTTGTGCGGTTCCATTTTCTATCGTAAGATCGCCAGCAATTGACTTACCTTCAGGAACAATAACCGTGTTACCCTGAATCACGATCTGGTCCAGATTATTTCCCTTAACAACCATCTCGTTATTCTGATTCCAGAAATTCAAGGCGCTAAAGAGCATCACGACCAAAAAGAAGGCTGCCGCCGTCAGCGCGGGATGTCCTTTGACCCATTTGAGCCATGCTTGCTGTCTCTTGGGCTGGGGCAGAGCATTCATAATTCGATTGGTCAGCTCATCAGAGGCAGACGGTGAATAGTGTTTCATGGCAAAGAGTAGCATTTCCGTCTGTTCCAACTCTTTAAAGCGCATGCGACAATCCGGACAGATCACAAGGTGACTTTTCAGTTCAACCTTCTGGGCCGGGGACAACGACTCATCCAAACATTCATGCATTAAAGAGACGGCCGAGTTGCAATCCATATGAGAGCCAATCCTTTCTTAAATCACTTAGTCCATGTGCCATTAAAAAGCACGCATAAGACTTGCATACATTACATACGCATCCGTTTCGGATATGTTTCAAATAATTTCGCCCATATTTAAAAGCGTTTAACATTTATAACTTGTACTCCAATTTTTTACGTAGAAAATCACGGCCCCGATGAACGCGTGTCTTAATCGTTGTTACGGGCATACCTGTCACGTCACTGATTTCCTGTAGCGACAAGTCCTGTAAATATCTCAAAATCATAACGGACTTATACTTGGCTGGCAAACTGTCAATAGCCTCACGAATGAGTGTCTGCGTTTCTGACAGGAGCGCTTCACTCTCCGGTGTACGATCATCACTCGGGAGCATCGCATAACCATCAGATCCTTCCTGGTCATTCAGTTCAGCATCCAAAGAGTATGAAGGTTTCTTTCTGCGCAGTCGGTCAATACACAGATTCGTTGCGATCCGGTATATCCAGGTTGAGAACTTCTGGTTCGGATCGTACTTCTCCATATTACGAAACACACGCAAAAACGTCTCCTGCACAACGTCTTCAGCTTCATGACGATTGTTCAGCATCCGGTATGCCAAATGAAATAGCTTGTCCTTATATAGTTCAACGATTTCTGCGAAGGCTCTCTGGTCTCCCTTGAGCACCAATTTCACAAGCCTGTTCTCCAAATTGTCCACCCTTATTCCCCCAGACATGCTGATGGGTCTTCCGTCTTCTGATACCCGTCCACACTTGTAATTCACCAATCAAATCGTAAATCAACTTTGGTCAAAAATCAAGACTGTATGACAAATATCCGCCAAAAACAGTAAAAACGGGAACTCCCGCAGGAGTCCCGTTTCATCTCTCACTCCGTAGAGCAGAGAATGGAGCTTTTATTCAACAAAGTAATGGGTTCTTTGTTACATATGATTATTCAAATGAAGCAGTTCAATCATCAACCTGTGTTACGCAGTCCTGCAGCGATGCCGTTAATTGTCAGCAACACTTCTCTGAGCAGTTCCGTATCATCCTCACCACGTTCACGCATATCTCTGAGCTCGCTCAGAAGTTGAACTTGCATGTAGGACAACGGATCTACATAAGGGTTACGAAGACGAATGGATTCTTGAATAACCGGTACATCATCCAGAATTTCAGCTTCTCCGGTAATTTTCAGGATCAACTCTTTTGTGAGTTTGAATTCGGCTTCAATCTGACCGTATATGCGATCACGGGCTTCCTTGTTCGAAGTCATTGCTGAATATTCTTTGGCAATCACCAGATCTGCCTTGGCTACGGCCATCTGTACCGTATCAATTAATGTACGGAAGAATGGGAAGCTTGCATACATTTCTTTCAGGACAACCAGATTTTCCTCTTTACCCTGATAGTAACTTTGCAATCCTGTTCCTGCCGCATACCATGCCGGAAGCAGATAACGACTTTGAGTCCATGCGAATACCCAAGGGATCGCTCTCAGATCTTCAAACTTATCACTATTTTTACGCTTGGATGGACGGGAGCCAATGTTCAGCTCACCAACCTCCGGAAGCGGCGTTGATTCTTTGAAGAATGTGAAGAAGTCTGGATCACGGAAAATCAGATCCTGATATTTCGTCAGAGATACTTCCGAAATCTCTTTGATGATGCTGTCCCAATGACGCTCGGATGCTGACTCTTGCGGCTCAAGCCCATTAAGTGCTGCTGTGATTAGAGCCGAAGTTGCCTGCTCCAGACTGCGGTATGCAATCCCCTGAAGGGAATAACGGGAAGAAATAACCTCTCCCTGCTCCGTAATCTTGATGCCCCCACCAATCGTATGTGGTGGTTGAGCAAGAATACTGCGGTTGAGTGGCATGCCGCCACGTCCCAGAGCCCCGCCACGTCCATGGAAGAACTTCAGCTTAACGCCATGTTCATTACCTACAGCCGTGATGGCATTCATTGCTACACGCAGTTCCCAGTTGGCTGTAACCACTCCGCCATCCTTGTTACTGTCAGAATAACCAAGCATGATTTCATGCAGTTCATTCCGTCCTTTTACGCTTGCGCGGTATACAGGAAGGTTGAACAGCTTCTGCATAATGTCCGAAGCCGCATGTAGATCATCAATCGTTTCAAACAGTGGTACCGCTTGAAGAGTAGATACAACCTCACCATTGTGTCCTTTGGTGAATAAGCCCACTTCCTTGGCAAATACCATAACCTCCAGCAAATCACTTGCGCCCTGCGTCATACTGATCAGGTAACTTGTGATACAGCCGTTCCCAAATTCGTTTTGGGCACGCTTAATGGTACGGAAGACATCCAGACATTCTTTGGTTCCCTCCGTGTATTGGTGATAAGGAGAAGTAAGCGGACGTGGATCATCCAGCAAACGAGCAAGCAGATCGATTTTACCGTCTTCAGTCAGACGCGCATAATCCTCTACAATGTTCATTTTCGCCAAAATCTCCGACATCGCATTTTCATGTTCCTTACTGTGCTGACGCACATCCAATGCTGCGGTATGGAAACCAAACAACTCGACTTGACGAATCATTTTGCGAATGGTTGTATCTGCTACGTAATCGGCAAAATGATGGCGCAGACTTCGATCAATAATCATCAGTTCATCAATCAAATCCTGTGCGCTATGATAACGGTCAGGCTGACCTAATTTGTTCTCGTCCAGTACATTGTTCAGCTTGGCAATCATATAAGCCAATTTGATGCGGTATGGCTCTTTTTCATTCCGCCAGATATCCACTTTTTTCAATGTAACAGAATTACGGTCCTGCTCAATCGACTGCACCAGCTCATCCGATACGTGAATGATGTTCGTGCTGAAGCTGAGATGGCCCATAAGTTCAATCATAATCCGTTGGTATTCACGCAAAGCGAGCTTGCGTTGCATCAACAGTGTCTGCCATGTTACATCTGAAGTTACCGAAGGATTTCCATCCCGGTCTCCACCGATCCAGGAACCGAACCGCAAATACGTCGGCACATGCCAGTCATGGTCAGGATAAAATTTGTTCAGGCAGCGTTCCAGCTCCTGATATACATCCGGAAGTACGTGGAACAACGTTTCATGAAAGTAATACATCCCGTTCCGCACTTCATCAAGCACAGTCGGTTTACGGTCACGAAGCTCATCAGTCTGCCATAGTGTAATGACTTCGTTCAGCAACTTCTCCCGCAACTGTTCACGTTCACGCAACGTCAGCGTAGGATTATCAAGTGACATGACATCTTCGGATATCCGCTTGTGGATGTCCAGAATAACCCGGCGCATGGCTTCGGTTGGGTGAGCTGTCATAACGAGTTCCAGTGACAAATCATCAAGAATCTCTTCCACCTCTGTATGAGACAGTCCACGTTCCTTAAGATCCTGTACTGCTTTCTCAATCGATCCTGGCTGCACAGCGTCCCCAGCAGAACGTTCATAATCCCGTTTACGCCGGATCCGATGGTTTTGTTCAGCAATATTAACTAATTGAAAATAAATAGCGAAAGCCCGAATAACCTGGTGACGATTGTCCGAGTCTAATTCCTGGATCATCGTTTTGAACTCTGCATAGAGTTCTGGCAGAAATTCTGCACGCAACGATTTGCTCGTTTCCCGAATCTTCTCAACGATATCTAGAAGCTCCGTGCCGCCTTGATGGACAAGAACTTCTCCGAGTATATTGCCCAGGAACCGCACGTCTCGCCGAAGCAGGTTGTTGGATTGGCTTTTGCTGGCGGTTACCATAGTTTCAGTCATGCTTATCCTCCCATCTGATCGTTCCATTCGTACACGTAAATTTGACACCTTCATAACATCATACAATAAAATGGTACGAAAATCTTCATTTTTCTACTAGAAAAAATGGGGATTATCCCCGATTTACAGCACAAAAACACGCTTTTTTATTCATTTTCTTGTTCTGCTTCAATTAATGGTCATATGCTGTCGCATGATACCTTTTTCACGTACTTTAGATAAATCAAATGTCTCATACCTATGCTTAAAAATTTATAAATATACAGTTACTTTAGATATGATCCATCGTACCTGATCGTAAGGTTAAACCGTATAATTTCATTATTTGAGAACAGATGATATACAAAGAAACATGACCGGCAAAGCAAGCTTTTGTATACTTTACCACAGTGATGTAATAAATTAAAGATAAAATTAAAAATTCCTTCCCACTACAAGTCTGCTTACCAGGGGACTTTCTTATGTATGTTCCTAACCTACTGTAATTGTAGGGATATCTTAACAGACCATTTCTACATAATGTTCTTAGCTTTTTGGGCAGATTAATCTATAGCTCTTACTAAAAAGGAGGAACTTAAATGATGAAGAAGGGTACAACAATTATTGCTTCCGTGCTTCTGGTGGCCGCGATGGCAGGCCCTGCTGCTGCTGATGGTCAAATGTCCAAAGGTGTGGATACCAACACCAACGGTTCACGTGTTCGCTCTTATCAGGACACCAACTACATGGACCGCACAAACACTAATTCCAACATGAATATGAATATGGATGGAAACTACCGCAACAATGGTGACTATCGTACCAACAATGTTCGGGCGAACGCCACTACGAACGACCGTGATAATGGTATGGATTGGGGCTGGCTTGGTTTGTTGGGACTACTGGGGCTAGCTGGCATGCGTAAAAGAGTGACGGATCGTAACGAACGTTAAATTGTGCGCTCTTCACTATACAATAGCTGCTACGTTTTAGAGGCAGCTCATCCACAGAGATAAACAGAAGAGCCAAGACCCCCTATTTGGATAGTAAAGGGTCTTGGCTCTTTTTTTAATAAACCTGTACTTGTACCTTACATAAAATAACTGCTAATTCTTACGTTAACAAAAGTAAAAAAGCCTTTGCATCTGCAAAGGCTCTTTCGTTATATCCTGTAAGCGGGTGATGGGAATCGAACCCACGCTATTAGCTTGGAAGGCTAAAGTTCTACCATTGAACTACACCCGCATAAACAAAAATCGGGATGACACGATTTGAACATGCGACCCCCTGGTCCCAAACCAGGTGCTCTACCAAGCTGAGCTACATCCCGATACTAAAAAAATAATGGCGCGCCCTGAGAGATTCGAACTCCCGGCCTTTTGATTCGTAGTCAAACGCTCTATCCAGCTGAGCTAAGGGCGCAAAATATTGGAGCGGAAGACGGGAATCGAACCCGCGACCCTCGCCTTGGCAAGGCGATGCTCTACCGCTGAGCCACTTCCGCAAATAAAGGATGCGCGTGGAGGGACTTGAACCCCCACGTCAAAGACGCTAGATCCTAAGTCTAGTGCGTCTGCCAATTCCGCCACACGCGCATATGATGGTGAGTCATGAAGGGCTCGAACCTTCGACACCCTGATTAAAAGTCAGGTGCTCTACCAACTGAGCTAATGACTCATACTAAAATGGCTGGGGATATAGGATTTGAACCTATGCATGACGGAGTCAAAGTCCGTTGCCTTACCGCTTGGCTAATCCCCAATAAAAAATATGGTGGAGGCTGAGGGGATCGAACCCCCGACCCTCTGCTTGTAAGGCAGATGCTCTCCCAGCTGAGCTAAGCCTCCAACTATATGACCCGTAGGGGATTCGAACCCCTGTTACCTCCGTGAAAGGGAGGTGTCTTAACCCCTTGACCAACGGGCCCCATTTCCAAAGCTCTCAACCGGGATCGAACCGGTGACCTCATCCTTACCATGGATGCACTCTACCTACTGAGCTATGAGAGCAAATGGCTCCCCGAACAGGGCTCGAACCTGTGACAACTCGATTAACAGTCGAGTGCTCTACCAACTGAGCTATCAGGGAATAATATGCATTTGCAAGGCAAATGCAATTCATCGTACAACGTCCACATGCAGAGCCTGTTTTCTATGTATGATGAAAGAGTTCGCTTGGCGGCATCCTACTCTCCCAGGACCCTGCGGTCCAAGTACCATCGGCGCTAGAGGGCTTAACGGTCGTGTTCGGGATGGGTACGTGTGGAACCCCTCCGCCATCGCCACCAAACGCGATTTGTCGAAGCATAGCTTCTTAAAATCAGATATGGAAATGAAAATCATACACACATTCTGTGATGTACCAATTTTCATTTCAGAGATTGTTCTCTGAAAACTAGATTCGAAACGAAACACGCGAATGACAACTTGCTATTGGATAAGCCCTCGACCGATTAGTACTGGTCAGCTCCATGCATTGCTGCACTTCCACCCCCAGCCTATCTACCTCGTCGTCTTCAAGGGGTCTTACATACTGGGAAATCTCATCTTGAGGGGGCTTCACGCTTAGATGCTTTCAGCGTTTATCCCGTCCGTACATAGCTACCCAGCGGTGCTCCTGGCGGAACAACTGGTACACCAGCGGTACGTCCATCCCGGTCCTCTCGTACTAAGGACAGCTCCTCTCAAATTTCCTACGCCCACGACAGATAGGGACCGAACTGTCTCACGACGTTCTGAACCCAGCTCGCGTACCGCTTTAATGGGCGAACAGCCCAACCCTTGGGACCTACTTCAGCCCCAGGATGCGATGAGCCGACATCGAGGTGCCAAACCTCCCCGTCGATGTGGACTCTTGGGGGAGATAAGCCTGTTATCCCCAGGGTAGCTTTTATCCGTTGAGCGATGGCCCTTCCATGCGGTACCACCGGATCACTAAGCCCGACTTTCGTCCCTGCTCGACTTGTAGGTCTCGCAGTCAAGCTCCCTTATGCCTTTGCACTCTTCGAATGATTTCCAACCATTCTGAGGGAACCTTTGGGCGCCTCCGTTACTCTTTAGGAGGCGACCGCCCCAGTCAAACTGCCCACCTGACACTGTCCCCGCACCGGATTACGGTACCAGGTTAGAACCTAGATACGATCAGGGTGGTATCCCAACGTTGCCTCCACACAAGCTGGCGCTCATGCTTCAAAGGCTCCCACCTATCCTGTACAGATCGTACCCAAATTCAATATCAAGCTGCAGTAAAGCTCCATGGGGTCTTTCCGTCTTGTCGCGGGTAACCTGCATCTTCACAGGTATTAAAATTTCACCGGATCTCTCGTTGAGACAGCGCCCAAGTCGTTACGCCATTCGTGCGGGTCAGAATTTACCTGACAAGGAATTTCGCTACCTTAGGACCGTTATAGTTACGGCCGCCGTTTACTGGGGCTTCGGTTCACAGCTTCGGGATTACTCCCTAACCACTCCCCTTAACCTTCCAGCACCGGGCAGGCGTCAGCCCGTATACTTCGCCTTACGGCTTCGCACAGACCTGTGTTTTTGCTAAACAGTCGCTTGGGCCTTTTCACTGCGGCCCCCTCGTGCTATTCACACTACCGGGGCACCCCTTCTCCCGAAGTTACGGGGTCATTTTGCCGAGTTCCTTAACGAGAGTTCTTCCGCGCGCCTTAGAATACTCTTCTCGCCTACCTGTGTCGGTTTGCGGTACGGGCACCATCACCTGGCTAGAGGCTTTTCTTGGCAGTGTGAGATCATGACCTTCGCTACTGTAATTTTCGCTCCCCATCACAGCTCAGCCTTACAATGTGCGGATTTGCCTACACATCAGCCTCACTGCTTAGACGGACATCCATCAGTCCGCGTCACTACCCTACTGCGTCCCCCCATTGCTCATAACGGCTTACGGTGGTACAGGAATTTCGACCTGTTGTCCTTCGACTACGCCTTTCGGCCTCGCCTTAGGTCCCGACTTACCCTGAGCGGACGAGCCTTCCTCAGGAACCCTTAGGCTTTCGGCGGATCAGATTCTCACTGATCTTTTCGTTACTCATACCGGCATTCTCACTTGTATAATGTCCAGCGCTCCTTACGGTACACCTTCAACCCTTATACAACGCTCCCCTACCCCTGATGCAAAGCATCAAGCCATAGCTTCGGTGGTGTGTTTAGCCCCGTTACATTTTCGGCGCAGAGTCACTCGACCAGTGAGCTATTACGCACTCTTTCAATGGTGGCTGCTTCTAAGCCAACATCCTGGTTGTCTGTGCAACTCCACATCCTTTCCCACTTAACACACACTTGGGGACCTTAGCTGATGGTCTGGGCTGTTTCCCTTTTGACAATGGATCTTAGCACTCACTGTCTGACTCCCGGAAGTAAGTCTATGGCATTCGGAGTTTGACTGAGCTTGGTAACCCTTGCGGGCCCCGCACCCAATCAGTGCTCTACCTCCACGACTCTGTTTTCCGAGGCTAGCCCTAAAGCTATTTCGGGGAGAACCAGCTATCTCCGAGTTCGATTGGAATTTCTCCGCTACCCCCACCTCATCCCCGCATTTTTCAACATGCGTGGGTTCGGGCCTCCAGTGCGTGTTACCGCACCTTCACCCTGGACAGGGGTAGATCACCCGGTTTCGGGTCTACGTCCACGTACTCAATCGCCCTATTCAGACTCGCTTTCGCTGCGGCTCCGGCTCTTCACCTTAACCTTGCACGGGAACGTAACTCGCCGGTTCATTCTACAAAAGGCACGCCATCACCCCTAAAACGGGCTCTGACTTTTTGTAAGCACACGGTTTCAGGTTCTATTTCACTCCCCTTCCGGGGTGCTTTTCACCTTTCCCTCACGGTACTGCTTCACTATCGGTCGCTAGGAAGTATTTAGCCTTGGCAGATGGTCCTGCCGGATTCATACGGGGTTTCACGTGCCCCGCACTACTCGGGATCCGTCTCGGAGGGAACCAACTTTCAACTACAGGGCTTTTACCTTCTTTGGCAGGCCTTTCCAGACCTCTTCGCTTAACCGGTTCCTTTGTAACTCCATGTGAGACGTCCCACAACCCCAAAGAGCAAGCTCTCTGGTTTGGGCTTCTCCGCGTTCGCTCGCCGCTACTGACGGAATCACTATTGTTTTCTCTTCCTCAGGGTACTTAGATGTTTCAGTTCCCCTGGTATGCCTCTACACAACCTATGTATTCAGTTGTGAGTAACTGGAAATTACCCCAGCTGGGTTTCCCCATTCGGACACCCCCGGATCAAAGCTTGCTTACAGCTCCCCGAGGCAGTTTCGTTGTTCGCCACGTCCTTCATCGGCTCCTAGCGCCTAGGCATCCTCCGTGTGCTCTTAGTAGCTTAACCATTTTGTTCCGGTTTCGGTCGTTCGCTTCCCTTGTTTTGCTTGCGCAAAGCCAAAAGTCGCTCTCACCCGATACCATCACAAAAGCAATTCAACTACCTTTATACACTTGACTTGTTTGCACAAGTTCAGCTTAAAGGAATGTTCTAATTCGCGTTTGTTTCGTTTCGATATCTAGTTTTCAAAGAACAAACTTGTAAAACATTTTTGGTGGAGCCAAGCGGGATCGAACCGCTGACCTCCTGCTTGCAAGGCAGGCGCTCTCCCAGCTGAGCTATGGCCCCATATAAAGTTTAAAGGTATAGATGGTGGGCCCTGGTGGACTCGAACCACCGGCCTCACCCTTATCAGAGGTGCGCTCTAACCAACTGAGCTAAGGGCCCACATTACATATACTATTTGAACCCAAAATGGGTTACGCTTGGCGGCGTTCTACTCTCCCAGGACCCTGCGGTCCAAGTACCATTGACGCTGAAGGGCTTAACGGTCGTGTTCGGGATGGGAACGTGTGGAACCCCTTCGCTATCGCCACCAAACGTTTGAGAGTTTAAGCTCTCAAAACTGAGCAACGAGTGAGTTGCTTTGCTCTTCATTTCATCCACACCGAAGTGATAGACCAAAATGAATCGCTGTTGTAGGTTCTAAGAACCTACTTATTTGAATGTTTCCACTCGGGAAACGATTCTCCATAGAAAGGAGGTGATCCAGCCGCACCTTCCGATACGGCTACCTTGTTACGACTTCACCCCAATCATCTATCCCACCTTCGGCGGCTGGCTCCTTGCGGTTACCCCACCGACTTCGGGTGTTATAAACTCTCGTGGTGTGACGGGCGGTGTGTACAAGACCCGGGAACGTATTCACCGCGGCATGCTGATCCGCGATTACTAGCAATTCCGACTTCATGCAGGCGAGTTGCAGCCTGCAATCCGAACTGAGACCGGCTTTGTTGGGATTGGCTCCATCTCGCGATTTCGCAGCCCGTTGTACCGGCCATTGTAGTACGTGTGTAGCCCAGGTCATAAGGGGCATGACGATGATTTGACGTCATCCCCACCTTCCTCCGGTTTGTCACCGGCAGTCTATCTAGAGTGCCCACCCGAAGTGCTGGCAACTAAATATAAGGGTTGCGCTCGTTGCGGGACTTAACCCAACATCTCACGACACGAGCTGACGACAACCATGCACCACCTGTCTCCTCTGTCCCGAAGGAAAGGTACATCTCTGTACCGGTCAGAGGGATGTCAAGACCTGGTAAGGTTCTTCGCGTTGCTTCGAATTAAACCACATACTCCACTGCTTGTGCGGGTCCCCGTCAATTCCTTTGAGTTTCAGTCTTGCGACCGTACTCCCCAGGCGGAGTGCTTAATGTGTTAACTTCGGCACCAAGGGTATCGAAACCCCTAACACCTAGCACTCATCGTTTACGGCGTGGACTACCAGGGTATCTAATCCTGTTTGCTCCCCACGCTTTCGCGCCTCAGCGTCAGTTACAGCCCAGAGAGTCGCCTTCGCCACTGGTGTTCCTCCACATATCTACGCATTTCACCGCTACACGTGGAATTCCACTCTCCTCTTCTGCACTCAAGTCACCCAGTTTCCAGTGCGATCCGGGGTTGAGCCCCGGGATTAAACACCAGACTTAAATGACCGCCTGCGCGCGCTTTACGCCCAATAATTCCGGACAACGCTTGCCCCCTACGTATTACCGCGGCTGCTGGCACGTAGTTAGCCGGGGCTTTCTTCTCAGGTACCGTCACCTTGAGAGCAGTTACTCTCCCAAGCGTTCTTCCCTGGCAACAGAGCTTTACGATCCGAAAACCTTCATCACTCACGCGGCATTGCTCCGTCAGGCTTTCGCCCATTGCGGAAGATTCCCTACTGCTGCCTCCCGTAGGAGTCTGGGCCGTGTCTCAGTCCCAGTGTGGCCGATCACCCTCTCAGGTCGGCTACGCATCGTCGCCTTGGTGAGCCGTTACCCCACCAACTAGCTAATGCGCCGCAGGCCCATCCCCAAGTGACAGATTGCTCCGTCTTTCCAGTTTCCTTCAGGCGAAGAAAACAACTATTCGGTATTAGCTACCGTTTCCGGTAGTTGTCCCAAACTTGAGGGCAGGTTGCCTACGTGTTACTCACCCGTCCGCCGCTAAGTATCAAGGAAGCAAGCTCCCTATCAACTCCGCTCGACTTGCATGTATTAGGCATGCCGCCAGCGTTCGTCCTGAGCCAGGATCAAACTCTCCAATAAAGTATTGAAAAGAGCGATAAGCTCATTTTGAATCTGACGAGATTAAAAATCTCAATTGTGCTCCAGTCGATTCAAGCCAAGGCTTGTCTTCAACTTTCGCGTCATTCTGCAAGCAGAATGTTTACTCACTCGTTGTTCAGTTTTCAAAGATCAAACATTCAATTTAGTTCTGTTTTTCATGTTGTCGTCGTTTCAGCGGCGACTTTTATAATATATCATGTTGAAGTTCTCTTTGCAAGCATTATTTTTTCAATTCTTTTCAATCGCTTTATTTTCATGCTTTTTTCGGTGAACCGCTCCTAAAAAAGGAACGAAAATTAATTTACCATATGAAATTAGAAAGGTCAACCCTTTTTCGACAAAAAGTATGCCCCCCCCCCCAACAATTTCGCATTTTCATGGTTCAGAGGTACAGCACCCGCTATTGAGAGCCGCACCTCACTTCCACTACTGTAAATCTAATATATGACCAGCTTCAGCATTACGGCTTCGACTTTTTCAGTTTTCCACCTCTTGCATACTTGGACAACTCTTTTGGTGGGGCAAAGCGTGCATACATGCGGAACACAGTCTTATATCGGCTCGCGATAGCATATTTGATCTCTTGGTCAAGACGATTATCACTCAGATCGAACAGCATTTCATCTAATTCTTTACGTAGCACATAGTCTAATTCCTTGCATTCCTTATCGTTAAACAACATACCCAGCATTAGAGTTCTCCTTTTTGTGCATAGCCTCTTTATCACACTTACAGAAGTTTCATGCAACACCCGTGCATTCGCTTTTTGTGGGTGCTGCTGGAACCCGTTTTATTGTTATGGTCAACTTTCTGAAAATTTATGAATGCCAACCATCACAAAATTTTATCCTCTCACCAGAGTATAAGTAAGTGTGCTTTCGATGATTGCTGCAACAAGAAGCAAGATGACAACCCAGAAGGATGCCGTTAACGTCCTATTCATGAATGCTCTCCACCGGTTTCCCATCATATTTCGCTTGTCACTTCCAAGTTGTGCAAGGCTTTGGATAACCAGACCACCAAACTTCAGTCCGAAGGCGCAAGCAATAATAATGACCGGAATCTCAATAATGCCATGCGGAAGTAAACCTTTAACCACAATATCATAGAAGCTTGCTCCATAATTCATCGTGGTGTGCACCACAAATCCAAGGACCATCCCATTGATCAGCAGGAAGATGACAGGCAGAATTCCGAAGAATATACCGGCATAGATGACAAGTACACTTTTGATGGCATTATTGAAAAAGATAAACAGGAAGAAGTTCCATTGCACATTGCCCCCCTGCTCCAGCCGTTCACTGACTTCACGTAAACCTCCGATTTGGTTCAACAACAGTTCTTCTAGAGGCCCTGTACTCACCCATCCTGCCCCTATTCCAACAGCAAACAAAACTACGGACCAGATTAATGCACTGCGGATGGAACCAAGATCTCTAAGAAATGTACTGAATTTTAACATAATAACCTCCTGTAGAATCTAAAATGATGGACAAACAAGGTTCGTGTTACGAATAACTGGGGAGTACGAGCATACATTGGAGAGTAAACAAGCATTTCTTATGGGAGAGGGGCGCTTATTGAAATGAACTCGTTCTATGTATTTAGCGGCAAAAAGATTAAACGGTACCTGATTGTCTTCGTTGCTGCCATCTTTGCGATCGGTATTATTTATCTGGAGCGTGGCAATGTCTCCGTATTCTCGGAGGAAGCACCATCAGCCGTCTACAGCGTTCCAACCGAGAAGAAGGTAATTGCACTTACCTTTGACATCAGCTGGGGAGATAAACGGACAGAGCCGATTCTGAAAGTTCTTCAGGAGAATAAAGTGCAGAAGGCAACCTTTTTCCTTTCGTCCCCCTGGAGCAAGACACACCCCGAAATTGTTACTGCCATCAAAGAGGCAGGATATGAAATTGGCAGCCATGGTCACAGACATGAGAACTACAGCAGCCTGACCGAGGAAGAAATTCGCAAAGAAATTTCGACAGCTCATAGCATTTTAACCGATTTAACGGGAAAAGAACCGAAATTAATACGTCTGCCCAACGGGGACTTTGACAAGCGAGTGCTTCAGGTAGCCAATAGTTTGAATTATCAGGTTGTACAGTGGGATACCGACTCCTTGGATTGGAAAAACCCTGGTGTACAGACCATTGTTGATCGTGTAGTAAGCAAAGCACATCCAGGGGACATCGTACTGCTGCATGCAAGTGATTCCTCTAAACAAACTCATGAGGCACTCCCTGTCATTATCGACAAATTAAAAAACCAGGGCTATGAATTCGTAACCGTGTCTGAGTTGCTTAACCATTCCAGTGTGGAAGGTAAGGAAGTTCGTGATCAAGCCAGCGGTCAATAATTGGTATATTGCTTGGGCTACAGCTCAAATAAGAGTGTAAAAGTTGAAAAGAGCTAACCAGGTTAGCTCTTTTTGGTATGTTTTTATGCAAAACGAATTTTATGCTCGGCTTTCTTTCAACTGTTCTGCCTTTCCACTTACACTCCGGTTCGTAGATACATCCACCAGCCTGTGCAATATCAGCATTTGGTATGCATTACATAAGAGCAAAGGAACCACAATAAATATGGTTGCAGCATTGACATCAATACGTAATACGCCGATCGTCTCCACTATGGTGACGGCAATCATGAAAAAGAGTGTTGGTACAAGCGCGGAGATATGAGTGAGCTTTACTTTAACGTAAGCGGTAACAATTGCGGCTGCCAAAATAATGATACCTAACACAATATCCGATATGCGCTCCCGGTCTCCCCCAACAAACAGGCGTAAAAACATCACGTCAAGCAGGGCCAACACCGTTAGTACAATCTGCACGATCTGCCAACCGCGCTTTGGAAATACACCTTTACCCATATAATTCAATATCAGATATGCAAAGAAACCCATTTGTGAATAAACGCTGATCATAACCCCTGATCCAAATAGGATCAAAAGATACAGAAGAAAATCATTCAATCCATTTGTTTTCTCCCCGTTCACCAGCATCATAATCAATCCTGTACCCAATGCTCCCGCGGCCCCAATAAGCAAGGCTGTCCAAAACAGGAAAAACCATCTACGTAAATTCAAAAGTTTTCCACCCCCGAGTGTTTATTTTACCAACCTTCTCAGCAAAAAACCATCATTGCTCAACATATTTCCCCCTTTCCCATCACATACTACATCCAGTATCTAATCAAGGAGGGATTGTACACATGAAACGGCCTTTGTGGCAGCTATGCTGTGTCGTACTGGGGCTATCCGTCATGCTTGCCGGCTGCGGTTCAGATCAGAGTTCTTCGCCTCCTCAGGGCAGTTATAAAGAGATGAAAACAATGGTTGTAGATATTTTGAAAAGTGACGAAGGCAAGAAAGCGGTGGAGGAAGCTCTTACAGGTCAAAGCTCATCCAGTGGTGAAGGCGGCGGGTCAGAAGAAGGTGGCGGCGGGTCGGGTGGTGGCTCGGGAACCATTGGTATGAAAATGTTAATGCCTGTGCAATCTTCGGAACAAATACGTATTGCAGTAAAAGACACCATCACAGCTCCCGAATACCAGAAGGAATTCGAGAAGATCATGACAGATCCACAGTTTGCCGGGGAATTCGCCAAAGTGATTAACGCCCAAAGCAAACAACTTCATATGCAGTTGATTAAAGATCCCACATATCAAAAATCTGTTGGAGACATCATGAAGTCACCAGAAGTATCCAAGATGTTCATGGATATGACCAAGACTCCGGATTATCGTAAACAGACGATGACTGTCATGCAGGAAGTGATGCAAAACCCGTTGTTCCGCATGGAAGTACTCACTTTACTCAAGAAGGTAGTGCAGGACGAATTGCAACCCAAAGTGGAAAGTGGCGGAAAACAGGGGCAAGAGCAAGGAGGACAAGAAGGGCAAGGGCAAGAGGGTAGTGATGGCGGAGATGGTGGAAGTGGAGATTCTGGCAGCGGTGGAGGTTCATAAACAGTAGATGTTGGTATATTACAGAAACTGAAAAGCCTGCATCCGAATGGACGCAGGCTTTATTTGTATTTATAACACTCATACCATTAGAATTTGGATTCAATGGACTTGGCCACTTCATCGTAGATAGCCCCTATACGGGAATCTGCTTTGTACACAGAAGGTGAGAAATCAGGCTCGGATGGATGATTATCCGGTGTGCCTAATGGAATCTGGGCAAGCAAGCTTGTATGCAGACTTTCTGCAAGTCTTCCCCCACCTCCACGTCCAAAGACATAATCCTTCTCTCCGCAACTGCTGCACTCATAATAAGCCATATTCTCCACCACACCAAGTAACTCATGATCGGTCTGAATGGCCATCGCACCCGCACGTGCTGCGACAAAAGCTGCTGTTGCATGCGGCGTGGTAACGATGATTTCCTTGCTCTGTGGCAACATCTGATGCACATCCAAAGCAACATCTCCCGTACCTGGTGGCAAATCCAGTAATATATAATCCAATTTGCCCCACTGGACATCCGTAAAGAATTGACGCAGCATCCGACCTAGCATGGGTCCACGCCAGATTACCGGATTGTTCTCCCGAATAAAGAAGCCCATCGACATGACTTTGACGCCAAAACGTTCAACCGGTTGAATAACGCCATCTTCAACGACCGGATATTCTTCAATCCCCATCATGTCGGGTACACTGAAGCCATAGATATCCGCATCAATTAAGCCCACTTTTTTGCCTTGACGTGCCAAAGCTGCAGCAAGATTAACGGTTACCGTTGATTTACCGACGCCACCTTTACCACTGGCCACAGCAATAAAACGAACACCTGATTCAGGACTTAACAGTTCATGTCCATCCAGACCCGCTGCGTGACCTTTTACGAGCACTTCGTCCCGATCTGGCTCATCATCGGGTTGTCCCATATTCAGGCTCTCACGATCATGCTCAGAAGCTGCACGCACACGAATATGCACATCCTTCAGTCCGTGCTGGGACAACAGATTACGCGCTGCATCACTCAAGGCTGTTGTATCCTCAGGTCGATTTTCCAGTGTCACTAAGGTCAGAGCCACATGATTTTCTTTCACCATAATATCTCGAACCCATTCCAGTTCGGTCAGACTTACTCCCAATTGTGGTTCTTGTAATGGCTGTAATAGTTCAAGTATCTGTTCTTTTGATAACATCAGACAGCACCTCAGCTTTATCTATTGGCATGTAATTAGGTATGCTGATCCAATTATATCATTACCTTTCTTGTTCTGACTAACTTTTAGGCCGTTCTCCTGAGGAATATCTGAGAATTCCATTATAGATCGAGGCAGCCACCTTACGTTGATAAGCTTCGTCGGCAAGCATACGTGCCTCTTCCGGATGAGAAAGGAAACCCACTTCTACCAGCGCGGAAGGGATCTTCAGCGCCTGTAACAGATAAACTGTATTCACCGTTTTGGCGATTCGATCTGTATTCTCCAGATTACGAACCATCTCTTGTTGAAGCAGATTAGCCAAACCTTCGTTATCCGGATGGTTAGTTGTATAGAAAACCTGCGCTCCACTCCAGCGGTTGGATGGGACACTGTTCATGTGAATGCTAATAAAGAGATCTGCTTGCTTATCCTCTATCCGCCGTACTCTTTGTTTCAGATCTTCCGTCTTACGCTTAGAGTACCCCTTGGTGTCCGAGTCCGCCAAATCCGTGTCTATTTCTCTTGTCATCACCACTAAGGCCCCTGCCTGTTGCAAATAATCTCTCACATACAAGGCGATAGACAGGTTAATATCTTTTTCAATAACTCCCTGTTTACTTACCGCTCCTCCATCGGGACCTCCGTGTCCTGCATCAATGGCAATAACTTTACCCGCCATCGGCAAACTCCAATAACCTGAAGTCTTTGCGGAAGGCAGTTCATAGGACATTACCGCCACTAACATGGCCAGCAGACAGAGACTCAGCATGACCCTTTTGATTGTTTTTAACCTAATCCAGACTACAAAGTGTTTCCCCATATTTTTACGCATAAAAAAACCACCTCGTCCCTATAAATGACTCTAATCATCTATATGGGACAAGATGGACAAATATACCGCTAGGACCGGACTTGCTCCGCCATTCCTTCAATCAGTACCTCAGCTACCTCAGGACGTGTAAATTCAGGTGGAGGGCACTGACCGTCACGGAGCAGCCCGCGTACTTTGGTGCCGGAAAGCGCCATATGGTGTTCTTTATCATGTGGGCAAGTTTTGCTGGATGCCATGTTTCCACATTTGGTACAGAAGAAACTATGTTCGAAGAATAACGGAGTGATCCCCAGTTCCTCTGCTGTAAAGTTCGTAAAGATCTCCTGTGCTTCATATGTTCCATAATAATCACCCACACCCGCATGGTCACGACCAACAATAAAGTGGGTACACCCGTAATTTTTGCGAACCATCGCATGGAAAATAGCTTCACGTGGTCCGGCATACCGCATCGCTGCGGGGAACACACCAAGGAACGCACGATCAGCCGGGTAATAGTTCTCCAGTAATACCAGATAACTCTTCATCCGAACATCTGCGGGAACATCGTCCGACTTCGTCTCTCCAACAAGCGGATTCAGGAAGAGTGCGTCGACAATCTCCATAGCGCTCTTCTGGATGTACTCATGAGCCCGATGGACCGGATTACGTGTCTGAAAACCAACTACCGTCTTCCAACCCTTCTCCTGAAAAATCTTCCGGGTATCTGCAGGATCATAATAGAATTCTTCGAATTTCGAAGGTTTTGGACGGTTCAACACTTGGATTGGACCTCCTACGTATGTTGCAGGACGCTCCAACAGTTTTTTAACACCCGGGTGCTCAGGATCATCTGTTTTGAATACACGCCGGGCTTCTTCACCCTGATCCACCTGGTATATACTTTGGACTTCGAGCAGTCCATAAGTTACTCCATCTTGATCACCAACAAGTTTCACACGTTCACCAATTCGGAGGGATGAGGCTTGTTTATCATCAACAGCAAGTGTAATCGGTATACTCCAGACTGTTCCATCGGCAAGACGCATGCGAGACACCACCGAAAGATAATCTTCCTCATTCAAGAAACCTTCTAGTGGTGAGAACGCACCCACACCAATCAGATCCAAATCTGATATCGTCCAGGTATTAATAAGCAAAGAGGATAAGTTTTTACTGTCTTGCAACAACTGCTCCCGTTCTTCTCCTTGTACGATACGCTGAACCAGCGTACCTCCATGAGGCAGAATCGATGTCATCTTGTCAGCTCCTTGTATATCTATTATTTATGAAGGCCACATTCCGTCTTATCATTGCCAGACCAGCGTCCAGCACGAGGGTCCTCACCAGGCATAACCTGACGTGTGCAATGCTCACAACCAATACTTGGGTAGTTCTGGTCATGAAGAGGGTTATATACAACGTTATTGTCACGAATATATTGCCATACATCCTCAGTCGTCCAGTGCGCAATCGGGTTAAACTTCATCAGGCCAAATTTGGAATCATATTCAACCTTCTTCGAGTTTGCACGAGTTGGTGCTTGATCTCTACGAATACCTGTAATCCACGCATCATACTGAGAAAGAATACGTGTTAACGGTTCGACTTTGCGAATGTTACAGCACCCATTGGGATCAGACTTCCACATCTCTTCACCGTGTTGAGCTGCCTGCTCTTCCGGAGTAATCTTAGGTGACACGCGTACAAATTCAAGGTTGTAGTTCTCCTGCATCTTATCACGTGTTTCGTATGTTTCTTTAAAGTGGAAATCTGTATCTAGATAAAAAATGTCTGTGGATGGGCTGATCTTCTGCAACATATCTACAAGAACAACATCTTCTGCACCAAAGCTACATGCAAAAGTGATATTTGGGAATGTTTCAATAGCATACCGAATAATATCCTCTGGACTGGCATGTTCCAGTTCCTCTGCCTTTGCCCGTGCCAATTCTTCTTTCTCCAACAAGTTCATCTGTGAATTTCCCCCATTCTGCATTTCAATACACTTAAAGCCGACTAATCTAATATGAATTATGTTTAGTATAAATCTTTCATTGGGGATGTCAATGCCTGCCATATGGTAAAATAAATCAGTTTTTGACCATTTTTGATCGTTGCTCTCACACAATATTTTGGTTCAATTTATTCATTTCTCTGTTAACGAGATAAAAACAAAGCTGTTGGCTCAGATCATTAGGCAGGTATAAAAACATCTCATGGCCTGTGAAACCTTTGCTGCTGCTGGGTTTAGATAGTTCATGTCGCAAAGAGCAACATAAAAAATTCACTGGGCGATTGAAGATGAAGGACGAAAAGCAGAAGTTTTAAGGGGATCAGCTTTGTGACATTTAACGGTTGATATGTAAGGGACTTTTATCGTTTCCATAAGAAATACTGATAAGGTTGCAATAAAAATTTAAGCACAAAAAACAGTAAACCCAGTGCATTCAAGAAATCCGGCGTGAGCTCTAATTGATGATTTTATAAAGATCTGTTGTAGAATGTGTGGTGAGCGATGGGTAAAAGCGTAAGAGCAAATCCAAGGATCTAAAACGATTAGAGAGGTTCAGTAAGCTGTAGATGTATTAACGTACATATTATAGGACTGTATTGAGGGACATTAAGAGAACATTGAAAAGGCAATGATGGAAAAATGCACAAGCATGGGGGAAGACATCAGAGGTATGAGAGCTATCGCACAAACTAATATACTATATGGCGGAATAGTCATGAATATATAAAAAAGCCTTTGACCGAGGCCAAAGGCTTTTAATATTAACGTTTGGAGAACTGAGGTGCGCGACGAGCCGCTTTAAGACCGTATTTTTTACGCTCTTTCATACGTGGGTCACGAGTCAGGAATCCTGCTTTTTTCAGGGAAGCACGGTATTCCGGATCTGCTTTGAGCAGAGCGCGGGAGATACCATGACGGATTGCGCCGGCTTGACCGGAGATTCCGCCACCATGAGCAATAACAAGAACGTCATAGTTGTTGAGTGTTTCTGTCAAGTTCAGTGGTTGTTTTACGATCAGTTTGAGTGTTTCCAAACCGAAGTATTCATTAATATCACGTTTATTGATGACAATGCGTCCTTCACCCGGTACAAGGCGAACACGTGCTACCGAATGTTTACGACGACCTGTCCCATAGTATTGTACTTGTGCCATGAAACTGTCCTCCTTTTAATTAACCGCGAAGTTCGTAAACTTCTGGTTTTTGTGCTGCATGTGGATGCTCAGTGCCTCTGTACGCTTTAAGTCTCAACTTCATTTTCTCGCCCATGCGAGTTTTAGGAAGCATACCGCGAACAGCCAGTTCCAACATACGCTCAGGTTTGTTTTTAACCATCTCTTCTGCTGTAGTTACTTTCAAACCACCTGGGTGCATTGAGTGACGGTAGTATTTTTTACCTTGCATTTTCTTACCAGTCAATACGATTTTCTCAGCATTGATGATAACAACGAAATCGCCAGTGTCCACATGTGGAGTGAATTGTGGCTTGTGTTTGCCGCGAATCAAAGCTGCTGCTTCGCTCGCCAAACGTCCGAGGGTTTTGCCTTCAGCATCAATGATGTGCCATTGGCGCTCAACTTCGTTAGGCTTCGCCATGTACGTAGTACGCATGAAAAGTTCCTCCTTAAAATGTTCAAAATCATCATTTTCATTTATCTTCGTTCGTTAAGTTATAACTTTAGGTGTTGATGGATTGTAAATTTGATGTGAACCTCTTAATTGGGGCTGTGGGAAAGCCATTAAGAAAACACAACTTTTATATTACATGATAGGCAATTAAATCGCAAGTGTTAATTAAGCTTTTCACTCACCAAATTTAATCTTTTTTGTATTCAAGATCCCAGAGCATTAAACCGCAGCTAACTGCAGTAGGTCCTGCAGCAGATCGATTACATGCAGCAATCATATTCGGTACATCAGAGGCTTTCCGTTTGCCCTCTCCGATCTCCAGCAGTGTCCCTACAATGATACGAACCATATGCTGCAAAAAGCCGTTACCACTCACATAAATGTGAATGACACCCTGATCGCGCGGATGGTCTCTGCACATTGTTCGGTCCACTTCAATCCATGCTTCGTATACCGAACGGACATGATTCTCTTTCTGAGACTTGCGTGAAGCAAAAGAGGTAAAATCATACGTCCCTATGAAATGTCGTAGGCCCTCCTGCATTGCCATAATATCAAGCTTCGCATGATGATGATACTGCAGTCTTCTGTTGAATACATCCGGAAATTGATTCGCATTGACTGTATAACGATACGTTTTCTTTTTCGCTGCATAGCGAGAATGAAAATCAGCCGAAACTTCAATCGCATCAATGACGACAATATCGGAGGGTAATCTGGAGTTGAGTGCAATACACCAGCGTTCAATCGGGATCTGGGACTCCGTAGGAAAATTAAAGATTTGTCTGCGGGCGTGAACACCTGCATCTGTTCGGCCTGAACCTGTAATTTTAACTTTCTCACCGGTTAAAGCACGAATCGCATCTTCAAGATGATCCTGAATGGTATTCCCACCCGGCTGTACTTGGAAGCCGTAATAGGCAGTGCCATCATAAGTTAACGTCATACATAAGTTCCGCATTATTACCACACCTTTGTTCCATACTATACATATCCCTATCCCGAACAGCAAAAGAAGCCCCTTACGGAGCTTCTATTACAGCACGAATTCCGAAATGAAGAGAAAAAAAGGGTTAATCCAGAATCGTTGATTCTGTCCCCTTTCCTCATCTCATCTGTTTTACGCGCGGTCTACCAGTTCCAAGTAAACCATTGGCGCTGCGTCACCACGACGAGGTCCCAGTTTCAAGATACGAGTGTATCCACCTGGACGCTCAGCGTAACGACCGGACAATTCGCTAAACAGTTTTTGGATTGCATCTTGCTCACCATCGATAGTTTCGCGGCGAACATAAGCTGCCACTTGGCGACGGGCATGAAGATCTCCCTTTTTCGCTTTAGTGATCAGTTTTTCAGCAATAGAGCGAACCTCTTTTGCTTTCGCTTCAGTTGTCTGAATGCGTTCGTATAAGAACAGGTCGGTTACCAGGTCACGGAACAAAGCTTTACGTGCGCTGGAATTACGGCCCAACTTTTGGTATGCCATTGTTTTCCCTCCTTCACTTCAAGCACTCGGCTGTCTATTCTTCTGTACGTAGTCCCAAACCAAGTTCCTCAAGCTTCTCTTGAACTTCTTCCAAAGACTTGCGTCCGAGGTTACGGACTTTCATCATGTCTTCTTCCGTTTTCGTAGTCAGCTCTTGCACGGTATTAATACCGGCACGTTTGAGGCAGTTGTAGGAACGAACAGAGAGATCCAGCTCTTCGATCGTCATTTCGAGTACTTTTTCTTTTTTGTCTTCTTCTTTTTCGACCATGATCTCTGCATCTTTCGCTTCGTCTGTAAGACCCACGAAGAGCATCAAATGCTCAGTCAAAATTTTAGCGCCGAGGCTTACAGCCTCTTCAGGACGAATACTTCCATCAGTCCAAACTTCCAACGTGAGCTTGTCATAGTTGGTCACTTGACCGACACGCGTATTTTCCACAGCGTAGTTAACGCGACTGATCGGGGTGAAGATGGAATCGACTGGGATGACGCCGATCGGCTGGTCATCGCGTTTATTCCGATCTGCCTGGACGTAGCCGCGACCGCGATTGGCAAAAATACGCATGTGAAGTCTCGAACCTGGTCCGAGCGTAGCAATGTGCAAATCCGGGTTAAGGATTTCCACATCGGAGTCAGCACGGATATCTCCAGCCGTAATTGCTCCTTCGCCTTCAGCATCAATCTCGAGCACTTTCTCCTCGTCCGAATGAATCTTAAGCGACAAAGCTTTCAGGTTAAGAATAACCTCCGTTACATCTTCCATTACGCCAGGAACTGTAGCAAATTCATGCAGAACGCCATCGATTTGAACCGAAGACACTGCCGCACCCGGCAGTGACGAGAGCAAGATTCGGCGAAGCGAGTTTCCAAGCGTCGTACCGTATCCGCGCTCAAGCGGTTCTACTACGAATTTCCCATAGGTGCCATCATCGTTGACGTCTACCGTCTCAATTTTCGGCTTTTCGATTTCAATCACTGCAATACCCCTCCTTCAAAACGTCGGTCCTCTATGAAACATTTACCTTCTCTTGCGAAAACATGTAGTAGTATGCCTAAACAACCATTATTAGCAGATTGTGCCGGAAATATACCACACGCAGGGGCAAATCTCATTAGACACGACGACGTTTTGGAGGACGGCATCCGTTATGCGGGACTGGAGTTACGTCTTTGATCAGGTTAACTTCAAGACCAGCAGCTTGCAAAGAGCGAATCGCTGCTTCACGGCCTGCGCCTGGTCCTTTAACCATAACCTCAACGGCTTTCATCCCATGTTCCATTGCAGCTTTGGCAGCAGTCTCAGCAGCCATTTGTGCAGCAAACGGAGTCGATTTACGGGAACCTCTGAATCCGAGGCCGCCGGAGCTTGCCCACGAAATTGCGTTTCCGTGAGGATCCGTAATAGTAACGATAGTGTTATTGAAAGTGGAACGGATATGCGCCACGCCAGATTCAATATTCTTACGGTCACGACGTTTGGTACGTACGACTTTTTTCGGTTTAGCCATTTTCTCTTATCCCCCCTTATTATTTCTTCTTGTTCGCTACTGTACGACGAGGACCTTTACGAGTACGAGCATTCGTTTTCGTACGTTGTCCACGAACAGGCAGACCACGACGATGACGAACTCCACGGTAACAACCGATCTCCGTCAAACGTTTAATATTCAAAGAGATTTCTCGACGCAGGTCACCTTCTACTTTGACCTCTTTATCGATACTTTCACGCAATTTGCTGACTTCATCTTCCGTCAAATCACGAACACGAGTGTCCGGATTGATGCCTGTTGTGCTCAGAATTTTCTGGGAAGTCGTTTTACCGATTCCGAAAATATAAGTCAAGGCGATCTCAACGCGCTTATCACGTGGCAAATCCACACCAGCTATACGTGCCATTTTACGCTACACCCCCTTCTTTAACCTTGTTTTTGTTTGTGTTTCGGATTTTCACAGATAACCATAACATTCCCTTTGCGGCGAATGACTTTGCATTTTTCGCAAATCGGCTTGACCGAAGGTCTTACCTTCATGTGAATTACCTCCTCAAAGTTTTGCTAAGCAAAACCCTCTTCGTAAGCATTGACCTTGTTCTACTATTGTAAAACCGGCTTCGAAGCTTTCGCAAGTTTTGCCGGGCAAAACCCGCTACATAAGCTTCACAGTTCATTGCAACTGTCTACTACTATTTACGGTAAGTTATGCGACCTTTTGTTAAATCATAAGGCGACAACTGAACAACTACTTTGTCTCCAGTCAGGATACGGATAAAGTGCATCCGCAGTTTTCCGGAAACGTGAGCGAGAATTTGATGACCGTTCTCAAGCTCAACCTTGAATGTTGCATTCGGTAGCGGTTCGAGAACCGTACCTTCCACTTCAATGACATCTTCCTTAGCCATTAGTCAGTCTCCTTTCTCTTCAGCTTGAATGTTGGTGGATTCCAGAAATGAATGAACCGCGTAACGGAGCTTTCCATTTGTCACCCGACCACTCTCGTTTAAACTGTTCACAACCTCGCTGCTAATCATGGGCTGGAGTTCAAGATGAAGAAGATTCTTCTTCTTTGGTTGATCAAACTTACGTTTGTCTCCATCCGCAATATATACGAACTTACCGTCCGCTATAGCAACAATTACTGCGGCTTGGTCCGCATTGCGGCCTTTACGGATCTTCACAAGTTGACCGAGCTGCGGATTAGACTGACTGTTCATGCCTCATCACCTACGCATTCAGTTTCGTGAAAATTTCCATACCATCTGGTGTAACTGCTACAGTGTGTTCAAAGTGGGCACATAACTTGCCATCAACCGTGACGACAGTCCAGTTATCTTCCAACGTTTTCACATACCGTCTACCTACGTTAACCATCGGCTCTATGGCCAGCACCATGCCCGCTTTAAGCCGTGGTCCCCGATCGGGAAGACCATAGTTCGGAATCTGTGGTTCTTCGTGCAGATCTGCGCCTATGCCGTGACCGACATATTCACGAACTACGGAGAACCCTTCATCTTCAATATATTTCTGAATTGCATGAGATATTGTAAACAAGCGAACGTCCGGTTTTACCAGCGCCAGACCTGCGTATAACGAAGCCTCGGTAACGTCCAGAAGACGACGGGCTTCTTCGGAAATACGGCCGACCGGATAAGTCCAGGCGGAATCTCCATGATACCCCTGGTACTGCGCGCCAATGTCAAACGTAACGATATCGCCCTCGTTCAACTTGCGTTTGCCGGGAAATCCATGTACCAACTCTTCATTTACTGAAGCGCACACACTGGCAGGGAAACCGTTATAACCTTTGAAAGACGGCACAGCTCCTTGACTGCGGATATATTGATCAGCCATATGGTCAAGTTCTCCAGTCGTAATACCGGGAGCGATATGCTCTGCCAAGAGACGATGCGTTTCCGCAACAATTCTCCCTGCTTCCCTCATCAAGCCCAGTTCCGTTTCGGACTTACCAATGATCATCAATTAACCTCTCAGTAAGGACACGATTTCTTGAGAAACTTGATCGATATCCTGTTCTCCGTTCATTTGACGAAGAAGACCTTTAGTCTCATAGAACGTGAGGAGTGGTGCTGTTTTGTTGATATACTCGTCCAGTCGTGTACCTACACTCTCTTCATTATCATCAGAGCGTTGATACAACTCACCAGCGCATTTATCACAAATACCTTCCTGCTTAGGCGGATTGAATACCACATGATAAGTGGAACCACAGTTTTTACAAATTCGACGACCCGTCAAACGAGCCAGCAATTTGTTGCGATCCACTTTCAGGTTGATTACATGATCGAGACCTGAGTTCAATCTATCCAGAATGCCATCGAGCGCTTCTGCTTGTGAAAGGGTTCTTGGAAATCCGTCCAAGAGGAAACCTTCTCTGCAGTCAGGCTGCTGCAAACGTTCTTCAACGATGCCAATGGTTACATCATCTGGTACAAGCAATCCTTGATCCATATATTCCTTGGCTTTCATGCCAATGGGAGTTCCCTGTTTGATCGCGAGACGAAATGCATCGCCTGTTGAAATATGGGGAATACCGAACTCTTTCACGATGACGTCTGCTTGCGTTCCTTTTCCTGCCCCCGGAGGGCCCATGAATAGGATGTTCACGTTATGTCACTCCCTCCAAGACTACCCTACATCAACAAACAGCACAATAGGTGCCGGCAAGTAAATCTTCACTCGACCGGTACCTATTGCCTATTTATTGATAAAACCTTTGTAGTGGCGTTTGATCAATTGGCTTTCGATTTGCTTCATCGTATCCAGCGCAACACCGATAACGATCAGGAGGGATGTTCCTCCAATTTGCGCAGATTGAGGCAAACCAGAAAGTGCCCCTAAGAATACAGGCAGAACGGAAATGACTGCCAAGAAGATGGCTCCGGCCATTGTCAAACGAGTCATGACACGGGTCAGATATTTCTCGGTTGCTTTACCCGGGCGAATGCCTGGGATATAACCGCCGTTCTTTTTCATATTATCAGCCATCTGCTGTGGATTCATCTGTACGAAAGTATAGAAGAATGTGAAACCGAAGATCATCACGACATACAGCAACATACCCAGAGGTTTGTGTGTAGTCAGGTTCTGTCCGATCCACTGTGCCCAAAGGCGATCTGCCCAGAAGTTGGCAATGATCGTTGGGAACATCAACAGCGATGAAGCAAAGATGACAGGGATAACACCTGCTGCATTAATTTTCAGCGGGATATGTGTATTCTGTCCACCGTACATTTTGTTACCTACGACACGTTTAGCGTACTGTACCGGAATCTTCCGAATCGCCTGCTGAATATAAATGACCCCTATGATGATCAACACAATAACAATTGCGATGATAACACCTTTAAGAATATTCATAAACAGTTGGTCAGGTTGAATGAAGTCAGATTCGACCGTTTGTTTGATAATGTTAGGCACCGTAGATAGGATACCCGCAAAGATCAAGATCGAAATCCCGTTTCCTATGCCCTTCTCGGTGATCTGCTCACCAAGCCACATCAGGAATGAAGTACCGGCCGTAAGTACAATCGCGATCAAGATATAATCTGCAAATGTAGCGTTAGGCACCATCTCTGTATTGTACAAGCGGTTGAATCCGATCGACGTACCAAACGCTTGAATCAATGCCAGCCCGATGGTTAAATAACGGGTCAACTGTGCAGATTTCTTCTTACCTTGTTCACCTTGCTTTGCCCACTCCGCTAATTTAGGAATAACGTCCATGGAAAGCAACTGTACTATGATAGACGCAGTGATGTAAGGCACGATCCCGAGCGCAAATATCGAGAACTGGAAGAGCGCTCCACCCGAGAACGTATTGAGAAGTCCAAAAACTTCTTTACCCGCAGAATTTGTCGCTTCGAACACATCTTTGTTAACTCCCGGCACGGGGACAAAGGAGCCGATGCGGTAAATGATCAGTACAAAAAGGGTAAATAATACCCTTTTGCGCAGATCTTCAACCCGCCAGATATTCTTTAGGGTCTTGAACATTAAATCACCTCAGTTGTACCGCCAGCAGCTTCAATTTTCTCAATAGCAGATTGAGAAAACTTGTTAGCTTTAACAGTCAGCTTCACAGTGACATCACCGTTACCCAGGATTTTGATTCCGAATTTAGCGTTTTTAACTACGCCGTTCGTCATCAAGAATTCTGGAGTTACTTCAGTACCCGCAGCAAAACTGTTCAGGTCTTCAGTATTCACAACTGCATATTCTTTGCGAGTTGGGTTTACGAAACCACGTTTTGGCAAGCGACGATACAATGGATTTTGTCCACCTTCGAAGCCTGGACGAACTCCACCGCCAGAACGAGAATTTTGTCCTTTGTGACCGCGACCTGATGTTTTACCTGTACCACTACTTGGACCGCGACCAAGACGTTTACGTTCTTTGCGGGATCCAGGAGATGGTGAAAGCTCATGTAACTTCATCGTTCGTTGCACCTCCTTAAAGATTTGTGGGATTAACCCGTTATTAAGCTTCTACTTCTTTAACAGCAACCAAGTGGCTTACTTTGTTAATCATACCACGGATGGCAGGATTATCGTTTTGTACCACTTTGCTATTGATTTTGCGCAAACCCAATGTTTTCACAGTTGTTCTTTGCGTCTCCGGACGTCCGATCAAGCTGCGGACGAGGGTAATTTCTAATTTAGCCATGAGAATTCCCTCCTTAACCCAGAAGCTCTTCGACGGATTTTCCGCGCAGTTTAGCCACGTCTTCAGCACGCTTCAAACGGGACAAACCTTCCAAAGTCGCATTGACCATGTTCATGGAATTCGAAGAACCCAGAGATTTTGTCAAAATGTCACCTACACCAGCAAGTTCGAGAACCGCACGTACAGGACCACCAGCGATAACACCAGTACCTTCAGATGCTGGTTTCAACAGCACGCGTCCTGCGCCGAACTTACCTGTTACCAAGTGAGGAATCGATGTTCCTACGAGTGGAACGTGTACAAGGTTTTTCTTAGCGTCTTCAATACCTTTGCGAATTGCATCAGGTACTTCGCCCGCTTTACCGATACCAGCTCCAACCCAGCCGTTGCCGTCGCCGACTACAACCAGTGCGCTAAAGCTGAAACGGCGTCCGCCTTTTACTACTTTAGCTACGCGATTAATATTTACAACTCTTTCAGTCAGTTCCAAAGTATTCGGATCTACACGCAAGTCGTTAACCTCCTTTTGAAAAATATCTTAAAACTCAAGTCCTGCTTCACGAGCCGCTTCAGCCAATGCTGCGATACGACCATGGTACAGATATCCGCTACGGTCAAATACGATGTTGGAAACACCTTTGTCTTTAGCACGTTTAGCAACGAGTTCGCCAACTTTACGAGCTGATTCAACAGATGCACCATTTTTGATGTCAGTGCTCAATTCTTTGTCTACGGTAGACGCGGAAGCGATTGTTACACCAGCAACATCATCGATGATTTGAGCATACATATGTTTACCAGAACGGAATACGTTCAAACGAGGACGTGCTGCCGTTCCTTGGATTTTCTTACGAACACGAAGGTGTCTTTTCAGACGAGCCTTATTTTTATCTGGTTTCGTAATCATCTCAAAGATTCACTCCTTTCAGGTTACCTCGCTGGCTTCAAAGCAGAAGCCACGGGGTATATTAGAAACACACGAAGCAAGCAAGCCGAAAGCCGCGCAAAGGCGGTAAGAGAAATCTTATTTCTTCTTACCGGCTTTACCTTCCTTACGGATGATACGCTCGCCTTCATATTTAATACCTTTACCTTTGTATGGCTCAGGTTCACGTACGGAACGGATTTTAGCAGCGTAAGCACCTACACGCTCTTTGTCAATTCCGCGAACGATGATTTTTGTATTCGAAGGTACTTCGAATTCAATTCCCGCTTCCGGTGTAATTTCAACCGGGTGAGAGTAACCAACGTTCAGAACGATTTTATCTCCGGATTTGCTTGCACGATATCCGACCCCAACCAATTCCAGAGATTTCGCGAATCCTTCAGTAACGCCGCTCACCATATTGTTTACAACGCTACGCGTTGTGCCGTGCAAAGAACGGTGAGTTTTGTTATCGGAAGGACGCACAACTGTGATTTCGTTATTTTCAACCGTAACCTTCATGTCTTTATGAAGCTCACGAGTCAAAGTTCCTTTAGGTCCTTTTACCGTAATAACGGTGTTGTCCAGGGTGATGTCTACACCACTTGGTACTGTGATTGGTTTGCGACCAATACGAGACATATGTTGCACCTCCTATCTTGTGACGTTATATTACCAAACGTAGCAAACGACTTCTCCGCCGGATTTCGATTGACGAGCTTCTTTGTCCGTCATGATACCTTTAGATGTCGAGATGATCGCGATTCCCAGGCCACCAAGTACACGAGGTACTTCGTTGCTTTTCGTGTAAACACGAAGACCAGGTTTACTGATTCTTTTCAGACCAGTGATAACGCGCTCGTTATTTTGACCGTATTTCAGGAAAACACGGATAATCCCTTGTTTGTTATCATCGATAACTTCAGCGTCACGGATGAAACCTTCACGCTTCAGGATATCGGCGATTTGTTTTTTCATTGTCGAAGCAGGCATTTCTACCGTTTCGTGACGAACAGTGTTCGCGTTACGAATACGAGTAAGCATATCTGCAATTGGATCAGACATAGTCATTGTGAGTTAACCTCCTTCCCGTTCAGGACTTTTTACCAGCTTGCTTTTTTCACGCCAGGGATCTGGCCTTTATAAGCTAATTCACGGAAACAAATTCTGCAAATTTTGAACTTTTGCAGGACCGAATGTGGACGTCCGCAACGCTCACAGCGTGTATATGCACGTACTTTAAACTTAGGTGTACGTTGTTGTTTAACTTTCATCGAAGTTTTTGCCACTTAGCCTGACACCTCCTAAATAATTTCGGAGAAAAGGGAGTCTTTCCAGACACCCGGAAACGTTATGCCAACATTACTTAACGAAAGGCATTCCCATTTGCGTGAGCAATTCGCGGGACTCTTCGTCTGTTTTCGCCGTTGTTACGATGACAATATCCATACCGCGGACTTTATCAACTTTATCATACTCGATCTCTGGGAAGATCAGTTGCTCTTTCAGACCCAGTGTGTAGTTACCACGTCCATCGAAAGCTTTACTCGATACACCGCGGAAGTCGCGGACACGAGGAAGCGTTACGTTGAGCAATTTATCTAGGAAGAAGTACATACGCTCACCGCGTAATGTTACTTTCACACCGATAGGCATATTCTCACGCAGTTTGAATCCTGCGATAGATTTTTTAGCACGAGTGATTACAGGTTTTTGACCTGCGATCAGTTGCAAATCGCTTACTGCGGAATCCAACACTTTAGAGTTTTGGACAGCGTCGCCCACACCCATGTTGATAACGATTTTCTCGATTTTCGGCACTTGCATTACCGTTGTATAGTTAAACTTCTGCATCAAAGCAGGAGCGATTTCTTGCAGGTAACGTTCTTTCATTCTTGATGCCATGAATCATAGCCCTCCTTTCTCATTCGGTTCAATTAGTCGATAATTTCTCCGGAACGTTTAGCAACGCGCACTTTCTTACCGTTATCCAAAACTTTGTAACCTACACGGGTTACTTTTCCGCTCTTCGGATCGATGTGCATTACGTTGGAAACGTGAATCGGAGCTTCCTTCTCGATAATGCCGCCTTGCGGATTTTGCTGGTTAGGCTTCTGGTGTTTTTTCACCATGTTAACACCTTCCACAAGGACGCGGTTCTCACGAGGATAAGCAGCGATGACACGGCCTTTTTTACCTTTGTCTTTACCGCTGATCACCATAACCGTATCTTCCTTTTTAACGTGAAGTTTGTTGTTATGGGATTCCAGAACTTTTTTCACTCTTGGCATTTCGTACACCTCCTGTTTCTAACATCACGAGATTAAGCTTTAGATAACTTCTGGAGCCAAGGAAACGATTTTCATGAAGTCTTTATCGCGAAGTTCGCGAGCAACTGGTCCGAAAATACGTGTTCCACGTGGGCTTCTGTCGTCTTTTACAACAACCGCTGCATTTTCATCAAAACCGATGTAGGAACCGTCTTTACGACGTACAGAACGTTTCGTACGAACGACAACCGCTCTAACTACATCACCTTTTTTGACAACGCCGCCTGGTGTTGCTTGTTTAACAGAACAAACGATCAGATCACCGATTTGAGCTGTACGACGTCCCGTACCGCCGAGTACGCGGATACACATCAGTTCCTTCGCACCGGAGTTGTCAGCCACAGTCAAACGTGTAAATGGTTGAATCATTTAGTATTCCTCCTTTCAGCAGTGCTGCTGAGCATTAGATGATAACCGCTTTTTCTACGATTTCAGTAAGTCTCCAGCGTTTATCTTTCGAAAGCGGACGAGTCTCCATGATTTTCACCGTGTCACCGATTTTCGCAGTGTTTTCTTCGTCATGTGCTTTGAATTTTTTAGTAACCTTAATGCGTTTATGGTACAAGTTGTGTTTTTTGTAAGTTTCTACAGCAACAACAATTGTTTTGTCCATTTTATCGCTGACCACTTTACCAGTTTGCACTTTACGTGCGTTACGTTCTTCGCTCATTGTTGGCCTCCTTCCTGATTACGGACGGATTGTCCATCCTATCCCTAATTAACCGATTCCCAATTCTCTCTCACGGATAATGGTTTTAGCACGAGCTATTTCTTTCCGCACATCACGGATGCGAGTCGGGTTATCCAGCTGACCGGTAGCTAATTGAAAGCGGAGGTTAAAGAGTTCTTCTTTAAATCCGGCAATCTTTTGCTCGATTTCAGCAGAGGTTAGGTTGCGAAATTCACTAGCTTTCATTTGCTTCACCACCCAATTCTTCACGTTTCACGAACTTCGTTTTGATTGGCAGTTTGTGAGCGGCAAGACGCATTGCTTCGCGTGCAATTTCCTCCGGTACACCAGCAAGTTCAAACATGATCTTACCTGGTTTCACTACTGCAACCCATTTTTCTACGTTACCTTTACCGCTACCCATCCGAACCTCGAGAGGCTTTTGAGTGATTGGTTTGTCTGGGAAAATTTTGATCCAAACTTTACCACCACGTTTGATGTAACGAGTCATCGCAATACGAGCCGCTTCGATCTGACGGTTCGTAATCCAAGCCGGTTCCGTAGCTTGCAGACCGTATTCGCCAAAGTTCAGAGTCGTTCCGCCTTTAGCTTGGCCTTTCATATGTCCACGTTGTTGCTTACGGTGTTTTACACGTTTTGGTACCAACATGATTAGTTGCCTCCTTCCTTAGCAGCTTGTTTCTTAGCCGTAGGAAGAACCTCTCCACGATAGATCCATACTTTTACGCCGATACGTCCGTAAGTAGTATGAGCCTCTGCAGTACCATAGTCAATGTCAGCACGCAGTGTGTGCAGTGGAACAGTTCCTTCGCTGTAGCCTTCAGAACGTGCGATCTCAGCACCGCCAAGACGTCCGCCTACTTGAGTTTTGATACCTTTAGCACCGGAGCGCATAGTTCTTTGAATTGCTTGTTTCAGAGCACGACGGAAAGAAACACGACGTTCCAATTGTTGTGCAATGCTTTCAGCTACAAGAACAGCGTCCAAGTCTTGGTTCTTAATTTCAGAAATGTTGATGTGTACTTTTTTACCGCCAGCAATTTTCGTAATTTGGTTACGAAGATTTTCAACTTCCGAACCACCCTTACCAATAACCATACCTGGTTTAGCAGTGTGAATCGTTACGTTTACGCGGTTAGCCGCTCTCTCAATTTCTACACGAGATAAAGCGGAGTCTTTCAATTTATTTTTCAGGAATTCACGAATTCTCACGTCTTCCATCAAAAGATCACCGAAGTCTTTGCCTGCATACCACTTAGATTCCCAGTCACGGATAATTCCGACACGGAGTCCGACTGGATTTACCTTTTGGCCCACACATTTCCCCTCCTTCTACTTCTCAGATACCACCAAAGTAATGTGGCTAGTACGTTTGTTAATACGACTTGCACGTCCCATTGCACGAGGGCGGAAACGTTTCATTGTCGGTCCTTGGTTCACGTAAGCTTGCGAGATAACCAAGTTGTTAACATCCAAAGAATAGTTATGTTCCGCATTCGCAATAGCGGAGTTAAGCAACTTCTCAACGATTGGAGAAGCGGATTTCGGAGTGTGACGGAGAATGGCAACCGCCTCACCTACTTGCTTGCCGCGAATCAAGTCAACAACGAGTTGAACTTTACGAGGAGCAATCCGGATAAACTTAGCATGTGCTTTTGCTTCCATTGTGTAACCTCCTCTCAAACATTAAAGATGTTCATTTATCTTCTTGTTTTCTTATCATCATCAGTATGGCCTTTGTACGTACGGGTTGGAGCGAACTCACCCAGTTTGTGTCCGACCATGTCCTCAGTTACATACACTGGCACGTGTTTACGACCATCGTAAACGCCAAATGTGTGACCGATGAATTGTGGGAAAATTGTAGAACGACGGGACCAGGTTTTGATTACGTTCTTCTTACCTGAAGCTTCCATCTCTTCTACCTTTTTGAGCATGTAGCCATCAATGAATGGCCCTTTTTTCAAACTGCGACCCATGTGGAGATCCTCCCTTCAAACGTAGCTATTATGCATCCGCAGATGCCTCACGAAGTTATGCACAGTGTGTATTACTTCGTGCGGCGGCGAATGATGTATTTATCAGAAGCTTTATTTTTCTTACGCGTTTTGTAACCAAGAGTAGGTTTACCCCATGGTGACATTGGCGATTTACGTCCGATTGGAGCACGACCTTCACCACCACCGTGTGGGTGATCGTTAGGGTTCATTACTACACCACGAACCTCAGGACGTTTACCCAACCAACGGCTACGACCGGCTTTACCGATTTTGATGAGCTCGTGGTCTTGGTTACCAACAGATCCGATTGTCGCGCGGCAAACTTTCAAAATACGACGAACTTCTCCGGAAGAGAGACGAACGGAAACGTATTTTTCTTCTTTACCAAGCAATTGAGCTTCTGTACCAGCAGCACGAACCAATTGTCCGCCTTTACCTGGTTTCAACTCAATGTTGTGGATAACGGTACCTACTGGAATGTTTTCGAGTGGCAGTGCGTTACCGATTTTGATGTCTGATTCAGGTCCGGAGAATACTTGATCTCCAACTTTCAAACCTTTAGGAGCGATGATGTAACGTTTCTCACCATCAGCATAGTGAATCAAAGCGATGTTGGATGTACGGTTCGGGTCATACTCAATCGTAGCAACGCGGCCCGGTATTCCATCTTTAGTACGTTTGAAGTCAATGATACGGTATTTACGTTTGTGTCCACCACCATGGTGACGAACTGTAATTTTACCTTGGTTGTTGCGGCCTGCTTGTTTGCTCAACGGGGCCAACAACGATTTCTCCGGCTGATTTGTGGTGATTTCCTCAAATGTAGAAACGGACATGTTCCGTCTTGCCGGGGATGTTGGTTTATACTTTTTGATTGGCACTAGGTTTCCCTCCTTACTTCAAAAATTCAATTATACAGTTTCAAAGAACTCAAGCGTTTTGCTGTCTTTTGTCAATGTTACAAACGCTTTTTTCCATTCGCTAGTATATCCGGAATAACGTCCGTACCGTTTCGGCTTAGCTGGAACACGAAGCGTGTTCACGTTTTTCACTTTTACATTGAAAATAGCTTCTACTGCCTTTTTGATCTCGGTTTTGTTTGCACGGATATCGACTTCAAATACATATTTCAAGTCGTTCATCATGTCAGCAGTACGTTCCGTAATAATCGGACGTTTTACAATATCACGAGGATCCTTCATTACGCGAGCACCTCCTCTACCTTCTGAACTGCTTCTTTCGTAATGATCAATTTGTCGTGCGAAAGCACGTCAAGAACATTAATGCCGTCAGCAGCTACGAATTTCACGCCTGGAATATTCCGTGCGGAAAGAGCTACATTATCATCATAGCTAGGAGCTACGATCAAAGCTTTACGTCCCACTTTGAGGTTACTCAAGATGGCTGCGAATTCTTTAGTTTTAGGCGTGCTCAACGTGAGAGCGTCCAAAACGATAATGTCATTGTCAAGCACTTTAGATGAAAGGGCTGATTTGATCGCCAAGCGGCGAACTTTCTTAGGCAGTTTATACGCATAGCTCCGTGGTGTTGGACCAAATACGATACCGCCGCCTTTCCATTGTGGTGAACGAATTGAACCTTGACGAGCGCGACCTGTACCTTTTTGTTTCCAAGGCTTACGTCCACCGCCACGTACTTCAGAACGTCCTTTTACTTTGTGGGTACCTTGACGAAGGGAAGCGCGTTGCATAAGAACTGCATCGTACAGAACGTGTTGATTCGGCTCAATTCCGAAAACCGCATCGTTCAATTCAACTTCACCTACTTGGCTACCATCTACATTGTAAACTGATACTTTTGGCATTTTGTGTTCCTCCTTTCTTCAGTGGTTATTTTTTCACCGTTTCTTTAACTCTGATGAGACTGTTTTTCGGTCCAGGAATGGAACCTTTCACGAGCAACACGTTACGTTCAGCGTCTACTTTAACTACTTCAAGACGTTGGATTGTAATAGTATCATGTCCCATGTGTCCTGGCAGGCGTTTGCCTTTAGGAACGCGGTTAGCTTGGATCGAACCCATTGAACCAGGGCCACGGTGGTAACGCGAACCGTGTGACATAGGTCCAGTGCTTTGTCCCCAACGTTTGATAACGCCGGCAAAACCTTTACCTTTAGAAATGCCCGTTACGTCAACGAATTCGCCTTCAGCGAAAATGTCAGCTTTCAGTTCTTGGCCAACTTCATATTCTGCGATGTTGATACCGCGAACTTCACGAACGTAGCGCTTAGGGGCAGTGTTCGCTTTTTTAGCGTGACCTGCTTCTGGCTTGTTAGCATTTTTCTCTTTCTTATCGGAGTAACCGATTTGAATTGCTTCGTAGCCATCGTTCTCAATGTCTTTCTTTTGCAAAACAACACAAGGGCCTGCTTCGATAACCGTTACTGGAACGACGTTACCTTCAGGAGTAAATACTTGAGTCATTCCGAGTTTTTTTCCTAAGATTGCTTTCATGTTGACACCTCTTTTCCTTTATACATGGTCTTTGTTGTAGCTTATATTACAATTTAATTTCGATATCTACACCGGACGGCAGATCCAAGCGCATCAAGGCATCCACAGTTTGTGGAGTCGGGTTAACGATGTCGATCAAACGTTTATGTGTACGTTGTTCGAATTGTTCCCGAGAATCCTTGTACTTGTGCACCGCACGAAGAATAGTAATGATTTGTTTTTCAGTAGGAAGCGGAATCGGACCGGATACACCAGCACCCGAACGTTTTGCTGTTTCAACAATTTTCTCCGCGGATTGATCAAGAATTCTGTGGTCGTAAGCTTTCAAACGAATACGAATTTTTTGCTTTGCCATTTTAGTCCCTCCTTCTATCGCCCAATTTTTTATCGGACATACTCCGTGAAAATTTTCTAGCCACTCTCCCATGGCAAAGGGGCCGGGTGTGCCAGTAACCTCTCACATCATCGCAACGTCACAGAACAACATTCATTATTATATAGAAAAGATAGGCGTATTGCAAGCATATTTAAGAAAAACATTTAAACTTATCTTTTCTGATGAAATGACTTCGTTTATTGCAGTGTTAATCTTCAATATCCAGGCTGCCTTGCCAATCCTTCTAAACTCGTAAATGATGTTCATTTCGTATGACGCAGGTTCCGAACTTTAAACATAATAAAAGAGTTCTCTATCCGATGTCGGATAAAGAACTCTTCCGAAGCTTCGTTACAATACAATGTTACTCGTTCCAGTACACTGTTACATATGCTTTATTCAGCGTTAAGCCAAATTATTTTTGGATAGATGCTACGGAACCGGCACCTACTGTACGTCCGCCTTCACGAATGGAGAATTTAGTTCCTTCTTCAATCGCGATTGGGGAGATCAGGGAAACAGTAACAGTGATGTTATCACCAGGCATTACCATTTCAGTACCTTCAGGCAAGTTGATGATGCCTGTTACGTCAGTTGTACGGAAGTAGAACTGTGGACGGTAACCAGTGAAGAATGGTTTGTGACGTCCGCCCTCTTCTTTAGTCAGAACGTAGATTTGAGCTGTGAATTCTGTGTGTGGCTTAACAGAACCTGGTTTTGCAAGTACTTGACCACGCTCGATTTGAGTACGGTCAACACCACGCAACAATGCGCCGATGTTGTCTCCCGCTTGAGCGGAATCCAACAATTTACGGAACATCTCAACGCCTGTTACAACGGATTTTTTAGTTTCTTCAGTGATACCAACGATTTCGATCTCTTCGCCGACTTTAACAGTACCACGCTCTACACGGCCAGTAGCAACAGTACCACGACCAGTGATGGAGAATACGTCCTCGACAGGCATCAAGAAAGGCTTGTCAGTTTGACGCTCAGGCAGTGGGATGTAAGTGTCGATCTCTTTGAACATCTCAACGATTTTTTGAGCCCATTCGCCATCTGGGTTTGCCAGAGCTTCACGAGCGGATCCACGAGTGATTGGAGTATCGTCACCTGGGAACTCATATTCGTTAAGAAGGTCGCGAACTTCCATCTCAACCAATTCCAACAACTCTTCGTCTTCAACCATGTCACATTTGTTCAAGAATACAACAATGTAAGGTACGCCTACTTGACGGGAGAGCAAGATGTGCTCACGAGTTTGTGGCATTGGGCCGTCTGCTGCGGATACTACCAAGATAGCTCCATCCATTTGAGCCGCGCCAGTGATCATGTTTTTAACATAGTCGGCGTGACCTGGGCAGTCAACGTGAGCGTAGTGACGAGTGTCAGTTTCGTACTCAACGTGTGATGTGGAGATTGTGATACCGCGTTCGCGCTCTTCTGGAGCTTTGTCGATTTGGTCGAATGCAATTGCAGCACCACCGTAAGTTTTGGACAATACAGTTGTGATTGCAGCAGTCAGAGTTGTTTTACCGTGATCGACGTGACCAATAGTACCGATGTTAACGTGGGGTTTATTACGTTCGTATTTAGCCTTTGCCATTTGAACGTGGCCTCCTTAAAATTATAATTTTATGTTTTCACTGAATGAAGTGCTCCGAATTAAATTCTTATGCACTTGCATCCAGTGTGAGAAAACTACTCGGTGCCTTTTGTTTTGGCAACGATTTCTTCAGCGATGCTCTTAGGAACTTCTTCATAGTGAGAGAGTTCCATGGAGAATACGCCGCGTCCTTGAGTACCGGAACGAAGAGTTGTAGAGTAACCAAACATTTCAGACAGAGGCACCTTAGCACGAATGATTTGAGCTCCGCTACGGGAATCCATACCTTCAATGCGGCCACGACGGGAGTTCAACATACCCATTACGTCACCCATGTACTCTTCTGGAACAGTTACTTCTACTTTCATGATAGGCTCAAGCAGAACTGGTTTACACTTGTCTTTAGCCGCTTTAAGCGCCATAGATCCGGCAATTTTAAATGCCATCTCATTGGAATCGACATCATGGTAAGATCCGTCTACGATTGTAGCCTTAACGTCAACAAGCGGGAAGCCTGCAATAACGCCGTTTTTCATTTGCTCTTCAATCCCTGACAGTGCAGGTTGAATGTATTCTCTTGGCACGGAACCACCGACAACCTTACTTTCGAACTGGCTGCCTGTACCCGGCTCGAGAGGTTCGAATTCAACCCATACGTGACCGTATTGACCACGACCACCGGATTGACGTACGAATTTACCTTCAACGCGCGCTGGAGCACGGAATGTTTCACGGTAAGCTACTTGTGGTTTACCCACAGTAGTTTCAACCTTGAACTCACGACGCATACGGTCGATGATGATATCAAGGTGAAGCTCACCCATACCTGCCAAGATTGTTTGGCCTGTTTCTTCGTCAGTATGAGCACGAAGAGTTGGATCCTCTTCAGTCAACTTACCGAGAGCAACACCCATTTTATCTTGGTCAGCTTTGGTTTTAGGTTCAACGGCGATTTCGATAACCGGATCAGGGAAGTTCATTGACTCCAGGATAACCGGATTTTTCTCATCACATAGTGTATCACCTGTACCCGTATCTTTCAAACCTACGGCAGCTGCAATATCACCGGAGTAAACTACAGTGATTTCTTGACGGCTGTTCGCATGCATTTGAAGGATACGACCGATACGCTCACGTTTGTTTTTAGTGGCATTCAATACATATGATCCGGATTGAAGAACACCAGAGTATACGCGGAAGAATGTCAATTTACCAACGTAAGGGTCCGTCATGATTTTGAATGCCAATGCGGAGAAAGGCTCTTCATCGGATGACTGACGGACTGCTTCAGTTCCATCTTCAAGATGTCCAGTGATCGATGGAACATCTGTTGGAGCTGGCAAGTAATCGATAACAGCATCCAACATCAGTTGAACACCTTTGTTACGATACGAGGATCCACAGATAACCGGGAAGATCTTAACATCTACAACACCTTTACGGAGTACGGCTTTGATCTCATCAATTGTAATCTCTTCGCCTTCCAGGTATTTCATTGTCAAATCTTCATCCAGTTCAGCAACGCGCTCAATCAACTCGTTGCGAAGTTCTTCAACTTGATCTGCAAATTCTGCAGGAATGTCGGTTTCTTCGATATCTTGACCAAGATCATCTTTGTACATATGAGCTCTTTGTGCAACGATATCGATGATACCAGTGAAATCATTTTCAGCGCCGATTGGAAGTTGAATCGCAACAGCGTTCGCTTGAAGGCGATCACGCATGTCAGATACAACGTTCAGGAAGTCAGCACCGATGATATCCATTTTATTTACATATGCGATACGAGGTACGCCGTACTTGTCAGCCTGTCTCCATACGGTTTCCGACTGAGGCTCAACGCCTTCTTTCGCACTGAATACACCAACTGCTCCGTCCAATACACGAAGGGAACGTTCAACTTCAACAGTGAAGTCAACGTGTCCCGGGGTATCAATAATATTAACGCGGTGGCCTTTCCAAGCAGCGGTAGTTGCAGCGGAAGTAATCGTAATTCCGCGCTCCTGTTCCTGTTCCATCCAGTCCATTGTCGCAGCGCCTTCGTGTACTTCACCGATTTTGTGCGTACGTCCTGTGTAAAACAGGATCCGCTCAGTTGTCGTGGTTTTACCCGCATCAATATGAGCCATGATCCCGATATTACGTGTATTTTTTAAGGAGAACTCTCTAGCCATGAAATGGGTCTCCCTTCAAAATTGAAGTTTTTTTTATTGTGAACTGAATCCTACCAACGGTAGTGAGCAAACGCTTTGTTCGCTTCAGCCATTTTGTGCGTATCTTCACGTTTTTTAACGGAAGCGCCTGTGTTGTTGGAAGCGTCGATGATCTCAGCCGCCAAACGCTCTTCCATTGTTTTCTCACCGCGGTTGCGGGAGTAGTTCACGAGCCAACGTAATCCCAGAGCAGTACGTCTCTCTGGTTTCACCTCGATTGGTACTTGGTAGTTGGCACCGCCGACACGGCGAGCTTTAACTTCCAGGACTGGCATGATGTTCTTGATTGCTGCTTCAAATACTTCCATAGGGTCATTACCCGTACGTTCTTGAATCAACTTGAACGCATTATACAGAATGCTTTGAGCAACACCGCGTTTTCCGCCGATCATGATGCGGTTGATTAAACGAGTAACCAACTTGCTGTTGTATAACGGATCAGGCAACACGTCTCTTTTCGTAACTGGACCTTTGCGTGGCATGGATATCCCCCTTTCTTTCTTGTTCAGCAGACCCTGTACCTTCCAGACCTAAGCCAGAAGGCTTTCAGGTTTTCTGCTTATAATGGTTTAGGCTTTTTTAGCTTTTGGACGTTTTGCACCGTATTTCGAACGAGCTTGCATACGGTTGTTTACGCCTGCAGTATCGAGAGCTCCACGAACGATGTGATAACGAACTCCCGCAAGGTCTTTAACTTTACCTCCGCGGATCAATACCACACTGTGCTCTTGAAGGTTATGTCCGATTCCCGGGATATAAGCAGTAACCTCGAGACGGTTCGTCAAACGAACACGGGCATACTTACGAAGTGCAGAGTTTGGTTTACGTGGAGTCATTGTACCTACACGAGTGCAGACACCACGTTTTTGTGGGGCACTGATGTTAGTAGATTCACGTTTCAAAGCGTTGAATCCTTTTTGCAAAGCTGGAGATTTTGACTTCTCAACTTTTGCTTGACGTCCTTTACGAACCAGTTGATTAATAGTTGGCATGTGATTGCCACCCCCTTCCTCAAATATTCATGTTTCTTTATAAACCTCTTTTCGCTAAGTCCACAGACCCAGGCGGTTCATAAAAAGACAAATGAAAAGTTTTTGCCTTAGAGAATCCCTAAAAGTTCTCGGACAAAAACGTTCCTTACACTATCATTTTACGACAGCAGCCATAGCTGCTCCCACTCCAATCCCGCAAGCTTTGCCGAGATTTTTCATTGTATCCACTTTCGTGTACTTCACATCGTGTTGTTCACACAAAGCAATGATTTTGGAAGTGAGCTGCGGATCACTATCTTCTGCGACATAGACTTCAGAAGCCATACCTGTCTGCACCATCCGCATGGTCTGTTTGGTACCTATTTTGACATGAGCATCTTGCAAGGCTTTTTCATTAGACATTGTGTATTCCTCCGAATAGAACCATGTACAATCAGCTGCCCACGCACCTTTGATATATTAGCATCTAGCGCAAGCATTGTCAATGCTAATCCTAAAACATTTTTTTAAAAGTTTACGTACATCAGGATTCGTCCGCCTGCATTATACAAGCGTCCGCCTCCTGACGCACAAAACTTTCATTCCCCTCTAAATGAGGAGGAATCTATTTAATCAACCGAAACTGGCTCAAGTTCTTCTACTGAAGATTGGCCATCTTCTGGCTCAGCAAATTTGATGCTGCGGTAACGGTGCATACCTGTACCAGCAGGGATCAATTTACCGATGATTACATTTTCCTTCAGACCGAGCAACTGATCGACTTTACCTTTGATCGCTGCATCTGTCAGTACACGTGTAGTTTCTTGGAACGAAGCCGCCGAGAGGAAGGAGTCTGTTTCCAGGGATGCTTTCGTAATACCGAGCAGGATTGGTTTAGCAACCGCTGGCTCTTTATCACTAAGAATCGCAATTTTGTTAGCTCTTTCGTACTCATGCATATCCACGAACGATCCCGGCAACAACGTAGTATCTCCTGCATCTACGATGCGGATTTTACGCAGCATTTGACGGATCATGACTTCAACGTGCTTATCGTTAATTTCTACGCCTTGGTTACGATATACGCGCTGTACTTCCTGCAGAATGTAGTTTTGTACACCACGTATGCCTTTAATCCGTAACATCTCTTTTGGATCAATGGAACCGTCTGTCAACTCGTCACCTGCTTCAACTTCCGCGCCTTCGCTTACGCGCACACGGGAACCGTAGGTAACGGAGTAAACTTTGGATTCCGCCTCACCTTGAATTTCGATTTCACGACGATCTTTCGCTTCGCGAATCTCTTTAACTACACCATCAATCTCACTGATCGTTGCTTGACCCTTAGGATTACGAGCTTCAAACAACTCCTGGATACGCGGCAAACCTTGCGTAATATCGTCTCCGGCTACACCACCGGTGTGGAATGTACGCATTGTAAGCTGTGTTCCCGGCTCACCAATGGACTGTGCTGCAATAATACCAACTGCTTCACCAATCTCCACGTGTTTACCAGTCGCGAGGTTGCGACCATAACACTTCTTGCAGACACCATGACTTGCACGGCAGCTGAGGACGGAGCGGATTTGCAATTTAGTAATACCTGCCTTGATGATCGCTTCTGCTTTATCGGAGTCAATCAATTCATTGCGACCTACAATGATTTCTTTCGTTTCCGGATGACGAACTGTCTCGAAGCAGTATCTGCCTTCAATACGGTCATAGAGATCTTCGATAACCTCTTTACCATCCTGGATACGACTTACCGTAAAGCCTTTATCTGTACCACAATCATCATCACGCACGATTACATCTTGGGCTACGTCTACGAGACGACGAGTCAGGTAACCTGAATCGGCTGTACGCAGGGCTGTATCCGCCAAACCTTTACGCGCTCCGTGAGTGGAGATAAAGTACTCGAGTACCGTCAAACCTTCACGGAAGTTCGATTTGATTGGGAGTTCGATGATTCGACCGGATGGGTTGGCCATCAGACCACGCATACCGCCCAATTGGGTGATTTGCGATTTGTTACCCCGTGCTTTGGAGTCAACCATCATCATGATCGAGTTGTAACGATCCATGGACTTCATCAGAATCTCAGTGATGTCATCTTTGGATTTTGACCAGATATCAATGATACGGTCATAGCGCTCTTCATTCGTAATCAGACCACGACGGTACTGATTCGTAACGATTTGTGCTTTTTCCTCAGATTGTCTAAGAATTTCAAACTTCTCAGGCGGAACGATAACATCAGATACCGCAACCGTAATACCGGCACGTGTAGAGTATGTGAATCCAAGTTGTTTGATTTTATCCAAAATAACGGCTGTTTCCGTTGTGTGATAAATTTCAAAACAACGTGCAATGATGGAGCCGAGGTATTCTTTACCGACACCGCCAGCCAGAGGAGCATTCATAATAGCTTCTCTGAGATCAGCACCTTTTTCATATACAAATGAGTGATCTGCAGTACCTTGGTACAGGTTAGCACGAGTCGCATCATTGATATACGGGAAGCTTGCCGGGAAAATTTCATTGAAGATAATTTTACCGATAGTTGTCAGCAACATTCCTTCTTGCTGTTCTTCCGTGAAGCTTGTTTTACCAAGCGCCTTAACCGGAATAGCTACACGTGCATGCAGACCAGCAGTACCACGTTGGTATGCCGATACAGCTTCGTTAACTGTACGCAAGATCATACCTGTGCCCTTTTCTTCCTTGTTGTCCATAGTGAGGTAGTAAGAACCAAGCACCATATCCTGGGAAGGAGTAACAACCGGTTTACCGTCTTTCGGGTTCAAAATGTTACCAGATGCAAGCATCAGGATACGTGCTTCCGCTTGAGCTTCAGCGGACAACGGAACGTGCACGGCCATTTGGTCACCGTCAAAGTCGGCATTGTATGCCGTACATACGAGCGGGTGAAGACGAATTGCTTTACCTTCAACGAGAATCGGTTCAAACGCTTGAATACCGAGTCTGTGAAGCGTAGGGGCACGGTTCAACAGAACCGGATGCTCCTTGATTACTTCTTCAAGAACATCCCATACCTCAGGACTTACACGCTCAACTTTACGTTTTGCGCTCTTGATATTGTGGGCAAGCCCCTTATTTACAAGCTCTTTCATAACGAAAGGCTTGAACAATTCAAGTGCCATATCTTTTGGCAGACCACACTGATACATTTTCAGGTAAGGTCCGACAACGATAACGGAACGACCAGAATAGTCAACCCGTTTACCGAGCAAGTTCTGACGGAAACGTCCTTGTTTACCTTTCAGCATGTGGCTGAGAGATTTCAATGGACGGTTACCAGGACCCGTTACAGGGCGTCCGCGACGACCATTATCGATCAATGCGTCAACAGCTTCCTGCAACATCCGTTTTTCATTTTGCACGATAATATCTGGCGCGCCCAGATCAAGCAGACGTTTCAGACGGTTGTTCCGGTTGATTACACGGCGATACAAGTCATTCAGGTCAGACGTTGCAAAACGTCCACCATCCAACTGTACCATTGGACGAAGTTCTGGCGGGATAACAGGAAGTACATCCATGATCATCCACTCTGGCTTGTTGCCGGAGTTGCGGAATGCTTCGATAACTTCCAGACGTTTGATTGCACGATTACGACGTTGTCCTTGCGCAGTCCGGAGCTCTTCTTTCAGGAACTCGAGCTCTTTGTCTATGTCAAGGTCTTGAAGCAATTTTTTAACCGCTTCTGCGCCCATGCCAGCCTGGAAACCATAGCCGTATTTTTCACGGTAGCTGCGGTATTCTTTCTCGGACAACAGCTGTTTTTTCTCCAGTGGAGTTTCTCCTGGATCAGTTACAACATATGATGCAAAATAAATAATCTCTTCAAGAGATCTTGGAGACATATCCAGGGCAAGACCCATACGGCTCGGAATACCTTTGAAGTACCAGATATGCGATACCGGAGCAGCGAGCTCAATATGGCCCATCCGTTCGCGGCGTACTTTCGCACGTGTTACTTCAACGCCACAACGATCACAGACAACGCCTTTATAACGGACGCGTTTGTATTTACCGCAATGACATTCCCAGTCTTTTGTAGGGCCAAAAATCTTTTCGCAGAATAGCCCTTCTTTTTCCGGTTTCAACGTACGATAGTTGATCGTTTCCGGTTTTTTCACTTCTCCGCGGGACCAAGAACGAATTTTCTCTGGGGAAGCAAGCCCGATCTTCATGTATTCGAAATTGTTGACGTCCAACAAGGAGCAACCCTCCTTAACCAATTCCTGTATTCTAGGTTACGCCCACTCCGGCCGAAGCCGGAGAAAGACGCGAGCCTGATGAAAAACGCCGGTCATCATGCGCTCGAAGCGGTTTATTCCGCTCCGACCTCTGTACCCTCAAGGTTGAGGCTGAGCTTATCGCTCGCAGCGTCATCTTCATCGTCCATTTCTCTCATTTCAATCTCTTGCTCATCTTCGCTCAAAATCTTAACGTCCATACCCAAGCTTTGCAGCTCTTTAATCAATACTTTGAATGATTCAGGAACGCCTGGTTCCGGAACATTCTCACCTTTGACAATGGATTCATACGTTTTAACCCGACCAACAACGTCATCGGATTTAACAGTCAAGATTTCTTGCAGTGTATAAGCTGCACCGTATGCCTCAAGCGCCCATACTTCCATCTCCCCGAAACGCTGTCCACCAAATTGGGCTTTACCACCCAATGGCTGTTGCGTAACAAGTGAGTAAGGACCTGTGGAACGGGCATGGATTTTATCATCAACCATGTGTGCCAATTTGATCATGTGCATGACACCTACGGTAACTTCACGTTCAAATTCTTCTCCTGTACGACCATCATACAGGACAGTTTTACCATTACGTTGCATACCTGCTTCTTCCATCGTATCGAAGACGTCATACTCCTTCGCTCCGTCGAATACAGGAGTTGCTACGTGAATACCCAGTTGCATCGCGGCCATACCCAAGTGAACTTCGAGTACTTGACCGATATTCATCCGGGAAGGTACGCCCAGTGGGTTAAGAACGATCTGAACCGGTGTACCGTCTGGCAGGAAAGGCATATCTTCTTCCGGCAAGATGCGGGCCACGACCCCTTTGTTACCGTGACGTCCGGCCATTTTATCACCCTCGGAAATTTTCCGTTTTTGAGCGATATATACACGAACGAGTTGGTTAACACCTGGAGGCAGCTCATCACCGTTTTCACGGGTAAATACTTTCACGTCTACTACGATACCGTCAGTACCATGTGGTACACGCAAGGAAGTATCACGTACTTCACGTGCTTTCTCACCAAAGATCGCATGCAAGAGACGTTCTTCTGCTGTCAGCTCTGTTACACCCTTAGGTGTTACTTTACCAACCAGAATGTCGCCAGCACTGATCTCAGCACCGATGCGGATAATACCGCGCTCATCCAAGTTACGCAACGCTTCTTCCCCAACGTTAGGGATGTCACGTGTGATCTCTTCAGGTCCGAGCTTGGTATCACGTGCTTCTGACTCATACTCCTCGATATGGATGGATGTGTATACATCTTCCTTAACGAGTTTTTCACTGAGCAAGATCGCATCCTCGTAGTTGTAACCTTCCCAAGTCATGAAGGCAACAACAACGTTACGTCCCAGAGCCAATTCACCCATTTCCGTTGAAGGACCATCAGCGAGGATATCGCCAGCTTTGACAGCAGCACCTCTTTTGACAATCGGACGCTGGTTAATGCATGTTCCTTGGTTCGAACGCATAAATTTGTGTAATTTATATTTAACGATATCGCCTTTAACTTCCTGACCGTCCACTTCTTCAACACGACGGACCCAAATCTCGTTCGCAGAAGAACGTTCAATAATTCCGTCATAATCGGAGACAATACATACACCAGAATCTTTTGCAGCTTTGTGCTCCATGCCTGTTCCTACAAGTGGTGCTTTAGGAATCAAGAGTGGAACCGCCTGCCGCTGCATGTTAGATCCCATGAGTGCACGGTTGGAGTCATCGTTCTCAAGGAACGGGATCAGCGCTGTAGCGACGGATACAACCTGTTTAGGCGATACGTCCATGTAGTCAACTCGCTCACTCGGCATCGTAAGGATGTTATCCGACTGTTTGTTGTAACGTACAATGATCGCTTCTTCTTCAAATGTACCGTCTTCGTTCAACTTCGCATTCGCTTGCGCGATAACATAGTTGTCCTCTTCATCCGCTGTCAGGTAATCAATTTGCTCGGTTACAATACCTGTCTTCGGATCAACCCAACGATATGGAGCTTCAATGAAGCCATATTCATTCACACGAGCGAACGTAGACAAGGAGTTGATCAAACCGATGTTTGGTCCCTCTGGCGTCTCGATTGGACACATACGGCCATAGTGGGATGGATGGACGTCACGCACTTCCATACCTGCGCGCTCACGCGTCAAACCACCGGGTCCGAGTGCGGACAAACGACGTTTATGTGTCAACTCACCCAGCGGGTTCGTTTGATCCATAAACTGTGACAACTGAGAGCTACCAAAGAACTCTTTAATGGATGCAATAACAGGACGTATGTTAATCAAAGCCTGTGGTGTAATTACGTTAGCATCCTGAATGGACATTCTCTCACGAACCACACGCTCCATACGGGACAAACCGATACGGAACTGGTTCTGCAGGAGTTCACCCACCGAACGCAAACGACGGTTACCCAGATGATCGATATCATCCGTGCTACCAATTCCCTGTAGAAGGTTAAGGAAATAACTGATGGACGAAATAATATCCGCCGGTGTCACGTTTTTAACGGACTTGTCAATGTTTGCATTGGCAATCAGTTTGACCACTTTACCATCTTCAGTTGGTGAGAACACATCAATCGTTTGCATAGGGATATCATTGGCATCCAAAACGCCGTTACCCACGTGATACGTGCGGAATCCAACGCTCTTCTCCAGATACGGCATGATTTCATCCAACAAACGACGATCAACCATTTGACCTGCTTCAGCAATGATCTCACCTGTCTCAGCGTCAACAAGTGACTCAGCCAAGCGCTGGTTAAACAAACGGTTTTTGATGTGAAGTTTTTTATTCATTTTGTAACGACCTACATTAGCCAGGTCATAACGTTTTGGATCAAAGAAACGTGCTACGAGCAAGCTTTTCGCATTATCCAGCGTTGGAGGCTCGCCCGGACGAAGACGCTCATAGATCTCAATGAGTGCTTTCTCCGTGGAATCCGTGTTGTCTTTGTCCAGTGTGTTGCGGATATATTCGTCATTACCGAGCAGATCCAGAATCTCAGCATCTGTGCCAAAACCAAGTGAACGCAGGAGAACCGTAACCGGTATTTTACGTGTACGGTCGATCCGGACGTAAACAACATCCTTCGCGTCCATCTCCAGTTCCAACCAAGCGCCGCGGTTAGGAATAACTGTAGCGGTATACGTTTTTTTGGCGTTTTTATCTACTTTGGTACTGAAGTAAACGCTAGGAGAGCGAACCAACTGGCTGACAATAACCCGTTCCGCACCATTAATAATAAATGTGCCCGTGTTGGTCATCAGCGGGAAATCTCCCATGAATACTTCCTGCTCTTTGACTTCGCCGGTTTCCTTATTAATGAGCCGGACTTTGACCCGAAGCGGTGCTGCATACGTAACGTCACGCTCTTTCGCGTCGTCTACTGTATACTTCGGTTCACCGAGACTGTAATCGATAAATTCCAAAATCAAGTTACCTGTAAAATCTTGGATCGGCGAGATATCCTGGAACATTTCGCGCAACCCTTCCTCCAAAAACCAATCATAGGATTTTTGTTGGATTTCAATCAGGTTCGGAACTTCGAGTATCTCGTTAATTCGTGCATAACTGCGCCGAGTGCGTCGACCATATTGAACAAGATGTCCTGCCAACTTAAACTCACCCCTCAATGTCTACTCACTTTAAAAATTTCGTTGCGAACCTCTGTTTGTAACCTTATAATGGTACACATACAGAGCAAAGCAATGCATCCACAAATAAAGAAAAGCCCTTACTCGAAATGTCGTTCGAAAAAAGAGCAACTTTGATCGGCGGATGTCTTTCCAAATCATTCTTATCCCCAGTTTGCCCAAAATGTACATATTATACGCCAAACGTAGGCATAATAAGCCCGTTCGGCGTAAAAAAAGGTTGACATTTTTAGTTAGCTAAAGCCAAGTAGGGCATCTTAATACTGACATTTTACAACTATACCACGACCTGAATTTCAAGTCAATAGTCCTATTGCAAAAAAAATGATCCCCTGCTTACTTTACAAACTCGGATTCAGCTTTTAGTAGATACCTATTCCGATTTCACCGCTTTGAAAATCCGATAGCCTTTATCCTTCGTCACTTCTTCCACTCTGCCAAACAAAGATTCCAATTTCGCTTTCGCTGACGGGGCTCCTTGTTTCTTTTGAATGACAATCCACAACGAACCGCCTACCTTCAGATGGCGATGTGCCTGTTCGAAAATAGTATGAACCGTATCTTTCCCAGCCCGTATAGGCGGGTTGGTTAGGATAACGTCAAAATCTTGCTTTTTCACTTCAGCCAGTAGATTACTTTGCAATACCGTAACATTGTTAATTCCGTTCGCTTTTGCATTTTCCTTGGAAAGTTCAACGGCTCTCTCGTTGATATCGATCATGGTGACATGCCCATCCGGTACAAGTTTGGCTGCTGTAAGACCCATTGGCCCGTATCCACAGCCCACATCGAGAACATGAGCCCCTGATGGCAACTCTATCGCATCAATCAATACTCTGCTGCCATAATCGATTCCGTTTTTGGAAAACACACCGGCATCCGTCACGAATCGCAGACTGAATCCGCGAAGAACCGCTTCAGTTACTCTGCGATCATGCGCCACTTGCGGTTTGTCCGAATAATAATGATTGGACATGCCCTCACTCACTTTCCATTTACAATTACAGCAACAAACCCCTTGATATAAGTCAAGGGGTTTGTTGTTTTGTTCATTTAGCTTGTAATAGCTAAATTATTTAACTTCAACTGAAGCGCCTGCTTCTTCAAGCTTAGCTTTAACCGCTTCTGCTTCTTCTTTAGCAACTTTTTCTTTCAATGCTTTTGGAGCGTTGTCAACCAATTCTTTTGCTTCTTTCAGGCCAAGACCTGTGATTTCGCGAACTGCTTTGATAACGTTGATTTTGGAAGCACCAGCGCTAGTCAAGATTACGTCGAACTCGGATTGCTCAGCTTCAGCAGAAGCTACCGCACCTGCAGCAGCTACTGGAGCTGCAGCAGTTACGCCGAATTCTTCTTCGATTGCTTTAACAAGATCGTTCAATTCCAGTACAGTCATGCCTTTGATTGCTTCCAAGATTTGCTCTTTACTCATGAGTGAACCTCCATATATAATATTATTTTTTTTAATTCATTTGCCGCCTAAGCAGCATTCAGATCAAGTTGCTTACGCGCCTTGCTCTTCTTTTTCTGCAACTGCTTTAACCGCAAGCGCGAAGTTGCGCACTGGCGCTTGAAGCACGCTGAGGAGCATGGAGAGGAGTCCATCGCGGGATGGCAGTTCTGCCAATGCCTTAACTTCTTCTACTCCGATTACGCGACCTTCTACGACCGCACCTTTCAATTCCAGTGCATCGTTCTTTTTCGCGAAGTCGTTCAGAATTTTAGCTGGAGCCACAACGTCATCTACGCTGAATGCAATTGCAGTAGGACCTGTAAGAACACTATCGAGTTCTGTCAGTTCTGCTGCTGCAGCTGCACGGCGAAGCAACGAGTTTTTCAGCACTTGGAATTCGATCCCTGCTTCACGAAGTTGCTTACGCAACTCAGTTACTTGGGCAACGTTCAATCCGCGATAGTCAACAACAACAGTTGTAACGCTCTCGCGCAATTTTGCTGTTACTGCATCAACGGATTCTTGTTTTGCTTGAATCACTTTTGCGTTTGCCAATCTGTACACCTCCTGATCAAATTTATCCCATTAAGAAAAGCCTCCGTAGAATCACGAAGGCTTGATATATACTCATCATCGATTTGCATCGTTCTAAGTTCTATAATCACACCTCGGCAGGAAATTAAGCCAAATGGCACCTACTGTCTACGGCAAGCATATTCAAATGTCAACGGTCAGTCACTCGGACTCACAACTTTTATATCTTATCAAAAACAGGACAAGCCTGTCAAGAGATATTATCTAAAAGCTGCTGCGTTCACGCGTGCGCCAGGGCCCATCGTGGAAGAAAGACTAACATTCTTCAGATAAACACCTTTTGCTGCCGCTGGTTTAGCACGATTCAGAGCTTCCATGAGAGCTTTGAAGTTCTCATTAAGTTGCTCAGAAGAGAAAGAAGCTTTACCAATCGGTGCATGAATTTGACCTGCACGATCCAGACGATATTCGATTTTACCGGCTTTAATTTCTTGAACAGCCTTAGTTACATCGAAAGTTACCGTTCCGGCTTTAGGGTTAGGCATCAGACCTTTACCGCCGAGCAGTCGGCCCAATTTACCTACTTCACTCATCATATCTGGTGTCGCTACGCAGACGTCGAATTCGAACCAGCCTTGTTGGATTTTGTTGATCATGTCTGCATCACCTACATAATCCGCGCCAGCCGCTTCCGCTTCTTTCGCTTTGTCACCTTTTGCAAATACCAATACGCGTTGTGTTTTACCTGTGCCGTGTGGCAAGACAACAACACCACGTACAGCCTGGTCTTGCTTACGAGGGTCTACACCCAAACGAACTGCTGCTTCGATTGTTTCATCGAATTTTGCAGTAGCTGCCTTTTTCACAAGCTCTACAGCTTCTGAAGGCTCGTAAGTTGCTTCGCTGTCAATCAGCTTAGCAGCTTCCAGGTATTTTTTACCGTGTTTAGCCATGTTTTATTCCTCCTTTGTGGTGTTAGCGGATATACCTCCCACATCAACCGGTCGCGAATCGACCGGTTTTACGAAGCCATGTTTCTTATGAAAATTAGTCTTCGATGGTGATACCCATGCTGCGGGCAGTACCTTCGACCATACGCATAGCGGACTCAACGTCTGCTGCATTCAGGTCAGGCATTTTTGTTTCTGCGATTTGACGTACCGCATCACGTTTAACAGTAGCAACTTTTTTCTTGTTCGGTTCGCCGGATCCTTTTTCAACTTTAGCTGCCACTTTCAACAGAACTGCTGCTGGTGGAGTTTTAGTGATGAAAGTAAAGGAACGGTCCTCGAATACAGAAATTTCAACTGGAATAATCAATCCCGCTTGATCAGCTGTACGAGCGTTGAATTCTTTACAGAATGCCATGATGTTGACACCTGCTTGACCCAAAGCCGGACCTACTGGTGGTGCTGGGTTTGCTTTACCTGCTGGAATCTGCAGTTTTACCATTTTAATAACTTTTTTCGCCATGATTGACACCTCCTTGCAAAATAGTGGTTAACGGGTTTTTCAACCCTCCCACAAGAAACTTGAAGAGACTATATCTTCTCCACTTGCGTATATTCCAACTCAAGCGGTGTTTCCCGTCCAAACATGTTCACGTGCACTTTCAACTTGCTTTTATCTACCAAAATTTCTTCCACGGAGCCTACGAAATTCGCAAAAGGACCGACTTTAATACGTACGGATTCCTTAATTTCGAACTCAATTTTCGGCTTAGGCTCAACCATACCCATGTGCTTCAGAATTTGTTCCACTTCTTCAGGCAACAATGCAGTTGGTTTGGACCCAGAACCTGTCGAACCGACAAATCCTGTAACACCTGGTGTGTTGCGAACAACATACCAAGAATCATCCGTCTGTACCATTTCCACCAAGACATAACCGGGATAAACTTTACGCATAACGGTCTTTTTCTTACCGTCCTTGTTTACCACTTCTTCTTCCATAGGAACAAGAACGCGGAATATCTTGTCTTCCATGCCCATAGACTCTACGCGTTTTTCCAAATTGGCTTTGACCTTGTTCTCATACCCTGAATAGGTATGAACGACGTACCATCTTTTTTCCATATCAAGCCACCGGAACCCTTCTTAAATAATCGCTTCGATCACAAAGGAGATGCCAATGTCAATGACCCAAAAAAACAGCGTCATAACCACAACAGTACCAAGTACGATCAATGTGTAGTTGGTCAGCTCTTTACGATTAGGCCAGCGAACTTTTTTAAGTTCAGCCCAGCTTTCTGAGAAAAAGGAAATCAGAGATTTGAAACTTCGTTTCACGCCGACACCTCCAAAAACTATCTGGTTTCGCGATGAGAAGTCTGCTCGTTACAAAACTTGCAAAATTTCTTCATCTCCATGCGGTCGGGGTGATTACGCTTGTTTTTTGTCGTAGTGTAATTTCTTTGTTTGCAGTTAGTACAAGCCAAAGTAATAATTACCCGCATGATGTACACCTCCCGAAGACTTCCACATTCAAGCAGAGTCTCTAAATTGATCCTGAAAAAAAAGCCATAAATTTAGGCCTACCTAAAACACTTTATCACAAGGGTATAACCATGTCAATGAAAGAATAGCCTTTCATTCATTGGGTATTACTTCCGTACAACGTACATTCGTTTCTCATCTCTGTTTTTCTCTTCTCCTGCATGGACCGAGCGATTACTAGTATAAACATTCTTAGATTTTATAAACTTGAGACACTAAAAAAAGACTCAAACACCGAGCCTTTTCCGTCAACGACAACATGTGTTTAATTATCTCGAACTTCCAGGTACTTTTCAAGTTTGCGCTTGACGCGCTGAAGTGCATTATCAATGGACTTCACATGTCTGTCCAAATCTACTGCAATCTCTTGATAAGATCTCCCGTCCAGATACAACATCAATACTTTACGTTCCAGATCACTCAGAATCTCGGACATTTTATCTTCCAGGCCCACAAACTCTTCCTGATTGATGATAAGTTCTTCCGGATCACTGACCTGAGTTCCACAAATCACATCGAGTAACGTACGATCAGACTCTTCGTCATAAATAGGCTTGTCCAGAGATACATAAGAATTAAGTGGAATATGTTTCTGACGTGTTGCTGTCTTAATCGCCGTGATGATCTGTCTTGTAATACACAGTTCGGCAAAAGCCTTGAACGAAGCCAGCTTGTCCCCTTTGAAATCTCGAATGGATTTGTAGAGGCCAATCATTCCTTCTTGAATAATATCTTCCCGGTCTGCCCCAATCAGAAAATAAGATCTTGCCTTGGCGCGTACAAAGTTACGATATTTGTTAATCAAAAACTCTAACGCTTCGCTTTCGCCTTCACGGAAAGCTTCGACAATGTCTTCGTCACTTTGGTAATCATACTTGGATAACATGATATCTTTGAGGTCGACACTCACAGACAATCCCTCCGGCTGCAACGCAAGGTACCCCGTTACTCTACTCTATGAAATATAGGATCAGTATATATGATGGTACCTCACACCGTCAACCACGCTCTGCCTAAAAAAGAACATCAATAACATAAATGTCAAGACTTTCAATATTCTAAAATTTGTAAAAACGTGCTGTTATTCCCGGCGCCATCGCTCAAACTCTTTTAATACATCGGGACTCAACTTGCCCCCGAGTGTGTTACGCGTGGTCTTCGCCTGATCTTCTTCCAGTCGTTTTTTTAATTCTTTTTCGTTCTGCTCAACTTCAATTAGCAACTCCCTCGCAGATACACGTAACGCTCCCTGTCCAAATATGACATGTTGCTCTACCATATCGCTCGTAGCCACATAGATTTGGCGTCTTCGCATGCTTAGTTCCCGAACGAGTCTCTCAATGCATTCGTCTGCCGTCTCTTTTTCCTTTGTAAAATAGATCTGCACTTTGCTCTGAGTAAAGGATTTACCGAGTCCAGGCACGAGGTAGGCGTCAAACACAACAATGACTCGACGGCCGGAGAAAGCCTGGTAATCTGCAAGACGAAAGAGAAGCCTGTTTCGCGCTTCTTCCAGCCCACTTTCCGCCAGTTTGGTTAATTCCGGCCAGTCGCCAATCATGTTGTACCCGTCTACAAGAAGCACATCACGGGAATCAGCCATACCTTCTATTCCTGCGCTTGACGCGAACGGAGCACTTCATACATGACAACCCCGGCTGCCACGGAAGCATTCAGGGAATTAATCTGACCTTGCATTGGTAGTTTGATCAGCACATCGCATTTCTCACGAATAAGTCGTCCCATTCCCTTGTTCTCATTACCGATTACCAATGCCACAGGGCCAGTAAAGACTCCATTACCAAAGACACCTTCATGAGCCGTGACATCTGTCCCTACAACCCATACACCTTCCTCTTTGAGGCGATCAATGGTCTGTCCAAGATTACTTACCCGAGCCACTGGTACGTACTCCACAGCGCCTGCTGATGTTTTGGATACTGTCACGGTTACCGCAGCCGAGCGACGTTTGGGTACAATGACGCCATGCGCACCCGTGCAGTCCGCTGTCCGCAAAATGGACCCCAGGTTATGCGGATCTTCAATCTCATCCAGCAGAATCAGGAAAGGATGCTCATTCTTCGCTTTTGCTGCGGCAAGAATGTCTTCTACCTCCACATAAGCGTAAGGTGCTGCTTGAGCAACTACCCCCTGATGCTGAATGCCTGGTACCGTTTGATCCAGCTTACGCTTGTCCACGTGTTGAATGACAATACCTAGTTTTTTAGCTTCCGAGATAATAGGTTGAGTCAGATGTTTCTGTGCTGTATCGGCAATCCATATTTTATTAATGGTCCGGCCTGAACGCAGCGCCTCCGTCACGGAGTGTTTACCGGCGATCCATTCTTCTTCCATCGTTGTTCGATCCTCTCTGTAATGCGTTGTTTTGTTGAAATTTCTATTTTTTTGTCGGCGATGGCGATTGTTGTTCCGCGTGCTCAATGCCATGCCCGATCAGTTCAATCATGCGATCATGATGACCACTGCTATAGAGGTAACCAATGAGACATTCAAAAGCCGTGGCATGTCTGTACTCCAACACATCTGCATTTTTGGGTACACTACCCGACTTGGCATTCCGCCCTTGCCGGACGATATCCCGTTCTTCCTCTGTCAGTTCAGCCTCAATCGTTGTAAGTATACGGCTCTGTGCCTTCGCTGATACCAACCCGGTTGCACTACGGTGCAAATGATTGGGACGCATGTTGGCCTTCGACAACAGATATTGACGAACAGCTACCTCGTATACCGCATCACCAATATAGGCCAGTGCAATAGGTGGAATCAACCTCGCAGGTCTGGAAGGAGGATACGGGAACCATCCTCCCTCTGTGACCTGCTCCTGTTGTTTTGGTGTATTTGGATGTCCTTCGCTCATTTGCGCCGCCATCTCATGCCCTGCGCCGTATCTTCAAGCAGAATGCCACGGGCAGACAATTCATCGCGAATTTCATCCGCTCTTGCCCAGTTTTTGGACTTGCGCGCTTCTACACGCTCTTCAATCAGACGTTCTACTTCCTCGTCCAGAAGTTCTGGCTCTGCGTCAGTATAAATGCGCAGTACAGCATTCAATTCACTGAACAACTCGAGGAGTGCGCGAATGTCTGCCGCATTAACTACCTCTTGCTGCAACAGTTGGTTGGCTTCCCCTGCCCACTCAAACATAGCAGTAATTGCATCAGGCGTATTGAAATCATCCTGCATCTTCTCGTGATACTGCTGACGAATTTGGTCGAGTCTTGCCGCAAACTCTGCTGTGATATCCTGATCAACAGTTACTGCATTCAGACGATGGTTCAGGTTACCTACCGCATTCGCAATCCGGTCCACACTGTTCTGTGCCTGCTCCATCGTATCATCCGTGAAGTTCAATGGGTTGCGATAGTGGGTAGACAACATGAAATAACGAATCGCTTCGCGTTTATATTGATTCCGCAAGTCTTTAACCAGAACACCATTACCGAGTGATTTTGACATCTTCTCGTTATCAATCCGGATGAATCCATTATGCATCCAGTAGTTCGCAAGTGGTTTACCTGTTAATACCTCGGATTGGGCGCATTCGCACTCATGGTGCGGGAACTGCAAATCCTGTCCACCCCCGTGAATGTCCAGTGTATCCCCAAGGTACTCCCTAGCCATGGCGGAGCACTCAATATGCCAGCCTGGTCGACCATCCCCCCAAGGACTGGACCAATAGATCTCACCTGGTTTGGCAGCCTTCCAGAGCACAAAATCTTCGGGATGCTCTTTGCGCTCATCCACACCCACACGGATTCCAAATTGCAGTTCCTGCAGGTTCTGTTTCGAAAGTTTGCCATATTCGCTGAATTTGCCTGTCCGATAATAGACGTCACCGCCATTTTCATACGCAAATCCTTTTTCAACCAGCTCACGGATAAAATCAATGATCAGCGGCATGTTTTCCGTTACTCTCGGATTGCTGCTCGCCTTGGGAATACCCAATCCCTCAAGGTCTTCATAATAGGCAGCAATAAATTTCTCAGCTACATGAGGAACGTCTGTTCCAAGTTGTTCTGCTTTGCGAATCAGCTTATCGTCCACATCCGTGAAGTTCACCACATAGTTCACATCATGTCCTGTCTGTTCCAGGTATCCGCGAACTGTATCGAAAAAGATAACCGGGCGTGCATTCCCAATATGAATGTAGTCATACACCGTTGGTCCGCAGACATACATTTTTACTTTCCCTGGCTCTTGGGGAACAAATTCCTCTTTGGTACGACTCATCGTATTATAAATCTGAAGCGTCATGGTCACTTATCCTTTCATCCTATACTGCCTTTATTTATTGTATCACGTATCACGCACAGTCTCATTTTCACGGGCATTCTGCAGTGTACGTACTTCTTTCTGCAATCGTTCGAGTTCTTTTTGCATACTGCGCAGGGAGTCAACGACCGGATCGGGCAATTGCTGACTGAGGCGATCTACCCGTCGGCCATCCTGTTTGACAATTCTGCCTGGTATACCTACCACGGTACTATTGGAAGGGACTTCCTTAAGCACAACGGAGTTCGCACCAATGTTACATTGATCCCCCACGCTAAATGAACCCAGCACCTTGGCTCCGGATGAGATAACCACATTATTACCAATGGTCGGATGTCTCTTCCCTTTTTCTTTCCCTGTTCCGCCCAAGGTAACCCCCTGATAGATAACGACATCATCGCCAATCTCACATGTTTCTCCAATAACGACGCCCATTCCATGGTCAATAAACAACCGATTTCCGATCGTAGCTCCAGGATGTATCTCGATTCCTGTCATAAACCGGCTAACCTGCGAAATGAACCTGGCAACCGAGAACCATCTTCTCTTGTATAAAAAATGAGCCATCCGGTGTGCCCATATCGCATGCAGCCCTGAGTAGGTGAATACCACCTCAAACCAACCTCGGGCCGCCGGATCGTTTTCAAACACCGCCTGGATATCTGATCTGATCTTCTTGAACATGCTCGTTCCCCTCTTGTTCAGGTTCCCGTCCTCCGGCTTACCGGACGGCGCGTTCCTTGGTAGTGTACTGCACACTCGCCTAAACAAAAAAACGCCCCTGCAGCATTTAGCTGCAGAGGCGTTTATCGCGGTCCCACTCTGCTCGGTTCATTCTTAAATAGAATAAGCCCTCAAGCGGTTTGGTAACGGAAACCAATCGTCACAACCTATCCTAACGTTTTCCCTTGTCATGATCAACAAGGGCGGGGCTGGATTCGGCTGTGCAGCTCACGGGCGCATTTCGACTGATGGACAGTGGATGGCTCACAGCCACCGCAACCAAAGAAATCCTTCTTTGCTGCGGGACCATCCTCTCTGAATCTGTCCGGGTCAGTCTACTCCTCCCGATCTTTGCTGTTCTATTAGATAAATCATATCAATTATTCGTTGTGTTGTTATTATAGCGAAAAGGCCTCAGACTGACAACAGCCTGCTAGGTAATCCATCCATAATAAGACTGTATTCAGATTCCAAATAAACGGAATGTCCTCGAATACGCTTATTTTACCTGTGCAAGCAAACGTTCGATCACCGTATCCCGACCCAAAAGTACGATCGTTTGGTTCAAATCCCGTCCATGCGTCTGTCCAGTCAAGGCTACACGAATTGGCATAAAGAGCTGTTTGCCCTTAAAGCCGGTTTCTTTCTGTACTTCCTTGATTAATGCAGCCATTTTGCTTGGAGTAAACTCTTCGCTCGCCTGTACTTTATCCGCAAATGCCTTCAGTACGGTTGGCACCTGCTCCTCAGCAAGCACTGCTTCCCCTTCACTTTCAAGCTCCAGATTGGAACGGAAGAATACTTCCGACAATTCGACAATATCGGAGGCAGAATTCATCTGCTCCTGGTACAGGTGTACCAGAGTATAAGCCCATTCTTTTTGTTCAGCAGACAGCTCGGAAGAAATACGTCCAGCCTTTTGCAGATGCGGAATGGCCATCTCGGCAATACGTTCCGGGTCAGCATGTTTGATATAGTGGTTGTTCAAGTGAGCCAGCTTGTGGGTATCAAATACCGCCGGGCTCTTGGACAGACGTTTCGTATCAAAAATGGAGATCAGCTGCTCCTGGGAGAAGATTTCTTCCTCCCCTTCCGGCGACCAGCCGAGCAGGGAAATGAAGTTAAACATCGCTTCAGGCAAATAACCGAGCTGATCATATTGCTCAATAAACTGAATAACGGATTCATCCCGTTTACTCAGCTTCTTGTGATTTTCATTCACGATCAGCGTCATATGACCGAATTGCGGCGGCTCCCAGCCGAGCGCTTCATAGATCATCAGTTGACGCGGCGTGTTCGAGATGTGATCTTCCCCACGCAGGACGTGGGAGATCTTCATCAAGTGATCATCCACAGCAACAGCATAGTTGTACGTGGGAATGCCGTCTTTTTTCACAATGACGAAGTCACCGGATTCCTTGCTGTTGAACGAGATTGTGCCTTTAACCATATCATCAAACGTATATGTGCGCTCTTCCGGCACCCGGAAACGAATACTCGCTACGCGGCCTTCCGCTTCAAACGCACTAATTTGCTCTGGAGTCAGGTCACGGTGTTTGCCAGAATAACGCGGTGTTTCTCCACGTGCTGACTGTTCCTCGCGCTCTTGCTCCAATTCTTCCTCCGTGCAGAAGCAACGGTAAGCCAGACCTTTATCCAGCAATTCCTGCGTATATTTACGATAGAGGTCCAGACGTTCCGTTTGACGGTATGGTCCGTATTCTCCGCCCACGTCAATACTTTCGTCCCACTCAATTCCGAGCCATTTCAGGTATTTCAGTTGGCTTTCTTCACCACCGGCAATATTCCGTTTCACGTCCGTATCTTCAATACGAATAATGAATTTACCGTTATTATGTTTGGCATATAGATAGTTAAACAACGCCGTACGGGCATTCCCGATATGCAGGTGTCCCGTTGGGCTCGGCGCGTAACGCACACGAATTTCCGTGCTCATATGATCCCCTCCGTCGCTAATTGATTGATGATATCACACACGTACAAGGCAAACAACGGATTGAGCGGCAATGCCCTCTCCCCGTCCTGGGAATCCCAGTTGCTCTGTCGTTGTTGCTTTCACGTTCACCTGCGTTACATCCGCTTCCAGTGCCTTGGCAATAACCTCAGCCATCTGTGGGATGTAAGGAGCCATCTTTGGCTTCTGGGCAATAATCGTTGAATCAATATTCCCTAGCTTATACCCGCGATCTTTCACAAGCTGCCATACATGCTCCAGCAATTTCAGGCTGTCGGCATCTTTGAATTCCGGATCGGTATCCGGGAAGTGTTTGCCTATATCCCCAAGTGCCAGCGCACCCAAAATGGCATCACTAATCGCGTGCAACAGCACGTCTGCGTCCGAGTGACCCAGCAGTCCTTTTTCATAAGGAATCGTTACTCCGCCAATAATGCACGGGCGTCCCTCTACCAGCTGATGTACATCAAATCCCTGTCCTACACGTATCATCGCTTCTTCTCTCCCCCCAGCAAAAACGCAGCATATTGCAAATCTTCCGGCGTTGTTAATTTGATATTGGTATAATTGCCTTCCACAACCTTGACCGACATTCCCTGACGTTCAGCCAGCATGGCATCATCTGTTCCCAGAAATCCGTCCTGCTCGGCTGATGCGTAGGCGGAGAGCAGGGAAGAAAGACGAAAAGCCTGCGGGGTTTGAATGCTCCACAGACTGCTGCGGTCTGGCGTCGCCGTAACGACTCCTTCCGCATTCACTTGTTTGATCGTATCCTTCACGGGAACCGCCAGTACAGCTGCTCCACCACCGGCTATGGCGGCCGCCATGCATCCCTTGATCTGCTCATGGTTCACAAAAGGACGTACCCCGTCGTGAACGAGAACCCAATCCGTCCCAAGTGCCTCAAGGCCTTTATGGACAGAATGTTGTCTCTCTTTCCCTCCGGGGATAACACGGATACGTGAATCCAGTTGGTATTCTTTTACCCAATCCTGGCAGCGTTCAACATCTGCGGCTCCTGTGACCAACACCATCTCGCGGATCTCGTCCAGCGCAGCAAATACCTCAAGCGTATGTATGAAAACGGGCTTGTCCTGCAGCAACAGAAACTGTTTGCTCTCGGTCGTCCCCATCCGGGTTCCGCGACCTGCTGCCACAATGACAACGCCCCACCCTTTATCCATGCCGCAATCCCTGCCTTGTCTGTCAGTTTATCGTCCGAAGATATACAATATCATTCAACGATACACTACCCATCATACCGCTTTATTGGGCTTTTTCCAACAGTTTCGGCTTGGCAAAAATCATTCGTCCCGCTGAAGTCTGCAACACACTGGTCACCAGCACTTCCATCATCATGCCGATATACTCGCGTCCGCCCTCCACAACGATCATAGTGCCATCATCCAGATAGGCTACACCTTGACCATGCTCCTTGCCATCCTTGATGATCTGCACCATGATCTCCTCACCTGGCAGAACAACTGGCTTAACCGCATTGGCGAGATCATTAATGTTCAACACAGATACACCTTGGAGTTCGCACACTTTGTTCAGGTTAAAGTCATTGGTGACCACTTTGCCCTGAAGCACTTTAGCCAGTTTAACCAGTTTGCTGTCCACCTCGGAGATTTCCTCGAAATCCCCCTCGTAGATCAGGACTTTTACATCAAGTTCCTTCTGGATTTTATTCAAAATGTCCAGTCCACGCCGTCCTCTGTTCCGCTTGAGCAGATCCGATGAATCGGCAATATGCTGTAACTCCTCCAGAACGAATTCCGGAATTACGATCGTGCCTTCAATGAATCCGGTTTTGCATATATCAGCGATACGCCCATCGATAATAACACTGGTATCCAGAATCTTATGTTCTTCCATCCGTCTATCCTCGTCCACCTCGGGATGACCCCATCGCCCAGACATCCAGAAGGCCCCCAGATCGTCTTTCTTCGCCATGGCAAGGGTATAACCGGAATAAGCACTAATCACCGTCAGCGCCACTTGCAGCACTTCTCCTGCCGTCCCCATCCATCCCACAACAGGGTAGAGCAACAAGGCCACCAGCAACCCAGCCACCGTACCTGCGGCACCTGCAGCCAGTTCGTTCATAGGTACTTTTGCCAATGAATCGATTCCACTATGCAGCCTGTCTGCCATCAATGTTCCACCGATATTACATACAGCCATAAACATTACAGCTCCCAGCAGTGTCGATATACCAGCTCCCAGTAATCCTGCTGACTGAATCCACTCAGCCATCCATGGGACCGATTTTCCTGCCAGATGATATGCCGTGTAGCCGAACCATGCACCGCACAATCCTGTAAAAGTTAAAATGCCTTTTTTCCACATTAGTCCCTGCACCTCCTTCAATGTATCTTGACTTTATATCCAGTATGATCCAATTCCTGAATTGCTAATCCCATCTGGAAGAACTTTTTGGAAATGTTGCAATCGTCAGTTGAAAGTAGGTAAATTATTGGCATATAATGAATTCAATTCATATCCCGAGGTGAGTGGCAAAATGAGTACGCTAAGTTTACAGGCTTTCCAGGATCAAGTTTCTGAACTGTTGCTGCGTCATCGCAGCCTGATTGATGTACTTTCCAAAACGGGACAAGCCGGAGCGTCTGTTAACCGTGCCGTGTCCAAAGCCATTACCGAATGCGGCTGCATCGAGCTGCACGCCACCAAGCAGAAATATGCCCCGGAGAGCGATATCGCTCAAACCAAGGGCCTGCTGGAAACGCATGTGGAAGGTGAGTTGTGTGAGAACTGCAGAGAGGTCATCAGCTCTGAACTAGGGCGGAACCTGTTCTACATGTCGGCTCTCTGCAATCTGCTGGACATTAACATGGAAGAGGTCGTAAATCACGAATCACAGAAGTGTTCAACGTTAGGAATGTTTAATCTGTCGTAAGAAGATATGTATGTCGTCCGCAAGGGTTTCTTTTACCGTAAATAGATCTGAATAAACAAAAAGCACGCATTCTCCAGTTCAGGAGAGTACGTGCTTTCTTTGTATAGTGTCTGTCCCCAAGGCGACTTAACGATCGGAAGGACGGGAAGATTTCTCATCCTTGCGCTTTTTCGCCCGACTACGTGAGGCCGCCGTTCGCACATTATGCTTCATTCCATACAGGGCGTATAATACCAGCGGAATAAAGATCAATTTGGATAACTGCTCCGGGAAAATAACGGCTACGGCTATGGCAAATAACACAACCCATGGTGCAATCCAGATTGCCTTGCGTGGCAAACCGACCTTTTTGAAATTGGGATATTTAAGCGAACTCACCATCAGATACGATAACAGCAATGTAGCAATCATCATGCTAACCGGACCAATATCCTTATTGAACAAGGACAGTGTAGCCAGCACCCCACCGGCTGCGGGAATCGGCAGACCTGTGAAATACCCGGGAATTCCCGGACGAACATTAAACCGAGCAAGACGAATGGCTCCACAGATCGGAAAAGCCGCTGTTGCGATCCAGGCGAGGATCGGCATCGAATCTTGAAACGACACCATAAATATGATCAGGGCTGGTGCTGCACCAAAGGAAACCATGTCAGACAAGGAATCCAGTTCCTTGCCGAATTCACTTTGAGCATTGAGTGCACGTGCCACTCGGCCATCCAGACCATCCAGTAGCATCGCTACAATGACCATAATGGCAGCCAAACTGTAATTTCCATCAATCGCAAGCAAAATTGCCATCATTCCAAGAAACAGATTACCCAGGGTAAAGAGATTCGGAATGAATCTGGTTAGCATTGTTGTTTCACCTCATCCATTTCAAGCCTTTATATAGGCAAACCCTTACATCTGTCTGTCGATAAACATTTGCTCCTGCAAACGTTTGAGGCCTTCCTTAATGGTCCGGGCACGAACTTCACCAATACCGTCCACTTCGTCCAGTTCTTCAATTGTAGCCATAATAACATGAGGCAATTGTTCGAATTGATCCACCAAATTATGGATAATGACATTGGGCAGGCGGGGGATCTTATTTAATACCCGGAATCCACGAGGTGCAACCGAATCCTCAGAAGTAGCCGCTGATGATGGATAGCCGAGCAGACGGACAATATGATGTGCATCCAGCAACTCATCGTCCGACAATCTTTTCAGTCCCACGATAATTTCACGGATTTTGTCATCACTGTCGTCACGGGCATAGTCTTTATACAATAACCAGGCTTCTTCTTCCGTTGTACCCACGAGCTCTTCCATTTGCATGGAAATGAGTCGTCCCTCATTCCCAAGTTCATGAATGTATCGTTTGATTTCCGTTTTGATCCGCATCACCATTTCGGTACGCTGAATCACATTAACCACTTCAGGAATCGTTACTAATTCCTCAAATTCCGAAGCACTCAGATTCGTAAGGGACTGTGTTAATACCGCTTTGTATTTCTCCAGGGTTTGAATCGCTTGATTCGCTTTGGTCAAAATAACCCCGATTTCCTTGAGGGAATAACGAAGTGTTCCCTGATACAAGGTAATGATATTCCGGCGCTGTGATATGGATACGACCAATTTACCCGTTTGCTTTGCTACACGCTCTGCCGTCCGGTGACGAATCCCCGTCTCTGATGAAGAGATGGATGAATCCGGGATTAACTGGGTATTGGCGTAAAGAATACGCTTCAAATCCTCGCTAAGAATAATGGCTCCATCCATCTTGGCGAGTTCATACAGATAGTTCGGGGAGAAATCACAGTTAATCGAGAATCCCCCATCCACCACTTCCATTACTTCAGGGCTGTATCCTACAACAAGCAGTGCGCCCGTCTTGGCGCGCAGCACATTTTCCAGACCTTCGCGGAAAGGTGTACCTGGTGCGATCAGCCTTAACAACTCATTCATATTATCCAGTTGGCTCATATCTTTCATCTTGTTATGCCCCCTAATCTAAAGCAACCGCTAGTGCATCTGCCACGGTATTCACACCGATCAGTTGTATCCCGCGAGGATGTTTCCAGCCCTTTAAGCTTTTTTCTGGTAAAATAACTCGTTTGAAGCCCAGCTTTGCGGCTTCCTTCACTCGTTGTTCGGCCCGTGATACGGCTCGAACTTCACCTGTCAGACCAATCTCGCCAAAGATGACGTCGTCCGGCTTGGTCGGTACATCTCTCAAACTGGATGCAATACTGACAGCAACCGCTAAATCTACAGCAGGCTCATCCAACCGTACTCCACCAGCCACATTCAGATACGCATCCTGGGTCTGTAAAAACATCCCCATTCGTTTCTCCAGCACTGCAATGATCAGATTTAATCGATGCAGATCTACCCCTGTTGCCATACGGCGGGGAGAAGGGAAATGTGTGGTCGAGATCAACGCCTGCAATTCCACGAGCAGAGGGCGTGTACCCTCCATACTGGCAACTACCGTTGAACCTGCTACACCCAGTGGACGTTCCGACAAAAAGAGTTCGGACGGATTGCCCACCTCACGAAGTCCATCCTCGCCCATTTCAAAAATGCCAATCTCATTGGTTGAACCAAAACGGTTCTTCACCGCACGCAGCAGGCGATACGTATGATGCCGTTCTCCTTCAAAATAAAGGACGCAATCCACCATATGTTCTAACATACGTGGACCGGCAATGGCACCTTCTTTGGTAACATGCCCCACAAGAACAGTTGCAATGCCTCTGCCTTTGGCAATCCGCATGAACCTTGACGTACATTCCCTTACCTGCGCTACACTACCTGGCGCACTGGTAACTTCGGGAAGATATACCGTCTGAATGGAGTCGATGACAAGAAAATGCGGCTGGATCTGATCCACCGCTTCCTCTACACGTTCCATATTGGTTTCACACAGTACATACAACTCGGCAGAGAGTGCCCCGAGGCGGTCTGCCCTCAATTTGGTTTGCTTGACTGATTCCTCACCGGAAACATATAACACACGCAAACCCGAATGCGTCAAAGCATGGGACGTCTGCAACATCAACGTTGATTTACCGATACCCGGATCTCCGCCCACCAGAACGAGTGAACCCGGAACGATTCCGCCACCCAATACTCGGTTCAACTCTCCGATTCCAGTCTGTACACGCGGTTCCTGACCGCTATCTATATCTATGATAGGAAGCGGTTTATCTTTACTGTCAAACAGAGGAGAATTTCTCCCCTGTGTTTTGACCACCGTCTCTGTTTCTTCCACCATTGAATTCCATGACTGACAACCCGGACACTTACCGTACCACTTGGGGGCTTCATAGCCGCATTCCGTACATTGAAACTTGGTTTTAACTTTGGCCACTTCAGCACTCCTATAATTTAGTTTTATAACAGCATTTTGCATTATTCGACGAATTTCACCCAAACTCCCTGACGTGCAGGGTTACTAAAAGTTTACCATTGTTTGAGATTTTTCGTAAAGGATTATCGCAAACTTTACACATGTTCCTGACATAATCATGTCCGTCTTCTGTCCAAAGTGCAAAAAATCCTCCCCGGCCGAAGCCGAGAAGGATTTGATTAAGGATTATGGATCAATACAAGCTGAAGTTTAACTCCAAAGCTTGCTAAATATTATTTAGTTTCGATTTCCTCATTGGACGAAACGACTACGTCTTTTTTCGTAACAGACAGTGCACCGTTCTCTTCGTCGATGAGCAATGAATCCCCTTTGGTTACGTTACCTGTGAGCAACTCTTCGGACAATTTGTCCTCGATATGCTTCTGGATCGCCCGACGAAGCGGACGCGCACCGTAAGCTGGATCAAAGCCTGACTTCGCAAGGAAAGACTTGGCATTATCAGTGAGTTCGAAATCGACCTCATGTTCGAGCAGTCGTTTACGAAGTTCTTCACTCATAAGCGTAACAATTTCAGCGATGTGTTTTTCTTCAAGTGAGTGGAACACGATAATTTCATCAATCCGGTTAAGGAACTCTGGACGGAAGCTTTTCTTCAGCTCATCCATCACTTTCCCCTTCATGTTGTCATAATCTGCTCCTGCATCTACAACTGCAGTGAAGCCCAGTGTAGAGTTACGTTTGATCGCTTCGGCACCCACGTTGGATGTCAAGATAATCAGCGTATTGCGGAAGTCAACGACGCGACCTTTGGAATCCGTCAGTCGACCATCCTCAAGCACTTGTAACAAGATATTGAATACTTCTGGATGTGCTTTCTCGATTTCATCGAGCAGGACTACGGAATATGGTTTGCGACGAACTTTCTCTGTCAGCTGGCCACCTTCTTCGTACCCAACATATCCTGGAGGCGCTCCGACAAGTCGGGAAGTCGAGTGCTTCTCACCATACTCGGACATATCAATCCGGATTACTGCATTTTCATCGCCGAACATCGCTTCAGCCAGAGCACGAGCAAGTTCTGTTTTACCTACCCCTGTAGGGCCGAGGAAAATGAATGAACCCATCGGACGTTTTGGATCTTTAAGTCCCGCACGAGCACGACGAACCGCACGGCTGACAGACTTCACTGCCTCATCCTGACCGATGACACGTTCATGTAGAATAGACTCCAGATTCATCAGACGCTGTGTCTCTTCTTCTTTCAGTTGGTTCACAGGGATTCCTGTCCAGCTGGCTACCACTTGTGCGATATCCTCAGGAGTAACCTCAGAATCGGTGCGACCTTGTTTCTCTTTCCACTGGTTCTTCGTTACATCCAGCTCTTCACGGATTTTTTGTTCCGTATCACGCAGAGCTGCTGCTTTTTCGAACTCCTGACTTTGAACTGCAGCGTCTTTTTCCTTACGGATATCTTCCAGACGGCTTTCCAGTTGTTTCAGGTTTGGTGGGATCGTGTAAGAGTTCAATCTTACTTTGGAACCCGCTTCATCAATCAGGTCAATCGCTTTGTCTGGCAGGAAACGGTCTGTAATGTAACGGTCAGACAGTTTAACCGCCTGCACAATTGCTTCGTCCGTAATTTTCACGCGGTGATGCGCCTCATAACGGTCACGCAAACCGTGCAAGATTTGAATCGCTTCTTCCGGAGAAGGCTGATCTACAGTAATCGGTTGGAAACGACGCTCAAGCGCTGCATCCTTCTCGATGTATTTACGATATTCATCCAGTGTTGTCGCACCGATACATTGCAATTCTCCACGGGCCAGAGCCGGTTTCAAAATGTTAGAAGCATCGATGGCGCCTTCAGCTCCGCCTGCGCCAATCAAGGTATGCAATTCGTCGATAAACAGGACAATGTTACCTGCTTGGCGGATCTCATCCATGATTTTTTTCAGACGATCTTCAAACTCACCACGATATTTGGTTCCAGCGACTACAGAACCCATATCCAGGGTCATTACACGTTTGTCGCGTAATGTTTCCGGAATCTCATTTGCGATGATTTTTTGTGCAAGGCCTTCAGCAATCGCTGTTTTACCTACACCTGGCTCACCGATCAATACTGGGTTGTTCTTCGTACGACGGCTGAGTACCTGGATGACACGTTCAATTTCTTTACTACGCCCAATGACGGGGTCCAGGTTGTTCTCTCTCGCATAAGCCGTGAGGTCACGTGCCAGACTGTCCAGCGTTGGTGTGCTTACATTGGCAGGTGTTCCATTATGACTGGATACAGCTTCACTGCTGCCAAGCAATTGCAGCACTTGTTGGCGTGCTTTGTTCAGGCTAATACCCAGGTTATTGAGCACACGTGCTGCAACACCCTCGCCTTCACGAATCAATCCGAGCAGGATATGCTCTGTGCCTACATAAGTGTGGCCCAATTTACGAGCTTCATCCATAGACAGTTCAATTACTTTTTTCGCACGTGGCGTATATGCAATGTTGGTAGGTTGCTCTTGGCCACGGCCAATCAGCGTTTCTACTTCATCCTGAATTTTTTCCAATCCGAGTCCCAGGCCGATCAGTGCTTTGGCTGCGATGCCTTCGCCTTCACGAATGAGGCCGAGCAAAATATGCTCAGTACCGATGTTATTATGACCGAGACGGACAGCTTCTTCCTGCGCGAGTGCGAGCACCTTTTGGGCCCGTTCCGTAAATCTTCCAAACATCATATCTCCTGCACCTCCATGGTTTTGGATAAAACGAGGGTCATGTAATGAAATAACCGTCGTATTCTTCATATCATTTTTGTTTGCAGCCGTGCTGCGAATAAAGTCATTCGGCAATTCGTACATGCCTTATTATATAAAAGCCGCAATGCGGCATGAAACCATAATTCAATACTATATCAGGCTAAACTAGGACTGCTTCGCTGCATTGATCGTATCACGAATCAACTGAGCACGGTAGATGTCACGCTCATCTGTGCGCATATCTTCCCCGAACGTTTTCTGCAAGAATCCCGGCTGTGTCATCACATTCAACTCATTCATTACCGTAATGGACAGTCCATCCAACAAACCGAGATCCACGCCAAGGCGTACATCCGATAAGCGCTGTGCAGCTTCCTTGGAATCAACAATAGCTGCATGAGACAATATGCCGTAAGAGCGCATGACACGATCCGTAATCCGAAGTCTGGAGTCGGTAATTAACCGTTCTCTAGCTGTACGCTCATGACCTATCATCTGTAATACAACACCATGCAGGTTCTCGATGACTTCCTGTTCGGTCTGTCCCAAAGTAATCTGGTTCGAGATCTGGAACAGGTTACCCATCGCCTCACTGCCTTCACCGTATATTCCTCTTACCGTCAATCCCACTTGGGAAACTGCGGTTAGAATACGGCCTATCTGTTGTGTCATCACCAGGGCAGGCAAGTGCATCATAACCGATGCTCTAACACCTGTACCTACATTAGTAGGACAGCTGGTTAAGTATCCTCTGCGATCATCAAAAGCATAATCCACGTGCGCTTCAAAAGCATCATCTATTGCGGAAGCTTTCTCCCAGGCTTCTTTCACCTGGAACCCCGGATAGAGGCACTGGATACGAAGATGATCCTCTTCGTTAATCATAATACTGACAGACTCATCCTCACTGAGAATAACCGCACCATTCCTGGATTCATTCGCAAGACTTGGACTGATGAGATGTTTCTCCACCAGCACCCGTTTGTCGAGTTCGTCAATATCGATCAGATCCAACGTATGAAAATCCCCAAAGGCATGAACGTCATCGTATTGAAGTACTTCGCTCAGCTTATTCAGCACCTCTTCCGATTGCTCATTGGAAGCCAGCATCGGAAACGGAATATGCTGAAGGTTGCGTGCAATCCGGACACGGCTGCTAATGACAATTTCGGAATCAGCCGCATCACTGCGCATCCAGTCGCTGAGCGCCTTCTCTGTAAAGCGCAGATTAGGCATTACACATCCCTCCTACTCATGACAAACTTTACTCCTGAGCTATTCCTTTTTCAAGTCCTCTGATCTGGTCACGGATCTGAGCCGCCTCTTCAAATTCCTCTTGCGCGATGCTCTCCTGGAGCTCACGCTTCAGATCAGCGATTTGCCGTTTCACCTTGATGCGACCACCAGCTCGTGCAGGCACTTTGCCTACATGGGACGTATTACCATGAACTCGCTTGAACAAAGGATCCAGACGGCTGTCAAAATATTTATAACATGAACTGCAGCCGAACCGGCCTATCTTGCTAAATTGTGAGTACGTCATACCACACTCTTCACATTGAAGTGCTTTTGCAGGGGGTGTTCCTGCCGATCCACTTTTGCTGGCTGGATCAAAATCAAGCAATCCGGACAATAAGTTGTGAATGGAAAACCCACCTGCTGTTCCAGGGATCATTTCCCCTTTTTCACGGGCACATGACTCACAAATATGGAATTCCGTCTTCTCTCCATTTACGATCTTCGTAAAATGAAGTGTCGCCGGACGTTTATTGCATTCTTGGCACAGCATATTGATGTACCTCCTTTGACCCCGATAGTTTTCATTTACCGAGCAAAGATATTAACATCGCCTTCAACATTCTGGCACGAATTTGATCCCGGTAAGGAAGTTTGACTAATATAACCTCTCTAGATACAGCAGCTCGCATCAACCCGGCTTCCCGCTTGCTCAAGAAGCGTGCTTCTTCCAATTGATAGATCAATCCTTCGGCAGCTGTCTGCCCGATCTCTTCACCAATACTATGGTGCAAATGATTATGCAGAGCTGATTGGGCCGGTAATTCAATGCGCTGTATGCGAACATAACCACCACCGCCGCGTTTACTCTCTACCAGGTATCCCTTCTCGAGTGTAAAACGTGTGCTGATGACATAATTGATCTGGGAAGGTACACATGAGAATTGATCTGCCAGATCATTACGCTGAATTTCAACCATTCCTTCGGGACTTTCATGCAAAATACTCTTCAGATATCGTTCGATAATATCAGAGATATTACGCATCCAATCATCCTCCACTGTCTGAAACGTTAAGTCAATAAGGACCCACACGCCCCCACAGAGTACACCTTCTCTACCCATTTAACCAATCAGGGAAACAGCGAATCTTGCTTCCACAGGTGTTAACAGGAGAGCGAAGGAAGCACGAAGGTCCTTTAATATTCCCTTGATCCTCCGATGAAATGAATCCCGTATATTGGCGATCATGCATCAGATTGTAGAAAGAAAGCTACTTAAGTATTAAACCTTTAGTTGACTTTGACTTTCTTTGACTTTATAACCATTATAGCATATTTTGTGGTTTTGCCAAGTGGGGTCACTATTCATTTTTTACGATTTTACACGAAATATTCCCCAGACACAAAAAAACCTCCCCAAAATTGCTGGAGAAGTCCATTTGTCTTTCAATCACGCCGTATTTCTATATAAGCTAATCAAGTTAAATGGAACAGTGGGCATAGTCATCAGAAGAAATCGAGCAAATAGGTTTCCCGTTCAGGAATCGCTTGTTCCAAAGCCTTGATTGCTGTGTTCGGTCCGTGAATTCTTCCGATTCGTGCCATTTCCGTTGGTCTGCGATATCCCATCAGCACCGCGGTAAGGGATTGAATATCCACCTTAATGGTCTGATCATCATTAATTGCCTCCGAAGTTTTCCATATGGACGCTGTTCCGTTCATTGCCACGTTTAATTGCCATACCCCTTCATTCCACGGAGCGTAGGTATCCTCTACCTGTAGAACAATCTGCACCGGTGAGTCCTGGCTTGCAAATGGATACTGAGATATAAACTGCTCTACACTAACGATACGCGCCATAAAATAAGGTACAATCTCCTGCTGAATCCGTGGGTTATCCAGTTGGAAGGCAAGCGTATCACTGGCAGGCGCCTGCAACGTAACTTCCTGGATCATGGAATCATGGTTAGCAATGAAGGTCCACAGCCCTTGCCTCGCCTCTTCATTCAGATAGATGATCTCTTTAATGGTAAATTTATTTTCCTTAACCTCATATAAAAGATAACCTTGTGCTGCATCAGCTTCATCGTAATATACAGCCTTCTGGCTGGTCCCATTAACAAGAACTGAATTCTCCCACCTTGCATCATCCCGAACCAGAGTTCCGTTATAACGCTCAGCATAAGCACTGTATACTTCCTTTAGTATGCTGAGGCCCGGATCCCCACGCCGAATCGTTCCAGGTGTCGCTTTTTTCGAAGGCAAATGAGCTGTAGGCACTTTATAACGTTTAAATTCAACATAAGTCTCCCATCCATACTTCCGATAGAAACCAAAGGAGAATGGATGCAAGAATGATATACTTTGTTTGTTACGATTCATTTCTTCCAACGCATGGTTCAGCAGACCCGCTACCCAGCCTTTGCGTCTATACTCTGGCCAGGTGGCAACACCCGCAATACCGCCCATCTCGAACGATCTGCCATGAATATAGGTTTGAAAAGGAATGATATGAAGTTTGGCTCCTAGCTGCCCATCCTCATATACACCCCATATATCCTGTGACGAAAATTGACTCCGCCGTTTTTCTTTTTGTTCTTCACTCATTACTACTTGAAAAGCATATTCGGAGAGTGCCATCGCTGGTTCAAAATCATCTACCGTCAATTTCTGAATTTCCATGTCGTCCTACACCCCATTCGCTAGAGTTATTATCAATCCAAATCATGGCCTGATATCTGATATATGTACTCTTTAGAGTGTGTCAGAGGATTCTTACAAAGTCAAATAAGAGATGCTTTCGCATCCCTTTAAATAAACAAATAAAAACCACCACCGAATAACATCGGCAGTGGTTCTTCGCTTGGCGGCGTCCTACTCTCCCAGGACCCTGCGGTCCAAGTACCATCGGCGCTAGAGGGCTTAACGGTCGTGTTCGGGATGGGTACGTGTGGAACCCCTCCGCCATCGCCACCAAACGCGATTTGTCGAAGCATAGCTTCTTAAAATCAGATATGGAAATGAAAATCATACACACGTTCTGTGATGTACCGATTTTCATTTCAGAGATCATTCTCTGAAAACTAGATTCGAAACGAAACACGCGAATTATCACTTGCTATTGGATAAGCCCTCGACCGATTAGTACTGGTCAGCTCCATGCATTGCTGCACTTCCACCCCCAGCCTATCTACCTCGTCGTCTTCAAGGGGTCTTACATACTGGGAAATCTCATCTTGAGGGGGGCTTCACGCTTAGATGCTTTCAGCGTTTATCCCGTCCGTACATAGCTACCCAGCGGTGCTCCTGGCGGAACAACTGGTACACCAGCGGTACGTCCATCCCGGTCCTCTCGTACTAAGGACAGCTCCTCTCAAATTTCCTACGCCCACGACAGATAGGGACCGAACTGTCTCACGACGTTCTGAACCCAGCTCGCGTACCGCTTTAATGGGCGAACAGCCCAACCCTTGGGACCTACTTCAGCCCCAGGATGCGATGAGCCGACATCGAGGTGCCAAACCTCCCCGTCGATGTGGACTCTTGGGGGAGATAAGCCTGTTATCCCCAGGGTAGCTTTTATCCGTTGAGCGATGGCCCTTCCATGCGGTACCACCGGATCACTAAGCCCGACTTTCGTCCCTGCTCGACTTGTAGGTCTCGCAGTCAAGCTCCCTTATGCCTTTGCACTCTTCGAATGATTTCCAACCATTCTGAGGGAACCTTTGGGCGCCTCCGTTACTCTTTAGGAGGCGACCGCCCCAGTCAAACTGCCCACCTGACACTGTCCCCGCACCGGATTACGGTACCAGGTTAGAACCTAGATACGATCAGGGTGGTATCCCAACGTTGCCTCCACACAAGCTGGCGCTCATGCTTCAAAGGCTCCCACCTATCCTGTACAGATCGTACCCAAATTCAATATCAAGCTGCAGTAAAGCTCCATGGGGTCTTTCCGTCTTGTCGCGGGTAACCTGCATCTTCACAGGTATTAAAATTTCACCGGATCTCTCGTTGAGACAGCGCCCAAGTCGTTACGCCATTCGTGCGGGTCAGAATTTACCTGACAAGGAATTTCGCTACCTTAGGACCGTTATAGTTACGGCCGCCGTTTACTGGGGCTTCGGTTCACAGCTTCGGGATTACTCCCTAACCACTCCCCTTAACCTTCCAGCACCGGGCAGGCGTCAGCCCGTATACTTCGCCTTACGGCTTCGCACAGACCTGTGTTTTTGCTAAACAGTCGCTTGGGCCTTTTCACTGCGGCCCCCTCGTGCTATTCACACTACCGGGGCACCCCTTCTCCCGAAGTTACGGGGTCATTTTGCCGAGTTCCTTAACGAGAGTTCTTCCGCGCGCCTTAGAATACTCTTCTCGCCTACCTGTGTCGGTTTGCGGTACGGGCACCATCACCTGGCTAGAGGCTTTTCTTGGCAGTGTGAGATCATGACCTTCGCTACTACAATTTTCGCTCCCCATCACAGCTCAGCCTTACAATGTGCGGATTTGCCTACACATCAGCCTCACTGCTTAGACGGACATCCATCAGTCCGCGTCACTACCCTACTGCGTCCCCCCATTGCTCATAACGGCTTACGGTGGTACAGGAATTTCGACCTGTTGTCCTTCGACTACGCCTTTCGGCCTCGCCTTAGGTCCCGACTTACCCTGAGCGGACGAGCCTTCCTCAGGAACCCTTAGGCTTTCGGCGGATCAGATTCTCACTGATCTTTTCGTTACTCATACCGGCATTCTCACTTGTATAATGTCCAGCGCTCCTTACGGTACACCTTCAACCCTTATACAACGCTCCCCTACCCCTGATGCAAAGCATCAAGCCATAGCTTCGGTGGTGTGTTTAGCCCCGTTACATTTTCGGCGCAGAGTCACTCGACCAGTGAGCTATTACGCACTCTTTCAATGGTGGCTGCTTCTAAGCCAACATCCTGGTTGTCTGTGCAACTCCACATCCTTTCCCACTTAACACACACTTGGGGACCTTAGCTGATGGTCTGGGCTGTTTCCCTTTTGACAATGGATCTTAGCACTCACTGTCTGACTCCCGGAAGTAAGTCTATGGCATTCGGAGTTTGACTGAGCTTGGTAACCCTTGCGGGCCCCGCACCCAATCAGTGCTCTACCTCCACGACTCTGTTTTCCGAGGCTAGCCCTAAAGCTATTTCGGGGAGAACCAGCTATCTCCGAGTTCGATTGGAATTTCTCCGCTACCCCCACCTCATCCCCGCATTTTTCAACATGCGTGGGTTCGGGCCTCCAGTGCGTGTTACCGCACCTTCACCCTGGACAGGGGTAGATCACCCGGTTTCGGGTCTACGTCCACGTACTATGTCGCCCTATTCAGACTCGCTTTCGCTGCGGCTCCGGCTCTTCACCTTAACCTTGCACGGGAACGTAACTCGCCGGTTCATTCTACAAAAGGCACGCCATCACCCCTAAAACGGGCTCTGACTTTTTGTAAGCACACGGTTTCAGGTTCTATTTCACTCCCCTTCCGGGGTGCTTTTCACCTTTCCCTCACGGTACTGCTTCACTATCGGTCGCTAGGAAGTATTTAGCCTTGGCAGATGGTCCTGCCGGATTCATACGGGGTTTCACGTGCCCCGCACTACTCGGGATCCGTCTCGGAGGGAACAGACTTTCAACTACAGGGCTTTTACCTTCTTTGGCGGGCCTTTCCAGACCTCTTCGCTTAACCGGTTCCTTTGTAACTCCATGTGAGACGTCCCACAACCCCAAAGAGCAAGCTCTCTGGTTTGGGCTTCTCCGCGTTCGCTCGCCGCTACTGACGGAATCACTATTGTTTTCTCTTCCTCAGGGTACTTAGATGTTTCAGTTCCCCTGGTATGCCTCTACACAACCTATGTATTCAGTTGTGAGTAACTGGAAATTACCCCAGCTGGGTTTCCCCATTCGGACACCCCCGGATCAAAGCTTGCTTACAGCTCCCCGAGGCAGTTTCGTTGTTCGCCACGTCCTTCATCGGCTCCTAGCGCCTAGGCATCCTCCGTGTGCTCTTAGTAGCTTAACCATTTTGTTCCGGTTTCGGTCGTTCGCTTCCCTTGTTTTGCTTGCGCAAAGCCAAAAGTCGCTCTCACCCGATACCATCACAAAAGCAATTCAACTACCTTTATACACTTGACTTGTTTACACAAGATCAGCTTAAAGGAATGTTCTAATTCGCGTTTGTTTCGTTTCGATATCTAGTTTTCAAAGAACAAGCCAAATAGATGAAATTGTTTGGTGGAGCCAAGCGGGATCGAACCGCTGACCTCCTGCTTGCAAGGCAGGCGCTCTCCCAGCTGAGCTATGGCCCCTCAAATTCCATCAAAACTGAACAAATGGATAAGTAACTGTGTTGCTGTTGCAGGTTCTATGAACCTGCGTATTTGAATGTTTCCGTTGCAGGAAACGATTCTCCATAGAAAGGAGGTGATCCAGCCGCACCTTCCGATACGGCTACCTTGTTACGACTTCACCCCAATCATCTATCCCACCTTCGGCGGCTGGCTCCTTGCGGTTACCCCACCGACTTCGGGTGTTATAAACTCTCGTGGTGTGACGGGCGGTGTGTACAAGACCCGGGAACGTATTCACCGCGGCATGCTGATCCGCGATTACTAGCAATTCCGACTTCATGCAGGCGAGTTGCAGCCTGCAATCCGAACTGAGACCGGCTTTGTTGGGATTGGCTCCATCTCGCGATTTCGCAGCCCGTTGTACCGGCCATTGTAGTACGTGTGTAGCCCAGGTCATAAGGGGCATGATGATTTGACGTCATCCCCACCTTCCTCCGGTTTGTCACCGGCAGTCTATCTAGAGTGCCCACCCGAAGTGCTGGCAACTAAATATAAGGGTTGCGCTCGTTGCGGGACTTAACCCAACATCTCACGACACGAGCTGACGACAACCATGCACCACCTGTCTCCTCTGTCCCGAAGGAAAGATACATCTCTGTATCGATCAGAGGGATGTCAAGACCTGGTAAGGTTCTTCGCGTTGCTTCGAATTAAACCACATACTCCACTGCTTGTGCGGGTCCCCGTCAATTCCTTTGAGTTTCAGTCTTGCGACCGTACTCCCCAGGCGGAGTGCTTAATGTGTTAACTTCGGCACCAAGGGTATCGAAACCCCTAACACCTAGCACTCATCGTTTACGGCGTGGACTACCAGGGTATCTAATCCTGTTTGCTCCCCACGCTTTCGCGCCTCAGCGTCAGTTACAGCCCAGAGAGTCGCCTTCGCCACTGGTGTTCCTCCACATATCTACGCATTTCACCGCTACACGTGGAATTCCACTCTCCTCTTCTGCACTCAAGTCACCCAGTTTCCAGTGCGATCCGGGGTTGAGCCCCGGGATTAAACACCAGACTTAAATGACCGCCTGCGCGCGCTTTACGCCCAATAATTCCGGACAACGCTTGCCCCCTACGTATTACCGCGGCTGCTGGCACGTAGTTAGCCGGGGCTTTCTTCTCAGGTACCGTCACCTTGAGAGCAGTTACTCTCCCAAGCGTTCTTCCCTGGCAACAGAGCTTTACGATCCGAAAACCTTCATCACTCACGCGGCATTGCTCCGTCAGGCTTTCGCCCATTGCGGAAGATTCCCTACTGCTGCCTCCCGTAGGAGTCTGGGCCGTGTCTCAGTCCCAGTGTGGCCGATCACCCTCTCAGGTCGGCTACGCATCGTCGCCTTGGTGAGCCGTTACCCCACCAACTAGCTAATGCGCCGCAGGCCCATCCCCAAGTGACAGATTGCTCCGTCTTTCCAGTTTCCTTCAGGCGAAGAAAACAACTATTCGGTATTAGCTACCGTTTCCGGTAGTTGTCCCAAACTTGAGGGCAGGTTGCCTACGTGTTACTCACCCGTCCGCCGCTAACTATCAGAGAAGCAAGCTTCTCTTCAAGTCCGCTCGACTTGCATGTATTAGGCATGCCGCCAGCGTTCGTCCTGAGCCAGGATCAAACTCTCCAATAAAGTATTGAAAAGAGCGATAAGCTCATTTTGAATCTGACGATTCATTTTGAATCAAAAGTTACTATCCATTTGTTCAGTTTTCAAGGAACTTGTATGTCCGTTTATGTTGATGTTTGTCAACCGGACAGGAATCTCATCATATCATGTTAACTAACTTACTGTCAACACTTTGTTTTCGTCATCTTTCAAATGATTATGACAATCATTCGTTTGAAGCGACAAGAAATAATATATCACGTAGTGATTTATTTAGCAAGCATTTTTAATCACCCTTTTGATATCATGATATTTTCATCTACGGTGTCTTGCCTCCAACCTGTATTCGACAGATTAGCACATACTCTGAACAAGTGAAATGCTACCCTAAAAGTGTATTACATATAAAAGAAATAACTCATTTCTATATTACTGCCTTCTATAACCACAAGTAATAATGATCTAGATGAGTTCTAGTTAGAGTAATGATCGTGATAACGATCCTTGCCCTTCTGTTCGTTTGAAGAAAGTGATCCAAAAACTCTATAATAAGGTATATAGATATAGAGATAAGGTTAAGCAGTCAAGTGTACTACTTTCATAAGTAGCCTATGAACAGTCGTATATCCATCTTGCATTGCACCTTTACACAGATCACGCACTCCATTCACAGCTAGCTATTACATATCAAAGTTCTGAATAAACTCATTACTAACCTATATGGGGTGATCGCACTTGAAACAATGGTTGAAGAACAGACGCAAAGGTTACGGCAAAAAGTTAGTTTCCATCCATGCTTGGAATGCCTGGATTGTTGTGATCCTTGCTGTAACAGGTCTTATGCTGGTAGGCGGCTTTTGGCGCGAGATACTCGGAATTGGACGTGTCTGGTTAAAATGGCTACATATCATCATTGGGCTAGCTATGCTGGCACCCGTAGTATATTACTTGATTTTGGCCGGAAAGCACTGGAAACAGCTTCGAAATAGGCCATTGCAAAGGGTGAACACCATCTTTGTTCTTGCGCTGCTGATAGGCTGGCTACTCTCGGGTATTGTATTATGGCAGTTCAAGCTAGCTGGACCTCGATGGTCGAATGCTGCACTTCTGATCCATGACCTGCTGACTTGGGTGGGCTTACCTTATATTATCTATCACTCCATCACTCGGACCAAATGGTTAAAGGACCCTGCACGTCGTGCGGTTAAAACCACTACACCTACAACTTCAACACGAACTCAAAATTCAGCTGATCCATCTGATTCAATATCGGATGAAAAAGAAACTCCGGCTGCTATATCTTCTTCCCAGTTTGATCGCAGTTCCGAGAGAGATCCCCTCAAATCAGAGGAGCGACCTCAGCCGTTGTATACACGACGAGCTTTCATCCGTTCTGCTGTGGGGGTTGGTCTCGCCGTGACTCTTGGTCCTACTTTTATATCCTGGGTAGGACGAAATCTCAAGATCGATAACAGTATTGATAGCATGCTGGAGAACGACCCTAACCGTATGGTTCCTCTGCCACAACCGCTGTCTGCCTCTTCACCTCCCATTGGAGGCGGAGCTGAAGGTCATTTCCGCGTATATACGGTTACGCCTATACCGTCCTTCTCCAATGCTAACTGGTCTTTCCGAATTGATGGACTGGTTGAACGGGCACAGGTTTGGAATTGGGAACAATTCGTGAAGCTGACGCGCACCGTACAGGTTAGTGATTTTCACTGTGTAACGGGCTGGTCTGTATATAAGAATACCTGGGAAGGCATTTCTCTTGCACAGCTTTTGAAACAAGCCGGGGTCAAACCGGAAGCTCACAGTGTGAAATTTTATTCCGGTGATGGTGTGTATACGGATGCCATTACGATGGATCAAGCGCAAATGGAGGATATTATGGTCGCTGTCATGCATGATGGCAAACCCATCCCGGCTGATCTTGGCGGTCCGGTACGGCTTGTCATTCCTCAAATGTATGCCTATAAATCAGTAAAATGGTTGAATCGCATTGAACTCATCGACAGTGAACATATCGGTTACTGGGAAGAACGAGGATATGACAAGGATGCATGGCTTACAGGCGCATCTCAGCGCATCCCTAACAACATTAGTGGATCCTGATCAGTTAAGATTGGTGAATGTGCACTCGTTGTGAAAATAATCTAGATAACTAGCAAAAGCCCCCGATCACATATTCGTGTCTTCGGGGGCTTTTTTCTTTTTTCTCATTATGAACTCTCTGATTACATTTTAACCCTAGGGATTCAAAAGACGTACCAGTTCGTCCTCATCCTCAATCGTAGGAATGCCCAGATCATGGGCTTTGGTTAGTTTACTACCTGCCTTCTCTCCGGCAATAACCAAATCTGTCTTTTTCGACACACTGCCAGTTACCTTCGCTCCGAGTGCTTCCAGTCTTTGCGTCGCCTCTTCCCGCGTCAATTGGTGCAGCGTTCCGGTCAAGACGACCGTTTTCCCACTGAAGAAGGAATCTTCCACAACAGCAACGGCTGGTGCCTCAGGTGCCTGAGCTTTCACGCCCAAGTTGAGCATTTTCTCAATCGCAGCCTGTGTAAACGGATCTGCAAAAAAGTTTACGATGCTCTCAGCCACGATACCACCCACGTCGGGTAACTCAACCAGTTCTTCCACGGTTGCATTCATAATGGCGTGCAGATCCCGGTAATGATCAGCGAGCATGCGCGTGGTGGACTTACCTGTGTTCGGAATACCCAGTGAGTATAAGAAGGAAGCCAGATCACGATCCTTACTGAGTTCCAGCGCAGCGATAAGGTTGTTCGCTTTCTTTTCCCCAAACCGCTCCAGCTTCACCAGATCATCAAACTGTAACGTATACAGGTCGGCAGGCTCACGTACGTTCAATTCATCATACAACTGAATTGCCGTTTTCTCACTGAATGTCTCGATGTCCATGGCATCACGGGAAGCAAAATGGGAAATTCGTGCCACCGTTTGCGGTTTACACGCAAGTCTGTTGTTACAGAATAGATGCGCTCCGCGTTGCTCCAGTGGGAATCCACATGCAGGACACTGCTCAGGGAAGACGATCTCCTCGCCATCACTCTCCTCAGTCACTTTACCCAGAATCTCAGGAATGACGTCATTGGAGCGACGGATAAAGACCCGTGTGCCCAGAGCGAACTTCAGATTTTTGCGCTCAATATCGCCGACATTGTTAAGAGTACAGTTCTGAACCGTTACCCCGGCAAGTTCAACCGGTTCTACCCGTGCCAGCGGAGTCACTTTGCCGGTACGACCTACATTCCATACCACAGCGTTAAGAACCGTCGTGGTCTCTTCTGCCTCGAATTTATATGCCACCGCCCAGCGAGGGAACTTATCGGTATAACCCAGCACCTCGCGTGTGCGCATGTCCGTAATTTTGATAACAGCTCCATCAATCAGATAGTCCAGTTGACCCCGGTTCTCCTGAATGGCGGCCAGTTGCTCCATTACATCATCAAACTCATGGAAATACGTGATGGATGGATTCACTTTGAAGCGGTTCTCACGCAGGAAATCCATCATCTGCTGATGATTGGCAAACTGAATCTCATCCGAATAACCTACGTTATAAAAATAAGCATTCAGCCTACGCTCAGCCGTCGCCTTAGGATTCAAGTTGCGTAGCGCTCCCGCTGCTGCATTCCGTGCATTCTTGAGCGGCTCGGCCGCCGTCTCATTGTATCGGTCCAAGACAGACAGATTCATGATGCCTTCACCCTGTACTTCAATCGTACCGCTTGTGTAAGGAATTTTGAGCGGAACGGATCGGATCGTTCTAACCTGTGCCAAAATCCCTTCGCCCACCGTACCGTTACCACGCGTAGAGGCTTGTACCAACTCACCGTTGGTGTAGGTCAGGTTCAACGTCAATCCGTCAAACTTCAACTCGATGACATAACCCGGTTCCGGTAACGGCGTATCCGGATTTTTACTGTTATAGTCATTAATCAGTTTCAGTACACGGGTATTCCAGCTCCGTAGCTGCTCAATATTCTGCGCTTTGTCCAGACTCCACAATGAGGATAAATGGCGATGTGGGGTAAACCCCTTGAGCAATTCGCCACCCACACGCTGGGTTGGAGAATCAGGCAGAACCATGCCGCTTTCCTGTTCCAGCGTAACCAGTTCATCGTACAGAAGGTCATACTCCTTATCGCTGATCTGTGGCTGATCCATCGTGTAGTACTGATAATTATGCTGATTCAGCTCGGTAACGAGTTGCTCCATCCGGTGCATCGGGTCCATACAGGGCCATCCCTCCGTTAATTTGATCATATATGTAGAACGAACACTCCTATTGCAATTGAACTCGGAGAACAGAATAACTTTCCATCGTTGGTATCACTACATAATTTCAATAATGAATATCCACACTAACACTCCGATAACAGAATAACTTTCCGATCGCTGTTATCCCCAGATTCTTTTAATTCATTTTAGAAGGTAGAAATCCTGGGATAAAGGCGAACGCTTTGCTTCTTCAAGTTATTTCTGTTCTCTCCGCTATCATGCAAAAGGAAGTTTCGTCCAGAAATTATTCTACTTTGGTAATTGGGGCAAAACCGGCAAGCAGACGTTTCACGCCAACCGGAGCCGGGAATGCAATCTGCAGCTCGGTATCATTCCCTGTACCTTTGACCGCAACAATCGTGCCTGTTCCCCATTTGCCATGCTGCACTTTGTCTCCTGCCTTAAACCCTGCTTCACCATTAGAAGCTACAGGCTTGGAAGCTGATGATGGCGTAGCATATGTTGGGCGGGAGACACTTGTAGTCACACGCGAAGTTGGCGTGGATGAAGTAGCAGATGAACCGCTCTTGCTCTGGTGATCAAACAGCTTGGTGCCACCACCAAAGTTACTTCCCCCACTGGAACCCAGTCCACGTCCACCATACGAGCCACCTCCGCTACTGCCACGGCGGTAACGATCACGAGCCATCGAGGTGTCTTCCTTTAGCTCGTCCGGAATTTCATCCAGGAAGCGGGAAGGCGGGTTCGCCGTTGTACGTCCAAACAACGTCCGCATCTGGGCACAAGACAGGAAGAGTTGCTCTTCCGCACGGGTGATCCCTACATAAGCAAGTCGTCGTTCTTCTTCCAACTCTTCATTGTCCATAAAGGCACGGCTATGCGGGAAGACCCCTTCTTCCATACCCACGATAAAGACAACCGGGAACTCCAGACCTTTGGCACTGTGCATGGTCATCAGGGTAACAGCGTCGCTCTGGTCCTCTTCATCATCGTTCATACTGTCGATGTCAGCAATCAATGCAAGATCGGTGAGGAACGATACGAGCGTTTTGTCTTCATTATTTTTCTCAAATTCCATGGTTACCGACAGGAACTCATCAATGTTCTCCAGCCGTGCACGAGATTCGAGTGTGTTTTCATTTTGCATCTCAAGACGGTATTGACTCATCTCAAGGATCTTCTCTGTCAATTCAGTTACAGACAGATACTCTACCATCTGATGCAACGCAGCGATCATGTCATAGAACTCCACCAGCGCATTCCGCGTACGGCCTGCAAATCCAAGATCGTCCACAACCTGAAGTACTCGGTAAATGGAAATCCCACGCTCTCCTGCCGCAGCCGCGAGCTTCGCTACCGTTGTATCACCGATACTACGCTTAGGAACATTAATGATCCGGGTGAGACTGATGTCATCGTCTGGATTGGATAACAGGCGCAGATACGCCAGAATGTCCTTGATCTCTTTACGATCATAGAACTTGATGCCGCCGACAATCTGATACGGAATATCAGACTTGATCAGAATTTCCTCTATAACCCGGGACTGGGCGTTAGTACGGTACAAAATGGCATGGTTCTGATAGGATTTGCCGTTCTTCACATTTTTACTAATCTCGGAGGTAACAAAATACCCCTCATCATGTTCGGAATCCGCACGGTACACCTTGATCTTCGAACCACCCTCTTTGTCCGTCCACAGTTTCTTCGGTTTACGCCCTGTATTCAGGCCGATCACTTCATTCGCTGCATTCAGGATATTGGAAGTAGAACGATAGTTCTGCTCCAGCAAAATCGTGTTTGCTTCAGGGTAATCTTTCTCAAAGTTCAGGATATTACTGATATCCGCCCCGCGCCAGCGATAGATCGACTGGTCGCTATCCCCTACAACGCAGATGTGGTGGTGGCTGTCAGCGAGCATGCGGCACAACATGTACTGTGCACGGTTCGTATCCTGGTATTCATCGACGTGAATGTACTGGAATTTCTTTTGATAAAAGTCGAGGACCTCAGGCACTTCTTTGAACAGTTGAATGGTCTGCATAATGAGATCGTCGAAATCAAGCGAGTTGTTGGCTCTTAACCGTTTCTGGTACATCTTATATACCTTCGCCACAATTCCTTCGAAATAGTCTCCCGCCTGCTTCTCATATTGCTCCGGACTGATCAGTTCATTCTTGGCCGTGCTCATCATGGATTGAACTGCTTTGGGCTCAAATTTCTTGGTATCAATATTCTGATCTTTCATACAGCTGCGAATTACAGATAATTGGTCCGATGAGTCCAAGATACTGAAGTTGGAGGTAAAACCAATACGTTCAATGTCACGGCGCAAAATACGCACGCACATGGAGTGGAACGTGGATACCCAGATGTCGCGTCCTTGGGAGCCACCAACGAGTTGGGATACCCGGTCTTGCATCTCACGGGCGGCTTTGTTCGTAAATGTAATCGCTAAAATGCCCCACGGGGGTGCCTTCCGTGTTGCAATAAGGTAGGCAATCCGGTGTGTCAGCACCCGGGTCTTGCCGGAGCCCGCTCCGGCCATAATCAGCAGCGGGCCATCCGTCGCCTCGACGGCTTGCCGTTGAGGGGTGTTAAGTCGTGCAACGGCATCATGTATATTTACAGGTTGCATGCATGCATGCTCCTTTCGTTGGTTGGTCTATAAAGCAAAATTAATAGGTTACACTCGCCACTCCGATGACAGAATAATCTTCCGATCGCTGTTATTCCCGGATTTTTCGATCTACTTTTTCAAAGGTGAAAATCCGGTAATAAAGGCGAACGCTCCGCTTCTCCAGCTTATTTCTGTCCTCTTCGTTCTCGCGTAAAAATTAGTTTAGCTTATATTTAAAGGTAGTAAAAATACAAGAGAGAACACTTCGTTTCTGTGTAAACCTAACTCTTGTATACGAATCGCTTAATTAGTAAGGGCAAAGTTCTATTTTAACAGATCATAAGGGGAAAATGGGGGAATGGTAAACTAAACCGATTAAATGGTTCCTTTCACAGCCAACACCGTCTCAAGTGCCTTAGCCAAATCGCTGTACACAATGTTACCTACCACGACGGTATCTGCAACCTGGGCAGCCTGCGAGGCTTTCTCCGGATCATCAATTCCACCGCCGTAGATTAGGTGTGCCCGATCCAGTTGTCTGTACGTCTCACCAACAAGCTCCATATCTCCGAACGTTCCGCTGTACTCCATATATACAATGGGAAGATTGAGCAGACGTTCCGCAGCCTGGGCATATGCCACTGCAGCTCCTGTTGTCAATTCCGTATCTGCACCAGTCAACCGCGCTACCGTGGAGTTTGCATTAAGCACAATGTAACCCTCGGCAATAAGCAGATCCCATGGAATGAGATAACCGTAACGCTCTATGGCTTGCTGGTGTTGCCCAATCATCCACTTGCTGTCCGTTGCATTCAGGACCATAGGGATCAGATATCCATCAAAGCCGGGAACAACAGCCTCCAGATCAGATACTTCAAGCACACATGGCAACTCATAACGACGCACACGGGACATCAGGTCTACCGTGTTATCATAAGTAATTCCGGAAGATCCACCGACGATGATTGCATCGGTCCCCGACATGCAGACCAGATCAAGTTCTTCGTCCGTAATCTCCCGGTCCGGGTCAAGCTTAAATACATGTCTCCACTGCTTAATCATGTCTATCAACGAACATTCCTCCAGAGGTTCTTCTGCATCCTAGAAAGCTTGTAAACTAAGTCTAAGTCAGCAGACAGTGAGTGTCAATGTTCGTATAAAAAGGGGAACAGAAAATCACAGGCATTTCCCTCTTCTGGTATGGAAAAGCCTGTGATTTGGATTCTGTAATGATTATAATTAAGACATTTTACGGTTTCCAGGCAAAACGTGTATTCATCTCATCCAGTTCCTGCTCCGTCAGCACGTCCGAGTAGACCCCGTACACGCCCCATTTCTCATAGTTAGCCACCTGTTCAGTGTCATTGATGGTATGCACGTAGGTGACTGAGCCTGCACTATTCAGCTTGGCGACGAAATTCTGGTTTACTTTATATTCCGGCATAGTCACGGCATCAATATCATTCTTTTGTACAAAATCAACAACCTGATCTTCTGTATCCTGTGTGGCATATAACGTATAGATAATGGAAGGGAATGCATAGACTTCTTTCACCGTTTCAAGCATCGGTTCGTTATAGATCTGTACAACCACTCGATCCAGCACGGATGGATCATGTTCTTTGGCAGCATCTACGAGGGACCTTAACACCTGCTGAATATCCTCATCCTTCTGTTCCTTGGTGTCGGTTACGATATACATATCTGGGTACTGAGCCAGTACATCTATAATGCCAGCGGCATCCATGGGTTGATACATGCCCAAGATTGGCGTATCCATGAATTCATCATGTGTCAACGCCCCGGCCTGTTTATCCTCCGGAAGCTCTTCTTCTTGTCCTAGCATTTTACTCATATTAGCGGTCCATTCATGTCTGGCTACGGCTTTGCGATCCGATGTCAACATAAAGTCGATCTCAAATACACGTGTGCCTTTCTCGTAATTGGCAATCATCGCTTCATAGGCGTTGGTATATGGTTGATCACGAATGCTGCCCATCGCATGGGCGATTAATCTATAGGCGGTAAATCCGTCCCGTTGTTCCTCACTCTCGCTTTCATAGGCGAAAAAGAGTGTGCCCACGGTAACGATCAGTAGTATTAACACGGCGGCAATGCGTTTCATATAGCATTCACATCCTCAGTACCTTTTTGATAGCTAACTACCCGAATTGAGGAGGTGCAAAACAAAATAGCCGCCCGAGGCGGCTGTTAAATGGTGGTATGAAATTGTAAATCAATACCGTCAAGTAATCCTAATATGCATTCTTGAGACCATTTCGAATGGTTTCCCATATGATTTTGATATCGAATAATAAAGACCAGTTTTCAATATAAAAGATATCTTGTTCAATTCGATCCTCAATCGAGGTATCTCCTCGTAATCCCTTGCTCTGTGCCAATCCTGTTATTCCCGGGCGAACGTGATGTTTGATCATATATTTTGGGATTTCATCCCTGAATTGGTTGACGTAGTAAGGTCGTTCTGGCCGAGGACCAACAACACTCATATGACCCAACAGCACATTAAAAAATTGCGGCAATTCATCTAGACTTGTGCGTCTAATGAATGTGCCAAATGTCGTTCGGCGCGGATCATTCTTGGTGGACCAGCCTGTATCTTCCAAACCTTCAGGCATCGCCTTCATAGAACGGAACTTATACATCATGAAATTACGTCTGTTAAGTCCCACCCGCTCCTGTTTGAAAATAATCGGCCCTGGGGATGTTAGACGGACACCTAACGCCACGCCGAGCATAACAGGAGATGTAACGATGATTGCTGCGAGCGAAAACACAATATCAAACGCACGTTTCATCAGACGATTAATGGTAATGTCCAGCGGAATGTCACGCACATTAATCATCGGCATACCTGCAAAGTTATCAAAGTGAGGTCTTGCTGGCAAATAATCGAAGAAATCCGGAATAATCAGTGTACGCACTCCCGCCTTCTCACACAAATTGATAATGTCTGAATACTTATCATGTGCATCCAGCGGCAAAGCCAGAATAACCTCGTCTACATAGTGCGTAGACAAAAATTCTTCCAGTTCGTCGATTTTCCCTAGAATCGGGCTGTATCTCTTTTGTTCAACTTGATCCCAGTGGCGATAGTCATCTAAAAATCCCGTCACTTCATACCCCAGTTCAGGATAACTTCTGAGGTTGTCATAGAATCGTTTACCAAGGGAACCTGCTCCAAGGATTAATACAAATTGGCGGTTAAATCCTTTCTTGCGCAAGTGTTTTAGTTGTAACTTCACCATATAACGATAGATCAACGTGAAGGACATGTTACCGATCATATACATCGCGAGATATGCGCGCGAGATATTTACTTCCTTGAAAAAGAACATCAGACTCAGCAGCATGAAGAAGGCTATGCCATGAGATTGGATAATTTTCCAAAGTTCATCAACAAAACGCTTTTTGCGTTTAGGTACATAAAGTGAAGATAACAGACCTGCTAATATAGCAAGCACTGCATAGACCAAGCTCCACATCAAATACTTCTCTATAGGCAACGGGCTATGATTCGTTAACAGCTCACTTTCAAATTTTAACCACCATGCCAGCAAAAACGACAGCTGAATAACACCAAAGTCCGATGCGATATACAATTGAGTTAAAAACCGTTGATTACGCCGAATCATGATTTCACCTCGGATGATACTTCGTTTTCCGTTCTCGTCGGTGTAACAGTTCTCTTCGAACGAGAAGGCAGAGATACCCAGTTACGCAGGAGGGATAACGTAAACTTTAAAGATATGCCCATCCATACGGCTCCGTTCATCAATGGATTATGCTTTTTTGCGTAGTGCTTGCGGTGGAACACCCACATTGCTCTATGAAACTCATACGTAATTTTCAAAGGTTTGCGACGGGCACTACCACCCTTATAATGCACAATATATGTACGCGGATAGTAATAAATGCCACACCCTGCCTCTTTAATACGATAACACCAGTCGATATCTTCACCATACATAAAAAACGTCTCGTCCAATCCACCAATCTGCTCAATGGTCTCACGACGTACCAACATAAACGCACCAACCAGACAATCTACAGGATATTCATCATCTGGACTAAGATGCCCCAATTGGTATTGATTAAATTTCGGCCGATCCGGAAAAAGCCGGGAAAACCCAAACGCGTAATAGAATGACGCAGATGGCGTTGGAAACCCTCTCTTGCAGGCTTTATCCAGTGAGCCGTCTGGAAGAATGACCTTACAACCGGAAGCCCCCATTTCGGGGTGGCGATCCATAAAATAGACCATCGTATGCAACGTATCTGGCTGAACAACCGTATCGGAATTAAGAAGCAGAATATAACGTCCGCTGGCAATGTCCATTCCTTGATTGTTGGCTACGGCAAAGCCGGTGTTGGTAGAGTTAGCGATCATTCGCACATTCGGATAAGCTTGTTGAATGGCTTGAACTGAATCATCTCGCGAAGCGTTATCTACGACAATAATCTCATATTGGTAAGAGGTCTGAGACGCATAAACTGATGCCAGACAATCCAAGGTTAGTTGGCGTGTATTGTAGTTAACGATGATAATGCTAACGTCAACCTTATCATTATTATTTATATGTGACACTTCAGTTAGTGAAGTATCCGTTGTATGAATCATTTTGATAACTCCTGACTTCGTCTCATGTTTAACTATTGAAAGTATAGCATATGTTGGCATCAGAAGGGACTTAAAGTATATTCAATCACAACTTCAAACCTTCTTCATTACATATATAAGTTTGAGAACAAGGTTATCCAGCGAGGCTTGACGGTAGAATGGCATATTCAGGGCATAACTGATTCTATTATGCAAACTACGATCTCTCTGATACAAAAAATGTTGTATGTCTTCTTGCTGTTGTGTAGATAACTGATCTTTATATATCTCAAAAAATGCACTTGCTTGTTTACTTAAAATAAAATGATTCTTCCCATTCATAAAACGATTCCATCTGTTCTTCCATTTTGTAAAAAGTTTATCATTGCTACCACCAAGTACATTTCCTTGATGCTGTCGATACAATATCATTGGCTCCTTATCGAAGATTACTTCACCAAAAGAGGCAACGACAAGATATATCCACCAATCATGCATAATGATGCTTTTGTGATCGGAGGGAAGATTCATTCTGAGATGCTCAAATGTAACTGAATTTAGAACCATGGTACAACCCACACAACAATTTTCGACTAAAGCATTGCACATACTGAGTGGTTTCGGAGGAAGCTGAGGCCACATGTTTAAAGGATTCAACTCTTGATCCACCATTTGGGTAGAAGAACAATACATCAACGGAATTTTGGATGGCCTTGATTGAAGTTGTTCCACAGCCCTGCTAAGTTTGTCCGACTTCCACACATCATCCTGATCACAAAAGGCGTAAAAATCATATTTGAGCTGTGTTAAACGCATCAGTTCAAAAAAACTCCCGATCACGCCTAGATTCTCACCTTCAAAAAGGTAAATTTTGATCTGATCAGAAAAAGATTTAGCATATTTGCGAACCTTCTGGACAGTTTCATCGGAAGACCCATCATCCCGGATATAAATATCCATCTCGACGTGGCGCTGTGCGAGTAGACTTTCAAGTTGTTCCTCAATATACTTTGCACCGTTATATGTAGAAAGCATGACACATACTTTAGATTGGTTCATACTGCACCTCGAAATTTAAACTTTTCTCTTTATTATATACGAAAACTCCCGCCCGGAAATACAAGAGCGAGAGTTCATTAATGTTGTATTAGATTTGTTTTGATTATGACATAGAACGGATAAAATCACGTAAACCTTCCCGCCACGGGCGGAGATCCGTTAGACCGTTAATTCGAATGGACATGTGATCCATTACTGAATTAACAGGTCTAGGAGCTGGCCTCGGAAACTGCTCCGTTGTGCAAGGTTCCAATTCTGCTTGAATGGAAACTCCAACAGAAGTTTGAGCCTCCTCAAATATAGCTTGGGTAAACTCGTACCAGGTACAATCTCCACGATTAGAAGCATGATATATCCCATACATCTCTGTGCCCATTAGTTCAATAAGGAATAACGCCAAGTCCACGGTATATGTGGGCGACCCTTTTTGATCATGAACAACCTGAAGTTTTGGTTTCTCCTGACCCAGCTTCAATATGGTTTTGACAAAATTATTACCGTGAAGGCCATACACCCATGATGTTCGTACAACAAACCATTTTGTGCACAATGATTGCACCAGCCACTCTCCAGCTCGTTTGGATTTGCCATACACACTTTGAGGATTCGTATCATCGTATTCCTGATAAGAATTCGTCGACTGACCATCGAAGACATAATCTGTACTGATGTAAATCAGCTTGGCTCCGACTTTCTCTGCAGCTACAGCAACGTTGCGTGTGCCTACTGAGTTCACCTTATATGCACCATCCGTATCAGTCTCTGCTGCATCTACGGCAGTATATGCCGCACAATGTATAATGACCTCTGGATGATATGAAGATACAACCTCATTACATTGGGCTTGATTAGTAATATCCATCTGGTCCCGATCACAAGCAAGAACATCATGCCCCTCTTTTTCTAAAAGAAGCACAACATCTCGTCCAAGCTGGCCGCTTGCACCCGTTACGAGAACCTTCATTCCTTATCGTCTCCTAAGCGAGCCCCGTACTGTTTCTCATAGTACTCCTGATAGGCACCAGATTGAATACGTATCCACCAATCCTTGTTATCCAAGTACCACTGAATCGTTTCCTTAATTCCTGTCTCAAAGTTATGCTTAGGCTTCCAGCCAAGTTCGGTCATCGTTTTGGTTGGGTCGATACCATAACGCCGGTCATGTCCCAGACGGTCCTGTACATATTGGATTAGAGACTCAGGTTTTCCCAGCTGCTCCAAGATGGTATTCACAATGTGTATGTTCGTCCGTTCGTTGTTACCGCCAATATTATATACTTCACCGTTACGCCCCTTGTGAATAACAAGATCAATCGCACTGCAATGATCCTCTACATAGAGCCAATCCCGAATGTTCAAGCCATCTCCGTATACAGGCAGACCTTCATCATTCAACGCACGTGAGATCATAAGGGGAATAAGCTTCTCAGGAAATTGAAGTGGGCCGTAGTTGTTAGAGCAACGCGTAATGTTTACAGGCAGACCAAAGGTTTCGTGATAAGCACGCACCAGCATATCTCCTCCTGCTTTGGAGGCAGAGTAAGGGCTATTAGGTTGAAGAGGAGTATCCTCTGTAAAAAGGCCTGTTGGACCTAGAGAACCGTACACCTCATCCGTCGATACTTGAACGAACTTGGTGATATTGTGTTTTTTAGCCGCTTCAAGCAGCGCCTGGGTTCCATTCACATTCGTACGCACGAAAACATCCGGTTCCAGTATGCTGCGATCCACGTGTGATTCTGCTGCAAAATTAACCACTACATCTACACCCTGGCAAATCAAATGATCCATCTTAACAGCATCCGTAATATCTGCTTTGATAAAGGTATGCCGCTTGTTACCCTCAAGAGATTTTAAATTTTCCAAATTACCCGCATAGGTAAGCGCATCTACATTGACGATCTCATAGTCCGGGTACTGCTCCAACATATACATAACAAAATTACTTCCAATAAATCCGGCGCCGCCGGTAACGAGCAATTTCATGAATGGGAACCTCCTAATTACTTCACTTCAAAATTAAAATTGATCTCCGCGTCCTTCAGCAATGGGTGCCTCTGATCCTTGTCGGACAAGATCGGATTGGACGTAGGCCAATCGATTCCAAGTGCCGGATCACTCCATAATATGCCGCGATCATGCTCGGGGGAATAGAATTCGTCTACTTTGTACAAGACCTGGGTGTCAGGAACCAACGTACAAAAACCGTGAGCAAATCCTTTTGGAACAAGCAGTTGGCGGTGGTTGTGATCGCTGAGAATAAAACCTTGCCATTGACCAAAGGTCGGAGAACCTTTTCGAATGTCGACAATAACATCGTAGATCGCGCCGGAAAGAACACGGATTAACTTGGTTTGAGCTTTAGGATTAAGTTGAAAATGCAACCCACGAAGTACACCGGGTTGAGCAGACAAAGATTGATTATCTTGGATAAACTCATAGGGAAGCCCGTTTTGTTTCATGACGTTATCGTTATAACTTTCCATGAAAAACCCACGGTGATCACCATGAACTACGGGTTCAATTAATAAAGCACCGTTTAATTTGGAAGGAGTGATATTCAGATCGTTCGCCATCCCTTCTAATTTATATCTTTAACTTTCCAAACTCATCACCAAAAGTAAGTTCATGCGCTAATTCATTGGCTCGAGCCAATGATGCATGTGTGCCTGCGTCAGTCCACCATCCCTTAAGTATGTCATAGGTCAGATTTCCTCGTTCAATATATGCATTATTAACATCTGTAATCTCCAGTTCACCTCGGGTGGAGGGCTTCAGAGTTTTGATAATGTCAAATACATTGCTATCAAACATATATATGCCTGTAACCGCATAATTGCTTTTAGGATTCTGTGGCTTTTCCTCTATAGATACAATGTGTGTGCTATCCAATTCAGGCACTCCAAATCGTTGAGGGTCAGGAACAGCTTGGATTAATATTTTCGCTCCGGACTTCTGGTTATTGAAATTCTCAACATATTCTTTGATAGTGTCTTCAAATACGTTATCTCCCAAAATAACAACCATCTGCTCATCTCCTACGAATTGTTCTGCCAACCCAAGAGCCTGAGCTATGCCACCTGCTTCATCTTGAACCCGATATGTCAATGAAACACCAATATCACTTCCGCTACCTAGAAGATTCACTACATCACCCATATGTTCCTTACCAGTGATGACCATAATATCAGTAAGCCCTGCCTCTTTAAACTTGTATACAGAATGAAAAATCATAGGATACTTGCCTACGGGAAGCAGGTGTTTATTAGTTACTTTGGTTAAAGGAAAAAGGCGGGAGCCCGTCCCACCTGCTAGAATAACTGCTTTCATTTTGATTCCCCTACCTTTTTTTATTATAATAGCAGGAAACTTTATTCAATTAATTCTTGATATATTTGAAAGTGAGCCATTGTAAAAAAATTATACCTATATAACTGAATTTTTGATAAATGGAAATATTCTGAACAAGGGTACGTAACCTAAATCAATCGAATTATGTTGCAGTAATTTATGAAGAAGCTCCTTATTTACATGATGTCTCTCAAAACCGCTCAAAAAATTCTCCCAAAATTTCGAATTTGTAATATAGTGCTTTTCCTTAATAAATAATTCCAAATATTTTTCAGGATGCTTATGGAAAAGTAGAGCATCATGTACAAAAAAATGATTCCTGTTCGTTTCCTCTCTATATCTTTCTGACGGATGTAGTACTTTTACATCTTCAGAAAATAGAATTTCACCATACCTCTGTAATCTCCAGCCAAAATCAGTATCTTCACGAAAATGTGGGTTGTTAAACCTTTCATCAAATCCCCCCACCCTATGAAAATACTCTCTTTTTAGAAATAAGTTCGCAGTCATGAAGCCGAAGTTCTCAAGTCCCCGGTTTGACACCACTCGATATTTTTTAGGATTAGTTTTATACTTTGGGGCATATATACGCCCTTCTATCCCGATAATATCCTTTTCAAGAAATAATTCAGACGCTTTACTTAGCCAATTTTTGGAGGGAATACAGTCATCATCCGTAAAAGCTATAATTGCACCTGTAGCAATTTTGGCGCCAAAATTTCGAGCTAGTCCCGCACCACGAAATGAAACGTGGTGATACTGCATATTCAATCTATCTAAAAATCTATCTACATTGGTTGGTTGTTCCGACTGATCAATTATTATTACATCAAAATGTTTATAGCGACTTTGACAAAGACGACGTAAAAGTCTTAGAAGATAACTTGAACGTTCATACGTCGGAATTATAACTGAAATCTTGACTTCATAACCTGACATACCCTCTCTGATATCTCCTTCCAACTATAGTGCGACTTAACCATCTTTTGCCCCTGAGCAGCGATTTCAATTCGTCGGTTTTCATCATTAAGCACATCTTTCAACTTGTCTACAAACACTTCCAATTCAGCAATAACTATGGCTTCTTTGCCCTCATAAAATCCTTTATCAAGAACATCTATTCCTCTTGCACCAAACGGTGTAGATACAACCGTTAAGCCTGCCTCCATATAAGTAAACACTTTAATATTGCTTCCGGATCCAATTTCAATGGGATTTAATCCAACATCTGATATATCGTATACTTCCTTCAATTTTTTCTCATTTAACAGGCCTAACAAATGAACATTTTCAGATAAATCTTTTGACTTTATGACATCATTTAAATCACCAGTAACGAGAAAATCTATTTCTGGACATAAACTTGCTATTTTATTGATATATTTTAAAGCCCTAACATTAGGGCCAAAATAGCTACCTGAGAACACTGCATTATACTTTCTTTTCAATCCCCATTTTTTCTTCATTCTTTTCTTGTTTGTAGCAGAGATATGATCCGTTGATTTTTTTACAGAAACTCCATTAGGGGTCAACAATAACTTGTCTTGCTTAACTCCGTATATAGTTATAAATTGATCAAAATCTCGTTTGGAACAAGTCAAAATCAAATCAGCATCCTGTAATAATTCATTCTCAATCTCAATGATTTCTCTCAATAACTGAGATCCTAATCTCTTATACTGCTGACTTAATAAATCTTCAGCCCTCAAAAAGGATTCCACATTTTGCGAATCATATACTATAGTTTGTTTACTGGTATCAATAAATGGTTTCAGAACCCTGTAGCTCCATGGATGAGAGAAAATAACTATATCTGCATCTTTCATATAACTCACTGATTCTAAGATATATTGATCAGATAAATGAACAAATCGATGAAAAGCTATATCAAATAAATTAAGACTCGGGAATGAGGCGTTTTCCAATAATAATTTTGAGAAATGCTCATCGCTACAAGGAACTAGAATTTCAGTTGAATTTGAGCCAAACTTCTTAATCGTCTTCTTTTGTTTTGCGTTATCAAAGGTTCCTACATAGTCTAGTTGAAAACCATCAGGTATATTTCCCCATATCCCCGCTAGACGTAAACGTCCTCCAGCAATAGAAGGCAAAATAGGTTGTATATCGGATACAAAAATACGAATTGGTGGTACTTTTACCACATTCCCCCCTCCCTATTCATTCTCCGCTTTTGATTTTAAATCTTCAATAATGACATTCTGCAAATATAACAAATTAATTAGCGTAGCATGAAATTGATTATGATACTGTATATAAGGAGATGCGCCTATTCTCCAAAACTTGCGATATATTTTTAAAATCTTTTTTTTAAAAGTCTTAGCATCTTGTGCTTCATAGTCTAAAGAAAAATCCCGCATTAAATATAAAGACTTGTATAGTCGATTATATAGTTCCTGAATCTCTGGGTCTGAGTTCAATTTACCCTCTTGGTTCAAAATATTTAATAAGTTTTCTTCAACAGCCTTACTATCAAAACCATTTTCACTTTTATTCACTATTTATGTTCCCTCCAGTTTCTTATTACATTTGCTGTAGATTCAAAAACTTCGTTATCGCCCAGAATCTCAATTTTCATTTTGGAAACAAATCGTCCATACCTTCTCAATAAATCTTCAATACTAAAACCAGATCTAAAATCATATAATTCAAGTAAAGTGAAATCAAAATCCACATGTTTTTCTGCAGGGAATTGTCTCAAGTGTGAGATGAAAATAACCTTATTGTTATTTTGTATATATTCTTTTACTTTCTGCCAAGCAGCAGAATCAACATGTAGCTGATTTTCAGAAAAGATTACAATTAAGTTATTAACATTACGAACATTAAATTCAATTTCAGCTCTCTTTTCCCTTCCAAACAAATATCCGGAGTACATTTGATCAGTGATCGGAATTGAATCTGGTGCATAAATTCCTTGTCTCATTTTGACTTGCCTTACATAATAACCTGAGTCTCCCATATGGTTCTCACCTGCGCCAACACCATAAGAATAAAACTTCTTTAAGCAATCTTCCCAGGTTCTGGGGATATCCCAGTATACAAAGGCAGCTTTGTTAAATACCCAACGGGTACTAATGTTTCTATAAAATATATCAAAAAGAGCATCTTCTCCAGTAAAACTTAAAAACTCTGGAAATCCACCCATAGAAAGAAATATAGATCTACGCACAGCCATTGTTTTTCCTGCTGGTAAATAATTTTGCCAATCACCGAAACCGTCCCAACCATATATAAAATGATCTGCAAACTTCTCATCTACTGCATAAAATATAGAACCTACCAGCTCGGCATCAGGAAATTCCATTAATGTGCCAACCATGTTTTTAGTATAGTTCTCATCTAATATATTTCCCGCATCAGCCATTACGATCAATTCATTCTGAGCCTCTTTAATGGCTAAATTACGTTGTTCGGAGATACTCTTACTATTGATCTCGATAACTTTAAATTTCACTTTACTGTTCATAGCAAAATCCCGAATAATTGAGGGAGTACCGTCATTAGAGCCACCATCAACTATGATCACTTCGTCAGGTAGTAATTTTTGATTTTCAATGCTATTCAAATAAAGAATTATATCGTCAGCTTCATTTTTGACCGGTGTAATTAGTGAAAATGATTCTTGATTAATGACTTCGTAATCCTTATCAATAAGCGTAACTTTAATATCTTTTAATAGCTTCATACCTTCATACGGATTGTAGTACCCTTCATTTAGGGCTATTTGCATAGGTGAATCCTCTTTAGTAACCTTATATAAAGCTCTTTTTACAATACTTTTAATTTTCTTTATCGTGCTCATGAATAATCAGTCCCTTATATAAAGTAAAATATCTTCATAGTAACATTACAGAAAAGTCTATAAAATTATAATCGTCCAAATCACTCCTCCTAAAGATAAAGTGATTTGGACGATTTCAAAAGTGATATTCAGAGAATCGATTCGAATCAAAAAGAAATATAACAGTGATATTTCAATAGTTTTTATAATACTCTTTGGACAAACTATTTTTTAGTTTTAGAGATCAAAGCTCTAATCTCTTCGCTCAGTTCATTAATTCGTGTATCCTTCTCCACGTGAAGTTGATTAAACTCACTCACAACTTGGCTAAGTTCAATGATGCGAGTGTCTTTTTCACTTTGAAGTTGCACATGCATACTAACCTCTTCACTTAACTCCTGTATACGTTTATCTTTATCCTTATGAAGTTGACTCAATGCTCTAAGTTCTTCACTTAGCTCATTTATACGGCTATCTTTTTGCGAGAGAACTTCGTAAAGCGAGTTGAGCTGTTGACTCAAATCCCTAACACGGTTTTTATTATCATCTAGAAGTGATAGTATTCCTTCCTTCTGAGAAGTGAAGGATTCCTCCATTTTTTCTATTAACACTTGTTTGTTTTCTAACATACTTTCCAATCTATTCATATATGAAGATTTCTTTCTATTGATCTTCAAAGCCCAGAAATCCACGTTATTTGCTAACAAATCCTGAATAAAATTATAATAATTATCAATAACATCATCAACTAAAACAGGAAATATTTGTTCGCGCAAATTATTAACCATCTCACCATAATGTTCATAATTATCTTTTATGGCATCCACTTTGAAGATATCCTCTTCCGAATGTATGGTTGTTATTTGCCCTTTTCCTACTAAATCATCTTCCAAAGAGATCGGATTAGATTGTACGACTTGAGAAATTCCCTTTAAAATCAAAACAGGCAAACCATATTGAATAGAGTCAAATATAGAACCTGAGGTATCTGTTATGACTAAGTCAACTGAACTAAAAATATCACTAAGGTAATCTTTGTGAGTAAGAATATCTTCTTCTTTGAAAAACTCTCTAATCATAGCCACTCGCTCAGGTTCATAGTACATTGTCATATGATGTAGTTTTATTTTTATTCTATACTTTTTAGCAAGTAACTTAATGATATTGAATCTCTCATCTAGTGAGCTTAAATCACCATAAGTTGGCATGTATAGTATAGTGAAGTTATCTGATGCTACACTTTTAGCGGTAGTTAGAAACTTAGGGTTACCCAGAAGCTTGACCTGCGTATAATTACTGAGGGCCTTATAGTCATAATTTGATTGACAAAGTATAAAGTCAAAATTCATACTCCACATATCAAAATTATATTCTGCCTTACCTATGCCGTACTGATAACGAACAATATAATCACTCTCTACAGAAAAAAAGAAAGGAAGAAAAGGGAAAAATACTACTTTGTAACGTATATAAGGATCTTCAATGCCCAGCTGAACATTAGAAAACTCTTTTTTTATAAAATTTGCAGTATCCTCAAACATCAGTTGTGCATTCTCGTCTGTTGATGAAACAGGCACAATTATATCGAAAGAAATGTCATTCTCTTTCAACTTGAATAGCACATTTCTCATAGACTCATAGGTCACCAAATTATGAAATACAAATGCTAATGGATGTTTAGTTATTGTTTTAGGGGGTTCTACAAATTGATCTCCTGTTTTAGGCGAGAATATATGAGCCAGTTTCTCTCCTGTATCCAAATCGCTCGTCTTTTCCAGTTGAAAACGTAGCTCTGGTAATTCTGCCGAAGCCCCCCAAGCAAACCAGGTGCCCTTAAAAGATTTTTTTATTGAAAATCCACATTGGACAAATAATTTTTCCCACATTAATTGGGATAAGACTGAATAATGATCGGGATAAGAATCTGCCCATTCATTATTTTCAGGAACTGCTACAATGAGTTGTCCGCCTAGAGACAATACACGATTCAACTCTTGAATTGCAATAAATGGGGCCACACAATGTTCAAGAATATGCCTTGCATAGACTGCATCAAAATAACTGTCTTCAAAGGGGAGTTTGTGTGCATCACCATATACAATCTGTAGCTCTGCATCACTGTTTTCGGTTGCTTCTGTTTCGTTAGCAGTTAGACCGTAAATCTGCGAACTAGGTAGGACCTCTTGAAGTATGCGTGTTGTCTTACCGTCACCACAACCTAAATCCAAAATCCGCTTCGCTCCAGGATCAATTAATTGCATTAACTGTATCTGCGCAACATTATTAAAGGAGTTAGCCGAATATTTTTGTTGTCCTTCCATAATTTCACCCCTAACTTTAATATGAAAGTACTATATCACTATCCATTATTTCAATGAGATTCTATCATAAATTCTACGCTTCATAAATAATGCTCTAGATATGCTATGGTTCTCATCAATATACTGCATAGAATTTCTTCTGAGTTTCTCGATCAACTCATGATCATTAGATAACCTTACTATGGAATCAGCATATCTTTTCGGATCATCTTCAATCAGAATGTTGTTCTCATGCACTACTTCAATACCTTGAGCACCACGTGTTGTGGCAACAACAGCCAAGCCTTTACTCATTGACTCTAGTATTTTAATTCGTACACCACTCCCAGATAGAATAGGAGAAATCAAAATATGTGATTGATCAAAGAATGGCTCTAGGTCATCAACTCGTCCCATAACTTCAAAACGCCCAGGGCTGTTTAGTTTAAGCAATTCTTCGAAAGGAGAGCCTCCAATGATATGGAATACAATATTTTCGTTATCTTTTAGATAAGGATATACTTCTGAAATAAACCATCGCATACCTTCTTCATTAGGGTACCATCCAAACCCACCTAACCATAAAACATGTAACTTACCATCATACTGCTTCTCCTTGAAGGAAGACGTTTCAAAAGCGATAGGAATAAATTCAGAATAATTTTTAATATCATTCACTCGAGCCATATCATCTTTGGACATAAATATTTTCGATTCTATGTTATATAAATTCCCGATTTCAATATCAAATGTATTTTTCCTGCTTATGTTAGCTATCCTTCTCCACATAAACTTTTTATATTTTGAATTTGTAGCAGGCTCCCAAAACGGAAATAGGTCACCCTCTATATTCTGATTTATTAGAACCATTGGTATTTTTGAAAAAGCCTTTTTGGTATAGGCACAATGTAAATTGTGTGTTTCAATAATATCTATTCCTTGTTCACGATTTAACTTTTTAAGTGCTCGTAACAGGTCTTTGCTATAAAAACTAATGTCCATTAATGGTAGCCTATTCAAAATATGGTTGATAATAAATTTTACTTTTTCCCATTTTTTCAACTCAAACAACATTTTTGGCTTAGGTACCAGAGTTACAGATTTAAACAATTTATCGTAAACATCTTTATTTTCTTCGTAAGAGTTATCACCTGGAATTTTAAAAGAGAACAGATGATAATCATATTCTTCTGTCAGTGGAAGAATAGTATTCGCAGTTGCAAGCTTTCCTCCAGAATCAATAGGCAAGAAAGGAGCTAGCGTTACAAGAGCTATTTTCTTCTTTTTCCCACTATTCTTTTTTTCTGATCCCTTGCTATTTCTATAGAATTTGCTGTCATCCGCAATATCAGTATCCAATAACGGCTTAAATGTATTTGTATATACTAAATCATTATTTCTTTTCGTAATAAAACGAGCTGGTACACCTCCAACAACCGTATATGGATCGACATTTCGGGATACAACAGCCCCTGCAGCCACTACAGCACCTTCACCTAGTGTAACTCCAGGCAAAATTGTTGCATTAGCGCCTATCCAAACATAGTCATGGATAATGATTGATTTACCTTCACAGGCAAAAGTAGCTGAATTATAATCATGTTGTAGCGTAATTAGTGTAGTACCAAAAGAGATGTTAACATTATTACCAATTGTAATTCCAGCACGCCCATCAATATAGCAATTTCTATTAATTATTGTATTATTGCCAACTCGTAGACTAACCCCATTGTGGTATCCTGTTATAGTTTGCCCACTGCCGATATAAGCGGTTTTACTCACTTTGACACGAAAGAAAATTCTTAAATAAGCTACTCTAGCTCTATGAATAGGCAAATATGTTAGAATATTATTATAAAAACTAAATAAAAATGCTATCATCCAATAATAGAATGAGTATTTCTCCAATTTACTTCTGATTTTTTTCAGAACTGCTTTCACTGGTTCACCTCTAATAAAATCAATTAATTCTCCAAATGGTTTCTGACCATTTCAAGATCTTCAGGAAAATCAATTTCTTTAACAAATCGATCATTCACATTTAGAGGAGACATTTTCAACTCTCCTCTACGAATCAGATTTTCGATTGCTTTCTCGAAATAGTCCATATCACTTACCGCTGAAAGTTCTTCTCTTACTTTTTGAAGATCCTCAGCCTTCAGGAAATTAATCCCAACTGCTTCACCTTGAGCATCCACTACTTCTTTTGATAATTCAGAAATATATCCTTCGATATCCAGTTTATATTTAACTTCCTCATCCGAAGTTGCCTCTGTATTTGTCATAATAGAACTTCTGCCACATTGTCCTATATCTTGAGCAGTTTGTTGATCAAAGAAGGTGTCTCCGTTTATAAAAATCACATCCTCACCCTCTATACCTTCCAATCCAAGCAATAAACTTTTTGCTGTATTTGTTTTGTCATATCGGGAATTAAATACATATGTCAGATCTCGATGACGATACATAATATCCTCTTTTTTAAAGCCTACAACAATAATAATATTGTTAATCCCCACAATATCACGGAAATTTTCAATCTGTTGATCTAAAATGGTTCTATTGGATTGGATCTCAACTAAAGCTTTGGGTATTCCAGCCCCTAATCGGCTCCCCACACCCGCTGCTAAAATAATAAGTTTCATGCTTTCCCTCCTACTGAGGTTAAATTGTAACTTTGTTCAATATAAACAAGACCCGGCACCCAATTTTGCTGTTCAAGTAAAGGAACATCAAAAATTGTAGCTGAATAAATGCTATCCATGAATGTAGTGTGGTGTAGCTTGGACTTTAACCCTACACCAACAACATAGCCTTCTCCTGGAGCAAGTATGTTTCGGAATGATATAGTGGCTACTTTAACTTCTCCTGCTTTTAAATCGGGAAGCAGTTCAATTTTATTGTAGGAGTTTAATCCAAATATATCTACGCCATTCCTATTCCGAATTGTATAACCAACTGTCCCACCTTCAGTAATATCTTCAATACATCTAAAATAGAGCTTCAAAGTTATTTTTGAACCAAATGGAGCTATGTTGGTAGGTTTACCGTCCACATATAGATCGGTTCTTATAAATCGAACCTCCCCTGTACCGGCTCTTAAACTCTCAACTCTCCTTTCAAACTCTTCATCAAAGAGTTCAACTTGACTCTCGATATCTTCGTTTACATTGGAATTGCTGAGTTTTATCATCCGATCTAAAGACAACGACTTGTCCAAGGTGGCCAAACGTTGATTATTATCCTTTTCATATTGTTGAGTAACACTTCTTACATCCCCATCCATAAAAACCGTTCCATCTTTGATGTAAATAACTCGTTTACAAAAACTACGTATCACATCCATAGTATGAGATACAAAAATAACAGTCTTATCTTTGATTAATTCTTTCATTTTCGCAATCGATTTTGCCTGGAAATAGGCATCCCCTACAGAGAGCGCTTCATCAACGATTAAAATATCAGGATCCACACTTACTGCTGTTGCAAACGCTACTCGAGCTATCATCCCACTAGAATAACTTTTAACTGGTTGATAGATGTAATCTCCAATGTCAGCAAACTCGCAGATTGATTTGATCTTTAACTCTATTTCCTCGTTAGTTAACCCCATCAACATACAACTATATTGAATATTTTCCAGACCGCTCTTTTCAGGATTAAATCCTGCACCCAATTCAAGTATAGCGGATACTCTTCCATTAATATCCATACTCCCACTAGTGGGTCTTAGAATACCTGTTAATATTTTTAACAGCGTGGATTTCCCTGCTCCATTGGAACCGATAATCCCGACAGCTTCCCGTTTATATATATCTAATGAAATATTATTCAAAGCTTTTTTAGTTGTGTGTAGATTTTTCTTCGAAAAGATCTCTTTAAAGCGATCATTAGGATTAGCATATAGCTTATATTCTTTATTCACATTCGATAGACTAATGACTTTATCTAAATCATCTTTTAAAACACTATCATTGTCATAATTTTGTTTATGCATATCATCTTCTCCTAAATCACTACTATTCTAATTGATGAGATTGCCAACAACTTTTACACGTATAAATTCTAATACATATCTGACAATACCATAGTCATCGTTTTGGCTTGCACTCTATCAAAGCGAGTCTGCAAATGAACCCTCCAAATGATTATAAATACGTATTGATATTACCAACAGAATTGACATTGCACCGAACATGATCCAAAATCCTGGATTATCACTTAAAAAATTTTGTTGGTATAAAAAAATGGATCGATATCCTTCAACTAGATAGTACAATGGATTTAACATGAATAACCACTTGATCTTTTCAGGAACAATTGCCATATCCCATATAATAGGGGTAACCCAAAAAGCGAATTGTAGTACAATAGAAATAATTTGGGGGAAGTCACGAAAAAACGGAACCAAGGCTGCGTTAAAATACGATATTGCCGTTATTGTGATGTAACAATAAGGTATGATTACCAGAAATTGAAACCAATACACAGTTGGCCAATAACCATATGAAAATACTAATACCATGCTAAGAATAAGAAAAATAATATGAACAAAGGATGATGATATAACTTTGATCAATGGAATAAATTTAAGATTAAATACTATTTTCTTTACTATATAGTTATATTCTAATAAAGAATTACTCGCTCCGGATATAGAATCTGAGTAAAATAACCAAGGAACCATCCCGATAACCATCCATAATACAAAAGGAATTTGATCTGCTCTACCCCCAGATCTCAAGCCGAATTCAAAGACAAACCAGTAAATAACGATCGTGATCAGTGGCGCGATAAATCCCCAAACTACTCCTAGTGCTGACCCTAGAAAACGTGACTTAAAGTCACTCTTCGACATACTAAGAAGCATTTTCCTCTGTCTTACAATATCTCTAGCAAAACTCACCATTAAGTTCAAACGATTTCACCTTTTTCAATTTAAAATACAAGCAACAGTTCATCTTTTCGATTCAGACCTCATCCATCCAATAGTTATAAATATCTCTCAAACTATTATCCAATGAGATTTCAGGTGACCAGCCGGTGAGACTTCGTAATTTACCATTGTCTCCATAGTACTCTTTAATGCTAACAGGCCTTAATTTCCCACTATTTATCACAACATCGACTTCTTTGGAAGAAAATGAAAGTAGAATGTCAAGTATGTTTTGAATCGATACTGACCTTCCTGAACAGATATTATATGCTTCACCGCTAATTCCATATTCGCTAACCAAACGATAACCCTTCACAATATCTCTTACATCAGTAAAGTCTCGTCTAGCTGTTAAATCCCCAACTTCAATTAATGGAGGGATAAGTTCTTTCTCAATATCTGTGATCTGCTTCGCAAAGTCACTTGTAACAAAACCAAGATTTTGACCTGGCCCAATATGATTAAAGGGCCTAACATGAACTATCTTTATGTTGTGTAATTGATGGTAAAATAACAGTATTTTTTCCGTAGTCGCTTTTGATAAACCATATGGATTGGATGGGTTAAGAGCCGTATCCTCCGTAATAGGCTGTTTAGATACATTCCCATATTCCTCCGAAGATCCTATGGAAACAAATGTAACATCATTCTGTATCTCGGAACAACGAATCGCCTCCATTAATTCAATGGTTCGCATAAGATTAGCCTCAAACGTTTTTTCTATATCTTCCCAGGATCTTGCTACAGAACTTTGCGCAGAAAGATGAAAAATCACTGTTGGCTTGATACGATTTAAATCTTCTACTATTTTTTGTTTATTTCCCTGATCTATCGATATTAAATTCTCCAATTTGTGAGGGTCCATTGACTTCATATCTCGTGTCCCACCCCAAACTTCGTAACCGTTATTAGTTAATTCTTCAGCTAAATACTTACCTACAAATCCACTAATCCCTGTAATAAGAGCCTTTTTCATCACACTATTCTCTTGGACTTTTCAAAAGATAGTTTTTCCAGGTCACTATCTACCATCATTTGAACCAACTGTTCAAAACCCACTTCAAGTTTCCACCCCAAGTTTTGTTTAGCCTTTTCACAATCTCCTAATAAAAGATCAACTTCTGCTGGACGAACAAACCTCGGATCAATTACTACATAGTCTCTCCAATTTAGACCAGCATGATTAAACGCGATTTGTACAAGTTCTTCAACTGTATGAGTTTCTCCAGTCGATATAACGTAGTCATCAGGTTTATCCTGTTGCAACATCAGCCACATGGCCTTAACATAGTCACCAGCAAAGCCCCAATCACGTTTAGCATCTAAGTTTCCCATTCGAAGTTCACTTTGAAGTCCTAGTTTAATACGCGCAACTGCATCCGTCACTTTACGAGTAACGAACTCTACTCCACGTCGCGGGGACTCATGATTAAACAAAATTCCTGAACATGCATACATGTCAAAGCTCTCACGATAGTTAACAGTGATCCAGTGTCCATAAACTTTAGCAACCCCATATGGGCTTCTCGGATAAAAAGGAGTTGTTTCTCTTTGTGGCGTCTCCATTACTTTTCCAAACATCTCACTGCTGGAAGCTTGATAAAACTTTGCTTCCGGTTTTATATAACGGACAGCTTCAAGCATATTAGTAACCCCTACACCTGTAGCTTGTCCAGTTATACCAGGTTGATCCCAAGAAGTAGCTACAAAAGACTGGGCAGCTAAGTTATAAACCTCATCCGGGTTGGATTTTTTGACTGCTTGTACTAAGGACCCTTGATCTAACAAATCACCATCAATAAACTCAATCTCATTTTTGATATGTTCAATATTCTCCATAATAGGAGTACTCGTTCTACGACGAAGTCCAAATACCTTGTATCCTTTTTCAAGAAGTAACTCTGCTAAATAAGATCCATCTTGTCCTGTTATTCCTGTAATCAATGCACTTTTAGTCATTTATTAGTCTCCTCATACACATAAATTAATTTTTTTATTTTCTTCTCGCAATTTTAAAGATACTCTTCCATCTTTTGCATTCTTAATTCTTTAAGAAGCAACTTTACTTCTTGCGCCTTTTCCTTAGTACAAATCAACGTCACGTCTTCAGTCTCCACTATAATTAAATCTTCTATCCCCAAAGTAGCAATCAATTTCCCATTGCTTTCGATAATACAACGCTTGGTATCGAGATTTAGGATATTCCCACGAATGACATTTCCGTTTTCATCCAAATCATTAATGCGTTCAAGAGCTGTCCAACTGCCTACATCATCCCAGCCGAAAACACAAGGAATTACATAGATGTCACTTACTTTCTCCATTATTCCATAATCAATAGATTGATCTGGCATCTTCAAAAATTCAGAACGTAACAATTGATCACGATTTTCTAAATGAAGTACCGTCTTCATAGTTTCCAAGATATCATGCATTTCTGGCATTAGCTCTTGGATGTAGTATCTAATAGTATTAGCTTTCCACACAAAAATGCCACTATTCCATAGGAAATTTCCCGCTTCTAGGTAAGTTTGTGCTGTGGCGAAATCCGGTTTCTCCACAAACTGGCTAACCTTATGGACGGAGAGTCCGTTAACTTCTTGGGTTTGGTTACTATTTTGGATGTAGCCATAACCTGTTTCAGGATATGTAGGTTGGATTCCAAGTGTAACTAAATTTTTATTATCCTGAGCCACTTGAACAGCTGTGTTCAGAATTTTTATAAATCCCTCTTCATTTTCTATAATATGATCTGAAGGAATTACGATCATTGTACTGTCTGGAAAACGATCCTCAATAATTACAGATGCCAAACCTATGCAGGGAGCAGTATTTCGACCTACAGGTTCAATGATGATATTACTTGCAGGTAAAGTAGGAATTTGAACTTTAATTAACTCGGCATACAGTTCATTAGTCACAATGAATATCCGAGATATGTCCATCATTTTTTCCAACCGTGAGATCGATTGCTGAATCATAGATTTATTACCTGATATATTTAAAAATTGTTTTGGAAGGTTAGTTCTACTTTTGGGCCAAAAACGCTCACCTTTTCCCCCAGCCATGATTACACTTGTAATATTCATTTCATCCTCCAAACTTCCACATAGAGATGTACTCTAATCTTTTCTGTATTAGTCTACCAATAATATGTGGAGAGTAGTTCTGTTTAATATATTCTTCTCCTCTTAGTGACACCTGTTCATAATAGGATTTATCTTCCCTCAGTTTACGCATATAGTAGGCTGCATGCTCTATATCAGGATCTGCCCAATATTGGTAGGCTTTATAGGGACCGAAGTCTCGCTTCAAATCTACTAATGTATATCTCACGATACATGAGTTATCATGTTTCATGAAATCTAGATTGGAGGACCATCCTGTTCCCACTGCAGGTTTGCCAAGATACATCGCCTCAGCAAGCCCTAAGCCAAAGCCTTCGCTTCGATGAAGAGAAATATAACTATCTGTTACAAAAATCAGTGCATTAGTATCGTTTCTTGTAAGGGTACCTTCAATCACATAGATGTTCTTGTATTCGCCTATGAGATCATATAGCTCTTCTAGATCTTCTTTCGCATACCCAACTCCATTCACTTTTACTACAAGACCAACAGACTCATCTTCGGGTAAGAAGGCGGTCTGAAATGCTCTTATTGAAGCCATCGGGTTTTTTCTCTCCTGAAAGCTCTTTAGGTCATACATTGTAAGGAATAAAAAAACATCCTGAGGTAGATTAAAATATGATCTTTCTCTCATATCCCTGACTGAAACTTCGATACTGTGAGGGATTTTCACTACAGGAACTGGGCTTTTTTGAGCTATAGAATCCGCGACAAACGTGGAAGGCACCCAAATTTCATCAACCAAGTTAAAACTCTCTTTCCAGTCATCTGGAAAATCAGGCAGTTCCCAATGCCAATATCCTATATTATAACGCTTTTCAAAAATAGAATTTCCATAATGGGAATAAATTTCCATCATCTGCTCAGCATTGATATGAAAGAGATTAACATTATATGTGGGTTTAGTAGTCTCTTTATGTACCCAAGTCATATCATTCATTCTGGCTGAATTAGTTCCTTTAAAATTAATAATCCCAAAGTTAATTTGGCCAGTGGCATCGATGCTTCGTGCAGCTATCCTACATGATTCTCCAATTCCCATTTCGGCACGTGAATACCCGACAAGATTTATCCCCGATTCACCTTCGAAAACATGATTGGATTTATTTTTTCTTTCCAAGGGGAAAGCTTTGCTAAGTAGAAGATATTTCATCTTTCTCCTGAATTTCAAAGGAAAAATTTTTACAGCCAAAGGTTTTAAATGGACAGCAATCTTGTAAAAAATTTTAAAAAAGTTCGATTTCATCTTTACCATTTGATATTTAATCGTCCTTTATTACTTTTTTATAATACTTCCTTTTAAATCATAGATAGAACAACTTGCATAATCTATGCTAAAATATTGTCGTATCTACAAGAAAAGGAGAATCAAACCTTGTCGAATCCAGTATACGGGAAACAAATGAAAACGTCGAGTAAGGCTACAGCCAATTCGACATCGACGCTCCTATGGTCATTGTCCATAGGGCTTATCTTATTTTTACTCTGGTCCGCGTTCCAAGTTGCGCTATTTAATGGTCAATTGCTACAATTCGAGGCACCCATTTATTGGGCTGTTGCCATTACGACCCTCCTGTTTATCCTTTGGGTGGCTATCTACTTTAAGCAGATGAAGTTAGAAACACAACAAGATTGGCTCAAAGTAGCTGTTATATTTCTCCCTCTTACCTATGTACTATCACTAATTAATGCAGCATCAGAATACTTGGCCAATAATATGATTCTCATCCAATGTATTTATGCCATGATTTTTGTGATGACGATGTACCTGCTTCAAAACAACAAAATCAATCATATCATACAATCTTCCTTAATAGGAATTGCATATGTTATTGTCGGATTTGGTTTGTTGAACTGGCTTGGGGCTTCCAATTTGGCAGGTAGGCTAGTTGGATGGTTCTCTTCAGGTGTTGTTAACGGGATATACAATCAAACGATTTGGAACGATGCCAATGGTCCACGGCTTGCATCTGTATTCCAGTACCCGAATACATACGCAGCATTCCTGATGGCATTTTTATTTATTGCTATTTTCAGCATGATCCGCTCCCAAAAAGTGTACACACAGCTATTGCATGGATCCATGCTTGTTCCCATCTTACTCTCCCTGTTGCTTACACTTTCGCGGACAGGTCTTGTGATGATGCCAATTGTGTTCGTGATTATCCTGTTGTTGCTCAAACCAGCAAAACAGATTTTATGGTTCATTTATCTTGTCATTTCAGGAATAGGAACAATTGCGATCTTAAATCCAGTCAATACTGCTGGACTAGAACTGCAGCAACAGTTCACTGCTGGAGTTGCAGCCAAAGGTTGGATCTATCTGGTTGCAGCATCCATCGTTGTCGCAATCATCATCTGGGCTATTCAACGTTGGATCGCTCCCAAGCTGGAAACAAAGCTCCATACCTGGGGTAAACGTAAAGGTTCAAGCCTGTGGATCCCGCTCGGCTCAGCGCTGCTCGCCATTATCGCAGCAGTGTTGCTGTTGGGTACCAGCGTTCGCAACATTTTGCCTGATAGTATCAGTACGCGTCTGGAAAACATCAACTTCCAGCAGCACAGTGTTCTTGAACGAATCACCTTCTATAAAGATGCCGCAAAGGTCATTGCAGATTACCCATTGATTGGTGCAGGTGGTGGGGCTTGGACTGCGCTGTACGAGAAGTATCAGAACAATCCATATGTTAGTGCGCAGGCGCATAACTTCTTCATGCAATACTTGGTGGAAGTCGGAATTATTGGATTTATCATTTTCATGTCATTTATTCTGTATATCTTCTATCAATACGTTCGCAGCTACTTGCGAAGAGACGAAAGCGAAAGAGAGTCACATTTTGTATTTTTCATTTTGTCCATGACTATTCTGGTATTGAGTCTTCTCGATTTCAATATGAGTTATGTCTTCATCGGCATGCTGGTGTTTATCGGGTTTGGCGGTATGGCAGCAGCGATCGAACCACGACCGGTTCAGCGCTTCAAAGTAAGCCCTTCTACATCACGAGGAATCTATATTACGATTGCAGGACTCTCTATAATACTACTCTTGATTGTATCAGTACGCTTTTTGCAAGCAAATCAATATGCTGAACTAGCCAAAGAGGTCGCTCAGAGTAGCCAGGATTTCCAAGAGATAAAAGCTCCATTAGAAAAAGATCTATCGATTCGTACAACACATATTGATTCATTGCTGACACTCTCTTCCTTGTATCAACAAGGATATGAGCAAACTAAGGACGATCAGTTTTATAACACTTCTCTTGAAATACTTCAAAGAGGTAATGCAGCCGAACCTTATAATAAGAGCATAGTAACGCAAATGATACATCTCTATGATCTAAGAGCAGATTATGATGCAGCCTATGCTCTCCAAAAAGAGTACGCCGCTAACTACATCTGGAATATGGAATGGTATGAGCAGTTAATCACCCGTTCGTTCGATCTTGGATATCAAGCGCTCGGACAAGGCGATACAGCTAAGAAGGAATCTTATTTCACTTCAGGTCTGGAAGCCTATCAGCATGTTGTTGATGGAGTAGAGCATCTAAAGACCCTCCCTGAAGGACAACTTCAAGGACAGCCGTTCGAGCTGACTCCAACAATGATTCTGAACGCGGGGAAAATAAAATATATGTTAAATGATTCAGCTGGATCTGCTGCTATCCTTAAGGGTGGAATCGCAGAGGATCTGACCGATGCTACCAACCGTGAAATTGCTCGTTGGTACCTTGCCGCTCTAACTAAGGATGGGCAACAGGATCAAGCTATATATGATAACCTTATCGCTGTCGCACCTAATGAAGCAGACGAGATTAAACAGATAGCAGAACTGAATTTCTAATAAAATGCACTACTAGTCCTCTATAACTCCATACAAAAAAGGTTTGCCCTCTTTAAACTGTACCCTATGTAAAGGACATTTCTAAAAAAAACTATATGGCTTCAAGAAGATGATCTCTGTATTGTACAGGGGTCATCCTTTTTAGGTTCCACTGGTATCTATAGTGATTATAGTAGGTCATATAGGCTTTAACTTCACGTTTGACTTCGTCTAACGTGGCATAGCTCTTTAAGGAAGTTTCATCCTTAAAATGACCAAAAAACGACTCCTGCGGTGCGTTATCCCAACAATTTCCTCGTCTTGACATGGATTGTCCAAGCCCCATCCGTTTCACTTTCTTCTGAAAATCCGGATGAGTGTAATGCGTACCTTGATCGGAATGAATGAAGGCATTACGACTCTTCTTGAATTTGCGATTTTTCTGTAAGTGAAGCAACGTGTTTGTCGCCAGATCCATCGTCATTCGCTCCGACACATGATAAGCCAAAATTTCATTGGTGGAACTATCCTTAATGGTGGACAGATAGGCGCGTTTCCCTTGGCCGTAACTTAAGTATGTAATATCTGTTAGAAGTACTTTGCCCGGGATGCCTTGTTTGAAGTTGCGTTGTAACAGGTTAGGCATGGTTCGATGTTCATGGGTTGCCTTCATCATTCGTTTGTAGGGATTAGCTCGTCGATGAGGGCATACAATATCGTATTTTTTCATGATTCTTCGGATGCGCTTGAGATTCCAAATGATCTGAAATTGTCCTTGCAGCGTCATCTTAATGGAACGAGCGCCCTTGTTACGTTTCTTAAACTGGAAGGCTTGACGAATGTACACACCTATTTCCTCATCAACCTGTTCCTTCTTCGTGCGTCTGTGAATGGCTGAAGTGCTCCAGTATCGGTAATATCCGCTTTTGGAGACCCCAGCAGTCTCACACAGAACACTTACCATTCGCTGAAGATGGTATTTCTCAATCACGGTTCGGATTAACCTGTATCGAAGGCTAGGCGTTAGTTTTACTCGTGGTTCCACCCCCGTTCGGCCAGGCGAATCTTTTTTAAGAGTTCATTCTCTGCTTGGAGCAGGTGAATCTGCGCTTCGAGTTTCGCGTTCTTTTCTGCCAAGGTTAACTCTCGTTTTAGAGACTCTCCTGAATGTTTGCCTCGTGTATCTTGTAAGCCTATAGCCCCTTGCTCGTTGTAACTGGCTCTCCATCGGTCGGCTGCGGCTTTGACCCGAGTCATTCCAATGATCTGAACGTCAAATCCACAAGTCTCAAAGATCTCTCTAGGCAGCCTTTCTTGCTGATTTAATGTAATAAAGAGTTGTTTGAACTCGTCCGTATAAGTGATTCCCTTGGTCGAAACAGACTTCACATAGGGATTTGTAGCAAGTTGCTCTAGTTCGCTTGTTGTAAATGTTTTCTTACTCATTAATCGTTCTCCGTCCTTGTCTCGTACATGGTATATAACAAAAATACCCCATAGAGAGACTTTTTTAAAGTATCTACTCTATAGGGTACAGTTTACTTCAAAGGGCAAACCTTTTTTGTGATCTTATTCATTAGAAATATATTAGTTCGACGCCACTATCTTCTTCAGGTACGCCAACAAATCCTCCCGCAAATCCGGGTGCTGCAACGCATAATGAATCGATGTCTCAATAAAACCCAACTTCTCACCAACATCATGACGCAGTCCGTCAAAATGATATGCGATAATCTGCCGCTGTTCATTCAATCGGGACAAGGCATCCGTAAGCTGGATTTCTCCCCCGACACCAGCAGATTGTTGACCTAGTATCTCAAAAATATCCGGTGTAAGAATATAACGTCCCATAATAGCAAGATTCGAAGGGGAATCTTCGGTCTTTGGTTTCTCAATTAAGCGCCTAGCGCGAAAAACACGATCATCGGTAGGGGTAAGCAAATCTCCGTCCACAATTCCGTAGCGGGATACCTCGCTCCAATCAACAGGCTGTACACCAACAATCGGAGATTGCAGTTCATCGTAAACATCGATCATCTGCTTCAGGCAGGGATGTTCCGCTTCTACAATGTCGTCCCCTAACAGGACGGCAAAAGGTTCGTTGCCGATAAACTTGCGTGCACACCAGATGGCGTGACCAAGTCCCTTCGGTTCCTTTTGACGGATATAATGAATGTCTGCCATCTCGGAAGGTTTGCGTACTTCGTTGAGTAGGTCCCATTTCTGTTTGCCCGCCAAATTCTGCTCCAGCTCAAAAGAATAGTCGAAGTGATCTTCAATGGCCCGTTTCCCTTTACCCGTCACAATAATGATATCTTCAATGCCAGAAGCTACGGCTTCTTCAATAATGTACTGGATCGTCGGCTTGTCCACGATGGGTAACATTTCTTTCGGCATCGCCTTGGTGGCAGGCAAAAAACGGGTACCCAGCCCTGCGGCTGGAATAATTGCTTTACGAATACGCACACGAACCCACTCCTTTTGCTAGATACATATTTTAATATATTTAATGATTCTTATTGCTACGTTGCTTGGACTCCATTATACCATCAACAATTCGCGAATATCCTGTTCTGATAAAGTCGTCGATCCCCCGTCTCCCGGTTCGATCACTTCGGCAATCAAGTCCTTCTTGCGCTGCTGGAGCTCCAAAATCTTCTCCTCGATCGTACCTTCGGTAACCAGACGGATGACTTGCACCACTTGTTTCTGTCCCATACGATGGGCTCGCCCAATAGCCTGTTCTTCCACCGCAGGATTCCACCATAGATCATATAATATAACGGTATCTGCACCTGTTAAGTTTAGTCCTGTCCCTCCAGCCTTAAGAGAAATCAGAAACAATTCTGCTTCGCCCTCATTAAATCTGCGGCACATCTCGACACGGCTCTGTGCAGGGGTCTGACCATCGAGATAGAACAGATTTCTTCCCTGTGCCGTGAGCGTCTGACGAATCAGGTTCAACATGCTCGCGAATTGGGAGAAAATAAGAATACGTTTGCCTACGGCCAAACAATCCTCGACCGTTTCAAGCAACTGTTCCATTTTCCCGGAATCGCCTTGATAGCCTTCAACAAAGAGGGCCGGGTGACAACACAACTGACGCAAGCGCGTGATGCCAGCCAGAATTTTGATACGATTCTTCTGGAATCCGTTATCCTCCATGTCCTTCGATGCTTCATCCTGAAGCTGGGAAAGGTATGCGGCGTACAGTTTCTTCTGTTCAACCGTAAGCTCTGACCGCTGTACCGTTTCAATTCGATCAGGCAATTCTTCCAACACATCCTTCTTCAGGCGGCGCAGAATAAACGGACGCACCATTCGCGAGATCCGTTCCGGAGGAAGGTCGCGGAATCTTCTGTAACTTGGAAACAACCCAGGGAATACGGCTTCAAAAATGGACCATAATTCATCCAGCGAATTCTCTACAGGTGTTCCTGTGAGTGCAAAACGACGCGGGGCCTGAATTTGTTTGACTGCCTGCGCGGTCTGAGAAGAAGCATTTTTGATTGCCTGAGCTTCATCCAGAATGAGCGTATGGAAGGTTCGGCCCAGGTAGGTGTCCAAATCCCGTCGCAACAGAGGATACGACGTCACAATTACATCTGCCTCATCCATGCCAGAAAGCATATTGGCTCGCTCTTCTTTCTGACCGGCTGCGATCAGGACGTTCAGATGCGGGGCGAACCGCGCAAACTCATTAGCCCAGTTGTAGGTCAGCGAGGCAGGCGCCACGACAAGTACCGGGGGATGAATGACCCTCGTTCGAATTGTCAGTCCATCCTGCTGCATCGTAGACCATAAGCCATCCGTATTAACTGAAGCCATCTTATCCAATGGAAGCCCAGTTTTGGGATCGATGTCGGAAGTCGCCAACGTTTCACCGCCCCGTAATGATCCGCTCTCCCGGTATTTATCACCGCCCGTATTGTCCATATTGTACTTGGGCTTCTCCTGGAGTACCGCTGTGATATAGGCGATGCTTTGCAACGTTTTGCCAAGTCCCATATCATCCGCGAGAATGCCGCCAAAACGATAATAAGCGAGGGTACGCAGCCACTGGTATCCGCTGTTCTGATAATCCCGCAGGATGGGGGTCAGAGATCCCGGTAGTGCAAAATCCATCCGCTCAGGATCTCGGAGATCATCGAGGAAACGTTTCAGAGAACCTCCCCACTTCACATGACCGGAAACTTCATCCCTGCCCGGCAATTGTAACGCCCGAACCGCTGGCAGCCGGATATGGCTGCTCTTAATATCATCCGCTCCCAGTCCGAGTGAATCGGCCATATGAGCGAAGCTATCTGCACCTTCATTTTCAAGCGAGAGAAAGACACCGCTCTTGAGACGGAAATATGGTTTCTTTTCCACAATGCGACGCATGAGTTCCTGAAGTTCCTGCTCGTTCACACCTTCCATCTCAAATGAAATTTCCAGCCAGTCCAGTCCTCTTCCCAAATCTGCTCGTACTTTCGGCGGTGTTGGATAGGATTGCACCATCGCCTTCACGGCGTTTGGCATATAGATATCTACCTGTTTTTCAAGTTCAGGCAACAAATGATACATAACATCATAGATCGCATCTTCCCGTTCACTCGCCCAGACACTACCATCACGTTCCAGAAAAGAACGATCGAGCCGTTCAATTAGATTCCGCTCTTTGTATCGATCACGCACCAAAATAACCTTTTTCTCTTCTTCATCTATCAAATACTCTGCAAGCGGATTAATAACCATGACCTCATAGTCGAATTCCAGACGTGCTGTAATACGCTCACGATAGAAGTCGATGTACAACTTGGGTGAAAGTTCCGGTTCCGCGATCTGTTCACGCACCTGTGAATCAATGGACAGATGTCCAAGCGTACGCAGTTCTGGCACGACATGCTGTACAAACTCATCCACCTGCTGGGTCGAAATATCGATGCTTTCCTTGATTCCATATGAAGTGAGTGCTCCACTCAAGTCCTCCAGACTTCGCATCTGCATCGGCTCCAACATATGCAACTGTCCTTCCACCACAGCGGCATCATAAGCAGGGAGAAGAATCAGCTCACGCAGTCCGGAAATTTCAAGCTGATATCCTTCATTCGCTCCCTGGGCAATCCGGTAAAACAAAGGCAATACGCCCTCACCGAGCGTGAGTGGTCCATTGGCAAATCCCGTGCCCTCCATCCGGCTGTCAGCCTGTAGCAGCAATTCCAGCAATGGCTTCCATACGAGCGGAGCAATCAGTATATCCCGTCCGTCCGAAGCTCCCAGATAACCGGAGATGGATTGGCGATAGGCCTCCTCACTCTGCCTCATTCGAATAAGCATCGAGAGAATCGCCTGATCCTGCGGAGTGAACACATGCATTAATGGATCATAGTGGAACAGCTTGGTAAATGACATGGGCTCGCCCTTCTCGATGCAGTTCAGGAATTGCTTCACTTTCTGCACCACATACAGCCGTTTGTTACCCACTTTCAGTTCAAGAGCAAGTTTCCCCCCACCCTTATGAACCTGTGTCAGCTTACATATAAACTGAACCTGCAATTCTTCCCGCAGGGAGGAACGGCTGACAGGGGCAGTGTACTTACGATCATTTCCATGTAGCGGTCTCCGATCTTTGGCAAACATGGACAGAATCTGATCCGCCGTACGGTAAGAAGGTTTATCTGCCGAGCGGCCCCAACCCGAAGCTGAGCTTGGCCGACCTGTTTGGGCAAAGTGAACGGGCGGACGCTCTGGAGCATCATTCAGTTGCTCTCGTTGTGAAGCAGACTGTGGTCGCTCCCATATGCTTTCTTCGACCAACGTTCCAACCCTGGACTTGGAACCTGAACTGGAACTGGTATTGGCTCCTTGGCCTGTAGCAGGTTGAGGAGGCTTCCCAGAAGCAATCGTGGCATTACGCTCCTGCTGCTCGCCCCATTCGTGAATAGCCAACAGGACAGCAGCGACATGTTTGCAATAGTCGTAATGCCTGCCGTCACCCGGACAACTGCAACCTGCCACAATCTCACCTGATCCATCTATATCCACCGTAACCTGATAACGCTCCGATCCACGTACCTGTGCTTCATAATGAAGCTGATCCTCACCGACCACCAGATTGGTCACCCTGCCAGATTGGTTATAATCTTCTCCGCGCTTGAATGCCGTGACCCCGCACAGCAATTTGATATCCATAATTGTGAATGGCGCCACGCTTCTTCGCCTCCTGTGTCATGATGTAAAAAAACCCCAAGAGCTCCGTAAAGCAGAGATTGGGGTTGCTTCATGCTTGATTGTAAATGTTGATGTAAAATACAATCTGTTTATTTCACCAATTGACCACGTGTCACGCCCAGTTGGTTCGTTGCTTTGAGTGTTTTCCAAACTTGTGTACCACTGATCTCGCCGCGCAGTGCACGGTTGTACAGATCGATAACTTCGCGTACCTGCTCCGGTGTCTCTTCCAGGAATTCCACACGGTAACGGGATACACCCAGATCCATAAAGTTGGTCAGATACTCGGCACCCGACTGCTCCACTGCGTTGTATACCGTATTACGGCAGCCTTCATCCACACGTACGGGGTGTGACATGCCGATTCGGTCTTGCAGTGATGCACGCTGTTCCTCACAAGGACGGCCACAGTTCGTGAAGTCCGTTCCCTCACTCATGAACGTACAATATACACAGTGCTCGGTGTGGAACATCGGCAGATGCTGATGGATAACCACTTCGGTCTGACTTGTGCGGGAGTGGCCCAGCAAATCAACCATTTGTTGAATGTTCAGGTCATAGGATGGCGTAATCCAGTCACAGCCTGCTTCCAGGAACAATTCAACTGCTTTGTGATTGGCGATGTTCAATGAGAAGTCGCCGATCAGTTCCGGGTGCTTCGCATCCGGGTTTTCCATCCGGTGGCGCAGGTAGAAGTACAGTGCGCCTGTATTACGAACCAATACCGCATCTGGCTTCAGACGCAGGATGTTGTTATGATATCCGTTCTCCCCAGGCATATGAATACGCGGTGTTGCCAGCGCGATCTTGCGACCAGCGGCATGCACAGCTTCCACGGCTGCCGGGAACTGCTTGATGAACTCGAAGTCGGCATAGATCATGCCGATCCCTGCTTCAATCGCTGCCTCCACTTGTGGCAAGCTGCGGCAGAGCGCGGTCAGTTCTGCTTGACCGCGAGCGACTGGCGATGCCGGTTTAACCGAATCGCCGTACACATCTACCGCTCGTTTCACGTAGACGGGCGGTTTAGGACGCTCGCCCGCGAGTTGTTCTACCGCCTGACGGCGAATGTTGTTCAACTCGCGCATTGGGATGATAACGTCACCGTGCAGATTGACGTCCATTCCTTCCAACTGGAAGACGGTGCCTCCCAGACGTCCGAACTGCTCTTCGAGCAATTCATGTGTCATTGGACGCTTCTGAGCGATGTCAAGTTCCATCTCGGAATCAATCCGGACGGTCGTGCCCTTCTGCACGTCTGTCCACCACGTGCTAAGTGGCTGCCCCGGGCTGCCGATGACTTTCACCTTCACCGGGAATACGCGGTATGGCTTCTCGGTCTCGAAGCTTTGACGCAGACGTTTGTCCAGCGCCGGGTCATTCGTTTTCCACACTTTGTCGCCAACCTTCACGCGTCGCAGATCCACGTCACTGCGGCCTGGCACGACATCAACGATCCAACCCTCTTCTGCTTCGCCTTCGAGTTTTACGCCTTTGCGACGTACATCGTATACACGTCCGCCCTCTTCCTTCTGAGTCGGGTCTCCGGCGTCAAATACGATCCCATCTCCACGTTTCACGGGTGCATCCAGTTTCAGGACCACACCATCGCGCAACACTTGATCTACACGACCGAGGTAGACACCACGGCTTTTCGGGAACGTTCCATCCACCAGTTCTTTGTTATTTGTACCGCTCAGGAAACCATGTGTGAAGCCACGGGAGAAGCTTTGCTGCAATTCGCGAACTTCTTCCTTGCTTGGCGGTGTGTTATCTCCATCAAAATAACGGTCAATCGCTTTACGATATTTGCTTACTACGTTTGCTACGTATTCCGGCGTTTTGAGACGTCCTTCAATTTTGAAAGAAGTTACTCCTGCTTCGATCAATTCAGGCATCAGATCAATCGCTGCCAGATCCTTTGGAGACAACAGATAAGCCACATCACCCATCGGCTTGTGCTCTCCATCCACCATCAGGTCGTATGGAAGACGACAAGCTTGTGCGCACTCCCCACGGTTTGCCGAACGTCCTCCCCACATTTCGGAAGTGAGACATTGACCCGAGTAAGATACACACAGCGCACCATGAACAAATACTTCCATTGGAAGTTTTGCCTGCTCACCGATCTTCTGGATCTGCTTCAGGTTGTTCTCCCGTCCCAGAACGACACGTTCCATATCAAACGGCTTCGTAAACTCGACCGCTTCCGGGGACGTAATCGTCATCTGTGTTGAACCGTGAATCGGGAAATCCGGCGAGATCTCGCGGATCATCTTCACCAAACCCAAGTCCTGAACAATTACTGCGTCCACACCTGCATCGACACATGCATCAATCAGTTCTTTGGCATCCGTCAATTCATTTTCAAAAATCAATATATTAAAGGTCAAAAAACCTTTTACGCCATAACTGTGTAAAAACGCCATAATCTCCGGCAGCTCGTCCATGCGGAAATTGTTGGCCCGTGCCCGTGCATTAAACTTTTCGACTCCGAAGAAAATTGCATCTGCGCCATTAGCTACCGCCGAACGCATACAATCCCAGTCACCAGCAGGCGCCAGAAGTTCAACGTCTTCTCTTCGTATTGTTGCTGTTTTCATGTAGATCCTCCCCATAACCGGCTATCCGCCGGATTTCATCCCTATATCCTTAAACGCCTGAACATACCAAGCCTAAGACTGCACCTTATCGGGTACACCTGCATTGTCACGGTAATACAATATCTATCTATTATGTCTGTATTGCCTGAACTCCAAGCTTACAGTCATTCATATTCATCGGATCAGCAGTCATAACTCCTGAACTAGTATATTGTAACACTTCTGCACCGACTCTTCTACGGTTTCCTGAAAAAATCGTTTACCATTTTCATTTCCAGTACAACGAAAAAAACCGAAAGGTCTTTTGACCCTCCGGCTCCACTACAATTATTTAATAAAAGTAAATGAGTTCACTGCTTTTTCCAAGGCTGCCGCCTGAACTTCTGTTTTGTTGGCATCATTCAGCCCACTTGTAATCGTATAGGTTGTTCCGTCCTTCTCAAACACGATCTGGCGACCCGCATATGGCACGCCTTTGTCCAGTTCATGATACGTAAAGGAAAATGCAGGCACACCCGCAAACGTCAGCTCCTCACTGCCAAGCAACTTGAAGTTCTTACGGGTTTTGGTGGCTTCGGCATAAGCTTCTCTCAATTGGCTGACCGTCATCTCGATTGACTTATCTTCGCTAGCCGCAATGGAGAATTCTCCGCCCGTAAAGGTGTACACCACAGGTGAATATTCGAATCGGTCACTATACGGTGTCCAGTAACGCGGAATATCTACACTGTATTTATAACGTTTGGACGTACGTGTAAGTGTCTTCGTTTTGTCTGTCAAATAAGGATCTTCATCCAGCTGACCGAAATTATCGGCAACCGTATCAAAATCAATCTCAACACTCTTCATAATCCGTTCAAACCATGCCCGATCTGCACTTTGCTCCTCAGGGAACGTATACTCTGCATAATATCGATACCCATTCTTCTGTAAAAGAACATCAAACTCGGTCTGCCAGCCCCCGCCAAAGTTATAACGGAATTCATTTACCTCGGCAGTCTCTCCTGAGATATCCATCGTATATGAGCCAATTGGCTCGTAACTCTCTGGTGTAAAGGTCTCCCGCATCCACTTATCCAGTTGACCACTCCAATCTTTTACCGTTGTACCTGCCTTCGCAGATGTGACACGCCATTGCAGATACGCACCATCCTTGGCTTCGTAGATCATCTGATTGTTATCCATCGACCAGCCGGCAGGAATCTTCAATTCAATACCATAGTCATCGTTCCACGCGGAGCGCATGCCATTATCTACGGTGGACAGATCCTTGATCGTTCGATCCGATTCCGCATAGGTTGGCTGGAATGAATTGAGCAGCGCTGCACGTTTACCCAGATCTTTATAATTCAAGGCTTCGTAATCCGCGAGGTACACATCATATTGACGACCTTCGCTCAGATACTGACGCATCTCCCATAACATGCCGTCTGCATCTTTTACAATAATCCGTGCATATGGCGTTTTGCCTTTTGACACTGCTTCACGATCCAGCACGGTATCTCCCGATTGTTTGGCTTCCTGGACGAGTTGCTGCAACAAATCATCTGCATCCAGAGCTACATCCTGATCGCTGACATACACTTCAAGATAATAACTGTTGTCCGCAGCCCCGAAAGTCATCATTCGCTCCTGCTCACCGGTCTGGAAAACCATAAGGTCTGCCGGGTAGTTAATGGACCAACCGTAAAAACTGTTGCCAATTCTGGTTTTGCCTTCGTCCGGATGAATGCCATCCTCGTCATCCACCGAATCATCGGTTTGCAACAGACGAATGACCATTTCTCCGGAGCTGGTTGGAGCTAGCGTCGCTCCGATACCGGCAGCAACCGGACGAAGTGGGACCATAAGTACACCATTCACCATCTTGGGAGCGGCACCCATCTCATGTTTTACACCATCCACCCAGGCAATGGAACTGCCAATCGTTAGGGTGACCGTGTGTGGACCTTCCTTGATTTTGACAACATCATTTTTCTCCAACCGGATTTCACTGCCAAATGCTTTCTTGAACACTCCAACAGGCACCATCGTTACACCCTTGACCTTGTACGGTTTGGTTATGGCCTGCTTATCGCCGTTAATGTAGGCGCTCGTGCTCCCAGCTTTGACACGTAGTTCACTTGTCGTCAGATCAGATGCCCATACAGGCAATGACGCACCAATGGTCAGCATCCCGGTTAATACACCTGTGCTTAGCACACGTATCCATGACTTTTTCATTCCGTTCTTTCGTCCTCTCTCCATCCGGGCTGATCGCCGGGCTTTATTGTTCTTCATCTGCAAGGAACGCTTCATCTTCCTCGTCTACGATGTCTGCGCGATCAGCAAGCACCAACGTGCGGGTGACGATATCGCCATCCGATTGCATCAACAGCTTTACCTTTTGCCCAGGCAGATACTTTTTGAGCAACTCATTGATATCCACTACTGAAGAGACACGTGTGCCAGCCACACTGTAAAGGACATCGCCCTCTTTGATTTTGGCTTTCTTGGCTTCAGGAGACAGTACGCCCGTAATCGTTAAGGGATCATCTGTAGGCAGGCCCACAATCGCAGACCAACTTTCTTCCAGCTGTAGTCCCAGACTTGCACGTTTTATTTTTCCATATTTAAAAAACTGATCAATGATATATTGAACAGTATCCACCGGAATCGAAAATCCCAAGCTCTCTACGCCGACCGCAGAAAATTTCATGGAATTGATACCAACCACTTCACCCTTCAGGTTGACCAGCGGTCCTCCGCTATTTCCTGGGTTAATGGCCGTGTCGGTCTGAATCAACCGGTAGGTCGCCTCAACACCACGATTCAAGCCGCTAATTACCCCTACCGTTGCCGAGTTGCGCAAAGAAAAGGAAATCGGCGTACCCAAGGCAATCACCGTTTCTCCAACAGTAGTTTGTGAAGCTTTGGCAAAGCTCGCCGGTTTGAGTGATTTGGCATTGATTTTGATTAGCGCCAGATCACTGAGTGCATCACTGTATGTTTTCGTAATTTTGTATGTATTGCCATCCGTCGTTACGACCACAGGGTTCAATAATCCGTCGACCACGTGAGCATTCGTTACAATCCATCCGTTCGACCGGATAATGACACCTGTACCATGTGAAAGATTATAACGGTCGTCTGATGTTGCACCGTCCTGCACTTCGGTAGATTTCCCAATAATGCCTACAACCGAAGGAGATACCTTTTCGATCACTTTGGGAATGGCTTCACTTCCCTTGTACGTGTACGTTCCGGATTTGGCATCATATTGTCCACTTCCACCAACTGCCTTGAGCAGATCCTTGGTGTTCACATAGACTTGACCGTCTACCACTTTCGCTTGCATCGCCGCTTTGGATTCAGCTGCACCGGCCGTTGCCGCTACACTAATCGAGAGTACAGCAGCCATCAGTATGGCTATCCCCTTTTTACCCAACACGCTCATATTCTCACCTGACCCTCTCTATACATCCTTCTTGCGCGACTCGACATCGGATCCATCGCTGAATCTATTCTCTTTTTCTCTCATCTGCAATTCCGGTATCCCTCAATGTATCATACAGAATCTGGATATACAATTGTTTTAAGTCCTATTTTAGTAGAGAAGGTATAATCTTGTTCAATCGCTCGATATAAACGAAAAAAAACACCCTCCATGTCTCCCGTGGAAAGTGTTCCTTCATACTCTTTTGGCTTAAATTCCATTCACTTCAGTGGCATTCCTACTGAGCAAACCAACCTGTTATCATCGCATAGTCTGTCATCAGAAATACCAGTAGGCTGACTACTGCAAATCCGATTGCAAACAGATTCTTCTTCGGTGCCCGAAGAAGCCGAACAACTCCGATGAAAATCAGGATCGTAAATAAGATGACAAAAATATCAAATGCATTAAAATTCGATGTACTCGCCGTGGCAGCTTCTGCAAACAGCATGGATAGACAGACCTCCTTACCATAGTTGAACAGCTAACGCATACCCTAATATCTTCCTCTATGTTATCTGTACCCTGCTTGTAATGCAAGCCCTATCATCCATAAAAATGAAAAAAAGCCAATTTGGCCGAATATTCCTGTAATGCTCGTCATAATGCATATGTAAACACTTTCACGAAATAACCTTAGTCCAAAGGAAACACTGTTCCTACTCAAAATGAAAAGCCCTTCTTTCTCGGAAGGAGAGCACATCAGATCGTAATCCAACGTCTCAACCTTTTCGAAAAGAAGGGCCATTACTGCTACTTCATATTGATATAACTACTGGGTAGAGAACCTTAGTCCACCAATTGCAGCGCCTTACTCCGCTCGGTATCCCGCTCCAGAACTGGCTTCAAGTACTTGCCGGTATAAGAAGCTTCCACTTTAACGATATCCTCAGGTGTTCCAGTTGCAACAATGGTTCCTCCACCGCTACCGCCTTCTGGACCCAGATCAACAACATAGTCTGCCGTTTTGATCACATCCAGGTTATGCTCGATCACTAGCACCGATTCCCCGGAATCAACCAGACGGTGCAACACGTTCAGCAAACGATCGATATCATCGACATGCAAACCGGTAGTCGGCTCATCGAGGATATAGATGGTTTTCCCGGTACTGCGGCGATACAGCTCGGAAGCAAGCTTCACACGCTGGGCTTCACCACCAGACAATGTGGTTGCAGGTTGTCCCAGATTGATATAACCCAGACCCACATCCATCAGTGTCTGCATTTTGCGATGGATCTTCGGAATGTTCTCGAAGAATTGGGTTGCATCTTCAACCGTCATTTCCAGCACATCGGAAATATTTCTGTTTTTATATTTCACTTCAAGCGTTTCCCGGTTGTATCGTTTGCCTTTGCAGACTTCACAAGGAACATAAACGTCTGGCAAGAAGTGCATCTCAATCTTGATAATGCCGTCTCCACGGCAGGCTTCACACCGTCCACCTTTGATATTAAAGCTGAACCGGCCTTTCTTGTATCCACGTACCTTGGCTTCGTTCGTCTGAGCAAACAGATCCCGGATATCATCAAAGACACCTGTATACGTAGCCGGGTTGGAACGTGGTGTCCGCCCGATTGGCGACTGGTCAATATCGATAACTTTATCGATATGCTCCAGACCACGAATTTCTTTATGTTGACCCGGGCGTACCCGAGCACGGTTCAGATCACGTGCCAGCGTTTTGTAGAGAATCTCATTAATCAATGTGGATTTACCTGAGCCAGACACGCCCGTTACCGCAGTAAATACGCCCACTGGGATCTTCACGTTCAGATTCTTCAGGTTATTTTCTTTGGCTCCACGTACTTCCAACCAACGGTCTCCTACACTTCTACGTTCTGTACGAATCGGAATGAACTTGCGTCCACTCAGATATTGACCGGTTAAGGAGTTCTCATCGTTCATGATCTCCTCCGGTGTACCCTGTGACATGATGGTACCACCGTGGATACCTGCACCTGGGCCAATATCAATAATATAATCGGCAGCCATCATCGTATCCTCATCATGTTCAACCACGATCAACGTGTTACCAATGTCTCGCATATGCGCAAGTGTTGAGATCAGACGGTCATTATCCCGTTGATGCAGACCGATACTTGGCTCATCGAGAATATACAGTACACCCATCAGGCTGGAACCAATCTGTGTAGCCAGTCTGATCCGCTGCGCTTCCCCACCGGACAATGTTCCGGCAGCACGACTCAGTGTAAGATAATCCAGACCAACATTCACCAGGAAGCCGAGACGGCTGTTGATTTCTTTCAAGATCAGTTTGGCAATCGTCTGCTCCTTCTCCGTCAATTCCAATGTATCGAAGAATCGGCCAGCTTCACCAATGGACAAACTAGTCACATAGGCCATGTTGTGATCATTGATCGTAACCGCAAGACTCTCGCGTTTCAGACGCTGACCTTTACATGTACCACAAGGCTTCGCACTCATGTAACCCTCAATAAATTCACGGATTCCTTCCGATGCTGTATCACGATATCTACGCTCTAAGTTATTCACAATACCTTCAAAGGTAACCAGTGCTTCCTTGCGTTGTCCAAAATCATTCTCATAACGGAAACGAATTTTCTCCGTACCTGTACCCTGCAACAACTTGTTCATCTGCTCAGCTGGCAGATCTTCGACAGGTACATTTTGCGGAATGTTGAAGTGCTCACATACTGACTTCAGGAACTGCGGATAATAGGTAGATGTACCACCTGTCCAAGCATCAAAAGCTCCATCTTCGATGGTCTTAGTCCGATCTGGTACCAGCAGATCAGGGTCAACGATCATTTTGACACCTAACCCATCACAATCCGGGCAAGCCCCGAAGGGACTGTTAAATGAGAACATCCGTGGTGCAAGCTCTTCAATACTGAATCCACACACCGGGCAGGCAAAGTTGGAACTGAAGCGCAGCTCTTCTTCGCCCATAATGTCCACCAGGAGTTGTCCTCCGGACAAATTAAGTGCTGTTTCAATAGAGTCGGCCAGACGCGCCTGTACATCATCTTTAACAACGATCCGGTCAACAACGACTTCAATCGTATGCTTTTTGTTTTTCTCCAATTGAATATCTTCTGACAGGTCACGTAGTTCCCCGTTCACTCGCACACGGACAAAGCCCTGCTTGGACACATCGGCAAACACACTTTTATGCTCGCCCTTACGACCAGAGATAATGGGTGCCAATATTTGTAGCCGGGTACGCTCCGGGTATTGCATAATACGGTCAACCATTTGTTCTACGGTTTGGGAGCTGATCTCCACACCATGGTCCGGACAATGCGGATGTCCCACACGTGCAAATAACAGACGCAGATAATCGTAGATTTCGGTCACCGTTCCTACTGTGGAACGTGGGTTACGGCTTGTTGTTTTCTGATCTATTGAAATGGCAGGAGATAATCCTTCGATGGAATCCACATCCGGTTTCTCCATCTGTCCCAGAAACTGCCGTGCGTAAGCTGACAATGATTCTACATAACGCCGCTGTCCTTCGGCATAGATCGTGTCAAAAGCCAGCGAGGACTTGCCTGAGCCACTCAGGCCGGTCAATACAACAAAGCGGTCACGCGGGATGGTAATGTCGATATTTTTCAGGTTATGCGCTCGTGCGCCTTTAATGACAATGTTATCGCTCGCCAATAGTATTCATCCTCTCAGTGTGTTAATCCAAACCTTTAAAGGCTTTTCGATCCCTCCCAAACCCTCCCTTCCAAGGGAGGGCCCCAGAGGGCGCAGCCCTCTGGACACCCGAAACAAGCGGTGCAACGGTGAGGGGTCGGGTCTTGCTATGTGAAGGGTGGTCGTATGCCCGCGGCTCCGTATAAGGTTCCGGCTCATTGCCGGAACCTTATACGGCCGCTCTACTGCGAGGTGGCGCTCTCAGCTTTGCCTTGGTCGCGGCATGGTCGCCATTGCCTTCGGCTCGGCTCCAAGGTCAACACCGGAACGCTCTCGGCTTCGCCACGTTCGCGACAGGTCGCCATTGCCTTCGGCTCGGCTCCAAGGTCAACACCGGTGCGCTCTCGGCTTCGCCTTGGTCGCGGCAAGGTCGCCATTGCCTTCGGCTCGGCTCCGAGGTCAACACTGGGGCGCTCTCGGCTTCGCCACGTTCGCGACAAGTCGCCATTGCCTTCGGCTCGGCTCCTAGGTCAACACCGAGACTCTCTCGGCTTCGCCACGTTCGCGACAGGTCGCCATTGCCTTCGGCTCGGCTCCTAGGTCAAGAGCGGGACGCTCCCGGCTTCGCCTTGATCGCGACAGGTCGCCATTGCCTTCGGCTCGGCTCCAAGGTCAAGAGCGGGACGCTCTCGGCTCTCAGGGGAACACGACTCCCAATTGCTTTCCTATAAACCTTTTAACCAATTTCAACATTTCTATCAGTATAGACCTGATTTCAAGATTTCAACATCTCTAATTATCGGTAGATATCAATGATTTCCTTACTCAACAAGAGAACGGCCAATTGGCCGTTCTCTTGTTACAGATCCATCTTTACCTGAGCATATGAATGAGCTGTATCTTATTCAGCGCGAAGTTCCAGCAACGCATCGCGAAGCTCGGCAGCACGCTCAAACTGCAGGTTTTTGGCTGCATCTTTCATCTCTACCTCTAGGCGCTGAATAAGCGCTTGGCGATCTTTCTTCGACATCTTCTCGGCTGCGCCTGTGAGATAGTCTTTCTTGGATTCGGCAACTTTGGTTGCCTCAATCACATCACGCACTTTTTTTCGAATTGTCTGTGGTGTAATTCCATGTTTCTCGTTGTACTCGATCTGGATTGCACGACGACGCTCTGTTTCCTTTATCGCTTTATCCATCGAATCTGTCACTTTGTCACCGTATAGAATAACGCGACCCTCGCTGTTCCGTGCTGCACGACCAATCGTTTGGATCAGTGAGCGTTCGGAACGCAGGAATCCTTCCTTATCAGCATCCAATATAGCGACGAGGGAAACTTCGGGCAGATCAAGACCTTCCCGGAGCAAGTTGATTCCGATCAGGACATGGAACACGCCCAACCTTAAATCACGTAAAATCGCCATCCGTTCCAATGTTTTAATCTCGGAGTGCAGATAACGAACCTTGATTCCAACTTCCTTCAGATAATCCGTCAGGTCCTCGGACATCTTCTTCGTTAATGTTGTAATCAACACACGCTCGTCTTTGGCAATCCGGTCGTTAATCTCACCAATCAAGTCATCGATCTGTCCCTTCGTTGGACGCAGTTCAATGATTGGATCGAGCAGTCCGGTTGGACGGATAATCTGTTGCACCATCGTATCGGTGTGCTCAATCTCATACGGGCCTGGTGTTGCTGATACATAAATAATCTGATCCATCTTGCCTTCGAACTCTTCGAATTTGAGTGGACGATTATCCAATGCTGACGGCAGACGGAAACCATGTTCAACCAATACTGTCTTCCGCGCCTGGTCACCATTGTACATCGCACGGATCTGCGGCAGAGTCACGTGAGACTCATCAACCACAATCAACATGTCATCCGGGAAGTAATCCATCAATGTGTATGGGGTATCGCCGCGTTCGCGGAAAGTCAGTGGACCGGAATAGTTCTCAATCCCCGAACAGAAGCCAACTTCCTTCATCATCTCGATATCATACCGTGTGCGCTGCTCCAGTCGCTGAGCCTCCAGCAACTTCCCTTGTTCACGCAACACTTCAAGACGTTCTTCCAGTTCACGCTCAATGTTCACTAGCGCAACCTTCATCGTCTCTTCTTGCGTTACGAAGTGAGACGCCGGGAAGATGGCAATATGTTCACGTTCGCCAATCAGTTCTCCGGTTAACACATCAATCTCCGTAATTTTCTCGATCTCATCACCAAACAATTCAACCCGAATTGCATGTTCGCCCTTGGAGGCAGGGAAGATCTCTACGACATCCCCACGGACACGGAATGTACCCCGTACAAAGTTAATATCATTCCGTTGATACTGAATCTCTACCAGACGGGACAAAATCTGATTGCGCGGTTTCTCCATGCCTACCCGGAGTGACAGCAACATGCTTGAATACGAGTGCGGTGAGCCCAAACCATAAATACAGGATACACTCGCTACAATGATGACATCCCTGCGCTCAAACAACGAACTGGTCGCTGCGTGACGAAGTTTGTCGATCTCTTCATTAATACTTGAATCCTTCTCGATATACGTATCGGAGGACGGGATATATGCTTCTGGCTGAAAATAATCGTAATAACTGACAAAATACTCAACCATGTTGTTAGGAAAAAAATCTTTGAACTCACTTGCAAGCTGCGCTGCCAATGTTTTGTTGTGTGCAATAATCAGCGTCGGACGTTGCAGTTGGGCTATCGTCTGGGCTATCGTAAACGTCTTACCCGTACCCGTTGCACCCAGCAGTGTCTGGTACCTCTTCCCCTCCTGAACACCCTTCACCAATTCTTTAATGGCTGCAGGCTGATCACCTTGGGGAGAAAACTCTGACTCGATTTCGAACGTTTTGTCGCTCATTATAATATCGCTCATTGCCGTATCTCACCCTATCGTCTAAAATAATAGTCACTATATATTGTCGAAGTTCCCCGAATTTTCATATGGGAAAACTTATAGTAATAGGAATATTTGTTCCCGTTTAATTATACCTCGTTCGTTTTAGTGATGCAAACGTGAAATGAAGATAGGAGTGGGTTAATTTATGGATATTGCGACACTTATCGGTATTATTGCCGGAATTGCCGCAGTCATTAGCGGTTTTTTGTGGGAAGGTGGCCAATTGTCCGGTCTCCTGCAAAAAACGGCTGCTTTAATTGTATTCGGTGGAACGATTGCTGCTGTGGTTGCCAGTTTTCCGGCGCATCGCCTTCGTACGATTCCAGCTGCCCTGCGTATGGCTTTTGGACGTAACAATAATGAATCCGGAATATGGGTTGAAGAGTTGGTCGAAATGTCTTCAATCGCACGCCGCTCAGGTGTGCTTGCATTGGAACGCAAAGTTATGGATCATCCGCATCCATTTTTGCAAGACGGTATTCAGATGGTTGTTGATGGTACCGATCAGGATGTGGTTCGCCAGATCCTGGAGATGGAGATTGACTCAATTGAACAAAAACATGAGGGTTATGCCAAAATATTTGAATCCGCTGGTGGGTATGCTCCAACCATGGGGATCATCGGAACCGTGATGGGACTTATTCAGGTACTTGGCAGTTTGACCGATCCCACAGGACTCGGACCTGCCATTGCTGTTGCCTTTACCGCAACCCTGTATGGGGTCGCCAGTGCCAATCTTATCTTTTTGCCCATTGCCTCCAAGATCAAATCCAGAGGTGCCGATGAAGTGCAGACCATGGAAATGCTTCTCGAAGGTGTACTTGCCATTCAGAACGGTGAAAATCCCCAGCTTGTACGCAAAAGACTGGAGTCCTTCACCCTCACGCATCGTCAGCATATACGCCCCCTAGCAAAGGAGGGATTGGATGAGTCGGCGCAGTAAACGGCGCGGAAAACGTGAAACTATCGATCATCGGGATCGCTGGATGATTACTTATGCCGATCTCATAACTCTGCTTTTGATCTTTTTTGTCATCATGTATGCCATGAGCAATCTGGATTCAGGTAAATATGACGTCGTTACTCAATCGTTACAAAATACATTCAATGCGTCCGACTCTATCCTTGAGCTTGGTGAGGGACTCGGTGAGAAGCCCGGACAGACGATTACAGAGACTCCGCCATCCGAGGTGCAGGGTGAAGACCCTTCAGAAGGTGAAGAAACTGCAACACCAGATGATGACAACAAACCCCTCACAGAACGGGAAGAACAGTTCAGGTCACAGGAGCAGGAATTGCAAAATCTGTTCAATGTGATTACCCAATATATTGAGGATAATAAACTGGAAAATCAGATTTTTGTTGCGGACAAGCCACAGGGCCTATCCATTACACTTAGTGACCGCTTCCTGTTTGATCAGGGACAGGCCGCTCTAAAGGATGGTGCAGCACCAACGCTCAGTAAACTTGCCAGCCTGTTCCGTGATCTAAATACCGTTGTCAGCATTGAGGGTCACACCGATAACATTCCTGTGGGAGCAAACTCCGCCTATACCGATAACTGGCAGCTTTCAGGAGAACGTGCACTGTCTGTATTGCGATTCTTTCTGGATACAGAGAAGCTTAACCCGGACAGCTTCCAGTATGCCGGATATGCGGATACTCGCCCAACGGGTGACAACACCACAGCCGCCGGAAGACAAAAGAACCGTCGGGTTGAAATAACGGTCCTGCGTCAGCTCCAGCCTTAATCATCCATATCTCACATAATGCAACATTACTCATGCAAAGAAAGCACGCTCTAACTGAATTCAATTCAGCAGAGCGTGCTTTCTTTTATGTCGTATAAACCTTATTTATGCCTCTACTCCTGGCTGGCTAGGGCGTAGAATCGCAGAGCCTACAGTCAGCAAAATGGCAGCCATGCCAAACAAAATCAATAACGGCATTGTAATATCCGACAATGTACCGCCAGCAGAGATCGTCTCCACCGCCTGAATCGCCCATTTCTGTGGAACAAAGTTAGCGAGCTTCTGCATATAATCCGGCATCAACGAGATCGGCCAGAAACAACCACCTATCATGCAGGTTGGCATAATAACAAGTGAATTCAGCATATTCGCATTTTTGGGATTACGGATTAATCCTGCCACGGTACTTGCAATCCCCATGGAGACCAGCATGAATGCGGCCAAGATAACGAAATGAATGCCAAAAGGAATACCGGCATCATAATGCAGCAGCCATCTGCTGACTCCTAGAACCATCACAATCTGAATCATGCCAATGACAAAGCTACCCAGGAAATTGCCAAGCGCAATCTCATATGCACGGACGGGTGCCGTATATACTCTGGCCATCGTACGTTTCCTGCGATCTTCCATTATCACAGCCACTGCACTGGTCAGCAGCCCCATCATAAACATAATCGTAAATCCAGTCACATTGTTCAGGCCTGGTTTGGGATAGATCTGCAGATCGGTAACTTCACCGGCGACTTGATGTTTTCCTATCTCCTGTAAAAGCTGTTCAAATGGCTTCTGTGTGCTCTCCAGTACGTCCATCTCACTTGAGACTCGGCCTGCCGCCACCGTAACAGCTGAAGCAGATTGTTGCAGGCCGCTCGTCAAACCTTCAACTGCTGCTCGCAGTGTATAAGAACCTTCGCTTATACGCAGTTCCACCAGTTGGATTTCGGTTGCCTTACCTTGTAACAGATCCTCCGTATAATGTGCCGGAATGATGATGCCAGAGCTTCCTTTTTGCTGAGCGATGGCTTCCTTCACTTCTGCTTCGTTTGTCATCGGCTTGAGCAGATATTCCTCTTTGTCAGCAAGTTCATGAATCATCCATGTCCCTGCCACCCCTCCATCCTCATTGACATAGGGAATAACAGTACGTGTACTCTGCTCGCTTCCAAATAGAGCAACCGCTCCTGTAACCACCAGGCAAGGCAGAAGCAGAAACGTAATGAAGCCCATTTTGCGGCCAAGTGTACGTTTGATCATCAACCAGGCGATGTGCAGACTATTCATATCGATATCCTGCCTTTCTATAGATCAATCCTGAGATAGCCAGTAAAACAGCGCATACCACGCCTAGCATCAGTATGTTATATACTATCTCTCCTACAGGTGCATCCAGCATCATTCTCAGAAAACTTTGGAGCGCCCAGTGATTAACCGTAAATTCGCTAAGACGTTGCACCAAATCAACCGGAATGGGCCTGAACCCACCACTGATGAATGTCATGACAATAATGATGCCTTGTAAGGTTGCACCGGCCGATGCCGTGCTTTTGCATACCAGGGATACAATAATGCCGAGGGTCATAGATGCCAAAGTGATGAGAACACAAGTTAGCACAATATACCCAGGATACGTTCCCCAATCTACGCCGTAGAACCAATATGTCATAAGGATGATCGTCGTTGCCTGTAAAAAAGCGAGCAGACTATTGCCGGCAATTTTCCCGGCAAAGATCACTCCGTTACCTATCGGCGCAGCCTGAAGGCGGATCAGCGTTCGGTTATCCCGCTCTCCAAAAAGGCTGGTACTTGTTGTCATACCCGAGTACAACATGAACATCGCCAGCATGGATGCTGCATAGTATTGGGAGGCGCTGTAGGACGTACCTGTTTTTCCGGGATTAATGACAGTAATGGAAGTCGAGTTCGCTCCATTAGACTCCAAGCCAGAGGTCATGGCAGCAGTCACTTCCGGACCCAGCACTTTGGTAATCGCCATCTGTCGATTCCATTCATCCGTAAAACGTGTGAACAAAGTTTCACCCAAGGTATTAAGTGTGTTGTCCTTTCCTCGTATCCACTGTAACCTGGCCTCTTTCCCCATCATCACGTTTTGCTCAAAATCCGAAGGAATCATTACAGCAAAGTCCAGCTTGCCGGTACGCAGCGAATGAACGGCCTCTTCTTCAGTCGTAAAGTTCTGCACCTTGATCATCTCAGCCACTTCCGGGGATTTAACGAATGTATCCAGCGCTTGATTAAGCGTACTTGATCCTCCGCCAGATTCAGTACTCAAATGAATGATTCCCACACGTACAGTATCCGGAATAACATCCGCCGCCGTACCCATCGTACTGGAAAGTGCCGTACCCAATATAAAAATCAGTAACAACGGCAAAATAAACAGGTTTAACACCACAGATCGAATCTTAAGAATACGTTTCAATTCAAAGATGCAAATATGCCATATATTCATTTCTTGCTCCCCCTAGTCCCGAAGCGTACGCCCGGTCAGATTGAGGAACAACGTTTCCAGATCCGGCTCTTCTACCTTGAGCGACTGAATGGATACTTCATGTTTGCTGCAAATGAAGAGCAAATCCTGGAGATCCTGCTGTGCCGAAGGCAGCGTAATGGTCAGTGTATTCTCTGAAACGTCTACCATCCGCACACGGGGGTGAAGTTTCAGTTCTTCCACGACGTCGGGACCGATACCGGAAGTGGAGAGCACTACTTTTTCCTCCGATGCTACCCGTTCTCTCAGTTCTGCTTCAGTGCCACAGGCAATGATTCGCCCCTGATCCATAATTGCAACCCGGTGACTAATCGCAGCCACTTCCTCCATGTAATGACTTGTATATATGATCGTTGAACCCATCTTGTTAAGTGTGCGTACCGATTCAAGGATATGATTCCGAGATTGCGGATCAATGCCCACTGTCGGTTCATCCATAATAATGAGATCCGGGCGATGTGTAATCGCACATGCGATGTTTAACCTGCGTTTCATACCGCCAGAGAATGTCGAGGGGGCATCCTTTGCTTTATCTTGTAACCCTACAAATTCAAGGGACTCCTGCACTCTTTCCTTAAGCAATTTTCCACGCAGTCCATACAGTCGGGCAAAAAAGGTCACATTCTCCGCAGCAGACATCGTTTCGTATAACGCCAGATCCTGCGGAACCAGTCCAATCTTGCGCTTTACTTCTAGCGGTCGCTCCTTGACCGATATACCATCTAATCTGATTTCACCCTGATCCATATTCAGGAGCCCTGCAATCATGCTGATGGTGGTACTTTTTCCTGCTCCATTGGGACCAAGCAATCCAAAAATCTCGCCTTTACCAACACTAAGGTTCAAATGATCCACGGACAGCTTGCTGCCGTATCGTTTTACTACATGATCTACTTCAAGTATGCCCATCCCTTTTACGCCCCTTTTCCGTTTCGGCCTTCGCCGCTGGATTTCATAATTTTATTGTAACGGATCGTAATCTGTAGCGAAGGTACAGAAAGTCATGAATCGAAGGTGACTTAAGTCATCTCCTGATTCGAATGCTGCTTATGGTATAATCAAGGGCGCATTACCAAGAGATTTTCTACTCCACTTTTTATATAAAGGATGTCATTTACATATGCCGATGCGGCTTCTGCAATACGGATTAATTATCGTTCCAGCAGTACTGTACCTGTTGATGCTGCCCTTGGAAAATGAAGCCGTCTACACCCTGTATATCATCATCGCGCTTGGACTCTCCGTGTGGAAAGATTTCAACCGTTCAAGTACACAGCAGTGGCTGTTGCTTCTGGCCGAAATACTCTGGGGCTGCTGGCTGATTGCAATATATGGACCATTTATGTTTTTTCTCTCTCTATCCGTGCTCTACGTGTATATATACAGACTGGAGGGAAGTCGGAGATGGTTGATGTTTGCAATTCAGCTTGTCGCTAACAATGTGGCTTTGCATTGGTATTATTCTGACCCACAGGCATCGCAGCCAGGGTTAACCTCACTAAATACAACCGCCACTACATTACTCTCCACAGAGACAATTGCGATGGTTCTTGGCAACCTGCTTCTGCTCATCACAGCGGCTCTGTCCTGGCAGGGATCAAGAACGGCGAACAGCCGCGGACAACTGGAACAAGTCTATGACGAACTTCGCAGCAAACATTACGAGCTACAAGAAGCGCGTGCGCAGCTGCTGTTATTTACAAAGCAACTTGAAGGAGTGGCTCAGGCAGAGGAACGTACCCGTATCTCCAGACAGCTTCATGACGATATCGGGCATCGACTGATTCGCACCAAAATGATGTCGGAAGCCGCCCTGCTGACCCTCCCCCTGAATATGGAACAAGGAACGGAAATGGTGAGACAGATTCGCGATCAATTGGCTGATAGTATGGATGATATGCGCAGCACATTACACAAACTGCAACCTAATTCCTATGCATCCAAAGCCTACGCCCTGGATCGTCTCCTAGAGGAAGTGGGCAGAGATACCGGCGTGAAGACAAATTATGAAGTTCATGGCCCATCCCATGTGCTGTATCCCAGCATACAGATTGTTTTATACAAAAATGCCAAAGAAGCCTTGACCAATGCCCTGCGACACGGAAATGCTTCTTCAATCACAGTGGAGTTGGTATTCGGGGATCAGGAAGTGTGTATGAGTATAAGTAATGATGGCAAAATCAATCCTCATTCTTCCAAGCGAAACGGCATAGGACAGGAAGGCATGCTTCTGCGCACACAAATGGTGGGAGGAGTCCTGGAGATTCAATCAGCTTATCCGTATACAGTGATTACACGCATTCCATTAACGAACCAGATGGATATACTCTGAAAAAAGGAAGTGAATGTTCTCATGTCCGAACGGAATGATGTGAACAACAAGAATGATTCAGGCCAGCCCCCACTTATTCAGCTGATTCTCGCCGACGATGATTACTTCATTCGTGAGAGCCTGAAAGTGCTGCTCGGACTGGACTCCGGCATTCGCGTTACAGGCACAGCCTCAAATGGACAGGAAGCGTTGGAATTGCTTGAAGCAGGAACGCCTGCGGACGTGGTTTTAATGGATATTCGGATGCCGGAATGTGACGGAGTTGAAGGTACCAAACACATCAAGGCACGCTTTCCTGAAATCCAGGTGCTTATGCTGACTACGTTTGACGACGACGAGTATATCATTCAGGCATTACAGAATGGAGCAAGCGGTTATTTACTCAAGAATGTTCCACCTGAACGAATTGTTCAAGGTATCAAGACAGTACATAACGGCGATATGTTAATCCATCCGGATATTGCCCGCAAATTGGCAGGCCTTCTCCGTCCCTCTGCGATTCCCCTGACACAGAACCCAATCGAAGCCTATGGACTGACACGTATGGAGCTGGCGGTTGCCGAGGCCATATCGGAGGGGTTGTCCAATAAGGAAATTGCCGCCAAACTGTTCCTCAGTGAAGGCACGGTCAAAAACTACGTCACAGATATTCTCGGCAAGCTGAGCTTGCGCGATCGGACCCAAATCGCCATCTTTATGCTAAAACAATAACAAAAAAGGTATTTCCCTTGCCCGTGACGGCGCTCGGAAATACCTTTTTTCATTGCTTGATTTATGCAAACATACTTCATCACGTATGTTAGTTACATCTCCACGGACCCTTTATCACTGGCCACAGGGGCTGGCGGTAACGCCAAGGGAGCTTCGTCCCTTTGTGGTTTTTTCAGACGGGCAAACAATTTGAGGTTGATGACATGGAACAACGTCAGTGGACGTAACCGAATCGCCCAAACCTCGTGATTGTCCGGTGCCATAATGACCCCAAGCTGATGATGCTCCCCTTCATAGATCGCTCGTTGCATGAACTTGCTTTCTCCCTGATGATTTCGTACCTCAAGTTTGCAAAAAGCCGGGTTCATCCGCAGAGCACGATGCAACTCTTCTGGTGAATGAACCAACTTACCATTCACCTTGTACAAGGTCTCTCCTGCTTCAATCCCCAAATCTGCAGCAGGACTCTCCGGAATAACAGCCAGTACCTTCAATCCATGCTGCGGATGGACAAATACTGGACTGCGGTTTTGCTCTTCAAACGCACTGTACCATACCAGAAATTCATGTCCAATAAATGCGATTAGTGCAGCAACCACCATGAGTGGAGACCACCATACAGCAAGCAAACTGAACACGAGCAAAGTTGCCCCATATATCATCAACCGTTTTGATGAGATCTGTACCTTTTGTCCGGGAAGCATACTCTGCGTTATCTCACCAAATCCGAGCATAATCGGCAATGCAATCAGCATGTAACTATGTCCTGCATTCATCAGTGGATTCCAAGCCAGTTCCGCGCCACTGCCTGTGACAGGGACAAGAATCAGTAGAGGAATGGCCCAGAACTGTTGCAGTTGATATCCACCAACCAGTTTCCCGCGTTTTCCCTCGAAGAGAAGTGGTGATGCCATCGATACCCCCTGCATGCGTACCAACAGGGCTTCACCCATATGTAGAAGCGCCGCCAGGACAAGCAGTGCAGGCATATCCAGGGTACGTAGCGTTTCCGTTACACTACCCATCCAACCTGATGGTTGCCAGCCTGAAGCCAGATTCAAACCAAATTGCAGCACACCCAGTAACCCGGCTGCGTAAGCAAAACACAGATACCGGATACGGAACAAGGATAGAATTAATGTTGCACCCCATATGCATATCAGGCTTCCCAGTGTAAGATGTGCACCGAGGAATAAGGACACGATCGAGACAATGGTACCGATGAGTATACCTCCAAGCACCGCACGAATCGTCTGTGTTATCGAGCTTTGCAATCGGACATGAAATAATTTACGCTCCTGCAGTAACTGACGATGATAGATCAGCGCAATCAGGATCACCGCAATATAATAAAACGGCTGAATAAACAACTGCAACAAAGCTTCCCCTAATGTAGTTAACCACGGCCATACCCATTCCATTGTGGTCGGTCACCCCTCTCTTTCAGCCGGTTCAGAAAAAAAGAAGGCTGAAAATCAGCCTTCTTTATGGCTTCGACACAGCGGACGAAATATCCTTCGAGACATTTTCGATCGCGCGTTTCAGCTGTGCATCATATTGAGGATTGGCAATACGTTCAATCAGAGCCGCTTCCAGTGATTCAGCGGTTTTCTCGTCAATCTGGCCTGTAGCCTGAATGCCTTTTTGCTTCTGGAATGCCTTGACCGCTTCTTCCGTCTTCTGGTCGTAGTATCCATCCACACGATCCGGTTTGAAATCGAGTCCTCTCAGCATCGTCTGCGCACTTTTCACATCCGAGCTATTGCTGTCATATTTCAGTGGTAACTTCTCTTTGTTAATCGGTGCCACCGAGAAATAATCCGGCTGGTCTACCGCAATATCCGGTTTGATTCCTTTTTCATGAATCCAGTCTCCGTTCGGAGTGAGCCACTTGGCAATAGTGATTTTCAGCAAGCTGCCATCACCCATCTGCTTGTCATAACTCGTCTGGACGGTTCCTTTACCAAAGGAGTTTTCACCAATCAACTTAGCACCTGCTGACTGTTGTAATGCACCGGCCAAAATCTCCGACGCACTCGCACTGCCTTTGTTCATCAGGACTGTGACTGGATAAGCTTTGGCTGATCCATTGGACTTACTTTGTTCCTTTTTGCCGTTCTTGTCTTCCACTTGCACAATAACCTTGCCTTTAGGAACAAACTGCTCAGCGATATCAATAACAACTTGCAACACACCGCCTGGGTCATTCCGTACGTCGATGACCAGACCTTTCATGTTCTGCTTCTCAAGCTTCGCCAATTCTTCCTTAAAGCGATCGCCCGTATTCAAAGAGAATTGAGTAATGGCAATAACGCCAATTCCGCCATCCTCCATGTGCGCATATACGGTCTCCAGATCAATGTCATCCCGTACAATCACAAATTCAATCAGCTCGGAAGATCCGGCACGTTTGACCTGTACCTTCGCTTCACTGCCCTTGGGACCTCTGATTTTGTTAACAGCCTTGTTCAGTTCCAAACCTTGCAGGGATTCGCCGTTGACCGACATAATCATGTCTTTTGCACGAATACCCGCTTTCTCGGCAGGAGATCCTTTGATTGGGGAAACAACAACAACGTTTCCATCCTGAGAGGATACCTCTGCGCCAATACCGGTAAATGAACCTTCGATCGACTCTTCAAACTGAGCAGCCGTTTCCTGCCCCATATAGTTGGAGTACGGATCACCAAGCGATTCCATCATGCCGTTGATCGCACCGTCAATCAATTTGGTCTGATCCACGTCTTTATAATAGTTGCTGGAGATCAAATCCATCGCAGTTTCAATCTTTTTCAAATCGTTCTTCTGCTGTGTATTGCCGGTTACACTAGCCAGCAAACCTTCGCCCGCTGTGGTTTGGTTTGCTATTCCCGGGTAAGTCATTAGTACCAGGGTTAGCAAACTACCACCCAGGAGACCCACAATGACAAGCAGTAGCGCCGATCTTTTCTTCATCATCCGTTTGTCACCGCCTTTAGTTTTGAAGCGTGTCCGATTCCATTCTTGCCAGAATCCATTCCCTGAACATGCCAGCTTATTATATGTCTAGCTTGTACGGAATATGTTTTTTCCATTCGAACGATGGAGCAATAATCACAAATAGTTCATCGGATTTACAGCGGTACCGTTATCTCTCACTTCAAAGTGCAAGTGAGGTCCAGTAGAGTTCCCTGTATTTCCTGACTCAGCGATGGTATCCCCTTTGCTTACTGTGTCTCCCTTGCTGACTTTGAATCCACCTTCGCGCAAGTGACCATATAACGTCCATAGTCCACCGCCGTGGTCCACAATAACCGTATAACCATAACCGCTATACCATTCAGCCATGATCACGATTCCGCCAGAGGCAGCGTGAACCGAAGTTCCCACAGGAACAGCGAAATCAACACCGGCATGCATCTTACCCACTACACCCGTAATTGGATGGGTACGGGGACCGAATGGAGAAGAAATGCGACCTCCAGATACCGGTCTTGAGAAGATACCATTACCGGATGAGTACGTTACCTCACTGCTGCTATCCGAACTCACTCTGGTTGGTGTCTTGGCTGCAGCTTTCGCCCGAGCGGCGGCTGCGGCTTTTGCTTTGGCTGCGGCGGCTGCCTGTTGTTCACGCAATTTATTTTTCTCTTGAAGAAGTGCCGAACGTTTGCTGGCAATCTGCATTAATACATCTTCCTGCTCTTGTGTCAGCTCTTCTGACTCTTCAATTTTAGCATCATATGAAGCGAGAAGCACTTGCTTTTCCGCTTCTTTTTCATTCAATTGGGACTTGCGCTGTTTCTTCTGTGCATACAGACTCTTGGCTTCCGCATATTGCACATCCAGTTCTGCCTTTTTGTCCACAACCAGTTGCTTGTCCGCTTTGTGCTCATCCAGCAGATGCTGATCCTGATCCACAATCGTTTTGAGTGAATCCGCACGGGTCAGGAAGTCAGTGAAGCTAGTAGAGGACAACAATACATCCAGATAGGATACAGCACCGTCCGTATACATCAGGCGTACGCGTGACTCCAACAATTTTTCCCTTGCAACAATGCGTTCTTCTGCCGCTTGCAGATCTTTTTTTGTTGTACGGAGATCTTCCTCCGTGTTCTCGATCTGCAAGGATACACTCGCCAGTTCATCACTAACGACATTGATCTGTTCCATGACAACCTTCAGATAAGCGTTGGTTTTGTTCTTGTAATGCTGTGCTTCCTTTTTGTTGGAAGCAGCTTTTTTTTGCTCCTGCTTGGCAGAAGCCGCCTTGCTCTCCAGTTGCTGAATCTGTTGGTCAATATCGCTGATGCTACTCTTGGCATATCCGTCAGAAGGTTGAAGCGTCAAACTGGCCAATAACGTAAAGGCCAGCAGCGAAGCGGTTTTTTTCAAAATGATGATCCCCCATCCTATGATTTCACAAGAAAGCAACCTGCACAGGTGGTGAACAGCATGTTCTTTGCTTTCTTCAATCTTAAAAGACTCCGTCTTTCCTACATATCGTCAAACAGCGTCCATTAATGAACCTGCTTTGCCATTCTTATCGACATATTCTGCAATTCGATCGTTGAAAACAAAATTAAACGTTGAGTGATTTCCGAATGGACAGTGTACTTCCCAAAATACCTACCAGCACGCCGAGTCCGATCAACAGTGTTCCAAACAGCAACCAGATTTCGCCCAGCGGAATCAAGTTAAGCATCTGCATGAAGACATCCTGACCAATCGTCTTCATCAACTGGCTGTATCCAACAAACAGCACACCAACCGTAATGACCGAGCCAATAAATCCAATGAGTGCACCTTCAATAAAGAAAGGCCAGCGAATAAAGGTATTGGTTGCGCCAACCAGCTTCATAATTCCGATCTCCCGGCGACGTGCCAGAATCGTTACGCGAATCGTATTCGAGATCAGGAACATGGACATCAGACCCAGTCCCCCGACAAAAATAAATCCGATGTTACGAACAAGTTTCGTAAATTTGAATAACACTTCCACCGTTTCCTTGCCGTAGTTCACTTTCATGATCGGCTTCTCCGGGTGTTTTTCGTTCAAAGCTTCGATTTTTTGCGCCACAAAAGCGACGGTTTCCGGTTCAATGACCTCAACTTCAATGGTCTCCGGCAGTGGGTTGTTATCCACATCGAAACCGCTAAGCACGTTATCTGCACCCTCTCCAAGACGTTCACGGAACTCCTTGAGCCCTTCTTCCTTGGACACAAAACGAATCTCACTTACTTCAGGCATCGCGCTGATTTCTTGCTCCAGTGTATTACGCAGGTTCTCGTCCACATTCAGTTCGAGGAACGTGCTGATCTCCACCTGGCTATCAACCTGGTTCGCCATGGAATTCACATTGAGCACCAGCAGCATAAACACACCAAGAATCAGCAGTGACACAATGATCGACATAATGGAGGCTACAGACATCCAACCGTTGCGGAATACGTTTTTGAATCCCTCCCGCAGATGGCGCAAGAGAGTACTAAAATTCATAACCGTATTCCCCTCTCATCTGATCCCGTACAATCTGTCCACGTTCAATGGCGATAACCCGTTTACGCATCGTATTCACGATATCTTTGTTATGAGTCGCCATAACAATGGTTGTTCCCCGGAAATTAATCTCATCCAGCAGTTGCATAATGCCCCACGACGTCTCCGGATCGAGGTTACCTGTAGGTTCATCCGCGATAATAACCGATGGGTTATTGACGATAGCCCGTGCAATGGCAATACGTTGCTGTTCTCCACCAGAGAGCTGTGAAGGTTCACGACCCGCCTTGCTGCGCAGTCCCACCAGATCAAGCACTTCCATCACTCGTTTCTTGATATGACGCTTCGGTGCTTCAATAACTTCCATCGCAAATGCCACATTCTCAAATGCTGTCATCCGTGGCAGCAGACGAAAATCCTGGAACACAACGCCGATGTTACGACGCACATAAGGAATCTTTCTTGGCTTCAACTTACCAATATTAAATCCGTTAATGGATATTTGTCCTTTGGTCGGAACTTCTTCTCTGTACATCAATTTCATAAATGTTGATTTACCTGCGCCGGACGGACCGACGATATAGACAAATTCATTGCGGTCGATCTTCACCGACACCCCTTGTAATGCGTGGGTCCCATTGGCGTAGGTCTTCCACACGTCCTGCATTTCTATCACATCATCACTTCCTGCTCGCATAGTTAGCCATTATCATTTCGACACAATCCCGGCATTTCCTTTAAAAAGACCTGAATTTCATCAGGAAAAAATCCACTTCGTTCCTGTTTCAATGGTGAAGCATGGATTCATATGAAGTTTATTGTAACAAATTTGTTACCTATTGAGTACCCGAAAGTTTTCCTGCATTGGATCATATATATAGAAAGTGTTACAAAGTCGGGAACAACCGAAGTATAAAGGAGCGTACGGTTATGAAAAAAATACATTTGACGGTCATTGTTCTATTCTCTATCCTCTTGATCGGCTCCGCGTCTTATGGATTGCTGTATATGTACGTGAATCAACCTGCCCTGCCCAAGGACGTTCATGTTGGCGGCATACTGGTGGAGGAGAAGAATCGCAAGAACGTATTGCATGAATTGGATGAACAGATCCAAAAGCTGGAGGACTGGCCTGTCACCTTTGAAGTGACTGAACCCAACCCCCAGACGGTGTCGTATACCGCAGCTCAGGTGGGGGTGAGTTACAACGTTAACAGCTTGGAGGCCGCGATACAGCAGCTGGAGGAAGGTAACCTGTGGGAACGCGCTTATGCACGTTATCATTTTCCGAAAGAGTTCTCTCTCGATATGACCTACAGCTCAAGACCACTCCAAGAACATCTCAGCCCTGCCTGGGAAAAAGAAACCTTCGGTACACCTGCGGACGCTGTTCGCCGCATTACCACAAGTGACAAAGTCCAGTATATCCCGGAAAAGGGCGTCCGCCGGATTGATTGGGATACACTCACAAATCTCATACAGACGAAGCTGCACAGGGATTTCAGTGTACTCAACCCGGATGAGAAACCCGCCCCATTGCTGATCCAGGTACCACTTTATACGCTGAAGCCTGAAGTAACCCTTGATTCGCTGCGCCAGGAAGGCATTGACCGAAAGATCATCCAGTTCTCCACGGGTCTGGGCAATAGTAGTGAAGGCCGGATACATAATGTCAGCGCAGCGGCGGAAGCGATTAACGGCATGATTTTGCCACCGGATGCCACATTCGATTATGAGAAGGTCATCCGTAAAGCTGAAAAGGAGTATGGGTTTCGTGAGGCACCGGTCATTGTTAATGGAAGACTAACCCCCGGAATTGGCGGGGGAATCTGCCAGGTATCCAGTACGGTGTATAACGCAGCGCTATTGACGGGTCTTGATATTATTGAGCGTCGCAACCATTCCCTGCCGGTCAAATATTTGCCGAAAGGACTGGATGCCACCTTTGCCTCGGGAGCCATCAATTTTCGCTTCAAGAATAATACCGGAAAATCCTTACTCATTCATGCAGAGGTGAAGAACCACCAATTGATGGTGAAATTTTTCGGCACATTCCCGGAGAATGTCAGCTATGCACTTGAATCTCGTACCATTGAAACATTAAGTGTTCCAGTAAAATATGTGTCCAGTACTGTACTACCTGATGGTGTACAGCAGGTGTTGCAAGACGGACAGCCTGGATATATTGTGGAGACGGTAAGAACCAAGAGGCTGGACGGCAAAGTGGTCGAATCCAAAACGATTACACGGGACACGTACAAAGCTCAGAATCGCCTGATTGCCCGCTCCGGTCATAGTAGCCTGCCTGATCCACAAGGGCCATCTGTGGTCGAGGACGGGATTAGCGATACGAAGCAACCTTAGGCTCCTTTTCTGAAGCATCCAAAAGAGTTCAATCCGTAATTCATGCATTCTAGGATAAACTGATCCTACGAAAACAAAAAGACACACTTCCCGTCCCTTTTAAGGATACGCGAGAAGTGTGTCTTTTCATGGTTTAAGATATGTTCTTCGAGTTTTACCAAGCTACGATCAGCTGTACTACCTTAACTTATAGTTAGTTTACTGCATAACGGTTTAGTGACCGCCGGTGTATTCGCCTTGCTCTTCGCCTATAACCATCTTCTCTTTTCCCATGAAGAAGGAAGCGACCAACGCGAGTGCAGCCGGAATCACAGCCCAGGCAAATAACTGCACGATGGAAGAAGACAGGGCATGTGTGATGGTATCCAGCACCTGAGGCGGAATCGCCTGTCTGAGTTCTGGTGAGAGCAACGCATGTGGATCGGTCAGATCCACTCCCTGAGGCACGCCACCCGCTGAAGCACCGCCTGCTTCCGCAGCTGAACCAGCGAGAGCATCGTTCATTTTACGCATAAAAACCTGGCTCTGTACGATACCAAAGATCGTAATGCCCATCGTCATACCGAGGGACCGCAAAAAGTTAAGTGTGGAGCTTGCTGCTCCACGTCTTTGCGGTTCAAACGCATTCATGGCTGCATTGCTAAGTACGGAGAACGAAGCACCGACACCCAGACCAACCATCACCATGTAGATACGTATCGTCCAAAGGGATGAATTCTCATCCAGTGTAGTCAACAATCCAAGTCCAATGACAAGTAAAGCCAACGTAGGAATCATGATATTACGATACTTGATTTTGGTCATCAGCACCCCGCCCAAGGACGCCGTCACAACGGACCCAAGCATCATCGGTAGCAACACAAGACCGGAGTTGGTCGCTTTACCACCAAGTACCCCCTGTATGAAGATCGGAATGTACACGGATGCTGTAATGAACGCCGCACCACTGAACATCCCAATAACGTTACTGGACCAGTAGACCCGGTTGCGGAACATGCTGAAGGAGATGATTGGTTCTTTGGCTTTGGTTTCTGCAAAAAGGAAGAGCAGCGCTAATGCTACAAATCCGGCAAACAAGCCAAGAATCTGCCACGAACCCCAGGCAAATGTTTTGCCGCCCAGTTCCAGACCAAAGATCAGGCACACAACAGCACCGATCAGCGTTACGGCACCCAGCCAGTCGATCTGTTGAGATTGATGCTGATGAGACTCCTTGTAGAAGAACGCAATAAACACAAATGCAATCAAGCCTAGCGGCAGGTTGATATAGAATACCCATTCCCATGTCGCATATTGGGTAATGTAAGCACCGAGCAGAGGTCCGAATACGCTGGACAGGCCAAAGACGGCTCCAAACAATCCACCCAATTTACCACGAGATTCTGGTGCAACGACATCAAACATGATCGTAAAGGCAATCGGGACCAGGGCCCCCGCACCAATACCTTGAATCGCTCTGTACATCGTCAATTCCACAATAGACGTTGCCGTTCCGCACAGCGCTGAGCCAAGCATAAACACAATAATACCAAATACAAAAAACTTCTTCCGTCCATACATATCGGATAGCTTACCAAAGATCGGCATCCCTGCCATCTCAGCCACCATGTACGCGGAGGTAACCCAGACGAACTTGTCGAGCCCACCCAGCTTCCCGACAATGTCCCCCATAGCTGTTGCCACGATGGTGTTATCCATCGAAGCCATTAGTATGCTGAGCAGTAACCCTGCCAGCACCAATCCAATACTGTTTTTACGTGCAACCATTGTACTCAATCTCTCCATTCACGCTCTATTCATATGACTGCATTAGTATATCCGAAAAGAAGTTTTCGTTAATCAGTCCAAGGACCGATTGCTTTGCAGCAAAACTTCCGATTGCGGATGAATTTGCAGAGATGAACGGTATTCCACTGTACCAATCCGGCAGCCAGGACCGATTTTTATTTTATCGCCACGGACAATCTCGGCCTCCGTATTCTCTAATTCAATGTCATCACCTTCGATAATCTGTGCCTTGAGAATTGATTTATTCCCTGTAAACAAGTCATTCAACCGACCGCTCTTCACCGAAATGATGGAACCACCCATTTCCTTGACCTCGGATGGACCCATGATTTTGAGCGTCATGTGTTCAGCGCTGAGCATCCCCGCTATCGTCAAACGCCCGTTCAGCTTGATATTTTCCGCCTGACAATCCCCTGACAGATGAAGTTCACCGACCACTTTTATATGCTCAGCTTTGGCATGCAGGCCAGATGCCTGGATTCCATCATCACCATCGTTGCTGGCCTCTCGCTCTGTCAGAGTAAGGGTTCCGGTAATTTTAATATCTGTGGATTCAAGCGATCCGTATATGACCGACGTACCCGTGCATTTGAAACGATCACAAGATAGATTGTCGTTAAAGGACGCGTCCCCTACAACCTTGATCTTGCCGTACACGCCCCCAGAAGAACTGCCATCACCAACGATGCTGATATCCATTTTTTTGTCCAATGAACGCCCAGGATTGTTATTCATGTCCATCCCATCCCTTTCTCTCCATATCCAAACTTTATATTCGCTGACTGCTGCCCACCTTGGCATCCTGATCTACTTCAAGTTCACCTGAATACTCGACCAGCCTGATGTTACAGCCGCGACCGATAAAAATGTTACTCCCCCGAACAATGTCAGCTTCGGTATCTTCCAGCACAATCTCATCACCTTCAATTAAGGATGTCTTAAATGAAGGTGTCCCGCCCAGACCAATACTTTTCCAAAAGCCATTCTGTTGTTCCTTGCGACGAATATCGATGCGCTCTCCGCCAATCTCTTTAGCTGAAGAAGATGTGTGCAGCCTGATCTCCACTGTTCCCGCATTCAGTAAACCGCTGATCTTAATATTGCCCCGTACATTCAGGGACTCACATTGGACATCCCCTTCAATATCGATCACACCGCCAATATCAATTCGTTCCCCATCCACTCTTCCACGTACAGTACACTTTCCGTTCACCTCAAGCTCAGGGCTATGGAGATCTCCGTTAATCGTCGTCATGCCATCTACACGAACACGAGAACTGGTAAGAGGTCCATTCAACGTACACATGCCGTTAATCGTTGCACTCTCGGAGGTCAAAGCGCCGTGCATCTTCAATGTTCCATTCACTTCCATAGAGGTGCAGTCCAGGTTACCGTTCACCTTAGCCATGCCATCAATAGATACACGGTGAAAATTCCCGCCTGCCGTTTGACTTATGCCCGCCACATTCAGATCATTCCGCTTATTCCGCTCTTCCATAGATGATCCTCTCCTTATCCCAATTTGAGTTTTAATTCTTCCATAAATGTTCCCATCGGCTGTCTAAGAACCACTTTCACACCATTGTCAAAATAAAACTCCGTTCCTGCTGTTACCAGCATGAATGAAGGAACACCCATCTTACGAATAAGCACGAGTTCGCTGGGTTTGCCTGTAAAACGGTAATAATGTTCGGACATCACTTCGATCAGCAAAGCACCCTCTTGCCGAGTAATATCTCCGCTCATTAACAGCTTATCAAGGACGTAGAGCATCATAATCTGCTCCAAAGCATACAGCGATTGCTCTCGACCTGCTTCTTTCAATAGATCCAGGGATATTTGTGAAACAATGTTTCGCTCTAATAGTTGCTCTGCAGACATCTCCACTTCACCCAACGTAGGTGAGAACACGTCTGCCAGCTCATCCAGCGATAATCCGTCTTTCATATTGAGAATCTTGTCAATGCGCAGTAAAATCTGTTGTTTGGGAAAAAAGGTTTCTTGTCCGGTGTAGGAAGACTTCCGAATGAACCATTCTTCCGGAATGAGATTTTTCCGCTTCCAGCGGTATAACTGACCGTATGAGATTCCTGTCAGGTCCAACAATTCTTTCTTGGAGATCAAATCATCCGTCATATATGGTCCCCCTTTTTATTGAAACGAGCGTAACATAACATTGTTACGTTGTAAAGTGTGTTAAAGATCGATGATCAGATTACAGATTTCCACTTTAACCACTGGTGTGAAATTCTTTGTTTTCTACTGTAGATCTTGTTATTGCAATGGGAGAGTAATGCGTATAACCTGTTACATATAAACACTTTGGAGGCTTAGGCATCCGACTTCCATCCCATCGTCTCATGTCAGAACACGTGGTTAACGAACTTATGAAAGGGGTTTCTTATACTCATGGCACTTATTAAATGTGATTTTTACTCGGATACACTCGGGCTTAGCACCAGCATGCATGTCATTCTGCCGCAACAAACCCACAATCAGATCGGTATGGAGAATGTGACTGGCAAAGGGCTGCACCCAACTCTGTACCTGCTGCACGGTCTGTCTGATGATGATTCCATCTGGCTGCGCCGGACTTCCATCGAACGTTATGTGGCCAACCTCGGGATCGCCGTTGTTATGCCACAGGTACACCGCAGCTTCTATACAGATATGGTAGAAGGCGGACGTTACTGGAGCTTTATCAGTGAAGAACTGCCGGCACTTGCTCGTTCTTTCTTCCCGCTGTCAGATCAACGGAAGGACAATTTCGTTGCCGGATTATCCATGGGTGGCTATGGGGCTTTCAAGCTGGCCCTTCGTAAACCAGATCAATATGCGGCTGCTGCCAGTTTGTCTGGAGCACTCGATATGTCTGCACATATGGATAGAAATGCATCCTCAGCATTACAACAGACGGAGTTACAGCGGATTTTCGGACCCGAGGTCGCAGGTACAGAGAACGATCTGATCCATCTACTTAAAGAGAGTCAAGCCAGCCAAGGGCCACAGCCCCTGCTCTATCAGTGCTGCGGAACGGAAGATTTCCTGTATGAGGATAATCAAACCTTCCGTCAAGCCTGTGAACAGACGAACTTCGAACTGACGTACGAGGAAGGGCCTGGTGAACATGAGTGGGGCTACTGGGATGCCAAGATTCAGGATGTATTGAAATGGTTGCCTTTACAAAAGCGCGATTAGTGGAGAATTGCAATGGAGCTACCGCGAGTAACTAAACTGGTACTCCGATAGTAGAACAACCTAACATCCGTTCGCGGTTGAGTAGAATGTATCTAGAGCACATTGCTGTAAAACACAAAGAAGCAGGCCGCTGAGAACAAAGTTCTCTGGCCTGCTTCTTTGTTGTACTGTTGTATCTGTAAGGGTACCTTATAGTAGCGGTGGTATTAACCGCGGTTCGTAATCCATTGCTCGGTGATCTCCAGTACCTTCTCACTGCGTCCAATCGCTTCAGCAACTTGACCCGAAGCTGTCCCGCCGTAAACATTACGAGCGTTCACAACCGCTTCCGGTTGCAGTACATCATAGATCCGGTCATCAAACAGTGGTGAGAACTGACGGAATTCATCAATCGTCAGATCCAGCAAATACTTGCTGTTCTGGATGCAGTACAGCACCGTTTTACCAATCACTTCATGCGCCTGACGGAAAGGCAAGCCTTCGCCTACGAGGAAGTCGGCAATATCCGTAGCATTGGAGAAATCCTGGTTGACCGCTTGACGCATCCGATCCTTGTTCACTGTCATCGTCGCGATCATTGGAGCAAACAGTTGAAGCGCACCTTCCAGCGTCGCTACAGTATCAAACATGCCTTCTTTGTCTTCCTGCATGTCTTTGTTGTATGCCAGTGGAAGAGATTTCAGTACTGTCAGCAAGCCGATCAGGTTGCCGTACACACGTCCTGTTTTACCACGAACGAGTTCAGGAACGTCCGGATTTTTCTTCTGTGGCATGATGCTGCTGCCTGTGCAGAACGCATCGTCCAGTTCAACGAATCCAAACTCCGTGCTGCTCCATAGTACCAGCTCTTCACTCAGACGGGACAAGTGAGTCATGATCAGCGAAGCTGCCGCCAGGAACTCAACGATGAAGTCACGGTCGCTTACTGCGTCCAGACTGTTCTCGTACACGCCATCGAAGCCCAGTTGTTCCGCCACAAAATGACGGTCAATCGGGAAAGTTGTGCCCGCGAGTGCACCTGCGCCCAGTGGCAGGATGTTAATACGTTTGTAGCTGTCCATCAGACGCTCCGCATCCCGTTGGAACATGGAGACATATGCCATCAGGTGATGTGCGAACAGAATTGGCTGTGCCCGTTGAAGATGCGTATAACCCGGTACAATGGTATCGAGGTTATCTTTCGCTTGTCCAATCAGTGCTTCCTGCAAGGAATGCAGCATGCCTACAAATCCAACCACGCGCTCACGCAGGTATAAGTGCATATCTGTTGCAACTTGATCGTTCCGGCTACGGCCTGTATGTAATTTCCCGCCTACAGGACCAATCGTCTCGATCAGGTTTTTCTCAATATTCATGTGGATGTCTTCGTCCGATACGGAGAATTCCACTTCGCCCGCACGGATTTTGTGCAGAACGGTGATCAATCCTTCTTTGATCGTCTCTACATCTTCCGCCGGAAGAATACCGCATTTGCCCAGCATTGTCACATGGGCCAGACTGCCCTGAATATCTTCCTCAGCCAAAGCCTTGTCAAAATTGATCGATGCCGTATATTCCTCAACCAAATGATTGGTTTGTTTTGTAAAACGTCCTCCCCACAGCTTGCTCACGGTGAGTACTCCCCTTTCGCTCATGGACAAAGCCGCTCCTGCCAGATGTGCAAGAACGGCCTGCCTTGTCATTTATATTGATATAGCTGCTCTATAGATGCAGGTTGAAATTAGTTTTTGTTTTGCTCCACGCCGGAGTTTACTTTCAAACGCAGTGCATTCAGGCGGATAAAGCCTGTTGCATCACCTTGATCGTAGGCTTGCGTTGGATCAGCTTCCATTGTAGCGATGTCCGGATTGTAGAGGCTGACAGGGCTTTTCACGCCTGCGCCGATAATGTTACCTTTGTACAGTTTCACACGAACCGTACCTGTTACATTTTTTTGGCTTTCAGTCACCAGCGCTTGCAATGCAAGACGCTCTGGTGCGAACCAGAAACCGTTGTATACCAGTGTGCTATAACGTGTGATCAGGCTATCACGCAGGTTCATCACTTCACGGTCCATCGTGATGGACTCCATTTTGCGATGTGCGGTGAACAGGATTGTTCCACCTGGTGTTTCGTATACGCCACGGCTCTTCATACCAACAAAACGGTTCTCAACCATATCTACACGGCCAATACCATGTTTGCCACCCAGCTCGTTCAGTTGCTCCATCACTTGCAGCGGGCTCAGGCGCTCACCGTTCAGTGCAACACAGTCACCTTGTTCGAATTCCAGTTCAACATATTCCGCTTGATCTGGTGCATCTTCAGGTGCACTGCTCAGCAGGAACATGTCTTTGTTCTCGTCCGCGCTTGGATCGAACCAAGGATCTTCGAGCACACCGCTCTCATAGCTGATATGCAGCAAGTTACGGTCTGTGGAGTATGGTTTAGCCGCAGATGCGGTTACCGGAATGCCATGTTTTTCAGCGTACGCGATCATCTCGGCACGTCCCGGGAACTGGTTACGGAATTCTTCCAGACGCCAAGGTGCAATTACGTTAATGTCTGGTGTCAGTGCAGCCGCGTTCAGCTCAAAACGAACTTGGTCATTTCCTTTACCTGTAGCGCCGTGAGCGATGGCTGTAGCACCTTCTGCACGAGCGATATCCACCATGCGTTTAGCGATCAGTGGACGAGCGATACTTGTACCGAGCAGGTATTGCCCTTCATAAAGGGCACCAGCTTGGAACATTGGATAGATGAAATCTTTTGCGAATTCATCGCGTAGATCGTCGATGTATACTTTGGAAGCGCCTGTTGCCAGTGCTTTTTCCTCCAAACCGTCCAATTCATCCTTTTGTCCAATATCCGCTGTGAAAGCGATAATCTCTGCATCATATGTTTCTTTTAACCATTTCAAAATTACAGATGTGTCCAACCCGCCTGAATATGCGAGTACAATTTTTTCCTTAGCCATGTTCGATGGTCCTCCCCAAGATCAGTTGCTATAAACTTTTATCTATCATCGCGAAATCTGCGCCTAAAATCAACCCATTCAATGAAATAGCAGCTATTCGCTCATTAAAGCAGCCATTAATGCTTTCTGTGCATGCAAGCGATTCTCCGCCTGATCAAAGATCAGGGAGTTCGGTCCGTCAATTACACCGGCACTCACTTCTTCGCCGCGGTGTGCTGGCAGACAATGCAAGAACATGTAGTCCGGCTTCGCGCCTTTCATCAGTTCCTCGTCCACTTGATATGCCGCAAATGCCTGCTCACGAATCTTCTGCTCTTCCTCAAAGCCCATGCTCGCCCATACATCCGTATACACGATATCTGCATTTTTCGCAGCTTCCTGTGCACTGTACGTTACAGTCACTTCAGAACCGCTCTCCTGTGCGATAATACGTGCCTGCTCCACAACCGCGCTATCCGGCTCATAGCCTTCTGGCGTTGCTACAGCAACATGCATACCCATCTTCGCTGCACCCAGCATCAGGGAGTGCGCCATGTTGTTGCCATCTCCGATGTAGGCCATTTTCAGACCTGCCAGCTTGCCTTTGTGCTCCAGTACCGTTTGGAAGTCTGCCAGTACCTGGCAAGGATGCGCTGCATCGCTCAGGCCATTAATGACCGGAACATCGGCATGCTCTGCCAGTTCAGTTACATTATGGTGTCCAAAGGTACGGATCATGATGCCGTCCAGGTAGCGGGACAATACTTTGGCTGTATCATGTGTTGTTTCCCCGCGACCCAGCTGGATATCATTTTTGCTCAGGAAGAGCGCATGTCCACCCAATTGGAACATGCCCACTTCAAAGGATACACGCGTACGTGTGGATGACTTTTCAAAAATAAGTCCGATCGTTTTGCCTTTCAACGGTTGAAAAGGTACACCGCTTTTTTGCTTGCCTTTAATCTCAATTGCGAGATCAAGCAGATAACGAATCTCCTCAGCTGTGTAGTCCGTGAATTCGATAAAATCCCGGCCTCTCAGATCAATCTTCTGAATCTTTTCCGTCTGTTGTGCTGTCATGTATAATGTCCTCCTTATTTCCGGTTCCCTGCACCCGCACGGGCAGAAGAGAGCACCGTTAACACTTTGTCTGGATGCTTCTCGGATTTATTCATTCCCGCCTTCTGCAATTTCACCGCGCGGCTACAGGGATTCATCATCTCATTCTGCTTCGAGGCCGGTAATGGCCCCGAGACAGAAAGGTTCTCATTTTTATGTTAGGCTTTCGCCGCTACGTGCTCTTCGATCAATGTGGCTACCAGCGATACTGCCTCGTCGATCTCTTCTTTGCTCACATACAGGTTCGGAAGCAAACGAATCACATTTGGTCCTGCAGAGACGAACAAAATCCCGCGTTTTTGCCCAGCAAGCACTATATCACCTACCGGCTCAGCACATTCAATACCGACTAACAATCCCAAGCCACGAACTTCCTTCACAAAGGAATTGCCTGCCAAACGATTCCGCAGGGAGCTCATCAGGTATTCACCCATCTCCGCTGCACGCTCTGGCAAGCGATCTTCCAGCATCGTTTCGATTGTTGCAATTACAACGGATGAAGCAAGTGGTGTTCCGCCAAATGTTGTCGCATGGCTACCTGGCGTGAACGCATCCCGCAGGAAACCTTTACCCAGCATTGCGCCTACAGGGAAACCACTGCCGATACCTTTGGCAACGGTGAACACGTCTGGCTCAATGCCATAATGTTCGTGTGCAAACAGTTTACCCGTACGTCCCATTCCCGTTTGAACTTCATCAACAATGAGCAACAATCCATGCTCGTCACACAATTTCCGTACATGTTTGACGAATTCCGGCTCAACCGGATATACACCACCCTCGGCCTGAACCATTTCCAGCATAATAGCTGCTGTGTTGGGTCCAATTGCCGCTTCAAGCGCAGGGATATCATGCAAAGGTACGGTTACAAATCCGGCTGGCAATGGTAAAAATCCTTCTTTCACCTTATCCTGTCCGGTTGCTGTCAGTGTAGCGAGTGTCCGTCCATGGAAGGACTGGGCAAAGGTGATCACTTCATAGCGATCTGTGCCTTTCACCTTCTGGTGATAACGACGTGCAACTTTGATAGCCGCTTCGTTCGCTTCAGCGCCACTGTTACAGAAAAACACCGCGTCAGCGCATGTATTGGCTGTCAACAATGCTGCTGCTTTCTCCTGGCCCGGAATCTGGAACAGGTTGGATACATGCCACAGCTCATCAATCTGAGCTTTCAGCTTGGCTCCGACTTTCTCCGGTGCATGGCCCAGGCTAGTTACAGCGAGTCCGCACATGAAATCGAGATATCGATTTCCCTGGTCATCCCACAACCAGCTGCCTTTACCTTTGACCAGACTGATTGGATAACGTGCATACGTTTGGAAAAGCGAGCTTTCCGTCTGTGCCGCTGCACCTGTTGCTGTTGCGCCCGCTACCGCTGTGCCAGAACCTGGCTGTTCGTTGCCTTTTGCCATGACCATATCACTCCTTATTGGTTGGTACACGAGCAATTATATAAGAAACCTGATTTACACTAGACCACTCCGATTGCGGAACCATCTTCCGAACGTATGCATACTCCACTTCGATGACAGAACAACCTTCCGATCGCTGTTATCCCTGGATTTTTTTTATTCCCCTTCAATGGGGAAAATCCTGTGATAAAGGCGCACGCTCCGCTTCTTCAGGTTATTTCTGTCCTCTCCGTTATGCATTTTTATTCTTCAGATTGGTTCTGCACCCTACGTTATTGTGAGTGTAATATTAGATTTCTTATATAAAAAAGCCGTGCACATATTTTTTATCTTGTATAAGAACCCAAATGAACCTTATTGCATACGGATGATTCTTGTTCCGATGATTTCTCCGCTGAGCACTCGGCTCAGGATTTGAGGTTCGCTGCCGTCTACGATGACGACCTCACGTACTTGGCCATGAATACATGCAATTGCTGCACGCACTTTGGGAATCATGCCGCCATAGATTTCTCCGGTCTGGATCATGTCCTCAATCTCTTGTACAGATACGGATGGCAGTACTTTTTTCTCGCCGCCTACGTTCTTCATGATGCCAGGAACGTCAGTCACGACAATCATCCGACTTACGCCGAGATGAGACGCCACTGCACCTGCCGCTGTATCTGCGTTAATGTTGTAGCGTTGTCCAGTTGCATCTACGCCAACTGGTGCAATAACCGGCATGTAACCCATGTTCACGATGCCTTGGATAATCTCTGCGTTCACACCAGTGACATCGCCTACCCAACCGATCTCTGCGTGGTTTGTAACAGGTTTAGCCTGAATCAGACCCCCGTCCACGCCAGACAAGCCTAGTGCACGGCCGCCCACACGTTGAATCAAACGCACGATCTGTTTGTTGATACTGCCCGCAAGCACCATCTCCACTACGTCCAGCACAGGTTCAGTCGTTTTGCGCAGGCCATTAACGAATTCGGTTTCGATACCAAGCTTCGCAAGTTTATCTGAGATCGCAGGACCTCCACCATGCACGATTACCGGCTGCGTGTCCTGAGACTGCAAATCACGCAGATCCGCAAAGAAAGACTCAGGCAATGCTGCCAGCGTGCTGCCTCCACATTTCATGACAAACATCTGTTTCTCTGTGCTCGCTTCCGTTGCGGTACTCTTGTTTGGCATTGTTGAATTCATGAGGGCAAGCTCCTTCCATAGTAAAAATTACATTCAAAAAAATATAACACTTTTATAAGGTGACGAAGGCTGGTAGGAGTCCATTCCGAATTCGGATTGTTCTTTCGATCGCTGTTGTCTCCAGGTTTCTTGAATTATCCCTATATAGGGGAATACCCGGAGACTAAGGCGACCGCTCCGCTTCTGCAGAATCAATTCCGTCTTCTCCATTACTATCGCTATATGTTCAATACCAAACAACAAGTTTAAATTTTATTGATAATTTTTGAATCATCTCACGAAACAGCTTCACAATAGAAGACAGCTGTTTCGCAAAACCTTTATCCCAAAGACTTATTACGTGCGGTATGCTGCGTTAATTCGGACGTAGTCATACGTCAGGTCGCAGCCCCAGGCTGTTGCTGTTCCTTCGCCGTGGTGCAGATCCACCACAATGCGAACTGTATCAGTCTGCAAATACGCCAGTGCCACTTCTTCGTCGAATACGACTGGGCGGGACTGCGCAAGTACCGAGATATCTCCCAAACGGATATCTACCGTATCCGGGTTCACCGGCTGTCCTGCACGCCCTACGGCTGCAATAATCCGTCCCCAGTTGGCATCTGCGCCAAACATGGCTGATTTCACAAGACTCGAACCGATGACAGTTTTCGCGATTGCTTGCGCGGATTCATCACTTACCGCACCTGTAACTTCTACCTCAACCAGTTTGGTTGCTCCTTCACCATCGCGAGCAATGGCTTTGGCTAGCACTTGGCAAACATAGGTGAAGCCGGCTGCAAAAGCGTCCCAATCTGGATGCTCTGTGGTCAGCTCTTCATTGCCTGCATAACCACTGGACATAGCTACCAGCATGTCGTTTGTACTTGTATCCCCATCAACGGTAATCATGTTAAATGTATGATTGGTTGCCTGGCGCAGCAAGCGCTGCAACGCTTCTGCACCAATGACCGCGTCAGAGGTCATGAAAGCGAGCATCGTCGCCATATTCGGATGAATCATACCCGAGCCTTTGGCGGCTCCCGCGATCGTAACCGTCTTGCCGTTAACCAGAACGGAGACGCAGGCTTCCTTTTTCACCAAATCCGTTGTCAGAATCGCTTGTGAAAATTGTTCCGCCTCATTCAACTCCTTGCCCAGTTGTTCCGGAAGCGCCTTGATGCCTGAATGTACAGCATCCATCTTGAGCAATTCCCCAATGACACCTGTGGATGCCACAGCCACGTCCTCTTCCGCCACACCCAACTCACGCGCAGCAGCCGAACGCATCGCATAAGCATCTTCTTCCCCTTGTTGCCCTGTACATGCATTAGCATTACCACTGTTGACGATAACTGCTTGCAGGCGTCCATTGCTCAAGCTTTCGCGCGTCACTTTAAGTGGTGCAGCTTGAAACACGTTCGTTGTGTATACAGCAGCAGCTGTAGCTGGTACATCACATCGGATCGCTCCGATGTCATTGCGTGATGTCTTTTTTAATCCGCAGTGAAGTCCACCAGCAGTGAACCCCCCAGGGGTTACAATTGTTCCGTTCTCAACCACGGTAAAAGTCTGTTGCTCCACATTCGTTCCCATATCATATCCCCCGTATGCGTTCAGCTATATGCTGATGATCCGCCTGCTTAACCTGATCCGTTCTCCCTAAGTTGACTCCGAGAAAGCACTCTACACCGAATGTTCCAGTGCTCCTCCTGAATTCCAATCCCTTATGGATATACCGGTGTCATGTTCAGCCCGAGGTTCTCCTCCCATCCCATCATCAGGTTCATATTTTGAATCGCTTGCCCGGAAGCACCCTTCACCAGGTTGTCGATGACCGAAATAATCGTTAAACGCCCTGTGCGAGGATCCACCGCAAATCCGATATCACAATAGTTGGATCCGTACACTTCCTTGGTAGAAGGCCAGATGCCCGGTTCACGTACACGTACGAAAGGTCTGTTCTCATAATATTTACGGTACAAATCTACGATCTCCCGGTCACTGTGTTCCCCCACGAGGCTGGCATACATCGTACTCATGATTCCACGTGTCATTGGCACCAGATGTGTTGTGAAGGTAACCGTAACTGGCGTTCCCGTTATACTGCCAAGCACTTGTTCGATCTCGGGAATATGTTGATGTTTATTCAGTTTATAGGCTTTGAAATTCTCATTCATCTCTGCATAATGGTTTGTCAGACTTGTTCCGCGCCCCGCTCCGGATACGCCTGATTTGGCATCAATTATAATAGTAGAAGGATCAATCCAGCCTGCCTCTACAGCAGGGATCAGTCCAAGAAGTGTAGCCGTTGGATAACAGCCCGGGTTGGAAATAAAATTCTGTCCCTTCACTTCTTCGCCATACACCTCAGCCATGCCGTATACCGCTTGTTCCAGCAAAGCAGCTGGAGGAGCCGGATGTTTGTACCACTCTTCATACACCGTTCCATCCTTAAGTCTGAAATCGCCAGATAGGTCAATCACCTTAAGTCCTGCAGCCAGCAGGCTTGGTACGAGTTTAGCACTTACGCCGGACGGGGTCGCTGTGAATACCAGATCCGCACGACTCGCAATTTCAGCCGGATCTACACCGTCGAGTGGCCTGTGAATCACGCCCGTCAAATGCGGAAATCCATCTGCGATGGACTCACCACTGCTCGATGATGAGATCACCGATGTGATTTCAACCAGCGGATGGTTCTGGAAAAAACGAATCAGCTCCACCCCGCCGTAGCCGGTGGAACCGACGATTGCTACTTTTAATTTGTTATTCACTCTCGCTCCCCCAATCTCGATGTATGCGCTACTTGTGCTATGTCCTTGCCTGAAGGATACTTGAACACAGCAATTCCGTCGCTTATATGCATATTTGTGTATTATTATACGACTCTGGTTATATAAATACAACACTCTATCATCAATTTCACATGGATTTCCATCCAATCCGAACATATCTTTTTTTCTCATCCGGGACGAATAGGTATACATCTGTTAAAATACGTATTAGTAGGAAACATTACAATCAGGGTCTCATTCATAACTAACCTGCTAATCAAGGACATATGAATAGATTCATGATGGTCATTATGAGACGTGGGGGACTATAGTGCATATCGAATCCATTTTACTTATTGTACTCCTGGGCCTGAATATTATTTTTGCGGCAGCAGTCGTTTTCTTCGAACGGAAGGATGCCAGCGCTTCCTGGGCTTGGCTGCTCGTCTTGAACTTTATTCCGGTGTTTGGGTTTGTACTTTATCTTTTAACTGGTCAGAATCTGACCCGATACCGGCTTTTCCAGTGGAAGGAACGTAAGAAGCTCGGGCTAGAGGAACGTATTGAAGCCCAGCTCACGCAGTTGCACGATAATCGCACCCCTTTCCGCAACCAAGCAACCGAGACTAGCCAGGACATGATCTATATGAACCTGAAGCAGAACGGAGCTCTGGTGACGGAAGATAATGCGGTTGAGATCATTACGGACGGAACAGATAAGTTCCAACGGCTCTTGGATGACATCGAAGCGGCTCAGGATCACGTGCACGTACAATACTACATTTATAGAGGCGACCGTCTGGGCAAAAGAATTCGTGATGCACTGATCCGCAAAGCGCGTGAAGGCATCAAAGTCCGATTACTGTATGACGCGCTCGGATCACGGCGGGTTTCGAAACGCTTTTTCAAAGAATTGCGCGAAGCAGGCGGTTTGGTTGAAGTCTTTTTCCCCTCCAAATTCAGTCTGATCAACTTGCGCATGAACTACCGGAACCACCGTAAAATTGTCATCATCGATGGTAACTTGGGGTACACGGGCGGATTTAACGTTGGAGATGAGTATCTTGGCTTGAACTCGAAATTCGGTTACTGGCGTGACACACATCTGCGTATTCAGGGGAATGCCGTTCATGCTCTGCAGACCCGTTTCCTTCTGGATTGGAATGAAGCATCCAAACAACACGACACACCTTATGTTCCGGCGCATTTCCCTCATATCGAGGGTACAGGAAAGATTGCCATGCAGATTGTCTCCAGTGGACCGGATGCAGAGACCGAACATATTAAGAACAGTTATCTCAAGATGATTAATGGGGCCAAACAATCGATTCTGATTCAAACGCCTTATTTTATCCCGGATGCCAGTGTATTCGAAGCTATTCGTCTCGCGTGTCTGTCCGGTATAGATGTTCGCATCATGATTCCAAATAAACCAGACCATGCCTTTGTATATTGGGCTACGTTATCTTATATCGGTGAGTTGCTGAAGGTGGGCGCCAAAGTATTTATATATGATAATGGCTTCATTCATGCCAAAACACTTATCATTGACAGTTTGGTTGCATCCGTGGGAACCGCCAATATTGACTACCGCAGTTTCCGGTTGAACTTTGAGGTTAATGCTTTTATGTACGATGAAGCGATTGCGACAGCACTTGTACAAACCTTTGAACACGACCTGCATGTATCGCGAGAAATGACGCTCGATGAATACCAAAAACGTAGTCTCATTATCCGCTTCAAAGAAGCGATTTCCCGTCTGCTGTCTCCGATTCTGTAGTGGTGGCACTCCGATGACAGCACATCCTTCCGATCGCTGTTATCCCCAGATTTTTTTGATTCCCTATTCTAAAGGGGAAAATCCGGGGATAAAGGCGAACGTTCCACTTCTTCAGGATATTTCTGTCCTCTCCGTTATGTGAAATGTTAAGTTGAACTTTTAATAATAGAAAAGCAGGTACTCCCTCTCCGTTATCTCAGAGGAGGGCGTACCTGCTTTTTTTCTTAAATTTTCAAACTTATGAGCCTATATTGGCTCACTCATTATATTTTCAACCAGTTCACACATGCTCTCCCCGCTTAAAACCTTCACCAAGCACTTCATGCGCGTTACTGATAATGACAAATGCTCCCGGGTCCACAGACCGGATCAACGCTTTGAGTCTTGGTACCTCATTTTGTCCAACCACGACCATCAGTACTGTTCGTTGATCATCGGTGTAACCGCCTTTGGCTTCCAGCTTCGTTAATCCCCGATCCAAGTCATCCAGAATCACTTTGCTAATCGCTTCTGTTTGGTTGGAGATAATATACGCCACCTTGGAAAAGCCTAGGCCCATCTCAACGGCATCGATCACTTTACCGGTAACATACAACCCAATTAGTGCATAGAGAGACTGCTCCAATGACAACACAAATGCAGCCATAATAATAACGGTAGCATCCATGATTACGACACACAGAGAATAACTCAGTCCACTGTATTTCTGTACGATTCTGGCAAGAATGCTCATACCACCTGTTGATCCTCTACCTCGATACACAATTCCGATACCGAGACCAACGCCAATTCCTCCATACAGTGAACCAAGTAGCGGATTCGTTGTTGGAATGGCCCAATCCTTCGTGAGATAGACTAACAGTGGCAGGACAATACTGCCCAATACGGAGCGTACACCGTACTGCTTTCCAATAAGCAGAAAACCCGCAATCAAAAGTGGGATATTAATTGCCCACTGGGTATATGCCGGCTCCCAATTAAGCCATTCCTTGCCCAGAATTGATAACCCGGACACCCCACCCGAAGCGATCTGATTTGGTAATAAAAATAAATTAAAGGCCACTGCAATCAAAAACGAACCTAAAATGATAGATACCGTATCCACGACGTTTCTCCATGGACCATTGAGTGGAATGAGGCTAGTTATCCTCTTTTTGCGATTATTGTGAAGTTGTGATCGTTGTTGCATGTCATCGTGTTCTCCTTTTATGTGACTGATCAGTTGTTCGCTCATTTTTTCTATCCTATAAAATTATTCAAAAAAAAGCTCCCGTATACACCAGCATACGCCTACACGTATGGGTCCATACAGGAACTTATATTAATCGGTTTCTACTTTAATCTGGCTACGCAAATAACCATCGATGAATGCATCGAGGTCGCCGTCCATTACTGCTCCTGTATTTCCTGTCTCTACGCTTGTACGGTGATCCTTTACCATACTATAGGGATGGAACACATAGGAGCGAATCTGGCTACCCCATGAAATATCCGACTGATCTCCTCGGATTTCATCCAGCTGTTGTTTTTGCTCTTCAATTTTACGCTCATACAATTTCGAACGAAGCATCTTCATCGCCCGCTCACGGTTCTTGATCTGTGAACGTTCATTCTGACACGTTACAACTACACCTGTCGGAAGATGGGTAATCCGCACGGCTGAGTCGGTGGTATTGATATGCTGTCCACCCGCGCCACTCGCACGGTAGGTGTCAATCTTGAGATCCTCTGTTCGAATGTCCAATTCAATCGTATCATCAATCTCAGGAACCACATCACATGATACGAAGGAAGTATGCCTACGGCCCGATGAGTCAAAAGGAGAGATCCGCACCAGTCGGTGTACACCCTTCTCGGCTTTCAGATAACCATAAGCATTGTGCCCCTTGATCGATAGCGTGACGCTCTTGATCCCCGCCTCATCTCCTGGCAGATAATCCAGAACCTCAACCTTGAAGCCACGCTTCTCGGACCAACGTGTGTACATCCGGAGTAACATCTGTCCCCAGTCCTGTGACTCGGTACCACCTGCCCCTGGATGAAGCTCTAGAATGGCATCCATCTTATCATACGGCTGGTTCAGGAGCAGCTGAAGTTCGAACTCTGCCACCTTGCTCACGATCGCCGTGACGCTTCTACCGATCTCTGCAGCGAGGTCTTCGTCGCCTTCCTCGTCAGCCAGTTCTACCATCATCACCGCATCATCATAATCCTGTTGGAGTTTGGTGTATTGATCCACAGATCCCTTCACCGCATTTAGCTCAGCGATTACGGATTGCGCCTTGTCACTATCGTCCCAGAAATCGGGGGCAGACATCTTCACTTCGAAGTTGCCGATCATCTCTTGTTTCAGATCTAAGTCAAAGAGACCCCCTAAGGTTGGTTAGTTTCTTGCCTATTTCACGCAGGTCATGCTTCACGTTTGGATCGATCATGTGCAATTCCTCTTTTCATTAAGATAAGCTCCCCGCATCCAGGGCATTCCTCCAGATCAAGTTTCCGATGCGTCACCCTGGTGTTGAGACTACTGTTGTATCAGTATACCTCTTCCCCGTGATCATGGTCTTATTATTATAACTATGCACCATTAATCGGTTTTGCATCCTTCACTTCATCCTATGGAATACCCGGCTGCAAGGAGCCATTCATGTCATGCTATCTAAGTTGACCTCATTCATGTTACACCTGTTACTCCGATTGCAGTAGCATCTTCCGATCGCTCTTATCCCCAGATTTTCTTAATCCCCTTACAAAAGGGTAAAATCCGGGGATAAAGGCGAACGCTCCGCTTCTTCAGATTGCTTCTGCACTCTCCGTTATGGTGTAAAATCAAGGTTCAACTTATTACACTATAGAGTGTATATAAAAACCATTGTACTACTCTTGACCATGACAGTGTTTGAACTTCTTGCCACTACCGCATGGGCATGGATCGTTACGTCCGATTTGGTCAGAAACCTTCACAGGACGTTTCTCAGCAGGTTCACCGCTTGTCGAGATCTGACTTTCCTCAACAACCGCTTGACGCTCCTGATTGCTCTCGATCTGTGCTCTCATCACATAAGTCGCTACTTCTTCTTGAATCGAAGCGATCATTTGATGGAACATCTCGAAGCCTTCGAACTGGTATTCACGCAGTGGATCTGTACCACCGTAGGCACGAAGGTGGATACCTTGACGCAATTGATCCATTGCATCGATATGATCCATCCACTTGCTGTCTACTGCACGGAGCACAACCACTTTCTCGAACTCACGAACCATCTCTTCGCCAATTCGCTCTTCACGTGCATTGTACTTGTTCTGAACTTTCGTGAACAGGAACTCGATGATCTCTTCTGCTTCCTTACCCCACAGATCATCTTTTGTTATGGAACCATCGTCCAGCAATTTGCTGTTCATGTAATCAGCAACTTCCTGAAGCTCCCAGTTTTCCGGGATATCGTCACTACAATGTGCTTCAACGATACGTTCAATGGAAGGTTTGATCATATCCATAACGATTTGTTTGATATTTTCGGACTCCAGTACCTCGCGGCGCTGTTTATATATAATTTCACGTTGTTGGTTCATGACATCATCATATTGGAGAACGACTTTACGCACGTCAAAGTTGTTACCTTCAACACGCTTCTGCGCTGATTCTACTGCTCGGGTAATCATCCGGCTCTCGATCGGTTGGTCTTCTTCAAAACCAAGGCGCTCCATCATGTTCAATACATTATCTGCACCGAAACGTCTCATCAATTCATCACCCAGTGACAGGTAGAATTGTGTTGAACCCGGGTCACCTTGACGTCCCGCACGACCACGCAGCTGATTATCAATCCGGCGTGATTCGTGACGCTCTGTACCGATGATATGAAGGCCGCCTACTTCAGCTACACCATCACCCAAGATAATATCTGTACCCCGTCCTGCCATGTTGGTTGCAATCGTTACTGCACCCGCTTGACCAGCTCCTGAGATGATCTCTGCTTCTTCCGCGTGGTACTTGGCGTTCAGTACCTGGTGTTTGACACCACGGCGCTTAAGCATGTCAGACAGGCGTTCAGAGTTCTCAATGGACACTGTACCTACCAGAATCGGTTGATTCTTACTGTGGCGTGCCACGATCTCTTCTACGACGGCATTGAACTTGCCATCGATGCTCTTATACACGACATCTGCCATGTCATCCCGCTTGTTTGGGCGGTTGGTTGGAATTTGCAATACTTCGAGACCGTAGATTTTTTTAAACTCTTCTTCCTCGGTTTTCGCTGTACCCGTCATACCCGCAAGTTTACGGTACATCCGGAAATAGTTCTGGAAGGTAATCGTAGCAAGCGTCATGCTCTCGTTTTGTACTTCAATGCCTTCTTTGGCTTCAATCGCCTGGTGCAATCCATCACTGTAACGACGTCCGGACATCAGACGACCTGTGAATTCATCAACGATCATAACTTCCTCATCACTGACCACATAATCCACGTCACGACGCATGATTGCATTAGCTTTCAAGCCCTGTACAATGTGATGGTTGAGAGTTACATTGGCATGATCATACAAGTTCTCGATACCAAATGCTTTCTCTGCTTTTGCCACGCCCGCCTCAGTCAACGCTACGGATTTCACCTTAATGTCTACCGTAAAGTCTTCTTCCGGCACCAAACGTTTCACAAAACGATCTGCTGCATAGTACATATCCGTCGACTTCTGAGCTTGTCCAGAGATAATGAGTGGCGTACGCGCCTCATCGACCAGGATGGAGTCTACTTCATCAATGATACAGAAGAACAATGGACGTTGTACCATTTGCTCTTTGTACAGCACCATGTTGTCACGCAGATAGTCAAAACCAAACTCGTTGTTCGTTCCGTACGTAATATCACATGCATATGCATGTTGTTTCAAGGCATGATCCATCCCGCTCAGGTTAACCCCTACCGTCATGCCCATGAACTCATAGATTTGTCCCATTTCCTGGCTATCCCGCTGTGCCAAATAGTCATTGACCGTAACCACGTGTACACCTTTGGACATCAATGCGTTCAGATATACCGGAAGTGTTCCTACCAGCGTTTTACCTTCACCCGTTTTCATCTCGGAAATACGGCCTTCATGCAGAGCGATACCGCCCAGCATCTGTACATCGTAGTGACGTTTGCCCAGTACACGGCGTGATGCCTCACGTACGGTTGCAAATGCCTCTGGAAGAAGCTCATCTGTTGTTTCTCCCTTTTCAATACGAGCACGGTATTCGTCCGTTTTACCTTTCAGTTGTTCATCAGACAACGCCTGAAATTGTGGTTCCAGTTTATTGATCACATCGACCGTCTTCATCAGACGTTTAACATCACGTTCATTCATGTCGCCGAAGATCTTTTTGACAAGTCCTAGCATGGTATACCCCTTTCGTGCAAAACAGAATAGACCCCCTGTTGCCGCCACGCGACACCATCGGATGGATGTTGCATCCACTTGCCCGGGGGTGACAAACAATATAAAAAGTAATATGGATGAATCAACTCCAGGCTTGCCAAGGGTTTCTCATGAAGCTGATTCGGTATTCAAACGGATTCGGTTATTAAAGACTAGCCGAAGCCCGAGCCTTGCGAATCATGTTCATGGTGCTGTGCCTGTCATTGATTATGATTAGCGATCATTCGTTGACAATTCCTCATCAGGACAATGATTCTCTTTGCATAAATTGTAACAGTTTGTAAGGGCCGCCGCAACACGCCACGGCACACTTCTTTGAACTTCTGAGCCATATCAAATGGAGTTTAAGTGCAAAAAATCATAGTCGTTAGCGGAAGCGTTCGATTGTCATGTTTCGTTTTGCAGGATAGACAGCCCTGTCAACGAATTTTGATGGTAAATTTGGATGGAAATCTCAATATCCAGTTCTCGAATGTAGGCGTACGAATATTTCCGTAAGCATCGGAATCTGGTGGTAAAGTTGTACCGATTGTGATTCTTCATACTATCTATTAGACGCAGCAGCATAGGGAATAGTTTCACCATTTTATTTCCAAAGGTCATTTCCCAGCTCCTCTACGCACAAAAGAGCCCCATCCCCTAAGGGATGGAAGCTCTTGATAAATCTAATCCAGGAAACAATAGTCCCTGTCTTCATTATTATTAGATATTCATACGCATGTTTGTTCCGGTGATCCTGTACGTTAAGATTAACCTTGTTCGATCAATCCGTACTTACCATCGTTCCGTTTGTAAACAACGCTAACTTCTTCACTGTCAATGTTGGAGAATACGAAGAAATTGTGACCAACCATGTTCATTTGGAGGATGGCCTCTTCCACGTCCATTGGTTTCAACATAAAGCGTTTCGTCCGTACAACTTCCAGATCATCGTCATCCGTGTCCGCATCCAGTTCAGCTGTAGCTACAGTACCTGTTGGATCTTCAACGAAGAGTGTTTTCAGGCTGCCTTCCTGGCGGAACTTACGGTTAATTTTTGTTTTGTGTTTGCGGATCTGACGTTCCAGCTTGTCCACCACGGAGTCAATGGATGCGTACATATCGTCGCTCTCATCCTCAGCGCGGAGCACAATGCCTTTCAAAGGGATCGTCACCTCTACCGTATGCAAACCTCTCGTCGTGCTCAATGTAACAGCACCGTCAGAGTTAAGGGGTGCATCGAAATACTTCTCGAGTCTACTCAACTTTTTGTCGACATAATCCTTCAAAGCATCAGTAACCTCGATTTGTTGACCTCGAATACTTAAATTCATAGGGCACTCCTCCTTTTTCCTTTGCCACTTCATTATAACACGAATGTAAGCGCCATGTAAAAACTCCCGGTGACCGAATAATGACATCTGTTCAAGCCACATCTGCCAACGTAGGCATAACGCCATATTTCGCGATATTTCATCATATTCAGCCATAATCGAATATTTACTTGGTATGAATTATTAGGCGCTTGATGATGTAATTAACCCATTTTGAGCCTGCTCAATCTAATATGTAAAATGAACTTCAATCTATCTCTTTAATCTAACAGATTCATAGGAATAATGTACCTCGGATGCTCCTCAAATCTCGAATCTATTGAAACAAAAAAAGACCCCGGAAAGTACCGGAGTCTGATGCTAGCGATAATTCAATTTGGTAACCATCTAACCATATATGTAGGTCGGATTGTCCGGATGATTATAATTTGATTACGTTAGCTGCTTGCGGTCCACGCGCGCCTTCGACGATGTCGAATTCTACGGATTGACCTTCTTCCAAAGTTTTGAATCCTTCGGATTGAATTGCGGAGAAATGTACGAATACGTCGCCGCCATCTTCAGTCTCAATGAAACCGTAACCTTTTTCTGCGTTGAACCATTTTACTTTACCTTGCATGCACTAACATTCCCTTCGTCATCAAATGAAGTGAAGCTTTCGGCCTTAACCTCTGCCCACAATTCAGATAATACCATCCAAAGTTATCCATTGTCAATTGGAAAAGTAAATGTTTTCTTGGAATTTTTTGTAGATTAATTGGGGATTGTGTTGAAAGGTGGGATAACTTGAATATATCAGGTAATTGGAGGGTTGGTGAGTCTATTTTTGATGTGTTAAAGAATAGATACGTTAGGAGGTTTTATGAACGAAAAGACCCGTACTGAGTACAGGTCTTCAACTTTATTTCATCTACTTCCGTTTATCCATAAGATAACTTTCAGATACATACTTGGTTTCATATAAACTACGTTGTGTTTTTGCTAAATTTCGCTGTAGTAACCATTCTTGTGCTTCATTTTTGATCAATAATATACGTTCCTGTATCATGAGGTCATACGACAAAATACGCTTCAGTTCTTCTTTTTGCAAACTATTCATTTTTTGAACATCCATAATCCCCTGTAATTGTTGCACTAAATCCTGTCGTTCACTAACGAAATTTTCAATATCTTCAGAATCCTTAGTTTCCAATTCATCTGTAAAATTCAGCGTTATATTTAATAGTTGGTGGAGAAGCATATCCAACTCTGACTGAATTTCACTAATCATTTGGTATAGTTCCCGCCACTTGTTTACTAGCAGCTGCCCATGTTTCCCGCAGTTCCTGCAAGTACCCCAATACTTCTTCTCCATATTTGGAATCTTTTTTTATATTAGCTTGAATTAGTAAATAGTTCATGTATTCATAGAGCGAGAACAAAGTTTTAGCCACAGGATAGGATTGGTTTAAGGTAGACATCAACTCACTGATAATAGTTTGAGCTTTGCCAAGGTTTACATTCGCTTTGGAGTAGTCCCTTGCTTCAATACCTTCCAGACCCGTTTTCGTAAATCGAATCGCCCCATCATACAACATGATCACTAATTGACCAGGAGTAGAGGTTTGTACCGAGGACTGCTTATATTTCTCGTAAGGAGATGATATCATATTAATTTATTCCTCCTCATTAATTATTGAAAATAACTTGCCATACTAGAAGACTGCGATTGAAGTTGACTCATTGCTTTCTCCATAGCAGCAAACTGCTTATAATAGCGTGTTTCCCAAGTAGAAACTTTTCGTTCCATCTCGGATGCTCTCTTATTGTACTGCTTTAATTGCTCACCCATAATACTTTCTGTTTTCAGTGTCATACTAGCATTAGAATCCAATTTCGATGTACCCACTTTTTTTACGAGCATGTCTAACGTAGAATTAAGTTCACCACGCATCTCACTAAACAGAGGTTTACTGTTTACGTCTGAAACTGAACCACGAAATATATTGAGAACTTTGTCAGGGTTAGTCGTAAGAACATCCTTAAGTTTACTCTCATCAATCTGCAGCTTACCTTTTTCATAATACTGTCCAGTTGTAATTCCTACTTCACTTAACATTTTCAAGTTCCCTGTAACAACCGTCCTCATTGAGTTAACAGCCGCACTAAGAATAGAATCATTTTTTAAGAGCCCACTTTTGGCTTTTTCATCCCAATTTTTAATGTCATCTTCTTTCATATCTTTCTTTTGATCAGCTGTTAAAGGTTGAAAATCACGAAACTTTTGCTCTGAGATTTTTCCATTTAACAATCCAAGTAATTCATTGTATGTGTCCACGAAAGATTTTATAGTTTCTACAGCCTTGGTCGGGTCAGACTGCGTTGTAATTTTGGTAGGATTAGTTGCAGTCGTTTCTTCTAAAAACGTCAAGTTAATACCGTTTATTTTCAACTTATTATCAGTTAGGGTGTATTTTACAGAATCTGTACCGTTTGATATTGACACTTCACCAGCTTGAGGAGGCGCATACGTTAATCCTAGAGCAGTATTCAGTGAGCTAGATTGCTGAGCACCACCTGTCCCCGTATCTGTGATAGCTTTCCCATGTTCTTTTGAAGTTATTGAAAACTTCCCGCTAATTTCATCAAAACTTGCCGTTACCGTTGGTATACTTGAATTAATGCGTGCAATAACAACAGATAAAGAATCTGTACTAAGAAAAGTTATAGACTTATCATTAATATTCAAATCGTATGAGGGAGCGCCTGTCCCTGTCAAATCTGCTAAAGTTGTATCAAGCGTAACCTTCGCGGTGGGCTGATTAGCGATTTCCAGTTTAGAGTTATTTTGCATCTGAGCTTGCTTGGCCAGCTTAATCTCAGTAATTGAAAAAGGAATCGAGCTCGCCTCAGCTGTTGCTTCCGCTCTTACTGCTGTTGTATTACCACTTACTGTTGATTTTTGAGTATTTGTAGCATCAGAAAAACTCATTTTCTGCAGCTTATCACTTAACTGAACAATTTTGCTATTTATCTCTCGATAGCTATCACGTGTCCATTCAAGAATTTGTTTTTGTTGATTCAACTTATCCAGTGGAACTCTCTTCACTGTCATCATTGATTTAACCATACTGTCGATATCCATTCCTGAAAAACCATTAATACGCATGCTCATCTAATCCAACCTCCTTATACTTTTTCATCGACTATAATCCCCGCTATTTCCATCATCTTGGCTACCAAGTCAAGTGTTTTCTCTGGAGGAATTTCACGAATCAGTTCACCTGTCTCCTTATTGAGCACTTTGACTAAAATCTGGCGGCTCTTCTCATGGACGCTCATTTCCAGAGTTGTCGTAGGGCCTGCCAGAGCTTTAACTGCTCTGTCTATTGCTTTAATAAGTTGCTCGTCTCCAAATGGAATGTTAACACCTTGCCGTTCAAGCTTGGATAACTCTGTCCCGCTTCTAACAGCTTGTAACAGAGCGCTGTCATGTTTGCCACGGGATTCACCTTGAGAGCCATTTGTAACCGATGTGCTATTGGCAGTATTGGTAGAAAGTGAAAACTGTATATTCATCGTTCATCCCCCGATGGAATTATTTATTATATTTATCGGTTAGTGAGGATTCAAATTGAATACAGCAATCATTCTTTTTGACACTTTCTTATAGACAAATCATTTCTTATTGATACTGCATAAAAGCTATTTATTCTTGCTGAGTACACCACATTTCAAGATCAACAAGATTAATATCAAGTTTTTTAAATTCAACTATTGCTTTGATTTCATTCAGATAATTTGAATTCGTTATAATAATCGTTGCTAAATCTTTCCTCTTTAAACTTTCAATTCCAACTATTTCATGACCAGTTCCAGGTAAATACTTACCTACCTTGTTAGGGTTCACATCTATTACACAATCAATATACTTCATCTCTGGATCGATTAAATTCAAGAATGTTACTCCCTTAGCCCCTGCCCCCCAAATAGCAGTTCTCCCATATTCTGAGTACATAGAAATCTGTTCCATTGTTCTACGTTTCCACTCAAATTCATTTTCGGAAAACCCAATACTACTTGAATCAGCATAATGTACATATGACTTGTCTTTCGATTCTCCATCTAATTCTGTTGATTTTGCTTCTAACCACATATACTGACCATTAAATATACGATCTACACTTATAACCTCAAACCCCGCGAGCTCAAATGCTTTAGAAATAGATTTTTCATTAAAATATGAACAATGCTCATAGAAAAAATCAAACATAACTTTATTTTCAAAAATCCAATCAACACAAGGCGTTTCGAAAAACACTCTCGCTTGGGGAGAATGTACTAATGCTTTTTTGATCGATTTAAGTAACATAACAGGGTCAGGAATATGTTCAATAACATGTCGGCAAAGAACTACATCCGCTTTAATATCAACACTATCTTCATTGTAGAGCTTCTTTTCAAATCTCAATCTCCCACCGTAATCTACTTCTGGTCCAATATAACTTGGGTCAAACCCAAATCCGTAATTATTTCCAGCCTCAACTACTTTTCTTAAGAATCCGCCTTTTCCACACCCAACTTCTACTACATTGAGATTACTGACACCTTTTTGGTTCACAAGAGTATCTACCAAATCATCTAAATAACTATTAAAGTATGTCGAATAGGACTGTGTATTTTCGTAATCGCTACTATAAACAACTTTATTAGTATCAAAAACGCTATTATAAACAAAACCACATTCCATGCACTCCAAAATCTCCAAATCCCCCCTCGGAATTTGTCTTGCAGCCTCAAAACTATTAATTAGGATATTTTGGTACACTGGAATATTACTACGTTTTAGTATGTCACTTATATTAGATGACTGACATATCGGACAATGATTTTTTTTCAACATTACTTGCCTCCAAACAGACTAGATTTCCACCACTGAACAGTTTCAAATAACCCATCTTCCATCTTCGTGGAGGGAGTCCAATCAGTATTTTCTTTCAGCTTAGTTATATCGGCCAGAACAACCTTAGGTTCTTCAAGTGAGGTTGGAATTACCCCTAACCGAATTAATTCTCTATGTTGAAGGATATCAGCAATTTTATATATAATTTCAGATAAGCTTATCGGCTTGCCAGAACCAATATTAACGGGTCCATTACTTTCACTGCTTAGCAATTCCACTAACGCCCGGGCTGCATCTTTAACGTACAAATAATCGCGGATCTGTTGTCCATGGGAACATTTTGCTTCCTTTCCCTTCAGCAAAGATAAAATCACCGACGGAACCAACCGTAATTGATGTTCACGTGGACCATATAGATAGAAAATTCGTGCCCATGTACTCGAAATCTCATAGTGCTGTGAATATGTCATTAGCATATGGTGTAGTGAGTTTTTACTTGACCCATAGATTGTATTGTAGTTCAAGAGAGTCTCAGATTCCTTGCATAATCCTTGACTTAAATCATACTCTGCGCAAGAGCCAACTCCCACAATCCTTTTACCTCCAGCTACACGAAAACGGTCAAATAGAGAAAGACTTGCACTTACCCATTTGAAATTTGATGAGGAGTTCCAATAATGATTTGGTGTGGTGTCCCATGCCAAATGCAGAAGATGAGTGGGTGAACTTATGCGAGTGAATATTTCTTCGATTTGATTATCATCAAGTAAATTAGCTTTCAACCATGTAATATTACTAGTATTTACCTTGTCTTCAACTTTTGATGATATAGCATATATTTCACAATCTGTAATCGATAATTCATCCACTACATGTCTCCCGATAAATCCATTTGCTCCAGTCACAATTACTTTTTTCTTCATGAATAATACCTATCATAATTCTGGTCTTTTTCTGACATAATTCTCTTGTCTTCTTCAGGCCATTCTATATTAAAAGCAGGATCGTCCCACCTGATTCCACAAGCATAATCCGCTTTATAAAACTGGGTCATCTGATAAAAAACTTCCGTATGATCAGACAATGTTTGAAAACCATGTGCGAAGCCTTTAGGAATGTAGAGCATCTTATAATTTTCATCCGACAATTCAAAAGAAAGTGACTCTTTGTACGTTGGAGAATCTGGTCTCAGATCCACGATTACATCATGAATAGCTCCCTTCGTACAGCGAACTATTTTGACTTCTTCGAAGGGCGAAACCTGATAATGTAACCCTCGGAGAGTTCCCCTTTTCTCGTTATATGAGATATTGCACTGAACAAATGAACTCTCAAGTCCATGTAACTTAAACTCATCTTGACACCAAGCCCTAGCAAAATGTCCCCTCACATCTGTCAGTAGCTCTATTTCTATAAGATAAGCCCCTGGTAACATCGTCTCAATAAACCTCATCAAATAACCCTCCTTTGGATGCACACTAGTCAGCTATACATTTCAGATACCCCTCAGGAGCAACAGTTATTAAAAGTTTATCTTCTAGATCTTTATCGTTTATGAAGCGATTGTTCTCCCGTAAAAATTGCCTTACAGCACTTTTCGGGCTGTTTCCCGCTTTCCACGGGCGGTCTTTGAAAAAATGATCCGGCATATCTTCAACAATCGTATCCAACACTACTAGATAGCTTCCGTTGGAAACTAATGGAGAAAACATCTCTAGTTCTTTTAGCACATGGTCGTGAGTATGGTTAGAATCTAGTATGACCATTACAGATTTACGTTCTGAAATAATATCTTTTACTTGATCTATAACCTTATCACTAGTAGAATCACCTTCAATTAAATGGACACAATCCGAAAATGGATGTTTCTCTATAGCTTCTTTGTTATGAGATCTAATATCAATATCTATACCTATGACTATTCCGCCTTTGCCAATCAATCTTTGCATTGACGAATGGAAAATAATAGATCCCCCACGTGCAATACCTGTTTCAATTATTACATCTGGTTTTACTTTCCAAATTATTTCTTGCAGGGCTATAACATCTTGTGGAAATTGAATAATAGGTAATCCCATCCATGTGAAGTTGTAGGTATAGTTATGCGCTGTCTGCTGGAGAATAAAATCATGTGCAGTCCCCCTCAAACTTCTATCCGCAGCTTGCCGTTTAATATTCTCTTTTTTCTCAATTTCAAACTTTTCTCTCTCCAAATCCCACACGACCCTTCAATTTATTCAACAACGTGTATATTCGGTACAGGTACAATCCATTTCCCGCCCCATTCGCGAATAAATGAGGTTTGTTCCATAATTTCTTCCTTTAAATTCCAGGGTAAAATTAACACAAAATCTGGTTGAGTTAATTTTAGTTTGTCTGGTGAGAATACTGGGATTCGTGATCCAGGCAGAAAGGTACCTTGTTTATACTGACTTCGATCCACAGTGAAATCAATAATATCGCAATCAATACCACAGTAGTTGAGTAAAGTATTGCCTTTAGCTGGGGCACCGTAACCCGCTACAACTTTCCCTTGTTCTTTCAATTCGATAAGAAACTTTGTGATTTCACGTTTTAACTGGACGATTTTTGTTTGAAACCCTTTGTACATCTCAATATTTGTTATCCCAAGTTTAACTTCTTTAGCAAGCAGTTCGTGAATTGAGGGTTTAATAACGAAGTCTGGGTTATCTGAATGAGTTGCGTAGATACGAATAGATCCACCATGAGTACTCAATTGGTCAACATCATACACAGTTAAGTGATGGGCTTTAAAAAGTCGAATAACTGTAGTAAGTGAAAAATATGAATAATGTTCATGATATATCGTATCAAATTGATTATGCTTTATAAGTTGAAGTAGATGAGGAAATTCCATCGTAATGGTTCCTTGAGGTTTTAACATGATTTTCATCCCTGCAACAAAATCATTTAAATCAGGGACATGGGCAAGTACATTGTTACCCAGCAGTAAGTCCGCCATCTTTCCTTCTTGTTTTAATTCTGTTGCTAGAGCAGTTCCAAAAAAATTCACTGACGTCTCTATACCTTTTTTAACAGCGACTTTTGCTACGTTTTCTGCAGGTTCTATGCCTAGTACAGAAACCCCTTTTTCTTTGAAATATTGAAGTAAGTAACCATCATTGCTTGCAATTTCAACAACTTGTGTATCGATAGCAAATTTGAATCTATCCATAATCATTTCCACATAATTATGGCAATGAGTTAGCCAACTATCTGAAAAACTGCTGAAATAGGCATAGTCACTGAATATATGTTCTGGCGACTCAAATTCCTGAACTTGAACCAAAAAGCAACTCTCGCACACATAAGTACGTAAAGGATACATATGTTCCATTTCATTCCTTGACTTCACGTAAGAGTTAGCAAGGGGAGACACTCCCAAATCCAGAAAAACACTATTTAAATTTTTTCCACAGCAACGGCATACTTCATTTGACATTAAATTAATTCTCCTTAGACTAAGAAAATTGTACAGCTTTTAATTTTTCGAAATTCTTAATTTGCTGTAGTGATATATCAGCGATACTATTGTTCATAGACTCCAAATACCAGCCCATAGTCCATTCTATTGTCTGATGTATAGTTAATTGTGGTTTCCAATTTAGCAGTGTTTTGGCCTTATTAATATCAAGCACTAATCGTGAAGCTTCATGTACATGCGCCTCGGACTCAGAACTCCACCAGTTCAACTTATTTCCTAAGTGATGATTACATTCTTTAATTAACTGCTCCACTGACCATATTGATGAATCCTCAGGACCAAAATTCCATGCACCTATGAATTTTCCGCCTGATTCCCACATATTCTTAGCCAAAAGTAAATATCCGTTCAAACAATCCAGCACGTGTTGCCAAGGTCGAATCGCATGAGGATACCTAATTTTTAATTGCTGTTTATTAATCACTGAGCGGATGATGTCCGGAATGATACGATCATCTGCCCAGTCACCGCCACCAATAACATTCCCTGCTCGTACAGAAGAAAGTAACTTTCCACTATGGGAATAAAATGATTTCTCGTACGCGGAAGTAACTATTTCTGAACACGCCTTACTAGCACTGTAGGGATCATGGCCTCCCAAAGAGTTAGTTTCTTTGAATCCTTGGGCTGATTCCCCATTATTTTCATAACATTTATCTGTTGTTACATTGATGACAACTCGAACTGAGTCAACATGTCTTGCAGCCTCCAATAGAAATACGGTCCCCATAACATTCGTAGAAAATGTTCCTATTGGATCAGCATATGACTCACGCACCAAAGATTGGGCTGCGAGATGAAATATGATATCTGGCTGAATTCTCTTAATAACCTTCTCTAGTTTACTAGAATCCAAGATATCGCCACATATAGATTCCATGTTTTTTGACACCTGGGCGGTTTCATATAAATTAGGGTCGCTGACTGGAGACGAGCTACTGTAACCATACACGTCAGCCCCTAGATGCTGTAACCATAGTGATAACCAACTTCCTTTAAACCCAGTATGTCCTGTTATCAATACTTTTTTTGTTTTCCAAAAATCATATTCCATTTATCCCCACACCTTCCACGGTGCTTTTTTCGAGTTCCATAGTTCTTCCAATTTCACTTTATCTCTAAGTGTATCCATAGGTTGCCAAAAACCGTCATGTTTGAATGCGGACAACTGATTATTTCTTGCTAATTTCTCAAGAGGTACATGCTCCCACACTGTGGCATCATCTTCAATGAGATCAAAGACCTCAGGTTCTAGAACAAAATAACCCCCGTTCACCCAATTACCATCTCCATGAGGTTTTTCTTCAAAGCTTATTATTCTGTTATCTTTAACAATGTCCACCGCACCAAAACGCCCCGGTGGCTGGACAGCAGTTAACGTAGCTTTACCTCCACTGGATTGGTGAAAATTAATTATGTCAGTAATATTCACATTACTGACACCATCCCCGTAAGTAAAACAAAATGTTTCATCACCAACATACTTTTGTACTTTTTTCAAGCGTCCCCCTGTCATTGTTTCTAGTCCAGTGTCTACAAGTGTTACCCTCCATGGTTCGCTTGTATTATGATGAATTTCCGTATGGTTATCCCGCATGTTAAAAGTGATATCTGACATGTGCAAATAGTAGTTGGCAAAATACTCCTTAATTAAATACCCTTTATAGCCTAAGCATATAATAAAATCATTAATTCCATAATGCGAATAGCTTTTCATAATATGCCATAAAATTGGCATTCCACCAATTTCAATCATTGGCTTAGGTTTCAAGTGAGTTTCTTCACTAATTCGCGTACCGTAACCTCCCGCCAGAATGACAGCTTTCATCAATCTCACTTCCCATACTAATTATTTTCCAGAACTTCACTAAATCTACCAACCAGTAATACGGCTAAACATTATTGCTGCACCATAAACGTTAGTAATATTAAAGTCACTCAAATCAAGTATAAGATCGCCATTTGGGCTGAACCCTTTTTGATAAACTCTAGCTGACCTTTTAGCAACTTGTTCATAATAGTCATAATTTTCAATATAGTTTTCTGTGAACCACTGTTGGAGATGAGTATCATCAACTAAACTGTCATAAATTTTCTGCAAATAAATTGGAAGATTGGAACCAGAAGCTTTCAGTTCTTCAGCACATTGTTCCAACATCTTCTTTCTATTTAAATCATACTTTAGATTCTTTTCTCCAAATGAATTACGAGCTGTTAAACATGCCTCTGCAACAGCTACGGCAACACTAGGTACATCAGGGATTATACTATATCGATCTACTCCATTATTATTAAGAGTTAAAAAGTCCTGATGTATTTTTTTAGATTCATTATCGAGATTTGGTTTTACAAAAGATATCCCTGTACTTTTCCCTGAAGATCCTCCGATTGTAATGGGGGCATCTATATGAGTATATTCTTCCTGAATGGATGCCAGTGCAAATCCAGAGTAAACATCGGGTATTAGTCCATTGAAAACTTGACCAGTTAACTCTTTCAATTCCAATACTATATCTCTGTGTACAACCGCATTGCAGTATAGCATTGGCATAGCGTTGTAGGGTAATTGATAATCCCCAATATATTTAACAACTTCACTATATTTGATCGTACTTAAATTCACCCTCCCCGACGGTATGTTAGGAATATGAATTAAGTTTTCCTGCCCTTCCAACTTAACGTCAGGCCAGCAATAAAACACAGAATTCCAATGCAAAATATTAACATTTGTTGAGAATATTATATCATCCAGTGTCTTTAGGGCATGTTTTAGCATACCATCATCAGAACCAAGAACTAGAATGTATTCTCCTTCTGCATTACTAATCGCAAAGTTAAAACTGTCTGTCATTTTTAATTCACTTACTGTTTTATAATATCTAATTTTAGAACTGTCCAACTCTTCTACTAGCAATTTTGTCAAATTATCACTACTGTTATCCCCAACAATAATCTCATAATTATGGAAATCCTGATCTAAACAAGTCATTAATGTATGTTTTAATACATTGGGGCTGTTTCTTGTTGGTATAACTATACTAAATCTCGGACGTTCCTTTTCAGTCGAGAATTTAAATTGTTTTATATATTTAGAGATGAGCATTTTTTCCTTCTCTTTAAATCTTCTGCTTTCTAAAATCCCTCCCCTACTTATAAGTATTTCACTCATATTTTTATTATAAATTGGACTCTCATATAAGAAATCACCCAGAATTTTATTGTACTCAATATTGGATTGATCATTCATGCCAATGTCATAATAGTAATTAGCCAGATTATATAAATATCCATTGTCGGTTACAGAATAAGAATTTAATATATTTCTAATTTCAAAATAATCACCAATAATGTGCAATAAACGAATCTTCAAATAATTCACTTTGTTACTCTCTGACAAATATAGAAGCTCGGCTCTATCTATTTCCCTTACATTGGTATCATCTACAATATTCTTTACACATTCTGCGATGTGACCGTTTAAGATTGAAGAATTGATATAATTCATTAATATAAATGGGATCTTTAAGTTTTTATAAGATTCATTAGCCCATTTATAATATTGTTTAACATCAGCTTTAGCAAATGTAAGAGATAATAAAGATTCGAGTAGTGGATTATGTGTTTCATTAATGTTCTCCAGCCATCTTTCTCGTAGATCTCCCAACACTAATTCTTCAGAATATTGTTGCGTTTCCCCATTCAAAATTTTAAGTAATTGTTCGCACCTTACAGTCCATGTATTTAATGAAACAAATTCATTCCGTAACTTCCAATCAACTTCTAGATTCAGTGATTTATTTAAAATTTGATTAAATGAATCAAAATCTTGACTTATTTTGATAGAATTCAGTTCAAGTATTAATTCAGGTATATTAGTTGCCACCACGGGTAAACCATTCATTACATATTCGTACAATTTTATTGGATTACAGTTTATGCTTAGTTCAGTATCATCTTTATAAGGTATAATTCCAACATTCATGTGTTGCAAATATGAGCTCAATTCAACATGTTTTTTTTCCCCGAGAATATACAAATTGTCTTCAGCATTGGTCAACATACCTTCTAACGTATTACCTATAACGACAAATGATTTATCTTTATTGCTTCTCACAAGTTTGTAAAATAGTTCCTCATCGAATCGTTCATTTACTGCGCCAATATAACAAATCCGGGGTTCGGGAATGCTAAGTAATTCAGTAGGCATGCTTGCTTCATCCATAAAATCTTCTATGTTAACTGCGTTTCTCATTAAATAGACATTCTCATTATTAATTTTTTTTGTTAAGTATAGAGCTGAACTAGTACAAGTTACAACTTCTGCCCTTCTCAACATCAACTTTTCATTTCCTTGTTCTTTTTTGCTAGTTTGATATGACGGTTCCAGATCAATCTGATCACCTTCGCAATCATAAACTACTTTGAAATTCCCACTCAATCTATCAATAATATTTATCTGAGATGGCAAGTAACAGATAATTATAACCTCTTCTTCTGACTTATCTATTATATTCTGAATAATTTCGTAATAGTTATCAAAGATTGAATTATCTATTTTATTTACAGAAATAGGGGAAATAATGTTCACTAAGTCTATATTTCTAATATTGTTGTTACTATAATCCATCAAATTAGCAATAGAAACATCTCTAATGGAAGGAGTAGCTTTAGCAACTGGTTGGATATATTCGACTGAATAGCCTAATCTAGATAATCCTTTTGATATATGATGAGACCTCTGTAGCACTTCTCCCCAGAAACATGAAGATAGCACTATGAATTTTCTGAACACACTTTTATTCAACAAATGATTATTTTGTATTTTAGCGCCTAATTCCTCTTTGCGGTGTGCATCTGTCGTTTTATGATAAGCGAGATAATTAAAATTAGAAGCCTTGGTGTTCTCTCCCTGAATTTCATATACGTATGCTAAATTAACAAAAGCATCACTATGATGTGAGCTCAAGTTGATAGCTTCCCAGAGCAGTTTTTCTGCGTCTTCTAGATTATTTTCTATAATAGATACAATAGCTTTCATATTCAAAATATCTATATCGTTTCCCTGTAGTTTTTTTTGGAATTCATTAATTAAAATTTTACTATTATCAATGTCACCCTGATTAATGAGGCTTTCAATCTGTCTCTTAATATAGTTTTTTTCTTGTTCGTATTGTTCATTGTTATAATTCATCTTCAATCACGCCCCTTGTATAGCCATTGGTTAAAATACGCGCTCCAGTTAAAACTTATTTTAACCAATGGCACAAATCAAATTTCTCTCGTATAACTTTGGATATACTTATTTTCTCAAATTGATTATTAGACTTTTCATACAAGTCATAAATCCGTTCATAAGAACTATACTCTCCACTTATTGTAAGTAACTTATTATAGAATAACTGTGCATCTTGTATATAATTAGTTTTCAGACAAATATCACCAAGTAACTTTATGATATTTACATTTCTTGGATATTGCTGAAACAACTTCAGTAATAAGTCAATAGAAATTTCACCAAAACCATAATCCGCCAGATGCTCACAAACTTTAATTTTAATTTCAACGCGACCATGCCATATATAATCAAGTATAGTTTCCATTACTTCGAACTCTTGTAAACGAATTAATTGAACTAACATTGTCTCTAAAATGCTTTCCAAATGAATTGTTAAACTCAACTTGTCGAGCGATTCATTCCGTACAACAATTGCTAGAATTTTCTTTTCTTTTTCACTTAGGTTAAGTAGTGGCACCGCCTTCTTGTATAACATCTCATCTTTGAGAAGAATCGCTAACAGCAATATATCTACTCCATTTTGCTCTTCATGATCAGGTAGACTTAACCATTTCTCTCGAGCCTGGCTATAATCCTTGGCGTATTGTTTTGCAACAGCCATAACATGCTCCTGAACCGTTATCTCATACAAGTCCAAATATTTCTGTAAGAGTGGATTTCTCAGCTGATAAAGCGCCTCTAGTATTTTCTCTAGCATTCTACTGTTGGTTATTGAAAATAAATGGTTAGCGTTTGTAAACGTCTCTTCCAGTGAAAGACCTGCTTTTTCTACAATTTCAAAATACTTACCTATCACGGGTAAAAAATCTTCTTTAATCTTAATTGCTTCTGTAATATGCTCATACGCTTTGTTATATTCATTTCGTGTTGTTTGCCACTCTGCAATCCTTAAATGTGCGATGTACGTACCATTACCTTCAGTGAATGAAATACCTTGATCACCAATCTCCAAACATCTATTCATACACGCCATTGCATCTTTATAATAACCAATTTCCATATAGAACAGCGCTTGCAGATGAGACAAATCAACTTCGAGCGGATATATATCTACAGCTTGTTCCAGAACCGCAAGTGCCTCTTCATATCTTTTCAGTTCACCAAGACTTCTGCATAAAGATGCAATCAACTCTGGAGCAATTGTAAGGTTTTTACATAATGGATATGCCTTTTGTAAATATTGAATAGCTTTCTCATGTTCACTCAGCCACATATAGGTTCTACCCATATTAAAAAGATTATATACAGATGGATTCTCCTTCACTTCCACTACCATAAGCGCCAAATTCCTTAAAGCCTTACCTCTGCTTTCCATAATCTCGTCAGTGTAGCCGGTATGCATAATCGTCAAATTGGAATAACCTGCTGTTAACTGATCTTCCTTTTCCCTTGTATTCAAATGTTCATGGAGCCTATTCTGATAACACAATCCTATTCTATTCCTGAAGATGCGGATAGCTAGGTGAGTCATCCCACGATCACCTGACATGAAATTAAAAATTTTCGTAAAATAGTAGTCTGCATTTGATTGTAACTCCTCAGCCAAATTCGTCGCCTGTTCCAAATATTCATCTGCGTCCAGCACAAGAATGTAATCTGTATTCGCATGACGTATGGACTCATTACGAGCCGCTGAGAAATCATTGGTCCACTCTATTTGAACAATATCTTTTGTGAACTCTTTAGCAATTGCGAGTGTATTATCAGTAGAACCTGTATCAACAATGACAATCTGATCAACTTTATCTTTTACGCTGTCCAAACATCTTCTAAGAAATTGCTCTTCATTTTTAACAATCATGCATAACGCAATAGTTTTCGACATGTATTCCCTCTCATTTCGCATTTACGAATCAAATCTATACCTATGTATATCGGTAAAAGTATCAACAATATTTAGAATTCTCGAAGTATTGGAATAAGTAAATAATCCCTATTTAAATACGTGCACAAAAAAACCATCGAGAAGTAATACTCGATGGCTCTTCGTACCAAGATTAACGAAGCAATTGCAGTACAGCTTGCGGTTGTTGATTTGCTTGCGCCAACATCGCTTGAGAAGCTTGTGCAAGGATGTTGTTTTTCGTTTGATTCATCATCTCTTTTGCCATATCTACATCACGAACACGGGATTCCGCAGCAGACAGGTTTTCCGAAGTCGTTCCCAAGTTGTTGATTGTGTGTTCCAGACGATTTTGGTTTGCACCCAGTTTGGAACGTTCCGCAGATACGGATGCGATAGCTGTATCCAAAGTAGCAATTGCAGCGTTCGCACCTGTTTGAGTAGAAATGTTTACTGATGCTGCAGCAACGCCTAGGGAGCCAGCTCCCATGTTACCAATATTCAGCGTAATATTTTGACCTGTGTTAGCTCCGATATGGAAGACTACAGAACTTGCTCCAGTACCGTTCAACAATTTCTTCGTATTGAATTCTGTTGTTGTCGAGATACGATCGATCTCTGCAGTCAATTCTGTTACTTCTTTTTGAAGTTCAACACGGTCAGCATTAGTATTTGTATCATTCGCCGATTGAACAGCCAATTCACGTACACGTTGCAGAATGCTGTGTGTTTCGTTCAATGCACCTTCTGCTGTTTGAATCAAAGAGATACCATCTTGTGCATTTTTGGAAGCCATATCCAAACCGCGGATTTGTCCACGCATTTTTTCGGAGATTGCCAATCCTGCAGCATCATCACCAGCGCGGTTGATCCGCAAGCCGGAAGACAATTTTTCGATCGCTTTGTTCGTGTTTGTTGTGTTCGTGTTCAGTTGGCGATGAGTGTTCATCGCAGCAATATTGTGGTTGATAATCATTGAGTGTTTCCTCCCTGAAATAAGTTAGTTCCACATCCTTGTGGTAAACATTACGTCTCTAAGGCTGACTTACCTTATCGGGCAACATCTTACTTTATATATCGACAGAAACATCAATACTGTTTATAGTGAAATGATTTTTTATTTTATTTTTTTGGAAAGTATTTTGTGACGGCTAGTGCTGTTGCTTCTGAGAGGAAGATAGTTAGAACAAAAAAAATAAAAGAACCTTCGGGATCCCGAAGGTTCTTTTATTTTAAAGATTAACGAAGCAATTGCAGTACAGCTTGTGGCTGTTGATTTGCTTGCGCCAACATCGCTTGTGAAGCTTGTGCAAGGATGTTGTTTTTCGTTTGGTTCATCATTTCTTTCGCCATATCTACGTCACGAACACGGGATTCTGCAGCAGACAGGTTCTCGGAAGTTGTACCCAAGTTGTTGATTGTGTGTTCCAGACGGTTTTGGTTTGCACCCAATTTAGAACGTTCCGCAGATACAGACGCGATTGCTGTATCCAGAGTAGCGATCGCAGCATTCGCACCCGATTGATTACCAATAGCAACTGTTGAAATACCAAGGGAAGTAGCTCCCATGTTACCAATGTTCAGCGTAATACTTTGGCCTGTGTTAGCTCCGATATGGAATACTACAGCAGTTGCGCCAGCACCATCCAACAATTTTTTAGTGTTAAATTCTGTTGTAGTCGAAATACGGTTAATCTCAGCAGTCAGTTCTGTTACTTCTTTTTGAAGTTCAACACGGTCTGCATCTGTGTTTGTATCATTCGCCGATTGAACAGCCAATTCACGCACACGTTGCAGAATGCTATGTGTTTCGTTCAATGCACCTTCAGCTGTTTGAATCAAAGAGATACCATCTTGTGCATTTTTGGAAGCCATATCCAAACCGCGGATTTGTCCACGCATTTTTTCGGAGATTGCCAATCCTGCAGCATCATCACCAGCGCGGTTGATCCGCAAGCCGGAAGACAATTTTTCGATCGCTTTGTTCGTGTTTGTTGTGTTCGTGTTCAGTTGGCGATGAGTGTTCATCGCAGCAATATTGTGGTTGATAATCATTGAGTGTTTCCTCCCTGAAATAAGTTAGTTCCACATCCTTGTGGTAAACATTACGTCTCTAAGGCTGACTTACCTTATCGGGCAACATCTTACTTTATATATCGACAGAAACATCAATACTGTTTATAGTGAAATGATTTTTTATTTTATTTTTCTGGAAAGTATTTTGTGACGGCTAGTGCTGTTGCTTCTGAGAGGAAGATAGTTAGAACAAAAAAATAAAAGAACCTTCGGGATCCCGAAGGTTCTTTTATTTTAAAGATTAACGAAGCAATTGCAGTACAGCTTGTGGCTGTTGATTTGCTTGCGCCAACATCGCTTGTGAAGCTTGTGCAAGGATGTTGTTTTTCGTTTGGTTCATCATTTCTTTTGCCATGTCTACGTCACGAACACGGGATTCCGCAGCAGACAGGTTCTCGGAAGTTGTTCCCAAATTGTTGATGGTGTGCTCCAAACGGTTTTGGTTTGCACCCAATTTGGAACGTTCAGCAGATACCGACGCGATTGCTGTATCCAAAGTAGCGATTGCAGCGTTCGCACCTGTTTGAGTACCAATGGCAACTGATCCAACACCCAGGGAACCGGATCCCATGTTACCAATGTTCAGCGTAATACTTTGGCCTGTATTAGCTCCAATATGGAATACTACAGCAGTTGCGCCAGCACCATCCAACAATTTCTTCGTATTGAACTCAGTTGTTGTCGAGATTCGATCAATTTCAGCAGTCAATTGCGTAACTTCTTTTTGAAGCTCAGCACGGTCTGCATCTGTGTTTGTATCATTCGCCGATTGAACAGCCAATTCACGCACACGTTGCAGAATGCTGTGTGTTTCGTTCAATGCACCTTCAGCTGTTTGAATCAAAGAGATACCGTCTTGTGCATTTTTGGAAGCCATATCCAAACCGCGGATTTGTCCACGCATTTTTTCGGAAATTGCCAATCCTGCAGCATCGTCACCAGCGCGGTTGATACGCAGACCGGAAGACAATTTTTCGATCGCTTTGTTCGTGTTTGTTGTGTTAGTGTTCAGTTGGCGATGAGTGTTCATCGCAGCAATATTGTGATTGATAATCATTGAGTGTTTCCTCCCTGAAATAAGTTAGTTCCACATCCTTGTGGTAAACGTCGCAACACTAAGGTCGGCCGCCCTTCTGAAACAACGTCTATATTATATATCGTCAGATATTCAAAAACTATTATAGTGGAATAGAATATTCACTAATTATCTTTTTCTTTAGTATCACGCACAAACTGCATAAAGGCTTCTACGTCGGACACAGGCGGTGCTGTAGATTCACGATTGGCTTCCTGAATAGAAGCGTACAGTTCTTGGCGAAAGATATCCACATGGTTAGGTGCCGAGATTCCTATCCTCACGGTGTCGCCATCCACAGCAAGCACAGTCACCTCAATATTATCCTGAATAATAATGGATTCTCCTTTTTTTCGTGACAGTACTAGCATAGTTAATCTCCACCTTTCACCGATTGCAGGTTATTTGACCAGATCCGATGTCTGGTTTCATATCCGGATTGGTGAAGCACGACTTGTTTGCCTTTTAGAGTAACAGGATTCATTACAAGCGGTGCCAACAAATTCATAGTTGATTTTACTGTTTCCGACTGAATAGTCACAATCGCATATACAGCTACCTTTTCTTCAAGCTTCAGCTCATCTTTGTCCTCATTACTCAACTCAAAACTATAGTCTTTCTTGAACTCAAACGGACTAACGATTACAAACGAAATTTCTGATTCATTTATAGATTGAAGATAGCTAAAAGGAGTTCCTTCCCATGGAATTAATGCAAAGTCAGTTTCCCGCTCAAATCCAGGCAATCCCTTTTCAAAATGATATACATCCTCTAGAGGTACATCAATTTCACCTAACATACTGGTTCTAATTAAAATAACAAACGCCCCCTTGGCAACAGTTTTGTACAAAAAAAGCTATAGCGGATGCCGAACATAACCGTCTACAGCCTATTATAGCCTTTATAGTCCTATATCTATAGCAGGTGGAGTGAACTGTATAGAAGCATACTGTTTAACGTAAATATCCAACTTACCACGTTGATATTCAATCTCTGGCTTGTTCACAATTACATTCATCTCGGATTCCGCTGCTTCGAAGCGAATGTCTGGTGCTTGCGTAAACACTCGTACATCCACATTATCAGAGGAAGCTGCCGTGCGTGTCTCCGGAAACGGCTTGGCTTGCCAATTCGTTCCTACAATATTTGCAATGGTATTGCCTGGTTTGTGGATGGCTGCCATATCATTCCCCTGTTGCACACGCTCAGCCATATTCTGCATGAATAATTGCTGAATACCCGAATATATTCGGGCATTCATATCGATCATATTCCCACCATGATAGGCAGAAAAAGCCTTGGATTGATCCACGTTCAACTCTATTGCATGGCTTTGCACCGTTAATTTACCAGGCTTGGTATGGAGCTGGACCTCTGCCTTCGGCTGGCGAATCGACTGCTGACCAATGTCTGCATCGATATACAGTACCGTTGGTGTCGTCTGAATCTGCACAATTGGAAGAGTACTCACCAGATAATCTCCCCTTTTATCTCAGAAAATCAACCAATGACTGGGATATAATTTTAGCACCAGCGGAAAGTGAAGCATTGTATATATTTTCTTGAATCTTAGACTTAATGGATAATTCAGCGTAATCTGCATCTTCAACCTTTGCTTGTAAATCCGTTAAGTTCACTTCAAGATCACTTAATCTACCTTGCATGAGTTCGACGCGATTGGTTTTCGCCCCAATCTCTGCACGGATCGCTAGCATTTTGTTTGTTCGAGTATCAATGTTCGCAAGCTGATTAGACACTTCCTTTTGATCCCCACTGGCCAGAGCCTGACTAATCGTATTAAAAATTACAAATAGATTATCAGCTTCCGTAGAATCACCAAATACTTCATTACCGGTTACGTTAATTGGTAATTGGATACTCTCACCCACGATAAAATTAATTTTACCGGAATCAGTAACGACGGAAGCAGCATTTGTTGTATCAAACGAACCGTCAGCACTGGTAGGAAAGTCATAAGGTTTCACATCGTAGGTTTCACCATTGAATACATACTTCCCGTTCAACGTACTGTTTGAAATATCAACAAGTTGCGCTTTTAATTGTTTGACCTCTTCGTTGATGCTATCTAGTGCAGATTGCGGGTTAGTCCCCGTAGCTGCCTGCACCGTCAGTTCTCTCAATCGTTGAACTACACTACCTGCTTGATCCATAACGGTATCATTAAAATCCAACCATGATACCGCGCTATCCACATTTTTTTGATACTGTTCATTGGAAGACAGTTCTGCACGATAGCGAAGGGAGTACGTAATCCCTACCGGATCGTCAGAAGGTTTGTTAATCTTCCGTCCCGTTGCCAGTTGTGTTTGTGTAGTATTCATCTGTTGAGCATTCCGGTTCAGGTTAAGAATCAATTGCGAGCTCAACATATTATTTGTAATTCTCATCGTCTGTTATGTCACTCCTTTCTATTATCTGCCTACTACGCCGGTAGAGTTAATTAATTTATCGAGCAATTGATCATATGTGGTCATAAAACGTGCAGAAGCACTGTAAGCATGCTGGAATTTGATCATGTTGGCCATCTCTTCATCCAACGATACACCACTAACAGACTGACGTCTGGTGTCTACTTGCTCTACCAAGAACTCTGAGTTTGAGGTTTGACGTGCCGCCTCCTGAGATTGAACACCCAACTGTCCAACGATCGCACTAAACTGAGCACCAATCGTTGCATTCCGCAAACCATCAATGGATTTCATCGGAGTATCCTTCAAGTTAGCTAGTAGATTAGCCAGTGTATTGTTACCTTTAATCACCGATTCTGCTCCTGAAGAATCCGTAGTGGTTCGGAGCGAAGTTGCAATCTTATTCGGATCAGCCAAAATTTCAGCATTCAATGAAATATTACCAGCTGTAATGGCTCCCGCCCCACCCGCTGCTGTAAAGAATGGTAATCCACCTGTATTGGTTCCATCCATACTGTATCCAAGCTGATGCAAACCATTTAGGCCTTTGACTGTAACTTTCAGGTCTGTTGCTAGTGTCCGCGCTGCACCTGTGTATGTAACACCATCCAAGACAGTATTATCCGGCAAGACAGAGCCCCCAGGAAGAGTGATTTCAATATCCCCATTGGCAAGTGTATTAGCTAAGTCATCCATTTGCTTCTGATAATCAGTCACCAAAGTGTCTCTAGACTTAATCATGCCGTGGACCTCACCGTTGGTGAGCGTGCCAGCTGTATACGCAGCATTCAGAAAAGCAGGGTCTACCGCAACTTGTACCGCCCCGCCTGTGACGAGTGCCTGTCCATTCATCTGAACTTGGTATCCTTGCGGAGTATCCGTAACGGTAACATTCATGATTCTGGACAACTTGTCCGTCATCAGGTCACGTTGGTCACGCAAATCGTTGGCATTGTCGCCAAGAGACTCGACTTTTACAATGGCACTATTAAGGTTCGCTATGTTACCGAGGTAGCCCTGAATTTCATTGCTTTTCACAGCAATGTTACTATCAAGATCCTCGCTAAGTGCATCCAGTTGACGGCTAATCTGATTCATCGCATCGGTCAGAGCCAACGTCGTTTCTTTTACGATCCGCCGTGCTGTGACATCCTCAGGATTTTTACTCAGATCTGACCATGATTTGTAGAAATTATCCATAACGGTTCGAAAACCAGTGTTTGATGGTTCATTTACAATAGCTTCAAGTTTCTCAAGAGTATCTCGTTGAATGGACCAACTCCCGAAGTTGGTATTTTCATTGCGATACTGGTCATCCAGAAATTTCTCACGCACACGTGTAATGGAGTCAAATTCTACCCCTGTACCGAGCTGTCCTGGTGTTGTACTATGCAGAAATGCGAACGGCTCCATTGGAATAGATGCCTGCATGTTTACCTTTTGGCGTGAGTAGCCTTCCGTGTTGGCATTGGCTATGTTATGGCCTGTTGTGCTAAGAGCTGTCGTCTGTGTGAACAAACTGCGTTTAGCCGTTTCGATTGAATGAAATGTAGATGTCACCTGGTTTCCCCCTAATTAATCAGGCACGCGTGTCAAACAGACCGATTCGCCCTGGATTACCGTTCTTATCAGCAGGATGCTGATATGTGGCATCCTGTTCTGGTCGAGAAGCAAAGATGTCCATAGATAAGTCAATAAACATCAGCGATTGCTCGATCAACTTTTGATTCAGTTGATTAATTTCTTTTAATTCATGCAGTGTTCCCGCCAGCTTTTTCTGGACTTCAAGCAATCGCAGTTTGTCAGCCGGATCAAAAATCAGCTTTGAGATCTCAGTAATGTTCAGGTTCAGCATAGATTTGATTCCACGCTCCTGTAGCAGTTCGTGTACTGCACTCTGCCGTTCGATCTCCAATGGCTCCTGTTGTTTCATGAAACGAGATTCTTTGTTGAGGAGGGCAATGAGTTCATCTACATCATTTTTGACAATAACCTGTCTCTTGACCTCACTGAGTGCCAGCATATCGCGGTGACTTTGTTCCATTTGCTGCAAAACTACAATCAATCTGTCCAGTGCTGCCATTACGTGATCACCTATTCCTTATCAAAAGACTTAAAATACGGCAGCAGCTTGTCAGCAAGCTTGCTACTATCTACCTGATATGTTCCCGAACTCACCTGTTCTTTGAGTTCCTGTATCCGTTGTATGCGTCCTGCATCCTGTGTACGACTTTGTTCCTCAAGCATCTTCATCGCCTCCGGAGAAATGGATACCTCGTCCTTACGGCGGCTCTTCTTGGCATCAGCCTGCTGATTGGATTCAACGTTCCTTTGATATGAATTGATGGCGCCAATTCTACTCGGTTCATTGATTTTCATTTAAAATGCACTTCCTTCCATGATTAGGAATTTATGTTGATATACGTTTTTCTTACTTCAATCTTTATGTTGTCAAAATGATTAGGATAATAAAAAAAACCGATAATCTTTAATAAGTTTATCGGTACGTTTCAAAACATTTGTTATAGCAAAACATGTATTTGAGCCCTCGCTCCTATTAATCGCGTAGTTTGTCGACAGCATTGTAGGTTCGTCCGCCTAAATTGTTGTTATCCTTCTGACCTACTTCACGAGCTGCTCCTGCCAAGTCTTTCGTTAAACGATTACGACAGGAGTCGCACATATGACCTTCACGAATCAATGTTCCGCATACTTCACAAGGATACATCATATTCGGGGCATTCTCGATGGAAATTCGTCCCTCACGGATGAACTTGGTAATGTTTTTAATTGAAACTTCTGTTGCATCAGATAGTTCCTGTATGTTGGTACCCTTGTTTTCGCGCAAATAATCTACACAGATCTGATATTCCTTCTCTATTTCCTTAATACAGTTTGAACATACATCTCGAAAATTCAACGCATATAATTTACCACAGCGAGGACAGTTACCTAGATTCATCGCTAAAACGCCCCTCTCAAACTTCCATTTCCGAATAGATAATAACTATACATTACCTTATTTTCTCTGATGAAGCCATAGTCTATTTGCAAAACAAAAGAGGGGAACAGGATGCACATATACGCAATCCTGCTCCCCATTATATATCACTAATTCAATGTTCTAATACTTAGTACAGATGACCATGCACTTGTGTTCTGATCGTTGAATGCCCGAATACGATATTTATGCGAACTGGACGGTAACAGATCAGAATGAATAAATGTTGCATCACTGACAGTCGCCACAATTTGCCCATCGGCTTCAATTTCGTAAGACGAAGCACCTATAGCCGCGTCCCATGTCAGAATAACGTTTGTTCTGTCCGAAGTTCCCTTCAGCACAGGTGTAGTTAATTGAGTCATTCCCGCTATAATTTCACTCCAAGCTCCTGCACCAGAAACATTTTTAGCACGAATCCGGAAAGTATGCTCCGTATTTGGTGCAAGTCCACTCTTCGTATAAGCAACTCCACTCACGGCAACCACCGTACCATCAATCTCCAGATCATACCCGGTAGCTCCGGTAACAGCACCCCATCTCAGCGCGATAGCCGCTGTTGTTGCTGAGTTAATACTTAAACCTGAGACACTGGCAGGTAACGTAGTTTGGGACAATATTGCTGTCCATGCACTAACATTAGTGTCGGTCAGGGCACGAATACGATATTTATGAATCGTTCCACCAAGTACCCCATTATGGACATACAAGAGATCACTTACTGTAGCAATCACTATGCCATCTGCCTCAATCTCATATTTTGTTGCACCAACAACTTCATTCCATGTCAGCGTAACTGCGGTTTCTTCAGGTACAGCTTTCAGCGTTGTTGGTACATTTAATTGGGTCGAGGCGGTTACAATTTCACTCCAGCTACCGACGCCGGCAGTATTTTTGGCACGAATACGGAATGTATGATCTGTATTGGCCAGAAGTGCTGCTTTGGTATAAGCCAAAGCGGTTACAGCGACTATTTTACCGTCAATTTCCAGATCATATCCTGTTGCTCCCGTAACTCCATTCCACTTCATAGCAATGGCTACTGTTGTTGCAGAATTCATACTCAATCCGGTCACAATGCCCGGGAAAGTGTTTTGAGTCAAGACCGTAGACCAAGCGCTACTGTTCTTATCCGTTAATGCACGCACACGATAGGTGTGCGATATTCCTGCAAGCAAATTACTATGAACATATGAGGGATCGGTTACTGTAGAAACAATTGTTCCATCTGCCTCAATTTCATATTTAGTTGCATCTTTAATATCAAGCCAATTCAAAGTAATAGCTGTTTCCTCTGATGTTGCTTTCAGAGCAGGTGTGTTTAACTGGGTTGTAACATCTGTTACATCTCCCCAAGCTCCAGCCCCAGCAGTATTTTTGGAACGAATACGGAATGTATGATCCGTATTCGCGATAAGTCCCGTTTTGGTGTAAACCACTCCACTAACAGGTACCACCGTACCATCAATTTCAAGGTCATATCCCGTCGCTCCTGAGACTGCGTTCCACTTCAGAGCAACAGCTGTGTTCGTTACACTTGTTACCGTTAGCCCGGTCACAGAACCAGGCAACGTATTTTGTGTCAAGACCGCAGTCCAAGCTCCAACATTGGTTTCGGTCAGAGCGCGTACGCGGTATTTATGTGCTGTTCCAGCTATCAGATTATTGTGAGTATAAGTAGGCACCTTAACAGTACCCACTAAGACTCCGTCCGCTTCAATCTCATATTTGGTTGCATCTTTAACTTCAGGCCATGTCAAGGTGACCGCTTGTTCCTCAGAAGAAGCCTTTAGCACAGGTGTGTTAAGTAAAGTTGTGCCATCTACAATCTCACTCCATATACTTGCACCTGCTGTATTTTTAGAACGAATACGGAACGTGTGATCCGTATTTGTCACAAGCCCACTCTTCGTATAAGCTACTCCCGTTACCGGTACAACTGTACCATCGATCTCAAGATCGTATCCTGTTGCTCCCGTTACTGCCGTCCATTTTAAGGCAATGGCTACGTTCGTAGTTGAACTAACAGTTAATCCTGTCACTGAAGCAGGTATAGTGCTCTGTGTCAGGATTGCTGTCCACGCACTTGTATTGGTATCCGTTAACGCACGAATACGATATTTATGGGCTGTTCCTGAAAGCAGTGTTGTATGAGTAAAGCTAGGTTCCCCTACTGTTGCTACTACTGCTCCATCGACTTCAATCTCATACTTCGTTGCGTCTGCTACCTCAGCCCACGTGAGGTTGATTGCAGTTTCTTCCGATGATGCTTTTAGTAAAGGTGTGTTTAGGAGCGTCGTTCCATTGATGAGTTCACTCCACGCTCCTACACCAGCTGCATTTTTCGAGCGAACACGGAAGGTATGGTCTGTGTTGGCTGCCAGAGCGCTCTTCGTATAGGCTACTCCCGTTACTGGGACAACCGTTCCATCAATCTCCAGATCATATCCCGTTGCTCCCGTCACAGCTGTCCATTTCAAGGCAATGGCTACATTCGTAGCCGAGCTAACAGTTAAGCCTGTCACGGAAGCAGGGATGGTGCTTTGCGTCAGGATTGCTGTCCATGCACTCGTATTGGTCTCCGTCAACGCTCGAATACGATACTTGTGCGCCGTTCCTGGTAGCAATGCTACATGGCTGTAGTTAGGTTCTTCTACTTTTGCCACTACTGCTCCGTCTGCCTCAATCTCATACTTGGTTGCGTCTGTTACATCAGCCCACGTGAGGTTGACTGCGGTTTCTTCTGATGATGCTTTTAATACCGGTGTATTTAGAAGTGTGGTTCCACTAATTAAATCGCTCCATGCCCCTACACCAGCGGCATTTTTCGAGCGAACACGGAAAGTATGATCTGTGTTGGCTGCTAGAGCGCTCTTCGTATAGGCTACTCCCGTTACCGGGACAACGCTACCGTCGATCTCCAGATCATATCCTGTCGCTCCTATAACTGCTGTCCACTTCAAGGCAATGGTTGCATTCGTAGCCGTGCTAACTGTTAATCCGGTAACTGAAGCAGGGATGGTGCTTTGTGTCAGGATTGCTGTCCATGCACTCGTATTGGTCTCCGTCAACGCTCGAATACGATACTTGTGCGCCGTTCCTGGTAACAATGATGTGTGACTGTAGCTAGGCTCTTCTACTGTTGCAACCACTGCTCCGTCTGCCTCAATCTCATACTTGGTTGCGTCTGCTACATCAGCCCATGTCAGATTGATTGCAGTTTCTTCTGATGTTGCTTTCAAGACAGGTGTGTTCAACTGCGTTATTCCGCTGATCAGATCACTCCATGCCCCTGCACCAGCGGCATTCTTTGAGCGAATACGGAAGGTATGATCTGTATTTGCTGCGAGACCATTCTTCGTGTAGGTTACTCCTGTTACAGGGACAACTGTTCCATCGATCTCGAGATCATAACCTGTGGCTCCGGTTACTGCTGTCCATTTCACAGTTACAGCTGCATTGGTCGCTGCACTGACCACCAATCCATTAACGGAATCAGGCAACGTATTCTGTGATTTCACTGCCGACCATGCGCTAATGTTATTGTCACTTATAGCTCGTACACGATACTTATGGGCCGTTCCAGGTTTGAGCCCTGTGTGCATATAGATTGAATCTGATATATCTCCAACGACAACGCCATCCGTCTCAACTTCATATGACGTTGCACCATCAACTGGTGACCAGATGAGAACAACTTCTTCTTGTGAAGGGTTGGACTGAATAACGGGTGTACTCATCTGGGTGATTCCTGTAGTTACATCACTCCAGCTTCCTGCACCACCAGCATTTTTAGGTCTGATTCTAAAGGTATACTCTGTATTGGCTGTAAGTCCAGTTTTACTATATGTGGTGCCGGTTACAGCAACATTAGTGCCATCAATCTCCAAATCATATCCGGTAGCACCCTTTACTGCAGTCCAAGTTACGGTTAGTTTATTAAATGTAGCATCAGTAACCTTCAACCCGTCGGCACGGTCAGGTACTGTTAACTGACTCACCAATTTACTCCACGTGCTCTCATTATTAGATGAGAAAGCTTTTAGCACATAAGTATGCGTTGAATTCGCTTCTAGGCCTTCATGCACATATGAGGTGAAGTTCCCGAGTTCAATTGGCGTCCCCCCATCAATCTGTAGCTGGTACCGATCTGCAAATTCAACCGCCTTCCACTGTACCGTATTCTTGCTTTCTTCTGAGGTTACGGTCAGAACGGGTTTCTCAAGCAAGGTTGTGATTGCAACCGGCTCACTCCACTCACTAGCCCCTAGTTGGTTAACTCCACGTACTCTATAGGTATATGTAGTATTGGGTATAAGTGATGAACTTGTATAATTAATTCCGTAAAAAGGCCCTTTGACTACGCCATTCTCTTCAATCTCATATTGGACAGCTTGTGGAGCAGAAGACCAATTGAGATTAATAGCTACATCATTGGCATCAGTCATTAAATTAGTTGGAACAGCTGGAACCGTAGTAATAGGCTGTGTTGGCCCCGGCTCTTTTACAAAACTGAATGATTCCGCTTTCCGTATGTAATACGGATTCAGGTTAGATACAAAATCGACTACCGCTCCTGTATCTGCGTTAATTACGAGACTTAGCTGTGTTGCCTCGTAGCTTTGCACATATCTTGGCGTAGTCATTCCAAACTCATCAACGGTGGAATTTTTCCATACTCCAACATTGGTTCCGGATTGTCTGTATTCCATAGTCGTGTAATACTCCCATACCTCAGCAAAGTCGACGATAAAGGCATTGGTAACTTTGCCGGTATACGTAGATGTGTAGGAGCCAAATGAAATCTTGGTTATGTCTCCAACTGCCCCATTGATCGATTGACTTCTCCTAAAAGAATATCCTGATGTTGAAATCTCGTATGATCTCGCCCAACTCAGATTAACTGATTTTTGATTCACCTGTAATTGGCCGTTGTTGTTGGTCAACACATATTGGTAATCATTACTTGATGAGACTATCCCGCTTCCTACTGCTGCATGTGCCCGGTTCCCCCCGTACACGCCAAACTGTCCGAATACCAGCATGAATACTAGTAGACGGACAGTCCATAAGTAAAATCCATTTTTTCTTTTTCCTGCGACCACTTTTGTTCTCCCCTTCAACAGATATGTTGTGCCACTCCCTATGCTGTCACCTGTGGTGAACGGCAAAACTATCTATTCTGCGCGAGAAAACCAATTCCTCTTTTTTACATGTAAAAAATTTCTTATTACGCTTTCATTATAATTTCATCAAACAACTATATTTCAATCGGTAAAAATGGAATGGAGACACGCATTAACGTACCAATGATTAATAAAGGACATACTCTCCTGTCTGCTATTAATATGAATGTTTAGATTCCCCACCTAGAGTGGCTAAGAATACTGGACCGTCATTTATTATTTAGATTCAGCTTCTAGGATCTTGCCAGTGTCAGTGTGTAAATCTCGACGGGAATCTCCATTCTGAAGCCAGCATTTAGAATACCCCGCCCACAAGCGTCCAACGTGCTCCCTGTTGTGTATATATCATCAATCAGCAGTATCTGTATGGGTTTGGCATGTGACATGCCCTTTTGTGTTGGCAGATGAGATCCCCTGTATAGCTCTTCAATTAGATGCATACCATCCGGGTTGATGGAAAAAGCGTTCTTCATCGTTTCAATACGCTCACCGCGTGATTTGAAGCTTTGTTTGGTGGTGTTGATCTGGCGCTGCAACAGATCCACGATGGGTAGGCGGCAGGCGGTGGCGAGCCCAGCAGCCAGCCGCTCCGCCTGATTGAAGCCACGCTCGGCCAGGCGCTCGCCGCTCACCGGGACATAGGTGACCACGTCAGGCCGCCATTGTGGCTTCGTTTGTTGAGCATGTGTGGCGGGATGAGCCACGGGGGCTGGGGGTTCTTTTGCCAAAGCAGAATTCTGCTCCTCACTCATCGCTTGAAAGGCATGAATCAACAAAGCGGTTAAGAGCGGTGCGTAGCGTTCATGGCCTCTGAATTTGTACATGCCTATCCATTCTTTCATAAGAGTGTTGTATTGTACGGCGCTGCGATTGGAGATAAAAGAACGGTTTTGCATGTGTGGACGAGCACAGTCCGGGCATCCGACATCCCGACCACAACGCAGACAGCGGATAGAACGAATCCATGGAATCTGCTTCACACAACGTAGGCATATGCCTGGATAGATAGAAGACAGAATCGCTCGAGTCCCACATGTCAGACAAGTCGCTCCCGGCGGGGCGAGCAGGTGGTGGAGACGTTGGGTCAGGTGTTGCGCCTGATCGGATATGTTACTGAGCCAATTGAACATAGGGGGCATACCTCCAGTCTCGGGAATGTATTGTGACATGTGGATACGAACATGGCAGATGGCAATTAGGTTTGGGATGGTGGATGCAGGTAACCTTTGCGACGAGCGATGGTGTTCATTTTTCGAATCTGGGCAACGGCCTTCACCTGTGAACGTGTCCGACGAGATGATGCAAAAACTACTCTACCTGCCGGGTCATCCATGGAACGCCCAGCTCTGCCTGCCATCTGAACCAGTGATGCTTCATCAAAGAGACCATTGTCTGCATCCAATATAAAAACATCGCTGCGTGGAATGGTCACGCCACGCTCCAGAATTGTTGTCGTTACGAGCAAACGAATTGTGCGCTCACGAAAGGCTATAACTTTACTAGCGCGATCGGGGTCCTGAGATGAGGTTCCTTCGATATGGATTCCGGGAAAAGTACGACGCATCAGATTCACAAACGCCTCAATCTGGGCAATGCGTGTTACAAAGACAAATACCTGAGCGTCACGCTTCAATGAAATTTGGATGTTAGTCCTCAAGGCAGAAGGAAAATTTCGTTTCTTAATACACTCAGCAACGGTAACCATTTTGATCAATCTTGGCACGGGCAAAGGATGACGGTGGAAACGTACTGGAACTTTGGCATGATTGAGTTTCCCCCGTGCTGCTTCCCTCTGCAGCCGAGCAGGCGGTGTGGCAGATAGATAGACAAAATTCCCGTCCGTTTTACAGGAGGATGCCGCCGCGTGAGCGAGCATGGGATCGTTGTGATAGGGAAAAGCATCCAGTTCGTCGATAATGACGAGATCGAACCCTTGATAAAAACGCATCAATTGATGTGTGGTCGCAAGCGTGAGCTGAGCGTCTTTCCAGCGTTCGTCACTGCCTCCGTAAAGGGTAGCGAGTGAGGTGTCCGGAAAAGCTTTGGCCAGACGCGGAGCCAGTTCCAGCACCACGTCTCTGCGCGGCGTAGCGACCAAAGCTCGTCCCCCACGATCCAATGTATGTTGGAGCAATGGAAAAATCATTTCGGTCTTGCCGGCCCCGGTCACGGCCCACAGCAAGAACCGCCCCGGCCCATCCCCTGCGGGTGGCCGGGCCAAAAACGCAAGCGCCGCGGCAGCTGCCGCGCTCTGCGCTGCGCTAAGCCCCCACCGGGCGATCCCGCCGCCGGTGGGGGCCAAGGCCATGCCACGCGGTGCTTCGCCGCGTCGTGGCACGGCCCCTTGCGCTGCACTGCGTAGCAGCAGCGCACAGGCACGGCTGCGCCCCAGCGCGAGGCAAGCCTCGCAGTAGGCGCACGCCGCCAGGCCGCAGGCAGCGCAGGGCACGCGCTGCCTGGCTTCGCTGCCACAACGGTGGCAGCGGGGCGCGCTCCGCGCGCGTCCAAGCCACGCGTGCCGGCGGCGCGTGGCAGGCCCTTCGAGGGCGGCTGTGATACTCAGCCGCCCGTGCAAGCGCGCGAGCTGCGCAGCCGCGCGCCACTCCTTTGGCGGCTGGGCGGTATCCGCCAGCAACGCCTCTGCCTCGGCCGCCAGTAATTGGCGGCCGCTGATCCGCTCAGCCAGCAGGGCCGCGTCCCGCTCCAGCTGAGCCCACTGCCCGGCGGGATACGGCTCGGGCATCCCGTCTACCCGATTGCCACGCACAGCGGCACTTCCCGCTTTGCCCGCTATACCTTTTCTGGCCTCTGCTTCCCCCGAGGCCAATTCATACACATCCAGCTTCCTCGAAAGATAGCTTTGCCATTCGCGCTCACCCCACTGATCCATGCGCCGCTCCATCTCAAAATGTTCAACCAACCAGGATGCCTGACTCAACGGCAACGCCGGATCTAACAGCAGCCAGCGCAGCACATGTCGCCCACTTCCTCCCTCTAGCCACCAAGCCACATCCACTCGAACATTGAGGGACAAGATCATACTCCACCCTTCCTCTACACGGCATACATATAAGGCAACTTTCATTTACTCTCCTCCCCCATGGTACTGTCTCCTGAACGCAAAAAAGCACATGCCAACCCGGCAGTTCGCCGGAGCATGTGCTTCATGTCCATATTCCATCTTCGTATGATTAATCTACTTATCACTATACCAATTGAACCTTTACATCACAACATTAGTTACACAACATGAGTCCATCATACAATTCTGCTAATAACCAGAATCTTTCTTTAAAATTGCGAAACTTTTTCCAATCTGAATCGTCTATACTTTTAAATTAAGAGTTCTGACTTCGAAAAGTTTATTTTAGTGTTCAAGAACTCCTCATACCCAGACAATAACCATAGATTGCATAAAAACCCATTTTTAATTTAAAAGCAGACTTGGCTACAATTACAAAAAAAGACTACAGCTTCTGCTGTAATCTTTTCACTGTAGATCTGCGAAATGATAATCCCATTTCCCGTTCACATGCTGATTTATTGCTCTGACTCACGCAAATCAATCAGGCGAAACGTGTGATCGGTCTGTGCTACCCGTTCAATATCAGCAGGGACAGCAGGCAGATAAGATGTCTCCATGCCTTGCCTTTGCATAAGCTTTTCAATAATCGTAATCGTTTCCGCTTCTGTACGATCAGCAACAACGGTTAATCTGAAGCTCTTACCACGATATAACAATTCCCGGCAAAGTTCTCTTACAATGCCTTCGATCCGCCCTGCCTGATTGGAAGGGATGAGCAGGATCTGCTCGAAACCTTCAGATTCCGGACGGGAAAGATGGCGCTGGTGCATGGCATGAACGGCCATTGCCGCCAGGAAGTATATGAGCAGAATCATAGTCAGATGAGCAACCATGGCAACTGCACCTCCTCGGAAGGTCATGCTCACCCATGGCGAACATCCCTGTATACAACAAGTATATGCTGTACTTCCTGAAGGGTTACACTTGCATTTCCTATCGCTCATATTCCACTCTGATCGACACCGGACGAAGAAAGACAGGCCAGGTCATTCATTCACGCCTAAGCTTGAACATATGTTCCGCACAACCTTACACTTTGCTCATTTGCAGTGATAAAGTCCATTAACCCGCAGACCAATCCAACATTCTGGAAAGGGCGCGAGTGAACACCAATCTATACTTCGTCTAGGTTGAATCAACCAATGGACTGACTTACCGTAAGAATACCGCTTTACGAAAAACATAAGGTATTAGAGCGTAACCCAACCATATTTAATCGAATTGATAACGGCTTGTGTACGGTCATCCACTTCCATCTTCTGCAGAATACTGCTGACATGGTTTTTTACTGTTTTTTCACTGATGAACAGGAATTCACCAATCATTTTATTGCTCTTACCTTCTGCCATCAAGCGAAGTACTTCAGCCTCACGACGTGTGAGCGGGTTATTGTCGCCAGCGACAAATTTAACGCCTGCTTCCTTCGAAGCTCCTTCACTCATTGCCCCTGTTTCATTAAGATACGTCATACGACGCAGCTGCATGATCAGTTTGCCGGTTACTTTCGGATGAATAAACGCATGTCCTTCATGCACGGAACGAATCGCATTGATCAGAGACTCGGCCTCCATATCCTTCAGCAAGTACCCGTTAGCCCCTTTACGAAGCGTCTCAAATACATAACTTTCATCATCATGGATGGACAAGATAATCACTTTGACATCAGGGAACAGCTCACGCAATTTCTCCGTTGCCTCAACCCCATTTTCGATCGGCATGTTAATATCCATCAATACGATATCAGGTTTATCCTGATTGCAGAATTCGAGCACTTGTATACCATCGCCGCATTCGCCGATGACCTCAATGTCGTCCTCCATATTTAAAATGCGTTTCAGTCCCTCACGGAACAGCTGATGATCATCAGCCAAAAGAACTTTAATCGATGCTTTACCAGTATCACGGTTTTCCATCATCCTGCTACTCCTTTCCCTTATCCACGTTTGTCGGGATATGAATCACTATTTTGGTTCCTTGATTTTCTCCGGATTCAATCTCTATTCTTCCTTCTAACAGTTCAACCCGTTCTCTCATCCCAATCAGACCGAAGTGGGTATGATCCTTGCTTTTCTTGGCAAGAAGCTCCGGTTTGAACCCAAGCCCATTGTCCTGAACGACAATTTTGACGAGCTGAGCCTGGTATGTAATCTCCACCACAACATATGTGGGATAAGCATGCTTTGCAGCATTCGACAGACCTTCCTGTACGAGGCGGTAGATCGCAGCCTCCATCGCGGAAGATAAACGGTGTTCTTTACCTCTTGTTTCAAAAAGCGACCGGATTTTCGTTTTTACCTCAAAATCCTGCACGTACTTCCGAAGCGTTGGAATCAGTCCCAGATCATCCAGTGCCATAGGACGCAGATTGAAAATAACTTTTCTCATTTCTTCAAGACTGGAACGAACCTGGCCTTTCAAATCTACTATTTCGGCCTGGACCATCTTAAAATCCTGCTTAATGAGCATTCTTTCTACAATTTCCGTCCTAAGCACTAGATTGGCGAGCATCTGGGCAGGCCCGTCATGAATTTCACGAGCAATACGTTTCCGCTCTTCTTCCTGGGCCAAAATTATTTTCAAACCAATCATTTGTCGATTTTTGGCAGATTCGATGATCCGGGTCACTTGACCCAGTTCACCTGACAGGTATTCGAGTACAACACCCATCTGCGAACCGATGGTCTCGGCACGCTCCACAGAAGCTTCCACATTTTTGGCACGCTTCTGCAGATCATCCCGACGGGCCTTCAGATACATTTCCTTCTCACGATAAATCATCAGATCCAGCTGCAGCTGTGTTGCTTTCTCATACGCCTGCTTGATATCATGCTCGGAATAACGGACAAAGTCGCGGCTAACCTCAGTCAGCCGGATCCGGGAACGGCGGTAGTTCAGCTCCAATTGATCTACTTTCTCGATCGTTTCCGCCGTTTCCTTCAGCACCGACTTTAACTCCTCGTTGAGTGTTTTCAGCTCATCGCGAGTTGCGTCCATAATTTCGAACATTTGATATTTGCTGTTTTCCATGACTTGTATGGCGTTTTTAATGACGCGGTCTATGGCATCGGCTTGTAAATCCACGTTTGTTCGACTCCATTTCTATCGTTTCCGGTATATATCATACCATATCACGATGAGATGGTAACGGTCTTCGTTTTCTGTTCCCATTTTACAGTCAGACCAAGTTGCTCGGAAACGAGTCTAAGTGGGACTAAAGTCCTGCCACCCGTTACGTATGGTGCAACAGTTGCGCTCTGTCTTTTACCATTCAGAATGAATTCTTTCTGCCCTACAACCAGATCAATCAGCTTGCCACCACGTAATACCGTGATTCGCTGATTTTTGCTATCCCAGCTTGCCTGACCACCAAAAGCGTCCAAAACATGTTTGATTGGCACATACGTTGTACCATTTTTCAGGACTGGTGCTGCATCAATCGCTTTTTTCGTTCCGTTCACCGTCATCGATTTCTGTCCAAGCACAAGCGAAGCTGTACCCGTAGGCAATCCTACTTCACTGGACTTGGAAGGCATCGTGAATGCGATATTGTCAAAAGCAACCGTGCCTGATTTCGCACGCTCATCCTGACCTTCTTCCACGTTCACTACATAGACCCGCTTCAGCTTCGCCGGATAGGCGATGTTCAGTCCGTTTAGGTCCACGCTCAGCTTCTTCCACCCGTTCCAGTCAATTGCCTTGGCGAGATCGGCATATACCGTTTTGCCATTGGCATCTGTGAATTCGGCACGTAGCCAGTTCAGACTTTTATCTCCCATAACATCCATTGACATCGATGTAGCTGCAGCAGATACCTCTCTACCGGTAGAGCCATTCAGTTGTGCATAAGCGTACATTTTGCCTGTTCCAGCAGTCATATCATAACCGAGTTGCAGTACATTGGAGCCGGCTTTCTCATCTGTTCCTACTGTAACGGTTGCCGTACCAGTTACACCCGCTGCATTCGTCGTGAAGTTGATCGGATAATTCACATTCTCGAAGTTCTCCCAGATCGTTTCGCTGGCAGATGCCGAGAGTACTACGACTGTGCTGTAACCATCATAGCGACCAATGGCATATCCCACTTGTGCACCAGAATTGACTGAAGATACCGTTAATTGGTCAGCAGTCACTTTACCTTTGAACCCGATAAATTCCCATGTCAGCGAGTCTGCCGGAACCGTAACACTTTGTCCACTCTTCGTTGTTGCCGTTACAGGAATGGACATCGTTGTGCCTGCATTGAGCGAACCGAGACCCGATCCTGCTGTCAGGGAAGCCAATTCACTTCCACCCAATACCGATACTTTAATAGAAGATGAAGCTCCATTGCTCGTTGCCGTCAGCGTTGCTGTACCTGGCTTCACGCCTTTGATCGTGCCGTTGCTGACACTCACGATGCTGTTGTTGCTGGACTTCCAGGACATGCTGATATCGCCTGTTGCAATCGGGTTGTAGTAGGTGTCATATCCTTTGGCTGTGTACTTGCCCTCTTGCCCCACCAGCAACGTTTGACTGCCACTCACGGCAAAGCCCTTCAGTTTACCTACAGGAGCCGTAGAGAACACACCTAGTGTGTTTACAACCTGACGTTGCTCGGTGCCATACTCTGTGTTGAACGTCAGACCAGCGGTTTGCTCACCCAACGGACGTGTTACCATTGTTGTGGAGCCGCCTCCATCCAGGTTCATGCCTTTCCAGACACCCACACTGGTCATAAAGGATTGCAGTTCCGTCAGCGACATCCCGCTGCTGTTACTGTTTTTCTCCGCTGCGATGATGTAGACATACCGACCATCCTGGGAGTACCCTACTGCCGTTCTTGCACGAATGCCACCAATGCCGGAAGATGCGATATCACGGGAAAAGGAAGCTGCCTTGCCACCGTTTACCAAAATGGTGTGACCGCCAATCATCATCTCCAGGTTACTGGGATCGACCGATTGCCCAGTTGTTTTAGCTTTCAGTTTGTAATCCGCATCCAAGGTTTGGCCAACGGATAGATGGCTCATGATCCATGTCGCCGCTGTTCCATGCGCACGCAAAATGTACCCATCCTTCGGCACCGTCATGTTTAGCGCTTTTTTATCCGAGATTTGGGTGATTACTCCGTTCTGCACGAGAACCTCTGTTGGAGTTGTGGAAGGATCATTTGGACGTTTGGAGGAGGTCCATGCCGGTGTATAAATATACATCGAGTTGGCATGACTATACTTCACCGCACCCGACTCTACCGTATAATCCTCTTTATTTATCCCACGCAAAGCGAAGGTTGAACCATCCTGCGCCTTCACTGTTCCGTCAAAGGAATACTCATCGATCATCGGTTTTCCATCTTTGGTCACCGTGAGGGCATACATACCCGACAGCTCAGAAGGTGTGGAGACCAGTACGCCATCGGAGACCTGTCCACCAATAGGGGCGAGCTCTCCGGATACATTGAAGTAATCGCCATTCACAGCGGCTACTGCACCATTTTCCTTAGCCATGGCACCTGTGCTCTGTTTGCTGTTTAGATTACCGCCCTTGCCTGTCATCACATCCAGCTTCACATAGGGGTTCTGCAAATCCACCTGGATTACATCCGCCAGTACGTTGACCTTGGAACCGGAACGTGTTGTTGTATATCTGTATTTCATGAGCTTCGCACCCGAAGTCAGAATTTCTTCACTCAACTTGCTTGTATTCGTAGATGCTGCAGCGGCCACCGATTGCCACGAAGTGCCTGACCACATCTGCCCGCCTGCGCTCATCACCGGTGCAATCCAGATCACACCCGCCAGCGTCACAATCGCCCATTTCTTCACCTTACTGCCCTTAACGTCTTCCAGCTGTTTCTCATGTTTCCCCAGCATGTCTGAAACGTCTCTCCCATCTTGTATATCAATCTTAGACATCACGAACACTGCCAAGTAGGCAGCCGATAGCGAGATCTCTAGTATACTCTTCTATTAATAGACTGCTTTTTGTGGAAAAAGTTACGCCCTCAGCCAAGATTGAGGTATATATTGGTTAATCAATTCCATACGATTCTGCTATGTAGTTAAACTAATCAAAAAATAGACTTCTGTTGTGCACGAGTAAGCACAACAGAAGTCCATTTATGATTCATATATTTCCTTCCCAAGGATTGGATGAAGAGTCTTGATAAACGAATGATAATTTTCGAAGTCGTTCATATAATACTTTTTTGAGTATCTTAGTAATGTTCAAAAAAAGTCATCCTTTCTATAAAACTTCAGCTCTCTTTAGTCCTTTATCTAATTATATAAAAAGAACACCTCAAGAAATGAGCTTCCTTGAAGTGTTCCTATTAATTTATAGATATCCTAATTTGTCCAGTACCCGTTTCAACATCACTGCTGCCTGAGCGCGAGTCGCGTTCCCTTGGGGTTCGAATGTTCTCGCTGTCATGCCTTGAATGATCCCCTCCTCCACCGCTTTGGCAACAGAATCCTTGGACTGGATTTTGTTGCTGTCCTTGAACTTGGATAGAGTGCTAGCAGCCGAAGATTGAAGAGAGACTGTTTTCCCACCGTAGTTCATCGCACGTACCATCATAAGTGCCATCTGCTCACGCGTAATGGGACGATCCGGCTTAAACGTACCATCGGTATTCCCCGTAATGATCCCCGCTTCAGCTGCAGCACCGATATAGGCACTTGTTACACTACCGCTACGAACATCCTGGAAACGACTTGCTGCAGTAGGTTCTCCATTCAGTCCTAGACCTCTAGCGACCAATTCAGCAAATTCCGCACGTGTAATGTTCTCATTCGGTCGGTAGAAGGAACCACCTGGTGTGTTAATTATCCATTTGGCAGAGAGCTCCTTAATGACCTCACTAGCCCAGTGTGACGCCGTATCCGGATAACTAACGATGTTGTTAACAGGGACTACCGACTGATTGCCATTCAGCTGTCCTTGAACAACTACACCACCTGTCGTATTTTTAAAGGAACTAGGTACATTGGATAACCTAAATGTAACTGGATCGATATACGTAAATCCGGATGTTACACTTGGGGTATTGGCAGCCAATTGCATGGCCAGTTGGCTTTTGACATTCTGATCTACACGTTGATCGTTTGTTCCATTACCGGTATACAAATATACGTCCGTATAGTTGCCAAGCTTCTGCGCTCCTGCACCTGCAATCAAGCCTTCCATCGTTCCCGATGAAGACACAGGTACCGTCTCTAACTGAACGTATAAGGATGGGACCGCTGCTCCTGTCGTAGTACTTGTGTTTGATGTTCCTACACTCCGACTCATAGCCGCCATATCTAAATTAGACAGTGGCACCGTCCAGAGAAGATCGCCATATTTCACACCAATAGTGCCAGTGCGATAACTTGCAGCAATCTGAGTCAGTGCATTTAATGGGAATCCAACATACGCAGCCGATTCACTGTCCGGAATCTCAAATACCACCGGCTGAGTCAATTTCCCGTTTGCTCCAGCGTATTCAAAGGACTGAATCAACTTGGTTGCATCCACGTTGAATTGACGAGTCGGGCGATTATAGTGGGACATCGCAGATACAGCAGAAGCCGTAGTGTTATTCATCACAAGTAAAGACTGACCATAGCTCGATGCATCCAATTCTGCCAACCAGGAAGGACGGTTTCCCGACTGATTATTGTTCGAACTATTATTCGTCTGTTGTAACGTAAGTGGGCCAAATGCTGTTATCGTGACATTCGACGCATCCCGCAACGGCAAAGCCCCAGGTACATAACTCACCGTTCCCGTCTGAGTAGCTGTCGATGTTACTGCTGAAGTATCCACTTTCAACGTCACCACAGAGCCAGAAGCTGAAGCAGACAATACAGTTGTGGTTGAATTACCAATCACTACACTGAACTGAGATGCTGTTAGTGCAGCCTGGGACTGGATTGAATCACGAAAATTAATCTGAACCGTGTCTCCCTGAAGCGTAGCCGAAAGAATTTTGCCATTTCCATATGTGTACGTTACTGGAGTCAGATTGAGATATCCTGCTGGGTTATTGTTCAGATCCGTTAATCGCAATGCTCCAGGTACATATGATAGCGATATATTTTGTGTATCCTTCACCGCTGAAGCCAGCGTTAACGTAACCAGATCATTTTCGATCTCGGAATCATTAACGAAGACTGGCTTACCATCGACCAGAACAGAATATTGGCTATTGAGCGGTTTATTCGTCGTGTTCAGTGGTTCATTGTAACGCATCCATAACTTGTTACCACTCACCTCAGCACTCTTAAACTCAGGTGGTTTGGTATCAATTGAATTGCGGACATAGAAGCCGCTGAATCCAGCAAGGGCCTGTCCACGTGTATCTTTTACAGGCCATGAACCTGGCGTGTATGCAACCTGAACGACTTCACCATCCGTAATGGATCGACTAAGATTCAACGTCACCACAGAGCTGCCATTGATCGATATGCTATTGATGCCTACAGCCGACTGATCCGCAGTTACACTGAATTGTCTTGCTGCATCACTTGAAGTGATATATACCGTCTCAGGGTAGTACAACGTCATTGTACTGTAATACACGTTACCTTCTCGCGGCTTGGACATGACAGAATCTAAACCGTTCTCCACATCTCTTGCGCCAAAAGCAGCCGCAGCATTGGAAGATTGATCTGTAAGACGATTACCTGTAGTACCGGGTGCATATGCGATCCGCACAACTTGCCCTACCGCTACACCCGTATCCAAGACAACATATACACTGTCACCTGAGATATAACTGGAACTAACGTTTCGATTCTCTCCATTCACGGTAACGGTATAACTGCTGCTCAGTGGGCTGATGCTACTAAGCCACTTGTCGTACGTTAGACGAATCGTGTTGTTACTATGCATCTTGGCACTCTTAATTACAGGTAATGTTGTATCTCTGCTTAAGGTTTTGAAAGCCCATGATGTAGATCCATTCAAACCTGCGAATGTATTACCTGCTTGATCACGAAACATATTGGCAGGAATATCGACAACATAGTTCATATTATTCTCTAATGTGCTTGTTGGCGTAATAATCAGTTGTCTGTTGTTCGAACTAAAAGTTGTCCTCGAATCAACCGTTGCTCCATTCGCTTTCTTGAGAATGGCTTGACCTGGGAAGCTACGGTCCAGTTCCTTGTTGAACGTCACTGTTAGGTTGCCCGACAAAGGCGCATTCGTGGTGCCATTGGTAGGAGACAAGGTGGACACCGTTAGGGAAGTTGGGTCCGACTGCACATTGAATCCCCAATCCATGCCGCTGATTCCACGGATGTCATTCCCCTGCTGATCTCGTAAAAAACCTTCAGGTATCACGATATAATATGTACTATTGTTATTGAAATTTTTTACAGGATCAATTGTAATCGTCTTAGTGCCAAGACCAGTAATTCGTGGTGATCCTTTAGACGTGATTGGAATTGCTTCAAATAAAGTTTCTGTTCCGCTCCCTTGATAAATTTGAAGTGTGCCTGCTCCAGCAACAACCGGTAGACTAAACGACACTGTCAAATGATCCGAAGGTTTCACCTGAACAGCTGCGTTCTGGGGTATCTTGCCTGTAACTGCCGGCAAGCCTATATTTTGAGTACTAAACGTCCACGCTTTGTTCAATAATCCTGGAAATAAAGTAAGATTCTCACCATCCATGTAAGCAAATGCATTTGCATCAATTTGAACGTAATATGTTCCACCAGGAAGAATATTTCCTTCTGGGAGTTGGATGCTTACAAATTTCCCTTCAGGTGGTGGTGAAGCTGTATCTTCTCCTGTAGACGGTTCGGTATCGTTCATAGGTACAGAAGGATTCGTGATTGGCCCTAAGCTTTCAATCGTTACCAGTTCACTGGATACGTCTACAGAAACAACCTCTGAATCATCGTTGACACGTTTAATGGATATCTTACTTTCCGGACCGATTACTTTTGAAACCGGTCTCGCAAATTCAATACGTAACGGCAATGATCCATCGACGTTTTTGCCGTTCACCGCAGGAACAGTATTCGTTATTCCATTTGCACTTAATTCATTGGCCGCATATGCTTCCTGCTCGACTCCACTCCAACCCGTAAGCCAACCTTGAGCCGTCAGCATAACAATTAAGATTCCGAGCATGCCTTTTCTTGCAATTCTCTTCAATTCCACTGATCTTCCCCCTTATCTGCATTTCTTCTCCTGTCTGATGTACAGACCTCATTATGTATTTCGGTTGGAGAAGGGATTTCATTTAGTTATTTGGGGATATATTCCATAATTTTTCCTTTGTCCATGACAAGCAGTGAAATCGATGGAAGCACAAAAAAGCCCTTAATTCCTTAACGGAATCAAGGGCTTCATTACTATTGCACCTAACTTACAGACCTGCTTGAGTTTTCAAAAGCTCTACTTTGTCCACTTGTTCCCAAGGTACATCCAGATCTGTACGGCCGAAGTGACCGTAAGCAGCGGTTTGTTTGTAGATTGGGCGACGCAGATCCAGCATACGAATGATGCCAGCCGGACGAAGATCAAAGTTGTTGCGAACAAGCTCAACCAATTTCTCTTCGCTGACTTTGCCAGTTCCGTATGTATCCACGTTGATCGATACCGGGTTGGCTACACCAATCGCGTAAGCGAGCTGGATTTCCACTTTATCTGCAAGACCTGCGGCTACAAGGTTTTTCGCTACGTAACGAGCCGCATATGCTGCAGAGCGGTCTACTTTAGTTGGATCTTTACCAGAGAACGCACCACCGCCGTGACGTGCATAACCGCCGTAGGTATCTACGATGATCTTACGTCCAGTAAGGCCCGCATCTCCCTGAGGTCCGCCAATAACGAAACGTCCTGTTGGGTTGATGAAATATTTAGTCTGCTCATCCAGCAATTCAGCTGGAACGACAGGCAAGATTACATGTTCTTTGATGTCTTTTTGGATCTGCTCAAGTGTAGTCTCTTCAGCGTGCTGAGTAGACACAACGATTGTATCCACACGTACCGGCTTGTCACCGTCGTATTCAATCGTTACTTGAGTTTTACCATCCGGACGAAGATATTCCAATGTACCGTTCTTACGCACTTCCGCCAGACGGCGTGCGATACGGTGGGACAAAGCGATTGGCAAAGGCATGAGTTCTGGTGTTTCGTTCGTTGCAAAACCGAACATCAGACCTTGGTCACCTGCACCAATGTTTTCTGTTTCACGAGCGACTTGTTCCGGGTCACGATTCTCAAGCGCTGCGTTAACGCCTTGGGCAATATCAGCGGACTGCTCATTCAGAGAAGTCAGAACTGCACAAGTGTTATAATCAAAACCGAACTTGGCACGTGTGTAGCCAATATCCTTAATTGTATTACGAACGATGGACGGAATGTCCACGTATTCAGAAGCTGAACTGATTTCACCGATGACAAGCACTAAGCCTGTGGCTACGGAAACTTCGCAAGCTACGCGAGCATTAGGATCGTTCGCCAGGAACGCGTCCAATACGGCGTCTGAGATCTGATCGCAGATTTTATCCGGATGTCCTTCGGTTACAGACTCCGATGTAAATAGATGCCGGCCTTTAACAGACATGAAGTTTCAACCTCCCATAACTAGTAGTATGGCGATTGCCCGAACAAAACATGACAGCGATTCGTTCACTGTACCCTCGAAGCTTTCCAAAATGGAATAAGGACGCAGGGTCCGCAGTACCGAAGATAAGGATTTTTCAGGTAATTGCCTCAAACGAAAATCAACCTTTCCCTAGTGGAAAAGGTTGCATACCTCAAGTGCCATCTTAACGTATTTGTCAAGACGTGTCAAACGAAATGGGGTAAGGAAAATGCCCTATAAGTGCTGTTCTGCCTGGCGAATTAGCCTTTTGGTGATCTCTCCACCAACCGATCCATTCTCGCGGGAAGTCAGATGTCCCCACCCTTTGTATTGCCCATAAGAGTGATCACTCACTTCACCCAGTTCAGATCCAAATTCTGTATCCGCACCAGCTAAACCTCTGCCACCATAACCTACATTGAGACCAAACTCTGCAGCAATCTCATACTTCATTTGATCCAGCATTTGACGACTTTCGGGTACCACCTTGCGATTGCTTCTAGCCATGATTCCTGCACCTCCATTAATTGATTGTCAACAGTTATAGAGTGAGCAGGAACAAGGTTGGCTAGCCGTATTAATGTTTGTTAGAACTGGGTAATCTGAGCAAATGAAATGCATGACTAATGAATAATTCCTTTAACAGCTACAAAACCTATTTCAGAGTATATCCACCACGTACCATTACGGTTAAGCTGTATTTGTTTCCTTCCAAGACCGTGATCCCCCGTCCGTCCCTTGGAAAAGAGAGCAGGTGATTGGTCGGTGCTGCCTGTCCATTCGTCAGGTCAATCCCGTCCGTCAGATCAGCTACACCATTCGTACCTTCACTGACGATCACAGCTTTGCCGCTACGTACAATGAACTCCGCGCCAGACTTACCGATCAGCTGTTGCCCCGGCTTCACGGTTACGATCTCAACGGCTTCAGAAGCGCCCGAGACCAGTGGAGGAAGAGAAGTGTCTCCACCTGTACTACCTGAGTTCCCGGTTCCCGTAGATCCGGAATTATTACCGGATGAGTTGCCAGAACCCGTGCTAACGCCACCACCCATTGCTTTTTGAATCTGCTGGTCTACATAACTCTTCGTTACAACCGGATCGTCTGCTGTTCCTGGCTGGCTTGTACCTGCACCGATGGCTGTATTGCTGTATACCGACCCAACCCATACGCCAACACCAATGGCAAGCGCGGCGAGGGATACTTTCATATAAGGTTTCATGTGAATCATTTTCCTCCTCTGGTAATCTATTAACTTTAACTATAGAGAAAAAATAGGGATGCGACAAGCAAAACCTCGTTTCCGTTGGGGTGGAAACGAGGTTTTGTGGATAATTATAGTGCTGCCTGTTCTATTTCAAAACCCATCCGATGGGAACGTAGGGAACTCCGGTTCTTCTTTTGGAAGCTTAGAAATGTCGTATCCATAACTTTGCTCTGCAAGACGGATACGTTGTCCTTGAAATTGATCATATACTGTCAAACGATAAGAACCACCACGCAACTTCTCGAAGAAGCTGTCTTCTACGCTCCAGCTCAGTGTCTGGTTGGTTCCCACTTTCAGATCGGTTCCTAAGGTCAGCTCTTTTTCATATGATTTACCTGCTTGATCGGTCATTGTAAGGATTAACTTGTGCTCGTTCTCACCCATCTCAATCTCTTCATTACGGGATAAGCTGTAATTCATCTCGATCTGTACAGACGAGCTGCCTGCCAGATATGCTCTTACACTGTTGGCAGTCCAGGAGTAAGGATAGAGATTAATATTGGTCAGCGTGCCTTGAACACTAATGGAAGTTGGCGGTACTTCGAATGCCAAAGCATTCACATAAGCAGTCGCTTCCCCTTCACCGGTTACAAACTTGCTGTCTGCAATGCCTTCACCCACTATTAGGCGCAGGTCTGAGAAGGTAACGGACTTCGGAATCTTAGCCCAGAACGTAACAATTGACTTCTGACCCGGCCCAGGCAGACGCTCTGCTTGTTTCGCAGTTGCTCTGTAATACTGGCCATCCGATGTTTTGTAGTAACCTACCAGTTTACCGAGACCACTTTGACGCAATGATTTGTTCGTCATTTCGAATTCGGTATATACGATGTCCGATGATGTTCCCGGATAACGAATCGTTCTCCGCACACCCATTTCCGTCTCTTTATCAGCAGTACCCGAAGTGTATGTCTTGCCGCTTCCAACATAAGATAAGGGTGGAATTAATCCGGACGTATTTAACGTGATCCACTCATTCGTCTCTTCTTCACTAACTTTCTCGTTCAAACTTAGTTCCAGACGAGATATACGCAATTCGGAAGGAATCTTGGTTAACAGGTAAGCCTCTGTTGTCATGCCGGCTCCAATTAACTTTCCACTTTGTGTGTAGATTAGCTTCTTGTCTCCTTCAATCTCAGCAGAATCAATCATAAACATCGCTTCAAGCTCAGGAAGTTGAACTGTTTTGTTACCTGCATTACGAATGGTCACTTTTGCGGCAATAATATCACTATCAAGCCACGGCAACCGCTGTAACGATCCAAAAGACACACCAAATGTACCTTTGTTATTCTTAATGACCGTTTCGGTCGTCAACCCATCTCCGCTGGATACCGATTCAGGAATACCATAGACACCTACAGGATAGGAGAAGACAAATCCATTCGTAGGAGAAGACGTTGTGGATTCTGTGCTTTCATTTTTGTCTACCGGACTCATTACATAAAGCTTGATTTTGCTTGTATTACCATCACCCTGAAGGGTTGTACTGAGCTTAATTGTCTTAATATCGCCTGGGTTCAACTTCAATGTATCCAATGCTTTGGTTTCGATTGGATAGACTGTTCCGTCTGTACTCCGTACCTCAAAGGTATACATCGGCACCTTAATGACTTTCTTGCCTTCATTCTTGAGCTTCATTTGAAGATTAAGGCTATACTCACCATCATCGATTCGGACTTTAGCGGATTCAAGCAATGTGGACAGTCGTTGTCCTTCAACTGAAATCATGTTTGGTTGATTGGCAGCGACTTCTACATTCGTTTTACTAGCCTCTGGCAATTGCAATGCAGCAACAGGCAGAACACTTTTCTCTTCACCCTGTTCCTCTACTAGCAACAGCTCAGACTTTTGCAGCTTCACTGACGTAGGAAGAGATGCGATCAGACTGAGGGCCTTATTAGCTTGAGCCTGGATACTGACACTCGTACTGTCTTTATCCGGAGTTAACGGATAATTGGTACCACTTGGTGTACGCAAGATCCATTTGATATTCGGATTTTCAAGCAATTTATAACTAATATTGTTTAAATTCACGCCAATTTTCACATACTGATTCTTATCTTCACCTGGAAACACTTTAATGCCAGATACTTTCACCTTCACCGCAGAGTCGCTTAGACGAACCGTCTTTGGTTTACCTATAGGTGTAGTAATACTATAGGATGCGGGCACGTTAAACTTACCCAGCGTACGTTCATAGTTAGCCTGACTGAAATCCCATTTCACGATGAGGAAGTTCAGATCACTGAGTTTCACCTCGCGACCCACTTTCATGACATAGGTCAACTCAACTGTTGATCCAGGCGAGACTGTTTTCTTTTCCTGATCTTTTGCGATCAGTTTGGGCGAGAATGATGTTCCACCCTTGGTTTTCACTTTGCTCCAGTAATCGAGCATCATCATTGGGGTGCTGTCATTGTTCTTGTAAGACAATGTATATGTAACCACATTCCCATCGTCCTGCGCCAAGATATTTACATCTGTTAACCTTACCGAACTTCGTGCTGTCACTTTAACAGCCGATAGGTTACCGAGTGTATGTACAACCTTCTGCATTGTTGTCGTTTTCTTCGATGTACTGCTATTTGAATTGGTGGCAGACGTTTTATTGGTTGTGCTCGCTGCCATGGTAATGCCAGCCGTTGAACTGATCAACAAGACACTCGCGAGCAAGCTCACAAACATTTTCTTTTGATTCACTCCCAAACCTCCCATAAGTTGCTTGTTGCTCTTATAGTATAAACGTTTGGAAAGGAGAGAAAGTTACGATGTTGTTGTCTATCAACAATTTAAAAGTTCTCTAAGTTAAATATAATCGAGAGGGAGGACTCTCATTAATTGAGTAGCCTACCTCTCAACTCTCGTACGTAGCATTCGGCATACGGTGATTCACCATTTGAGCGCAATCATCAGTACCTCAAGCGGGTGATTTCCTACTGTTAAACTATTTCAGACTAACCGCCAATTTATTACCCCTGCAAGGCGAAAAAAAAACAGCCTTGCATCTATAAAGATGCAAGGCTGTTTTAGTAAGATATAAATTACAGCTCTTTACCGAATGAGAACTCATCCAATGCATTGCCGTTTGCGTCGTTAATAGCTTTTGCTGCTTTGTTTTTAGCACCGTCGAATTTAACAGTTGCTACTTTTCCATCTGTATTACCAGCTACTGTTGCAGTAACTGTAATTGTTCTTGCATCAGTACCGATAGAAGCACCTGTAACTGTTGTAGTCACGCCGCTACCCGCATCAATGCTGAACAATCCTTGGATGTAAGCCGCACCATAGTTGCCATCTTGAGTAAGAGCTTCAGAAGCGTATACAGTTACTGTAACCGTGTTACCAGTTCTAACGATATCTTTCAAAGTTACCGTTGGAGCAATACCATCTTTTACGGTTGCAGTGAACGCTTGAAGTTTGTTACCGAAGCTATCTTGAGTGCTAGGGTTAGTAGCTTTCAAAGTATAACCAGCAACATCATTAGAGATTGTGTTGTCAGCAAACTTCAGAACTACAGTTTTGTTAGAATCAGCCATTGTGTAGCTTGTAGGGCGAATTCCGTTCAGATCGAAGTCTCCCAAGTTAACATTCGACAACGCTGTGTTGAATTTAACTTTAACTTCGTTACGGCTTGTAGCATATACATCGTTAGTTGTCGCAAGTACTTCGGAAGAACCAACGTTAGATCCTACAGTGTAGTTACCACTGTTGAAGTATTTACCTTCGGAATCTTTAATGTAGCTCGCGGATACTTTAACGCCTTGAGTCCAGTCAATGCTAGAATTATTTGTAACAGCGATTCTAACAGTGTTTGTTGAAATCAATGTGATGTCATTGTTTTCTTTAGCAATTTGTTGAGCTGTTCCAGTAGCAACACCATTAGCATCAACATTTACTGCCATATATTTAGCTGCATCCAGAGCATTACCGTCACCGGAAGTAGCCAAAGTTTTGTTGAATTGAACATACACGTAACGAACACCGTTAGTCACATCAGACCATACACGTGTCACACTACCGTTTTGAGCTGTGTTAGCGTTCAGTGTCGCAGTGTAAGGCAACAATACATTTCCGATGTAAGCAGTATCGATAACACCAGATACAGTCAGAGTGTAAGTTGCATCAGATTTCAAGCTGCTTCCCAGGTTAACTTTAACAGTTTTATTGTTATCAGTATAAACTGGTGTGATTACTGGGTGACCTTTAGAAGTCAATCCAGAAGCAGTTACAACTTTACCATCTGCATCTTTGAGAACATAGTTCTCTGGGTTTTGTGCGGAATCCAATTTCAGTGATTTGCTGAATTGAACTTCAGCAATGTAGTTACCATTTTCCATTTTGAATTTAGTATCTACAACTGTTGGACGAACTGTGTCCAATGTTGGAGTTACTTTAGTATCAACGGAAGCAGAGTTGTTGCTATAGTCGGATACTGCAGTCAAGTAAACTGTGTTTTCCGATACATTCAACGGATTGTTGAATTTCAATGTAACTTTGTTGTCGTTGATTTCAATGGATTGTGCAGTGTTGCCTGTAGTGTTAGCATATGCACTTGCAACGCTTTTCACTGTTTCGTCGAACTCAACAGTTACTTCTTTCAAGTCGTTGGATTTAACACCAACTACTTTAGGAGCAGCTGTATCTTCAGTTGCTGTGAATTTGCTTTCCACTGGAACGATGGACAGACCAGAGTAGTCCTGTACGCCGCTCACACGCAATGTGTGCTCACCAGCAGTCAGATCTGTAGTTACAATTGCAGTGTTAGGATAAACGTATTTTACAGAAGCTGCAATTACGTTGTTATCTACACGGAAAGAAGTAGCGTTTACAGATTCTGGTTTAACCGGCTCGCTGAATACTACTTTGAAAGCTTTTGTTCCCAAAGCTTTAACTTCTTTTACTTCTGGAACTGCAACATCAAGTGGAGTAAACTCTACTTTTTGTGTGAATGTTTTAGTTGCATCAGCATTTTTAACGTTGTTGATTTGAAGACTAGTGGATCTTTGGTTAGTCAAAGAAGTGTTACCTTCAGATACCAACAAAGTTACAGTAGTTTTGTCTTCAGACAATGTAGCGCTTTTGAAAGTCAATCCGCTAACAACATAGTTATTAGTGCTTTCAGCAGAGTTTGGATCTACAGTACCATCAAACTTAACTGTAATTTCTTTCAAGTTTGTAGCAGATACGGAAGATACCGCTTGAGCTACTGTAGTTACATAAGTAACTTTTTCAGTGAACTCTTTATCTTTGTAAGTAAATTTCACTTCAGTTTCTTTGTTAGCTTCGAGAGCTTTATCCAAAGTTACTTTTACTGTTTCGCCGTCGCTGATTTTGAACTCAACAACTTTACCAGCTTCAGTTACTGTGTAAGAAGATACTTTCAAGCTTTGAGCTTGATCGATTGCGAAAGCTGCACCTACCAACAATTCGCGGGAAGCGTTAGCTGTGAAGTTAGTGTTTGCATCAACCAAACCAGCGTTGATTGCTGCTTGAACATAACCTTTAGCCCAAGCTGGAGCAGTGTTGTTTGTTTCAGTTGGGATTTCAAGATCCAATGCACGAGTCAGGATTGTAGCCATCTCGGACACAGTCACTTTACCGTTGAAGTCGAAGATTTTCTTCTCAACGTTTTTACCTTCCATGATACCCGCAGCAGTTACTGCTTCGATGTAAGGTACAGCCCAGTTTTTAGCTGTGTAGTTTTTGTCAGTGTAAGAAAGAGTTCCAGTGATCTCTTTCAGACCCAGCAATTTAGTGATAACTTTTGCAAACTCAGCGCGAGTCATGTCTTTGTCAAGACCTGCTGTACCATCCGGATAACCGTTGAAGATACCTTTTGCTTTCAATGCATCAAACTGTTGTTGTGCGGAAACTGCTGTGTCACCGAATGCTACAGATGCAAACATTGAGAATGCCATTGCTGTAGACAATGCTACGGATAAAATTTTCTTCATAACCTTTTTTTCTCCTCCTTGGGCGTTCATAACATTTGAATTTTCTTTTTTAATAGGGTCGCTCGTATTCCTCATATATTGTTGCACCCCCTTCCCAGAGTTGTGAGCAAGTTAATATAAATGATGTCTGTGAGCATATCACAGAAACTTGTAAACTAGTTTGTAAAGCAGAATCACACGTAAATAGAGTAGTTTCCTAATCCTACCTTACGTATTATACAATGGGTCCCTCGTGCCGTAAAGCAATTTTTTCTAAAAAATAGACAAGATTCTTCACGAGGTCATTCTTGGTAACAGGCCCAATGTTTTCGACTCTACACTTTAAACGCAATAGATTTCAAAAAGTTGCGGATTGCACAAAAAAAGTTTCGATTTTTTTTATGTATAGGTACAGTGCGGGTATTGAAGCCATTCAAAACCTTTTCAAACCGTTGATACAGCAGTGAATCTGGAATTGTGATCTCTGGTTTGTCTGTGCTACCAACGTTTATTTATACCCGCAACTTCAACCTATGAAGCGACAAAATTCACAAAAAATAAAATAAAAAAGCACCCCTATTGGGATGCTTTTCCTGCAGTTCTGGAAATATAAGTTATTTAATCTTCATCGCGAGTTCAATAATTTGGGCACGCATATTTGGATCGCTGTTCAATCTCAGATACATATCGTCAATTGGTTGTCTGTTCTCACGGTACGTTTTCTCATGCTTCATCGTTGTATGAGACCATTCAATCAACTCATTCTCAGCCAGCACCAGATTGTTGTACGCATCATGGAAGCCAGTGGACTGTACAAGCCCTTCCATAACTTCCTGAGAGATTTCCTGAGTCTTACGTGTATCTTCCAACTTTTTCTCCAGAATGACTGCCTGCTTCTCAAACTGTGTCTTTGCCTTCATGTAGCCCAGCTGGGCTTTTGAATAAATCGGTTTCATTAGCTAACTTCACCCTCTAGATCATTGTGTATTTACCGTTATTGTATCTTATACTCTAGCAAATTACAAAAATAGTTATTGGTAAAAATTCTGTTTCTTCTATTATAGAAGTACTCTATGTCAATTCATTGACAGCCATGAAAAGGACCTGCCCCTTTAGAGTAAGGGACAGGTCCTTCCTAAATTGCATCGATGTATCAAATGAATTAACTCAAGGTTTTAGGGAATACTTTTGTGCTCTTTTTAAGCAATTCAACTGCAATTTTACCCGCTTCTGCACGTGTCAGATTACCTTTCGGGTTGAATGCATATTGCGGCTTCTTCTGTCCAGCCACTGTAACCGGAGAACCCTCCATGATCTTGGCTTTCGTCACAGCTTGTACCGCTGGTCCAGCATAACTCTCCATGCTGCCGGAATCGATGAATGCCTTAGCAAGTGCACTTTGAAGCTTGCTATCATTAGCAACCATTTTCAGTTCTAGTGCCCGAGCAATCATCACTGCAGCCTGTTCACGTGTCAGCGGACGATCCGGTCCGAACACACCATCTGTCAGGCCAGTAATGATACCCGCTCTCGCTGCGGTCTCGATACTGTCATAATCCCATGTAAATGAACTTGTACCTGGTGCAACATCCGTGAATGTTCTTCTGCTATCGGACGTAATTGGTAAATTCAAACCTTTCACAAGAAGAGTCGCAAACTCTCCACGCGAAGTACGGTCATCTGTACCGAATTGTTCAAAGCGCAATGGAGCCATGAACCCTTTAGCATAGAGTGCATTTAGAATATTTCTTGCCCACCCATGGTTGGTGATATCGTTATAACTTCTTCTCAGCTTCATTACTTTATAATAACCAAACTCATCAAAAGGAACGGTCACTGTATGCTTCTTCGAATCCACTTCGCCGCCAATCCGTCTCCACTCTCTGCTTGGAGAATAGTAAAATACGGAAATGGTTGAACCAGCATCATCTACTACATTTGGATCATAAGCAAGAGTTAATGTACCCCGTTGTGAAGGCTTGATTTTTCGCTCTGCAGGCGTCAAAGGATTACCGTATAAGGAATCTACAGTATAAGGGCCAATTCCATTCGTTGGCTCTTTGTAATTATTATCTCCTCTTGTACCGGACTCCCCAAGGCCGCCGCTTACCCAGTAAATTTCGGAAACTGGACTAAAGTTTACAGAGTCCCCTACAATTGCGGAGAACCTTCTATAATAGTCATCGGGAACGCTTAATGGATTCGGGTCCTCTGCTTCTGTTCTGAAACCAACGATGCTTCCATAGTCGTTCTTCCGCTCCACAATTCCTGTGTTCGGGTCAGCAATACCAAACAGCAGCTTGTTGTTTGGATAGAATTTAGCAATCCCGCTGAGGTCCGTGCTTTGCATTACCGTGCCTTTCGGGAAACTCAGTTCCAGCTTTTTATTGAATGCTGAATATTTGTTGGCTACCTTAGGCGCCATATACTGAGAGTCAACACCAGTGTTGCTTGTATAGTACACTTCCACTGTATCATTTGTTTTGACACCATTTCGATCAATCGTCAACTTGATTTTATTCACTTTGTCAGCCTTGAGCCCCACATAATCCAAAGCAAAACGATCTGTTTCTGTGCCTTGAAGCTTTTTAGCCGTTTCTTTGTCAATAACAACGGAAGTAGCTCCTTCAGCCTCAATATCAAAATGAACAAAGTTTTTGCTTACAACAATTTGGCTGCCTGAAGTAGGACGTGGAGCCAAGATGCGATAACCCGCTGCTTCTCTGACCACTTCTACCTTTTGGCTCGTTTTTGCACCTGTTTTGTTATACAAATCCAGTGTGTAGATATATGTTCCTGGTGTCTCCGCTTTTAAGTCTCTTAACCGCACCACAAAGTCCTTCTGACTTCCGGAACGATCCACAATAACATTACCATTGTTCAGTGCATACTCAGGAGAGATTATTGGATCTTGCCAAGTTGTATTAGTTGCCGATCCATCTGGTATGTTCAAGTCAAAAATCGTTTGAGTACCCATACTCAAGCTCATTCGAGTCGCCCCTGCACCACGGATAGCCAAGTCAAAGTTTTTCAGGCTGGTCGTATATTTCTTGTCCGCAAATGTGAAATCCGTGGAAAGGTTAAACAGGTTTTTCACCCATTGGTCATCCGGATTATATGGATCAAGGAATGTCGAGCGATTTTTACTTGGTGCAGGTTGAAAATTATTGATTGTAGATACATTGTTATCATTGATGTAAATACGCAATTCTTTAGTTACTTCATTCAGTTGGCCTTTATCTCCAGTTCCTGTTCCCGTTAATACAATACGGTTTTCCCCAAAGAATAATGGTCCTGTGTCCCCATCGATATCAATCTCAACATCCTCGAAACTTCCATCAGCACCCAAAGTCAATTGTTTTTGCTTTGTGTTCGCTGCAGGATGTGTTGAATACACTTTAACTCCGTTCGCAAAAATCTCTGCTACAAAGTATTTGCTATCTAATGTGGCAAAATCAACGTACTTACCTTCAAGCAACAATTTATCTGTTTTTTTGGAATTCATATCATATGTTTGGCCATCCGTCAGGTTGCTCACAAAAATATAGTTTTTGGACGCAAACGAAATCGTTGCGTTTTTGCTTGATTTTGATCCAGTAAATTTAAACTGAACCGTTTGATTTCCGTTTTTGAAACCTTTAATTTGATAAATATATTTCGTTGGAGATACCTGTATAGGCGTTGTTGACAGTTCAATTGGGCTTGTGCTCCTTGGAAGATATTCCGCTGTCAACAGGCTTCCATTAGGATTTCTGCTAGTCTCTACAAGGATATAGAAATCTGCAGAAGTGACACTAGAACCCGAAAGTGGTACCCCTTCTGGTGCATCACCAGAACCGCTGTAGTCTTTAAGGTATCTTAAATCCGTAATTACCGTTTCGTTCTCTAGATATTGAAAATTCATGTTTGCACTGGCTGTGTTTTTTCCATATTTGACAGTCAACGAATGATTCTGTAAAGAATCAATCGAAGTGACTGGAGGTGTGCCAGTTGCTGATTCTGTAAACTTCAAAGATGGAATTTCGAATGAAAACAGAGAATATGAAGGTGTGTTGATCCCCACACTAGGAATGGGTTCAATCTTGGGAACAATATTAGTCAACACACCATCCACAGAGATTTCAGGAACAGCAGTGGTTTTATCATCCGGCAAAAGCAATTCAACCATTACACGGGCTTGTGCAGGATCCCCCCCATACGTAGGCCGATCAGTTAACATACTCTGAGACAGCCCATCTGAGCCCTCTTTCAGATCGAGTTGAGAGAACGGATTTTCTTCATCATAGTAGAGCAGAGAATACGTGAATTTATTTTTGTCTACGCCGCTTTCAATCGTTACAACCAGATCATTCTTACCTGATTTTAATCGAAGCATAGGTGAGAAGAATGTACCATCTTGTGTCGATAAAGATGTTGGTAAAGCCTCACCATTATTCAGTGTTACTGTTACTTTGGAGGAGTTGTGAGCTACACCTTGAATCGTCACATCACCTGTATCCACAACAACCTGCGATCCTTCATTTAGATCGAGATTATCCGCTCCACCCAAAACCTGCAGTTTCTCAATGTAAGGTATAGAGTCATACAAAATATAAAAACTTTCGGAACGCTCACTTGGACCTTGGGAACCGGTAAACGTTACTTTGTTCATTCCAGGGAACAAAGTAAGTGTTGCGTTAAAGCGATTATCCGGGCGATTAGGATCAACTGTGACAACAGCTGGTGCTAATCTTGAACTGTCTGGAACCCATGTTCCATCTTTTAAATTCAATAGCTGTACGTTGGCACCTAACGTAGAGCCAGTAACATTCGTAAACGTGCCTGTTACAGCTTGCTCCGCGCTAGTTACCACAAAAGCAGTCGAACGAGAAAGAACATCAGAGCCTGTTCCAGTCATTTTGAGTCCTACTGTACTTTTCAATGGAACGTTGGCTGTATTATCAGGAGTAAAGTAACTTGTCTGTCCCGCCGCCGATGCGACTGGTGCAAGGCCAGCTGGTATTAGAGATACAACCAGCGCCACCATCATCAGCCAGATTAACGGCTTCTTCGTACGTTGCATTCAATCATCTCTCCTCTTTTAAGTCAGTTACCTTTATATATCGGCAAAAGGTTCCAATTATTTAGTAAAAATCTCAAAATAAACAAAAAACCTTATCCACTAGGGATAAGGTTGGGTCTGGAATAATATTCAAGAATAGCTGTAACCATTACATTTATCTATTTATGATTTCGAACGGGTCTCCGGATTCAACTTGACGCGCATGCGCATCAGAAAGTTAATAACCGGTCTTCTCGTTTTGCTAACAAGTCCGATGACTTCTGCTCCCACCTGGAGGAAGAACATCATGATACAGATGACCACGAACGTTACCCAGTTCGCTTCGAACATGGCAGCGGATGATTGGATAATCGCCAAAACTCCGAAGAATGCGGCAATTCCATAAATGATCAGTACCGTCTGGCGGTGACTGAATCCAAGTTCACGCAAGCAGTGATGCAGGTGACCTTTATCCGGTGCGAAAATCGGTTTCCGTTGTACCGCACGACGGATAATCGCGAAGAAGGTATCCGAGAGTGGCACACCGATAATGATCAGCGGTGTAATAAAGGACACGATAGCAATTTGTTTGAATCCCAGCATGGATAGCATCGCCAGAGAGAAACCAAGGAATAGCGATCCGGTATCCCCCATGAAGATCTTGGCTGGGTGGAAGTTGAAAAACAGGAATCCAATGATGCTACCCAACAACACAAGGCACATCAAGGCAATCATCATGTTACCCATCAGGAAGGACATCACGGCAATGGTACCAATTGCAATACCAGATACACCGGCAGCCAGACCATCCAGGCCGTCAATCAGGTTAATCGCATTCGTTACACCAACGATCCAGAAGATCGTCAGCGGAATGGATACCCAAGCTTCGAGTGAAGAATAGGAATCCTGAAAAGGAATGTTAACGAAATCTACCCGGATGTTAAATCCGAATACAACGACAGAAGCAGCAATAATCTGACCAAGCAACTTCACTTTGGCCGACAGTTCAAACCGATCATCCAATGCTCCAATCAGCACGATAATTGTTCCACCAATCAGAAACGCACTGACAAAACTCATGTCCCGAGTTGTGAACCATGCCGATACAAACGGAAGCAATGCAGCAACTGTAATAATAAAGGCCAGGAATATCCCCAGACCACCAAGACGAGGCATAATCCGTGTGTGTACTTTACGTGCATTCGGCGTATCCATTGCGCCAATGCGGACTGCGAACTTTTTGACAAGTGGTGTCAGGGCAAGAGCCAGTCCCATTGACACGATAAATCCAATGATAAAGATCGCTACCATTTGAACATTCGACCCCCAATTATAATACCTGTACGAAATTATAAATCCCCTGATCTCTTTTTATATATAAAAATTATTTGTTAGTCACTTTTGATGAAAAATGCAATTTGCACCAGAACGGAGAGGGCAGAAATAACCTGTAGAAGCGAAGCGTTCGCCTTTATCGCGGGATTTCAACCTTGTAAAGGTGGATAAAAGAAATCCAGAGATAACAGCGATCAAAAGGTTATTCTGACATCGAAGTGGCCGTGTGCAACAACTTCCGTTTTTCATGGAGTGGCACACATGTAATCCGGAATGAATTATACGCTCATCACACCCGAAAAGCCATCCTCAATTTCTAGCAAAAACACGCATTTATCTCGCAATTACCTGTTTTTAACGGACTTTCGTCACGTTTTCTTTGTCACGCATCACCTTAACAGCGAATTTCGGAAGCGCAAGCATCCGGCCTGCCCGGCTTGGTTCACGCAATAAGCGATAGAACCACTCCAGCCTTAACTTTTGGAACAGCATAGGCGCACGTTTGGTTTTGCCCGAAATCACATCAAAGCTACCGCCAACGCCCATGGTTACGGGAACCTGTAATGCATCTTTGTGCTTGTGAATCCACGGTTCTTGGGTGTCCGTCCCACGTGCTACAAACAACAGATCAGGTGCCGCTTCCCGAATGGAAGCGATGACCTGTTCATCCTCAGCCGGACCAAAATAACCGTCGCGATAACCCACAATTCGAATCGCCGGATATTGCTGTTGTAACCGAACTGCCGTTTCTTGAATCACCTCAGGGGTGGAACCAAGCAGATATACGCCCCATCGATAGTTTTCTCCAACACGCAGCAATTCATGTAAAAGCTCAAATCCCGGCACTCGCTCAGCTACAGGATCTCCACAATAATTCGCAGCCCATACGACACCTGTTCCATCAGGAACAATTAATTCCGCAGCTTGCATGACTTCCATGATTGCGGGATTTTCCAATGCAGCCATGACCATAATCGGATTGGCTGTAATGACCTGATGTGGTGTCTGCTTGGACAGCACAGCTTCCTGGAGAACCTTCACCGTTTCTTTCATCGTCAGTTTGGAAAAAGGAATGCCGTAGATCGAAACGGTAGGTATTGATCCGGTCTGACTCATCTTTATCTCATCCTTTGCGGCCTAAATAGTTGATAATCTGCTGTGCAGGCACTCTGGCTTCCTGCTTCAGTTGGGTGATGCCTTCTTCATGTTCCTTCAACCATTGTGAACGTTGATCCAGCAGTCCAACAACAGTCTTAGCGAGTTTGTTGCCATCGAGTGTATCCGTATTGCCTGCTGGTTCACTATCCAGACGAAGCAGGAATTGATCAATTTTCGGATCATACGAGATACCCACCGGAGGCACATATTGCGAAGCTGCATAGATCAGACTGTGCAGACGCATACCGATGACGAGATCACACTTGCTGACTTCCTCCAGCATAAGCTGAGGGTCGGTCAGATCTTCTGTGATGCTAATCTCGCTGCCTTTGCTGGTCACATCACCGAGCATTTCAATAAGGAATCGTGATGCCTGTTCATCATTCGGCAAATGAAATGGTAGAAAACGCAAGTGCACGGCTCTTTTGGAGCACAACTTTTTCAATCCTGCAGCAATAGCCGTAAGCTCCTTGCGGTCTGACTCCCAGAATCGTACCGATATGCCGATCACAGGAAGCTTGGTATGTCCTCCAGATGAAGGTTCCACTCGATTAGCTTGAGTAGCAGCATCTGCTGAGACAGCACCTGCGCCACTCTCCACTTTTGCTTCAGGTAATGGCAAGCCCATTACTGGGTCGGGTACGACATGGATCTGATTCCACTGTAACCCGAGCCCACGCAGGTAGTCCGCAGATTGTTCATCCCGAACGGATACATAGGTGCAGGCCTTGAAGACCGATTTGATCATTGGATTGAAAATTTTACGATTCACAGGGCCAATCCCCTGTGCATAGATAAACGTTGGTTTTTTCAACCACTGGGCCAGCTTGATCACACCCAGATAATAAGGAATGGATTTCAGTCCAGTTACATCCTGCAATAGACTTCCTCCACCACTGATTAATCCGTCACTCTCCTTAAGAGCTTCACGGACTTCCTTCAGTTTCATACGATGCACAGAGCGCACACCGTACATGGAGGTTGTCCACTCGGGATCACCCGAGAGTACAATCGGTTCAATAGTGACGTTTGACCGTTGACTTTCCTCTTCCAGCGCTGTCAAAATCGACTTCAGCACCGCTTCGTCTCCGCTGTTGCGGAATCCGTAATACCCCGAGATGACTAACTTTTGAGAAGTGGTGACCATTTTTTCCAACATCCTTCCGCTACTTGCCACACACCCACAGCAATGATACCGAAGATTAAGCCAAGTCCCAATCCCATCACTCCACGAATGAGTGACAATACAGCCGGCGTATGGATATGCGCAAACGTATCCACCATGGACAACTGTCCAATCGCTGCAATAATGAGCACAAAGACGACTTTACGATATTTTAAAGCGGCGAACACGCCAACGATAAACAGCGGGTGTCCCAGCATAAATTCTTTGAATCTCGGCCGTACACCGAACGTATCTTCCAGCGTGGTACGCAGGAACATCTCGAACGGGGTAACCGATCCTGCATTACCTGTACGGGTTAAATAATAATAACCAACCGCGGCAGCAAATACACCTAACACAACCATTAATACATTAATCGGTGTACGCAGCAGATCCTTGACTTGCTTGATAGAGAAGGAACCCGAACCACGATAAAACACAATGTAGATCGCTACCAGTGCCATAGGTGCAAAGTGCAACAGACTTACGCCGCGGAACTGGTTAATGACCAGACTGTACGTAATACTGTTAAGCAGCGCGATGACAAAAGGTACCGCCAGGAACGACAGAATTGACGTTCTTACATATAAAATTAAAGTCTGCTTCAATCGACGACCCGCAGATGCGTCGGGTTGACGCTGCTGCTGATAGTTCACTGTACGAACAGCCAGCACCATCGCGATGGTCGGCGCAGCTATCGCCACAAGCAAGGCAATTCCTTGCTCCAGCAGCGTTGGTTTCAAAAGGAACAATCCGGCACTGCCCACCAGAGCAACTACAAATGCGATCAATGTCAGTAGTGGGACAAAATATGAAACCATAAGTGCAATCATGGCAATCGCACCAACGAGAGCAACCAGCTTGGCATAACGCTGAATCGAAGAATCCTTAACTGTGAATGCTTCAGCCTGTCCAAGTTCAAATCCATGCTTTGCCATGCGTTCTACCGCATGCCCCGGTTCACCCAGGCTGTTGATCAGATTCTCAATTGGATCTGTAATCATAGCCTTTGCTGTATTCCGGCTTGGTGATGCATTCATATAGAGCATACGAATGTTGCGATCCTTGGTTGCGAGAACAAAACGGTCAGCAATCGTATCTACGTCCAGATTGGCATCTCCATCACTAAGCGAGTACAGACGCGTAACGTTGTAATCCGTTTTATACGCAAGAGTCTGGAAACCAGACTGTGGTTTCTTCAAGTTCTCGATGGCTGCAAGACCAATATTGTGCTTGTTCAGCAACTGTGCGAATTGGTCGAGACTTTTCATCTCTTCATTATCATTGTACCCTTTCACAGCATCACCATCAAACAAGATGCGCTTTACGCCATTCTCTTCGAAGAAGGTAAGCAAGCGCTCCATCGATTCTTGGCTGTATGGCACACTGTCTGAGATCCGCGGCAAAATGTAGAACCCTTTATCACGCAGCATCTTCACGGCAACCGGATCGGGCTGCAAAGGCTGCATGTTGGCATTCTCCGGAGGAGTCTGCAATATTAAGCCGCTACGACCTTCATATTCCCATGGTACAACCGGAATCTGCCGATCAGCGAACGTTTGTTCAATAATAGGGGTATACGTCTGTGCGTTTTCCTCTGATGTAAATAACACATACGTGTAATTTGCATTAGAAGGGATCACATCTTTGGTCAGGTTCGCGAGATCCTGGCCGTTATATACCATTAGTCGGCGTGTCTTTCTCAGCTCGTCCAATGTACTTTCGAACACAGCCATCGTTGTTACGCCTGCATCTTTTAGACGAGTCAATTGTTCATTCATGAAATCTTGCGGATGTGCCTGATACGCTGAGATATCCAGTAGTCCTCGATAGTTAAAGACAAGCTCCACCTTTTTGGCAGAAGATTCTGTCTGCACCCGATCACTGATTACAGGGATGGACGCAACCAGACCGATAATAACGACGAGCCACAACCACTTCCGAGAAGCGTTATTCCAATAAAGCCATTTTTGACGCACTACATGTACCTCCTCAAGTGTTGGAACCAAATGCACGTTCAGCTCAAGTAATTCGTTCATTTAACATTCATACAATAATAGGATACAAACAGCTTGTGTCAACAAGCCTTCTTATATGCTAGAACCATCTACACTTTTATTTCAAAGAAAAACCCCTCCGCCAACCAACCTTACGGTGCGGAGAGGCCTTCTCTTGTCCTTGTTCATTGTTGCATTCGTATTATTGTGCGTCTACACGCGACATCACTGTAGTCACCAGACGATCGATCCGGCTCTCCGCATCTTCCAAACTCTCTCCACGTACGGCGAAGTATACTTTGATCTTCGGTTCTGTTCCTGAAGGACGCAAGCAGAACCATGAACCGTCTGCCAAAATGAACTTCAGTACGTTCTCCTTGGGAAGACCGTCCAGACCAAGGGAGTAGTCCAGTACATCTTGTACCGCAATTCCCGCTACTTCTTGTGGCGGATTGGAACGCCAGTCCGTCATTTTGGCTTGAATCTGAGCCACGCCGTCTTTGCCTTTTAGCGTACGGGACTCCAGCTTCTCCAAGAAGTATCCGAATTGGTTGTACAGCTCTTGCAAGACATCATACAGCGTCTTGCCCTGGCTCTTATAATACGCAGCTGCTTCAGCAATCAGCATCGAGGCAAGGACAGCATCCTTGTCACGGGCATAGTTACCGGAAAGGTAGCCATAACTCTCTTCATATCCGAACAAGAAAGTATGACTGCCTGTTGCTTCGAACTGGTTCATTTTTTCACCGATATATTTGAAGCCTGTCAGTGTGTTCATCACTTCTGCACCGTAATGTTCAGCAATGACAGCACCCATCTCACTTGTTACGATTGTTTTGACAACTGCACCGTTACTTGGCAGTGTTCCGGTCTCTTGAAGACGGCTCAACAGGTAATGTACCATAATGGCACCAGACTGGTTACCGGACAAGACGAAATATTTGCCATCGTTGTCTTTCACCACAGCACCCATACGGTCTGCATCCGGATCTGTTCCGATCAGAATATCAGCACCAACAGATTCTCCTAGCTTCATTGCGAGCGTAAACGCCTCGCGTTCTTCCGGGTTAGGGGATTTCACGGTAGAGAACTCAGCATCCGGCTGTTCTTGTTCAGCTACAATATGCACTTGCTCGAATCCGATCTGCTCCAGTACGCGACGTACAGGGATGTTACCTGTCCCGTGCAGCGGTGTGTAGACGATCTTGAAATCACGGCCTATGCCGGATTGAATCAGTTCGCGGCTCAGACTGCGGCTTGCTACGATATCTACAAACGCTTGGTCTTGGTCTTCACCCAACCAGATCAGGAGCCCTTGAGCTTCTGCTTCTTCTTGCGTCAGTTTCTTCACGTCAGCAAGGGAAGGCACTTCCTGGATGTACTGAATGACCTTTTCCGCTTCAGCCGGTACCAATTGACCGCCCTCATGATTGTAAACTTTATATCCGTTATATTCCGGTGGGTTATGACTCGCCGTTACAACGATTCCGCCAGTTGCCTTCTGATGACGCACTGCAAATGACAACTCAGGAGTTGAACGCAGGGATGGGAACAGCTTGGCTACAATGCCGTTTCCAGCCAGTACAAGCGCAGCATCCAGTGTGAATTCAGGTGAGAAATGACGGGAATCATGAGCAATGACAACAGAAGGTTTGCCTTCTTGGTCACCATGCTGCTCAAGCAAATAACGCGCAAATCCTTGCGTTGCCCGACCTACGGTGTAACGGTTCATCCGGTTGCTTCCGGCACCAATGACTCCGCGCAATCCCCCTGTACCAAACTCCAGGTTTCTGTAAAAACGTTCCTCCAGCTCTTTCGGCTGATCCTGCAAGTCACGAAGCTCCTGTTTCGTTGCTTCATCAATCGAAGCATCCTCCAACCATTGCTGCAACGTCTCTGCTGCTGTTGTGCTTAACTGTTCCATTCCGATAAACCCCTTCCGTCTATATAAATTCAGGTGTGCTGAGTTACTTCAGCATCTCGCATCATTCGGTCCATCTACGTTCCTGCATGATGTCAATGCTCACGTATGTAATCAGCTTGGGTCAGACAGTGCAAACATAATCTCGCCTTCAGCGACCACTTTGTCGTTCACTCGGGCAGTTGCTTTACCTTTACCGATAGAACCCTTCAGACGTGTAATCTCCACTTCCAGAATCAACGTATCTCCGGGCACAACTTGTCCACGGAATCGGAAGTTGTCCAGTCCCGCCAAAAAGCCGATTTTTCCTTTGTTGCCTTCCAAATTCAGAATGGCTACCGCACCAACTTGAGCTAGTGCTTCTGTAATCAATACACCCGGCATTACCGGATACTCTGGGAAATGACCAATGAAGAAAGGTTCGTTGATGGTTACGTTTTTCAAACCAACGGCACGTTTGCCATCCTCAATCTCTAGAATCTTGTCCACCAGCAGAAACGGGGGACGGTGCGGGATGATCTCTTGAATCTGTTTGATATCGAGCACAGTGTAATCTCCTCTCAGGATGTTTATATGAGCGTTCTTCATCATGGATTTTTCATGTGCGCATAGGTGACCGTTACGGTTACGGATCGTTCTTTCGATCGCTGTTGTTTCCTAATGTTTCTGAACTATTTTTCAGATGGGTAACATTCGGAAACAAAGGCGAGCGCTTCGCTTCTTTCGAACGATTCCGTTCCCTTCACTGACTTTAGTGCGGACATGGAAAACCTGATTATGATCAAGTCGAAGCTCATATAAAAGGTTTTTAATTTTAAATTTTGTATGGAAAGCATATTTTCGGTTAACACTAGTTATATCCTTCATGACTGCAGTAGTGAAGGTTAAGATAAGGGGTCTCTCTTCGCGATGACGAATGTCTTTCGCAGGGGAGGCCTCTTTTGCTATGAAACGTCATCCATCATTATACTGTTTTCAACGTCAAAAAGAAAACTCCTGCCTGCGCAGGAGTTTTCGCTTAACTCGTTACATTATGGAGCGAATACCAGATTATATACATGTTCCCATGTACTCCATTGCCATACGGAACCGATATCCTGTTTGCCCAGTACCACATATCCAGCTACCATTCCGCCAGCAAGGGCAAGAACAAGCAGGACCGGAACCAGGAACCATCTTGCGATGCGCCATCCACTCTTCTTCTTCTTGACTTCCTTTTTCTCCGGCTTACTGTTCTGCTGCTGTGTTTCTGTCATCACATTCACCTTTTACGCTCTCATATTGTTGGCAAGACCCAACATGGAATCACTTGAAGTTAGCGCCTTTGCCGCCAGCTGATATGTCCGCTGTCCTTGCATAAGCAAAGACATCTCCTGTGTCAGATCAACATTGGATTGCTCCAGAAATCCTGGTCGGATCAAGGCCGCTGCTTGACGTGTAGCTGCATTAGCGCCAAATACATCATCCTCAGTTAATCCCGCATCCAGACCAAACAGGTTATCCGCATACTGTACCAGCCCCTCAGGGCGTTCAATGTCTACCACTTGCATCTGTGCTCCAATGGTTGCGTTTGCCGCATTACCGCGTCGGATTAACAGGTTGCCATTTTCATCAAAAGCAACTTTGCTATTATTCGGTGCCGTAATACGATTGCCTTGACGATCCAGGGCAAAGTGGCCTTCGCCATTGACCATCACCATCATATCAGGTGAATTCGGAGTAGGCTTAGGTCTTGTATCAGGTACAAAATGAAATGCACCCTGACGTGTCCACATTTTCTCCCCATTCGCTTCAACTGCAAACATCGCATTTCCTTCAATGGCCAGATCGGTCGGAAGACCAGTCTCGTTCAAGGGGCCTTGAGACATATCCTTCGTTACATCTGCCAAGCGAGCACCAAAACCGAGGTTATATCCCATCGGTGTGGAACGCCCATCCAGTTTGTACTTGTCCGGTTGTTGTTGAACCCGGGTGAGCACATCCTCGAAGGCCGCTTGCTTGCTCTTATAGCCTGCCGTATTCACGTTTGCAATATTATCGGAAATGACATCCAGACGCTGCTGTATGGCAGTCATGGAAACCTTGGCACTAATCATGGAATTATTCATTGGTGGTATACCCTCCCTTGGTTCCTGTCCACCCTCCCAAACCCTCCCTAGTAGGGAGGGCCCCAGATGGCGCTGCCCTCTGGACTCCCGAAACAGGCGGATTAGGTAAGTGGAGTACGATCTTGCTAAGTGGCGGTGGTGTGTGCGCCGCGACTGCCGTGCTATGATTCCCGCCATCGTTTCACATGGCTGAATCATAGCACGGCACGCTCTTTATGCGGCGTGTAGCTCCGCGGGGTCTCTTCCCTGCTTTTGCTCCGCAAAGGGCTGTCGAGACCGTCGCTTCGCTCAGGTACTGCTACGCATTCCTCGCATAAGCTCGGCTGCGTCTAGGCTCTTGAGCTCCGCGGGGTCTCTTCCTTGCTTTGCTTCGCAAAGGGCTGTTGAGACCGTCGCTTCGCTCAGGTACTGCTACGCAATCCTCGCATAGGCTCGGTTGCGTCTAGGCTCTTGCGCTCCGCGGGGTCTCTTCCCTGCTTTGCTCCGCAAAGGGCTGTCGAGACCGTCGCTTCGCTCAAGTGCTGCTACGCAATCCTCGCATAGGCTCGGCTGCGCTTTGTTTGCACTTCGCGTGAGCCTCTCTGCTTTGCTGCGCAAAGGACGCTTGGCTCTCCGCTGCGCGGTTATATTTAAACGTCGGCGTTATACACGCCCGACTTCATTGACGGCTTTATCCAGACTGCGGTCGTAGAATTGTACGATCTTCTGGTTCGCTTCATACGCACGGAATGCGGCGTTCATATCAACCGTTGCCTGTGAGGCATCAACATTGGAACCTTCCAGGTATCCCTGACGGATCTGCACATTATCTCCTGCAGCCATCATCCGGGACGTTGCCCCGTTTGCATCGCTGAGACTGAAATTGCCATTACCTTGTCGAACCAGTTGATTCGGCTGGTCAATGACACTAATGCCAAGAGTAACTCCTGTTGGTGCACCTGTTGCTGCATCCACCAAACGGCCTTGCTCATCCACTTTAAATTGCTCTACGGAACCTGTCAACACTACAGGTTGTCCATTATTATCCAACACTTGTGAACCTGTTGAACTCAGCAATTGTCCCGTTCCAGTGATCTCGAAGTGACCATCGCGTGTATATCCGGTGTTACCTTCTGCATCCTGAACTGTAAAATACGCCTGGGGCTGGTAAGTCACCGTGCCGTCGGCCCGTACAAATTTGCCTGATGCGTCAAACGGGATAGGTTGTCCAGTCTGCGGATCATTGACCGTCATATTGGATGAAATGGAAAAATCATTTTTCTGCCCAGTCTCCATAATGGTCCCCTGCAAATTCATGGACAAACTCTCTTCCGCGAACACCCCCGTGTTCAGCTTGCCCAGCCGCTTTGTTGGAAGATTTGCATCTCCGCCTACCAAAGTAATGAGCATTTCCGGGAAGGAACGGCTTACGCTGTTCACCTGTTTGTATCCCGTGGTGTTCATATTTACGATATTCTGTGTTGCTGTGTCATGGCGGCGTTGTTGCGTAATCATTCCCGCAGTAGCGGTGTACAGACCTCTTAACATGAATTAACCCCTCTCCTCAAGCGCCTGAACTGCATTACAGGTTGGCTGCTTGTCCGTTCTGCTTTCCGAGCATGGCGAACCTTTGCTATTTATATCGGCAGATTAGAACTTTTTCTTAACCACCTGATCCAAATTATTAAGCATTATGCCTGTCCCCTTCACGACACAGTGCATTGGATCTTCCGCCACCCATACCGGTACATGCAATTCATTGGACAAAAGCTCGTCCAGTCCGTTCAGCAATGCACCTCCGCCAGTCAATACAACACCACGGTCGATAATGTCCGCTGACAATTCAGGCGGTGTACGTTCCAATACCGATTTGGCTGCCACGATGATGGATTGTACGGAATCCCAAAGCGCTTCCTGTACTTCATTTCCCGATATCGTTACGGTAACAGGAAGGCCGGATACCATATCGCGTCCGCGAATGTCCATCTCCGTTTGATGTCCACCCGGATGTACGGTACCAATCGCAATTTTGATATCTTCAGCGGTCCGTTCACCGATCATGAGCTTGTACTTGGCTTTGATAAACTTGATAATGGCTTCGTCGAACTTGTCCCCTGCGACTTTAATAGAAGAGGCGGTGACCACGTCGCCCATAGAAAGGACTGCAACGTCAGTCGTACCGCCGCCGATATCCACGACCATATTGCCGCTCGGCTGAAAAATATCCATTCCCGCACCGATCGCTGCCGCTTTCGGCTCTTCTTCCAGAAACACTTCTTTGGCACCACTGCGTTCTGCCGCCTCACGGATGGCCTTCTGCTCCACGGAAGTAATGTTCGTTGGTGCACAGATCAAAATCCGAGGGTGGCTGTACCAGCTTCTTGCACCCACACGATTAATGAAATGTCTGAGCATCGCTTCTGTAATCTCGAAGTCCGCAATAACGCCGTCACGCAGCGGTCTAATGGCAACAATGTTACCTGGAGTACGCCCCACCATACGACGCGCTTCTTCCCCAACAGCAAGGACACGCTTCGTATCTCTTTCAATGGTCACGACGGAAGGTTCATCGAGGACAACCCCACTTCCTTTCACGTGAATAAGCACGTTGGCCGTGCCAAGATCAATACCGATATCCTTGCTAAACATAAAAGAGCCCCCAAAGTGATATTATTTGGTCAGCGTATCCTGTGAAAAAGAGTCCCTTATCACGTCACCGCTCGTTCGACAAAGTGCAACATATATATGTAAAAATCGGGCTGATAAGATGTCATAATTCGATCCTGTACCAGCATTTAACATATCATACTTCAGGGGAGGGATTCAATGCATGTGTGAGCTTTTTGGCCTACGTCTTTGTGAAGATGCTTACGATTTGGCGGAAGCCAGCACCTCACGTTTCTTGCCACTCGTTTTTTTGTATTTGATTTTGGTCGCCTCACCGCCCCGCAAATGGCGGATCGACTTGTGATACTCCAAAATGTGTTTCACCTGGTCAGCAAGATCAGGGTTGATTTCCGGCAGACGCTCCGTCAGATCCTTATGCACAGTACTCTTTGACACGCCGAATTCCTTGGCAATGGTACGGACCGTATTCCTCGTCTCAACAATGCAGCGACCAATTTTGATGGTCCGTTCCTTGATGTAATCGTGCACGCTCCCGCCTCCCTACTGTGTGGATAGTTTGGTACATTATATGAGGAGCATGCCTATATATTCGCGGTTTAGAGGTGTGACAAGCTTCGAAGGTCCCATTATTTTCTGAAAAGCACAAAAAGAGCAGAGGTTTAACCCCCTGCCCGTCATGTTGCTGCGGTAAAATTCATTTATTTTTCCGGAAGATATCCTTGCGGGTTAACCGGCTGTCCGTCTTCGTACACTTCAAAGTGAAGGTGGTTGCCAAGTGTTTTACCCAATTCATTGACGCCAGCGGATGCAATCGCATCTCCCTGTTTCACTTCGTCGTCCTGTTTCACTTTGACGTCTGCCAAGCTTTGGTACACCGTCTTCAGGTTATCGCTATGTTTGATTTCCACAACTTGACCTGTGAGCGGATTTTGCTCAACCCGGGTAACTTTACCGGCGAGTGCTGCTTTGACTTCAAACGTTTTGTTATCCCCACGTGCCAGATCCACACCCGTGTTCGGGATGAATGTATCATTGTACTGCACCATTGCCGCTTCATGTTCCTCGGTTGAAGCTTCGCTATCATAGAAAGGTTTTACTACCGAAATTTCGGACGGTACCGCTACCGGCCATACAAAATTCTCCGACTTTGCAACAACTTCCACACTTTCTTCTTCTCCACCTACTGCTGTTCCTTCTGTACCCGCCGATGCGCCTGTTTCTACTACCCCGCTAGCAGGGTCCGAGTTTAGCGTTTTGTCGCCTGTGCCCTGATAGACCCACACTAAGGTTAGTATAATGCCTGCTGCTGCGATGTAGGCTGCCGGGAAGACCCAGCGTTTGGACATTGCTCTTTTCCATGAAGAGGGCTGACTAGCCGGTACTCCTTGAGTTGTTTTAGGAGTTTCTTCTTGGTTTGTTTTTTTGTTTTGTTCATTCATGTTAATCACCTCAGTAACAAGTGTTACCGGGTGCAACTCTTTTATACACGCGCGACTCTAATTATTTTCATGGAGGTTTCAGAGAGTTCTATATATGGAGTGTGTGTGCAGCTAGTTGGTGCGCCGCTTCGGGGCCAGAAAACCTTTCGACCAGCTGTTATCCCCGGATTTCCTGATTATTTCTCCCAAGGGAGAAATCCGGTGATAAAGGCGGACACTTCGCTTCTACAGGTCTTTTCTGTCCCCTGCGCTCCCCATACAGCTAGCACTCTCCGCATATATAGCCGAATCTCGAAAGCTCCGGAATGGGTGTTGGTAGACTGGTCTGGATTGGCTGTAGAGGCCAATCCTTCTATGAAGTGCTTTTATCGGTGAGAGCGAAATGATATAGGATGTGACTGGACAATACAGATGTAAGGTACTCTAGGTTCGTTAAAGTGAGATGTCTGAGATTTGTTAGAATTCCCATTCGCTGTGATAACGCCCAATAAGGTCTCTCAGATTCATTAGCGCACCAATGGTTATAGGGAGTCTGATGTGTCCCAAACCTAAACTTCTCTCATTCCCATACATTTGCATACATTCGCCCCATACTCCTACCCATTCGAATTAATTCGGATCTTTACATCCGCATTCATCTCTCCTACTTCGTTGCAAGCATCTTGGATGCCTGTCCGAATGAGATGCCGGTATAGTAGTGTTTGAGAATCTGGGTGGCGGTGTGTCCCTCCTGCGCCATGCCGTTTGCTCCCCATTGGCTCATGCCAACCCCATGCCCATACCCGAACGTTGTAATTTGGACCTCGTCACCTGTGGTCTTCCAACTGAACTGGCTGGATCTTAATCCAAGCAGTTTGCGAACCTCTGGACCGCTGAATGTTTCACCTGCGACCTGCATTTTCTTAATCCGATGTCCTTTGGTTGTAGACAATACTTCCATCCATGATCCATTCTTCTGGGCGGTAACCGGAATGGCATCCAGGTTTAACTTCTGCAGAACCTCATTACGCTTCATGGTGACGGTCTGCTTGAATCCTGGTGCCAGATTTTTGTCCCACGGACTGTCTACACTTTTCAGATATGGTACAGCGTTCCCCCATACATCCTCGGCATTCTCGGTATACCCATTACTTGTGGAAAAAAAGGATGCGGTGATCGCCTTGCCCTGATAGGTCATCACTGTATCTCGACTTTCGCGTACAGCCTGTTGCAGCTTCTCCCATTCCTTCGCCTTCCCTAGACGCGTCCAATCCGCTTTCACCTGATCTGGCGGAATAAACACCTGATGGCTGACCGTATCCGTCACATCCGCCGCACCTGATGGAACACCGCTGGTATCACTCGCAGCTAACCTACGCACGATAAATGTACGAGCAGCTATTGCCTGTGCCTTTAACGCCTCCAGTCTGAATTCCGCCGGCATCTCAGCTGCCACAACCCCGGTAACATAGTCTTCCAATGGCAGATTCATCGTTTTGCCCGTTGCAGACAGGTATACGCGTACTTTAGGTTCAGGGTAGGTAACAGGAACGGCTGGCGCAGGAGCTGGGGTTCTTGTACTGCTTGAATCTGTTGGAGCAGGGATCGGCTTTGGTGATTCACTTGTCCGTGGCCATACCAGAATTACAGGAATTAGCAGCGCCATTGCCAATAAGGCAGATACAGCGGCAGCGGGTTGCCATCGCTTCGTATTACGTCCCCATCGGGGTTTTCGTCCAAATGTCCGCATTCGGCGTCGCTTCACTCGGCGGAATTCGTCCAGTTCAATTACAGGTATATGAATATGCTCGGTTGTCTTTCTGTTCAACTCATCTGTCGACACCCGTCCTGGATTGGAGAAACTTGCAGGCTGTGATGGAACAGTCCTCAGATTCAATGGGGCAGGCTTGTCTTTTTCCACTCCAGAAACGGTATTGCCCTCCGGCTCTTGCATACCTGGACGAGGGACAAGGGGTACCTTTACCTGTACACGAGCTTCTTTCATTCGAATATAACCCTCCGTTATCTATGGCCGGTCATGTGCCGGTCGTGTTGTTCAAATCCATAGTTTAGGTTATGAGCTGGCTTGATCTGATAGAACCTGATTTAAGAGAAACGAGGCCCTTTTTGTTCTGTTCAATCTCCTGTTTTCTTTTGCTATGTACATCTTAGAAACGTTGATCTGTCGCTGAATACCGGTAATTAACTGCAGTCGACACCCTATATAAAGTACGCTCTTTCATTTGGTTCAGAATCGATACAGAATACGATGTTATGCTATACAAGTTAGGACCAGCTATTAATAGAATCAGGTATCAAATATCTCGTCATATTCTTAAAAGTAAAACACAAAAAAAGCCAAGCCAGATGGCTTAGCTTTATCATTTTTTACAATATACGTTCCATCACATTCATAATCCACACAACGGTGTGACTCATAATAGGGGGATCATATTTTTTCTATTCAATCCAGTGTTAAGCCAAAGTTGGTTGCACCTTAAACATCGGTACTTCTTTCTCCACTTTTTCACTAGGTGCTTTGGTTGCTTCAAGCTTAGGCTCATCAACTGAGATCCGATAGATGTCAGCGCCAAGTCCGTTAAGCTTCTCAGCGAGATGTACATAGCCACGGTCGATGTGATGAACACCGCCCACTTCCGTTGTACCTTCAGCAACGAGACCTGCAATAATGAGTGCGGCACCCGCACGCAAATCGGTAGCCGTTACTTTGGCACCCTTCAGTTTGGCATTACCTGTGATGATGGACGAACGTCCTTCAACTTTGATCTCCGCATTCATCAATTGGAACTCATCCACATGCATGAATCGGTTTTCAAAAACAGTCTCTGTCACGACACTTGTTCCTTCAGATGCGAGCAAGAGTGCCATCATCTGGGATTGCATATCTGTCGGGAATCCTGGGTATGGTAATGTTTTCACATCCACAGCCTTAAGAGGACGATCTGCGATTACACGCACGCCATTCTCATCCGGTTGGATTGTAACACCCATCTCTTCAAGCTTCGCGATAACGGAGCCTAAATGATCAGAGATTGCACCTTCAATGTACACGTCACCACCAGAAATTGCAGCAGCAGCCATATACGTACCAGCTTCTACCCGATCCGGAATAACGGTGTGTGTAACGCCTTTAAGTTTCTCCACACCTTCAATGCGGATGACTCCAGTACCAGCACCACGTACGATGGCACCCATTCCATTCAGGAAGTTGGCAAGATCCACAATCTCAGGTTCTTTCGCCGCGTTCTCCAGAACAGTTACACCTTCGGCCAATGTTGCAGCCATCATAATATTTTGAGTGGCACCTACAGAAGCCACATCCAGATAAATTTTCGCGCCACGCAACCTTCCTTGGCTACGAGCTTCGATATAACCTTGGCCCAAGCTGATCTCTGCGCCCATGGCTTCAAAACCTTTCAAATGCTGATCAATAGGCCGTGTACCGATGGCACATCCACCAGGAAGTGAGATTCTTGTATGACCCATACGAGTCAACAAAGGCCCCATGACCAGGAAAGACGCCCGCATTTTACTTACCCATTCATACGGGGCTTCACAGGAAGTAAGTTTCTCCGCATTTACGGTAATCACTTCGTCCCGGTATGTAACTCCCGCTCCCAGCGATTCCAACACCTTGTTAATCGTCATCACATCGTCTAGAGGAGGCGCGTCAATAATAACGCTTTGTCCTTCTTCCCCTAAGAGAGAGGCAGCGATGATCGGAAGAACAGAATTTTTAGCGCCGCTAACTTTGACACTTCCGGTCAACCTTTTGCCACCGCGGACGATAAATTTGCTCATCATGGTTCCCTCCGCGCTTTTATTCCCTTTTCTTCATTCCGGAATACGTAAGCCCCACTATGCTAGAAAGGACTGTTGCTGTGTGTGGAATTTCGACATATTCTGGCATATTGCCACAGATGTCTGTTCAGAAAAGAATTGGTTTTTATAATCCATATCAATGATACCATGTGCCGTGCATCTTGCTATTCAGCATGTAAAATAAGTGTCTTACAAGCCAGCAGAGCATCAGAACAGACAGAGTGGGATGGTTATTAGCCGGCATGAACCGGATATCCCGTTTATAACTACAAAATAAGTGAACAATTGTGAATTCCCTAACTTCCATCATAACATTGTTGAATTGTACGATACAAGCATTTTTACATAAAACATCTCAAATTCAACCAATTTTACGTCACATTTTTTTCTTAATTTCTTTACCGACAACTCATACTCTAATTGTTAACACAATTAATCGATGTTATTCGACAATGAGCAGCTTGAAGAACCTAACAGATGATTAACCAACCATCTCAACATTAAAACAAATTACGCAACATTTGAGTCCAGGACAAGTAGTCAATGACAAAGCCAGCAACGGCATGCCCCAAAATGATGGCGAGCAACAAATGCAACAGTCTTCCCTGAGCACCTCGTGGCTGCCTGATGATTAAATCCAGTTTGAGATTTGTCAAAGCCCACCAAGACAACGCAATACATAACAGGGAGACGATGATTGAGACCAAGCCATTGGTGCTTAACGCCTGGTTCACCTGATTCGTCAGATCAGTATCCATATATTCTTTACCTCCACATTTGTTGCAGCGATCAGCATATCATATGCCCGGCACCCATAACTTGTTAGTATACTGGAATGTCTTGAGCACAACACACTGAGCGTACTGTCAGATTTACTCCTGCCAGGCAGGAATCTCCTGATGCCCAATCACCGAGCAGCAACAATGCGGCTGTGCATGACTATGGAATCTACTACGCAGCTTCCTGCTTCTGCTGACTCTATGGAATATAGGCTCTTTCATCATACATTGTCAATTACATTGATTTCCACTTCTAAAATATTTTAATTTTAAAATGCCGGGATTTTGTGACTAAAACGACATAAAAGAGCGCTATTTCGATATCGATTCTGTCATTTCCTCGGAAATAATTTAAATTCATTCATGAAAAAAAATGGTTCTCTTAGTGGTAAATGCGCCCACTACTTTAGTCCTACATCCTATTCAAATCCTCATAATCGGTGAATATTTTGCTTAAAATACTTCTGTTTACCTGAAGTAATATGATGGATTTGTGGTCAGCCATTTTGATATATTCGATAGAACAATTCTATTAACAAACTCAAAAAAGCCCGGCAGACTAAGCCGCCAGGCTTCCAAGAATCGTTTATTTGCCGAATACATTAATCCGGTTAACCGCTTTTTGAAGTGCAATCTCTGCACGACGGTGATCAAAGTGGTCCTGATTGCTTTGGCTTGCAAGCCGACGTTCAGCCCGCTCTTTCGCCGCACGCGCACGATCCACATCAATGCTTTCCGGGAATTCAGCACTCTCTGCGAGTACAACAACCTTATCTTTACGAACTTCGATAAACCCGCCACCGATAGCAACTCGTTTATTTTCTTTTCCGTTATGGATATAGATTGGTGCAATCTGCAAAGGTGTAACCATAGGAATATGACCTGGCATAATGCCAAGTTCCCCTTCAATACCACGAGCCGTAATGCTATTCACCTGTTCTGAATAGACCAAACGCTCGGGTGTTACAATTTCCAACAAAAAGGTGCTCAATTCCATCCCTCCTGAAATATCCGAAGGATAGCCCGCTTCATAAGGACAATCCTGGATTCAGACTAAACCAGTGTTTTGGCTTTCTCCACTGCCTCTTCAATTGTACCAACAAAGAGGAAAGCTGCTTCCGGAAGATCATCATACTTACCTTCGAGAATCTCTTTAAAGCTGCGCACCGTTTCTTTAACTGGAACGTATTTACCCGGAATACCGTTAAATGCTTCAGCAACGTGGAAAGGCTGGGACAAGAAACGTTGGATTTTACGAGCACGGTATACAAGCGCTCTGTCTTCTTCACTCAACTCGTCCATACCCAGGATTGCAATGATATCTTGCAATTCATTGTAACGTGCCAAGATACGTTTAACGCCTTGAGCTACGCTGTAGTGTTCTTCTCCTACAACTTCAGGGGACAAGATCCGGGAGCTGGAAGCCAGTGGATCTACCGCGGGGTAGATACCCATCTCGGAAATTTTACGCTCCAGGTTCGTCGTTGCATCCAAGTGGGCAAACGTCGTTGCAGGAGCCGGGTCAGTGTAGTCATCCGCAGGCACGTAGATGGCCTGGATGGATGTTACAGAACCTTTTTTCGTTGATGTGATACGTTCTTGCAGTTGACCCATTTCTGTTGCCAGCGTAGGTTGGTAACCTACCGCGGAAGGCATACGACCAAGCAAGGCAGATACTTCTGAACCCGCTTGGGTGAAACGGAAGATATTATCGATAAAGAGCAACACGTCACGGCCTTCTTCATCACGGAAGTATTCCGCCATCGTCAGACCTGTGAGGGCTACACGAAGACGTGCGCCTGGAGGCTCGTTCATTTGTCCGAAAACCATTGCTGTTTTGTTGATAACGCCGGAATCACTCATCTCGTGATACAAGTCATTACCTTCACGTGTACGCTCACCAACACCCGCAAATACGGAGATACCGCCGTGTTCTTGTGCGATGTTGTTGATCAATTCCTGAATGGTTACCGTCTTACCTACACCGGCACCACCGAAGAGACCGATTTTACCACCTTTAGCGTAAGGAGCAAGCAAGTCGATAACTTTGATTCCTGTCTCCAGCATTTCTGCTTGGGTAGTCAGTTCATCAAATGCAGGTGCTGAACGGTGAATCGGGTTCTTGTGCTCAGCAGCTACGGCACCGCCAGTATCAATTGCTTCACCGAGTACGTTAAATACACGACCCAGTGTTGCTTCTCCAACGGGTACAGAGATTGGTGCTCCTGTATCTAAAGCTTCCATACCACGAACAAGTCCATCCGTGGAGGACATCGCAATACAACGTACTCGGTTGTCACCCAGATGTTTCGAAGCTTCGAGTGTAAGGTTTACACTAACGCCGCTCTCACTTACTGTAGTGATCGTAATGGCATTGAGGATTTCCGGCAGACCGCCGCGATCAAACTCGACGTCAACAACCGGACCCATGATGCTCACAACGCGTCCTTTGTTCATCTTAACGTTCCCCTCCTACAAGCCTGCTACTTTTGCAAAAATAATGTACCGTTCGTTTATCTTTGCTCTGCAAGCCTTCATTAATAAAAAAACGGTTAGCCTTGTGCTGCGTTGGCACCTGCCACAATTTCCGTAATCTCCTGCGTAATCGCCGCTTGACGGGCACGGTTGTATGTCAATGACAAGTCGTTAATGAGTTTGGATGCATTTTTGGTTGCATTACCCATTGCTGTCATTTTCGCGCCGAGCTCACTTGCCTTACCGTTCAGAAGTGCACCATAGATCAGCGTTTCCGCGTAACGCGGAAGCAGAACCTCCAGTACAGCTTCAGCAGACGGCTCGTATTCGTAGCTTGCCGTTGGTCCTTCCGCAGCAGTTACCTCAGGTGTTTCCATCGGGAGAAGTTTCTCTACCGTAGGAATCTGGGTCAACGCATTCACAAAGCGGTTATAACAAATGTACAATTCATCAAATTCAGCCAGTTCAAACCCATGAACCGCTTCGTGTGCGATGGATTTGATATCTGCAAATGAAGGCGAATCCGACAGATCCGTTGTTGTGGATGCCATCGCAATTTCACGACGTCTGAAGTAATCGCGTCCTTTACGTCCAATGACGAACAATTCGTAGTCATCTTGGGAGTTGTGGCGCTCTTTGAGCGTCTGATTAACCTGACGCAAAACGTTCGCATTGTATCCACCTGCAAGACCACGGTCCGATGTAATGATCAGGTAAGCTGTCTTTTTGACCGGACGGCTCTCCAGCATCGGATGCTGTATACCTTGCGTGCTTGATGCAATACTAGCTACAACTTCTTTCAGTTTCTCCGAATAAGGACGGGCTGCTTCCGCTTTTTCCTGCGCTTTACGCAGTTTTGCAGCAGCTACCATCTCCATTGCTTTGGTGATCTGCTTGGTGCTTTGTACGCTTTTAATTTGCCGCTTAATTTCGCGCATGCCTTTTGCCATGATTTCACCACCTTAAAGTTTTGACAAAGTCAAAACTACATCGTAAGCACAACCCTACTTTGACGGGGTCAAAGTTACTTCGTAAGCATCATCTTTTTGACTGAGTCAAAGTATTACATGCAGACATGCGGAATCGGTTAGACAACTCCGCACCTGCAATCATTTATTTAGACAGAGACAGCAAAGCTCTTTCTGAACTTCTCAATTGCACCTTTCAGTGCATTTTCGTTGTCTGCAGTCAATTCTTTAGTATCACGGATGGATGCAAGAATCTCCGGATGGCTGCTCTCCATGAACGCGAGGAACTCACGCTCGAAACGAGTAACATCACCTGTTGGAATCTCATCCAGGAATCCTTTAACCGCAGTGTACAAGCTGACAACCTGTTGTTCTACAGGCAGAGGCTGGTTAACACCTTGCTTCAGGATTTCCATCATACGCGCACCACGATTCAGGCGGGCCTGAGTCGCTTTATCCAGATCGGAACCGAACTGGGAGAACGCTTGAAGCTCACGATATTGAGCGAGGTCGAGACGCAGGGAACCTGCAACCTTTTTCATCGCTTTGATCTGAGCAGAACCACCGACACGGGATACGGAAATACCTACGTTGATCGCCGGGCGTTGTCCAGCATTGAACAAGTCAGCTTCCAAGAAGATTTGTCCGTCCGTGATGGAGATTACGTTTGTTGGGATGTATGCAGATACGTCGGAAGCTTGTGTTTCAATAAACGGCAGTGCGGTTAAAGAACCACCACCAAGTTCATCATTCAGCTTCGCAGCGCGCTCCAGCAAACGGGAGTGCAGGTAGAAGACGTCACCCGGATAAGCCTCACGGCCCGGTGGACGACGAAGCAACAAGGAAAGCTCACGATATGCAGAGGCTTGTTTGGTCAAGTCATCATAGATAACCAGAACGTGCTCGCCTTTGTACATGAAGTACTCACCCATCGAACAACCGGAATACGGTGCGATGTACAAGAGTGGTGATGGATCGGAAGCTGCTGCTGTTACAACAATTGTGTACTCCATTGCGCCTTTACGACGAAGAGTTTCCACAACTTGAGCAACCGTAGACTGTTTCTGACCAATAGCCACGTAGATACACTTCATGCCACTGCCTTTTTGGTTCAGGATCGCATCAATTGCGATGGATGTTTTACCTGTTTGACGGTCACCGATGATCAACTCACGTTGTCCGCGACCGATTGGAACCATTGCATCAATGGCTTTGATCCCTGTTTGCATCGGCTCATGAACCGATTTACGATCCATTACGCCTGGTGCTTTACCTTCAACCGGACGGAATTCCGTTGTAGCGATTGGCCCTTTGCCATCTACAGGAATACCAAGCGGGTTCACAACGCGTCCAATCAATGCTTCGCCTACAGGCACTTGCATGATTTGACCAGTACGTTTCACTTGGTCACCTTCACGAATATCGTAGTAAGGTCCCAGGATAACGACACCGACATTGCTTTCTTCGACGTTCATGGCGAGTCCCATAACACCGCTTGGGAATTCAACCAACTCGTTGGACATGACGTTCTCAAGTCCGTAAACACGAGCGATACCATCACCAACCTCGATTACCGTTCCGACTTCGACTACATCGATATCGGTCTTGTATTGTTCGATTTGGCTCTTAATTAATGTACTGATTTCTTCTGGTTTGATACTCAAGTGTCCTCACCCCAATCTACTGTACTCGTCTGTTAAAAGACTGCTCAAGACGTTCGAGCTTGCCAGCCAAGCTGCCGTCATAGATCGTATCGCCAATGGCGACTTTCAATCCGCCCAGCAGAGTCGGATCAACAATGTTCTCGATACGAATCTTTTTATTCACACGGCCACCGAATTCACGGGCTACCGCTTCTTTTTCTTCATCATTCAACGCATAAGTCGAATAGACACGTGCATCAGCAATGCCCAGCGACTCACCTTGGATCTTCCGATAATCATTCAACAAGTCTCCCAGCAATTCAACGCGTCCGCGCTCAATCAACAACAAGACTGTACGAAGGACTGAATCGGATACCTTGCCATCAAGACTTGAGTGAATTACGTTCTGCTTGGCTTCATCAGAAATATTAGGGGATACGATAAATTTCTCGATATCTGCATCTCCGGTCAATGCACTGACTACTGCAACCAGTTCCTGTTCAACCTCAAGCACCTGCTGTTGCTGAAGAGCAACTTCGAACAATGCTTTCGCATAACGCTTGGCAACTATCGTATCGCGGCTCATTGTCGGCCTCCTACCTCATTGAGGTATTGGTTCACAAGCTCTTCTTGTGCAGGACCGTTCTCAACTTCTTTTTTGATCAACTTGGATGCAATCTGAACGGAAGCTGTACCCAGTTCGCTGCGAAGTGCTGCGACTGCTTTGTTCTTCTCGCTCTCGATTTCGCGTACTGCATCGTCTTTCAGACGATTAGCTTCAGCTTTTGCATCAGCCAAAATCGATTCAGCTTGTTTGCCACCTGTTTGTTTGGACTGTTCAATGATGTCGTAAGCATCTTGACGTGCTTGTTCAAGAGCTTGTTTTTGTTCCTCCACATAGGCAATGGCCTGTTCCCGAGTCTGTGCAGCCTCATTCATCTGCGTCATCACGAGTTCACGACGTTTTTCCATAATGGAGAACAAAGGCCCGAAGGCATAACGGCTAAGCAGCCAATATAAAATTGCAAATGCAACAATCGCAAGAAGCGTATTTTCCCATATGAAACTCAATCTGTTCACTCCTTCCTGGAGGTATCCTTGAAACGTCATCCGTTAGAACGGACATTACCTAAAAAGAAGGCGCGGATGGCTATGGCCTTCCCCGCCAAACCTTTAAAATTTAATTAAGCCATACCGTAGAACATGAACGCGAGTACCACACCGATGATCGGCAATACCTCGATCAAACCTACACCGATAAACATTGTTGTTTGAAGAGTGGATTTTGCCTCTGGTTGACGGGCAATACCTTCCACCGTTTTGCTGATTACCATACCGTTACCAATACCTGCGCCAAACGCGCCCAGTCCTGCAACAATTGCTGCTGCGATTAATGCCATTGCTCCCATTTGTATATCCTCCTTAAAATGATAAATCGAATTTTTTATTGTTCAGCCTGGTGAAGAAATCTTCGTAGGGCTTGAAACTTAATGCTCGTCGTGCGTCTCGATGCTCTGTGAAATGTACACCATCATCAAGATAACAAACACAAATGCCTGGATCGCGCCGATAAAGATACTAAAGCCTTGCCACACCATAAGTAGCGGAATCGCTGCAATAGCACCAAACACTTTAAATGTGGTCAGTTTCAGGATCGTTGCGATCAGTACCTCACCTGCGAAGATATTCGCGAATAGACGCATACCGTGTGTCAACAGCTTGGATGCCGTCTCAATCAAGTTGATTGGCAAGAACAAAGCGAATGGCTTCAGGTAATGCTGGAGATATCCTTTTGTGTTGCGGAACAATCCCAGTCCATGAGATACAAGGAACGCTACGAGAGCAAGTCCCATCGTTACAGACAAGTCGGCTGTTGGTGATTTCCACCAAGCCAGTTCAACGTGTGGGTGTGCTTCAGGGTCCTTGGCATGCGCTTTTTCAAACGCCTCCACCGCTGTAACAATCGGCTTACCGAATACCTGTGCCTGATTAACATCTGTTACCTCAGATACAGCCACGAGCGGAAGGCCGAGCATGTTCCCTACAAAAATGAACATGATCATGGAAAGAGCGAGAGAGATAAAATGTTTACCTTTCTTCATATCCATTGTACTGGAAATCAGATTGCGGACGAATTCTACTGCCCACTCCATAAAATTTTGCAGCTTGCCGGGATTTTCAACGGATAATCTCCGTGTTGCCAGTACAGCAAAAATAAAAACAATTGCACCTGTAACTACCAGCATCAACAGAACCGATAGATCGAGTCGAAATCCGCCAAGCATAATAATTGGAGCTTCATGCATATTTTTCTCACCCCTTTCTCGACTTGAAAGCTGCAGCCCTTAACATCATTCTGCTCTGCGGGAATGGACAATCCCTATAATCAGTAAGGAAAATTGTGCAATGACGAGACCGCCTGCAACCGCATATGTATTGAAGTACTGCGGAAAGCGCATCGATATGAATATACCGAGCACAGCGAGTGCCGCTCTTGTCAAAAATCCCAGGTTCACACGCTTCAAGTTACCTTCTGCCGCATCATCAGACATTTTCCTTACTTTGTAGCCCAAGTAAAATGCATTGATCCAGCTAACTCCTGTACCCAGGGCCAGTCCCAAAGCAATTGTCTCCACACGTGGCATAAAGGCCGCTGCGAGAAAACAAATCATAAGAAAGTACATGATGAAAACAGTCATCGATCTGCGGTATCTGGTTAGTTCACTCATCACTTTCCCCCATGAATTTTTTCGCGATAAAGTAGATGCTTACACCGCCTGCCGCAAGAAAAAAGAGAACGCTTACGGCGATCCATATTCCGTTACCCCCGATGGTCTTGTCCAACCAGGAGCCAGCGTAATATCCGGCAACAGCGAGAATGGCAATCTCGATCCCAAAAGCTGTCACGAGCCCCATCGCTTTCCATACATTATCGTCATGGTTACGGGATGAATTTGGTTTGTTCGAATCGGCCATTTTCCACGCCACCCTTGCAATCCCAGTTAATTTTACTGAATGATGAGAGCCTTTGTCAATTGAATGATTTTAGCGTTTTAAAGGGGGAAACGACGGGAATACAGACCCTCAAAGCCCATAAACCCGCGTAAACCGTACAGTTTAACTGTATGCTTGCCCTTTATAAATCCGTCAGAAAAAATGTATTATTTTTTGAATTTTCTGTGAAATGATTCCGGACGCTCACTATTTACACCAAAATGGTGCAAAATCGCATTGACAATTCTTTCCGAAGCATGTCCATCACCGTATGGATTGGCAGCCTGACTCATGCTTGCATACAGGGTTTTGTCTGTAAGCAGAGCTTTGGTCCGTTCATACACAAGTTCCTCTTCGGTACCTACCAATTCCAGCGTTCCGGCTTCAATACCTTCCGGGCGTTCTGTTGTATCGCGCAATACGAGCACAGGCACACCAAACGAAGGCGCTTCTTCCTGCAAACCGCCTGAATCGGTCAAAATCAAGTGAGTGTGCGGGTAAAAGTTATGCAAATCCACCACGTCTAGTGGATCAATTAATTGAATACGGGGATGATTCCCCAAAATCGTGTGAGCCGGCTCCTTCACAGCAGGACTTGGATGCACCGGGTACACGATGGCAATATCTTCGAATTCGTCGGCAATCCGTTTGACGGCCTGGAAAATGTTGCGGTGAGGCTCGCCTTGAGATTCGCGGCGATGAGCTGTCATCAGCACAAGGCGTTTGCCTTGGGCCCAATCAAGTACCGGGTGTGTGTAGTCCTCCCGTACAGTATATTGAAACACATCGGTTACCGTGTTGCCTGTGACGTACGTACTAGACTCCGATTTATTTTCTTTGGCAAGATTGGAAGAAGACCAATCCGTAGGCGCAAAGTGTAGATCAGCCAGTACTCCCGTCAGCTGACGGTTCATCTCTTCCGGATATGGAGACAGCTTGTTCCACGTCCGCAGTCCCGCTTCCACATGTCCTACCTGAATCTGTTGCAAGAATGCTGCGTAGCTCGCTACAAAGGTAGTTAATGTATCCCCGTGAACCAGCACAATATCCGGTTTAGCTTCAGCTAACACGGGCTCCAGACCACCAAGCACACGAATTGTAATTTCATTCAATGTCTGACGGTCCTTCATCACATCCAGATCATAATCGGGATGAATGTCGAAAACGTCAAGTACCTGATCCAACATCTGGCGATGCTGCGCAGTTACGCAAACAATAGATTCAATAGACTCAGGGTGTTTTTGCAATTCCAAAATAAGCGGAGCCATCTTGATGGCTTCCGGACGCACCCCGAAGATCGTCATGACTTTAATTTTGTTGGACATTCGAGCAAAGCCCCTTTTCTATAAGTTCATGTTCAAAAAGTCCGGTTTTCAGTACCAAGAATATGGAATGAAGGTAGAAATGGAGTAGCAGAGCGTAGGGAAAACTACGTGAGCAACGGACATTTCGGCTGAATTTCATATTCGATGCCGATGATGCCCTTGGGCATCCTTCGTAATCAAAATTGGACTTTTTGAACAACCTCTTACAAAGCATGCGATATGCTTATTTAGTGCCGTATAGACGGTCTCCTGCATCTCCAAGTCCTGGAACGATATAACCATGATCATCCAGACGGTCGTCCAATGCTGCTACATAGATGTCCACATCGGGATGTGCATCCTGCACAGCTTTTACGCCTTCCGGTGCTGCAACCAGGTTCATCATTTTGATTTGGGTACAGCCACGTTTTTTGAGCACGTCAATAGCTGCAATTGCCGAACCACCCGTTGCCAGCATCGGATCAATTACAATCAATTGACGCTCTGTTACGTCTGTAGGCAGTTTGGTGTAGTATTCTACCGGTTGCAGTGTTTCCGGGTCACGGAACAGACCAACATGTCCAACTTTTGCCGCTGGCAATAATTTCACAACGCCATCCAGCATTCCGAGTCCTGCACGCAGAATCGGCACCAGTCCGAGCATACGTCCAGAGATAACTTTACCTTGTGTTGCAGCTACAGGTGTCTGTACATCAATCGTTTCCAGTTCAACATCTCTTGTAATCTCATAAGCCATCAACGTTGCTACTTCATCCACCAATTCACGAAAATCTTTCGTATTCGTACGCATGTCGCGTATAAACGTCAGTTTGTGTTGAATCAAAGGGTGATCACATATTACTAATTTTCCCATCTAATTTGTCCCTCCGGTAAGTTCTTCATGTTCAGCATTTCCAAATATACCTAGCCACCATTCATGGGCTCGATAAATCCTGTATATTATATCATCACCAACAACGAATTACACCATCAAAGGGCACCCAATCATTACAGATTACCGAATCCTATAAAAAACAGGACCGGAAAATGATCCATCCGGTCCTGTTTTGCTCATGCTGTTATGTCATTGAGTGGGAAAAAATATGAATACAAGTGATGCTCCGCAAACAGATTGCACCTACGATCGCTGTTATCCCCTGATTTTTTTGATTCTCCTATATAAGGAGAAAATCATGGGATAAAGGCGAGCGCTTCGCTTCTCCGATTGCATTCTGCCAGCTTCGTCTTTTGTATTCCAATTTATAAAAACTCAAAAGAAAGCAGCATGAGCAAAGTTTTTTAGTATTTAAGATCTGTATAGAGCGGGAATTGGTCTGTCAGTGCAGTTACTTCTGCACGAGCTTCATCCAGCTTCGCTGTATCTTTTGGATTTTTCAGCGTTTTGGCAATGATCTTACCGATCGCTACCATTGCTTCTTCGTTCATGCCACGGGAAGTTGCAGCAGGTGTACCAATTCGAATACCACTCGTTACAAACGGGCTTGTAGGGTCGAATGGAATGGCATTTTTGTTCACGGTAATACCGATGGAGTCAAGCACATGCTCAGCTTCCTTACCTGTGATGTTCACACTGCGTGTGTCGATCAGCATCAAGTGGTTATCTGTACCACCGGATACGATGTTCAATCCTTCAGCGATCAGTGTTTCAGCCAGAACCTGTGCGTTTTTCACAACATTCTGTGCATATGTTTTGAACGAAGGTTGCAAAGCTTCTCCGAATGCTACCGCTTTGGAAGCGATCACGTGCATCAAAGGTCCTCCTTGGGAACCAGGGAATACGGCTTTATCAATCGCTGCTGCCCACGCTTTGCGGCACAGAATCATACCACCACGAGGTCCACGCAGCGTTTTGTGTGTAGTTGTTGTTACGAAATGCGCATGTGGAACCGGGTTTGGATGCAAACCCGCAGCAACCAGTCCTGCGATGTGAGCCATGTCCACCATGAACAAAGCACCTACATCATTGGCGATGGAAGCCAGCTTTTCAAAATCAATGGTACGCGGATATGCACTTGCACCTGCAACGATCAGACGAGGGCGGTGTTTGAAAGCCGCTTTGCGTACTTCATCATAATCAATCAGGAATGTATCTTCCTGTACGCCGTATGCTACAAAGTTATACAGCAAACCGGATGCGTTAACCGGGCTACCGTGTGTGAGGTGTCCACCATGGGCAAGGTTCATACCGAGTACAGTATCACCAGGTTTCAACGCTGCAAGATATACTGCCATGTTCGCTTGTGCACCGGAGTGAGGTTGAACATTCACATGTTCTGCTCCGAACAATTCTTTTGCACGATCACGCGCGATGTCTTCAACGATGTCCACATGCTCACAACCGCCATAGTAACGTTTGCCTGGATATCCTTCAGCATACTTGTTGGTCAGAACAGATCCCATTGCTTCGATTACTGCTTCACTTACGATGTTCTCGGATGCAATAAGTTCGATGTTGTTCTGTTGACGTTTCAGTTCAAGATTCATCGCTTCCAGTACTGCCGGGTCATTCTTGCGCAATTGTTCCATGATTAAATTCCTCCCAAGTATAGTGAAGTAGGTTGAATATGTTAGTCACATAATGTCGAATCTGGTTGTTCTTCCATACGATACACCGCGCGTTCGCCGCCAATCAACTTCGGACGGGTCAACGCTGTGGTTACACGAGCATCTCCAACATAGCGAAGCGCTGTACGATAGGGTACGGCTACATGCCGGAGATGCATTCCAATCATCGTCTCCCCAATGTCCAGTCCCGCATGGGCCTGCACATGTTCAGCCAGGCATGGATCGGTCAGCGAACGATATGCTGCGGATGCCATTGAACCTCCGGCCTTGGGCACGGGTATAGCACCAACCTCGGTCAATCCAAGACGAGTAAGCACAGAACGTTCCATTACCAGCGCACGGTTCAGATGCTCACAACATTGGAATACCGTGTCAAAACCGAATTCCTCCTGCACCTCGCGTATACCCGCAAGAAGCTGCTGTGCCACTTCAATGGCACCACTCGTACCAATCCGAGCGCCTGCGACTTCACTTGTGCTTGTACCGATCACAACGATCTGTCCAGGTCCAAGCTGTCCGGCAAGCGCCAGTTCATGCAGAATAGACGCGGTCTGTTCCTGCAATCCGGGTTGTTCCGAATCTAACTCTATAGTCATCCTATCATCGCCTCCCGATAAAATCATGCCCGCTGTCTCTTGGTTGTCCTTCGTATTCTTGCACGGCATCTCAGGTACTATTATAGCGAATAATCAGATGAAAGACGAAAAAAAGAGCAGTCTGCGGGTAACGCAGAATTGCTCTTTTGCCCAGGCGACCGGCCGTTTGTTCCGGTGCTCCATCGTGGTTATGCCCACTTCGTCGCCAGTTACACCGGATCCCTGTTTTCCCCTTCATCATAAAACAACCCGCGTCTAAAATCAACGGTTAATTTACATCACGTGTCCTATTTCTATAACCCGCCCCGCAGGATCAGATTTAACCCAGCTTATCCAAAAGCCGGTCCAACGCCGTCCGAATCTCAGCTGCAGCTATATTGTAATCATCACGACTTCCCCCAAACGGATCGGAGATGTCGAAACTTGGAATTCGTTGTCTGATCTCAATGGCTCGCTCACGCTCCGATGCCAGGATCTCTTGCCCAAGGGCACGTTTCATTTCAAGCGTTGCAAACAGGCTGTCCAACTCCTGAACATCACTTAATACCTGTTCATCATCCTCCACATATTCTTTCAATGTATAAGTTTTGTGGACTGAATCGGGAAAAACCTGCATGACATGCTGCTTATGACTCCGTGTTAATGTAAGAACCAGATCAGCCCAACCTACCAGGTTAGCGCTAAGCTGTGTGGAATGAGGTGGACCTTCAACGTTATGATCTCTCAGAACTGCTTCAGCATGGCGAGAAATCGGCATACCCGATGTTGCTGCCACACCTGCGGAACGAACCTCTACCTGAATGCCGCGCTCCGATGCCAATTTTCTCAAAAGCCCCTCTGCCATGGGGCTGCGGCACGTATTTCCTGTACATACGAATAAAATATGTTTCATTGTGTTAGCCTCCCCATTTTACATATGATGCGAATGATATGATTACTCACGTTTTATTCTAAAATATAAACAAAAGTCCAAACGCAAGCAAGATTGCGCCACCAATAGCTTCGCCGTAATCCCCAAGATTCTGGCTCACCCGACGGCCTAATAGCAGACCCATAACCGACATCACCCCGCCACACACACCGAAAGCAAGTACGGTCAAGATCAGATCACTGCTAAACATCCCTAAGGAAACACCAACGGAGAACGAATCCACACTTACGCTGAGGGAGAACAACACAACGCCGAGCAGGGAACGGTGGTCCACCAGCTTGGTATCGCCTTCACGGAATGCATTCAGAATCATATGAGCTCCCAGCAAAACAAGCAATCCACCTGCCGCATACGTCGTAATGTCACCGAGCAGGGAGCTGACGTATTTGCCCATATACATGCCGATGAGCGGCATGATGATATGAAACAGCGCCGTTACAATACTGATTCGCAATACATCCCGCAGCCGAATGCCCTTCATGCCAATTCCGATTCCGAGTGAGAACGCATCGAGGCCAAGCGCAATAGCCATGATCAAAATGGTTACAAACTGCCCAACATGGGCAGACACATCCCACATCCCCATACCCCCAAGTCACGTAAAGGTTCTTGTACACGATATGCGGACAAGGACCTAAACATGACCGATGAAAGGCAAACGGCGACGGATCTCTGGTCAGATGCTGGCTTTATAGAATCTTGATTTTGTTTTGGAAAAAGGGTGATTACTCTCCTGACTGTATGATCAGGAGAGATTAAGAGGGTTGCTGGTCGCCAACTTGTATGAGTTGGTTACCTGCAGCCTTGAGCAGCCGATTCATGACGGCTGCTCCCAGCCCTTCGCGTGAGCAGGCTTCAGCCACAATATATGTGGCGCCTTGCTCATCGCAGCTGCGCAGCGCGGCGTATAGCCGGCGCGCTGCTTCTTCCAGCTCGCTGGCGTCACCCAGCGAGAACACGGCATCGGCGCGGTACTGCTCCGCGTGCTCGGCGAACGCCAGCACCGCGGTGCGCTCTCCGCGCTTCGCCGCCTCTGCGAGGGCGGCGCTGATCCAGGCCGCCACCGCTGCGGGCGGCCCCTCCACCACGCACAGCGCCCCTGCGGGTGCGTAGTGCGTGTACTTCATGCCCGGCGAGCGCGGCGCCGGGCTGCCCACGCCATCGGCCCCCTCCGCGAGTAGCGCGGGGTCCGTGGCGACACGGGCGGCAACGGCGGACAGTTGTTCCGCCGTAATGCCGCCAGGGCGCAGGATGGTGACGGTACCGTCGTCACCGACCTGCACAACCGTGGACTCGACGCCCACCCCGGTGGGGCCGCCGTCCACGATGCCGCCGATGCGGCCATCCAGATCCTCGCGGACATGAGACGCGAGTGTCGGGCTTGGCCGCCCGGAGCGGTTGGCGCTTGGCGCAGCAACAGGGCATGCCGCCGCCGCGATTAACTGCAAGGCCACCGGATGGTCCGGCATGCGCACGGCCACCGTGTCCAGACCGGCGGTGACACGCGGTGACACCGCCCCCGGCCTAACCGGCAGCACCAGCGTCAGTGGTCCCGGCCAGAAGGCCGCCATCAGCGCTTCCGCCGTTTCGTTCACTTCCGTGACCAGAGTATCCAACTGGTCACGGTGCGCGATATGCACAATCAGTGGATTGTCGGAAGGTCGGCCTTTGGCGACAAATACAGCCTCCACGGCTGCTGTGATACGCGCATCGGCACCCAAGCCATAGACCGTCTCGGTCGGAAAGGCCACCGTCTGACCTTGACGAATGCAGGCTGCGGCAGCCTGCAAGTCGGCGAGCGCCTGTTGATCGGCGCTCCCCTTTTTCACATCCAACCACTCATTATTACCCAATCCGTGATCGTTCTCAGCGCTCACCAAGACGCGTACATCCCACATCTCAGTGACCAGCTCTCCCGGAGCTTTCATATCACGATCTTCTCTACCATCCCTCATCTCAGAGGTGTGTTGCAATGGTTCGTTTTCTCTGCTCATATATCATCATTCCTAAACTTCAAGTAGGTTAGTTCCTATCCATATTCAATATAAGTAATTATAACATACCTCTCCCGCCTCGGATGCCCTTCACACTTCACTCCACGCATGAGTCTCACTTTAACTTCACCACTAATTCATATTAAAAGGGCAGCTCCCTGAATCGAAGTCGCCCTCTACTGTATTATAAATACGTTGTTATACGAACAAACTAGTCACCCAACTCCATAGTTTCACAGCCATATCCCACAGAAAGAATCTCGCTTCCGGTGTGTCTCCCTGCACAGATGCCTCTGCATCTCCTGGTTCAGCCGCTGCGGCTGATACGGTTGAAGGTTTCGCCAGTGCATCCCCGGTCCCTGCATCAATGAAGCACAACGGCGGGAACAACACACACCACCAGTTCTGACCTTTGCCTTCCCCCAGCGTGATCCGAACCGCTTCATAATCTCCGGCAGGATAGACGGTACCTCCATACAGCTTGGTCGGGAACGGAACGGAACCCAGCTCCACCTGATACTCATAATTCAAACCGCGACTGGCCAACTCTTCTCCTACTCTATTCTCAATCTCGGACAAATGCTCACGAATAACCTTGCGCGCTTCATCCAGACTTTGCGGATTCTCCAGTTCGGCTACCCACTCGCCCATCTGAGCAACGACAGCATCCCGAATCTCACGTTTCACTAATTGATCTCCCGGTGCATCCGAGTTTGCGAGAATACGCAAGCGTATCGATTGTTCAGGAATCGCTGTGGCTGCCACAGCTGCATCCGTTTTCTGACCTTCCCACATCATGATAATCATCATAAGACATACAATAATAAGTCCAATTTGCTTTACAATTCGTCTGTTCATTCCGTTCTCTCCCCCTCGGCTCTCTGATCACGTTGCCTGCAACTCTCTCATGTCTATCAGTATGCCCGGTAGAGACAGAAGTAAACCTAGCATTTACAATAAATCTACTAGAGTTTGTTCAAAAAGTCTGCTTTGATTACGAAGGATGCCCAGCTGCATCATCAACGTCGAATATGAAATTCAGCCGAAATAAGCGGGAGGCTTACGAAGTATGTTTACCAAAGAACCATTTTGATGGCTCACGTAGTTATCCTACGCTCCACTACTCCATTTCTAGCTTCATCCCATCTTCATCCCATCTTCTCGGTACTGAAAACCCAACTTTTTGAGCACGCACTACTAGAATGTGTGTTTAAAACCAGACAAGTTATACAATGACAAAATGTCAGCGTCCAAAAAGCCTTGAAGACTGTACTGGCACTTCAAATCCCCGAATAAGATGCGTCAGGTTCGCTAGCTCATAACTCTTAACTTCTAAGCCCCTAACAGCTGGCACTTGAATCGTCACATCATGCTCAACACACTATTCCCAACTCTTTCAGGTGCGCCTCAGCCTACAGTTGGCTTGAAAACACCTATGCATTGCTTCTCTCATCTCTCATTCACACTTTCTCACCCATCATGTTAAAAAGGTTGATCTGCACCTGGTTACAGGGCAAATCAACCTCTTTATTCCTACGAACGAACACGTTATACGACGTCTCACCACTTTACTTTTCACTACACCGACTCAACAGTTACACAGTACTTTTCTCTTTCTTGAGCATATTCCATAAACGTTCCGACAACCGAGGTTGTTGCTCCCCGATCAGAAGTTCATCCTCCTCTTCTTGTCCATACAACTTAATGCTCATGACTACCCCAATACAAGCCATATTAATAAGCAAAGAGGTGCCGCCGTAACTGATGAAAGGTAACGTAATACCTGTGAGCGGCATCAGCCCGAGGAACGCCCCCACATTCTCAAACACCTGATACAACAACATTCCGATAATACCTACAATGATGACAGGTCCCGCGCGATCTCTGCATGCCAGAGCAATCAGCACCATGCGGTGGATCAGAATAAAGTACAACAGAATCAGTACGGATGCACCAACAAAGCCAAACTCCTCTGCGATCACAACAAAAATGGAATCAGAATACGTATAGGGGACTCGTCCACTCTGAACGGATGTTCCTTGCAAGTAACCTTTGCCGATGATGCCGCCTGAACCAATGGCTAAACCTGCATTTTTCGTATGCCAAGAAGCTTTGGAGGTAGCCTTTTCCGGCACAAGCCAGGGGTCAATACGCTCTGCCCAATGCTCACGTTTTATCTTTTCAAGAAAAGTAAATACTTCATCATGGTAGAAGGTATAGGCTTTAACAAAACCAAAGAACGCCACCCCCACAATCGCCAGTGCAATCAATGCGTGCTTCAGCCTCATATTTCCGATCCAGAATACCGCAGCCAGAATCACCACGTACCCCAGCGCATTTCCCAGATCATTCTGAGCCATAACCAGGGCAAACGGAATAAACGCCCAGCAGCCAATCGGCACAATATCTCTCCAAAATTTCAGTGTGCCTCGTTGTCTCTTCACGATCAAATGGGCGAGGAACAAAATCAGAATCATCTTGAACAACTCTGCCGGTTGAAAAGAAAAGTTCTCGCCCAGCTTCAGCCAACCGTTGGCGTTATTGATCGAACTTCCCAGTACATTGGCCAGGATCAGCAATATAATTCCCAACCCATACAAATAAAACGCATATTTCACGTATAACTTGTAATTCACAAGCCCGATCACTAGCACCGCAATGAACCCGCCCACATAGAAATAAATCGTTTTGACATGATGATTCGCCAGTTTGGCATCTGTCTGCGTTCCGCTATAAATCGCAAATACACTAATAATCATGAGCAGCAGCATGACAAAAAGAATCACACCGTCCATCTTTTTCAGCATTCTCAACATGACTCCGTCCATCCCCCTGAAATCTAACATTCTATGATTTCCAATTGAACTCAATATTACCATTGTATATAATTGGATAATAAAAATGGAAATCCTAACCTCGACAGGAACAAACAAAACCCCGGAGCAGCTACCCAATGTGACTGGGATAGATCTGTTCCAGGGTTTAATAGTTATATCGTTATTTACGCTTATACGCATATATCTTTACGTTCTGTTCACGAGAGTTATTGCTCTTGCTGCGACGGCTTCCGTCTGAACAACTTCATAATCATCTCAGTGATACTGAGTTGTTCTGACGAACCCAGGATATCTTCATTTTCTTCCGTATGCACTTTGATACTCATGACAACGCCCATACTGAGCATGTTGAGCACAAGAGAGGTACCACCGAAACTGATAAACGGAAGGGTGATCCCTGTTAATGGCATCAGACCGATAAACGGACCGATATTAACGAAAATCTGATAGAGCAACATTGAGATAATACCTACAATTAGGTACGGCCCAGCTCGATCCTTGCACTCCAGCGCGATCAACACCAGCCTGTGAATCAGAATAAAGTAGAGTAGCAGCAGTACGGAGGCGCCCACAAAACCGAACTCTTCACCAATCTGCACAAAGATGGAATCGGCATATGCGAGCGGTACTCGATTGGACTGGATTGTCGTACCTTCGAGATATCCCTTACCACTAATCCCACCGGAACCGATGGCTAGCTTGGCATTATAGGTCTGCCACAATACATCTCTGGATGTCTGTTCTGGCACGAGCCAAGGGTCAAACCGCTCAGCCCAGTGAGCACGTCCAATATCCTTGAGGAACTTGGCAACTTCATCATGATAATGAATATAGGCCTGTGTTCCACCAATAAAGGCAGCGATAGCAATCACAAAACCAATCAGTGCATGGCTGAATTTCACATTGCCAATCCACAACAGACCGACAAGAATGACTACATAACTCAAAGCATTCCCCAAATCATTTTGAAGCAGAACCAACAACAAAGGAGGCAAAACGCACAGTGCGATCGGAATGACATCACGCCCGAAGAATAAGGGTCTGTTTTTCTTTCTCGCAAGCAGAGCAGACAGGAAAACGATTAAACACAACTTAAATAATTCCGCAGGCTGCAAACTAAGGCCAAATATGGATAACCAGCCTTGGGCTCCATAATACGTAACACCGAAAAAGTTAACGATGACGAGTAGCAGTAGACCCACACCGTAGATATATAAATAGTTTTTAATAATCACTTTATAGTTAATCATAGACATTCCGAAGAATACGATGAAACCTATAATATAGAAAATCCCTGCCTTTTGGGGATAGGATTCCCATCTCGGACGACCAAACGTTGTACTGTAAATCGATAAAATACTGATACCCATCAGAATAACGAGTATAAAGACAATAGAATAGTCTATCTTTTTAAATTTATGCAGCATGTAATTATGTTCCCCCAAGCATTCAGAAATCTTCGGTATATCTCATTGTAGAGGATTTCACGGCAAAAAGAAAACCCGCGGAACCTTACATTTTCGTCACCTGTTCCGAAGTACGAACACCCAGGACATGCCGCTCGATTCCGGCAAGGTCCGGTACAATGATAATTTCCGGCCAATGTCCCGCCGATTCAAGCAGAGCTGCGATGTCGCGAGCCTGCCCCTGGCCCAGTTCAAAACCAATGATCTGCGGCGGCGCAGGTAGCAGCGCCAACTGCTCCAGCATAACACGGTACGGTGCGAGCCCGTCCGGACCTCCGTCCAGTGCCATGCGCGGCTCATGATCGCGCACCTCTTGCTGTAACCCGGCGATATCCGCCGCCGGGATGTATGGCGGGTTGGACACCAGGATGTCCACCCGTGCCCCGGCGAACGGGGCCAGCAGATCGCCTTCACGGAAGTCGATCTGTACCCCGTTCGCGGCCGCGTTCCGCGCGGCCACTTGCAGGGCAGCCGCCGAGAGATCCCCGGCGCCGACCTGCCAGCGCGGGCGTAGTGAAGCCATCGTCACCGCGATGGCACCACTGCCCGTGCCGATATCGACGGCGAGCGGAGCGCCGTCGGGAAACACGCGGTCGGCTTCGCGCAGCACAGCCTCGACCAACAGCTCGGTCTCCGGCCGCGGAATCAGCACGGCCGGCGTGACCTCAAACGGCAGCCCATAGAATTCCTGGCTGCCGATAATGTATTGCGCCGGCTCACCCGCAGCCTTACGCGTGACGGCGTCCTCCCAGCGGCTGCGATGCTCGCTGGGAAAAGGCTCCGGCTGCATCATGTAATACGCGGCGCCATAAACGCCGAGTACATGTTCCAACAGCAGCCGGGCATTGTTTTGCGGCTCGTACGCGCCGCACTTCTCCAAAAAAGAGGAAGCCTCCACGAAGGCTTCCCGACAGCTCTGTTCCGGCGTCATGACAAACTGCGCGCGGGTCACAGATTATTCTCCTCTATCCATCATCTCAGTCTGCTGAGCAATCGTCAGTGCAGACAAGATATCTTCAATCTCCCCGTTCATGATCTGATCCAGCTTGTGCATCGTCAGACCGATACGGTGATCCGTCACACGGCTTTGCGGGAAGTTGTACGTACGAATCCGCTCACTACGGTCGCCCGTTCCCACTTTACTTTTCCGCTCAACAGAGATCTTCGCTTCCTCTTCCATACGTTTCATATCGAAGATACGTGTACGCAGAACCTGCAACGCTTTTTCCTTGTTGGAGTTCTGTGATTTTCCATCCTGACATGTCGCCACGATTCCCGTTGGAACGTGTGTTACCCGTACTGCGGATTTCGTGGTATTAACCGATTGTCCACCGGCACCACTGGAACAGAACGTATCTACACGGATGTCTTTATCATGAATTTCGATATCGAAATCTTCGGCTTCTGGCATAACCGCAACCGTTGAAGTTGACGTATGAATACGTCCGCCGGATTCGGTTGTTGGAATACGCTGTACACGGTGTGCGCCGCTTTCGTATTTCATTTTGCTGTAAGCGCCACGTCCGTTGATCAGGAAAACAACCTCTTTGAATCCACCGAGATCATTTGTATTAACGTCCATCAGCTCTACACGCCAGCCTTGTGCATCTGCATAACGTGTGTACATCCGATACAGATCTGCTGCAAACAACGCAGCTTCATCTCCACCAGCTGCTCCGCGAATCTCAACAATAACGTTTTTGTCGTCATTCGGATCTTTTGGCAGCATGAGTACACGAATCAATTCGTCCAGTTCCTTCTGGCGAGTGCTCAGTTCGTCAATTTCCATTTTGACCATTTCGCGCATCTCATCATCCAGCTTCTCACCCTGCATTTCCTTTGCAGCTTCGAGATCCTGACTTACCTGTTTGTATTCATTGTATGCTTCATAAGTCGGTTGCAGATCGGATTGTTCTTTGGAGTATTCCCGCAGCTTTTTGTTGTCACTTGCCACATCCGGGTCACACAAAAGCTCGCTCAACTTGTCATAACGGTCGGCTAAAGCCTGTAATTTATCCAACATGTATAGTCACCTCACGCATTATTTTGTCCAAGCACATCACATTTTCAATAATTATTTCAATCCAACATTAATTACATCTATAATCTATATTCCACAACGCACAGGATTCTCAATGAATCCCCTGACCGCAGCATGTATTCACATTCATGTATGATCGACGTATAACATCGCTACAACGTCATCAAATCCTTTACTTTTAAAGTGAAATCAAGAAATCGTGTACCCTGTATGAAACTCGCTTCAGCTCATCTGTTACAGCGCGAATTTTAACGTGGTATACGACTCTTAATTATAGCATATTCTTATGGTTCTGAATAGTAACTGTTCCGACGCGGATGAACTAATTTTTGGTACTGCGAAATTCAATATGAAATTGTTGTTCGATGTTGTTCCGAATTGTAAAATAAACAAAAGCCACGATGCGCTAACATCGTGACTTCTCTAACAAAGGCCGGTGGGCGAACACGGGGAATTTCAATCAGACGAATGAAAAACCACCGGATTGCAAGGCGATCAACCTAATCCGAGGTTTTTTCTTGTTCCGCGCTACTTTCCACGCGCTGCATAAGGCTATTAACCCCACTGCAAAACTCTAAGTCAAAAACCCCACGAACTTCACGAGAAGGTCGCAGGGTCATGTTATTGAATCTACATATAAAGGTGTAACAACTTATACGTTGAAACGGAAGTGCATAACGTCGCCGTCATTTACAACGTACTCTTTACCTTCAAGACGAAGTTGTCCGCGCTCTTTGGCACCGTTCATGGAACCCGCTGCTACCAGATCATCGTAGGAAACCACTTCTGCCCGGATGAATCCACGTTCGAAGTCGGTGTGAATGACACCCGCTGCGCCAGGTGCTTTGGTACCTTTACGGATTGTCCAAGCACGAACTTCCTGTACACCTGCTGTGAAGTATGTGTACAGACCGAGCAATTTGTAAGCCGCTTTGATCAACAGGTTCAGACCGGAATCCTCGATACCGAGTTCTTCCAGGAACATTTGTTTATCTTCGCCTTCCAGCTCGGAGATCTCTTCTTCAACCTTTGCACTGATTGGCACCACTTCTGCATTCTCAGCAGCTGCGAATTCTCTTACTTTTTGCACGTAAGCATTGTTCGCCACATCGCCGATTTCGTCCTCAGCTACATTGGCTGCGTACAGAACAGGCTTCAGGGTAAGCAAGTGCAGATCGCGCACGATCAGAAGCTCATCATCCGTAAGTTCCATGCTGCGTGCCGGCTTGTCATCGTACAGAACAGCCTTCACTCTCTCCAACACTTCTACTTCTTGAGAGGCAGTCTTGTTGCCGCCCTTCATGTTTTTCTTGGAGCGATCGATTTTCTTCTCAACACTTTCGATATCGGCCAGGATCAGCTCCAGATTGATCGTCTGGATGTCGCTCACCGGGTCAATTTTACCATCGACGTGTGTGATGTTCTCATCTACAAAGCAACGTACCACGTGTACAATTGCATCTACTTCACGAATGTGGGCAAGGAACTTGTTACCAAGACCTTCGCCTTTGCTCGCACCGCGAACAAGACCAGCGATATCTACAAACTCAAACGCCGTTGGTACTGTTTTCTTAGGTACAACGAGTTCTGTCAGTTTGTCCAAACGCTCATCGGGTACTTCAACGATCCCCACGTTAGGGTCAATTGTACAGAACGGATAGTTTGCCGATTCGGCACCTGCTTGTGTAATTGCGTTAAACAATGTAGATTTACCAACGTTAGGCAGACCCACGATTCCAGCTTTCAAAGCCATGTATATGACAACTCCTCATTGATTACTTGTTCGGTATGGATAATCCTATACATTATATATGACAAACCTCAAGGCATCAAGGAACTTCGCCAATTCGACCAGAGTCCCATCCGCTTCCCGAAATCCCCGGTTCCTGCGGATAATTCGTTTGGCGCAGATCTTAAGTTTGGCCTAGATTATCTGCTATTAGGTTTACCCTTTAATTTCCTTGTACATCGTTAGATCCGTTACCTCATATCCCATCTTCCGATACAGGCTGCTCGCCCGCACATTATGTCCAAACACATGCAAACCAATGCGATCCACGCCAAGACTCAAGGCCGTCTGTTCAAGCGCCTGCATTGTCTCTGTTCCGTATCCCTTACCACGGTGTGCTTCTTCAACCACAATATCCAGCAAAAAAGCATCTTTCCCGCGACGATTATCCGTGATATTAAACCAGATATACCCCACATTTCCGTCCACAGGGTGCACCAGATTGTAGAGATACGCTCCAGGTGTGTTCAAGCCTTCTGGCAGATAACGTTCATAAGATTCCTCGGCCAGTTGCTGCGCCTCTTCCTCCGCCCAGGTACCTGCTTCTACTTTTCTTCTGCAAAATCCTTAATCGATCGAATGCGAAAACTCGCATAATCTTCCTGATTCATTGGAGAAAGTTTCAACTTTTTCCCCTCCTTATTTCGAGTGATCTTCATTATGTATGATCTCTGTGCAATCCTTCTTGCACTACTAGTATCTTATTGTATCCTTTTCTCCCGCTTAGCGCATGAAGTAATTCTGACGATTCGAGCTTCAATTTCATATTTATCCATTTTATTTATAACTTTTGATCTCTTCCCATCGTTTATACCTCATGAAGGAAGGGAGTGGATCATATTGAACACACGTAGTCGATTTTCCAAAAAGAAAATTATTATCTTGTCCGCTATCGTCCTCGTGATCGGCATCGTCGCTTTTAGAAGCTTTCTGAATGTAATCGATCCCTTTCGTCACTTAAGGATCACGATCCACAATCAGTCCGACTATGACATCACCAATATTCAGGCTAGCCTGGTCCAAGGCGACAACTCGTTAAACAACAATGAGAGTGGCTCCACCTACGTATTCGATAAGGATATTCCCAGCGGAGCAAACATGAAATTCACCCCGCAGCTGAAACGTTCTGGGGAGGGCGCCGTCTCCTTGGCGTTTACGGACAGCCGCGGAAAAACCTTTAACAAAACGGTTTGTGGTTATACGGAATACTTGTCCGGCAATTCATACGTCACTGTTACCAATGAGAATGTAACTGTGAGGGAAGAATGTATGTAATAACGATACTTCGCTCTGTGGACTTATGTTAAAATATAGGGGCGAGCGACCCGCCAAAGTTTCTCGCCCAAAGTCGATTGAATTATTCAATCGGCTTTTTTATTTTAACCTGATTGTATTGATTAATTAGATCATCCAGGACCATAGATTGCTGTATAACATGAGGATGAAGCAGATCTCCATAGTCCACCTTGAGTTGATAGAGCTTTTGTCTCGCTGCTTCGATCTGCGACTTGAGCTCACCACAATCCATATTCACCCCTCCCTGTTGTAACATTCTAGTCTATTCTGCTAATTAGTAGGAAATCAGGCGAACTCCAACACGAAAAAGCTCCCTTCAAAGTAGACAATTCACCATTCTACTTGAGGGAGCAGCTCATATTAATTTCAGAAACGCTGGTTAACTTCCCATGCCATGGCCATTAGTCGTCATGATTACTGGACGGTCTTTTTCAACGGGGATTGGTTGAGTTATAGGAACAACTACGCCTACTGCGATACTGCATGTAACTATCAATACTGCCAATTTCATCTTCATTCGTCATCAAACCTCCCGAATCATTCTTTTATATCGTAGTTTAGCTTCTTCAACTGCAAAACACCGAAATTCTTCAAATATTTTTATACACTCTAGAACACTATCTTTATTCTTAATTTTAATTACAAAATCCAAACCGTTAAGAATCAACTCAAATCCTCTGTTATAATCTTGATGTTTTAAATAGTATGTACCTAGGCCCACAAGCAAAGTACCATATTGATCATTCGTAAATTGCTCGCTGATTTTTCCAATACGACTGCTCTGTTCTTGGTAGATAAAATAAGAGTCATACGCTTCAAGAACTGAGTCAATGTTGATATCAAACCGATTTGCCGCATTCACAATTGCACATAAAGCAGGGAAGATTTCGTTCTCTCTCTCCGAGATGTAGTTCATATAACTTGGGATAACCTCTGTTTTACCTGACATTAATTCATATAGATAACAGTTGCCTTCTGCCCATTCCTCGAACTGACGAATAACAACGGTTTCCTCGTCACTCGGATTATTTACCCAGCTATAATCGGTGTACATAGATACATATTGAAGTGCCTTTTCATATTCTTCATAGTAGAAACAAGCTTCTCCAAGCGCTAAATATGCGTACAAAACGTAAAAAACAATCTGCTTTTTGGGTTTAGCCTCGGGCTCTTCAGATGTTACCCCTAATTCATAATGGATCATTGCTTTTAGTTTTAACTTGTCAGCAAGATTCTTCACCTTATCCCATCGGCGTAACGAAGCATACACATTAATCAAATCGTTCAATCCATCCAGCTGGTAGTGTTCATCAAGCCGATCTACAAAAAACTCAAACTGCGTTGCAAGTGTAAGATTGCTCAACTGATCCTTGGAAAGCCCGATTGTGAACAAACGATACTGACTTAGAGCCAACCGTTCAGAATGTTGCATTTTCTCACCCTCGGCTACACAAAGGTACAAGGGCTTGGCCGCTTCCAACTTCCCTTCACGATATAACTGTTCAGCCAACTCGAACAAAAGCGGCGCATAGGAAAGATTATCCATAATTAGATTAACGGCTTCTTCCATATAATCGACCTTACCGAGTTCGGCACAACGGTATAAAAAAGGCCCAAGTCTTCGCCAATCCGGGCTTGTATGTACAAAACACTCATTTATGTATAATTCATAGAAGTAACCCTCTGTTAAACCCATCCCGGCAGTTAGTCGATCCAACTGCTGCATGCCTATGGGACGCAGCCCGTTCAGCGTACCACTCAACGTCCCTGAGTTAATTCCCGATATCTCAGAGAATTGATTGAGTGTCATATGGTTCGTTTTTAAGTAGTCTGCTAAATGATCACGTATTGTGGCTACTGAGTTCAAAGGTACACCACCTTTCCAAGCAAAATTAAGCAATGGTCAATAAAATCATACTATACACCTCAGTTAATTAGCAATATTTTACTTGTAAATAATTTACTATTATTATAATAAGATTTATCTGCTTTTCTTAAAATGTTGTAGAGAATAGCCTGGAAGAGGGCTAGAAAGCCTTTGTCATAGAATGCGATCAAGCATCAAATTCATATCCACTCGGTCGGGAGTCCACAATAAGACATCCGTGAGAAATGTCAACGCATCCATACCACTCAATCTGTCCACGATTGACTCTAGCATCTCTCTTGCATTTCCTGTGATATGCTCAGCCAGGACTAACCCTCCAGTATCTCCATCAATATATAAATGATCTATATGTGTAACTCTCTGTACATGCCGAAGCCATAACGTACCTTCATCTACATAAATGATATAGCGCTCATTCATGACATAACCTTGATAAATATACATTTCTCGATCTTGGTCAAAGGTGTCGAGGATTAACAAAGCACGTTCAAAATGGTTTGAGATTTTCATGACACTATTGCCCTCCCTTAAAAAGAATGAGACTCATTATTCATAATCATTATGAAGAAATAACCATTAGGTAAATTTAAAACATTATTGAATTTGATTTAAAACGACGAAAAATTTAACGTCAATAGTTTAACGTCTATTGATAATACACCCAAACTTTATAACGTTTAACGATAAACGTCAAGTGATTATTTCAAAACATTTAACGTTAGGTTATCATTGAAGTAAAAGGTGGAATTGGCTATGTCTATTAAAATAAGATTGGGCGATACTTTAGATGCAGCCAGCGTCACTAAAAATGCACTGGCCAGGGAAGCAAAAGTAAGACCAAACCTTATATATGATTTGTGCGAAGGAAAAACGAAAAGGCTTGATTTAGATACGTTGAATAATATCGTGAACACTCTACGGGCAATGACAGGAAATGATTACACTCTTACAGATGTTTTGGAGTACATACCGGATGATGACAAGGGGTAAAAAAACAAACCAGGTTAAACATTGTTGATGAAACAAAATTTCACATCTAAAGAAAAACACAAAAAATCCGTCGATTTTTGGACGGATTTTTTGTGTTTTTACTGAGTCCTACTAATGTGAAACCGTATTGGCCATGCTTAATTCATTTTGGCACTACAGAGTCCGACGAGCGAATGTGTAAGGTGGCCGAAACACTACCTCAAGCTTATCTTTCTGTTCATCAAAAAAACAGGTATAGATATAACTGCTCACCGTCATTCGGCTTGTTTCATAGCTGATGTTAATTTTTCCAGTTCATTATGTTTCTACATAGCAGTTTTCGACTGTCCATCATTGATCTATTTCTTATTTAAATAAATGGAAAATTCACCCTGTTAGAGTCTGCTAAGAACTTAAATTCAACTTATAGAGTTAACGTTATTAAGTGACCTACTTTTGTTAAAACGAAAAAATTCACTTCCTCAATTTTTCGTGATAACTGTTACAATTAGGTGAAAATACTTAATTACATAATTCAAACGTCCTGATTTGGCTTAAAAATACATTTAAGATCGTATTTATGCTATAGTTACATTGTAAGCGTTTTAAAAAAGATTTAGAGGGGAGGATTTCGTTCTTCATTTAAAGTAAAAGAAGTATGGGGATACATATAACAACTTAGAAAACACTAAAATTGAGGAGTAGATTCCCATGAAAAACTATCATCGAATTATAATTTGGGTAGATATAATATTAATGTTTATTTGCGGTTATTTTTATACTTTTTTTGGGATCAAAGAAGATAAGAAAGAATACTTCTTTTTAGCAGGTATGTTTGTATTTATCTTGATACTTGATGTTATTAGAAGGTTAAAGAAAATAAAAGAACATAAAGAAGGATGATATAAATTGTCTATTAAACAAAAAGCAACTAAACTCCTCTCTACTGTAATGGCAGCAACATTAATTGCAACATTTTATCCATCAACAATTCATGCACAAGAAAATAATCCATATGAGGTTATAATTAATGATAATAAACAAGTTGTAATAAATCATGATACAAATCAGAGTGTATCACTCGAATTCACAAATGACGAAAAAACAGAAGGCATCTGGACAGGTGCTAACGGTGTAACGCAACAATATAAAAAAGATGCTAACGGAAGCATTTATTTAGATGGTGTAATGGTTGTTGAGGCTGTTAGAGAATACAGAAAGACAAATTCCTTGAATTCAGCCGCAGCAACAAGTTGGACATATGTTACAACATTTAAAACAAAACAAAGTATTATAAACAACGCCGGAGATGCTGCTCTGTTAATCATAGGACTTGTGCCAGGTATGGGAACAGTAGCTGTAGTAATAGGGGCTATCAATCTTGCTAAAAGAGCTGGAGCAAGTGAAGTTTATATAAAAATTGATCAATATATTAGCCATGATTATAGAAATGTTAAAAATGTTACTTACTATTACTCTGATGCTAATTACTCTAAACTCATCACTAGCCATGAGGCTATAAAAAGTACTTTTTAAAAATAATTAGTTATATAGTAAGACAGACTATCACGTTATGTTAGAAAAGGGAGAACGAAATTTTCGTTCTCCCTTTTCGTAGTTTCACAAAAATCCTTTGCATAATTTATCCTTAGACAGCTATAAAGATAGCAACAAAATAAGGGTAATTAAGTTTAAAATATTTGGGAAGCAGTCGAGAAATGAACCCACGTACTTCAGGCCCCGAACTTTTGGCGAGCGCGGCAGCTAAAACAATGTAATAAAGATACAAATACGGGACACCATTAAGCAACTTAATCTTTAAATATTAATTCATCTAACTATCCGAGAGAATAATCATTGCCAAAAGATCAAAAAAAGGGGGCCGACAAAATTTTACAAGTCCCCCAGGGAAATCATGTGAGCTTGGGGTTCGCACCATCATGTCAACCCCGGCCTAACGCCGTTCCACCAGACGTGACGTCTGCTTCAAATCTTCAATCCGCCCTGCACCAATGCCGAACATGACGGTACGCAACTCGAATTCGACCTGTTCCAACCGCTCATTTAGCGCATCATCCGAAGCGACTGCGGATTCGAGCAGAGATCGGCCAAAACCAGCCAGGTCCGCACCGAGCGCGAGGGCTTTGGCCGCATCCACGCCAGTGTACAGTCCACCGCTGCCGATCAGGGCACCAGTAGGGTTCAGCGCTCGCACTTCCTGAATACACTCTGCTGTGGGAATGCCCCAGTCAGCAAAAGCTTCAGCAGCTGCCCGGCGTACCGGGTTATTGTTGCGGTATTTCTCCACCTGTACCCAGCTTGTACCACCTGCCCCGGCCACATCGATAAACGCGACACCCGCTTCATATAAGCGTTGAGCCGTCACACCATCGATGCCAAAACCTACCTCTTTCACGCCAACAGGTACGTCTAGTTCACGACACAAGTTCTCAATTCGCTGAAATAATCCGCTAAAGTTGGTGTTACCTTCCGGCTGAAAAACCTCCTGCAACGTGTTCAGATGAAGCACGAGCATGTCCGCACCCGCAATATCCACGGCGCGCTGAAAATCAGCTGTGCTGAAACCATAGTTCAGCTGCACCGCGCCCAGGTTGGCAATGACCGGGATGTCCGGTGCCCAGCGCCGCACATCGAAGGTACTCGCGAGTTCCGGCTGTTCTACGGCAGCCCGGATCGAACCTACGCCGAGCGCCCAGCCTCTGGCGTTCGCTACTCGGGCGAGGCGCTCATTGATGGCGCCCGTTGTTTTGCTTCCACCCGTCATCGAACTGATGAGCAAGGGTGTGCGTACTTTTTTGCCAATAAACGAAGTCTCCAGATGCACCTCTTCAAAATCCAGTTCCGGCAGTGGGTGATGGCGAAACGCAAACCGCTCCATACCGCTGGTTACCCCTTCTCCTGCCACATTCTCCTCAAGACAGAGGCGCACGTGCTCTAGCTTCCGTTCTCCCGTAGCCACTTCGGGAAGCAGCCGTTCGCCGGCTCGCTCTTGTTCATTCATGATGAGACCTCCTATGTGAGAATCGTGCGGATCGACAGGATAACCTGCCAGTTCCTTACTTCTATGTATATACGTCTTTTGCAAAAGACAAAAACATTAATCCTATTAGCATTGCAGCTCAGCAGTTTAACTCTATCCAGTATAACGTTCCAAACCGGCTATTGAAAGGATGCCCCGACACCAAATGTCTCACTTAAATCCCGGAGCACCACTATCTCATACCTACTCAACAGCACGGATCATCTGTCGCATCTTCGAAGCTGGTTAGCAGAGACGATACACACGCACATGGATCAACAAAACACATTTTCACTCCATCATCTGCACAACAAACTTATCTCAAGATTTCCGATGCCAATTGCTCCCCAACAAGCTGTCCGGACAACGTCACTATCGGGGTTCCTCCGCCTGGATGTGTCGTTCCGCCGACGTACCAGAGTCCTTGTACATCTTTGCTTCGGTTGCCTGGTCGCATAAAGGTCTGCTTCACCGAGTTGGACGAGATGCCGTAGATCGACCCTTTATGCGCCAAGGTATCCCGTTCGATATCTCGCGGTGTGTACCGGATCAGCACATCGGATTGGTTCAAACCGGTAATTCCCCGCGTCGCTAACTGTTCAAGCACAAACTCCCCATAACATTCCGTCTGCTGCTCCCAATTCCACGAATCCGACAAGTAGGGGGCATTGACCAGAATGAACAGATTGCTGGCTCCCGCCGGGGCCATGCCTGCTTCCGAATAACCGGAGTAACAGATGTAGATCGTGGGATCGGCGGGCATTTTACGGTCACGGAAAATATGGTCAAACTCCGGTTCATACCGTTCCGGGAAGAAAACCGTATGGTGCAGCAATGCATCATATTGTCTTCGCACACCCGCTAGCGTCACAAATCCTGAAATGGACGGCTCATACTTCTGTATGCGCGCATCGCTCATCTCTTTCCGATGTTCCGGTGTGAGCAGCAGTCGATTCACGCTAAGCACATCTCCATTGGCGACCACCTGATCGGCTTCGCGGAAGCCTTGATCCGTATCCACACCTGCCACTTTGCCATTCCGAACAACAATCTGCCGGACCTCTGTACCGGTAATGATCTGCACACCTTTTTCCTGTGCCAGACGAGTCATTCCTTCGATCAGTTGATAGGTTCCTCCTTTGACTCCGTAGATGCCGACTTCTGCTTCCACATGACCCATCATGGCAAAGATCGAAGGCGACTGATACGGCGATGATCCTACATAGGTCGCGTACCGTCCGAACATAGCCAGCGTATGCGGATGCTTGAAATAGGAACGCAGCAGCTTATCCAGCTTCACCGTTGGCCGCACGCGGAGCAGGCTGCGCAGCATTTGAAGATTGTATTTGTCAGAAGGAGACAGCAACAACTTACCCAGAAAATGACGATTGGCTTCCGCATACAGTGCAGCAGACTCATCCATAAATGCATCATAACGAGACGCATCCTCCGGACTGTACGCCGCGATCTGCTCCTTCATCCACCCGCGATTGCCTGACAAATCCACCACTGTTCCATCTGCGAATACATTACGCGTGCGTGGTTCTAACTCATATAACTGTACGTAATCTTCCATCGTTACTCCCGCATGATCGAAGACTGAACGAAAAGTGGATGGCATCGTGATCGTGCTCGGTCCCCGGTCAAAATGATACCCGTCCCGCTCAATCTGCTGCAGCTTGCCACCTACATGTTGCTGCCGTTCCAGAATGGTCACCTGCACACCTTGTGAAGCCAGTCTTATTGCACACGACAGACCTCCAAATCCTGCACCGATTATCATGACGTTACCTCTCAACTGTACCGCCTACCTTTCCATACATACCCCTTGCCTGAGCGGCCTGCCTGCCAGGAAGCAAGTCCGATGGCAATGACACAGGCCATGCTGACCGGTTGCAGAAGGGCAAGCCACCAGGGCTGTCCGCCAGCATGATCCGCTACTCTTTTCACAGCCATACCTAATAAAGTTCCTATCAATCCATACAGAACGGACACCGAACTACCCGTCATGAGTCCAATAATCAATCCTAGTGGAGGCACAATATACATCAGTGTATACATCAACATCGTGCCCAGCAGCAGTACGTCTTTGCGTCCCATACCTTCGTACATGTTTTTCTTATACCCGTTCCATACTTCTGCCCCGTTCTGATACATGCGGGTATTTGTTACGTCATGCACGTCTGTCAACATCACCGGATGACCTGCACGCTTGACAGCTTTGGCAAGACTCATGTCATCCACCAGATGTGCCTGAATGGCAGCATGACCGCCGGATGCTTCGTAACTGGAGCGATGAATCAGCAAAAAAGCCCCCGTAGCGGCCACAAACATCGGACTGGATGATCTGCGTATCATGAAAATGGGCAGATGACTGATGATGGTGAAGACCATCATGGGCACAACAAGCTTTTCCATCCATGTCTTTGTTACCTGATAAGGAAAACCGGTTATAAGCCCCCCACTCTGCTCACACCCTGCCGCAAGAGTCTGCCGAATCGCACTTGGCTCCAGACGCACATCCGCATCCACGAACATATACCATTCTCCCTTGGCCTCCTGAACCAGCCTGTGACACGCATGGGATTTCCCCATCCAGCCCTCGGGAAGATCGACACCATGCAGCAGACGCACACGTGCATCCCGATCCGCAATCGCTTGTACCATGGCCGCTGTCTCATCGTCGGAGCGATCATCCAGCACCAACACTTCCATCCGGAATCCCGACGTATCGCTCGCGAGCACACTTTCCAGACATCCTTCGATATGTAGTCTTTCATTTCTGGCTGGAATCAGCACCGAGACCAGCAGGTCTGGTGGTTGTATTCGGTCTGCTCGGAATAAACGTACCTTGGGCAGACAGGAGACGTTCCATAGAGCGAACAGCAACTGTATGCCCAATATGCAGGTAAGCACAATCCAGAAGATTTCAGATGCATTCATGCTAACGGTTCACCCGCTTTCGTGCCGCATCGTATTTTTCACTTGTCGAACGTACATGACGAATCAGCGGAAGCGCATATGGCAAACTTCCCTGCCCCATCCGTACAAGCTCTGATCTATGATCGTCTAACTGCTGTTCCAACACATGACCGAGTCTGGAGGCAATCTCTTCACTCTTCCACGCCTTCCAGTCTTCCATCACAGGAGGGCCTGCCAGCATCGATATTTCCGGTAGATCATGCTGAACCATCCCATGGCACAAGGTTACCGGTACGGCGATGGCATTCGGGCAGCGACGAAGCAACAATCCAATGCCTGGACGGAACCGAATCGGTCTCGCCTCCTGATGCAGAATTTCTCCTTGGGGAAAAATCCAGACCCTTTTACCTGAATCCAATAATTCACTGGTGTACTGTAGAGAGGTCCGAATACCGGACGCACTCTCCTTATTGATCGAATACGCACCCAATTTACGAAAAAAAGCATATTGCTGAAGCTGTTGCTCCTCCATCATCACATAATGATCTCCCCGCGATGTCTGTCTGGCCGCATGATAGAGCAGCAGACCATCCCACCAGGAGCTGTGGTTCATGAAGTAAATCACCGGGCGATTGGGATCAATCGGAGAGTTGTCCCTGAGATCCACCTGCGGGTCCAGTGACCCTGTGAGCGTGAAGGAGCGGAAGCGACGACGCAGCAGATAATAGTGATTGTATAAGGCAAAAATACGATTAAACGGTTTTGATTTTACGGCGCGAATCATAGAGCCAGCTCCCTTCGGCAAGAAGCACCCCAGCAATGGCGATGATAAAGCTGCCCGTAATTCCTTCCTTTAGAGCAAGTAGGCCGAACAGAAGAATAAACAGCTGATACAGCCATTTTGCACGCAGTAATGAGCTACGGTCATTAGGCATGGCCGGAAGGAAGAGGGACAGGAATGCACCCATGATAAACCAGCTTATGTAATTGGTCCACGGAACACCGTAGAAACCGCCTGGAGCCTGCCACTCCCAGAATCCTCTCGCATGTGCAACAGGGTCGAGTACCAGATCGAGTACAATTGCCCAGAACCCAGTCTTCACTGCTCGAAGCAATTTGCCAGTCCAGGTTGAACCACCGCCACTTAACAGCGCCGAGTTACCCACCACTGCGATCCAGGCAAAACCCAGCGTAACCGGCACACTGAACAGATGAATTCCGAAGAAGTCTGAGTAAGCATACTCACCAAAGGGCCAATGGGTATGAACCCCTACCCACTCCACGCCCATACCTCCAAGCCAGATGATCACAGAGGATATCCAGAGTCCGGGTTTCAGCCAGATGACTGACTGGTCGGACAGGCCTGTCCGATTACGCCCTTGATAGATCAGATCCAGCACATACAATGCGTAGAAGATTAGAAATAAACCATTTGAAAAAGATAATACGTCAGGCACACCGATCGTTAGCATCAAGGTTGCTCCAATGACATACCACGCCCAGTAAAGCCACTGGATCATCAGGATACCGCCGTTCGGGAGGCTTGATAGGCCAGCATCGGGTAACGTTTCACAATCGCACCCAGCATCTCCAGTTTCAATTCATCGCTAACATATGCCCGTTTGGTATATACGTCATAATCGTTGCGTTCAACGGCGTGTAGAATGGTGGAGTAAAAAGCTGCTGCCAGCTCGATGGAAAACGCACTTTCCGTTGGGTACGTATCCAAACGATCCATGCCAATACGGAACCAGTTCAATGCTGCAGCTTTTAATTCATGAACAACGGCAATAAAACGTTCATCCACGATTCCGTCTTCAAAGTCCTGCTCGGTGTAACCATGCTTCTCCATGATCTCCAGCGGAACATACCGGCGCACTCTGGCCCGATCTTCACCAACATCCCGAATAATATTAACGATCTGCATCCCTTTACCCAAAGCAATCCCGTTCATGGCTACTTCCGCTCCGTTATCATCCCGAAGTACAGGCAACAACATCTCACCTACGGTTCCGGCTACCAGATAACAATAATGCTCCAGTTCCTGCAGCGTTGTATAATGCGTTACTTTAAGATCTGTGAGCTGCCCTTCCATCTGACGGAAAAATGGCCCCTTATCCAGATGAGGGAAACTGCTGAACAACCATCTCAGTGCTGGCCAGATAAAGTGCCCTTCCGCGTCGTCTAGGCGATCAAACAAGTCATGGATCTCGTGTATCGTATAGGGTGAATGTTCCGGCTCATCTACACTGTCATCAATCATGCGGCAGAAGGCATAAATGACATATACCGCTTCCCGACGTGGACTTGGCAGCCCTCTAAAGGCCTGATAAAAAGAGGAAGAACCCTTTTGCATCAACTCTTCACACCTGCTCAAAATCGCTTCATTCATGTTCCCATCTCCTTCATGAGTTGATTGACGGCCATACGTGCACTCTGCATTACAATCGGCACTCCGCCACCTGGATGTACAGATGCTCCTGCGGCATATAATCCCTTTATATTAGGGAATGGTTTGGGTTGCGGTCGGTATACACCGGACTGGAACAATACAGGTGCTATACCAAAGCTTCCGCCCCCATAGAGACCGTCTCGCTCTGCGTCAGCGGGTGTACGTACCTTTTTCCACTTAATCGCTGCACGAAGTCCCGGGAATCCACGTTGCTCCGCTTCTTCCAGTACACGTTCTGCCAATACTTCGCTCTCCTGATCCCAGTCGACACCTTCGGCATCTGGTACGGGAATGAGGAAATACAATACACTCTGTCCTTGAGGCGCTGCAGTTTCATCCAATGCGACCGGATTAAATACGTAAAATGAGGACTTTGCCGGAATGCGTCGCTGATTGAACACTTCCTGTAAGCTACCTTCAAGACTCGGTGGCAGGAAGAACTGGTGTGTTGTTGCATCTTCCCAGGTTTTGTCCACGCCCACATAGAGCAATACACATCCGGAAGAGGGACGATATGGTTTTCTTTTCCGCGCTACCTCTGGTGATTGTCCAAGCAAACCTGAAAGATGGGGGAAATCACCATTGTAGATAACTGCATCCACATTTTCTGCGCCTACTGCCGTTTCTATACCTTTACACACACCATTTTCAATCGTGAGTCCGGTCACTTCGGAATTCAGCACAACACGCCCACCACGTGATATCAGTTCCTGTTCCAGAATGGCCGGCAATGCTGCATATCCACCTTTGACCATCCAAATGCCGTATTCATGCTCTGCGTAAGGCAAAAGGGAGTAGATGCCTGGCGTCCCAAACGGTGATCCACCGATGTATAGACTTTGCAGAGAGTAAGCGTCGAGCAATTCCTCATGGTGAAAATAATCGCCTACCGCTTTCCGAACACTTTTGTGTGCACGCAGTCTGCCCATGAGGGACATGAGCGAAGGGGTGAAGAAATCCCTTTTGCGCGGAAAAGCCCTTTCCAGAAACGCTGCCCGGCCTGCCGGAAACAACGTGTCCATATCTTTCATAAATCGTGTGAAACCTGGGCTCTCTCCTGGGAACAAACGTTCAATCTCAGCCGTCTGCTCTTCTCGTGAGGTCATCTTGGTCATGACACGACCACTGTGGTAATGCACTCTGTATAACGGATCACAGCGAAGTAACTCAATCTTCGAACGATCTACGCCTGCTTCCTCCAGTATGCCAAGTAACATCTCCGGCAGCAGTACGATCGTTGGCCCCTGATCGATCCGGTATTCCCCTTCCTGCTCATATCCAATGCGTCCGCCAATGCGAGAACCCCGTTCATAGACGGTGACATCCCAGCCCTGACGGTTCAATAACAGCGCAGAAGTAAGTCCACCAATCCCTGCCCCTACAATAGCGGCCCGCTTCATGAATGCCCTCCGGCTTCTGCCGTCTTCACGTACGAGGATGGTTTCGAGCGCATACGCGCGTCCTCTTCCTGAATCAGTCTGACACTGATCCGTGCCGATTCGAAGATCGTTGGCAACCCGCTGCCCGGATGTGTTCCGCCGCCTACCAGCCATACACTTTTCAACTCTTCAAACTGGTTATGGGGACGCAGATACATCATCTGACCCAAATTATGTGCCATATTAAACGTTGCTCCGCGATACACATCCAGTTCAGTCTCCCAATCAAGTGGAGTGAACAGCATACATTCTTCAATACGGCTGCGTATGTCTGCCAGCTCAGGAATGCCTTCCATGCGTTTCATCATGGCCTCTTGCACATTCTCCCGTTCTGCCTCCCAATCAATGTCTGCGGTAAGGTTAGGCGTAGGCATAAGAACATAAAGAGCAGATTTCCCTTCCGGTGCCAGCGTCGAATCAAGTCTGGAAGGGTTATGAATATATAGAGATGGATCGGCTGATAACATTTTGTGCTTTGTAATCTCATCAACGTTCAACCGGTAGTCCTCGGGAAAATAGATCGAGTGATGGGGAAGGTCCACATCACCATCCACACCCAGATACAGCATTGCTGTAGAGCAGGAATACTTTTTGCGTTTCATTTTCTCCGGGGTATATTTCTTAAGCACGCCTGGTTCGAACAGATGATTCACTGCATGTGCGAAGTCAGCGTTCACCACCACATGGTCCGCATCGATGCGTTCACCGTTCTCCAGCAACACACCTTCTGCACGACCATTGCGAACGATGACCTGTTTCACCGGGGTGGAAGTATGTATTCGTCCTCCGTATTCTTCCACGACATCAGCCATGGCTTGGAAGATCCGATTCACGCCGCCAATGGGGTGGAACAATCCGTAGTGATGCTCAATAAACGATAATATGGTAAAGGTACCCGGACAATCCCAGGCAGACATGCCAAGATATTTGGATTGGAATGTAAATGCCCAGCGTAGACGCTCATCTGTAAAATAGCGGGACAAGATCCCATAGACTGTATTGTGGACATCAAGCTTGGGTAGAGCTGTTACCGCATCCTTGCGCAAATAGTCAGTCAGCTTGCCAAAAGGACGACGGAGCAAAGGCATGACTTTGCCAAACTTCACTTCTTCTTCTTGCATGAACCGAAGGTAATTGTCTTCATTGCCCGGAAACAATTCCTTAATCTGTGCAGCTGTATCTTCCCGATTACGAGAAGGCGTGAACACCTTATCACCAAAGTTCAGTGCGTACAGTGGGGTTAACTCTTTCATATGCACATAATCGGATAACTTACGTCCCACCACGTCGAACATCTCTTCAATCAGCTGCGGCATCATCAAAAATGTAGCACCCCGGTCGAATCGATATTCACCCAGTTCCAATCTGGCAGAACGCCCCCCGATGACTGGCTGTTTCTCATACACATCTACCTCGTACCCCTGACCGGACAATAACATCGCTGCTGCAAGTCCACCCGGACCTGCGCCAATGACAGCTGCACGTTTGCGTTGTTGATTCGGTATCATGCCACTCACCTTTCTATGTAGGGAATTCCTATAGTTCTCTAGCCCCTAACCTATTATTAAACCGCCCAAGAACACTTTAAGCGGTAACTAGCAAAAACATTATACAAATATAATACAAATATTATACGACCTTGTAAACCAAAAAATGACCCGTCGGTCAAAATACTCTACTAATCCATATATAAACACAAAAAAACACCCTTTGATCACTTTCGTCAAAGGATGTCCTTTATACACTAACCTATTCATTGAATGCTAAGATACGTTTAGTTATGTGCCTGTCCAAACCTCGCACCAGGTGGTCGATCTGCGAGATACTCACGTTCTATCCATGACTGCCAATCCGCTGAATCCTCTGGCATAATCCATTGCGGGTAACGAGCATGTTCTGCACGCTCATAGCCCTTTCCACCAAGTACGAAGCGAATATGTGGAAACTCGTTTTTAATCCGCTCTATAAGCTGATCACACCGTTCAAGAAGCCCTGGACTTGTGATCGAAAGGCAGACCAACTTGATCTTCTGCTCCCGGATAATCGGAAAGATACCTTCTTCTGGTGTGTTCGCACCCAGATACAGTACTTCCGCTCCATTTTTGCGCATAAAGAGAGAGAACAGCAGCAATCCGACCTGATGATGCTCCCCTTCCGGACACAACGCCAGAACTTTGGGCAGATGCGGATAGATCGGGAACAGATGGAAAAACTGATAAAACCGCTGTGAAATCAGCTGTGTCATGAAGTGTTCCTGGGCCACCGAAGCCCTGCCTTGCTCCCATGCATCTCCAACCCGAACCAGAATGGGCACCAACACATGATAGAACATCGAGTCATACCCATACATGGTGAAACCAAAATCAATCAAACCATTGGCACGTTCACCCTGAAAGTTGTAGAGCGAGTCATAGATCTGATCTGCCATGCGTGCGTAGGCTTCTTCCATCGTAGGCACCGGAGCCATGATCGGCGTGGGCACAGCCTCGGGCGGATTTAATTTGTTTACTTTCAACATCCGTACCGCTTCCGAAATATTGGTCTGATGCAGCTCAACCTGCTCTTTCAACCAGCGCAGATCCGCAACATTCTCTTCGGTATACATTCGATACCCCGATTCCGTCCGCTCAGGGGTGACCGCACTATACCGATTCTCCCAAGCCCGGAGCGTCACCGTCGGGATACCGAGCATGGCAGCGACTTGTTTGATGGAATACACCTTATTACCCACTTTCTTTCCTAAATGTCCAGATTTCAAAGGTTATATCATTGGTTCCCCGTCCTTGTCAGGCATATGAAAACCCTAACATTCTACAAAAATAATACACTCATTATACACAACGCTCAGACACCTGTCGATTACATCCTGCCAATTTTGCCATATGCATTTTACCGCTACATCAGTTATTCTACCGGGTTGTCCTGCGTCAACGTTATCATCCGTGTGGTAATAGAAGTCAGCAAGTACAGAAGGGGGAGTCCACCGTTGGTCTCATTACGCCGCCATACATCAGACCGCAAGTCTTCACGCGGCAAATTTCCATACATACGAACAGGACTCGTCCTATTGGTCCTATGGCTCATCGCCGTCATGCTCTATCAGACCTACAAACCATTACCACCGGGCATTTCCTACGAAAGTCCGGAGTATCGTGTGGATCAAGTCGAGTTCCTGCATGACCTCACCTACCCTTCATCTGATGGACAGATGCAGCACGAACAACAGATTTTCCAGCGCATGATGCAGGTTGTGGAGGAAGCAGAGCAGTTTGTCCTGGTGGATATGTTCCTGTTCAATAATTATCAGCACAAGGGACAGAACTTTCCTCCCGTGAGTACTGAATTCACCGAAGCGCTGGTTGCCAAAAAAAATCAACATCCTGATATGGACATCTGGTTCATTACAGATGAAGTAAATACCAACTATAACTCAGCACCCAATCCGTTGCTGGAACAAATGAAACAAGCAGGCATTCATGTGGTCATCACCGATGTGGACCCTTTGCGTGATTCAACGCCAGTATACTCTGCGGTCTGGCGTACCTTCTTCCAATGGTTTGGCCAATCCGGAGATGGCTGGATCAAAAACCTGATGGCCACGGATGGCCCGGATGTAACGGTCCGTTCCTATCTCAAGCTGCTCAATGTGAAAGCAAATCATCGCAAAGTTGTTGTTAGTGAGAAGACGGCGATTGTCTCTTCTGGCAATATTCATGATGCGAGTGCCTACCACTCGAACATTGCATTTGAAGTAACAGGCCCAATCATTGGCGATATTCTTCAGTCAGAGCAAGCTATTCTCGACATCTCAGGCGGAGGTCAGGTTCCGTCCTATACTGCGCCTTCCCCGGATTCAAACACGGGAGATTTACGAATACGCTATTTAACTGAAGGCAAAGTGAATGACGCTGTACTCCATGAGATCAATCAGGCTGGCAAAGGTGACACCTTATGGATGGGCATGTTCTATGTGGCCTCTCCGAAAGTATTGGAAGCCCTGCTGGAAGCCGCAAAACGAGGAACCGAGATCCGGCTTGTACTGGATCCAAATGAAAATGCCTTTGGTCAGGAAAAGATCGGTATTCCGAACCGTCCTGTCGCTGCTGAATTGCATGATAAATCCGACGGTAAAATACAGATCCGCTGGTATAACACCACCAAGGAGCAATACCATACCAAGATGATCTATCTTGCCAAAGCAACCGGAGATCATATTGTCCTAGGGGGTTCAACCAATTTCACCCCCCGAAACATGAATGACTACAATCTGGAGAATGATCTATGGGTTGCTGCACCTCCAGACAATAAGTTCACACTCGATATCGCGAATTATTTCGAGCGTATTTGGAATAATAATGATGCCGAATTCACGTTAGACCTGGATGAGTTCCAGGAGAAGACTACGTTTTTGAAAGGTATCCTATATAAGCTGCAACTGATTCTGGGTTTTACAACCTTCTGATCAGAAACCACATTCATACCTGTTATATCCGTCTGTACTCTACTGTGCAGACGGATATTTTCATCTTGACAGGGGATGTGAAGTGTGAAAATATAATTACCTAACGACCGTTAGGAAGGTGATTGAATGACTGCACAATCCATTCGAGATGCAGCCCTGTTCCATTTTGCAAGAGATGGCTATGAGGGAGCTTCTCTGAGAGCTATTGCTGATGAAGTCGGGATTAAAAAACCGTCCATATATGCGCATTTTAGCTGCAAGGATGACTTGTTTTTACACACACTGGCCTTTGCTTTTCACGAGGTGAAACGGCACACACTGGAATATTTCCGCGATCATGCGGATCTGCCATTGGAGCAGCGGCTGAAAGGCTTGTTGATCTGGTTCGAACAAGAATACAATGCCCATGCTTCGGCTCGATTGATGCTGCGTAATTGTTTTTACCCACCCCTTTCTCTGTATGGCGAAGTGATGGATCAAGTGTATCCGTTTATCGATGGCATGGAACGCGCACTGACTCGTCTGCTGCAAAGGGCAATGCGTACTGAAGATATTCCGGCCATTCCCGCGGAACAAGCCGCCATTGCATTCATGACGTTCCTCGACGGGATTACCGTGGAGATTATCTATGGAAGTTCCCGTCGCTACAAGAGACGGTTGGAAGCATCCTGGCCTGTCTTCTGGCATGGCATTCATCATTTGAACGAAGAGGCACAAAGCGTTGTGCCGGAAGGAGATTTAACATCATGAACCGCAACTGGTTATATGTATTTATCGGTGGAATTATTGAGATTGTCTGGGTGAGCGGGCTGAAACATGCCTCGAATGCCTGGGAGTGGTCTTTGACGGGGATTGCCATCGTGATCAGCTTTGGACTGATCATTGCCGCTTCCAAAAGGCTACCTGTGGGTACGGTGTATGCCGTCTTTACGGGAATTGGTACGGCGGGTACCGTCCTCACGGAAATGGTACTGTTCGGTGAGCCGTTCCGCTTGGCCAAAGTATTGCTCATCGGGCTGCTGCTCTGCGGCGTAATCGGGCTGAAACTGGTTACGGATCAGCAAGAAGCCAAAGGAGGTGCAGTATAATGGCTTGGATGGCAATTGTAGGTGCAGGGATATGTGAAATTTTCGGCGTAATCGGTATTAATGGCGCTTCCACCAAGAAAGGATGGCCATACATCGTACTTATGCTGGTGTCGTTTGTGTTCAGCTTCTCGTTGTTGTCCTACGCCATGACGTCCATTCCGATGGGCACAGCGTATGCCGTGTGGACGGGGATCGGGACGGTCGGCAGTACGTTAACAGGCATGTTCCTGTTTGGTGAACGGAAAGAAGCGAAGCGTATCCTGTTCATCGCGATGATTTTGGTGGCAGCCGTTGGGCTGAAACTGATCACATAACGGAACAACTGAATTACACTCTATAACTCCGGTGGTAGCATAAGCTTCCGAAGAAGCTTTCTTACAGAAAGCTTTAAGGCGAACACTTCGTTTCTTCAAGTTGGTTCTGCCATCTCCGTTATCGTGTAATTCTTGGCTTCCATTATGATATCTATTACATTTTGTAATATAAAAAAGACGACTTCAATCAGGAAGTCGTCTTTTTTGGGGAATGATATAAATAGGGAACCTCTTTATACTTTGCTACGTAAGAAAGGATGGTGTAATTATTAGAAAGTTATTGGCACGCATGGGCTCTTATACAGGGTATACCCTTCTGATCGGCATGGCCATCTTCTATCTCATCGCTTTTGTCGCCATTATTATACTCGCCTTATTCGCCTTTACCGGAGTAAATTAACTTATCCATTCTGTGATACCTTATCCAAATCGTACATACAAGCTTGCCTGTTACTTGCCGTCTCTCCTTCCCTTTGATCAGCCACTTTTCCCCATATACATTTTCCAATTTACTCCCATTTGAATTCCTTTAACCAGATCGTTTATACTTATTTTGACCTTAAAGTCAATTCAAGAACTCACAAGTTCCCTGATGAGGTGAATGCATCGTTAATGAACCCTATACATGAGATGAATGAGAAGAAAAAGCTCATCATTACTACAGCACTCAAGTTATTCTCATCCAAAGGCAGTGCTGCAACATCCATGCAAGAGATTGCAGAATTATGCGGGATGTCCAAGGGAAGCCTCTACCTGATATTCAAATCCAAAGAGGAATTGGAAGACAGCACGATGGAGTACTGTTTATTTACGCTCATAGACGAACTATCCCGGATCGAACATGAAGCTGACCTTACTCCGAGAGAACGTTCACACAAACAGATTGAGACACTGCTCGGCCATGTGTCCGAGCTAAAGGAATTTTTACGAGTGCAAATGCAAAGCATGATGATGAATGATGAGCCACATCGCAAGGAAAAATGCAACCCGCAACATAAAGATTTGGAGATCCTTACACTACACGGTTTCAAGGACAAACTGGAAGATATGTACGGACCGGAGATTGAACCCTATACGATCGATCTTATTTTGCTCATACAGGGTCTGTTCCTCTCTTACGTTAAGATCTGGTTTACAGAAATGCCTTCCCTTACCGTCTCCAAAATGGCAACCAATATGCTGCAAATGATTGATTATGCAGCTTACGGTTTGCTCGATCATCGCCCTGCGCCTTTGATTTTGTTGGAAGACTGGCCCGCATGGAGTAGTGATCCAAACACAGACTCCACTGTGATGCGTCATCCCATTCACATTATCAAGCAAATGCAGGATATCGCTGGTTCCGATTTGCCATCAGGGCAAACAAAGAATGATGTGCTTGAAACCATCGCCATTCTCAGACAGGAGATGATGGAATTTACGCCTAGGCGTGCCATCATTCTTGGCATGATGCACAATTTGGAGAGCGTATCTGCCATCAAACCTTTGCACTCTGAGCTTAAGCACAGTCTGGATGCCAAGTATAGCCGGTTTATTCAGGCTGACTCGTCACACATATAAACAGGAGAAACAGAGAGGAGAAGAAACCATCGTATGAAAGGTATTATTAATTTTTCACTGAACAACAAGTTTGCGATTTGGATTCTGACAATTATCATCTCTTTCGCAGGTTTGTACAGCGGATTGACGATGAAACAAGAAACAATCCCGAACATCAACGTACCGTTTCTGAATGTCACTGCCATTGATCCGGGGGCTGCACCGGAGGGAATTGTTGAAGATGTCACGAAGCCACTGGAAGTAAAACTACGCAATGTGGATGGCGTGAAGACAGTTACCTCCACTTCCATGGAGAATGCAGCATCGATCACACTCGAATTTGATTATGGAACGGATCTGACCAACGCGACGGCAACCGTTCGTGAGGCACTGAATGAAGTCCAATTGCCTGACAGCGTGCAGAAGCCAACCATTTCCAAGTTCAGCATTAACTCTTTCCCGGTTGTATCTCTGAGTCTGTCCGACAAGGACGGCGGTGACCTGGAACAATTGACACGACTGGTTGAATCGGACATTCAGCCTGCACTCGAAGATATTGACGGTGTAGCTCAGGTTCAGGTGTCCGGTCAATTTGTGAAAGAAGTTCAATTGAAGTTTGACCAAGCCAAAATGGCCGAGCTGGGCCTAACTGAAGATACGGTAAACGGTATCGTTCAAGGTTCATCCATTCGTGTGCCACTGGGACTGTTCGAACTGGATAAATCCCAGAAAGCCGTTGTCGTAGATGGAAACATCATCGACATCGATGATCTGAAAAACCTTGCCATTCCAGTCGTACCCGGCGGTGCCGGTGCTTCCACAGGCAATGGTGCAGGCGCAGCCCCACAAGGCTCTGGAGCGCCAACTGGTGAAGCTGGTCAAGGTACCGCTCCTGGCTCTGCACAAGGAACAGACCAGGCTGCAGGCCAAGCCGCTGGTGGTAATGCCAGTGTGGGTAGCCCTTCAGGTGCTGCCAACGCAGCTGGTATCCCTACAGTGAAATTAAGTGAAATTGCCAAGATCGAAGTCATCGGTCAAGCGGAATCCATTTCCCGGACAGATGGCAAGGAATCGATTGGTATTTCCATTGTAAAATCCAACGATGCCAACACGGTTGATGTCGTTAACGCAGTCAAAGATAAAGCGGAAGAGTTGCAATCGCAGTTCAAAAATGCTGATTTGACTGTATTGCTTGACCAAGGTAAGCCGATTCAGGACTCGGTGAACACGATGTTGGGCAAAGCCGTTTTTGGCGCCTTGTTTGCCATCCTGATCATCCTGCTCTTCCTGCGTAATATTCGTTCAACCATTATCTCCATTATCTCGATCCCGCTCTCCTTGCTCATGGCATTGACTGCGCTCAATATGATGGATATTACTTTGAACATGATGACGCTGGGTGCGATGACGGTTGCCATCGGACGGGTTGTCGATGACTCCATCGTTGTTATCGAGAACATCTACCGCAGATTAACACTCAAAGGTGAGAGATTGAAAGGCCGTGAACTAGTCCGCGAAGCAACTCGCGAGATGTTTGTGCCAATCCTTTCTTCCACGATCGTAACGATTGCGGTATTCCTGCCACTGGCATTGGTAAGCGGTATGGTCGGTGAGTTATTCACGCCATTTGCACTGACCATGGTATTTGCTTTGCTGGCATCCCTGATCGTTGCCATTACCATTGTGCCGATGCTTGCGCACACCCTGTTCCGTGGAGGGTTGAAGAACAAGCAGAATCACGAAGAAAAACCAGGCAAGATGGCAGAAGGTTACAAACGCCTGCTGAACTGGACATTATCACACAAACTCATCACAGTAAGTATTGCAGTGATTCTACTGGTCGGCAGTTTATTCCTGTACCCGTTCATCGGTGCAAGCTTCTTGCCAGAACAACAGGATAAATACGTGACTATTACGTACAGCCCACAAACCGGAGCTTTGCGTGAAGATGTGGAAAAAGAAGCACTTGTTGCCGAGAAGTGGTTGTTGGAACAACCGGGACTGGAGAAAATGCAATATTCCATCGGCGGCACGAACCCACTGAGCAGTATGGGTGGCGGTGGCGGAAACTCTGCACTCTTCTATATCGAATATAACGAAGATACAAAAGACTTTACTCAAGTGAAAGAACAGCTTGTCGAAGGTCTGAAGAAGGAAGTTACCGTAGGAACCTGGAATGAACTCGACATGTCCGGCGGTCTGGGTGGCAGCGGCCTCAGCCTCTCCATCTATGGCGATAATGTAGAGCAACTTAAACCTGTATCGGATGAAATTCTGAAACTGGTTGAAGCGGATAAGGATAATTTTGAAAAAGCAGATACAACACTTGCTGACACCTACGGGCAGTATACGCTCGTGGCAGATCAGGAGAAATTAAGTTCCCTGGGCCTGACTGCAGGTCAACTGGCTATGACGCTGAGCCCGGCACGTGAACGTCCTGTGCTCACGGAAGTCGATATTGATAACAAAACGTATAAAGTATATGTAGAGACCGACAACAAAACATTCAGCAGCATTAAAGAAATTGAGGATGAAACCGTCACTTCACCGCTTGGCATCGAAGTACCAATCAAAGATGTTGCCAAAGTGGAAGAAGGTACATCCCCGAACTCTATCATGCAAATTGATGGTAAGGTAGTTGTACAAGTGACAGCCAACATCCTGGCTTCCGATGTACAGAAAGCTTCGAGCAATTTACAAGCTGAGATCGACAAGCTGGATCTGCCTGATGGCGTTGAAGTGAAGTTCGGTGGTACAACCGAACAGATTAATGATACCTTCACTCAATTGGGTCTCGCCATGCTGGCGGCCATCGCCATTGTATACTTCGTGCTCGTTGTTACATTCGGCGGCGGATTGGCACCATTCGCAATCCTGTTCTCCCTGCCATTTACGGTTATTGGTATTATGGTAGGTCTGTTCATCGCTGGTGGTACACTTGACGTCTCGGCCATGATGGGTGGTCTGATGCTCATCGGGATCGTGGTCACCAACGCCATCGTGTTGATCGACCGTGTTATTCACAAGGAAAAAGAGGGTATGTCTACCCGTGAAGCCTTGCTGGAAGCCGGTGCAACTCGTCTGCGTCCAATTCTGATGACCGCTCTCGCAACCATCGGTGCCCTGTTGCCACTGGTTACGGGTCTGGAAGAAAGTGCGGGTATCATCTCCAAAGGACTCGGAATTACCGTAATCGGCGGTCTGATCAGCTCCACGCTGCTCACACTGGTTATCGTACCGATTGTGTATGAGTTCCTGATGAAATTTAAAAAGAAAAGAATCGAAGATTAAGAAATAGAGAGTCGTGCTCATGTAACGGTTCGAGTACAACTTATATACAGACTATAATATTTAACTTCTCGCCTCTTAGCGCATATTGGAATGGTTAACAATTCCGATATAAAGCTAAGGGGCTTTTTTTTGAATGAGAGCTCTAATTTTAACAAACTATAGGAGGTCATAGTTGTATATGTTACTTAGGTCCAGAACAAGACTTTACACCTGTTGTTTACTTGTTATCTTTCTTATTTCTATCACAGTTGTGGGTATTCCAGGCACAGCACTCGCATTACCTATTGAAGAAAAGGAACTCCCTCAGGTCTCATCCAATGAACATTTACGGTTTCGGGCTACATTTAGTGGAGACGTACAGGATGGTCAAATGGTTGTGACCGTGAAAATGAGTACGACCAGCTTTGACACAGGTGAAAGAATTAACCAAAATTTTACATTTAATCAGCCGCCAATCAAAAATATGAAGAAATCATCAATGGATATGAATTGGAGGAATCAGGGGCAAGGCGAACTTACGATGACACCTGCCGGATTGAAGGCCTATGGAATTCTCGATCCTGAGGGTGGTGTCGGTGGAGTACTCTTTGAGTTTAATCTCAGAACTGAGACATTGAGAAAAGTTGTGGATCTGCCCACTGACGCTACAGTGTTCGTATATCCTTCAGCAGGCGCATATATGCTAGAAAGTAATTCTATTCGCAATCCGGCATCCTACTTGTATCGAATTACGGATAGCAAACCCATTCCCACGACCACACGTTATCCAAACCGATTTAGTGGTGTAGGTGAGAGGTCCATGCCCTGGTTCAAAAAATCTCCAAGTTATGGAACTCACATTATTAGTGGTAATGATCCAAAGAATTCAACCATGTTTACCTTGATTGATGGTCAACTAAAGAAGCTGGCAATTCAAGCCTCTACCGATGAATCCGACACTGGATACACACGCAGAATCATTCCTTTTATGAAAGAGCATTTGGAGCTATACATGCCGCATACATACACTCCTTTTTCTGAAAACACAACAACTCTCAGCTACACTAAGGGGAAAAAGAAAAAGATCCTGTTCAAAGGCAAAGGATATCTGATGACCTTTATGTCACCGAATCAAAAATACATGTTGCTCTCCCAGGAAATCGTGGAAAAGGGAAAACTCCAGCAATTAAGAATGTATCTATATGACCTATCCGGCGAACCCAAATTGGTACGTGAAATCAAACCTCATTATGGGTTGGGAAGTCGCGACGTAGTATGGTTCTCCGATGATTTAATGATGATTAATTACAGCACGGGTATGCCAAACACATTTCCACCTGTCTTCTATTCAGTAACAAGTGATTATGCCATACCTGCAGATGATCAGACGTTCATGTTTTACAAGTCCTATAGTCATCCAGAGAATTATTGGGACAATTTCAGTTATGAACAATTAAATTCACTTAACGATCCTGTACCTTTTATCTACAATGACAAATATCTTGTTTTTAAAGGGCAAGGACCCTTCTCGCTAAAAGGAAACACGTACTTTCCGATTAAAGCTTTTGCCGAACAAACCGGAGTAACCCTGACCACAGATGCTTCGCATGTCAATTTAACAAAAGACAATAACGCTGTGACTCTATTCAAAAAGGATCTTCCGAAATCCTTTGGTAATTTATATATGTCTACCGGAGATCTTCGAAAGCTCGGTTTTAAATTTACGTATGCCGGTGCACACGGATTCGAATTTAACGACTCAAGTTCCACCGTTCAAACAGAATAACTACATTCACTTGTACTTCCGGATTCGCATGAAGCATCGTCCGGAAGTACTTTTCGTTCATGATAGCGAACTCATCGTTAAATAAACGTCATATAAACTGACATATAAATTCTTCATTTTAATCAAAATCACAAAAAATGCAGACTCGTTTGTCATTTGAAACAAATGAACGTGAGATTTCTGCCCACCTGCTGTAAATGGAATTATAATATGAATTAATTATGTAAGTTGACGGATTCCAGACTCCAGATAGATCACATGTAATTGGGGAAGGACGGTGGTTGTGTGGGGGAGACAACGCTTCATATTCAAGTCAGAGACATGTTAAAACGTCCGGTATTTCGCAAGGCGGAAGTTCTGGCCAGTGATCGTGCATTGGAGCGGTATGTTCGCTGGGTTCATATCATGGAGGTTCCTGAGGTAGGGGACTTGCTCAATGGCGGGGAATTGGTACTTACGACAGGCATTGGCTGGCAGGAAGGTGAGCAGCAAGGCCTGTCTTTTTTGCGTCAGTTAATTGCGCGTGGGGCTGCCGGACTCTGTATGGAACTGGGGGATCACACCAAGTCGCAGCTCGGTGCGATGAAAGAAATTGCAGTAGCAGCGGATTTTCCGTTGATCTGGTTTCACGAACAAGTCCGTTATATTGATATTACGCAAGACCTGCATTTTACCCTGATTCGCAGTCATCAGCGGATGATCGCTGAACTCGATAGTCTCACCACCTCCTTTAACCAACTTCTTCTGAATGGAGACGGGGTACAACCCCTGCTTCGATTATTGTCACGTACAACCGGATATGCCGTGGAGTTATATCCACTTGAAGGGGAAGCAAGTGCCGTTCCCTACTGCCCTCCAGAGCAGCTGGAGAATCGACGGCAGGATTGGTTTTTGCAGCGGGAACATCTGGTGGAAGAGGATATTCCGAATTTAATGCGGCTGTCAGATAACAAATTGCATGCACTCAGCATGCCTGTTCAGGCGTTGGATTACACCTTTGCCGACCTTGTGCTGATGCATCAAAAACTGCCGGATCAAGATTCAAGTATACCAATCAAACCCTCGGATGAATTCGTCATTCAAGCACTGGAACGTTGCGCGGCCGCGATTGCCCAGGACTGGATGCGAACCAAATACATGGAAGAAAAACGCCGCTACAAGGAAGATATGTGGGTCATTGACTGGCTTAACGGACATCACTCCACGAAGGAAATCCATGAATATGTATCTACCGTTAATCCCCTTCTCGCAACGAGCAAAGCTACGATTATCTTATTCGACAGTAACCCCGCATACACAGACAGCCTCAAACTTCAGAAATTATTAATCCAACGCAACATCGTTGCCCGTTCCGTGTTCGCTCGGGAGAATTTCACCCTCTACAGCACCGTTCTAAACCACCAGATCATTCTTATCATTCTCGACCCACTACCCGGATCTCAGCGTAAAAGCAGTCTCTGGCGCTGCATCGAACAGCTGCAGCAGCATGAACAGGAACAGACCCACTGCCTCTTCTCGGGCCTTGTCGGTATCGGTCATAACTGCACAGACCTCTCCCGTCTTAAGGATAGTCTGGAATCCGCGAAGGAGACAATGCGAATTCAGAAGGACATCGGTGTGATGCAGCAGCCCTTTTACAGTAACCTTCATTGTTATCGCATCATCGCCAGTATGAAGCAAAGTGGCAATTTGGATGATTTTATTGAAGAATATCTGGGGCCGCTCATTCGTTACGATGTAGAGAAAGGAGGTCAGCTGCTGCGCACACTCAAACAATATTTGGTCCTGTGCTGCTCCAAACAAGAGACGGCCACTGCGCTATATATCGTTAGACAGACGTTGTATCACCGTTTGGACAAAATCGAAGCCCTTCTGGGAGAAGACTATATCCTCCCCGAGAAAAGGGTCGCGATCGAACTTGCCATCTACGCTTATGAGTACGTACACGGCCCGATCGCATGAAGAGCTTCAGTATGGTCTACGCTCCCCGTTGCTCCTGAAGCTGGCGAATCAGGATGTGACTGAACCACTTCCGTCCAGACGCCGTGCCTACGTATTGCTCTTGTTTCTCTTCGGGAAGATCCGGGTGCCCCCATATGACGTGAGCACCCTCCAGATGTTCCCGCACCGCATAGATCCGATAACCCTGTGCAACCATTCGCTCTATGGCGATCCTCTCGGCCTCAAACACATCATGATCCGACATCAGCTTCTCCCTCCATTCACTGCCGTCACGGGTTGTTTCATCGGTATAGGTGCACCTGCATCATACTTGTTGCGCTTCACATACTGCCCCGCCCCTGCTGTTCCGGCATACTGTCGATCTCGAATGACATACTCCCCGCGGCACAACACCGTCACCGGACACCCCTGTACCTGCATGCCTTCAAATGCACTGTAATCCACGTTCATATGATGCGTATCTGCCGAGATCACCCTGTTTACAGAGGGGTCAAAAATAACGATATCCGCATCTGTCCCGACAGCCAGAGTCCCTTTCTGCGGGAATAGTCCAAATAACTTGCTCGCTCTTGTCGAACATAGATCGACCCACTGATTGAGCGTAATCCGCCCCTTGACTACACCTTCCGAATACAGAATGCTGAGGCGATCTTCGATGACCGGCCCTCCATTAGGAATTTTGCTAAAATCATCCTTGCCCAGGTCCTTCTGCCCTTTGAAATTAAACGAGCAATGATCAGAGCCAATCGTCTGCAACTGACCGCTTTTCAATGCATTCCACAGCACTTCCTGATGCGCTACTTCCCGCAGCGGAGGTGACCAAACATACTTTGCACCCTCAAAGTCCGGCTGATCCATGATCGACTGATCCAAAGTCAAATACTGAGGACAGGTCTCCCCCCAGATTCGGTAGCCCATTTCACGCATACGTGCGATCTGCTCCACCGCTTCCGCACAGGTCACATGCACGACATACAGCTGTGAATCCGCAAGTGCAGCCAGACGCGCCGCACGCCCTGTTGCTTCTCCCTCCAGCAAGGATGGACGAGTCAGCGCATGATGAATCGGCTCGGTGCGCCCTTCAGCGAGCGCCTGTCGAACCAGCAGGTCAATGACATCCCCGTTCTCGGCATGCACCATCACGAGTGCGCCGTACTCTTTTGCCTTCTGCAGCGTCTGGAAGAGAATCCCGTCATCGGCCTGAAACTGGTTTTTATACGCCATGAACACCTTGAAGGATGATACACCCTCTTCTTCAATGATCTGCGGCAGCTCTTCCAGCACCTGATCATTCATCTCCCCAATCATGAGATGGAAACCGTAGTCGATGGCGGCTTTACCCTCGGCTTTGGCATGCCACTCTTGGAGTGATTCGATTAATGGACGGCCTTTTTGTGTCAGACAGAAATCAATGATCATTGTTGTACCGCCAAAGGCTGCCGCTTTCGTTCCCGTCGCAAAATCATCCGCCGTTACCGTTCCACCGAAGGGCATATCCAGATGTGTATGCGGGTCGATCCCGCCCGGAATGACGTAACAGCCCGCTGCATCCACAACCTCCGTTCGTTCGTCAGGCATCAGTCCGATGCCAATCTGTGTGATTTTACCCTTTTCGATCAAAATATCTGCTTCAAAGGTATCTGACGCTGTGACCAACACACCGTTACGAATCAATTTGCGGGTACTCATGATATCGCCTCCTTGGTTGATTGATCTCTAACGGATTGCAGCATGGCAATCGCAGACTGACGTTCATTCCAGGTTACAGGTTCCTGCTCAGGTACAAGCTCAACCATCTCTATCGCCCCATCCACCGGGCAGACGATCGAACACAGATTACAGCCAACACAATCCTCCTCCACCACTTCTAGATAGGAACCGGACGGGTCGGTCAACATATCAATACACTGGTGCGAAGTGTCCTCACAAGCAATATGGCATTTGTTGCAATTGATGCAGACATCGCGGTTGATGCGGGCGACCACTTTGTAGTTCAGATCAAGATTGCCCCAATCCGAGTAACGTGGAACCGTCTGACCTACCAGTTCTGCGACACTGCTCAGGCCCTTTTCATCCAAGTAATCGTTCAGCCCATCAATCATGTCCTCCACAATGCGGAATCCATGATGCATCGCTGCGGTACATACTTGGACCCCTGTAGCGCCCATGAGCAGAAACTCTGCGGTATCCCGCCAATCAGATATGCCGCCTATGCCCGAGATCGGCACACCCACCTCCGGATTACGCGCGCACTCGGCAACCATGTTCAGTGCAATTGGCTTCACGGCTGGTCCACAGTATCCACCGTGCGCGCCTTTGCCGCCCACATGGGGCACGGTATTCCACGAATCCAGATCCACACCTGCCAGGGAGTTAATCGTATTGATCAGGGAGATCGCATCTGCGCCACCGCGGACAGCTGCCCGGGCAGTCGCCGTAATATCCGTGATATTCGGCGTGAGTTTCACGATCACCGGTGTGGTCGCCACTTCCTTCACCCACATCGTCTGGAGTTCGACCAGGTCAGGTTGCTGACCAGAGGCGGCTCCCATACCACGTTCGGCCATGCCATGCGGGCAACCAAAGTTCAGCTCCAGGCCATCGACGCCGACAGCCTCCACCTTTTTGACAATCTCATGCCACTTCTCCCGCGTAGGTTCCACCATCAGTGAAGCGATAACCGCACGGTCCGGGAAGCGTTTCTTGGTCTCGGCGATCTCCCGCAGATTCACTTCCAGCGGACGGTCCGATATCAATTCAATATTATTAAACCCCGCCACCCGCTGCCCACCAAAATGGACAGCCGCGAAACGCGATGATGTATTGATAATTGGCTCGCCCAGCGTCTTCCACACCGCACCACCCCAGCCCGCCTCGAACGCACGCTGAACCTGATATCCCGTATTGGTCGGTGGTGCAGATGCCAACCAGAATGGATTGGGTGATCGAATACCTGCCAGATTAATGGATAAGTCAGCCATAACGATCCCTCCTTGGTGTTGTTTGAACTTACAGTCTGCCGCTTACGGCACGGAAGCTACTAAAACACGTGCAGTTTGTTATCGGTACATTGTATAGCGCCTGCTCATGCCGTCTCTTCCACCTGTCCAGGCAATGCCTTCATGACTGCGGCAGCAGCCAGCTTACCCTGCTGTGCAGCCGAGACAACCATCGCCTCACCCTGGCCCTGACCAAAAATGACATCTCCTGCCGCATAGATCTGAGGATGCGAGGAGCGGTACGTATGCGGCTCTATCTCGACGACGCCCCAGTGGTGACGCAGCCCAAACGCTTCAATTAATGGTAATAAACGATGCTGTCCAATCGCCCGGATGACCGTATCACATTCAATCATGAACTCCGATCCCTCCACAGGCACAGGCAACGCGCGCCCACCACCAGGCGGGGAAATTAGCTCCATTTTCACACATTCCACAGCTTGAACCCGACCATTCTCGTCTCCAATGATACGCTGCGGCATCGTAAACCACCGGAACTCTACACCCTCCTGCTTGGCAAACGTATATTCAAACGCATACGCCGTCATCTGGCTTTCCCCGCGCCGATATAACATCTGCACCCGCTCGGCACCAAGGCGTACCGAACAGGTCGCTGCATCTACCGCCGTATTGCCCGCGCCAATAACGGCGACCTTCAGACCATTCAGCGCGGGTGGAACACCCTGCTTGGTAGACTCCACCAGTTCAATCGCGTCATAGACACCTTCCAGTGTCTCCCCTTCAATGCCCAGCATGGGTACTGAACCCATGCCACAGGCCAGAATGACCGCTTCATGCTGCTCCAGCAACTGCGAAGCAGGGATATCCACACCAATGCGCACACCATAACGAATCTGCACACCAAGCGCCTCTACCTGCTCCACTTCCCATAGCGCAACCGATTCGGGCAAACGGAAAGATACGATGCCGTACGTATTCAGCCCCCCGCCTTTGGGTTTGGCCTCGTAGATCGTCACCTCATATCCTTCGCGCCCCAGTTCACGTGCCGCTGACAGTCCTGCTGGCCCTGCTCCCACAACAGCGACGGTTCTCCCATTGGCAGGTGCTGCCTGGAATAACGGCTCATTCTTCGCACGCGCCCAGTCGGTGGCATATCGCTGCAAGTCACCAATCCGGATCGGCTTCGACGATTCGTTTAGCACACATGCGCCTTCACAGAGCTCTTCCGTGGGACATACACGTGCGCAGCTGGCTCCAACCGGATTCGCATGCATGATGGTGCGGGCGGAACCTTTCAGGTGCCCTGTTGATATTTTGCTAATAAAAGAAGGGATATTAATGTCGGTTGGACAAGCCTTGATACAAGGTGCATCGTAACAGTACAGACAGCGGTTCGACTCCTCCATCGCTTCCTTGCCTGTCATGGCGGGTTTCATCTCGGCAAAACGACTCTCCCACCCATAATCGGATAACGTTGTTCCTGAGCTGTTCATCAATGTCATGCACCTCCTGGAGAATGATCCACGCTATCTAAAACAATCTTACGTGCATTACACATGCCACCCCGCTGACAGAATCACTTACCGATCACTCGTTGCTGCTTCCTACAGACTAACCAGATGTTCGTACGTTTCCGGCCTGCGATCCCGGTAGAACTGCCACACATTACGCACCTCACGAATCATCTCCGTATCCATCTCTCCAATAACGACCTCATCCTGATCCCGGCTACCTATCGCTACCATTCTGCCTCGCGGGTCCACCAGGTACGACTGTCCATAAAATTCACCCATATTCCACGGCGCTTCCACGCCAACACGGTTAATGGCCGCTACATAATAGCCGTTAGCTACCGCGTGAGCAGGCTGTTCCAGTTTCCACAGATATTCCGATGTACCCGCAACCGTAGCGGACGGATTGAATACAATTTCTGCCCCTGCGAGCCCAAGCAATCGTGCCCCTTCCGGAAAATGACGATCATAACAGATGTACACACCCACTCTGGCGTAGGCCGTATCAAAAACCGGAAACCCAAGGTTACCTGGTTTGAAATAATACTTTTCCCAGAACCCATTCGTACCCTCACCTGCTTCCACATGCGGGATATGATGTTTGCGGTATTTGCCCAGATACGTACCATCCGCATCAATAACGGCTGCCGTATTGTAATACGAAGCAATGCCCTCCACCTCGTATACAGGTAAAATAATCACCACCGCAAGCTCCTTTGCCAGCTCCTGAAAACGTCTGGTCGTTGGTCCTTCCGGCACCGGTTCAGCGGATGCATACCATTTGGGATTCTGCTCTGTGCAAAAGTACGGCCCATAGAATACTTCCTGCAACCCGATGATCTTGGCGCCTCTTGCAGCCGCTTCACGGACCAGCGTTATGTGTTTCTGAACCGCAGCTTCTTTGTGCACCTCAACGGGAGCCGAACCTTCGATTTCATGAGAAGCCTGTATTAATCCGATGCTGATTTTGCTCATAACGTCACAACGCCTCCTCAGGTAAAATGATTGATTGGTTCATTCCACTGCACATCCTCCGAATGGTGCGATACAACACTTCCGTGCCAAGTACAATATCCTCCGGGGAGGAATATTCGCTGGGATGATGACTGATGCCGTCTTTGCTGCGGACAAAGATCATGCCATAATCACACGCAAGCGAAATGGCCAACGCATCATGGAACGGACCACTCATCAGTTCTGGCAAAATAACCCCGATCTCTTCCGCGGATGAACGAATCACCGACTTGATTGGCTCTGCACAATACCGCGGCTCACTATTCGTATCCTCTGTCAGCGAGTAGGTTAGACCATATCGGAAACTCACGTCATCCAAAATGTTCATCAATCGGGCTTCAAGCCGGTTCCTGCGCTCCATCTCCATGTCTCGCAAATCAACCGTGAAACTGACTTCCTCTGGGATGATGTTACGCGAGTCTGGAAACACCCTCAGACTACCCACCGTACCTACGGTTGGAGCTTCCGGGTCTTCTCTCACCATATCGTCAAAAGCCGCAATGACTTTGGCGCTGCCTACCAAAGCATCATGCCGCATCCCCATCGGAACGGAGCCCGCATGACCCGCCATGCCTTTCATCGTCACCGTAAGCCACAACGGGCCCGAGATGCCCGTCACCAGACCTACTGGTGCATTCAACGCTTCCAGCACCGGCCCCTGCTCAATGTGCAGCTCCAGATAACTGCCAATGGAACCTGGCGGATAGATCGCTTCTTCAAAATCCGAAGGAGAACAGCCGAAGGCTTCCAGCGCCTCCCGGCGAGTCACTCCGTTTTTATCCTGACGCTCCAGTTCGCCCTCTTCCAACTGACCGGTTATACCACGCGAGCCGAAAAGGCCTTTGTTAAAACGGGAACCCTCTTCATCGCAAAAGGCAATCACTTCAATCGGCATTAGGGGCTGAATGCCATTTTCGATCAGGCACTGCACGGCTTCGAGTGCGCCAAGCACACCAATCGCTCCATCATATCGACCGCCGTAGGGCTGAGAGTCGATGTGGGAACCAATCATGAGGATCGGCAGCGCCTGATCCTCACCTTCCAGACGACCAATCAGATTGCCAAACGGATCAAGTCGTGTCGTCAAACCGGCATTTTCCATCCAGAGACGAACCTGTATGATGCCGTCCATATCTTCCGGGGTCAGGGCAAGTCGGCAGACACCCGTCTCCGCGATTCGGCCAATCTGTGACAACTGCTCAATTCGCTCATTCAGCCGATGCTGATTAATGACTTTGCCTCTTGTGGTCTGCATCCTCCCTCGCCTCCTTGTGTTTTATCCATCCACGCCAACTAACCTGCGTCCAGACTACGTAGCGCAACGAGTAAACTTCCAGCGATCAGATCCAACTCATCCTCGGTGGTGACAAAAGGTGGGGAGATCGTCAAAATGTTTGCAAACCCCGGCACGGTATCGCCGTTCTTGCCAATCAGGATGCCGTCCCTTTTACAACTGGCGAGTACCTTCATCACTTTGTCCGCCTCCGCAGGAGAACCGTCTGCTTCAATCAATTCAATGCCACAGGCGAATCCGAATGAACGGATATCCCCCACAACAGGCAGTTCGAGCAATGGCTCCAGCTTCTCACGAAGCAGATATCCCAGTTCTTCCGCCCGGCTGACCAGATTCTCTCGTTCCAGAATCTCCAGATTCGCCAGTGCCACCCGGCAGGACACGGGATTCCCGCCAAATGTATTCACATGGCGAAAATGGGCATCCGGGCCGGGTTCCCGGAACGTATCATACAGATCGGCTCGCACGGCCGTTGCTGATAGCGGCGAATAGGCACTGGTCATGCCTTTTGCCATCGTCACAATATCAGGCTGTACGCCATAGTTCTGATGACCAAATTTCTGCCCAGAGCGGCCAAAACCACAGATTACCTCATCTACAATGAGCAACACACCATAGCGCTGACAGATCTCTTGCACGGTACGCATATAATCCGGCGGGGGTACAATCATGCCGCCTCCTGTGATTACCGGCTCCATAATTACTGCGGCAACCGTCTCAGGACCTTCCCAACGAATCACCTCTTCATAGATAGTTGCACATTCGAGTCCGCACCCATCCTTGTTTCGTCCAAACGGACAGCGGTAACAATACGGTGGTGGAATATGAGAGAAACCTACGCCAAGCGGCTCGTATTTGATCTTGCGGGCAGCTTGCCCGGTGGCGCCCAGTGCGCCCATGGAGTTACCATGATAAGCACGGTGACGGGAAATGAATTTGTGACGAGTAGGCTCACCATTCTGATGGTGATACTGACGGGCTATTTTGAAAGCCACCTCATTCGCATCTGAACCTGAGTTGGAGAAGAATATTCGATACTCCCCCTCCAGCCATTCATTCAGCTTCTCCGCCAGCAAAATCGCCGGTTCGTGACTCTGCGTCATCGGTACATAAGCGAGTGCTTTCATCTGTTCATAGGCACTTCTCGCAATCTCCTCACGGCCATGCCCCACATTCACACACCACAGTCCGGACATCGCATCCAGATAACGCGTACCATCCTGATCGGTGATCCAACTGCCCTCCCCACTTACCGCAATCATTGGATGATCGTTATGAGGCGAGATGTGATGCCACACGTATTTGCGATCCTTCTCCAGCCATTCTTCCTTCGTACCGCCAAGCGGCTGAGGCTGCTGATCCACAGAACTCATTCGTCATCCTCCTCCACACGCTTATTTCACCGCTTCTTCATAGATGCTTTTCTCGAGCGCTTCATCCAGGTTGGCAGCTTTTTTGATCAGACCATAGTTCAGTGCAATATCCGCAGTCCGGGTAAATGACTCATCCACAAAACTGCCGACTTGCTGCTCCGTAAATCCTTCCGGTTGAATCAGCTTCGCAATCTCTTCCAGCATCGTGACCTGATGTTCACGGGTGGTGCTGCCATCCGTCACATTACTCATCACGATATCCACCGTTTCATCCTGTTGATCAATGGCGTAATTCCACCCTTTCAGAATGGCACGGGTCACTTTGATCGCAAGCTCACGGTTGCTGTCTACCCAATCCTTTTTGGCAATCAGCGTATCCTCCAGCATGCCAACACCGGCATCTTCAATGTTGAACACATCCAGATCGGATTCTTTCATTCCACTTTCCAGTACAACGTGGTATTCGTTATAGATCGTCGCCGTAGCTACATCTACCTGATCGTTGAAAAACTGATCCATTGTGAAGCCCTGCTTCACCAATTCAATGTCTTTCTTCGGGTCCAGGCCGTTCTTCTCCATGAACGCGAGCACCTGAAACTGCTGACTGCCAAACCAGGTACTGACCATCTTGCCCTTCATCTGAGCCGGATCGGTAATGCCCAGGGACTTCTTCGCAATCAAACGATAGCTGCTCTTCTGTGAGATCTGGGCGAGCGAGACGAGTGGCAGGCCGTTATCCCGGCTGACCAGCAGACTGTCTACACCCGTAATGCCCACATCGGCCGCGCCATTGACCACCTGCTGCTCAATCACGATATCCGGGCCACCCGGAATAATCTCGGCATCAATGCCTTCCTCTGCAAAAAAACCTTTTTCCTTCGCTGCATAAATCCCGGCAAACTGCGCCTGCGGCACCCATTTCAGTTGAATTTTCACTTTGGTTAACGGTTGATCTGCTTCTCCCGCCCCTCCTGAACTCGCGGCAATAGGTCCAGCCGCTGGCTCGGACTTCGTAGAACATGCGCTCAGCATCGTAACAACCAACAGGAGCAATACCAGCAAACCCGGCTTCAACGTTTTGTACATGTACAGAACAACCCCCTGTTTATATACGAATTTTCAAGCATCAGTCCGAGTTCAAAAAGTCTGCTTTTCAGTACCGTGGACTTTTTGAACAACCTCAATCACGTATTACGATCTATGGATGGTTGATACCCTGATGTATGTTAGTGATCTGTGCGTGCACGATTCCACGGAATGAGTCGCTTTTCTGCCAGAACAACCGCTTCATACAGCACAATACCGAGCGCAGCGGCGATGACAATGCAGGACCAGGCCAAGGGCATGTTCGCCAGTCGAATCTGATCCGAGAGCAAGTATCCGAGCCCTTGTGAGGCAATGAAAAACTCACCCACAATGGCCCCGATAATACTGGTCGACATATTGATCTTCAGTCCGGCAAAGAGGGAAGGCATGGCGTGAGGCAGTCTCAGCTTCCAAAAAAACTGCATCCTGCTCGCAGCAAGGCCACTCAGCAGATCACTGTACTGCGGTTGAATGGAAGTCAGCCCTTTGAACAGGCTGACGGCCATGGCGGCCATTGTAATCACCGTGACGACTGCAATACGCGACCAGATCCCATCACCAAACCAATTGTTCATAATCGGGGCAAGGGCCACAATCGGAACAGCGTTCAGTGCTGACAAAACCGTAACCGCGGCCCTGCCGCTTGTTGGAAAGAACGATGCACCCGCTGCCGCTAGAGCGCCCAACAATGATCCGAGCAAGAAACCTCCCAGCATTTCGGTTCCGCTGTACATCGCATAACGAAAGAGCATATTGGCATTTTCCTGAATGGATGCCGCAATCGCGGAAGGCAAAGGTAGTTGGTAACTTTCCAGCGAAAATATCCAATGAAACAACCTGAGCTGCCAAAGGGTGAGAAACAACACACCAGCACCCCAAGGAAGCATGCTCAGTGCAATGGAGCGCCCGCGAACGCTGGTGCCCAATCTGGCCTTTTCAGCTTGTCCCTGTTGTCCATGAATTTCCGATCCGGGAGAAGCCGTCATCTGTGAACCAGTGAGGGGCGTAGCCGCGCCAGTTACAGCAGCAATTGCCACACCTTCATCCTGCTTCCGTTGCAAAACTTGACCTTCACTCATGTGGCATCCCCTCCTTTGGCCCTGAATTCAGGCTGCCAAGGGGTCAGCCAACGTTCTGCCAAACTGATGGCCAGATACGAGATCAGGCCAATGCCAATGCTAAGCATGATGGTCGCCCAGAACATGCCAACTTGGGCATGACCGTAATATAACGAACTGACCATCAGGACGCCGAGTCCATCGGGAGCGCCCATCAATTCCACAACGATGGAGGAGGTCACCGCCAGCGGAGCGGCTATTTTCAACCCAGAAAATAGTCCCGGAAGTGCTGAGGGCAGCAGACATTTGATATATCGTGCAGTCAGTGAAGCTCCACAGGAACGCATAAGTTCCAGGTGCTCTGGTGCTGTACTTTTCAATCCTTTTAACGTATGGATGATGATCGGGAAGAAAGTAACATACGCCGCCATAACAATTCGGGCCCACTCCCCGTTGTGAATGATGCCGTACACAATTGGTGCTAGACCAATAACCGGAACCATCTGTGAGGAGACAACATATGGCGATAACGTGCGCTCCAGCCAGACAGCCGCACTCATGAGCAGCGCCAAACCCAGACCCAGCAACGTTCCCCCTGCAAAACCAATGGCTGCATTGCCAAACGTGACAGCCCCCTGCTCTGCGAGCGTACTCGAGTAACGAAACAAGGCTACAAAGACTTCGTGCAGATAAGGAAGGCGAGACGCCGCCTGCTGGGGTGACAAGAACAGTTGGAGTATCCAGGCGATTCCTTCCCACAGCACCAATATGGCCATAATCCAGATGACAACCCAGGAGCGATATCCTGGTTTAAAGAACCGCAGAGACATGAGATTCATCACGCTCCTCGTAGAAGCAGTTGCGAATGGTCGTGATCATGTGGTAGAAGGCTTCCGTTTCTCTTAGTTCACTATGACGTTCGGAAGGCAGATTGACGGAATGAATGGAATGCACCTGTCCCGGATGTGCCGAGAGTACGATGATCCGGTCGGATAGAAATACCGCTTCGGGGATGCTGTGTGTGACAAAGAGGAAGGTCTTGCCTGTTGAGCGCTTGATCTCAAGCAGCTCCAATTGAAGTTTTTCTTTGGTGAATTCGTCCAGGGCCGAAAAGGGTTCATCCATCAGCAGCAATGGTGGATCAAGCGCAAGGGCACGTGCAATGGATACACGTTGCTGCATCCCGCCGCTGAGCTGCCATGGATAATGGTCTGCGAAGCGGGTTAGCCCTACCATTTCAAGCAGTTCACCGCTAATGCGGCGGCACTCCTTCCGGCGGGTACCGAGCAGCTCCAAGGGCAATTCCACATTGTGACGAACGGTGCGCCAATCGAACAGGGCTGGTGTCTGGAAAACGATGCCGAACTGTCGCTGTAGACGAGCACGCTCAGGTTCCTGACCTGCAATGCGTACGGTGCCTGAGGTGGGCTGAAGCAGATCACCTACCAGCCGGAGCAAGGTCGACTTACCACAGCCGGAAGGGCCCAGCAGAGAGACAAACTCATTGGACTGGATCTGGAATGTAACATCCGACAAGGCAGTCACTTGTTGTGTACCTTTGCCAAAAACAACGGACACATGATCTACATCAATATGGCAGGCTTCGGGGACTGTGGCTGAGGATATGGAGGACATGGGCATTCTCCTTTGTGGGAAGTTGTTTTCATTGCACACCAAGGCTGAATGGGAGGTTTATATACACAAACGTAACAGGTTTTGCTTGTTAGATAATACTATATCGCTTTGGGCGGGGATTACATTATACAGTGTGTTTTGAGTATGGGCCTGTTCATGTTACACAATGTAAAATGAGACCCATTCTCAGATGTATTCATGTGAATTTCCTTGGTAGAAAGCTAACATATATTTCACCTAACAATAAACGTACGATCATTTGTATTTATTGAATGAATATTCGGAAAATATGACATATCCCCTCGTATTCTTGTTCGTTTTCTTGTATAAAGATTGAATATAGAATCCAGAAATTGGGGTGGTCATGATGTTTGATTGGCTGGGATGGAGAAAAGGATTGCCGCTGTGGCGATCGTATCGGTTGAACGCACATATGAAGGAAGATGTCGAACAGATCTTTGAGGGGATTGCGGAAACGAGACGGCAGCTTATGATGGACTGGGCAGATGAACAATGGAATCACCTGGACCGTTTGCTCCAACAGATACAGTCGGTCCAATTAGAGGATGTATTACAAGGTTCACAGCAACGAAGCAAACTAGATGCATGGTTTCAATCCAGTTATATTCGAGCCGTAGACAGTACGGAGCTATTCATGCTGAACGAACAGAATCAGGTGGTATTCTCTACATATAAGAAACATATTGGACAGATCTATGAAGATTACGAAGCTTTAATTGGACCAGGATTGAAATACTCCAGAGCAGATCTCCATGGAAAAAAATGCTTGTATGGTCCTTATTCTGATCCACTGACGTTGGATATTGGTCCACGCTCGTCCGCTTTTCACGATGATGTCACCTTGCTGTTTATCTCCCCAATCCTGCAGGAAGGTCGATATGTCGGTTCATTATGCAGCCGTGTACCCGGGGATATACTCGGTGACCTGATCCAACGAGAATCTGGTCATATCTATCCTGATTCCGGTGACAATTACCTCTTTATGGCTGAGTCAATATTACGGCCCCATCTGCAACCAGGCACCGCCTTATCCCGAAGCCGCTTCGAGGACCGTACTTTTACACATGGGGAAAATCTCAAAGATGGTGTCACCACCGAATGGGGTATCGTTTCCGTCAAGGAGCATACCGAGCTGGAACTCATGTTCACTGACCCGTCGACCGGAGAACTACACCCCGGAGTAGCAAACACCATTCAGAATGGTTCCAATCTGTTCGTAGCTTTTCCCGGCTACTCGGACTATCGCCATATTTCTGTGATCGGCAAAGGCATCACCTTCCAGCTGCCACACTGTCCTGATCGCTGGGGCATGATGTGTGAAGGGGATCTGGAGGAAGTGTATCGGATACGAAGCATCGGCTGGCGCCAGTTCAAGCAGCACAGTCTCTTCACGCTTTTGTCAGGCGTTGCAGGAGCAGCTCTTGTCTATGCCCTCACTGGTAGTGGGTGGAGCGCAGCAGCAATGGCCGCTGTTAATGTGTTATTCGGATTCTTCACTGCATTACAGCTGCATCGCAGCCAATATCAACGAGTTCATGAAGACTTGCGTCGCATCAGCCGATTTATTCGAATTAACGCCGAAGGCAGGGGGGATCTGACCCAGCGCCTGGACACGTCTGCTTTTGCCCAAGATGAATCAGGTGAACTGGCGAAGTGGATCAACAACATGATCGATTCTCTGGAAGGCATTATGCTGAAGGTACAACTTGCCACGGTAGACGTTATGGATAATCAGTATCAGATGCGAACTTCAACAGAGACAACCCAAGGTACGACTGAGCGTGTGAACTACAAGCTTGGTTCGATGATTCAGGCCATTCGCACCCAACTGGAAGATCTCGACCAGGCCAAGATCGCTGCTGATCACATGCGCATAACGCTGCAACAACTGGAGACCTCTGCTACCGAACAGATCAGCGTGGCTCAACAGGAAGTGGAACGAATCGGCGATAAAATGACCCAAATCTCAGGAGCGGTGTCCGATACCAACCGTACCATCCTGTCCTTCATGGATACCATGAAAGAGATTTACCGTGCACTGGCTGTCATTGATGAAATTTCAGCTCAGACCAACCTGCTGGCTCTGAATGCCACCATTGAAGCTGCACGCGTGGGCGAACATGGCCAAGGGTTCTCAGTCGTGGCAGGGGAAATCCGCAAGCTGGCCGAGTTATCCCGCTCTTCAACTGAAAATATTCATCAGATTCTGGACCGAATCTCAACGGCAGCAGGAGCCGCATCTCAATTAATCACAGAGGGTGATCAGGTACTGGCTGAAGGAACAACACTGGTTCAGGCCGCTTCGCAACTTCTGCAAAATGCTACCGCTGAAGAACCTGAGCGCACGCAAGTCGTGGATCAAGTGGTCATGCTGATGGAGAATATTGCTGCAATCAGCCATCAAAATCGGGCGACTTCTGCTGAGGTAGAAGCAGAGATGATGGAGCTGATCCGTGATATGTTGCAGGTTCAGCATTCTTCTCATAATGTGGAAGCCATTACCGTCTTTCTGCAACAACTCGTGGGTCAATTCCATCTAAACCATCCTGCCAAAAATGCTGTCATCTGACGTCATCGTTGACGCGGATTGGAGAAATAGCTAAAATTTGATGCAACTGTTCCTTTTGAAATTGTCGTATCATTTATAATAGAAGATTTCCAATCTGAACCGATGAAAGGGTGGTCTGCATGGAACTGCTTCAGGATTCATTTGGCCGGATACATGACTACATCCGTATTTCTGTTACGGACCGCTGTAATTTACGCTGTGTGTACTGCATGCCTGCAGAGGGCATGGAGTTTGCTCCACATGATGAGATTATGAGCTACGAAGAGATTGCGCAGGTGCTGAAGGTGCTCGCTCCCATGGGCATGCGCAAAGTCCGACTCACCGGGGGCGAACCGTTGGTACGCAAGGATCTGCACAAGCTCGTCAGCATGATCTCGGCAATTGACGGGATTGACGATATTGCCCTGACTACCAACGCTCTTCTGCTGGACAAACAAGCTCAGGCGTTGAAAGATGCCGGGTTGAACCGGATTAACATCAGTCTGGATTCCCTGCGCGCTGATCGCTTCTCCATGATTACCCGCGGCGGAGATGTGAACAAGGTGCTGAAAGGCATTGAAGCTGCAACTGCCGCTGGCCTTGCTCCGATCAAGCTGAATGTTGTGCTGATGAAGGGTATCAACGATGATGAGATCAAGGATTTTATTGCAATGACGATTGATCAACCTCTTCATGTGCGTTTTATTGAATATATGCCGATTGGACAGGCTTCAGATTCATGGCGCAAATCTTATTTGCCGCTGGAAGCCGTGACAGATGTATGTGCTGAAGCAGGCTGGACGGTAGAAAATACAACAGGCCCTGCGGGCAATGGCCCATCACGAAATATGAAAATTGCGGGCTCCGAAGGCACATTTGGATTGATTCATCCCGTAAGCGATCACTTCTGTGACAATTGCAACCGACTTCGGCTGACCGCAGACGGACATATCAAAGCCTGCCTCTACTGGTCAGATGAGTATAATGTTCGCCGCTTCGTGGATGATCCGAATGCCATGGCGGCGCTTTTCCTCAAAGCGCTGGGTACGAAACCAAAGAATCATGAGATGGCTCTGGCTTTGGAACAAAAAATGCAATCTCATACACCGACGGTACGCCGCATGTCCCAGATTGGCGGATAGCAACAGTACGCATATAACACGACCGCGCATTCCTGCGTATGGATATATATCTGTACCGTCAGGAAGACCTCTTCACACAACGGAAGAGGTAACGCTGGCGCGGTGACCCCTTACGTAAATCAGCTTTCATAACGTGAAGTGAAGCGTGTCATAAAACATAGGTGGATAACCAAAGCAGACAAGAGCATGATGTTCTTGTCTGCTTTTTCGTTATTTTTTCGTAAATTTCTGAAAAACTCCAATTCCCCTGTTTCATTTGTTGGAAATTTAATTAATATACGTTATGCCCTTATCAGGCCTTCAAGATTAACCTCATTCTGACGATGTATACAATACATCTAGATGATACATATACATTATAGGAGCTGAACCTTATTGAACATCGTTGAAGCACTCGTTGCAGCAAGTCCATATTTTAAAATTATGCTGAAAGAACATGATATCATGATTGCGGTAACCGACACGGAGAAGTTCTGGTATTATGTTCCCAGCAACGAACTCGATCTGGGCATCAAGGCAGGAGACCCCGTTTCCCTCGATGACCCTACACTCCGCCGGGCACTTATACATGGAGAAACTTCAGCGAACCGTATTGATGCAAAATTCTATGGCACATCAATCAACTCGGCGGCCACCCCACTTCGGGATGAGCAAGGAAATATCGTAGGCACACTTGCCATTGGTTTCTCTCTTCAGAATGAAGAAAAACTGGAGTACTTCACTGAATTGATCGGCGGTATCAGCGGAAAATTAACAGATATGGTGCAGACGGTAGCCGCCCAATCCGAGCAATTGACGGCATCTTCCACGCAGATTTTGGATAATACCCGCATGGCTGTGCAGAACTCAGGTGAAGTGAACAAAGTCGCCGCATTCATCCGTGAAATCTCAGAACAGACCAATCTGCTCGGCCTGAATGCAGCCATCGAAGCAGCCCGAGCAGGTGAAGCAGGCGCCGGATTCAGCGTTGTTGCATCTGAAGTGCGCAAACTTTCTACAGGTACCAAAGAAGCTACGGTGAATATCGAACGTTCCTTGAAGGATGTTCAGCATTCCATTCAGCAGATGGAGCAGGAGATCACATCCATCTCACAGTCTAGCAACCAACAAGCGGTGCTGGTAACCGAGTTCAGCGAGGTCATTGATCAGTTGAACAGTGTAAGCCGTGATCTGAAAGTGTTTATTGAATCCATGCTGCTGAAGGCGGAATAGATCCGATTACGATGACCCTAATTCAAATGACCCGCCATATATGGGAGACACAACATCGAAGTATTATCGAGCACTACATATTCCTACTCAATAACTAGATCAGTTAGCTATGCTGATAATCAAATTCAGCACCTACATTGAACCCTCCGTGCGATTAACGTCACGGGGAGTTTTTTTATTTTAACAGGATGAGTCACATCACGGTCCTTCTATGAATAGATGAGCTTCCACAGCATCATAACCGCCAGCCCAACCATGACCACAGCGGACAACCGATTAAACACCAGACTGATGCGTCCAGTTCGATCCGTTCTGCCAATCACCCTGCCTGCGCCTGCAAGTCCCAAGAACCATATCCACGATACAGCCGCGGCTGTCAGGGCAAAATAGATGCGCTCCACCCCTTCATACTCAAGTGAACTGGTGCCAATCACGGCAACGGTGTCCAGCAGCGCATGGGGATTGAGTAAAGATACGGATGCGGCGAACGCAATCTGTCGCCCTGCTGACATTACCGTTTGCGAACCTTCCACAGATTCGGATGACCTCCAGATACTCCAAGCCATATACAGCAAAAACAAACTTCCTGCGCCATACAACACATTCGCCAGAACTGGCCATTGCAGCAAAATGAGCGACACCCCTCCAACGGCTGCCCCGATCAACAACGTATCACTGACCCCTGCCGTTATTACAGCAGGCAGTGCATGTATATAACGCCTCTGGCTCATGCCCTGGTTAAAAATAAATACATTCTGCACACCCAGTGGTAAGATCAGGCCAAACGCCAGAACCACTGCGTGAATAACAACCTCCATCGTGCTTCCCCCTTATCTCTGTCCTTCATATTAGGGGAGATGATAACTGACGTAACCAACCACTTGGATGGCATCAGACCCAACCAAATGATATAGTGTTCGTTACAAAGAAAAACGGAGGTGATTCTGCCTGTAATGGAACGTTCTGATTCTCGGCTAAACATGGGGTGGAAGCCGAACCCTTCTCTCGACTTGCCCTTGTATCGCCAGATTGAAGCCTATGTCCGGCAGAAAATCACAACGGGCGAATGGTCAGCAGGATACCGTCTCCCCTCACAGCGAATATGGGCTGAGTCCATGGGGGTAAACCGCAGTACATTGGTCACTGCCCTTGATAATCTGGCCGCCGCTGGTCTGATTGAGGGCAGACATGGCGGGGGAACTTATATTTCAGGCTCCGGTTGGCATGGTATGGCTCACGGAGCCATGCCTAACTGGAACGAAGCCATCGAGGAGGGCTGGTATTATCCCAACCTGCCCGAGATCCAGCAGATTAATCAGGCTGAATTCCGGCCTGGCATCATACGCCTAGGTACAGGGGAGCTTGCCCCGGAGCTGATGCCTCAGGATGCTTTTAACGACATTCTGTATTCCCTATCCCATCGTTCGCGTATACTCAACTACCTGGAACCTCAAGGAAGCCTGGAGCTTCGTGAGGCTTTGTCAGTCCATTTGCAGGCTACTGGCATTCCAGCCTCTCCAGATTCCATACTGATTGTATCGGGCTCTCTTCAGGCGCTACACTTGATTTCGGTCGGACTTCTCCCTCGCGGATCAGCAGTTCTGCTGGAAAAACCGTCGTATCTCTATTCCATTCACGCCTTTCAGTCGGCAGGGTTGAAAATGAGTGGTATCCCGATGGATGACGAAGGCCTACACATTGCACGTCTGGAGGAAGCTGCGCAGCATGTAAAAGATCAAGACCACATCTCGCTTCTCTACACGATCCCGAGCTTTCACAATCCCACCGGCTCTGTCATGAGTGATCACCGCCGGGAAGAACTGATGACCACGGCTCGAACACTAGGCATCTCCATACTGGAGGATGCCGCCTACAGTGATCTGTGGCTGGATACTCCTCCTCCCTCATCGCTGAAGGCGCGTGACCAGGAAGGACGGGTGCTGCATATGGGTACCCTGTCAAAAGCAGTCAGCCCCGGACTACGTCTCGGATGGCTAGTTGGGCCAGAGCCGGTCATTCGCCGTTTCGCCGATATCAAGATGCAGACCGATTATGGTACCAGTTCACTCGCCCAAGAAGCTGCTGCCCTGTGGTTCGCAGAAGGACATCACGCTGGACATATGGAACGCCTTCGCCCTGAACTACGCAGACGCAGAGATACCATGCTGGAGCTGCTTCAAAGTCACTTTCATGGTATTGCGGAGTGGGAAATACCCGCTGGTGGATTTTATATCTGGCTGCAATTCACGGTCTCCCCTCTCTCCATCCGCCAATTGTTCCATACCTGTCTGGAGCAAAATGTACTTATCCACCCGGGTTATCTGTATGACCGGCTGGATGCGAGTCACATTCGGCTGTCTTACGCTTATGCCTCACCTGATGAGATGGAGCGTGGACTACAATGCCTCGCAGAGGCTGTCCAGAGGCTCATGGATTCTGAATCCTGACTTCGACGAATACTGTTTCCTGACTTCGCAATCAAAAAACAGCCTTGACCTGGAAGGACCATGTCCTTCAGATCAAGGCTATTCGCGTAAATTTTGTAAGTTTAGCCGAATACCAGTACGGGCAAATACCAGCTGCGCTCCGGGATTCCTTTGAATGTTCTACCCTTTGACCGCACCCTCCGCAATACCCTCCATAATGAACTTCTGGAAAAACGCATAGATTAGAATAACCGGAATTGCAGTCAGTACCAGGGAGGACAGAATCAACGGCCATTCCTTGTTATATTCACCAAACAGCATGTTCGTGGACAGAATCAGCGTATAACGATTCACATCGGTTAGCATGAGCAGTGGCAACAAAAAGTCATTCCAGATCCACAGGAAGTCCAGAATCGCGATGGTGACTGTGATCGGAAGCAAGAGCGGGAAGATAATCTGGAAGAACGTCTGGAACTCATTACATCCATCCATCTGAGCCGACTCCTCCAATTCACGCGGAATAGACTTCACAAACCCGTGGTAGAGGAAGATTGCCATGTTCACACCAAGCCCGATATAGATCAAAGCCAATCCGTACGTGCTTCCTTGCACCCCCATGCCTTTGGCTACCCGTGTCAGCGGAATCATGATTGAGTGGAACGGTACTAACATGGACGCAACAAACAGGAAGAAGATCAGGTTGCTCAAACGTCCGGAGGTACGTGACAGCTTGTATCCCGCAAGTGAGGCACAGAAGACAATTCCCCCGATCCCCAGAAAGGATACAATCGCCGAGTTCATCGAACTGCCCAGCAGATTGATTTTGTTAAACGCGTCCGAATAATTCTCCCAGTGAAGCGTTGTTGGCAGCGCGAGAAAGGATTGGAACATCTCACCCTGTGTTTTGAAAGAGTTCACCACCGCCATGTAGATCGGCAGCATGGCAACGAGAGAGCCCAGAATCAGCAGCAGTCGAATCAGATAACTGTTCAGTCGTTGCATCCTCATGCTTCCACCTCTTTCTTCTTCATGACGGTGATCTGGATGAGGGTAAAGATGAGTACGATGATGAACAGCACAACCGATTTGGCACTCGCATAGCCGTATCTGAAGTTGTTGGAGAACGCTTCTTCATAGATGTTCATCGTGATCACCTGCGTGGCTCTGCCCGGTCCACCACCCGTCAGTCCATACACCACTTCAAACACTTTGAATGCTCCGTTCAGCGTAAGGAAGAAACAGATGGTCACGGCATGAGTAATCATTGGCAACACCACATTGCCCAGCACCTGGAATGCGTTGGCCCCATCAATAACAGCCGCTTCCTTGAGGCTTTTTGGCACACCCTGAAGAGCAGCCAGATAGATGATCATCATATACCCTACACCGTTCCAGAGCGATACGATCAGAATGGAGTAAAATGAAAACTTCGGATCACCCAGCCATTGCTGGTCGAGGAACGAAAAGGCCAGTTTCTGTGCGAGCTGTGGCAGCACCTGAGAGAAGATAAATGTCCACATGAAAGCACTGATGATTGTACTGATCATGTTAGGCATGAAGAACAGCGTCCGGAAGAGCCCCTTGCTGCGCGTTCGTGACTCAATCAACACGGCGAGCAACAAGGCAATTCCATTTTGCAGAATCAGCATAAATATTACATATTTCATCGTGAACCACAGGGAGTTCAGAAAGTCAGGATCTTCTTTGAACAATTCCACGAAGTTGCCCAGACCGATAAAGCTGTAATCCCGATTGAGTCCGTTCCAATCCGTCAGACTATAGAACATGCCACTAAACGTGGGATACAGCAGGAAAATCGCATAGATGACAAAGGCAGGCGCAGTGAACGCGAGCAGTGACAGATACTTCTTGAACACATTCGTAGCCATTGGTTCTCCCCCTTTTCACTCGAAGCGGATGATTGTAAACGAGGGAACGAAGAACGTTCTGCCTGCCATATCATCTGCTTGGAGACTGTAACGAAATAAAGTACCGCTCATTTGTTGATTACACTCCCAAACCCATTGAGATTTTGTCAACAAAACAAAAGCAGGTACTCCATTCCTCACAGCTCCTTACTTGTTGACTTTGTTGTAGGATTTCCACGCCTTGTCGAGCGCATCGATAACCTGCTGTTGATTTAATTGCCCAGAGTAGTAGCCTTGCAACGCTTTGCCTGACTCGTCTTTCACCGCTTGAGGGAGGGATGGGTCCTCATATGCTTTACCTTCACTCACATATTTCTGAGCATCGTCTACCCACGGGAAGCTCTTGAAGTCATGGATCTTGGCAATCGGATTGAACTTGAGTGCTTCGAAGAATGCACTTGAATCCTTGTCATCGAGAATGTAGTTCACGAAATCGAGTGCCACTTCTTTGTTTTTGCTAGATGACGATACTGCCAGTGAAGTGGAGGTACTCAGATTGATTTTGGTATCATCCGGATTGTCATTAATCGGCATTGGTGCTACACCAAAGTTCAAGTCCGGGTTGGACTTCAGAATGGTTTCGGCAAACCATGGTCCCTGAATCCACATCGCGGCGCTTCCTGATGCGAAGGCTGCTGAACCATCATCTCCGCCCACTTCCAGCGCTTTGTCCGTTCCATTGGCATTGACGAGATCGAAGATATCAAACAATGCTTTCATATCGGAGAAGGAGCCCTGATCCTGATTCATCTTCTCCACGAAGTCTTTGTGCTCAGACTGAGTTAATGCACCCACGGTAAGTGGCAGGAATAATTGCGGAATCCAGGCTTCTTTGTAGGATAGTTCAAACGGTGTAATGTTGGCTGCTTTGAGTTTCTCCACGACCGCTTTCATTTCCGTTAAAGTCGTTGGCACTTCCAGCCCTTGCTCTTCGAAAATATCTTTATTGTACAGATAGCCCCATGATACTGTTTCCAATGGAACAGCTACGATTTTGCCCTCCGCATCCGTTATGGAAGGTTTAACCGAATCCAGCAGCTTATCGACAAAAGGTTGGCCCGACAGGTCTTCCAGATAACCCGCTTTGCTGAATGGTGGAATCTCATTGACTGCATGCAGGGCGAACACATCCGGTGCATCATTGGAGGCGAGACGAGTCTTCAGAATCTGAGGGGCATTGTCCGCTGGCGGCATCTCCAGTTGCACGTTCACCTCAATGTTTTTTTCTGCTTTCTCCTTGGCTTTGAACTGTTCTATATATTTATCGTAATGTTCTTTCAGCCGAGGTTGTGCAACGAATACTTTGAGTGATACCGTGCTGCCTGATGCCGATTCCTCCTGCCCATTGTCCGTTCCTGCATTGGAACCGCAACCTGCGAGCAGAACACTGACCAGTACCGCACTTGCTACACTTTTCCATACTTTCATCTCTTATGACCTCCCGGTGTGTAACTGGTTTGTCTTTCATAGGCTCATTATATATCAGAGGATGAAAGCGCTTCATTGGACAAAATTAGACTTGTGTATTGGATTATTTTAAACCTTAATCCTGCCGCAAATGCTCTCTCGAACGACTCATTCCGTGCTGCTGCTTGAATTGCCTGACATACGAGGTTGTCCCTTCCGCATCTCCCCAGGAGATACTCCGAAATGCTTTTTGAAAACCCGATAGAAGTAGGACACATCTTCATAACCCGCCATCTCGGCAACATGCTTGAACGGAATCTGTTCGTCCATCACCCACTCTTTCGCTCTCGTCATACGTAATTGGACAACATAGTCGGTCACGTTCACCTCATACTCCTTCTTGAATACCTTGCTGAGATATTCCTTGCTGACAAAAAAGATCTGGGCGAGCTGCTCCAGCGTAATCATCTCCATACAGTGCTGCTCCATGTATTGCTTCACCTCGTCCAGGTTCAGCTTGTTCTTGAACTTACGCTGCGCAATGAGCTGCTCCAAAGCCTGATAGTACGGAGTCGAAATCCATGTGATCGTGGATTCGATGGAAGCCAGCGCTGTTGAAGGAGGTAGCGCCGTTGCTTCGGGCCGTTCGTACAAGCCATTGGAGACGCATAGTTCATCCAACAAAGCCTGTAATTCATAGGCTACCCTTCCAAGCTGCCGAGGTCTGTTAATCTCGCATCGTTCCAGCTTCTGCTGCAATTGCTGGAACCACTCCCGCAGACCCTGAACATTCAGGTCATTAAACCGCAAACGAGCCTGCTGCTGAAACAGGGAGAACTCACCAGCAAACGCAGAGGGATACGATTCCCATGATTCAGGCGCAGATTCCACCTTTTCCAATTCTTTTGCACATTTGGCAAGTACACCATTCAGTTCATCCGGATTCACCGGTTTGAGCAGATAATCTGCAGCCCGATGGCGAATCGCATGTTTGGCATAATTGAAGTCATCATATCCGCTCACCACGATCACCTTGATCTGAGGGTATTGTCCGCTCAACGTCTGTAACAGCTCCACACCGTCTGTGCCGGGCATGCGCATGTCCGTAATGATAATGTGAGGCTGAAGCTGCTCGACCAGTTGTATGGCCTGCTCACCATCCTCTGCCTCACCTGCAACGGTCATGCCGAGTTCATTCCAATCTCCCAGGTTGCGCAGAATATCCCGGTTCCACGGTTCATCATCTACCAGCAGCACTCTGTACAGTTCCTTGTTCACAAGGCTTCGCCTCCTGTATTGCAGGGGATTCGTACCGTAACGCTTGTCCCCTGTCCATATTCACTTTCCATGCTCATCCCGTACTCAGGTCCAAAATGCATTATAATTCGCGAGGCCGCATTGACCAGTCCAATACTTGTACCTGAACTCCACACCCGATCTGCCTGCCGGGTAAGCCGCTCCAGTCTGGACTGCATCTCCATTAGTTTCTCAGCATCCATACCCATACCGTTATCACGAATTCGAATGGTTACATCTGTAGGTTCACAGACGACCTCAATGCCCAGCTTCCACTCGCCCTGTTTCTTCTCCAGACCATGCAAAAATGCATTCTCCACAATGGGTTGCAAAGACAACTTGGGGATATAACACGCCCGAATTTCTCCGGTAATCTCCAGTGTATATTCAAGCCTGCCGGCAAAACGTTGCTTCTGAATCAGCATATAATGCTCCAACTGATCGAGTTCAGCCTGTAGAGGGACAAGTCCATCCGGCGCTCGCACAATATAACGAAACATCTCGCTCAAGGCTCGAATGACCTTGTAACTGTCTGCCGGTTTTTGCGAGTAGACCATGCCGCCAATCATCTGCAACGTATTTTGCAGGAAATGCGGATGGATCTGAGATTGCAGTGCTTTGAGCTCGGCCGTCTGCTTCTCCAGATTCATCAGGTAGTTGTCGCGAATATGTTCCCGAATACGACTAGCCATGCCGTGCAGATTTTTCTCCAGCAGACCAATCTCATCTACCCGACCGCTTCGCACCACTTCCCTGTCCTTGATCAGTTGAATACCCTTCATGGAATTTGCCAATCTGACAATGGGCTTCGATGTACGCCAGGCTACGAGCGCAGCTAGTCCTACAGATATGACAGTGGCCAGGCCACCCACAACCAATCCGTATTTCATCGTTTCCAAGGCACTTTCGTTAATAACATGGGCAGGTACAATCTTGATCACACGCAGTCCTGACGGCTCAATGGAATGAAAGAATACGTACTCCTTGGCTGTACGGATAAACCCCGAACTTTCTTTTGTGCCAGCCAATTTCTCCAGTGCTTCCGCTGAAGGCTGAATCTCTTGGTTTGGCTGATAGACCGGACTGCCCGTACTGTCAGCAATGTATACCGCATAGTCTCCCCGGCTATCCAGCAGCTCCAGGGTCTGGTTGAACTCAGCCCACTTGACCTCCAGACTGATGGCGCCGATCTGTGCCTGATCCTCGAAGCGGTTCATGCTGCGGGTCATATGGAACTTTTGCGGATCGTCCGGATCATTGATAATTGTAAAATCTTTATGTTGTGCAAAAAGCTCATGATATCCTTCCGGTATTTCCGATACCGCTTTGATGCGAGAATCCATGGAGTTGAAGGTGAACAGGGTGTCCAATTCCTTCAGATAGAGTTCAACACCAAATACATAAATACCCGCCGAATAGTATACACTGTTGAGCATATTGAACATGGCCTTCTGTTCATCGAATCGGCTGGCTGCCGGCGCTTCCTCGTTCAATGCCAGATATTGATGCAATTCGTCACTGATCTGAATCGAATAAATAATATTGTTCATGCGGGCGAACTGTTCACCCAGATAGATGGAGGCCCAGTTCATATTGGCTCGGTTGGTCTCCATAATCTCCTCTTCCATGGAAGAGCGGGTATTCTCAGCTGCCATAGCGGTCATGGCAATGACGGGCACAACGGCCAGCAGCGTCATGGTAAGAATCAATTTATTGCGAATGCTGCGTTTGAAAGGATCTATCAGCTTCCGATAACATTCGGTAAACACAGCGCATCCACTCCTGAGCTAAAATAGATAAACGCCCCAGCATGGAAGCCGAGGGCGCTTTGGTCTTTATATTCGTTTGGAAATGTTACAACTAATGCTATTTACACGGACACTTCGATGACAGAACAACCTTCGATCGCTGTTATCCCCAGATTTTTTCTGATTCCCTTTTTGAAAAGGGAAAATCCGGGGATAAAGGCGCACGCTTCGCTTCGTTAGGTTATTTCTGTCATCTCCGTTTTTGTGTAAATTTATAGTTCAACATCCATTGCCTACTCTATTATTGTTCGATAATCCGTATGCCCCATGGTTCCAACTCGATCTTCTCTCCTTCAGCAATAGGGGTTCCGGCCAGAAGTTCAGTCCCTTCTCCATAAGCATTCACGAAGGATGTGGCCTCATCCGCATAATTGAAATAATAGCGAATCGTGTTCCCTTGATCGTTCACACCTGTCTTCACAATGACAGGAAAAGCCAGCTCCTGATCAGCTCCCCATACACCCGCTTCCTTCATGACACGTTCCAACACCTTACGGATCACCGCAGAACTGGTATAACAGCCGACATAGGTTGCTTTGCCTTTTCCATAGGCATTCTGGGTAATTGCCGCATACTCACCCCAATGTGGATGATCATACCAAGCGAGTACTTCAGCCGTTGTCGGCGTAATCAGTTCCATCCAGGTGTGGACCTGGTTCTGCTCTTCACCAACTCCAAATGGATCATCGCGCAGCGAAACATGTTTTGGCTCTACAAATAGGTTGTAGCTGATCCCGCATGCCTCACTAATTAAGCCGGGCTGGCGGGTAGAGCGTACCTTGATATGCTCATTTGTGAATCCGCTTTTGAACGAGTAGACGATATGTCCGCCATCCTGTACGAATTGATTCAATTTTTCCAGCAATGCATCCGAAGCAGCATACAGAGCAGGTACAACGAGCACGTCATACTCCGCATAACTCTCAACCGATGGGTCGATGAGGTCACAGCTAATGTTCATCTTGTACAATTCATCGTACATCCAGCGCACCACGTCATTGTAGTTCTTGTCACTGGTGAAGTTAAAACCAAACCATTTGATGGATGTCAGAGCCTCATTGCTAAAAAGCACTGCCACCCGATTCTTTTTCTTCAGATTCACAAGCTGAGGACTCAGTCTTGCAAAATCCCTACCAATGGTCTTCGCTTCGTTGTACACCGGATTCGGTTCGAAATCATGACTGAGCAATCCTTTCCAATACGTCTCAAACGAATTGTGCAACGAATGCCAGTGCCAGTAAGCGACCATGTTCGCCCCTGATGCCAGATGACTGAATGCCTGCAAACGCAGTTGTCCCGGATACGGAACCCAATGCCAGAACGCCTGCGCTTCGGTCTCCAGTACCAGATAGTTCGATTGTTTGGTCGAACGCGCCACATCCCCGCCGAATGAAATTTCAATGCCTGTCAGATCATCCTGGGAAGGATGGTAGATGTCCACACTGGTGATGTCAAAAGGTTTCGATGCGGCAAAATGATCCACATCCCCTTGAATGCCGTAGGAATATCCACGCCAATCGAAGTCGAAGTTCTGGGTAACAAACTGTCCTGCCTGTTTGTATTCATTCACGATCCCCACTTGCCAAGCCAAAAAGTTGGTTACCAGCTGCCGCTGGAACTTGGCAAATTCAGCGCCCAGACTGCCGTTGATCGTTCCTACCACAGACGGGAAGTCCTCCCAGCTATTGATTCGATTGCTCCAGTAGTCGAGACCAAATTCCTTGTTAAGCTCTTCCAGAGAACTGAACTTGTTCCGCATATATTTGACGAATTGCAGTTGCACATTATCTCCGGCCGTATTGTAATGCTTTGTCTCGTTATCTGTCTGATAACCGATAACCGCTGGATGTGTGCTTACCCGAGAGATTAGCTTCCGGATGATCCGTTCGGCATAGAATAGATAGGTTGGGTGTGTAATATCCATGATCTGTCTTGCGCCGTATTTACCAGGTCCCTGAGAGGTGGTAGCCAGCACGTCCGGATGTTCCTTGACCATCCATGTTGGAACAGCATACGTTGGTGTCCCGACGATAACCTGAATTCCCGCTTCATGCATGGCATCCAGCACACGGTCTACGGAAGAAAAGTCAAATACGCCATTCTGCGGTTCATGGGTACTCCAGGTGGATTCTGCAATACGGACCACGTTGATGCCTGCATCCTTCATCATCTGAATGTCCTTGTCCAATCTTTCGTAAGGCATATATTCATCATAGTAAGCTACGCCATATAATAATTTGTCCATGATTTAATCTCCTTTTTAGGTGGAAAATATAATGTTCTTGACGTGTGCAAGAGTTGACATATTCCAATCCGTAATGGTAGCGTTTACATTATTATAGGTCGAAGAACTTGGATTGTTCAGCAACCACTTCAAACGCTGATGCGTTGCATGGATCATCCATCCTTGCGTTAAACTGATTATAATGAAGTATACTACGGGTGCCGATTGTATAAGGCAAGTTGTTTTTACCCTTTTCCGAGGTGAATATGATGGATATCCGATCACAGCTCCGAGAAATGCCTCACCATACGCTGGCCCACTGGCTGCCTATTATCGACTGTAACATCAAATTCTATGGTGCTCACAGCCAACAAGTACCCTGTGGATGGGCGATGCCGGAGGAATCACATCCGGGCTTTGAGATTATGTTGATCATCGAAGGTACGCAGGAGAGTGTGATTCATGGTTATACCTATACCGTGGAGGAAGGTTCCATTCTTCTCATTCCTCCCGGGTTCAAACATACAAATCAATGTGTATCCACGGAAGGCATGACTTATTTTAGCGCTCACTTTAATGTGGATGATCCGGTCTTCACCCTGAAGCTGATGTCACAGCACAGCCGAATCTACGCAGCAGGTACGGCAGATAATAGGAAGATGCGCGTTGTGCTGGAGAGTTGGATGGGGATGATTAACATATCTGAGGCCTACACGTCCACTGACAAAATGATCATGCAGGCACGCATGTTTGAACTGTTCGCCCTGTTGTCCCAAGCCGCTGACCATGAACCGGAGTCCACCACTTCCGTTGCTGCTTCACATGCACCAGCTCCAACAGCCATGCATTATGCGGGAGCTATAGCAGAGGCAATCAAGCAGGCATTCCATGCCCAGCTTCGAACCAAGGAAAGCAGTGTATCCACGGTCAAAGTAGAGCAGATTATATCCTCGTTTGGCATCAGCCCGGGATATGGTCTACAGGTCTTTCGCAAGGTGTACGGGCGTTCGCCCAGGGCTTACCTGTCCAGCTTGAAGTTGCAGGAGGCCAAAGTATTGATCGAACAGCCAGAGCTGTCGCTCGGGGAAATTGCGTGGAAGCTCGGTTACACCCATCTGTCCCATTTCAGCAGACAATTCAAACGCTGGACAGGCCAAAGCCCGCTTCAATATCGCAATCATCATGCAGAATCATCAGGTGATCCTGTATCTTACAGATCTGAATCGAGTCCAGAATCTTGATTACGGATACGTTCGTACTCTTCCGGCGTGTTCATATTACTCATTTGCATCGCTACTTGATGAACGCCCGCTCTCTCAAGCTCTTCTGCTTCGACATAACAGCAACCGATCTCTTCAAGCCATCGCATAACTCGAAGATGATCCTGTATCAGGCGCTGCTCCAGATCAGGGAGCACTCGTATGTGATAAGCCCCTGCAAGAGGGTGGACATGTCCATCCACGCGTGGAACGATAGCAGAATAAGAGTTATGCGATTCGACCAGTTTTTTTATTCCATCAAAGAAAGACGTTTGCAGGAGCGGCATATCGCAGGCGCATACCAGATTCCAGTCTGTATCGGAAGCTTCCAGCGCCGCGTGGAGACCGGCGAGTGGCCCCTTCCCCGGATAGTGATCCTGAACGCAGTCGTAGCCCATTGCACCGTAGGTTGTCACATTGGGTCCGGCAGCCACGATGATACGGGATACGGCGGGTCTCATCGCCTTCGTGACATGTTGCAGTACTAGGGAACCGTTCAGTTCCAGCATGGCCTTGTTGGTCCCCATGCGGCTGGATAAACCTCCTGCCAATATGATGCCTGTCCATTCCCTCGTGTTCATGTCGTTATCCTCCTCTGATCACGATATGTGTATGACTGCATCAATTTCAAAACGTTCGCTATGCATTGAATCCCCTTTCAACAAATGATACATTGAACAATATGCATTTGAAAGGAATGGCTTAATTGGACAGACCTGCACCTTCAAGAGGCAATCCCTCATTGGTTTCTCTGAAACTATATAACTTTTTCATATATGGAGCTATCTCGATCTTCGCCGGATTCCTGCAACTTTACCTGCAAGAGATTGGCATGACCAAACTGGAGATTGGCAGTCTCATGGCGATTGGACCTTTTGTATCCTTGTTTGCCAACCCGTTCTGGGGTTTCTGGAGCGATAAATCTCGCAACATTCGCATCATTCTGATGATTATGATGGGAGGTACATTTGTGCTCGCCCAGGGTGTGTTCTATGCGCCCACTTATACATGGATCTATGTAGCCATGATTTTCTTTTATTTTTTTCAAAGTCCATTATTTGCTCAAACGAACAGTCTGATTCTCGGATATATCGATGGTACAACCCAAAAATTCGGGTCATTCCGGCTCTGGGGTTCACTCGGTTGGGCACTGACTGCCGTCGCAGCCGGACCGCTCATTGACCGTTTTGGCATCGGCAGTGTATCCATTATATTTGCATGCATGATTGCCACCGCCTTTGTATTATCCGTATTTCTACCCAGACAGCCGATCGCTTCGGATACACCCGTGGTTACTTTTCGGCGGTTTGGCAAAGTCATGTTTAATCCGTATTTTATGGCATTTATCGGCCTGGGTGTGCTCGTATCGGTGCCTAATGCAATGAACAGTACGTTTATGTCACTATATATTGTAGAAATGGGTGGTGACAAACAGATGGTCGGCTGGGCCATCTTCACCTCATCCATTCTCGAAGTCGGCGTATTCCTGCTGCTCGACCGCTTGCTCAAACGCAAAATGAGCATGCTCTTGGCATCTCTCATTCTGATCAGTGTGCTGTTTGCACTGCGCTGGCAGCTCATGGCACTGGCTAACAACCCGCTGGAGATTGTATTCATTCAGTTGATGCACTCCATTACGTTTGGTGGGTACTTCTATGTGGGTACGCAGCTGACCATGCTGTTTATTCCAAGACCTTATCGTTCCTCCGGTCAAGCGGTATATACAATGGCCTGGGGCGGTCTCTCCGGCGTCATTGCCGGTCTGTTCGGCGGCTGGTTGTTCCAGAGCTTCGGTGCGGAAATCATGTATAGCATTGGCGTATTCTTCTCGCTCATCGGCGCTGTTGGATTTAGCATCATGTGGTTATCGAATCGACGTAACGGCTATCAGCCAGTTGTATTGACGGAGATGGGCAATATGGATGAGGACCGATAATCTTTTGTTAGAAAGAGTTGAGAGATCGTTTTACACAAGAGCACTACGATGACAGAATACCCTTCCGATCGCTGTTATCCCCGGATTTTTTGATTCCCTTTTCAAAGGGTAAAATCCGGGGATAAAGGCGAACGCTCTGCTTCTTCAGGTTATTTCTGTCCTCTCCGTTATCGTGTAAATAAACCGTTCAAACATTCAGACAAAAGATTAAGCATAGGTGTAGTAAAGAGAAAGGCGTCTCCATGGGTTGTTGCCATGGAGACGCCTTTTACATTTATAAATTTAAATCTACAAGTTAAGCTTATAGCTCTAACTTGTAGACTTAATCCTACGCCTTGACTTTACCTTATGCCTTTGGCAGTTGGAACGAGCTTTTCAGGGATACGACCCGGTTAAATACCGGACGACCTGGCTCGGAGTGTTTTGGATCTACACTGAAGTAACCATGACGGAAGAATTGGAATTTATCCTGAGCGTTTGCTTCCTTCATCTCTTGCTCCACATACCCATTAACAATCTCAAGGGAGTTCGGATTCAGTTGATCCAGGAACGTTTTCTCCGGTTGCTCTTCCACAACCTCAGTTTCTGCCCCGGCTACAGCCACTTCCACCTCTGCTTCCGGTGCTTCATCCAGAATCAACGGCTCGTACAGACGGAATTCAGCAGGTACCGCTTGAGTCGCTTCTACCCAGTGGATTGTTCCTTTGACTTTACGACCAGTGAAGCCACTGCCGCTCTTTGTCTCCACATCATAGGTACAATGAATCTCGGTTACATTACCTTCTGCGTCTTTGATCACATCGTTACATTTGATGAAGTATGCATGTTTCAGACGAACTTCGTTGCCAGGGAACAAACGGAAATATTTGTTCGGCGGATTCTCCATGAAATCGTCTTGTTCAATATAAATCTCACGGGAGAACGGAATTTGGCGATTACCCATCTCCGGGTTCTCCACATTGTTCTCTGCTTCAAGCCATTCCACTTGCCCCTCAGGGTAGTTGGTAATAACCACTTTGAGCGGGTGCAGGACAGCCATCGTGCGTGGAGCTTTCAGTTTCAAGTCTTCACGTACAAAGTGCTCCAGCGTTTGCAGGTCGATAACTCCATAGTTTTTGGAAATGCCTGTCTCATATACAAAATCACGAATAGCTTCCGGTGTATAACCCCGGCGGCGCAGACCCGAAATTGTTGGCATACGTGGATCATCCCATCCATCCACATGTCCTTCATCTACGAGCAGTTTCAGTTTCCGCTTGCTTGTTACCATCTGGGACAGATTCAGGCGACCAAATTCATATTGATGCGGTTTGTTCTCCATCTCACACTCGGCAATAACCCAATCGTAGAATGGACGTTGATCCTCGAACTCCAAGGAGCAGAGGGAATGCGTTACACCTTCAATTGCATCTTCGAGCGGGTGAGCAAAGGCGTACATCGGATAGATACACCATTTGTCGCCCGTGTTATGATGGTGTGCATGTGAAATCCGGTAAATAACCGGATCGCGTAGATTGATATTCGGTGCAGACATATCGATCTTGGCACGCAGCACTTTCTCTCCGTTCTTGAATTCGCCTGCACGCATACGTGTGAACAGGTCGAGATTCTCTTCCACCGAACGATCACGGTACGGGCTGTTCTTGCCCGGCTCCGTCAGCGTTCCGCGCATTGCACGGATTTCGTCGGCACTTTGGTCGTCGATGTAGGCTTTTCCTTTTTTAATCAACAAGACAGCACGGTTGTACATCTCGTCAAAATAATCCGAGGCAAAACGTTTTTCGTTCCACTCGTATCCGAGCCATTTCACGTCTTCCTGAATCGATTGAACGTACTCAACATCTTCCTTGACCGGGTTCGTGTCATCAAAGCGCAGGTTCGTTTTGCCGCCAAATTCGCCGCCCAGCGTAAAGTTAATCCAGATCGCCTTGGCATGGCCGATATGCAGATAACCGTTCGGTTCCGGAGGAAAACGGGTAATAACTTCCTGGACTTTCCCAGACCGGAGATCTTCGGTAATAATATTTTTGATAAAGTTAGGTGGGGTTGTACGATTGTCCACAGGTATCAAACCTTTCATGAATGGATTGGAGCCTTCGGGAATTGCAGCAATTCCGGCTATAATTCCTTAATAACGAAGTCATTTCCTGAAAAAATCTATTTTCTTGGAAAGTTTCGTACGCGTTTCATTTAAATATACCTTTAACGGGGGAGGAGTTCAATAAAGAACGGCACCAAAGTCAGGATCAGCCATGCATAAATAGGCCCAAAACCATTTTGACGGGTTCGCTCGAATCATGTAGCATGATAGTAAAAACAAATTAAAGGGAGGGTTTCCCATTCCATTGAACTCGCTTAAACTGACCAAAGAACAGCAGGATGAAGCCATTCGCACCATCCAGTCGTATTTCGAAGAGGAACGTGGCGAAGAACTGGGTGATCTGGCCGCTTGGGGTGTCCTCGACCTGTTCATGACACAGCTCGCTCCCTACATATATAATCAGGCACTCCGTGACGCACGCACAACAGTTAATCAACGCATGGCCTCGATGGAAGAAGACCTGTTTGCACTGGAGCAAAAGTTACCCAAGACTTCCCGCTAATCCACTAATTTATAAAGAAAGAAGGTTGCATTCATGTTTACCTATTCATTGGATGAATATACCGAACTCCGGCCGCTGGCCATGGAACATACCAAACCGCTGTTCGAACTGACGGATCGCTCGCGGGATCAATTGAGACATTGGTTGCCGTGGGTGGATCATGTGACAGAAGTGGAACACACCTCGAACTTTATTACCAACGCGTTAAAACAAGGTGCCGAGAATGGCGGATTCACCGCCGGAGTATGGTCAAAGGGGGATCTAGCCGGCGTCATCGGATTCCACGAGATTAACTGGACTAACCGCTCGGTAAGCATCGGATATTGGCTTGGCAAAGGTTTTGAAGGTCAAGGCTTGATGACAAGCGCTTGTCGCGTTCTGGTTGATTATGCACTGGTGACCCTGGATCTGAATCGCGTCGAGATTCGCTCGGCAACCAACAACAAACGGAGTCGCGCTATCCCAGAAAGACTCGGATTTGTTCTCGAAGGTGTCATTCGTCAGGCAGAGAAGCTGCCTAAAGGTTACGTGAACCATGCAGTATACGGCATGCTTCAGCATGAATGGGAACTTTTGCGCTAATTCGCCTACATAATAAATCAGGAGAGATCTCTCCCAACATACCGGAATAACAGGAATACCCTCTATCTCCACAGAATGTGGTGACAGAGGGTATTTTATTGTATCCATGGATTTTATAGGGCTCGGACCATGCCACCATCCACGATCAATGAGGTTCCGGTAATGTACGTATTGGCCCCGGATAACAGGAACACCACCGCTTTGGCAAACTCCTCCGGTTGACCATAACGTCCTAGTGGAATCTCTTTACGGAACTGGTCAGATACCTCTTCCTCACTGATTCCGTTCTGCTCAGCCCGCGCTGCATCCAATTCACGAATACGATCTGTTGCAATACGTCCTGGTGCCACCGTGTTGATCAAAATTCCGTATGGAGCCAGCTCCTGGGATAACGTCTTCGCCAATCCAAACACGCCGGTACGGAACGTGTTGGACAGCACCAGACCCGGAATGGGCTGTTTCACCGAAGTTGAAGCGATATTCACAATGTGGCCTCCGCTTTCTTTCATATAAGGAAGAGCACCGCGAATCAGCCTTACATAACTGAGTACATTTAATTCAAATGCACGCTCCCAATCTTCATCGGTCAGTGACTCAAATGAACCCGATGGTGGGCCACCCGAATTGTTCACCAGAATATCAATCTGCCCAAACAGCTCCGCTGTCTTATGAATCAGAGCCTCAATATCTTCCTTGCGTGTCACATCGGTTGCACAATATTCCACACGTCCACCACCACCAAGCGCCAGCAGCTCCTGCTTCACTGCTGCGAGCTTTTCTTCGCTCCGGCTGGCAAGCATGACGTCAGCACCTTCTGCTGCCAATTGAGCGGCTACTGCTTTGCCCAGCCCTCGACTGGAAGCCAGCACCAGTGCTTTTTTACCTTGAAGTCCCATGTCCATCGTTGTTCCTCCTTCTCAGCTAGTCTCTATTTGGTCTGGATAAAATAACCCATAAGAATATCGTCCACATACTTGCCTCCGATATAAAACTCGGACACCAGCCTGCCTTCCGTCACAAATCCACACTGTGTATAAAACGTGATGGCTCCCGGATTGCTGGATAGCACGCGCAGCCTGAGCTTGTGAACGCCTTGTTGGGCCGCATGTTGCTTCATGGCATCCATCAAAGCTGTAGCAATGCCACAACGCCGATCATGAGGGTGAACTGCAATATGAATCTCGTAGACATGACGGTTGACCGGCATACCTGTGGCTGGCTGAAAGCCCACATAACCACATACCCGCTCTCCCTGCACCGCAATCAATTGACTGCCTGGCGGACAATGCTGCAGATATTGCTGTCTGGAACGCCAATGCATCGGTGCAGGAGAGGTGTATTTGTCCCATACCAGGGCATCCAACCCCATTAGCTGGGCAGCATCCTTAATCTCCGATGGACGAATCGTAAATGTATGGCTGGTAAGCATAATGATTCAACCTTTCGTGCTATAGTCGACAACGCTGTACGTTACAACGTTGGGAAAGTTAAGAGAGTTAAGAAATTTGAGAAACTTAGGAATAGGAAGACATTGTTCGTTTACTTCACTATTTAAGTTTTTTGTTCTATATATTGTAGCATAGCCTCAGCTTTGACTAAAATTCCACTCGGTATTGAACCTTTTCGCAAAATGAAATAAACACTTAACCTTGCCGTAACGTCATGCTTTATACTGATTCGATAAGGAGGGGATGCATGATGAATATCAAAGAGGCAGCAAGCAGGCTTGGTATATCGGCGAGAGCCATTCGTTTTTATGAGGAAAAAGGATTAATTCTCCCCGCCAAACAGTCTAGTAACGGGTATCGTACATACACTGAGAATGATATCTGGCGGCTTCAAACCATTGCTGCACTGCGTGAGATTGGCATGTCGCTACAAGATATTACACATGCGCTCGGAGAGATTGATCAAGGGAATCAGCAGCGGCTGGAAGAATATCTGGAGCTGCAACAGGCCGTCATGTATGCCCAGTGGATTGAGTTGAAACGTATGATGGATACAACCCAACGTATGATTGACCTGAATCGTCAGGAAGTACCGCTGGATGTCAGCCATCTGCACGATCTTGCGGACAGTGCCCGTCGCCTGCGTGAAGCCCGGCAGAACTGGCATGATCGGTGGAATTATGACACGCAGGCAGCCATCCATGATCAGCGAGTGCAGGCTGAAGGCAGAGTCAGTACTGAACATCCCAATTCAGAGGACAATCATCATTCGGACAACGCCTCCCCTGTAAGCCATGAGAATGAAGTTCTACATCCACACCAGGATGCAGATCATTCCACGCCGGGCGACTCCAATGATACGGTACAGTCTTCCTTTTATCTGTATCACAACTATGACGAAGCGCTCGAACAGACAGCACATTGGATCTCTCCCGCCCTTGGTGAGAAAGGACTCGATATCGGTACAGGCACAGGTAATCTGGCTGGGAAACTGCTACAGCACGGCGCAGACATGACCGCAATCGACCAATCCCGGGAGATGCTGCGCAGATGCCGCACCAAATATCCTGAGATGCATGTGAAACTTGGGAATTTTCTGGCGCTGCCTTTTGCCGATCATTCCTTCGATTTTGTTGTATCCAGCTTTGCTTTCCATCATCTGAGTGCAGACCAGCAACTATTGGCTTTACAGGAGATGCAGCGGGTATTAACCTCGCGCGGACGTATCGGTCTAACCGATCTGATGTTTGTGGATGCTGCTCACCGTGAATCCTACATTCGGCAGGCCGAAACCACAGGACATGAGGAACAGCTGCGTGCCTTGCGCGAGCGTCACTTCCCTCTGCTGGGTGAGCTATGCGGCTGGTTGGAGCAGCAGGGCTACGTAACCAAGCATGTGCGGCATAATGAGCTGTTACATACGTTACTGGCGGTTCCACTGCGGTAAGCAATCATGAGCATATGCCAAAAAGGCCATCCCGCCTTGAATAAAGGAGGATGACCTTGGTGTACATCATGTTATGAAATTACATATAGATATCAACAACCGTACGCTCAGTTGCACTACGTGCTTGTCTGAACTCATCAAGCGAGATGCTTACACCGCCCTGACGGTAACGGTTCGCTGTACGCTCGGTACGAATGTCCTTGCCGTTCACTGCTACACGGCTCACAGCACCTTCGTTCAAGTGATAGATAAACGTCACTGGCTCACCTGCATACTCGAATTCGAATTGCATGCCGTTCAGCTCAGCTGGCAATACCGGGTCAATGACCAGATCGCCGCCCTCTTGACGAATGCCCAGTGCGTTGGAGATCAGCTGGTTCATGTAGATTCCAGGGCCGCTGGAGTAGATTCTCCATCCGCCTTTCACTTGTACAGTCCCTTTACGAAGCTGGTCAAAATGCTCCTGCGCCTCGTAACGCGTATTAAACTTGCCGTCCGAACTGCTGAAGTACGAGTTCGCTTGGCGAATCTCCGCGTTAGGTACAACCTCACCGATACCAACCGGGTTGATCATCGCGAGACCATTCCAGACCTGATCTGTCTTACCGAGCTTCGCCATCGCTTCTACGTAACGGATATGAGCATGAACATATTGTAAACCAATCTCACGTCCGAAGTTGGATGCTTGCTCTGCACGTTTGAAGTGTGTGCTTACACCACCAGCATATTGAGCTGGACGATTCATCAGACGCACGCCATCCGGGCATAGGAACTGCTCACGGATCAATGCGTAATGAGACTCTGCTTGCTCCGCATTCAGCAACTCACCAATCATGCTGCGCGTCATTGGCAACAGACGATATTGAATGCCTGTCTCTGTGTCCGTTGGATGAAGCATCAGCTTCGCTTGGTCGGCTTCTTCCATGTATACAAAGCCTGGAATCACATCTGTGCCCAGCATGTAACGGTTAAAGTCCTCACGAATGCCTTGAGCTAGCACGTCAAGCTCCTGTGCAAAGTCCGCATCCTTGAATTTCAGCGCTTGCGAGAGCACGTTTACGGACTGATACGTCAATGCCACCGTCCAACTGCTCACCATGTATTGCTTCAGCTGTGCATTGGCTGGTTGGAGCGTATCATCCCAGTCGCCATCTCCGTAGGAAGACAGAAACGTATCGTGCAGGAAGTGCGAACGGATATATTCGATCTCTTTTTTCGCGTGATCCAATACCGTTGCCGTCTCTTCCGTGAACCCGAAGCTATGCTTGACGGTATAAGGTACTTTCTCATCCAGGATTGCATAGTCGCGAGTCGCTGTCAGGTAGTCCGCCAATACTTTCAACGGCCATACGATGATGTCGCCATGACTCTCTTCCTGTTGAATCGCAAAGTATTTATCAAACATGAACCATTGCGGCCAGTTGCCATCATCTTCATATTGGTGGGTATAAACCATTTTGATGATATCGCGAACTTGCTCATATTTTTGCGTTGCCATAAAGTACTCCACCGGACCTTGGCACACATCCCGTGTACCCCAAGCCGCGCCGCCATACTGCTCCAAACCGTGAGGCACGGAGTAGTGAACCAGCATATTGTGGGTGTACCACCAAGCCAGCGCATTTACTTTGAACAGATCCTCAGCACTCTGACCTTCGCCACGGGACAAACGGAATCCGTTCATCACACCTGCGAAGAACTCGCGGTATGCCTGTACTTCCTCTTCAAACGTCAGGCTTGAACCTGCTACCACTCCGCTATCCGCTTGACCTTCCAATACCCCTTGTACCTTCAGCGTCCATTCAGCACTCGCTTCCAGACTAAGCGTTACCAGCGATGCGGAACCACTGCGGATACCACTTGCCAGCAACGTTTCGTCCCCTACATTCACAGCTGCGCCGTCCACCGACATGCGGTATTGCAGATCTGGATACGTTCCTGCACTAATCGCTTGTGGATCAGCCTTGAAGATCAAAGTATCGCCATCCTGCGTCATATGCAGCGGATATTCGTATTCATTCACATTCATCGTAATCTGGTTTGTTACCAGGTAACGGTATGCTGTGCCGCTTGTGGAGCGTACGTTCATGTTCACCTCGGTGGTGTGTGCCCCTGTATAGTTCGTTACGATGATCGTATCGGATGCCGTTTTGTAGATCCAACGTACATAGTTGAAGCCAATTTCGAACAGGGAAGGCATCGTCAGCAGACGATATTGTCCGTCCATTTCCACATAGATGCGTTGTCCCGCCGTTTTCGGCACGTTTAGTGCATTGCGAGCATTACTGATCATTTTATTAAAATTGGTGTTACCAATAACGAGTTGTGAGTTGAAAATACCGTACATATACGATGTTGTCGTAATAACCTGTGCTCCAAGTTGCACGTTGCCACCACTCATCAGAATGTGACCGTGTGGACGCTCTACGAGCAATTCTTTTGCTTTCAGAACGATATGCTCATAGCTGCCTGTGAAGAAGGACAACAGTTCCTCACCGCTGTGCTCTTCCTGATGACGATCAGGGAACAGTTCATGAATCTCATCTTGTGTCAGATCAAATGTAACCAGTGGTTCACCCAGGAAGGAGGACAGTTTCACCTGTTCCAACGTGTCACCATTTTCCACAGTCAGAGCCTGTACTTCATTCCATGCTGCGGTAACTTCATCTCCGAATTCCAGTGCAGAGATTCCTTCGGCATGATTAGGCTTCGCCAGTCCATAGAAGACCACCTGAGCTTCTCCGTTTAGATTCAGCAGTTCAGATTGCAGCGCCGTGTAGGCAAATTCATACTGATACGTCTCATTTGCCAGCGTTGGGCGATTCAAGCTCTCTGGTTGATTCGTTTCCTTGTACGACAGACCGAAGAATTGGAATCCATCTGTGGAGTAACCAACTGCTTTCGTCAGGGAACCTTGTTGCATATAAGGAAATGCGCCGCCCTGAGGCTGGTTTTGACGGGAACAAACGACATAACCTTTCGCTTCATCTTCAAACACCGTGTGGTCAATGTATTGTGACAGATAAGCTTCATTACTGCGTACCGCACCTGGATCAGCAAGACCTACATCCTGTCCGTATACCACGTCTACGTTATGTTGTTGTCCTGTGAGCTTCACATCCCAGAACCATACACCTTGAGGTGTAGCCGTAAATACGACCTGATAGCCAATGCCTTTTTCGCTACCTTCCAGCTGGACTGTGCCCTCCCAGATCAACTGGTTGCTGGATTGTGCCTTGCTTGTAATCACCTTGCTGTTCGAACGTACACCGAGCAACGGGAACGAGCTGATATTCTCTCCCTCATGTACACGCAGGTACAAGTTGTTCAATGATCCATCAATCTGGTTGTTGAGCAACTGGTTCAACATCGTTGTGCCGGATGTAGCTTGGTATAGGTCGCCACTGTTCAAAAAGGTAAAGGATAACTCTCCGGCACTTAAGCGGATCGGTTCATTAATCATCGTTGTCATAAGGTTCACTCCTTGAAATAGTTAAAATCGAAACGTTTCGATAAATCTGAAAAAGAATAGGGGCCTCTTCAAACCGGCCATTTACAGCCCGTCCGGACGATAACCCCATCATTAAACTTTTACTTCAGCATGCAGGCAGTTCTTTGTTGTTCAGACTCGGTCTAAACCGAACGTACAGAGCTGCGCTCGATCAAGTTAATCGTTAACGTATATGAAGGGTCAACCGCTTCGCCATTGAGCATCTGGAATAACAGATGTCCGGCGAGCGACCCGGCTTCATGCTTCGGCTGGCGTATCGTTGTCAGCGGTGGATTCACATATTCGGACAACTGAATATCATCAAAACCGATCACGGAAATATCATTCGGCACCGATACACCACGCTCTTCCAATGCCTTCAGGCCGCCAATCGCCATCTCATCGTTACCGTAAAATACCGCTGAGGGAAGATCGCCTTGCATGATCATCATCTTGGTTGCGCTGTATCCGCCCTCACGTACAAAATTGCCGTTCAGGCGCCATTTGGACTTTTCTTCAAATCCCGCTTCCCGCATCGCTCGCAGATACCCTTGGTAACGGAGCGCGTTGTCATACGAGTTGGATGGACCGCTGATATATGCAATCTTCTGATGTCCTGCCTGAATCAGGTGGCGGGTAGCAAGGTAACCGCCCTGCTCTCCGTCTACCAGCACGTTGACCAGATGGTCACTCGACAGCTGACGATCCATCACAATGATCGGAAAACGAGGACCGGCAGATTCTACCAGAATATCATCATGAATGTTATGCGCCAGGATGATGGCTCCATCTACTCTTTTTTCACGCAAAAATCGCACTGCCGTTGAGTCCCGTCCACCCATGGAGCTGCACGCAATCAGGTCATACCCGTTCGCAAGTGCTACATCCTGTACACTACGGATCAACTCCGAGTAATACGGGCCCGACAGATCGGTCAGGATCAAAGCGATCGTGTTCGTCCGGCTCCGTTTCAGGTCCATGGCAAAGCCGTTCTTGCGGTAATTCAGTTCTCGTGCTGCCTCAAGCACTTTAGCTTTGGTCTTGGCACTAACCTTGCTATCCCCGCTCAGCGCATAGGAAGCAGTCGAGAGTGCTACACCTGCCAGCTTTGCCACATCCTTAATCGTTGCCATTCCACGTTCGCTCCTTCTAAACTATATATAAGTTCAACTAAAGAATATTTACACTTACCACTCCGATGACAGAATAACCTTCCGATCGCTGTTATCCCCAGATTTTTTTTAATTCCCTTCTTCAAAGGGAAAATCCGGGGATAAAGGCGAACGCTTCGCTTCTTCACGTTATTTCTGTCCTCTCCGTTCTCGCGTAAAAAGTTTAGTTGAACCTATATAGAACAAATTCAAGGTTACCCACATTTTATACGGTACATGGTTAGAACAACCACTAAATCCTTCATTATCGTTTATTAATCTTTATACATATCATAGCGATGGATGTCAATCGAAACGTTTCGAGGTGTTCTCAAAAAAAATCCTCGTTCCCATCCTTATGGGACCACGGTTGAATGCGTCCCGTTCCAATCCATACCATTAATGATGGTCATGACGCGTCTTTCAATCTGGCGCCCTATGACCAGTTATTGCCTAATACAATGAAACTGGCAGTAAACGCCAGATTGAAACGTTTCGACATTTTCATTATAGTCGGTGTTGATAGCGATTTCAACCACTTTATCTATTTTTCACAGAAAAAGTTGAATTGTCCAATCTGTCCATCCACGTCACTCCGTTTATAGTATATACTGCATAATAGTTGAGATCCGCGAATTACGCCAGTATACAAAGGGCATGAGACGCATAATGCCCCTGCTGACTTATATAAGGAGACAGTTATTTAATGAATATTTCCAAACCCACATACCAAAAAAAACCACTGTCCCGTCCCGTTTCCTTGCAGAAGATTCAGTCCGTACCTGTTGCCCTGTTCAAGCTGTGCCATCTGGTGCAGCTTCACGACCGCGAGGCATTCTCCCGCATAGATGAGATGTTGAGCACACTTCACGTACTATACGTCATTACTGCTGGCCAGGCCAGGCTGATCAGTGCAGAGGGCAAACTGACATTAAATGCAGGCTCTGCAGTCGTTCGACAAGCTGGAAGCCTGCTTCAGCACGAGAGCAAGCGCGGCTCCCTGTCGCCAGTACAGGGCATTGCTATTGCTTTTGATTCCATTGAAAATGAACAGCTGTTCTGGCCGTTCGGGATACCAGCCCCCATTGCGAGCCGTACTCTCACCGACAGGGCAGTAGAGCTGATTCAAGCAAGTTCGACAGGCCATGATTCGAGCCCCTTCAGGCCACATATGCTTTTCTATGAATTACTGGATATTTTGCGGGATCATGTAGCTCATTCTGCTCATGAAGATCAATCCTGGCTCGATGCTGTACTCAGACATATCCATCAGATGTATACGCATCCGCTGACTCGCGAACAATTGGCACGCGATGCGAATGTGAGTCCTGAGCATTTTTCAAGAGAGTTCAAGAAGCATACAGGTCTTACGTTTGTTGAATATGTGACCCGTCTCAGAATCAGGATGGCTCAGGAACATCTGTTGTTCGCGAACCCTACGCTACAGGAAATTGCACAACTAACAGGCTACAGGGACACCTTTTATCTGAGCCGCAAATTCAAACAGATGGTTGGATCAGCCCCAACACACTACCGGAAAATGCCCAAGAAGATTGTATCTTTGACTTACAATTATACGGCCTCACTTCTGGCACTGGGCCACACTCCCCACATGGGCGCCGTTGCCAGCTGGATGGAAGAAAAAATGGGGGAACATGGTCATGATGGTCATGAACCATTTGAGCAACATTCCGAATATGAGCTGGTTAAACATACGGATCTGATTGCAAACGCTCAGCCCGATGTCATTATCGGATATGCACCGCATCCCACTTCCGATGAACTACGTCTGATCGCACCGACCATTCTGATGCCCTTTGAGGAAATCGATTGGCAGGAGCAGCTTCTTCTTTTGGGCCGAATTACCGGGCTTGAGTCCAATGCACAAGCGTTGTTAGATCAATATCACCAACTTGAACAAGAAGCCAATCATACGTTGGACCAACAGATGGCAGGAACACGAGGGTCCGCCGTTTGCATGTTTATGATTGGAGAAGACGGGGCTTATATCTACGGTCATGGCTGGGGCAGAGCTTCTCATGTGCTGTATCAATCGCTGGGCTTCACTCCACCCTCACGTATGGAGCAGGATGGGCAGTTACTTACGGGGTACGTTCATGTTCCGTTGTCCGAGATTCACTTGTATGCCGCAGATCACATGTTTGTCGCCTTCCCTGAGGAACCTGCCGAACGAGAAATGCTGGATAACCTGTTGAATCAGGAATCTTGGGGCACCCTCTCCGCCGTTCGTGAAGGACGTGTATACGAGATTGATGCCGACATGTTCTATGGATTTGATCCCTTGTCCGTTATGGAGCAGTTGCAGTATATCATGCGTCTCCTCACATCATAATTGTCCATGCTGTAGTGATCATAGTTGTCCATGTACAAATATCACATCTTCCTCTATGTTATTAATGAGAATAATAATCATTATTGATTATACACAGGGGGAACAAATATGTTTGCTACAAAAAAACGCTTTTCCGGCTTGCTGCTTATGCTCGCCATCATTATGATTCTGGCTGCTTGTAGCAGCGGAACAGGCTCGACTGCCACTGAACAGACATCGGCAGCGGGAACAGAAACGACAACCGGATCCTCCGAAACGAACATAGACACGTCGTCCAGTTCGGACAATTCGAATGCTACACGGATCTACAAGTCATTAAGCGGGGATGTTGAGATTCCGGCTGAACCGAAACGAATCGTCACGGATATGTACGTAAGTGATCTGCTCGCACTGGGTGTGAAACCCGTTGGGGCTGTTCAATATTATTTGGAAAACCCGTTCTATGCAGATCAGGTGGCGGGCATTGAAAGTATCGGTGATCGGGCAGCGGTATCCATGGAGAAGATTATTGCCTTGAACCCGGATCTGATCATTACCTACTCTGATCAAGCCGAAGAGATTGAAAGTTATAAAAAAATCGCACCAACTGTGGTCATTCCGTACGGTACATTCACCAATGTACATGACGAAATCCGGGGATTCGGAGAGCTGATGAACAAATCCGAAGCAGCCGAAGCTTGGCTGAAAACGTACGATGAACGAATTGAAGCCGCTCGCGCCAAGGTGAAAACAGTCATCAAACCGGAGGAAACCTTCTCCATCCTTGAAGTATCCGACAAAAGTTATTATGGATATGGAGACAACTTTGGTCGAGGAGGACAAGCGGTCTACAGTGCTTTGCAACTTGCCCCTCTCGAAATCACCAAAAAAGAACTGATGGGTGATACCCAATGGAAAGAGATTTCTCGTGAAGTTGTTGGTGATTATGCAGGGGATCATATCTTCTTAACCGTTGGAGAGAACAATAAAAATTACAAAGGTGATGCCATCTGGCAATCCCTGCCGGCTGTGAAAAACAATCAGGTGTATGAATTATTAGAAGACCGTTACTGGTACTTCGACCCGATTGCAATTCAAGGTCAGGCTGAAGAATTCGCCGATATGATCGTAGAACGTGCCGAGCAAAACCGTAAATAACATAAGGATGAATCCAGGTGTCCGGACAGGCTAGGGCGCGTCTGAAAACTCCGAAGGAAGCAGATTTTGCCGAATTTTCGTTCCAAGCAAGAAAGTTTTCCGCAGGCGTGCCGGGGCACGTCAAGGGAAAGTGACGCAGCAGGGGGCGAAAAGGCGGTAAAAGATGCACTTCAACGAGTTTTGAGACACGCCCTAATTAGCCTGTTCGGGCATTTGTGCCATATCGAGGAGGACTTACATATGCTTCGCCGTTTTATGTCTTATTATCGTCCTTATAAAAGGCTCTTTATCTTGGACTTCTCCTGTGCCATTGCCGCCGCACTGCTGGAGTTGGCCTTTCCACTCGCCGTTAACCGAGTGGTCGATCAGCTGCTTCCGGCTGGCAATTGGTCCATGATCTTAGCGGCGTGTGTTGGGTTGCTCGGCATCTACCTGCTCAGTTCCTTTTTCCATTATGCAGTGACCTATTGGGGCCACAAACTTGGCATTAACATCGAATCCGATATGCGGCGTGAACTGTTCCAGCGTGTACAGAAACAGTCCTTCCGCTTCTTCGATAACAATAAGACCGGACATCTGGTCTCCCGCATGACCAACGATCTGATGGATATTGGTGAGATCGCGCATCACGGACCCGAGGACCTGTTCATTGCCCTCATGACACTCGCCGGAGCTTTCGGGATTATGCTGGGGATCAACTGGCAGCTCGCTGTGATGACGTTCATCATCGTGCCGCTGATGATCTACCTGTCGCTGTATTTCAGTCGCAAAATGTCCACGGCGTTCAAGCGCATGTTTGCGGATATCGCCGATTATAATGCACGGGTCGAGAACAATGTGAGCGGCATCCGTGTGGTACAAGCTTTTGCCAATGAAAAACATGAAGTAGGACGTTTCGTCGAGAACAACGAACGTTTCAGACTCACCAAACTAATCACCTACCGCATCATGGCCTGGAACTCTTCACTTAGCTTCATTCTGATGAAGTTTGTATCGCTGTTTGTACTGGTATGTGGAACCTGGTTTGTCATTCAAGGCAGTATGACCTACGGGGAATTCATCGCTTTTGTAATGCTGTCCAATGTATTCCTTGGACCGATCGAGAAGATTAACTCCGTCATCGAGACGTATCCCAAAGGCATCGCCGGATTCAGACGTTACCTGGAGCTGCTTGAAGCTGTGCCGGATGTAGAAGATACACATCAGGCGAAACCGATTCCGAATGTCAGAGGCGATATTGCCTTCCATAACGTTACCTTTTCTTATGGAGAACACAAACCTACACTGTCTCAGGTCAATCTGGATATTCAGGCAGGCCAGACGGTTGCTCTGGTCGGACCTTCGGGTGGGGGTAAAACGACGCTATGCAGTCTGATCCCACGTTTCTACGATGTGGATGCGGGACATATCTCCGTCGATGGCATTCCGGTGAAGGATATGACGCTGGAATCACTGCGCTCCCATATCGGGATTGTACAGCAGGATATTTTCCTGTTTGACGGAACGATTCGCGAAAATATTGCATACGGCAAACTGAATGCTTCCGATGAGGAAATCTGGCAAGCCATTCGCCGGGCCCAACTGGAAGAGCTGGTACAATCCCAGCCAGACGGACTGGACACCATGATTGGTGAACGTGGCGTGAAGTTGTCCGGCGGACAGAAGCAACGTTTATCCATCGCAAGAATGATCCTAAAAAACCCACCTATTCTCATTCTGGATGAAGCCACTTCCGCGCTCGACACCGAAACAGAAGCTGCCATTCAACTGGCCTTGTCCGAGCTGGCTCAGGGACGTACGACATTGGTCATTGCCCATCGACTGGCGACGATTAGACATGCCGATCGCATCGTGGTGGTAGAGAACGGTAGTGTAGCTGAACAAGGCAGCCATGAAGAACTGCTCGCGCGCAAAGGTTCGTACAGCCGACTGCATCAAGCCCAGTTTGGTTAAAGGCAGGGCTTAAAAGTGAAACCAAGTGGTTTGTAGGCTTAAACACATGGTCACAACAACAGAACAACCTTCCCTCTGTCCTAGAGTGAAGGTTGTTTTATATTTACTATTCGTTATATAAATTGAACTACATATTTACACGAGAACGCAGAGGACAGAAATAACCTGAAGAAGCGGGAGCGTTCGCCTTTATCCCCGGATTTTCCCCTTTGAAAAAGGAAATCCAAAAAAATCTGGGGATAACAGCGATCAGAAGGTTGTTCTGTCATCGAAGTGGCAAGTGTAAATGGCGTTTAGTTCAATTTATATAACTACCCATCCAGAATGGCATTTGCTCGCTCACGAAATTCCACCGCCGCCTGCTCAGGCGTAATTTTGCCAAACAGCAGAAGATCATACAACTCACGTAACACCGCAGTGACCTCTGGCGCTCCTACGGGATCAGGCGGGTCCATCTGAGTGCTGTTATCCGCAACCCAATCGATATAATCAAACACCTGCGCCAGCTCCGGTTCAACCACCAGCTTCATCCGCTCTTTGACACTGGATGAGACAGGCACACCCCGCTCCCCTTTGAGCAGCAGATTGGCATCCAAATCATTCACAAAAAAGCTGATGAACTTGGCAGCCTCCTCCTTATGTCTGGAATTACCCGCCATGGAGAAAAACATGCCTGGCTTCAAGAACAATCCATCCTGGCTGTTTGGCCCAGGCATTGGGGAGATGGTTAAGGGTTTGCCATAACGCTGAGCGGTGCTGATAAATTGGTTGGAATACCCCCAGCTAAACAAAGCCTCTCCCAGATAAAACGGGTCGTTATCAGGCTGGCCAATATCTGATGTCCAGATATCAGGTGCAAAAATAAGCTTCTTCTCCGCGAGCTGCTGCATCCTGCCAAAATAATCAATAAACAACCCATCATCCTCATACCCCAACCTCTTGCCATCCTCCGCGTATAGCTTGGAACCATACTGTCTCAAGTAATACGCGAAAAACTGTTCCGGCGTAAAATAGGTTCCCAGATAGATGCCTTTCCCGAGCAATTGCTCGCCCATCCGGTCAAAATCCGCCCATGTCCACGTATCCGTTGGCAATTCAATATCATTGGCTCTTAACACTTCCGGATCATAGATGCTGAGCATGGCGTTAACCCCCAAACTGAGACCATAGGTTTTTCCATTCAGGCTACCACTCTCCAACTGTTCCTTCTCAATATCTGTCGTGTCAATCAGCCCGCTCTGCATGTACGGCGTCATATCCTCCAACAGTTGCAGCGAACTGTACTGGGACAGATAGGAGATGTCCATCTGGATAATGTCGGGCAACGCATTGCCTGCTGCATGTGGGGCGAGTTTTCTCCAGTATTCGTTGAAACTGCTATATTCGTATTCGATGTTCACATGTGGATTCAACTTCTCATACAGGTTGATAACAGCTATCGTTGCATTGTTGCGGAACTCCCCACCCCACCAAGCGATTCGCAGCGTTATCGGCTCTTCTTCCACAATCATGCCTGGCCTTTGATCCAACTGGTTCACGCAGCCAGGAAGAGTCAGCATAAGACAGAGCATGCCCATCATTCGCATCCATCTTCCCATAGCTTCTCCTCCTTACCTGGTGATGGGGGTGGCAGCAGCACCGTTACTCTCGTTCCACGCCCCGGCTTGCTCTCCAGCAGAACATCATATTCTTCGCCAAAAGCCAGACGCACCCGCTCCCTGATATTCAGCAGACCAATACCTGTGCCTCTGGTTTTCACTTCACCGCGCAGCACCTGTTCCACATATTCGGGTTCCATGCCGGGACCGTGATCCTCCACGATCAGGGCCAGCTTGCCACCTGATATTTCGGCATACACTCGAATCAGACATGATCCAACCTGTGGTTCCAAACCGTATTGAATGGCATTCTCCAGTAGTGGCTGTAGGGTCAACTTGGGAATGGCACAACCCAGATAGGAAGCAGGCACATCCATACGGAAATCCAATCGTTGCCGGAAACGGTAGGTCTGAATGGTGATGTAATGATTGACGATCTCCAGTTCTTCGGCAATGGTAATGATATTTTGTTTGAAGCTGATGGAGGAACGCAACAAATATCCGAGTGACAGCACCATACTGGAGATTTGCTCCTGCCTGTTCTTTTTGGCGAGCCAATGGATCGAGTCCAGTGCATTATACAGAAAGTGGGGATTGATCTGCGCCTGCAGCGCCTTAAACTCCGTTTCCTTAATGACCAGCTGGCTTGCATAATTTTCTTTGATCAATGTATTAATATGTGTAATCATCATTCGATACGTTCGCTGTAGTAATCCCAATTCATCCATGTGCTGGTGTGTTGGAATGGACAGATTGGCGTCTATATTCTCCAGATCGCCATACTGCACTTCCTTCATCTGACTGATGAGCTGCCGGATTGGCCTTGTCAGACTGCGTGTGAACACCATACCAAGTGCGAGAACAACCAGAATGACGATAAGATAAACGACAATTAGTATATTTTTCAACCATATAATACGTTCAAAAATCTCATCATAAGAGGCCATATTATAGTAAACCCAGCCGGTGTAGGCGGATTTCTTCTGGGAAAGAAATATCTCCCTCCCATCCAGATTTTTGATCTCATATCCCCCACTGCCTGGAAGTGGATTCAGCCCCGCGGACACCGCTTCTGGAAGCTGGCGATAAGGATACACCACATCACTGCCTGCTTTTAAAATAATGTCACTGTCCTGGCTATCGATGCCCGCATACTCCTCAACGAGTCGCTCGATATTAATACGCAGAAACAGTATGCCTACCGGTTCCAGGGTCATCGGTTCGTAGGCTCGCACCTGACGGACCATAACCAGCATCGGGTCATCGTCATCCGGGTATAACCAGCGCACTGCACCATTGGCCTGCTCCGCAGCCGCAATCATCCGATCATATTTTTCCTGGGATACGGTTAGTGTCTCGCCATATTTATTCACTCTTCCCCTGGAATCAATCAGATGAACGGACTGCACATAACGTGCAGCCCCACTAATATGCTCCCATAACCGGTCCGTGATTTTCTTCCGTTCAATAAAGCTTGAATATGCGCTATCGTCATCCAGCAACGACTTCAAGGCTCTTTGAATCTGAGTATCGGAGATCATGTTTAATGATAACGCTTCCAACTTCTGAAGTTCAACATCCACTGTAGACGAAGAAAGGTTCAGAAGTCGGGACGACTTATCAAACAGCTGTTTGTCATAAACGGAATACGTATAATACAAGGACCCAAACGCCAGGATGATGATAAACGCCATCATGAACATAATCATCAGAAACATTTTCATTTTGATGCTGAGTTTACGGTAGGCTGTCATGACCAAAGCGCTCCTTTGAACCACGTGATACTACTAGGTATATCACATGCAGGAAGGTTTTCCCAAAGTTTTAGCGCTCGATTTCTCACGTGTTATTTGGACTGATATCGGTCATAGGCCGCCTGATGAACCTCAATCGCCCGGTCAATGTCCATGCTCTTGATCGTTTCAGCCATGGTGTCAAATTCGGTGATCGGTTTCTGCCCGCTAATGATGGCCGTCATCGTCTCATTCAAATACGTATTCACCTGGCTCATGATGGACGTACTTGTAGTTACCTCATCTGTTGACAAACGAATTGGGGGAAGCGTTAATGCTGAGCTTGCTTTCATCCATTCCGCATTCGCGGCACGCTGTCCGTCATCAAATAATAATGCATCCAGATAACGACTATCCTGATTGATCGGACCGTCCATAATGGATAAGGCATAGGAAGCCAGTGCCTGGTCATACGTCAGACCGTTCGGATTATTAATGATGGTATCTGTGAATTTGACACCTTCCCCGTCACGAACATAGCTGTCATTTTCGATACCAAAGTTGAACAGATCACTACCCTCTTCGCTATAGTTGTAGTCCATCCACTGAACAATATATTTCAATTTGTCTTCGTCTGCGGAAGCCGTAATGGCCTCACCATAAGTCAACACTTTAGCGTCCAGATTAAATGTCGCATAGGAAGTTCCATCCGGAGATACAGGCCACGGTACACCAGTCACGTTAAAGTTCGGATCCGTATCTCTCATCAGATTGAAGTATTTCCCCATGCCACTGAACACACCACCCTGATATGCGCCTGCCAGATTGCTGGTGACCTTGTAATCGAAAGCTTTACCGTCATTGGTCATGATCTCGGGATCAATCAGCCCTTCCTTGTACCACTTGGCCATGGTCTCCAAGAAATCACGGTAGCCCGGCTGAATCGGTCCAAACTCCACCTTGTCTCCATTCATCTGGAAGCCACCAATCACGCCAAAGGCCGCTGCAAAATCATGGAGCTTGGTCAGGTTACCCGGCCCCCAGTTTCCGGTGAAAGGAAGCTCATCAGGCTTACCGTTGCCGTTAGGGTCCTGTTCCTTAAATGCCTTAAGTACCGTATACCACTCATCGATATTGGTAGGTACCTTAAGGTTCAATGCATCAAGCCAGTCCTGGCGCATAATTAAACCGGAAGTGGCATTCAGCTTCAATGCATCCAGCTTCAGCAGCGGGAACATATAGATTGTGCCATCGTCGAGTGCAATCTGTTTCTTCACATCCGGATCGGATTCAATAATCCGCTTTAAGTTCGGTGCATAATTGTCGATCAGTTCATTCAAACGAATGATGCGACCGTCCTTGATCATTTTTTCCGGTCCGCCAACGGCATCCGCCCAGTTATAATAAATGACGTCCGGCAGCTCCTTTGTAGAGATCAACAGATTGAACTGGTCGCGCTGTTGTCCAAGCGGAGGATGTGTGAACTTCACTTGGATGCCAGTTAATTTCTCCTTTTCCTTGTAAGCCGCCATATCGCCAAAATTGTTCAAGGAAGCTGTCAGTTTGGCATCATTGGCGCGCCAGTAGTCAATGGTAAATGGCTCACTTGTAATCGGTAGCGGAATCTCGGTCAACGCCTGAACCGAAGGTTCTGTTCCTTCTGCTGGTTCTGCGTTACCTGGTTCATTATCCCCCGTACAGCCCGCCAGTAAAGTCATGGTAAGTAGCGATGACAACAGGATGGACCCCATTCTTTTTTTCACGTAATTCGCCTCCATAGGATACATTTTTTATTGTTTCACAGCGCCGATTAGAGCGCCCTGAACAAAATAACGTTGGATGAACGGATATACCAGCATAATAGGCAGCGTGGAGATAATAATGGTCGCATATTTGATGTTCTCTCCAATGGCAAAGCCGGTATCGGCGCCCGCACCCATGGCCTCTGTACTGCTGCTGATCAGAATATCACGCATAATAATCTGGATCGGATATAACTCCTGACTGCGCAGGTAGAGCATTGGTCCAACATAATCATTCCAATGGTCAACCGCATAATACAGCATCATGACGGCCAGAATCGGTTTCGACAAGGGCAGCAAAATCCGGAACAAAATCAGAAAGTCATTGGCACCATCAAGCTTCGCCGATTCGATCAGACTGATCGGAATGCCCTCAAAGTTTGTTTTCATAATGAGGAAATAAAATGTGCTGATGGCACCCGGAATAATAAGCGCAAAACGGGTATCCACCATGCCCAGATTCTGAATCAGCAGAAAAGTTGGAATCATGCCCCCACCGAAGAACATCGTGAACGTAATTAACTTCATCAACGTTTTTCTGCCCATCAGATCACCTCGTGACAGCCCATATGCGGCCAGCGAAGTCATGAGCAGATTGATGGCTGTACCCACCACAACATAGAACAAGGTGTTCATATATCCCGTATAGATGCGAGTATCCTGAAATACCGACTTGTACGCTCCAAGCTGAAAACCTTCAGGAATGAGCATCAGTGAACGGGAACGCAGCATCTGGTCCGGGTCGCTGATTGAGGAATTGAACACGTACAGCATCGGGTAAAAGCATAAAACCATGATCACCAAGAGCAGCAGTGTATTGAATACATCAAAAAGTCGTTCCCCTATAGACTGTCTCATCGCTTCACCTTCCGATTACCATAGACTGGTTGAGTTAAGCTTTCTGCTGATCGCGTTTGCGATAATGAGCAGCGCAAAATTAATGACGCCGTTAAATAGTCCGATGGCGGTTGAATACGTATAGTTCCCCTCCAAAATACCGGATCGATAAACAAAGGTGGATATGACATCCGATGTCTCATAGGTCGGTGCCGTTTGCATCAACAATATTTTCTGAAAATCCGCGTTCATGACCGCCCCCATACGCAGAATTAACATGATCACTATCGTTGGCATAATGCCCGGCAGTGTAATATGTAACAGCTGTCTCCAGCGGCCTGCGCCGTCAATTTTGGAAGCCTCATACAACTGAGGATCAATACCACTTAGTGCTGCCAAAAAGATAATCGAGGCCCAGCCTGCGCCCTGCCATATGTTGGACAGGATGTACATCGGACGGAACATACCTTTTTCCGCCAGAAACATAATCGGCTGCAGATCAAAAAAGTCACGAATGACGTTAAATAACCCACCGTCCAGAGATGAGAACGTTTTCAACATTCCAACCACGACGACAACCGAAATAAAATGCGGCATATAACTGATGGTCTGTACTGCGCCTCTGAACCACTTCTTCCGGACTTCATTCAGCAGCAGTGCTAGTAGAATCGGAGCCGGGAAACCAAACACAATACTGTAAAAACTCAAAATCAGTGTGTTCTTAATCAGTCGCCAGAAATAATAACTTTCAAAAAACATGGTGAAGTTGTCAAATCCGACCCATTCGCCTGCCAAGATTCCTTTGATCGGGTTGTAGGATTCCTGAAACGCCATCAGTAGCCCGTACATTGGCCCATAGCTGAAAATCAGATAGTAGGCTACCACAGGAACGAGCATCAGATAAACGTATCTGTTGCGGACAAGTTCCTTTTTCACCGAACTCCATTTGCCAGCTGGCTTCAAACGCCCAGGTTCAATTCCCCGGCTTCGCTTCAGCTCCATCCACTCAACCTCCACTCTCGATGTTCATTCACTAACATGACACTTCTAATGATAGAAGCGAGCGCCTTTTCTTCCCATGCTCATTTCCGATAAATGGATGTTCAAAACCGAGTTCCGTCCGACAAAAAAAGACCCTGCTGCCGATGAATGGCGTATAGGGCCCGATCACAGATTAGATGTAGATCGGATATAAAGATTAGCTATGTAGAAGCGACAGCAACGCTGTCTTAGGGTACTTTTTTATACTCGGAAGGGGAGAAACCTGTGTATTTCTTGAACATTTTGCTGAAATACGGCCAGTTGGCACCAAAGCCTGTCTGTTCGGCAAGCGAGGATACGGTGTAGTTCCCGTCCTGCTCCAGAAGCTCCAACGCTTTACGGATGCGGTAGCTTAACACATAGTTCGTAAATTTCTCACCGGTTTCTTTTTTGAACATTTTGCCGATGTAGTCTGGATTCATGTATATTTCCCCGGCGATGGACTGGAGTGTTAATGTCTCGTCCCTGTAGCGCTTCTCTACCAGCTGTTTCACACTACCTACCATCTGCGATTGTCTGGAGCGGTGTTGTTCGTAGCGGCGCAGGGTGATTTCTTTGGCGACGGCAAGCAGAAACTGTTGAAAAGAATGCAGCGTGCTGGTTTCAATCATGCCTGGCAACTGATCCATATACCTTTTCATCTCGGCAGAGCCACTGAGTCGAATCATCTCCATAAACATCTGAATAAGATAGGACTTCGTTTGGGAGATATCGTATCGCAAGCTGGCAAGCAGCTGAAACATCCGGTTCAGCTCTGTTCCAACTTCCTGCCAGTGTCCGGCCTTGATTGCAGTAACCATCCGCTCCGGATCGTATTCGAATTCAGGAAGACTGTGCTCCCCGGGAGAGTAAATATCCCGTTCCATAATAAGACTGCCCTCACCGAGATAGAATCGGTAATTGAGATAAACCAGCGTCTGCATGTACAAATGGCGTGCCTGCGAAAGATCTTCTGGCTCGCTCAGCGCAATCGTGAGATCATCATGATAATATCGGGTAAATGTGGCGCGAATCTCATCGATATTATGGAACAACTGCGTTTCAGACAACTTGTCCTCCATGATTAGTAGCACATGCCCCCCAACCGTGGCACTTAAGATGGGATTGTGAAATATATCTTCGGCAATGTTCTTAACCGCGAACAAGTGCAAATACTCATGATCCCCCTCAATCTCTACCAGCAGCAACCGCACACGCTGATCCTGGAACTGTACATCGAATAATTCCTCGAAATACTTCCATTCCTTGACCCCGTATGTTCTGTTGGTCACCAGCTCTTTCAGAAAATATTCCTTGGCATGTGGCAGTACACGCTCCAGATTATATTGGATCGACTGCACAAAACGCTCTTGATCGGTTAACTCCCGCTTCTCACTAACCAATTCACTAATAGCCTGTACAAGATGCTCTTCACTGCAGGGCTTGAGCAGATAGTGCTTCACTCCATAATGCATGGCCGTCTTCGCATATTCGAATTCGGTGAAACCCGTGAGCATGATGAATGAGATATCCTGATACTTCTCCGCCACTGCTTCAACCAGCTGTAAGCCATCCATTCCCGGCATGCGAATGTCCGAGATGATAATATCGGGACGTTGCCGCTCAATTGAAGCAAGCGCTTCCAATCCATCTTGAGCAATGCCGATCAGTTCTGTTCCTAGTCGGGACCAGTTCACGACACTGGAGATCCCATCCGAGATCATAAATTCATCATCGACCAACAAAACCTTGTACATTGTATGCATCCTCCTGCCTTTAACCAGTTCCATTCTATTATATGGGCATTATGCTCAAATAGAGGGGAGAACGTTGAATGACATGGAATTGAACCCTAACAAGTCTGATTGTTGAACATTCCTGAGTCATCTCATCTGAAAAATCATTCGCTGGCACGGCTATTGGAGTTAGTCTCTGTAAAGACAAAACAACCTTCACCCGGTACTGGGGATGAAGGTTAGCCTCGCTTCATTTTATAACATCATCAGGGTATGGGTACGGACGGAGTAATTCTGGTACATCATTACGTATCCATCCCATACTCCTTCACTTCACGATTACGGTTCAACACCGCGTGCAGTACAAAACCAAGTACCGCAATCGCTGCTGTGCCTGTTGCCAGCCACGCTACAGGAATAAGTCCCTGTTTGTCATACATAACCCCCATCGCATAGGGGCCGATAACCCGTCCAACTGCACCGATCCCACCCGATATCCCGATGTAAAAAGGTGCTGCCCTGCCTGCATGCTCCGATATAAAGGCAGGCGTCGCAGGGGAGATCAGCATCTCTCCAAACGTGGCAAGTACCATTGCAAGCACCATGCCCGGATAGCTGTACATGGTAATCATGACAATGTAGGCCATGCCATAGAATACCGCACTCGTCGTCATCTGGGCCGTGGAGGTACGGGCCATGGTCCGTTTCACCCAGCTGGTAAAAGGTTGTCCCACAAAGATCAGCACCCCGTTCAGGGTCCAGAGCAGACCGTACATTCTTTTTTCCATACCCTCAGAGATGATATACGGGGACACGCCTGTGTTCCAGATGGAATTGCCGAATAACAGGAAGAGTACGCCCAAGCTCATAAACAGATATAATCGGGTATTGCCCAGCAGTGCCCAGACGCCAGGCCCATCGGGAACGGTTTTGCGTTTGGTCAGATGTACTTCCCCCTGATCCGGTTCGACTCGCGACAGATAATACCAGAAGAAAATCGCGAACCCGGCTGAGGTCACCCCGTTCAGTACAAAGCTGAGGTGATAGGAAAAGTCAGCCAGAAAACCGCTCAGCGCTGTACCAATCGCCACCCCGATATTGTTCGCCACATAGATAATATTGAATAATTCACCGCGTCGCTCCGCAAACCGGAAGCCGATAAATGCCTGAATCGCTGGCAGCGACAATGAACTGAACAGGCCAATCCAGCCCATCGCACATATAAATACGACCCAATACGCGCTAATCCAGGGCAGTGCAAACAAACCTAACGCATTAAGCGCCAGTGAACCAATGATCAGCTTCTTCACGCCTACTCTGTGATACAAGGAACCACCAAGCAATTGTCCAAAGATGCCACCCAGGGACTGAATCAGGATCACAAAACCCGCGTTGGCCATCGTCCGTCCAAGCTCGTCAAATACATACATTGTGGTCAGCGGCCACATCAAAGCACTGCCTGTTGCGTTAACCAGACTTGCTAATAAAAATATTCTCACTTCTTTTGGATAGTTATCCAGCCATCTCATCATCTCTAATCCATTCTCCTTAGTACCTCTGCACATACAAATAGCCATAAAAAATAGACCTTTGCCCTGACGGCATAACCATAACCAGCCAGAGCGAAGGTTTTATGAAGTGTTACATCTATTGCACTATAATCCTGCACACATTCTAGCCTTTGTTCATCTTACCTCAAAAAAATCATGCTGCAAGCACACTCATTGACGCTTCACTTCAACAGTGGCCGAGAAGAAGGTCGCCCCGTTCCCCATGTCCGACAACCGATTGGACGTCAGTGAATTCGCTCGCTGCTTCTTGCCGTCACCATCCCACCATAAGCCTTGGCTGATGACGGTTCCCGGCAACATGGCTTCACTCACCTTGGCGGTAAGTTCGATGCGCCCACGATCATTCCATACCACCACGGCATCTCCATCCTCCACATTTCTACGGATGGCATCCTCGGGGTGTATCTGCAATAGAGGCATCTTTTCCAAACGCTGATGTTTGGCTGAATTGCCAAAGGTGGAGTTCAGGAAATTATGGTTTGGCGGCGACAGGAACATCAACGGATACGTATCGGTAGGTCCAGCCGGGTTCTCCCCATCATATCCTTCAACCAGAGCGCTATAGGTAGGGAGCGGCGGAAGCCCTCTCTGTTCCATTGTCTCCGAATACAATTCGATTTTGCCTGAAGGTGTGGGCAGTTGATCCAGAAATGCAGCATGTGGCGTCATATCCAGCTTCACGAATCGATGTTCCTTCAATCCCTCCAACGTGACTCCATTCATATAGGGGTTGTCCGTCCCCTGAAGTGCGTCCTCAATCATCTGTTCCGGCGTTTCTCCGAAGATCACAGGGTCATACCCCATGGCCTGTCCAAGCAGGGAAAACAGTTCGACATTGCTCTTGCTCTCCCCGATCGGTGCAATCACCGGTTCTTGCAAATGAACGTACTGATGCCAATAAGAGGTGTACAGGTCTGTCGCTTCAAATGAAGACGTAGCTGGTAACAAGATATCTGCATATTTCGCCGTATCCGTCATGAACAGATCATGCACAACCGTGAATAAATCTTCCCGTGCAAAACCTCGCTCCACCCGCTCGGTATCCGGTGCCACCACCAATGGATTGCTGCAGTAGACCATCATGGCCCGAATCGGCTGCTCTGTTTCCAGCAACGCTTCACCAATTCGATTCATGTTCACCACTCGCGGCTCCGGGTTCTGCCGCAGCTCCGGACGTTCGAGCGCGTCGCTATTCGTGCTCGCATAACTGTTGGTGCGAACGGCACCGCCGCCTTGCTTCAGCCATTGCCCTGTAATGGCAGGCAGACATGCAACGCTGCGCACGTTCATCCCCCCATTATCATGGTGCTGGAGGCCATTGCCAATATGAATATGGGCTGCCTGTGCGTTGCCATATAGTTCGGCCAGCTCCACAATCGTTTCCTCCGGCACGCCCGTAATACGTGCAACGCGGTCAGGGGTGTAACTGCGGACATGGTCACGCAGTGCCTCATGACCCACCGTATATTTTTGCATAAACGCTTCATCCGTTAGTCCCCGTTCGAACAGCACATGCATTAATCCTAGCGCCAGTGCACTGTCCGTGCCCGGATACAGCGGAATAAACCAGTCGCCCCATTGGGCCGTGCGATTGCGATGAACGTCGATTACGACGATCTTGGCGCCTTTTTTGCGGGCTTTCTCCGCCAAAACGACCTGATGCATATTTGTACTCACGATATTGCCGCCCCATACCAGGATGAGATCCGCATGCTCCGTATCTTCCGGCACCGTTCCCCGGTTGGCGCCCATCGTATATTTCCAGCCGGTATTTCCAGCGGAGTTACAGATCGTCTGCTCCAGTACACTCGCACCAAGCGCATTGAAGAAACGTCTGTCCATACCGTCTACGCCGAGAATGCCCATGTTACCGTAAAAGCTGTAGGGCAGGATACTCTCCGGGCCGTAGGTTTCGGACAATGCAGTGAATTTGGTCGTAATCTCGTGAATCGCTTCATCCCAACTCATTCGTTCGAACTTGCCTTCGCCTTTGGCTCCTACACGTTTCATCGGATATTGTAGACGCTCGGGGTGATACACCCGCTCGGTCATATTTCTGACTTTATTACAGATGGCACCCTTCGTTATCGGATGGTCCGGATTGCCAGCTACCTTCACAATTTTACCGTTCTCTTTATGTAACAACAGACCACAAGTGTCCGGACAATCGAGCGGGCATACCGCTGCAAATACCCCATTCTCCTGATCGATCATCGTATGGCTCCCCCTCTTTAAAAGCTATCCCTATATCATATCTTCTTCGAGGTTATCACGTAAAGAGAACAGTATATTTTCGCCTAATATTCGCCGCTATAGCAGCTTCAAATTATTTTCAAAAAAATGTTTTGTCGTTTGATTCAACTTCAGAATTCAGGGGTAAATTAAAAATAAGGCATTAGGCTAGTGTTTCCCCACTTCCTCCTCATGCCATATCATGGACCACTCCCGAAATTCGCCATGAACAGGTTTCGTTCCCCCGAACCTTGTCATGGCGAATTTGCTTTGCGTTGAATTCCAACAAGGACCCCATACAAAAAACGATCCCGACCTTCTCCGTCACAGCATATTCGTTAGGCAGTGTGACGGTGTCTTGTTACCCTCCCTCATATGCATCCATCCCACGTCTCTAAATGAAAAAAGAAAAAAGACTTTATGCCCTCATGTTCGGTTTTGGCTCTAAATTTAAGTTGGCCATAGGCCTTCTGCTGCCCCGCGGCCTGTACGACAGACTTCTTTTCATCTTTAAGCTTACGTATCCAACTGCCCACATAAGCCGTGCTGTTCTCCATCAATACCAGCTACACCGAAAAGCATCGCCGCCCCGATTTCGGCAACTAATTCCTCTTTGCTGTAGTTTTCATCTCCAAAGGCAGCAAGTTCTTTAATCCTTGAAGGCTATCGTGGCCTGTGCTGTGTACATGCTCGTGGAATAATGTGCTGTAATATTCTTCTGTTTTACTGAAATTACAGATAGGTAGCACCCTCACAATATCGTCAACTGGACGATAGAACACACGACCAGACGGACGGTTTTTTGGAACGGTGAAGGAATGAAGCGAAGCGTAATGGAGTCATGGTTCTTTATTTGCTTCGTAGTACATGGTGGGTATTGTGAAGTGGAGTGAAACGGAGCGAAGCAATGCCCATGATGTATGAGCATTGCCCCAAGTTTTTAGCTTCCCTGCTGGTTCCGTTAAGAATCCCAAGCGCCCCCGGACGGCTTATCCGGGGGCGCTTGGGATTTAGGGACGGTGAACTGCGGGAATAAACACCTGTTTTCTACACTTCTTAGATTTTTGTGTAAATAAGTTTGTCCTGGTGTTTGCTGATTGAAATAAGATCTAATTTCAGACTCCCATCGAAACAATACCCGAAACTTTAAATCTATACTCAGTTCTCGATCTTCAACAAACCAGATAACATCTATTCCTTTTCCTCAAAATACTTCTTTCGCTTTCGAATCAATTTGCGAAACAAAATGGTCTCTCATAACAAAATTAGAAAATATTCACTTTTAAAGGAGTAATTTGGACATCGAGGTCGAATTATACATTTGTAGTACTACACATTATTTTTTTAAAAGGGAGACTTCGACAAAATGAAAAAATTATTAGCAGCAGTATCTGTACCAGCCCTAGCTCTTGCATTCACACTAGGAACCGTTCCGGTTTCAGCCGCTCCAGCTGTTCAAGCTGAATCTACTACAATCGGTGGTTCAATCATTACTCCAATGGATACTACAATTCGTACTACTGTGGGTAGCGACTTCTTCATGACAGGCTCTTCTTTTACTATCTTATATGGCTCCAATGTGGTAAGTCTTTCGGGTGGCAAAGCTACTATGATCGGCGAAGGTACCGCGCAGGTAGCAGCATACAAATCTAATGGTGCACTCAACGGAGTGTACACATTTGTAGTAACTAAATAAGGCATAGTTTTTTAATCAAGGTCAGTAATTGGGGTAACCCAATTACTGACCTTTTTATAATTACTTTTTAATTTGAACTTCTACCTCAAGATTAGTTAGGTACTGTTTTAAAACCTCACCGTTTGGATCCTGTTTAAATGTTCCATTCTCATTAATTTCAATAATGTAAGGTTTGATTGTTATTTTGTCTGGTATTGTATTAAAAGGCTGGAATCGAATATCTGAGGTCAACTCGTTCCCATTCGTTTCATGCCATTCATTAGAACTAAGTAACTTTAGACTGTTTCCATCTGAATCGACAACATCATAGGCTAAGCTAAGTGTAAGTGGATCATACGCCTCTCCTTCTGGTAAACTCAAAACAGTTGATAGATTCGTTGTTACTGGTGTAATTTCAACTTTCTGAAATTTTATTGTGAAATCTTCAAACTTCTTTGTCGCATTAATATTAGTCACAAAAGCGTCTGTGGCATTTTTCTCAACAGGGACTTCAATAGATAAAGGCTTGCTTTCTCCTTTAAGATCAACATTCAAAGTCAGATCAAAGGAATTAGGCAGTATTTTCCCTTCTTGGTTACGTAAATCTGAGAATTCAAGGATAACTGAATTGTTATCAACACCGGCATATTGAAATACTCCAATGTCGTTTGAATTATCAGGACCAAAAGATTGAATATCTTCACCATTAATCAATAGACTTATATTTTTAATATCTTTTTTTAATGGATTATTTGAGATTGATAATTCACTTGTTGGATTTCGCTCTAAGCTCAAGGAAACTCTCGTCCCATCATAAATAATTTCCGGTACTACCAAAGATATGTTTTCATTTGATGCACTTACGTTAGGGAAGTTAACTAAATTCTCTTTAACTGCTACCTTTAACCCTAAGTCTCCTGCTAGCTTAAAGATACTCTTTACCCCAGGAACTTGTTGCAAAGATTCAGCCATTGTAGGTGACACAAATCCACTTGCAATCACCAGCGTTAAACTAGCAGCAACCGTTGTAGCAATAACCCTTTTCTTCACTTTTATTCTCCTTTCAATAGTGGTGATAGGTTTTATATTTTGTTCTTTAATTTTTGTCATAATGATATCTGAGAAATCCTTGTTTGGATCCATTTCACGAATTTTATTTATTACTTCATCCTCTTGTGGTTCCAAGTGTTTTTTCATGTTCTTCATAACCTCCATTTCTGTGTCTATTTAATTTTTTTCGAATACGTTCATATTTTTTTCTAGCATTTGCTGCAGTTATGTTAAGTACATGGCCCACCTCATCAAAAGAATACTCCTCTACAGCCCGTAATAGTAAAATGTATTTTTCATTGAAATTAAGCTGTTGTAATAACACATCAATGTAATTTTTCTGGTTTTCATTAGTGGATGAAACTTTGTTTAAATATTGAAAATCAAGAAGCAGTTGATAATCTCTGAATTTCTTCTTATTTAAATTTATAGAGTGGTTATAAACGATCTTGTGAATCCAAGCAGAAAAAGAAACTGTTTTAGTATAGTCACCAATATGTTGATACACTTTAATGAAAATATCTTGAACTGCGTCATCTACTTGTTCTTTATCATTCAGTAAGTAATAACTATAGAGGTAAACTCTCCTCTGGTACTTCTCAATGATGACTCTGAACTTATCAGTATCGCCTTTCTTTATTTGCTGAATTACTTGATCAATTTCCTCACTGTCAATATTGTCTGGATGTTCAGAAGTCAATTGATATCGCCTCCTTCCGTGTACTTATATAACAATTGGAAACTTCAATTTGTGACACTTAGCTATTCTTTATTTTATAAATACTTTCGACTGCCATCTCCCTCCTCTTTGCTTGCAGCGATTCGTGTGATTAGTAGGGGGAGTAGATTTGTTTGCCTTCAGACACAGGGAAATAGAGCTTGTCTTACACCAAGTCCTTGCTCGATTATGTATTACTTATTATTTAGCTTGACGAGGTCATATAAAGCCTGCGGTTGACCATCGTTTGTGCCGGAGCATCCGGTCCTGCAGCAAAGTTTGCCCAGTGGCTCGAAGCAAATTATACGCAACCAAACCCGCACAGAGGAGCCTAAAGAAGGCCTGCAATGCGCAGAAACCAGGAAAAGGGCTCATTCACGATTCGGACCGAGGCATTCATTTCACCATTTATGGTAAAGGAAATATGCAAATCCATCGTGATTGGATGTACGAACATGAAGAAAAGAAAGATTTAATTAAAATCATTTGATGGAAATTATTCTAGGGGTAGATATTCCGGGGTTGCAAAGTGCTTATCTTATCGCAGTGTTGAACATAACAGAGGTGCACAAGAAATTTGCTCGGTGGGTGAAGTTGAACATACAAATTCATTAATATGCCTTGGCCTATCCCGGATGTTCACGAAAAGTATCGCAATGATATTTCAAAATCTTTCGATACTTTCTAATTGTTCTGCATGGATCTCGTCTTCAGCTCATGTCCTGATGTCCTGGGTGGGAGCTGCGCGAATCTCGTCCGGATCGGAGAGAGCAGCAGCATGCCGGTCGCTTGGGGGCTGTCGTTTTTTTTCAATGGAAGGAACCACTTCTTTTTTAGAAGCTTTTCGTTCCTCTCCCTACGTAGCAGCAAGCAGACCCTAAAGCTTCTTTTATACATGAACTGCAAATGAAATAATCTTTAAAGTAGGTAAGTTGTTCCGTTGCGGAACAAAATGTACATTCACATGTTCTATACTTCCGCAAAATTATGCGTGGATCATCAAAAAAATATTCAATTGGATCTCCATGCTCGATCCCCAGGTTATGCTTCAGTTCAATAGGCAATACAATACGTCCAAGTGCGTCTATGTGGTATACCATTCCCGTATCTTTATCTTTTTTCATCACCGTTTCCTCTCCTATTTTTTCCTTATTGTACCATATTATTTATAGTTCTATCGGATATTAAGATAATGTTATCTATGGAATGTTCGGGTTTTGAACAAAAATAGGCAAGCTGCAGGAGCTGGCCAAGCATCCAAATTGCCTTAAAAGACGAACGTTGGTGGTCTTTAATATCTGTTAAGGCTCAGTGCGGGGTGTGAAGCGCGGCACAGGAACCTAAAGCGCCTTGGCCGGGACGGCTTAGGCGCTCTAGGTATCGGGCCAAGTAACCCCCCAGCAGTGCGTAGCGGCTCTTAGGTGGCCGCTCTTGCCCTAGTCTTCTTGATTGGTATAAACACTCCTTCGATCCTCCTGCAGAAGCTGAAGCCCTTCCTGATCCGAAATCCTTCCCTTAGTCTAGGCTTGTTTAAACCAAGCCTAGGTTGCAACAGGACACACAAAAGGCGTTCCCAATAATCCAGGAATGCCCTTTTCTTAGAACTTATTTGTAATTGTAATTTCTGGATTCATGTACGCGCCGATATAATTTTATCGAACGCAATCCCATCCTAATCATCGTCATAGTGAAACTTTATTTCCTTCCGTAACGTACACAAATGAGTCCAGTTAACTCTCTAAATTGGTGATAAAAACAATAATATTATGCACTAACTTCATCATGTATAATTGATGTATAGATACTTTTTGATGGTTTAGTTAACTAGCAATAAATTCTATATTCGAATGGAGGTAAGTGCTATGGAGTACCGATTTGAACAAGGTTACTTTTTGATTTATTTTCCTGCTAGAACCACCAGTACTGGAGACATTATGGTGGTTAAATTATTAGACAGACCATTTAAAGATAGAATTGAATTCCTTATAAATAGCAAAAACTATGAGTGCAAATCACGTAATAAATATTTAACGTTTGAGCCAAATTCAAACAATAAATCTGAAAAGCCCGGTGCATTCTCAGCGGTACGAAGCGAGTACAATCGAATGTGGGCAACAATGAATTCATATTTTGAATAATAAAAATTTAATTGGCAGTTGGGGACGACCTACGTCCACACATGCTACGCAATGCCCTCTATGCTTGTTTGCTCCACATCGCTCTAGCCTCCGTCTCCACAGGTTCGATCGACGTTGCTATCTCTGGCTTCACTTTCGGCTCAACTTGGCGCAGGTACACCACCCAATAGGCTGCAGCTACAAACAAAGCTCCTCCAGTCAGATTCCCGAGCCATACCGGAATGAAATTCATCACATATTGACCCCACGAATAATGTCCTTCGAAGATTGCTGCCGGGATGAGGAACATATTGGCCACAACGTGCTGGAATCCAATCGCCACAAATGCCATCGTTGGAAACCAAATGCCTAGTACTTTGCCACTCATCGTATCGGATGCATAGGATAACCACACGGCCAGCGCAACCAGCCAGTTACAGCCGATGCCGGAGATAAAAGCCTGCAGGAATCCATCATGCAGCTTATGTCCAGCCATATCCACCACTTTCGCCAGATATACACCCTCTCCAGTCAGACCAAGCACATGTCCAAACGCATACGCGACAAACAAAGCTCCAACAAAGTTACCAATCGTCACTAACGTCAGATTTTTCAACATGCTGCCCGCGGATAATTTTCGTGCAATTGTCGCGAGTGGAACAGCCATCATATTTCCCGTCAGCAACTCGCCACCACCAATGAGCACCATAATCAATCCAACTGGGAATACCGCCGCACCGATCAAATTAACCAAACTTCCCCACTCTGCTGGCGCAGAAGCAATTACCCGAATATCCAGTAGAAAACCCAGCGCGATAAAAGCCCCTGCCAGAAAACTGAGCACCAGTACAGAAGAGTCCCGATATTGTGCCTTCTTCATTCCTGTTTGCGCCGTATATTGTGCAACCTCAAGAGGTGTTTTTGCTGCCATATCATTCATCCTCTCCTTCATTGTTCATCATTGGATAAGACCATCTAAAATTCATTAGTTATGCGTTGAATACCATATCCTAATTGTATCTTGGTCTTATACAAAACTTTGTGCAAATTATCACAATGTTATGTATAAAAGTCGTTATTCATGCTTGTCATTGAATGACTCTGACAGCAAGGGATATCGTGCATGTTACTTACACCTCCATTACAGATATACAAAAAAAGACTGACGATATGCTCGCCAGCCTTTGTGCATTTTATGGTTCAGTATTTTATATCAACATCTATTCTGCTTCCTTACACCATTGCTGGTGCTTTTACTTCTATTGGAGGCAGTGCTTGCAGACCCGCCGTGTTCAGGAAGTTCCACGGTTTGTTGTAATGTGGCTGGAAGAAGAAGTCGATGAAGGCCAGCTCATCTACGGTCATGTTGTTTTGGATGCAGACCGAGATCGTATTAATCGATTGAGTCAGATCAACCTGTGACATTACTTGCGCTCCGACAATTCGACGAGTAGCCTGCTCATATACCACTTTGAGTAACAGTTTCTCAGCCGTAGGCATGAACTCCGGACGGTAGCTGTCTTCCAGTACCACGGATTCCACGATCAGACCTTCGTCAGCAGCAGATGTTTCCGTCATCCCGGTACCCGCGATATTTTGCTCGTAAATTTTGATACCCGATGTTCCTTGTGTACCCATATACGGTGTCGTAGGGCGAACCAGGTTGCGGGCTACCAGTGTACCCATCCGCACAGCGTTAGTCGCCAGTGGAATGTAAGATGCTTTGCCTGTAGGGTTATAATGGATAGCACAGCTGTCACCCGCAGCGAAGACGTCTTTTTGACTGGTTTGCATATATTTATCCACGATGATCGCACCGTTTGGCAGCATATCCACTTGGCCTTTGAGCAGCTCTGTATTTGGACGGAAGCCGATGCACAGAATAACCAGATCGGTTTCAAACTCACCTTTGGACGTGATCACCTTGGTCACTTTGCCATTTTCTCCAGTAAACTTCTGTACCGTCTGACCAAGAGCCAGCTTGATACCGCGTCCAGTCAACGTATCTTCGATCGCATCTGTGAATTCAGGGTCCAGGTATTTGTTCAAAATCCGGTCCACACTGTCGATCAGGGTAACTTCCTTGCCGTTCATCTGGAAAGCTTCCACCAGCTCTACGCCGATATATCCTGCACCTACAACGGTAACACGTTTGGCATCTTTGGCTTTTTCTATAATCGTATTGGAGTGATTGTAATTTTTGCAAAGTAAAATGTTATCCTTGTCGATGCCTTCAAGCTTCGGAACGACAGGCCAAGAACCCGTTGTCACGATCAGTTTGTCAAACGTATCTTCAAATTCTTCCCCAGTTTTCAGGTTTTTAGCCTGAAGGGTATGACCCTTGGCATCAACTGCTGTAACTTCATGAAGCATCTTGGTTACAACGCCGAGATCTGCCAATTGATTAGGCGAAGAATAGAACAAACCGTCAGGGTCTTTCACAACCCCACCTACGTAGAGCGCAATGCCACAAGATAGGAAGGAGATATTGTCATTGCGCTCATACACGGTGATGGTAGCATCCGGGTACAATTTGGCGGTATTTACGATGGCTGCGGTCCCTGCGTGTGTACATCCGATAACTGCGATTTTCATTAAAAGTTCCTCCTCGAAATATATAAATGAGTTTGAATATAAGGTTGTTATGGTTGTGAAATATTTCACTTCTTAATCGATACTGTGTATGTGATTAATTTCACTTTATACACTCATTATAATGTGATCTTTTTCACATTGCAATAGGTTGAGCAAAAAAAGTTTGTCGAAAGAAGTCATTTCCCTGTATTCAAGCTTTTCTTCAGCTTTTCTTCCCTTCATTTTATTGATTTCATTTTCCCCGGATTCGGGTCGATTTATGCTATGCAAAGGCTTCCGCGATCCCTGTATGGACGCATAAAGTTAGAAGCGTGCCTTTCATTCATGTTTTAGTTGTACAAAAAATAAATGTCTTCAATTTTCATTACAGAGAGTTGATTTCATGGAGCCAACTCCTACCTGTGAAGAGAATAAATCTGCGTATATAAAATAATCAAAAAAGCCTATCCTCGTTTATACGAGGATAGGCTTCTCAACGTTCATGTATTAACCGAGCAATTTCTCGATATCTGCAATCATGGTCTCCGGGGATTCTTTCGGTTCAACACGACCTACCACTTCACCTTCACGGTTAACAAGGAACTTGGTAAAGTTCCATTGGATGTCGCTTGTTTCGCCTACGCCGGGTTGTTGCTCCTTCAGGTATTGGAATAGAGGATGTGTTTCCTCACCATTCACATCTACCTTGGCAAACACCGGGAAATTCACACCATAGTTAATCTGGCAAAATGATTCGGCTTCCTCATTTGTACCTGGCTCCTGCCCTCCAAACTGGTTACAAGGGAAACCCAGTACAACCAAGCCTTGATCGCGATAACGATCATAGAGCTTTTGCAATTCACCGTATTGCGGGGTCAGTCCACACTTGCTGGCTGTATTGGCAATGACCAATACCTTACCTTGATACAGATCCAGTGAGACTTCTTGGTTCGCGGTAGTTACCGCCTGATATGAATATACGGACATGACTGATTCCTCCCATGACATATGTTGGTTTGGACTGTTGCGAGCACGTTGGCATAACCAATGAACCTACAGCCTGTCTTATTATTATAAACCTGATCGGATGCGATTACCAAATCTCGGATCTACCCATATCCCTTTGCTCCCGACTCACTTCAACCTGACTTGGCAGCCACAATTGCATCATACCGCTCTTGCCGCTCGGCCTTGGTCAGTTTGGGACAGCTGTAACAGTAATTCTGACCACCGTACACCTGATAGTGCAGGCAACATGTCGGCTTCATCAGCATGGTCTCTCCAGGTTGATGGGGATTAGCAATCTCGACCGGTTTGAATGACAGCAAGTTCTTGCGTAACCCCAGAATCTCCGGTGGCATGGCAATGACATGCTCATATCCCTGAATTACAGCTTCTCGTTCCGATTCTGTAATGTCCATCTTTACCACCATCGTCTTGAACCATCTCAGGATGGATGCGAACTGTGCCCACATCTGACCCGTGTTTGCTTCTCCCGCAAGGGCCACCCCCTCAATCAGTGGGCGTAGTTGTTCACCGTAATATGCTGTAAGTAGCTCATTCCGCCAAGGAGATACAGCTCCAACACTGCTGTCGACTGAACCAGGATGGGCATACTCGGTTGCATCCACAATCTGAAAATGGATTACAGGACGCCCTTCCTGAACCTCCAACTGCAAATGGATATTCTCCAACGAAATATTCAGCGATGCATCACACATAGATGTCAAGTAATGAATACCGAGCACTAAACCGCGAACAGAGTGCATGAAATATACAGCAGCAGAGCGAAGAGAATCTGTACGCAGGTGCTTATTATAGACTTCGAGCATAAGCTTTGCGTTCTCCGGATGTCTTAACAATGTCAAAGGCATGCCAAAAACCGGTTCGTTAACCGGACCGGTCGTTATACGTCCATATTGCTCTAACCACGTGTAGTTGATTGCTCCCATTGGTTGCAAACCTCCCATGAATGCGAATGAGCCGCGTGCATTATGCACAGCGGCTTCATTCTATAATGTAAGGACCACATATGGCCCATTTCGTTAACTTCCTGTCGCTTGAACACGTGGTTCTGTCCGTCCTCCAGCATGAACCATCGCACTGTTCATGACCATCTGCTCTGGCGTCTTCGATTGCTGGCGTTCGCCTGCAAGAGCGTAAGGCAAGCAGAGCGGTACACCGGAACGCGGATCAATCACGATATCTGCTTCAATGTTAAATACTTCACGAAGTACATCCGAATTCATAACTTCCACAGGTGAACCATGAGCAATAGCTTTACCTTTTTTGATACCAATCATGTGATGTGCATAGCGGGAAGCATGATTCAAGTCATGGACAACCATAACAATGGTACGGTTGGCTGTGGCATTCAGTTGCTCCAGTAATTGCAATACTTCGAGCTGGTGAGCCATATCCAGGAACGTAGTCGGCTCGTCCAGGAAAAGGATATCTGTTTCTTGTGCAAGTGCCATAGCAATCCAGGCACGTTGACGCTGTCCACCGGACAGTTGATCAATCGGACGATCATGGAATTCAGTCATGGCTGTCACTTCGATAGCCCATTCAATCATGCGTTTGTCTTCCGCACGCATGGAGCCAAATCCCTTTTGATAAGGAAAGCGACCATACGATACCAGTTCAGTAACGGTAAGACCTTCAGGGGCTGTTGGATTCTGTGGCAAAATCGCAAGCTGCTTGGCAACTTCACGCGTGGATTGTTTATGGATGGACTTCCCGTCGAGCAATACATTACCTGCTTTTGGAGCCATAATACGTGCCATCGTTTTCAGGATGGTTGACTTCCCTGAACCATTGGCTCCAACAAGTGCTGTAATTTTTCCTTGGGGAATCTGAATATTCAGATCCTCTACAATTAGTCTTTCCTCATAAGCGATATCCAGCTTGGTCGTCTCCAGACGAAACATGCGATCATCCCTCTCTCATTTATCCCGGTTATGTAATCCGGCTATGGCAACAAAAACGAAATTGTAATTCTGTGTATTTCCGACGCAAATATCTTCTACACTAAAGATACTGATAATCATTATCATTTGTCAACATAAAAAACCAAATTTTCTTCTCTTTTCGTGCTTTATTTGGTCTTTCTATAGCAGAAATCCCCCTCTTTTTTCAAGTACACTTGAGATCTTTTCTCATTCATTCCGCGCACTTTATCACTTCTGTCTGTCTTTCAAACTCTTGAATCGCAAATTTTGTGTCCGAATTGTGAATGACTGATTTATTTTCATGCGTTTGCTATATCCGGGATGTGGAACAAAAAAAGATGACCTTGAAATTCAAGTTCAAGGTCATCTCACATACGCTCGTTTAATAAGGTATGAAGTCAGCATTTTTCATTATTGGATCAAAAGACACTTAATGAATCTATGCAACATGTTCATATAAAATAACTTAGAGCTTCGGCTGCGACATCAATTGGATCACCTTCATATTGCCCTGCGTACTCTTCACACTGACAATACTCTCGGCATCCATATTCGCTGGAAGATCGATCTGCAATCCATACGGATAGAGACGATCTACCTCTCCAATAGACATCTGTGCAGGAGTGGTCGCATCCGCATCCTGTTCATTGGATACAGATGTGTCAGGCGATGTGGAACCAGTAGCTTGATCTGCATCCGTACCTTGATCCGTGTCTCCACTCGCAGCATTAGACGATGTATTCGTCCCTGTACCCGTTGTTGTATCGTTACCAGGATCTGAAGTGGGATCACCCGATGTTGAAGGATCGGCCTGCTGATCGCCATCCTCCGTCTGCTCTATGTTCCCCACGTTTCCCGCTGATGAGCCATCCGTGCTTCCTTCGGAAGTACTTCCTGAGCCACCATCGGAGGTATCTTGGGTATCAGGCTCTTCATTCCGATTAAAACTCTCCCACTTGCCTGTAGTATCCAACTCCTGAGTGCTATCATCCTTCATCGTCAATTGAAGTTTGCCTTGCTCAAACTCAGTGCTTCCCGTATCATTCCTGAAACGGATCACGAGTTGAGCAGGTAATTCCGTACCCTCCTGGTCACTCGCAGGAATCATATAAGCAATCTGCTCCGCGAGCTGCACCTCAGGTTCAGCCGGTATGACAGGCTCCTGGGTAGATGGAGGGGATGCCGCTGGCGGCTCTACAGAATCTTTCATCCATGCATATGTACCGCCAGCAATACCAAGAACGAGGATCAAGAGGATTAATCCGAACAGATTTTTCCTTCTACCCGTTAGCATCCGCACCAGTGGAGAGGACAATTCCGTCTTCGCACGATCATAGACCGGCTTCATTGTCTTGCTGGCTCTCACGTAATACGGTTTGAAAGCTGACTTCGACTTGAAAGCTTCACGGTCATGGGCTTTGAAATACGCCACGATGGCATCCGCATATCCTTTATGCGCATTGGAACCCCAGACAAACATTCGATGATCTCCTGACCATTCGAAGAATGGATACAGCCCTTCAGCACGACTTGCATTGGTGCGAATGAATTCTATCAGGCCAGGATAATCCAACCGATTGCTGCCGCTTCCTCCCCGATAAAAAGCCATAGGCAAAGCTTCATATGCCGCAATCCCCGGATGAGTCTGCAACTCTCCGGCAAGCCAGCGACGCGTCCAGCGTTGAAGTTCATTGCGCTCTGCCAGGGAAAGTGCCTCCAATGCCTCTTCTTCATTCCCCTCGCCACTAAGCCACACTCTCGCAGCCAGCATCATGTTCGTTCGAGCGGATACATCAGAGCCCTGACGTGCCGCCCAATCCCGAACCTCATTACCATGCTGCAAAATATCGACGCTTAACAACTGTTCACGGTTAACCCGATCCAGATCGAGATCCTGAATCATAAACAAGTTAATGACATAAGCGAGCTTGTCTGCAAGGCGGGTTAACTCCTCCTGATATGCCGGATCTTGACTGGCAGACGGAGATCCCCCTTTTCGATTAGGGCGGACTGTAGCTTCAGTTTGACCAATTCGTGCCGTAATGCCTGTATCATACGTACCTTCCACAGATACCCTATCGAGTATGCTAACCCGCTGGAGTGCTTCATTCGCAGATTGTACCGGATTAGGCGCAGAACATAACCGTTCACGCAGCTCATTGGCTGTCCGCTCCTGCAAGAAGCTGTAGGAGATCGCAGATGGATGGGACGTAACCCATCTTCGGATCACTTCCACAACGTTCGCTGCTGATTCCGTGCGTTTCAGCTGATTGTCCAGATAAGGCTCGAACAACAGCTTAGTGAGCGATTCATTGGCCAGCACTTTATCAAAGAAAGCCCGATTCAGCTGCGGATCCCGATCCAGCACAGCATACAATTCCTGCACAGCACGCATACGCTTCTGGGCGCGGGCATTATTCACACCGTAGATAAAATAGTCCACAATCCGGGATTGCACCACGGGCGCGGCAACACTGAAATATTCTCCAATGCGAGCTGCGACGTCTTCTTCCGGTACGTTCTCACGCTTCACGCTGTCCAGTTCCCTGCTGAGCAAGGTCAGGAACAGTTCGTTCAGACGGGAACGTTGCTGTAATCCACCATCCGGCTTCAAATAGGTCAGCAAGCCACTCAGGACATGACTTTTGTTATCCAAATACAGGTCTTCCATGCCTTGTTCAAGACCATAGAACACCGCAAGTTCGCCATATGCTTCAATGGAAAGTTCCCGTCCAGGCTCCATGCCGGATAACATTTCATCCGCAAACGTATAGAACGCATCCGCCGCACCAGGTTCCTGTAATAAGGCCCAAGCGAATTCGGCGTAAGGTAACTTCGCCACAGATGCATCCGCATGTGTCACTCTGCCGGATACCAGATCAAAGGTGAAATCCTTCTCCGTATTCCGGTCTTTCGGACGCAACGTTCCTCGCTCTACAAACTGGACGTGAATGCCCTTCTTGGCCTGTGGCTCCTTGGCAAACGTCATGAATCCCAGCTGCCGCCGGAATGCGTAGGGTAAAGCCGTGTACAGCAAACGTAACAATCCTTTGGCCCCTTCGGTCACTTCTTCTGCCGGAAGGTCCAGCGCAATGTATACTTTTCTGCGTGTCGCTACAGACTGCATTACCGCATAGAGCAGGCGCTTGAACAGCACTTCGTTCATTTTCAAAGCGCTCAGCACTTGGGTTGGTGATCCTACGCCAGCATCGGTCACCCCACCCTGTCCGCTCCTAGGTGATATAGGCAATTCAGCAAGCGCCGGCAGAACTGTACCTTGTTCGATGTCATAGGACGTGGCGAACACGGCATCCAGCCAGCCACCTTGTTTCATCTGCTCTTCCGAGCGTTCGGGAGACAAGACGTAATTATGTGCAAAAAAGGCACTGCGCAGCCCGGTGAAATCCGCAGACTGGTACACATTTTGCCCAAGGATCGTCTCTCCACTCTCCAGATGAAGCAGGTGAATGGAAGCCGGAAACTTCGTCTCGTCCTTCTCGCTACGGCCTGTTAGCTCCGCTGGAGCGTCATAGACACAGTAGGGGTGAAGCACTTTTTTGATAAAAGAAGGGTCCAGTCCCGGCGATGCCGCAACCGTATCAAACCCTTCTGTTGTGCGAAACACCCCGCGCCGCTCTCGGGTATACAACTGTTGTTCAATGGGCGGGGTTACGGAAGAACGCATCATCCCACTCTCCCCTCAATGTACTTCAGCTTGTACAGCAGCCACAGGAAAGGTTCATCCACGCGGATCGGGCTAACCACACCCTGCAATTTCATATCCACCGGATTGCTGCCCAACGCAGATACTGCGAAATAGGCTGTATCCTTGAAGTACACATCCATCGTGCCCTTGAACGGACGATCCACCTTCTCGATAAAACGCCGGATCTCCCCGTCGATATTCTCGAACTCGGTTAAGTCGAACCAATCACGGTGCACCATATTGCGGAAGACATTACTGTTGGATTTGATATAATCGCCCTCTTCATCCTTGAGGGAATGCAACATGTCGCTTTTCGTGAGCACAACGGCTGTTGGAATATTGGTCTTGGCTTTATCCTGATACGCGATAAAATCCCCAAACATCGTCAGTACCACGTCACGTGGTTCATCGTATCGTGGTGTCCACTCTCCCGGCTCATTGCCGAGGTTAATGCGGATTTTGTCCCGAATCGAACGAATCTGAAGCGGGTCCACCATGAACAGGATACCTGCCGAGTTCTTGATGTGCTGCCCGTGAAGTCCGAGATAATCCTGCTCAACCATACCTTCACCTGCAACGTCAAAGAACACCAGCGTCAGCGGCGCTTTATCTTCGTCCTTGAACACAAACTGGAAGATAAACGGCTCCTGCAACTTTTCCTTCTGTGTGGAATCCAGCAGATCCCCCCGTTCGAACAACGGTTCTTCATAATCCGCACGGAACCGGCGGCTGATCTCCGCATTCAATGGCATGCAAGCCGCGTCAAAATGATCGGCGGTATAATGCTGCAATGTATGAATTAATGAAGTCATGTAGACGGATTTACCTACCTGGGATGCACCAATGATGGATATGATGTTGCTCGGTGCTTTACCTGCCGTAACAGGTAGCTCGTTATGACATTGCGGACACAACCGGCGGCGTGTAACGACACCGTACCGATCGTTCAGACCCATCACAATGTTATCGGAATAAATCCGGTGTTCCTCCGGTACATCATGAGGTGCCAATACCGCCTCCATATCAAATACCGTGTCGAGTCCGAACCTTTCGCGATACCGATTCAACTTCGCATCTTCCCCGAGTGCGTAGTCCTCATCATCATCGCGGTGATGGGCGGCGCGGAACACCACCTCTTCCGGTGAAAACTTGCTGAAACAATAAGGGCATACAATATCGTAAAACAGCGGACGTTCCTCCGGCTGTTGTCTCTTCAAAAACCGACTAAAAAAGCTCATAGCCACTCCCCTCCCCTGATCAGTCAGACTAAGGTGATTTACACTTGCACTACGATGACAGAGTAACCTTCCCATCGCTAGTCCAACTATCTAGTCTGATATAAGCCGATAGGCGGCTCCATATTTCGGTCCGTCCGTGAAGAATAATCGCACATAATCATCCTTGGCAACTTCAACGGGCGGCATCTCATTTCTTCCGGGAGCAAAATCACTCACAAAAGGATACACCGTACCATCTTCCTTATTCAGCGGAACCCCGCCCTGTTTGCGAACATAACAGAGGGCTTCCTTGGGAACAGGTACTTCCGCTGTGACGGTGATCAATACACTTTTTCGTTTCTGAAAAAAACCGCTCTTGTAGCGAATGGAAAAGCGGATGTCCGCCTTCCCTGCGCTTGCAATTACCATGTTGTCCTCGTCTCGTTGACGGATCAGTACAGGACCCTCTTCCTCCATCTGACACACATACACGGTGTACTTGATGGCACCAAAACCTGTGATCCGATCCGTGTAACCATTGCTCGCCTTATATTCTTCTCTCGTGTACAGCTTCAGCTTGCCCTGTGCAGGTTCTTCCCCGGTACGATCATCGCTCATCATATCCAGCTCCAGCCGTTCCACATACACAGCTTCTACCCGTTCCGGCCAGAGCCAGCGAAGTGTACAACGCCCTTCATCCACCGCAAGTGTCAGTTTTCGAATCAAGGGTGTCGAAGGGTCTGCATCCGTAAACCGCATTTCCATTGACCTCCCGACGTTAGAATCCTTTGCTGCGTGTATCTCTTGGTCTCTGACCAAACCCTTCGGCAGAAGAAGTTCCGCCGCCAGCTTCACGACGACCTCGGCTCTTCCGCGGCGTGTTCTCCTTAATCGGAACAATCCAGGAGAAGAGGGTCAATACGCCAGACAAAATGAGCATCGCACCGAGTCGTACAAATGTATCACCCACGTTCGAACCGTCGAGTCCCCACTCCAGCAGAAGCCCTGCCAGTAGACCCGACACCGCACCGCCTATACCAAAGCTGAGCGCGAGATGACGGTTATCAAACACCAGTCCAAGTGATACACCCAGGACTACTCCAATCAGTAACACTGCTGCTACACGGAAAATCGCCAGATAAACGCTATGCTCCATCATGCCTGTACGCTCCGTTACCAGCGTCCGTTCATCAATCGTATCGTAGATCTGCTGGAATGCCAGATTCAGACCACCGGAATCCGGTACATCATAGTACATGCCACCCGTTTGCTGGGCAATGTTACGCAACAAATCCGTACCCGAAGGGTCTACCAGACTAAGGCCGACTGTATTAATAGCAATCTGTTCGTTGTTATATTGGGACAAAATATCGGTCGTGTCCGCTTCACTGAAGCCATCGGATAACAAGATGACAACTGTACCGCGTTTCGGGTCCTGTTTGCCCTGAATCTGCTCCATGCCTTCCCGCAGCACGGCATCAAAATTGGTGCCGCCCGAAGTCGTGACAATGCCATCGATTTTGCTATAAACCTCATTCTTGGCCGCTTCACTATCCAGCGCAATAAACGGCTGTAACAACTGCGGTTGGTCATCAAACGTAATGACAGCTACCTGTTTGTCACTCTCCATCTGGCTGATTAGTGTCTTGGCGGCTTCAAAACGTCCGTTATCCGGATCTGTCTCGCTCATGCTGCCCGAGTTATCGATCATCAGTACGATGTCCTTCACTTGCTTCACACCGCCCGGATTGATCTGATACAACAATTGCAGGGCGAGTCCAACAACAAATAACAGAGCCAGTGTTGCCGGAACAAGCAATTTCCACGACAGTCCCAGATACCGGAGCTTCCATGAAGCGCCATTCAGCTTGGGTGAGATCATCTCTGCGATCAAACAGAACAATCCAACGCTCAGCGCCAGTACGCCAAAGTATAATCCCATCAGCAACAGACGTGGCATCTCCCCAAGCCATTGACGCAGCATGATTTCTCCTGCCGCAAAGCCCACTGCCCCGCCAATCAGGCTGAATAGGACCAGGAGAAGATTAATTTTTCGCTGCATGTGTGCATGCATCCTTTCCAAACCAGCCTTAAACAGGCTGAGTTAATACAAGATTGGTGCTGGGTGTAGGACACCACCAGACTTCTTAACGAATGGGTGACAACTTTTCCACCAGACCTGCGGGGTGAAGTTCATAACCATTCTCCGTGTACGAGTCATAATATACCTTGCCGTTCCGATACACCATGAGATCCTCCAGATGGAAACCTCCCATCAGATTCAGTTTCTCCACACCACTGCTGCGTTCTTCGTACACCACACCCAACTTGTAGATGCGTGACGTCTCTTCGGCATGTGCCGCATAGTCCATGAAAGCACTATGATGGTCGCCAAAGAAGTACTTTTCTTCATACCGATGTTCCTGCGTATAATCGAATACCCGTACCCGAACAACCGCCTGATCCTCCAGCGTGTGGTACAACCTGCGGAACAGATCATCCCGGGTTAATACGTCTTTATCTCCGTAGGCAATCGTAACGTTAGCACGCTGCAACAGTTCTTCTTCAAATGGCAATCGCAATGGCTCGGCTGTAAGCAGCAACGAGTGACATACCTCCATCAACCGTTTCAGCAGACGATCATCGCCTTCTGTGGCAAGCCGGTTCATGTCTCCCATGTAACGGTCCTCAAACCATACATCCCGTCCGCGTTTGGCTTCCAGGTCAATGATTAGCTCTTCCGTCACTTTGCCGTAGTACTCCATCACGTTCTGGCCGATGTATTCATCCGCAGCGGCGATACTTTGGGCAGCTGTCTCTCGCAGTGTGCGTTCCAGCGCTTCAAGTGTTGCTGTGACGTGGCGACTAAAACGATGAAGTTCTTCCATCTCCGTATCGTAGATGCGCAGCAGATGTAATTCATTTTCCAGTCGCAGTAATTCTACCTTTTGTACATACACTCGCTCCAGCATGCAGTCAATCAGATTGCGTACATTCTGTTTATCACGGAACAACGCTCGTTTGAACGACTGATCTTCCACTCGCTCTTGCTGACGTTGCTCCAGCAGAGCACGTGCCGATTCAAGCTGCATCGATTTATCCCGAATCAGTCCGAGCAGCGCTTCACGTACACTACCAGGCTCACTGTCACTCCAGGCCGCCCACTGGAAGTAACCAACCTCTGGATGCTCCGCGCGGGAATGTTCAGCCTGACGGCGCAGGGAACCGTTAGAGCTGCGCTCGCGCACACGCTCTTCGACAAGACGGACAACGTTATCGCGGAAGTACGCATCAGCTCCTTGTCCAAACAACGCTCTCTCCGCTTCACGTAGGGAGAGCGGCTTCAGATCAGAGAAACTGACGTTATGCGTCATGATGCCACTCATGCCACTAACCAGATCTTCATTGGGCAGCAAGCCTTCGACTTTGCGTTCCACCGAAGCCGCGTCCAGTCCAAAGAATGCGAGCTTGTCCTTAATGCTCCAATCCGGCTCTTGCCGCATGCGTGCGAGCAGATACCGATACAGGTGATATAACACCGTCAGGGCAATCGGCTTGTTTGGCCGCCTGATCTCGGCAAAACCCGCACTTGCATAACCATGCTGATCAGAGGTAGTACGAATATTGTTTTTAAAGGATGTATTGTTGTACGTGTTCGCTCCCGTGCTTGAAACGCTACCCGAGTGATCCACATCCTGCTTCCTGTTCTTCAGCAGGCAGATGCGGCAGATGATCTCGGCATTTTCGATCCAGCCACCGGGAACGCCGGTTCCACGCTCATTTTTGTCGGACAACAGATATACCAGATCAAACAACGGTGACGCGGGATGTGTAACCGGAATGGAGATCCCATCCTCCGTCACCAGCAGTTTACCGCTGAACGTGTAGTCCAAGGACTGCATATAATCCAGTTCCCGCAGAAAAGCAAGACCTGCTGCGCTGGCATACCCGAAGGAATCCACCTGCTCCATCTCACTGACCAATACATGCAGATCCGTCTGCACCGACTTGAAGGCTTGGGACAAAATGGTCTCCGTCAGCTTGGTGAGCTCTGGCAACAATACATTCAGCGGATCATCCGCTCTGGTTACCACCGTAACGTAAATCCGATCAAATGACGAGTATAACCGTCCATATTCGGCAATTCGGTTACTGACCCGCCGAAGCGTACGATTCAGATCGTAGAGCGCCTGATCCGATTCATGGAAATTGCGGTGCACATCCTTACGCCGTGTTTTGGAAGGTCGCTCCTTCTGCCCAGTGGACAATGGCAAGCGGTGCAGAGTTACCTGTCCGTCGTCACCGGATGAGCTATCGTTCCTCGTTTCACCCGGATCTGCTTCCTGATCTTCTGTCCCAATCTGAACGTAGACCACACCGTCTCCATTATCCCATTTCAACCGGTTAATCTCCCTCACGGCAGACACGGCAGGTGCAACCTGATCACCCACGAACAGAAACAAGGCCGGGTAATGGATACTGCTGCGTCCATCACCCAGGCTGCCTTGACGCTCCTGCTCTATTGCATACTGTGCTGCATACTTCTCCAGATCACGCTTCAGGGTATTGTTCGAATTGAACTCCATCCCAGCCGCCATCTTACTTCAGCCTTCTGCGAATGTCGTTCAGCTTGGACGACATCGTTCTGTAGAACTGATAGATGTCTTCTCCGTTAGCCAGTTCTACCCGCTCGTATTCGAGACGATCGCGCGATTCCATGAACAGCGCAGCCAGATCATCCAGCTTCGTCAGCAGTGGGGTGATATCCTCTGAAGCGGTTAGATCGTTATCGCGGCGGGAGGCTTTGCGCAGCAATGTACTGCGATCCTTCTCAGCCAGACCGCGGAAGTTGCCAAACACTTCATACTCGGCAAAGTTACGGCTCTTCATCAGGTTTGCGAATGGCTCCCATGCGTCTTCTTCCGGGTCACGGTCATAGACGTAGAGCGCGCCTTTTTTGACGATGGTGTCGGTATATAACGCTTCGATGAAGCGGTCATACCACTGCTCTTCATCCTGGTACTGGGCAAGAATGCCTTCGAGTTCCGCGACTTTGGCCGAGATGGCATTCATCTTCGCCAGTTCCTCACGTACACGTGCGATCAGCTGCGGGGAGCGTACCAGGTTTTCTTTAGCCATATCTTCATTAATACTGCCGAAAATATCCTTAACTCCCACACGAGGCAACCCTTCGGATTGCAGACGTTTCAGCTCGATCACCGCCCGCTTCACTTCGCCGAGGTTCGGCGTGGTGGACGTCAGACGCATGTCGTAGGCTCCCAGTTTGGCAGACAAATCAAACGCTTCTGTTGTCACAATCGCATACCGGTTGCTTGTATTCTCATCGATGGATTTGGCTGTCACAATGTTGTATCCGAGCGCCTGCTCGAATTCGCTACGCACACGGGCGTTATACTGCTTCACGCGGGCGTTCTCGTACACATCTCCCCATGATTTCTCCGGAATCGGAGACGGCAGATAGGTCCAGTTGTTTTTCTCCGTTTGCACCAAGTGACGACCAATGCCTTCTTTGTCCAAAATGGTACGTTCATAACTTTCCTCATATACCTTAAGCGGTGTATACACAAAGAGTGGTACCCCGTTGCGGGTATTCAGCCAGAAAATCCGGTTACGTACTTCACTTTCCTTAACGGTAAAATGAGACTTGCCCACGGCATTGTTCTGATAATTGCGAATCCCTTTCAGAATGCCCGGCGCCTGTGCAGGTACCGATACAAATCCCCATGAAGGGAAATGCAGACTGCCTGTACTGTTGCTCAGATTGAACACTGGAACAGCCTCATCATCCAGCTTGCCAGCAATGAAACGTTCCACGAATTTCTCTACTGACTCATCCTGACCGTACTTGATCACCAGGAAATCTTCCATGGAACGGGTAATCAGATCACCGAATTTCTCACTTAGGAAGTCGGAGATGGAGCTGACGATATCAATCTCGTTTTCTTTCACCCACTGGCTGGAGTTTTCCAGCAATTCACGAGAGAAGTCACGGATCAGATCATCCGTATCTCGCTTGTCCAACAGCCTGTCCACTACACTGACGATATCCGGTACACTTACAACGTTCCAATAATATGTTTTGTTGCCTTTGTGATCGGCTTGTTCTTCGCCGCGTGTCAGCAGGTCACCGTTCTTGGCGAATATCGAGCTAAGGGCGTTCAGCGTTTCGGTAAATACGTTATAAATGCGGCTGTTCTCCTGGTTCAGCAACTCATACAGATCTTCATAGAACTCGATCATCTGATCGTTGCGTTCCACGTCGGCGTGCAGCCAGTACTCATGAATTTTTGCTTCAATATAAGCATTCTTTTTCTTCTCTTTGGAGACAAAAGCACTCTTTGCATCGCCCAGCTTCTCTTCGGACTGCTCCTGAGCTGCTTCAATATCACGCGGAATGCGGAAGGCATTCTCACGCAGCGTTTCGATGTACGACTGAATCATCTTCAGTACACAGAAACCTTTTTCCGTATAAATCAGACGAGAGACATAGAACGGACCTTGTTCGGGATGCAAAAACATACGCCGGATCTGTTCGGTGAACTGACCCGCAATCTCACCCGGCAGTTGTTTCTTCGCCTTGATATATTCTTCACGGGCACGGGCCAGGAAGTTCTGCTCCAGTTCGGTGTCCATATTCACAACTTGTGATTTCACCACGTTGCCATAGGATAAACGCTCGCTGTTCTGATAACCAGGCAGCGGCTCTGGCACGCGGGCTTCAAAAGACTTGACCACACTTTCGAGATCAATGCCCAGCTTGCGGGCAAACTTCTCGGTATCCTCCTGGTTTGGTGCTTTGGAGAACATGGTGTTCATTTTGTCGAACATCCGGTAAGCCAGATACGTTGTCATCTCTTCAATCGGCAGTACAGCCGAAGATGCACCGATGATGTTGTAATCATAGTTCGCCGGGTACACCTTGTTCATCTGTGCAATGTTGGTCCGGATGTTGCTGATATAGTCATGGATCGCAAACTCCTCACCCGACTGCTTCTCCTCACTTGCCATGAAGTTGGTAATGTTCTCGGCAGTGACGTTCATGCAGTAATCATAGGCGTTCTCCAGCAATTTGCCCTCGGTATTCGTCGCAGAGATCAGGTGACACAGGTTAAATGGTGGCAGTGGTGAGTTAACTGTTAAAATATTGCCGTACTTCTGTGTAAACCGCTCACCGCGGCTATCCACGTTCATCCAATAATCCAGCTCTTTGAGCGCAGCATATCCGTTCTTGCGAATATATTCGCGAGTGTGTTCGCTCAAGCTTTTGTTGGACAGGTTCACGTCTGGCGTGAACAGATAGCCCAGCGTATTCACGCGGTCAATCCCGGCTGAGCCGTGATCACGTTCGATAATACCGCGCACGATATAGGAAATATCGAGGAAGCAACCGCTGCCTGTACCGCCGGACAGACCTGTCAGCAGGAACACCATCAGTTTTTTGTTGGTGCCTACAGATAAGGTTTTGATCTTTTTATCGATGGCCTGTACGACCTGATTAATCTTGGTGAACAGGAGCAGACGTCCAGCCTGACGCACCCCTGCGGCGCCGTTCATGCCGTCCGTGATGCTCAGTTCCGGAGACAGCCAGTCCGTAATGTACGGCTCTAGTACACTGCGGTTCTGAAGAAGTCCGCCAATCTCGGCATTGGACAGCAGCACGAATTCATTGATCGGATCAAGTCCGATCCCTTTATACTTTTTGGCACGATCCTGTTCGTTTGTCTCAAAAGCCAGAAACTCCACATTGTCCGGCTTATCCATTTTTTTCTTGGATACTGGGTCTTGTGGCAGCTTGAAACGACGGTTGATCTGATATTTGAGACGCAGCAGCGCATCAATTCCCGTTCCTCCCAGACCAATAATCAGAATGGGGTTATCAATCGTATCAACTCTGATCTTCTCACTGACAATACCTCCGCCAAGTGATACATCCAGTTGCTGAATATGTTCTCTAACAATCGGTTTCATTCCATGTCCTCCTTAGATTAACGCACGTATGCTTCAATCTATATAATTCAAACTAAAGAATATTTACACTTGCCACTCCGTTGACAGAACAACCTTCCGATCGCTGTTATACCCAGATTTTTTGATTCTATTTTCCAAAGGTGAACATCTGGGTATAAAGGCGAACGCTTCGCTTCTCCAGCTTTTTTCTGTCCTCTGCGTTCTCGTGTAAATGGATTAGTTCAACTTATATAGCTTACATTCACTTAGCTATAATCTTTCACACCAGATACTCAATTAAAATGGTTTTGTCCGCCTGTTGCAGCGGGATGCTCAGTCGGTCACCGTTCTTCAGTTCAACGCCTGAGCTTGCATCGACTGCACGACCGGATTTCTCCAGCGTACCGCCAGCGGTGTTACGGATTATAATTCGATCCCCATTGCTGGGCGTAAATACATATTTCTCGGTTTCCTTCAGCTCAGGGTCCAGTTGCAACAACTGATGCAGATGGAATCTGCCGCGGAAGGATACCAGCTTTTTATATTGTGGATAGGACTTGTCGCCTGTGTTCTCATCACGAATCTCCACAACCATCTGACCTACAAATCCACGGTTTTTGCGTTTCAGCCAGCCCATCAGGAACCATGCACCCACACCGACCACAATTAGAGCTATAACACCCAGAATAACAGGTAACCAAGGAAACGGCTTATCCTGTTCACCGCCTGATGTTGTCGGTTGTGTTCCACTTCCGGCTGCTCCGCTCGCGTTGATCGTAATTGGCGCACTTTCACGGTAGAAGCTGTCTTCTTCCGCACGGATGACCAATTCATAGTTATGATTGTCCGGTACTTCAAACGTTCCGGCAAAACCAGAACCTGTGTTTTCCAGCGGTTGTTCTTCACTTTTGCCTGTATCCACATCTTTCACAACCAGCGTGGCCTTCATATCCGTATACAGGTCATTATCCTGAAGCGGCTGACCGCCATTCTCCAGTTTGGCTGCAAGATCAACCTTGTCCCCTTTGGTATAGGACTTGGTCTTAATTGGGTCCACAACGAGCTGAAGATCATAGTTGAACAACAGGTTGATATCGATGCTGTCTTTCGGAGCCCCTTTTACCCGAAGTTTCCAGTCTCCCTCTTGGGGTTTCAACAGCTTCACGAGTGAATAACTCTTCGACGTCGAGAGCTTGGCTGCATCCGAATTCAGGTCCACGGCTTGTCCGGAAGGGTCCGTCAATTGCACTTCCACCGGCTTCGAAGACATGATCGAAATATTTGCTTCCAATACACTGTCATTCGGCACATTCACGGTAACTTCCTGATAACTGCCGTTTCCCGTTACAGAGGGCAGCTTCACCACATTCAGTTTGGCATGATCGGCGAAGATCTCACTCAGAATCTGTGGCAGATCATCCGGCGTATCGGTAATGAATGACTTGCCTCCGGTCTGCTGAGCCAGGTCTGCGAGTGCATTCTTGTTCAGCTTGCCATCCGCGTTCAGTCCAATCGTATACACCGGAATACCTTGATCCTGTGCTTCCTTCACGGCTTTCGCCAGATCAGCGTCGGATTGTGCCTGTGTACGGCCTTTGGTTTTGTTAAAGTCATTGTTGCCATCCGCCAGCAGCACGATCATCGGCGAGTGGGATGGGTCTGCACCATGATTCAGTATGTTTACGGCTTCAGCGACACCAACTGAGACATCGGTATATGGGCCTCGGCCGAGTTGATCAATAAAATCCTTCAGGCTACTCTTGTCCGCATCGGACTGAATCTCCAGCATAGCCTTTTCCCGCTCCACCTGATCGGTATATGCAACAATTCCTACCTTGTCCCCCTGGACCGGCAGCATATCAACAAACATTTTCATGGCCTCATTACTAATCTTGTCACGGTCACTTGTATTCATCGAGTTACTTACATCGGCTACAAGTACCGCATCGATTCCGCTTGTCTGTGCCTGAGCCGCTGCAGCTTGTGGCAGCAACGCTTGAGGTAGCAGTAGCGTTAGAATTGCCAGCAGAACCATCGTTCCGCTGAGCCAGCGTATTTTGCGTGTCCGCAGCATTGGGTGTACTCCTTCACGTTTGAGATTAAAATGGGAATAGTTTATTATAGGCGTCAAGCCTTAAGGAAATCTTAACAGTCTGCTAATAAATTCTGAAAAGCACCCCTATCTTGAGTTACAGTTTTGTAATGACTGACAATAATCGACGATTTCACGCCTGTAACTGGCACAAAAGTACCAACTATGGAAATATGATATAGTTATTGCCAGCAAACTGCAATATAACAGCGCTTGATTATCAAGCTATAGAAGGGAACGGATTATGGTTACATACGGATGCCTCGCCATATTGTTTCTTTTTGTCATGATAAAGGGTTTTGCACTCCAGCTTCATCGGCGGAAACCGGTCTCCCGGGAAGACACGGATCGTACCCTCTACACTATTCTGAATGGTGAGCGTGATTGAGCATGAGTACTAAACTAGTTGTATCCATACGACCATTTCAACGAACGACCTATGCCTATGAAAAGTTGCAAGTCTGCACCCGTTGTGGACAGTATACCTGCCTGTGGGAAGAGGAGTGCACGGCCTGTGGCCGGGGTACCCTGAATTCCGTTCAAGCGAAGGCAACTTCCCGTGTGAAACGTCGAATTGCACGCGACCTGTTCATTACGATATTGTTCGGTGCTGCTGCCACCTATTTTGGTGAAACCATAGATCAGACCATGGCGGCAGCCAGCGTTTCCCTGCTGCTTCTGGCCTTACTGATTTTCATGCAGAAACGTTCGTTCGAGGTACAGCAGCAGCGCGAGTTGAAGCGCACGTTGCAACAGGATGAGGAACTCATCCGCCAGGGTATTAACCGCAACTGGGCTCTGGTCGCTGAAGCTCGAAAGCAGGATGAAGCACTTGCCTATGAGATGCTCCGCGAGATCGGCTCACTCGTCTACAATGACCGGATTCGACTGCAACAGGTTGCGCTGTTACAATCCTTTGTACTGCGCAGTGATATGGATCTGCAGCTCAAGCCCTTGCTGTTACGCAGCTTCGAGCGGCTACTGGCTGAATATATCGGTGAGATCGCACGACTTAAGCCGGATTTGATCCGGGAAGATGCGATTCGTTATATCGCAACCTATGAAGTGAACATTTTACAGCTCCACAATGGTATTCAGATTCTTACAGCCGTAGCTGCTGCTGCCGTGCGCAAGAGCAAATATATTGAGTTATTCCCTAGTCTTATTACCCGCTACGCCCGCTTTATGCCCAAGGATCGATTCATGAGACTTTATCACACGATTGAACGCTATCCGAGCAAGGCACGCGGGGGACTGGCGGAGTCAGTAGGCCGGGTGTATAACGAGAAATATCGGGATCAATACGCAGATGTTCAGCTGTAGGGATGATATATTGAGAAAGAAAAACGTAGTTTAGTGCAAACTCATTCCCTGTATATAGACGAATGCAATTTCATCCATCCCTGCATGCGCGTCAGCACCACAGATCGAAGGTTATGATTCTAATGATATAAGAATTAATCCAAAAACACCCCATCCTTAGGTCTAGGATGAGGTGTTTTGAATTTTATGGAAGTTTGCCAAGTGCTATGCGCAGTACACGGACAGAAAGAAAAACTAGATGGGGAATACCTAAATGGCATCTTCCATGGATCAAGCAGGCGCACAAACAGGCACTCACAGATGACAAAAAGAATAAGCGAAAATGATCATCTGCCCTGTTGAAAAAGGGCCGCGACGTGGTTCCGTCGCGACCCTTGATCTGAGGGTTCGGTACATCTGTACCCGAACCCTCTCATATGTGCCATGCCAAACCCTGTGGCATGGCATGGTGCCTGCGCAATTGCGGCTGCATCGCCGCTTGCGCCAAGGCTTTACCGTCCGCGACGGGAATCGCGACGGTCGCCCTTTGCCGGTCCGCGTCCTGCGGATTCCGGACGGCGAGAGCCTTCGCTGCTGCGCCCGGAGCTGCGCTTGTCGGCGCTACGGCCAGCCCAGCCGCTGCTAGCTGCACCGCGTCCGCCTTGGCCCGCTGCTCCGCGACTGCTGTCGCTGCTGCGCGCGGAACCACGACCTGCGCTGCGCTCGTCGCCACTGCGACCTGCACCGCGTCCACCTTGACCCGCTGCACCACGACTGCTGTCGCTGCTGCGGCCAGCGCTACGACCACCACTGCGGCCACCTTCACTGCGTCCACCTTCGCCGCCGCGGGAACCACGCCCCCCACGTCCGCCATCTCTGCGATCGTTACGGCCTGCACCGCGACGGGCACTACCAGTTCCGGAAGAGCGTCCGCCTGAACGTTCGTCATCCCCTTGACTGTTGATGGAACGTCTAGCTGCTCCAGTTGAAGCAATTGGACCTTCGCTTGTCCACTGGATACGGGACAGCTTCTGGTCGATCCCTTGTTCAATACGTGCTAGTTCCGGTCTGTCGTGCTCTGTTGCAAACGTTACAGCAAGACCTGTACCGCCTGCACGGCCCGTACGACCAATCCGGTGAATATAACTTTCCGCATCATGCGGCATATCGTAGTTAAATACATGCGTAACGCCTTCAACATCAAGTCCACGTGCAGCTACATCTGTAGCAACCAGCACTTGCAGTTTGGCATCGCGGAACGCTTTCATGACGTTCTCACGCTTGGATTGGGACAGATCTCCATGAAGTTCATCACTTGCATAACCTGCTTCACGCAGATCTTGGTTCAGCTTGGATGCACGACGCTTGGTCCGACAGAAAATAATCGCCAAGTATGGGCGATACGTATCAATCATGCCGCGAAGTGCTTCTAATTTACCACGATCCGTGCATTCCAGCACTTGCTGGCGAATTTGTTTGATCGGAATAACAGATTGGGAAGATACTTTTACATCTTCCGGATCTTTCATGTAGGTCTTCGCCAGGTTGCGAATGCCCTTCGGCATTGTTGCTGAGAACAGCATGGTCTGACGTTTGTGTGGAAGCTCACTAAGAATCGTTTCCACATCGTCCAGGAAGCCCATGTGCAACATTTGGTCGGCTTCATCCAGCACCAGTTTCTTCACATTATCAAGCTTCAACGTGCCACGGCGCAGGTGATCCAGGAGACGACCTGGTGTACCAATAACGATCTGGGTACCGTTCTGCAATTTACGCAGTTGCTTGTCCACATCCTGCCCGCCGTATACGGCAAGCACGTGCAGTTTATCGTCGTTTGCCGTGAGTTTCTTCGCTTCTTCCGTAATTTGCAGCGCAAGCTCACGCGTAGGCGCAATAATCAACGCTTGTGGCGAACGGTCCGATACGTTAATTTTCTGAATAATCGGCAGCAAAAATGCCAGCGTTTTCCCTGTTCCTGTCTGTGCCTCGGCGATAATATCGCGTCCACCCAGCAGTACCGGAATCGAACGCTCCTGTACCGGAGTCGGCACGGCGATGCCCTGATGTTTCAGGATCTCGCACCATTCCGGGCGAATGCCCAGTTGTTCAAAGTTTGCCAATCGTTACACCTCTGTATATTCATTTAGATAAGTCCATTTCATAATGACCTTAGTATCAGTATCTGCCATCAAGACTAGTTTTCCTTATATCAATCATGTTTATGAAATGAATTTTTTAAAAAGCAATCCACTCGTTGCTCTTCTTCTCCATACCCTGTAGTTTACACGTTAGTCAAGCAAAACAAAAGGGGATACAGCGTTACACCCTAACTTGTAGCATAAAATCTCGAGATCAGCGTGACTTGTATCAACCAAGTGACTCTAGATCTGCCTTCAGGTTGCTGATGATGTGGAAATGACCTAGCATGCCTCAGGCTCTAATAAAAAACAGCGACGCCCTCTCCCCGATTAAATCCGGAAAAAGTGCGCCGCTGATTAAAATGCATCTTTTTATGTTATCTATTCGTTGTTTACTTCGTTGCAACCAAGTTACGAGCCGTGCCCTCCAGCTGTGGCAAATCCACTCCGTTCAAGAATGCGAGTGCTCTCTTCGTTCAACCCGCGCAGGTGCACAGTTTTGCCCAGCTTCGCGTATTTGAACTTCACTTTGCCAATAGCCACAACCGCAGTATTGTCCCAGATATGTGAACCTCCGAAATCAATCGTGATTTCCTTCGGATCAGCTTCTGCATCGAACTCGTCCACAAACCGGGACGAAGAACCGAAGAAGAACGGTCCATGAACCCGATATACTTTCTGCCCTTGCTCCTGGCTCGCCTGAACACGAATCTTGGTCTGTTTCCAGCCAAAATGCAACACACTGAGCACAACGCCTACCATGACCCCGATCGACAGATCGTGGGTATAGACCACAATTGCCACCGTCACGATCATGACAAAGGCTTCCGCCCGAGGCACACGAGCAATATTTTTAATGGAACTCCAGTCGAATGTTCCGATACACACCATAAACATTACACCGACGAGCGCACCCATCGGCACCTGTTTCACCACGCCGCTAAAAAGCAACAACAGGATCGCGAGAAACGCACCCGCAGTAAACGTGGACAATCTTCCACGTCCGCCAGACTTCACATTAATGACCGACTGCCCAATCATCGCACAGCCGCCCATGCCGCCAAACAAACCGTTCACAAAATTCGCGATACCCTGACCACGCACCTCACGGTTCTTGCTGCTCTTGGTCTCGGTCATCTCATCCACGATGGTTGCAGTCAGCAGGGATTCCAGCAAACCAACCAGTGCCATGGTGAATGAATAAGGCAAAAGAATCATCAGCGTGTCCCAAGTCCATGCAATATTTGGCAAGTGGAACATCGGCAGAGTGCTCGTTATATTCCCCATATTGCCTACTGTTCTTACGTCCAGATGGAACACCACGGTAATAATCGTCATCACGATAATCGCAATCAGTGGAGCTGGAACGCCTTTGAAAAACCGTGGCAAAATATAAACGATCGCCAGCGTGCCCGCCACCATCGCATACATAATCCAATTCGCTCCCGTGAAGTGGGTTAACTGCGCCATAAAGATCAGTATAGCCAGTGCATTCACGAATCCGGTCAGAACAGAATGAGGCACAAACGTAATAAACCGTCCAACCTTAAATATGCCCAGTAGAAACTGAATAATTCCTGTTAATATCGTTGCTGCAAAAAGGTATTCCACGCCATAATCCTTGACGAGTCCAACCATCAGTACCGCCATGGCACCTGTTGCCGCCGAGATCATGCCTGGTCTTCCACCAGCTATCGAGATCACAATTGCAATTGTAATCGAAGCATACAACCCGACCATCGGATCAACACCCGCAATGATGGAGAACGCAATGGCTTCCGGAATTAACGCCAGCGCTACCGTAATGCCTGCCAGCACGTCTCCGCGAATGTTGCCAAACCATTGTTGTTTTAAAGTATTCATATGTTCTTGCCGTTCCTCCTACGTGTATTCCTCAGAATGGACAATCTTACTGAAGAGTAACGGAAGACGTTCACACTAACCAACTACCCAGGACAGCACAAAACAACGGATCCCGCTCCGCATCATTCGTCTATGCTCTTGCCTGAGCTGCACCATTCTTCCCCATCCGTATAACCTTGACGGGTTCATGAGCACTCATGTCTTTTCCGTTCCAGTGTGTACCGCTGATATTCCATTACTGCCCTCAGTTGTCTTACTCGTGCGACATCAGGAGCTGATCCTGATATCATAGGTTTTCCCCTCTCAGAAAAACCGGGTCCGTTAATGTACTGACCTATTATTATAGTCACAGGACTGGATATGTACTAATACAGTTAAGGCGAAAAAACAGAACCTTTTCTTCTATTATCTTAATATTTCTATAATTTACTCACCAATTCTCTATTCACAAAAAATAACCCGCAAAGACCTTTGGAGAAAGTCTCTTTGCGGGTATTCTGTAATGTCATGCTAGTGCTAGAACCTTCCCGATTTGAATATCGAATAGAGCAGGAAAGCCACCATCAGAATCGCCACCAGGAAACCAATCTCAATGACCGGAATATCCCACAGCATCGTGGACTGATGACTGATCGACGAACCAATAATCAAACCAACCATGATGATACAAAAAGCGAGTAACACAATACTGAAAGACAGCCGATTACTGATTTGGTCCATTCTGCGCATGAGTGCATCCAGTTCAGGGACACTGATCTCCAGCCTCAACTTGCCTTTGCTAATAATGGATGATAATTGCCTTAACTGCCCTGGCAGACCAATGACACTTTCGGCCATATCAGCCGCACTGCGGAACAACCGATTCTTTATTCTTCCTGCGCTAAAACGTTCCTTGATCAGCTTCCGCCCAAAGGGCTCGGCCATATCTACGATGCTCAGGGAAGGATCGAGATGTTCGATGACACCTTCCATTGTTAGCAACGATTTACCGAGCAGCAGAATATCGGCAGGCATGACAACCCGGTGCCTCTGGGCTACGCCGAACAAGTCATTTAGCGCCTGACCCACACTAATCTTGGAAAAAGGAATATCATAATATTTGGTACGCAACTTGTCCAAATCCACATGAAGCCCACGCAGGTCCATGTCATCTGGCATCATGCCCAATTTCTCAATTGCCCGGATCATACTGTCCGTATCTTTGCGCATTAACCCAATAATAAGCGAAGCAAGCTGCTGTTTCATCTCATCACTCAGACTGCCCACCATACCGAAGTCTATAAAGGCAAGACGTCCATCCTTCAATACCATCAGATTGCCCGGATGTGGATCAGCGTGAAAGAAACCCTGAATAAAAATCTGATTCAATAATGAATCCACCAGCCGCTCGGCAATGTTATTCAGATCATGACCGCGTCTAACCAGTTCTTCACGATCATTGAGTTTGATACCTTCGATATACTCCATCGTGAGTACACGGGATGAAGTCTGATCCCAGTAAATTGCCGGGATTTTCACCTTGTTGTCCTGTTGGTATTGCTGTGCAATCTTTTCCGTATTGCGGCCTTCGACCGTATAATCCAGCTCGGCCATCAGGGCCTGAGCATATTCTTCGACCATTTGCGGAATCTGATATTGTTTTACCCAGTCCCACCGCTTCTCCGCCATGGCTGTCAGTTCACGCAAAATATCCAGGTCACGCTGCACAATACGCGATATACCCGGCCGCTGAATCTTGATGGCTACCGACTCACCGCTTCGAAGTTTGCCCAGATGCACCTGTCCAATGCTGGCCGCAGCTACAGGGGTATCCTCGAACCGGGAAAAGATCTCCTCCAGCGGTGTATCCAATTCCTGTTCCAAAATACCCCGTGCCGTCTCGGAAGAGAAAGGCGGGACCTGATCCTGCAACTTCACCAATTCACGAATGACAGACTCAGGCAATAGATCTGCCCTTGTACTTGCGAGTTGCCCCAGCTTGACGAAAGCTGGCCCCAGCTCCTGCAGCACAAGCCTGATGCGTTCACTCAACGTTTTGGTGGTGTGTGCTTCACGCGACATCCACCGTCTGGGCAGAGCCAACAGCTGGAACAAACCCAGCTCCTCGACCATATAACCGAAGCCATGACGCACTAGCGCCATGGCAATTTCACGGTATCTGCCGACATGTTTGATTCGCACTGCCATCTACTCGATCTCGTTTCCTTTGAGAGGAGGAGGAACTTCAAGTGGAGCCGGGGATTCATCAGGGTGGAGCTGTGGTGATTGGCCCAGTTCGGCAAGTTTTTTCTCCAGGACAGCAACGCGCTGTTCCAGACTGGTTACATCACTTTCGGATGCCACACCAGCTTCCTGAAGCACTCGCTTGACCTGCTCCTGAATCATTCTCTTGAACTGACCCTGCTCTTCATCGCCCCGTTCCAGCAGACGTTCAACCAAAGCTTTGGATTCACCGGGCGCAAGTTCCCCGCGCTTGACCAAATCATCCACGGTTTTCTCAATCTTTTCTTTGCTTACAACAGTAAGACCAAGCCCTAACGAGATCGCCTTTTTGAACAAATCGCTCATTTTTGTCATCCTCCTCTTCGTTGATCTCTATATTATACCCCTTATACTCTGCATGCAAAGTTGCGTGTCCGATTAGACGTAACGTGCAGCCCATTTGCCTGCTTGCAGAAGTAATTTACGGTACGTTTCGTGTGCAAAAGACGGCACATGGTGACCCGGCATCAGATACACAATACGTCCAACACCATATCGATGAGCCCAAACCGCAGGTTTTGGTCCATCTTCGGATTGATATTCCAGCAATATTTTCGTTTCAGCAAAAGAACCAAATTCGAACTGATACGGCTCTTCTTCCATTGTGAAATTCGAAATGCCCTCCGTCACGGGATGGCTTTCCGCCGTTACAGTAAATTCAAGCGGTGCATATGCCGGATGATGCAGGAACTTGGCACCGATCATCTGTTTGAGCTCATAACGATTTTGGAGCGAAATGCCGTTATGTATAATGACCAGTCCACCTCCATTACTTACATAGGACAACAAACCTGCTGTCTGCTGTGGAGAGACTTTCCCCTTCCAATCGTCCATGTATGAGATACATACATCAAACCCGGTTATATTTTCTTGCAGCAGCATATTCCGATTCTCACTGCACTGCACAGTCATAGTATCATGGAAAATTCGGCTAATCTCCGCATCCACACCTTGAAGCGGGTGCCAATCCGGATGTGTATAATCGCCAAGTAGTAATGCTTTTTTACGATGATCCATTCAATCAATCTCCTTTCTTGTTCACCTCACTGTATCCATCAACTACCAGGGGAGCTTCTCGCCCTTGTAGTCCACATATGCGGGTTGATCTCCTTTAAACTGTTCATGGCGGTCGATAAGTACTGCGATATGCTGTGCAGATTGCTCGGGCGTGAGATCCGCAGAAACATCCAATTCGCCCCTCATATAACTCTGTACCCAACCGGGATGCACAAGCATCACTTGTCCGCCTTCATCCTTCAGACCATTGTGCACAAGACGGGCCTGCATGTTCAAAGCAGCTTTGGACATACAATAGGCATACCACCCATCCCGACTGCATTGCTCTATACTTCCAGCCTCGGAAGAGATATCAACAATCAGCTTGACCTGTCCTTGAAGAAGGAGGGGCAACAGCGAATGAGTCACACGCAGTGTGCCTAAGGTGTTCACATTAAATACTTCAGCCATCTCCGCCATATTCAACGGCCCGCGGATATGATCCGTAATACTCCCTAGTATAGCCGCATTATTGATCAGCATATCCAAATGATTCGTATCCAGCTTCAACGTCTCCGTGAACAAAGCTACCGACAGGTCGTCCGCGATATCCAGTTCGATGGCGCGCAGATGGTCAGGATATCCTTCTGCAAGCATACGAATCCCCTCGGAATCCTCCACGTCCAGACCGGCCGCATACACGAGATACCCTCTCTTCAGCATCTGTGCCGTCAAAGCCAATCCCAATCCCCGAGCAGCTCCCGTTACACATACGGTTCTCATCATGATGTCCCTCCCTCGCATAATGATTCTGTCTTTTATTCATTCCACATATTCATCTAAAAACCTTTAATTCAGAATGGGATCGCCAACTTCACGACCAAAGACTCAGGAGGCAAAAGCGAGATTAGAGCCATTTTGCTTATTGAATTCAGCTATCTATTTGAGCTATAAAAAGCTGCTATTATCTCTGCATATATCGCTCCTGCCGATAGGCTAGACAATGTTCCACCCATCTTCGAGCGGCTGCCGGGTAAGAGCCCAGATGAACGTGCGTGTACCCCGCCACGATGTTGCCTGCGGCATACCCTTCTTGCTTCAAGCCACGCAACCCCTTGGTCTCATACGCATAAGGAATCATTCCTTCTTCACGATAGGTCATTGTGGAGTAATGAAATTCATGACCCCGAAGTACTTCACCCTTTTTCAGCAAAAAGGAATCCTGAACCGCACTCGCTTCACGGTAACCAAGTGCAGCTCGCTTCTTCTGCATCAGCACCTGTGCGGGGATAATGCCCGCCATCTCGAAAGTAACACCCTCCCGATCGGTCAACGTTTCCCCGAGCACCATGTAGCCGCCACACTCTGCGAATAAGGGCATGTTGGATTGTGCTGCCTGTCGAAGTCCTTCCAAGAACCCCTGGTTACCGGCAATCTCTGCTGCAAACTCCTCTGGAAACCCGCCGCCCAAATAGACGCCATCCACATCCATTGGAATACCTTCACCAGCGAGCGGGCTGAAGTATTGTAATCGGGCCCCGGCTGCTTCGAGCAATTCCAGATTATCGGGATAATAGAAATTAAATGCCGCATCACGCGCAACGGCAATGACAGGCTGCACCGCATATGATACATGTCGATTATTAACGTGGATCACTGAATCGAATTGCGAATCGTAATTCGAGCCTGATTCAGCATTAGCCGAATCCGCGTGGGTAGTAGCGGCAAGACTCCCTTTTTCTTGTTGAAGCGGCGGGGCGCTTGCTGCCAGCTCCAGCAGAAGATCCAGATCAGTGCCTTCCATTAACACATCGGCTGCACGTTGGAATAATGGCTCCAGTTCACCGCGCTCAATGGCAGGCACCAGTCCCAGATGTCTCTCAGGGATGGACATGTCCTCGTCCCGCTGCAGCCAGCCAACCACCGGAATGCCGCACATCTGCTCAATGGCTTTTTTCACAATGGTGTAATGACCTGCACTTCCACACCGGTTAACGATCACTCCCGCAATATTTAATTCAGGCTCCAAATGTTGAAAACCCAGTACAATCGCGGCCGCACTGCGAGCCATGCTGCGTACATCCACGACCAGGATCACAGGGGTCTGCGTGACCAGAGCAATCTCTGCAGTTGAGCCTGTATTGCTAAGCGGATCTTTGCCATCGTAGAGGCCCATAACGCCTTCGATAATGGATATATCATGTCCTGCCGATGCCTTCTCGAACGTATCTCTCACATACTCAGGCGATGTCATCCATGCATCCAGATTACGTGACGGTCTGCCCGTGACTGCGGTATGATATGTCGGATCAATATAATCCGGGCCGCACTTGAACCCTTGTACACTCAAGCCACGCTGAGCGAGTGCTCTCATCAGCCCCAAGGTTACTGTCGTTTTTCCTGCACCACTCCCGGTGCCTGCAATGATCAGTCGGGGCCTGGCGTTACGATCTGCAATGGTCATCGTCATTTCCACCTTTTCTTCGAGATAAGAAAAGCTTCTGATCGAAGCACTATCAAGGATGTACATTGGTGTTTTAGTTGTAATGTATAAATTCTATAATCTAAACAAAACCGCATCATATAGCGATGCGGTTAAGCTTAATGCACACTCTTTATTCATGAAGCGACGCCAAAAGCTTTTTGTCGAACTGATCTAAAAGCAGGCCACTAATCTCTAATCTTGGCCGCACGCCCTGCTGCAAAGTAACGTCCGAGCTCCACGATGAGTGCTCCCATCTTCTCTTCCTCCGGAATGACCAGTGCCTCAATGCCTTCTTCACGCATGGAGTTTGCTGTAACTTTACCTACAGACGCAGGAATTAAACCTTGTCTGAAGGCTGCAAGCATAGGCTCAAGCTTGTCCTGGGAGGCTGCATATTGGGTCAGAAATCTGACCTGCGGTCCACTTGTGAACGCAACAGCATCTACTTCGAAATTTAGAATTTCATTCAGTAACTGTTCCAGCTCTGTCTCTTCTGGCGGTACATGGCGGTAAGGAAGCACTTGTCTGACGAGTGCGCCTTGTTCTTCCAACCATACGACAAGTTTGGGAGCTGTCTCCCCATGAAGCTGCAACATCACCTTTTTCCCTGCGAGATCATGTGGGGCGAATTCTCGAATGAGCCCGTCCGTGCTACCGTCATCATCTCGTACCAGTGGTGTTAACTTGCGCTTTTTGAGCGCATTCACCGTCTTGTATCCCCTTGCCGCAATTGAGGATTCCGATAATACATCCAACAATTGGCCTGCCACTTCCATATCCTCAGCCATTTCAAACAACGCATCCAATCCCATACCCGTAGTTAATACCGCCCAGTCTGGCGGGTCTGAGATCCAGGATACCAGCCCGTCCCTGATACTCCGGTCATCCAGAAATACGGTCCCCTGTGCCGGTCGCACAAGCGGGATTCCACCCATTTTTTCAACCAGTACGGACATTTCTTTCGATTTTCGTGGTCCTGTCAATGCTACACGCACACCTGCCAAATGTTGAGCCATTCATGTTCCCCCCGTTAGTTCAGCCGAATGTTCATCAGTCTGACTACAGTATACAGGGTACTTCTGTGAAGGGGAACTGTGCTTTCCCTCTTTTTGCCCGTTCATCTATAAGGATTTTTGATGGAATGCATCAGGAAGGCTGGAGTTCCCCACCATGAGAATCTTTCCGCCTTTTCTCTCCGTCCTTCTCCGAATCAGCCGATTTTTGTTCCGGCTCATGCTTCTCTTTCTTTGACTGGTCTCCCGTTCTCTGTTGGGTAGATTCTTTTTTATCCTTTTTGCGAGGACGAAGAAAAAGGAACAGCACAATGGGGAACAGCGCTTCGAAAACAATAGCAATCCATGTCCATTCCCGGGTAAAACGATTAAGCTGAATCGCGTTTCGGAAGAACCAGAAAGCACATACGAATCCAACCAAGGCCACCGGGCCTGTCATCATCTTTCCCGACACTTTCGGAATCATCCGCTTCAGTCCCCAGCAGACAAAGTATAGATCAAATGCAATCTTCGTAATCATGGTTGGCATGGTTGCTGCTGCCAGCGCAAGGTCAAACCGGTCCAGAAAATCACTGATTTGCAGCTGCCTTGCCAGTTCATAGGATGGGTATACGAGTCTGGAAGCAATAGGGACTCCGATCGCAGTTATCGTCTCCACAAGGATAAGCATCATTAGGAGTGCAGAGATGATAATTCCCCATAGAACCGACTTGAAACGAAAATCACTACCCTTGATGACAAACGGCAATGCAATCATCTCTCCATAAAACGAAAATATGTACCAACTCCCCTTGCCTACTCCTGCAACATCAACATGAAAATACGGCATGAGATTATCCATATTTACCTGCTGAATAAGCATGAAAGGTATAATCAACGAGATCAGCAGAAACAGCATAACATACAATTCCGCCATTCCGATTAAGGAACCGAGTCCGCCTCGAACGATAAAGACGCCCATGATCACCAGAGATAATACAATGATGGAAATGGGTGTGTTCTCCAGTAGCGTTATACTTATATAGTCACCTGATAGTCGGATGTCTCTTGCAAACACGAAGAAAAAAAATAGAATGTACAGAAATCCCATTACTCTCCCCAAAAACGGGAATCGCTGAACAATGGATTCGAACAGATCCTGATTGGGAAATCGTCGCTGGACCCGACTTATTAACCATAGAGATATTATCATCACAAAAACAACGGGCACATACGAGAGATAAGCATGCTGCTCCGCGTAGAAAATGGCCTGAGCGTGGGGCTGAATCAGCGTACCTGTAATACTGAGTATCAGCACGAGCAGCACAACCTGCCGATGGGTCACACTCTGATTCATACAATACCTCCTTTCCGTCAGTTAATCTGCAATCTATGGTAAAGGTAAAAATCGCTGAATAACGTGGCTTATCCATACTGTGACATAAAGCGTTTTACTCAAGTGAGTGACATAGAACCAAATGACCGTTCCCAATGCAATCAGACCATAGGATATCCAGCGATTAATGGCTGCTGCCTGCTTCATATGTCTGAAATCCATCAAAATGACCACAATTGCCATGCCCAGATAGGTAAACAAAAGCGGTTTAATCATGTACGACCTCCTCCTCCACGACACCGATCGGTTTGTTGATCACTCCTACATTTTCAATAATGACATGGGGAATAACGGTTACCTCAACTTCAGGATAAATGACTTCCCATCGATCCTTCATCTTGTCCCATTCCGCCGGCAGGTGCTGATGGATAGATCGACCGATTCCAAGAATATCGGCACGATACTTCTGCTGGACCAATCGGATGCCTTCCTCAATATCTGACTTTATTTTCTTGTGGATGGCGTCATTTATCTTTAATATCTCATCCTCCCGCCGGTCACCGTAATTCGATTCGTTATCGACGATAACTCCCTTGGCGTATAATTGAATGTTTACCTTAACCTTGTCATTCTTGATACTGGGATGCAGCGAAGAATTGTTCTCGTTCAGTTTAATGAATATATCTCCTTCTCCCCCTGGAGCCTCGACCATAACCTCTGGTGCATTGGCCTCACCCATGGCCAGAATTAGTGCATCTGCTGGTGCTTTATCGATCATGCCTACCAGCTTGTCTTTCTTGAAAATGGCCAATCCATCCATCTTGATGTTCGTTTTGGGGTCCTTCCAGTTTTTGGGCACAGTGTCAACGACCGAAGCTATGGGCAGAAAAGGATCTACGCCTTCGCTAAGAATGGAATCTATAAACGTCTTGAGCGAGCGGGGATTTCGCATATTTAAAAAACACAATTCCCGTACCATCTCAGATGGAAATTTTTCTATGGGTGCATCAGTATCCATGACCTTATATGCTTCTCCTCTTGTCACAACCGGCAACGCTGAGAAACGATTGAGCGGATAACGTGTCATCAAATCCAGCATAGGGGCAACGCCCTCCCTCGCCAAATCCTCACCGATTAGCAGAGTACGCCGATGAGCGTAATATATTCTGCGTGAGAGCGCCTTTTGCCCTTCAAGAGATGTTCCGTGAAAGGTTTTGGCTGTATTGGACAATATGAACCAGGATTTATCACCACTTGTGCCCCCTCCTCCTCCTTCACTACCCGAAGAACCAGATTGTCCTGGAAGAGCAATCTGCAGACTGGATCTGTAGTTTTGTTCCTCCTTATCCACAGCGATACCAATTACAAAGGCAACATCATTTATTTCCTCTCGATCCCAGCAACCTGAAATGAGAGAGGTACATAACAACAGGGCTATAACTGCCCGGTATTTATACATAAATTGCATGGGTTTACCACCCTTCCTCTGCTTCGGGGGAACCATTGATCTTCTCATTCATCCGTTTATGGTTATCATGGACGGTAGATGGACGATTGATCATTTTCCACCACGGCACACGAATGAGAATATCCTTGGTATCCGTTTTGCTGTATGGGCTAAGACCCGACAGATAAGGCACACCAAATGAGGTCATCTGGGTCAGATGCACCGATATCAGGACCAGACCGATCACGATGCCATACAGTCCGAACATGCCCGCCAGTAACATGATTGGAAAACGCAATAGACGAACGGTAATCGCAAAATTAAACCGCGGAATCGTAAAGGAAGCGATACCTGTCATGGATACGATAATAACCATTGGTGCAGATACAATCCCTGCCTGAACGGCTGCCTGCCCAATTACAAGCGCACCCAAGATACTGACGGCCTGCCCTACCGTTTTCGGTAACCTGACTCCTGCTTCACGAAGTGCCTCGAAGGAAAGCTCCATGATAAGAGCCTCTACCAGTGCCGGAAAAGGGATGGCTTCCCGCGCCCCGGCAATACTCAGTATCAAAGTGGTTGGCAGCATGTCCTGATGAAATGTCGTAATAGCAATGTAAAGCGCTGGCAGAAATAGAGCGATGGCTACGAACAAAAATCGAATCCAACGCACCAGATTACTGATGAAGAATCGTTCGTAATAATCCTCGCTGGCTTGCAGCATCTGCCACATTGTGACTGGAGCAATCAACGCAAAGGGAGTACCATCTACCATAATGGCAAACCGCCCTTCCAACAGATTGCCTGCTACCGTATCCGGACGCTCCGAGTAGTGCATTTGTGGAAAAGGAGAATACGGATGATCCTCAATTAACTCCTCGATATACCCACTCTCCAGGATGCCGTCGATTTTTATTTTTTCCAGACGTTTCTTGACATCCTGAATCGTTTTAGGATCAGCTATATCCTCCAGATAGGTTAGAACGATATCGGTCTTGGTATCTGTGCCAAGGGTCATACTCACGATCTTGAGAGAGGGTGTTTTCAGCTTGAACCGCAATAAGGCCGTATTTACACGGAGCGTCTCGGTAAATCCCTCCCGCGGTCCCCGAATCACGGATTCTGTCTGCGGTTCCTCCACACCACGTCTGACGCCGCCTTTGACATTGAACATCCAGGCTTCGCTACTTCCATCGACCACCAGAAGTGCGGAGGATGCCAGCACCCCTTCTGTCGCAGCAGCCCAGGTATCCACTCGCTTCACCTGTGTCAGCTCAACACGTGTATCATCCAAAGGAACATCAGGTTCATCTGTACGCTGCTGCACCAGCCCTCGAATAATCGGACGCAGCATGTGTTCCTGGATATCAGCCGAATTAACAATGCCTTCGATATAGACGAGAAGTCCTTTCACTTCAGGCGTAATCATGACGTTGCGAAAAACCACATCCGAGCAATCGGAGAATATCTCCTTCACCGCTTGAATCTGAGTTTCATGTACTGCACTAATCGGCTGCCGCAGAAAAGGCGGGGACGGCAGTCCCAAAGGGATATGTTTTTTTTCTGAAGTTCTTCCCGATTGCCGGGACTTGTCTTTCCCAGATGTTTTGTCCGCCATATGCCGCCCCTCCGTTCTTGTTTTTATACAAGGTAGCTTGTGCCAGACAGCAGGGAATTATGTGGTCTTTTTTGCAAAATTACGATTAAATCCTCTGAGTTTTCAGACAGCAAAAAAGGCCTCTGTATTTAACAGAGACCTCTGGGATGTTCCAAGTTCTATCGTTACTTACACGTTAATCCGCAAAATAATCTTCAGGCACATAACGAATCTCCGACTTCGCATAGATGCTTAGCGTGTGACTCTCCCTATCGTACACAACCCGTTCACCATCTACGTAGTACCAGTGTTTCAAAAGGGGCTGATCCTTGCGTTGGACGAAGCGAAATACGTTCAGTTCCTGTCTAAGCTCCATAATCTGTTCCACCATCTGCTCGTCCAGACCCGTAACGGTAAATATGAAGCCTGTACCCTCCTGTTGGAACCGATAGGACAGGGAATCTGTTTTGCTATTAGCTAATCCTCGCCCGGTCACCGCATGTTTAACCATAAACCATTCCTGTTGCGCCATACGTGTATATCCTCCTTCATCTTGGAGTTCATTTCATCAGTCATCTACGGCAAATCAATAATCATATAGAACGTATCTTCGTTTCCTTGCAGTTCGATTGAATCCCGCTGTTCCACACGAGCCGTGTCGCCTTCGTTCAACAGGTACTCTCCATCCAATCCCAGCTTGCCTTCGATGGAGAAAATGTACATTCGGCGGCCTGCATCCTGATTAAAGGTTAACGTTTCGTCTTTGGCTAATCGGCCAAGGTAGATCGTCATATCCTGATGAATGGTCGCAACTCTTGGTCCCCCATCTGGGGATACAATCGGCACGAGTGCTCCTGCCAATGCCGCTGGATCAAATGATGTCGTCTCATAGGAGGGCTCCAACCCTTTGGTCTGTGGCATGAACCAGAGTTGAAGCAAACGTACTTCTTCGGTATCGGATGCATTATGTTCGGTATGAATCATGCCACTGCCTGCTGACATCCGCTGGATACCGCCAAAGCCTGTAACGGCTACATTCCCAAGGTTATCTTCATGTCGCAACTTGCCGTTCAGTACGATCGATACAATCTCCATATCACTATGCGGGTGAACTCCAAAACCGCGACCAGGCGCGATCACATCGTCGTTCGCTACCCGCATCGGTCCAAACGCCGTATTCTCCGGGTCTTGGTATTCTCCGAAAGAAAAGCTGTGACTACCACGGAGCCAGTCTCGATCGAAGCTGGAGCGGGCATCGGATGGAATGACGTTAATCATAAAATGCATCCTCCTTATTTTTTCTTAGTAGCATACTTATTCTCATTGTACCAAACCAAAGGCATGTCGTCCAAACAAGGTGAAACGGCTGTCGCCGTCCGCTCACGGTTCAGCGTGTTTCATTCCGAAGAAATATAGATAAAGACTCGCAAATCAATTCCCGAACCGGCCTGGCCAATAAAGAACCTCGTTACAGGACTAATCCTGCACTTCATTATTTGTAGCAATCGTTAGTCCATTCAAGCACTCACATTCTGGCGACCGTTCCCCTGTCTGGAGAACAGATAATCCACGGCCAGGAAGCGGCTTCCTGTGAAGAGCAGTGTCACGGAACCCGCCAGCAGCAGGTAATCTAACTCGGTACCACTCAGGAACGGCTCACCCACTTTGGCTGTAAACAGAACGCCAACCATCACGATGGCAAACAGGGCAGCAAACACACGTGTTCCCAGACCCAGAATCATCGCTGCACCACCTACCAACTCAATGATGGCTACAACGGATGCAAGAAATCCGGGAATACCAATACTTTCGAAAAAACCTACCGTACCGCTGATTCCACCTTCGAATTTACTCCAGCCGTGCAATACAAAAATCAAACCGATCATAATCCTTGAGAAAAGTAATCCAATCTCTACACTTTTATTATTCATGTTCATCTTCCTTTCTCATTATATTCGACTTCACTTTAGCCAAATTAATCTATCCGATCGACCAAACAAACAAGATAGACAGCAATAGAAAAACAGTAGCCGACATCAGAACAGCATAACGTGGCAACCTCAACGTCACGTCCTGTTCCGGATCCAGCAGACGTGAAATTCGGACATTCACCGACGTATCCGCAAATGAGGATTGAACGGTCAGTTCTGTGGCCCCCCAAGGTTCAGGACAAGCGCGGAGCAGCTTGAGTAAAGCACTGCCAATGCCTGCCACATTGCCTGTACGCTCAATGGCCTCATTGTCTGCCAGAATTTCTCTAACGATATTGTAATGTTTCGAAGTATGCTTCAATACGGGAATATACGGCATCATGATTGCAAATACCGATAACAGTGTCGTCTTCAGTGGGTCACGGTGCCACAGATGATGGACTTCGTGGTACACAACTGCTGTCTCCTCTTCTGCATCCAACATCGTCAGAAGCCCCGTGGAGAGTACGATGCAAGGTCTCCATAGACCAATTGTAAATGCAACCGGAGAATGCTTGTCCACTACAATGAATCCTGGCTGTCCAAGATGGTGATACTTGGACTCCAGTTCGCGAGACAATGCACGCACCTCCATGGAGCGGAGCTTACGTACGGCTGCTCTGGTTTTCATCATACGCACCATTAGCAACCAACCTGTTCCCGCAAATGTCAGCAATACCAGTGCCAGCAGGAAATGTCCCACGGATAACCAACCCAGTCGACTCATCCAATGATTACAGAGCCAGAGCAGGTTAAACGGGATATCCCAGCCAAAAATTTTGTACATCGCGTACATGAACATCTGCATGAACACGAGTAACGGAATGCCAAACCCGACGGTAAACAAAAGTTTCGAGCGGGTCTTCCACATCTTAATCGGTATCCTTTTTCCATTGTTTGATCTTCTGTTCCAAGCGTTCAATCAGACCCGCATCTGCTTCATCCAGCGCATCCAGCATATGATTCAATGCCAAAGCTCCGAATTCATCCACCAACTCATGTGACAGTTCCTTGGATTGGTCGTTCATAAACTCCTCCTTACTCTGTACCGGTTGGTACAAAGATGTTCTGCCCTTTTGTGACTTTCCGAGAAGTCCCTTGTCTACGAGCCGGTTCATCACGGTCATGACTGTATTAAAATTGACGTCTTTGTCTTGTTCAAGTGCGGTCTGCACTTCACGGATGCTGCTGCCAGGACGAGCCCATAAAATGTCCATGATCTTGGCCTCCAGCGGACCGAAAAATCGGTTGAGCCCACGCTCACCCACTTTGAAATTGTGTATTCTCATTTTCTGACACCCCTCACACTACCCATTGTAGTGCCAACAAATGAGAAGTCAACCTCTATGTCAGCTATTTTATGTAAATGATTTGTAAATTTGTTTTCCATTGCAGTAAAAAAGGTTAAAGACCGGGAAATTCCGCACGTTCACGGTTTTCCCGGTCTTCAACGAATATCAGTCAGTATGATGTTGTGAGTACAAGTTCAAACTGCAATTTATTTTCCATCCTGTGACGGCATATGTGCAGAAATATCCACGCCGAGTCCATGAGCCAAACGTCCGCCAAGCTGTCCATCCGCCCGGAAGAAGTGGCACAGGGCACGCATTTGAATATCAACAGATACGCCCTTGAGGTCATTGATCAGATTATCCAGCAAATGCTGCTGCTCTACAGGAGTGAATGAACGGAAAAGCTCCCCTGCCTGCGTATAATCATCCGTCTTCTCGATTTTCTCTCTTGTAACGTGTCCTTGCAACGGAACCTGACTGTCCCGGTATGCCGGATCTTCCTGCGGGCTGTTCCCGGAACTGTTGGGTTCATAGTTCACCGGGGATGGGTCCTGATTCACATTCATGAGTCCATCACGCTGATGATTACGAACGGGTGCGTACGGGCAATTCACCGGAATTTGTAAATAGTTCGTTCCAAGCCGGTGCCGCTGTGTATCTGGGTAGGAGAATAGGCGTCCTTGCAGCAATTTGTCTTCGGAAGGCTCAATTCCAGGTACAACCGCACTAGGAGAAAACGCAGCCTGCTCCACTTCAGCAAAGAAGTTTTGCGGATTACGATTCAGGGTCATGGTTCCTACCGTATGGAACGGGAGTACATCCTCAGGCCAGGTCTTCGTAGGGTCGAGTGGATCAAAAGCAAAATCATCCATCTGTTCAGGCTTCAACAGTTGCACTTGAAGCTTCCACTGCGGGTATTGCCCGTTCTTGATATGTTCACGCAGATCACGGGTAGCATGGTTAAAGTCTTGGCCCTGTACTTCGGCAGCTTCCTGACGAGAGAAGCCTCGGACCCCTTGGGCAGACTCCCACTTATACTTCACATAGTGGACCTGTCCCTGTGCATTGATCCATTTGAAAGCATGTACGCCGAATCCATCCATCTCCCGATAACTTGCCGGTGTACCCAGGTCAGAGAATAACCAGGTCATCATATGGGTTGATTCCGGCGAGAGGGTCATAAAGTCCCAATAGCGAGCTGGGTCCTGAATGTTGGTATCCGGAGCTGGCTTCAGGGAGTGAACCATGTCAGGGAACTTTATGGCATCACGAATGAAGAAAACGGGCAGATGGTTGCCTACGATATCATAGTTGCCTTCACGTGTGTAGAATTTGACGGCGAATCCACGCGGATCTCTTGCGGTCTCTGGTGATCCCGTACCATGAATAACGGTCGAAAACCGCACCAGCACATCGGTCTCCGTACCCGGATCTTGCAGGAAGTCCGCTGTTGTATAAGCCTTCATACTTTGCTCCAGCGTGAATACACCATGAGCTCCGGCACCTCTCGCATGTACGACTCTTTCGGGAATACGTTCACGGTCAAAGTGGGCTATTTTCTCAATGAGATGGTAGTCTTCAAGCAGTGTTGGCCCTCTTCTGCCTGCTGTGCGGGAATTCTGGTTGTCACCTACAGGTGCTCCCTGATTCGTAGTCATACGTTCTGTCATCATGTCGTCCTCCTCTAATGGGTCTCACGGCTGTTATATATCTACTATTAAAATCATATTCGGCTTCGGTTTAAATATACATTTAGACTTGATCTAACTGTTAAATTGATTCTAACATGTCCCTCTCTGCTCTTGCATGAGGTTCACATGAGATTAAGATGAGGTTCTCCAACACTTCATGAATGAACTATGAACTTGCTTTTAAGGAAGTGATCCGGATTTACTATATCCATTAGGCAAAAAAAAAGCGGACTAATCCGCCAGGCGGTAGCCCACTCCTCTTACAGTGACAATATATTGCGGCGAAGATGCGTTATCGCCCAATTTTTTACGCAAGCTTTTGATATGAACATCGACCACATTGCTTCCACCCGTAAAGTCCGTCTCCCAGATATCGCTGAGCATCTCCTCACGGGAAATGACTGCACCTTTGGCATCAATCAGCTTGAGTAACAGATCATATTCGGTCTTGGTTAGATGAATCCGGTTATTATCGCGCTGTACACTCATCCGTTCACGGTCGAGCCACAGATCCTTAAATCCGATACGGTGCCCTTCCTCAGGCAAAAAACCACGGTTGGGTAGAGCAGGACTGTTACCAATCATACGCTGCACCCGGTAAAGTGCTTCCTGCGGGCGTGCAGGCCACACCAGCAATTCCTCCTGAAGCATCGGTCCACTCGCACTGCCGATCATCTTCTCACCAACCAGATACAGACAAGGGGTTGTATGCTCAGCCTCACGATTCAATCGGCTGCTAATGCCGGCAAATGCATCGATCGTTCCGGCAACAGACAGGTCATAGATCAACAGATCAAAGACAAGACGCTCATGCAGATCTGGTTCCCAGCGATGAAAGACCAGTACATCAAAGCAGCTATCCGTTAAGGCTTTTACCAGTTCATGAACCTGCCCCGGCATCGGGCTGATCAGAATAACACGCCGTGTAACAGGACAATTGTCCACAAGAGGTGCCGAGTCGGACAAGGCTGGTTTAACCCTAAGGGGTAAACGGCGGCCAGGCAGTTTTATTTTTACTTGATCCGTTTGTTTCTGCATTCCCCGCAGACACCTCCAAAGACCACATGAGCATGATCGATTGCATATCCGGTTTCTTCAGCTACCTGTTTCATCCATTGTGGAGGAACCTCTGTCATTACCTCATCCACTTTGCCGCACACTTCACACATGATGTGCTGATGATCATCCATACGGGCATCGTATCGGCTTGCTGTCTCTCCGAGTTTAAGTTCCCGTATCAATTCTTTGTCCGTCAGATAACGAAGAGAATTATACACCGTACCATAGGCCAGATTATATCCTTGTTCTACGAGTCGATTCATGACATCTGCAGCTGTCGGGTGATCCTCTGAATGGCGCACCACATCATATACCGCTTGCCGTTGTATCGTCAGATTTAAAGTTCTCACAACCATTTCTCCTTTATTATTGATCCATTTTATATGAAATCAGACACTGATCTTCTACTTATGATGGTCTTCCCAAAAAGAAGGAATACATTTTGATTTAGATTAAGTATAAATCTTATTGCATATTGAAGTCAATATCACCCTAACATCCTGTATATGCAAATAAAACATCTTTCCCAGCAATCCCCTCATAAATTTGGGATAATATGGTTCGCTACAGCACCACTTTTCAGATAAAATATAGGGATGTGCGTAAAAAGGGGGAATGTCGGTTGTTTAGCACTTTTTTCATTAATATCTGTGTCATGATTACGTTTATGTATGTGTCCGGGATCATCGCGAAGTTCTATAGTATCCGATTGCCTTTTCCCTCGTTACGTGTTCAGTTGATCGGCGGCTTATTATTCGGTATATATGGCACAGTACTCATGAACTACTCCTTCCCTTTGAACGAGACTACAATTGTAGATCTACGGCATCTGGCCATCGTTACCGCAGCGGTATATCTGGGAGGACTGGCTTCGATCGTTACGGGACTCATGATCTCGGTCCTTCGGATTCTGATGTTTGGCATATCTTCCTCTGCCATAGATGCAGGATTTGTCATGACTCTGATTGGACTGTCCGGTGTATACTTCGCCTATGCTTCCTGGTCCAGACTGACCAAAATCATTACGATGAATCTGCTCGGCATTACGTTAATCTTTATCATCCTTATGTTGAACACGGACAGCATGAATTCATTAATGAAGATCTATCCGTTACAAATGACCATTTCCTTTGCCGGTGGATTATTTATCTATTTCATCGCAGAACTCATCAATAAATCCAATGAAATGTTATTTCTATTGGAAAAAAGAGCATCTACCGATCATCTTACCAACCTGAGCAATCGACGACAGTTCGAAAAATCACTTCAACTGGAACTCCAGCGTGCGCGGGATTACCAACAGAAGCTTTCCTTGCTTGCCATTGATATTGACCGATTCAAAAAGGTGAACGACACCTATGGTCATTCCGCCGGCGATGCGGTCCTGAAGCAACTTGGACAACTGCTCGTTGAGCATGCACGTTCTGCTGATATCGTATCACGAAACGGTGGGGAAGAATTCGCCATTCTCTTGCTCGACTGTGGACACCGTCAGGCCGTGGCTACCGCCGAATCTATACGACAGGCTGTAGAGAAATACCATTTTGCTCTACCCGACGGGCACACCACACGTCTAACCATCTCCATTGGTGTAGCCGTGTATCCCGATCATTGTGATGATCATGACGATGACGATTTCTTCGAACAGGCCGATCGTGCGTTATATGAAGCGAAGAATACAGGGCGTAACCGTGTGTGTGCCTTAACTTTTCGTTCCTTGCCTCTTACACATTAAAGTAATATCTAACCGGTAAATAAACTAACCTTTCACCGTTCTCCCAAAAAAGGGATGTCTCGTTCGCCTATTCAGGCGCACAGGACATCCCTCTTTTTATGGATCATCACATATCATCTCAGCTTGTGTGCTGACAGGAGATCAAGCAAGGATGCTCTCAATCTCCTCGATAATGGCAGCATCCAGCTTCACACCAGATGCAGCTGCGTTCTCTTTTACCTGCTCGGGACGACTCGCCCCTACAAGTGCACTGGATACATTGTTCTGGCGCAGAATCCAGGCAAGGGCCAGTTGGCCAACCTTCAGATCCAGCTTGTCCGCCACTTCAATCAGCTGACGAACTTTCCCGATACGATCCGCATTGATCTTTCCTTCGTCCCATCCTAGCTTGGCAGCACGGCTATTCTCTGGGATATCGGAAACGGACGTATATTTCCCGGTCAATAGACCTTGAGCAAGCGGGGAGTATACAACTTGTCCAATGCCTTTGCGCTCGCCGAGCGGAATAATCTCATTTTCGATATAACGGTCAAACATGTTGTACACCGGCTGATTGACCACGATATGATCGAGGAGCAGACGATCTGCTGTACCTAACGCATCTTCCATCTGAGCTGCAGTCCACTGGCTGACGCCTACATATAACACTTTGCCTTGACGTACCAGATCATCAAGCGCGCGAAGTGTTTCTTCGATTGGTGTTTCAGTATGATAACGATGGCAGTAATAGATATCCACATATTCAACGCCCAGGCGCTTCAAGCTGGCTTCACATTGCTCCTTGATATGTTTGCGAGACAACCCCTGGTCATTCGGACCATCACCCATTTTGCCAAATACTTTGGTTGCAAGTACATAAGAATCACGGGAGTACGCTTTGAGCGTCTGTCCAAGCAGTTCTTCTGCTGCACCCCGTTCATATACATTGGCAGTATCAAAAAAGTTAATGCCTTCATCAAATGCAGTTTCAATTGATTTCACCGCATTTTCACGTTCCACATACCCTCCGTACGTCAGCCAGCTTCCCAGGCTGATCTCGCTTACTTTCAGTCCGCTTCCACCTAATCTGCGATAATCCAATGTACATCCTCCTCTGTGATTATAAAGATGAAGTTCACTTTCTATTGTAACGTAACCAGCTCGGAATAAAAGGGCTTTGCCTCAGAAAATGGAAAATGAAAAGAAACGCACCCATAACAGGTGCGCCGAATAAAGATTTGTCTTCTGATCATGATTTAAGGCAAAGTAATACTCAATGCATTCAACAGATCAGCCTGTCTGACTGGCTTCGTCAGGACAGCATCAAAGGCTTCTGCTTCATGCAATTCAATGTGTATACCATAAGGAACAAGAACAATGACGGGCAGATCCTCCAGTCGCTGTTTCAGTTCTTGTACAAAATCAACCGCGCCGCCTTCCAGTAATCCCATATCCACAACGGCTACATCAGGCATGAATCCTTCGTTGATCCAATCATGCGCTAATGTCAGATTCGAGGTCATGTGTACATCCATCTCCCACCTACGCATCAGGGAAGAGACGCCTTGCAAAATGTCAGGGTCCTTGGCAAGTAACACCTTTTTCCCTTTTAACCGTTGCTGAACACTTGCGAGTTGAGGTAACTCCCAGTATCTGCGTAACGGAAGGGATATGTTGAATTCCGTCTCATTTTCCTTCACACTGCTCACCTGAATACGGCCATGCATGAGAATGGCAAGATTCTGGCTTACAGCCAGACCCAGATTACTTCCAATCAGTTTTTGGATATTCAACTTCTCTTCTTGGCTGTTAAAGGTTTGCATCTTCTTATCCGATAACGTCTGACCTGTGTAATTCACCTTGAGCAGAAGTGTACCCGTCTCTTCGGTGTCTTCTCCGTTCACCACTGCCGTGATCAGGACGGAGCCCTCACGCGTTGAATCGAGAGCGTATTGAATGACATGTGCAAGCAGCTGTCCGATCTTGATCTCATCACCAACGAATACTTGCGACACATTCAGCTCCAGATTCAATCCCAGCTCAATGTTCTTGCCAGCCGCAATTCCCGCATAAAGATAGACCGTATTCTCAATTGTACCTACCAGATCGAAAGGATCATCATGTATAACCGTTTTACCTGCCTCATTGATGTTGAAATTCATCATATTGTTCAACAAAGTAAGCAGAATATTGCCGCTCGTCTCAATCATATTCACATATTCTGACTGCTCCTCAGGCATATCCGGTGTACGCATCAGATCAGTCAGTCCCAAAATGCCGTTCAACGGATTGCGAATCTCATGACTCATCAGCTTGAGCATCTGTGATTTGGTCATGGCCTCCGATTCAGCTCGTTCTTTCTCTGCCTGGAGTTGCTGTTGCATTTGTTCCGAATCACTCAATTTACGCTCCTGAAGATGCAATGTGCTCTCCAGGTCCACAACATAGCCAAGGAATACGGCCATCGCCTTCAGCGTCTTCATGTCGGTTTCACTGATTACATAATCAGGATTATCCATCAGACAGATGGTCCCGAATGTTTCGCCAGATCTTCGCATGATGGGCACGCCCACGAAGAAACGATTGCCGAGCCCACTCGTGACATCCATGAATCTTGTCATCGGATGTTCACATGTATTCTGGATTGTAAGGTTCTCATGTTTATCTTTTAATACCAAGCTGCAGTAAGAATCTTCAAATGGAAGTTCGCTACCTTTTACAATCAATTCTTCCTTGCGATTGAACGCCTCAAGAATGACATTCGTCAAACCGTCATTCGTAGCAACAAAGATGGTATTAACCTTCAATATACCACTTAGTACGTCTACAATATGGGCCGCAGCTTCCTTTATATCTTCATAGAAGCCTCTCGTAATGCCTTCTGCCGTCCCCATGATCCACCCCTTTTATCTTAGCTGCACTATCTAATCTGTAGATCATAATTGTGTAATCACGTACAAGGGTTCATCAAAAAATCCGAATAGCTGTCACAATCTATACTTATATGATTAACACCGTAGCTGTATAAGAGAATCATACTTCCTGTTTTTTGCCCATTTGCGGTCAAAACAGTTCTTAAACGGATGGATTAACAAACGAAAAATTATGGCAAAACGCCTTTTCAGATTGATTAAAGTCCATCTTGTCCAACTTCGGATATTATCCTTGCAGGATAACTAGAAATTATACGCTTCTACTCAAACTTTGGGAACCTTTATCCACAGCAATTAAAGGAAAGTCCACTTTGTCCTGTGAACTATGTGACCATTATCACACCCAAAAAACCACATATAGTTTATAAATGGATAAGACGAATCTACATATAGTGTTATACGGAAATTGAATGATATTCAATCATTTTAGGAGGAACCTTACATGAACATGCTTGAGTATGCCACTCCACCGGCATCCGATCTATTATCCGACCTGGGAAGACGAATTATTGGCGCAGAAGACGCCGATACGCTGAGGGAAAATGCCAATCTGAACGGAGACTCCTTCAGCGGCAAGATGAGCAGGCTCGGTTCGGAGACAGCCAAGTGGCATGCTCTGCGTCATGTGTTGCCGGAAGAGCTTGCCCAAGCTGTGGAGAATGGGGATCTGTATGTACACGATCTGGACCAGTATGCACTTGGAACGACCAACTGCATCTTTATCCCGTTTGACCGTCTTCTTGCTGCGGGTTTCAATACAGGCAACGGATCGGTTCGCACACCTCAGACAATCATGTCTGCAATGGCTCTGGTTGCGATCATCTTCCAATCCCAGCAGAACAGTCAATATGGCGGTGTGTCAGCCAATAAAATCGACTGGGATCTGGCTCCCTATGTACAGCGATCGTTCCGCAAACATTACCGCAAAGGACAACGACTCTTTGGTGAGCATGCCCTGCTCGAGGATGAACAGCTTCATCTGGACAGCATCGAAGCGAAGAATCAGTGCCCGCAGGCGTATGCCTTCGCCTATGAAGAGACTGAACTGGAGACAGGACAAGCTGCTGAATCGCTGATTCATAACCTGAATACGATGAGCAGTCGTGCAGGTGGCCAGATTCCATTCACTTCACTGAACTATGGATTATGTACATCAGCAGAAGGTCGGTTGGTATCACGCTCGTTGCTGGAAGCAACCATCCGTGGCCTGGGCAACGGGGAGACTCCCGTGTTCCCTCAACATATTTTCCAGTGCAAACAGGGGATCAATCAGGCTCAAGGAGAGCCGAACTATGATTTGTTCCGTCTCGCAGTCACCTGTTCATCCCGGCGGATGTATCCCAACTTTGTCAATGTGGATGCCTCTTTCAATCTGCCTTTCTATCATCCGGAAGATCCGGATACGATCATCGCCACCATGGGATGCCGCACACGTACACTGGCTGACCGATTTGGTCGCAATCGTCAAAGTGGTAAAGGTAATCTGTCCTTCAACACCATTAACCTCGTCAAGCTCGGCATCCGGTTTGGCATCTGCCAAGGCAGCAGAGCCGTTGCAGATCGGGCAGGGTTCTATACTGCTTTGGAGTCGGTTATGCATAATGCCGCTTCCGGCCTGCTGCACCGCTACCAAATTCAGACAGCACAACCTGCTAAGGCATCCGACTTCATGATGCGGGAGGGAGTATGGGAAGGTGGAGAACAGCTTGGCCCGAACGAGCCGGTTGCCGATCTTTTGAAGCATGGAACATTATCTCTTGGTTTTATCGGTCTTGCGGAATGTATGACAGCTCTCTATGGGCGCCATCATGGGCAGGACACTCATGTACATCGTGAAGCACTGAACATTATTCGGACCATGCGAGAATTCTGTGATCGGATGAGCGAGCAGCATAACCTGAATATCACCCTGTTTGCCACACCTGCTGAAGGGTTGTCCGGCAAATTCACGAAAATCGACAGAGAGCGTTATGGCATTATTCCCGGAGTGAATGATCGGGAGTATTATACGAATTCATTCCATATCCCGGTCTACCACACGCTTCCAGCATATCGGAAGATTGAACTGGAGGCCCCATTCCACACTTTATGTAACGCGGGTGCAATCTCCTATGTGGAGCTTGACGGAAACGTTCGGGCCAACACCGCAGCTTTCCTGCGAATTGTACAGTATGCACTGGCGCAGGATATCGGTTATTTCTCCATTAATCATCCAATTGATCGCTGCCCTGCATGTGGTTATGAAGGCGTCATTGGGGATGTATGCCCAAACTGTGAAGCCCACGAGAACCATGTACACTTCCAGCGGTTACGCCGCGTAACGGGCTATCTGACCGGAGATTACAAAGTACGCTTTAATGCTGCGAAGCAGGCCGAAGTGCGGGATCGGGTGAAGCACCGGTGAATCTATATGGTTACATCCCGGAATCGGTAAATGAAGGGACAGGTCTGCGTGCTGTGTTGTTCATCAGCGGATGTCGTCACGCCTGTCCGGGCTGCTTTAGCCCAGATTCATGGAGCTTTCGAGCGGGTGAGCCCTTTACAGAGGAGCGGCAGCAGCAGATTCTGCATGAAGTGACGACCCATCCATTGCTGGATGGCGTTACGTTGTGTGGTGGTGATCCCTTTTTCTCGGCAGCAGAATGTACGTCTTGGGTCCAGCAGCTCCGCGCTGCACGTCCTGATTTGACGGTATGGGCTTACACGGGATTCGAATATGAAGAACTGATTACCGACCCTGCAAGAGCGGAGCTTGCCCGGTTGTGCGATGTGATTATTGACGGTCGATACGTTGAAGCGGAGCGTGATGTCTCCCTTCCCTTCCGCGGCAGCCGGAACCAGCGTTTGATTGATGTCCGTGCAACACTAGCCAATCGAACCATCGTTACAATGCAGCTCAGTATGCGGTAAACATTGGTTTTATTCTCCTCAACAACTAACAAGGCACGGGTCCCCAGGGGACTCGTGTCTTGTTGGCGTATCACAGTCTGCTTTAAGAAATAGGTTTTATCCATTCTCTCTATTTCCTTCTCTATTGCATGACGATATATTATATAGGTAGTTATTAAGTTAGCATTTAAAATTTAACCGTTTACATAAGGTAACCAGGGAGGAATCATCTTTTATATGGATATTGTTCAAGCATTAATTACATGTATGCCTTTCTTTCGAGATACGATTCGTCAGGATGTAACCCTCTCCGTGATTGATCGTGAAAAATTCCTATATTTCTCAGCAGGGGAATCGTTAAAGCAACTGAATTATCAACCTGGCGACCCTCTATTGGATGGAAATCGAAATTTTGCTGATCTCAACGGCGGTACAGTCAAACGATTCGATCACTACCCTAAAGATTTATTCGGTGTTCCTTTTGACGTGGCTTTCATTCCCATTAAAAACGAACAAGGTGAAGTCATCGCCCTGTTTAACCTGCTCTACAGTATGGATGATCAGGACCAGCTGCAACAGCTCATGGATGCTACCGAAAATCTGACTAACCAGTTAATTGACAGTGTTCAGCATGTGGCAGCACACTCCGAGGAACTCAGTGCCACAACCGAAGAGATCCGGAACAATTCCAAACAAGCCGTACAGAAATCAGGCAATGTAACTCAAGTCGCCAGTTTCATTCGTGAAATCTCCGAACAAACCAATCTGCTCGGCTTGAATGCTGCCATTGAAGCTGCTCGTGTAGGGGAAGCTGGTGCAGGTTTTTGGCGTTGTTGCCAAAGAAATTCGCAAACTGTCTGTGGATACCAAAGAAGCGACGGCACGTATTGAAGATTCTCTTCTCTCAGTTCGGCAATCCATTCAAGGCATGGAGAATGAACTTGGTGAGATCACGGCAAGCTCCCAAGAGCAGGCTGAACTCGTAAACAATTTCATGAGCACAATTGAGCAACTGAATGAAACCAACAAACAATTGAAGCAATTTGTGCAAAAAATGATTACGTTTGACGGTAAATAAAGATACGTTTAATAGCAAACAACAAACTAAAGCCTCCGAATGTATTCGGAGGCTTTATCATTAGCTATATGACTTAACGAATCTCGAAGTGACTGATGCGTACACCTGCTGACAGCACAATGTATACATCCAGCTTACCTGCTGCACCTGTGAGTTCCGCCTTCACGGTAGACCACTGCTGGGCTTCACCTTGTGCCAGTTCCACACGTCCTGCGAGCGTACCCTCCGGAGAGCCGAGTCGCAATTCCAACACAGCACCTGCTTGTTCTGCGGATACACGAGCTTCAATTGCTGCTACCCCACTACCCAGATCGGCATCCTTGAAGGCAATCCATCCCTGCTCTCCAACTACATGGACAGCACTTCCGCCCTCTTTACTCTCATCCAGATCAACACCCAGGTAAGCATCATAATTCTCGGCACGAGTAGCCACAGCCAGATTACGAGCAGGGATTGTCTCTCCTTCTACCGTCAAGTCTGCAACCAGCTGAACATCAGAGGATGACTTGGCAACCATAATAGAGTAAGTTCCACTTTCCACGACATACCGATCACGAGTTACATCCCAGATGGCCAGTTCCTGAACAGGCAAGGTGAAGCTGACTTTTGCTGTAGCTCCCGCTTCGATATGAAGACGACGGAATCCTTTTAAAGTTTTGAGTGGACGTTTCACCCGGGATTTGCCTGCACGAACGTACAACTGTACAACCTCGTCACTGGCAATTGAACCGGTATTGGTTACATCTACAGTTACCGTAACGCTGCCCTCTGTACCCACTTGAGTTGGGCTAAGTTCCAAATTGCTGTATTTAAACGTTGCATACGTCAGACCATGTCCAAATGGATACAATACATTACCTTCAAAATATTGATATGTCCGACCAGATTGAATGATATCGTAATCCTTGATGTCGGTCAGTTGATCTGCTGATTGTACCCATGTCATGTTCAAACGTCCGGCAGGCGCATAGTCGCCATAGAGTACGTCAGCCACTGCGTTACCCAGTTCCTGTCCTGCGTGTGAAGTGTACAATACTGCCGGGATGTTCTCCTGAACCCAATTCGATGTGAATGGATAACTACCCACGATGACCACAACTGTATTCGGGTTCGCGGCATAGACCGCCTCAACCAGACGTTGCTGAGATTCGGCCAGATCCAGACTTGGACGATCAATTTCTTCTTTACCATTTACAAGCGGATTATTACCCACAAAGACAATTGCCGTTTCCGCAGCCTTGGCAGCTTCTACTGCTTCCTCAAGTCCATTCACAATAATATCCTGCTTGAATGTCTCTGTGGCGCCAAAGGTTTTCAGGTCTTCGGACACCGCAAATGCATCGTTTCCACCATTAGGTGCAGTCACCGTTTTGCCATTCCAAGTGGTCAGACCTACACTGCCATCCTCTTGTGGCAACAGGTGGAATACTTCCTTCACGAACCAGCCGTACACTTCATCTGCGGAAGCCGTTACGGTCTCTTCATCTGTGGTCAGATATTTGCCGTTGCTTTCCGCCTGCAAGGTATAACTTCCGAAGCCCCAGTCGGACACCATGAACGTTTCTGCTTCTCCCGAAGCAACAACAGGTGATTTCTCACCTTCTGCCAGTCCAATTTTCTTCCCATTGGCTACGGAAGTTAACGTAATGCGATCATTTCCATCCTTGAACGATACTTTATCGCTGCCTACTTTGCCACGGATCGCTTCAAGTGGGGATACGTTATACGGCATGGTGCCTGCATACCAGTCACGATAGACCGTTCCACCCAGTTGACCAATCACAGCCACTTTACCAGCTTTTGTTTTGTCCAGCGGGAGCGTGCCTTTGTCGTTTTTGAGCAATACCACTTGTTCTCTTGCGGCTCTGAGCGACAGTTCTTTTGCTTTCTCTGTCATCATGGACTCTTCACCGATAGAAGCATACGGGTTGCCCTCTTCCGGATCGAACTCACCCAGACGGAAACGCACACGGAATGTATTGAACAACGCCTTGTCGATGTCATCCATCGTGAGCGTACCTTGTTCCAATCCTTCACGCAGTGCCTGTTTGGACAGCTCAGCATCATCGGTGATGCTATCAATTCCGGCCTTCACAGATTCTACCGTACCCGGTGTGTGGGAATCATAGTATTTATGATCGTTCTTGATGCCCATTACGTCGCCTGCATCACTGACAATGAAACCATCCATGCCCCATTCGCCTTTGACAATCTCGTTCACAAATGGATGCAACAACGCTGGTGTACCATTAATGGAGTTGTACGCCGTCATCATGGACTGTGCGCCGCCTTCTTTAAATGGCTTCTCAAACGCCTTCAGATAATATTCACGCATGTTGCGCGGATCAATGCTGGACGAACCGCTTCCGCGATCCACTTCGTTATTATTCGCAAGAAAATGCTTCAAGGTAGCGACCGCTTTGTAATACTTCGGATGGTCGCCCTGAATTCCTTTGACCAATGCTGTTGTCAGCTCGGCTGTCAGTTCCGGATCTTCACCATACGCCTCTTCATTCCGTCCCCAGCGCGGGTCACGTTCCATATCTACTGTAGGTGCCCACAGGGTAAGACCGTTCACTGCCGGATTGCGTTTATAAAATACACGTGCCTCGTCTCCAAGCACGGAACCAATCTCTTTCATCAAATCCGCATCCCATGTGCATGCCAGCCCCACCGGTTGTGGGAAAGATGTTGCTTCTCCAAGCCAGGCCAAGCCGTGGGCAGCTTCTGTTCCGTGTTTGTATGCAGGTACACCCAAACGGTCTACTGCCGGTTGATATTGCAGCATGGATTCAATTTTTTCATCTTCCGTCAAGCGGGATACAAGGTCCTTCACACGGGTGTCTAACTCTAGTGCTGTATCTTGAAACGGATATTTCGTTTGGTTGGTGGTCATAAAGAATCTCCTTTGGTTATCGGTAGTTAATTAAAATGATAGCGAATACATATATCAAGAAAAAACGGGGATTAATTCGGATGAAATCTTTCTTCCAATAGATAGATTAATCCTTTTATAATCAACGTTTACAGGTGTAAAACCTGATCTCCTTTTCAAAACCTAAAACGATTTCGGTGATTCTATCATATAGCATGTTTAACAAAAAAAACAGAGGTTCTGTGCAGGAAATTGTGAACATCCCCTCTGCAAAATCTAAACAACACCGTTTTTTCCTGGCATAGTCTGGCAATCATGAATAAGAGTACAACGATGTGCGCTGAACAACATCCCATGCGATAGATTGAAGATAATCAAGGAGGAAAAAAAATGAGCGACAATCAGCAGCCCAAGACGGGTCTGCCCCCGGTCCCCGAATCACTGTGGCGTGCTACGCATGAATTCGATAGCTATCCGAAACTGACAGAAGATATTACCGCTGATGTGGCTATTATCGGTGCCGGTATTGCAGGCATTACCACCGCGTATCTGCTGGCACAGACGGGTATGCGTGTGGTCGTGCTAGAGGCTGGAAAAGTACTGGATGGTACGACCGGCCATACCACGGCCAAGGTATCTGCCCAACACGGTGTCATATTTGATGAAATTATGCATCATTTCGGACAAGAACAGGCTCGAATGTACTATGAAGGTAATGCCGATGCCGCGAAGTGGATGCGCAATCTGGTGAAGGAAAAACAGATTGATTGCCAGTGGGCAGAGGAAGATGCCTACGTCTACATTCAATCGGAGGAAAACATCAAAAAACTGGAGATCGAGCTGACCGCCTATGGCAAACTCAATATTCCTGGTGAGTGGGTCGATCCCCTCCCCATTCCGGTTCCCGCAAGAGCAGGCATTCGCATGCCGGGTCAGGCACGATATGATCCGCTGGCCTACCTTCACTTCTTGCTTAATTCAGCCGTAAAACACGGGGTACAGATCTACGAGCATACGACAGTTACGGATGTAGAGGAAGATGCTTCTCTGCATGTAAGAACCTATGGCGATGGCCCATCTGTAACAGCAGAACATGTTGTTGTAGCTTCTCATTTCCCTGTCTATGATCCCGGATTCTATTTCACGCGGTTACATGCGGAACGATCCTACGCCGTATTAGTCGAACCGGAGAAACCCTATGCCGGCGGCATGTACATCTCGGACGATACACCGTCCCGCTCCTTGCGTACCGTCTTACATGACGGCAAGGAACTTATCCTCTTTGGCGGCGAAAATCACAAAACCGGACAAGGCATCTGCACCTTCGGTCATTATGAACGCCTGGAGCAGTTCGCAGCGGAGACATTTGGCATCCGCAACATCCCTTTTCGCTGGTCAGCCCAGGATCTAATCTCTATCGACAAGGTGCCCTACATTGGACCGATTACCGGAAGACATGAACGTGTCTATGTGGCGACCGGGTTTGCCAAATGGGGTATGACGACTGGTACGATGGCAGGACACATTCTTGCGGATCGCATCACTGGACGTGACAACCCTCATGCTGCCATATTCGATCCGGCAAGATTCAAAGCTGATCCTGGTATGAAACACTTTATAGTGGAAAATGTGAATGTAGCCAAGGAATTAATCTCCGGTAAAGTGGGCATTGTGCACAAAAACGTTAGCGATATTGGTGAAGACGAAGGAGCCGTCGTTCGTCATAAAGGCAAACGTGCTGGCGCCTATAAGGACAACAGTGGCAAGCTGTTTCTGGTGGATACCACCTGCACCCATTTGGGGTGCGAAGTCGAATGGAACGAGGGCGAGCGTTCGTGGGATTGCCCATGCCATGGTTCCCGCTTCGATTATGCAGGCCATGTCATTGAGGGCCCTGCTGTGGAAGACCTTAAAGTTCTGGATGCACAAGAATAACCGACATTTAGCGATTCACCTGTAAACCAAAGAAACCAAAGTTCATCTCACAGACCGGATCGGAATCCGCCTTCAGACGGAAGCAACCGATCCGGTTTTTGCGTATGCTGAATTATATAGCTAAACAGACAGCCTCGGCTAAGCATCCAAATTAAACGAACTTATGATCGAGAAATCGTGATACGGAACTATTTTAAAGTCACTACCTTGCATTAAACAGTACTGGATGCTATGATGACTTCACCACTACTGAACAATATACACTAGCGATAAATGAAGCTACGAAGGAGGAACCTGTGTGAATGTGAACATCCAGTTCAAAAAAGGAGTATTGGAGCTGTGCGTCCTGGTATTAATTAACCGCCAGGATCGGTATGGCTACGAACTGGCTCAGGCGGTCTCCAAACATATCGAAGTTGCTGAAGGTGCACTGTATCCCTTGCTTCGCCGGCTTGTGAATGACGGTTACTGCACCACCTACCTGCAAGAATCAAGCGAAGGACCGCCGCGCAAGTATTACCGACTGTCTGATACTGGTCGCGACTACATGACGGCACTGACAACAGAATGGAATGAATTTGTGCGCAATGTCGCAAATCTGATTGAGGAAGGAATCCCTAATGAATAGACAACAATTTATGAAAGCCATGGAAGTTCATCTACGGCCGATGGACCCATTCGAACGGGCTGAGTTGCTCGCCGACTATGATCAACATTTCGAGCTCGGACTACGAGAAGGCCGACTGGAAGAAGAGATTGCTCGGGAACTGGGACACCCGGAAGAGATCGCCAAGGAAGCACTTGGTGATCGTTATGACATTCATACGCCGGGTTCAGATGCGTTCTATGCACCGACGTATCGCGAAATGCGGTCACCTAGAAACAACACCAGAGCCACTCGCAAATTTTTCACAGCCATCGGCCTGTTATTCCTGAATCTAATTCTTGGCATTCCTCTTGGTCTCATAATGTGGTCGGTATGGCTTGTTATTGCCAGCCTATCCTTGCTGGTATTGGCTCCTGTGGCAGCAGTTTTGGACTTTGTATTCCTGGGGCAACTCGATAAACCGGAAATTTTCGTTGCGATTGGCGCTTTCGGTGTCGGCATTTTGTTTGCTATCGTATCGAAGTATGTCTTTAGAGCCTTCAAAATCGTCACTCTTCAATATATTAGATGGAATAAAAACACGATGAAAGGAGATGTTTCCGCATGAGTACCAAAAAATGGCTTGCGCTCGCCGTGATATGTATCGGAATAGGTTTACTTGGAACATCCATCTATGGCGTTCAGTTCGGGGATGAACGGGAGCATTATTCTAAACGATGGGATTTCAAAGCAGATGAATTGCAGAACATTATCATGAATGCTAATTTCAGTGCAGATATTGAATTTGTTGTAAGCCCGGATTCGAATGGTTATATCGAAGTGGATGGCAAATGGGACTCTGCCGTAGTCAAAAGCTTCGAACAAGCCAATTTATCCAACGGCACATTCCAACTGTCTCAGACAGAACGTGAACGATTACAATTTTTCACCCTGTATTGGAATGATCAAGACTCCACAATAACTGTGGCCCTGCCCGAAGGGCACCAATTAAATGAGGTTAAGCTGGATTCTTCTTCAAGTGACTGGGATCTGACAGATCTGAGTGCCAAGCAGCTTGAGCTGAATAACACCTCAGGTTCCATACGTCTGGAAAACATCAAGGTACCCCGTATTGAGCTGGCTCTAACTTCGGGTGACATTACCGCTTCCATGATTGATGGAGACATGACCGTGAAACAGACATCGGGAAGCCTCACTGTTGATCAGGTAATAGGTCATTTAAACAGTGAGATCGAATCAGGTGATATTGAGATCACTGAATTAAACGGCGCAGCCGATGTTCAATTCACTTCGGGTAGCATTCATATTGAACAGTCCCATTCCGCCCCGATTAATGCGTCTGGAACATCAGGAGATATTTTCATTCAAGCTGCACCTGATTTTAACGGAATCTATGATGCTAAGGCTACTTCGGGCAGTGTAGATGTACCTGAATCGCCAATGGTGAGCCGGGAAGTGATCAAGGCCCGTACTTCTTCTGGCAGCATCGAGATTACCAAATAGTGATGAAGCCAATTTCCGAACTGTGGGTAATAATAGTATAATTGAATGCTAGTCCATTTCTAAGGAGGAATTACCCACATGGAACTTAAAAATAAAACAGCGATCATCACAGGTGCCGGAAAAGGTATCGGCCGTGCCATCGCTGAAGCACTTGCAAAAGAAGGAGTGCACCTCGGCCTTATTGCACGTACCGCTTCCGATCTTCAGGCTCTGCAACAGTCACTTAGTCAACAATACGGTGTAAAAGTAACCAGTGCTGTAGCAGATATCTCGGATCGCACGCAGGCGGAAGCCGCTGTAGCAGCCATTGAGATGGAACTCGGCGCGGTGGATATTCTCATCAATAATGCAGGGATCGGAAAGTTCGGGACGTTCATGGAGATGGAACCGGAAGAGTGGGAGCGCATCCTGCATGTTAATGTCATGGGTACATACTACGTGACTCGTGCTGTCCTTCCGAGCATGATCAAGGAAAGTAGCGGCAGCATTATCAATATTGCTTCCACTGCAGGTGAGCGCGGATTCGCTACAGGTTCGGCATACTGTGCATCCAAGTTTGCTCTACTCGGCATGACCGAATCTCTAATGCAGGAAGTGCGAAAGTCCAACATTCGTGTAACAGCACTGACTCCAAGCACCGTTAATACGGAGCTTGCGACCAATGCCGGACTGAAAATTGGCGACGAAGATCGCATGATGCAAGCGGAAGATGTCGCTGAACTTGCACTCGCAACGCTCAAGCTGTCCGACCGTGTCTTTGTCAAAGCCGCAGGCATCTGGACGACTAATCCACAATAGACAGGGTGCCTCTGTCTATTCTAAGGAATCTCTCGCACCTTATTGTTCCCTTTTGCAGGAATTGAGAAACGTAACGAATCATAGCGACGTTATTTCGCCACAAGTCTGTGGAATGTAGCCAAATTACACACACAGCAGTGAAATAAAGCGCCTGAGATTCGTTACATCTCGAGATCTGCCTAGAATCATCTAATAGGGCTCGCTCATTTCGTTAGAAATATAAAAGGACGTTTCCCATTGTACATGTATGCAGGTTCGCATGTTCATGACTTGGGAGCCGTCCTTTTTGTATTTTACAAATGATCCAGACCCAATTCTTTGGACACCGCAATGAGCACCACCGCAGGCTCCTCTCCGATATTGGTCACTTCATGGGGCACGATCGCATTCCAGGTAAACGAATCACCCACGTCAAGAACTTCCACATCTTCGCATTGCTCCGCACGAATCTTGCCCTGCAACACCAGATGGCTTTCCTCCCCGGCATGTTTGCTAACCCCGGTTGAAGCACCTGGCGGTAACTCCACAATGGACATACGCATCGCACCTTTGGCTGTAAGCTGCTGCACCTTGATCTGTCCGCTTCCGGCTGTCGTCTCCTTGCGCTCGTTCTTACGTACCACATTCATCCGCTGCTCCGGTGTAAGCAGCAAATAGGGAAGTGGCACTTCCAGATAATCCGCAATACTTTCAAGCGTAGCAATGGAAGGTGACGTTTTGTTATTTTCCACGTTACTAATAAAACCTTTGGACAACCCCGTGCCCTCGCACATCTGCATGATCGTAATCTGTTTCTGCTTGCGGATCGTACGAATAGCCAAGCCAATATCCATATTGCGTCCCTCCCCTTCTATTGATCTATATAAAACATCAGACGTAAGCTTAGCTACTTCAGGTTATCTATTCGGCACGTGCCTCTACAAATATAATCCGATTGCCAAACGGATCTGTCACGGTCATTTCTCTTGATTGCCAAGGGGTCTCCTCTATACCGGGTCTCGCATGTTTGTACTCTTTCTGACGAAGTGCACCATGGAATGTATCCAAGTTATCCGTTTCCACGCGCAAGGCAGCTCCAGGTGTACAATCTCCATGATGTTCAGACAGATGAATCACGATGGAATCAAGCGAAATCTGCATATATAAGGGCATATTTTGCTCAAATCGATGTTCCCAATCCAATTGGAAACCCAGGTATTCCAGGTAGAACTCTCTAGCTTTATTTTCATCAAATATTCTCAAAATAGGCACGATACTTTTTAACATCCTGATCACGTCCTCGGGAATAAGATATGAACCATGCGCAGCGGCATTTATTGTAGAACCATTCAAGATTTTTTATAAACAACATATATTCATCATACAAAAAAAGTATTGACCCTACAATGAAACCATGATAAATTTTGTTCATAAATAAGAATATTTATTTCATATTAGTGAACTTTATTGTCAGAACGATATATTTAACTCATTCCTCTTCAGGTGGTGTTTTCAATGAATTCTCCTTATATACATGAAGTCCGATTACCGTCTCATTACAATCCAGATCAGCGTTATCCCGTGATTTTCGCCTTACATGGCATGGGATCAGATGAACAGGATATGCTTCGTTTAATGGAGCCTATGCAGTCTGATTTTATTATTGTTGCTATCCGTGGGCCTATCGTTCAGGGTAGTGGTTATGCTTATTTTCAGATTAAAAGCATTGGCAACCCCATCCGTGAATTGTATGATGCCTCCGTGTTGGGACTGCAACAGTTGATTGTTGATCTTTCCGCCAAATATGCTATTGATCCCACGCGGCGTTATATCACCGGATTCAGCCAGGGCGCCATTATGGCAATGACCCTATCGCTGGTGATGGGAGATGCGATTAAAGGCATTGTAGCGATGAGTGGGTACATCCCGCAATTTGTGAAAGACGATTACAAGCTGCAACCCGATTCGGAGCTGTCTGTGTTTATCTCGCATGGAGATCAAGATCATCTATTCCCGCTGCAACTGGGCGAAGATAACGCCGATTTCTTCCGTCAACATACCGATCACGTCACATATGTACCTTATAACGGTGGGCACCAGGTGACCCCCGATCTATACCAACAATTCCAACACTGGCTTCGAACGGATGCAAATCTGACTACCGAAGACCCGAAAGGACTGAATGCATAATGATGCCATCTCTGTTTATTGCTCACGGTGCCCCTTCACTGGCTTTGGAGGAGAATGCGTACACTGAGTTTGTGCAAAAACTTGGAGAAGAACTGCCGAAACCCAAAGCAATCGTATTGTTCTCTGCTCACTGGGAATCCACAACTCAGCTTGTATCCTCGGTAGCCAACTATGAGACCATTTATGATTTCGGTGGTTTCCAGCCCGAGCTGTATCAGATCAAGTACCCGGCTCAAGGACAGGCAAAGACCACAGCCGAGGTGGAACGTTTATTCACAGAAGCCGGGATTCCGGTACAGACCGATGATGTTCGTGGACTGGATCACGGCGCTTGGGTTGTTCTACGCCTGCTCTACCCGAATGCGGATATTCCTGTAATTGCCTTGTCCGTGAATCGCTATCTGACAGGTGAGCAGCAATATCAAGTCGGACAGGCACTCGCTTCCTTGCGCGAGCAGGACATTCTCGTGATTGGCAGCGGCGGAACTGTCCACAATCTGCGTCGATTGAACTGGGAAAGCAATGGCGTTGACCCGTGGGCATCAGAGTTCGACAACTGGCTGCATGACAAGCTGGTGAGCTGGGATACGGAGTCTCTCTTCTCCTATGATAAACTGGCACCTTCAGCTCAAGCCGCCGTACCTACGCCAGAGCATTTTGTACCGCTGTTACTCGCCATGGGTGCGGGAGATCAGAACAAACGGGCATCGCTCCTGTTCAAAGCCTATCAGTATGGCAACCTGAGCTTGTCCTGTTGGAAGTTTGATTAAAGAGGACTATGTAAAAGATTAGTTTCATTTATATAGTAGATAAATAATTAGCGTGGGTTACAGGGATTACCCCTGTAACCCACGCTTATTTGTTGTTAGGAGCGACTTTCATGATGGTTGTATGTAATCGATTGGGATGGAGACAGGTGTGCTGATATGCAACAACCGCCTTTGAATAATGAGACCATTGTAGTATGTAAGCAAGGACTCCGGTTTCTTGTGTGCTTTTCTGGATTATAACTATAATATGAGGTGAAATCAGGCACAGTTTGCTCGCACATCACTCACCATATTATCTGAATAGCTCATACGGAGGGAATTGGATGCCAGAACAGCGTATATATGAATTGATGGATGAACTGGATATGTTGCTGGAGGAGAAGGTACAGGATGAGGAAAACCGGGAGCTACTCAACGAATATCGCGAGTTTGAAGGCGTGACGGATGAGCAACTTGACGCATTCGAGCAGGAGCACGGTATCCGATTACCTGCTGATTTTCGTGCATTTTATAAACGTAAAAATGGGAGTGGTTATGGCTTTCACGTCTTGTTTCCAAGCCTTGAGGAAGGACGAGAGTCCGAGCCATTTTACCTGTTATCTCTGGAAAAGATTCAAAAGGAGCAGTCCACGCTGGTGGAGAACCGCATGGATGATTATTTGACCGATGAAGAGATCCGTGAGCTTGATCCCCGAATCAAACCCTACCTTTTTCAAAAGAAATGGATCACGTTTGGCATGCTTGGAGGTGGCTCACTGTACCTGATGTTCGACTTTGATCCGACAGAGCAAGGAACGGTTGGACAGATTATTATGTACGTGCATGACCCGGATTTTGTATATTATGTCGCTGGGACGTTTACGGAACTGTTGGAACAATCCAACCGGAATTTACGTGCCTTGGAGGCTATCGAGTACTGAGTTGCACATGGTGATATGACCTTTTTTGCATAATGCTGGGATATGTCAAAGCGGTTATAATAACATTTAGTGGAAATGCACATGCTGTATAGATAAACTGCCTTTTCTACACCTAATACATTGATCTGGGAGGAACATACGAAGTGGCTGAACAACCGAAGTCTGAGAGTTTTATGTCTCTCGTCAAAAAAGGAAACACATCCTCAGCCGTAGCGATGGCAGGTAATGCCGTACTTGCTGTGTGCAAAGGGGGAGCTTTCCTATTCAGTGGCAGTGGCGCCATGTTCGCTTCGGCGATGCATTCACTCGCTGATGCCATTAACCAAGGGTTTGTCTTTGTTGGAAGTGTGTTGTCCGAGAAAAAACCTACACGCCGCTTCCCAACCGGATTCGGACGGGTCATTAACATTTTCTGCATGATCGCCGTTATTGTTGTTACCATTATGGCGTATGAAACGATCCATGAAGGCATCCATCTGTTGCAGCATCCTGTTGGTCATACCGGCGGTCTCTGGATTAACATCGGAGTGCTTGTTCTGAACATTGTCATTGACGGGGCCATTCTGATCAAAGCCATGAAGGAAATCCTCAAAGAAGCACGTGCACCCAAAGCCGCCGGATTTGCCTTGGTCCCTGCTGCCATCAAAAATGTAGGCCGTGCTGCGCCACCAACCCGTCTCGTATTCTACGAAGATGTTGTGGCAGTACTCGGTGCGACACTCGCCTTGATCTCCGTTGTAGTCATTGCATTAACCAATTTTGCATTGCTCGATGGCATTGTGACAACAATTATTGGATGTCTGATGATCGCTGTAGCCTTCCGGGTTGGTTATGATAATATGATCGGATTGATTGGTGTTGCGGCTCCCCAGGATATCGAGGACAAAGTGTCTCAGACCATTCTGGCAGACACACACGTTGCCGATATTCAGATGATGCGTATCATTCAGGAAGGCCGTTATTATCATGTCGAAGGTCTGATTGAACTCACCAAAGGACTCAGTCTTGCCGATGCAGATGACATCAAGTTCCGTATTCAGGAGAAGTTGATGACGAACCCCGATATCGCCGATGCTGCCATCTCCATTATTGAGGATGACGGTGTGAACAGCTGGGGCAAGAAACATTCGGATGTAGTGAAATAACAAGCTTCGTTTTGGATAAAAAAAATGACAGAACCCACTCTTCAACAGAGTGGGTCTTTAGCATGTTCAACTACACCCTCATCTAGGGAGTATATTTTCTCCAATTTACGTACCTAGACTTTGGTCTAGGTTCACTTTAACTCCAAAGACGGAGGATAGACTTTTCCAGTTCATGGTATGCTGTGAATAACGAAAGTAATTGCTCTACATACAACTGTTCGGAGAATTGATTTTGTATTGAGAAGGAGAGATATTATGGCTAAACGTACGATCCTTGCGCCTGTTCTCATTTTGCTGGGCGTGTACCTGATTCTGAACCAGGGAGGTTCACTCGGTCCGGGTACGATCTTTGCGAACTTCTGGCCCACATTATTCGTGATTCCACTCGGGCTGTTCTTCCACTGGCTCTACTTCTCCATGATTGGCAGAGGGGTTGGACTTCTGGTTCCTGGTGGGTTGCTGCTCACGGTTGGTATCGTCTGTCAGATCGCCATGCTGTTTAACAACTGGGGGACGATGTGGCCGGGCTTCATTCTTGCTGTTGCTGTTGGTCTGTTCGAATTGTATTGGTTCGGTGGTCGGAATAAATGGTTGCTGATCCCCATCAACATTCTAACAGTTATATCGTTGCTGTTCTTCGCTGTGATGTCGATTGGCACGATGCTGAGCAGCTTGAGCTTTATTCAACCGTTCGTGGCGATTGTGCTGATTATGGGTGGGGCGTGGATCATGGTGGGTCGCAAAAAGCGCATGTAACCCTTTATTCGTTCCCACTTGATCACTGCGGTGACAGAACAACTTCGGATTGCTGTTATCCCCGGATTTTTTTGAATCCCATCTAGCAATGGGAAAATCCGTTGATAAAGGCGACCGCTTCGCTTCCTTCGTTTGTTCTGTCCCCTCCGTTAACGTGTGCACGAAAAAATAACCTGAGCTTTTTGCTCTGAAGCGGGTAACAAAAAAAGGGTTACTGCTTGTCATTCAATTGAAATGACGAGCAGCAACCCTTTTTGTTTTTTTGCAAATCTAACGAACTGTACATACGCTATTGGCGGTTATTTACTGTGCATTTTAAACTCCAGGAACAGGTCGTTATAATGCGAGAGCATTTTTTTACCCAGATTATCGTAGACCTCCAGCTTGCCTGTCAGTGTCTCGTCCGGATAGAAGCGTTCATCCTCGGAGATATCCTCTGGCAGCAGCTTAAGTGCCTCGGCGTTCGGTGTGGAATATCCGACATACTCCGCATTGCGAGCGGCATGATCCGGGTCCAACATGAAGTTGATAAACTGGTGTGCTCCTTCAATATTACTCGCCGTCTTCGGGATAACCATGTTATCGAACCAGAGGTTCGAGCCTTCTTCCGGCACCATATAATCCAGCTTGTCGTTCTCATCCATAATCTCGGACGCATCTCCAGACCATACAAGTCCAACGGCTGCTTCCTCATTAGCGAGTAACATTTTGATCTCGTCTCCGACAATCGCTCTCACGTTAGGTGTCAATGTAGACAGCTTCTTCAGCGCCTCTTGCAGATGATCTTCGTTGGTATCGTTCAGGGAATACCCGAGACTGTTTAATCCCATCCCAATGACTTCACGTGCACCGTCAAGGAGCAGGATTTGATTTTTCAGACGTGGGTCCCACAGGTCATTCCAGCTATCAAACGTCAACCCATCCACCAGTTCGGGATTGAACACAACCCCCACTGTTCCCCAGAAATAAGGGATCGAGTACTTGTTGCCTTCGTCAAAGGACAAGTCCAAGAACCGCGGATCGATATTGCTCAGATTAGTCAATTTGCTGTGATCAATTGGAACGAGCAGGTCTTCCTCTTTCATTTTGCTAATCGCATATTCGGAAGGAATCGCCACATCAAACGTAGTACCGCCCTGCTCAATCTTGGTCAGCATCGCTTCATTGGAGTCAAACGTCTGATAGATCACTTTAATGCCCGTCTCGTCCTCAAACTCCTTAAGCAGATCCGGGTCGATATAATCGCCCCAGTTATAGATGGTCAGCGTGTTGCCGCCAGAATACCCCTGACTCTTGTTCAGATACGAAGCCAGGATCATCAGGGCAAAGGCGGCCACGAATACAATTGCAAATGTCCGTACCAGTTGCTTCATGGACGCAGCCCCTTCCCTCCAGGTGGAATCCGCGTTGCACGGCGGTTAATGAAGTAATATCCAACGACCAGCAACACTGTCAGCAGGAACAACAGGGTGGACAAGGCATTGATGGACAAGGATACGCCCTGCCTTGCTCTGGAGTATATCTCTACAGAGAGTGTGGAGTATCCATTACCTGTGACGAAGAATGTTACTGCAAAATCATCGAGCGAGTACGTCAAGGCCATGAAGAATCCGGCAAAAATACCCGGTTTCACGTATGGCAGCACCACACGCGTCAGAATCTGCCAGGAACCAGCGCCCAGATCCCGTGCTGCATCCATCAGTGTCGGACTCATCTCCTGTAGCTTCGGCAGTACCATGATGACAACAATCGGCACACTGAACGCAATATGAGACAACAGAACCGAAGTAAAGCCCAGTTTGATGCCAATCATGGTAAACAGGATCAGGAACGATGCACCAATGATGACATCGGGACTCACGATGAGCACGTTATTGAGTGACAGCAGCGTATTTTTGGTCCGTTTGCGACGCACATGGTAGATTGCCAGTGCTCCTGCAACACCAAGGATCGTTGAGATCGCCGATGACAGCAGTGCGATGATAAATGTATTCAGCACAATGATGAGCAGCCGAGTATCAGCGAATACCTCTCTGTACCATTCAAGCGTGAATCCTTCGAAGCTGCGCATATGCCCGCCACTATTGAAGGAATAGAAGATCAGATACGCAATCGGTGCGTACAATATGGCGAATACAACGGCTAGATAGACGTTAGACAGCTTTCCGTTTCTTCCCATTACGCACCTCCTTCTTGCCTGATCCAGTCAGGAACATAATAATCGCCATCGCAATAATCAAAAAGACGGCAATCGTTGAACCCATCCCCCAGTCTTGGGTGACGAGAAAATGCTGTTCGATCGCTGTTCCCAGCGTAATTACACGGTTCCCCGCAATAAGGCGGGTAATCATGAACAGAGACAGCGCAGGAATAAATACAGCCTGACAGCCTGATTTCACACCGCTAATCGTCAGTGGAAAGATAACCCGGCGGAAGGTCAGCCACGATGAGGCCCCCAGATCACGCGCAGCGTAGATCAATGATGGATTCATCTCTTCCAGCGCATTGAAGATCGGCAGAATCATGAATGGAATGAAGATGTACACCGAGACAAAGATAAAACTGAAATCGGTGAACAAAATCTGCTGTGTACCAATACCCACGACTTCAAGTAAGGAGTTGGTTAGACCATACGTTCCGAACAGGCCGATGAAGGCATACGCTTTTAGCAAAAGATTGATCCAGCTTGGCAGAATGATCAGCAGCAACCATAACTGCTTGTGCTTCGTCCGGGTCAGCATATACGCCGTCGGGTAGGAGATCAGCAGCGAGAAGGCCGTAATCAGAAATGCATACCAGAACGAACTGAGCGTCATCTGCAAGTACACCGGTGTGAAGAACCGGGCGTAGTTGCCAAACGTGAAGTTCCCTTCAACGTCGAAGAACGAGTAATAGATGACCAGCAGAACCGGCGCCACAACAAACAACACCATCCATAATACATATGGAATCAGATACGCATTGCGTGTGCTGGCCTTAGTCTGCATGAGCGGCCTCTTGATAGGCTTCGAGTCGTTTATCGAACTCTTCCTCGGTCTCGTTAAAGCGCATAACATGTACCGCTTCCGGGTCAAAATAGAGTCCAATCCGTGCGCCTACAACGGCTTTCTTGGTTGAATGAACAAGCCACTCATTGCCCGCATCGTCGTACGTGGATATCTCGTAATGCACCCCACGGAATAACTGGGAGTCCACATTAACCTTGAGCTTGCCTTGGTCTTCCGTTGTAATCTCCAGATCCTCTGGACGAATGACAATCTCTACCGGCTCGTCCCGCTGGAGACCCTGATCGACACACTCGTGCTGTGCGCCAGCGAATTCCACCACAAAGTCCTGCTTCATTTTGCCCGATACAATGTTCGATTCCCCGATAAAGTCCGCCACAAAGCGGTTAATCGGCTCATCATAGATATCATTCGGTGTACCGCTCTGTTGAATCACGCCGCCATTCAGGACAAAGATCTCATCCGACATCGCTAGAGCCTCTTCCTGATCATGCGTAACAAAGATAAACGTGATGCCCAGTCGCTGTTGCAGCTCCCGTAACTCGTACTGCATTTCGGTCCGCAGCTTCAGATCGAGTGCTGACAAAGGCTCGTCCAGCAGGAGAATTTCAGGTTCGTTCACAATGGCACGTGCAATCGCGACACGTTGCCGTTGTCCGCCAGACATTTCACCAATTTCACGGTTTTCATAACCGGACAGATTGACGAATTTGAGGGCTTCCAACACTTTGCTGCGAATTTCAGCTGTTTTCATCTTTTTGATCCGCAAACCAAAAGCTACGTTCTCAAATACATTCAAATGTGGAAATAACGCGTAATCCTGAAATACAGTATTCACCTGCCGCTGGTGGGCAGGCACTCGGTTGATGAGCGCACCGTTAAAATAAATACTGCCCTGTGTCGGCTCCGCAAAGCCGGCAATCAGCCGCAATATCGTTGTTTTCCCGCACCCTGACGGGCCAAGAAGCGTATAAAATTTACCCCGCTCAATCTCAAAGCTGACTGCCTTCAATACGGCTTCATCCTGATCGTATTGCTGAGTCACCGCTTCGAAGCGGATAATCGGTTGTTGTTCTGACATGCTTCACATCGCCCCCTTATACTTGAGGTACATCTTAAGTCTGTACACTTTCGTCCATGTTTCCTTATTGATAACCCATCTATTATATATGATTCAGGTATATCCGCAATGGTTTTGATGTAAACACCACGTGTCATTTCTTCTTATTTTCATAAATCCTGCATACATTACGGGTATATGTCGATATCTACGCATTCATTTGGAAAATAAAGCATATTAGGGATTCCATTTTATGTGTGAGAGGAGTCTTGGCTCTTGGAAATTCGTCGTAACCTGCCTTTGCTAATGACCATTTGTTTCCTAAGTCAGATGGGCGGATTCATGATCCTGCCCCTGTTTCCTTTGTTTATTGAGGAATTCGGCCTGTCCGGCTGGATGATGGGGGTTATTTTTGCACTTTTTTATGTAGGGAAAGTAATTGGTGGTGTTCCTGCGGCGGCAATTTATAGAAAACTCGGAGGAAAAAAGTCGCTCATCCTCATGCTGATCCTGTTGGCAGTCTGTATGGGTGGCTTCGCGCTGTCTACTGCTGCGGTGTTATTCGGCCTGCTACGACTGCTGCAAGGGCTCGCTTCCACGGGCCTTACCGTGGTCGTACGTTCCATCATCGGGGATGGGGGCAATGTAGACAACCGCGGCCTGTACAATGGATATATCAGCAGCAGTGAGGGCGGCGGTATGATACTCGGTCCCGTCATTAGTGGCTGGCTGGCTATGCATTGGCCGCTGTCGGTTCCTTTTTTGCTCGTTACCGTATGTTGTCTGATGGCCGTGGTCGCTGCGATGGGGATGAAGACGACGGCACAAGCTAGAGCCAATCATGGATCTGGGGATACGTTAAGTGATCACCTATTAGAAGATCCTTCGGCTACTGTGACACAAGAACCTATCGATAAATCATCACATTCGCCACTCTCCACGGATAACGTTGTTGTAGATTCCACCATCAGTGAATCCCACCCTTTTGCTGCATCCACTGAACCTCCTCCTTTATCTTCATCACCGTCTGACGCAAAGCATACTCAAGGTTTGTCTACAAGGCTCACACAGCATCAGCAGCTTATCGGTTACGGCACGGTACATTTTCTTGAGATGAGCGCGTATGCGGTATTCCTCACCTATTTTGCACTGTATGCAGCTCACATCATGCATTGGGACCCGTTTGCCACCAGTCTCGCCTTCACCGTCTCCGGGATCTCTACGCTTGCCGCTGCTCCCTTTGTTGGTTATCTCTCTGACCGGTTAGGCGATCGCCTGTTGCTTTGCATGCTCGGCATGTTCCTGATTGGAATCGAAGTTGCTGTATTTCTAAGCACGTCCTCCCATCTATGGGTCTACGTTGGCATGCTCATTGGCGGGGTTGGCGGTGCATGTTACATGGATTCGTTCTTTGCCCATATTGGTGATCACATCCCAGACGAGAGTCGAAGTTCTGTCATAGGCAAAATTGTCTCTGCGGCCGAGATCGGCTCCATCGTATCTCCACTGGTTGCTGCGTTGCTTACGGAAGTTGGATCGCTTTACTCCGTGTTTGTGTTCAACCTGGTGCTGATTGCTGCTGCCATTATAGTTCAGGCCGTGATGCGCAGTCGGTATCGATTGAAAGAGGGGTAGCCCTTCGTTTGGATAAAAAAGGATCACAAAAAATGACCCGCCTGCACAATTAATGTGCAAACGGGCATTTCATTGGTGCATCTCCGGCCTGTGGTTGGTGATTCTCTACCTGTGCATTCTGCTGCTCGCTGCTTCGCGGCTCTGCGGCAGATGCCACACCATCTTTCAGGGTATACGCCTGATCCTGATGGAAAAAGTTCGGCTTCACGATCTCATTACGATAGGAGCTGTGGAATATATGCGTTATAGCCGGGGACACTGGCGGAATCAGCCACACCCAATCTCCGGTCAATTCACGCCCAGCCTTCTCCTCCCGCTGTTCAAATAACTGGAACTGCGCTGCTGCCGTGTGGTGATCCACAATGCTCACACCTGCTTTTTTGAACGAATGCAGCACAGCCACATTCAGCTCTACCAACGCACGGTCCTTCCACAAGGTCGTTTCACTCGAGGTATTCAATCCAAATGCTGCCGCCACTGCAGGCAACTTGTTATACCGAAACGTGTCTGCCAGATTACGGGCGCCGATCTCGGTACCCATATACCAACCATTGAACGGTGCTGCCAGGTAGGACACACCACCAATCTCCAGTCGCATATCGGCGATCATCGGCACACCGTACCAGCGCATGCCAAGCTCCGCAATCTCTTTCCGCTCCGGGTGTTCGATAAGAACTTCCACAATCTCTTCTTCGGGTATAACATACCACTCTGGAGCTTGTCCTTGCGCCTGAATTATGAGTGGCAAGACATCATAGGAGCTACCTGCCCCCTGCCAGCCAAGTGACATCGCCGCCTTGGTCAGTTCCACCGAAGCAGGATCTCCAATAATGCCTTGCTCTGTCTCATATCCTGCATATCGAATGAGCTGATGATTCCAGATACGTACCGGAGTTCCATTCGGCCCATCCGGTGGAAGAATGGTAATCATCGGGATTACTTTGCCACCGTTGGATGCCACATGGATATGATTCAACACAGCTTCTGCTGCCGTCCCTGCCGTATCAGCATGACGTGCGTCCACGATCCGCAATTTATCCCAGAACAGCCGCCCGATGCAGCGGTTGCTGTTCCGCCAGGCCATTTTACAACCTTGCTCCAATTCTTCTGTGGTATGCACATAAGTACCAGTTACTTCGATCTCTCCCATAACGGCAACAAGCCGGGCCTCTGCGTCTTCACGCGAATGGCCCAGCTCTTCATAACATGTATATATAAACCGTTCAGCTTCTTCCTGCAATTGTTCCAGGTCTGACCGCATCGTTCATTCCACCATTCTGTACATCTTGAATGCCATCATTATACGGCAAGCGCACCGGATTTGTAAGCGAACGGACACTTTGTTCACGGACTCTACATATCGTTGTCAGGATGTAGGGTGACTTTGCTTATTTGCCCAGAAATGCGGTTAACATCCAGACCTCTTTATCCAGCGCAGCGGTGAATCCAATCAGCATATCTTCCGTTGCGTTATCCTCTGCTTCTCCCGCTTCGTGAATGCCTTGATGAATCACTTTCACCATTGTACGCAGATCAGCAACCACCGACTCTACCATACGCTCAGCAGACAACTGCCCTTGTGCCTCTTCAATTGGAGAAAGACGCAGCTGTTCAGCCATCGTAGCCACCGGACGTCCACCAATAGCCAGCAAACGTTCTGCAACTTCGTCCATATTCGCCGTAGCCAAGTTGTACAACTCTTCGAATTTGGCATGCAGTGTGAAGAAATGAGGTCCTTGGACATACCAGTGGAAGTTATGCAGTTTCGTGTATAGTACGGACCAACCTGCGATCTGACGGTTCAGGACTTCTTGAAGTGCTGTGGCATTGTTAGCAAAAGTGTTGTTTCTAGTTTGGATTGTGCTCATGGAATTTATCCCCTCTCGAATATAAAAATAGAATTTGAATTTTATAATGGATTGCTTTGATTCGCTTCTTTTAATTTAGACTTAATCTAAATCTTGTTTTAATTATAACACCGCATATCCTGTTTGGGAAGGATTTCGCCCTGTCTTGTACATGAAGATTCCATGAAGCTGAGCTTCATCCTATATCATTATAAAAAGTGGAGTTCACTGGCCACACGGCTGATTAATGAGGATCTGTAGTACTGCTTGCACCAGATCCCACTTTTTATTTATACCTTTAATTACGCTCACATACTGCGAATATTCTCACAGTGCAAATAACGCAAAAACAGCCCTTCATCTCCGTGAGATGATAGGACCGCATGAACCCACCTGTACAATTTTATTGCTTAACAAACTCAAAAGTCAGGATACGACTGATCTCTTCATAGCTCCGTGCTACAAAATGAGGTTGATGATCGGACTCCGGCAGCGCCTCCCGATGGTTGAACCAGATGACTGTCCACCCCGCATCGACCGCACCTACCACATCATTACGCCACGAGTCGCCAATGTAATAGCTGGAACGGGCATCTGTCCCGGAATGCTTACTCACATATTCAAACAACCTGCGATCCGGCTTTGCATAACCAGTTGTACCGGAGATGAAGACCAGATGCTCGTCCACGAGACTAAGCACATCCAGTGCTTCAAGCTTGCGGCGCTGATGCTCTCCTTCTCCATTGGTAATTAGACCAACGGTATGGCCTTCTGCCTGAAGCCTTCTGATCAGCTCATACGCTCCTTCAAAAGGTACAATCTCAAACTGTCTGCTCAGATACTGTGCTTGTAGTTCTTCAGCCTGTCCCGATTGTAGGGGGAGTCCGAACTCTTCCATCGTCAACTCAAACCTCCGACGGCGCATTCGCTCTACTGCATCCGCTTCTGGTACAGCGGACAGATCTTCTTGTGCAGACAGCCAGTCACTATAATAACGAAAACGATGATAGGCCTCAGCATAAGGGAACTCATCGGGCAGGCCGAGAACGTCCTGCAACGCGCCACAAAGTGGCTGCAAGTGATCATATAACGTATCATCCACGTCGAAAAATATGGTTTTAGCATTATCTATTTCACTCATAATGGTTGTCTATCCTCCTGCTTTTGCGTCCAAACACTCTTTTCTTACTACTATATATGTATTCCTATGCCTCGTCCAAAAGGGATTTGTTGCGTGATCATCTCTACTCCAGAACAGTACCCATAATAACGCTTAGACCAGAATTGATCGGACGGCTTTATATGTTAAAATAAGGATGATTAAATCTGAGGTGATGACGATGTTCAACCCAAAATTCTTCTCCTATTAGTTGTGCTCAAGGCACTGGCTACTCAAGCCAAAATCTAGCCCGGTACAACGGGGATGAAGATGTTCACACAGGAAGAGATTCAATCATGGGAAAATGAAACAGCTTTTGCACAGAGACACAACAAGAAGTTCATTGATCCAAGAAAAGAAAAGCTGAAAGATCACCGTAAAGGAATCAAGAGCACGCATTACAACAAAGAAAGTAAACCCGATCGTAAACATGATTATCGTCTGTATAGAACCAAAATGAAGCGTCTCATGCACCACGAGCAATACGATCTTCTGCACAACTATAAACGAACGAGCGGTTGGCTAACTTGGTAAACTGGAGTTAGAAGAGTAGTCCTTACATAACATTACTGCGCTACATCAAAAACAGTAGCCTTTTAAGTTAAGAAGGACTTCTTTTTTCAATCAATTACATACCGTTTCATTCGTTACTGACAGTTAGAATATATCGAGGAGGCCTTTATTCATGTGGAAAGAGCATCTTCATAGCATTTCGAAGGAGTATACGTTCAGTCCCCCTGCATCTGGTGATGACATTGCAAAGATGGAAGACTCCTTACAGGTTACGCTCCCTCGTGAATTAAAAGAAATATTGCTCGAAACCAATGGAGTCAGAGCTATTTACGATTTGGGACTTATCTGGTCAGAAGATCGAATTAAGAATGAAAACAGACATTATCGGGATGACCACTCCCAAGATTACTACATGCCCTTTGATCACCTGCTCTTCTTCGGGGAAAGTGGGATTGGGGATTTATTTGCTTTTCCTGTGACAGGGGATGGAACGTGTAGAGATGACGTGTTTGTGTGGAATCATGAAAATGACAGCCGAAAATGGGTCGCACCTTCAGTGTCCAAATATTTGGAGTGGACTTTAGAAGGCAAAATAAAAATTTAATTTACGGACTAACGGACCCTAATCTACGATGAATAATTAGATAATTTTGTATTTCCATTTAATGAATATTATATTAATGAACACATTACAAATGAATAAAAGGTGGAATGAACTTATGAGTACATCAGAAAAGAAATGTCATGATTGCGGAGGAACATCTTTCGTAGAAGCATCGGATTACATCAACCTTCGTCCATTGGATAAGAAAATGACTCTCGGTGTGGAAAAAATGTACACGGTTTGTCTGGATTGTGGCGAAGTTGTTTCCATTAAAGTGAAGAACCCAGAGAAGTTGCTAAAATAATAATAATTCCAATAAGCACAGACAAAAACACCCTAGCTCACAATTGTGAAATTGGTCATACCCCTGTCAAGTAGACAGATGAAAAAAGCTATGCTGCCAGTGCGCATCGATATTCAATCGGTGCGCGCTGTTTGAGTTTGGCTTGAAATCGTCGGTAGTTGTAATGGTACATGTAATCTTCCACGGCTTGTCGAATCTCTGCTTCTGAATTACACTGGTTAAGGTACAGCTTCTCTGTCTTGAGATGCGAAAAGAAGGATTCGATGCATGCGTTATCCAGGCAGGTTGCTTTGCGAGAGTGGCTGCCCTTCACGCCGAATGCTTCTAATCGTGTGTTGTACGCCTGAGACGTGTATTGGAAGCCTTGATCCGAATGGAGCACGGCTTCCGAAACGTCTCTTTTTTGTGTCCATTGTTCCACCGTATCCAATACGAGCTGAACATCGTTCCGTTTAGATAATTGCCAAGCTACAATTTCGTTGTTGAACAAGTCTTGAATGACAGACAGATAAACGAATGTGTTTCCATCCGAAATATAAGTAATATCCGTCACCATTTTTTGCTGGGGGGCTGTGGCATGAAATTTGCGCTTCAGGCGATTCGGATAAATCACAGATGGCGTATAGCTGGACTTCTTCCGCTTCTTACGAATGACCGATTGGATCGATAGTTCCCGCATGATTCGCCATACTTTCTTGTGATTAACGTTCAGACCAGCCTCCCAGAGCGCCGTTGTCATGCGAGGATAACCAAACTCTCGGTTTGCAAAATGAATAGCCATCATGTGTTCTTTGATCTCACGATCACGGTCTTGTCTTGCGTCTCGCTGCGGCTGTGTTGCTCGCCATTTGTAATAACTGGAACGGGGTATTCCTGTAATCGATAATAGGCGTGTAATGCTATGCGAGCAGCGCAATTCGTCTATGATATCGTAGTTCTCCCGTTGGCTCAGCGCTTCTCCTTTACTAGATTTGGATACCGCTTTTTTAAATAATCCACCTGTGCTTGAAGGTAGTCACGTTCTTCTTCTACACTGCTAAAGGCAGTACGGGGACGTCCTTTCATTGGATTCGGAACATTGTTTTTTCGCTCATCGAACGCTTCCCCGTTTTTCCACTTTTTCACCCACACCTTCAGTTGTGAACAGTTTCGAATTCCTTCGCGTTCAGCTACCACTTTATAACTTGAAGACCCTTCGACATAGGATCTAACCGCATTCAATTTAAATTCTTCGGTATACGTCTGAAATGTTTGTCCTTTTTTTGCCATAAAAATATCCCCTCCAAGTGTCACTTGAACCCTCATGATAACATGAAGGCTTTTTCAAGTGTCTACTTAAAGGGGATAATACCAAATAGGGTGTTTTTTCATGTGCATCACGACATATGTGTCTTCAAACTATACAATCAACGATACAACCTTACCTGCATTCACATCAATCAAGCCATGGTCCGTAATCTTCAACGCGGGACTTACCGCAAGGGAATGGGTGCTGATCGACATGATTGGGTTGTAATGCACATATCCAAGAGACAACATCGCTGCTCTCAATTCCTTCACTTGATGGGAAACCACTGCAAGTGGTTCTTCCGTCAAAATGCCACCTACAGGAAGTTCCAGATGGGATAGCACCTTGCCATCTTCCACCACACAGAACCCACCCTGGCTCGAAATTACCGTGTTAGCTGCCAATATCATATCTTCACGATTACGTCCTACAACCAGCAGGTTGTGATTGTCGTGTGAATATGTCGTTGCAATGGCGCCGCGTTTGATGGTGTCTCCACCGATCAGGCCATGTGCACGATTGCCGTTCACGCCATAACGTTCAAAGGTCGCGATCTGCGCATATCCACTTTCTTCCCACTGCAATTCGCCATCTGAGGACTGAACCGATGCAATATGCTCTTCCACAAAAGTAGAACCATCCTTGACCATCATGACACGGCATTGGTACTCACCTTCACCAGCGAGATCAACCCCTGATCCACTGACTTTTGGGTCTGCCAACTGAATTGCAAAATCTGCTACGCCCAGCTTCTCCAACTGTACGCTCTTATAGAAGTGAGGTGGGAACTGCCCGGTTATGCGCTCCTGCTTATACGGTTCGTAATCGTCATAAGCTTTGCGGCCGTTTTTGTACACCTGATCAATAGAGAGATCATCCAAGTTGGATACCAACACATAATCGGCCACTTTGCCTGGGGCAACGCTGCCACGATCAGTCATTTTCATCCGGGAAGCAGGGGTAGATGTTGCTGCATAGATCGCGTCTTCCGGACGCATGCCCATCTGAATTGCTTTGCGTACGATATGATCCAGATGGCCACGCTCCACCAGTGAATCCGGCATCACATCATCCGTAACAAAGCAGAAATGCTGCGCCACATCATGTTGAATCAGGTACTCCATGACTTCCGGGGTCATTGATTTCTCCTGAATTTCAATAAACATACCTGCCGCAATCCGCGCCTGCAATCCCTCAATGCTCTGATGGGTATGATCGGAATCGATGCCTGCGTAGATCAGTCGATGCAGATCGAGTCCAAGCAGTTTCGGTGTATGTCCTTCGATCACCAGATCAGGATAGTTTTTGCGGACATGCTGTAGAATCTGGTTCGTCTTGCACTCCGGATCACGTATGACATCGACATAGTTCATGATCTCGCCCAGACAGATGATCTCGCCAGTGGCGAGCAGCACGTCCATATCTTCGATCTCGATCGAACCGCCTGTTGTCTCCATCGGGGTTGCCGGAACGGAACTTGGGATCGCATAGAACATGTCCACCGTCGTCTCCCGACTCGCAGCCATCATCTCCTGCACACCCTCCAGCCCAAATACATTCGCCATCTCATGCGGTTCCGCTACAATGGATGTTACGCCGCAGCCAATCAGACCATGGGAAAAGGTTTCCGGTGTCACCATCGTGCTTTCGATATGCAGATGGATATCGATCAAGCCAGGAATCATGTATCTTCTCCGCGCATCAATGACTTCGTCTGCCTGAATCATCTCCGGTCCGTCGGGTCCAACATACAGGAATCTGCCGTCGAGTACTGCAACGTTGTTCATTTCAAACCGTTTATAATAACTGTTATACACATGTACATTCACAATTAGTTGATCTGCACGCATGGGGCATAATCTCCTTCTTCACAAACATTTCACTGCGATCCGGACTGGACGATGACCCTGCACTTTAATCTAATGCAATACACTTGATTGCGTACCACTACCTCGTCCGGAATCATCGCATGAAATGCCTTCTTTGCTGCTCTTATTTCTTCAAGCTATTCCTACATTCACGACTACTCTACCAATACAAGCTTGTCCTGTGGGAAAATCAGGCTAACACGCTGCCCACTAAGGTACGGTGTTTCCATCTCCTGATTTGCTGTAAAGTCACCAAGCTCCGTCTCGATTACATACTGATAACTGCGTCCCAGATACGTGCTGACTTTGATAATGCCCGGCAAGGCGTTCACCACATCCGCAGAGGTATCTCCACTAACGATCAGATCATCTGGGCGAATCGCACCTTTGCGTGCACCAGGACGTGCTGTTCCAGGATGTGCGGTAGCTGTAAACGTACGTCCACCTGCGCTCAGGGTAATTAATTCACCTGCATCACTGCGATCCGCAAATTCAATAAAATTATGGAACCCGATGAATCGTGCTACAAATTCAGTCGCCGGATATTTGAAAATGGTTTCCGGGCGGTCGAGCTGCTCGACCACACCTTTGTTCATAATCGCTACCTGATCCGAGATCGAGAAGCACTCTTCCTGGTCATGAGAGACATACAGCGTTGTAATGCCCAGCTCTTGCTGAATCCGGCGAATCTCCACCCGCATGTTGAGGCGAAGGTTGGCATCCAGGTTACTGAGTGGTTCGTCGAACAAGAGCAGGTCAGGTTCAATCACCAATGCGCGGGCAATCGCCACACGTTGACGCTGTCCACCAGACAATTCTTGTGGAAAACGTTTCTCAAATCCATTCAGGTTAACCACTTCCAGGATTCGCATCACACGGGAAGAGATATCCTTGTCTTTTACTTTACGCATCCGCAGGCCAAAGGCCACGTTGTCATAGACAGACAGATGCGGGAATAACGCATAACTCTGAAATACAAATCCGAAGTTCCGCTTGTTCGCCGGAACCTTCGTATAATCCTTGCCGCCAAACATAAACTTGCCCTGTGATGCTTCCAGGAATCCGGCGATGAGGCGCAGCGTAGTTGTTTTGCCGCAACCGCTCGGTCCGAGCAGGGAGAGCAGTTTACCTTTTTCCAGCTCCAACTGAAAATCCTTCAGGATTGTCTGCTTATCGTATGCCACGGATACGTGGTCTAATGTCAGCAATGCCATAGCGTTCTGCGCCTCCAATTAACGTTTAGTAAAGTATGAAAATCCGCCCATGATCCGTTCGATCACAAACATTAAGAGTCCGGTCAGCACCATCAAGAGCACGGAAATCGCTGCAATCGTTGGGTCAAAATAATTCTCGACATACGTCAGCATCTGGATCGGTAATGTGCTTACCCCTGGTCCGGTCATGAACACCGAGATGTCCACATTGTTGAAGGATTCCAGGAAGGCAATCAACACGGCAGCGATAATTCCTGAGCGGATGTTAGGAAGCACGATCGTGAAGAACGTTCTTACACGTCCCGCGCCAAGACTCAGCGCAGCTTCTTCCACTGCAAAGTCAAAGCTCGACAGACTCGATGCAATAACCCGAATGATAAATGGAAGCATGATAATCGTATGACCGATCAACAGTCCGAGATACATCGGCAGATGGTAGATTACGATCAGGTATTTCATCAATGTAAAACCAAGCACGATTCCCGGGATCAGTACCGGGGACAGGAACAGTGCGTTCAGCACAGACTTGCCTTTGAAATCGTAACGACTGAGTGCATACGCAGCCGGAACTCCGAGCACCAGCGCCAACAAGTTTCCCAGTAAGGAAATGATGATGGACGTCTGGAACGTGCGGAGGAAACCGCCTGTGTTGAAAATATTCTCATACCAGCGGAAGGAGAACCCTTCCGGCGGAAATTTGAGTACCGTTCCCGGTTCAAACGAAGTGACCGATATGATCAGAAGCGGGCCCAGCAGAAAGATAAAGACCAGCAGACTGAACAGACCCAGCCCGATATGTTTCTCCCGCATATGTGTCTACCCCTTCGGATTTAAAGTTTTGGCCATTTTGTTCATGACACCGACCACGACAAATGTAATTACAATCATAATCGCGGCAACAACCGAGGCCAGATACCAGTCGTTGAGGGTCATGGCGTTCTGATACAGGAACGTAGCAATTACACGCTGCTTGCCTCCAAGGAGGGCAGGTGTGGTATACGCCGTCAGGCTTCCAACAAAGACAAGCACGGCTCCGATCACAAGTCCTGGCACAGCCAGTGGGAACACGACCCGGCGGAATGCCGTAATGCGCGATGCACCCAGACTTTGTGCTGCCTTGAGCAGGTCACCGTCAATGTTCTCCAGCACACCCACCAGAGAGATAATCATCAGTGGCAGGAACAGATGTGTCAGACCGATCATCATCGCTGCTGGTGTGTACAGAATGTCCAGCGGCTTGTCCACGATACCCAGACCAACAAGGGTGTTATTGATCAGCCCTTTGCGTCCAAGAATGATCATCCAGCTAAAAGAGCGCACGACCGGACTCGTCAGCAGCGGGAAGATTGCCAGTGCCAGCAAAATGCCTTTACGGCGCGGCGCTTTCTGCGAGATATAATAAGCTGTCGGGAATCCGAGCACCACACAGACGATGGTGGTGACCACGCTGACTTGCAGCGTCGTAAGCAATATTTTCAAAAAGTATGGGTCTCTGAAAAAATGCATGTATCCTTCAAACGTGAAGGAGTTTTCTTGGAAAAACGTCGACCCGATCGTCAGGACAATCGGAATGATCATAAATGCCGCCAAAAACACAAATCCCGGCAGCAATAGCCAGTAGATTACTGATTTCTTCATCGCGATACTCCTGACTTGTAAAATGGTTTTATTCACACGTTTCACTGGCGCACATTTCAAAAATAAACGTTCACTCATCGCACCAGCCGTTCCGGTTACGAATCGTTCTTACGATCGCTGTTATCCTTGGATTTTCTTGATCTCCTTCTTAGTAGAAGGAAAAATCCAAGGATAGTGTATGCTTCCGAAGCAGCTTTCTTTCAGAAAGCTTTTAGGCGAACGCTTCGCTTCTTCAGAATCGATTTCGTCCCCTACACTACCAGCGAATTAGGTGGGTTGATTTTAGACTGAGCTCCAATGCCGTGAAGTTCATAACTACGCGTTTAATGCGTTGATAAACAGTTCAAGGAAGCTTTCTGCATCTACAGTTTCGCAGACGAGGGTGTTGGGCTGCTCACCCAAACGGTTTTGGAAGTCGCATACCATCTGACCATCGCACAGGCGGCTGGCGGTTTCGACATCGACATAATACGATTTGCGTCCTACCAGTTCCGGGGCAAGGGCTACACCCACGGCTAGTGGGTCATGTAAAGCGCAAGCGCGGACGCCGTTCATTTGTTCATAACGGTTGATATAAATCTCTGTGCTTTGAGCGACGTATGCACGAATTACAGGATCTGTGAGGCGCTCAATCGTTGCTTCATTCAGCAATGTTTGACGCGTCACATCCAGTCCGACCTGAGTAAGCTTCTCGATGCCTGCGTGCAGTACGATGCGAGCTGCTTCTGGATCAGCGTATGTGTTGTACTCGGCAGTCGGTGTAATATTGCCATGTCCGCGAACAACACCACCCATGAAGATGACTTCCTTCAATAAAGAAGGCAGTTCAGGACACTTCATCAACGCGAGGGCCAAGTTGGTTAATGGTGCGGTCATAATTAATGTCAGTTCGCCTGGATACAACTTGGCTTGCTCCACGATAAAGTCTGGCGCAAAACCTTCCTCGGCTTTCTTAGACACGGCCGGATCAGGCAGCGCACCGCCCAACCCGTCCTGTCCATGTACCCGGTGTTCATAATGCGACTTGCGAGTAAGCGGTCCAGCTGCTCCGGCAATGACCGGGATCGTTGGTGCACCCGCGAGTTCAAGAATTTTGCACGTATTCTCTGTTGCCTGCTGGAGTGATACGTTCCCACAGACTGTGGTGATACCGAGGATGTCCAGCTTCCGGCTTTTGACCGCCAGCAAGATCGCCAGTGCATCGTCAATCCCCGTGTCCACGTCCAGAATGATGCGATTTTGCGCTTCACTCATCCGTTCTCAACTCCTATACGGTGATATGGTTGCTTGCTGCAAATGATATAAGTTGAACATGTTGATCAAAGATACTTTTAAATCAGTCGGTTACTTGTTTTTATTGTGCAATCTCACGGTTCCAGCGATCTGTCCAGCCCTTAACCTGTTGATTCACGAATTCCATATCCAGCTTGTTGAGCTTCTCAACAACTTCAGCGCCGTATGTTACACCTTCTGCTTCTTCAGCAGTCAGTTCAACCTTTGTGTTAACCGGGGAATCGACCTTGGCTTTAGCAGATTTCGCTTGTACATCCTGGCTCAGCTGCCAGTTGATGAACTCTTCAGCCAGCTCTTTGTTTTTGCTGCCTTTCACGACATTGATTGTGTTCATCACGGCATATGCACCTTCGCTAGGTGTAACAAACTTGGCATTAGGCACGGCTGCTTTCAGATCTTTGAAATACATTTCCATGATCGGTCCGCCCGCAATCTCTTCTTGGGAGAACATGTTCACGAACTCGGAAGTTTGGCTATAGAATTTAACCACATTGCCGCTCAGTTTTTTCAGTTCAGCAAATGCCGCATCTTCATTAAACGTATCGTTCCCAGCTACACGGGAAGCTGCATCCACAACCATTGGGCCAGCTGTTGCTGTAATATTCGGGATGGTCAGATTACCCTCGAACGCCGGGTCCCACAGGTCACTCCATGAAGTCACTTCTTTGGATACGAGATCCGGGTTATAAGCAATACCGAGCTGTCCAACCGTGTAGGCCGGGCCATAATCTTCACCAAGTGGTGCTTTGGCAATATCATAAATGTCATTTACATTTGGGATTTTGGAACGGTCGATTTTCTCAAACAGACCTTCATCGATACCTTGTTGTGCATAGTAGTCAGACAGGTAGATGACATCGACATTTGATGTACCTTGACGAATTTTGTTCAGACGTTCAGCGTTATTGCCCACTTCGAGCACGATGTCTACATTATGTTCTTTTTCAAAGGGACCAAATACTTCTTCATTGAAGAAATCTTCGGAGAAGCCCCAAGTGGAGATAACCAATTTGTTAGCTGCGGTTCCCCCACTGCCTGATCCGCCTGTTGCATCCTCCGTACTGCTGCCACAACCTGCAAGTAATACCGATGTCATTGCCACTGCTGCCAAACCGCTAATCCACTTTTTCATCATGATCCTTATTCCCCCTGATATGTGTGATTTAACAACCCAACCATTAAGTTGAACTAGCTTACATGCTCTGCTAAGCATTTACACATAACGGAGAGGACAGAAATAACCTGAAGAAGCGGAGCGTGCGCCTTTATCACCGGATTTCACCTTTTAAAGGATCAAAAAATCTGGGGATAACAGCGATCGGAAGGTTGTTCTATCATCAAGTGCCCGTGTAAATTACGTTAGTTGAGTGTGTATAGTTCGACTTAAAAAACAAAAAGAAAAGCGCTCTTGTATAAACAAGAACACTTTTCTTCGTAAACAAAGGAAAGCGACACCCGCTGCCGGTACATCATCGGTTTCTGCTTCAGAATCAATCCAAAGACAGACGCCATCATATGAAATTGTACGGAACCTGATCATGAATCCGGATAACCTCGGTATATATCAACAAGAATCAATCCTGCCGATCCATCCTTAGGCCTGTTCCAGAATCACATTCGTGATCGCCCACTGAGTGGACGCATCATAATCCCGCAATATAGCTTCAATTGGCAAACCCATGTGTTGCTCGAGCTTCTCCCGGAATTTCTTCTTATATAAGACAGACATGCGGAAGTCCACTTCCAGCTTTAAGCCGGGGGCCTCCCCTTCCAGGGCGTCAGAGCGCGGTGAACGTCGGTGCTTCGCGTAGAAGGTCACAATATTCTGGTCAATGGTCACTCTCAGGAGAGTGGTGCCAAATCCGAACAGTTCCTTCGAAATTTCGTTATAATACTGGCACATCTTCTTCTTGCTCTCATTGCTGTCCAGTAGTTCCATGAACTCACCCACATCTCTTACTACCGTACATTCGACGTGTTAACACGATTGATTATACATAAATATACGATCATAGGCAACCCAAAAGATATAGTTAACATGATAATAACACATAAAAGCGAACGATGAGACATTAACAGCAGAAAACAATTCGGCTTATACCACAGTGAATTTACATTAATATGCCTGCATGTCATTCCTATACTATTGTTGCTTCTACACTCCGCTTTAATACACAGGATTCGTGGCTTTGTTTCAACTTTCCCTAAATGGGCACTTATTCCTGCGAAACATAGACAAACTTCGTCATTAACCGTTAAAATGAGACACAATGTTGACATGTTTTTATTTTCTAGAAATTGGAGGCTTATATCATGAAATGTCCAGTATGTAATCATGAAAATGGAGATGCCCATTTTTGCGAGAGGTGCGGCTCTAATCTAACGCAAACAACCTCATCACCAACTCCTGTACCGAACCCGGAATCTGCTGCTGCTTCCGAACCCGAATATACCCGTTGGTCCAGCACGCAGGCTACCTCTTCCCAGACATCTTCTCCATCCAACACACCATCCGTCTCCATTCACAAGGAACAGGCGAGAGAATCAACAGGTATCAATGACCATGCTTCTGAAGGAGGCAATAGCTCCAATCAGTGGAATAATATTGTGCAGAATGAGAAAGTTCAGCAAGCCAAAGAAGTAAGTAAACAGTATCTGTCCTATTTCCTCAGTGTATTAGCCCGTCCTTATCAGACGATGAAAACCGTTGGCGACCAGCATTCACTAAACGGATGGCTAACGATGGCGCTAATTGCAATTCTATCTTCTACATACTTCTTAATTACCTTTAGTCGCATAGGCATGGACGGCTTGTTCATTGGTGGATTTTTAAGGCCGCTATTGTTCACCGTCATTATCTTGATTGCCTCTATTGCACTGATGTACGCTATTCTGAAGATTGAAAAAATAACCTTCCGCCCCAAAACACTGGTTGCCCAGTTTGGTACATTGCTTGTTCCTGCTGTCGTATCCCTTGTTCTGGCGAATCTGTTTATTATCATCTCGTATTCCATCGCGATCTCATTGCTTGCTGTCTCGTATATCATTATCTTTGTTGCTCTGAACTCGGTGCTGTTCCAATATCCACTGAATCGTACCAAAGCAGCCATCGATAGCATGTACAGCGTGTTGATCGCTAATGTGGTCGTGTTCTTTATTCTGTATCGATTGTTGGGTGAGATTATCATTGGACTGATTGGCATGATGCTTTCACCGTTTGGTCGTCTGTGAATTATATAAGTTGAACTAAAGATTATTTACACTTGTTACTTCGATGACAGAACAACCTTCCGATCGCTGTTATCTCCAGATTTTTTTTAATTCACTTTTTGCAAAGTGAAAATCTGGCGATAAAGGCGAACGCTCCGCTTCTTCAGGTTCTTTCTGTCCTCTACGTTTTCGTGTAAATGATTATTCCAATAGATATAAATTTTCCTGACTCTTTTGATTTATATTAAGGCGCTCCCTGCTCACTCGGGGAACGTCTTTTTTGGTTTTCTAAGGCAGCATTGCGCCGAGCATGTTTCATACACTATAATGTGTAGTGCAACAGGTATGTTCTTATTTACGTAACAAACACGGAACCAGCAACTCCCGCTACGTAATGAGAGGATTCACTGTTGTTATTAACACTACATTATGTAGTGTATTAATGACTCATTTTACAAAGAAAGCAGAGGAACTCTCTATGGACATGACTCATATGAATCATATGCAAATGGAGCACGAGGCAGGTACATCCTACCTGTGGCTCATCGTAGGTGTAATCGTATTACTGTTCTCCATCGCCGCCTATATCTGGGCATCACGCACACAGGGCAAAATCCTGGGCCACATGAAAAAGAAAGAGCGGGCGGACATCCAGAAAAAAAGTCGATCCCTTCGGCTGGCTGCACATGTAATGATGGCTGTGTCGATGATTACGTTTGGCCTGTTCTTCATGCAAGGAGCAGGTAAAACATATAATGTAGCCGATCTGGCATCCAACGCGACCATCGATGTTACGGACGATAAATATTATGGAGCTGACCATACGGAGGACCCTATTCAGTATGAGATGAAGATCCCGACTTCAGGGCCGCATAATCCGCATGATATCAAGTTTGGATTTTACACCGACTTCCCGGGCTACAATTACCTGGTACACAATCTGGAGCACGGGGATATCATCATCTATTATCGTGAGAACGCAAGCGAGGATTTGAAGGAACATCTGAAATACCTCGCTAAATTCCGCGAAGCCGGAGCAGGTATTCTGGCTGTACCCAACAAGGATATTCCCGAAGGCAGTGAAGTCGTGGTGACCGCATGGACCAAAACAATGAAGCTCGACCAATTCGACGATGCCAAGGTGGGTACTTTTATCAATAAATATATTAATCAGGGACCTGAAAAGATTCCTGCCTCTGTTCGCCAGGGCGGCGGAACGATGTAATGACTTAATCACTCAGTCATATGAAGCCCCTCTAAGGAGTAACAATGAGGCTTCTTCCAATGATAAGCATGGTCAATATAGGATTGAAACGAAACTAGCTCCCGGATCAAATTGACTCGGGGGCTAATTCTTTATGGACCGGATGCCGATATTTCAAGTAGAAAATGGTATATTTGATATACAATACATACGAACCAAAGAAGAACGACAAGCATCAAGTAAAGAGACAAAGAGAAGATTGATTCAACAGATCAAGGGGGAACACTTTTACCAATGAACAGTTTGTTTATGAGGATCTTTTTATTTTTTTCCTGTCTGATGCTGGCTGCGGGTGCGGTTCTTGGCATTACCATGTACCGTTCATCGGCCCAACTGGTCGAGCAATCCATGGGGATGCAGGCACAGGCTGTGGGTGAACGGGCAGCTGCATTAATTGACACCTCTCTGTATGCACCACTCAGTACCGGACAGGACGAGACAGCGTATTACGGCATATTGCGTGAGCAGCTCAGTCAGTTGCGCGAGGCCAATGGACTCAAGTATCTGTACACACTTGGTACACGCGAAGAAAATGGAACAAATACATATTTCTACGTTGTGGATGGGGCTGCTGTCGATGTCGCAGAGGATGACTTCTCCCCTTACGGTTCCGCAGAAGAGACCCATTATGAAGGAATGCTGCAAGCTTTTGAACAGAATGAGCCTATTCGGGGCGAACTCACACAGGATGAATACGGCGCTACCATTACAGCATATGTGCCGATCCATGGGCCTGACGGGAAAGTACTAGGATTGGTCGGTGCGGATCTGGACTCTACTGCAGTCTATGAACTGATGTCCCGCAACCGTATGACCATGATCTGGACAGCCTTGGTTATTGTTCTGCTGAGTGTCTTGCTGGTGTATGGATTCGCCCATTACTTGACCCGACCATTGGTGAAGTTGAAGAAGTTAATTACCCAGGTAGGAAAAGGCGACCTGACCGTCAACGTTGAACTTAGTCGCAAGGACGAGGTAGGACAGCTCGCTTCGGAGTTCAAACATCTGGTTACAGGTACCCGGGATGTCATGACGGGCATCCGTCAAAGCTCCGATTCTCTGCTACAGGCTGCAGAAGGTGTATCGAAACATTCACAGGCGACTGCAGAAGCCAGTCAGCGTATTGCCGAGCATACGAATCATACAGCCAGTGGCGCTGCTGAACAGGTAGCTCGTGCGGGCGAAGTAACGGTAGCCATGGAAGAAATTACACGCAGCATGCAGCACATTGCGAATTCTTCTTCTATGGTCGCGGATGTATCACAAGAAACGACCAATAACGCGGTGCAAGGTCAAGCCAACATCAACACGGCGATGGACAGCATGGACAAAATTCATCAAGCAAATGTGCAGATGGTGGCCTCCACCTCTCAGCTGGAGCAGTACTCAGGTAAAATTGAATCGGTAGCACACCTGATGAAAGGCATCGCTTCACAGACCAATCTGCTCGCACTTAATGCAAGTATTGAAGCGGCTCGTGCAGGAGAGTATGGTAGCGGGTTTGCGGTGGTTGCCTCCGAGGTTCGCAAGCTTGCGGGGGAATCAGAGCAATCGTCCCAGCATGTAACCGAACTGATCGCCGAGATGACACGCCAGACTGCCCTGTTGTCAGAACATATGTCTGCCAGCACATCAGCAGTCCAATCCGGTCTCGCTGTTGTTCAGGAGGCAGGCCGTTCATTCACATTCATTCATACCGGGATTGAGACGATGAATGAACGTCTGCACGAAGTATCCGCAGCATCTGAGCAGCTGTCTGCCAGTGCAGAAGAAGTATCCGCTTCTGTGGAGGATATGGAACATATCTCACGCGAATCCTCTTCGAGCATACAGAAGGTGTCTCATGCTACCGGAAGCCAACTGCAATCCATGGATGAGATGAGTGCATCCGCCGAATCTCTGCGGGTATTGTCCAGTGAGTTGAACGGATTGATTGGTCGATTTAAAATATAGCGGGCAGCTTAGATTGCTATATAGATCGGCTATATAGATTGAACTAAAGAATATTCACACATACCACTTCGATGACAGAACAACCTTCCGATCGCTGTTATCGACCTATATAATCGGCCCAAAACAAATAGCCGCACGGCAGGGACGGGATTATGGGGTCAACCCCATACCCAGACCACTGCCTGCGGCTTTATTTTTGTTGTACCTTTAAGGATGGCAAGCCCCAAGGCTGCCTGAATTAGTAGCGCTGCGGAGCAGCTTTTTTACCCAAATCCGTCATGTACGTAAAGAACGCTTCCGGATCGGTATCATACACCAGTTGTACTGGACGTCCGTCTGCTTGCTCCACCGTGCGGCCCTGGCTAGGACCATCCGGGATAACAATACAGTTCACGGTTTTCTTCTTCACGATGTCCTCGCGTCCAACGGAAGCCGTTGTCAGTACATCCCACAGATAGTATGTGGAATTTGTCTCACTGTACACCAGTGGCGGACAACCTGCGTAACAGTTCCCCAGGAAATCGACGCCTTCGAAGCGACGCTCTGCTGCCCAGCGGTTACGAACGGCTGGAGTTAGCGGTACTTTATTCGTGCTTTCCAGTGCAACCAGATCGATCTGGATACCACTCTGCCATACACGGTAAGCCGCTTCCGGGTCCCAGAATACGTTCCACTCTGCTGTGCCATCATGCTCAGGTTCTTCTACGTTACCACGCTCGAATGTACCACCCATCCATACCAGCTTGTCGATTTTCTCTTCAATGTCTGGTGCTTCGTCCAGTGCACGCGCAAGGTCAGTCAGTGGGCCTGTGAACAGGAGCAACGTTTTGCCTTTGGTATTGCGCACTTTCTCGATCAGATGCTGGTGTGCTGGAACGGCAGAGAGTGGTGCTTCCATTTTGCCGGACTCGTTCAGTACAGGAAGTGCATCTACATAGAAGGAATGCAGTCTCCACGCCGCAGGAAATGGATTTTTCCCTCTGGAGTTGGATTTGGATACCTCTACGGAATATGTACCGAAACGATCGATAATTTTACGGCTGGCATCTGTTGCTGGCTCCAGATATCCGTCTGCCGGAATAACCGATACGCCGGTTACATGTACATTGTCCATTTGCAGAAGCATGAACAGCGATACAAGATCATCTACGCCGCCGTCATGGTTGAAATACACATTAAGTTGGTTCGTCATGCTTGCTTTCATCCTTCCCCTGGTTGTCCCATTGATGTTGATCATCCGTCTGCCCAAGGCCGACGCTCTCTCTATTATGTCCCATAACCCTTAGCTACGTAAACCTTCCCCATGCAAAGAAAACAAGGATCACGCCTCATCCTGCGGATATTTTACAGTTCCACCATTCCATCTCAGGAGGACAACTGGTAGAGGTCATCATCGTTCGGAGAATAAAGAAATGGACAGCAGGCTTGAAGCTCCGCCGTCCATCTCACCCCATCCATGCATTACATGGACTGGTTCTGTTTCTCCTCATTCTTCTCGGCAATCGGCACATACTTGCCTGGCCAGAAGGCCCATTTGCCCAGTAATGCGGTGATCGCCGGTACCATGAATGGACGAACCAGGAAGGTATCCAACATCACACCAACAGCTGTGATTATACCAAACTGCACCAACACCTGAATTGGCAATGTAGCAAGTACCGCAAACGTTCCTGCCAAGATCAGACCTGCAGATGTAATAACCGAACTTGTCTCGCCAACACCTTCTCTGATCGCTTGACGAAGCGGCATCGTTTTGCGTTTCTGCCAGATGCTAGAGATCATGAAGATGTTGTAGTCTTCACCCAGTGCCACGAGGAATACGAAGGAATACAGCGGAATCGCTCCCTGAATGGCATCTGCGCCAAGTCCGTAGTGAATGATGATCCAACCCAGACCCAGTGCAGAGAAATACGACAGAACAACCGTTGCAATCAGATACGCCGTGGCCACAACGGAACGCAAGTATAATAGTAACAACAAAGTAATCATGCCGATGACTACCGGAATAATGATCTTGGCATCCCGTTCTCCGGTTACTTCAATGTCATACTGTTCAGCCGTCTGACCATCGATCCAGACCTGACTGTCCACATTAGCTACACCAGCATCTTGAAGCGCCTGTTCCGCAGTAGCCCGCAGATCTGGAACATGCTGCATTGCCTCCATGGAATATGGATTCAGATTGAATTCCACATCAAAGGCGGTAATGTTGGCATTCTCGGCACCCTGCTGAGCATCGCCTACTTTGCTAATGTAATCCAGCGATTCGAGACGCTGTTTCAGATCAGTTTCTTTGCCTTCGGCATCAACGATCACTTTGACTGGAGCCAGCTCACCTTGGGAGAACTGTTCGCCAATGACGGTGAAACCTTCGCGGGAAGGCACATCCTCCGGGAAGGAAGACAACAGATCATACGTGAATTTAACCTGAGTAGAGAATGCCGCCAGTCCTCCCAGCAATACCAACGTAATTGCAAGAACAGTCCATGGCTTTGTTATTACAACACGGCCAATCCAGCTTTCCTTGATTTTGCGCGGGGCCGGAGCCGGTTTGCCTTTTTTCTTCGCACGTTCCACTTCCATCTCATGTGTACGTGGTACGAACGGGTAGAATGAACCCCGACCGAAGATCGCCAGGAGCGCCGGAACCAGCGTCAGACTTGCAATAAACATAATAAAGATGGACAGACTGAATGGTACGGCAAAGCGTTGATATGCACCGTATTCAGCCAGCAACAACACGAGTAGTGCTGCAACGACCGTGAATCCACTCATGGCAATGGCGCCGGAAGATCCGGTAATTGCCTGAAAAATGGCTTTCTTTTTGTCCGGCTCATGATAGAGAATTTGACGGTATCTGGAGATCATAAACAGACAGTAATCCGTTCCTGCTCCAAATAACAATACCGTCATGATCGAGATCGACTGTGCGTCTACCGTAATCCAGCCCTTATCCGCCATGAATCCCAGAATCGGGCTTGTCACCATATACGCGAAACCAACCGCAATAATCGGGATAATTGCCAATACCGGCGAGCGGTAGATCAACAACAGCAGGACTAATACCAGAACAACCGTAGCGATCAGCAAGGATACATCGGCGGAGGAGAATAGCCCGCTCGCATCAATGGATATCCCTACTGGCCCTGTCACACGGGCAATTAGTGTATTGGTATCATCTATGGCTACATCAAACGGGTTTGCCCCGAAGATGTCTTGTGTTTTTTGCTCAAGTGCTTCAATAGCTTCCTTCAATTGTTCCGAATCGGCACCTTCATTGAAGAAAAGTGGCATAACCAAGGTACTTCCATCTTCCGAAAGCTGGCCTTTCAATGCCTGTGGTGGTAATTGATAGAGTGGCACAACGGACTGTTGTTGTTCTACCGGATCTTGATCCAGTCGCTCCGTTAATGCCTGAATGTTCTCAATTTGCTCATCCGTCAGACCGCCGGCTTGACGCCATACGATCAGCGCGGGCAGTCCTTCACCGCCAGGGAATTCCTTCTCGGCAAGTGCAGCTGCCTGAACCGATGGTTTGGATTCACTCAGATCCTGTGCGTTATTGGTTTCACGTTCACCTACAGCAGGCCATACCATGCCAAGCACAACGGCGATAATGATCCATACCAACAGCGTAATCCATTTGCTTCGTTTGCCAGCAACCCAGCGGCCGTAACCCGAACCTTCCTGCATTGTCTCTTCATCTCCCTATTTTGTTTCTATGAAGCCCTAATATATATGATGGTGTAGTAATGAACCACGGGTCATAGTATAATTGAGTTAATTATATATACCGGAAGGTTAATTTTGCAATGCCTAATTTTGTGAACACTTCTAACAAGCAATTAAATACGTAAAGAGGTATGTACTTATGAGCAAAAAAACAAACATTCCCCGTTCACCGGGTAGACCCAAAGCAGGTGTGGATCAAGCGTCTGTGCAAACCAACATATTAATGACCGCGTCACGATTGTTTATGGAATACGGGTATGAACCCGTTTCTCTCCAGCAGATCGCTTCGTTATGTAATGTGACCAAAGCATCGATCTATTATCACTTCTCCAGCAAAGCCGAGCTGTTCACCGTTGCCATTACCCGTATGATGGCGATGGGCATGCAGCAGACTTCTCTCCGTCTGGATGAACCCGGTCCATTGCAAGAACGTCTGGTTAAGGTTGCCGAAGCGAAGATGCAGCACTCCCATATTGAAACGGAGACCATGATGCGAGAAGCCGAGAAACATCTGGACCCGGAGCAACTCGCTCAGATTCGGGAAGCAGAGGTTCGCATCTTTGAAGTACTAGCCACCCATTTTCAGAAGGAGATGGACAACGGTTATTTGCGGGTCGGGAACCCTATGCTGCTTGCCCATGCATTTACGTCACTGCTGATGCTCGCGAACCGCGAAGATGTACGCAACATGAATGGCGGCAGCATCGAGGAACTTGCACGGGAACTGGTGGGGCTATTTCTGGATGGAGCGGTTAAGCGGAACTAATAATCGCCCCAGATTCTAGCCAATGCGGCAATACCCGGGTCAATGCGTTCCGGCTCTATTCCGGCAAAACCGATAATGAACTCTCTTTTGCCATCTACTGGTTCGCTCCCGTTTGCCCACAAATACTCCGTTGAACTGATTTGTATCCCTGCCTCTATCGCTATGGTTACCAATTCTGTGGCTGACTGTTTGGTCGCCATTCGCAATACCAGATGGAATCCAGAATGTTGACCCCTTATTTCAACCCGATCACCAAAATGCATCTGAATGGCCTGAACGATCAGGTCATGCTTTCGTTTGTAGACATTACGCATTTTTCGGATATGCTTACCCAGTTCTCCTTCATGCATGAACATCTCCAATGTTCGCTGATGGAGCCGGGAAGCTGATTGCTCGAATAGAATAGTCTTATACATTTGGCGAAAATGATCCATTAATTCTCTCGGAAGCACCATGTAATGGATACAAAGAGCAGGTGCGAGCACCTGCGAGAAACCACCCATATAGATCACGCGGCTTCCTTCACGCAGCCCCTGCATGGAAGGGATTGGCCTCCCATGATACCGGAACTCCCCATCGTAATCATCTTCAATGATATATGCCTTTGTTCGTTCCGCCCAATCCAGCAACGCCAATCTGCGAGTAATGGGCATAGTCATACCTAGTGGAAATTGGTGAGAGGGCGACACACCCGCCAATTTCACTCCGGCCTTTTCCAGCTCCCTCAAGTTAATGCCATCAGTGTCCAGAGAGATCGGGACAACCTGATAACCATAATTGCGGAATGTGCCAGGTAACAGTCGGTATCCAGGATTCTCTACACCGATGGAATGTGTTGATTCTCCCTTGTGAAGCAAGGTCTGTGCTAATAGGGACATTAGCAGATGCTGTTCAGCACCCACAACAATCTGCTCTGGAGAACAGCTGACTGCCCTGAACTGCGCAAGATAGACAGCAATTTCACATCGTAGCCCCCATTCTCCCTGAGGGTCCCCATAGAACAATAGCTCCTCCGCTTCTTCCCGCCATACCCGATTAACATATTGGTGCCACTTGGCAAATGGGAACAGGCTGAAATCATTGCGTGACATATGAAAATCATATTGTACTTCTCTAGCAGGGCGTATGCCCTGCTGTTCTGACCATGTCGTTCGAGCCTCGGGAGCTTTCCCGGCTGTCTGTGGGTCTGTCTTCCCGATCTGCATGGCATGATAGCTGTCTACCAAGGCACGGACACGATAGCCGCGTCGTGGCTGACTGTATACATATCCTTCGGCGATCAACTGTTGATAGGCCCATTCCACAGGAGTGGTGCTTACCCCAAGCATCTCAGCAAGCTTTCGCACCGAAGGCAATCGGCTATGCTCAGCCAATACCCCGTGAATGATTCCCCTTTTGATATGATCCGAGAGCTGTACATAGATTGGCGCACTATCGTTCTCATCCAACTTTGGCAATTGAATCATACTGCTGCACCTCATCTGTCCTGTAAAATGAATTAAAACTGTATATTTGGAAGTATACAGTATTGGGATATACTCATGTCATCATCAATATGTAACGCCAACTTTAAGAGGCAGGGCGATCTCAATCTGTCCCGCCTTGAACCTATAGGAGGAACAACTTATGTCACCACCAAAACCATCCCCACGTATCCCCCGTCTGCTGGAAACGTCGCGCATATATCTGCGTCCTTTCGAGATTACAGATGTGGATGCATACTTCCATGGCCTGTTTGACGCCAAGATGCGTAGGCTGACAGGAACACAGAACAGTTTCACACGCGCTCAGGTTGAACGTTATGTTGAGAGCGCTGCACAAGATGACACCCGACTCATGCTACTTATTGCTTTACAGGAAAATGACCAGATCATCGGAGATGTCGTCCTGATGGACATGCATGCCAAGAATCGCAGTGCACATATTCGGGTTGCCATCGATCAGGCTGAGCATCAAGGAATAGGTTACGGTAGCGAGGCGTTGCTACTTATGCTGGACTACGGCTTTGGCATCTGTAACTTGCATCGAATCGAGCTTGAGGTGTACGCCTTCAACGAGCGAGCCATTCGCACGTATGAAAAGCTTGGATTCCAGCGCGAGGGTGTGAAGCGGGATGTGTTGTTTTATAACCATCAATATCATGATGCGATTCAGATGAGCATGCTGGAGGATGAGTTCAGGCAACGTCATATGAAAGATCAGGCAGGGAATGTTTGATTTTTCGATCAGTCAAAATCAAACTAAAAAACCGGGGGATCTAATAACCCTCCCCGGTTAGAAACTTCAGATGACCCGTCAGCACCGAAAGCTCGGCGGGTGTTTTCATATACAATTCGCCGTCCGTGTCAGCTGACATCGGCGCATCCGTCTTCACTTTTAACGTAGATGCCTTGAAGTATGAAATGCTCTCACTTTGAGGTTGCCAATCTCCCTCTGGCTTGTGCGACAGCATCTCTCGCAGCAGCGGAATGCCTGTCTCATGAATAATGAGCACGTCCAGTTCGCCATCCTGCAACGCATCCGGTGCAAAGGGCAGGGCATTCGTTCCCAGAAAACGCCCATTGGCTGCGTAGATCATCACCGCTGCGCCTTCCATCTCTTTCCCATCCGCCTCCAGTTGGTAACGAAACGGCTCTGTATGACTAATTGTCTGTAAGGTGCTGATGAAGTAACTGAGCTTACCCAGCGCGCCTTTCAGATTTTCGTTAATATTCTGCGATGCATCACTGATCAAACCGATGCCGAAAAAGTTCGTGAACACCCGATCATTAGCCCGTCCAACATCAATGGATACCACCCGACCTGCCAGTATTTCTTGTGCCGCAGTCTTTGCATCCGGTGAAATCCCGAGCGAACGCGCAAAGTCATTACAGGTGCCTCCGGGCAATATACCAATCAACGGAGGATGTTGCAGATCGGCCAGTCCATTCACGCATTCATGCACCGTGCCATCCCCACCCAGGATAAACACCACATCGAATTGCTCCCCGCGTTCACGACACAGCTTCTCTCCTTCACCAGCTTCATCCGTACGCACAATGACGAGTTCATGGACAGCGGGAGCCAGCACACCAGCCACAAGGCCCACTGTATTCTCACGATTGGCCTTGCCCGAATGATGATGATGAATTAACAACGCTTTGTTAAACTCCATCCCTCTTCCTCCATTCCAATGCTTGTTAACCTTTACCCACAAAGGTTGAAGCCGTAAACAAGCCCTTCGTTAAGCACTCATCATGATTCCAAATAGGTTTCCCAATCAGGTATGCATCCTAATCCTCATTCATTCGTAATAGCTAGATGGCCCGTTTATCTTATAAAACCATTTCCTTGTTTAACCAGATGTATGCATGAGAAAAAGGGTTTCTCGGCACCTTAATGTCATAAGGTTGCAAATTTTGCTGGTGAGAACCCATTCAAATCGAGTCAAAACGGTTATATCTATACCATATACGAATGGAGGGATTCCCTATGATTCCAGCAACGTTGGAACAATTGGAGCAAGTTCGCAAGGAATGCCGTACCATGGTTCGCAAAAGAGCTACCGCTTCCGCCGGTACAACACTCGTTCCGCTGCCCGGTACAGACGTACTGGCTGATGTGGGGATGCTGATGCAGCTGTTGCCTGCCATTAACAATAAATTCGGATTATCACAAAAACAGCTGGACGGTATGGACCCCGAGACCAAATCCATGATCTATGGATTCGTGATGTCCATCGGAAGCAAAGTCATCGGTCGTATGATCACCAAGGAATTGGTGGTACAGGTTCTGAAAAGAGTCGGCGTACGCGTAGCCACCAAATCGGTCGCCAAATTTGTCCCCTTTGCAGGACAGGGATTGGCTGCCGCACTCAGCTTCACAGCCATGCGCTATGTGGGTAACAAACATGTGGATGACTGTTATGAGGTTGTGAAACGCATGATTGAGCAGCGCGAATTAATCCCGGGTGAACCCGCTCCGCCTGCACTGGAAGAAGCTAACAGCGACGACGTGAAGGCAGAAGTGAAGTCGGTCTCTAGCAATGACATTGATGAACTTGCTAAGGAGTCTAAGGATCAATAAAATGCGGGTCATGCCATGCCCAAACAGAGGCTTACAAAGTATCTCATGACGAATCTGGATTCCTAATCGGTGAGCTTATGCTCGCGTGCTTGTATCTAGATCGGTGTACGATGAATTCAAAATATAAACAAACGGGACAAAGCAGTGTAGTTACACCGCTTCGTCCCGTTTTTATTTTTGCAGCATGGCATATGTAAGACAATTATGACTATGGTTTACTAGAATATTTTAACGAACTCAGCACACTCTAATAGGCATAATTTCACAATTCCGGCATTCTAACGAATCGTAGACACTTTATTTCCTCATTCTGCGGTTTCTTTTACCACTTTGTGCTGCTTATCCGAGAAATACATGTCTCAAGTTCGTTAGAGCTGGGAGTGCTTGATAACCCTTCATATAAGGTGTCTACGATTCGTTAGCATGACTGAGGATGAAGACTCCCCTATCTGCACCTCACGCAAACAACTGAAAGGCTGACGAGCACCACAACCCAGATACCATGCAACGTTCTTTCATATCCTATAAATCCATCGTATCGAAACGGATCCAATCAACTCCACATTAGAATCCACTCCTCTGGATACACGATAAATAGCCGAGAGCATCCCTAGGAGTGCTCCCGGCTATTCTTGTTAGTTAAATCTGCAATCAGATCGCCTGCGGTTGTTGCTCCGCAAACTGACTATTGTACAGATCCGCATAGAAGCCCTGACTTGCCATCAATTCATCATGATTGCCCTGCTCAATCACGTTACCATGATCCATAACCAGGATCAGATCGGCGCCGCGAATGGTAGACAAACGGTGTGCAATGACAAAGCTTGTGCGATCCTTCATCAGATCATTCATTGCTTTCTGGATAAATACTTCGGTCCGTGTATCCACGCTACTCGTTGCTTCATCCAGAATGAGGATAGCCGGGTTCGCCAGAATCGCTCTTGCAATGGTCAGCAACTGTTTCTGCCCTTGAGAGATATTCGACGCCTCTTCATTCAGCACCGTATCATAACCATCAGGCAGTGTACGGATAAAGTGATCCGCATGTGCCGCAACGGCTGCCTTGATTACATCCTCTTCCGTAGAACCTTCTCGACCATAGGCGATGTTGTCCCGAATCGTTCCGTTGAACAACCAGGTATCCTGAAGCACCATGCCGAACAGACTGCGCAGCTTGCCACGCTCCATGTCCTTAATGTCGGCACCGTCAATCGTAATCCGACCATCCTGAATTTCGTAGAAACGCATTAACAGGTTGATCAGGGTTGTTTTACCGGCTCCCGTTGGTCCAACAATGGCGACCGTCTGTCCCGGTTTTACATCTATATTCATGTTATGAATGAGCAGTTCATTTTCTTTATATCCAAAGTTAACACCTTGGAATGCAACCGCACCTTTAGGCTGCCGTAATTGCACAGGTTGTTTAGACTCAGCAACTTCTTCCTCTTCATCCAGCAACTCGAATACCCGTTCTGCCGAAGCAATCGTTGATTGAATGATATTGGAGATATTTGCAATCTGGTTAATCGGTTGTGTGAATTGACGGGAATACTGTGTGAAGGCCAGAATATCCCCGATAGAGATAGAGCCGCGTGTAACGAAAATCCCACCAACCACACAGATCAGCACATAACCCAGGTTGCCCACAAAACTCATGAGCGGCATAATAATACCCGAGATAAACTGGGCTTTCCAGCCGGATTCATACAATTCTTCATTGACCTTCTCAAATTGCTGTACGGATTGTTCTTCACGTCCAAAAGCTTTGACAACCTTGTGTCCCGTGTACATCTCTTCGACATGACCATTCAGTTCCCCAAGGGATTTCTGTTGACCGGCAAAGTGTTTTTGCGAACGGGAAGCAACAAGCATAACAACAACCACACTGAGTGGCAGCGTCAAAATCGTGATTAGCGTCATCCATGGACTAATCGTCAGCATCATGATAATTACGCCGACAATCGTGACGATAGACGTAATGAACTGTGCCAAACTTTGCTGAAGTGTATTACTGATATTGTCCACGTCATTCGTGGCACGGCTAAGTGTCTCCCCAGTTGTGCGGGAGTCAAAATATTTCAAAGGAAGACGTCCAACCTTCGCACTGATCTGCTCACGCATGTCATACACAACACGTTGGGCCACACCGGCCATCAGGTATTGCTGAACATACATAAATGCAGCACTGAACAGATAGAGTCCGCCAAGCAGGTACAATACTTTCATTAATGCAGGAAAATCAATTCCGGCTCCCTGTACACCCTGAAGGATGGCAATGGCGCCTTTACTGAGAATATCCGTTCCTTCGGCCATAATTTTTGGACTGATGATGCTGAATACGGTACTCAAAATAGCTGCAACCAGCACACCTAACAGACGAGAACTATGGGGCTGGAGATAACGAATCAAGCGCCGCAGTGTGCCTTTGAAATCCTTCGCTTTCTCCACTGGAGGCCGCATACCCATTCCGCCTCCAGGGTGACCCGGCCCACCAGGGGAACGAGCCGACTTGCGTTCTGTACGTTCACTCATGCGATCTCCTCCTCTGTCAGCTGGGAGGATACAATCTCACGATACACTTCATTGTGCTCCAGCAGCTCTTTATGTGTTCCTGAACCGACAATTCGGCCCTCATCCATAACCAGGATGCGATCGGCATCCATTACTGTACTTACGCGTTGCGCAACAATCAGTACAGCTGCTTCTGTCGTTTCGGACTTCAGCGCAGCACGAAGTTTAGCATCCGTTTTGAAATCGAGAGCAGAGAAACTGTCATCAAAGATATAGACTTCCGGACGGCGAACAAGTGCGCGAGCGATGGACAGACGTTGCTTTTGTCCACCAGATACGTTGTTACCACCTTGTGCGATAAGGCTATCATATCCCTCTTTCATCTCGGTAATGAAGTTCTCAGCCTGAGCCGTACGGGCCGCATGAACAACTTCATCCATTGTGGCATCGTCTTTCCCATGACGAATATTCTCCGTAATCGTACCCGTAAAGAGGACTGCCTTTTGTGGTACAAAGCCAATTTTGGCACGCAGATCTTCCTGCCGAATTTCACGCACATCCGTACCATTGACCCGAACACTGCCTTCGGTCACATCATAAAATCGTGGAATAAGACTGAGCAATGTCGATTTCCCAGAACCCGTACCGCCAATGATGGCTGTTGTCTCTCCTGAGCGAGCTGTGAAGGAGATATCGGACAAAGCTGGATTCTCTGCGCCCGGATAACGGAAAGTTACATTCTCAAACTCAATCATACCCTGCATGGATTTCATGCCACGAGGCTGCTCGGGATTGCTAAGATCCGGCTGCATATCAAGCACTTCGTTGATCCGTTCCGCCGATGCTGAAGCTCTTGGAATCATGACAAAGATCATCGAAACCATAATCAGTGAGAACATGATTTGCATTGCATATTGGATGAAGGCAATCAATGCACCGATGTTCATATTGCCGCTGTCGATCCGCATTCCACCAAAATAAAGGATGGCAATCATCGAAAAGTTCATAACCAGCATCATCACAGGCATGATGGTCGCCATGAGCACATTAACTTTGATCGAAGAATCTCTCAGTTCTGTATTGGCCCCGTTAAAGCGCACTTTCTCATGCTCCCCACGGTTGAAGGAACGAACAACCCGAATCCCTGTTAACTGCTCACGCAGCACCAGGTTGAGACGGTCCAGCTTTTTCTGAATGGTTTTGAACAGAGGTAAACCCTTGGCACCAATCAGCGCAATGGCTCCGCCCAGTACCGGAAGCACGACCAGGAAAATCGTAGATAATTTGGCGTCCTGAGATACCGCCATGAAGATACCCCCGATACACATGAGCGGAGCCATGATCATCATTCGCAGCATCATTGTAAGTACATTCTGTACCTGTGTGATGTCATTCGTCGTACGCGTAATCAGTGAAGCAGTACCCATCTTATCGAACTCCTGGAGCGAGAAGTTCTCCACATGGCGGAATACTCTGCTACGCAGTTGTTTGGCAAAACCGCCCGCTGTTCGAGATGAGAGGTAACTGGCGATCACGGAACACGCTGTTCCTCCAATCGCGATGACCAACATCCATCCACCAATCTGCCAGATATACGGGATATCCCCTTTAATGATGCCGTCATTCACGATATCTGCCATTAACGTAGGCAGGTACAATTCAGCAAGCGACTGAAACAGTACCAAAACCAGAATGAAAATAATCGGAATTCGGTATGGCTTCAGCATGCGAAACAGTTTCATCATGGCGTATCATCTCCTCTTGTCGAATCATCCTTTTGCAAGGAAGTTAATGTATCAAAAAAGGTGTATACCTTGGTCAACAACTCAGCCAGCTGAGTACTGTCTTGCTCACCCAAATGCTCAACTAACTTATTGAATATTTCCATGCGTTCTTGGTGAGCAGCCCGAATAATTTCACGACCTGCTTCAGTAATCGTGATGCGGACAGCACGTCTATCCTCCGGGTCCATCGTCCGTTTGACCAGCCCCTCATCTTCAAGGCCGCGAATAACAGGTGTAATGGTCGGTGACTTCACTCGTAGCAATGCGCTGATTTCCGAGACTTTCATCCCGGGATGATTGGATTCGATCGTATCATTGAAATCAGGCGGATTGTCCTGCCAGTTCAATTGTTCTCCCGGATGCATCCCGTGGAGTAAACAACCCAGCACCATAATTTCATTGTGATTGCGCCCATGAGGTTTATGCTGCCTCCATTTGCCTTTATTAAACTGCATAATGGAGTACAAAAGCTTCTGAGCGACCGGATCTATACCAGTCATAATGGGTCCCTCCTTCTTTCTTTATCATTCCATAGACATCCAACATCATAGGACATCTATTAAATAGTAATACAATTAAATAGATGCACAATTAATTAGGTGTACTAAGTATATTATCGTAAGAAGCCAATGTCAAACATCTAAAAATAACCAATATAAACCCATAAACAAGAGCCTATACGCGCTTGATTTTGGGTTTTGTCATTTTGCCGTCATTGGAGCCCGTTATACTTATTATGTGCAATTCCATGAATTCAACTTACAAAGAAACTCCCATTCTATACTCCAGTGGATGATGACCCGGGAGTATAGAATGGGAGCATTTTTATTACGATTGAAAATTAGAAACCAGAGAATCTCCTTGATTGCATAACATGAACATGATTAGGTACGTTTGTTAATCATCAGGACTGTGAAGCAGAGACTGTTTTAAGCACTGAGGCAAACGGGAAATATTCTTTTGCATTGTTGTAGGCGATGCCCTGTACGATCTGACCAAGCAACTCCATATCCTGCGGTGCCTCCCCTTGTTCGGCCCATTCACCGATGAGGTTGCAAACCAGACGACGGAAATACTCATGTCGCGTGTAGGAAAGGAAGCTGCGTGAATCAGTCAGCATGCCGACAAATCGGCTGAGCAGACCAACATTCGCCAGGGCTTTCATCTGGGCTAACATGCCATCCTTGGTATCATTGAACCACCAGGCGGCACCAAGCTGAATTTTGCCCGGAATGCCCCCGCCCTGGAAGCTGCCGATAATCGCTGCGAGCACTTCGTTGTCCCTTGGATTCAGAGAATACAGAATCGTTTTGGGCAGTGCTTGCTGCTCATCCAACGCATCAAGTAATCCAATCATCGCTGACGACAGCGGTGTATCATTCACGGCGTCGTAACCGGTATCCGGCCCAAGCTTGGCAAACATCCGCGTATTGTTGTTACGGGCTGCATTGATATGAAACTGCATCACCCAGCCCCGATCTGCATACAGTTTGCCCAGGAACGTCAGCGTTACCGTCTTGTACTTATCCTCTTCCTCCCGACTCACCTTGTGGCCCGCAAGTGCCTTTGCAAAGATAGCTGCCGCTTCTTCGCGTGTAGCCACTCCGTAAGGGACATAATCGAGTGCATGGTCAGAGACTCTGCCACCGACGGAATGGAAGAATTCCACCCGGGACTCCAGCGCAGCAAGAAAGGATTCATAATCGGAAATGGCGGTGCCAGATGCCTGCGACAGCTTACCCACCCATTCCACGAAGGTCTCCCGGTTCAATTCCAAGCCTTTATCCGGGCGGAAAGAAGGTAATACCGCCGTATCAAAGCCTTCGATTTCCTGAATCTTCAGATGATACTCCAGAGAATCCGTTGGATCATCGGTTGTGCACACAACAGTGACATTAGATTTGGTAATCAGATCACGTGCACCGAATCCGTCACTGTTCAATTTGGCATTTACTTTTTCCCATATGGCTGGTGCGCTTGTCTCATTCAATACCTCGTAGACGCCGAAATATCGCTGTAATTCCAAGTGAGACCAGGCGTACAGCGGATTACCGATCATCATGGGTACCGTTTTGGCGTAAGCCAGAAAACGATCGTAATCGGTTACTCCCTCGCCGCCGGTCACATATTGCTCTTCAATTCCGTTTGCGCGCATGAGCCGCCACTTATAGTGATCACCGTATAACCAAGCCTCTGTAAGATTGCCAAAGGTTTTGTTCTCGTAGATCTCCTGAGGACTGAGGTGGCAATGATAATCAATAATCGGCATGTCTTTGGCATAATCCTCATATAACTTGATCGCCGTTTCATTGTGCAGCAAAAATTGTTCATCCAAAAAAGATTTCATTCGCCTCGCACGCTCCCTTTAGGTGAGTTTACGTTCATATGGGTTCACTTCCCATCTTTACGCTACACTGTTTATCATCAAAGTTCAATATAAAATGATAGCGTTATCAAAAAAGGTTGATTTAGGCATATATTCTGGAACAAGGTATACTGGATTTAACGCAAGGATGCTGATCTGAAGATCACATAAGGAGATGAAATGAATTGAAAATTACTTTTCTCGGCACAGGAGATATGTTTAGCGTGGAGCAGCACCACAATAGTATGTTGGCCGAATTTGGAGGGACGCATCTGGTCATTGATTTTCCGGAATCAAATGCTAAAGCACTCAAGGAATATGGATTCGCCATGACCGATATCCACAATGTGTTCATTACCCATTTGCATGAAGATCATATTAATGGTGTACAGATGCTGGGTTATTACTCACAGATCGTAGGCGACCGCAAACCCCGTTTGTTCATCCACGAACAATTGGTAGAGACACTCTGGAACATTCTATCCCCCGGCATGCGCTACACAACGGATGGTGAACGTACCATGGGCGATTACTACGATGTCGTTCCCCTGCCAGATGGAGGCACATTCGAACTGGGCGGCGTGACGTTTGAGACGTTTCGGACGCAACATGTTCCCGGTATGATCAGCAATGGGCTACTCGCCAAACCTTACTTCTATTACAGTGCAGACAGTACACTGGACCAGGCACGGGTGGAGCAAGTTGCCGCTGATGTGCAGCTGATTTTCCATGAATGTCATATGCACGATCTGGTGATCAAATCCCATACCTCATTGAAGGATCTGGAGCAGTTACCCGCGGAAGTGAGACAGAAAACCTTACTGATGCATTATCATGATGAGTACGCGGATGCCGACAGACGGGAACAGTTCAACCGCGAGCATGATCTGAGAATGGTTGGCACGTTGGAATCATTTGAACTGGAGTAGGTAAACAGAGAACTTATTAAGAACATACCAAAAACCACCTGCCCGGCGGAACTGGTCGGTTCAGGTGGAATAATGGTCTATATATGGTCGTTTCTAATATCATTTATTCTAATCTGTTACTCAGCGTCAGCACAGTCCTCATTTTGTTCGGGAAGAGCCCATACCGACAAGCCTCCACCGCACACATGGAAGGTGGCCCAGCCGTCTTTCTCAATGGTAATCTGATCATCACAGCTCTTCGTCAGATCCACCCAGACTTCACCAGCACGATGCTCTCCGATGAACATTCTCTTCTCACCGTCATCCCCGTTAGAGATAACTACCGCACAACCGGAACCTTCGATTTCCTCTACGCCACGACGTACCCAGCCAATCGTATTCGCGTGATCAAAGTAATCTTCCTGCTCTCCATATGCCTTGTTGCAACGGGCAGACAGCAGAATGTCCAGAATTTCTTTTTTGCCATCCACAGGTTCAGGTCCACCAATGCCATAATAATCCCCGTAAAATACAACCGGATAACCATCGCGACGTAATAGCGTCAGGGCATACGCGCTCGGCTTAAACCAATCACCAATCCATGATTCCAACGCTTCATGAGGTTGGGAGTCGTGGTTATCTACAAAAGTTACCGCATGGGTAGGATGGGTCTGCACCAAGGTATCGTCAAAAATTTTGGAGAGATCAAAGTCTCTACCTGCAAGCGATGCCTCATGCAACTTGTAGTGAAGAGACACATCAAACAGGTCGATCTGATAGTCTACCGTATCAAGGAATTCACGACATGCATCCAGGTTCGAATTCCAGAACTCACCTACGATGTAGAAATCCTGACCGCGTTTGCGGATCATCTCTGCTGCGAACTCCTTAATGAATTCGTGGTTGATATGCTTAATCGCATCCAGCCGGAACCCTCCACACTGGAGGGTATCGATCAGCCATTTCCCCCAATCGATCATCTCGCGCCTTACATCCGGGTGGTTATAATCTATATTGGCGAACATCAGATAGTCATAGTTGCCAAACTCATCATCGACATTCTCATTCCATTTTTTATTCTCTCCTGCGATGCGGAATACACCTGTTCGTTCTCCCTTGGCGTCAAAGTCTGTACCGTTGAAATGTTCAGAGCTCCACTTAAAGGAGGAGTATTGATCTCCGCGACCCGGGAATGTGAATTTGGTCCAGCCCTCAATCTCGAACGGTTTGGAAATTTCCTTCGTCCGATCATTCGGATCAACCTCAATCACTTTGAACACTTCCGTCTCATCTGCTCCGGCCTTGTGATTCATAACCAGATCCACATAGACGGCTATACCGTTCTTCTGACACTCAGCAATGGCCTCCACCAATTCCTGCTTGGTGCCATATTTGGTTCGTACGGTACCCTTTTGATCAAATTCGCCCAGATCATACAGATCATATACACCATAACCTGTATCTTCTGCTGACACCGCCTTGGTTACGGGTGGTACCCATACCGAGTCAATACCTTTGGCTTTCAGTTCCGGGGCCATTTCAGCCAGTCGCTTCCAATGATCTCCGTCTGCAGCCAGGTGCCATTCAAAAAACTGCATCATGGTATGATTTCTCTTCATTATAACCGACCTCCTTGATTGCTTTCGAAGCGGACCGCGGAACGGATAGGGTAATTCGCCGTTGTTCGTTCGTTGCTAACCAAGTTATAACCCTTTCACCCTACCCTTCAATCATGTAAAGGAAAGAAATCTGAGAAAAATGTTAAAATTCTTGGTTCAGCATTTGCCTGATCCCATTGAAATTATTGTGAAGATACATCATGTTCAAATTCGCTTGTAGTCCCGCCACTCCTCGGGCAGCAGGGAACGATACGGCTCTTGGATAAAACGATCGTCGACCAGCACCAGCACGCCCCTGTCTTCTTCCGTTCGAATCAGCCTTCCTCCTGCCTGCAGCACCTTGTTCATACCGGGGAAAATATAGGCATAATTGAACCCGTTGCGGCCTGTACGGTCATAATAATCACGAAGCACATTGTTCTCAAGACCAATCTGTGGCAACCCCGCACCTACCACAACGACGCCATTCAAGCGGTCTCCCGGCAGATCGACACCTTCCGAGAATACCCCACCCATGACGGCAAATACCAATCGTGTCCGTTCAGGGTTTGGCTGGAATCCATCCAAAAACTGCTCCCGTTCCAGTTCGTTCATGCCTTGTTTTTGTATGACCGTATCCGCTTCACTTGCAAGCTGTGCATAGGTTTCGTATATCTCGCGCATATAAGGATAGGAAGGGAAGAACACCATCAGATTACTGCGCGGCCATTCGGCCACCAGCTGTTGCAGCATCTCCGCAATGGGTCGCCGGGACTGTTCCCTGTCCTTATAACGCACGGATAAGGGCAGGAGTCTCACATCCAATTGTTCGCGCTGAAATGGGGATGGAATCTGCAATGTATAATCCTCTTCCTCTGCACCCAGCATATCCCGATAATAGCGAAGGGGTGACAATGTGGCCGAGAAATGAATGAGGGAGCGGAATCCTTTGGCCGTCTGACGAAGCAGTACCGAAGGGTCGAGACAGAATAACTTCACTCTCACTTCACTTCGAACACACTCTGCATACGTAATAAAACGTTCATCATACAGCTTGGCAATACGCAGGAAATTCTGTGCCGTGAAGTAGGCATCCAACAGCAGCTGATCCGTCTCGGCATTCCCCGAGCCACCTTCAACAAGACATTGCTCCGCGACCATGACAAAAGGCTCCAGCCGTTCAATCAGTTCCTCCGGTGCTTCCTGCTGGATGATCTTCCCTTCTTCTCCACCGTTTTTCCGAAGGGTAATCAGATACTTATCAATGGCCCCGGTGTAATCAACAATGGCTTTGGCAGCAGGCACACTGCTGTCCAGCGACTGGAACTCTCTTTTCACATCCAGGAACACAGCCTTCTCCAGCTCGGCGGAAAACATCATTCGGCCACGATCGACCAGATTATGAGCCTCGTCCACCAGTAACACCGTCTTGCGTTTCTGCTCCTCCAACATTCTTTTCAGAGAGATCCTCGGATCGAAAATATAGTTATAATCGCAGATCACCGCATCGGCTGCATACGCCGCATCCAGGGAAAACTCAAACGGACACACCCGATGTTTGCGCGCATACTGCTCGATGACCGGACGTGTCATCAACGTCTCATGTTCCAGCATGTCCAGCACGGCCCCGTTAATACGGTCATAATATCCTTCACACATCCCGCATTGTCCCGTATCACAAGCTTCCTCTTCCTTAAAACAAATCTTGTCCTTCGCGGTCAGACTGATCACATGCATCTTCAATCCTTCCGATTGCATCCGGGCAAAAGCTTCTTCTGCTGCCACCCGTGTTGTCGTCCTCGCGGTCAGATAGAACAATCGGCTTGCTTCGCCTTCGCCAATCGCTTTGACCGTGGGGAACAGTACGGACATCGTTTTACCAATGCCTGTTGGTGCTTTGGCCATCAATCCCTGACCCTCACGAATGGTCTTGTACACAGCTCCTGCCAGCTTCCGCTGTCCCTCCCGGTATTTGCGAAAAGGAAACGGCAGCTCTCGCACACTGACATCACGCTCTTCTTCATATGCAGCGATCATCTCTGCATATGGCGCATAACCAGCAATCACTTCTGCCGCAAACTGCTCCAGTTCCTGTCGCTCTGCCATTCGCCGAAACCGTCTTTCTTCATGGGTCACCGAATGCACATACGTCAACTGCACTTGCATGCGTGGTTCATCTTGCTGAACGGCGTACATGTAGGCATACATCATGGCCTGCGCCCAGTGCACGGGAAGACCTTCTCCCAGATCATCCAGATTGCCCGCAGTTGATTTGATCTCATCTACCGTTAACTGACCCTCCAACCGGATCAGGCCATCACATCGTCCCTCCACCACATAGGTCAGATCCCCATGTTGAATCTCAGCTTCGAGCACAATCTCTTTCAGATCCTCTTCCGTGTACTCCTTCTGTACCCGCTGATGAATTCGAGTTCCCTCCTGCATCGAGGCATTGGTCCGGAACCCTGGACGTATGCTGCCACTGCGGTACACATACTCCACCAAAGGTCTAACCGATATCCGAATTTTTGTTGTCATACGATCACCCGTTCTGTTTGTAGTGATTATACTTTATCATGAAATATGCTTTTGGACACAGCACCACCTCGAAGAAGTGGAAAATATTATAAAGAGAGATTGACATCACATCGTCGCATAAGTAAAGTTAACTTTACGTAAAGCGAACTTTACTTATGGGAGGATATACTTGCAAAATCTAATCAGAGACAAACGAATACATATGCACATCACACAGGAAGAACTGTCTCAACGGCTTAAGGTCTCCAGGCAGACCATCATATCGTTGGAATCCGGGAAGTACAAACCTTCTCTTGTGCTTGCTCACAAGCTTGCCCAATTATTTGGCTGTCAGATCGAGGAATTATTTATTTTTGAAGGAGATGAGAATATTGAGTTCTGAATTACTGAATCGGATGATCGGGATCGGTGGAATTGTAGCTGGTTTGTTATTTGCAATACTCATTATTTTTTTCACAAGGTTGATTGCAAAAAAGCACAACGGACTGGATGAGCGGTACCTCTATTGTATCACGAGAGCAAAAGCCTTCTCCTGGAATGCGACAACCATCAGTCTTGCTCTGGCATGGATCCTCGTAGTTATGCTAGACGGGATATCGCTTTCCTTTTTCATTATTACTGCAGTGTTTGTCATTCATTGTTTATCTTCTATTGCGGCAAACCTATACTACTCTGCTCGGAATTAGCCCACCTGTCCGATACATGTGAACCGATTGGACTCGCACAAACCCATATGCTATCTTGAGATAGAATGTACTTAATGAGGAGGCAGCTTCTATGTATATCTATTTGGTTCCTTCACCGATTCCGGATGCACTTGCTGCATACCCGCATCTGACTTTGCGAAGCGAAGAGCACGTGCATCTGGCTATTGAATCTGCAGAACGCCTGATGAATATTGAGTCTGATGATAAAATAGCCGCATATGAAGCTTTCGATGCCGCAGGCTCCTGGACTGGCGGTGGTTACGTTGTTCTCAACAATATCCCTGTTACAGAGGATGGTCGTAACGATTTTGAAGAACGGTTTAAGAACCGTGCCCGCAAGGTAGAAGAAGAGCCTGGCTTTGTCGGTATTCGTGTGCTTCGTCCTCTGAAGGATGACACATATGTTGTACTTACACTCTGGCAGTCGGAAGAACATTTCAAAGGCTGGCAGGAATCCCAAGCTTATAGTCACGCTCACCGTAACCGCAGTACAAGCGAAGGGCTGACCGCACAGAAGCCCACCATGTTCCCCAGACCTTCTTACGTTACAACGTACACTATAGAATAACGAAATTGGGTCGCATCTGTCTTTTATCGCAGTAGCCCATGTTTTTTCAAACCTCTTCCTGCATGGAAGAGGTTTTTTGCCGTCAATTGTTGAAGGCTCTCATTTTTGACACAGCCATGCTGAGATAGGATAATACTTGTTAAATGAAACTTCGGAAGGGAAGGCGGTACCTTGTCACGCAGTTCACTCACCCGATTTCTAAGCGGACCGTTTATATTCTTTACCATTATCATGATGATCAAAAGTTCACTGGCCTGGATTGTTATCTTCGATGACATCCCTGTCTGGAAACCACTGCTGACCGAATTGCCGCTCATCTGGATCGGCTTCTGTCTAATTGAGTGGTTTGCTGCCAAGCGGCGGATGTGGATATACCTTGCCATGAATTTGCTGCTCTCAGGGATTTTCTTTGCAGCCATCATGTACTACAAATACTATGGCGTAATCGTTAACTATCACGCGTTGGCACAGGTGAATCAGGTGACCTCGGTCAAGAGCAGCATGTTCTCTTTGCTTGATCCCTATTATTTGTTTATTTTTGCAGACGTTCTGATCATTGGGGGGATACTCATTCGTCGCCGGATCAAGCTCGGGAGTACAGAACGCCCGAACTGCATTCCGCTTGAACGACGTGCCAGAAGACGGGTTGCCTCGGTCATTCTGACCTTGTCCATGATCCTGTGCATGCTCAACATCTATCCCAATCGGGCCAGCATGAGTGAGCTTACACAAGCAGAACAGATGGGCATCCTCGGTTACGAGGCGTATACCATCCTGGATCGACCTGATGAACTTATACCCATTGCTCACATCGATCAGACTGACATCGACCAACTGAAACAAACGACCGAACTTCCTTCGATTGTGGAGCAGGGTGCCGCGAGTGGACGCAATGTGATTATGCTCCAGTTGGAATCGTTCCAGAACTTTCTGATTGGATTAGAGGTAGATGGACAGGAGATCACGCCTAATCTGAATCAATTGGCTAGACAGAGCCTGTATTTTCCGAACTTCTATCAGCAAGTGGGACAGGGAAATACATCGGATGCAGAATTTGTTGTGAACACATCGTTCTACACCCCGCCAAACGGGGCAGCAACAACCGTATATGCGGATAAAGCTCTGCCAAGTCTACCCAAGTTGATGTCGGCAAACGGGTATCAGACAGCTACATTCCATACAAATGATGTTCGTTTTTGGAATCGGGATCAGTTATACAAGGCACTTGGATTCGACCAGTATTATGATATTGATTATTTCGGCACACAGGACTCTATCGCTTTTTCGGCCTCGGATGAAGTACTGTATTCCAAAACACTGGATAAGCTGGAATCCATGCAGTCTTCGGGTGATCCCTTCTATGCCCATATCATCTCCATGTCAGCCCACCACCCGTACACTTTGCCTAAAAACAAGGTGAAGCTGACGTTGCCAGATCGTTACAAGGATACGTTGCCCGGTGATTATCTGATATCACAGCATTATGCGGATCAGGCAGTTGGACAGTTGATTGCTGGATTGAAGGAACGGGGATTATGGGAAAATAGCGTGTTCGTCTTGTACGGGGATCACCTGGGACTTCCCATCTACTCACTGGATCGGGATGACAAAGTCCTTATGAAAGAGTTGTACGGTCGGGAATACACATCAGCAGATATGATTAATATTCCACTCATTATCTCGGCTCCGGGCATTACCCCAGGTGTACAACTGGAACAGATCGGAGGCCAGGTGGACATTCTGCCAACGATTGCCGGGCTCACCGGGGTATCGCTGAAGGACCAATTACACTTCGGACAGGATTTGTTACACGAAGGTGGAAATCTCTTACCCGAACGCTATTACCTTCCCTCCGGGTCGGTGCTAAACGACGCATCTCTCTTCATTCCGGCGAAAGGATACGGGGATGGGACGCATTATTCCCTAGCTGATGCGGACAGACAAGATGCCGAGCAACAGCAGATGAATGTTCCTTCAGAAGAGATGCCGAAGAATTCAGGAGAAGAGGAATCTCCAACTATCGCCACACCCAATAACAGTGGGCAGTCTTCTTCACGGTTTATAACAAAGGAACAATATGATCGGGCATTGGATCTTGCACACTTGTCCAACAGTTATTTGAGCCAGTTACCGGATCGAAAGGCTACACAATAATTGAATCTTTTCACTCGAACTTATCCATGCGGCGACCTTCCTCTTAACATAGAGAGGACGGTCGCTATTTATTTTCAGAACCAGACAAGTGACCTATCCATTCGTGAGCAGACCATCAAAGAGCCAGTTTCCTTCCTCAGAACGAATGAAATAGAAATCCAATGCACCGTTTCCATCAGACCATACTGTAGCCATATGTAAAATGACACGATCTGAATCAAGAGGATTAAATCCACGGTACTCCAAACTATTCAGACTAACGCTATGCAGAAAAGGGACTTCATAATCCCCCTGTTCCAGTTTCGAAATAATGATATTGTTCTGCTGCGATATTTCTATGTTCGGTGAAGACACCGATTCAAGATATGTATAGTTATTGGATTGCATCGCCGCCATCAGTTTAAACGTTATGTTCAGCGTTTCTCTTAAACTTTCTACTTCTTCCTGCTCTTTGATGTCTTTTTCATCTTTTTCCTTCTGGTTGTTCCGTAACTGCTCTTTCAGCTGTACATTTTCCTTCTGCATTTGTTCGGTATTTATGGCATCCTTGCGTTCCCTTTCCTGTACATCTGGTAGTGAAGTATCGTCACTTGAACTGCAGGCTGTTAAAAATAAAGCGAGCATCCATATCAACAAGATTCTGCTTTTTCTCATCTAATCCCCTCCTTAATAATAATGATTAGAAACATATATCTACCATGTTTATGGTAACATATCCCATACGGAAGAAAAGAGTATCTTGTTCGTTCTGAAAAATAAAACAAAAAAAGACCCGAACCCTGTTAGTCCGGGCTCGGGTCTTTCATATGTTTACAACGGCAGTAGCGCAACCGACTTGCGAGCAGTCAATTGCTCTACCATGGCAAGCCATTCTTGTGGTTTGTTAGGAAGCACAGCATAATATCGATTTAGGAAATCAGCCACTAGGCTTGCTGGCAGTTCACCAAGCGACTCATCGCCTGGCATAAAGCACAGATCCAATCCGCCAACTGCTTCACCGTCACCTTGCCAGGATGGATGAACATACGGGAAGTCCAGACGCTGATATCCCAGATGGGACAGCACTTCGCGACGCACGTACGGGTCCATTGGCTTGATGCCGCCGAACTCGTGATCCTGACTCAGATAAGGATTATAGATTTCGGCAAACATGCCGAACAATTCTTTCCCGTTTGCCGCAGCCAGCTTTTGCAGATCACGCTTGCGGTGATTCGCCAGGAAACTGCCAATTCCCAGACCTTCGCGCCCAATAATCGTGAAGTCCGTCATGGCTACGTTCCAATCCTCGTAATAACGGTACTCTGTCGCTCCAACGACCTGTCCCTCATGCACAGCCACGAACACCCGAATACCCGGATCTTCCAACGGTTCTTCCCACAAGGGGAAGTCCAACACTTCTTCCCTCGGGAAAATCTCCTGCATCAACTTGTGCATTTGGGCAAACAATGGATCTTTAATAGATATAATACGCGTGAATTCCATGAATAAATACCCCCTCGATTGATGATGTATTTCATTTGAATTTTTATTTGAACGGATTCCGCCACTCCATCAGGGCAGCATAATTGCAGGATTCCTCATCGTCCAGATAGTCTGCGGTCACACCAACAGGCATGCGGCCACAGCGAAGCAGGAACGAGATCACCGGGTCACGTCTCTCTCCCGCTGCTACCTGATCCAGATATTCCTGCGCAGACACTTGGTCTGCAACCAGATGATAACCGGGCATTCTACCCGCACCTAATAACCTATCCATCCCCTGAGCGATGACAAGGTGGTACAGCGCCTGCATCATAAGCTGAGCCAGTCCCCATTTGCGGTACTTAGGACGAACACAGAGATCGACAATATACAGCGTGCTGCCATCCGGCTGGTGGTTACGAATATAGCCGTCATCCGTTACTTCGGCCCAAGTATGACTTGCTAGATGTGCAGGGTCCCACTGCATCCGTAGCGAGGTCATTGAGCCAGCCAACTCTCCATCGACTTCAATACAGATGGCACCCTCTGGGTAATGCTGCACATGACTGGTGAGCTGCTCGTGACTCCAGAGCAACTCTCCCGGATAAGGAGGAGGGAAACTCTCCGTCTGAATGCGAATGAGCTCCTCAAAGTCGGATGCAACGTAATTACGAACGACTGCTTTTACCCTTTTACCATTTCGCTCCGGGTCGGTGATCAGCATTTCTTTGGTATACATGTTGCCGGGTCACCCCTTTCCACTGACAAATGAATTTCCTGCTCTGTTTTGCTACTTTATGGGGTTAGCTCTACTCCCAATCGGTATACAGATCAGTACGGCGGTCACGCCAGGTCGTTACCGATCCTCGTTCACGCACCTCATACAACAAGTCCAGATCCAGATCGGCGGTCACGATCATATCGTTGTTAATCTCACCCTCGGCCAGAATGCCACGTGGCGGGAACGGGATATCATTCGGCGTAATAATGGCAGCCTGTCCATAGTTGGCACGCATGAAATCTACTGTTGGCAGGTTACCCACTGTTCCGGTTAACACAACATACACCTGATTCTCCACCGCGCGGGCATGACTCGTATAACGTACACGGTAGAATCCGTGACGATCGTCCGTACAGGAAGGACAGAAAATCACATCAGCGCCTTTGGCTTTGGCCATCCGTACAATTTCCGGGAATTCAATATCGTAACAGGTCAGCATCGCAATACGGCCTTTATCGGTGTCGAACACCTCAAGTCCGTCTCCGGGAGCCATATTCCATTCCTCTACTTCGGTTGGCGTAATGTGAATCTTGTCCTGGCGCGCGATGCGACCATCCGGGTAGAACATGTGGGCTGTATTATACAGCTTCCCTTCACGGCGAATAACGTGGGTTCCCCCGATGACGTGCATGCCGTACTTGGCAGCAAGTGACGTGAACAGTTGTTCATATTGTTCCGTAAAGTTCGGCAGATCCTCAATTGTCAGCGCATTGCCTTGTTTGTTCCCAATGGACATTAACTGTGTTGTGAAAAATTCCGGGAACAGCACAAATTCAGTTCCGTATTCGCTCGCTGTCCGTATGTAATGCTCAGCCTGAGCGGCGAACTGCTCAAACGAACTGATTGTGTGCAATTGGTATTGTACAGCGGATACCCGCAGTTTCATGTTCGTACACCTCCACCATGATTATGCTTCCATTGTAACAACGATCCGGGGTCAACAAAAGAGTATTTACACTGGCTACTACAATGACAAAACAACCCTCCGATCTCTTCCCTACTCACCCAGCATCGACTGCGTGAATCCGATCCACTCTCTCGTGGCAAATGAAAGATAACGATCCTTCCGCCAAATCATACCGAGCTGCCATGGAATCACCGGTTCCACCACCGGTATAATGCGCACGCGCATATGGTCCACCTCACGACAGATCGTCTCCGGTAGTAATGCCACCCCCAGATTAGCGGCAACCATCGCGCTGAGCAGATCCCACTGAGAGCTCTCATATACCACCCGGGGCTGGAACCCAGCATGCTGACAGGCCACAATAATCCGGTCATGCAGCGCAAAATCCTCCCGAAACAGCACAAAGGCGTCGTTTTCCAGTTCATGCAGCGCAACTGACTCTTTCCCCGCAAGTGGATGTGAAGGGTGTACAAGCAGGTTCAGCTTCTCTTTGACAAACACAAAATGATCCAACAGCTCATCCACGGTTGGCAATACGGCAACGCCAATATCCAGTGCACCACTGATCACATCGGCCTCCACTTTTTTGGCACCATCCTCAAACAGCTGAATGGTCACCTGCGGGTAGGCTTTGTGAAATTCACCAATGATCATGGGGAAAAAGCTTGATCCTACCATCGGTGGCAAGCCGATCCGCAGATGTCCTTTCTTCAAGTTCATTAGATCGTCCAATTCGGACGACAGACTGCGGAATGATTTTTCAATCTCCAGTGCCTGCCGAAAAAACACATGACCTGCATCGGTTAGTTCCACTTTCTTACCATAACGGTCCAACAACGTGATACCCAACTCCTCTTCAAGACTCTTGACCGTCTTGCTGATCGTGGGCTGAGTGATATACAGGACTTCGGCGGCTTTAGTGAAGCTCTGCTGCCGGGCAACTTCCAGAAAATATTGCAAATGGCGGATATCCATCGGTTGATTCCCACCTCTCATAGATAAATGGAATAGTAAACATTCTTAATATGCATTTTACTCATGAAAGAATGCCATGTAAAATTTATGATATCAAATGAATCATTTTCATTTTCATATTAACTCAAAGGATTACGTTGATTATACAAGGAGGGATTGAAGTGAAAAAATGGGGCCTTGGTATTGCACAAGTTGCGCTCTTAATGGTTTTTTCACTGCTCATGGACCTGCTGGCCCGTACTCTCCATCTTCCTGTACCAGGTTCAATACTCGGTATGGTCGTGTTATTCATTCTGCTTCAGACTCGTGTCGTGAAGCTGCGCTGGATTGAAGTTGGAGCTGCCTGGCTGCTCGGTGAACTATTGTTATTTTTTATCCCGTCAGCCGTTGGCATTATGAACTATATGCCCATGCTGGAGCATGACGGTCTGCAGATTTTATTCATCGTACTGCTTAGTACATTTCTGGTCATGTCCTGCACAGGCCTGGTGGCTACACGAATCGCGAAACGAAAGGAGCGTCACACCGGATGATTGGATTTCTCTGCCTGCTGTTAACCGTCGGTATCTATGCGGTCGCCAAACGAATGTATCGTAGTCTGCCAAAAGTATATCTGTCTCCACTGCTCATTACGCCGCTGCTTGTCGTTGGCATATTGCTCGCAACGGGAACGGATTATACCACGTATAGCAGTGGCGGCAAATGGCTGAGTCTGCTTCTCCAACCGGCCACCGTGGCGTTTGCCGTACCGCTTTATACCTTTTTCCATGTACTCAAAAAACATATTTCCGAGATTGTCTTCAGTGTCATGACCGGCTCGGTGGTTGCTGTACTTTCTTCTGCCCTGCTCGCCAAATGGTTGCGCCTGGATTCCGGTCTCATTCATAGTCTGATCCCAAGATCGATCACCACCCCGATTGCCATGAACGTTTCGGCTACCATCGGTGGCATTCCCGCAGTGACAGCTGTTTTTGTTATTATGACTGGTCTGCTCGGAGTGATTATGGGCCCTTCGATCGTTAAGATGCTGCGCATCGATGGGGAGATTGCACGAGGCACACTGTTTGGAACCGGTGCCCATGGCACAGGGACATCCAAGGCGTTTGAACTGAGTTCCCTGACGGGTACCATCTCCAGCATCTCCATGGTGCTCGCTGCCTTGTTCACTTTAGCCGTTGCACCCGTGCTTTCTAAACTTATTTTCCCATAATGGATGGAATTATCCACTTTTTTGAAATATTATTGTTGTATTAAAGCCCTTTCTTCCTTACAATAAGGACAGGTTTTTAATTGTGAATATTGCGGGGGAGATGCGATGAAAAGAACCGGAATGAAGAGATCTCTGGACCGTCTTGGACGAATTGTCCTTCCCAAAGAAATGCGGGATACGATGGAAATCCATATCGGCGATCCGCTTGAGTTTTTCATTGAAGGGAAAGAGTTAATTTTAAGAAAGTACAAATCAACATTATGTATTTTTTGCGGTGATGTAGATACGGAAATGTATTTCAAAGAACAATTCATCTGCCGGACTTGTGCAATTCAATTAAAACACCCGGATGACTCTCCCGACTGGTTCGTACCTCAGAACAAACAGGCTCCTGCACCCGTGGAGCGTCCTGCTTCCAAATCCGCCCCAGTCTCATCTCCCGCTAGGGAAGAAGGGACCACAGCTGACAACCAAGAATACCCGGACCTGCGGCCGAAGACGGCACGTATGCTGCAACAGATGAAAGAGATTGTTGAACAGAATCCCGGTTTGGCTCAACAGCAAATTGCGGAAAAGCTTGGCATCAGCCAAGGACGCGTCTCTCAATTAAAAAAGTTACTATAATTAAAATGGCATTTGATCATTTATAGTCAGAAGACCTTCCGATCAGGAAGTCCCGCTGCAAGAGAACCCGTTGTTTTTCGTGGGTTCTTCTTTTTTTATATTCATATTGTCATGGAAAGGAGTTCTATGGATAAAATTCTGTATTTATCACAATTCGACCTCATGTCCTCCTTGTCCGAGGCAGACCTGATTGAAATGGATGGGATGACTTCTATTACGACCATACCCAAAAACAGACAGATCCAGACACCGGATACGTTTACAGAAGGTTTCTATTTTGTAAAAAGGGGAAAGGTTCGTTTATATACTTTAAATCCGGAGGGCAAGCAGTTCACTCTCGATATTTTGACGGAAGGTAACGTGTTTGGAGAAATGAACGGAATCTCACTCGGAACACGTGCTGTTTATATCGAAACGATGGAGGAGTGTGACATTTGCCTGATGAACAAACAACGTTTTGAACAGTTTCTGATTGAACATCCACAGTTTATGATGAGACTGATGAACGTACTAAGCGAGCGGATCAAACGAATGAGCGAGTTGACACAGACGCTCGCACTCGGAAACCTGCATGAAAAGGTGATACATAATCTCTTCCGGCTGGCTGAACAGATGGGATGGATCGAAGAAGATGAGTACTGCCGGATTCAACTTGGGCTTACCCATCAGGAGATTGCCTGGATGGCAGGAGCCACACGGGAATCGGTTACGATTGTCATGCAAGAGTTAGCAAGAGCAGGCCGTATTCGTACCGGATTCAAATCAGTCTCCCTTCATCGTGACGAAATCACTACCCTCCGGAAAATCACTGCCCACTTGTAAGATGTCTTACATCCCTGTTCTCCAGCAAGTTGTACTATATAACTCATGATGTTATACAACCAAGGAGGAATACTGTTGGATGCTAAGCCAGATCTATTTATCCCTGAAGACATTCTTCTTCGCAAAGGTGCCCGTAAAGCAACGGAAATCCCAGAGCATATCCGCAATGGGCTGCAAGCAGGACATATTGAATCGGTTAATTTGACCGAATGGCTGGCTGTAGATCATGTTTCTCTTTTTCAGAAGGTTACCCATGAATGGGGAATGGATGCCAAAACCAGAGCAATTACAGAGCAGTTAACACAGATGGATGAGCAGCGGATCATGAAAATCATCCCGACCATAGCCTTGCAATGGCTTGATCTGTTGAAACGTCCATCAGTCAATGAACAAACGAATCTCTTTCGTTCCATTGCAGAGCATCGTTCAGACAGTGTTCGCTGCTGGGCGGCTTATATCATTGGGCTGGATTCCGGTCTGAACCTGACTGAAAAGTTGGAGCATATTCGGCCCTTTGCAGCAGATCATCACTTTGGTGTGAGAGAAATTGCCTGGATGGCTGTACGGGAGTCCATCTCTGCCGAATTAGCCTCAGCCTTGCAACAATTAATCCCATGGAGCGTTGACCCTGATCCACTGATCCGTCGCTTTGCCATAGAATCAATCAGACCTCGCGGCGTCTGGGCCAAGCATATTCAGGAGTTAAAAGAAAATCCGGCCATGGCCCTTCCCTTGCTTGACGCGGTGAAATCCGATGCCCATAAGTATGTGCAGGATTCGGTAAGTAACTGGCTGAACGATGCCAGCAAGACCAATCCAGAGTGGGTGCGGCAGGTCTGTGCCACTTGGACTCAGCAGTCGGATACCCAACATACGCGGCGAATCGTTACACGTGCCACGCGAAGTATTACATAAAAAAGATGACCACCGCTCACTGGCAGTGGTCATCTTCTGTATAGCCATCCGCGTTGGTGAACAGCCCAATAACGTTCCCTCTTAACCTTTCACTTACGCCTGAATCGCGTCCATCTGTCCTTCTTCTTCCGCTTCCAATCTGCGCATGCCTAACACCAGGACAATGATGTTAGCTACCAACAACACAGCCGGGAACGGAACAGCAGCGTATTGTGCATAGATCAGATGACTTCCCACGGCCCCAATCAGAATGAATGTCAGTATGCCAGAAGCCAGGATGCGAGTCCGTGGAATCAGCAGTCCTACAGCACTAAGCAACTCCACGGCACCCAGCAGATACATGGTCCATGTCGGATAAGAGAAACTCTCGAAGGTCTGAATCATCATGTCTGCTCCACTAATCTTGTTAAACCCCGTCATGACGAAGACACCTGCTAACACAACCAAAAAAACGTAACCCAAAATCTTGTTCATATGTAGATCCTCCTAAAGCGAATTGAATGTTCCCACTATGTAATGATTATTTTTGCGATAAATAGTAAAAAAAGAATCTATGTAAAAGCTCCCAAAGGTCACTCTGTTTTCAACCGTTCAGCCCAGTTCAATTTTCAGAATAGTACGCGTTCATATTATACGTATTATTTATCAGCAACTTACTTTTATGAAGTTAGTATATAATAATAATATAATTTCTTCAAGTAATTTTTCACTGTATGATGTATAATACATACAAAAGGTATGTTACAGTATATTTTGTAGTAACCCTCATTTACTTGGATGTCCTATATTCTTAAAGCGGCAGAAATCATGTCCTTTCATATACAACTTGAAAAAAATACTTATGAATCGAGGTGAACACGTTGAAGCTGAAAAAAGTAAAAGCACCAAGTCCCTGTATGATCACTCAAGCCATAGACATCATAGGCAAGAAGTGGGTACTGTTAATCATGTACCAACTGTTGTCCGGACCCAAGCGGTTTACGGAGCTTGAAGCAGAGATGGCGATCAGTGGACGACTTTTATCGGAGCGACTGAAGGAAATGGAGACGGAAGGTATCGTAACCCGGCACATGTTTCCCGAGATACCTCCCCGTGTAGAGTATGAATTGACACCGAAAGGCAGAGCCATTGAACCTGTCATTGATCAGATCTACAGTTGGTCATCCGACTGGTTGAAACAGCAGAAATCCGAGTAGTTGAATTGCTACTTAATAATCTCTACTCAACATAAATACGCCTGAATCAGGCTGATCTGCGGATCATTCCCTGATTCAGGCGTATTTATATTACCTTCAACCTTTTAATGAGAGAGATGTTTTGAAGGCTGAAGCTGTACCGGCAGACCGGAATCTGCCGATGCCAGCGCCGCCGTCGTAATCTCCTGTGTACGGCAGGCATCCGCATAATCGGACAGAATTCGTGAACGGTCTCCCGTACGCAGGGCGTGAATGAACGCTTCATTCTCACGCTCGTATGGGTTATGTCCTGCCGGAATCTCCAGACCTGCCATCGCATGTTTTGCCGCACTTGGCAGAAGCAAACGTTCCGGCGTCCAATCCCACACACCTGCATCCGTGTAGAACTGGAGCCCAGCACCGCCCTCTCCATCTGGCAACAGACATGTATTGGCGATACTTGCAATTGCTCCACTTTCCAGCTTGAGCGTCACATTTGCCACATCGGCAACGGTGACATGCTCATGCTTCTCATGCATGCTTCGCTGAGCTGCTACAGCATATACCTCCGTAACTTCTCCTGCACAATACCGAAGCAAATCTACAATATGTGTAGTCTGCTCTACGAATTGTCCTCCTGAACCTTCCTGACGCCGCCACCAGGAAACTCCGGGCATTCCGCCCATCCAGCGGCCAAGTGCCATGCCAACCGTCTGTTCTTTCATCGCTTGCTGCAGGACCTGCGCAGCCTCCTGATAACGGAAATGGTAACCTACAGAGGTTAACAAACCGCTCTTCTGTACCTGATCCAATACCTGACGCGGAACATCCATTCCAGTGCTCAAAGGTTTCTCCACCAGGAATGGAATACCGCGGCGGATTAATTCGGACTCAATCAATCCGTGAGACATCGGAGGCACACAGATATACACCGCATCCAGCTTCTCACCATCCAGCATATGTTCAAGTTCCCCGTAACCAACAGCATCATATACGGAGGCCATAGCCTCTGCCTTTTCGAGCGATGTTCCACAGACACTCGCAACACGAACACCTTCCATCCGTGCGAGAATATCCGCGTGTACCTTACTGAACCAGCCTGTTCCAATGATTCCGATCTGTAATGTCATGGATGTAATCCCCTCTCTATGTTACACGCTTACATGTTCCATTCGACTCTCGGCCTTGAAATCCTGCCTCAGATTTTGCCGGATGCTTCCAGCAACAGCTGATCCAGATCCTGTGTATGTTTAATCGCTTGCTCTTCAGACCAGTCCAGACGACCAGCCATATACGAGATAACTGCTGCTTTATAGCGACGAACTTCATCAATACGGAAGAATAAATCACCTGTTCTTCGTACCAAAAAGTCAGATGGGGTTACAGCCATCTCTTCATCAATCGCGTAATGTAGCATAAGCAATAGCTCCTGTGGCATGCCATGAAGTTCTGACTTGGTTCGTGGATCGGGCATTCGCTCATATAATGCTTCCACGTTGGAACCATACGTACGGACCAGCCGCTCCGCAGCAGGTCGAGCAAGCCCCAGGGCAACACCATCCTTGATCTTGCGCTCCGCATACGATACAAATCCAGCCGATCCCCCTACATCACCGCCGGAGATGGGCATCTTCTTCGTTACACAAGGGCCTATGGAATGCCCACTCTCCTGCTCCATCTGGCGTGCGACCAGATCAACAACCATCTCGGCCATTTTACGGTATCCGGTTAATTTGCCCCCGGCAATCGTAATCAGGTTGGAATCGGATACCCAGACTTCGTCCTTACGTGAAATTTCGGAAGGATTCTTGCCTTCCTCATGAATTAGTGGTCGTACACCCGCCCATCCAGATTCCACGTCCTCGGTACCAATGTGTACATCTGGAAACATGCCATTAACTGCATCAATCACATAATCGCGGTCCGAGTCGGAGATTAGCGGGTGTGCAGGATCGTCCTGATACACGGTGTCGGTTGTGCCTACATAGGTTTTGCCATCACGTGGGACAGCAAACACCATTCGACCATCTGGTGTATCAAAATAGACGGCCTGTCTTAATGGGAATCGTTCACCATCAAAGACCAAATGAATGCCTTTGGTCATCTGTAGTGTTTTCCCTTGGCGTGAACCATCCAATTCCCGCAGACCGTCCACCCATGGACCGGAGGCGTTGATCACCTTGCTTGCTTTTAGCGTATAGATCTGCCCATCGATCTGATCCGTGGCTTCAATACCTGTAATCTTGCCATTCTCCTTCAGGAAACCCTTCGCCTTGACGTAGTTCACTGCCTGTGCCCCATGTTTGACAGCTTCTTTCATAACTTCTATGGTGAGCCTGGCATCATCAGTCCGGTACTCCACATAGAGTCCACCACCCAACAACCCCTGTTTGCGTAATAAAGGTTCACTATCTGACACCGCTCCAGCATTCAACATTTGGCGCCGTTCACTGCGCTTCACCCCGGCGAGCCGATCATACACCATCAGTCCAATGGATGTGCTGAAGCGGCCGAACGTGCCAGCCGTATAGATCGGTAACAACATCGGTTCCGGTGTTGTCACATGCGGCCCATTTTCATAAACTACAGCCCGCTCCCGTCCTACCTCAGCAACCATCTTTACTTCATATTGCTTCAAATAACGTAATCCGCCATGGACAAGTTTGGTCGAACGACTGGATGTACCTGCTGCAAAATCCTGCATTTCTACAAGTGCTGTCTTCAATCCACGGGAAGCCGCGTCCAATGCAATCCCTGCGCCTGTAATCCCGCCGCCAATAATTAATACGTCAAAATGTGCATTCGCCATATTTTGCAAATATTCGGTCCGGTGTGCTGACGAGAACGTTTCTGTCATTCTTGAACCTCCCACTGATTTCCTTAATCTTTCTGTAAAAAAACAAAAAAAGGACCACGTCATTCGCTCAGCAATTGCTGAGCGGCACGTGGTCCCTCCCGATCTCCAGACATCATTTTTTAACTTGTGCCTTTATCCTATCACAGATTTTTGACGGCGTGAAGTCCTGAAATGACACATTATTCAAAAAAAATTCAAAAAGTTGTTCTGCCAAAGGATGGAATTTCAAATGAATCCACTAACCTTGTTTTTTTCCTTATAGTGGGTATATATTTTGCCTTCTCCAGGAAGAATAACCCTGTAAATCATGCATCATTTTCCACCAGTAAATATCATTTATAACATATGTTTAGTTAAAAAGTACAAATACCCACACCAAGAGATATTCATTTCATTCCTTTTATTTAAAAGCCATTGCTGCATTCACTGCACGCTTCCAGCCTGTATACAGTTCTGTCCGTTGTTCCTCAGCCATAACAGGATGGAAGACACGCTCCGTATTCTCATGATCGGCCAATTCATCCGCGTTCGTCCAATACCCAACCGCCAAACCTGCCAGATAAGCCGCACCCAATGCAGTCGTTTCGTTCACCGTTGGGCGTTCGACAGGAATGCCCAGAATATCACTCTGGAACTGCATGAGAAAATCATTAGCCGCCGCCCCGCCATCGACACGCAGAGCATGCACAGGAATACCCGAGTCGGATTCCATAGCCTCCAGTACATCTTTGGTCTGATACGCCAATGCTTCCAGTGTAGCGCGGATAAAGTGTTCCTTCGTCGTGCCGCGGGTCAGGCCAAACACTGCACCCTTGACCTCACTATCCCAATACGGACTGCCCAGTCCCACAAATGCAGGTACCATATACACGCCATCTGTCGAAGGCACGCGTGAGGCGTAGTCCTCACTATCTTTTGAAGAGCGAAGCATTCTTAATCCGTCACGCAGCCATTGAACCGCTGAGCCTGCAACAAAAATGCTGCCTTCAAGCGCATATTCAACCTTGCCATTCATCCCCCAGGCAATGGTCGTAATCAGTCCGTGATCCGATTGTACCGGGTTCTCTCCCGTATTCATAAGCATGAAACAACCGGTACCATATGTATTTTTCATACTGCCCTTGGTATAACAGCCCTGACCAAACATCGCTGCCTGTTGATCACCTGCCGCTCCCGCAATCGGAATCCGATGACCGAAGAAATGATAGTCTGTTGTGTGTGCATACACCTCGGATGAACCTCGCACTTCTGGCAGCATGACCTTAGGAATGTCGAGAATACCCAACAATTCGTCATCCCATTGCAGATCATAGATGTTATACATCAGTGTACGTGAAGCATTGGATATATCCGTGACGTGTGTGCCCCCGCTTAGTTTCCAGATCAGCCAGCTATCAATCGTGCCAAACAACAGTTCCCCCTTCTCTGCCCGCTCTCGGGCACCAGGGACATGATCCAGAATCCACTTTACCTTTGTTCCCGAGAAGTAGGGATCGATCAGTAATCCTGTTTTACGGCGGAAAAGGTCCCCGAGACCCTGCGTCTTCAATTCTTCACAGATATCTGCGGTCTGTCTGGATTGCCATACCACTGCATTATAGATGGGTCTGCCTGTTTCTTTGTCCCATACCACAACGGTCTCACGTTGATTCGTAATTCCAATTCCGGCAATCTGGACAGGCTTAATTCCGCTCTCTGCCAGACATGAAGCCATCACGGCAAGAATAGAACTCCAGATTTCGTTGGCATTCTGCTCTACCCAACCCGGCTTGGGGAAATATTGGGGGAATTCCTGCTGAGCAATGTGCACAATCTCCCCGCCGTGGTTAAATAGAATGGCCCGGGAGCTCGTCGTTCCTTGATCCAGAGCCAAAATATATTTTTCCATACAGACAACCTCCAGTTGTGGGTTCTTTTTACGATGTAAGCGATTTCTCGAAGTGTCGGATCAGATCTGCGTTGGATGTGGTCACTGCCGTAGCCCCGACGCCAAGCGCAAGTTCAACCTCTTCCGGTGAACGGATCAATCCCCCTGCAATAATGGGTATCCCTGTACGCACAGATACTTCCGCAATAATATGCGGAATGACGCCAGGTAATACTTCAATATAATCCGGTTGGGTTTTGGCCAGCAGCAGATAACTTTTCTCCAGTGCATGGGTATCGAGCAGAAAAATACGTTGAATCGCTGTAATGCCTTTCTGCTTTGCCTTCTGAATGACACTCGCTCGCGTAGAGATCAGTCCTGCCGGGCGAATGTGCTGACACAGATACTCTGCCGCATACTCATCATTCTTCAATCCTTGGACCAGATCTGCATGCAAAAGTATCTTTTTGTCGTACCGCCGAGCCTCGTCCATTACACTCTGAAGCTGTGCAATATGCGTTTCCAGCATCACCCCATAGGTATAAGGGCCTTCAATCATCGCTTCAAACTGCCTCATGCTCTTCGCAGCCGGCAATATACGTTGTCCCTCAAATGGCACCTTCGTTCCTCCCGCATTCATCAGATGCCTATATTGTATAATCCGCACTGCGGGAACGGCAAGCCATTCCGTGAATCAGGAAACCCTGATCGCTACCCTATCATCCATAGCAAAAAGCCGCTGCTGTACTTCTCCAGAACGAAGAGTACTACAACGACTAATCAATTACGTCTATTAATAATGATTAAGCCTGCGCATGCGGAAGTAGCGTCTCTGCCCCAGCCCAGCCATCATTTTCTGACAAGTGACCGGAACGATTCACTTTTGTTTGCAGATATTTCTCGTTGAAAGCAGAGCGATCTCCCCAGAGTGGGACACGTCCGCCCACATTCAATCCCGCTTCCTGCAAGGCAGCCAGCTTCCGTGGATTGTTGGTGATCAGTGTAACTGGTGCAGAGCGAAGCGCACGCAACACAGCAATTGCATCATCATAATTACGAGCATCGTCCGTGAATCCGAGCTGCAAGTTCGCATCTACCGTATCCAGACCTTCTTCTTGCAAAATGTACGCCATCGCTTTGCTGAACAGACCAATGCCACGTCCCTCATGGTTCGCAAGATAAAACAGTGCACCCGCTCCATGAGCGGCGATCATTTTCATGGATTGCTCCAATTGGAAGCCGCAATCACAGCGTTTGCTGCCAAAGATGTCGCCTGTATGACAGATGCTATGCATCCGGATCAGCGCTTCTTGTGCGTTGGCAAAGTCACCATACACCAGAACACTGGATTGTTGACGCTCTGCCAGTTCAGCTTCAGCAAGAGATTCAATTAACTCGCCGCTCTCCATCGCTTTTTCCGATTTCATCCAGCTGTACCACTGGAATGTCTTGGTCTCTCCATCGAGGTTTACGGGGAGCTTAATCGGCCCCACGAGGTATATAAACTCTTTTCCACTCGGAAAAGTCTGAATTTTGGGGGCAAGTAGTTGAATAATATGTGCATTGATCATTGTCGTTCCTCCTGTTTAGGCCAACTTGTATGTTGATTGATTCGCATCCAGAGCGAAAATGGATCACTTGGATGTTATATAGTACGTATCTATATTATTCTCATCATCATTAGTTACTTTATGTAAGTTAGTTTAGAATAAAAATTATAAAGTGTCAAGTAACTTTTATTTTTAAAGTAACTACTAAAATTATGTTACGCAACCGACACAAATATGTGTTTCATTTCGGGAATATTGGGTATGAGTTTATAAACTGCTCATACACTAATGTTGTAGTCCAAAGCACTTCATGCCTCGAACTTAACGATGAGGGGGTAATACACATGATCCGCCGGAAAAGAACATGCTGGACAGCCATACTGATGGTCTGCGTCCTGCTCATAAGCGGATGCTCCATCTGGCCCGGACAGGACGATTCAGCGAACAACGAAAAGGTAGCGCTTACATTATGGTACTGGAATCGTTCCATCGATGATAAGTTGATTGCCAGGGCTAAGGAAAAGTTCCCCAATATCGAACTGACAGCTCAGAAAATCGGCGGTGATTTCAAAGCAAAGCTCAAAACAACACTCGCTGCACGCTCAGGTGAACCAGACATTGTAGCATTGAATGACTGGATCATGGAGCTATTCCCCAGTGAGGACCGTTTCTATAATCTGTATGATCTCGGTGCTGGAGATATTGAAGACCAGTATCTGCCGTGGAAATGGAAGCAAGGCGTTACGCCAAGCGGACAGATGATCGGTTTCCCGATGGATACAGGGCCAACAGCCCTCTTCTACCGAGAAGATCTGTTCAAGGAAGCCGGATTGCCATCTGATCCCGAGGACGTTACACGCCAGATCAACAGCTGGGATGCATATGCTGCTGCCGGAGAACAGCTCAAAGAAAAATTCGGAGGCAAGGTTTTTCTAACCGATAATATTGCAACCGTTTACAACCAAGTCATATCGCAGTCTGCGGAGCGTTATTTCCGGCCGGACGGGTCCTTTATCGGCATGGATTCCCCTATTGTGGGCAAGAGCTGGGATACGGCCGTTGCTTTCAAAGAGAAGGGACTACTTGCCAATGCAGATGGCTGGACTCCGGGCTGGAACGCCGCGATGAATAATGGTGAAATCGCCTCTTTTGTAGGTGCTGTCTGGATGAAACAAGTTCTTCAGGAAGCCGCTCCGGATACATCCGGGAAGTGGCGGGTCGCTCGGGCACCTGGGGGAGATGGCAACAACGGAGGATCATTCCTGTCCATCCTGAAGTCGAGTGAACATCCTCAGGAAGCCTTCGAACTGGTTCGCTGGCTGCAAAGTCCCGAGAACCAGCTCGAGCAATATCAGACATTGAACCTGTTCCCTTCTGCTCCAGGTGTATTTGATGACCCTGCCATGAAAGAAGAGGAACCTTTCTTTGGCGGACAGGCGACAGGACCAGTATTTGCCGAATCGGCACAGCAAGTGCCGGATGCTTTTTTTGGAGAAAGATACCCTTCCGTACACAACATTATTACTCGAAGGCTGAATGATGTCGCGAAGCAAAATGCCGATCCTCAGCAGGTCTGGACGGATACGGTGCACCGCGTCGAGCGGGAATTACAGCGTTAACCTGAAGAACGTGTGGTTTCGTTATCCGCAAAGGAGGAATTCATATGGCTGTAACTGAACCTCGTCTTACTCCCGATCCCGGAAATGCAAGACCTGATCTGGATCGGCAGAAGTCACTGTGGTCCAGGATGTGGGAGCATCGTGCACTTTATGTTGCGATATCGCCGTTTTATATTCTGTTTGCGGTATTTGGCCTGTTCCCGATCGGGTTCTCACTCTATCTGGCTTTTCATAAATGGGATGGCATCGGTGTCATGACGTACAACGGACTCAACAATTTCAAATACATGCTGACCGATGCCGAGTTCTGGCAAGCCGTGGGCAACACGTTCATGATCTGGATCTATTCGACGATTCCGATGCTCTTCTTCGCCCTGATTATTGCCTTTTTGCTACATGCACCATTTGTGAAGTTCCGTACCCTGTTTCGGGTCGGTTATTTTCTGCCAAACGTCACATCCATCGTGGCGGTAGCCATTATCTTCGGTGCTTTATTTGCCAACAATTATGGCTTTCTCAATTATCTGTTGCAGTCGGTCGGGCTACCGGTTGTGGAGTGGCTTAATGCACCATGGGGCATTAAAGTCGCAATCTCCTCCATGGTGGTCTGGCGCTGGACCGGATATAACGCCGTCATCTATCTGGCCGGACTTCAGAGTATTCCGCAGACATTATACGAAGCGGCCAAGATTGATGGCGCATCAGCGATACAGTCCTTTTTCCGAATTACAATTCCGATGCTGCGTCCTGTGATCCTGTTTACGGTCATTACATCAACGATTGGTGGTATGCAGCTGTTCACCGAGCCACAAGTATTGGTAGGTAATGACGGTGGCGCAGGTGCAGCAGGCATGACGATTGTACTGTACCTCTACCGTGAATCCTTCATTAACAATTACTTCGGATATGGGGCTGCTGTTGGCTGGGGTATGTTCCTCATTATCGCCCTGTTCTCGATTGTGAACTGGAAGCTTGTTCAAGGCAAATCATCCTGATGTGATAAGGGGGAGCGCACATGGCGACCAAACACCTCAAATCGCTGGTGTTGTATACCGGTCTTATCGGGGGCATGCTCATATCCATGTTCCCGTTCTATTGGCTGATTGTAATGTCTACCCGGACAACGTCCGATATCTACAAGTTCCCGCCCCAGCTCTGGTTCGGGGGTGAACTGTGGAATAACATCACGCGGGTGTTGCAGCAGATTGATTTCTGGGGAGCTTTTCTGAATACGTTGTTTGTGTCAGGCCTCGTAACGATCCTGGTGCTGTTTTTTGACTCACTGGCGGGGTTTGCGTTTGCGAAGTTTGAATTTCCCGGCAAAAAGTGGCTCTTCATCCTGCTACTCGCCACCATGATGGTACCTTCGCAGCTGTCGCTGGTGCCTTCCTTCGTGCTGATGGCTACGTTCGGCTGGGTCGGTTCCTTCAAGGCCCTGATTATTCCGGGCATGGTGAACGCCTTCGGCATCTTCTGGATTCGCCAATATGCTACGGAGTCCATTCCGAACGATCTGCTGGATGCAGGCCGCATCGACGGCTGTAATTTCTTCCGACTCTATTGGAACGTGGCACTGCCAATCTTGCGACCTGCCTTTGCTTTCCTCGGCGCATTCACCTTTATCGGGGTATGGAATGACTACCTGTGGCCTTTGATCGTCCTGACAGATGAACGCAAGTATACGTTGCAGATTGCGTTGTCTCAATTGAACGGACTGTATAATACAGACTATGCCATGGTTATCGCGGGTACATTGCTCGCCGTTATTCCGCTTATCGTCATGTTCCTGTTCATTAGCCGTCAGTTTATTTCGGATATCGCCGCAGGAGCAGTGAAGGACTAAGATTGTGGCATTTTGATCCATCCCTCAAGTCTGATATTCTTATCTATAGATGAAATAACAGATGCCATATAAGTTGGATGAATGGCGCCACGTTGGCGGAGGGGACAGAAAGAGCCTGAAGAAATGGAGTAAAAAGCTTTCCAGAGGAAAGCTACTTCGAAAGCATATGCTTCGCATTTACGCGATCGGAAGGCTTTCTGTACCCGAAGTGTTAACGTGTAACAGCATTCATTCACTTATATATTTAAGAAAGAGGGATGACAAAATGGCTTCTTCACCCTATATGATCGGCGTAGATATCGGCACGACCTCCACCAAGGCCGTCTTGTTCGAACAGAACGGAACCATTGTGGCTCAAGGCAGTGCCGATTATCCGCTACACACCCCCACACCTGCGATTGCGGAGCAGGATGCGGAAGATATTTTCAAAGCAGTCATCGAATCCGTTAAACAGGCCACGTCCAAAGCGGGAGTGAAGCCAGAGGACATCCTGTTTGTATCCTTCAGTTCGGCCATGCACAGCATTCTGCCTGTCGATCAACACGGCAAACCGCTAATGCGGGCCATGACTTGGGCAGATAATCGCAGTGCCGAGTGGACCGAAGCACTCAAATTGGAGATGAATGGTCACGAAATCTATCTGAGAACAGGTACGCCGATTCACCCGATGTCCCCTCTCACCAAAATCATGTGGCTCACCCGGGATCAACCGGAACTGTTCAGACAGACGTACAAATTCATATCCATGAAAGAATATGTTTTCTATAAATTATTTTCTGAATACGTCATTGATCACTCGATGGCCTCCGCCACCGGGCTCATGAATCTGGAGAAACTCGACTGGGATGCAGAAGCGCTACATGTGGCGGGCATTACGCCGGAACACCTATCCCGATTGGTCCCAACCACACATGTGTTGAAACATGGACTGCACCCGGAATACGCCAAGGAGATGGGCATTGCGGTCACCACACCATTTGTCATCGGAGCCAGTGATGGTGTGCTCTCCAACTTGGGCGTGAATGCCATTGACCCAGGCGTCGTGGCCGTAACCATTGGTACTAGCGGAGCGATTCGTACGGTCGTGGATAAACCAGTGACCGATCCAAAAGGACGTTTCTTCTGTTATGCGCTCACGGAGGATGCCTGGGTCATTGGCGGACCGGTTAACAATGGCGGTGTTATTTTCCGCTGGATTCGGGACGAGTTTGCGGCTTCCGAGGTGGAAACGGCGAAGCGACTTGGCATCGATCCGTATGAAGTGCTCACTCGTGTTGCTGAGAACGTACCTCCCGGTTCGGAAGGTCTCTTGTTCCATCCGTACATGACAGGTGAGCGGGCTCCGCTCTGGAATCCGAACGCACGGGGTTCGTTCTTCGGCCTGACGCTGCATCATAAGAAAGAACATATGATTCGCGCTGCGCTCGAAGGTGTGTTGTTCAACCTTTATACCGTCATGCTGGCAATTGAAGAAAAGATCGGTCGTCCGAAGAAAATTCAGGCGACAGGCGGCTTCGCCCGCTCTGAGTTGTGGCGTCAGATGATGGCAGATATTTTCGATCAGGATGTCATCATTCCTGAAAGTATCGAAAGCTCCTGCCTCGGCGCAGCTGTACTGGGCTTGTACGCCCTTGGCCGCATCGATTCCCTGAGTGCCGTCTCCGGCATGATCGGATCAACACATCGGCACCAGCCTGACCCGGAAAGTGTCCGCGTGTACCGTGAACTGCTGCCGATCTTCATCCGCATCTCCCGCAAATTCGAAGAAGAGTATGCAGATATCGCTGCCTTTCAGAATAAGACGATGCAGGGGTAGGGAAGGCGTGCATGTACGTTTATGAGGACCCTCCCGCCATGTTTTAGACATGCGGGAGGGTCTTTTTCATTTACATATCTTCATGTACAGTTTTTATGTACCAATTTTCTTGCAGAAACTGTGTTATTGGATAGATGAAGCCTTCGTCCTCAGTGTCTATCAAATTAGCTAAATATGCCACACAAAAAAAGCCCCACAGTTCGAAAGACTGTGGGGCTTCTGCACTATTACTGATTATACTTGCTGAACGCATTCTGATCGGCCTGTACATTCTCCAGATACACAATCTGGCCCGTATCATTCACTCGCGCGATATCAATGCCTGCTTTGGCATATACCGATCCGTCTGCCGTTTGTCCGCATACTGCCCAGTTCGTTTGGTAGCTGCCGTCAGGCTGTTGCACCCACGCGTCCCACATATGTTTTACGTCTTTATTGTATTCGTAGAAAGCCTTCATGAAACCATCGAATCCTGTTCGACTGGTGCCGTTAAGCACAATCTCTGCGTCCGGTGTAAACAGGGACAATAAGTCCTCCATGGCGCGCTCGTCTGTGCGTGAAGCATCAAATAAACGGAAATAGTTGTTCAACAGTGTAGTGGTATTTATAGTACTCATTCATATTCCTCCTAGAATAAAAAATCCGATTTCCAATCTTTAAGTTCGAATATTTTCGAACTATTGAAAAGAAATGTATCATACTTCTTATACTGCCTGCAAGAAATATATAAGTTGAGACCGACTTTTACACTAACACGGAGAGTGCAGAACCAATCTGAAGAAGCGAAGCGTGCGCATTTATCACCGGATTTTTCCCTTGGAGCAAGGGAATAAAGAAAATCTGGGGATAAGAGCGATCGAAAGATGGTACTGCAATCGGAGTAAACAAGTGTAATAGTTACAGTTCAACTTCTATAGTTCGAAATTTTTCAAACATTGAAAGGTACAGCCGAATATGCTAACGTCATAGATATGAGAACTCCAACGATACCTATGGCTTCGGAATTCAAGCTGACCACGGTCTGCAATGCATTGGGTGATCCAATACGCATGAAAATTGCACACTGTCTGGCCAGCTCTGGCGAGAAAAACTGTTCCGCCTTCGAAGTAGACCATATTTCCAAATCCACGTTGTCCCATCACATCAAAATTTTGCGTGAAGCTGGCGTGATCCAGCCGCGTATTGTAGGTAAACAGCACTTTTATTCCCTACGAAAGGAAGAACTAAATACACGTTTTCCAGGACTAGTCGAGATGATTCTGAATACATCCGCGGAATACGCACATTAAGCAGGTCTGAGATAGAATAATCACAATGATCATGATCGCAATTCCCATATAAGGAGGCTAACCATATGGACAAAAAAGCGGCAAAGATACTGCTGAGCACATTCTGGGGAGGCGGCGGCTGGAAAACAACTTCCGCACCCTTCTCTGGAGATGAATTTGAATATGCCAAGAGCAAAGGCGTTATGTTCGACCCACTCACGATCACGCATGATGAGATTGTCCAGCGTCTGTACGCCATGCATCAGGATGACTCCTTCAAGGAACGCGTGATTTCGGCCTTTCTACATAGTCTGTCCACCAAAAAAGTCTACCTGCGCAGCGCATTATCCAGCTGGGCTTTAACATCGAACATGCCTTTACACACCTACGCGGAACGCCCTGCCCTTCACGCTAATACCAGTGCCTGTGGAGATTGCAATTTCCTGCGTTTGCAGTCAGACAAGGAATATTCCAACGTCGACCTAAACGTCCTGAACTTTGAACGGATCAAGTGGGGCGGCGTACGGCATGGCTGGCTTATCTACTGCCTGATGGATCTGGAATTACTGCTTCAGGACAACGATGCAAGTTATGAAGTAACTCCTGAAGACCAAGCCATCCTGGTCAACCTGCTTAAAGCAGCTCAGACGGAAGACCCTAAAGACAGTGCTCGCTCACTGGAGAAAAAGTGGAAGGATCTCTTCCCTTCCAGCAAACAGGAGCGAGATGCCCTGCTGGAAATCTGGGCGGCAGCAGGCATACTGGTTCCTGGAGATAAACCAAGAAAACGCAAAGGTGGTTCCAGCGATTTTGTCTTTGCAGCAACCTGGCAAGGTGATGATGGATATCATGCTGAAGCCGTAAAACATTATTTTGGCTCCTATCTTCCTCAAATGCGATAAAACCTGAACTTTTGCTCACCTTTACGTACGTCTGGTTACAATAATGACATCGACAGATTTCCTGTTTAACTCGTATAATAAGGGGAAATTGGTAGATGGGAGTGAAACAAGCGAGTTTATGGTATACATACTGGCTTTTATAGTGTCTTTTGCTGTCGTGGTTCTGCTTATTCCGCCGCTTGGTCGACTGGCTCATCGGCTCGATTTTGTGGACAAGCCTCGAGAAGATGTGGAGCGTAAGCTGCACAGGCAACCTATCCCGCTCACGGCGAGTTACGCGATATTTACTGGATTTTTCCTGACATACATTGCTCTGACGAAAGAAATCACATGGGAAACGGCGGCCCTGGTCGCTGGTGGTATGCTTTTGCTAACGATTGGTACCGTCGACGACTGGTACAAAACAAAAGGCAAAGATTTCCCTGCCCTGCCCAAGATGCTCGTACAGGTCTCTGCGGCAGTACTCGTATTTGCTTCAGGTATTGCGTTCACCGGATTCGTGAATCCCTTCAACGCGGAATATGTCATGCTTCCAATCTGGCTGCAATTCATTCTAACGATCCTGTGGATCTTCGGGGTGACAACAGTCATCAACTTCTCGGACGGCATGGACGGACTGGCTGGCGGATTATCGGCCATCTCGGCGATTACCCTGTTCATCGTGGCCCTTGCCAAAGGCCAAAGTGATTCTGCACTCATGTCGATCATTCTGGTCGGTGTGACGATCGGTTATCTGAAGTACAACAAAGCTCCTGCCAAAGTGTTCATGGGCGATGCAGGTGCTACGTTCCTCGGCTTCATTCTGGCGGTTATTGCTCTGGATGGTGCATTCAAACAAGCAACCATGTTGTCCATTTTCATTCCGATTCTGGCGCTGGGTGTACCGATCTTTGATAACATCTTTGTCGTTATTAAACGCTTCATTCAAGGTAAAGCGATCTATCAGGCCGATGCAAGTCAAGCTCATTATCGACTGCTGCGTGCCGGATTGAATCATAAACAGGTTGTTGCTGTGCTCTATCTCGTCAGCACTTGTCTGTGTCTGTCCTCCATTATTTTAATGTTGGTGGAAATGTAATTATCCGCAACCAAAAGCGGTCATATCGAAATGTAAAAAGAGACGAGTCCAAGATTTCTTGGCTCGTCTCTTTGTTATGCTTATATGGTTCGGCGCTAACAGGCTCCCACTTATCTCGAAGCTACGGGTGGCAACGATTGTGTCTGTTGCTGCCGACCTGTCCATCCGGGTCGATCAAGTTCGATAAGACGGCGGTATCGCTCTTCTCCAGACAGCAATTGTTCGTGAGAACCCTGCATGGCAATCTGTCCATTTTCCATAAAAATAAGTTCATCCATCTGTTCAGCACCAATCAGGTGATGGGTGACCCAGATCATCGTTTTGCCTTGCAAGCTGTCCAGAATGGTGCGCATCAGTTCGCGTTCCGTCACCGGATCAAGCCCTACGGTTGGTTCATCCAATATAATAACAGGTGTCTCCCGAAGCAGTACCCGGGCCAGAGCGATCCGTTGCCTTTCCCCACCGGAGAAACGCAGGCCCGTCTCCAGCATTGGCGTATCATATCCCTGCGGCAAAGATTCGATCAGACCGGATAACCCTACTTGCGCGGCCACCTGACGAATCTCCTCATTCGTTGCATGTGGACGACCAATCCGCAAATTATTGGCTACCGTGGTGTCGAACAGGTGAGGACTCTGATTCAGCACCGCGACAACATCAGTGACACTCTCACCCAAGGTCTGCACAGACATATTATTGATCAGAACTTTCCCCGCAGACGGAATTAATGCCCCCTGAATCAGCTTCAACAATGTCGATTTGCCGCCGCCGCTTCGTCCAAGAATAGCTAATCGTTTGCCTTGTGGCAGATGAAGGGATACATCCTGTACGGCGTAGGAATCATCCGCTGCATAACGGTAACTTACGCGATTAATCTCGATGTCTGCTCTGAGTTTGGGTGGAATGCGAAGACGAATTCGTCTGTCCGGGGTATCATTCGCAGCTGGCACGGACTCAGATGGCTGACCGGCCATTGTTTTTCTGCTTTTTACTACAGAGATTGATTCGCCCGTCCCGTCAACATCGTCCGCTCCATTCTTCCACGAAAGATGCTCTTTCCCTTCCAGCTGTTTCAAGCGGTCCAGTGATTCCCGGTATCTCGGAAGATGCTCCACCGCATCCCCTACGGGCAGAAGCGTTTCCGTGAGCGGAAATAACACCAGCACAAAAGCAGCAATCATTACGGCAGGTAATTGCCCGACAGAAGCGGCGTTTTCAGCCCATAACGTAACCGATAATACCATTAGGCCAATGACACACTGGGCCATCAGATCACGCCAGCGTGTCCAACGCCGCAACTTGCGACGAACCGCGTCGACCTGTTCTTCCGCCTCTTCCTGCTGCTGAACAAATTCCGCGGCTCGTCCACTTGCAAGCCAATCTCCCAGTCCAAGCACACCGTCAGTCAGACGGGTATACAACCTGCTGTTATCCTTTTTCAGCCGCACACGCCATTTCCAAGTCACTTTCAGCGAGATCGCAGGTAACACGGCAACGAGAAATAACATATACAAGCCCATCCACACCGCAAATCCAAGATCCACACTGCCAAAAGCAATCACAGCCCCACCGTACATCACGAGCGCCGTAACCGCAGGGAAGACTGTACGCAGATAAATATCCTGCAGCCGCTCCACATCATCGGCGAGTGCTCCAAGCACATCTCCGGTCTGCATACGAGAGCGCAGGAACAGGGCCTGTGGCTCCAGAATGCGATATAACTTCACCCGTTGATCAGCCAACACACGCAGTACGGCATCATGTCCTGCCAATCGTTCAATATATCGAAAGACGGCACGGAATATCCCAAATGCACGTACCCCAACAATAGGTACATACACCATCAAAATATTTTCAGGATGCAGCGCAGACTTGGAGATCAGAAATCCGGAGGTGAACAGCAGCAGTACCGCACACAAGGCAGCGCATGTACCCAGCGCAATGACTGCAATGAATCTCCAGCGGTACTGTGCCACGTACGGAGCGATCCAGCTATTTTTTTCTTTTCCGTTACGGACGGTCTCCATATGTTCATATCCGGACTTCATTTTATATCGCCTCCATCTGGGCCTGAATCATCTGATAATATACGCCTTGTCGTGCCAGCAATTCCTGATGTGTTCCCGTCTCTGCCACTGTGCCGCCATCCATGACAATAATTCGATCCATATGCGGCATCCAGTGCAGACGATGGGTAGCCAAAAATACAAGTTTTCCTTCAAACAGCGGCAGCATCGTCTGTTTCAGTTCATACTCTGTTTCCACATCCAGATGTGCTGTCGGTTCATCAAGCAACAGGATGTTTCGTTTACTAAGCAAGGCCCTTGCCAGCGCCACGCGTTGCTCCTGCCCACCACTGAGCTGTCTGCCTCCAGCCCCAATTAGCTCATGCAGCCCACTGGATAATGAAGACAGTAGCTTGGTTAATCCAGCTGCGCTAATGGCCTTCGCCACTTCCGCATCCGATGCCTCCGGCATGTAGAAACGAACGTTATCGGCCAGGCTTCCACTAAAGATATACGGATGCTGCGGGATAGCTGCCGTCTGTCTTCGCCAGGATTCAAGCATATCCTGTGTCACAGGCTGTCCGTTGGCTAATACTTGGCCTGAAGTAGGAAGCTGAAATCCAGCCAATACGTCAATCAACGTGGATTTGCCTGCTCCGCTGGCACCAATAATACCGATTTTGCCAAGACCCGTGATCTGAAATGTGACATCCTTTAGCGAATAAGGACCTTCATCATCATGCCGTACCTGTACATCCGTTAGAGCCAATCTGCTACTCTCATTCCAAGAGAACACTGAGGAAGAGGAAGAAACAAGCTCAGGAGTAGTAGAAACAGAAGCAGAATCAAGATGCCCCGCAGCCATTTTATCATTCAACACGACACGTATGGTCGAAGTGCCTGCTTTCCTTTTACCCGAAGATAACGATGATGCAGATCCCGTCCCATCCTCTGCCATGTCCGCATGCGCAACAACGTTTGCATAAGCTTCTTTTTGTTTCCGTTCAGCAGCTTTCCCCCGTTCAATCACTTGGTTGATAGCCGCTCCAGCTTCCTTACCGTCCAATGTGGCATGATAATCAGCGCCGAGCATACGTACAGGCAGGAAATATTCGGGTGCCAAGATCAGTACCGTCAGCGCAGGGCAAAGTAGCATATGCCCTTCTGTCAGACGTAATCCCAGACCAACCGCTACGGAAGCAACGGACAACATCGTAAAGAAATCGAGTGCAAACGAAGAAAGAAAAGCCATGCGCAGCGTAGACATCGTTGCTTTCCGATACCGCTGACTGACCCGCAAAATGGACCCTTCATGTGTTTTGCTCTGTCCCAATGTTTTTAGCGTTTCCAGCCCCCGCAGGGTATCGACAAAATGGTTAGCGAGTGCTTTGTAAGATCTGAATTGTCCGTCTATCTTACGCTGAGCTGCGAGGCCAATCAGAATCATGAATACGATCAGGATTGGGAGTGTCAGCATCAGAATAACCCCGGACATCAGATCCAGCTTGAACACATACAGCAGAATGACGATGGGTGTGAATCCTATGCCCAGCATGCGAGGAATAAATAGTTCCAGATACGTCTTGTATTGAGCTGTTCCCTCACGTGCCAGTGTAACCAGATGGCCTGTGCCCTCTGTCTTGGCATAACGCGGCCCGAGCCTGAACCACTGCTCCACCATCTGTCTGCGCAGATCAGTCCCTGTCCTCTCCCCATATCGTGAAGTCAAGAGTTGTAACCAGAAGGATAGGGCGTAACGGGTGGCAAAAGCAGCCAGGAACAGCAGCAGTACAGGATACTGCTCCGTTACGGATGAACCTTCAAATAATGCCGTTATGGCCTGTGCTAGCCATTTAGCCTGCATAATGATCGTCATCGCCTGTAGCATCACCAGCGCTGAGGCCAGCGCAAGTACCGGCCGGATGCCCGGCAGCTTCATCAGCCCCCGTCCCATATCAGTACTCCAGGTGGTGCTGCTCGTTCAGACGTTTGCGGAAGATATAATAACTCCAGATCTGATAACCAAGAACAAACGGCAGCAATGTGCAAGCTACAATGGTCATTACTTTCAATGAATACGCACCCGATGCGGCATTGTATACAGTCAGGTCATACGCCGCCCCAAAGGAACTCACCATCACTCTTGGGAAAAGTCCGATAAATACCGAGGCAAAGGCAATGGCAATCACTGCCCCAGTCATACCAAAAGCCCAGCCTTCACGCTTCTGACGAACAAAGTATGCCGCAAGTGCAAGCGAAACTGCGCCAAGTACAACCATGATCCAAAGAGCCCAGCCGCGTACGGCGAATACATCGGTCATGAAATACGTCATTAACGCGTAAACGGCGAGCAGTGCAGCTAGCGGCAACATCAATTTTTGCGCTGTCTTCAAGGCACGCTCTCTGAGATCACCTACTGTTCGTAATGATGCAAACAGCAATCCATGAACCAGACACAGCAGGGTTACGCTCAAGCCACCAATCACGGTGTACGGATTAACAATATCGAGGAATCCTGCACGCAACTGCATCTCCCCATCAATGGGCAGACCTTTCATCAAAGTGGCAAAGACCACTCCGAACAGGAACGGTAAAAGCGCGCTGGAGACCACAATGATGATGTCCCATGTTTTGCGCCAGCGCTGCTGTTTCATTTTACTGCGGAATTCGAAAGCAACTCCGCGGCCAATCAAGGCGAGTAACACCACCACAAGTGGCAGGTAAAAACCACTGAACAACGTGGCATACCAGTGCGGGAAGGCAGCAAACATCGCGCCCCCTGCCGTAATCAGCCATACTTCATTACCATCCCAGAACGGACCGATTGAGTTAATCAGGGTCCGGCGTTCACGATCTGTTTTGGCAATAATGCCTGTAGACATCCCCACACCAAAATCAAAACCTTCCAAAAAGAAGAAACCAACAAACAATACGGCAATCAGCAAAAACCACAACTCACTTAGTGACAACGGAATAACCTCCATCCACGCCGAACGGATCGGCCGATTCATCGTGATCTTCTGGCTTCTCGACCGCAAACGGTCCTGCTTTGATCTCACGTACGAACAGGTATACCATCACGATTCCGAGAACCGTATACGCAGCGGTAAAAGCGATGGTCGAGAACAGGATCGTTCCTGCGGATACGTTCGGCGAGACCCCGGCTTCGGTTGTCATATAGCCAAATACTGTCCATGGCTGTCTTCCTACCTCGGTCATAATCCAACCTGACGTATTGGCGATAAACGGCAGGGAGATGGCGAACACCATCAGACGCATAAACCACTTTCCAGCGACCTCCAGCTTCTTACGCATGGCTAGGAACGTACCGTATAGCGCCAATGCAATCATTAAACCACCCGCTGCGATCATAATGCGGAAACTCCAGAATGTTGTCCGTACCGGCGGGATGTAGTCCCCCGGTCCATACGTCTGTTCATACTCAGCTTGAAGCTCCTTCATACCTTTGACACTACCGGAGAACTTGCTGTAGGACAGATAACTGAGCAATCCAGGGATTTTGATCTCACCCGTACTCTCCTGTTTATCCGGGTCAATAAAAGCGACCACCGTCCATGGTGCCGGATCTTCTGTCGTTGTCCATGTGCCCTCACTGGCTGCCATCTTCATCGGCTGTGTCTCCACCAGATATTGCGCCTGGAAGTGTCCGGAGAAAGCTACACCAAATGAAGAAACAAGAGCGATAATGATCGCGATATTAAACGATTTGCGGAAGATCTCCACATCCTGCTTCTTCATCAATTTGTAGGCACTGATCCCGGTTACAATGAAGGCTCCTGTCATCAATGCCCCAAAGATTGTATGTGGGAACTCGACGAGCAACTGACCATTCGTGATGAGTGCAAAGAAATCATTCATCTCGGCTCGGCCGTTGTTAATCTCAAACCCAACAGGATGTTGCATAAATGAATTGGCTGCCAGAATCCACAGCGCGGACAGGAATGTGCCGACAAACACCAGCCAGATGCAGGCCAGATGCACTTTTTTGGACAAACGATCCCATCCGAATATCCACAACCCAATAAATGTAGACTCCATAAAAAACGCCAGTAGCGCTTCAATAGCCAGTGGCGCACCAAACACGTCTCCCACAAACCGAGAGTACTCGGACCAGTTCATGCCAAACTGGAATTCTTGCAGAATACCTGTGACAACCCCGACGGCAAAGTTAATCAGGAACAGTTTGCCCCAGAACTTGGCCATCGTTTTGTAGATCTCCTTACCCTTAACAACGTACAACGTCTCCATGATTGCAACCAACAGTACAAGACCGATGGATAGCGGGACAAAAAAGAAATGGAAAATCGTTGTAAGTGCATATTGGATACGCGATAACATAATCGGATCCATACCGTTACCCCTTCTTTCTGTTCACTTCGCAGTATGCGTATTTGGCATTGAAGCTGCACCTTCGCTGTCTGTCCGCCAAATACGTTGATGAACGTATTGTGCCAGATTACCTATTTTATACATGTGAGAATTATCACAATCTTCGTCTCTAGAGCAAAAAAAAGTGATCCTGGTCACACAAAAGATAAAATTCAGCCTATTATCACAGCATGCCAACTTCATCTATTCATGGAAGATACTCATGTTTGGGACGGAATGCCCATATGTTAGTCTCAGGCATATCATGCGAAGTACCGTGAGGGCTTTACATATGAAGTGAAAGCATGCAGTACATGCAGAGCGAATGACGCTCCATATTACAGTCAAGGTGAGGTGAACTATTCATGGAAAAACCTGCACCACTACCAGGTGAAGACACCGAAGCCAGCCAGGATAAGGCCAGTACAACACAGCCCCCTGTCCGATATGTTCTCTTCCCTCGCAAAGGGGGCTGGTCATCCTTTCCCTATCCCGATATTGCTGCACTGCTGTCGATCGAGGGAGAGGTCTACTATGTCAGCAGCCTGACGCAAACAGAAGATGTACCTCCGGTCATTACCACCATCTCCCTCCCTGAGGCTGAGCAGCTATTGCTGGAACCTCGCACCGTAGCCGTGGTCGCCCATCCCTACTGGCTTATGGCTACAGCCTCGCTGGAGCCGGAGCTATGTATCGTCCTGCTCCCTGAGCCTGCTGGGGAAGAATCATCTTCTCCCCTATGGGAGAGCAGTATTTCCAAACTGGTCGGCATCGCCGATCTGGTAGGCACATCCTCCGAGACACGTTATATGAAGCTGTTATTCCAAGGCGTACGTGCCATCTGGCTGGGCGGAGAAGACCCTGCACCTGCGGGTACGATGCAAAAGGATGATCTCGAAGTCCCTCTCCGGGACTACGAACTGCTCTTCTTGCATGCGCTACGGCAGATCCTGTCAGGCACTCCAGATAGCGTCACCCTGCTTCAATGCAGTGTACGTGCCGACTTCTACCGTCAGCTCCGTGCCAAAGCAGGTGCACATGAGACGATATCCTTTTTGCTGGCAGCCTATGAGTACTTGCTTGAAGATCCGCGGGCCGTCCATTCGTTGCAAGAGGCCTTCACCCATGCGGTCATGAATGGTCGCAGTGATTGTGTGGTCTCCCATTATCGATTCCTGTCTGCCATCCATGCCCGGGCTGGACAGTTGGAGGACGCCCTGCGGGTGTATGGAATTAGTGCAGCAGATGAACAAGAACGGCATCATTATGAACAGTTATGTCGCTGGCTTGAGGCAGGAGAAGATCAACTTGTACGAGCGGAACTACTCCGTATGAACGATGATTACGGAAACGCCCTGCGTATCCTGGACGAACTTGGCGGAGAAACGGCGAGACATTGGAAATTCCGCATCTACCAGGAGACTGGACGTGTGGAAGAAGCACTGGCTCTGGTGCATGCAGTCGATATTCAGGATGATGCCAGTCGCCGGGATTACCAGCAATTATCCGGCAGTGCGCTGGCACTGCGAGGGGAACGACACGGGGCAGTCCGACATTTTCTTGAGACAGCACTGGAGGATGAAGATGCGCTGGCCCGGATTGTGGAGCTGGAGCTGTTGGATCATGCTGTACAGCAATTGCTTGGGGAGGTGCCATGATGCTGGACCCGAAGAAGCGTAGACAGCAGTTGAATGGGCCAATGGTGCACAGGAATATCCGAACCGAAACCACTTTCACGCCAACGGAAACAGTGGATAGGACACATATAAACTTATTGGAAAATGGCGATCACACGCCGAATCATGCACAACCATCACATGACTCCCGAAGCCAAGTGCATCTCTGGACTGACGCACAAGGTCAATTCGAACAGGACACTACTTCCATAGAGGAGGAAACGAGCGTATTCAAAGAGCCCTTCTCCATTCGTCGGGTTCGCAAAAGCAAAGGCAACAAGCTGACCGCCATGCTCCAGGTTCGCAATGAACGTGGCCGATACCTTGAAGAAGTATTGCATGATCTGAGTGAGTTCGTAGATGAGATCGTCATTGTGGATGATGCCAGCACAGACGGAACACCGGACATATGCAAAGCCTATCCAAAGGTGGTCCGTCTGGAGGTATTGGAGAAACCACTGTTCGCCGAGGAATGGCGGCTTCGCAACACCTTGTGGCAAGCGGCAGCGGGAACATGTCCCGACTGGTTGATCTCGGTTGATGCGGATGAGCTATACAGCTCAGAGGCCAAGAAAGCCATACGCACTCTGATTAATCAGGAGTATGCGGACTGGTTTGCATTCCGATTCTACGATATGTGGGGTGGCCGGACCCACTACCGGGAAGATGATCTCTGGTGTCTGCATAAACGGCATACTGCTTCACTTGTACGGTATATGCCTGGATATCCTTATTTTTATCCACAACAGAATCATCATGTTCCCCGCCTTCCCTTGTCCTGCACGGTATTGCCTGGGGTCAGCACGGAATTGAAGGTTCAGCATCTCGGATGGGCAGGCAGTCTGGAGGACCGGGTTCGTAAATATTTGCGTTACAAGCGCATTGATCCTAGCGGTGAGTGGGGCAATCTTGCACATTACGAGTCTATTCTCGATCCGGAACCTCGGCTGATTCCCTGGAAGGAGGGACCGTGAGATGGGCGTGGTGAGTATTCTGACACATAGTTTCACCGACGGGTACAACCGGGAATTCGGTCGTGTATTTGGTGGTGGACTGGAACGCTACATTCTGGATCTGTGCAGTGTCATCCGGGGACTCGGGCATATTCCCGAAGTTCATCAACTGTCCTATTTTGAAGCATTCCAGACTCGGACGGAGCAGATTGACGTATTTGGTTATTCGTACGACATGGATAATGTACCGGAAGCCTTTGACCGGATGGCAGCCGCAGCGCGCGGTCCCGTGATCTATGCCAGCTGTCTGTGGCAACCCATCACCTACAAACCCGGCAGTCTTGGCATCTGTCACGGCATTAACTGGGATCGTCCCGGACTGCCACTGGAGACCAAACAACAAGTCGCGGAACATATTCAACTGGCTCTGGATGGACTCGTGCGCATTGTATCCGTGGATTCTCATTTCCAGACCTTTTGCCGGGCTGCGTGCACCTATACTGATCCAAGGCAGGTTATCCTGATTCCCAACGCAGTGGATACGTCCTATTTCACACCAGCCCCACCAACACGGACCTTGGAGCAGAAACAGGAAGACGAATGGCTTGTCGCATGGAAGCATGATCTGGCGAGTCATGAAGAGAATGTTGGTGCAGTTATATCAGGGGTGCAAGCTGTAGAAGGTAAGGGTGGAATGGGTCGTGATGGAGCGAACAATGGTAAGGCTAACGGAGACGGAGGTAGGGATACAGATAGCGATCAAGAACGAAAGGAGAAAGGAAAGGTAGATCTCCATTTGCAGTTATCGAAACGGGACGAAGCTGAGGCAGATGGCGAAACGTATAGGTTTGCTCATAACCACCGGAATTCAACGGATTGGGCTACGGAGATTCTGGTAGAAGCAGATGCTGAGTATCAGGTTAATGGTCCGATTCAGGGACAGGTTGAAAAGAAAACTGTGGATGCCCGTATGACCTCTCCCCGCCCGATTCGCATTATCTATCCGCGCCGCATCAGCATGGAACGGGGTATTATCCCAATGATGCTGGCGGCAGATAAACTTCTTGGAGCCTTTCCGGATCTGGAGATTGAATTTGCCGGGGAACTGGTCGAAGGCAGTACGGTCGGGAGAGTCTTTCGTTACTGGCATCGTACTCATCCACACGCGGAGCGAATTAACCAGCGTACGTATGATTTCCGTGATATTCGAGCGGCCTACCATCAGGCAGATATCGCCGTAATTCCCACCGTGTTCTCGGAAGGCACCTCCTATGCCTGTCTGGAAGCGATGAGCTGTGGACTTCCGGTAATTGCCTCCAATGTTGGCGGATTGAATGATCTGATTCAGGATGGTTTTAATGGGCTGCTGGTACCTCCTGGTGAGCAGGAACTAACCGCTGCACTGGTACGCCTTGTACAGGATCGGGCCGAGCGAGAACGACTGGGAATCTATGCGCGCGAGACTGCACTGTCCTATGATCTCGCCAGGTGGCGGAGCCGGTGGAGCACGGTGTTGGAATCTTTTTTGGCAGAGACAGGATTGAAGGAGGGAATTCGGGGATGAGGGATATGCCCAAGGCAACGGAATTCATGGAATCAAGATACATTCGGCAAAGTGATCCTAAAACGGACACATTGGTCTTCCCGCTGCATCCGGCATGGTGGAGCCGTCCCTACGAATATGAATGGGCCCGGCGGTTTGCACGTCCGGACGATGTGGTCCTTGATGCAGCCTGCGGCATCTCCCATCCGTTCAAATTCTGGCTTGCCGAACACTGCCGCGAGGTTCACGCTTGTGACTGGGATGAACGTATTTTGTCTGAAGAGGCGATAAGACTGGATATCGTTTCTGATTTTGGTGAGCAAGCGGCCCAGGATCTGCCGGAATCAACTCTCATCCGATTGCACCGTGCAAAGGCTAATCTGGCCCAGCTTCCGTACGAGTCAGGTAAGTTTGATCGGGTGTTCTGTATCTCTGTACTGGAACATCTGGATACGGGCACGATGCTGCGGGCGTTTCGTGAATTCGCTCGGGTGCTGAAACCAAACGGACAGTTAATCGCTACCTTCGATGTGCCCGAGATGCGGCCGGATCTGCTGGAGACGATCATGGCTGTCACCGGATTAACCATTGAAGATAAACTGAATGTGGATGAGCCGGACGATGCCATCTGGTCTGACATGTACGGCACGCCGATCCGCTGTTTTCGAGCGGTGATATGCAAAGGCTGAGACGAATTGGCTTACGTTGAGTTAAGTGCAGATTGGAAAATTGAGGGCTCGAGGGCTCGACCCATTAGCAACGGAACAATACACGGTTCGGGCAATCCTCCGATTACCGGTAGCTCCGTTACTTTTACAATTTCAATCGGATGGGCTAGTGCGGGAATATATGGGGATGGAGGTTGGGGACTAGAGACTAGAAATTAATAATTAGTGATTAAAGATATAAAGATTAAAGATTAAAGGTGTACCAGTAACATGTTGCACTGGTTGGTGTATTCATCAGCAGAGGCTGCGCCGGGTGCTGTCAGGCGCAGCAGGGTGTGCAGGCCCGGCGGGATTGTCGTCGCCGGGCGACCTGTGGCGGCAGGTTGCCGCGCAGTAAGTTGGGCCGATTCGGCCCATTCACGCGCCAGGTTCTGCCGCCCGGCGAGCAGCGCGAGCGTGCCCGCGAGGAGCGCGTGAGCGGTGCGCTCCGAGGCGGGCACTTCGTCCGCGTGGGGCTGCTGCGTGCCGTCAGGCGTGCCGCATAGCGCAAGCAGCCCTTCGCGGACGCTCGCGGGTGCGCGCAGCAACCCGCAGCGTGCCGCAGGCGGAAGCGCTGCAAGCAACGCCAGCGCGCCGCGGGGCGGCAGGGCTTGCAGCAGGCGCAGCCATGCGGCCCAGGCGCCTACGCCGGCGAGCGCTTGCGCAGCGGCGAGCACGTCGCCTGGCGTTGGCGTGGCCGGACCGCCGGCCGTTGCGCCGCGGGGCGGGCTGCCGCTGCTGCTGAGGCTGCCGGCCGTGGCCCCACGCTGCAGCAGCGCCTCAGCGACGTGGGCCGCGGCGGGCAGCGTTGCCGCATGGCGAGCCGCCGCTTGGGCGTTCCGCCCGCCGGGCTGCTTGTGGCCCAGCGCCCACAGCGCCAGGGCCGCCTCTGGCCCGTGCTGCGCATGCGCCGCCCAGGGCTGCAAAGCCGCCCGAGCTGCGGCGTCCTCGCCCAGCTGGGCCAGCGCAAGCCCGGCGGCCAGCGGCTGTGCCCGCAGCGGGGCAGCAAGCGCCGTCGCATGGCGCAGAAGCCACTCCAGCCGATGCGCGGCCAGCGCGGCCGGGATCAACGCTTGCCATGCCGCAGGCGGCAAGCTTACCCGAGCGGCAACGCTGGCAATGGCATGCGGCCGCCCTGTGGCTGCGGCCAGCAACAACAGCCGCTGCCATGCAGCCATGCTGCCGGGTTGCATGCCCAGCGCCGCTATGTACGCGGCTTCTGCCTCTGCCCAGCGGCCAGCCCGCTCATATGCCATGCCTTCCAGCGTCAGGCTGCGGTAGGTTCCAGCACCAGAGACTGATGTATACCTGCTGGCTGTGGAAGCAGCTGATTTAGCCTGTTTTAACCAATCCAAGGCTACGTCCTCTCGCCCTTGATCCAGTTCAAGTACAGCACCAAGCTCCAACAAATCCGGAAAATCCTCATACACGTGCGCCCATGCTTCCACGACAGCAAGCGCCCGTTCTGGGCTGCCAATCTCTCGCCAGGAGTAAGCCGATTTCAGCACCAGATCCGAGTGATATCCACACTCCGGCGTAAGCTGTGCCAATAACGGCTGCAACAACCGGAGTGCTTCATCATACTTCGCTAGCTGAAACCATTCGGCAGCCAGAGCATATAACAACTCCGGTTGGTTTCCCTCCTGATTCAACGCAGAGCGAATCAACTGCATGTTCCGTGCGCCTTTATTTTTGGCGGTAATCACCTGCTCCAGATATCCATAATGAATGACTTCAAGTCCAGAATGAAGCACACCTTGCGGAGCCAGTGCCATAATGGAAGAAGCAATCTCTTCATGAATTCTGCCCTGAAAAACAATTCGGGGATCATTTCGGAACAAACGACATACCGCATCCGTCACATGCTCTTCACCGGACACACCCAGCAGACTTGTGACCTGTATCCAGTATCCCCACACGTCATCCCTACTTGCCGCTAACAACCGCATGAGTTCTGTCTTCATCTGAGGGGTCTGTACCCATACCTCATCCGCATCAAGCACCAGAATCCACGGTTTCGTAGCAGCGGCCAGCGACAGATTACGGGCTTCACTGAAATCTCCGTTCCATTCCGTCCGAATTACAACGGCCCCATGGAGACACGCAATTTCAGTTGTATCATCTACCGAGCCTGTGTCTACAATGATGATCTCATCCACAACATCCCTGACTGCATTCAAGCACCGCTGGAGTGAACCGGCTTCATCCTTCACGATCATACACAAACTAATCCCTATGCCCATATTCGTCACCACCCCTCACCAACGGAGTTCAGTCCCATCCATTAGCCCACTGAATTAAGTTGCACCCCCGGACCTGCCTGATCCCCTCTCAGCTCTCAAACCCGTCCGCTCCCGGTAACTCCAGCCGAATATGCTGAACGACAGGCCAACAACGGTGCCGCTGTCCATCTGCATGTTGGGCGAATACCTCCAGATGATGATCCGCAGCACTAATTAATCCTTTCACCAGCCAGCTTGTTCCCGTCAGGGTATCCGAAGCCCCAGGGAACGAATCAATGTCACTCACCTTCCCGTTTTCCTTTTTCCCTTCCATCTCTTTCTCCTTCTCTCCCATTCGAACGCTCTGTTCCACCGATAATCCTGCTCCAGCCAATTGCTGTCGACACATCTGAATCAGGCTATGCAGCTCTTTCCATCTCCCTGACTGTACACATCCTTCCATCATCAGTCCAAGCGCCTGCCAGCCATCATACTCTCTTCCTGCAACCGTTCCGTCTATGCTGGAGTCCATGTCCTTCTTCTTTATCGCTCTCAGACCAACCGTTCTCCCTGTCTGCACAGCAGATTCCTCATTCGTTCCTTCACCCACCTGCGAACTACGCTTTAACCACAAGGTCAATGGATCATCTCCGTTGACTTTCTTCCCCTCGATCCACTCCAAACGTTCGAGCCATCGGGCAGACGAGATTGCGAGCAGCCCTTTTTTCCGCTGCACAGGTTCCAGTTTCAGACGCGCCTTATTCCATCTTCCCTGTTGGATTTGGAGCATCGCCTCCGCCACAGATAAACGCTCCCTCATCTCTGCGGAAGGTTGTGAGGATATACCCGATAACAATTGCAAAGCCGCATCATAACAACGACTTTGCTCCAGAATGCCCAATACTTTGTGTGTAGCCCCTTCCGAACTGAGTGCAAAGCGCTCCCTCACCAGCTCTGGAATCTGATGTTCCTGCCCGGAGACTCGCATAATCCGGAATATCCGATAGAGCGGCGGTAACAGACTCGATTTGGCACGCACCGCCTCGACGTAAGCATCTACCGCACCCTCCAGATCCGCCCTTCCTTCCAGCAATCGCCCTAGTGTATGCCACGTCTGATAGGTGCCGATGCCTTCTTCCGTATGATATATGGGCGGAGGTGGTCCCATGCGAACAGCTTCACGGAGCGAATATTCTGCCCGATCTGCATCACCCAATGCGTCTGCACATACCCCGCGATGGTGCATCAGATCCGTGTACTCTGGAAAGAGTTCAAGCGCAGCATCAATGCGATCTAATGCCTCCTGCCAGCGATTCAGATGCTGGAGACAACGAACTTCATATTTGAACAGCAAATGCGCGTAACTGGTCACCGCAGGATCAATCCCCATCCGAGCCATACCAAACGTCTCCAAGGCCCGCTCCGCTTCCCCCACACGCAGATACTCGACACCCAGATTATAGTGATGGAACGGCTGATCCGGTTCTTCCTCCACTGCCTGTTGCAGCAGGCGAACATTACGGTTCACCTTATCTTTGCGCTCCACAATCGCCGTCTGATACCCATAATGATGGATGACCATGTCCGTCACATGAAAAGCAGCCTCTGGGTTCCTACGGCAAATCGCCGCGGCAATCTGCTCATGAATCCGACCTTCGAACCGATGCTCCGGGGCATTACGGAAGAGACGCAAAACCGGATTCACGGTAACCCCCTGCTGACCCGAGCCTGTATAGTTATGAATGTTTAAAAACAATCCGTCACATCCGCTGACCGTCGTCCAGCTCCTGATCTGCTCCCGCGCAGCCCTATCGAGCGCCTCGTCCGCATCAAGAAAGAGAATCCAGTCGCCGGAAGCGCGCTCCAGGCCAGCATTCCGTGCTGCGGCAAAATCTTCGCACCACTCAAATCGCACAACCAACGCGCCATATTGCTGCGCAATCTCCGCGCTGCGATCCGATGAATCGGTGTCCACCACAATAATTTCGTCCACCGCTCCCTGGACACTGGCAAGGCAATGAGGCAGCAACTCTTCCTCATCCTTCACGATCATGCATAGGGAAATTCGTTCCGCTCGCAAGCTGATTCCTCCTTTCCTTTGCATGGAAAAGCGTACGCCACGGGATGCCTTCGGTCGTTTGTAGCCTTTGTTCCAATGCGGTAAGTTGTGCAGCGAGTTCCCCTGAAGACGGAGAACGAACCAATTCCTGCCGAATTGCCTCCATTGCCAATTGCATGTAACATACCGCTGCTCCAACTCGAGCCTGCCACATAGCAGGCTCCCGCTCCAGAGCCTGCTCAAACAGAGAGAGCGCTTGATCATTGTGGCCTTTGGTATACAGCGTTTCACCCAGCCAGAATAACCCTTCGGCATCCAGCTCACTCTCGGTCATGCACTGAATCAGGATGTTCGCGGCTACCATGGTGTACCCGTGACAATATAGCAGGCTTGCCAACTCCCGCCGTACCGTTACGGATGTTCCCCGATGCTCACTCATCATGATTGCCCGCAGCTCATGCAGTTGCTCAGCAAGCGTAAGCTGCCCTGTCTTTATGGCCTGCTGCACAATTTTCTCTGCCACCAGCTGTGCCTGCCGACCCCATTGTAGAAGCTTCTGTTCTCCTGACTCAGGTTCCATGTAGCGTGGCTCTTTGGGCAACTGATGCAGCAAACGGTCAATGACCTTCCATACATCCTTTTCCTCTGGATACGCAGTTGCGAAGAATGTCTCGGTTAATCGTAATCCATTGGCCCAACAAGCCAGTGCCCAATTCATTCTGTGTTCTGCCTGTATGCTAACCCCATTCATACCCTCAGCTTCCCAGTGTTCTTCCACCAGTTGCAAGGCATCCGAAACCCTGTTCGCACATAACAACCAATGTATTCGATCTGCTACATGGATACGAGCACTACGCGTAATGGAATCCAGCATATTCAATGACTGCCCATATGCCCCGCAGCCTGCGAGAACATGAATCACATGCACCAGATGATCCTCATTCGTCACGGCGTATGGATGGGACAATTCACCACGAACCAAGTCACCATGCCCTGACTCTCCGATCTCTCTGCATCTGACGAGCAATGTTTCTGCTATGTTCTCATCCGTTTCTCCGGACTGTTGCAGCACATCTGCCAACCCCATCCATGCCGGAGCATACACAGACATACTATCCAGAGCCAGCCCGTACAGATGTGCGGACTCATTCAGGAAGCCCCGTTTCTGTGCAAGTCTGGCCATGGCGGTATACGCTCTGTAACTGTCAGAACCCGCTTCCGTTACATATGACGCGTCTAACGTGCTACCGCTATTCCTCTGTCCATCACTATCCAGCGCCACCCGGCAATCGGTCGCTCGCGCATAGGATTGGTATGCACGTTCCTCCAAACCTTGCTGCTCCAACGTCTCCCCATACAACAGGTGCAGATCAGCATAAGATGGGTAACGATGCCTTTCCACAGCCAGAAGTGAATGCGCCTCTTCATATCGTTCCAATCCCACAAGGACTTTCCCATAATCTCTAACCAATGTAGGACGATATGGCGCGTGCAACTCTGTCAGGCGTAATGATTCACTGAACGCTTCAATTGCCTGTTCATTCTGACCAAGCTGGCAATAGGTCACGCCCAGATTATACAGTTGAAAGGGCTGTTTCGGATCATCCTGTAATTCACGCTTAATCAGCTTCAAATTACGTCTTGGCTTATGCTCCTGAGCAATCGCGGAAGCCAGATACCCATCATGAATGAGACATAGTGGAGCAAGCGGTTCATTCTCAACCAACAAATGTTCTTCATCTATACAGTTCTCGCTCTTATCCATATCACCAGCCTCATACCGGACAGGCTCGCATGGGCCACTACGAACCAATTGCTCATGAATACGCCCCTTGTATCGATATCCCTGATGAGCACGGAACAGTCTCACTGGCTGAGAGATAACGCTCTCTTCTACCCCTTCTCCGTATCGGTTCTCTATAGTTATACGCAATCTTGTAATGCTTTTATGGACTTTAGGTAAATAAGTCAGCAGTTCTTCCAATCCCTGCGTAACGTACTCATCAGCATCCAAATACAGGACCCATTCCGTGTTCGCCAGAGGCAGACTGATATTTCGTGCTTGTGCAAAGTCATCCTCCCAACGGGCGTGCAGCACCGTTGCTCCGTATGATCTGGCGATCTCGGCTGTACGGTCGGACGAGCCTGTATCGGTGATATAGCATTCCGTGCCGATATGCTTCAAACTGTCGAGACAGCGGGGCAGGTGATGTTCTCCATTTTGCACAATCATATGGATTCCAAGTAAACGGTTCTGCAAATGCAACCACCTCCAATACAAAAAAGTACATGAAGTCCACCAAAGGAACTCCATGTACCTATATGACAAATAAATGGGTTATGTGCCTTGTCCATTGAAGAACACATCAATCGTACTTGGTGCACCAACTAGGCTGGAGCGGTAGGATAGACGTGTATATTTGAGAAAACGCTGCGGAACCAATACATCCACTGACCCGGACAAAATGCCCGTCACCGTCGTCACATCCGTGTACCAGTTCGAACCGTTCGCACTGATCTCAACGCGAGCATCTACCCGGTTTACACCCGGTCCCCTATTGTATACAAAGAAAGAATACGTACCAAATACACTAGTGGTCACTGCTGGAAGCGGTGTAAAGGTGTTAGCCGTCGGGGTGCTAATGAGCTGCGACTCCTGAAAACTCTTCTGTGAAATGGACGTCACACTGCTGAGTGTCCCTGCCGTAATCGTAGCGCCGAGCACGCTGGTGATCGTTCCGTTTAACAAGTTCGTCAGTGTTCCTGCTGTAATCGTTGCTCCAAGTACGCTTGTAATCGTTCCGTTCAGCAGATTGGTCAGCGTACCTGCAGTGATTGTTGCTCCAAGCACACTCGTAATCGTACCATTCAGCAAGTTCGTTAAAGTTCCCGCTGTTACTGTTGCTCCGAGCACACTGGTGATGGTTCCGTTTAATAAGTTCGTCAGTGTCCCTGCGGTCACTGTGGCCCCAAGCACACTGGTGATGGTTCCGGCTGTGATCGTCGCTCCCAATACACTGGTGATCGTACCATTCAGCAAGTTCGTCAGTGTCCCTGCAGTCACCGTGGCTCCGAGCACGCTGGTAAGTGTACCATCAAGCAAGTTCGTGAGTGTTCCTGCTGTTACGGTTGCCCCGAGTACACTTGTAATGGTTCCGGCTGTGATCGTTGCTCCCAATACACTGGTAATCGTACCATTCAACAAGTTCGTCAACGTACCTGCGGTCACTGTAGCTCCAAGCACACTGTTGATCGTACCTGCCGTGATCGTCGTTCCAAGTACACTCGTAATCGTTCCGTTCAGAATGTTGGTAATGGTTCCGGCGTTAATTGTAACCGTGGTCAGACCTGAGATGTTACTGATGGTTCCGTCCAAAATAATACCAACCACGTTCCCGCTCGTATCCGTTCTGACAGGCTGGGCTGTGCCTGTACTATCCTGACCAAAAATCAACGTTCTCAGATTATCCGGATTCGTATTAAACGTTGTAAAGTTAGGCATGTGTCTCGTCCTCCTCCCTGGTCAAATCTGTGAGATCATACTCCCTTACGGCATACGCTGTGCCTGAAAGTAAACATCGAGCCGGGTCGGCTGATTCGGTTCAACGGATCGAATGGCAAGCCGGGTATAATGCAAAAAACGCAAGGGTACCAGCGCTTTGGTCTGTCCTCCCGCGACCACCTCCTGGCTGTCCACAGCATAATCCACGGCATTGGGGCTGATCTGGATCTGTACAAGAGCCGGATGTTTCCCCCGATTCACAACGCCATAGGTATACATGCTGAGTGATGAGGTGTCTTGTGCCGGGAGTGAATCCATGCTGTTACTGGTTTCGGCTCCGACATACGTATGCTCTGTAAAACATTGAAAAGCACCAGGGAGTTTCGTACGTGAGGAAGCACCCTGCTTGAACCGGGGACGAGTGATCCGGGAACAAGGAGGTTTCAGCAATTTAGCGCGGCAGGAAAGACGGGAGCGGCGGCGACTGACATATTTAGTTGGTTGCTTCTTTCTCTTCTTGCTTCGCTTCGCTGTTCGACTCATCTCGATTTCCCCTTAAAAAATGTGCTTACGCATCGTATGCCCGGATTGGAAATACGGGCACGGCAACCGCCGTTATTTCCAGATATACGGTTCAGTCCCCAATCCCTTCTTCTTCATTACACATACACTGCAAGTACAATGAAATGCGATTCAAACGGATTATTTCTCAAAATGAACTGGTTTATGGGAGGTGGATGAGATAACCAACTATAATGTATTCAACCAATCCAATGGTCCTCTGTTTACTCAACTGACCAATACCTTCTCGGCACCTGGAATTGAAGCTTCACCAGACAGCGGTGCAGCTGCTGCAGGCAGCTTTTTTGCCCTAACGACCAACAATTCCTCGATTCCTTCCAACCAGAACCTTCTACTACAAGTCGTGAATGCAGCAGGTAGCGGAAGAACTTTGCGAATCTCCGGCCTCACCGGGGGAACTACAGCAGCAGCTACCCTGGTCATCTACTCTGGTGGAACGGTGACTGGTGGGAGTACACCTGTACCCGTCAATACACTACTTGGAAACACGAACACCAGTGTAGTTTCCACAAGGCAGAATACAGGTACATTGGGTGGTGCCTTCACGAGCCTAACCAGTATCCCGCTGACAGCAGGTATGTATTTACTCAATCTGAACGGCTCAATTATTGTTCCACCAGGACAAACATTATCCATAAGCGTAGGTACGGGGAATCAGACTGCAGCCATTAACCTGTTCTGGTGGGAATTCTGAGTGTGATTATATGTAGAAGGTGGTGTAACCAGTGCCAAACAATAATGTATTTAACCCGTTAAGCCAGCCCGTCTATACGTCGAATACCAACACATATACCTCTCCCGGCATTGTTGCCCCACCGGAGAACGATGCCGGCAATACAGGCAATCTGTACAATGCAGGTTCCACCAATTCCACAACACTGGGGTTGCTGGGAGGAACGGTGATCGCCACCGTACAATTGGCCAATCCCGCAGGGAGTGGGAAAACCCTATACGTATCACGGCTCTCCGGCGGAATCACGGTATCACTCAATCTATTATCTTCCTTCAGTGGTTCCATGAGTCTGAGCGCGAATGGAACACTGACATCGCCCACCACACTAACATCAGTAAACAGCAATCTTTCCAGCAGCAATACCAGCGTAGCCACGGTACGGTTCTCTGCTGCTACACCTTCAGGAGCGACCCCATTGATGGCTATGCCCCTTCAAGCAGGGCCGTTTCTGTCCAATGAATATGGCCGTTACGTGGTTCCTCCGGGTCAAGCCATTAATCTCTCTGTCAGCGGATCACTTTCGGTTGGAGGACTGATGGCCTCCACTGCTTATTTTGCTTGGTGGGAAGTATGATTCGTTCAATATATAACATTCTAGGATAGCAAACGGCCGACACACATTAAAAAGAACCGGCATATGCCAGTTCTCGCCATGTTTTAATCTCTTTAGTGTCTATCTTTCTTATTTCCCTAAAAGCATATGGATTTGTACTTCGAAGATCGAACCATCAAAAAAGCACTCTATCATAATCCGTTACCTCTACCGATTGTTCAGCACAGAGCATAATGAATTGCTCCCACTCCGGTTTTAATAAGTTATCTACACTTATACCTTCTAAGTAGTTACGAGAATGTAATGGCCACCTAATGTGGCGGCGACACGTAAAAATTCATGCTTGCAGTGTGTTATATTCTCACGGACATAAAATCGATTCATTTAAGATCAAAAAGAGCACCCGTATGGATGCTCTCTAAGAATGAGTAAAACGATGATTTATTATTCAATGCACTTCTTTCTTTTTGTCCATTTCAGCCCATACTAGATAAATAATTCCTAGACATAGTGCAATTATTTCTGGGACAAAAGAAAAGGATCTAGTAACTGACAAAGCGTACTCAAACATACCCTCACCTAAAACATTATCTTTGCGGCCCATAATTGCCGCAACAATAAAATGTGTACTATTTCTCGAAATAAACAATATGGCAGAGATGACAAGGAGGGTAATACCAGCTGCCCGTTTATTCATATAATCATTCCTCCTTGGTATCAATAGATTGGTTTTAATTCGGAACTGTATCAGTTTCCATTATTACATAGAGCCCATCAGGCAATCCTGCATTTCCTTTTTTCGCGATATAAACGTCTAGAAAATATGTCTCATCAGTTATTTTCACATTGGTCTTACCATCGAAGTTCCATAGTTCTTCATACATTGTACCAAAAGAATTACTCATGTTGGGAGTATATTGCATCCATGAGTATTTTTTTGGAGGTATTGGTTGAGCAATTGAATCAGTGTTAGAGTATGAGTTGCTCCACGATGCCCCATGCTTGTCGTATCTTATTTACATGTAAGTTCGCTTCTCTCGGCTTTGGTAAAACCATGATTATCTCCTCACTCTTTTATGGTAGGAACAGCTAGCTATTAAGAGAGTCCCAAGTTTCAATATGGCTAGTTGTCTGACTGTGGATACAATGATGTTAGGAATCGGGTCAAAGCTGTCAGACCGATTACTGCGGAATAGTCTCTTTTGCTTCAGACACGAGAGGCTGATTCCCCTCCCACAAGATGCGTTGCAGTAGTATACCTGCAAGACCAATCACCAGCGTAGCGAGACCGATATATTGAAAGGTGGGGCTCGGCCCTGCAACTCGAATGAGCGCTCCACCTGCAAGTGGAGCTACAACCAGTACAACACTGGACAGTGAATTTTGAATGCCAAAGACGCGCCCTACATAGGCAGGAGGGGTCTCCTTTTGCAGCAAATAATTCAGAGTTACCATAAAGAGTCCATTACCCAGCCCAATGCAGAGGCCCCAGATAATGACCCAAATTTCAGGTGTTTGTGGGCCGATCCACCCCAGCGCAGCAATTCCGGCACCCACGAACAGATATCCTCCACCCAGCCCCCACCCATACCCAATTCTCGGCAAGCGATTTAACAACAAAATGATAACAACTGCCCCGGCTCCTGCCGAAGACCCCAACCAGCCGAGCAGTGATTCATTACCCGGCTTGATCTCCCGAAACAGGGTCGTAAACTGATAATCAATCATGAGAATGGCCATGAGTCCAAAACAGCCGAACAGAATCGTGCTCAGCACGGTGCGACTGCTCTGAATAAAAAGCCAACCTTGCTTCCACTGGGAGAACAAGGATTCAGTTCCATCCTTTTCACTAGCAGCACTTCCGTCTGATTCAACGGACTCCGACTTCTCCACCAAACGCCGCAAGGGCCATAATACTGCGCCTGACAACAGGCGGGTACAGGCATTAATGACAATACAGATTTGTGGTGAAAAGAAGGCCAAAATGACTGCACCCAGAAGTGGTCCCGCCACTTTCGAACACTGGCTCACAAAGCCGTTAAGAGACGATGCCTGAAACAGATGCTCCTCTGCCACCACCTGGCGGGTTAACGCCTGCTGAGCTGGAACGTGAAAAACTCCCATCATGGCCCGCAGGACAAGCAGTGGAAGCAACCATATCGGGCTTGGTGCGAATAAAATAGCAACGGTTAATCCCACGGTGATCACATCACACAAGATCATGATCTTTACTTTGTGCAGTCGATCAGCCAGGGCGCCTGCAAAGGAGCCCAGCAGTATGCCTGGGACAGCCATACATACAGGAATCAGCGCAATGATCAGTGGATCGGCGCCCCAGCGGTAGGCCACCATCACCTGGATGGCGAGTGCATCGAACCAATCTCCAAACGTAGCCAACGAGTATGCGATAAACATGCGGACAAACCGGAGATTAGTCCATAAGCTTTTGGAAGATTCCGCAGATAAGGCGGTTAATTCGGTGGACTCATTGGATGTGGATTCATTAGAAATGACGGTCATACATGTACTTCCTCCCTTGATTACAGCCAATTGTGGTCTGTATGTTCCTTGGCTGTAATCATAAAGGAGTTATATCAGAGGAAGATCAGAGGATGGGGAGGTAGGAGATAAAAAGTTACGTATTTCATCTACAATTTGTGGTCCATATGCGGGTACACCGTAACTTTTGCCGATCTCTGCATACACTTGACGATACTTACTGCGAAGTCTGCCTTCAATTCGATGATGACCCAGGAATAGGAGAATCTGATATGCAGCATTCAGATATAGCGGTGCGTTCAGCGACATCTTCAATACGTCTAGGCCATCATCCATTCTAAGTTCCGCTTCACGAACTCGTCCTTGCCGAAGCAACCATAACCCCTCCATCACCTGAAAACGTCCGATCTCTCGCAGATAGGGTGCATCCTTCAATCCTGACCGCAGGACTGCCATCTGGGCCTCAACAGCTTCACCGCTGCCACCCCACAGTTCCACATATAACGCTGCAAGTGCTACAGGCAGTCTGAAATTCTTGAGTTCGTCTGTCTCTATTACACGATATGTTTCTTCCAGTTGCTCTTTGGCACGTTGATATTGGCCCACCTCTACATAGACTTCGATGATGTTCAGAATGCGGAGTTCGCGAAGCTGATCGACAGATAATGCCGATGAATTCAGCGCTTGTTCATACAACTGAATACTATCCGCTGGCTCGATCAGGGGGTGCACGAAAATCAGTAGCCAATATAGTCGCTCCTCAAAGGGAATTTCCTTTGTTGTAATCAACCATTCCAGATCTCCCTGTATAAAACGGATATACAACTGATAATAAGGGGCAATCTGAATGCCGAGTGCTTCCTGCTGTTGAACCAGGGTCTGTATGGCGTTTCCCTGCCCAAACACGTGATATTTACGAAGTAAATTATGAATGGCATCCTGCATTTCTGGGTCCTGAACAGAAGGGCTAGGAGGTAGAACGGACTTGTTCTCTTGCACAGCAAGCCGATAACCGTATCCCCTTACCGTATCCAGACTGATCTCGTTCCAGTGCTTCAGTTTCTTGCGCAGGCGATAGATATGATCGTCCACGGTGCGTTCAACCGGATATTCAAGCGGCCATACCCGATCCAGCAATTGGCTGCGAGTGAAGGCTTTTTCCTTGTTTTCATACAGAAAATGCAGTAGTGCAAATTCCTTGGCGAGCAGGCGAATGGACTCTGTACGCCGCGTGACCGTATATGTTCCTTCATCCAATTGCAAAGACATGCCTGGTTCCTCCTATTATGTATAATTCGCTAATCCGAAATCGTATAGATTCATTCCACTTTCTTCAACGTGTTCAACATACCATAAAAACCCTTTGCGAGAACGCAAAAGGTTTTTATGGTCTAATTTATAGATGGCTTAGATTGTGGATTACGGTAAGTATATCTGTTCTTCCAACAAGTGTTCCCTTGCCTTACCCCAGCACGACACGATCATCTGCCATTTTTTTGCCGCTAATCCGTTCGAATTCACCAAGCAATTCAGGTACAGTCAACGTACGCTTCCGCTCTTCGCTGACATCCAGAATAATTCGGCCTTTGTCCATCATGATCAGACGGTTACCCAGACGAATGGCCTGCTCCATATTGTGCGTTACCATCAAAGTAGTCAATCTCATCTCTCGCACAAGTGTCTCCGTTAGTTCCGTGATCAGTTCAGCACGTGAAGGGTCAAGGGCCGCCGTATGTTCATCCAATAGCAGAATTTGTGGCTGGGTAAACGTAGCCATTAACAGGCTGAGTGCCTGCCGCTCCCCGCCAGACAAGAGACCCACTTTTGCATTCGGACGCTTCTCCAGTCCAATTCCCAGCTTCTCCAGTTGGGTGTTGAAAATCTCCCGTCTGGCACGGGTAACTCCGAAGCCCAGTCCGCGTCCTTTGCCACGTTTATATGCCATCGCCATATTTTCTTCAATGGACATATGTGGTGCTGTTCCTGCCATTGGGTCCTGAAACACCCGACCAATCCAGCTACTGCGTTTATGCTCCGGCAGGTTTTTAATGGAGCGGTCATTGATCAGCACATCACCCATATCCGGCTTCATCACACCCGAAATGATGTTCATCAGCGTGGATTTACCCGCTCCGTTACTGCCAATCACCGTCACAAAGTCTCCCGGATTCATCGTCAGATTCACACCAACCAGCGCGGTCTTCTCGTCCGTTGTGCCTGGATTGAACAGCTTGGTTACTTGCGTAATCTCCAGCATGATCACATACCTCCCTTCGCCTGTTGACCACCGGATCGCATCAACTCTTCCGTTCGTTTGCGAGCTAGACTACGCTGCTTCATGGAGCGCTGCATAGTAGGGAATACCAATGCAATAATGACAATTACAGCGGTGATCAACTTCAGATCAGATGTATCAAACCATTCCACTTGAAGGGCAAGCGCGACCACAATCCGATAAATGATTGAACCAACGATCGCTGCAAGTGTAGCCCAGAATACCGTTCTTGCTCCAAGAATAGCTTCACCGATAATCACGGAAGCCAGTCCGATAACGATCATGCCAATGCCCATCGTAATGTCCGCAAAGCCTGATTGCTGTGCAATGAATGCACCAGACAGGGCAACCAACCCATTGGATAAGCTGACTCCTACAATCGTAGTCACATCCGTGTTTGCACCAAAGCTGCGAATCATGCGTTTGTTATCACCTGTCGCACGAAGGGCCAGTCCAACATCTGTTTTCATGAACAGATCGAGCATGATTTTAAACACCAGCACAACGATGATAATTAGCACCATGACATGCTCACCTGAGAATGGATTATCCATACCCATAATGGATTTATTCGGTGCACCAAGGATACGCATATTAATGGAGTAGAGCGCGATCATCATCAAAATCCCGGATAATAATCCGTTGATTTTTCCTTTGGTATGAAGCAGACCTGTACAAGCCCCAGCCACCATGCCGCCAGCCATTGCCGCCAAACAGGCGAGCCAAGGAGAGAAGTCATTGGAGATCATAACCGCCGCGATTGCGCCTCCTGTTGTAAAACTTCCGTCTACGGTAAGGTCAGGAAAATCGAGTACGCGGAACGTAATATATACACCAAGTGCCATCAGTGCATATAAAAGCCCCAGCTCGATCGCCCCTTCAATTGAATTCCAGCTTATACTCACACTACTTCCTCCCTGTCTATCGAAAAGAATGAGGCGAACCCGTTGCACGTCCGCCTCGCATCCATACTGCCGGATTACACTCCAGTCAGATTATTGAATAATGTTGTTTTCCTGGTCTTTAACTTCCGCTTTCATCTCATCCGTAACCGTGATACCTTGGGCTTCAGCCGCTTTCAGGTTCAGGATCAGATCCAGTTTGTCCGGAACGGTGACTTTCATATCACCAGGTTTTGTACCATTTTTCAGAATGTCCGCAGCCATCTCACCCACCTGATATCCATGGTCATAATATTTGAAGCCAACGGTTGCGAAAGCTCCTTTTTCAACGGTATCCCGATCACTGGAGAAGAACGGAATTTTATTACTGTTTGCCGTTTGGATGATCGTATCAACCGCACTCACGACAGAATTATCAAGTGTAATGTAGAAGGCATCTACTTTGCCAACCAGAGAGTCCGTTGCCTGTTTTACTTCAGATGTATTCGTAACTGGTGCTTTCACCAGCTTGATATTATGTGTTGCCAGCGCTTTTTCAGCGTTATCTGCCATAACCACCGCATTTGGTTCGCCTTCGTTAATGACCAAGCCTACCGTTTTCACATCCGGCAGATTTTTGGCGATAAAGTCAGCCAATTGTACGATAGCCTCCGGATTCGTATCCGATGCACCTGTAACATTACCGCCCGGCTTGTCCATATCGGTCACCAGTTTGGCACCCAGTGGGTCTGTTACTGCTGCGAACAACAATGGCTTGTCCTTCACTTGTTGAGCCAGAGCCAGCGCAGATGGTGTTGCTATTCCGAGTACGAGATCATTTTTGGAATCACCCGAGATTTTCTGTGCAATGGACAGGTTGTTCGTCGAATCACCTTGCGCATTATTGTAATCGATTTTGAGGTTCTTGTTCTCTTCAATACCCGCATCCTTCAGGGCCGCGATGAAACCTTCACGTGTAGCATCCAGGGATGGATGTTCAACAATCTGCGAGATGGCAATCTGGTATGATTTTTCCTCGCTGCCTCCACCTGTTGTAGTCCCTGATCCTTCGGATTCCGAGCCTGTACCGCTGTTATTTCCGCAACCTGCTGCAACGATCATTGAAGCAACCATCATCAGTGACATCCAAAATTTCTTTTTCATGTGTGAGAACCCCTCTCCATCTTATAAAATATAGTCACCCTTATCGAGACTTCATTGGCACGATAGGGCGGGACAAAACAAACGCTTCAACGCATTGTTGCTTTGATCGACAAAAGCAGACAAATATAGACTTTTCTCATGCGACTGAAGTCCATGACCCGTGTTGGTGTTTTATTGTTCCTCTAATATTAAGGGGCGTCCCGATATCCGTCAATGGTTGAACCGCTTCCAATTTACTTTCATCGTATGGTTGTGATAGAAAACATTACATAAAACATAAAAACCACCCACATTGTTCTGTAGATGGTCGCCATGGGTAAAACAAAATAAGGTCCTACTCATGAAAGTGGAGTATGAAGTCTTCTTCTAATCTCGTCCACAAGTATTGTTTTCTCCGCTTCCGATATGGCATCCGCGATCAATTTTCGTGCTACAACAGGCGCAATCCAAGGTTCGATATCTGCATAGCCAATACCGGACAACTTCTCATACTCCTCCATAAAGATGCGAATGCTGGAATAAAGGTATCATGCTCTCGAAGGAGTATGTTACCCGGGTTGGGATTACCGTGACATAGTTGCTGCTTCATGGGTAATTGATAACTGGGCAATCACGGCAGCTTTCTCCGCTCCAGACAAGTATTGTGCTTCATCATGAGATTTTTCATATTTAAAATTTTCAAAAAAAAGAGGCATCCCTCCCAATGTACTTTGGGTATGGTCGCCTTATATCAATCAAAGGATAGCTCCAGAGTGCTTATTCCTTTTCTTTTTGCAGTTCCTCTAATTCAGATGAAGTTAGTCCGGTAGCCTTAATAATTGTAGCCTGATCAAGACCTAAAGTGAGCATATTCATTGCGATTTTTCGCTTGCTCTCAGCTTCACCTTCTTTGATCCCTTCTTTGATTCCTTCTTTGATCCCTTCTTCGATTCCTTTTTGAATTCCTTCCTCCATGCCTTTCTTGAGACCCTCTTCTCGTGCGCCCTCAATCATGGAAGCTTCGTCCCATAGAAATTTCTGACGGTCGATATATCGTTGACGTGCTTGCTCATCCTGGCTCAGAAACTCCAATACACTCATGGCTTTTTTCAAAGCCGGTTCGGGTTCGTGCATCATTAACGCCTCCCAGCTTGATTTAGTCATTCCTTTCAGAAATAACAGCCAACGTACCAATCCATCCTTTATTTGAATATTTTCATCATTGAGCTTTGGTATTTCCATAAAATGAATCTCTATAACATCCGTTAACGGAATATCAGTTTGGTCTTCTCTTAAATGAAATACGTTGTGGTACTGATCATTAGCGAGCATTTTGAAATTAACAATGTTGATCGCTACGCATTTTTTGAGTTGACTATATCTCTGTCCTTCAAGTAATTGTCCGGAATATTGTTTACCCCAATAGAACAAAGTCCTCTTCTCTAAATCATACTGATTAAACAACTGCATTTCAACATTAATTAGCTCACCTTGATCTGTTTTGGCCCGTATGTCCAGTATGGACTGTTTATCTCTCGGTGTATCCTTGTCCAGATAAGGGTTGATTAACACAATCTCGGTCAGTAAAGATTCACCTGCATTTTTGAAGGTATGATTCAGAAAAGACAAAAGAACATCCTTATTCTCTTCACTTCCAAAGATTCGTTTGAACACATAATCGTTCTTGGGATCAAGCAACTCTGTCATTATTATTCACTCCTACGCGCAAAATGGACAGGATATATCTGCTGAAGTATCAGCAGATATAAGGATGCGAACATGCACTGGATGTTAGCTCCATTATAACACGCATCGCCATACGTAAATAGCGTTTATACGTAATTCATTACCAGAAAAAGAGACTATTTCGACGAATCGAAACAATCTCTTTGTATAAACCAGTTAATTCCCCGACGCTTCGCGAATCTCATACTTGCACCTTTTGCCGCCATCGGCGTAACATTCGGTACGCTCTACCTCAGCTTGAAGTAGCGAGCGAAACAGTTCCAACTCACAGCGGCAAGCCTGCTTGTAGACACTCGCGACTTGCACAATCGGGCAGTTCATTTCCGTAATGACGTAGGTTCCATCGTCTTCTCTGGACGCATCCGCCATATATCCGTTGGTATTCTGGATTCGCGCGAGTTCCTCCACCCGTCCGGCCAGATCCTGGCCCTCCATCTGTGGCAATCCGCTGCGAAGCAGTTTGTCCCGGCGACTCTCGAACAATGCATCTACCACACCGCTCCCGGCTGAATCAGACAATTCTTCAAGCAGTTCCAGCGTAAGGGAGGAATATGATTTTGGAAAAAAGCTGTCCCCGCGTACCGTCAATTGGTACACCGAGGACGGGCGTCCGGCCGTAGCCCGGGCCTCCCTAACCTCAATCCATCCGTCCTGCTCCAGTGCCGTCAGATGACGGCGAATGGCCATGCCGGTCAGGCCCAGATCAGCTGTCATTTCCCTCGCGGTCAATGTGCCTTGCTGCTTCAGCATGAACAAAATCCGTTCACGCGTCGTTCGTTCCTCTTCGCGCTTCACGATCAGCACCTGCTCTCCTGCTTATGCGTGTACCGGTGCTGCCTCCCGGCAGGCATCCGAGCAAAAGCGGTTATGCGTCTCTTCGCAATCCTCACAGCTTACATGCTGCAGGTTGCAGGTTGGACAATTAATATATCGGTCATGTGTCGTTCCACAGTGATAACAGCTGGCAATGACAATATCCTCGTCTGTCCGGTTAATCGGTACAGAGATTCGCTCGTCAAATACGTAACACTTGCCATCGAACAGATGGCCTTGTACTTCCGGATCTTTACCGTACGTGACAATACCGCCGTCCAATTGAGCCACGTCCTGGAATCCTTCATTGATCATGAACCCAGTCAGCTTCTCGCAGCGAATGCCGCCAGTGCAATAAGTAATAATTGTTTTGTCCTTCATGTCACCCAGGTTCTCCCGAATCCACTCCGGAAACTCACGGAACGACTCGACATCTGGACGAATGGCCCCGCGGAAGTGACCAATTTCGTATTCATAATCATTGCGACCATCGATAACGATGACATCATCACGTTGCAGATGTTCATGGAACTCTTTCGGTGAGAGGCGTTTGCCGCTAATCACATTTGGATCAAGGTCATCGTCCACGCGGAACGTAACCAACTCTGCTTTGTGACGAACAAAGATCTTTTTGAACGCATGCTCTTCCACATCATCAATCTTGAACACCATGTCGCTGAACAGCGGATTAGCCAGCATATCTTTCATGTACTGTTCCGTCTGTTCTGGCGTTCCGGATACCGTACCGTTAATGCCTTCGGATGCGATCAGAATACGGCCTTTCACACCAAGGTCCTTACAGTATTGCAGATGCTCTTGTGTAAATGTCTCAGGGTCTTCAATCTTCACGAACTTATAATATAAAAGCACGCGGTACGCGCTGTTACACATGTATATCACCTGTTCCTATTCCATGTTGTTATTAGCCGGATCATCCGGCAAGACGACTACGTTGCACCCTTACTGTTAAAAAGAAAATAAACAGCCGCCCGAAACATCGTCTCGAACTGCTGCCTGACATTCGACTTTTATTCCTGCATTCTAGTTTATCGGAAGCGGAATAGCTTAGTCAATATAAATGTATAGAAAGGGATGAAAGATATGGAACATATCTTTCTGCACCATTCACCCTATTCCGAGATCGTAATGACCGAGGTTACAAAGTGATACGATTCATTCTCCAATACCGCCTGCGATAACAGGATTTTATTTCCTTTCGGGCTCCAGGCGAGTGGGTCAGAAGCGCTGTCCATATCCGCCGAGATCTGGAACTGTTCTGCCGACTCCGTGTTGGAGACAAACAGCCCTTTCTCATTATCATTCTCGGAATTGATGGTGTATGCAATCTTGGTATCATCACCCGACCAGCTTGTGCCAAAGATTTGCGTGCCTCTGGCGAGTGTGGCCTTCTCATTGCCTTCCAGATCGGTGAGCACCAGCGCCCGTTTGGTATCCGCTGTTCTTTTCACAATCGCAAGCCTTGTTCCATCATTAGAAGGGATGACCCACTCCACACTTTTCAGCACCTGTTTCACGTCACCCGTCTTCGCATCGTATGCATTCAACTGGCCATCTTCGCCCGTAATATAATAGAGCATATTGCCTGACACCTCGATACTCCGCACATTGAAATTACCCGTCTCCACCAGTACCTTTGTTGTACCGTCCACACTTGCCGAGATCAGATCACCCTTCATATTGGGGAAAACGACATGTTCATTATCCAGCCATGCGCCCTCTTGGATAAATCCATCCTCCTTGCCAGCAGAGGTTGTCTCCCCATTATGCAGGTTCAGGAAGTAGCCTTTGCCCGTATTTTCCTCCGGCTCCCGATAGAATAAGTACTGACCATCCGGTGAAACTAGCGGTGCACCCAGGCTGGCTTCACTTTCCTTGAGCGGCGTGTCTGTGCCTTTCGTCAGATCATACATATATAAGTTATGCGGGTATCTTTCCTGACCTTCAACCGTGACGGGTTTCAAGGACTTGTTCTCTTTGTCGGATACAATCCAATCATCACTAAGCCATGCGATCCCGCGCATATTTGGAAGTTTATCGATTTTCTCCAGCTTAAAGCTCTGGTACACGGACGTGTTGGTATTATCTTTTACTGTAATGTCGGTGCCCGTTTTCCCACCTTGTGCGTTGCCCCCCGGCTCCGTTGTTCCCCCGCATGCCGCTGTCGTTAACAGGGCAATGGCTCCAAACGTGCCCAAAGCTGCTTGTTTCCAATTCATGATGGTCCCCCCTGGTTTCTCTTGCATTAGACCAAGCATACACATCGCATACTTCCAAAGTTATTCAGACTTGTTTCGAACTTGTAAACTTGAATCTGCCAAAGGGAACATGAGCTGGAATGTCACACCTTCCCCATCTTCTGGATCGCCCGGCAGCAGGGTGATTGTACCGCCCTGTTTTTCAACAAACTGCTTCACGAGAGATAGCCCCAGTCCGGTTCCGCCGGTTTTTCTGGCTCTGTCTTTGTTCACGGTGTAAAAGGGTTCAAAAATCTTCTCCTGCGCCTCTGCAGGAATCGGCGTACCCGAGTTATAGATGCGAATGATCGCTTGACGCTCCTGCATCCGCAGTTCACTCTTCACCCGGATCACACCATCCGGAACGTTATATTTGATGGCATTATCCAGCATGTTGATGAAAATATGCATAAGACTCTCCCGGTCGCTGCGGATCACCGCCGGTTCAAGATCCAGTTCCATGTTCAGCGCAAACTTCTCCGCTTTCCCACGCATCCGGCCACAGGCATCCTCCAGCAGAGCGCTGACCTCTACATCTTCGGCCTGGTTCTCGAAGTCATACTTCTCCAGGGCAGATAAATGTAAGACTTTCTCGACCATCTCGTACAACCGCTCCGTTTCTTTGCCAATGTTACTCGTGGCATCATCAAGCAGTTGCGGATCATCCTTATACATGTCGAGCAGCTCCACATAAGCTTTGATCGATGTCAGCGGTGTCTTGAACTCATGGCTGATGTTACCGATGTATTGTTTCTGCTGCTGTTCCAGCGCCTGAAGTTTCTCAATCGCCAGTTGCAGCTTCTGCTGCTCCGCATGCATGGCTGTGATATTTTGCTGAATGGATGTACTCATATAATAGATGCCCTGCCCCAGCTCGCCCAACTCATCCTTGCGCTTTAAAGGAGACTCCGTAATGTAGTTCCCTTCGCGAATGGAATCTGCAGACTTTTTCAGCCGGGTAATCGCGACAGCAAACCGATTGTAGAATAGATACCCCAGAATGAAGCTCAGCGCCACAACCGCAATCCCTGCCCACATGAATAGTTGAAGGATACGGGCATAAAAATCTTGGTAACTCTGGACCGGATACTGTATCCACACCGCACCCATCTGCCCATCCGGACCATCCAATGGTGCAGCGTAGAGCAGGGTGTCCCCTTGTTCATGATAGGCAATTTTATTTTGCAGCGCATAGTCTAACGTTTCCTGAACGAGTTCACTCTCACCGGAGGCGAAGGATGCTCCCACCTGCTGACCTTTCATGTTATAAAGTGCTATTGGCAATCCGGTAGAGTTGGCCAGTTCCTGTGCCAGCCTGCGGCCATTTCGCTGTAAAAAAACGTCCTGATCGAGATGAACGGACTCGGTGTAGTAGGACTGTCGCACATTCAGATTCACCAGCCGTGTCTGCTGTGATAGAATACCTTCAATCTGTGACTGCTGATTGCGTTCAATACCGCGCAGGACCAGTGAACTAAGCACAACCACGGTTAGGATAAGCAAGGCTGCCAGAAAAACACTGAATTTCAGCTTGATGCTGACTCTCATATGGGCCCGCCTGTATCAGGTGCAGATGCTTTGTAGCCAATCCCGTATACGGTCTGCAATTTTTGCTGATCCGTATCTCCAATTTTTTTACGCAAACGTTGGATGTGAATGTCCACGGTCCGTGTCCCACCTGCATATTCCATGCCCCAGACCCGGTCCAGCAGATCGTCTCGTGTGTACACACGCTCGGGATTGGACATGAGAATGGTCAGCAGATCGAACTCTTTTGGTGTCAGATCCAGCTTCTCCTCATTCACGGTCACCGTGCGGTGAGCAACATGAATACGCAGTGTACCATTCACAATGGCCTGATTCTTCGAATCGTCAGGTGGTGGACTGCTTTTCTCGACACGGCGCATGAGTGCTTTCACCCTTGCGAGCAGTTCGCGGATCTCGAATGGTTTGGTCATGTAATCATCGGCACCCATTTCCAGGCCAACGATTTTGTCCACGATATCATTTTTGACCGTCAGCAAAATAATGCCGATATCCTCGCGGTCCTCCAGCCTCCGGCATACCCCGTATCCATCAAGCCTGGGCATCATCACGTCCAGAATCATGACCTGTGGGTGAAACGATGCGACCTTGACCAAGGCCTCTTCGCCGTCACTCGCAGTATCTACTTCATATCCTTCGCGCCGCAGCGCGTAAGCGATGGCACTGACGATACTTGATTCGTCATCTACCACGAGCACTTTTTTATTCATGGGATTCATCCTCTTTATCTATGTCATGAGTTAGTTTATGGGTCTATGTTAGCAAGGTCCTTGCTAATTAGCTATGGATGAGTTTGCAATTTGTATGAAAAGCTTGCATTCTCTCAGCTTGGACTTGGGTCTACTTTCTTTATACCCTAAAGGTAACAAAAAGAGCCAACCCGTGATTGGATCAGCCCTTGATCTATAGATTCCTAATTCATGTTACTGTTTAAGTCAGCCGTTTGGGGCCCCCCTCTAGATTTACTCCTCAAATGACAGATTGAGCGGCTCGTCCGACATCTCGTACTCTGTCTCCATATGTGTCAGCGGTGTGTTCAGATCAACCTCCTCGAAGCGGAAGCTGTCGACCCACACTTTTCCTTTACCGTTCAAAATAACCCCGAATGAAATGACCGCGCTGCCCTCCGGAACATCAAGCACAATACTATACTGATTCCATGGCTGCGTACCCGTAATTGGCCGATCATGCATGTTATCAAATTGAAGTACATCATGGACGTTATTATCCACACGCATCCATAATCCGCAGAACGCATCCACATGCTCGGTCTTCACGAATCCCGATAACTTCATCCGCTTGCCCACATACTTGTCCGCTCTGAACTGTTGCATCATTGTTGCGAACTCGTTAGGCTCCATCGGCGTAACGGCCTTCAAATATCCTGAAGCTTTCCCCTGATGCACTTCGGCTGGATCAATGCCCATCTCATAATTTTGCGGGTGACTTCCCGTTAACATCCAACCTGTAATTGTTGACGTCTGATTCATCTGTAATTCTCCTCCTCTGGTTCTTCCTTCGAATAATTTCAGATCAAACAATTTGCGAAAACGTCCTGGTGGCATGCCATATAATTTGCGGAATGCGCGGGTGAAGGCTTCCTGACTCTCAAAACCACATGCCAGAGCGATGTCCAAAATGCCCGCATCCGTCGATCGGAGGGTCGTGGACGCCAGACTCATCCGGCGATTGCGGATATAATCCACCACGGTCATGCCCACCTCATTACGGAAAATTCGATGGTAGTGATATGGCGACAACAACGCCACGGATGCCACTTCTTCCAGTCCAATCTGCTCATGCAGATGAGTCTCAATATAGAACAAACTTTGCTGAATCATTGCACGATAACGGCTCAACTGAGGTAAAGCCCCCTTCCATATCCTTACTATACGTGAATGATGTAACCGCCGTTTTGATCATTTTTGCTATCTTTATTTCTGCTTACCTCTGCCGGAGATGCAAAAAGAGCCAATCACGGATGGAATCCTTTCCGTAATTGACTCTTCTGGGAAACTGCTGCCCTGTGGCTACTCTAGAGCCACTTCATTGATCTACAACAGGTTCATTTATATCTTTGCACAACATTCTTCGTCAGACAGCCGGTACCGGCTGTGTACCAACCTCTTCGTCATCATGCTCCACCAGTTCATGTTTCTCCCAAGCTCTACTCTTCCAGCGGAAGTACATAATGACCGCGCGGGTCCACTCATCCGCCGCAATGGCAAGCCACACACCCGCGAGCCCCAGATGAAGCTTGAATATGAGCAGGTATCCCAGTGGCAGACTCATGCAAACCATGGAAATCAGACCCATGTATACCGGGAACTTTGCATCCCCTGCCGCACGCAGTGAACCAATGATCACAATATTGCAAGTACGCCCCGTTTCGAGCAAAAGACTGAGTAGAATCACTTGAGCACCCAGCTTGATAATTTCCGGATTATCCGTAAATATGCTCATCAACGGCACACGGAACAGAATAATGATTACATCAATGATAACCGTGGCCAGAAGGGCCCATTTTACACTGTCAAAAACACGTTTGTACGCATCGTCTTTGCGCCGCGCACCCACAAGCCGGCCTACAATGATCGATGTCCCCATACCAATCGCCATGCTGAACAAGTAGATATAGCTGGAGATATTACCTGCATACTGTTTGGTTGCCATAGCTTCTGCGCCCAGATAGGTCACATACAGCGTGAACACGAGCTGGCAGGAATGATATACCATGGATTCCATCGCAGACGGAATGCCAATCCGCAGAATTTTGCCAATAAAATGTTTGGACAACTTGATGTAGTATTCGAAATCCACCCGTACCTCGCTCACACGATACAACAACCAGAAGAAGATCAGCAGGCAGATAAACCGGCTTCCCACCGTGGAGATCGCTGCCCCTTCCACCCCAAGCTTCGGCAGGCCGAAGTGTCCAAAGATCAATGCATAGTTACCAACAACGTGAATCACGTTCATGAATACAGCAACATACATCGTTTCTTTGGTGTAACCATGTGTACGAATCGTCGCAGCCAGCGCATTAATGAGCGCCTGGAGGAAGATCCCGCCACCAACGATATTTATATACGAACGGGCAAAATCATAAATTTCGCCTTGAATGTTCAGGAGTGATAACAAATGTCCTCCGAACAGAAGGAAGATTCCGCTCAGGACCAGACCTACGATAAGATTCAGTGTGATCGCATTACCCGTAACTTGTGCTGCTTCACTTAACTTTTTGGATCCGATATATTGTGCGACTACAATCGCAGCACCATGTCCAATGACTTCCAATACAAGGATAGCGATAGAAATAATCTGATTGGCTGCTCCAACGCCGGAGACCGCATTATCGGACACCGAGCTGAGCATGAGCGTATCCACGCTCCCCATCAACATAAATAAGAAGAGTTCCAGGAAAATAGGCCATGTCAGTCGAATCAGATTCAGATCCTTGGCATCAGAACGAAGAGACTCTTTGGTTGAGGATATTGCTGTCATTTTCTCACCTTTCCCATGTGGGCTTTAATTCTTAGGGTATGTTAGCACAGGTGGTTTGAAAATGCAGCAGTTTTGCGAAAATAGTTGAAAGTTTTTTGCAATTCCATAAATAGGTATTTTCACCGCTTTCATAAAGCCCCGCTTGCGTACGCCTGCCAGAGGTTGTAGAAGACAAAAAAGGTCCTTCCATTACTCGCTTTTAAGCAAGTAATGGAAGGACCTTAGGCCCTCAGCCTTTTAACCTTTAACAGAACCCGCAGCAATGCCCTCCACGATTCGGTTACTCAGGATGAGAAAAGCAATCAGGATCGGCATAATGCTAATCATCAGCGTTGCACCAATGGCTCCCCAATCCGTTGTATATTGACCGATAAAGTTCTGTACCCCAACAGTCAGAGTCTTGTACGAATCTGTACTGATGAACGTATTAACAAAGATGAATTCATTCCAGTTATAGATCATGTTGATGATCGCCGTTGTTGAAATGACCGAAGACGTCATCGGCAGCACAATCCGAAAGAAAATCCGATGCACGGAGCAGCCATCCATCACTGCGGCTTCTTCCACTTCCCGGGGAAGCGCGTAGTAGAATCCAAGTAGAATCATAATGGTAATTGGCATATTAAAAGCAATATAAGACAAGATGACTGACAAAGGATGATCTGTGAGATGAAGCTTCAGGAACAAGCTGAACAGCGGGATCAACGTGGAGTGTACAGGGATCATCAGACCCACCATGAATAGTCCCAGCACCAGCGAACGACCCTTCCAGCGCATACGTGTAATGGCAAAGGTCACCAGACTGGCAAACAGCACGGTAACCACCACCGAGACCACCGTAATCCATACACTGTTGAAGAAGTACAAGCTGATATTTCCCTCTGTCCATACCTTGACATAGTTTTCCCAACGCGGAGTCGCAGGAAGGGAAAAAGGCGCCATGTCGAATACTTCCTGATTATTTTTAAGCGAGAACAACAGCAGCCATACCAAGGGTAAAATTTGCAGCAAAGCTACCAGGGACAAGAGGAAATACAGCAGAACATATCCGAATCTCCTTAACCATGCTGAACCTCGACTTGTCCCCGGGTAAGTTGGCAATCTAACAGCCGTATCCGTCTTCACCGGGATGGACCTCCTTTCATTTCACTAGGGCGTGTCTGGAAACTCCGAAGGTGGCAGATTTTACCGAATTTTCGTTCCAAGCAAGGAACACGTCAAGGGAAAGTGACGCAGCAGGGGGCGAAAAGGCGGTAAAAGATGCACTTCAGCGAGTTTTCAGACACGAACTAGCGTCAGGAATACTGGATCGTATCTTTGGATGCTGTCGCTTTACGAAGCAGCCAGGTAACAAGCAGACAGATCAAGAGCAGGAAGAATCCTACAGCACTGCCGTAACCAAAGTCGAAGCTACGGAACGCCTGACGATACATATAGGAGGCCATCACTTCGCTGGAGCCATTCGGTCCGCCATCGGTCATGACGTAGATGAGGTCAAAATACTTGAGCGAGCCCACCACAGCTAGTACAACGGTCACCTTGATGACTTCAGTAATTAGCGGCAGCTTGATTCGAAAAGCGATCTGCCACGGGCTTGCCCCGTCAATCCGGGCCGCTTCCACCAGAGATTCCGGAATATTTTTGAGGGCCGCATAATAGATCAAAATATAGAAGCCTGCATACTGCCATAGAATCGGTACGAACAGTGCATACAGCACCAGGGATGGCTCCGCCAGCCAGGCTGGCGGATTGCTGAAGCCGATCGCTTCCAGAAAGGTGTTCAGTACACCATTGCTGGGATGATAGATCTTCAGCCATAACTGGGCGATCGCGACCGAAGACAGCAGCATCGGGATCAAATATATTTTGCGGAACAGATTGGCCCCCTTGATCTTGCCTGACAGCACCAAAGCGATCATCAGATAACCGATCAGACTCAGCGCAGAGAACAAAGCAAGCAAAAAAGTATGGTTCGCACTCTGCCAGAATGTCCCGTCTTGAAGCAGTCTGGCGTAATTATCTAATCCAATAAAGGTCATTGCACCGATCCCGTCCCATTGCATCAACCCATAATACCCGGTGAGCACGATCGGGATATAGACCAAGACCAGCAGCAGAAGCAGTGCAGGAAGCACGTACAACGCAGCAACGAGACGGTTGGACATGACTTTGTCCATCACATTATCCTCCCTTCAAGCGTTCAAGCACGTGTACGTCAATTGCCTTTATCAATCGCAGCCTGATGATTCTTCACAAAGTCCTCCGGTGTTACCGCTTTGCCAAACAACGCCTGAATCATGTCCAGATGTGCCTGAGCGGCTGCCGGTTTCATCTGTACGTCTGCAAAGAGCGTGAGACTGCTGGCCTGATTCAATTCGTTCAGCAGGTCGATGTAAAGCTGTGGCAGCTGTACTGCAGCCGTATCCACTTTGGTTGCCGGGATGACGCCTGCTTCAGTTACCGAACTTTCACCCCATTTTTCTACAAAGTATTGCACGAACTTCTGCGCTTCTTCCTTCACTTTGGAGTTCTGGGCCACGAACAGTCCTACGCCTGGACCACCTACCCAGCTGTTAATATCACTCTTGCCATCTTCCATCGTTGGGAATTTGAAAAATCCGATCTTGTCCTTGAATTCCTGCGGGATGTCCGGGTTAGTCGTGAAGTTTGGCAGTTCCCAGGTGCCCATCAGATACATGGCAGCTTTTTCGTTCATGAATTCGGATTTGCCCTCATCGTTAGACAACCCGTTGAAGCCTTTGTTGAAAGCATTCATATCCACCAGTTTTTGTACCTCGGCGGCAGCTTGAGTCAGCGCAGGATCGTCAAACTTGCCAGAGCCATTGATGGCCTTTTCCAGTGCATCTCCACCTAACCGATTCGCCAGATACATATACCAGAGTGAGCCGGTCCAACGGTCTTTATTGCCCAGTGCGATCGGCACCTCACCGTTCTCTGTCAGTGTCTTCAGCACACTCAGGAATTCATCGTACGTTGCTGGCGGCTGCAAGTTATATTTTGCAAAAATGGCTTTGTTATAATAAATGGGAGAGATATTCAACTCAATTGGTAATGCATATGTTTTGCCGTCTATGGCATAAGCTTCTGTTGTTCCGGCTATGAATTTCTCGCCCAGCGAGTCGCTCAGCAGATCATCGACCGGTGCGAACAGGTTCCCCTTTACATAAGGCTCCAGAAATCCGGCAGCCCAAGTTACACCCACATCGGGAAGTTCATTGGATGCCGACAGGATTTTCAATTTGTTCTTATATTGTTCATTCTCCAGCACTTCCTGCTTAATGGTTACATTCGGATGATCCGTTTGATACTGCTTGATGATATCGTTGACTAGTTTGTTTTGCTGTGCGGAGCTGCCTGCTGGCCAGAGGTGCATGAATTTGAGGGTTACTTTCCCATCTGTGCCGTTACTGCCTGTTTCACCCTCTTCATCCGAACTTGAACTGTTACATCCGGATAAAATTACGGCGAGAACCAGCGTCCATGACAGAAGAATGGCCATCGTCTTTTTGCTCATTATTCCAACCCCCTTGGTTTTTTCGGTTAATGTAACCGCTTTAACCAAATTGTAGCACGGGCCTATTGCCTCTATAAGACCAGAACAATTTGGAAAAACTCCACTTTTTTGAGGTTATTTGTTATCTCGTTCAGATAGGGAATGCCGATATTTGCTTGGACTTAGCCCCTCAAGGCTTTTAAATACCGTGATAAAATACTTATCCGTCTGATAACCCACCTGTTCCGCAATCTCTGAGATTGGCATCGTTGTCTGCACAAGCAACTCCTTCGCGCGCTGAATGCGTTTGCGAGTAAGGTATTCACTAAAATTGATGCCGATCTGTTCCTTGAACAATACGCTGAAGTAACTGGAGTTGAGATGGAGTAAATCAGCGATTTCTCGCATGGTCACATGTTCACCCAGATGAGCATCCACATAGGTCAAAGCTTCACTGATCTGGCTATTGAGCCTCTGTTCCCCGCGCTCCTTGGCATCCAGAAGCTTGGGGTCAACCATTTCCTGCATTGTTTGAATGCGTCGCTGTTGTTCGCTGAACTTTAGGGCTTTCTCGACGGTCTGAAGCAACTGTTCCTTATCAATGGGTTTCAACATATACTCCACGACCCCCAGCTTAATAGCCTGCTGGGCGTACTGAAAATCGGCATGCCCCGACATAATCAGGACAACAGGCTTGTTCGAAAAATGTTGAATGGCTTCAATCAGAGACAAGCCAGAGAATTCCGGCATGCGAACATCCGTTATTAACAGATCTGCCGACTTTTTCTTGAGCCATTCCACTGCCTCGACGCCACTTTCTGCAGTCTGAATGTGATTTCGTCCTGCCGACCATCCTTCCAGTGTTTTGCGAATACCCTCTCTTGTACGCGGCTCATCATCCACGATAAGAATCGTTTTGTCATGAATCATATGCACCCTCCGTTCCCATGGGAATCTCAAAGCAAATGACAGTTCCTTGCCCAACCTTACTTGTTATGGAGAGCTTACAACGTTCGCCAAGTTGGCTGCCAAAGTAAAGCTTCAGTCGTCGATGTACGTTGATTAGACCTACACCTGTCCCCTTCTTGGACACAGCCGGTCCGCCATGTAAAGCATGAATGACAGATTGTAACTGTAATTCATCCATACCGGGACCATCATCCCGAACCTCAATGCGAACCAGATTCTTCTCGGTCGAAGCATCCACATGGACGCTTATCTTTCCCGGTCCCAGTTTACTTTCAATCCCATGAAGAATCGCATTTTCGACCAAAGGCTGTATAAGAAGTTTCGGTATTGCGACCTTACGCACCGTATCACTCAGCTGAATCTCCCATTGCATTCTCTCTCCCAACCGCATCTGCATAATTTGAAGATAACGCTCGGCGTGTTCCAGCTCGTCGGCAATCGTAACCCATTCATCCTGTTGCGAACTGGAGATGATGTAGCGAAATAATCGGGACATCGCCACAACCATACGTGCCATCTCCTCGTCTCCCTTCTCCTCAAGGGACCAATAGAACGCCTCCAGGGTGTTGAATAGAAAATGGGGATTAATCTGAGACTGCAACGCCTTCAACTCGGCCCGGGACTGCATGACCTCCTTCTCATGAACCACACGGGTCAATTCATTCTGCCTGTAAACCATCTGGTTATATACGTTGTTAAGTTCATTGATCTCCATCGTAGAGCTAACCATTAGATTAGGTCTCATTGCTCCCGGCTGTGCACTGCGCATGGCCCGCATCAGACGTATGAGCGGACGTGTGATCATTGTGGACAGAAAGAAAGACATGATAAGGAACAGAACAACACCAATCATTCCCGAGACGAGCAGCGCCGTTCTCAGGATGGATACACCTTCCGTTGTCTCCCGCATCGGGGTCAGGACAGCAAGTGTCCATCCCGTTAACTCCGATTTTTGCCGGACGACGATATAGGATTCCTCCCCGTTCTGCACGACTGATCCGCTGTCCAATAAGGCTTTGGGATCGAGATTAATCTCCAGATCGGAAGTCACCACTTCGCCTGCCCCATCCAAGAGCATGATAGAGTCCTGCGAACCATCTGTCCCATTCGAATCATTGAGTTGAAAAAAACTGCGTTGCATCCGCACCACCACATAACCTCCATGTTCGAAAGAATGATCCAGCAGGTTAATCCGCCGAATAGCCAGGAGCACACCCGGATCTTCTGGGTCAGCGCCTGCCCATACCAGTCTGCCTTTTCCTTCATCGGCCAGGCTGATCCAGTTGCGCTCCACTCTGAGATCGAGGGATCGGTCATCCATTGGAAAGATGCGGTTATAACCCGTAGTGTATATCTCCATACTTTGCGCTCCGTTGATGAAAGACTGATAACTGCCTGCAATCTGCAAGAGGGCTTGACGCTGATTAAAGGTCGCCGGGTTGCCTTGCTTCTCATCGCTGAGCAGACGCTGCACGTATGAATCATCCGCCACCTGGGCAGTCAGCGAATTCACTTGTGCAATGATTGCATCCAATCTGCCACTGGCCTGGACGGCGGTTTGGTGAATATGTTTCTCCGCATTGCTTTTCAGCAGAGCAGCTACCCGATCATAGGCCGATATGCCTGCGAGCAATAGAACAACAAGCATCACCATAACAAAACCAATGAAAATCTGATTGCGAAGTGAGTTAAAATGTCCTTTTTTCCCGTGCAACTTCCCCATTCTCCTCTCTTTTTGGCATGTAAAAGAACCCACCATCTTACGCCTGTGTTCTCTTGAAGACTGGGTACAAACGATGCCGGATTTATCTACGTATTCAGTTCTTCTATATAAAATGAACAAAAGAATATTTACACTAGCCACTACGATGACAGAATAACCTTCCAATCGCTGTTATCCCCAGATTTTTTGATTCCCTTTTTAAAGGGGAAAATCCGGTGATAAAGGCGAAGCATATGCTTCCGATGCAGCTTTCTTTCAGAAAGCTATTAGCTCCGCTTTTTCAGGTTATTTCTGCCCTCTCCGTTCTCGTGTAAATGTTTAGTTCATTTATATAGTTAAAGCGCTTGCATAATTGAACCTTAATCTTTTTTCTTCTAGTCTTTGTTTACCGATTAAACTAACGACTAAAAAATAGCATAGTTTTACAGGTTAATCAATCCTCTGAAGCGTTCCCAAACGTTAAATAACAAGGATCAAAAAAAGAGAGGGAACCTTTAAAGTCCGCCTCTCTTTGTTCATATCTCTTCACACATATTCTTTTCTTTGGCCAATCTTCAGTTATTTCACAGACCCTTGGGTAACCCCGTTGATGATCCACTTCTGCGCAAACAGGTAGATGATAATCATCGGCAGCAACGCGAGCAGGTAGGATGCAAACGCAAGGTTAAACTCGGTATTGAACTGTCCTTGGAATACATACTGTACCAGCGGCAGCGTGTATTGTCCCGGATCACTGATAATAATGAGTGGCAGCAGGAAGTCGTTGTACGTGGACAGACAAGTCAGAATACCGACCGTGGCACTGATGGGTGCCATGAGCGGGAAAATGATTTTCCAGAACGTGCCCCAGGTTGTCGCCCCATCCACAAACGCCGCTTCCTCCAGCGCTACCGGAATGGACCGGATGTATCCCACGTACACAAATACGTTAAATGCCAGCCCATATACCGTGTGCAGCAGGATCAGACCTACCAGATTTGTCATCTCCAGCGATGCGGTCAGCTTAACAATCGGCAGCATGATGATCGGAAATGGAATGAACATCGCGCTGACGAAGTAATAGTAGAGCCCTTTGAAAAACTTGCGTTTCTCCATATTCCGCGCAATCGCATAGGCCACCATCGAGTTACTGAGCAACGTCAAGAGCACAGTTGATGCGGTAACAATCGCACTGTTACGGAACGATTGGAAGAAGTTCGTCATGTCGATGGCCCTCGCGAAATTCTCCCAGTGAAGTGTGGTCGGAATGGCAAAGACCGATTGGGCCATCTGTTCCGGATTTTTCAAAGCAATCGTAACGGTCATATACAATGGGAACAGGATAAACAGGGTACCCAGCACAACGAGCAACATAACGAGCCAATTGATTCGTGTACGGCTTCTCATTACAGATCCATCTCCCTTCTTTGCAGGAACCGGATTTGCAGAATTGAAATCACCGCAATAACGATGAAGTAAATAACCGAGTTCGCAGATTGATATGCATATTCGCCGCCTTCAAATCCGCCGGTGTAGATCAGATGGGAGATGGACTGCGTCGCCCGTCCGGGACCACCGTTGGTCAAGGCTACGATTTGGTCGAAGACCATAAGCGAGTTTTTCATTGCCAGCACCATATTAATGGTGAAGAACGGGGCAATAAGCGGGAAGGTAATACTCCAGAATTCACGCCATTTGCCTGCGCCGTCGAGGTTGGATGCCTCGTACAGTGTCGTTGGTATCGTTTGCAGACCAGCCAAATATAGAATCGTATTCAGGGCAACGGATTGCCATACTGCGACAATGACGATACCGATCCAAGCCAGACTCTCGCTACCGAGAATGTTGGTGGATAGCGCATTGATGCCCAGATTTTGTCCCCAGATCGGGAATACGTTGGAGAACAGGTAGTTAAATATGTAACCTACGATCAGTACACTCAGAATATTGGGCAGGAAGTAGATGCCGCGGAAAAAGTTACGGAACTTGATCTTGGCATTCAGCCCAAGTGCAATGAGCAGGCTCAGGATATTGGTCAGGATCGTCACTACGATCGCGAACTTGAACGTAAACCAGTAGGCGTTACCTACATTGTCGTCCTGGAACAAGTTGAAATAGTTTTTGAAGCCAACAAAATCATACTCTTTCCCGAATCCGTTATAATTCGTAAATGAATAATAGATGCCCTGGAGGGCCGGCAGCGTCATAAACACAAAGAACAACACGACTGCCGGAACCGTCATCCAGTAATAAGGTGCGATACGCTTGTTCATATTCCATCCTCCTTCAGACAAGGCTTAACGCCGGTTCGCGACCTTGTCCCATTCTTTGTCGAGTGTATCTAGATAGTTGTCGATGTTTTGATTCTGCAAAAAGGACTGTACGATGGAATTCAGCTGCACGGCAGCCGGGATATAGTGATCGGGAAAGTCAATAACCTTGCCCTGCTCGATATATGGCATCAATTCCTGTACGGCAGGATCATCCTGCTTCACGTCTTCTACCGCAGAGAACAGCGTCTGTTCGTCAATGTATCTTCCGATATTTTCAGGCTCTAACAGAAACGCAATAAACGTCTCCGCCTGCTCGCGATTAGGCGTGTCCGCCGCAATGGTAAACAGGGAGTCGATCCCGTTCACCAGCTTGATCTCGCTTGCATCGTTGCCCGTAGGGAATGGGAAGAAACCAATGTCGACATTTGGGTTCGCTTTGCGGATCTCCGAGATGGCCCAGGTCCCCTGGATGTACATGAAAGCTTCACCGTTAGCAAAGGCACGGTTACCGTCCGAATAGGCTTTACCAAAGTTATCGCCGTGACCATACTTCATGATTTCCAGTTGCTTTTCAGCTACCTCGCGGTATTTCTCTTTGAACGTCCCTTTGTTATCGCGCCGCTCTTGGTAGAAATCAATACCGACCAGATTGGAGGCCAGTGCATTGAAGGGCAGGCTTGTCTGCCAGTCATCCTTGTATGTGAAGTAAAATGGAATCTCACCTGCATCCTTAATCTTTTGGGCGGTCGCAATGAGTTCATCCCACGTCTTTGGCACGTCCAATCCCATGTCCTTAAACAACGTTTTGTTGTACATAATGCCGTTTGCATTAGTCGCGTAAGGAATACCTGTCACTTCGTCCATGCCTGTGAGATCATTCAGCATCTGTATGTAGTTCGGATCAATCGTCTGGAGTAATGAACTATCCGTCAGATCGGTGAAAATATCACTCTGAGCCAGGATCGAATACGTATCCGTTGCCCCCATGGCCATGATATCCGGGATATCATTTTTGACAACACGCGTCTTCAATACCGTCTCCGCATCGGGTGGATTCACCTGTGTCACCTGAATATCGTCATGCTCCGCGTTGAACGTTTTAATTAGTTCATCAAAGGTTGTTTTGGCTTCAGGCTTGTTCTGGAAAAATTCAATCTGCACTTTGCCATTCGCGCTATCTCCACTGGTACAGGAAGATAAAAGTACAGCCATCATTCCACACAGCAACATTGTCCCGAGAGCCTTGGTAAGCGTTGTTCTCATGTTGTACCTCCCTCAGCTTAATAAATTGAACTAATGTGATTTACACAGTGTCACTCCGATTGCAGCACCATCTTCCGATCGTTGTTATCCCCAGATTTTTTTGATTCCCTTCCTCAAAGGGAAAATCCGGTGATAAACACGCACGCTGCGCTTCTTCAGATTGGTTCTGCACTCTCCGTGTCCGTGTATATCTTAGTTTCACTTTATATACGTAAAGATTTACCCATTCAGATGGTGAAATAACCATTTGGTTAATCCTTCCAAACCGACTTCAATCTGAATGAATGATATACGTCTTTATTATTTCTAAAACGGTTTCGATAAAAATGAATCAAGGCAGTTCTTCCCATGACCTGAATCAGGCATAACAAAAAGGACACTGGATGATATCCAATGTCCCTCATTTTTTCAGCTTACGTGTATAACCACCGAAAGCCTTTATTGCATGTTACGAACGCTCAACCTTCGGCAAAGCATTACGTAAACGCTTGGCCCGATAACTCTGAAATGCTCGAATCAACATGCCGATGATGATCATGACCACACCGATGTTAATTGCGACATCAGCGAGATTCAAAATCCCGCGTCCTGACGGAAACACGAGGAAATCCGTTACCCGGGCATAGATAAATCGATCGATCGCATTTCCTAAAGCCCCACCGACCATAAAACCCGCGCCAGCTTGCATCCAGAAACCGCGAATCTCACCTTTACTCCGGTAATACAGCATGCCGGCTATGAACAGAACAGCAATTACACCGAACAGACGCGCATTTCCCTGAAACATGCTGCCCGCCATTCCACTGTTCTCGTAATGCTGTAACTGCATGCCGGAGTTACCCAGTCTCATGACGTCGCCAACTTCCATATACATCCTCACTGCAATCTTGGTTCCCTGATCAACCAAAGTTACCAGCAGTGCTACAAAATAAAACAGCATCGTGCCTCTCCTCCTGCCTACTGAACGACAAATTATTTTAACTTTAAGAGTTTTGTATATTAGGTTCCCTTCACTTTAACACAGCCGATGTAAGGTCTCCAAATGAGCGGTCTTTAACTTGCATAAAAAATCTACTACCCTCGTTCAGACTGCATCGAGAAGGGACTACACCAATCCATGTCGAATGTAGACATCAATCATATATGTAAAGGGGCTGCCTGCAATTTGAACCTAACCATGACAGAGAAATTAAAGGAAATGCAACGGGAAGAAAAGGACTTGGTATTCAGCACATTTGATTCTGAAATGGCGCTTGGACTTGGCCTGCATCTGGTCGAGGAAGCGAAGCGTCGTTCCCAAGCCGTGACCATCGACATTACCCTGAAGGGACATCGTCTCTTTTTGCATGCGATGGAAGGCACTCATCCCGACAACGAGGACTGGATTCGCCGTAAGAACAACGTGGTGAATCATTTCTCCTCCAGCTCTTGGCATACTGCCCTGCGGTTAAGAAGCGAAAACCAGACACTTGAGCAAGACTTCAATCTGCCTTCATCGGACTATGTTCTGGCTGGTGGTGCTTTCCCGCTGATTCTGGAAAATGAGGGACAGGTCGGCACCATTACAGTATCGGGTTTGCCTGATGAGGAAGACCATGATCTGGTCGCGACAGGAATCCGCTCTTTTTTGTTGCAGCAAGGTTAGATTAAATGGAGCAAAAAAAGCCCACCTGATCAATATAGATCTAGTGGGCTTTACTAGCTAAAGCAGTGCTCAGGACGGATTTTTGCTTTTCATAATATGGTACACATTGCTAAAGCTGCCGGAGAGAATGCCTGTAATCGGAAATATGGCCCAATTGATATCCCACCGTTGATATACAAAGCCTGTGAACAAGAAGATGGCTGTCGCCAGCGGCCATACAATCGCTTCCACGGCTCTCACAACCTTTACTTCTTGCTTCTTCTCTACCGTCAACTGGTGCTTCTCCAGCAAGTTCGTGTAAGCCCCCTGAATATTACCGTAATATATAAACAGGAATGCTCCTACCCCAGCCATAACCATAAAGGCAGATACACCATAAGAGGCGTAGTTATCATTGATAGAGGAAGCTGCAAAAATAAACACAGGAGACAGGATGCACAGGCAGACCCCCGTAATGATGGCTATACGATAAGTCAGAGCGAAGCTCTCCCGACTATGCTGAATACTCATTTTAAGTGTATAAGGAAGCTGGAAACCCTTCTCCATATGACTGAAGCGTTCAAGCTTCATGCCACTGTGAATGAACATGCCTACCGCAATGGCAATCAGCACGAACATGCCGATCAGGCCCAGTACAGCCCCCGTTTCCACCGAACGGTTTGCAGCTGAAGTGGCATAGTTTTCAAATAAAGTATCCATGAAAATCAGAAACGCCACACCCGACGCGCACAATAAAACACCCAGCCCGATCCAAAATCCGGCATTTCTTTTTGCAGTGGTATATGCGTAGGCTTCTTCTTCCGTCAGCACAGGTACTGCCTCTTCCGCACTGACTGGTTGAATACCGAGTTCTGCAGTTAGCTCCTCGATATTACCGAATTCTGAGATCACAATACCGATGGCTTCATTCTCCGACTTGCCTTCCCGCTTCAACTCCAGGTACTTATCTTCCATCCCCGAAAGGAGCTCCTGCTTCAGATGCTCCACCTCGGGTGTCTTCGGTAGACCAGCAAACATGTTCTCCAGATACACCATAATTGTCTCCATGTTCCGTCACAACTCCCTGATAAATAGATTAACAACCTCCTGCGTAACCTTCCATTCCTCACACTTTTCTCTGTAATAGTCGAGGCCGGGCGGCGTAATCCGGTAATAGGTACGACGCTTTCCCAAACTATTCTCATCCAGGTAAAACGATTCAATATAACCGTTCTTCTCCAATCGGGTGAAGGCCGAGTATAATGTCGTCTCCTTCATGACGTACTTTTCCTCTGTCAGCTGCCTGATGTTCTTGGAAATCTCGTAGCCGTACGACTCCCCTTCGAGCAGCATGTAGAGGATCAGTGTATCATTGTAGCCACGTATAACGTCACTGCTGATCACAAAAGATACTCCTCCTCATTACTTCATCTGTCGTAGTAGTTGAAGTATAGCACAATTTACTACGACAGGTGAAGTAGTTATTCCAAAAATGGGCAATAAAAAATCCGTACCTGGGATAGGCACGGATTTTCATTTTTTCTGTAGTTAAATTCTTGCGTTTTATTGGATCGCTGAGAGAACGTCCAGCAGCATGGATTTGAACTTGGGCCGATTAATGGCTTCACAGACACGTACATTCGGCTCTTTGCCAAACCGTCCGTTGATATCGACCACGCTATATCCACGTGTCAGTTCTCCCGCCGCTTCCACGTCCACATAATATTGACCCGACTTGGTCATGATGGATTCATCTGCCGCAACAGCCATTAGCAACGTATCGGGATGAGTGGTGCCATTGAGTTTATGTACCGACTTGTTGAACTGCATAACCACTTTGTTGATTGCGGTGAAGAAGTCAGCACCGGATGTACCGAGAGCTGCAATCTCTGCATGATCGTAATCGTCCATCACTGAATATTGCGTGCACATCTCCCAGCCAACCATCGTAATCGGAATGCCTGCATGCAGTACAATTTTCGCTGCTTCCGGGTCTACGTAGAAGTTATACTCCGCCGCCGGTGTGATATTACCCAGTGCATTATTCGTTCCACCCATGATGTACAGATGAGCAATCTCCGGAATAATCGTTGGGTCCTTCTGGATCGCCATCGCAATATTAGTCAAAGGGGCAATCGCCAGAAGTTCAATTTCACCTGGATGTGCATGCACCTTCTCAATGATAAAATCAACCGCATGCCCGCTCTCGGGACGCTGATCTGCCTTCGGGAAATGCGCGCCGCCCATACCATCATCGCCATGCACATCTTCCACTGTGCGGTGCTGAGCTTTACCGTAGGCCATTAGCGGACGCTCGCAACCTTTATACACAGGCACCTTGCCGCCATGTCCAGCAACCTGTACCGTGTACAGGGCATTTTCAACCTCCTGGTCGAATTGTACGTTACCGCCCGTAATGGTGATGCCTTCCACCTGAAAGTGATGCAATGCCGTCAAGATCGCAATCGTATCGTCTCCTGCTGTATCTGTATCGATGATGACTCTTCTCATGATGCCGCGCTCCTTCTTCCGTTCATATAGTACATTCTATAAAACACTATGTCTTATTTTACATCAAAAACGTACCAATGACGATGGAAACGCCGATGATAATCGAACGCAGCAGTTGTGCTACCGCCATATTGCCTCGTGCGATTTCGTCACACACCCGCATTTTTGGAATCAGGAAATCAAATATAATATAGACCAGGCACAGCACAATAATTCCAAACGCCGACCACAGCAGCATATCCAACCACGAATGCGTCGAGAAAGATACCATGCCCACAATAATACACAGTCCCAGCAATTTGCTGCCCATGTACATGCCTGCCGCCTCGTTACCTTTGGCGATTTCCTCACTATCGTTATACCGGGTCAATTTGCTAAAAGCAAAATATCCACATACCAATACCACCAGCAGAATGCCTACACCCACCGCCACATTCACGAGGTTTAATCCCAAGTTTTCCATTCCTTCTTCTCCTCCTCATCATTCATCCGTTCACGAACCGTAGCCGCGCAATAATAGGCCATATCTCCGGTTACTTTCTCCCCGACCCGTGGTAGTATCCCAGCCAAACGCCCACCGATAACAAACACCCCTGTAAGCAGATAGCCGCTGTATGCTCCAGCTTCCGTCTCGATCACAACCTGTTCCATCGGAACCAGCTGCTGATAGATTTTGGGCTGATTTTCGTAATAAGCTGTAATCTCTTCATCCTCGTCCGTTGCCCCAGATGCAAGATTGGATTCCAGCGCCTCGTTAAGAGGATGCTCCATATCCTGCTTTCCAAAGGCATTGTCCGTTCCTTCATCCAGCAAAAGAGTTCCTCTGCCTTCGCGCCCCCAGTAGCTTTTGGCTACATATGATATGGCGTTCAGCTCGAAGGGCTCAGATGAAAAATAGGTGGGTAGCAGATATCGGGAAATCACGTCCATTTCTGCTTCATCAAAGAGGGTAAACCCGCAATATTCCGGGGTTTGCTCGTTACGCTCGTAGAGCGACCAGATTGCCGCCATGAAACCTTTGCTCTGCATCAGCACATGCTGAACGGGATTCATCAGGCCCAGTCGTCCCTCACGTACAAGTTCAAGCAGCGCTGCCCCAATGTCCACCCCTGTCGTCTCATCCCGATCATCGATCAGATACTCCAGCGGATAAAGGCGATACAACAAGTTAATCTCCCGCCCCCGATGGTAAAGCGCCTCTCCCGGAACAATCTCCAGTTCCTCAAGTGGAGCATAGAAAACTTCGTATCCCGCTTCCTGACAACGTCTCATCAGGTATTCCGTATTTGTTCGATCTTCGACATGTTCGCCAAAAGAAGTGAATGTCACCGGACCCTTTAATCCCTGCTCTGTATAGAATTCCAGCCACATCTTGAAACATTCCCGAATACGTGTATCCATCTCAGCAGATGGCGCAGTTAACGCGGCATCCTCAGCAAGACCGACCAGGATATTTTCCAATACAGCAGCCTCCGGTATGCCCGTAGGCGTGTCCGTATTATTTTCAATACACTTCGGCCCAGCTTCTCCAATAATCCAGTCCTGACGAGTAATGCCTCCAGTTACCAACTCCATACGTGCCGCCGGGATAAGCCCCGGATGGATACCGAGCTGATGTTCCAAAAAGGAATCCGGCATATATTGCTGGATAAATCGCATTACTTTACAGTAAATGCCGTCTACCGCCTCGGCTGCAATACGCAGCTCCTGTACCTCCGAGGGAGAATAGACCGTCAATGCAGGCACACAATATTGTTTCCCATACATTCGATGATATGGAATCTGTTGTTCCGTTTCACCCTGAAATACCTCTTCGTGACTTAACGGCAGTTGAACCACTTGCCTCATCCGGTTATCCTCCCGAGCTGCGGAAGAAGCTACCGAAGCCGCTTGATTTGGACTTGGATTTGCTATAGGAGCTGTTACTGTCCTTATTGCTTCGATACGACGACCCACCGTAGTAATAGTGCCCACTGCTGGAATCATATTCACATCCGGTATCATACTCCGGGTCACATTCATCATTGTTGCTACCACAACCGGATAACACGGCAGGAACCGCCAGCATCAGGGAGAAAGCAACCAGCTTTGCTTTTGATCCGGGTTTGGATGCTTGCCCCCGCTCTTGGTCACTCATTACAGATCCACCTCTTTCATATAAAACAACACTTTCTTGCGATCCGCATCCAGCACGGAATACAGGAACTCATACGTCTTGCCACCGCGAACCATGTAATGGTCCAGCAGTTGCTCGGCAAGCTCCATTGTATAGGTGGATGAAGCTGTGAGCTCCAACTCCTGAAACGAACTTCCATTCCAGAGCATATACTCTGCGCTGTACATGGAAGACATTTTGCACATCGCCAGCGCAGCATCCGCAATGGATGCACCGTACTCGTCCGGCATCTGTTGGTCATATGGCGTTACATATACTGCATGTTCCCGCCCATCCTGGCATTCATTGGACAGATGCGCCCAGAGTTTGTTTTTCACCAAGGTGGCATCCACCAGTTTGCGCATGAACAGTTCATCTCGTGTGACTGAAGCCTGTTCCAGCACTCCCGTCTCCGCCTGTCGATCATCCGACCAACTCCGATACGTCAATGAATAATAGATACCGATAACCTCCCTTTTTGCGAGCTCTTAGGTGAGCCGTTTCAATTCATACAAACGTATTTAACGCATCAGAAGGAAAAAAGTTACACTAGTGAATCAATTTCATAGTACCTTTAGCTGCTTCAAATCAAGGCTAGACATAGATCAAAATGGTTTAATTTGTCTATGTCATGTTACAAAACTCCATTTTTAGTGATTTATGAAATTGATTCTATTCACCATGACATGTAATAAAGAACATGTTGGCTACCTTCGTTCTCCGATTAACGAAGCAGGAAATAACATACTGTTTTCTACTTTTGGTACGCAATCCAGTTTAAAAAGGCCGGAGAAGACTCTCCGACCTCGTTTGTTCCATCTTATGCTCATGCCATTCGGACTTATAACTCAGCCCACTGTGCCAATACATCATTATATTCAGCGGACAATTGCTCCCGGTCATTCCAGATTTGTTCCAGTTCAAGCGGATTGTTCTGCACCGTTTCCAGCTGTTGATCCAGCACCTGAATCTGTGCCTCAAGACGAGCCAGGGTCTTCTCCAGCTTCTCCGCAGACAGTATATTGCCGTTGTTACTTCTATGATTCGATGCAGTTGTTGCCGAAGGAACCAACGCCTTACCTGATTCAGTAGAAGCTTTATGATCATGACTTCCACCGGTAGCTACAACAGTGGATCCGTTCATTGTCGAGGTTGCTCCTGGCTTCTTCCCTGATCTGGCAGTCCCGCCGGGCGCGGACGTTAAACCTGACTTCATCTCTGACTTGATGTTCCCACGAGAAGAAACGCCCACGCCTGCTGTAGCCTGAGTTGTCGCCGCCGCACGAGCTTGCATATCAAGCTTCTTCTCACGATACGCCTCATAGTCTCCCAGATAAGCGGTCATCTGACCGTCCTCCAGTTCCCAGACACGGGAAGCGAGGCGATTGACGAAGTACCGATCATGCGAGATGGCAAGTACAGTTCCTTCAAAATCAACCAAGGACTCTTCCAGCGCTTCTCTGGATGCGATATCCAGATGGTTGGTTGGCTCATCGAGCAGCAGTACATTGGGTTTACGTTGCACCAGAAGAGCTAGCCGCAGACGCGTCCATTCCCCGCCAGATAATTGCCCGACAGAGCGGAATACATCCGCTCCATAGAACAAATATCGTGCCAGAATTCCGCGAGCCTCTCCCTCTTCCACGCCTGCTTCTAGACGGAAGTATTCGAGTACATTCAGCTTTGGATTCGTAGGTTCCTCCTGTTGAGCCAGATACCCGACATCCACACGCGCCCCCCACTCCAGCTTGCCCGCATTGGGCTGCTCGTCACCAAGCAACAGCTTGAACAGTGTCGTCTTGCCGGAGCCATTGCGGCCAATGAGTGCAATTTTATCTCCATATTCCAGCAGACCCGAGACCCCGTGCAGGATTTCACGCTCACCATAGCTTTTCTCGACCTGTTCCAATACCGCTACCCGTTTACCCGTTCGATCCGTAGGACGCACATCGAACTCGGCATTTCGGCGCTCCAGTACAGGACGCTTCACCTGTTCCATCCGCTCGATGGCTTTACGCATAGAAGCCGCCCGTCTGAAGAACTTTTCATTCCCACCAACTCGGCCCCACTCCTCTAACTGGCGGATCGTTTCTTTCATTTTTTTGATAACCTTCTGCTGCTCCTTGAACTCCTCGAATTGCTGCAGCAGCCGTTGTTCCTTCACTTTCATATATTCCGTATAACCGCCAGCAGATGTTTCCGCTTCTCCATCCTCCAGCTCCAGTGTTCGATTCACGACCCGATCCAGAAAATAGCGATCATGCGAGATCAGGACAATGGTGCCGGGATATTCTCGTAAAAATCCTTCCAGCCACTCAACCCGCTCCAGATCAAGATGGTTTGTCGGCTCATCCAGCAATAACAGGTCGGGTCTTACGATTAGCTGTGAAGCCAGCACCACCCGAGTCTGCTCCCCACCAGACAGGGAACCAAAGCGCCAACCATAGTGTGCCTTGGCGATATCCAAACCGTCCGCCACCTGATCGATCCGGGCATCCATTTCATATCCACCCTCACGCTCGAACTGGTCTTGCAGTGCCGCGTAGCGTTTCAGCAGGCGCTCCAATTGATTAGGGTCTGCTGCACATGCCGGATCGGACATCTGCTGCTCCATTTCCTTCATTTGCGTGCGACATATCATAAGCTCCTTGAATCCAAGACTCAGTACATCCAGTACGGTATGGTCATCCAATCCTTCTGGAACCTGAGCCACATATCCCATTCGTGTATCTTTCTTGATCATCAATTGCCCTTCATCCGGCTTGTTCAGTCTTGCCATCAGGCGCATAAGTGTGGTCTTGCCGCTTCCGTTGCGGCCAATCAGGGCGACCTTGTCACCTTCCATAATTTCAAACGTAATGCCGTCCAGCACCAGATGTGCTCCGTGGTATTGAGTCAGTTGTTGCGCGCTAATAATCATCATAATAAGGTTCCTCCTATGGTATGGAAGATCCTGACCGCAACACAAAAAGAGCCGCAGGAGGTTAGCTCCGCGGCCCTTCAGAATTCAAGCAATATCGCTTATCGTCCGAATGAGGTCAAGGCAGGCATCTTCTCGCAAATGTTAACTTCCGTATATTCAAAATTGGACAGACTTCTCCCGTTGGTCAGAAAAGTATGAACAATGCCAGCCATAGCAATCGGCAGCTGGCTAATACGGTTGTTAAGCATCTCGTGATTCACCTGTCTTCACCTCCCCTGTCATAATTAATGTCAATATATCACAGACGAATGCATTCCTGCAACCATCCCATCGCCCAATTCATCCTTACTCCACAGTAGCTACTGCTCTGATTAATCCCTGCCCCGTCGCCGAAGCATTACATCCCTGATCGCCACCGTAATAAGTGTTAACATTCCCGAGGTACCCAGTGATGCGCCAAGCAGGGCATATCCGATGCCGTTCCACCCGCCAATATCGATGCTGATCATGATTACAACGGCACCGCCGAGCAAGGCCACACATGGCAATATATATTGTACCCACGTCATTCGGCGTCCTTGCAACCGGTAGATAAGCCATTCAATCAGCAGCTGCACCGCCCACATTCCCAATGTCCACAAGATCAGTACTTCCATAAGGTTCCCCTCCTGTTGCTGGATGGATCAAGCCCTTTGTTACAGACCTTACGTTACTTCAACCAATTTGAGAAAAAGTTCCGGTACCCTTCTTTCATCTTCGTGCGCGAAAAAGCACCAAAAGCATACTCCCGGTTGTCTTCTGACACACTGCGCGGCGCAGCCGCAGCCATGTTCACCAGTTCAAACCAGTTATCCTCGTTGCCTGCAAAGGCATGCGTGGATCGAATGTGACCGTAGCAGGCATGCTCCGGCTTCACGACCATTTTGCCCATCGCCATCGCTTCCGTCAACGGCATCGCAAATGTATCAAAGGCTGAACAGTTCCAATACACCTTGGATGAGTTCATCAACGTAAATATCTCATCCTGCGTGAGCGCAAACTTCAGCTTCACGTTGGAAGGAATGTCGTACTTCTTCATGGTTTCCTTATAGCGTACACCACCAAACACCATATATACTTCCTTGTCCGGGTTCTGCCGAGCATATTCCAGAACTAGATCCGGGCGACGGTTCGCCTCATCCCGACCGATCCAGAGCACCCGATTATGCACAACCTGACTCGGATCATAGTGCCGGTTCGCCAACTCTTCGCTAAAGCCAATCGGGATGACGTTCACGTCATGTACACCGAAATTGCGGCCCAGTTCTGTTTTCAAAAACTCGGTCTGCACAATCGCTTTATCCACCATCGTATAAAATGGCTTCATCATCTCATATCCCGTCAGCGCAGGATCGGGGAAACTGTGCGGGAACAATACACTCTTTGGTAAGAACATCTTCAAAAATGTAAACCCGGATACGGTGTAGATGACATGCTCTATATTTTGGCTATGAATCTGGTCCAGCACGATATCGTAGTTCACCAGGTCACCCTTCTCATGCTCATAACCCGGCAACCAGTCGTATCCGCTGACATGACGCTCCGGCGAGATGAACACAATATCCACGCCCAGCTCCAGACCAATCTGCTTCAGCCGATCCGCAAATACGCGTGGCCCCTGTGCTTCCGTGAATTGAATTTTACGCATAACAAGTCCGACTTTACGCAAGCTTCTCACCCCTCATTTCTATTCCTCACGCATGTGCTTCATGCACTGTTCCAGCGTCGCTGCTGTCTCATACCACTGGTTACGCAACTGTTCCTTCGGCCACACACATTCCTCACTCCTCAGATCACCATCAATCAAACGCAGCATCCAGAGTGAGAATACAATAGCATAGGCATCGTACCATTCTGCTAAAGAAACCCGTTCAATCTGCATGCCCAGGCTCCCCAGTTTGTCCAAATAAACATCCATGACCCGCTCTCGCAATACAGGCGTAACTGTTCTGGGAAACAGCGGATGCGAGAGATCAACTAGGTGATATATATCCCACAGTGGCGTATTCAGATGGGCATGCTCCCAGTCCAAGATGACCAGTCTTCCGTCCACCTCCGCCATGTTACCTGGATGCAGGTCTCCGTGACACAAAACAGTAGGAAGTTCTTCCTCCGCCGTGAGGATCAACCTAGTGATCTTATCCCAATCGGATGCGGATAGCTGCATATCCAATCTGGATAACAGTTCATCGGTAGATTGCCTATGCATTTGCAACTCATCCAACATTGTGCGAATCGACGGTTTCTGCCCCACGCGAGGCAGTTCACTCCAATCCGTAACAGGTAGCGCATGCCACGCCGCCATCTGTACCGCTACACCGAGCATCGTCGCTTCTTGCGAATCATGCACCAGTTGCCCCAGATCCTCGTAGATCATCCAGCTCATTGCTGGAGCAATGGTAAGATCCGACGCTGCAATGAGTTGCGGATAGATTGGAGGTAGACCAGACATCACACGCTTGTACATCCATCGTTCCCGTCCATGCTGCGCAGGATTCGTCAGTGGTTTGAAAATATAACTTTCACCGGTAGGAACAGTGAATCGCTCCACATATCTTCCATTCATTCCTTGATACAACTGTTCGCGGCTTGTTATATATTGATCATTCAGCATTCCTTCGGGCGTCACCCAGCTGTATGCATCCAACTCTTCGTTCACGCTACCCACCATCCATTTCGTTCTTCCTGCTGCTCCGATTATGATTTCTATTCATCATACGTTGCCACTCACAAGCCTGCAAGCTTTGGTCGTAAGCGCTTATTCAGTGTCTCAATTCAGAGTTTCAAAATTGCTTATTGCATTTTGGTTAGTAATCACTTACTATACAATCATGAAGAACAAATCTCATGTGGATAGCAAAAAGAAAGATATCCTACAAGCGGCGATGCGCTTGTTCGCAACCAAAGGCGTTGACGGCATATCCGTCAAAGAGATCGGTGACGCCGCCGGAGTAACCGATGCGGCGATCTACAAACATTTTAAAAACAAAGATGCCGTTGCCCTGGAAGCCTTCACCCAATACTGTGTCGACTATACTGCATTGATTGACGGGTATGTTCGACAGGAAGGTCCCGTGTTGGAACGCTTCAAGCAACTGGTTACCGAGGTTCTCCATCTGCATGATGAAGATCCCTACGGACTGCTGCTGATTTCACAGAATCATGAAATATTCATTGAAGCCGGAAGCAGCGAGGATTACCGTCAGCCATTGGATGCGTTAATGGATCTGATCGATCAGGGAATGATGAGGGGTGAACTGCCTCAGCAGGATTCACGGCTTACAGCCGTGCTGGTGATCGGTGCAATTACACGCATGGCGGTCTCCAGTATGCAAGGTGAACTGCCGGAGTTGCTGGTACCTTATACGGGGGAAACGGTTCACCGACTTGCATCGATGTTGGGGCAGGTACCTCAGGAGTAACGATGGAAATGGGATGAAGCTAGAAATGGAGTAGCGGAGCGTAGGGAAAACGACGTGAGCAACTACGTTGTTTCCGAAGGAAACAACCTTCGTAAGTTCCCGCTTATTTCGGCTGAATCCCATCTTCGATGCTGATGATACCGCTAGGCATGATTTGTAATGCGGACTCTTTGAACAACTTCTAAAAGAGAATCGTCAGCATACCATCAGGATATACGAATGGATTACCGGGTCATACGTGACCTTTTCTTTTTGCACATGAGGTTAGTGTTCATTAACTAAAATAGTCAGGATGTGTCATCTTCCATGAAAAAAATATTAATTATTCAAGGCAATCCCGTCTCACCCAGTTACAACGGCGCAATCGCCGAGGCTTACCGCAAAGGCGCGGTGCAGGCGGGTGCCGACGTCCGCATGATCACCCTGAACGAGTTGGCGTTTAACATGAATCTGGAGGGAGGATATCGTAATAAACTTCCACTTGAACCAGATTTGCTGGAGGCCCAAGAAGCAATCAAGTGGGCCGAGCATCTTGTATGGATATTCCCAATATGGTGGGGAGGACCGCCTGCCCTGCTGAAAGGTTTTGTTGACCGAATCTTCATGCCAGGTTACGCCTTCAAGTATCAAAAAGGAAAACCTTTCCCCGATCAGTTGCTCAAAGGCCGCACTGCTCGCATGATCACCACAATGGATGGTCCGAGCTGGTACTTCAAATGGTTCCAAGGTGAGCCTGCACATAAAATGATGAAAATTTCCACATTTGGACTCACCGGCATCAAACCTGTGCGTATAACAACTGTAGATCAAGTTGGGAAAAAGTCAGATGAACAGAGAAAGAATTGGCTCGATAAGATTGAGCAGCTTGGGCGGAAGATGGGGTAAGACAGAAGATAAAATTGCCTAATTCTAAACAAAAAAGGGATGTCCCCTACGTCATGTTCAAGACGGGACACCCCTTTGTTGCGTTTATTATAATCTAACGAACCTTGCGCACATTATTTACCCAAAAGAAATACGACCCGACGGATGCTCAGGCAAAATAGCTGTAACCAGCTGCTGGACTGCCGGATGATCCGACTGCATTACCGAATCCCCAGCATCACCGCTATAGACAATCCTGCCCTGATCCATCACGGCAATGCGGTCGCAGATCGTCATGGCCGCCCGAATGTCGTGCGTAATAAAGAGATACGACAACCCGTAGGACGCTCTGAGCTCTGCCAATAAGGATAGGATTTGCGTCTGGTGCACCATATCCAGGCTGCTGATCGACTCGTCCAGTACGATTAACTTTGGCTTGAGCGCAATGGCTCGTGCGATGTTGACTCGCTGTAATTGGCCACCGCTGAACTGGTGCGGAAGCTTGTTCCCATCCTCAGGTGTAAGTCCAACCTGCTCAAGCAGTTGTCCGATCACACGAAGTTGTTCCTTTGCCGACAAACGCTCGTAATTAGCCAGCGGCTCCCCAATGATCTGCGCGGCAGTCATGAGTGGATTCACAGCCGAATAACAGTCCTGGAAAACGACCTGCAGATCACGTCGTAATCCCTTAAGCACGGGTTTGCTGGATCGGTAGATATCCTGGCCTTGAAATAAAACCTGACCCTGGCTGGGCTTCTCCAGACCAAGAATGATTTTGCCCAAGGTACTTTTACCTGCCCCACTCGTACCCAGCAGTCCCAGACAAACACCCTTTTCAATCGTAAGCGAGATATCTGCCAGCACAGGAGGACGCGCTCCTGAACGATCCAGCCAATTACGTTTGCCATAGCTATGGCTTACTTCACGTACCTGAAGCATCAGGTCATCCTCCTCTCTTGTACTTGGCAGAAGCAATCTCAGAAGAAGCCGAAATTACACATTACCATGTCCATTCCACCTCTACGACTACCCACTCAAAATACAGTTCATATCCGCTCTACACATACACTCACTGAACGATTCGACTCGTCTGTCATTCGTTTATCGTCCCAAAGACACACTGGGTCTGGCATTTAACAACATCCGTGTATACTCATGCTGCGGATGATCGAACAGTTGGTAGACATCCGCCTGCTCCACAATCCGCCCTTTCTGCATAACCGCGACTTCATCCGCCATTTGCGAGATCACGCCCAGATCGTGGGAGATGAGCAAGATGGATGTGCCATACTCCGTACGTAGCCGCTCCAATTCCTGAAGCACCTTGAACTGATTCACGACATCCAGTGCCGTCGTTGGTTCATCAGCAATGACCAGGGCTGGTCGCAAGCACATCGATATGGCGATCATCACTCGCTGCAACATACCGCCACTCAGTTGGAAGGGATATCGCTTCATCAGTTTAGCTGGTTCGGGCAGGTTCATATCTGCCAACGCAGCAATAGCCCGCTCTCGGGCCGCTACTTTGGACATTCCCGAATGCGTACGCAAAGTTTCAATGAACTGAGATCCAATCGTGTACACGGGGGTAAAAGCATTCATCGGATTCTGCATAATAAATCCGATTTCCTTGCCCCGGATGCGCCGCATCTCCTCACCTGACAACGAGCCAAGCTCCCGTCCATTCAGGCGGATGCTGCCCGACACTTCCATCCTGCGCGGATCAAGCAGATGGAGCAACGCGTTACACGTAACGGTCTTGCCGCTGCCACTCTCACCGACGAGACCAAAGACACGACCTTTTTTTAATTCGAAATCAATGGGCTCCAGTAACGGGACTGAACCCTCCGCTGTTCTTAGATTCACTTGCAGACCACGAACTTCGAGCACCTTCGCTGCATCATCCATCGTTACGTTCACCCCTCATATGCCTTCGATTCCGAACCACTACCTTTTTGCAATGCCATAACGCTCGGATAACGCTTCTCCCATGATGTTGAACGTAATGACTACCAACAGAATCAATGCCCCCGGGTAGATCATCAACTCCGGATGACTGCGAATATAACCCGTTCCTTCATGAATCATGGCGCCCCATTCTGCATTCGGTGGTTGAATACCGAGTCCCAGGAAGGACAACGCAGATATATCCATAATCGCCCAGCCCATCTCCAGCGTGCCCATCACAACGATGGGACGCTGTACGTTGGGAATGATATGTCTGCGGATAATCGTCCACGAAGAGGAGCCGCTAATCCGCGCCGCTGCGATGAAGTTCCGTTCTTTCAGACTAACGACCATGTTCCGGCAGATACGTGCATAGTACACCCACTGTACCATCATGAGTGCCAGAAGCACCTGCATCAGACCTGGACCAAAAATCCCCACAATACCGAGCACCAGCACCAGATTCGGAAACGCCATAATGCCTTCACACAAGCGCATCAACAGACTGTCCACCCAGCCACCAAGGTAACCGGAGATTGATCCTACAATGACACCAATGAGCAAAGAAGACAGAAAGATCAGGGTAGCAAATCCGAGCGACACCCGAGCGCCATACATCAGCCTGGTGAGATTGTCGCGTCCCAGATGATCCGTTCCCAGCCAATGCTCAAGCGATGGACTCGCCAGCTTCTGCAACAGGTTTACCTTCACCGGATCATGAGGAGCAATCCATGGGGCTAATAACGCGATCACGAAGAAAAGCAAGATGATCACCGAGCAGATCTGGATGGCTCTCTGTCCTTTAAATACCGCACGCCATTTGTTTATCAATGTTCTGCCCGTCCTTTCGCTGAAATCCGTGGGTCCATAACGAGCTGCACCAGATCAACGAGCAGATTGCATACGATGAACAGGCATGCCGCCAGGAAGACATAACATTGAATCACGGGAATATCCCGGTTAAATATCGCATCGACGAAATAACGCCCGAACCCAGGCCAGGAAAACACCTGCTCTACAATAATGGTGCCTGTGAGCAGCTTGCCCATACTCATCCCCATCCCCGTAATGAGGGGCGATATGGCGATTTTCAGCACATGCTTGAGCATAATCACTCGTTCGCGAATCCCGCGTGTTCTTGCATACTGTACATATGTCTCCTGCAATTGCTCCAGTACACTGGAACGTAACAATCGGGTGTAGACCGCAATAAGAATCAAGGAAAGTGTAACCGTAGGCAGAACCAGATTCTCCCACGATCCACGTCCCTCCACAGGCAGCCAGTCCAGCTTCACTGAGAAAAAGAAGATCAGCAGGTAACCGAGCCAGAATTGCGGAATAGATGCTCCAAAATAGGAAATCGCCCGGCTGACCATGTCAATCCAGCTATTCTTATACACCGCCGCCAGTACTCCCAAAGGAATACTTACCAAAACCGATAACAACATACTCCAGAAGGCTAGTTCAGCCGTAGCGGGAATCCTTAGTTTCACTTCATCCCATACGGGTTTGTTGGTGAGATACGAAGTGCCAAAGTCGAGCTTGGCAATCTTCTGAATCGTATGCGCATATTGGGTTAATAAAGGCTGATCCAGACCGAACTCATGCCGCTTTTGCGCAAGCAGCTCCGGTGTTGGATAGATATGAGCGGCTGTCAGATAAGCCTCGGCCGGATCAACCGGCGATATATGAATAAGCCCAAAGGTAACGAGTGTAGCGATAAAAACAATAGGAATGATCGCGATCATTCGTTTACCGATATAACTGATCACCAAACGTTCCTCCCTTTTATCAAGCTACATGACCTTTCCAAGGCCTTACCATTTCCAAAATCAAAGTATTTACTACTTATTGATTGCCCAACTCAATGCCTACAAACGGATTTTCATCACGGTTCGCCGGGAAAATAAAGTTGGAGATTTCCTTCTGATATACCGCCGTTTTCTTAACATACGAGATGGGGACAATCGCCGATTGTTCCTGAAGTGTTGTCAGGATGGAGCCATACAGCTCCTGACGTTTCGTCTCATCTGTTGATGATAGTGCGGCATGTACCTGCTCGTCCAGTTCCTTTTTCATCGGCAAGGCACTGAGCGTCTCAGAGATACCAAATCCTGGGCTCGCTACAACGTTAATGAAGGAATGTGGATCATACGGAGCACCATAGTTATACCAGAAATACAGGTCGAAATCATTGGCTTTCAACCGTTTGATCTGTACCGTCAGTTCCAGCCCAGTGAGGTTTACCTTAACCCCAAGCTCGCTCCATTCCGCCTGAATGGTCTCAGCCATCGCTTTCTGAATCGGGTCCGTCTTGTCAAAAATCATTTCGAATTCAAGCTGTTGGCCGTCTTTCTCACGAACGCTACCATTCGCAGGCATCTTCCAACCCGCTTCATCCAATAAAGCTTTGGATTGTTCAACGTTATATTCGATCGGTTTCAGGTCAACATTGGTGTATGGGTAGTTTTTGGATAGTGCCGTATCTGCCGGTTCTTCCAGACCCAGAGTGATGCCTTCCACCATCGCTTTTTTGTTAAATCCTTGCTGGAGCGCCATCCGTACTCTGAGATCAGACAGCTTCGGATTGGAGGAATTCAGCAGCAGATCTCGCGTACCTACCGGATCAGACAGCTGACTCACATATTTATCGTTGTCACGAAGCTGTTGGAACGCATCCAGACTGATCATACCTTCACCATAGATCAGGTCGAGATCACCTTTTTCAAAAGCAAGCACGCGGGTTTCTGCATCAGGGATGATCTTAACCGTAATCTGATCCACCTTCGGTGCGGTTCCCCAATAATTCGGGTTGCGTTTGAAAACAGCATATTCGTCCTGCTTGTAATCAGCCAGCATCCACGGGCCAGTACCCACCGGCTCTTTGATGCCTTGGGAAGTATCTCCGTCATCCGGGAATCCGGCTTCACCCAGGAAGCGGAAAGGACGAACCACCGACAAGTCCTGAAGAACAGGATAATACGGCTCTGTGAGTGTCATGCGGAAAGTCTGATCGTTTACAACCTCCGTCTTGTCGAGCACACCTACAATGCCCAGCCAGCTATGTGTGTCTTTATTTTTCATTACAGCGTCAAAATTCTTTTTCACAATCTCAGCATTAAATGGCGTACCATCTGAGAATTTCACACCTTGGCGAAGCTTGAATGTATATACTTTGCCGTCATCGGAGATCGTCCATGATTCTGCCAGCGCAGGTTCCAGTTTTCCGTCCTTCTGGTAACTGATCAGCGGCTCATAGAGCATGGATTGGGCAAATAATTGCGAAGGATTGTACGTGTGCGGATTCATTGTACCGATATCACGTGGCCATGACATCGTAATCGACTTCGTAGATGTTTGATCCGAAGCAGCAGATGAGGATTCATCTCCACTTCCTGTATTGCTGCAACCCACAATAACGAATAACAACAAGAGCATCGTTGCCAGCGTGAGGGCCGAAGATTTGCGATGTTGTACAGACATGGATGTTGAACCCCTTTTCTCTATTTTATGATAATGATTCTCATATTCATTCATTAAGAATAGGCAGGAGCCCTCCTTTTGTCAACAAAATTCGACATAGTATGTGTTGTTATAAGGGAGGGCTAGTCAAAGAAATCTAGTTCAATATGAAACAGTTTTCTCATTTCGCCAAAAAAAGTGTTAAGCATATATTATAGTACAAAATAATGTAAATTAAGATATTTTACGACATTATTCGCTATTAACATTCCAAATATTTCATTATATAATAATAAATGAGTTTGATTAGCTGGCCAGCTTTCAAATTAATTAATACAGAATAGGGGAAAAGTTCATGAAAATAACAAAAAAAGTAATTAAAGCTCTGGCAGTTACAGCAATATTGGGTTCCATTGCTTCATCTGCTTATGCAGCTAATCCTTTTGGTGTTGGAGGAGGATGGGTAGAAGGTGAAGGTTATTTCACCAACGCCAGTCCAGATAGAGGAATTACAGCACGGACAGTAAAATTATATCCTGATTCCCATGAAGGGTATTCTGAGTATAGTACAACAGATAGTAAATTAAAGCGTGCTGTTGCAAAAACGGTTTGGCCAGGTACTAAACATTACTCTAGAGCTCAGATGGAGTGGATATGGGTTAGAGAAGATAGTGGCAGAGAGTGGGGGACCGGTACAACAAGAGCCAAAACAAATTATGCTAGTATTGACCTCATTTCTAAAACATATTGGGGAACCGAAGAATAGCTTGTATTGAGAGTTTCTTTAGTATTTAATACTTAAACAATAAAGCGGCAAGATTTCTTGAAAAAGAGACTTGCCGCTATTTATGAAAGGTAATGGAATGATGAGTAATCTTTTAAAGAAAATAAATAGAGGTGGGATTTTTCATATTTGTTTGCTTTACTTCTTTCTGAGTATCATGATTGTTTCCATAAGTTATTATGAAGTTAAAAAGAGTGAAATGGATATATTAGGAAGAAGTCTCTATGATGAAAATAGTATCTTTTTTATACCTGATGAATCTATGTTATGGGATTGGCGCGATATAAACATTGAACAGCAGTTTACGTTGTTTAAGGAACTTCAAACAGGCTCAAGAAACATTCGAGCCATATACTTTGATAATCAGACGTATGTACCACCGATGGTAGAAGGCAGATTTTTTCGAAAAGAGGACTTTTACGATAAAGAGAAATTTGCAGTGGTCGGAAAAGAAATTCAGAGATCAGAGCTAAAATATAAAAACGGGAAGTTATATTATATTTATAAAAACGATGAGTTTGAAGTTATCGGAACAATGGGCGCCTCTCATCTAACTGAAATAGATAAAACAATACTACTGTCTATGAACGGATTAAGTAGCGATGAAAATAGAGAAACAGGTATTTTTGTATTGAATGCCTCGGATTTAAGTTCTGTTACCAAAACTAAGATACTGGATGTAAAAGGCGTTAAAGTGCCTATTCACTTGTTTGAACGAGGAGAATATGGAGCACAAAGCTATGCAAATTCAGATATTTATAATGTTATTTTGAAAATTATAGTATTTGTACTAGTTTCGTTTTCTAGCGTTATTTTTACAGTGAGTTGGATCAAGAAGCAGTGGTCCGAGATTCGTGTACTTTGGATTCTAGGGTATCAACCAAGGTACCCATTATTCAGATATGTGATTAAGTATTTTATGATTACGTCATTTACTTATTTTTTAGTAGCCGGCGGTAGTTGTGCTATTCTAAATATTAATCAAGAGTTTTACAATGAATATTTTCTTCATATTTGCTTTGGTTTTCTAGTTATAGTCCTCACCTCTTTTTTTTCCTTGAGAATAACTATGAAAAACTTGAGCAAGAGGCTGATAATGTAGAATCATTTTTATCTTAAGAAAGGATTTTTCTATGTACGAACGAATATACACGGAAGTGTTTGAAAGTATCCGTAAAAATAAAATGGTTACGATTCTAATCATAGTTGAGATCCTCTTCCTGTTTTTTTTAGCTATGGTTGTATTCCTAGGTTTGGATAGCCTTGAAAAAAAATCAAATCAAATCAATCTTCTTGAAGATATGAAAAGCTACAAGCTTTCTGATACATTGCTTGATGGGGATCAATTATCAAGTTTAATGAAACAAGTACATTTTCTTGAAACACTCAAAAAGTTTTATAGTTATCTGGAAAAGGATATAAACGAAAAGTATCTTTATATATTCACTCAACCCATTGAGTTACTCGACTTCACTAAGGCAGAAAAAGAAAAATTCACCCGAGATTATGAAATGGGTTTCGTAAGTGAGCCTTTTGATATTGACGGTGAGGGCCCATATAATGCTATCAAAGCAATACAATTAAATGAGCAGGCGGTAGATATGTTTTCGGTTAGTGCAGTCGATGGTGAGAGTTTCGTAGAAAATGATTATATGGGAAATACGGATGATCGGATACCCGTACTATTAGGTCATGAGTATACAAATTTCTATCATCTAGGAGATACAATACAAGGGCAGTATTTATTTAAGCGATTTAATCTGGTTGTAAAAGGCTTTCTCAATCCCAAATCTCTGATCTTTGACTCTAATGGAACAGAGTTATATTTGGATCGTTATATTGTAATGCCCGCACAACAATTTATATCTGCCCCACAAAGCGAGGAGGATTTCAGTTTTCAACAAAAGCATTATCTCCAACTAATTAACGGCTCAGTATATAGTGCTTCTGGAGATTTTATTGTAAATAAAAAACTAGAGGAAGCTAAAGAAAGGACGGGCTTCGTTGATACTAGATTTTTAGGAGCTAGCGCAATACCTTTTGGTTTTGTTCTATCAGCCCTGAAGGAAAATAAAGTTCTCCTCAGCTTAATAGGAATTATGATAATGTTAATCGTTGTGTTGACAATGTGGATTTTTTTCAAAAATAAATTTGAAGACAACCTCAAAGCGTGGTCAATTCATTTGATATCAGGAGCTGTGCCTAATCAAATATTTCTCTATTATGTAGTTGAGATTGGAATTGTAGTGTTATCACCCGCGTTTATCAGTTTGATACTGTATGCAATGTTTATAGGCCATAATGTGGTTGCCTATCTATTCATTTTGCTGACTCTTTCAGCCATAATCATACTGTCCGTACTTATTCCCTTATATATACGCATCCAAAATGAACAAATGGGTTCTTTGCTAAAAAGAATGGAGTGATCTTATTGATTGAGATTAATGACTTGCATAAATGCTATGGAACTGGAGCCAAAAAGAATGAAGTATTGAGAGGTCTAAGTCTCACTTTAGAAGAGGGCTCAATGACAGCAATTATGGGAAGAAGTGGCTCAGGTAAATCTACGTTACTAAATATAATGGCTGGGTTGGAGAAGGCTGATTCTGGGATATACAAGTATTTGGATCAAGATGTACTATCCAAAACATCCGCTCAGTTTGCTATCTTCCGCAGGAAAGTAATAGGTTTTATTGTACAAAACTATGCGTTAATCGAAGCTAAAAATGTATTTGAAAACGTGGCTTTACCTTTAAGGTACAGTAAAGCACCAAAATCAGTTATAAACAAAAAAGTTAAAGAGACACTGTCATCTTTAGAAATAGAGCATTTATCCGAGGAACCTGTGAATAATCTCTCAGGCGGAGAAATGCAGCGAGTCGCTATTGCGAGAGCACTAGTGCAAGATCCGTCTATTATTTTGGCTGATGAACCGACAGGTTCTCTTGACGAGAAGACAGAGCAATCCATATTAAGCATTTTCAAAGAATTGCACCGAAGAGGCAAGACCATTGTCATTGTCACACATGATTATCAGGTAGCCGATGTCTGCGACAGAATTATCTATATTAAAGAGGGGACTGTTGTGTAGGTTGTTTATTAGTCATATTGTTGTATATAAATAGATCGCGGCTGAATTGGGTTCCAGACGCTTTTTTTATTTTTCCTAAGCGTCAGTAAGAAGGTGGCATCGAAATCATACGGACTAGTGATGCTTTGGTGGTATTCTTTTAACTGTTTCAATAGCATGCTGCCCATCGTCCCCATTCCTATCTGCACATACCTAAACCAAAGAAACGCATATGAGACTAACCCTGAAATTCATCTTCATATACGTCTCCTGGCTTGTTTACTCTTCTCTATACCTTAACTTCATTTATATAACTACAGCTTGCCTTCCTCGTGGTCACCGGCGATGACTTCATCCGTCTCGATCACATAGTTCACGATCTCTTCGATGGTCGTATACGCCACACCCACATACGTGTCGGCAGCGCCGTAATAGATGGCGATACGTCCGGTATCAGCATCATGCAACGTTGCACATGGGAAGATGACGTTATCAACGAAACCTTGTTCTTCATACCATTTTTCCGGTGTCAGCACAAAGTTGGAGGAACGATATTTCACTTTGGAAGGCTCATCCAGATCCAGAATGACCGCACCCATGCTATATACCAATCCGTTACAGGTTCCCGTGACGCCGTGGTAGAACATCAGCCAGCCTTCGGACGTTTCAATCGGAGCAGGACCGCCGCCAATTTTAACCGATTGCCACCAGCCTTGGCCGCCTTTGCTCATCACATGACGGTGCTTGCCCCAATACACAAGATCCGGGCTTTCGCTCAGGAAAATGTCTCCGAATGGCGTATGTCCACTGTCACTTGGTCTGGACAACATTACATAGTTGTCGTTGATTTTGCGTGGAAACAACACGCCATTACGGTTGAACGGCAGCATTGGATTTTCGAGGCGGACAAATGTTTTGAAGTCATCTGTTTTGGCCAGGCCCAGTGCTGCGCCGTAGAAGTCTGTACACCAGATGATGTAATACGTATCCTCGACTTTGACCAAACGTGGGTCGTACGCATAGTTCGGCATAAACGGTTCGCCATTCTCATCTACAAATGCAATACGCTCTTCTTCAATCGTCCACTCCAAACCGTCCTCACTTGCACCCATGTGCAGGTGCGGACGGCCATTAACGGTTTCGGCGCGGAATACCCCAATGAATTTTCCTTCATACGGTACAACGGCACTGTTGAAAATGCGGGCAACGCCTTTGACCGGGTTACGCGGAACCACCGGGTTAGCCGAATGTCTCCATACCGGGCCTTCGATTCCCTCCGGTTTGGCTTCCCACGGCATATTCGGCAAAGCATCCCCAACAATGTGTACGTTTTTTGTTTCAGCAACTGACATTTTCATTTCTCCCTTCGGATTTTATTTAACTGAGCCTTGCGCGAAGCCATTATAGATGTACTTCTGTAACAACAGGAAGATGATCATGGTTGGAATAATGGCGATCATGATGCCGGCACTGATGACTTCCCACTGCGATCCGAACGGCCCCTTGAATTTGAACAAGGCGGTGGATATGACCTGTAGATCGGTCTTTGGCATGTAGAGGAACGGTGTGTAAAAGTCGTTATAGATGTTCACACCCTTCACGATAATGACCGTTACAATGGCCGGTTTCAGCAGAGGCAGAATGATTTTCCAGTAGATCGTAAAGTACGACGCGCCGTCCAGCATGGCGGATTCATCCAGTGCACTTGAGATGGAACCCAGGAATTGCAGGAAAATATAAACCGCGATGATATCTGTACCCAGGTACATCACGATGGCTGCCCAGCGCGTGTTGAACAGGTCGAGCGCATTGATGATTTGGAATGTGGCTACCTGTGTCGTAACACTTGGAATCAGGGTAGCGAGCAGAAATGCCGCGACCATGATCTTCTTACCTTTGAATTTGAAACGATCCAGTACATACGCGATCATGGAACCCGTTAATGTTGCACCTATAATAGAGATTACCAAGATAATAATTGTATTTTTGAAACCAACCAGCATGTTGCCATCCACAAAAGCCTTCGTATAATTCGCAAAGTTCAGCCAGTTGGCTGGCGGGGCAAGCGGACTGCTGGTAGCGTATTCCGCATTGGTTTTGAGAGATGCAAACAGGATAACCACGATGGGTAACAGCGCGATAAACGCCGCAAGCACCAGGGAAGCATATTTAACCACGCTCGCAAGGGTGTATTTGAATTGGTTCACGTTCATTCCTCCCCTTTCATGGTGACGCGCTGAACGAGCGTAACGAGAATAACGATTAAGAGCAGCACCACAGCCATGGCGGATGCCAGTCCCAGCTTGCCATACTTAAACGCCAAATGAACCGTCTGGATTACAAATGTCATACTGCCGTTGGAACCATCAGTCATGATATATGGAATATCGAACGCACTAATTGCGCCGCTAATCGCCAAGATCAGGTTGAGTTGCAGGATGCGTGTAATACTCGGCAGGATGATATGGCGGAATTGCTGCCAGCGATTGGCGCCATCAATATCGGATGCTTCATACACATCCTTCGGAATGGAGGAGATTGCACCCAGGAAAATGATAAAGTTGAAGCCCATGTATCTCCATACCGATGCACCTGCGAGTGACACGTTAATAATATTGGGATTACCGAGCCAGAGCTGCGTGTATTGTCCCAGGCCTACAGCATGCATGAGCATATCGAGTGTACCGTCCGGTTTGAAGAAAAAGAGGAAGATAAAACCGATGGCTACCCCATTCAGCAAATAAGGGAAAAACAATATGCCTTTGAAGAAGTTTTTGCCTCGAACTTTGAAACTCAGAATCGTGGCAAAGTAAAGCGCCAAGCCCATCTGTAAGAACGTAGCCACGAAGTAATACAGGCTAACAATAAATACTTTGAAGTATTCGGGATCTTTGAATATGCGCGTGTAGTTCTCAAAGCCAACATAATCGAACCTTTTGCTGTATCCGTTCCAATCGGTGAAACTGTATTTGAACATGTTGATGACTGGTAAGTATGCAAACGTGAACAGCAACGCCAGCGGAATAATTGAGAAGGCACAGATAATAAATATGCGTTGCGCTGAGTAGCCCCAATTCGAAAGTTTTAAGTACTTCATGCTCTCCACACCTCCAAGCGGTTCTCCCGCCTATATATCGAAAGACTCCCGTCCAATGGAATTCCGGAGGAATAACTGCCGGGGAAAGAGCATGGGTATCATGCTTTCAAATACCACATACTCCATGCTCCATTCAGATATGGATTCCTATATCCCCGCAGTCCATTCATCACCTGATCCACTTACGTTAATCCAATTATTTCGTGAGTTCTGCTCTTGCTTTTACCCACTTGTCGTTCAGATCTTTCATGATGTCGTCATATGATTCCTTGCGGTTCCCAATACCTGCTTCGATAATGCGTTTCTTGAAGTCAGGCTGCCAGAGACCGATTTCGCCTTCGTTATCAATCTTGTCAACCAGCCCTTCTTGACCACCTTTGGCAGGTGTAAGCGTGGAGAATTTCACATCTTTATATTGATCCAAAATCGGTGGCAATTCAGCATTCTTGTCTGCATCCATACCGCCGCCCTGTTCAACTGCGTAGTTCGATTTCGCCAGGAACCAGTCAATCCAGGCTTTGGCAGCAGGTTTGTTCTCACTGTTCACGTTCATGCCGATGTTATAGTCAGCGGAGAGCGGAACCACAACCTCACTTGCATTAGTTGGGAAAGGTAAGAATCCAATATTGTCCGGTGTATCCGTCATCCCTTGGATCTGTGTAATCGCCCAAGAGCCCAGTGCCATCGTAGCAATTTTGCCTTTGGCAAGATCAGCCTTGGAGCTTTCCCAGTCGGTTGTTGTTGGGTCTTTCTCGATTAGACCGTTCTTGGCTGCATCATAGAGCACTTTATATAGTTCATAGTGCGGCTGACCAGGCACAAAGTTCTCATCTGTATTCGGTTGGTCCACGTTAACGTAATCCACACTGCCTGCCACGGTTGGCAGATCCGATTCCCATTGGGTGAGAGCCCAGCCGGATGCATAGTTGGTGTAGAGTGGAACCGCATCTGTATTGTCTTTGACCAGTTGAAGCGCAGCCTGGAATTGCTCCGGTGTTTTGGGAATTTCCATAATGCCAGCGTCTTTGAAGACCTGTTTGTTATAAATGATTCCGGAGAACGTGATCACGGTAGGGATACCGTACACCTGACCATCCACCATGCGTTCTTCAATAGCGGTGTATTTGTCTTTCAATTCATCGTACGTGCCGAGCGGCTCGAAAAAGTCCGGGATATCTGCGATCGGAACACTGGTCGGGATCATCAGTACATCACCATAATCCTTGGTGCTCATACGGATCTTCACTTGTCCTTCGTAGTCGGCCAGAGCCTGAAAGTTAACTTTGACATCGGGATATTCCTTGTTGAATTCTGCTGCGTAGTCTTTGAACACGGTATCCACAATATCTGTCCGTTGCGTCAGAACGGTTATTTCACCTTTGATATCTGCCGGATCTGTACTGATCTCCTCCCCTGCCTGCGAAGATCCACCTCCGGATGAACATGCAGCAAGTAGCGAAGTGATGAGCAGCATCGTCAGCAACATCATCCAACCTTTGTTTTTTCTCAATTGTTTCGACCCCTCTCTTAAGTGAATTAGGTTATCGTTAAGGTTACAAAATAAATTCTATTATGGTAACGCTTACCTGTCAATTCATTTATTTATAACTTAACAAGAGAAATTACGAAGTAATTCGTTGACATCTGTTTTTCAGGGCACTAATATTATTTAATAAAGTTACCGTTAACTTAACTATATATATTGATTAAACATTTACACGAAACGTAGAGGACAGAAAGAACCTGAAGAAGCGGAGCGTTCGCCTTTATCACCGGAATTTCACCTTTGAAAAAGGGAATCAAAAAAAATCTGGGGATAACAGCGATCGGAAGGTTATTCTGTCATCGGAGTGGCCAGTGTAAATATTCTTTAGTCAATTTATATATTAAGATTTATGTAACACGTTGAAGGAGCGCTCACTTATGAATACAAAAACAACCGAACTTCAATCAGAAATTAAGGCGCATTGGGAAAAGCAAATTTTACCCTTCTGGTCCACCCTTAAAGATACAACCCACGGTGGATTCTACGGCTGGGTTGGCAATGATCTTCAGGTGAATCAACAGGCACCCAAAGGCGGAATCGCCACGGCACGACAACTCTGGTCTTTTGCAGCAGCGTATCGGGTTACCGGAAACGAAAGATGGCGCGAGTACGCTGAACATGCATACCGTTTTCTCGCTGACCATGTGATGGATACCGAATATAGCGGTATGTACTGGATGGTAGATTACACAGGGGAAGCACTGGATACGAGCAAACATGTGTATACGCAATCATTCGGCGTGTATTCACTCAGTGAGTACTATCGTGCTACCGGGGATGCCTCTGCATTGGAACTTGCGAAAACGCTTTTCGCTCTAATCGAGGACAAAGGTCTGGATGCCGAACTACCTGCGTACAAGGAACAATTTGATCGCACATGGAAGGAACAGCCCAATGAAATGCTGAGCGAAAATGGGGTTATTGCGGATTACACAATGAATACGCATATCCATGTGCTGGAGGCCTACACCACACTCTATCGCGTGTGGCCGGATCAACAAGTGAAGGCAGCGCTGGAACGCCTGCTCGGGATTCTATATGAGAGGGTGTATGACCAAGACACCAAGTTTCTCGGGGTATTTTTCAATAAACAGTGGGAATCCCTCATCGATCTGCGCTCGTTCGGACATGACATTGAAGCCAGCTGGCTGATCGACGAAGCACTGAAAGTTCTAGGGATGGAACAACATCCGGAGTATGCGGCAATGGTAACGGATATCGCCTATAACATCTCCAATGTAGCCGTGAATGTCGATGGTTCCTTGTTAAATGAACAAGAAGGTGAACATATCGATGAGAAGCGAATTTGGTGGGTTCAAGCCGAGGCGATGGTCGGTTTCTATAACGCGTATCAGCGTACAGGTGATCCAATGTTTCTGGAGAGAGTGGAGCGCTTGTGGACCTATACAAAAGAAAACATCATTGATCAGCGCGCTGGTGGGGAATGGTACTGGTCGGTTGATGGGAACGGCACACCGGATCAGAGCGAAATTGCCGGACCGTGGAAATGCCCGTATCACAATAGCAGATTCTGTATTGAACTAATCGAGAGGATGGGATCAGAATGATACACCCGAAATACAAGGAGTTACTGGAGAAACAGGAGCAGCTGCTTACTCGCCCTAATGAAATCAATTCTTCCTTCTACAACGGCATATATGATCGGTACCAATATCCAGTAATCACTCGCCATCATGTACCGCTGCATTGGAGATTCGATCTGGATGAGACAACGAACCCGCATTTCATGGAACGCCTGGGCATTAACGCAACGCTTAATCCAGGAGCCATCTATTTCAATGGCAAATACGTCATGGTTATTCGTACCGAAGGATTGGATCGCAAATCAATCTTTGCGCTCGCCGAGAGTGACAATGGAATCGACGGGTTCCGTTTCACGGGTAAACCATTGGTCTGGGAAGATATTGATGCGGATGAAACCAATCAATATGATATGCGCCTTGTTCAGCATGAGGATGGTTGGATCTATGGCATCTATTGCTCGGAACGCAAAGACCCGGAGGCTCCTGCATTTGATACATCCAGCGCAGTGGCACAGGCAGGACTGGTTCGTACACGGGATCTTACAAGCTGGGAACGGTTGCCCAACATCACAACGAATTCCCCTCAACAGCGTAATGTCGTATTGCACCCGGAATTCGTGGATGGAAAGTATGCCTTCTACACCCGCCCACAGGACGGATTCATCTCAACAGGCAGCGGCGGCGGAATCGCCTTTGGTCTGTGTGAGGATATCTTGAACCCTGTCATTCATGAAGAGACAATTATCGACGAACGGCAATATCATACGGTATATGAGGTCAAAAACGGACAGGGCCCTGCTCCGCTCAAGACGGATCGTGGCTGGATTCACATTGCTCACGGGGTTCGGAACACTGCAGCAGGCCTGCGTTACGTGTTATACACCTTCGCGACGGATCTGAATGATCCGGCACGTATTATTGCCAAGCCGGGCGGCCACTTCATTGCTCCTTATGACGATGAGCGGGTAGGCGATGTGTCCAATGTTATTTTCTGCAACGGTGCTGTGGTCAATGAGAAGGAAGAAGTCTTTATCTATTACGCTTCCAGTGATACCCGCTGTCATGTGGCAACAACCACGCTGGAAAAATTAGTTGATTATACGTTCAATACACCGGCTGATCCGTATCGTTCCCTGGACTGTGCCAGCCAGCGGGGTCAGCTGATTGAACAGAATGAGAAGCTTTTACAGAAACAATTAACGTAACATCGGTAGAGCGTCCTCTCAGGGAAACCTGCAATGTGCTGAAAATTAGCGAAACAACAGCCAGAATGGCTTTATTCCAAGTGGGTAACGATGTATACTGATATGGATTGTTATTATGTTGGAAGAAAGTGTTCATCATAATGACAGCACATTGTGCCTATACCGGCTTGAAGGAGGCGACCATACTGAAGAACAATATCACCATGCGGGATATCGCCGACAGGCTCGGGGTCAGCAGTGTGACCGTCTCGAAAGCATTGAATGATAAAGATGGCGTGAGTGGCGAATTAAAGGAAAAAATTAAAGTGCTTGCTGTTGAAATGGGCTATCGGTATAATGCCGCTGCCCGTTCGATGAAGGAAGGCTTAACCCATAATATTGGCGTAATTATCCCGGAGCGTTTTACCGGGCCTACGCAGTCGTTCTATGTACGTGTGTTCCAGCGCATCACCAAACATCTGGAGGAACAGGGCTACTACGGCATTCTGCACATTCTGAATGTGGAGGATGAGGAGGAATTAACACTGCCCAAGCTGTACAGCGATAACAAAGTCGATGGTTTCATCGTGCTCGGACAGATCAGCAAAGAGTATATTGAACTGGTGCGATCGATGGAAGTTCCCAAAATGTTTCTCGACTTCTACGATGAACATTCGGACATCGATTCCGTTGTTACCGATAACTTTTACGCTGCCTATGAGCTGACGAACTATCTGGTTCAGCAGGGCCACCGTAACATTGCTTATGTAGGGAACCTGTATTCCACGAGCAGCATCCAGGACCGATTCCTCGGATATTACAAATCCTTGCTGGAACATCGGTTGCCAATGAATCCGGATCTGGTTCTGAATGATCGGGATGAACGGGGGACGTTTATTGAGATTGATCTGCCGGAACAGTTGCCAACCGCTTTTGTATGCAACTGTGATCAGGTCGCTCATCTGCTCGTTCAAAAACTGACTTCCATGGATATTCAGGTGCCTGGCCAATGCTCTGTTGTTGGTTTTGATAATGATATCTATGCGATGCTCTCCGATCCCAAGCTGACAACTGTTGAAGTGGATGTGGAACAGATGGCACGCACGGCAGTTCAGTCCATGCTCAAAAAGGTCGACAACCCGAACCGCAGTTTCGGCCGTGTACACGTGAAAGGCAACATCATCTATCGTGACTCGGTGAGTGCTGTGCCTGCCTCATCAGATACCATGAATATGTGAATTAAAAAATGAAATATAGGAACACAGATGACTGGCCTTTATCTTACGGGCCAGTCTTTTCTGATACAGCGGAGCTTAACGACGGCGATGATCTGTTGAATTCTTCAAAAATGTAGTCGTTCTCCAAATCGAGAGGATGAGGATCAGCTCATACACATTGGTTAAAGCTCCACTTTCCACTGGCAGGGAGATTAACTGCCCTGCAAACAATAATGCAGTCCCAACAAACAGCCATACCCATTTATGTTTGAAAAGAACGATCAGGCTAACAAACAAGAGTACAAGCCCCACGATGATCACCATCATTGGCGGACCTCCATGACCTTCTGCCATATATCTCAGTACTCCATACTCTTCTGTAACTTTGAGATTTTTAACCTCGGACACAGTAAAGCCTACAATCTGGTAGACAACCAGACCTAAAGTTATCAGCCATGCTACCACACTCGTTATACTTCTATTGGCAAACCTGGCACCTGAGCTGCGCAAGATATGGTAACCAACAAGAATAAGGGTAGGGGTAGCAAAGGCATGTAACCAAAATCGAAGGCTACTGAGAACCATTAACATATCCCCTCCCCCTATCAACTTACCTACAGCAATAATTCCATTATCATATGCCAAGCTAAACGCTACAACTAGCTGAAAACTGGAATACGCAAGCCATTGCTTCCTCCGGGTTAAATCGACGCCCATCCGAGCAACAAGTATCAAATAAACAAGCGTAAGTGCGGAGTATATCCATACATCCAAACTGCTTCACCATCCTTATTGGTCAATTCTAATAATTATATTTACCGGTAAGTAAAATTACAAGTCGTACTTGTATAAATGGTTAATTTGTCATAAATTACTCACTGGGGTAATGAAGATGGATATTGATATACAACGATCACCGGAGAGACCAACACATGCTGTAGCTGGAGATGATCCACTTTTACAAGAAATCATTCTTCTATAGGCCACCAAACTGTTTATGTAGCTAAATTATATAAAAAGAGCACTCCCGGCTATCGTAGCTGCAGGAGCACTCTTTTCCTTATTTGAAGAACGTAAAAGCAACAGGTTACTCTGATATCAATAACTTGTCTTCAACCAATTGTCCTTGGACCAGGTCAATTTACCCGAACCCGCGCCATTGGAAGCCGTGAGGCGTGCATTCAAAGTGGACGGATCATCCGTGGTATAGCTGTACGGCAATGACGAGAAGCCATTCCAGAAGAACGATTTTATCACCGCCGGGATTGGCGCCAGTGGACTGCCAGACGTATCACTGCTGCCACGGAATGAGCTTCCATCCAAAGAATACATGGTATCGGTCACTCTGATTTTGCCGGTATAGGTTGAATCTGCCGGATCGGTCTGATTGTTGCGAACAGGATACAGCACGTCCTTGATGACTGATTTCTCAACCAATACGGCTCCGCTCTCTGTGGAGATTGCCCCATTGCCAATGATATCGAACTTATAACCTTTGGACGCAATCGCTGTTGCCATCGCCGTTGTAATTTTGGCTTTAGCGGCACGTGCCCCTGTCGAATCCATCACGATGTTGTATGCATGTGCGTTGCCTCCACGCAGGCGTGGCATCCGATCCTGAATATCTTTGTACAGATTATGGTGCAGTGTCATGGACAGGTTGGCGTTAGCTGATTCCAAGCTGGTCGAACCGACCAGATGTCCTTTCTTCTGTGGTCCCGAGATGGCAATAATATCGGCTTTGCTGAGACCTACAGCACTGCTGCGAAGGTAGTTGTACATGGGATAGGAAGCCTTATTCGCTTCCAATTCGTTAATCTGCTGGGTAACCCAGCTGTTCGAGCTGCCGTCATCCCCTTTGAAGAGGGACCAGGAGATGGTCACGCCGTTGGTTCCTTTTTTCGAATCGACAAGTCCGTCATAGGCTTTATTAAATGTGCAGTGATCAATCCATACGTTGCTGTTCTCCTCCAAGGTGATGTAATCCCAATCGTTCTTGTCGTAATCACCTTTGGTGGATTCATCCCATTCCCATAACTCATCGAATTCCAGGTTACGGATGATGACATTTGAGCTTCGTTTCACGCTGATTGCAGCGTGTTTGATTTTGGAGCCGTTAGCGGAGAAAATCGTGAGTCCATTGAAACCGTCAATCGTGAGCTTGCTGACACCTGTCTGTTTTAATACAGGATGCGTCAGCGCATCATTATGCTTGGCAAAAGGAGAAGTCTGCGCTGCACTCGGAATTTCATTCCATCCCAGATTCAGATCGTTCATGATCTCAACAACTTTGACACCGGAGTTCTTTTTCAGCGCCAATGCCAGATCGGTCGCATTATACACTTTCTTATACGTGGCTGTGTTGGATTCGTTAATAATGCCGCCGCCCGTATTCCCTTGGGAGAAGCCTGTGAGATTGTAGTCTGCGTTGCCTGCTGCCTGCACACTTGCCGGGCCGGACAATAAAGTTAACCCCAACGTTAGAGCCAAGGCTGTGCTGCATAAGCTTCGAAATTTGATTTTCATCGATTCCATTCCTCCCGAAATATAATGATTACATTCGCCCATCGCTGCCATGCCATGTTACGAAGGACATGTTCTCAATGTACATTTTGTAAACGATTACAACAATAATCCCTATCTCACATATGGTTGGAAAAGGCTGGTATGGTAAGGGTTTGTACTGTAAGCAACCTTGAATCGTACAGAGTTAACTTGGGGAGTAAGGTTTCATGGATATATCGTGGTACAAGAACATTCCAGATGGGATGAAATTAAAAAAGCAGGACTGCATCTGCTGCAGACCTGCTCGATTTTACTTTTTGATGGAACGTGTCCAGAAGCCGCCATGGAACTGTTTGGGCTCCACGGTAATAACAAATGCTTTGGGGTCCAGATCGAGAATCGTCTGGTAGAGCAATTTCTGGTTTTTACGTTTTGCCAGAATCTCCATCACAAGCCGATCTCCATCACGTCCACTGCCCACCCATGCAGTAACACCATATCCTTTATCTCGCAGGGCATTCGCGACGTTGTTGCCCATCTGGTTACAGATGACTTTAACGGTAACGTAACCGAGCGCGATCTTCTCTTCAATCCACGCACCGAGCAACACCCCAAGTCCATAACCCACCGCGTACACAATCAGGGCCGAAGGCTGAGTCAGGTATTGGAGCACCAGATTCAGACCGAGTACATAGATCACAATCTCACCCATGCTGATCAGTGCGGCGATGTATTTCTGTCCTTTGAGTGTCAGAATCATCCGGAGTGTATAAGCGGATACGTACACAATCTGGATCAAAAAGATAAATACCAATATTTTAAACAATCACAATCCCTCTTTCCTGGCCTTCACAATGGAATTGGCCCTTTGCTGCATATCCTCGACGATTTCGTATCATCTATGCTTCCTGTATGTTCGCTCTATCTCCATCATTGGACGTTATACCCTCATTCTAAACGGTTGGATGTAAATCCGTAGGCATTTTCTGCTCTCTGGCATGCCGGAACTGCCATTATAGAACCGTTTGTACCGATTATCAACCCGGCGGAGTTCCCAGGGTCGAAAACGGGGGTCTTTGAATATGCTGTATCATCATAAAGCCAAGCACGCTGGCACAGGATATCAGGTCAAAACCAGGATGGATGGGTCAAAACAAAAAGGGGGTACCGTCATGCAGCTATGGCAGGAGATGGAGCGGGAAGGCATGGAGGAACTCATTTTTTGCCATGATGCAGATAGTGGATTGAGGGCGGTCATTGCCATTCATAACACGGTCCTTGGGCCTGCGCTGGGCGGATGCCGTTACTGGACATATGCCTCCGAGGAAGAAGCTGTTCGGGATGCCGTGAAACTTGCCAAAGGCATGACGTACAAAAATGCAATCTCCGGACTGCCGTATGGTGGCGGGAAAGTGGTCATATGGAATGTGCCTATTGCGAAGAATGCAAAACCGGTTGAGGATGGTTGCGGATCTCAAAGTGGTGAGCATGTTGCTGGGGACTTAGGGGTAGAGCAACAGAAGGGCGCTGCCGTTGAACGGAAAGTCGTCGCCGATGAGATGACACATCCACAAGATAAAAGTCTGGATACGGACGCATCCAAGCGGGCGCAGCGCTTTCGTGCACTGGGTCGTTGTCTGGAGCGGCTGAACGGGCGATACGTGACTGGTCTTGATCTGGGTACCACGGCGACAGACATGGACCAGATCCGACTGGAGACCGCACATGTGACGGACACCACCGGTTCGCTGGGGGCGCAGGATGACTTCACTGCCGAGATGACCGCCTACGGCGTGCACATCGGCATTGTGACCTCGCTGCGCCAACAAGGCATTGCATCTTTGCAGGGCATTCCCGTTGCCGTCCAGGGACTGGGCAAGGTGGGGTATGCCCTGTGCCGTTACCTGCATGCAGCCGGGGCACGGCTCATTGTGGCAGACGTTGTACCGGAGCGTGTACAACGTGCCCTTGTGCAGTTCAGCGGCGCCATCTCGGCCGATCCGGCCCATATCCACGCCGCTGACTGCAAGATCTTCGCCCCCTGTGCCCTAGGGGGCGTACTGACCCCGGCAACGGTGGAGGAGCTGCGCTGCTCCATCGTTGCCGGGGCGGCCAACAACCAGCTGAGTGAACGACAGCTGGTTGCAGGCCGCATGCAGGCGCGCGGTATCCTGTACGCGCCTGATTATGTGCTCAACGCAGGCGGAATCATCTCCACCGCCTACGAGCTGGAAGGCGCCGGGCCTGACCTGATCCGCCAAAAGGTGGCGGGGATTGCAGGCACGCTGAGCAAGGTATACGCAGAAGCTACGCAATCTGCGATCTCCACAGCCGATGCAGCCGATCGGCTGGCGGAATCCATCCTCCGCTCAGACCATAAGAAATAGGGCATCCAACCCTGCTACCTATGTATATTCACACCGCCCACACATTCTTCGTCACTCTAATGTTCAAAGCTATAGCATATCTGGAACTCATTATAGCTTCACTGGATTTCGACATTTCGACGTACTGAAAGAGAGCCTCCACTGCTTTACTCCATTCTAACGAATCTGTTACACCCTATTTGCCCCTTTTAGCGCGAACCTAATATCTAACGAATCTCAGACATGTTATTGTGCATAGTTTGGTCCTTTTTCAAGCTAAATAACTACTTTTCCGAAGAATAGTGTTCCTGAGGTTCGTTAGAATTTATATTTCAGATTTTGACCCTGAATAGGTTGTCTCAGGTTCGTTAGCGCTGCGGCGAAGGTTTCTTTGGGATAGTATCTATGGGGAAGTATCACCTATCAAAAAGAGCTAACCCCGACATCCGTGTCCAGGTTAGCTCTTTTACCCTCTCTTATCGTTTAGCGCTCTTACTCTCTCTTACTCTCTCTTACTCTACTACTCCTTAAACTGCAACCGACCTCTTCTTCACTGTCTTCTTCTCTCGAAACAGCAGCGTCCACAGCAATACATTCGCTACGATCAGTATTGCGCCATAGATCCAGATGCCCCCCGATACCGAGCGGAAAAAGACATGGACTCCCCATAACATGGCAAGTACAGGAAGGGCGGCGAATACATACCAACCATCACTTTGCTGCGCCATACTGAAGGATTGGGAGAACGGTGGCTTACGCAGCAACAATTTGCCTGCCAGTGGGACAAGCGCCGTAGCTGTAAGCATAATAATTGCAATATCCGGCAGTATCCGTAATCCAAATGTCCAGGTGAACAGAATGGCATTTGCCAGAAATATAGGCAGGAACATGTTGCACAAGAACGCCTTCAGAGCGCCTTTATATAACGCGCTATCATTTGCCATCGGTGCAGCGCGAAAGGTCCAGAATGCCTTGTATTGTCCTGAAAATTTCAGCATGACCACCACCGTTACAACCAGCATCAGCACGATGTAAAAGGTGTATACAAACGAGCTTTGTCTAAACTCCGCCCAGGTAGAAGATTGCAATTCGGTAAACCAAAATACATAAGGTAAAACAAATGATAAACCAAGCGATGGATACACCTTAAGCTTGAATTCCCGTTCATTACGCATCATGCTGGCTGACAGACGGAAGCAAGCCTGCTCTTCTCTGGAACGACTGACCACCTTGGAGATCAACCGATCCCATCGTCCACGTCTGCGTCCGGAGGACTCACCCGAATGTGCCATTTTTTCCAAATACAATTCAAAGGAAGGCATAAGCTTCACATATACGATCATACTCACCACAGGAACCAAAACTGCCAGTGCTGTGAACGTATAGATCCACACATTCCCGCCCCCTGCAAATAACCATTCATATGCGGCCGCATACCATAACGGAGGCAACAGCAACTGCCACCATGCCGGGGTAAATACCATACCAAAGTCAATAATACTGAACGAACGGATGACCAGCTGATAACCGATTGCAATCCCCACGGACAGCAGAATCTGCACCATATTGATCATATCCTTCAGCTTCTCACCATCCAGAAACTTCATCATGAACAGATAGATCAGAGACGTTGTCACCAGAATCAGCATATTGATCAGAATCAGTTCTACAAGGAAAATCAGAAAGAATCCGATCCCATGCGTCACCAACGCGGCAATTAGCGGTATACCGGTTAATGAACCCGTCAGCAATAGTAGATAAACGCCTGCGTGGATGGCTCGGGCCATACCTACCGTTCGCCCATTAACGGGCTTCGTCATGATGATATTGCGATCCCGAATGTCCAGCAGTACGAAGGAAAAATCCGAGATCATGGACGTCATGATCATAAACATTAAAATGCCAAATACAAGACCCATCTGAAGCATAAAATGCCCCGTATCCCAGACGACGAAGGGAACCATCATCAGTCCCATTAATCCATACAACCACAGGGATCGAAGAAACTGATTACCTTCCTTGCGCTCCTTTTTCCCTGAATTGTTGGATAAAATGGTAGGCACTCTACGTTGATCCATCTGGAACTTCACTCGCAAAATCAGGCGCAGCACATCATAATCCGCCCCTGTTTTGGCGATGAGCGGACGAAAGCGATCCAGAATCTTGAGCGTGCGGAAGTCAGAGGATTCCTCCATATCAGTACACCTCCTGCACAATCGATACAAAACGCTCCGCAATGGCTTTATGCTCATTGAAGCCTGTCAATTGATTGAATACTTCCTCCAGCGTACCTTCCATGGATTGCTGTTGAAGCTGCTTGAACGTACCGTCTGCCACTACGCGTCCTTCAGCGATCAGTACAATTCGACTGCTGATCTTCTCCACCACATCCATGATGTGTGACGAATAGAAGATGGTTGTGCCTTTGGCTGACAATTGTGACAAAATCTCTTTGACCACCATCACACTATTGGCATCCAATCCGCTAAGCGGTTCATCCAGGAACAACAGATCCGGGTCGTGCAGCAGTGCAGAGATTAACAGCACTTTCTGACGCATACCTTTGGAAAAGGAGGCAATGCGGGAATGATATGATTTTTCCAGTCCAAAACAATCCATCAATAGCTTGGCCTTGTAATCCGCATCTTCATAGGACATACCGTATAACTCTCCCGTAAAAGTCAGATACTCCGCAGGTGTTAATTGTTCGTACAATTCCGCCACCTCCGGAACATAGCCGATTCTGCGTTTATACTCTACATCGCCATCCGCAATATCTTTACCAAAGATTCGCACCGTGCCTACATATCCTTCAACCAGCCCGAGTAAAATCTTAACCGTTGTACTTTTGCCAGCCCCGTTTGGACCAATATATCCAATCATCTCACCGCGATTTACTTCCAGATCGATGCCGTTCAGCACATAACGTCCGTTGTATCTCATACGCAAGCTTTCAATTGATAGCACTTGTTGTTCACTCACTTCGTTATCCAGCTCCTGTCTCTATCTTTTTTCTACAATTCTACTAGTTTACCACAGATTGGGATGGTAATGATCGGAAATAGGTCACGATATCAGCCATCATCTGGATATTCCTTTCGAGTAAAAGCATCACGTAACATACGTGAATACATCACAAAGCCCCTGTCTCACCTTATGGTAAGAGACAAGGGCTTCCACTTTATGTTGAACCTTATTTTATAATATTTAAAACGTCTTACTGCACCTTAACAATCTGAAAATGTTGATTCGTACCGCCATTATCCGTCCACTGGATGGCCGCAGCCCCATCTGCCAGGGATTGACTAGAGATATCCAAGACCTTGCCTGTACTGCGGTTCTTCAGTTTATAATAACCACCACCTGCATGGACGAGCTGCCATTGTTGGCTGGCCCAACCACCATCGTTCCACTGTTCAATGACAGCCCCATCGGTTGTGGCACCATTCTCCACCCCAATCAGTTTACCACTAGAACGGTTGATGATTTTGGCATAGCCGCCACCCGCATCGGTAATCTGCCATTGCTGACTTGTAGTCCCCCCATCTGATCGCTGCTCCAGATCCGCACCATTAGCGGCAGAACCACCAATGACATTTAGCAATTTGTTACTCTTACGGCTAATCAGCTGATATGAAGCATTCGGGTCCCATACATCCGTTGTACTCGCTCCAGTCACAGTCCCTGTTGCTGTATCTATCGTAATACTGCTGGCCCAGTTCATCGCCAGACTGGTTGCGCTCGGGAACGAGAGGGGCAGCCAGACATACTTGGAATCCTGCACGGGCCCGCTCCAGGCACCCGCCCAGCGATCACCCATGTAGAGATAGGATGTGGTCTGTGATCCCTCTACAGGAACGACATAGGTGGATTGAGAACCATACGTTGTGCTGTCTCCAAAATTGCTAAGACCGCTCCATGTACCTGTAATGCTGGAGGCTGTGGCATATTTGGCCTGATTCGGATTCCAGCCAGTCGCACCCGAGGTGATCAGGAAGTAAACACCGTCCTTTTTGAACATAGCAGGCGCTTCACGATATTGTCCGGGCCACAGTGTTGTGACAAGGGATTCCACTCCCAGGAAATCCGGGGTCAGCTTATATATATTCAGATCGGCATTCACTCGGGTCGCAGAGATTAGATAAGCAGTTCCATTATCGTTGTATACCGTCATATCTCTGGAGTCATAGCCAAGCGGACGGTAACTGCCCACATATGTGTAATTGCCATCAACCGTATTAGAAGTAGCTACGGCCACTCGGGCCTCGCCATAATCGAGACCATTCTCCTTGTGCATCCAAAGCACGTATTTGCCAGTAGCACTGTTGTAGATGACCTTCGGGCGTTCGATGTTGGAGATATTTAGCTCGGCTGCCGAGCTGCTGGTGAGCACATCATTGCGATACTCCCAGTTCTTCAGATCCGATGAACGATACACGGACACCGCCTTGAACGTTCCATTCGTATTGCGGTTCTCCCCAAACCAGTAATAATACCCGTTTGCCTTGATCATCCCGCCCCCATGGGCATGAACAACATTGCCATTGGTATCCTTGAACTGTACCCCGTTCGTAATACTGACCGGAGCAGCTGACGCATTCGGTCCGGGTGCGACCAGCATGCCTATGGATTGAAGCGCCAACAGTAAAGCAAGCAGATAACTCAAGCGGCGGGTAAAGCGACGTGAATGTGTATTCTTTTTCAACCATCCATCGTTCATAGCCATATCGTAATGCACCTCCATGTTTTTGGTGAAGCGCTTACATAAAATTAAATCGATATGTCTCATCTGCCTCCGATCGATGATGCATTATAGCATTAGAATTCTTGGCAAGACTGGCTAGGCATTCACCTCCCTGACTCTGATTGTATGCGCCACGTCCCTGCTCGCATAGTGAACAATCCGGCTGAACATGTACAATTTCATACTCCGCTCTCTCCATAGACAGCAAAAAGACGCTTCCCCCGAAGCGTCCTCTGCTATACCTGCCCTGCCCTCCATGATGTAACTGTCTCTGGCTGTGTGTGGCTGTTCGTGGGCAGGTACATGATATGATGTTTTATCGGCGTGTACTCGCCCTTATTACTTAATCTTCGTCGTCAAAATCCTGGTCGAACGACAACACTTTGCCTGTGTTGGCATCGATATCTACATCCGCTTCACCTTGAGCGGTTCTCAGCTCGATCTCATACACATAACGACCATCATCATGATCCAGTTCGACTTTGGTTACTTTACCACCTGTCACCTGTTTCAATGCAATGTTTGAAGCTTGGGATGCCGTCAATTTGACCTGCTTGGAAGCAGAGGTGTTCGATGTGTTGCCTGTTACAGTACCTTGATAATCATCATCGTAGTCTTCATCATCCACGATTGCAAGGATTTTACCTGTGTAGGCATCCAGACGAACGACAACATCATTGTTTCCTTTTCTGTCGATCTCAATTTCATAGAACGTTTGGCCGTTTCTGCGCTCCAGATCCACGTCATCCACTTTACCATCGGCTGCTTTCAACGCTAGCGCTTTCGCTTGTGATGCATTCAGCATTTTGCCTGTGCTGTTCTGGTTCTGTGTAACGGATTGTGTCGTTGACGTTGGTGTAGTTTGCACCGATTGTCCGTTCACATTCCCGCTAGCCGCTACGGCTGATCCACCAAGCAATACAGCTGCTGACAAGCTACCAATCCAAAGTTTATGTTTGTTCATCATCATCATTCATCTCCTCGTTTGTTGTTTTCGTTCTCGTCTACATTTATAGAATAACCTGCAGGAATGAGAGATCAGCGAGAGTTAGATTAGAATTTGATGAGAAAATGAGGAGAGTACTCATTTAACAGGTGTTCATTCTGCATGTAATCTAAACTAAATGAAAAAGATGACCCCTAAACTAGGAATCATCTCTCTAAGCAGTTTAACACTATAACTATATTTAATGTGTTCCTTGCAACATGTTAATCCTCGTCCTCATCCCAAGTCACCGAACGAATCGCTCCCGAGATGGCATTCACCTGCACAATGGCTTCCCTGCCATCCGCCAGATCAATTTCAACCAGATAATACGGATTCCCGCTGTTGGTTCCACGCAGTTCGATGTCGTCCACTTCCCCCGGAACCTCCGCAAGTGCCTTCTGCTTGGCTTGTTTCTCGCTCAGAAACTGAGGTTTGGGATCATCCTTGGTTGGTTCAGTTGTCGGGGCTGCTATTGTTTTGGAAGATATCGTCTCTCCCGTGTATGGATCAATCGTGAGTTCTTCACGACTGTTATCCTTTGCCTTCACTACCGCGGTGTATACCGGACTGCCTTGTTGCTCCACAAGTTCAAGCGAGACCAATTGGTTATCTGTTTGTTGTTTTAACAATGCCGTCTTGATCTGCTCGCGGCTCCATAACGTCTTCTCTTCCGCTTGCGGATTCGACTCCAGCCGTTTAATGGAATTCACAGCAGCTGTAACGGCATCCACTTGCACATCATATAGGCCAGTCTCCGAACGGAGCTGCATGATATACGTCCCGTCCTTCAACGTGGAATTCACAATCTCACCCGGATATTGATCCAGTACGGATTGGGCCGCCGCATCTGCCGTAAGTACCGCACCCGTCGATTGCCACGGCTTCCACCACACAACAGCTGCCACAATCAGCACAACGAGAAGCCCTGCACCCCACCAGAGTGACCTTCGCGATTTCGCCCATCCGCTGATCCCTTGTTCATGCCGTTTCATTTCCGGTGGTCGCTGCTCACGCTCTGTCATCACGTTTCCCCCTATGCACTCTCTTATCATCCCCAGTTGATCTGATGCTTATCAGTATATAAGAGAAGAATGAGAATTTCATGAGAGCGGCCCGTTCTGAACCGATAAAGGCAAAATAATCGAAGCCTCGGTGCCTTCACCCTCGGTGCTGGTCAGTTCGATCCGTGCTCCAACTGCTCCTGCAAGCTCTTTGGCAAGTGACAATCCCAGACCTGAACCGCTTGCGCCTAAGCTGCGTGTTCTGGCCGGATCAATCCGGTAGAATCGGTCAAATACCTTCTCCAGCTCATCCTCCCGCATACCAATCCCGGTATCCACAATCCGAATACGGCACTCTTGCCCCTTGGCTTCCAGCCTGACTTCAATTGCATCTTCACTATACTTCCGGGCATTATCCAGCAAAATAAACAAAAGCTGCTTCAGCTTGCTCTCATCGCTGATCGCCCAGATTGGACCTGGATCTTCACACCGGACTTCACGGTGATAGGCTTCGCGGAACGCACGTGTGGAGTCTGTAGCCAGTCTTGTGATATCCACACGTTCCAGCTGCACATTCCACTGCTCTGGCTGCTTCGCAAGCAGTAACAGTTGCTCGGTCATCTCCCGCATACGAACCGATTCGGCCAGAATCGCTTCTACCGCTTCATCAAATACCTCGGGCCGCTCTTTTCCTCGCCGCTGTAGCAGGCTGGCATAGCTCTCAATAATGGTCAGTGGAGTTTTGAGCTCATGAGATGCATCAGATACAAATCGTTCCTGTCGTTCAAAGTTGGATTCGAGCAGATCCATCATCCGGTTAAACGTCTGTCCCATCGTTTTCAGTTCATCCTTAGACCCTTCCTCCAGTGGAAGACGCTTGAATTGGCCGCTGGACTGAATGTCACTCATTGTACGTGTCATCTGCTGAATCGGTCTGGTCATCCGATTCGCCAGAATCCGGCTGGAGATAATGGCTGGAATGAGAGCAATAATCGTGACCGCCACAAGCACGGTTCGCAGTACAGATAGGCGATTCTCTGTCTCTGCTACACTCTCGGTGACCTGCACATTCACCACCTCGCCATCAGGCCAGATGACCGGGACTGATACCCACACATAACCAATCTGTTCAACTTGGGTATACTCCGATTTCTTCTCACTTTCATACTTATAGGGCAGCTTGCTCAGCTGCTCGGAAGCTGCTGTTGTTGTCACCGGGGAACTGGTGCCGTCTTCAATAACAATCCGAAGCATGCCGTTCACAGGCGCGTACGCCCGTAACAAGTCATCCGGCGGAATGGAGCCGGCAGACTGACGCACTCCTTTGACAATAGACTCCGCTTCCGCTTCCACCCGATTAACTTCGTTATCAATCGACATCCGTTCAAACACGATGTAGACGGATAGGTTCACCGCGATTAACAGCACAGCAAATAATACAGACGAATATCCGTAGATTTTACTGCGCAGGCTCATAACTGTTCCTTCAGGACGTATCCAACGCCCCGTACGGTATGTATTAAGGGCGGTGTGAATCCGTTATCCACCTTTTTGCGCACATAACGGATGTACACATCCACCACATTGGTATCTCCATAATAATCGTATCCCCACACGGCCTGTACAATCTGGTCACGACTGAGCACCTGACGTTGATTCTGAAGCAGATACACGAGCAGGTCGAACTCACGTGGAGTAAGCTCAATGGCCACACCATCTCGGGATACCTCTCGCGTTCCTTCATTTAGTTTCAACCCGGCAGCCGTCAACCAGCCCGCCTCAGCTTCATCCTGATGCCCAGAAGAGCCATTCCCCGGATCAGCAGGTGTAGACGAAATAGCGGAAGAAGCCACAGACGCTACTGCACTAAGCCGCAATGCAGCCCGAACTCGGGCAAGCAGCTCTTCAATCTGGAACGGCTTGGTGATGTAGTCATTGGCTCCTAGATCCAGGCCGGATACTTTGTCTTCCACAGAATCTTTGGCAGTGAGCATAATGATCGGAACCGTAGCATCTTTGGCACGAACTCGCCGCAACACTTCAATTCCACTCAGACCAGGCAACATCACATCCAGCAGAATCAGATCCCACTGTCCTTCAGCATACTTCTCCAGTCCTTCTGTTCCACTACCAGCCTTGCCCACCTGATACCCCTCATACTGTAGTTCCAGTTCCAGCAGACGTGCTATTTTGGGCTCATCCTCTATGACCAGCACGGCTTCGTTCATGCAGCGCTCCCCCTCATCCCCATCATTTCATTCTCCCGTTATCTTACAATAACATCTACAATTTGCCCAAGGCATCTTCAACCGGATGCTCCCCGGCAATTAGATCAAAGGCCATTCGGTACGTCTTCTCTTCCTGCAAAGAAGCCACGATTACGCGGGCTACATCTTCACGCGGGATGCTTCCTGGCTCCAGATCGGTTCCAACTGCGATCTTACCTGTGCCCGGTTCATTCTTCAGACCACCTGGACGTATAATCGTGTAATTGAGATCACTTGCAAACAACACACGATCCGCATAATGTTTCGCCACGTAATAAGGCTTAATGGACTCTGACCATTTCTCCCGTTGATCTGCGCCATACGCGCTGACCAGAATATATCTGGAGATTCCTTGCTGCTCTGCGGCTTCCATCGTTTTCACCGCACCGTCGAGATCAATAAGCAGTGTTTTGTCCTGACCGGTAGATCCGCCAGAACCCGCCGTAAACACAATGGCATTATGATCCTTCATTGCCTCAGCCAAATCCTCTACACTACCCTCCAGGTCACCAATCACCACATCTGCACCGAGTTCCTTCAGTGCATCCGCCTGCTCCGGTTTGCGGATCATAGCCGTTACTTTATGTTTGCCTTCCTGTGCCAGCTGCTCCACCACAAACTTACCGATTTGCCCATTTGCTCCTATAACTAAAACGTTCATACGTCATTCTCCTCTCAGTTGAACGGATGGCTTGTTGTTGCTCCCCGTTCCTTTTATTTAAAGATGCTCATCCTATAATTTAAACGAAAGCCGGCGCTTCTAAGCGCCGGCTTCATGTCCATGCCTGTTCAGTACCTCTAAGAAATGTGAAGTCTTCCGTTGTCCCATTAATATGCCATATCCCCTAGGTACTTTATACGCGACCTCACATTTGACCACTTCTGCCGCACCTTTTTTCATTCTGAATATCTGTTATCCTTTGTAATCGTGACAACCAAAAAGGACGCCCAAAAGGGCGCCCTTGAATGGCATTAAGATTAGTAAGCCAGTGCGAACAAACCGTGAATATGAGCCAGGTAACGGATGTTACTTGCTTCTTTCATCATGGTTGCAGGCAGACCTTTCAGACGAGTCTGGTTGCCACCGATCATGCCGACAGCATCTTTACGACCCAGACTTCCCAGCGTACCGGAGAATACTGGTGTGAAGGATTCCATTGCGCCACCTTTGAACATAACGCCCAAGTTGTGACCAATAGTCTCACCCATTTGCCAAGCCAATTGTGCTGTTGGAGGGTAAGGGCGAGCGCCTTCGCTAGGGAAGACTACTGCGCTGTCACCAGCAACAAACACGTCTTTGTGAGAAGTCGATTGCAGAACTTCCGTAACTTTCGCACGGCCACGATCCACTTCAATTCCGCTGTTAGCAACAACAGCGTTGCCTTGTACGCCACCTGTCCATACGAGTGTGTTCGTAGGGATGGAGCTGCCGTCTTTCAGCAGAACTTCGTTTTCTTTCATCTCGGTAATCGCTACGCCAACGATGAAGTTAACGCCACGTTTCTCAAGACTTGATTTAGCACGCTCAACCAGCTCTGGCGGGAATCCTGCCAGGATGGAAGGACCTGCTTCAACTGTGTACAGGGATACTTCTTTGAAGTCGATGCCTTTTTCTTGACATACAGCAGGAAGCAGGTCAGCGAATTCGCCAACAAGCTCAATACCTGTCAAGCCGCCGCCACCAATAACAAACGTAGCGTCTGCTTTGTTGCCGGACTGTTTGTAAGCATCAAGACGTGCTTCAACGTGTGCACGAATACGGTTTGCATCGCTAACCGATTTGAGCGTGAAGCTGTACTCTTGCAATCCCGGAATTCCGAAGAATGCCGTTTCGCTGCCCAAGGCAACGACAAGTGCATCGTAAGAGTATGTGGAGCCGCTGGTCATCAGAACTTTTTTCTCGTCCGGCTTGATTGTATCCACCGTATCGATTTTCAAGTTCACGTTTTTGCCACGCAGCAATTTTTCAAGTGGAAGAGCAACTGCTTGTTCAGCAATGCTTCCCGCTGCAAGACGGTGCAGTTCCGTGATAATTTGGTGTGTAGGGTAACGGTTCACGACAGTAATTGTCGCTTCTTCCGGAGACAAGTATTGACGCGCAGTCAATGCAGTCAACAGACCGCCGTATCCTCCACCCAAGATCAAAATTTGCTTCGACATATCCATCCTCCGTTCTTCTAAGTCTTAACGCTTCGGTTGTTGACGCTCGTTCAAGATGCTCAAGAAAGATTGAGCAAAACGAAGCGATTGTTGTACGTTTGGATCTTTAAGCATTTTCAGCATAGCGAACAAGCCAACTGAAGTTTGCTCTGTTTGCGCACGGTCATTGGCTTCGATGGCAGCAGAAGCTACACCTTTAGCTTTGTCTACAACAGGCTTAGCGAACTCGCCCATTGCGCTCATTGTGTCGCTGATCAGAACTTTGTCTGTTGCTACACTTTGTGCAAAGTCATAAGCTTTTGTCATAGCAGTAACCATTTCAGCCAATTTAGGCAGGTTCTCCACCAGAACGGTTAAAGACTCCTGTACCTCAGGCTTCATCAGTTGATCCAGAACGTCCAAGGACTGGCGCTCGGAAACGTTGGCACCTTCTGTAACTGGCACCTCTTGTTGAGTAGGCGATTGTGACATAAGAGAAAGTCCTCCTTTACTTTGGGATAGAAGTCCGCGACTTTCATGATGCCTGTCAAGCAGAGCCGAACCACAAAATACATCGAATACATTTAAATGTACCAAATTTCACACAATAGGATGAGCGTAGCTCAGGGCCACTCCCATATCATGCATTGTATCTTGGATCTATTGCGGACAACATGTGTTGACGCACAAAACGACAAGCAGGCCGAAACCGAACTCTATACCCTTATATTACACCTCTTACACATGAACATGAAAAAGAAATTTTTTACACTTGTGAAGATATTGTGAACATTGTAACAAAATCGATTTTTTTGTCAACCCATGAAGGCAAGCTAACGCCGCCGATCCTCCTGTCCAAGATCCGTATTCCTACCACATGTGGTATTAAGACAAGATCACATATGACCAGATGTGCGATATGTACACAAGGAAGGATTCGTTTATCCAAATGTTCAGGAATTGTTTTCCAATATCACAATTTTCATGCAACGAAATTGGTCACTGTCGTTATTATGCAGCGTTGGGCTCAGCCTTATTCCATCATTGAGACATCTTTTCTATTTCAAGTATGAACCTCTTGCGTCACGAATGCAAAACTCGGCACAAACCCATTGCGTTTAGAATACGGACATCCCGGTTAATAAGGACTACACCAGAAACGAAGGAGATGTTCGATATGAGTAATTCAACTAGCGATAAAATCAAAGCAGGCGTTAACAAGGCCAAAGGCGAAGTGAAGGATCAGATCGGTAATGCAACCAATAACAGATCCCTTCAGGCTGAGGGTAAAAAAGACAAAGCCAAAGGTGCCGTACAGGATAAAATTGCCGACGTTAAAAGAGATCACTAGATCCTTTTGATGCAAACCTCAGAAAGCACGAAGATTTCGTGCAATAGATCGTTTTAAAATAGCCTGACCGTCCGTGTTCGGAAGTTATCCGAATGTGAGACGGAGGCGCAAAAAAGCCAAGGAAGGTGTTACTCAATACACCCTTCCCTGGCTTTTTTTGTGCTTTTTATACTGCTGGAACTGCGTATCTTGCCATATCGATAATGAAACTGCGCGTTTCCCTTGTTGTATGGTATTCACGGCTGAACTGTCTGACCCATTCGGGATGTTCCCGATACCAGCGGAAGGTTTTTTCCAATCCCTTTTCCAACGTGGTTTGCGGTAACCATCCCAATTCCGCTCGCAACCTGCCTGAATGTACGACCAGACTGGACCCTCTGGATTGGGTTGGTTCCTGCTCCCGAATCTCTATTGCAGCTACCGATCGATCCATCGGTTTCAATATCTCCCCGATCTCCTGCATGGTTGTTCCAAGCCCTGTTGATATGTTGTAGACCTGTCCGTCTTTGCCTTTCAGCATGATCTGTTCAATGGCCCGGAGGGCATCATCTACATACAAGAAATCACGCACTGCCGATCCCTGAATATCCAGAGGCAGTCCGTCCAACATCCGACCAAAGTTTCGGGGAATAATACGGTCTGGTAATTGCCATGGACCATAGAGGTTGGTCAAACGAAAGAGTTTGACTGGAAGCTGGTAACATTGAGCATAGGAGTGAGCCAGCATTTCACATGCAACTTTGGACGCGGAATAAGGAGAGACGGGTGCATACGGATCTGATTCGTGATAGACTCTGCCCCAATCACCGCCATACACTTCCACGGATGAAGCCAGCAAGACTGGAATGTGATGTTCCGTAGCATATTGCAGGATAGCCTGTGTGCTAAGTGTATTATTGCGGAAAACTTCCCCTGGCTGATGATAAGAATAATCCACGTGTGGCATGGCCGCCAGATGGATAATGTAATCTGTTCCTGAAGGTAGATGAATCCGGTCATATGCAAGGTTACAACAGATGAACGGCATCTCATGCAGAGGAGAGATATGAACAAGTCTCTGACAGTAATCATCCCGATCCAGAAGGGTAATTCGATGCCCCTTTTGCGCCAAATACTGTGAAAGATTAAATCCCACAAATCCAGAAGCCCCTGTAATCACAATGTTCACACACGATTCCCCCTTGCGATTTATACAACGAGTGCATTGAAGAGAGTTTATGTACTGAGTATAACCTTAAAATGATACATTTTGTATCGTTTTACAATTGTTTTTTGTTCGTCCTTGACGTTATCGGGTAATTTATAGGGAGGTGATGTGAGATGAATGAACGGAAAAAGGACATAGAGACGTTATTCCTTCAGGATGACGGTGTAATTCCCAATCATCCGACCCTGCCTGTGCTTTTGTATAAGAACGTATGGGCTGAAGAGGCTCTTCATGCAGAATCGTTGCTGAACCGTAATGGATGGGGAAATAGCTGGTTGAATGGTGTGTTCAATTATCATCATTATCATAGTAATGCTCATGAGGCACTTGCTATGGTGAGTGGATTCGTGCAACTGATTTTAGGCGGAGAACATGGTCAGAAAGTTTACCTTCAAACAGGCGACGTTGTCGTGCTTCCCGCTGGGACAGGGCATAAACGTCTGGAGTCCAGCAGTGATTTTCGTATTGCCGGTGCTTATCCGGGCGGCATGAGTTACAACACACGCACAGGTGAAGAAGACGATCGTGCCAAGGCTCTTCAGGAAATCCGAGAGGTTCCGATCCCGGATACCGATCCGGTCTATGGGCAGCAGGGGCCGTTACTAGAAATCTGGCATGGGAAGAAATCTTAATACAATGATGATCATAAAGAAGAATGTTATTGGATATTGCACAAGCGAAGCTGGTTCAGTACTTAATGAGAAACAAATAGACTGTTCCCCGGACATGTAGGAGTTACTCACCGGTGGAACAGTCTATTTAAGTATTCTGTCTGAACAGTAGTATCGGAGACACTTCGTGATCATCTTCCTGTATGCGGAAGGAAGTGCTCAAATCTTCCGTCTTATTTCAAACTTTGTGATCTCATCGCTTGTTTTTCTATCCGTGCGTTTCAGCCTTAGTCCCTTTCAGCGCTCGGGAAGCCGAATACTGTAATACCTCATTGCAAGTGGCTTTCCATCCATTTCAAGTTGGCCTTGGAGCACCAGTTGCCGTAGACGGTACTCCACGAACGCATCACTTATATGCTGGCTACTTGTACCAATCACTTCACCCACAATACGAGCTGCTCGGATATACTTGCCTGGCTCCCAGTTCGGTGTCAGTTCCCTCACCTTCTGCATAATGTACTCGTCCAACGCATCTTCAGTTAAGCTCCGAATCACGCCATTCTCCATCATACGTAATAGCCCAGCCTGTACCGAAAGTTCCAGCCAATCCCGCTCCAGTTGGCCGCGCTCTTGCTTGGACAATGGCTCTTGCTCAGAGCAAACGTGCCACATCGCCAGAAGCTTTTCCGGAAGAATCTCGCCTGTGTGGAGCACATCATATTGAACGTCAGGTCTATCAAATAATTGCTTATATAAGCCACTCGTTTCGATAAGATATATGGGGCTCTCGCTGTTCCGCAATAGATACATGGCGTAGAGCAGTCCCGTCTTCTCCCGTGCATTATTCGCATACCAGATAATGATCGACGTCTTGGAATCAAAGGACTGTATTGTGGCTTCGAGATCAAATAATGATTCCAGTTCATGCATGCCATATGCCTCACGGTCATTGAGACACATTCGTTCGGTCAGCCAGAGATGCCTACGTTGCAAGTCTGCACGCCGGGTCAGATCACCCAACGGCCCTACCGCATAATTATCATCTATAGAGAAAAAACTCCGTTTTTCCTGATCAGGTAATGTACTCATTCCCATTTTCAGACTACTTAGAGGTGATTCTCCAAACATAATATGAATTTCATTTGGCTTGTCGACCTCGGCGAGAGCTTGTTGTTCCAGACGACCCAGATCAAATGGGGTATCCATATTCCGAAACAGTGACTGTACCGCTTCCGCAAAATCCACCTTTTCGCCTTGCTCTTCCTGCCGCTTGACCACATGTCCTGACTTCATATAGAGCACACGCAGTACTGAACGAAGTTCATCTTCACTCATACGATTTATCGTTCGGCTGAATGCATAGATATTATCATTCATGCTAGGTCCTCCTTCGAGCTAACGAGATAACTGACATCCCATATCTGCATACTGATCATTCTTTTATTTATGAAGAAATCGATTTTCCAGAGGGTTGATTCAGATTATTCAGCTCTTCACCATCTGACGATGACCGGGTAAAGTGTCGCTCCAGTTTGCGGCTTGCCCACAGGGATACCACAATAAACAGCAATACGCCTACCCAGCGTATAGGGTGCTCCAGAAATTGTTCCACATTGGAACCGATATACGTAACTGAGAAGATCATGATCGCTTTACCACAACCCACCGCAAGCAGGAAGGATAACAATCGCATTCGCGCGATACCTGCCGCCACGTTAATAATGACAAACGGACCTACCGGGAAGATACTCAGCAAAAAAACATAACTGAATGCATTCCTTCGAATCCATACCATGCTGCGTTGCACACGAGGTTTGCGTGCCCATCGCTCTACAAAAGCGGATTTCCCAATCTCCCGTACGATCAGGAATGTAACGGTACAACCGAGCACCATGCCGATCCATGAATATATAAATCCTGCCCACAGACCATATACTGCACCATTTACGCCCACAATCAACAGCGTTGGAAGCGGTGGTACAAATGATTTCATAAACGTAAGCAAAATTCCCGGTAACGGGCCCAGGGAGCGAAACTTCTCCAGCCAGAAACGAATATTTTCTTCCGTAATATATGACATAATGTCCAATGCTGCCGGGGTCATCTGCATCCATCCAATCTATACAGTCTAAGTTCTCAGGCTTGATGTTCACTATACATTTCATCATTCTTATGGATGATGAAGCTTCGTTAGCAACTCCCTCCCAGTATAACGTACATCTTCAATGAACACCGATGTCAATTTGAAGAAATTATTGCACGGCAAACTCACTTCCCACCCAATCAAAATTAAATCAAAAAAAGCACACCTCGACCTCTGTGGTCTTGGTGTGCTTTTCATATCGAAACCCCGATCCTTCTTCGGGGGTATTTATCCTTCTTCCAGCTGCGCTTCCTGCATGGCCAGTTCAATCAACTCTGCCTGATGGGCAGCATTCCATTCGGGAATACCGGAACGCATGAACTCTTCGGCATCCATCGCTGCTTTGGACTGGTTGCACAGATTACAGGCGCAGACACAGTTGAGCGGGGTGGTATGTCCACCTTTGGCACGCGGCAGCAGATGGTCAATCGTATCTCCATACGATCCACAGAAGTAACAGGTGTAGTGATCCCGGGTTAAAATATACCGCTTGAAATCCTTGTTGCTGAACAATCGGCGAATCGTGTACCGATTGACCACCACAGCGGCTTTTTCCTTGACCAGCGTGACCGCAAGCTCCATGTCCACTTCCTGATGCCAACGTCTGCCCTTGTCCGTCTTACCCCTCATCCGTACCATGCCTTGCCGATTGGTCCGGAGCGAAGCCGGATCTTCCGGGTCGATGGCTACCGGGGCCGACGGGGTCTGGCGGCGGGGACGGCCATCCGTGCCAGCACCGTGGCTGCGGCTGGCATGCGCGGGTCGCTGCCCAGATACACCGCGGGCAGCGTCTTCGCCGTTCGCCTTGGGCGCACGCTCCTTGCGCGCCTGGCGCGGCTTGGACCCTGGCGAGCCAGGCTGGCGCACGGGCGCAGGAGGCCCTGCCTCCGCAGCAGCCCCCGGCGCTTGCCCGGGCTCGCGCCCGGTGGCGGCAGGCTGTGCCTCCGCCGCCGTAGGTGAAGCGACCGTGTTGGCATCGCCACGGTCGCTCAGAGCCGGCGCATGGGCCTCAGCAGCTACGCTGCGGGCCTGCCCTGCGCCGGGCGCAAGCGCGGCAGCACGCTTGCGGCGCCGCTTGCGCTTGCGTTTGGCTGCGGTCGGTTGATCCGCAGCCATGGGCTCTGCTGCCGGGCCTTGCGGCTCAGCCGGCAGCAGAGCCTGGTGGGCCGCCGCAGCTTGCTCGGCGGCCTGCACTGCAGCGGCAGCTCGCGCGCTTGCCCGCTGTGCAGTGCCTTTCTCATTCGCAGCAGCATGCCCCTGCGAATGCCCTTCTTCCCCACGCCAGTGCTCGCCTGGCTGCGGCTCAACCAAGACCTCACCTGCCAAACCATCCTGCTCCAGACTTGTCTCTCTCAGCTCATTGCCCGTTATGCTCTCTGATCGCTTGCTCTTCCTCCGTCTTCTCCTCTTCTTCCGAATACCCGAAGAAGAGGGGGAGGAAGTCACCAAGTCAGCATGTTCATCGTCATTCGAAGATGAAGATTCTACTGAAGGTTGAGACACCAGAATTCTGTCAGACTCAGACACCGTAGCAGATCCCTGCTCCATACCATGGGAGGTACGACCTGCCTCATTTCTCACTGAGGCAGACGGACTGTCAGTAACCTCACGGGTCTCCAAGCCATCACGTTGATGCTCGATCCGTTCATTCGTTCGTCCGCTCACGCTTGAACCTGACTCGTGGTCAGCCTGTCCACCGAGCTGGCGACAGCTGCGGCAGGCTCCCCGCCTGGCTCCGGGACCTGCCCGCTTTCCGGTTCTGCGCCGGAATTCGGACATTGGCCGCTGTTGTCCGCAATACATACACGTTTTGCTCAGTCGCGCTTCTTGTTCCGTCTTTCCTTGCCGGAAAGGGGCTGGACCCGTCTCCATGTTGTCACCTCGGTTCCGTATGAATCCGGTTTCTTTCTATTGTATCACATCTGCTCGTGAACACCCTCATGGCCATAGGCCTGATAATCTTTCGAGTTGTACTCCTGTGTCTGTTCACTGCATTCGTGAAGAATGTGTTCCACATATTCCAATATATCCTGCATCGGTCTCCCGCATTTTTCGCATGTTGTCATTATATTCACCTTAATCCTGTTATCCATAATGTATTATCGTTCCGCCTTATGATTACCCCTTATACATGAAAAAGAAACACTCGTTCCCCACATCCAGCATATCTATATAGACGAAAAAACCGCTCCCCGCTCTCCCCTAAGGTCGACCAAGAAACGGTTTATTATTCCTCTAATTGGAAATGTATCTTAACGTACGTCCAATTGTCCCGAGTTCTGTTGTGGCGCGAGACGTGGTTTCGGTTTTGGCAGATTGCCAAAGATCACCCATGCATATGGAACAAACCTTGCCGTCAATCCAACGACAATCCACGAAGCGATCAGAGCTACACCGAATCCTCCGGCATACCACAGATGCACTAACCAGGAAACACCTGTTTGCGGTGGAAATTCACGATACACCAGCAGGAAGAAGGGATGGATCAGGTAGATCCCGAACGACAGAGCTCCAAGCCGGTTTAGCGGCTTCACGATCAGTGATGGTCCTTTGCGATAGAGCAGATAAGCGACCTGGATAAGTACCAGCGCACAAGCAAAGGTATGCACATTCCAGAAGAATTCATACCACAGTGTGTTATACGTTGCGATCTTCAGACGCAGCAGGTAATAGATATACACATGGCCAAGTCCGGCAATGATCCATACCGCCCAGAGCAGAATCCATGAAGCTACGCGTCCTTTGGTGGCATTGGCCCGACTGATGACAAACCATTGCTTGATTTTAGGGAAATACACCCCGATAAAAGCACCCAGCATGAAATAGGAGAAGTACGAGAACGCCCAGCTTCCCTTGTTGGGTACCTGGAATCCATATTTATTACTTACGATGAATGCCCATTGAATCAATAGTCCAATCGGAACAGACCATTTCACCACAGAAGGATATTTCTTAAGCAACCATAACACCAATGGGAATAATAGATAAAATTGCATGTTAATAAACACAAAGTACAGATGTGTATAGGCCTTGCCCGTAAACAATTTCGTGATAAAACTTACTGCCGATTCGCCGAAAGGTCGGCCCTGATAATGCGTGAAATGCAGCAACACAAAATACATTAATGAGAACAGGAAATACGGAAGCAAAATATACACAAATCTTTTCTTGTAGAAGTTACTCACGAGTTTCTTATCCAACGGACGAGAATAATAGTTATAGAACAGTACAAAACTGCTCATAAAAATAAAGGTTGGCGTACCATATTTCATAAAGATATTAATAAAGTTGTACAGCCAGTAGTAGCCTGAACCCGTCATGTCCACCGTCGCATAGGACGTGGAATGCACGCACAGTACGCCGATAATTGCCATGGCACGCACCAGATTCAGTTCTGGAATTCGCTCTCTTTTCAGTGTTTCACTCATGTTTACGTTTCTCCTTAATGTGTTCGTCAATATGTCAGATATGACTTAATACAATAAAGCTCTCTATCTATTAAAAGCCATAATGCTTAAGATGGATAGTCCATTTTCTTAACAATTCCTAAATTTTCAACACATTTCACACTATTTTCATGTCTATATATGTAAAAAAGACCGCGAGTACGCGGTCTGTGGAACATCCTGCTCTCAACCAAATGAATATTGGATCAAACGGATGAGAATGGTAAATTTGGGTTTGGGCATGCATCCCGCCCCTGACTCAGTCTACTTCGAACGACTCGCCAGAATCTGTTTATACACGTCAATAGCTACCTGTCTCGATACCTTCAGATCAACGATGGCATCCTTGCGCGGCTGATGGATGTCCTTGCTATGCAGATCCTTCAATTCAGGCAACCACTTGCGAATATAATCACCTTGCGGATCATACTTCTCGGATTGCGTTACTGGATTGTTCACCCGAAAATACGGAGCCGCATTCTCACCAAGCGAAGCACACCATAACCAGTTACCACGGTTTTGAATGTTATCATAATCACTCAGCTTGCGCCTGAAATAGGCTTCACCCAAGGTGAACGGGCATTGCAGGTTTTTGGTGAGAAACATCGCCGTGAGAATTCGCAGCCGATTGGGCATATGTCCGGTTTCATTCAGTTCCGTCATCGCTGCATCAATAATCGGAATGCCTGTCTCCGCCTTGCACCACCGTTCAAAGTGATTATCATGGAGAGTCGAGAGATCGTACACCTTTTCATATGTAAAATAGTGACTCTCATAGACCGCTCGATACAGATAGAAGTCGCGGAAGCACAACTGCCTGATCCATTCCCCCGCTTCTGCGGTGCGACTCGCCGCATCATACATCTTGCGAATGGATACGGCCCCCACAGCCACGTAAGAACTGAGATGACTCGGCTCGTAAGCCTCATATTCATCCCGATGATCACCGTATTCAGCAATTCGATCCGATAAAAATTGATCCAACAGCAGATGAGGGTCCTCGTCATTCGAACCACTGCCCTCCAGCAACTCTGGAGGTACCTGCATTACATCCGGCCATTCAATCTGACGATCACTCACCTTCAACGCTGCAACCGTTGTTGCCGAAGGAGGGTTGGGATGTTCATTCATGAATTCCACCCACCGCCGATGGAAAGCCGCAAATACCTTATATGGCTCCGACTTGCCTGTAAAGTTGGCAAATCCATTCAGATCCATCAGCAGATGATCCGTCAGTTGTGTGAACGAAACCTCGTGCGCCTCACTGACTATGCGTATGGCCCTATCCCGCTCGATTGCATATGGCGTCATGTCCCGATGGACCACAATCTCGTCAATCTCACCTTTGAATTCGTTCAGAATGAAATCTACCACTTCAGCCGGTTTGCCGTAAGCAACATGCAGTTTTCGTTTGGCTTCAAGATACTGTCTGCCTAATTCCGCCGCATGCCGCCTGAAATTCACACCGCTGTGTTCCTTCTCTCGGCCTCGCCGCAGGAGGAAAGGATCATAGATGAGAACATGCACACTCTCTTCTTGGTGTTCCCGCAAATAATCGAATGCGGCCAGATCATCCGTACGCAAGTCTTTGCGGTGTATGAATAGCTTCATGTCTCACCCTCCTGTCTGAACTTACGTTTATTGCTCCGTCAGGTCCTGATACAACCTGCTTGTTTCGGGCTCGGGCTGATACCCCAGATCCTCATTTAATGTCAATGTAAATGAATGATATAAACGAAGTATGCCTTGCTGATCATCCATGGACGCATACACTTCCATCATGAGTCGACAGATCTCTTCCGAATAAGGCTCCCGTTCCTGCAATATCGTTAATTGCTCAATCGCTACCTTGCCACGACCATGCTCCATGTCCCATCTCGCGATATCCATAACCAGCGCTGTATACTTGCGTCTGAGTTCCCTTGCTTTGGCCTGTGCCCAATGATAATCATGCTCTTCCAGATAATCGCCACGATAAAGCGGAATCATATGCCTCAAGTCTTCAACACTGTCTGATGTGATGACGTTGTAGACCATGGCTTTTTCAAATTGATCCACATCACTTACCAGATTGCCAGATAACAGACGATAACGGTTCATATTGTACTCCAGCTTACCTGTCATGTTCCATTCCTTAAGCAGCTTTCGAATCTGGTACACGGAAGTATGTAGATGGGTTAATCCCTTTTCCTGGGAAACATCACCCCATAGCTTATCCAGCAGAATCTCCTTGCTTACCCATTCTTCCCTGTGATGAAACAAAAAAGCAAACAATTCCTGTGATTTGGTTGTGCGCCACTTATGTTTCTTGGCACCCTGATCCAAGCTTCTGTAGATATCCAGATGTTTGAACGTAAGCAGCCCCGGAACTTCAGTATCCAACTCCACAGATACAGGTTCCGATTGCTGTACCTCGGTGGTGGCTGCAACTTGGGAAGTATGCAACATTATGCCCGCAATTCGATCAATGGTTTTGGCCAATCGGGCGGAGCTTACCGGTTTCAGTACATAATCCAGAGCATGCAGCTCAAATGCTTCCACTGCATGGTCCGCATAAGCCGTAACAAAGATGATACGAATACTCTGATCCAATTGCTGTATATATTCAGCCGCTTCCAGGCCATTCATCTCCGGCATTCCAATGTCCAAAAATACAACATCTACACGTTCCTTTGCCAGAAAATGCAGACCATCACGAGCTGTTGAAAAACATTGCACGGGTGTAATTCGTCCGTCCGTTCGTAGTAGTCGCTCCAGATGAAGCTGCGCTGGCTTCTCATCATCGATCACAATGGCTCTCACCGTTCTTTCAGCCTCCTGCCATGAAAGATTCAATAGGAATACCGATTTTATCAGCACCCGCTTATTAATCTGTTAACCATAATTGCTTCACTCTGCACATTAATTGGAATAATCCACCTTTTGCACAGGGATACGGAATCGGATCTGCGTGCCTTTACCCACATGGCTATGAATCTCCAGTCCCTGACCATATAGAGACATCAGGCGACGGTTTATATTTTGCAGCCCGACACCTCCCGGACCTTCGGTGCGCCCAGACTTGACCTGAGCCATACGCTCAGGAGGGATACCAACACCATCATCCTGGACCTGTACAACTACATGCTCACTCTCTTGGAAAATCCTAAGATGAACTGTCCCACCAGCTGCCCGCTCCATCACGCCGTGGCGAATGGCATTCTCCACAAGTGGCTGAATACTGAGAGGTGGCAGATAGAGCTGTATGTCTGGTTCCACCTCATACTCGACCACGAGTCTTTCCTCAAATCTGGCCTGTTCCAGATGCACGTAAGACTCCACCAATTCCAACTCTTTGGTCAAAGGAACAAGCTGCTCCCTGTTCTGGAAGTCAAAACTTCCGCGCAGGTAATGACTCAATTCAATCAGCAGATCGGTTGCTTTGTCCGGATTCACTGCACAGGTCGCGATAATAACATTGAGTGCATTATATAGAAAGTGCGGCTTGATCTGGGCCTGCAAAAAGGCCATTTCGGTCCGAATAGCCTCCTGCACAGAACTCCGCATCTCAATTAACGTCCGAACCCGGGCACGCAATTCACCAGCATCCACCGGTTTGCTCAGGAAGTCATTGGCTCCCGCCTGGAATCCGTGTTTGATATCCTCAGGCAACCCGCGGGCGGTCAGCATCAGAATCGGTAACTCAGACAAGGAACTGTGCTCGCGCAGTTTGCGACATAACTCAAGCCCGGACATCTTAGGCATCATCCAGTCCGTAATAACAAGATCAATGGACGGGAACTCCTCGCGGAGTTTCAATGCAGTGGACCCGCTGTCCGCTGCAATCACGCGATATCGTTCTGTCGACAATAGGTTAAGCAATACCTGTCGATTGACGGGATCATCGTCTACAATCAGAATCGTATGCTCCGCTTCCGGAAGATCATCCGACTCATCTGACTCTCTTGTCACAATCTCCTTCGCCCCTGCCCCCTGTGCAGCAACATATCGGGCGGCAGCTGGTTTCGAATGAGTTTTCAAAAGTGGCATCTTCATAACAGGCAGGGTGAAATGAAAGGTCGAACCTTGCCCCGGCTCCGATTCAACCCAGATCTCACCACCGCCAAGCTCAACGAGTTTTCGTGTAATACTCAGACCCAGTCCGGTTCCATTGCTCAATCGCTCAATCGTGCCGTTACTCTGCTCATACGCCTGGAAGATATCCTCCTGTTTGTCCAAGGCAATGCCTACCCCTGTATCCGCGACCGATACCTTCACCCAATCCCCCTCAACACTGGCGTACAATCGAATCTCACCCTGCTCAGTGTACTTATAGGCGTTACCCAGCAAGTTATACAGAACTTGCCTTAGGCGATCTTCGTCTGCCTCAACAAGTGGCAACGACTGGGGCCATTGTTGAATCAATATAACCGGCTTGTCCTCAAACGTGAAACCCGAGACTTCAACCACAGTACGAGCAACGGATTCCAGATCGACAGCTACCCGTTTTAACTCGATCTCACTATTTTTCAATTTGGAAAAATCCAAAATATCGTTAACCAGCAGTGAAAGACGCTTGCCGGTTGAAGTAATCATGGAGAGATTTTTGGCTTGCTTGGGCGTGACTGCTCCGGCCGCCCCTTCCAGCATGGATTGCGCAATATTAATGATGCCATGGAGGGGCGTTCGCAGCTCATGAGACGTATTCGCCATGAACTCGTCCTTCAGGCTGTCGATGGCAAGCAAACGCTCTGACAGGGCTTCCACGTCTCGGAATGATTGTGCAAAGCGGATTGCGGTCACTATCATCTGGGCAAATACAAATAATAAAAGTTCAATCAGCGCAAAAAACGCTGTGTCTAGGGTAGTGAACGCACCAAGCGTATACAACACAACAACCATGAGTATGCTCATCATACTCACCAGTGCAAAGTGGCTGTCATTCGGCCGGCCTTTCAACCAATAGAACATGGCTCGCAGCGTATACAACATGACAACAAGCGAGATCAGCAACATGGGAAGCTCAAGAGACGAGAAAAGCGTTGGAGGAAGCGTAAGGCCCACAATAGTCTGGGTAACGATTAGCACTACAGCCAGACGAACAAACCACTGATGAACTGCTCCTGGCACACGGGCATCCATATACCGAAGCAAAAAGTAATAGGCAGCGGCTGAACTAAGGAGCTGAATCCGAAGTATCTCATTATTGGTCAGGAACGGTACAAACGTACCCAGTAACTTCTCCCCATGTGTCAGGGCGTATAGCGCACCAGAAAGGCTGAATAATCCGAGAAAACGAAGCTCCTTCTCCGTACGTCGTAATCTGAACAGAAGTAGAAAAAAGGCGGCTGGCAAGATAAAACCGAATAAGGCCATCAGATCCTTGAGCCAACCTTGTTGCTGGCTTTTCAGAATACTATGCTCGTCTCCAAACAAAATAGGCGCTACAATGCCCCCAGACGAGTAACTATAATTTGATACCTGAATGATAATGTCAGCCGTATTGCCCTCAATGGACGTGAATCCTGTAAAGGGCAGATTTAATTGTATATCTGTCGCCTTGGTCTTTCCTGGCAGACCTTTGCCGCCAATCTCTTTACCATCGATAAATACCCGGTGGGCCATGCGTATATTCTGCGTACGTATACCATAATCATTTTTCATCGTCCGGGGTGTAAGCTGAACTTGCAAATGATAGGTTCCATACCCATGGGCCTGCCCCAAAGATTTGTTCCATCGGGCAGGAACTTGAGTGCCAGACGAAGCCGGCAAAGGCTTGCGACCGGATACATTTGCTTCAATATCTGCCGGACTCAGCAACTGCCCAGGGTAGAAATCCCAGACACCCTTTAGAGACGCTGCACCCTTGCGATCAAAGTCCCAATGGGTCAGGTCAATTCTTCCATCTGCAGCCTGGGGGTTACTCCGCTCACTAATTAACGTCTGGGCGATCCAACCCAGCGGAACAATGACAATGCATATGAAACTTATGGTCAGCATAATCCAGTGTTTTCTCATCTATGTATTCCTTCCATTCACAATGGCGAGAGACGTCTAATTTTGTCGATTTATCACTATAATTCATGTTACACGTTTCTGCTGCTCACGGAAATAGTTTCCGTATCAAAATCGGTCAAATTCCTTATAATTTTAAGGATCTCTATCTGTTTTCGCCAGCTCTTGGTACACCAAGAAACCCCAGGCCGAATTTCACCGGAATGAACGGGCGAAATGACCTGGGGGTGATTGAATGAAGATTTATTTAACAACTTGGGCAAGCTTCTGAACGATTCCGGCCCATCCCTGTTCCATACGTTCGCGTACGATAGCGTGGGCCTGTCCAAACTCGGTCAGTTTATCCGCATCCCAACCGCTGTGAATCAGCGTGAAATCCGTACCTTCGGGCTGTTCATTCAGTTGGAACGTCAACGTCCAGTCCTTACCCCAGCGGAAGGACAGCTTGTGCAGCGGATGAACTTCCGTCACCTGACATGGTGATTGGCCGAAGGGGCCTGCTTCCAATATAAACTCGTGACCTTCCACGGGTTCCAGATTGCCTGGCATGAACCAGGTTTTCAGTCCCTGCTCGGTCGAGACCTTTTCCCACACCTTATCTACAGGTGCATGGAGTACCAGTTCCTGCCGGATATCTGGCAGTGCACTTGATGAACTTGATGATGAATCCATTCGAATCACCTCCTTATACATTTCATTTCGTATGACTACCCGAATAGAAGTTGACCTCCGCTTTATCCCCACCCTATAATTGGAACATATTCCATAAAAGGTGCGTGAATCCTATGATAGTCTGCTCTGAAAAATCCATTTCCAACCGTTGCCGGAAGGGATAATCTTAACGAGTTCCCTTTCACGTTTGCAATTCATTATATCAAAATGTGGGGGACACCTATACTATGTCATTCAGTTATTACGGTCCATTATGCACCACCGTTTATGATCTAACAAAACCTGTGGGACACTCCTTGGGAGGAGACATTGAATTCTATCGCCATTATCTTCAGCGCTGCAAAGGACGTATCCTTGAAGCCATGTCGGGATCAGGCCGAGTGCTCATTCCTTTGCTTGAAGCAGGCTTGAAGGTGGATGGAATTGATTATTCAATGGATATGATTGACTCCTGCCGTTCTCGTTGTATGGAGCGGGCATTACCCATGCCTGAGCTGTTCGTTGCCGATCTGGAGAAGCTTGACCTTCCATATCGATACGAGGCAATTATCATTCCCGGAGGTTCTCTGCTCCTCATCCCAGACAGACAGGCGTCGATTAACGTATTACGTAATCTATTTCAGCATTTGGAACCTGGCGGCAAGCTCGTGTTTGATCTGTTTCTGCCCGATGTGACACAACCCTCTTCTGTAGAAACATCAACCGTTTCATTACCCGATGGTGATACGATCACTGTAGAAGTGAAAACCATTGAAGTGAACCTTCTACACCAATATAAGGTAAGTCTCATTCGCTATGAGCAATGGCATCAGGGTGCTCTTGTTGCTACGGAGCTGCAACAACTCACCCTACGTTGGTACGGCATAGAAGAGTTACGCCTAATTCTCGAACACATTGGTTTCTCTGACATTAAAGTGTACGCCGACTTTAACCCGGATCAACCACCCACGCAGTCGAATCAAAAATTCGTCTATGAAGCGACTCGAAGAGCGTAGCCATCCGTAATTGGATGGATATGCTTCTCAATATCCAAAATCAGGCCACAGCATGAGGTTTAACCCATGCTGTGGCCTTTTTTTACTATATAAAATTTGCAATAACATTTACACGAAAACGAAGAGGACAGAAATAACTTGAAGAAGCTAAGCTACAAGCTTTCTGCAAGAAAGCTACATCGAAAGCATACACTTCGCCTTTATCCTCAGATCGGAAAGTTATTCTGTCATCGGAGTGGCAAGTGTAAAGGTTAGAGCAAATTAGTATCCACGAGAATATTGCTCTGCAATCGCAGCTTGATCCTTGCTGACGCCCAGTTCCAGAGCAGCATGGTTCGCCCAGTAAGGGTCACGCAGCATACCTCTGCCAACAGCAACCAGATCCGCATCGCCGTTGCCAATCACCGCCTGAGCCAATGCTGCATCCTCCAGCATACCCACTGCGATTACAGGAACGTTCAGCTCCTCACGGAAGCGACGGGCAAATGGTACCTGATACCCTGGATAGTTCCCTGGTTTCCGCTGACCGGAAGGTCCTTCGCCGCCTGAACTGATATGGAACATGTCCACGCCTGCATCTTGGTAGGCACGAGCGATATTGATGGTGTGGTCGATGTCGTATCCACCATCCGCGTATTCTACAGCTGAAATCCGCAAAATCAGCGGCATATCTGCTGGCATTTCTTTTTTCACTGCACGAATGACTTCTACGCCAAAACGGGACAGATCCTGCCCATATACATCCTCACGTTGGTTCATCAGCGGGGAATGGAACTGGTGGATCAGATATCCATGTGCACCGTGCAGTTCAATGGTATCTACGCCAGCCTGTACTGCGCGGCGAACACCGTCTGCAAACTTCTGCACCATGGCTTCTACCTCTTCGGTACTTAACGCGCGTGGTTCCTTGTACTTTTCTCCCGGGAATGTAACTACCGATGGGGCAACCGGCTGCGGAGCATCCTCTGCTTTTCGTCCTGCATGTGCGATCTGAATAGCTACTTTGGAGCCGTAGGCATGGATTCCGTCTACAAGTTTGGTGAAGGCAGGCACATGCTCATCTGACCATATACCCAAGTCATTATCGGTAATACGTCCATCCGGATCTACATCGGTCATCTCGATTACAATCAGTCCTGTTCCTCCAACCGCACGGCTCACATAGTGAACCTGATGCCAATCGTTCGGAATGCCGTCCTTCGCCGTCACGGAATATTGGCACATGGGTGCCATGACGACACGGTTATTTAATTGCAGACTCTTGAATTGGTAAGGGGAAAATAATTGTTCAGTCATTAATGTTACATCTCCTGTTCCATGATCATGATATATATGAAGCCTTACTTATTTGTCTAAGTCCGAAAACAGTTTTCCGTTCTTGCCGTAATTGTCCTTCTCCAAATCCTCAATGAAGATAAAGACTTTGCTCGGATCAACATCCAGTGTCTCACAAGCCACCTGAGTCATACGTTCAATCAACTGACGTTTCTGCTCAACCGACTTGCCTTCCAGTACCTTAACAGTGATAAATGGCATGTCTAGAACTCATCCTTTCTTCATCATTTATTATGAACCTCAGTTACAGAAATACAAGTACGTACATTTTTGTGACCTAGTACCCTTTTTGATACCTAGAATCCTCACATTTCGGTTCTGCCCCATTCTGGAAATGACTGCAAAACATGATATGATAACCATAGAGAACCACAATAATTACTATACCCAATTTACATAAGTTGTGACTAACGGTTACACGATAACGGAGAGGGCAGAAATAACCTGTAGAAGCGGAGCTAAAAGCTTTCTGCAAGAAAGTTACTTCGAAAGCATACACTTCGCCTAAAAGTTTTCTGAAAGAAAGCTGCATCGAAAGCATACGCTATCCCATATTTTCACCTTTGTAAAAGTGGATCAAAAAAATCTGGGGATAACAGCGATCAGAAGGTTATTCTGGCCTCGTAGTGGATCAGTGTAAAACAAGTAGTTCAACTTATATACTACTCAAGCTAGGGAGAGGTTATATATGAAAGATATATTAATTCAAAGACTGAGTACTTATGTTCAGATGGATACCCAATCCGATGAAAATAGCGAGACATGCCCTTCCACATCCGGCCAACTGGCCTTGGGCAAACTGCTCGTTGAAGAATGTACCTCCATTGGTCTGCAAGATGTAACGATGGATGAGAACGGTTATGTCATGGCTACACTGCCATCCAATACCGACAAGGATGTTCCCGTAATTGGTTTCCTGGCTCACCTCGATACAGCGACCGACTTTACTGGCAAAAATGTCAAACCACAGGTCATCGATAACTATGACGGTGCTGACATTGTGCTGAACTCGGAACTGGATGTAGTACTGTCCAACAAGGATTTCCCGGAACTGCACGAGTATAAAGGCCACACCCTGATCACAACCGATGGTACAACATTGCTTGGTGCAGATAATAAGGCAGGCATTGCCGAGATCATGACGGCGATGGCCTATCTGATTGAACACCCGGAAATGAAACACGGTAAGATTCGGGTTGCTTTTACCCCCGATGAAGAGATTGGCCGTGGACCGCACAAGTTCGATGTAGCTGCTTTTGGAGCCAAATATGCGTACACGGTCGACGGTGGACCACTTGGCGAGCTAGAATACGAGAGCTTTAACGCAGCTGCCGCCAAAATTACCGTACGAGGCACCAATGTACATCCTGGAACTGCGAAGGATAAGATGGTGAACTCCCTGAAAATTGCGATGGAATTGAATCGACGCCTGCCTGTGGAGGAAGCTCCTGAATTCACGGACGGTTATGATGGGTTCTACCATCTGTTGTCTCTGGAGGGTGATGTTGAGCTGACAAAGATGAGCTACATCATCCGTGATTTCGACCGAGAGAAGTTTGAAGAGCGCAAAACAAATCTATTGAATATCGCAAACGAACTGAAGACCAAGTATGGAGAGAAAAGCATCACGGTTGAATTGAATGACCAGTACTATAACATGCGTGAGAAAATTGAACCCGTACGCCAGATCGTCGATATTGCCCATGAAGCCATGACCCGACTGGACATCGAACCTGTTATTCGCCCCATCCGGGGAGGAACAGATGGTTCCCAGCTATCCTATATGGGCATGCCAACACCAAATATTTTCACTGGTGGTGAGAACTACCACGGCAAATTCGAGTATGTATCGGTAGACAATATGGTGAAGGCCACCCGTGTCATTGTAGAGATCGCTCAATTGTTCGAACAACGCGGAGATATCTAATCCACTTGAAGTGTATAGCAAAAAGAGCACCCCTCGGTATATTCGGGAGGGTGCTCTTTGTTATACCGTATTGTAATTTAATGTGTCGCGTCATGTCGCATAGATATACAGGCTTGGTCTTTATTTTAAAATGCCATCACTCATATATATTGCCTCCCGCGATGACACGCAACTGTTCCAGATCACAGATCACTAGCTTTCGCTGCACTTTGAGAATAATATCTCGATTACACAGATCTTGAACGACTCTATTAAGATGTCTATAGCTGGTGCCCAGCATATCTGCCAGTTCGGTGAGCTTGGAGGTCTGGATCTCTTCTGAAGAGGACTCCTCCTGGCCCATGGTGGACAACAGATAGCTGGCAAATCGGCTTTCGACCGGATATAACATATTCAGACTTGACAGGTTGGAAAAGGTGTACAATTTATGCGTAACTTGACTCAGCATAAAGTGGAGAAACCTAGGGTTCTCTGCATACGTATTCTGGAGCGCGCGATAGCTGATACCCAGCAGCAGGCTTCTGCTCACAGACTCTACCGTATTCATAGCCTCCTTGCCATTTATCAGTTCCAAATCTCCCACGAGCGCAAGTGGTGTACTGAAACGAAGCAACAGAGACTTCCCGTTAGGCAGGGTGGTATAGATCTTGAGCTTGCCCTGCACGAGAAAATACAATCGCTCCGGTCGCTCACCTTTGGCACATATCATCTCGCCCTTCGCAGCTTCAAGTAGTCGCAACTCAGCAAGTGCAGGCTTGTCCAGCACCTGATCCAACCCATTCTCTCGGGCGAGTTGCCGCACAAGTCCAAAGTCCATAATTTCTTTCATTCCGACTTCCCCTCCGTTGTCGTATATAACGCATGCAAAAGGACATATGTCCCATAATTGATATACATTCGTACAAATATCTTGATATAAAAATAGTTACAGCTAACACTTATATCCAGTAAATCATTTCAAATGGGAAATATTTTAAAATTTAATCATAAAATGTTCATTCTTTCATGCAAAATGCCGTTCACGAAAGGCCATTACCGTCCGATGAAAGATAGAGCATTCCATAGAGATCGTTAAAAATAATACATTCAAATATTGAAAGGATGGTCCTCTTCCATGAACGTTGTAGATGCCCTGCTTAAAGTAATGCCTTATATCAGCCTGATCCTTAGAGAACCAGCTAGTTTAACTGTATATGATCACGAAAAGGTATTGGAGGTTATTACCACCGACAAGTTTGACCTTGGTTTTGAAAAAGGAATGCCACTCTTGGAATCGTATCAAAACTTTTCCATCTTAAAAAATGGAAGAGAAGCTACTCTCGCTACTCTCTCCAAGGACGTTTATGGTATCGAACTGGATATTTTGAACATTCCGATCTTTGATGATCACCAGAAAGTTGTTGCTGTTTTCTGTGTATCTTACGACCAATCTAACCAGAACCAACTTGAGGATATTATACAAGAAAATCAAACCATCAATGGTAACCTCGTTGATATGGTGCAACATGTCGCTGCTCATGCTGAAGAATTGCAAGCAACCAGTGAGCAGATCTTGCAGAACACAAGACTTGCTGTTCAGAACTCTTCCCAAATCAACAAAGTAGCCGGGTTCATTCGTGAAATCTCTGAGCAAACCAACTTGCTTGGCCTGAATGCCGCTATTGAAGCCGCTCGCGTTGGTGAAGCTGGTGCTGGTTTCGGTGTGGTTGCTTCCGAAGTACGCAAACTCTCTGTGGATGCCAAACAAGCTACAAGTGATATCGATACCAGTCTGAGAGATGTACAACAGGTCATCAAACAGATGGAAGTTGAAGTCTCCCAGATTGCAGCCTCTTCACAGGAACAAGCAACGCTTGTATCCTCCTTTACGGATGTGATTGAGCAGCTTAATGAAACAGGGGAGCGAATGAAAGTTCTGTCCGAACAACTGATCAGCTATTCCGTTAAAAATTAACCAAAACATATCTTTTGATGAACTTTGGCTAGTGCAAAGATATATTTTATATGCAACAAACAGGACTCGGGTTGCCCATGATGGATAATCCAAGTCCTGTTGTTTGTTGTGCCCATTTTATATAACCAACTACGTTCAGATAAAATCTTAATTGGTTACATGTTTTGATTTATCTCCTATAACTTCTTCTTCCGACTGCCAGCATTCCACTTCACCCGGAATATGAATGCGGTCCCGCGTAAAGACGGGATCACGTCCTTCAGCCTTTTGTTTCTTGTAGTCCTTCAACGCTTCAAAAGTCACCTTGGACAGCATCAGAATAGCAATCAAATTCACAACAACCATGAGCCCCATGAACAAGTCTGCTAAATCCCATACCAGCTGCACTTTGGCTACCGCACCAAACACCACCATCGCGATAACGCAAATGCGGTATACCCACAGCCAAACTTTGTTGGATTTGATAAACTCAATGTTGGTTTCTCCGTAGTAATAATTTCCGATTAGTGTACTGAAAGCAAACAGGAACACCATAACCGCCAGGAATCCTGATGCCCATGGACCAATATGTACACTTAATGCAGCCTGAGTTAACTCAATGCCACCTAGATTGGAACCTTTGTATACCCCGGATAGCAAAATAATCATGGCTGTGCTTGTACATATCACTAACGTATCTGTCAGCACGCCAAACGCCTGAATAAGTCCCTGTTTCACCGGATGTGTTGCATCCGCCGTTGCAGCAGCATTCGGGGCGCTACCCATGCCCGCCTCATTGGAGAACAATCCGCGTTTCACACCGTTCATCAGTGCAGCACCTAACGTTCCTCCAGCCACTTGTTCGATGCCGAAGGCATTTTTGACGATCAAGGCAATCATGGCCGGAAGCTGGGTAATGTTCGCCAGCACCACAAAAGCCGCTACCCCAATGTACAATACGGCCAGTACAACAACGATGTATTCCGATGCTTTTGCAATCCGCTTGACACCGCCCATGATAATTCCTGCAAATATCACAGCCATAATGATACCCACCGTTAACCGATCCGTGCCAAATGAGTTCTCAAATGCAACGGTAATCGTGTTAGACTGCACCGCATTGAAAACCAAACCGAATGAAAGCGTGATGAGAATGGCAAATAAAATCCCCATCCAGCGTTTGCCCAACCCACGTTCCATATAATATGCCGGACCCCCGCGGAATCCGCCCTTATCTTTCACTTTATAGATCTGAGCCAACGTACTCTCCACAAAACTGGAGGCTGACCCGATAATTGCAATGATCCACATCCAGAATATAGCCCCAGGTCCACCCAGTGCGATAGCCAGTGCAATACCGGTAATATTCCCCGTACCTACACGGGCCGCCATACTAATACAGAACGCCTGAAAAGGTGAAATTTTTCCTGGTACCTTGCTTTTCGGCTCTAGAAGCACCTTCACCATGTCTCCAATCATGCGGAATTGCATGAATCGGGTCTTGGTGGTGAAGTATATACCACATATTACCAATAGTATAATTAACACTTTGGACCATAGAAAATCATTGAAAATGACGACAATATCTTGTATTGTTTGCTCCATCGGTATGCCCCTTTTATGGTGTATTTCAAACACAGAGATGGTCACGTGAAAAGTTTGTACCATTCTGCACAACACTAGCCCCAGACTTCAGGATGTTACTTATATTACAAGGACATCTACGGAAATCGACAAATACCTACATGCAATTCCTACATTTATTTTAAAAATGGGCTTTATCGCCCAATCATTGTCATTTAACCTGACATATCAGGTTCTATGCAAGAAGGAAAGGAACGATTACACTGGAACGAGAGTTCATGGCGGAGTTAACCCCCTTTACCATAGATTTATCAATCACACCATTCGCAGAGAAAGGGAATGACTGACATGCGTTATTTTATCGTGGATGATGATCCCGGCGTTCGTTCCATGTTGATGGATATTATTGAGGATGAAGGCCTTGGCGATATTGCCGGGGAAGCTGAGGACGGAGCACATATTCACGCGGAAGTGTTGGAACTGCATAAGGTGGATATCCTGCTGATTGATCTGCTGATGCCACAACGAGACGGGGTCCAGACTGTGCGGGCGCTTGAAGGAAGGTTCGAGGGCAAGATCGTCATGATCTCCCAGATCGAGTCGAAAAATATGATCGGAGAAGCCTATTCACTAGGCATTGAATATTATATTACGAAGCCGATTAACCGGTTAGAGATTCTATCTGTTCTGCGGCTGGTGAACGAAAGGCTTCGGATGCAGCAATCCATCGCTGATATTCAGCGGACATTGCAGGGATTGTCCGGTTTGAATTCTAGCGAACGTGCTGCGGCTCCTGTTCCGGACAAAACAATTACGACTGCAGGACATTTCCTGCTGTCCGAGATGGGCATGATCGGCGAAGCAGGCAGCAGGGATCTGCTGGACATGCTGGAATATCTGGAGCAGGTAGAGACAGATGAGCATAAGCTGTCCCCCTATACGTTCCCATCCCTCAAAGACATCTTCCAGAATGTAGCGATACGTAAACTGGGAGAAGACGCCTCTCTCGCAGAGGTGAACAAGGAGATCAAGGCATCGGAACAACGTGTTCGCAGAGCCATCTTCCAGACTCTGAGCCATGTGGTTTCTCTGGGATTAACAGATTATACACATCCCAAATTCGAGAACTATGCATCCAAATTTTTCGATTTCACCGAAATTCGCAAGAAAATGCTGGAGCTGCAAAACAATGTGGAGCCTTCCTTGTCCCAGACACGCATTAATACAAAAAAGTTCGTGCAGGTCCTATATTTGGAAGCCAAACGATTGCTGCATTAAACAGATGCATGATGGATACAATGCCAAAACAAACGGGCATGAATATTACGCCGGTAGGATACCGCCTCATCAACTGAGGCTGTCCATACCGGCTATATTCATGCCCGTCTGTACGATCAAGCGTTACAATCTATATGATTTGTTTCGTGTATAAAATCAAAATCGCTTTGGGTTCAGGCCCGTGAATGGTTTCGGCTAATTCGGTTATACTCATTAATCAATTCGTCCAATGCCATAGACTGCCGAATCACATCGGGATGCCCAAGACCACCCTTGTTATGCTCTACCAGCATATGAAGGTTATGTCTGGCCTTCTCTATTTTATTTTTCAAATCCAAACTCATAACCATGACCCCTGATACCTCCTTATTCTGTGAACCATTTTAGTTTTTCCTGTCAATCTATAGTTGGATTAACATATGGCATAGGAGACAAGGATGTTTTGTATTCTTCTCCAAATTTTGATAAAGATTATTTTATCACACAAGAGCTGATCCGAAAATGGCTGATATGACGCAATTTTAGTGGTATTATCGTGGGTTGGATTCTAGCGTCTGGCCTCATCGTTCACCGCCAGAACGGATTGTGTCGTAAATGTGTATATTGAAAAAACAGAAAGTACATTGGTTCAAAAGGTAATAAAATCCCTTTCCATAATGGGGTCATTCAGGTACAATAGGGCGATGTGTGTGTCCGGACCCGGCGGATACAAATGATGTAATGTAGAGGACGGCCAACGACGGCCATTGATCCTGATTTGATATTATTGGAGGCTTAATCATCACCATGCAGACCGATTCACAGACTAAAGTCAAAATTGTTAACGCCGATCCCAGCGCAATGGGATTATTTGGGTTGGCTATCGTAACCCTGGTCGCTTCTTCCCAAAAGCTTGGCATTACGGATGGACTTAGCTACGCTATTCCTTGGGCGATCTTCCTGGGTGCCTTTGCCCAGCTATTCGCATGTATTCAAGATTCCAAACGCAACAATACCTTTGGCACAACGGCTTTTGGCGCGTACGCATTCTTCTGGTTTGCCATGGCGGCCAACTGGATGATCAAAATGGGCGTATTTGGCTCCACGCTTGCTGAACAGGCCGATGGCAAACAGCTCGGATTTGCTTTTGCCGGATACCTCGTATTCACCCTGTTCATGACAATCGGTGCGATTGAAGCGAATAAAGTATTGCTTATCATCTTCATTCTGATCGACTTCCTGTTCCTTGGCTTGACCTTTGACGCTTTCGGCGTAGCTCCTCACATTTTCCACACCATTGCAGCATACGCTGAACTGGCGATCGGAATTGTGTCCCTGTATGGTACAGGTGCTTCGGTACTGAACGCTCACTTCGGTTATGCGTTCTTGCCGATCGGCAAACCGTCCGGCATTTTCAAGCCTAAGGCTTAATATACAGCAGTTAACCGCCAGCGCGCCGGTCCGCGCCTGGCGGTTTTTTTGCAGTCTGACTTCATTTGAATATGTATCTAACCGACACCTATACTAGGGATAACAGATCAAAAATAGACCCTGCAACACCCGAAATGAAATGTCACAGCAGCCATACTGTAAGGAGGAAAAAGCATGAGAGAGATACCGAAACCCACGGAGATGGATCAGGTGGAGAAAAAATATGTACGCGAAACACGTTGTTTCAAGACGGCACGGGTGTTCCCAACCGATGTCAACAATCATAATACGTTATTCGGCGGCAAGCTGATGTCCTACATCGATGATATTGCATCTATCGCCGCTTCCAAGCTATGCCGGGTCAATACCGTAACGGCCTCAACTGACTCGGTGGATTTCCTGTACCCGATTAACCCAACGGATTCGGTTACGCTTGAATCGTTCGCGTCCTGGACAGGACGCAGTTCCATGGAGATTTTTGTGAAAGTGATTCGAGAGGATCTGAAAACCGGAGAGAAGAAAATTGCAGCAACTGCATTTCTGACCTTTGTGGCCTTGGACGAAAATAATCGCAAACTGATCGTGCCTCGCATTATCCCAGAGACCGAAGAAGAGAAGAAATTATACGAGACCGCTCCGGATCGGGCGGCCATGCGGAAACAACGGCGGCAAGAGAGCAAGAAATTCGCTGACTTCCTGACCGTTACTTATCCTTGGGAATAAAAACACGCTAAACAATAACAAGATTGAACACCAGCATTACATTATCTGGACGATGCCGGATAGATGGACACCGCTCTGTTATCCGGCAGTTCGCCACCCATGGAGACACACCACTGCTGATAGATGCGATACGCTGCACCACTCTCCAGCAATCCCTGACAAGTGTATATGCCCTCTTCGATGGAATTGACACGCCCCGCCACGTACAAGCGAAAACCTCCATTTAACAAGACCTGATTCACAAAAGCAATATGACCATCACCGCTTAACACACTTTCCGCCACTTCAAGCTGCTTTGCAGCCGTCCAGACCAGTTCCGGCACGGGCATATCCAGTTCATAGGCTGCTGGATCAACCAATTCCAGCTTCATATCGCCGTCTTCCACGGCGTATACGCGGGTTGGGCGATCAATATACAGATCCTCAGAACCTTCCATCCCCTGTACAACATAAGCACGACGATAGTTAAACCGGGTGAGCAACTTCGCAATCCGATCCAGAAAGGTATTATGAAATACACCAAACACCAAATACGGTGAATGGTTATAATCAATCAGTTTCTCTGCTGTGTTAAACACCGTTCGAAAACCCAACTCTTCCCGTAACGGACGAAGCTTGCGAAGAGGTGCGCACCAATCCTCGGAGGACACGTACATGACACCCGAACGCAATGCAGCGCTCCGGGCATCTTCCCGATCCATCTTGTGTGTATCAATGCCCATTTCCTTCAAAAGTACCGACAACGTGACGCCCCACTTGGGTGGTAAAGGATCACTCCCATGTAAAGTCACCGGCAACCCGGCTGCCGCGAGTACAAATGCAACCGGAAACGTGGCCATGAACGACTTTGTCCGTCCATCATAAGGACCTGCGCAGTCCAATCCATCCTGAAATATGGAGAAACGTTCCGCACTGTTACGACATGCATGAACAAAAGCTTCCAGTTCCTCGACGTTTTCCATTTTCATACGTTCAGCCATTAGAAACGCAGCCGTCTGGGCAGGGGAAACCTCCTGTTTCAGGATTTTCTCTGCTACAGTCAGTGCCTCTGTATAATTCAGATCACGCGAGCCTCGTTTCCCACGTCCGACCTCTCGGAGTATCTGAGACATATCCATGGAGAATCCTCCTTCCAATTAAGACTGGAGCAGTTGATGGGCCTTCACAATCGCTGTGGCTACATCGACCATCCGTTTGCGTTCATCCATCGCTTTCTTGCGTAACAGGTCATAGGCTTCGGCCTCCGAGATCTGCTTCAGATCACTAAGGATAGCCTTCGCCATATCAATCCACTTCCGATCCTCCAGCCTGGATTGCAGCTGCTTCCGTTCCTGCTCCCACTGTTTGCGTTCCATGTAGCGCCGGGCTGCAAAGTGAAGAGTCCAGTGAATCTCGGGCCCAGTCATGGATGGTGTAAGTATTCCATCAAATGAGGTTTCGACCTCGCAGGACTCTGCGGAGGAAGAGGCTGTATCTGGCGCGCACCACCAAAGCAGCGGTGAATCCGACTTACCCTTTCCCAGGCAGCTCCCCCAGTATTCCACATCAGTCAGGGATAGGTGTAAAATGGATGCTTCCGCCTCACGAGCCAGCTTCAGCACTTCCGTTTCACTGCCTGCCACCTGTACATGGTACCCGTTTGCTCCCAGCAGCCTCTCCGGTGTCAGAGGGATTGCATCGGTTGAGGCAGCTATCGTTGGTTGTACACGGATGACCAATAAAGATCGCATGATGGATCAATCCCTCCCTATTACGTATAGTCAGAGTCCATAACATTTAAGGCGTTAATACATGAAAGCAATAAATGTGTCATGTTACCTGACAAAAACCAAATAGTCACAATTATACGTTCCGAATTCAATATGTTGATAAGCATTTCATGCCTCGCCATCCTGCACTAATAAAGGGTGAAACAGCGACCATGGCACCTTTTCTACAGTTTTATTCATAACCGGTATACTAATTTTATCTAAATTCTTCATTCTTATGAAGGTATGTCTGTAAAACGTCGTCGTCCCATTGATATTCCAATAAACTCATGTAAACATAATTAACTTTAAATTTCAAATACTTTTTTATGTTAACTATATTGACATGGATAGATCGATCTTTTATAGTTAAGCCATAACAACTCCATATTTGAATCGATCACAGTTACAACGGCGTAGCTGGTTGAAACGGCAATGAAGCCTGTTTTGCAATCTCGGAGCAAGGGATGCGTATGTATATGCGCAGTCCTCCGAGGCATAACAGGCTTTTTCGATTTTAGAGACAAGGTTTCAAGGCAGTTAGCAGAATGGACCTAAGGGGGCTAATCATAATGAGTACAACGAAAAAACTGGTGCTGGTCGGTAATGGCATGGCGGGAATCCGCACAATTGAACATATCCTTAAGCTTGCTCCGCATGCTTATGAAATTACAGTCTTCGGCGCAGAGCCGCATCCCAACTACAACCGTATCATGCTATCTTCTGTACTGGCAGGCGGAACAACGATCGAAGATATCGTAATCAACGAGTGGAGCTGGTACGAAGATAACGGCATTCGGGTATACCCCGGTGACCCAGTCGTTCAGATCAATGCCGAGCGCAAAGAAGTTGTATCTCAAAATGGTGTACGCGCAGCCTACGATGAGCTGATTATGGCAACCGGTTCACAGGCGTTCATCCTCCCGCTTCCCGGCGCTAACAAGGAAGGCGTGATCGGATTCCGAGATATTAAAGACTGCGAGACCATGATGGCAGCATCACAAAAGTATCGTAAAGCTGCCGTCATTGGAGGCGGATTGCTTGGACTGGAAGCAGCGCGGGGACTGCTTAATCTGGGCATGGACGTCACGGTCATCCATATTAACGGTCATCTGATGGACCGGAACCTGGATTTGCCGGCAGGCCTGATGCTCCAGCGTGAGCTTGAAGATCAGGGCATGAAGTTCCTTTTGAACAAACATACCGAAGAAATCACAGGCAAACATCGAGTGAAAGCCATTCGTTTCACCGATCAATCGGTGCTTGAAGCGGATCTGGTTGTCATGGCTGTCGGGATTCGTCCGCAGATTGAACTGGCTCGCAATACCGGCCTCGATGTGAATCGCGGAGTCATTGTAGATGATTATATGCATACCAGCATCCCTGGCATCTCTGCCGTTGGCGAATGTGCAGAACATCGCGGTATTGCCTACGGACTGGTAGCTCCATTATATGAACAAGGTATGGTGCTCGCAAAACGCCTGGCTGGCGCGGCAACCGAAGGATACGAAGGTTCAGTCACTTCTACCAAGCTGAAAGTATCAGGTGTTGACGTATTCTCTGCCGGACAATTCAAAGACGCTGCAGACACTCGCAGCATTCGTATTCAGGATGACGTCGATGGTGTGTACAAAAAGATGGTGATCAAAGAAGGACAGCTGATCGGAGCTGTATTGTTCGGGGATACCACAGATGGCGCTTCTCTATTTTCCCTCATTAAGAGTGGTGAGAACATCAGTGGTCGGGAGAAAGAAATTTTGCTCGGTGTACCTTCCGGTAGTTCGGCCTCGGGCCCATCTGTCGCAGAACGCATGGCGAGTATGCCGGATGACGAGATCGTCTGTGGTTGTAACGGTGTTACCAAAGCTTCCATCGGGGACGCGGTTCTGAATAAAGGCTGTAATACACTGGGTGCAATCAAGTCCTGTACCAAAGCTTCCGCTTCTTGCGGTGGCTGCAAACCTATTATCGAAAATCTGCTCACGTATTATGCCGGTGATAATGTAGGCGAACAGACCAAAGAAGGCATCTGTGGCTGTACATCCTATGATCGGGATGAGATTGTTGCTCAGATCAAGGAGATGGGACTCAAAAGCGTCAAGGAAGTTATGAACGTTCTCGGTTGGAATGAACCGGAAGGTTGCTCCAAGTGCCGTCCTTCCCTCAACTATTATCTCGGGATGATCTGGCCGGCTGAATACACGGATGAGCGTGTATCCAAATTCACCAATGAACGTTATCACGCCAACATCCAGAAGGACGGTACCTACTCCGTTATTCCACGGATCTATGGTGGTGTCACTTCCCCGGCGGAATTGATCAAGATTGCAACTGTCGCAGAGAAATACGATGTGCCTTTGGTGAAATTCACGGGTGGACAACGACTCGATCTGCTCGGTGTACAGAAGGAGAACCTGCCGAAGATCTGGGAGGAACTCGATATGCCTTCCGGTTTTGGTTATGGCAAAGCGCTGCGTACGGTGAAGACTTGTGTAGGTAATACGTTCTGCCGATTCGGCACACAGGATTCCATTGAGATGGGTATTCGTCTGGAGAAAAAACTCGACAAGATGGTGGCTCCAGCCAAAGTAAAACTCGCTGTCTCTGGATGTCCGCGGAACTGTGCTGAAGCGACCATCAAAGATCTGGGTGTTGTCGCCATTGATGGCGCTTGGGAGATTCATGTTGGTGGTAACGCGGGAGTTAAGGTTCGTGCAGCCGAGTTGCTCTGTACGGTGAAGACCGATGCGGAAGTGGAAGAGTGGACTTACTCTTACCTGCAGTACTATAGAGAGAACGCAAAATGGAATGAGAGAACAGCGGCATGGATTGAACGGGTTGGTCTGGATCATGTGAAGGAAGCATTGGCGGATCAGGATGTACGTCTCGCTCTGGTTGAACGTCTGGAAGTTACACTGGGTCACACGGTTGATCCTTGGAAGGAAATCATTGAAGATGAGAAATTGCGTAAAAACTTCACCCCACTGTCCGGTGCCGAGCCGGTAACCCACTAGAAGAGGAGGAACAGCGATGAACAAATTCCGGATTGGACACCTTGCGGATATTGATGAAAAGGGAGCACGGACATTCCTGATACAGGACACCGAAATTGCCGTCTTCAAACTGAGCGACGGAAGTCTGCACGCCGTCGAGAATCGCTGCCCTCACAAGGGCGGCAAGCTGTCGGAAGGCATGGTGTGCGGGACAACCGTTCATTGTCCTTTGCATGATTGGAAGATTGATCTGCGTAACGGTAAGGTACATGAGCCGGATGAAGGCTGCTTGAATACCTACAAAACAGAAGTGGATAGCAACAGCGGAGAAATTTACATCACGATTGCGGGCTAAATGCTAGAGATACCCTGACATCAAGGAGGCGTGCGCTATGGATTTTGTTAAACCTGCAGAAGTGCTGCAATCGATGGTCGAAGCTGGTGAGAGCAAGGCCAGAATGAATCGGGTACAGATGCTGATCCGCGGTTTTCTCGCGGGGGCTATCCTTGCCTTTGCAACGACACTGGCATATACCGCTGTATCTCAAACTTCCGTTGGTTTGGCAGGTGCACTGATATTCCCGGCTGGATTCGCCATTATTATTCTGCTGGGTCTTGAATTGGTGACAGGAAACTTTGCGGTGCTTCCACTCGCAGTGATGAAACGTAAAATTACATGGATGGATATGCTCCGAAATTATTTTTGGGTGATCACAGGACATCTGCTCGGATGTGCATTCTATGCTCTGTTATACGGCTTGACCATTACGAAGATGGGTACGGATATGAGCAACCCTCTAATTCAAACGCTGATCCAGACCAGTGAAGCCAAGACACTGGGGTATCAGCACTTGGGTGGAGCTGGCATTGTTCTGGTCACCATCAAAGCCATTCTATGTAACTGGATGGTTACACTCGGGGCAGTGATGGCAATGACGTCCACTTCTACACTGGGTAAAATCGTAGCGATGTGGCTGCCCATTACGATATTTTTCGCTCAGGGATTTGAGCATGCTGTGGTAAATATGTTCGTCATTCCGGCAGGTATGATGCTTGGTGCACAGGTCAGTCTCGCTGACTGGTGGCTGTGGAATCAGATCCCGGTATTGGTGGGTAACCTCATTGGCGGAGTTGTATTTACAGGCCTCGGTTTATATGCTGCACACCACTGGGGAAATCCGGTGAAGATATCGACCAGACTGGCGACCATTCAGGGTGGTCGTTCAGGATTGGCAAGTTCCGATGCTGGACCGAAACTGGGGACACGATCATGAGTCGGGGCCTGGTTAGTATTATTGGCGCTGGTCCTGGAGATCCGGATCTGATTACGGTAAAAGCCCTGAAACGTATTCAGTCTGCAGATGTCATTATGTATGATCGGCTAGTGAATGATCAATTGCTCGCTGTGGCTCGTGAAGGAGCACTCCGCATCTACTGCGGCAAGGCGCCAGGCCTTCATTCCATGAGTCAGGAGATGATTGGACGGATGCTGGCTGCACATGCGGCGGAAGGCAAACAAGTTGTAAGACTCAAGGGTGGCGATCCGTTTATCTTTGGCCGTGGTGGTGAAGAAGCGCTTGTGCTGGCGGAAGCAGGGATTGCATTTGAGATCATTCCTGGCATCACTTCGGCTGTAGGTACATCCGCTTCATCCCTTATTCCGTTAACCCATCGCGGGGTTGCTTCATCCTTCGCATGTGTCACGGGAACCGGCAGTGATGGAAGTGTATCTTCGGTCCGCTGGGACCTGCTGGCCCATAGTGTAGATACGTTGGTCATCTACATGGGTATTAGCCAACTGCCCCAGATCCAACATGAATTGCTTCACCATGGCAAAAGCGGACACACCCCTGCGGCTTTAATCGAACGGGGAACCACTTCGGAGGAACGCATCATTACCGGCACACTTGCCGAACTCCACTCCCTCGCCAAGTCGCATAAAGTGATTAATCCGGCATTAATTATGATCGGCGAGTCTGTCCTGATCCGCGAACAGCTGCTTCAGATGCAACAGGCGGCGAACGCATCCATGACCGGATAATCTGACTTAATCCAACAGCATACGCTCATGAATAGTCCGACCCTTCTGCCCTGGTTCAATCAGCAGACGGGTCGGTTTGATGTTAATCAGCGCCGTAAGCTGCTCTCCCATATAATGCGCAGAATATTTGAATCCAATCTCTGCCCAATGCATGATCACGCCTACCGTAGCAGATACCAGATAACTTAACATGATGTCGTAATTAATCGTCCACTCACTATCCTCGGTCACCAATACAAAATCTTCGGTTAGATACGTTCTAAACATATTGCACAGCCGGGAACCCATATCCGAATGCATCGTTATTAATGCACGAAAGATATCCTGATGGGCTTCAATATATTCGAATACAGGCATCGTGGATGGCAGCAATGCAGTCATGTCCACTTCTTTGAGCTGTGCGTATGGTTCTGCATAAGCTCGCCCCACTCCCTGCATGAAATCATCCAGTATGAACTGCAACAACTCCGGTTTGCCGGGAAAATGTAAATAGAAGGTTCCCCGGTTGTAATCCGCCCGTTCCGTAATATCCCGGATTGTGAGGGCATCCGCTCCCTTTTCTAATATCAAAGAAACCGCCGCAGCGATGATCGCATCCTGCGTTCTTCGTGCTCTCCGGTCCTGAGGATGTTCAATGATCAACATTTTCGCCTCCTTTGTTCATTATTGTAATATAAATGAACACCGCTTACACCTCTGTCCGATAGCTGACATATGCGCTGTCAATGATTATTGTCACATTGCTATGTATATCTTAACATTGAGACAGGAAAGATAGACGACAGGTTGAAACTTTTTTTGAGAAATACCTGCCAATAATGAATAAGGAGCGGATAGTTCATGAGTACATCTTATACACATACAGCCGTTATTACAGGAGCAGCCGGGGGCATTGGTAAAGAATTGGCACGCCGCCTGGCTGAGCGCAAAATTAATTTGGTTCTGGTGGACCTGAATGAAGAAGCCATCCAACAGACGATTACTGATCTGAACCTCGACAAAGAGCACGTCATCGCCGTAAAAGCGAACGTATCCCAAGAAGCAGACGTTAAAAACTATGTGCAAAAAGCATTGGATGCTTTTGGCCGAATCGATTATTTTGCCAACAATGCCGGTATTGAAGGTCCAACAGGGCTGATCGAAGACCTGAGCGTTGAAGCACTCGACACCGTATATAACGTCAACATTCGTGGAGTATTCCTGGGTCTGCAAAATGTCATTCCAGTGATGAAAAAACAAAAATCCGGTGCGATTCTCAATACCTCTTCCCTCGCGGGTCTGATGGGTGCACCTGCTGTATCTCCATATATTATGTCCAAACATGCCGTAGTTGGTCTCACGCGTACCGCTGCGAATGAACTCGCACCTTATAATATCCGGGTTAACGCTGTATTGCCAGGCACAATCAACACACGTATGATGCGCCAGATCGAAGCAAATTCCGGTAACGTGGAAGACTATCAATCAGCAACGGTGTCCAGCATTCCAATGGGTCGTTACGGTGAACCGGAAGAAGTCGCTGCCGTAATGAACTTCCTGTTGTCCGAAGAAGCATCCTATGTAACAGCTTCCCTCTACACTGTAGATGGCGGCATGATGGGTCAATAAGAAGCTGCAAACGGTAGGATTGATAGAGATTGGGTCGATAGAACTTCAAGTCCATCCTTAGAAAAGTTATACCGACAGGTATTCCCGAAGGGATGCCTGGTTGCTACAATCTAAAAAGGCCTCAACACCACTGTATTGTGGAGTTGAGGTCTTTTTGATAGTACAACACTTGCCATGCAGAAGGCTGCATCTGTGAAAATGTCTTTTGAAACAGCCAGTTAACGCCTCGTTGCACCATGTGATCACTCTAACAAACCTAGGACACCTTATATCGGCTAAAAGCGCTTATTTCCCGAACTAACGAATCTCAGACACGCTAATTCCGCGGAAATGCTTTAACTGCATGGAAAAGTCCTAAAATCCAGAGAATAACACGTCTCAGATTCGTTACATTCCCAAGCGAGCGAGAAATACCCGAATAAGGCATGTCAGGTTCGTTAAATTTTGCGTACACTTAACTTAATCGACGTATCCCGCGTGACCCTTGTCCATCAAGTAGTCCATCTCAGCATCCAGGATGCTTTCCACGGTCAACTCATCCAGCTTCACATCTTTGCGACTAAGGATGTAGTCAGCCAGATCATCGCCGTCAATATCAACATCATTGCCTTTGGAATTTTCATGCGCCTTGTTGATGTACGCTTGCTCATGCTTCAGCACAAGAGCGATGTTCGCCTGGCTTGCCTTCGTTTTATCTGCAATATATTGCATCATTTCTTGCTCATTAATTGCGTTTGCTTCTGCCACGTCAGTTCATCTCCTTGATTCATACATACTGTTGCCATTGTAGCATAGGTTAACCCAATACAGGCAGAACTTATGCCTGACCAACGATTATAGAGCGGGAGCAAAGGATAAGTGTAGAGACAGCTCATCACTATGCCCCTACGACAACCGCACGTAAAATGTAGCGCCTTCTCCGACCACGCTTCGAGCGTACAGCTCTCCTTTGTGCTGATCCACAATGGAACGAGCAATCGCCAGCCCCAGACCATGCCCACCATGTTTGCGTGCTCTTGACGAATCGGTGCGATAGAATCGATCGAAGATCCGATCCAGATGTTCCGGCGCAATGCCTTCCCCTGTATTGGACACGGCTAGCACTACATCATTATTCTGTTTCTGGAGGGTGACGTTTACGGCGCCTTTTGGACCGGAATACTTCACCGCATTATCGAGCAGGATCAGAATGACCTGTTTGATCTGCTCACTGTTCCCATAAACCGTAAGATTCGGCTCAATGTTGTAATCGAGGGAGATGTTTTTCTCAAAAATAACGGCCTCCATCGGCAAAATAATACTCTCTACCGCATCACTCATATTAAACTTCGCATGAATCATCGTGGAGCGTGAGTCGTCCATCTGTGTCAGATAGAGCAGATCGTTCGTAAGTCCGGTCATGCGCTCGGTTTCCGACTTGATATAGTGCAGCCACTTCGCCTGGTTCGCTATGGTATCCTCCTGATTCGCGAGCAGTACGTCGGCATTGGTATTGATGATCGCCAGAGGTGTCTTCAGCTCATGAGAAGCATCACCGATGAATTGTTTTTGTTTCTCAAACGCTTCCCTAACCGGTGCAATGGAACGATTCGCAAAATAACGGCTCAAGAAGTAGATCACAATCAGCATAACCAGTCCGACAACTGCAAATGTATAGATCAGATTCGTAAGAATACCTTGTTGTGCCGTCACATCAATGAAGACAATCATATGCCCATCACCGCTCGGATCAACCACATAGGCCCAGTCCGTTCCATCCAGCGCAAATTGTCCAGTCTGCCGTCCCGAATCACCAACTTTATCTTGGTCAACCTTTTGCAACGCCGCGGTGTAGAACGTATCTTCCATATCAAAGCGGGAATGCGTATCCGTAATCTTCCACTGGTCATCCGTCTTGATCATGAACGAAACGGAACGTGCCGGAGGTGAGTTGGGATCACCTCCCGGGCCTCCATTATCACCACCCATGGCATCGGAGGGGAACGAATCTGAACCGGAACTTGAACCTGAGCCTGTACTACCCCCTGAACCGGAACCCTGTCCTTCCCCGCGCGGCATCTTGGATGAATTATAAGGACTGTGATAGAAATCGGACACCTTGTACAACTCCATATTGGTCTCACGTTGCACATTCTGATAAGTAATCGTATAGATCGTCGCAAATGCCACCAGCATCATAATGGAGATGGACACCAGATTCACGATCAGGAATCGATTTCGAAGTTTCTTAAACATCAGGACGTCACCTCAAGTACATACCCCACACCCCGAATTGTATTAATGCGGACAGCAGAGTTCAGGAAGGTTAATTTTTTGCGTAAAAAAGATATATATACCTCCACATTGTTATACTCCACTTCCGAATCAAATCCCCATAACTTCTCAATAATCTGCTCTTTGGAGGTAATCGCCTGTTTGCGGGCAATCAACAGCTCCAGCAGTTCATTCTCCTTCAGATTCAACTTGATCTCTTTACCCTGTACGCTTAGCTTCAACTGGGTTGTATTCAGCTCAATGTCGCCAAACTTCAGCCCATCCTCGGGAACCACTTCGCCCTTCCGCCGTAAAGCTGCACGAATCCGGGCCAGCAGTTCCTCTGTGGCAAAAGGCTTGGCGATATAATCATCGGCACCATAATCGAGGCCTGTGACTTTGTCCGATAGTTCACCCTTGGCAGTAAGCAGAATGACAGGCGTATGAATGCCTTCACTGCGAAGTTTCTTCAGGACGGTGATCCCGTCCATCTCCGGCATCATGATGTCGAGTAGTAACAGGTCGTAGATACCGCTCTGCGCATAATCGAGTCCTGATCTGCCGTCGTGGACCATGTCCACGGAGTAGTTATTTTTTTTCAAAATCTGCGATACAGCCTCTGCCAAATGAACCTCATCTTCCGCAATTAATATTCTCATCATCTATTCATCCCTCTGCTTGAATTATTCGTCTTCATGAACTCTGTATGGTATCACCTATTCTATCAATTAAACCTTGAATCAATCTTAATATTTTTTTGTGCAGCAACTATATAAATTGAACAAAAGAATATTTACACTTGCCACTACGATGACAGAATAACCTTCCAATCGCTGTTATCCCCAGATTTTTTGATTCCCTTTTGAGAGGTGAAAATCCAGGGATAAAGGCGAACGCTCCGCTTTTTCAGGTTATTTCTGTCCTCTCCGTTCTCGTGTAAATGTTTAGTTCAATTTTTATATTATAGGAAGGTAAAAAATGTTAACGCAATGTAAAACCATTTAAGATTCATTCAAGGTTGGGGCTCTAAGATACAGACATGGAAGCAATACACGATGCAACAAAACATACAACCCACCGACGAAAGGACTGAGTCCCACATGGCTATTGAAGTATTCAACCGATATGAGAGCAAGTATCTTCTGACGGATGAGCAGTACGCACATTTCTACAATGACCTGCTGAAATACATGGAGCTGGATGCCTACAACAAGAAACATGAGTACTACTCCATCAGTAACCTGTACTTCGACACTCCGCAGGATTCGCTGATCCGCGCCAGTCTCTCCAAACCAAAATACAAGGAGAAGCTGAGACTGCGGGCTTATGGAATACCTGAAGAGAATGCCAAAGTGTATCTGGAGATCAAAAAGAAAGTATTTGGCCTGGTGAACAAACGCAGAACAGCCTTGAAGTTGGATGAAGCTTACGAATTCGTTCGTTCGGGACAGGCACCGGAGCTCGCGGATTACATGAACAAACAGGTTGTCGAAGAGATCAAATATTTCCTCCGGGTATACGATCTGGAACCGAAAGTGTATCTGGCGTATGAGCGCAAAGCACTCTTTGACAAGAACAGCCGGGATCTCCGCATTACCTTTGATACCAACATCCGCAGTCGTAGATACGATCTGAAGCTGGAACAGGGAGATTACGGCGAACCGCTGGTGAAGGACGGTCGATGGCTGATGGAAGTAAAAGCCGAGAAAACCGTTCCGCTGTGGCTGTCGCAACTGCTCTGTGAGCATGGTCTATACCGCACCGGATTCTCCAAATACGGTAACGAGTACAGACACCTGGTGAGAACAACCAACCTGAATTACCAGACAGAGCGCATTCTTGTACCAGGTACCGATTTCAACCCATCCATAGAACAAGATAAAACGATTATAGAAAGAGAGCGTGTCCTATATGCTTGATTCACTGTTCAGTTCAGCCCTAACCGATACCAACCTGACGTTTAACAACGCAGTCATTACTATTGGTCTTGCCATCATTCTGGGATTGGTCATCAGCCTCACCTACATGAAGACTAACCAAAACACATACTCCCAGAGCTTCACCTTAACGATGGTTGTCCTGCCCGTCATTGTCGCTATTATCATCCTACTCATCGGCAGCAACATCGCACGAGCTTTCAGCCTGGCAGGTGCCTTCTCGATCATCCGATTCCGAAGTGCCCCTGGTGATCCAAAGGACATTGCTTACGTATTGTTCACGATGGCTTCCGGTCTTGCTTGCGGTGTAGGCGCTTTTGGATACGCGGTTCTGTTCACCATTATCCTGTGTGTACTGATGTTTGTCCTGAGTCGCTTCAACTTCGGCGGCAAGAAAAGTCAGCTGAAAACGCTGAAAGTCACCATCCCCGAAAACTTGAGTTATGAAGAAGCACTTAATGAAGTGTTCCATACATTCAATGTACCTTTTGATCTGAAAAAAATCAGAACCACTGAACTCGGCAGTCTGTATGAGCTGGTCTACAGTGTAACCATTCACGAAAGTGTTAGCCAAAAGGAATTCCTCGATGCGATCCGCACACGGAACGGCAACCTGGATATCTCGTTAACCATGAGTCCAACAACAGAATATTAATTTTTAATTCGAAGGGAACGATCTAATATGAAGAAAAACATGATAACAGGCAGCAAACTTTGGTCCATCGCCATGATTACCAGTCTACTCGCAGCATGCAGTTCACCAGCAACGACAAGCACAACGGCCAATGCCGCAACGTCAACGACAGGAACAACCAAAACGGTATCTGTCAGCGAGCAAACTTCAGTAAAATATGCAGATCTGGTCTCTCTGGATGCTGACGATACCAATATTATCTGGAGTGAGGCGGATTCCACAGCGATTAAACTGAATGGCACAACTGCAACGGTGACTGGTTCGGGTGCCAAAGCAGCGAATGGTTCGGTAACCATCTCCGAAGCAGGTACTTATGTACTTAGCGGTGAGCTAACGGATGGCCAGATCATGGTTAACGTTGCCGATAAGGGCACTGTACATCTCGTATTAAACGGAGCAACCATTCATGATAACGACAGTGCAGCGATCTACATTCAGAAGGCTGGTAAAGCGGTGATTACGCTCGAAAAAGGAACCAAGAATACCATTTCCGATGGTAAAACGTATGTGTACGCCGATGCTACGATAGATGAGCCGGATGCTGCGATCTTCAGCAAAGCGGATCTTACGTTCAACGGTGCAGGTCAATTGACCGTCACAGGTAACTATAATGAAGGTATTACGAGCAAGGATGATCTGAAAGTCATTAGCGGTAACATCAGTGTCAAAGCAGCCGATGACGGCATCAAAGGTAAGGATATGGTCGCTATTCAAGCGGGTACGATTACCATTCAAGCCGAAGGCGACGGTATCAAATCGACCAATGACACGGATACCACCAAAGGTTACGTTGCTATCGCAGGAGGTACCTTCGATATTCAAAGTGGCAACGATGGTATTCAAGCCGAAACCGCACTTGTTGCGGATGGAGGCACATACAACATTGTAACGGGCGGCGGTAGTGCCAATGCACCAGCCAAAGTTGAAGAAGGTCCATTTGGCGGCGGTGGCGGTGGATGGGGCGGCGGCACACCACCAACAGATATGGGCACACCACCAGATGGCGAACCACCTGCGGATATGCCAGAGATGCCTAATAACAGCGGTACAAATGCAGGTGCTAATACGAATGACGCAGCAGCATCCAACTCTGCCAATGCAACAGCAACAACGGATAACAATGCTGATGCGGACACTGCTACAACAGCAACGGAGTCCACAAGTGCCAAAGCACTCAAAGCAGGAACAGACCTTACAATTAATGGCGGTGCGTATACCATTGATTCCATGGATGATTCCCTGCACAGCAACAATAACGTAACCATCAACGATGGAACATTCAGCATTGAATCCGGTGATGACGGCATCCATGCCGATCAGGCCCTTACGATTAACGGTGGAACCATCACCATTGCGAAGAGCTACGAAGGACTTGAGGGGGCAGTCATCACCCTGAACGATGGGGATGTGGATGTAACAGCATCCGATGATGGCGTAAATGCTGCAGGTGGCGAGACGGAAACAGCTGCGAATACAGCGGCAAGTACAGATAGCGCTACTACAGCAACCGATGCCGCAACGACTTCCAACATCTCTGTAACCGAAACGACGGGCACAACATCAACTACCGATCAGGCATCCCAAGGTACAGCTACTACTCAGCAAGGACGTGGACCGGGCGGTATGGGCGGTGCGGCAGCGAGCAATAACGAGTTCCACATTAACGGCGGTACACTCACGGTGAACGCAGGTGGTGACGGACTGGATTCCAATGGTTCCATTAACATGACTGGTGGAACGGTTATTGTGAACGGACCGACGGATAGCGGCAACGGAGCACTGGATTATGACGGCACCTTTGAAATCAGTGGTGGATACCTCGTGGCTGCCGGAAGCTCTGGTATGGCACAAGGAACATCCGATGCGTCTACGCAAAACACCATTGTGATGACATTCCCTGCAACGCAAAAAGCTGGAACACTTGTACATGTACAAGACAACGAAGGCAACAACATTCTGACATTCGCTCCGGCAAAAGATTATCAAACCGTGGTTGTCAGCTCACCGGATCTTGCAAAAGATGGTTCCTACGTGGTCTACTCCGGTGGTACATCAACAGGTAAAGCGGTAGATGGACTCTACACAGACGGTACGTATAGCGGTGGAACTCAAGTGGTTGCCTTCCAATCGACAAGCAATGTAACTTGGGTCAATGAATCTGGTGTAACTACAGCCAATTCAGGTATGGGTGGTCCAGGAGGAGGCCGTGGTCAAGGTGGCTTCGGAGGCGGCAGAAACAGATCCCAATCCGGTACAACATCCGACAGCACAGGCACTACCGATTCTGCAAAATAATACGTGCGGTAAACAATAATCAAGCAATCTCTTGCCCCAACTCAAAGGCGAGACAAAAAGGCCCCGAATCACTTCATAGTGAGTTCGGGGCCTTTTTCGTATCCTCATTCTTACGTGGTATCTGCATTACTATGATATGAAGCGCACTCTTTCATCCATTAACGTTATGGCAGAAGGTTTACAGCACTCCAGCTGAGTAAACCTGGTGATCACTTTCCTGTTCTTTTCTTTAAAAGGAATACACGTATACCTTGGTACGCAGGGCATCCCGGCATGTAATAGTACGTAGTGGTTCTTTTCCTGGCAGGGCAAAACAGACGCTAATCACCTTGGCACCCGGCGGAAGCTCTCGACTGAACTTGTCCAGAAGCTTAGTCATGGCACCCGGAAACAGATAACAGATCACACAATCCGCATGTTCATAGGAACTGGTGTAGATATCCCCGCGCATGAAGCGCAGCCTGCCCTTGAGAGAGTACTTTTTTCCCTTGGCTCGACGTAAGCGAACACTGAAATAGGCAATCAGTTGGGAAGACCATAAGGGAATTCTCGAATTCTCAATCCCGGTAAGCCTTTTACCAGGGCAGTGTCTTACAACATCCAATCCCAATGTGCCCCATCCGGAGCCTGCTTCAAGCACATCCCCGTACCCGGGAATACGGTTTACCTCTTGAATGACCACCTGTCTGACACGACTGGATGTGGGCATCGGGGAAATCCCGTTTTTCCAACTCACGAGTACGATCGATATGACACCGATCAATGTCACCACGGCAATCAGCCATGGAATCAGGTAAATGATGAACATGAACTCATCCCTTTGTTATCACTCATTCATTCCGGCACATGAGACTTCATATATACACCTTTTTTATATACAGACTTGATGGTAAAATGTACACCCAGCTTGCGATTCGTCCGATAGATTAGCGAGTTAATCTCGTCGATCCCCACCGCTTCACTCTCCAGCATGCTCCGCTCCGGCCACACCTGAGCCACAATCTGCTCTCGGGTCACAAAATGGTCCAGTTCACTATACAGCAGCTTGAACAGTTGATACTCCTTCTTGGACAGCGGAATCTCCACTTCACCGATCTGCACGGTTTGCAGGTGATCCTGCAAGCGTACACCCTCACCCAGCAGATCCGACACCCGATATTCCCTCGTCTCTCCAAGATCCCCTTCAGCGCGAAGCTGGATCAGTCCGTTGACCAACGTCAGGCTATCGCCCTCGCTAAACGGATATTTCTCATAGGGAACGAGGCGCTGCCCATTCAGTTCGGTACCATTTTTGCTATCCAGATCCTCAATCCATAGCTGTTGCTGTACATCATAATGAATGCGGCAATGCCGCTTCGATATCATCTGATTATAGATAGACAAGTCCAATTCACTTCCGCCTGTGTAACGTCCCACCGTAATGGAGCGACCTTGGCTTACATAAGCAAATGAGCCGTCACTTTCCTGTCCTGGCGTACGAATGACGATTTTTGCCGTCTCCCGCATGTTATTCTCCCACCTTCAATGATCACTCACTCGATCTCTATAAACATTTCATAACAATAATGATAAAATCATCAGATTTGTTCCATTGTTTGCACCGCTATAGTTCAATATAGTGGTATACAGGAACGATTTATGTTCGGTTCTACTCACTCTACTATACCAGACGTTGTGCTTTTTTTCTCATGACGGCCGGATGTCTACTTTTAGCTCATTCAACAAGAGAGGTACCTTCCTATGAACAAAAAAAATATTTTCATATACGTGTTACTCGCCTTTGCCCTATCCATGACATTAACTGTGCTCTCCCGTATGAATGATGATGGCGGAGAACCACTGAAAGGCACCTCAGCTGCCGAAACCTCATGGTTACAAATGAAGATCCAACCCTAAGTCTACTCTATTATAACGTGATCTCTGCGCAAAACGTTTCACGAATGTCATATTAGGCTAAGCCATAGACTCATATCAATAAGGCCCCAGATTGCTGGTAACAGCAACCCGGAGCCTCATTTTAATCCAGAAAATCTATATTACACGACTTATTTCACAGAGCGAAGTGAAGTGGACAGCGGACATTCCCACCATCCGCACTCACGTCATTGCCGCTTCTTTCTCACGCCGAATTTCCTCCACGCATACACGATAAGAGCTACAGGGCCACCAAGCCATAACAGTTGCCAAAGCATGATTTTCAGGTCAAATCCCACTTCGAATCCCTCCCCATATAATCGCAAATGCTACTTCTATCGTTCGTATCCAAGTTAGTCTTGGTCTTCCTCAGGCACATTCGGCTCGTCGTCAGGCTTCGCTACCACTCTGGACTGTACTTCCTCCATCCGGCTGGACACCTTCTGATACAGGTAAGAGATCCCAAGCAGTAGTACGCCAAAGCTAAAATAGGCAAAGATTTTGCTGCCCGAGGTGAGCATCCCCACATCATAGAACACCATCTTCCCCGTAGCGAACAACGTTAGTCCTAGGCCCAGACGCCGAATCATGACATATTTTCTACGGAATCCATAGGCAATATAGAGAATCGCCAGCAGCAGATAGATCAGGCTGAACATCAGCCCCACATCGCCCCATTGGAACTGAATCGTCAGGAAGACGGTGATGACACCCAGCAGATACACCCCTGCGATAACCGGGTACCATTCAATGCTCTTGAACTGCCCGCGGATGCCTGCAATCAGCAGATCCCTTCCTGCAAAGAATACCCCTACGTTAAAGATAATTAGCACCAGCAAACCAATAATCTCCGCCGCCGTATGCTGCTGAACTTCCGGCTGAAGCGCTGGCATGGTTAAGGTTACGGCCAGTGCAATACAGCAGCCAATAGCATGCAAGAAGGTGGTATACACCTGCACGTATCGATCACGCAGCAGCTTCACCTTGTTCAGTCCATAGGCCAATGCAATGGTGAGCGCTGCGAACATGAGCAACTTGTAGAACATGTATAACAGGAACGTCCCATCGACAGCTCTGGTATACAATTCATTCGACTCATACAGCACGTATAACCACAGATTCGCAAGTGTTACATACTTGAACCCGTTCAGGAAACCCAGCTCCAGCGCGCTGTAATTGAATCTCTCCCTGGAAGATGAGTTGCCGTGGACTGCCCAGGCATAATAAAGTGTAATAAGTAAGGTTCCCAGCGTGATGCTGGAGTATTTTAACATAAAGTAAGAACGTTCCCCGATGAAGAATAGCGCCAGCAGATCATAGTACACAAAAGTGATTAGACATAGAAGCACAATGCCCCATCCAGCACGTTCCACCGATTTGAGCCGTTTTAGATGTCCTAGCGTGACCAGCAGAACGCCTTCAATTAACCAACCCATCGATAACCACTTGGCCCCGAATTGGAACGGAATAATTAGAATGGCAAAGGTCAGGGAAGTGACATAAAAGAGCAGAATCGTCTGTTTCTCCTGAACCATATGGCGCTGGACGAATCGTGCGAGGCCCAGATACACCACGCAGAAGATCAACGCCAGTAAACCCTGAGCATCATTCCAACCCGCCACATCAAATAATACGTATAACATCAGACAACTAATGCTCGTATTCATGGCGAGTAGAGCGAAATCCCACCAGGTTAACTTCATCCGGTGTTTGAACGGATATGCCAGCGTAATGCCTAGATATAATGCAAACGTCACAATGGAATACAACATGCCAATCTTCTCACTTGGCGACAGCCATAATAGGATGAGCATGGATGGTGTGTTGAACAGGAAACTGATATAGTGCACCACTGGCCACCGTTTGCCAAACGAAATGAACACAATAATGCCGTTTAAGAGCAGCAGATAGATCATGGCTACATAGACAGCCGGACCTTCGAGTCCGAACGAGAACATGTAGGAGAATAGCGGAAGATATCCACCCACCAAACCTAGTGAACAGATGGTCTTCGACTGGTATCTCAAGGACAATAATACGGAGATTGCCGATACCAATACAGACAGGGCAAGTCCCGTATATAACCCGATAATATGCAGTAAAAAGTAACTATAGAAGACAGAGCCGAACAACACGGATATCCCACCGCCGAGCAGCCCCATCGCAAACGTCTGTCTTTTGCGGCGGAACAGCCACTCTCCTCCAGCGAGCATCAGTGCACCGAGCAGGAAAAAGGCTCCGCTCTTCATCTCGTCATTAAACCAGGTCGAGTACGAATATTGGAACGCTGCTCCAACCCCCAGAATGAGGAGCAAGATGGCTACTTTGTTGATCCAGCTGAGTCCAATCTTCATCTCCATGCGATTCTGCTTGATCCGGCGTTGAATAGTCTCTTCGCTCAACCCTTCCTCCGCCATATGCTCATATCCACGTTCCATGTGCCCACGCAGAGCCTCTTCTCTATCCCGTACGGCTCGTCTGTGCGATTCAATACGCTCATTCACCTCTGCCGCAAGGTAAGCAATCCTCTCCTTTACCTCATCGGAATCCTCTTGCAACTCCTGTGCCGCCTGGTTGTACAGCGCGTTTAGATTGGATTTGGTTCGATGTTCATGGAATGCAATTCGATCATTATGTACTGCTGTTTTCCCTTGAAAATAGGTCTCCATCTTCTCCCAGGATACCCGGATCAGATTCAGCTTCTCATCCAGCATCTGTTCAGATAACGCCATGCGAAGACGTGCATTCTCTTCTTCCATCTTGCGCGAGCGAAGTTCAAGCTGGTGCAGCTTGAGCTTATGGGCTTCATACTGTTCCTGTAACTGTTCATTCTGAACGATCAGGTCATCGGACTGGTATTCCTGGAGCAAGGCATGATACTCCTTCGCCAGCTGTTTCTGCTGCTCCTGAACCTGTTGAAGCCGATCCTTAAACTCCTTCATGAGCTTCCTCCGTTGGTTGATGTTTAATCTTTTCCCTATATTTTACTATATGTATGCCATAAAAAGAGGTTTAAACATTAGATATATCTGTTCAATATTTCATCCGTAGGATCTCAAACGCAAAAAAGCCGGGAAGCAACTGCTTCTCCCGACTTATATTCATATGAGCTTTGCACAAGAATGGATGCTTATGCCGCATCACTCGTCTCTGATTGGTCCGCTGACTCGGGTTCAATAATCTCAGTCGCATCCGGGTCCAGCCAACTGGCGATCATGCCACGCACATATTGCAGATCGTCCTCCGACAGATCGTAGTACCATGTGCCACTGCGCGTTGCACCCTCACCCTTCAGCATATAATTGCTGATCGTTGGTATGCTATCTTTCATATATAAGGACTCGGCAAATTTCACGATAAAGTCCGAGGTCATGTTAGTTGTAAAATTCGATCCGGCAATCTGGATTACGTCCGGGATCTTGGTCAGATTTTTGACTTCCAGCGCACGATTCATGAAGGCGCTTAAGAAAATCCGGTGACGCATCGTCCGATTGAAATCGGAATCTTCCCGGTAACGCACATATCCAAGCGCTTCTTCGCCGTTATAGATCGGTTTATTCGCTTCAACAAACAGCTTCTCATGAATTTTGAGCTTGTTCTCAATGTTCTTTTTGATCGGCAGTTCCACACCACCCACCGCATCAACAATATCCTTGAGCCCGTTAAAATTAATCGCGGCATAGAAATCCACTTTGTTCCCCAGCAAATTCTCCACCGTATCCATCGCCATCTTGGCTTCACCATGGGCATACGCTGAGTTGATCTTCGACTTCACATCCCGGCCGACAATCTCGGTATAGGAATCGCGTGGAATGGACAGCAGCAGCACTTTATTGTCTTCTGGACGCACGACGGAATAGATGATGGTATCCGAACGGCTTGGTTCGTTATCCCGTTGGTCAATACCCAGCAGCAACAGCGAGAATGGGTCGGTATGTTCCACGACAGGGGCATCCTTATCGCCAGCTGGTACAAAGGAGTCATCCAAGGCTTCCTTCACCGTAGCTGAAGCGAACATGTTAAAGGCAAACACGACGAGTTGCTTTTGATAGATAAATCCGAGTCCTCCCAACACAAGCAGCACACTTAGGGTGATGATCAATGGTTTCTTCCATTTCTTCTTCGGGTTCTTCGGCTTCCGTCTTGTTAAATGTGCAGCACTGTTTTCCATCATATCTCCTTTAATAACGGGTTCTTAGAATCATTTAACTATATTAATAACACGTTTTCAATAGATTACGTTATAATCTGCATTACATAAATGTACATAAAGGGAGCGATGAATGATGGAGTATCGACGTTTGGGCAATAGTGGTTTGCGTGTATCGGCACTGGGGCTTGGCACCAATGCATTTGGCAAACGCGCGGATGAAGCAGCTTCTACCCGCATTATTCATGCAGCGATGGATCAGGGCATCAACTTTATCGATACTGCCAATATCTACGCAGGCACGGAATCGGAACGCATTATTGGACAGGCTCTCACAGGTCGACGGGAAAACGCGGTGCTTGCTACCAAGGCCGGATTACCCCGGCATGATGGTCCTCATGGGCGGGGTTCCTCCCGCTACCATCTGCAACAAGAGCTGGAACATAGCCTGCGGCGTCTGCAAACGGATTATGTCGATCTGTACCAGATCCATACTTTTGATCCGCATACACCGCTGGATGAGACACTGCGCACACTGGATGATATGGTCACTTCCGGCAAAGTCCGTTACATCGGAGCCTCCAACTACGCAGCTTGGGAGCTGATGAAAGCTCTGGGCATCAGTGAACAGAAAGGTTATGTGCGCTACATCTCCACCCAAACCAGCTACTCCCTGGCAGACCGTACGCCCGAGTTGGAACTGGTACCGATGTGTCTGGATCAGGGTGTAGGTATTATTCCGTACTTCCCGTTGGCAGGTGGTATTCTGACAGGTAAATATAACGGACAGACCCGTGTGCCTTCTGGTTCCAGAGCAGACACCGATCCGTCTTTCAACCGTTTCTTGCTGGAACATAATATTCAACTGAGCGAACAAGTAAGCGCAAAAGCGGCTGCATATGGATGCTCCCCGAGTGTGCTGTCGCTTGCATGGCTGCTGACACGTCCGGCTGTATCCACAGTGATTGTTGGCGCTACACACACCGATCAGTTGGAACATAATCTGGCTAGTCTGGACATGTCACTGCCCGATGAGCTGTTGGCCGATCTGGACCAGATCAGTGACTCTTTCCGTCGCCGCGAGCCGTTTGCGTCCTATCGAATCGATTGAGCAACCGAAACAGACCTCCCGACAAGATGAAGTCAGGAGGTCTGTTTGTATTTTGCAGAGGTGCTATAATTATTAATAATTAGAAAATTTCCCAGTTCCACTACATTCTGTAGTTTAATACATTAAAAAAAGATATATTACGGATCAACTCTCTGTTTTTTGGCGAAGAAACTCCTGCATGATCTCCAAATACTCTCCCTTACGTTCATCCAAAGTTTCGAAAAATGCCTTGTCCGATTCCTCGACCAGATGGATTCCCTCCACAGCCAATCGGGTTCCTTCTTCCGTTGTTGTGATAATGTTGGCACGCGTATCTGTCTGATGACGGGCGCGGGTAATTAATCCCCTTTTTTCAAGCGCACGTAGAACCTGAGAAGTTACGTTAACATCCACCTTGGCAAAATGAGCAATTTGGACCTGAGTAACTCCTTTGCCTTCCTCATCGTGTTCATTGAGCCACAAACAGGCGTGCAATAATACAAATTGAGGTTGTGTCAGTTCGAGGGGCTCCAGCACCCTGCGTACTTCCTTTTGCCACATGGCTGTAACCTGCCATAACAGATATCCCGGACTTTCTTGTGCGTTTTTATACCGTGAGCTTGTCATCTCATACCTCCATGATGTGCGACCTTATGCAACAGAATATATACCCGTCAGTCAATGAAGTAAATCCATTATTCATATAACGATGATGGAAACATATCCGTTGCAATTCTGTGTGTTCTTTCTCAAAAAAATAATTAGCGGGCAGGAATAAACTGCTTCACCCATTGTCCGAATCCTTGCGGATTGCGGCTCTGTATAAGAATGGTTCCTTCTCCCCGGAACCGACATACCAGTCCTTCTCCACTTGTAACACTGGATAACCAGCCCTGTGAAGCTTTCTCAATACGGTAATCTACATAATGAGGCCATGCCACCAAATGGGCGTTATCCACGATCATTTCTTCACCTGCTGCCAGATTAATCGCATGGATGGCACCATAGGAAGACAGAAATACGGTTCCACGTCCGCTGATCTCAATAATGAAGAAACCTTCTCCCGAAAAGAGACCTTTCTTCAGGTTTTGCATTTTGGTATTCACCTGAATGCCCTCGGTTCCCGCCAGAAATCCGTCTTTCTGCACATAGAGTGAATAGGAACCGTCCAATTCAACAGCTTCTACATCGCCCATGCTTGAAGGTGAGAGCAGAATCTCTGCCGACCCGCCCGCAGCCGTCAGTTCCTGAAAGAAAAACTTCTCCCCGCTCAGCATCCGACCGAACCCGGCAAACATTCCACCTTCTGCTGAACCCTTCAGTTCAACCGTAGGCGTCATGGATACCATCGCACCACTCTCAGCCTTGAACCGCTCTCCCCGCTGCAAATGTACCTTGAGCATCGCAAAAGCACCATCATATAAAATCTCATAGTTCACGGTTGCACCAGCTCCCTATTGTCAGAGTTAAAATCATTGAGTCCATTATCTTCCAGAACTGCTGATTTGTCTCCGTATTCCTTCACAATATGTTGATCTCCCCAATTACAGAGTGCATTGAGAATCGGTTCAAGACTTCTCCCGTAATCACTCAATTCGTATTCTACTTTGGGAGGGACCTGATTATATACGATTCGGTTTACGATTCCGTCGTTTTCAAGTTCTCTCAGCTGCTGTGTTAACATTTTCTGTGTGATTGCGGGCATAATACGTTTGAGATCACTGGTTCGTCTCTTCCCATGTGTCAGATGACAGAGAATGACGCATTTCCACTTGCCACCGATCACTTCTAAGGTCGCTTCAACCGAGATGTTATATTTTTTTCTTACCATAACTTGCTTCCTCCCTGATGAATTGGATTACATCCGTCGCATGCTGTATAGGCACCAAAAAGTACGTAGGGTACTAAAAAGTACGTACTATTCAATCTATACCGAATAACTCATAATAGCATTTGCCGGTACGTAAATCTACATTCTGGGGAGTTGAGCAAGAAATGTTACAGGATTCAAAACGCAGCACGTGGGCACTGCTAGCACTGGCCATTAGTGCATTCGCGATCGGTACCACAGAGTTTATCAGCGTTGGGCTACTGCCCCTTATTGCAGATGACCTGGGCATTTCCGTAACTACAGCGGGACTGACCGTTACTTTATATGCATTAGGCGTTACCTTTGGGGCTCCTGTTCTGACCTCACTGACGTCTACCATATCACGCAAAACGTTATTGCTTGCCATCATGATTGTCTTCATTGCGGGTAACACGATGGCTGCATTATCGACGGGCATCACCATGTTACTCATTGCACGAGTAGTGTCCGCTCTGGCACACGGGGTGTTCATGTCCATAGGCTCCACGATTGCAGCCGATCTGGTGCCTGCCAACCGTAGGGCGAGTGCTATTGCCATCATGTTCTCCGGTCTAACCATTGCCACAGTAACCGGTGTACCTCTCGGTACACTCATTGGCCAACATTGGGGCTGGCGCGCTGCCTTTATCCTGATTGTTGTGGTTGGCATCATTGCGATGATCGGGAACCTGATACTCGTGCCATCCACGTTGAAGCGAGGAACACGGACGGCATTTCGGGATCAGCTGAAGCTCGTTACAGGTGGACGCTTGCTGCTTGCTTTTGCCATCACTGCTGTTGGGTACGGAGGAACATTTGTTGTCTTTACGTATCTGTCCCCGTTGTTGCATGATATTAGCGGATATTCCGAGAAAACAGTAGCGTTCATCCTATTGTTGTACGGAATCGCCATCGCTATTGGCAACATCATCGGCGGCAGAGCAGCCAATCGCAACCCGCTCAAGGCGCTCTTCTACATGTTCATCATTCAGACCATCATTCTCGGCGTGATGTACTTCACCGTCCCGTTTAAGTTGGCAGCACTGCTCACCATTATGGGTATGGGCCTGCTCGCCTTCATGAATGTGCCTGGTCTTCAGATGTACGTTGTAACCTTGGCTGAACGATATGCACCACAGGCCAAGGATGTAGCCTCAGCCTTTAACATCGCCGCATTTAATGCAGGGATCGCTATAGGTGCCTATTTGGGTGGAGTGATCAATGATTCCATCGGTTTGATTCACACGACATGGGTCGGTGCCTTGATGGTTCTCGTAGCTGTAATCCTGACCGCATGGGCTAAAATGCTGGAAAGCAAAGATCAACATGCATCAGTCGAAATGGAGAAAGCTTCGTTCTAATTTCCATTCCGACTATGGGTCTCACTCTTATATATATCAGTTCCAGCCTTCGAGGGGAACCGGTTTCATATGGTATTTTATTATACTATAATACGTTGAACCCAATTTGATCTACTATGATTTAATTTTGTATGATAAAACAACAAATATTCAGCTTAATATGACTGATTTTTACACACTTTAAGGAGGAAATCTCATGACAACAGCTCAAACCGCACAACATTTACAATCCACAGTAACTCTGCATAACGGTGTTTCTATGCCTTGGTTCGGACTTGGTGTATTTAAGGTAGAAGAAGGATCTGAACTGATTGAAGCCGTGAAAAATGCGATTAAACATGGATACCGCAGCATTGATACTGCTGCAATATACGGCAATGAAGCTGGTGTTGGCCAAGCGATTGCAGAAGCTTTGCAAGAAAATAACCTGAAACGCGAAGAACTGTTTGTTACATCTAAAGTATGGAATGCAGACCTCGGATATGAAGAGACACTTGCCGCTTTTGATACCACATTGAACAAACTGGGACTGGAATACCTTGACCTGTATCTGATTCACTGGCCTAAGGCAGGCAAATACAAAGCAGCCTGGAAAGCAATCGAGGAACTGTACGCGGCTGGTCGCATTAAAGCTATTGGTGTAAGCAACTTCCAGATTCATCATCTCGAAGACCTGATGCAGGATGCCAAAGTGAAACCGATGGTCAATCAGGTGGAATACCACCCTCGCCTGACTCAGGTTGAGCTTAAAGCTTTCTGTGAGAAGCATGGTATCCAGCTTGAAGCTTGGTCTCCTCTAATGCAAGGTCAACTGTTGGACAACCCAGTGCTTACGGCGATTGCTTCAGACAAAGGCAAATCGGTTGCACAAGTCATCCTGCGTTGGGATCTGCAAAATGGAGTCATTACTATTCCGAAGTCCACCAAGGAAAACCGGATTATTGAGAATTCCTCCATCTTCGACTTTGAACTTTCAAATGAAGAGATGGATCAGATCAGTGCTCTGAACGAAGATGTACGTGTTGGACCTGACCCGGACAACTTCGATTTCTAAATTGAAGTTGTCCACATGATTCAGGGTTGATTTACAGCAAAAATAAGTAGGGCAAAACCTCCAACTCTCATTATGTACGAGAGTTGGAGGTTTTTTGACGTGGATTCACATCAAAGCCGATATTTCTATAAAGTCTGTTCTAAGCATACGCACTTTCGAATCATGTACTCCACTCCCTGTGCCTTGGATCAGAACAATGACAACTTCATCTTCCCCATCTGCATCTAAATCAACGACCGATATTTGAGGATAAAAGGAGGGATTTGCTACATTGCCCCATTTGAAGGTTTTCGTTTCACCATTTATTACGATCTGCTGAATTTTAGCTGCCTCGCCTTCCAAATCCTTAAGGTTAACGTCAGTAAATTATATCCATTATAGCGAATGTTGTTCGTTCTCCTATCCTTAGATTTGATGGGCTTGTAACGATTATCAGCAATTATGTTTATGTTAATATAGAGACAGTCGCCCCATTCACTACCTCGGCTGCGAGCGGGTATGCCGCGCTAGGGGCAAGTGGAGCAAACAAACTGTGCTTCTTATGGACACGATGACGCAGAGGAGGAGAGTTGCAATGTATCGCATATGGATTGTGGAGGACGATCCGAATTTGGCTTCGCTTTTACAGGCTTGTCTGGAAAAGTACAACTTAACAGCGCAGTACGCGGACGATTTTGAAGATATAATGGCGCAGTTTCAGCATTACGAGCCCCATCTTGTACTGCTGGATGTCAATCTGCCGAGTTACGACGGGTATTACTGGTGCCGGCAGATCCGCAAAGTGTCTACCTGTCCGATCATCTTCATCAGCGCCCGCTCAGGCGATATGGATCAGGTAATGGCGCTGGAGTACGGAGCCGATGACTATATGACCAAGCCGTTTCACCATGAGTTGGTCATTGCCAAGGTGCGCAGCCAGTTGCGGCGGGTGTACGGTGAATATGCGGGGGATGCGCGGGAGAAAATGGTCGAGCAAGGCGGGCTCGCCCTCTATCCGGAGCGGCTGGAGCTGAAGTGGCGGGGCGCGACTGTCGCATTGGCGCGCAAGGAGGCGGATCTGCTGGACCTGCTGCTTCTACGCTACCCGCTGGTCGTTACCCGCGAAGCACTGCTGGATAGGCTGTGGGACGACCAGCAGTTCGTGGACGAGAACACACTGAACGTGAACATCGCGCGTGCCCGCAAGAAACTTCAGGAGATCGCGGTTGCGGGCAGTATCGAGACGGTGCGCGGGTCCGGATACAAGCTAGTGCTGGAAACGGACGAATTGGGTGAACCCAAATGAAGCTACTAATCCGTGAGCATTGGCCCATGTTTGTTATGCATCTTGTTCAGTTGACGCTGGTTGTGGCGATCTACTGGCTTGACGGCTATCGCAACGTGTACACCGCCCTCTATTCGATATTTCTTGGCATGGTCACCTTGCTAGTTTATACTGGTTGGCGCTATATCAGCCATCGCAAGATGTACGATCGGCTTGCGGAGCCGCTAAATGAGCTGGATAAGTCTGCGGCTGGTTCCGGCAACAGTGCCCCCATCGCGCAGGCAGTCGACCAACTGCTGCAGGCGCAGTATGCACTGTACATGACTCGTATCACAGAGATGGAGCGGCGCCGCCGTGAGCATTCGACATTCATTACCCAATGGGTCCACCAGATGAAAACGCCGCTTTCGGTTATCCACCTGCTGACCGAAAACGAGAGCGACCGGCGGCAGGTCGACATCCGCGACGAAGCAGACCGAATCCAGTGGGGGCTAGAGACAGTACTGCACGCGACCCGGTTGGAGACGTTTGAGGAGGATTTCCAAGCGGCGCATGTGCCACTTAAACGTGTTGTGCGAAAAACGGTCAATGAACACAAGCGGCTGTTCATTGTCAATAATCTATACCCTCAAGTTCAGATGGACGATGAACTGACGGTGCCGACCGACGAGAAGTGGATCGGGTTCGTATTGACCCAATTGCTGTCGAACGCGATCAAATACTCTGCTGGCTGCGGCCGGACCGTCGCCATTCGCGCCTGGCGGCAAGGCGCGAAGACGGTGCTGGAGGTGGCAGACGAAGGCATCGGTATTCCGCTAGCCGACTTAAAGCGGGTGACTCGGCCGTTCTACACTGGTGAGAGCGGCCGCAAGTTCAGGGAGTCGACGGGAATGGGGCTGCATCTGGCACAAGAAGTTTGCAACCGACTGGGCCACGAGCTGGAGATCGATTCTACCGTTGACGTTGGCACCCGGGTGCGGGTTTATTTCTTGACTGCGGTCAAGCTTACATCGATGTAAGCTAAATGTAATCTTCGTCGATTGGTTTGCTCGGCGAGCCCGCCGTATACTTGAGGTGGAGAACAAGAAATCACCAGCTACATGAAGGAGCGAGGATATGGAACTTCTGCGAACAACTCATCTGGGCAAGATTTACAGCGGCCAGGTCATGCACCGGGCACTCGGCGATATATCGTTCAGCGTCGAGAAGGGCGAGTTTGTCGGCATTATGGGGCCATCGGGCAGCGGCAAGACGACGCTACTACAGTTGATCGCGACGATCGACAATCCGACTTCCGGTGAAGTGCTCATCGACGGCCAGAACCCACACCAATTGGGCCACAACGCGCTCGCCCGGTTCCGCCGACAACAGCTTGGATTTATTTTTCAAGACTACAATCTGCTTAACACACTGACAATTTTAGAAAATATCGTGCTGCCACTGACGCTGGAAGGTGAGAAGGTGCGCACGATGGAGGAGAAGGCGCAGAGAATCGCTGACAGGCTTGGGATCGCCTCCATTCTGGACAAGTGGCCCTATGAAGTATCTGGCGGACAGGCGCAGAGAACGGCCATCGCCCGGGCGATCATTCACGAGCCGAAGCTGCTGCTGGCTGATGAACCGACAGGTAACCTCGACTCCAAATCATCTCGGGACGTTATGGAGACGCTGACGGCGATCAACCGGGCGGACGGGGCGACAATGCTGCTTGTCACGCATGACGCGCTAGCGGCCAGCTACTGTCACCGTGTGCTGTTCATCAAGGACGGTGAACTCTACAACGAGATTCACCGCGGGGACAGCCAGCAGGCGTTCTTCCAAAAAATCATCGATGTACTGTCACTGCTTGGAGGGAATGCGCATGACCTTTCAACAATTCGCGTTTAATAACGTCATGCGCAACAAACGCCTGTACATAGCGTATTTTCTCAGCAGCGCATTTGCGGTGATGGTGTTTTTCGTCTATGGCGTTTTCGCCTTTCATCCGGGGCTGGCAACGAGAGAAATCGGCAGTCCGGTAACGATCGGATTACTAGTGGCGCAGATGCTCATCTACCTATTCTCATTCTTCTTTGTCCTTTATTCAATGAGCGCTTTTATCAAGTCGCGCAGCCGAGAGTTCGGATTGCTGGTCATGTTCGGCATCACCAATATGCAGCTCCGGAGGCTCGTATTTATCGAAAATATTGTGATTGGTTTCGGCGCCACGCTGACTGGCGTCGCGTCCGGGCTGGTACTATCCAAGATATTGTTGCTTGCGGCGGAGTCGCTGATTGGGATGGAGGAAGAGCTCCCCTTCTACATGCCGTACCGAGCGCTCGTTCTGACCTTTGCCGCGTTCATGCTGCTTTTTCTGGGCATCTCGCTATTCACGGTGCTGTTCTTTCGTGGCAACAAGCTGATTGACCTACTCAAAGGATCCACCAAGCCCCGGCCTGAGCCCCGCGCTTCGATCTGGCTGTCACTCGCGTCGCTCGCACTGATCGGTTGTGGATATGGTGTGTCGCTGGTCGTCGAAGGCTTGATGGTCGTGTATGCATTGCTGCCAGTGACAGTGGCGGTCGTCGTCGGGACGTACTTTTTGTTCACTCAATTGAGCGTATATACGATCCGCGGCTTGAAGCACAACCGGAGGCTATACTGGCGACGAACGAACTTGTTGTTTTTCAACGATCTTGCATATCGGATGAAGGACAATGCCCGCACTTTTTTCCTTGTGACGATCCTGTCGACTGTCGCTTTCTCAGCAATCGGTGCCCTAGTCGGGTTCAAGACGATCCTTACTGAGTCGATTGAAAAACCGTTCGCCTTTGAATATATCTCGTATGCGGGGAACTCTCCGGAACAGGCCGCCTCGGCGGTGGATGTGATCGAACATAAACTTTTCGTGGAGGGAATTCCCTTCACGAAGCTACAGGCCGAGCTGCGCTCTTACAAACGAGCCGAGAGCAACGAAACGGTGATGATCGTCAGCGAGTCAATGTACAACACATTTGCCGTTGTCGCCGGGGATCAGAAGTTGAAACTAGGAGCGAACGAAGCGGCTATCGTCCAGTACAACTCAATAGACGGAAGAGGCGAATCCTTCGACGAGCAGGAGCTGGCCGTGGAAGGCGGCGGAAAACCACTGTTGATCACACAGAGTGCCTCCTTCTTAATGTCGGAGTACATGTCGAAGTACAACAAGTACTATGTCATGAATGATGACCGCTACGAGCAGCTGCCAGAGCCGCAATCGTCCGAGGGCTACTATGTGTTCGCAGTCAGTGACTGGAAGGCGACAGAAGCAGTCGGCCAGCAGCTGAACAATGAGATTGGCCACTCCAAGAATGATAGCTTCTTCTCACTCGCGTTCCACATCAAGCAGTTGCTTCAGAGCTATAGCGCAGTGATGTTCGTTGGGTTGTTCGTTGGCGTGGTATTCTTTGTGGCGTCCGGCAGCTTCCTCTATTTCCGACTGTACACGGATCTGGATGATGACAAGGCGAAGTACGCTTCAATCATAAAGCTCGGGCTGACCAGCCGTGAGCTGTCGAAGATCGTCACTCGCCAGATGGCTATTCTGTTCTTCCTGCCGATTGCCATCGCGCTCATTCACGGTGCAGTGGCACTGACGGCACTGCAGGGCATGTTCAATTTTTCGCTCATCAAAGAGTCGATAATCGTGTTGAGTGCATTCGCGATCATTCAAATCGTGTACTTCCTAGTTATCCGCAGCGGCTATTTGCGGCAGCTTCGGTCCGGTGGAACCGGATAATCTCGTATTAAAGAACGGTTACAAGGGGACGATTTGTACGACCTGTTCATGCAAAGAGACAGAAGAGTATAGCAGATTGCCGATAGAGGACGTCCTGTAAACGTATTATCGTAATGTTGATATTCCTGTTTTTCGGGATTACGTCATGTGGCGTCATCTAACAGCTAAGAATCGGTATTATGTTGGGTGAAGTTAGCTGTTTCTATTGTCGGCCCCGACGATGTTTATTACAACATGCGCAAAAAAACTAACTGCGTGTAAACCATTATTTTTACAGTTGTGTTTGAGATGGCGAATATAGTATCGCAAACTATGACTATAAAGCGATTTTTCCATAGTCAGTCGTGCATTTGATTGCGGAGTTCCTGCATACCCTTCGTTCTACTCCTATGTGTCTCTTTATGCTGCTGCCGTTAGGACTAGTGGCAACAATTGCCTACTTCAAAAAAATGGATAATCACTGAGGTAGGCTGGTTGGAGTTCTCCATTGTAAGTTGGAAATTCAGGTGGAGGTGGGATTTTGTTTCAATGGGATATTGATATGTTCCGGACGATTAATGATCTGGGCAAACAGTTTACTTTTCTGAATCCAGCTGCTGTATTTGTGGCGGAATATATGCTGTATGTACTAGCGTTAACAATGCTTGTTTATTGGTTCACCCGCAGCAGCCGGAATCGGATGATGGTTATCCAGGCAGGGCTTGCTTTTGTTCTGGCAGAGATCATCGGTAAATTGGTAGGCAAGTTTTATGAGCATTATCAGCCGTTCGCGGTATTGCCAAATGTCAACAAACTCCTAAACCATGATATAGATAATTCTTTTCCGAGCGATCATACGATTTTGTTTTTTTCCATCTCTGTCTCCTTCTGGCTTGTCCGGAGAAAGGGTGGGTGGCTCTGGCTGGCGCTTGCTTGTTGTGGTGCTGTCTCCCGCGTTTGGGTTGGAGTTCATTATCCAATAGATATCGCAGTGGGAGCGTTGATTGGCATCATTTCAGCTTTGTTCATCTATTGGTTGGCACCAAAGCTTGGGATTATCAGGCGGTTTCTGGCTTTATATGAAAAAATGGAACAGCGCGTATTACCTGTCCAACGTAAGTCTGGTAGTATGTAAATTCCCGCCAGTACCAGGTTTGTTACGATATGTCGAAACAATTGCTATGTATCTGGTCTTAAACAAAAATGCGCAAAACGTACACTGTGTAATTAAATCCAGTAAACTCACCGATTTCCGTACACTAAGGAACGCAGCACAAAGCCAATTATATGGTATTTCTTCTTGTTATTCAGGCCAAACCAACCAAGGAGAAATAAGCAGGTATTATCTTTAGTGGTTTGTAGCGCACAATAAAAAGCGGTAGCAGGTCTAGAACTTCTTGGTTCCTAGATTGGCTACTGCTTTTTTTACGAGTCTTTAATAAGTGGATTTATGATTTTGATCCCTTTATTTTGCCGAATGATTGTTCCTTTCAGCGTAAAGTACAAAAAAAAGCCTAGTTATGTTGGCTATCATAGCCACAAGGCTTCAAGTCATCCTACAGCCCTTAAGCTCCGAATGATATTTATTCTGCCCCTCTCTCCTTAACGAAGAACCATAATCCAATTGCAAAGAAAAATATAATATAGATGATGTCTATCATTAACGATATAGGTAAGCCAACTAATTCTGATTTATGTTGTGATGTGCTCCAGTAGACACTTAAATCATCGTGATGAATGAATAGAATGTGCGTCCATGATATGGATAAAAGGCTATTTTCAAATATTAACTGAAAAAAGTATAACACTAAGCTTCCGCCTACCCCGAAAGCAGCTGATCTCGTCCATACGCCTATAAATGACGCTAAGCTTGCATATAGGCAGCATTGCAATACGAGAGCTCCGATAATGTATATAACAACTGTCATGTCCCCCCATTGAATGTTTTGTGGAACTGCTAAGAGATTTAATACCAAAGAAATCAGGAATATACTAAAAACACCCGAACTGATGAGCAAGATCATCGCAACAATTTTGGCAAAATACAACCGTAAGCGCGAAGAAGTATGCAGAAATAGCTGTTTCAGAGTACCATAATGATACTCATCCGTCCAAATAAGAGGGGACATAACTATCGCCCAAGGTAAAATAACAAGCATTCCCGATAAACTAAGCAAAGAACCTACCATTTGAGCCACTGTAACATCAGCCTCAAGACCACTGATGTACGACGAAGACAACAGTAACGTCATCACAATAAAACCAAGGTGTGAAAAAATAAAGACTTTTTTATTCACTATCTTCAAACATTCATTCCATATCAACTTAACTCACCCCCATCTTGCACAGTTGTCCATTCTAAAAACTTATCCTCTAAACTGGTATGTGCCTGGAACACCCGATGAACGTTCACATTAGCATCACATAATGTTCGGATGAGCTTTGGAACTTGACCTTCATCAATAGCTATTGTAATAGTATACAGGTGGTTGGATAATTTATCCAATTGCTTATATTCCAATGCATTTTGATCATGCCTATACAAGTTGGCCATAACTTCTCTTGTTCGCTCAATGTTATCAATATGAAGAGTAATACAGAAGATGTCATCATTTATACCCTTACCAATTTGCTGTTCTGTCACTAAACGACCATGCTGTATAATGATCACTCTGCGCGCCATCTGCTCGATCTCTGATAGTTGATGGCTAGAGATTACAATTGCTACTCCCAAGTCGGCAGCTATTCGATTTAAGTAGTTTCGTGTTTCCCGCACACCAGCAGGATCGAGTGCATTCATTGGCTCATCCAAAACTAGCAACTTTGGCTTACGTAGTAGTGCTTGTGCTATACCCAGTCTTTGCTTCATTCCCATGGAGTATGTGCCTACTCGCTGCTTAAGCGCATATTCTATCCCGACCAGGCTAGCCACCTCTGACAGCCACTCTTTACTTGCATTTCTGTGCAACCGCTGATATTGGCGTAGATTTTCATATCCGCTTAAATATGGATAGAATGCAGGGGCTTCAATCACGGCCCCCACATTAGGGAGGGCTTTAGAGAAATTAGTCTTAATGCTATAACCTGCGATATGAATGTCCCCGGCACTTACTTTGCTTAGACCAACCATCATCTTCATCGTGGTTGTCTTGCCCGCTCCATTGGCACCAAGTAGTCCGATAATCTCCCCTGCTGCCACATCAAACGATATGTCTTGTACAATCAACTTGCCCTTAATTTCTTTCGTTAGGTGTTTTACCGATAATATCGTTTTCAAATGTCTCCCTCCTCAATGTATCTGTGCAACTCAATTTTGTTTAATTCAACAAGAAAATCCTTTATATTACAGATTGTAATATACTTTACAGCATCTTATCTAGAAAATAAAAAGAGCCCATGGTCTAATCCGTGTAGAATAAAGTCACAAACAACTACATTCACACAGGAGAATAAGTCCATGAGATCCTCACATCTACTTGATTGAAAACCCGCCATATAAAAACAGTTATGAACTCATTTCTTGATAGTAATATTGATAATAGCTTGAAGTATGTAACAACTGATTGTGATTTCCTACATCACAAACCCTTCCATTCTCCAAGACAATAATCATGTCACTGTTCATAACGGTCGATAACCGATGGGCAATCACAATTCGTGTGCATTTAATACTTGATAAATATGCATCTACTCGAGCCTCAGTTATATGATCCAATGCACTCGTTGCTTCATCTAATACAAGTATTGATGGGTTATTTAAAATTGCCTTGGCTAAGGCGATTCTTTGTCGTTGTCCTCCTGAAATATTTCTACCCATTTCAGCTAAAACTGTCTGATATTGCATCGGCATCGACATAATTTCATCGTGAATATTTGCTGCTTTTGCTGCCCGCACTACTTCATTCATAGTTACACCATCCTGGTGCATGACAATATTATCAAAAACACTACGATTGAATAATGATATATCCTGCGGCACTATCCCCATCTGTTTACGTACGTATTGCATGTCCAAATCCGATGTTCCATAACCATCATAGTATACCTCACCGGATATCGGGGCAAATAACCCAATTATCAAATGAGCTAAAGTTGATTTTCCAGAGCCAGATTGTCCAATAATGGCTATCTTCTGTCCTAATTTGATGTGTAATGAAATGTCATTTATAACGATCGGACTATACTTTGAATAGGAATAGCTAACATGTGATAGTCTGATGTCACCTAGTACTTTTAATTGCAGTTTACCTTCATTCTGCTCAGGTGGAGCTTCCAACACGTCATGAATTCGTTTCAAAATAGTAGTCGTAAGAATATATGAATTTATCGTATTCATGAGGCTTGATGATGTAGTAAAAAGAAGAGTCGCAATCGCTTGAAATGAGACAACCATACCAACAGTCATAGAACTGTATTCCCCTGTAATTAACATAACGCCGATACTTAGCACAACGAGTGGTGACATAAATTGCAATCCATTGCTAATTGTTGTAATGTAGCTATTCAGATTTTCCTTACGGCGGTATACTTGCAATAAATGTTTGAATTTATTAAGCCATTGGGAATATACTTGTTGTTCTGTCCCTGATATTTTCACACCCATAATACCGTACAGCATCTCTGTCTGCACTGCTTGTACTTCTGTCGTAGCCACCACTTGTTGCTGATTAATCTCGGCTACATATTGTTTAGTGAAAATTACTAACAAAATATTTATACTCACAAGCAAAAATACAATCATCGCAAGCAATGGAGATATGAACAACATATAACCAGACAATACAAATAACATGAAGCTATCCAATATACCTGTAATCAGAGCGCCTGACAGCTGATTTCGAATTGTGACCAAGCTATTCATTCGAAAAAGCATGTCCCCATACGAGCGCAGTAAGAAGAACGGAAAAGGTAACTTCAATAAATGTGAAAAAAAGCGTGTCTGCATCTCATAGTCCAAAGCATTGTGTAATCGAACCAAAACACGACTGCGCACGAATGTAATTATCATGTAAGCAAGTAGAAAACTGACTACAGATATAAAAATCATTATAGATAAACTGGATTTTTTAGGGATCATAACTTCATCAATAACATGCTTCATGAATAAAGGCATACCTATAACTATGAATTGCAAAGCTAGTGTAATAAGAAAAACATATACAAACAGATTTTTATGCGCTTTTACATGGACTAAAACATCTAACCAAATATTTGGGCTTTTCTCAATGTCGATTTGTTCGGTTAACCCCACTGTCATTAAAAATCCAGAAAATTGCTCGCTGAAATTCTTTAATGACAGCTTAATTCTCCCAAAACGTGGGTCAACAATACGGGCATAATTATTATCTATCTTTTCCAAAACTACAAAATGACCTTGGTTCCAATGCAGAATGGCTGGTAAAGAAACTTGCTGTAATTGAAATTGATCAATATGTTCAATGCGATAAGCTTTTACATCATAGCCTAAGCTCACAGCAATTTTCTTTAGTTGCAACAGCGTTGTACCATCTCGTCCAACGTCTGCCCGTTCACGTAGGCGAGATAATGAAATCTCTTTCTTATGGTATGCAGATATCATTGCAAGGCAACAAAGTCCACACTCTGACTGATGCATCTGCTCGACATAGGGTACACGCCGACGAGCCATTACATTCTCTCCCTTCTACTTTGATTTAAGATCACACAGTTAGCCTTGAGATGGAAGGGAAGAATTTATCATTTTCCAGGTTTAAAATATTAGGAACTCTTTCCGGAAATGCCTGTTTTAATAGCCCAAATCCAATACCCGAAAGACCACCCATTAATCCTTTAATATCAAATGCACGATGGACACCTGTGTTATTCCATGGTTGATCATTTAGAAGTCTGAGCAGATACGCTCTGACTATATTGATAGTATCCTCATTACGCTCCAAAACTGAATTAGCATAAAGTAATATTTCCAATTGTCCAAAATCACCATGACAATAGACAGGTTCTGTCCCAAAGCCTAATTTAAGAGTTGTTTCAAGCGCAATATTAATCTCTTGATCAATATGTGCATCCCAATATCCATTTTCCAACAATCGTAGTCGAGATAATAATATACCCGGTGCACCATGACACCATGTTACCCTTGCGGTATCATTAGGAGTAATCCAATTTTTCAATTCAGCACTATAGTTTGCACGCTCATACTGTAAACCTTTTTCAATATATTCAATGTACTTTTTATGTTGAGTGACCCTATATAACGATGATAATGAAGCAATAATTCCAGATACGCCATGGGAATACCCTACATAAGGCTTACTATTTGGTGTTGTCAACCAAATCATACTACCATCTGGCAAGGTTTGAGCATTCTGAAGCAAATGTTCAGCGCATTTCTCTGCACCTTGTAGCGCCTGTTTCCATCCGGTTCCATGATATACATGTAAAAGCACATCAATAGCTCCAGCTGCACCACCGATATAATCGAATGAGGTATCTTTATCAATGAGGTTACAGTAATAAGGAAGAAATTCTTTAACAGTTTGTAGTAAATCTTCATCATTCCATAAGCGTGATAATTGATAGGTAGTAAATACGCCACCACCAATGCTACCAACTTCAAATACCCCAACGTTTAACGATACATCATTTGATTGATACGTATTTCTCATAATTTCAATCAACGGCTGCAAAGCTTTTCGGGCCATATCTTTATAATTGTTATTTGTAGTTAGTTCAGATAAATAACCCAAAAATAAAGCAATTCCGCCATTCCCATTATAAAGATCATTTCCTACAGGAACGAGTCTCAGTTTTCTTTCATCCTCACTATTGGCTACTAAGCCAATCCATGTTATATCATCAGCTGCTGGACTTGAAGATATAACTGCTGATTGAACTAAACTTTCTCCAATTGAAATAGCTAATTGGACATACTCGTCTTTCCAATTAGACCCTAACACGTCGTTTGATTTTATAAATTGAATTTCAGGAAAACAATAAGTATAAAGATCAGGCTTAGATGACAAAACAGACATATTTAATAACTGTAACTGTTCTTTTAGGTCCTTCTCGCCCATTTTATCGATTTTGTTTATTACAACCTCTATACCTGATTGTTCAAATAACTGAGGGATTCGTTCATTATTAGATGACCAAGCATCTCTTTCGGACGGAGAAGTGTAAAAGATAGGGATATCCCCGTCTTCAATATCACGCATCTCGTGGGAAACAAATTTTAAATGTTTAGGATCGGCTAAGCATTGTAACCATAATCGATGCAAAACAACTTTACGATCTAATTCATCTCGTAATAAGTCAGGATGGTATAGGGTACGCATTAATTCACCATACGCTCTAGTATCTCGCACGATTACTCTAACTCTAACATCATCAAACTCTCGGATCATTTCTTTCAGTCTGTGCTTGTTTTCCATCATAATCCTGTAAGCTTGAGCAAAACCTTGTTCAATGTCGTCAATATAACGATAACTATCTACAACTTCATTATTATAATATGGAAGATTATAGGTCTTACTAGATTCTCCCTCCCCTTTTTCTAACCTCATTCGGTCTGTCCCTCTGTGAGTGAGATTCAGTACATTTGGTACTTTTTTTCCACCGTGTCCGAAAATACCACTGATGTCTATACCGGAGTACGTATCTGACTTAAAAATGTACTGTGGTAACATGCCAGAAGACATCACAGAATGAGATATAATTTCATATGCATGGCCACTGGCGTTATGTTCAAATTTCTTCGTACTTATATGTCTATGAAATAAGGATTCTAGATCAATTACAACAGGGCTAGATCCATGCGCAATAATATTCTCATAATGGAAGTCTGTGGCGTTAAACATATACATTATAGCCAAATTTACGCCCATGTTTTTGTAAAATCCACTAATTTCCTCAGTGGAATTGCACTCAGAATGCTCTACAAACTCTGTCCAGCCATAACTTCCACAATCTAAATTTTTTATCATTTTTGTGTGAGGAACGCCAAAATGCTGCATCCAAGACAAAATTTTGTAATATTCTTTATCAACTCTTAATGAACGAGGTTTATATACTAATTTGCCTCCTGTTGTAAACTCTAGAATCGTTACACTTCGTCCATCATGAGTATCACCTGCCCCAATATGTAACTGGACAAGCTTACCGAACTGGTTGACATCAGGCATATGTGAAACAATTTTTGGATAGTCAGCCTTGAACCTATCTAACACTTCACTAACATGGGCTGTCCATTTTTCAGTTATACGAAGCAATGAACGTATTAACACTGGGTATTCATTGGCCAATTGTCTTAAATACTCTTTATCATGTAGCAAATTTTCAAAGTACTGGTACCTCTGTTCTGGAGTTTCTCCTCTCAAAAGTCCCTGATTACTTAATACATTCAATTCCAATATTAAAGTTTTGTAACTGCAATCCATGATTCTTTCGAATAAAGAAGAAAGTAGCCTTTTAAAAAAAGAACTACTTGTATGTAAAATACGAGAATCTGAATCACTGATGTTTTCTTCCAATTTATTGATAGCAAGTAAGAGGAAACGTTCAGTAAATCCCCAAAATTCAGGCGGAGTAGCGGGAATATATTCATCCATTGAGTCAATTAGCAACAAATTTTCCCATTTCAATTCCCATGATGAGTCAATTTTTTTTATATTTGAAATAGTATCGACTTCTAAATTTGACACTTCTTTGAGACTTTTTTCCAAATATTCTTCTTTATCATAGAAAAATTTTGCCCAATATTTTATCTTTTCACTAGTATTTATCAATGTATAATAACAACCTTTCGATAATTTAGAAGAAACAGATAATTGATATACCTACATGGATAAGAGGGCATTTCTAGCTGTATCCTCGGCAGCATCATTTATAATGCTCCGATAATATCAGCAGAATGCCCTCCTTATAAAATCCATGTCAAACCTAACTGCATTATCATTCTGTTACTACCGTGTATCAACTAGCCCAATGATTGCAATAACATTTAAATTTCAGCTGTTTATTAACATACCCATGTCCATCCTGGGGTACAATCAGCCGTAATGCTCTTAACACAATTACCATCTGTAAAGCCTTGTGCCTGAGCACCACCAGCCACTGTATCCATCTCAGTGTCTGTCAATTCAGATAGCACACTTCCTACTGGATTATATGTAGCTGCATTAGTATTTTCCATTTGATTTTTCAATTTCATAGTTTTCACCTCCTTTCATAACTCATCCTGCTCAGCAGGGTATTCATTGTTCAATATGATAATAGTGTTCCAATTGGTTCTTAAGTACCAATTACTTATATGGGCAATATTACCATATGTATTTATGGAAGTAAATAGATTTAATAGATATATTTAAAAATATTTAGATATAATAAGTTTATTTGGAGATTCATATACATTTATATCGAAATTTAGTAGTTATACATTTCAAATTTTTTAACCTCATGAAGCTAATTAAAGGACTGATCCTAAAGAAACTAAAATCAATCACATAAAATTCTTTGAATACGAGATTGCTCAGAATGAGCAAAGGATTTAGCGAAGTAGAGCAACTTTCTGTAAACCTCTATGTGAAATCTGTATCGACCAAGGGAATAGCGTATACGGACGAATTCAAACAAATCTTTATTGCATCGAATCAACAAGGACAGCTGCCCAGAGAAACTTTTGAGTCTTGTGGATTCGATGTTCAGATCATCGACATGACCCGGATTAACGCCGCAGCCGACCAACGGAGAGCAAGTTACCAGGAACAAGGAGAACAGGAACTCACTACACTCATCCAGATTTTCAGAAGACAGTGAAACGTATGGGGCTTGGTCAATCGATGTCCAGACGAGGGAACTGCTGGGATACCGCACCGCAGGAGTCGTTCTTTGATCATTTTAAGGATGAAATCTCGTTAAAGAACTGCGCCAAACGGGATGAAGCCAAACAAGAAGTTAAAGCCTATATGTCTACTACAACCACTGGACTAAAGATCCCTAGTGTTGGCTTGTTGGCCTCAGCCTACCTTTTGCCGGATGCTAACTACGGCGAGTGTTTCATTCACATGAGAGAAAAACCACCGGATCAAAGATCGGCGGTTTTTCGTGTCTACTGCACGTTTCAATTCAAAATGTGGTAATCCATTTTTTAACTATTGAACCTGCCACAATGCAGGGACATTGGATGGCTCCCACCCAGACAAGGATGTGTGGGATTGCAAACATTTATACGTCTTACCGCTATAGGTGACCAGCTGTCCTACAGTATAGGCTGTATTCGCCTGCCAGGCGGAAACACCCGGATTTGTCGTTCCTGTTGTTGTTTTCACGGTCACCGCATTGCTCGCAGCAGAACCATTCCCCGCCGCATCCTTTGCTTTTACCGTAAATGTATACGAGGTATCCGCTGCAAGCCCGCTGATGGTTGCTGTCGTTCCGGTCACGGATGTCGCCAGTGCCGTTCCGTTGTACACATCATAACCCGTTACACCCACGTTATCCGTGGATGCCGCCCAGCTCAGCGTTATGCTGGATGTTGTTTGCGCCGTTGATGCCAGGTTCGTCGGTGCAGTTGGCGCTTGCGTATCACCTCCCGGCTGAGTCGTAGTGCTCACGGTTACAACATTACTGGCTGCAGACAGATTGCCTGCCGCATCTTTTGCTTTGATCGTGAAAGTATAGGAAGTACCTGCAGTAAGTCCATTGATCGTTGCTGTCGTTCCGGTGACGGATGTTGCAAGATTATTGCCGTTATAGACGTTATAACCGGTAACCCCTACATTGTCCGTTGAAGCATTCCAGACCAGCGTTACCGAGTTTGCCGTCACGCCTGTCGAACGGGCATTACCGGGTACGCTTGGCGCCGTCGTATCTGCTGGAGGCACTGTACCTCCGGTAGGCAGATCGGCTTTCAGTTTATTTTGAAGTGTTTTGTTCCGGTCACCGCTAAGTTCCCAGAACATCGCTCCGCCGAGTCCTTTGCTTTTGATATAAGCGGTTTTATATCCAATAGACTCCGCATCATCATAGCTAATAAAACGCTTGTTGGTCGCATTATAGAGATATGGCACCTTGGCAATGTCATTCCAGTAACGCGTGTACCCGTTTTTGTTAATGTAGTTGGTCTCCAGATCATAGAAATCAAAGGAGCCTGCTTCCCATGTTCCAACGGAAGAACCTCCCGTGCAGGTCTGATACTGGCCATTACTCGCCTGTGCGCATCCATCCCAGCCACGGCCATAGAACGGAACACCAAGCACAAGTTTAGCGGCTGGTACGCCTGCATTCAAATGTCCTTGTGCTCCGGCAGCCACATTAAATGTATTGGCATCCGGCACCCCAGCAGCCGAAGCCGCTGGGTCATAGTTCAACGGCGCGTTATGCGCGCTGATTTTTTGCCAGGCCCCGTTAAAATCGTATGTCATAATATTAATCCAGTCGACGATGGCAGCTATATTGGCAAGCTCAGTATTCGCAGCATAGGTCGTCGATGCACCGCTTGCAATCGTAAGCAGATACTTCTTGCCGTCCACAGCTCCGGCAGCATCCAGCTTCTCACGGATTTTGCTCAGAAGCAGTGTGTAATTTTGCTTATCCTCAGGACGTTTGCTGTTCCCATCAAGCCCACCTGATACCGGGTACTCCCAGTCCAGATCTACCCCGTCAAAATTGTATTTCCGCAGGAAGTCGACGGCAGAGTTTGCAAATACCTCTCGCGTTGCAGCAGTCGCAGCTACATCGGAGAAGCGGTTGGACCATGTCCATCCTCCCACGGAGATGATTGTCTTCAGATTAGGATTGATCTGTTTCAGCTTGTTAAGCTGATTGATATTGCCTGCAATGGGCTGATCCCACGTATCCCCTGCAAATGTCTTGCCGGTATCAATCCATGGATCGCCGAGCACGATCGTGCCATTGGGTACATTGATTGTCTGGCTCTTCTCATTCTGACACGTCCAGGTCACCGGGTTAGGGCCTGAAGGGTCCGGGTTTCCATGAACGCCGTTCCAGCAAATATCGGCAAAAGCATAGTTGATATGCGTGACTTTGGTTGGGTCGATATCCGTTACATTATAGTTTCTCCCATACGCAGCCCAGGACGGGTAATAACCAACAATTTTATAAGAATCTGCAGCTGCTGCCGTAGCGGGTTGGAGCACAAAAGAAGGAATAACGACGGATAAGAGCAGGGATAGACCCAGGAGAAACTTTGCGGTTTTCTTGAAAGCAGTGTGTTTATTTAAATGTATCATCTAATACACAACCTCCTTTGTCGTTTGCGTACTCAGCCCGTTCAGGAACGGACGATGTGCGCTCGAAAACTGGTTATTCGTATATGCGTCCCAGTTGATTGACCAGGTCATAATCCCTTTTATCCCCGCATAGCCCGTAGACTGGTGCAAAGTATAGGAACCACCGTATGACACACCTTTGATTAGATAATTCAATGCCTTCTGCAGATCGGCCGGGGTTGTATAACCACCTCCAGCAGCCTGCTGGGAAGCCGGTACACCGATTGCAATCTGATCCGGTCGCAAGGGACTAAAGAAAGGGCCTGTACCGCCGCCTACATGAAAGCCTTGAAGCAGCATCTCCGCCATAGCCACATGGAAATCAGCTGTTCCTTGGGCGTAAGAACGTCCATCCAGCCCCACCATGGAGCCCGTGTTATAGTGCTGCACATGAAGCAGGGTCAGGTCATTACGCAAGGCATGGATGACTGGCAAGTAAGCTCCCCAAGGGCCGCCGTAGCTCAGATATCCACCCTGCACATAGGCCGTCTCCGGCGCAGCCGTCAGGATGAAATTGGCGCCGAAGTGTGACTTAACCGCTTTCACGCCTTGGATGAGGTTGACAATTTTCGGTGTAGTTGGACTACGGAAATCGATATCCCCTGCATTCAGAGACAGGGAACTTCCTTCCAGATCAATGTCTAGACCATTGAAACCATACGTCGAAATGATTGATTTTAACGAATCTTCGAACTGCTGTCTCTTGGTCGCATCGGTGAGCTCAATGGTACCGTTGGCTCCCCCCATGGAAAGAAGTACTTTTTTTCCCTGGCTCTGCAGATAGGCAATATCGGATTTGAATTCGGCTACCGTTGCATTGTATGGAGTAAAAGCAAGCGTTCCGCTGCCATGTGAAATCGGTTCAGCAAAGGAGACATTAATGACGTCATAGGCTGTTGATACGTTACGAAGTCTGATATTGGTTGAACCATTGTCGAAGTTATGCCAGTAGCCGATCAGCCATTTGCCGCCGGTTGGCCCAGGATTGGAAGATCCATTGGAAGTTGTCACACTGAGGGAGGTGCTCGCAGCGGATATATTGCCTGCGGCATCTTTGGCTTTTACCGAAAAAGCATAAGTCGTGCTAGCTGTCAGTCCAGTGACTACAGCTGTTGTAGTTGAAGTACTTGTCACAAGAACGCCGTTCCGGTACACCTCATACCCCGCCACGCCCACATTATCCGTGGATGCATTCCAGGAAAGACTCACAGAGGTGTTCGTGATGGAGGATGAAGTCAGACCCGCAGGAACAGAAGGTGGTGCCGTATCTGGCGTTGGCGTTTCCCCTCCCGAACCTTCCCCGACGTATTTCCACAACGCGGGCACCACAGAGGGCTCCCATCCGGTCAACGCCGTGTGGGCCTGAATACACTCATAATCTTTATTTTGATATGTTACGAGGTCTCCTTTCTTGTATGCGGTGCCTGCCTGCCACTGGGCGGCGGCATCGGCTCTCGGTGCAAACCACGAAATAAGTAGAAGAAATGTCAAAGCAAATGTAATGACCGGGCGGAATCGAACAGCTTGATTCAAGCAAAATCCCTCCTGTACTAAGGATACGTTCACCTTGCAAACAAAACTTCAATTGTCCACCTGCATCTGATCTGTGATCGATTAGAGTCAGCCTCATTCAGCCATCTGATGTTGCGTGTCACTTCACTCCCTTCCCTTACCAAAATGGACCTTCCCTCTCGTGTTCTTTTTTTGCAGGCACCATCCAAATTTTACAGGGAATTTACAGATCCTCACCCTGTATTTAATCAGTAAAATGCAAAAGAGATAAGGGATAAAATAGTTCTATTGGGGGCGAAAAATGTAATATAGCGCACAAAAAAGGTTTTCGTTCAAGTCCTTAGGAGACTTGAACGAAAACCTATGTTAGATATTACGCAGAGAAGAGGGCATATCTTACCGCCGCAGCCCCCCTCTCCCTTCCAAAGGCTGCCATCCATCTACGCCGGACAGAATCAGAGGTACAGTGTACTCGGCCGCTTCCTGTTCGGTCAGTATTTTGGCCCAAGGCACACGATCAGCAGCACATCCGGCACCAGGCCCGGCGCTGTTGTATTCCGCATACTGAACGGTCTGCTCTGCATCTGTTTTGTTCCAGTTGTGCCATCCCTCCCGCTTCACATGAGCGCCGATCCAGCAGTTCAGAAAACAGACTTTGGCATGATGACGCCACGGTCTGCCCAGATACACCGACTGCGGCGGAGCATTGCTGGTCAGATCACAGTCCAGAAACACATAGCCGTAACGCACATCCTCTGGCGTAGAGGCTGCGGTAATCCAACCGTTCACTTGTCCATCCGCTGCCTCCGCTTCAGTCAGGCGATTCTTCGTAAAGATCTCGCAGCCCTTAAACACCACGGTAGCCGAGCCAAAAATAAAATCGATATCACCTTCGATGTAACAGTCCTCGAAATACTGCCGCAGTTTGCGCCGCTCGGCACCATCGCGTGGCCCGCCAAAATAACTGCGATCCATGGGCTGCTCCGGCAGCGGGCCGGTGAAGATTGTATCCTGGTGACCGATCAAACGACAGCGGCGAAAGACCGCCCGGTCTCCATCCACATAAACGGCCAGCGCCTGACCAACCTGCTTGCCCGGCCCGGCAGCATTTACGAAGGAAATTCCCTCTGCCGTGAAATCATCAGCACCAATGAAAGCCGTATAGGAATGAAACGTATGATATGGCGACCCGTCCGGGAACTTCTTGAGTGCATGATCATCATACGTAATGATCGTCTGCTCCGCCCCCTCACCAATCAGGTGGATGCCCGGCTTCTCCATATGCAGCTTCTCATGATAGACACCAGCCTTCACTCGAATTGGAACGGTTCCGATGCCATTCTCCGGCAGCGCATCAACTGCGGCCTGAATCGTCACATAATCCCCTGTCCCATCTGAAGCAACAGTCAGACAGGGAGCCGATGATTCCAATGCTGTATTTGGCAATCTCTGCTGCGTCATGGCAATCGCTCCATTTCCAGCACTGCCAGCAGAAGCGGAGCCACCCCCATAAAAGAATCGCTTACAACCGCTTCGGTTACATAGTAGTTGTACGAGCCATCCCGATCCAGGCTTAGTCCTGCGCCATGACAGATCCCGTTTAACCGAATGCCATCAGCCGTCTCCTCCACCAATCTGGAGGAAAGTCCCTGCCATCCCTTCTCCGCCGCAGCTCTGAAATGCGGCTCCAGATACCTTAGCCGCACACCCTTAGCAAGTGCATATACAAACATGCTTGATCCGGATGCTTCCAGATAGTTGCCTTTGCGGAAACCCTGATCCAGTACCTGGAACCATAACCCGCTCTCCTGCTCCTGCATGCGCACCAAAGCATGGCACATCCGTTCGAAGATACCGATGATGGTTCCGCGCTTTGGATGATTCACGGGGAAATGCTCCACGCTGTCTACAATCGCCATGGCATACCAGCCCATCGCCCGGCTCCAGAAATGTGGGGAGCAACCTGTCGATGAATCTGCCCAGACCTGCTCCTTCGATTCATCCCAGCCATGATAGAGCAGTCCGGTCCGCGGATCACGGGTCTGGCGTTCGACCAGCAAAATCTGATGCGCCACTTCATCCCATAACTCGGGATGATGAAATGTCTTCGCATACTCGGACAGAAAGGGAGATGACATATACAGGCCGTCCAGCCACATCTGGAATGGATAGATTTTTTTGTGCCAGAAACCGCCTTCTGATGTTCGGGGTTGCCCTGCGAGTTGTGCTGCCAAGAGATGCGCCGCTTCTGCGTAACGCTTATCTTCAGCACCATCCAGTAATGCAAACAGGTTTTTCCCCTGATTAATCTGATCCAGATTATATTCTTCCAAAGTATAGGTGCCAATAGAGCCGTCCGGCTGGATATACAGATCCATATGTTTTTTCATAAAATCAACATACTCTTGCTTGCCATAATACTGCCCGGTTCGTGCCATCGCCATCAAGGTCATGCCTTCCACGTATGCCCATCGTCCCGAAGGGAACGCATGATAACCGTCCCCGTCACATTGCTGGATAATTGTTGCTGCAATTCGCTCAGACCAGGATAACTGTGTCTGTACCTGCATAAGCAATTCCTCCTTGAATGTTGTACTCACCTAATACATACATGTATGACTAGGATAACCGCTTCACTCTTCATAGGTTGCTGTCCTTATTGCCGGCACATTGCCGTTGAATTGCGAAGGTTCAGCTTGGGCTGAATAACTACCGGAACGTCGACCTGTTCATCACGGATTAACGATACAATCAGCTCTGCTGCCTGCACAGCCAGTTCATCCAGAGACGGGCCAATCGTCGTCAAAGCCACTTCCGCATATTGCATATCCGGTAGATCATCATACCCGATTAACGAGATATCGCGTGGAACGCTGTAATCTGCCTCAAGCAAAGCCCGGAGCGCACCTCGGGTGACCAGGTTGTTCAGTCCAATAAAAGCTGTCGGCGAATCCGGCCCAAACGCATGATTACGTATGGCAAAATACCCGTCTTCCCAGGAGGAATACGCTGGCAGCACATGGTCTTCGTTAAAAGCCAGACCCGTACGCTGCAACGCTTCCCGGTATCCCTCCAGCTTGACATGCTGGGAGTTTCCGATGAATCCGATTCGGCGGTGGCCCAGCGATTTCAGATGCTCCACTGCTTTGAACAGCCCTTCTTTGCGGTCAATCTTGATGTAAGGAGAGTTCGGCGCTTCATCTGTACCCAGCACAAAACACGGCATGTTGAGTGTTGCGAACTTTTTCCAGAACATCTCCCGATTGTCCAGTGCATAGTCCCACAGAATACATCCGTCCACGCGCAGCTGGCTGAAGACATCCACGCCATCATCCGCCACAACCAGGATCATCTGATATCCTCGCTTCTTCAGCTCGGTGTGCAGACGGCCGGAGATGTTCGAGAATAACGGATTGCTCAGCTCATCCAGTACAAAACCGATAATGTTGCTTCTGCCTGTGGAGAGCTGCCGGGCCAGCATGTTTTTCCGATATTGATGTTTCTCCGCGACCGCAAGCACCTTCTGCTTTGTTGCCGGTTTGATCGCGGGATCATCATTCAGCGCCTTCGATACCGTGCTATAGCTCACCCCCGCCAGTTTGGCAATATCTTTAATGGTTATCAAAATCAATCAACACCTCTCATACGCCTAAAACCCTATTTCTTATTTCTGTGCAGACTTATAACGATCATATTGTGCCTGTCTGCCCGCAATAACCTGCTCTATATTCATCTTTTTCAACGTCTCAATATAACTGTCAAACTGATCCAGACTGGCGTCCCCGCTAATAAACTTAAAGTTCATCTCTTCCACATACGTGGTGATGTCAGGCATCGCCATGCTCTCCACGCTCGCTTCATCCGGCAGGGCATAGACAAACGGGAACGGTTCGCGCACATACGGCTCCAGTTCCTTATCCATTTTTGCATGCCAAGGGGCTACGACGGAATCGGCAGAATCGGTGGATTGGATGTTCGGCAGATTCACCGGACCAATGCCGAGCTTCTGAATGTATTCATTGTCCTTGCCTTTGTCCGTAAATGTCTTCACGCCATTCTCTTCCGTATACGTGTCATCCTTGATGCCCCACGTATAATACGTCTGTGCTTCCTCACTTACGGCATAGTCCAGGAAGCGGAAAGCAAGTTCCGGATTTTTACTATCACGTGTAATGCCAAAGATGCCACTCACTGGTGTACGTCCTACATAGAACTGATCCCCATGCGGTCCTTTCAGTGGTAAAATGCCTTTGATGATTGGCTCTTCCGGATTGTAATCCTTGAACAACGGACTGTAGACCATCGACATATACCAGCTAAAATTAAACGTTGCGCCCGTCACATCCTGAGAGATGCGCGACGTGACCTGATCACTCGTGGTACTCGCATAATCCACCCCAAGCAGACCTTCCTTGTAGAGTCCGTTCAGATAGGTCAAGTACTCCTTGTAGGCAGGCTCATAATAGCTGAAATGTACCTTGCCCTGATCGTCTGCATAGAACTGGTTGGACAGATCGAGACCAAACGCGGGGCCAAAGGCCATGGATACAAATTTTGCTTCCATGGACAGTGGAATCTCATCGGCTTTTCCGTTGCCGTTCGGATCCTCTGTCTTGAATTTGCGCAGCATCGCCGTGAATTCATCCAGCGTGGTCGGCTCGCTTAATCCCAACTTATCGAGCCAGCGCACATTAACCATAAATACCGGCATGTAGTTGCGGGTTAACGTCTGCTGCGGGATATAATACATTTTACCATCTGGCGTTGTTAAACTGGCTTTGACTGAAGGCGACTTTTCATATATTTTTTTGAGATTCACGCCGTACTTCTCTACCAGTTCATTAATCGGAATGAACAGACCGCTGTTAATGTACTTCATCAGCTGATCCTGATCCGGCAGGTACACGATATCGGGCAAGCCGGTACCAGCAGCCAGCCTCGGATTGACGGCATCCGCATAGTTCTGCGGCGGAATCAGATCCCAATCCACCGTCACACCAGCGTTGCTCTCAATTTTCTTCACGATGGCTGCGGTGGACAGATCCACATTAGTCGTCCAGGCGTTGGTGCCTAGAATAGACAGCTTGGCATCCGGCTGATCCGTCACCGGCCCTGCTCCGGTATAATTGAAGGCTGGTTCCGAACTGGACGGGGTTCTCCCCGCATCGGTTCCCGCCCCTGTTCCGCCGCTACATCCCGCCAGGCTGATTGCCAGTATCGCTGCGATTACACTTTTTCTTCCTGCCCCTTTAAATCTCATCCATCATTCCTCCTTGGTATGAACCATTCTGAACTCCCTTGAATGACATGACACTTAAGTAAGTAAAGCTATCCTTTCACGGCTCCGAGGGTAATTCCCTTAACGAAGTACCGTTGGATAAACGGGTAGATCGTAACAATAGGCAGAATGCTGACCACAATGGATACATAACGAACCTGAAGGGAGGAGACCGCCAGCGCACCAGATGTCATCGTACCGCCCATCTTCTGCATCACTTCCGGCGAAGCCATGATCAGCACTCTTCGCAGGAACATCTGTAAGGGTTGCATATCCTGTTTGCCCAGATATAATAGGGCCGTGAAAAAGTTGTTCCAGTGGAATACCGCATAGTACAGCGTGAGCACAGCCAGTGTTGGCTTGATGATGGGAACCGCCAGACGATACAGCATCGTCATCTCGTTGGCTCCGTCTATACTGGCACTTTCGAATATTTCATTCGGAATACCTTCGAACGCTGAGCGGCAGATCATGACGTTAAACGTAATCACCAGCACAGGCAGCACCATAACCCAGCGGGTGTTGTACAGCCCAAGCGAGGTAATCAGCATGTAGACCGGAATGAGTCCACCCGAGAAATACATGGTAAAGGCGATGAAGAAATTCAGCTTGCGGCGTAAGAAAAACTGCTGTCTGGATAATGGGAACGCGGCAAGACATGTTGCCACAATGTTCAATAGTGTGCCTACCACGGTGTACCAGAGGGTGTTATAGAACGAAACCCACAACTCCTTGTATTGCAGTACCATTTGGTAACCTGACAGGGTAAATCCAACGGGCCACAATACAACTTTTTGTTTGTCGATGGCATCCACCGAGCTGAATGAAATACTAATGACGTACAGGAAGGGATACAACGTAATCACGACCGCCAGTATGGTCAGCAGGTAAACGCATCCGTAGAACAACCGATCACTACTCGATTTTTGCATACAGGATCTCCTTTGGGTTCGGTTATGGTGTTACCAGAGTGACATCTTGGTCAGACGGCGGGTCATGGAATTGGCTGCAAAAACAAGGATAAAGGTGATGATGGAGTTGAACAGGCCGACCGCTGTGGCGAAGCCGTAATTCTGGCCCTCAATCCCCATCCGGTATACATAGGTAGACAAGACATCAGCTGTTTCGTAGGTGGCTCCGTTGTAGAGCAGATATACTTTCTCGAAACCTACACTCATAATGCCGCCAAGCGACAGAAGCAGAAGAATGACAATGGTTGGTTTGATACTGGGAAGGGTCAGGTGCCATAGCTCCTGGAATTTGTTGACGCCGTCGATTTTGCCGGAATCATACATCTCGGGGTCGATCCCCATAATGGCTGCAATGTAGATGATGGAGCTGAAGCCAAAGCTCTGCCAGATGTCGGAACTTGTGAAGATGGTACGGAACCAGCTCGCATCCATCATGAAGTTCACTTTTTCCATGCCAAGACTCGCGATGAGGGTGTTCACAATACCGTCTGTTGGTGACAGGAAGTTAATAATCATGCCAGCTACAACAACAGTGGAGATGAAGTGAGGAAGGTACGTAACCGTCTGGGCAAATCGCTTGAATGTCCGGTTCTTGATCTCCACGATGCAGACAGCGAATAAAATCGGAATGGAGAAGCCAAACAGGAGTGGCAGGAAGGCGAGCAAAAATGTGTTACGAAGCAGTCGCCAGAAGTAAATGGAATTCACGAATTGTTCGAACCAGCGCAGTCCCACCCACTCCCCGCTGAGCATGCCCTGCCCCGGCAAGAAATTACGAAATGCCAATAACACGCCAGGCATCGGAAGGTACATGAAGATGAGGTAATACAGAAAGATAGGCGAAAACATCAGTAGCAAATACTTATCCCGTCTGATCAGGCTGAACAGCGTGGACATGCGTTTTTTCAACGTGAAACACTCCCCTTCGCTACATAATTACAACGTTTGAATTTTTGAATAAAAAGGAACTGTCATTCCACTGACGCATTTGTTATTCATCTCATTCACAATTTGTAACAACCTATATCATTCTGCGTAATAGCGAGATAACTAATTTGAAATAGTCCTCCTTACACCGTATTTATTTCTTTTTAACATTTGCCATAATTGTAATTACAACGTTGTAATTTTAATCTAAATGTATACGCTTACATAAACTTTTTCCCATCTTAGCAAAGTCTTCAATGTTTGGCAACAACAAAAATCAGTGACATGCTGTAACGTACTAAAATACAGTCTCGCATACGCGAGACTGCCCGTTAAAATCTAAATGTGATTCCGATATTCCATCGGTGTCATCACATACACTCGCTGAAAGGCTCTGTAAAACTGACTGACGCTGGAAAATCCCAGTTCATAACTGATTGTGGTCACTGAATCCGTTGTATGGCGGAGCCTCCTGGACGCTTCTTCTACGCGCAAATTCAGCAGATATTGATACGGTGTTGTTCCCGTAATAGCCTTGAAAGAACGCATAAAATGATACCGGCTCTGATGCGCGACCATCGCCATCGAATCAATATCCATTGGACCTGTGTAGGCACTGTGAATGTAATCCAGCACTCGTTGGAGATGAGGATCAATGAATGTACCGGGATTTACAGTCCTTTTTCCATTTTCCTGCCCCGTCAACATACGCCTTAGATACGTTTCAACCGCCAGTTCTGTTTCCTGCACTTGCAGCATTTCGGGCACATCATCTAACAAAATGGAATTCCAGCCTCGAAACAGACTGCTGATCTCAGCAGGATCAAATGTCTGGGTAGGTCGAAACTCAGCTCGTCCCCCACTTAATTCCGCACCTTCTAAACTACCTAATGGCGGTTTACGGAACTTGATCACAATGACAGCCGAATCCGACCCTATCTCAAAATAATGCTCAGTCTGGGGATGAGCAATAATCCCTATGCCTGCTCTTAGCGGGTATGCATGCCGTTCCTGTACCAGATGACATTGACCTCTGACCGGCAGCGTTAGCTGATACCAGTCGTCATGTACATGCGGCTCATTCGCAAACCCTCCGGTAGCTTTCCATAATTCCAACCCATTTAGCGTCATGTTTAATTCCATCGTTTGCTCACCTGCTGACATTATAGCAAATCGTGCTCACTTTCCAAGCACTTTTCACAAAGACATGATCTTCCCCCATCTTTTATCATAGAAAAAAATAATTCGAGGTGATCTCCCATGGCTCAGGCCACTTTAAGCAAAATGCAAATCAACTCCTCCGCCAATTGGGCACTTGCCGGAGTCAGCTTCGCCCATCTGCTGAATGATGCGATGCAGACAGTGGTTCCGTCTGCTTTCCCACTATTCCAGCAGACCATGCAGCTCAGTTTCGCCCAGATGGGCTGGATTGCCTTCACCCTGAATATTACCGCATCAGTCCTTCAGCCACTGGTCGGTTATATGTCAGACCGCAAGCCCATGCCGATCCTGCTTCCCGGAGGCATGTTATTCTCCCTGATCGGTGTTCTCGGCTTAGCCTTGTCATCCGAGTTATGGATGCTGCTTGTTGCGGCAGCATTGATTGGTATAGGCTCATCCATCCTCCATCCCGAATCCTCACGTGTGGCCCATATGGCAGCCGGACGAGGACGCGGAATGGCGCAGTCGATCTTCCAGGTGGGAGGCAACACAGGACAGGCTATTGCTCCATTACTGGTCGCCTTCATCCTGCTGCCACATGGACAGCGAAGTTTTCTATGGCTGATGGGCTTTGCCCTGATCGGCATCTTTATTCAGTCTTTTGTCAGTCGTTGGTACAGAGACAAGCTTGCCGAGACTCGCATTCGTCAGCAACGCCCTCTAAAATCAAGCGGCGCAGAGCCAGTGACACAGCCTGTGAGCAGGGGATTCATCGCTTTTACAATGGGAATTCTCATCCTGCTGTTATTCTCCAAATTCGTATATATTGCTGGCATGACCGGGTATTACGCCTTCTATTACGCCGATGCATATGACTTACCTCTCTCCCAGGCACAGATCTGTCTGTTTATTTTGCAATTTGCAGGTATGGTCGGAACCTTGCTCGGCGGCCCACTCGCTGACCGCTACGGACGCAAACCGATGATCTGGTTCTCCATTGCAGGCACTGCACCGTTTTCCCTGCTGTTACCTTATGCAGGACCCGTCTTGTCCATGGTATTATGCGGAATGATTGGACTAATCCTGATGTCCGGCTTCAGCGTCATCATTGTCTATGCACAGGAATTGCTTCCTCGTCATATTGGAACGGTATCCGGATTGTTTTTTGGCCTGTCGTTTGGCATGGCTGGACTTGGTTCGGTTGTGTTAGGTTCCTTAATTGACGTGACCAGCATTGCGTTTGTTATCAAGTTATGTTCGTTTTTGCCACTGCTTGGTGTGTGTGCTGTATTTCTGCGCAAGGACCAACCAAGAACAGCGTGATAACCGTTGAAACCTCACTGATTTTGTGACCACAATACACCTAAGACACTCGAGGATAACAGAAGGAAGGAATAACGCATGATTATTGATGTACAGCATGTTACTTGGAAAAGGGGACCCCTTACCCTGCTGAACGATGTGAACTGGCAGGTTAATGACGGTGAACACTGGGCGTTGCTTGGCCTGAATGGCTCCGGCAAAACAACACTCCTGAACATGATCACCGGGTATCTCTGGCCGACCGAAGGCAAGATATCCGTGTTAGGCCATGAATATGGGGATGTGGATCTGAGACAGCTTCGCAAATCCATTGGCTGGGTCAGTTCATCTCTGCAAGAGAAATTGCATGGCACAGACCGCACACAGTATGTCGTGATCAGCGGCAAACATGCCACCATTGGCTTGTATGACAAGCTGTCGAATGATGATCTGGAACAGGCACAGGAATTGATGCAAACGCTGGGCTGTCAGCACCTGTGGGATCGCGAATATCGTACCTGTTCTCAAGGGGAGAAACAGAAACTTCTCATTGCCCGAGCACTTATGGCCAATCCACGCGTACTTATTCTGGACGAGCCTTGCAATGGACTGGATCTGTTCTCAAGAGAACGACTGCTGGAGAGTATTCGTGAATTGTCCCAGCGACCCGATACCCCTTCGCTCATCTATGTCACCCATCACACGGAGGAAATATTGTCCGTCTTTAGTCACAGCCTTTTGCTGCGCCGAGGTGAAGTTGTCAGTAGCGGATTAACTGGCGATTTGATGAACACAGAAGTGCTGAGCAACTTCTTCGAGGCACCTGTGGAAGTGGATCGACATGGTGAACGTGTCTATGTCAGAGCTGCGGCGGATTCATAATTACGGGGTTATACACAGCAAACGTAACATAGGTGTAGAAACATAACAGTAAAAAGCCCAATATCTTATCCACATGTGGATAGATTTTGGGCCTTTTACTGCTATATCTAGTGTTATCCACCGTTTTCTGTGTAGAACTTTCTAATTTATGAGTATAACTTTACGGTTCATCTATTTATCTATACGTTTTACCACTATCCTATTTCCGGGCACCTAGAAACAGAAACAATGGAATACGCTGCCTGCGTAGATAGGTTTCCTCGTTTACAAAATAGGCACGCTGTGGTGCTGACTCTCGTAAATGTTCTACATGAAATCCTGCCCGCTGCAACGCCATATAGTATGATTCAATGGAACGATGCATCTTTTTCACAGAACCGCCCAGCCACTGCTGCTCCCGATATCCTTCCACAAAATACTGATCAACCACCCAATCCGTTCGAGTCCCGGAGGGTTGCAGTGTAGACGTGATCACAGGATGTTCTACCGAGAATACAAATGCCCCGTTCTCTTTCAACGTATTGTATATGTTGCGGAACAGGCTCTCCAGATCTTCAATATAGTGAACAGCCAGTCTTGATATAACCAGATCGTACGCTCCCGCCGGATAGGTCCAGTCTTCCATGAACGCTTGCTCAATCCGGGCATTCAATCCATTTACTGACTCGTTAGCTGCCTGAATCATATTCACAGAACCTTCAATTCCCGTATACGTCGCACCTTCACTCTCCATACTGAGCAATTCTGCCGCGAACCTTGCATCTCCACAACCAAGGTCCAGAATATTCTTGCCAGCAACGTCTCCGATCAACTCCAGCATCACCGGCTTCTCCAATGTATCATTGGCGTTCTCCTGCCACTTGCGACGTTCCATGTACTTTTCGAAATTCGCCTCATTATCGTAAAAATCCGATCCTCTGCCCTTCATTCTGTGACCCTCCATTTCGGATAAGCATGCTTTCTATTTACAGCCTGTAAGAGTATACAGAATATGGATGTCTCTGACTATAACAAAAAAAGGCTGTTGTCTGGAGTTATCCAGCAAACAGCCTTTCTGCCTTACACTTATAACATTTACGCCGCTTAGCCAAAACGTTCTGTTTTGTACCATTTGCTTTCGCGTTTCCGAATCTTGTCCATGATCAAGGAGTAGAAAGCCTTGATCGAGATCAGGATGAACAGCTGTGCATACGTGAAATAGGATACGCAGGCATAGATGAAATTACGAGTATTGCTCTGTCCAATATCTGCGGCAAGTGCCAGATTGATCTGTAACACGTAAATAAAGTACATAAGTGCCCAACCAATGACCAGGAACACATACGCATCGCCGGCAAACTGGAACGGTGAACTTACCTCTGGTTTAAATATGGCAATGACCCGATAAACCAGATTCACGAGAAATATAATATCCGATACAATGATCGCAAGCATAAACCAGAAATAACTGACGGCATAATAGATGACAAGCAACTTATTACGCCAACTGGAACGGTTAAACAGGTTATGAATATTATCCAGTACCACTTGGTAGTTCCCCTTGGCCCAGCGTTCGCGCTGCTTCATGTATACACTAAGCTGTTCCGGCTCCTGCTGATAAGCTTCCGCTTGCGGCGCAAGCGCCACAAACTGTCCGCGATTCAAAATCTCGAATGATAGCGCCGTATCTTCTGTAATGGCTGTCACATCCCAGCCGCCAATCTCCCGGATCAAGTCGGTTTTGATAATGTAATTCGTTCCCGGGATGGAACCCAGCTGAAACAATTCCCACAGACCCGTGTGATACACACGTTGCGAAGTGATGATCTCCAGATTAATGCATTTGGAGAGGAAATTCTGTCCTCTGTTGCGTGCTTTGTTTCTGCCAAAAACCACGCCATATTGTTCAGGGTTCTCAAGCGATTTTTGCGTCAAAAACATTAATGAATTCCGTTCAGGTGCGGCATCTGCATCGAAGATACAGATCCAGTCGCCCGTGGCAATGTCCAGTCCGTCATTTAATGCCCCGGACTTGCCACCGGTTCCTTTTCGCTCCATTACCGTCACATTACGATGCATATAACTGGTCTGACTGAGGAATGATCTCAGCTTCTCTGCGGTATCATCTGTACAGTTATCCGCGATCACGATGACCTGAACTTTATCCTCCGGATAATTCAGGCGCAGAATATGCTCTACCGTCGCAACAATGACCAGACCCTCGTTATGCGCAGGTACCATGACCGTGACTGTTGGATAATGATCCATATTTTCAGGGATCTGAATCCCTTTTTTGTCCTGTTTATTAATAAAGCGAATCGCACCTGCCATAATAACAATTGACTCGAATACGGCAATCCAGATACTAAATATGGATAATATTAAAATAAAATCAGCCACTTACTTTCCTCCGATCATACTTGCGAATAACTTTCGACCGAAAGCGAAGGGTTGCAATTGTTAACCAAATCGTGAATACCGCAAATAAAGAACTGACGGCGATACAGATCGGGATGAACCAGGACATATAGTCCACAGCGCCTCTCTCCTTCCCGTTATATATATTCTCCGATGAGATCGGTCTCTGTGTTTCGTTCAAGGGCAGCAATAACCGCGTCAATGTCCTCGTATTTGCTGAATTGCTCCTTTTGGAATACCAGAGCACCAGAGCGTATCACCGTCTGTAGTTCATTTCCCTTTTTATCAATAATATGAAGATCCATGATGGCTTTTTTGATCCGCTGTGTAAGAAGTGGTAGGTATTCCACATTCACCATTGGACATATGATGACAAAACGCCCACGATCCACGAAAAATTTATAATCCTCATATCGAATCTGCTTCTGGATCGTACCCGAGATTTCAAGCAGGAATTGTGCATACCGGACAGAACCAAGGGATTCCATCACCAGTGGCAAGAATTCAATCTTGAACATGGCAATGCTGAATCCATACTTTTCGGAGTACCGACGAGCAAGGTTACTGTGTTTGATTAACGTATCTGCCAGAGCTCCCTTATTACCAAGCGTGGTATCCAGATCGATTTCCGGGTTACGATCCTGCATATCCTGAAGACGTTCCACTACACGCGCACTGCGCAGCAGACTTACCTTGATGAACGCAGCCACGGCAACGTTGGCAGGGATGAGCAACCACCAGGAGAATACAAGCACATTTGCATCAGCATAAGTAACAAGCCACACAAAATAAGAAACCAGATATACAAACCCCGCCACGACGGATACACCAACAGGCAGAAAAAGACCGAAAACCAAAGCACCCAGCGACATGATACTAAAAATCATATCCCCTGTAGTGTAGCTCTGATCCATGTACACTTTAAGATAAATCATCAGTTGCTGCATGAGGGCGAGTCCAATTAAAAGGGCATATCCCCACGCAATACGGCGGGTAGGTGCTTTATTCCTCATAGTTCCTTCTCTCCGTTGAATTTATAGAACTCTTGTTCAAACTCATTTCTTTATATATTGCAACAATTTATGACATGTTTAGACAAAGATATGCTAACACATTGCAGAATTCATTAAATGACAAAATCCTTACTTTTTAATATTTTTCTGTAAATTGACTTCTCCCAATAAAGGAAAAAGATTATCAAACAGATGTGTGTTACCGTCAAATACATATCCACCTGGATAACGAGTGTCCTTACCACGCAACGTAGTCATATGGTTATACAACTGTTTGGCCCATTTTGGATCACCTGAACGAACAGCGAGTAAGATGGCGAGGCCATATACCGAGGAAGATTCATAAGAGACGGCAGGTGTACGTGATTCTCGCTTATACTGTCCGGGCAGCTGATGCCGGGTGTTGAACTCCTTTTTCAAAAAAGAAATGAGCTTGTCCGGTTTGCGGTCGGTCACGGTTAGATGATTCGCCACAATCAACTGGTCGATCAGATTCACCGTATCATCATACGTATATTTTTTATGGACCACATCGAAGGTCTTCGGATAGAACAATCCATCGTCAGGCATCTTCTTCAGCAAAGCTTCGTACTTAGCATAGGTTCCCGGTTCCACCATCTGATGTTTTTCCATCAATTGAAGAGACGGGAGATCAACATAAACCAGGCTTAATGTATCTGTGGAGTGACCACTCGCAAAATCGTGAAAATCCACATAATATCCTTTATTCCGAACCGATTGCGAAAGTGTACGGGATATTTCCGAAGCCGTTTCCAGCTTGGCTTCTCTTCCTTGTTTCCATTGATCTGCTGCCTTTAATAAAGCACCGACAATTCGAAAATCATCGCCAAGCGCGTTGGTAGTCACTTGAGATTCACCTTCGGCATCCAGCTTCCAAGCTATATATTTTTGCGGCATGAGGAAATAGGTGGTCAGCAGGTCATAGCTTTCCTCGAATAACACCTGATCATTCTTGGCTACAGCATATTGCATCCAAAGACCAAGTGATTCAGATAAAGCCTCTCTGCCTGCTACGATGTCCGCTCTCTCTGAGGTAGCATCTTGCAAATAAGTCGCAATTGTACCATTGGGATTAGTCATATGATCTTGAACAAAGGATACCGTAGGGGATGATTCATTCATCACGAACCGCTCCTTCTCAAAAATAATTAATGCTGCCGTGATACTGACTGCCAATATGATCCACCACGTTAGCCTTTTCCGGTATAGCCGTTTCATGACTCCCTCCTGTACTGATGCTGCTCTGTCATAATGGCTCTTCTCCTTTGGATAGGTTCGGCTAGAGTCTGGGATGGAGGGGTCAAGGATCGTTCCTCTGTTCATTCCGAAATATCCATGTAGGATCGTCGTCCACCCTTTTTGACAAATTTCCAGTCCACCTCGATATTATGGCGCATTCGACGGAGAAGCATGACCGCTGTCTCGATCTCTTCCTCCGTCAGACCATCCAGAGTCACCTGATCCGAATGCAAGCCCTCTTTACGAATGAATTCCCATGCTTCAAGCCCAGCTTCAGTGGGATATAACACTTTATTCTTCTTATTACCCATTGCTGGCTGTTTAATAATGAATCCATCGGATTCGAGTTTGCTAATAGCTCTGGCCGCCGTCGTGCGATCCACTTTGATCAGTTCAGCAAGCTGATTCGGAATAATGCCCGGATTCTCACAGATTCGATACAGATATAGATATTGTCCACGGGACAGGTTCAGATGCTGAAACTCGACGTTACTGATTGAATCCAGACAGCGGGCAATCATACCAATTTCACGCAGCACTTCTTTTTTCTCAGTCAACACACTCACGCCCCTATAAAATTGTTGCAATCGCAACATAATTGATGGTATAACTACTGTTGAAAAGAACGAGATTCGTTCCACATTCCTGTTATGTACCAGTTTATCACGTCAGGATAACATTACGATCACCCAAAGGAGAAACATTCATGAATACAACGATTGTTGAAGTTAATAATCAGGAATTGCTCGATGCCTGCTTCGCCATTCGCACCGCTATTTTTGTTGAAGAACAAGGCGTACCCGCAGCGGATGAATTCGATGCTTATGATACATTAGACGCGGAGGCGCGCCACATTCTGCTCTACGTAGACGGAGTACCTGCTGCTTCCTCCAGACTGCGCATTGTGGAACAGGTCGCCAAATTGGAACGGATCTGTGTCATGCTCGATTACCGTAAACACGGCCTGGGCCGTGTGCTGATCGACAAGCTGGAGCAGATGGCTGTTGCTGAAGGTCTTGAGAAAGCCAAGCTGCACGCACAGGTACAAGCTTCCGGGTTCTACGAACGTCTTGGATATGCACCCGCGTCGGAAGTATTTATGGAAGACGGCATTCCCCATCTGCTCATGACCAAAAAACTGAAATAATGACATTCCAAAAAACGCCTCCGTTATCACTTCTCAGTGATATTCAGAGGCGTTTTGCATTCAAGCAACGCATTCATGAGTGACTCAACAACGGTAAATGGCACGTACAAAGTATAGGCACTGATTATAATAACCATGCATTCTACTTACTTGCCAGCTCCGTGCTGTGCCTTACCCCATTGCCAGACGGTCTGGCTCGGATTCGGCAGCGTTGTTCTTCATTTGTTTACTACGCAACTGTCCGCAGGCGGCATCGATATCGGTACCGTGTTCCATACGTACAGTCGAGTTGATGTTGTTCTTTTTGAGTGTATCATAGAAGCCCAGAATCGATTCTTCTGTACTCCGTTGATACTGACTGTGCTCATCCACCGGGTTGTATGGGATCAGATTCACACTGACCATACTTCTGCGACTGGACAACAGTTCAGCCAACTCCGCGGCATGCTCACGTTGATCGTTAACATCACGCAGCAGGATGTACTCAAACATGATACGTTTGTTCGTTGTAGCCAAATAATAATCCACCGCATCCATCAATTGCTCAATCGGGAAAGCCCGGTTGATCTTCATGATGTGTGTGCGCAGTTCATTATTCGGTGCATGCAGAGAGATCGCCAGATTAACCTGCAGACTGCTGTCCGCAAATTCCTTGATTTTGTCCGGAAGGCCACTCGTGGATACAGTAATCCGTTTGGCGGCAAGTGCCAGTCCTTTGCGATCTTTAATGACCTCGATGAAATCACTCATGTGCTGGAAGTTATCAAATGGTTCACCAATACCCATCACAACCACGTTGGTTACCCGTTCGTCTTGACCCGCTGCATCCAGATGTCGCTGCACATGCATAATCTGTTCCACAATCTCTCCAGCGGTCAGGTCTCGGCTCTTCTTGATCAGACCGCTCGCACAGAAGCTACAACCAATATTACAGCCCACTTGTGTGGTCACACAAACGGTAAGCCCGTATTTTTGCCGCATCAATACCGTCTCAATCAGGTTGCCATCCTGCATCCGAAGCAGAAATTTCACGGTACCATCTGCTGATTCCTGCTTCACATGTTCGCTCAGAGAGTTCATTGTGAAATGCTCGGAGAGTACATCCAGACATTCCTGACGGACATCAGACATCGCAGGAAAATCATGTACACGCTCTTGATATAACCATTCCCAGATCCGGGATGCACGGGATTTCTTCTGCCCATGCTCCGGCAGCCAGGAACGTAATTGCTCTAATGTTAATCCATATATGGATGACTTGTTCATTGTATAATCCTCTTTTCGCTAAAAAGCTATGGCTTATCGGTCCTACCCAAAAAACCTCTACTCCGTATTGTCCCAAAATTGAAGCGGGAAAACAAGGGCTTTAGCATTTCTTCCAAGAGGTTTTATCTATGGCAAATCTGCACAACAGACAACATTTATACCTATCTGGTCTTCAGTTTAGAAGTGAATGATACCGGAAGTGTGCAGTAGAACCAGCAGAACCAGGATCGGTGCCACGTAACGAAGCATGAACAACCATACCCGGAACCATCCGGAACGCAGTCCTGAAGCTTCCGCAGCCGTTTTCCAGAAGTATCCGGCAAAAATCGTCACAAGCAATCCACCCACAGGCAGCAGGATGTTGGATGCTACAAAGTCCATCCAGTCGAACACACTCTTCGATCCAATGGTCCATTCAGGCAGCAAGCCGAGCGACAATACTGAAGGAAGTCCCACGATGAAGACTGCGAGTGATATCACCCATACTGCACGACTGCGGCTCCAGGACAGACGTTCCATGAAATATTTCACCGGAACTTCCAGCAAGGATACTCCCGAAGTTAATGCGGCAATAGCGAGCAGGATGAAGAAGAGTCCGCCAAACAGGAAGCCAAGCGGCATCGCCGAGAAGGCTGCCGGAAGTGCTATAAAGATGAGTGACGGTCCTTGGTCCGGTGCAATACCAAACGAGAATGTCGTTGGGAAGATGATCAGGCCGGCAATGAATGCATAGAGCAGGTCCCCCGCCCCAACAGCGATGGTGGCCGCTCCGAGTGATTGATTTTTGTCCACATACGAACCATAGGTTATTAGAATACCCATACCGAGTGACAGCGAGAAGAAGGCATGTCCGAGCGCCACCAATGCTGACTCCGTTGTAAGTTGTGAGAAATCAGGATTCAGGAAAAAGGAAACCCCTGCTCCTGCACCAGGTAACGTTACGGCCCGGATCATCAAAACAATGAGCAACACCAGCATGGCGGGAATTAACACTTTGTTAAACTTCTCAATCCCGTTGGATACCCCTTTGGCTACAATCCAGCCTACGATAAGTACCGAGACCAGTTGCCACACGATTGGCATATAACCGCCTACAAAGGAATTGAATTGTCCCGCATAATCCGGATTGTTAAACAATGTTCCACTGAAGGACGTAATCGCATATTGCAAGGTCCAGCCTGCAATAATGACATAAAAAGAAAGGATGATAAAAGGTGTCAGTACTTGCAGCAAACCGGCTGCGAGCCAGCCTTTATGTCCGCCTGCTTTGATAAAAGCAGTTGCAGCACTTCCTCTGCCGCTACGACCAATCGCAAGTTCTGCGAGCAGTACCGGCAGACCAATCAGCAGCAAACAAACGATGAAGAGCAGGAAAAACGCAGCTCCTCCGTTCTCCCCCGTAATGTACGGGAATTTCCACATGTTACCCAGACCAACCGAACTACCAATGGCTGCCAGAATGAATCCGGCGCGAGAGAAGCGCTCACCTTTGCCAGTGTTGTCTTGATCGAGATTAGGCTTACTAAAATTCATCGTATCTACTCCATCACTTTAAAGTTTTCCCGTAATTATATACTACTCACCTTGTCAGGTCATTCGAAATTCGAAATTTGTCGAAATGTTATTTTTTTACATATAAAACACACGGAAATCTTCAGCTCATAAGTTCCTTAAACACAGTATGTGATAAAGTCCGTAAGTCCAACCGTATGAAATTTCAACAAATCCGTATTCCCAACCGTTCAAAGCCCAATAGAATCAAAAAGAGATGTCCCTTCAGCCAATTGGATGACTGCGGAACACCTCTCTTTTTGAATTACACTTTAATTTGAAGTAACTCGTACTTGATAACGCCCATCGGAGCATTGACATGAATGACGCTGCCCACTTCTTTGCCCATCAATTCCTTGCCCAGTGGGCTCTCGTACGAAATTTTATTATCCGCAACATCGGCCTCGGCAGGACCAACCACTTTATATTCAATCTTCTCGGCGAACTCAATGTCATTAAGTAACACCGTTGATCCAATGCTCACTTTGTTGGAGTCTATATTGTCTGAAGAGATGACTCTTGCTTTTGTCAACATCTTCTCCAGAATCAAAATCCGTGTCTCCATAAAGGCCTGATCATCTTTGGCTGAATGATACTCACTATTTTCCTTCAGGTCACCGTAACTGATCGCGAGTTTAAGACGAGCTGCCAGTTCCTTACGCTTCACCGTCTTCAAATCCTTCAGTTCGTCCTCCAGCTTTTCCAAGCCTTCCTGTGTCAAAATCACTTCATCATTAGCCATTTTTCCATCTCCTAATCCTGCTATCTATCTATATTCTAACCTATATCCACTCCAAAGGGTTAGCATACCCCGGAAAAAGAAATAGCCCATCCATATATTTTATTTCAATGACATCAGAACCATGTCCATCTCTTGAGATGAATTTCAAGGCTTTGTTCAATAATTGTACCGTTACAATCTGCTCAACTGATTATGTTGTTTTCACCCGTTGACTTTTACAATGAACTCAGGGCAGCAGACGTTTTATAATCATCGCCTGCAGCCCACTATATGACGTGAGGTGATCTGGATGATTGAACTATTGAATACAGCTGAAATACAAGCCTATCTGAAACGGATTGGCATGGATGATATAAAGGAACCTACACTGGAGTTCTTATTTGAACTCCAGCGAGCACATGTACAATATTTATCCTGGCAAACGGTCGATATTTTTGCAGGTCGTCCTACGGGAATCAGTCTTCAAGAATCGATTCAACTTATATTACAGGGACGCAGCGGCTACTGCTTTCATCTAAATGGTGCATTTAGTGTTCTTCTCCGCTCGCTGGGTTATACGGTTAATTGGCATCGCGGGGGAGTACAGCCTCATGAGCAACAACCCCGTGTGAACTCATTCCATCTCGGTCTGTCTGTGCTTCTGCCGGATGCTGACCCGACAGTTGAGCGCTGGATTGTAGATGTAGGTCTGGGCGGAATGCCCTTTGAACCTCTACCACTTCGTTATGGAACCTATGGTTCAGCTCCGTTTACGTATCAGTTAATGCCATCATCTGTTGCTGCTGAGGGATGGCGGCTTGAGTACGAGCCGAATGGTCCGAGTGAAGGAGTTGACTATGCTCCCGAGGTAGTCCACGATCTGGGGGAGTTCATTCCCAAACATGAATTCTACAGTCAGGCGGCAGAATCACCTTGGCATAACGTATTTTTACTTCGTCAGCGGGATGAGAACCGCAGTCATGAACTACGTGGATGTATGCTCCGAACACATGATATGAAAGGAATTCAGAAAACGGAGATCCGGAATTATACCGAGTGGCGTAACGTATTAACTGAAATATTCCATGAACCCTTGGTGAATTACAGCGAACTGGAATGCCAGGATATGTGGGAGCGAGTGCAGGCTGCACATATGGAATGGAAACAAGCGCAAGAAGCATGATGATTAGGAGGAAGAGTTGAGGGTCCATTCCATATAAAGGAAAGTTATTGATCCACGCCGAATACGTATTCAGGTGATAAATGATGATAACTATTCGTGTGCTCCAAGTTCCAGAAGTATTGCCCGAGGCGTGCTGGAACCACTTTTTGTCGCAAGTTTCTGCCGAGCGACGTGCTCAGGCTTCGCGTTTTGTGCGTCAGGCTGACGCGTATCGCTCCGTGCTGGGAGAGATATTGACTCGTGTGACTTTGAGCAAGTTAACTGGACTGAGACCTGCTGATCTTTCTTTTACCCGTAATTCCTACGGCAAACCTTCGCTCAGTCACCATTCGGATGTACCATTCAACGTCTCCCATTCTGGTGATTGGATTGCTCTGATCTCCGGCGGTACAGATGAACTGGGCGTGGATGTGGAAAAAATAGCTCCAATTGACATGCAGATTGCAGAGCGTTTCTTCTCTCCTAAGGAGAGCCAGTTCTTGGCTGCCAAGCCTGACGATCGTCGGCTGGAAACCTTCTACCGTCTATGGACGCTGAAGGAAAGTTATATCAAGGCAGTGGGTATGGGGTTGTCCATACCACTGGACTCCTTCGCCATCCTACCTGATGAGCGGGAAGATTGGCATTGCAAACAGGCCGGGACATATCTCTTTCTCAGTCAGCGACTCGATAATCAGCATATGCTCGCAGCCTGTTCAGCCGGGGAAGAGCTGCCGAGCAAGCCGGAAATCGTAACCTTGGAGGATCTATATACGGATTTGGTTTAGTGTGTGGCTGGTTGGGCCTTCAACGAGTTGGAATCAGTTGAGTTATGTAAGAGGCCGCCATTAATAATATCCTGTTAAGGTTAATCAAAAAAGCTAACGACGTGAGTATCACGCGTTAGCTTTTTAGCTTTAAATCCACACTCAGTTTAACTTCTATCTGACGTATTGAATAGGACTAGTCCCGGCTCCGCAATTTGCCAAGCAATCGGATGATCTCAATGTACAGCCATACCAGTGTAACCATCAATCCAAATGCACCGTACCACTCCATGTACTTGGGTGCACCACGTTCAGCACCACCTTCAATGAAGTCGAAATCAAGGACCAGATTGAGGGCAGCCACAATGACGATAACGACCGAAATACCGATGCCGATCAAGCTGTTATCATGCAGATAAGGGATTGTAATTCCGAAGAAACCCAGTACAAAGCTCAGCAGATACATGATCATGATACCGCCAGTTGCAGCCACGACCCCAAGCTTGAAGTTCTCCGTAGCTTTGATCAATCTGGTTTTGTATGCCACCAGCAGAGCGATGAATACAGCCATGGTCAACAGAGCCGCCTGCAAGGTAATTCCGTTATACAGGGACTCATAGGTTGCGGAGAGTGCTCCAAGGAACAGGCCTTCTGCCACGGCATAGACAGGTACGAGATAAGGTGCCGCTACAGGTTTGAACGAAATCACAAGCGCCAGGATAAAACCAACGATTAATCCGCCATAAGCAAGCGGCATCACTTGTTGTCCGTTAAAGAACATCATCCAGGTTGCAAATGCACTGCCCAGCAGGATCACCAGCGTAATAAACGCTTTGTTCACCGTGCCGTTGATCGTCATGTAATTCTGATACCGATCTTCTCCATATCCTCTGTTTTCAAACGTGCTGTCTTTAAGTGTAGGGTTACCGCTACGACCGATCAACACAATCACCTCTTCATATGTATTTGGTATATCTGTGATACTAGGCTTGGGCTTACTACGTTTCAAATTCTACAAGCTACTCCCTCGAAAAGATCGGAATGGCACCAGAAGGAATCGGATGCAATCCTTCGATTACATCCTTACCCCCTGGCGCAACACTTAGGACATATGTCCCAGACATTGCATGTTCATGTGCTTTTTAAGCGTCTTATTTGTACAACACTTTATCTACATTGTATTTCGCACGCATCGTGTTGATGATATACGTCTCGTAAATTTCACGATCTACCGGATCTTCAACCAGGCATACTTCAATCTTCGTTACTTCCTCGCGGTGATTCTTGATTGGTGATACGGTGTCTTCAAAATGCTTTTTGATGCGGGGTCTTAATTTTCGTGCTTTACCGACAAATAACAACTCTCCAGCGGCATTGTAAAACATGAAAATCCCGCCTAGTTCCCGGGTAATCAGGTGAAAATCAGTAAATCCATAAATGTGACTAAGCTGTGGATCAACCTGCTTTGTGATGGTTACATCCGGTGTTGGCACAGTAATATTAATCAATAGGCTCACTTCCTCATTATCTATAGGTTTAGATCTTATCACATATTATAAAGGGACACCATTTCATTCTATATGAAGTACAATTCACGCAATTTTCGCTATTACGACAAATATTTCAAAAAAAAGGTTAACTTCCCTGATTCAAAGTGGTACTATAGGGGTATGAGGAAGAAATTGGGCACTGAGACATACGTCTTTATATCTACCTCCGTCTATTGTACCCTATGATTGAATATCTTTTTCATGCTGAATTCTGTTATGTGATCACGACAAGAGTACAGTTAGCAAGAACCCTAGTTTATAGATTGTAGATTCATCATCTAATCGACCCCTTGCAGCAAGCAAACCTAGGAAGACCTAGATTCATGATTCACTGTAGATTTTTAGTATCACCTAGAAAGCCTGCAATTATAGTCGTACTGAAGTTAATAGACACACGTAGAAGGTCAGATAGCTATCGATCCTAGAGAGACTAGTCATGCAATACAACTGTAGAAATTATAGCAGCAGTACTATAGAAAATGGATCAAGTTTCACCACCAGGCCCGGCATACTGCCAGGGCTTTTTTGCGTTTGTGCGAACAACCAACCACACGCTCAGGGAAACAGAGGTATCGTGGTTCTTTCTGCTGGGTTTATAATATGGCAAGATACCAGTAGAGGGAGTGATGGGATGTATTCCGATCTGCAACTGACGGAGGACCGCCCTGTATATATACAAGTCAAAGATTATATGAAGCGATTGATGCTCAAAGGCGGCCTGCAAGCCAAACAAAAACTGCCCTCGACCCGTGAACTCAGTACACTCATGAAGGTTAGCCGCAGCACAGTCCTGCTCGCTTATGCCGAGCTTGAAGATGAAGGCTTGATCTACGCAGTCAAAGGCAAGGGCAATTACGTCAGTGCCTCCATCGAAACACCTGAGGCAGCAGCGAGCTGGGAACTGGACTGGAAGACAGAGGTAAGTGAATATGCAATTCAGGCAGAGCAGTACGATCTGATGAAGCATGGCTCCGGAGCAGAGCGCGGCGAGATATCGTTTACCAGCATAGCACCGGATGAAAAGCTGTTTGATCTGCACAACGTGAAACGGGCTTTTCTGGATCGCATGTCACTTGAAGGCGAAGTACTGCTGAATTACGGATATGCGCAGGGATACAGACCGCTGATGAACTATTTACTACGATATATGGAGAACAAAGGTGTTGACCTCCGTGGCAAGGACATTCTGATCACCAACGGATTCACGGAAGGTTTCGATCTGGTGCTTGGAGCGTTGCGCAAAAAAAGCGGAAAAGCGCTCTGCGAGAATCCAACGCACCACACGGCGATCAAAAATCTGAAGCTGCACCAGTTTCACCTGACCGGTGTGAACATGGAGCCAGATGGCTTGGACTTGAAGCAACTGGAACATGAACTTGAGGCAAGTCCATATGATCTGGCGTATCTCGTGCCATCCTATCACAATCCAACCGGGATTGTGACGTCCCCTGCAAAACGGGTAGAGATCATCCGGTTGATGAACAAGTATCAAGTACCCATCATTGAGGATGGATTCAACGAAGAGTTGCGCTATTCCGGTTCCCACGTATCTCCCCTGATCGCCAGCATGGGCAAAGGCAATGGACTGGTGTATCTGGGCAGCTTCTCCAAAGTCCTGTTCCCAGGCCTGCGGGTAGGTTGGATTATTGCGGATGCGGCGCTGATTGATTATCTGGAGAGTATGAAACGGGCACGCAGCATCCATACCTCCACGCTGGACCAATCGTTATTGTATCAATATCTGAGCAACGGTAATTTCGAGAAATATTTGAAGAGAGCTCGGACGGAGTATAAGCGAAAATATGAATTGGTTGTGCGTTGCCTGAAGCAGCATCTGCCAATGTGCCGGATCTCCGGTGCGGGTGGTCTGCATCTGTTCGTGCAGTTCCCGTCCGAATACAGAACCCGTGAACTGCTGGCGGCCTGTAAAGTGAAAGGTGTGACGTTCACACCAGGGGATACCTTTTATCTGGAACCCGGTCAGGGTGTAAACACGATGCGCCTGGGTTTCTCCAGAGTCAGCGATGAAAATATACGTAAAGGCATTCGCATCATTGGCGAGACAGCAGCTCAAATGAGATAAGGAGGATTTCACATGAAAGTTGGAGTGATTATGGGCGGTACATCTTCAGAGCGGGATATTTCCCTGCTGACCGGACAGGAGATGATTGCAAACCTGAATAGAGACAAATACGAGGTTGTACCCATTGAGCTGAATACCAAGCGCGATCTAATCGACAAGTCAGCGGGGATCGATGTGGCACTGCTTGCCCTGCATGGCAAATACGGCGAAGACGGTACGGTCCAAGGCACATTGGAATCTCTGGGTATTCCCTACACAGGTTGTGGTGTGCTGGCGAGCAGTGTATGCATGGATAAAGACATGTCCAAACAACTTATGCAGCATGCAGGTGTGCTTACCGGAGAGTGGCTACGAGTGAGTCATATCGAGGAACTGTCCTCAACTGCTGTTCAACAATTAACGTACCCCGTGGTGGTCAAACCCAATTCAGGCGGTTCCAGCATCGGTACCCAAGTAGTGAAAGAGGCTGCCGCCCTGCCCGCTGCTGTGGAGGCTGCCCTCGCCTGGGATGATACAGTCATGATTGAACAGTATATCGAAGGTGAGGAGATTACCTGTGCCATTCTGGATGGTAAGATGCTGCCGGTGATCTCCATTCGTTCGAACGCCGAGTTTTTCGATTATTCTTCCAAATACGATGACCACGGAGCAGATGAGCAGGTTGTGCAATTGCCTGCGGATCTTCACCATCGTGTGGAAGCCGCGGCACTTGCCTGTTATCAGGTGCTGAAATGCAGCGTCTACGCGCGCGTGGATATGATGATTCGCGAAGGTTTGCCTTATGTGCTTGAAGTAAACACGCTGCCGGGTCTTACCCGTAACAGTCTGCTGCCCAAAAGTGCAGCCGCTGCAGGCATTTCTTTTGCAGAGTTGCTGGATACCATTATTGAACTTTCATTGAAGGAAAGACCCAAGGAGGATATAACATTATGAGCCTGGATGTGACGATTAGACATAGCTCCACTACAGATCTGCAAGATATGGTCATTCTGATGGACCAACTTGGTTATCCCACCACGTACGCCGAGATGGAGGAGCGCTATACCCACATTGCTGCAGATGCTAACTTCACCACACTGGTTGCTGAAGCACGCGGACGTGTAGTTGGACTGATCGGATTACAGACGTCTTATCTGTATGAAAAGAACGGAAGACACTGCCGTATCATGGCATTGGTTGTTCACGACCAGTTCAGGGGCTCAGGCATCGGCCGTCAGCTCATTCTGGAAGCCGAACAATGGGCCGCCACGCATGACGTGGACTCCCTGTCTCTGAACAGTGGTAATCGCCCTGAACGTGAAGCTGCACATGAATTCTATCGTCAGATGGGCTTTACAGCCGGGAGTACCGGATTCAGCAAAAAGCCGCAGATTCTACAGCACACCTAAACTGCGGATGATATGTTATCTCGATTACATGAAAAAGAACGCCCCCGGCAAAATGGCCAGAAAAGGGCGTTCTTTGATATATCTATGTCGGGTCTTTGTACTTTACTTGTTACTTCAAGCAATTAAGGACGGTCAATGTAAATCCAGCCTGTTTCTTGTTCCTTATCTACAGTAGCTCCAAGGGATTCAGCCACAAAGCGCAGCGGCACATACGTCTTGCCGTCCTTGCCTACATAGGCGGATTCCACCATGGTTACTTCTTTACCAGCAACGGTTGCCTTCTTGGAACCTACGGTCAGGACAATCTCATCACCAGTGATGTCATCAATGACAACGATTTGGTTTGAGCCTTTGGTCCATTTCACTTCCGCATCCAATTCCTCAGACACGTAGCGAAGCGGAACAAATGTTGTATTCTTAACGGTGATCGCTCCAGCGTATTCATCATCCGGGAAGAGCACTACACTTTTACTCGTGATTCCAGCTTCATCTTTCAGCAATTGGTATGCCAGTGAATTGGAATCAAAATTGCGCAGCATCTGTCCAGGCGTAATATCATCCTTCATCAGATCCATAACGCCGCCCGATACATCCACTTCATCAACTGCAACTGTGCCACCGATATTCCACTGTTCACTGTCTCCACTTACGGTTACAGAGTTCACCGGCAGATCCTCAGAAGCAGGCAGCGCTACTTTCAGTTCAAAGTTTTGCTTGCGAACATCAAGCTTGCTGTCGAGATAAAAATCCAATTTCAGTTTGGTATCTGTGCCAAAGACCGTTTTAAATTCAGGGGTCTCATTCAACAGGTTGTTCAGCTCCTGATCGTAATTGACCAGCATACTGTCCAGTCCTACTTTGATGATGGCATATAGTGACGCAACAGCTTCATCTTTCGATTCAGGAACGATCGAATTCAGCGTTTCATCTCCCCCGCCTTCAACCTCATTCACAGCTTCAAGTACAGGGTAGAACACATCATACAGATCGCCAATCAGGTCTTTCAGTCCTTGCTCATCTTTAGAAATACTCGTCAGGAACGGTTTAACCATGGCAAGCATCTCTTCACCACTAACTTCCAGATGCAGCTTGGAGAGGCTAAGCGCTTCGCCATTCACGGATTCCTGTACCGGTGTTACGGAGATGTTCTTCGGATTGGACAGATGTTTCAGAACAAAAGAGAACAGTTTCGGGGAAAGTTCCTCGAGTTGTTTCTCCAGAGCCTTCGTATCCACCATTGGAAGCGCTTGTGCATCCTGGAACGTATCCAGAGATATGTACAGCGGTTTCTGGGCTCCGTCCAGATCAATCACCAATTGGGACTCATTCATGGACAGGTGGAAAGGTAACTTCGCTCCCTCCATGCTCAGTGTACCTTTGATCGATGCTGTCTTCGCATCTTTCATTTTGGCTTGATCAATATCCAGGGATATGGAGTTAATAAGTTCGATCATTTCAAGGTCTTTCTCTGTAGCAAATTCCTTAGCCGGTTCTATGTTTATATTCATGGATTGTCTGGATTCACCGGACTTGATACTCGCGCCATTGGCCATTGCTTTGCCAACGTCTACTCCACCCACAGCCTGACATCCTGTAAGAACAACCATTAATAATACAAGTGGCACTGCCATCCATTGGACTAACTTCCGATTCTTAATATGAACTCCTCCTTAGAAAAATATGGTTCATTTCCATTATGAAGGTATAGGTAATTCTTGTAAACGGATACGCAAAAAAATAAACCAAAAGGCCGGAACATGTCCGACCTCTGGTCTATCTATATTTCAGCATATCGTAAGATTCGATAAAACATCCTGCTTCATTATGCAATACTGGGAGTTATTCTTGCTCCTGATCTTCTGCGAGCTTCTCATCCGTTTCTTCATCTTCCGCAGTTGCGGGAGTCTCGAATTGATCCGGCTCGTCCTCTTGAATCGCTTTGTTCTCTTCGTTCTGATCCTGTGTCATATCGCATTCCCTCTCTTCTACCGGATTGTCATGTCATCAAGGCCTGAGCCTTGTGTCTATCAATAACCCGAATAGGCGTAGTTCAAACCTGCCTCAATATCGGCATGACATTTTCCATCATAATTTCAATGCTCACTTAGAAAACATAAAAGATGATCACATTCCCACTTGCAGCCGTGGCCTGAAACAAGGCCTGGACATCATCCACAGTCTGAACGATCTCCTGAAATGTCTCTTCCGCGTCCCAATCTTCCATGACAGGATAGACGCCTTCAGCGATCATTTGGTCCAGACTATACCGCTCCTTTAATTCTTCCGGTGTGAGCTGCTCCAATGCCATGTAGGCTTCCAGCACCTGTTCGTTACTAAGCAAAAACAGATCCATGTCCGAATAGTTTCCCACGTATTGCTCACCTGCGAGAGGCACCACATATCCCAGGGGCGGCTCCCCTTCTACCAAGTTACCGTTCAGCGTGAATTGAAGCATCTGCCACGTTTTATCAATATCCAGATCAACTGCACAATCATGCACACTGATCTCACCTGACTTAATGGATTCAACTATCTCCTTTGTTACCACAAGATATCTGCCGGACATTCCCATACCGCTACCCCTCCTGTGTAATTCCTTCTATTGTTCCCCATTAACCGTGCTTGTTGGTTCAGAATCGGGGTAATCCCTATCAAGGAGGGTGTATACATGAAAAAATTTGATTACAGTCTCAATTATGATGAGTTGGATCTGCGCAAACATCCTGAGCTGTACACCGTAGGCCGGGGTGAGCAGGGTGTTCTCATGGTTGAGCCATACAAGGGCGAGATTCTGCCACACTGGCGATTCAAAACACCAGAGATTGCGACAGAGTCATCGGAGAAAATCTATGAGCTATTTTTGAAGTATAAGAAAAAGGGGGATTTCGTGGGTATGGATATGGCTCGCAAATTTCTCCAGATGGGTTATACACGGGCCAGACGGTATACAAATCACAAAGGAGGACGCAAATACTCGAAGGAGGATGGCTCTATCTTGCCCTATCAGAATGATAAGGTGAAGGCAGAAGCCGCAGCTATATTCAAAGCACAATGGGAGATTGCGAAGACGGATCCAGACTATGTGAAGATGAAGAAGGAGCATCGGGAAAAGTACGAGTCTGAGCAGACGTAAGAACATCGGGTAAACGATTGACTTATGGAAACATTTGTCTCAGAATCGATCTTGTTACTGTACATTTTCAACCATTATATTGGAGAAGAGAGGCATCCGATTATGACAGATTCGTTCATTCACTTAAACACAGGCCAGAATATCAGTATCAACGAATCCATCCAACTTCAGGTAACCATTCAATGTACATCATCTCCTTCTCCCTTGGATGTTAGCTGCTTTATGGTGAACGAAGAGGGAAAGGTCCCATCTGACGACTATTTTGTATTTTATAATCAGAATGCCGATCCCCATCAAAGTGTGCTTTTGCAACAGGCAGAGGAACTGAAATCCTCTTTTGTACTGGATACAAATCAATTACGGCAGGCCCCTGTGGAAAAATGTGTGTTTACGGCTACTCTGGATGCGGGAGGCACATTCGCCGATGTTCAGGCATGTCAGGCGATTGTACAAGCGGGTTCCCAGCAGATCACCTATGAGATCAGGCAGGTCACTGCGGAAACAGCTCTTATTCTCATTGAAATCTATAAGTATCGTGACGGGTTCAAAGTTCGTGCGATTGGACGAGGTTTCTTTGGTGGATTGCAGCCGCTGGCAGAGTCATTCGGTGTTGAAATTGAGAGTAACGACACCTCGGAAGCCGAACAGATTCTTCTCACGGCACGTGCTGAAGTGGCAGCCGCCTCTCCAGAAGTCTTGGTACCTGATGCTGCACCAAACACGAATCATGCACCGCTTAACCTGACCAAGATCGATCTCCTCAAGCGTAAAGTAACCCTGTCTCTGCAAAAGAAAAAGATCGAACCCATACAGGCACGTGTTGCTGTCGTATTTGATGCATCAGGCTCCATGTACCATCTGTATCGCAAAGGCATCGTGCAAGAAGCCTTCGAGCGTATTCTGGCGATTGCATCAGCGTTTGATGATAACGGAGAGTTGGACGTCTGGTTCTTCGCCAAAGACTTCTTGCGTGCACCTAGCGTCACCGCCAGGGATTTCGAGAATTATATTGAACGCACATATACGCTGGGTAGCAAAGGGGGTACCAATAACGAACCTCCTGTGATGCAGGATGTCATTCGCAAATATACGATCGAGGAACCCGATGTGAAGATTCCAACGTATATTATCTTTTTTAGCGATGGTGGAGTTAGTCAAAAAGGGAAGATCATGCGGCTTATTACCGAAAGCTCAACCAAAAACCTATTCTGGCAATTTGTTGGCCTGGGACAAGCCAATTACGGTATTCTGGAGAAACTCGATGACATGACTGGACGTTTCATCGATAATGCTGACTTTTTTGCTCTCGACGACATCTCCAAGATCAGCGATGAAGAATTGTACGATCGTCTCCTCACTGAATTTCCAGGTTGGATAAAGGAAGCTCGGGCCAAAGGCATTTTGGCCTAAAGCTTTTACCCTATATCACTAATCAGGCTTGTACTTTTTCTGCTTTACCATCCTTGGAACGTGGACGGAGCATACTTCCTACGATTCGCAACATCAACTTGCGTGGCACGAGGCGGGTGAACTGCGCTGTCCAGTAATTGCCGGCCCCCGGTACAGCATAAGGTTTGCCTGATTCGAGTGCACTCATGGCCACCGCCACGACATGCTCAGGGGTATCACGTTTACCCACCGAGGCTTCATCAGCACCCACTACATCAAAGAACGAAGTCTCGGTTGAACCTGGGCATAGTGCCAAAAACTGAACGCCACGCTTCCTGTTTTCTTCGTATAATGCCTCTGTAAAAGAAAGTACAAATGCCTTCGTTGCTCCATACACAGCCATATACGGATCAGGTTGAAAGGCAGCCGTCGAAGACACATTAATGACAGCACCATTTTTCTTCTGTAACATGCCTGGCAAGAAAAGATGTGTCATGTTTGTCAAGGCGAGCACGTTCAACATAACTTCCTCCTGCTGCCGGGAACCATCCACCTGTTCAAAACATCCATGGGTAGCAAATCCCGCATTGTTGATCAGCATATCGATGTGTATTCCCCGATTCTGACATTCCTCATATACCCTCTGAGGTGCATCGACTTGAGACAAATCCGATACGATCACCTCAGCCCTTACTCGATATGCACGTTCTATACGTTCTGCCAATTGATTCAGTTTGGATTCTGTTCTGGCCACCAGCACAATATTTTTACCCTTGGAAGCCATTTCGAGTGCAAAAACTTCCCCAATACCTGAAGAAGCACCTGTAATAAGTACCCATTGATGCTGTTCCTTTATCATCTCTCATCCATCCTCTATGCATAATTTAAACACTAGTTTTCACTAGGAAACATTGTTTCCTTATAGAATCATCGTAACCAAATTCCATGATGCTGTCAATTACATTTGATAAATTTGAATCTAGACCGTGGTGCTTACTTACTAAATTCGGATTAAATTGACGTCATCCGGCGTAAAACAGTAGAATGACCTTAAGAAAAGGAAACGTAGTTTCTGTTCAACAACAATACGGTTACGAGGATGAAATCAATGAAGAATCTTAATTCGGGTTCCACAGAATCTGCACATACGGTAACAACCTTTCAGGAAGCCAGACTCCAGCACTCGGATAATCTGCGGCAAAATATTGTGCATGCTGCTGCTGCTTTACTGCAAGAGCATGGACCAGAGGCCGTCACGGTACGCCGTGTAGCTGAACGCATGGAGTGCTCCACCAAGATCATATATAATCTTTTTGGCAAAAAAGAAGGGTTGGCCAAGCATTTATATTTAGAGGGATGTTCCCTTATGGCCCAGCGATTTGAAACTATACCCCGTCAGGAATCGTTCGAACAATATTTCCGTGATCTGGCCTATGTCTACTGGGACTTCGGCATTTCTCAATCCAGCTTCTATCAGCTGATGTTTGGAGGATCTTTTTCCGAATTCAAACCAGATGGAGAGACCTTGCAGGGAACAGCAACTGCACTGAAGCAAGTATCTGCTTTGGTGGAGATAGCGATTGAACAAGGAATGCTTCAGGTGCAAGATCCCCTGCTTGCGGTACGAATGATCTGGGCTCCCTTACACGGTGTTATTCATCTGTATTTGGGAGGCCATATTGAGAGCGAAGAAGCTGCCAAAACCCTCTATGGTCATACGTTGTCCATGGTTATACACTCCCTTGTGAGTACATCTGCAAATGGATAAGCATTAGATCTGCGCTGTTTTAGATGCTTTTAGACGATAAACGAAAAAGGAGCAGACCCATTGGCGTAATACGCCTAGGGCATGCTCCTTTATTGGGTTGACTTTATCTAGTTCCGTAACGGTTTCAGTCGATTAACGTGCCTCTTCGTTCTCAGCTTCCCAACGTGCAATTTCTTTGCGCACAATTGGAGCAACTTCTTTACCCAGCAGTTCGATCGCTCTCATGACCTCGTTGTGCGGCATGGTGCCGAGGGGGGTGTGCAACATGAAGCGTGTAATCCCAACTTCTTTGCGCAGGTAAATAATTTTCTGAGCTACCGTCTCCACATCACCCACGTACAAAGCACCCTCTAGGCTACGCGCTGCATCAAATGTTGCACGGCTGTAATGTCCCCATCCACGTTCACGGCCCAGTATGTTCATGACCGCTTGCGCTGGCGGGAAGAATTTCTCCACAGCTTCGTCTGTTGTATCGGCAATGAAGCCGTGAGAGTGAGAAGCAACGGTCAGCTTGGAAGCATCATGTCCTGCATGTGCTGCTGCTTTCTTGTACAGTTCCACCAGTGGTGCGAATTGCACCGGACGGCCACCGATAATGGCAAGCACCAGTGGCAAACCGAGCAGTCCTGCACGAACAACGGATTCCTGATTACCGCCACTGCCAATCCATACCGGAAGTTTTTCCTGTACCGGGCGCGGGTAGATGCCCAGATTGTTAAAGGAAGGGCGGTGTTTGCCTTCCCAGGTTACTTTTTCCGAATCACGCAGCTTGAGCAGCAAATCCAGTTTCTCGTCGAATAACTCATCGTAGTCGTTCAGATCATAGCCGAACAGTGGGAACGATTCGATAAATGATCCCCGCCCAGCCATAATCTCTGCACGTCCGTTCGAAATGCCATCTAATGTCGCGAAATCTTGATATACCCGTACCGGATCATGCGATGACAGCACCGTAACCGCACTCGTCAAGCGAATATTCTTGGTCTGTGAAGCTGCGGCCGCCAGAATGACAGCTGGTGATGAAGCGGCGTAGTCGGCACGATGATGTTCTCCCACGCCATATACATCAAGACCCACCTGATCTGCCAAAACAATCTCTTCAACAACATCGCGAATACGCTGCGCATGACTGATAAGTTCTCCTGTTTTTACATCCGGGTTCGTCTCCACGAATGTACTAATTCCGATTTCCATTGTCTGTTCCTCCCTGGTATGAAGCGATCCGTTGTTCATCTAACCTATTGTAAGTAGATCACCTTTTGTTATATATCTTAATATTGAACTATTTTGGTGAAAAACACAAGTACCCTCTGTTTCCAGAGGGCACATTTATGTTTATTTCTTCCTCCCGATGTACAGCAGATGAGACGAGATTCCCAATATGGAAGGGTCTTTGGCGGCTTCAATCATATAGTGCATGAGTTCATCATACTCGCCACGCTCTTTCCAGTATTGCTGCTGCTCGTCCGTAAGCATCGCTCTAAGGCTGGATGAACCAATTAAATCAATGGTTTCAAATCCATGTTGCTCCATGAAGGGTGTAACGTCCTGAATATTAAAATAGTATGCTCCCGTAAATCGTCCTTGATCCTGATGATCGAATATACCCTCTTCCACAAAAGAATGGATTGCTGCCATGTTATCATTCGGTTTCCAGTGCTGCGGGGATTGCAGCGAATTGATACTCATGCGCATACGGCTCTGCATGGCTACAAACACCACGCCTCCTCGCTTGGTCACACGGTACAACTCCTGTACAGCAGCCGTGCGCTCTTCGTCTGTCTGCAGATGATATAACGGCCCCAGCATGAGGGACGCATCGTACGTCTCGTCAGCCATACCGGAGAGCGAAGTCGCATCGAGAACATGGAATCCATCGAATTGCTGTGTCAAACTAAACTCCTCAGCCTTTTGCCTCGCAGTATCCACCGAGGAAGGTGTCAGATCCGATAAAGTGACCTGGTACCCCAATTTCGCAAGCTCCATGGCATACTTTCCTGGTCCTGCGCCATTATCCAGAATACAACCAGCAGTGGGGAGATGTCCCCTGATGTAATGCATGTTAATGATGAATTCAATCGGTTCCCGCTCCAGTCTCCCCCACTCATCAAACCCGGAATAATATTTAATAATGTGATCTCTCTTCATCGCTCTGACACCTGCCTTTTCTAATATGTAGACCACCTAACCATGTTCAAAATTAAATTCCAACCAGTATATATCTACTAAATATTTCCTGTCAAACAAAAAACGTTCAATTCCCATTGAATGCGGAACTGAACGTTTCTCGAACTTATATCTTTTTCACAAACTCAGACTTCAACTTCATTGCACCCAAGCTGTCGATCTTGCAATCAATATCATGATCCCCATCAATCAGGCGAATATTCTTCACCTTCGTGCCCTGTTTAACCACGAGTGAGCTACCTTTTACCTTCAGATCTTTAATGACGGTAACGGTATCGCCATCACTTAGCACATTTCCGTTGGCATCACGGATTACTTTTGCATCCTCTGCATTCTCATTGTCTGCTTCCAAAGACCATTCATGCGCACACTCCGGGCAAACCAACAGGTTACCATCCTCGTACGTGTACTCAGAATTACATTTCGGGCAGTTAGGCAAATTAGACATATGTATTAAACTCTCCATTCTACGATTGGCTTTCCCGCAAGTATACGGGATATCGAAGGTATATTCCATACGCTTGGTCACTGCATGGATGGATTTAAACCAAATTTAAGGTTCATGCCTCCCTCACTTTAAGGGTAACTGCTTATGATGTAACTAATAGATACGCACTACATTTACATGAATTTTAATATCTCTATGAATTGTTATTATATTTAATACCAAAGGAGTTCCTGCTCATGTCCTCATATGTTTTCCCTGTGCAAACGGCTTTTTTTATCTTTGTCGTTGCCGCCATGTTCTTGCTGGTGCCATGGTTGATCTACGGATATCGTAAAGACGGTTTCTTCAGCTGGTCACGGTTTGGCATCAGCTTTTCGTTTATCTTTTATATTCTGGCCGCCTATTGCCTCGTCATTCTCCCGTTTCCGACTACGCGAGATACCTGTGCGCAGCAAGCTGCTGACACGATCTACTACAATCTGGTTGCATTCACTTTTGTCAAAGACATCATGAAGGAAACACCCATTGTATGGTCTCAGCCTTCCAGCTATCTCAGTATGATTCAGGGCAGAGCTTTTCTGCAAGTTCTATTTAACGTCCTGCTTCTCATGCCGCTGGGTGTATATATCCGTTATTTTTTTCAAAAGAGATCATTCTGGAAGTACGCCCTGGTTGGTGGATTCGGGCTTTCCTTATTCTTCGAGATCACTCAAATCACCGGATTTTACGGGTATTATAATTGTCCTTACCGCCTGTTCGATGTGGATGATCTGTTATTGAATACTTCGGGAGCAGTCATTGGATTCTTCACAGCGCCCATCCTGCTTGCTTTATTCCCATCACGTGCAAGCATTCAGGCGAAGAGCGAACAGATCGTGGAGGAAAACCAGGTGTATGTTATGCCTCAATTGCTCGCGTTAATTATTGATGGAGTCGTTGTTGTCTTCCTTTCGAATCTAATCTCCATCTTTACAGCGTCTGATGTGATCAGTGATGCGCTAAGTACATCCATTGCTATGGTCATTGTGCTGTTCTTCATACCTTGGGTGCGAAATGGGGTAACTCCAGGCTCGGCTATCTTGCGATTCCGCTATGTGGATCGTCAGACCGGCACACCTACCAGTGAATCATTATTCAAAAGATTTGCCGCACTCTATGTTCCATGGCTGCTAGTTACGATCATTCGCTTGGTCAACGAATATGCCTTTTCAGGTCATCAGGATGTTATGCTTCAGCCTTATCAAATGTGGATCTCCTTGGGGACATTCGGTATCTATATGTTAGTCTACGCCGTGCTTTGTGTTCATGTCTTGACCGTACTCTTCTCCCGTGGAAAACGTTCCTTCTACTTCGATGAGGTGTCCCGCACACGTGCTTCTCGTAAATAATGTTTGGAGTTAACAAGGCATAATGAAGGCATAATATCCCTCTAATTAGCGCTTACGTTCTGCTTACTATTCAGCCGGATCACCTAAAGAGGACGTTCATTCTCAGAATGAACGTCCTCTTTTTAATTTGCTCATTGCAACTATTTAGAGTATCCATACACAATAACCAGCCTGGATTATAACCCTAACAGCTCTCGCTTGGCTGAATCCGGATCATGTACAACCTCAATCTCATGGTTGAAGATTAGTGTCGCACGATCCTGCTCATATTCAGGCCAGTTCACACCTGCAACCTCAGGTTTGCCATTCTTGGCAAAGGAAATCCATGCATCCTGTACCTTGAGAGCAAGTACCGACGCAGCTTCGTCGGGCTCCGCATTCATGAATTTAAGGACATGCAGTGTATTGAACACAAAGAACATTTCGATGCTGTGAATTGCTCTTTTCAACAGGGGATGTTCCGGCATGACCCAATCAAATCGATACATCCACACGGGGGCATACTTCTGCTGTGCCGCAGCATATTGCAGCGATGACCGCCAGAAGAACATATCGGTCATAACTTGAGCTTGTCCATCAGCCGTTTTCGGATAACTGTCCGCGATGGATACCCGGTTCTGCAGATCTGGTGTCATAAAGTCTACGCCCTGAACCATATCGATTTCTTTTGAATACGGTACATGCGGCTGGATGAACAGTGCACCCTCGTGCAATGTTGTACCAATCAGCACCGGGATGTCCTGTGCTGATCCTTCGCTCACCGCCTGCAGTGGAACCTGTGGAAGTATCTCCCCATCCAATACAGGTTGGAAGAATAATGCCATGCCCGCTCCGCTCTGCTGTTTGGCCGTTTCAGCAGCTACAATAATCTGTTCTACAGGGATTGTACTTAGCTTCTGCAGATTATCCCGGTCCACGCCAAGAATATTCAGTATCCCTTCCCGCATAGCTGAAGCTTGCTCTGCCGGCATGAATTGTGAAGCACCGCTCTCCATAATGGCACGATGGAAGTGTCCTTTGGCCGCTGGCATCGCCATCAACGCCGCAATACTCATGCTGCCTGCTGATTCGCCGAACACCGTAACCTGGTCCGGGTTACCACCAAAAGCAGAGATATTGTCCTTCACCCATTGTAACGCCGCAACCTGATCCAGCAGACCTGCATTGGATACAAATGAATCATCCAATGGGGCCATGTGAAGGAAACCCAAAGGTCCGAGTCGGTAGTTGATTGTCACAACGATGACCTCACCCCGAACCGCTAACTGCGTACCATCATACATAGGCTGGCTACCTGAACCTGATACGAAAGAGCCGCCGTGAATCCATACCATGACCGGCAGTGGTTCCGCGCTTTTTTCCTTAGGCGCCCAGATGTTCAGATATAGACTATCTTCTGACTCATTCGGAAGTTCTGTCAGGCCTTCTGGTTGATGATTTCGAGGTTGTATATTCTCAGGTCCAAATTGAGTGGCCTGTCTGATTCCATCCCATGACTCGGGTTGTATCGGAGCCTGGAAACGTAATTCACCTACTGGGGGTTTCGCGTAGGGAATGCCCTTCCATACGCTTGCACCATGCAAAAGCTCGCCTTGAACTGTACCGTACTTCGTTGCAACTTGAAGTTCTTTCATATGCCGCCTCTACTTCCTCTCCATGAATAGGTTAGACTAACGATTAATAAGTTAATGTGTACTTATTTGAGTATAATTTGTACGAACACCCATTTACAACTTTACCCAGTATTATATGCCCCTACTACGTTTCACGTGGAACTTTATGGGGTGGATGATCTGATACATACCTTTAAGATGGACACCAAAAAGGCCACCCTTTGAGCAGTATCATCAAATCTAACTTATCTTAATGATATTGACCCTTAGAATGACCCCTTCCCGTTGACTATCCTAATAACTAACCTTCTACAGGATAATGCACCGTAAACGCAGCACCCTCGATCCATTCACCCGTAACAAAGTTCCGTCCCTTCACAACCACTCGATCCTTATAAACCTCCACATGAAGTCCTTCACTGCCCTCCAGATGTTCATCCTGATCCGTCCAGAGATAACCTACAGACGACGCATTGAACATGGTTGGCATCTGGCCTGCACCATCGTACATCGTATGCTGTGCCTCCAGCTGCCAATGGGTGTGACCCGAGAACAGGATCGCTTGCGGGTATTTGGCTAGAACGGCCTTGAGTTCTGCATCCTGATTCACACCATACCAGCCTTGTTCCTTCATCGATCCTGCCACCGTATCCATAAGCGGCTGGTGTAAGAAGAGAAAGATCGGTTGATTCGGTGTTGCATGCTCAGACAATTTGGCATCCAGCCACGCCAATTGTTCAGCCGACATATCGCAATCCTTCGGATGAGGTTGCTCGGTGCCCAGGAAAATATAATGATACCCATCAATCCAATGGTCGTGGTAAGAGCCCCTCATGCCGGTTGTCCCTTCAAAATTACTTAATCGACGCTGCCATAACCCGGCAACTGTAATGGGGTCGACTCCTGAAGAGATCGGTCCCCCATCTTGACCCTCCTGCTCCGAAGGCGCAGCAGACAACGTATAAGTTCCACCTGATAACTGCTCAATCAGTGCAGCTGATTCAGCAGCGGTTTGTTTTTGAACCAGCTCCATATCGGCCTCTTGCTCTAACAACTCGGCTACTTCATCCTCTTTCATCTCAAGCAAAACGATCGGTGGATCTTGCCATACCACGGCTCCAATATCATGGTTACCTACCGTGTACCGGATATCCGGCAAGTGCTCCGCATGTTGCTTCCATATACGTTGCAACTCACGGTACTCGCTCGGCAGACCTCGATCCGTCACATCGCCCACATGCATAATCCCACTGCTACCCTGACTATACGTGGCCATATCAGCAAGTGCCAGATCCAAATGTCGGTTATGAATGTGGTCTGCCTCATCCCGTACATGCGTATCTGTAATGACTTGGAAGGTAGCAAGAGGTTGCTCCGGTGTATGTTCATTTCCCATCAGGAATCACTCCATTTCAGTCCAATAATGCCAATCAGAATAAAACCGATCCAGACCATCGACGTGAGCCGCAGACGTTCACCAAAATAGTAATGCCCCACGACGCCAATAAGCGTAATGCCCACGCCAGACCAGATCGCATAAGCTACAGCCAGCGGCATATACTTCACTGCAAAGTTGAGAAAGGTAAAGCTTGCGCCATAACAGACAAACATCAACACCGAAGGCCATAACCGCGAGAATCCATCCGATACTTTCAGCAAAATGGTAGCGCTCAGTTCCAGCCCGATGGCCAGTGCCAACAGGACCCAGCCCAAGTAGGCGTGACTGTTCGTCATCGATTCAGCCCACCATTCAGCAATTCATGGAAGGATTGAATCGTTCTATCCGCCAAGCGGATTTTTCCCGGTTCTCCAATGCCAATCCTGTACCCCGCACCAGCGGTTCGTGCCATCTCCATGTCTCCGTCCGTATCTCCAATGACCACCGTATGCTGCACAGATACACCCAACCGTTCACAGGCAAGCAGAAGCATATCGGGAAAAGGTTTGCCCCGCTCCACCAGATCCGTACCAATCACCACGTCAAAAAAGGATTCTAGTCCCATCCACTGCAAATGTTTAATTGCACTTGGTGTATCATCTGCCGTCACTACACCCATAACCACGCATTCGCTACGGCACTGTTCAAGGAATTCACGAACGCCCGGTAACGGACGTGCTGGACGATGCTGCTCCATCTCTTCCTCCGCTCGCGCCAAGCATCCCCGAACCATAATCTTGGCTTCCGCCCAGCTGAGACCCGCACGATATCCATGCCACGTCAGCACGGCATACACTTCATCCATGGTTCCCATCGCAAGCGGCCCTCGCACGTCATACCCATTCATTCGGCCTTGTTCATCGTGGAATGTACCCCAGATCTGCGGAAGTTCCTCTGTGTTGATACGCAGTCCTCGGATTGCCAACTGATCTCTGAAGTCGTTCAACACACAATCGGTCCAGAATCCCCACATACCTGTAAAATCAAGCAATGTCCCGTCCTTGTCAAACAAAACGGCTTCAATCGGATTTGGTAATCCGTCCACATACGTCTCATCTTGCATTGGTTAAACTCCTTGTCTGCGATCTTGTATGAACGAAAAGGACGGTACAGCATGTACCGCCCTTTTCGCTTAATTCACATGCCTGTATACGATTATTATTTTGCTACACGATCCAGTTCCTTCTGCGCTTTCTCTTTCGCTTCCTTCAGCGCTTGTTCTGCTGGCATATTATTGATCTGAACCTGATCAGCTGCATCTTTCAATGCATCATTGATCTTGCCACCCGTTGGATCCTGGAATGGAGCCGAAGCGTGAGCTGCCTGTTGCAGTGGTACAGTGACCTGTGGATTTTCCTCACTGAATTTCATGAACTCTGGATCTTGTTGAGCCGATTGACGAACTGCGATATATCCGGTGTTCATGGACCATGAAGCTGTGTTCGAAGTCTCAGAGAAATACGTAAGCCACTTGTAAGCTGCCTGTTGTTGTTCAGGAGTTGCAGCTGACGGAATACCTGCCGAAATGGCACTGGCTACCGGTTTTCCTTCACCAACACCTTCCCAGCCTGGTTGTTGCATGGCAGCGACTACGCTAAAGTCCAAGTCCCCTTGGTCACCGCTAGATCCGGTATAACCTGCTGCTTTATTTTTCATCACATCATCAATCGTTTTGTACCAGTACTCCCAGCCCTGACCTCCATAGTGAATACCCATAATTTTGTCTTCGTTGATCCATTTACGGAACAAGTCCCATGTCTCGATCCATTCCGGAGAGTCGATCATGACGGTTTTGCCATCGTCGCTAAGAATCTGTCCGCCCTTACCCAGCACGGCATCGATCATATTGTCTCTACCCCACATCGGTTCCCAACCATAGAAGGTGATCTTGCCATTTTCTTGTTTGCTTATCTTCGCAGCCGCCTCAGCCAGCTTCTCCCATGTCGTCAGACTCGCTGGGTCGATTCCGTTCTCCTTGAACGTATCCATGCGGTAATACATGATCTGGGTTGTACCGTACATTGGCAAAAAGTATTGCTTTCCATCCACCTGTCCCTGGTTCAGGAATGTCTGAATGAAATCGTCTTTCTTAAAATTCGGATCAGCGGCAATCATCTCATCCATGGGTGCATAATATCCTTTGCGTGCCCAGTCTATATTGGAGCTGAGTACAGCGGCTGGAACCTTCTTGGAAGCAATTGCTGCTTGCAGCTTCTGTTCCGTTTCCGTGTAATCTGCTTGTACAATCCCTTTTACAACGACTTCGTTCTGGGAGGTGTTGAACGCATCAATCGTCTTTTTCATGTTATCGCCCAGATTACCACCCAGACCATACCAGAACTCAATCTCCACCGGATCTTTCGCCTGAGCTTCGGTTCCACTGGCAGCAGCCGTTGTGCCTGATTCTGCGGGTGCTTGTGTTCCACAAGCCGTCAGTAGCGCAAAGCTGGTCGCGAGTACCAGCGACATGCCACCCTTCCAGTTCAACCTCAATCTCTTTTTCCATGTCATGCTTGCCTGACTCCAATTCATTGTTGTTCCTCCCGTTTTAGGTGAAATGGTAGTTTGCATAAATTGAACTAAACAATATTTACACTAGCCACTCCAATGACAGAACAACCTTCCGATCGCTGTTATCCCCAGATTTTTTTGATTCCTTTTTATAAAGGTAAAATCCGGGGATAAAGGCGAGCGCTTCGCTTCTTCAGATTATTTCTGTCCTCTTCGTTTTGTGTAAATGTTTATTTCAATTTATATAGTAAGGTAGTTAATCTCAGTTCTTGTTCACACCAGCCGTAATATTCACGCTCTGCATGATCGTCTTCTGGGTGAACAGGAAGAGAATAAGTAGGGGTGCGATGGTGAAGGCACTCGCAGCCATAATCTGTGGCCAGGCCAGACCATATGCCCCACCTTCTACAAAGAAGCTGCGCAGACCCGCTGATACCAGCTGTAAATCAGGGTCTTTGGTGATGAGCATAGGCCAGAAATAGTTGTTGTACTGTTCAATGAACGTAATTAGCACCATCACAGCGAAACTTGAGCGTACAAGCGGCGTGATAATCGTCCAGAGAATCCGAAAATGAGAAGCACCGTCCAGCTGTCCGGCTTCCACCAATTCATGAGATACCTGCATGAACGCCTGCCGGATCAGAAAGATCGAGAACACGCTGACACAGTTGGATACAATTAAGCCTGTGTAGGAATCCAGCAAGTTAAGCTCACTAAGCACCAGGTAACTAGGCAGATACACGGCCGTACTCGGTATCATATAACCCACCAGAATCAGGGATGTCAGTACACCTTTGAGACGGAATTTCATATGTGTCAGGGCGTACGCCATCATACTGGAGTTGACGATCTGAAATAGACAGATGGCTAAGGCCACCCCGGTACTGTTCAGGATGTAACGGGCAAATGGTGCCGCATTCCAGGCATCCACGTAGTTGCTCCACAGGAACGTCTCTGGCCAGAAGGTCGGCGGGAACTGCCAGATCTCATCATTGGTTTTGAACCCGCTAATGACCATCCAATAGAAGGGAAAGGCTGTACCCAGCGCGATAATGGCTAACAGAAGGTAGCGGATCAATTTACTTATTTTAAAATTCGGTTGTGACACATTCTGCAACTCCTTGCGCTTCATCCGTTTAGACTTTTTGGTAGGCAATGTCATTGTCATTAGTAGTGCACCAGACGTCTGCCAAGCAGGAAGGATACTCCCGACAGCAACACGCAGATCAGAATAATCACAACGGCGATAGACGAAGCTTCACCTACGTTAAAGGATTCGAAGGCAGACTGGTAATACATGTACAGTAACGTTCTCGTTGATCCCGCTGGTCCACCCTGCGTCATGACATTAATCTGGTCATAGGCTTGCAAGGACTGGATGGTAAGAATAATCGAGAGAAAAAATGTCGTTGGTGAGATCAGCGGCAATGTGATACTTCTGAACTTGTCCCAACCGTTGGCTCCATCGATTGAAGCTGCTTCGAGCAGATCGGACGGTAGACTTCGTAGCGCAACGAGATAAAATACCATCGCCCACCCGATCGACTTCCAGAGTGTGACGATCAGAACGGCAACCAGTGCCCAGTCCGCGTCACGCAACCATCCGATCGGAGATACGCCAACCCAGCCCAGCATCAGATTAGCGAGTCCCACTTCGGGTTCAAAGATCCAGGACCACGCAATGGACACCGCAACTGTCGGGGTGACCCAAGGTGAGAAGAGTAATGTCCGGAAGATGCCGGATGATTTGATCTTGCTATTCATGAGCATCGCAAGTGCCAATCCGCCCACAATAGTTGGGATTACACTTCCAAGTCCGAATAACAAGGTTACTTTCAGTGATCGATAGAATTCAGAGTTTGTCAGCAGATAACTGTAATTGTCCAATCCAACGAACAGCTTGTCCGGGCTCATGAAATCCCAATCGGTGAAACTGAGATAAACGATATATCCCAGAGGTCCCAGCCAGAAGATCAGCAATGGGATTAGAGCTGGCAGCGTGAATAGGACCGCCTCAGACTCCCTCCATAGTTTTAAACGCAAATCCCCCACTCCTTACTGTTCAATTTTTCTTTAATGATTGGGAATTTTTGAGTATAATCAGCTTTATATTTATTCTGTACAAAATTGATTGTACACTCGTATTGAAAATTCTAATTCCGGCTTATGTTAAAATTGGAGCAAGTCATGTAAAATATGAGGCAGCTAGTGGGAACGCTATCATAAACCAGAGGTGACATTGTGGGAAAAGAAACCGCCGGGAACCCGAATCATTCTTCGTTACCTGATCGGCATGCGCTGAGGGAGAGAGTCATTGAGGCTATCGCCAATACGATGGATCTATATGGGGTTAATCATACGTTTGGCAAATTATACGGCATCATGTATTTTGAGGATCGACCGATGACACTTGAAGAGATGAAAAACTCGATGAATATGAGCAAGAGCAACATGAGCTACGCGGTTCGTTCGCTTACAGAATCACAGATGATCTATAAACTGGAGGAAAAGAAGGAGCGCCAGGATCAATATCTGGCTGAGACCGACTTCTATCGTACGTTCCAGAATTTCTTCGGGGCCAAGCTACAACGGGAAGTAGATGTCATGTTAGAAGGCATTCGTGAGGTCATTCCTGACCTATCGGCCATGATCCTTTCGGAACATACCTCTTCCAAAGATCGAGATGATGCACTGCGTGATCTGCACAAACTCCAACATGCGGAGCAATACTACGTCTGGCTACAAGGATTCGTGGATCAGTTGCGGGATGGTAAGTTTTATGAGAATGCTGCACACACGCCCGATAAAGAGTAGTACAACTGCGTAAACAGAATAACTAATGGGTGACCAAGCGCTAACAAACCTAGACGATCTGACGTACCCTTGTTGAGTCACACTAAACCGCAAAAAGGAGCTGTTCCTAGCCCATGTATGGCTTTTGGAACAGCTCTCTTTTTATTCTATCTATTGTATTGTCATATCCTATCCGTCATTAGAGGTTCTCTTTTCCATATGCTACTGCATTAAGACCCCTTTTTTCTTTTAAAAATATTACTTTTGCGCTGCAGCTTCGATATCTGCATATGCCCAGTGTGTGGCTGGTACATCACTGAACGTTGGCGTAACTGCGCCAGTTAGGGGTGTGCGGTTGAACAATACATTCAGCACTTTCACCGCTTCCGCACGTGTCAGCTTGCTATCCGGTTTGAATGTACCATCGTTATAACCAACCATCAGGCCAGCGGATTGCACGTATGCAATCGCATCTGCTGCCCACAGATCTGCGGATACATCTGTGAAGGACACTGCTGTACCATTCACTGTTGTATTACTCGCTTGTTGCTGCATCCAGCGATACGCAATCGTTGCCATCTGTGCACGGGTGATCGAACCTTCCGGTGCAAATTGGGTGTTGCTCATGCCGTTCATGATACCTGCAGATTGTGCTTTTTGAATTTCATTTGTTGCCCAGTGTGTCGCAGATACATCCTTGTAACTCATGCTATTGGTGGAACCTACTGCCGCTTCAGTTGAAAGATTGCGAGCCAGCATGGCTGCCATCTGTGCACGCGTTACGAATGCATCTGGGCGGAAATCTGTACCAAATCCTTGGATGTACGGTTGGTGTGTACCTTGTGAAGCTTTCAGTCCATCCACAACAACGAGGGTGAACGTACTGAATTTTGTTACGGTAAATTCGATGCCTTCGCTGTTATCCGCGAGTTTCACCAATTTGCCTTGAATCAATTCTTTTGTGCCGTCACTGTGTTCGATGTAGATCGCCAGGTTGTCCAATGCTTGCTGACGAGCAGCCGGATCGGTTGGCAGACTGTCACGCAGTGGCAACGTGAGTGTCACTTCGCGGCTCTGCATATTTGTGTCGATCTCTACCGGACGAGCCAATACACGAACATTCGTATTCGGAGCAACTTGTTGAATCAATTGCTCTTTCTTCGCACGCTCTTCGACTTCTTTGCGCTCTGATTCCTTTTTCAAAGGTACAACGCGGAAGTATAAGTCTTGATCGAATCCGGCGATGGAATTCGTAGGAACGGAAATCACTACATTCTCAGTGGAAATCTCCAACTTGAGCGAGCCATCATTTAGTTCTTTTACCGCTGCTTTAGGCAGTTCAATCCGTGTCTCGGACACGGAATCTTTGGTGTCTGGAATAACAATGCGTGCGGTGTTCATGTTCAATTGCTTCGCTTTTTCAACGGATTCCTTGGCAATCGCTTCGGTCATCTTCACCAGATCTTTGATCGTGCCGTTGATTTCCGTTGTACGTGTGATTGGTGTTTTGGTCAGGTTGGTGCCGTTTGTTCCATTAACGTCAACCACGATCTGTTCTTGTTTCGTTGTTGGTGCAGGTGTAGGGGTTACAGGTGAAGATCCTCCTCCACTTCCACCGCCAGTTGATGGTGTTGGTGTTGGTGTTGGTGTTGGTGTTGGATTAATAATTATGACCTGATCGAAGAAACGATCAAATGCTGTCTGCACTTCGCTAATACTGCTGTATCCGTTAGCAGGCTTGCGGTCCAGCATCCATTGGGCGAGTTTCCCCATTCGATTCTCATCTTCTACTAGATCCTTCATAGCGTTCAACTTAAGTAGGAATGGTTCGTAAGGTTCCATCGCCTCAGTCGATTGTTGGAAGCTGTATAGCATCAGCATGGCATTCTGCATCTCGCTAACGCCTCTAGCATCATTAATGTAGGAATAATTCATGACTAACATTAAAGAAGCACCGTAAACCTGTTCAATTGAAAGATCCGAACCCTGAAACAGACGTTTTGCGGTATAAGCAAGCAACTCTTTATCCACATTGGATGCATTTAAATATTTTTGACCTAACTCTTTAAACATTTCCATCCCTGGATATTCAAAGTACTCTGTTGACTCAACAAAAAGGGAATAGAACTCATTCAAATGCTGTTGGAAAAGGATCCTGTCTGTTTGTTTGATCGTTTGGATGCCTTTATATCCAATTTTCACAGCATATTCTACTTGTTTCTTAAGATTATAGGCATAGTCACTCGGTAAAAAGGTCATTACCACATTAGCTATGGCTTTCTTCTCCTCAGGTTGGAGAGTGTCAAAGCCAGCCGGAAGATCCAACCATTCCGGTTGAGTAATTACTCCCAGGATAGCATCAGTATTCTTCGTAGCTCTCGCTTCGTTGATTACCTTCAAAGGATCTGCTGGATTAAAGAACTGATCAAAAGTTTTTTGGATGTTTTTATAGTTTTCATAACCACCAACTGGACGCTTATCAATCATCCACTGGGCAAGTTTTTTATATGTCGCATAATCTATGCTATCCACTTTGTCCATGTTAAGCGGAAACTCTACCATATATTTGATAGTACTAGGGAGATTGTTATACTGTGTTGATTCCTTCTGTACCAAACGAAGACGTACCAAAGCATTATACATCTTGGTTTGAGTAGTTACATCATTGATTGCATTATAAGTAGATAACGACGTAGAAAGTTGATCTCTGTTCTGATATGAAGGAATCTCATCACGCATTGAGTAAAATTTCATGCGGTATGCAAAAATTTGTTTATCTACAACAGACAAATTTTCATACATTTTCCCTACTTTATATAGTGATTGAATACTTGGGTCGAGGTTTATGCTAAAAACTTCAGGTAAATTTAATAATTTGGAAAAATAAGCATTGATATTCTCCTCAACATCAGTCAGTGCAGGTTTATTAAAGAGGTTTCGTGGTTCTACAGCCATATCAAGTACATATTGTACTTGTTCTTTACTCACATATTCCTTTGCCCCATTCATTAAAGTGACAAATACAGCTACAGATTCTTTCTCATCGTTGCTCCAATCACTGAAATCTACAGGCAGTCCGAGTCCCAACGTGGAACCTTGGATTGCGGCAAGCACACCTTTTACATCTTCATTACTCTTAGCTAGATTCAATAACTCAAGTGAGTCTGTTTCTATATTCTGAGTAAAAACCAAGATCTTATAGAGGCTTGCAGTATTACTTCCGTTTGCCTTAACACGAACCCATACCGTTGTATTCCCTTCAAATTGGGGTGGGTTCGTGGAGCTGTAAACAAACCAATTTTCGCCATTGTTCTGAGTGTATTCCATAGTCTCATCGGCATCAACAATGACATTTACATTGTCATCTACGCTTACTGCTGGTGCTACCGGTATTGGCTGAATTGGTGGGAATGGTGGGAATGTCGGTAGTGGTGGAATCATCGGGAAGAAGAAGTTATTGAAAGCTATTTGTATCTCACTGTAATTGGTGTAACCCCCATTTGGCTTTCTATCCAACATCCACTTTGACAACCGTTCCATTTCCGCAACATTAGAAGAAATAATCTGCATTTTATGGAAATCAAGCGGGAATATCCCTATGAAGCTCTCCTTAGGAGTTCCCTTATATTGCTCCGCTTTTTGTTGAATTTTATATAGCCCTGTTAAAGCTTCATTCATTTCGTTAGTCGTTGATGCTTTGGTGAAATAGAAACTTTGACTAAGCATCATATTGAGATTCATCACAGACTGTTCTAGTGATAGATCATTTCCAATTCTATCTAGATTAACTGAATATGATAATATGTTTTTATCTAGATCGGCCCCCAATAGATACTGATACAGTTGTGGCTGAATCGCACTTAAATACGCTGGGCTGAATACATTGTTCGCACTAGCTAGTTTCTCAAAATAAGAGGTTAGCTTAGCTTGCATAACAGGCAATTGATGTTCACGCATAACTAATAGACCTTGGAATGCCAGATCAACCGTAAATTGAATTTGATCCGTGTTCAGATATTTACCATCTGGTAGATGGGAATGTCCCACTAACGATATGATTGCATTCTGTTCATCAGGAGGAAGTGATTCAAATGCTGGAACCATGGTGATGAAGCTCGTATTTTGAAGTAGCTCACTTATTCTTGAGGCATCAAAATTTGCCCCAATAACATTGTTGAATTCGCTTAGCAAGGTATTCGATGTAAATGTTATGGATTGCATCTGGTATGCAATTTCCATATTATTTCTATCCTGAACGATTACATTAAAATAATACGTTTCCCCTTCGACTAAATCGGTAATCACTTTGGTGAATATACCTGTTTCGGAATCGCTACCACCAACCCAATTACCATAGGCGTATTGTGGAAATCCGCTGATTTCCTCCATATCTTTGATATTAGGTGCCTGGGAGACGAATACTTGATAATTCAGATCAGGTGAAGACGTTGTAACTGACTCGGCATACTCCCAACTTAGTTCAACCGAGTCATCACCAATGTTCTTTACTGTAATTAGACCATTTTTCCCCGGTACCGGATACGATACTTCTGCGCTAACCTTTCCTACTGGTGCCAACCATGGTGCTACCAATAGCAAAATGAGCAATATGTTCACTATTTTTCTGTACTGCATATTTCTTATCCCCCTAATCTCGCTTTCAAAAGATAGGCCTATTGTAGTACACAACTCTGAACGGATTCTGAACATTGGAGCAAAAAAAAGGGGTGATTTCCATAATATATATGAAAGATGGGGGTTTATTTCATTTTTTTCGTCATAATTCAACATTTTTTTGTTAAACATGTTATCTATGACCTACTATCAGACTATCGCGCATGTATGCTGATCTCTCCGGATTATCGCACCTGTATTGAGGTATTTGACCCAAAAGCTGTCATTCCAGCGGAGGGTGAACCTGCCACCTCTCCTGAAGCGGTCCGGCACGGCGCACTGTTACATTTCGCCTTTTACGTGCATGATGTAGAAGATATCTATGAGCGAGCGCTCGCCCATGGAGCCAAGGCCTATGTTGAACCGGATTGGATATCGCTTGGTGAACCTGCACTTCTGGTTAGAAATGCGCTCGTCCACAGTCCGAATGGTGAAGTGATCGAATTCCTTGAAGAGGTTAATTTCGACCGATCCTCATCCTCACCATCATCTACATGAAGTACACAAATAGCCTGCTGCCTCGTTATCCGTGGCAGCAGGCTATTTCATGATTGGATTTGCTTGGCAAGCACCAGCACACGCACCTACCCTACTCTTGCTCTGCATTCCCCAGCGTATACTCGCTTAACTTTCCTTCATAGACCAATTGCAATCGTTCACTCTGGCGAAAATCATCCGGTGTCACCAGCGCAGGCAGCTTATTCCACAATTTGATTCCCGAACGCTGTAGAATCTCAGCTACAAATTGGGAGCAGAAGTAGGAGTTGCTGAACTCCACCGGTTCCTTGAGTGTAATGCCAATCACGCCGAGCAGATTGTACATATATTTCTGGCGGCTGCGGATGAAGATGTGCAGCACACGTTTCATCTTTTCCACTTCACGATCCGTCACCTGAAGCTTGTATATGACACATGTGGTATTGGGATATTTGCTGTATGTACCTGTCTGAATATCTTCCTTCACAAACCCGCCATTTAGCGGATTGCTCGGATGTTTACGTCCGAAGCTGTACAGCTCGGTTAACTCCCGGTCAAACGAGATCGATGCGTGATTATATGGCGCTCGGGTATAACTCTGAATAACCTTGGTAAACAGCGTTCCTGTATTCGTAAGCAAGATATAGATGGAGCGTTCATCTGTCATAGCAAAATTTCCCCTTATCAAGTCGGTACTATTCCTTCATAATAACATAGGTACCCTATAATGGAATCTTACTTTGAATAAGCAGGTGATCAGTACGTGAGCAGTTCACTCTTTACACTAACGTTAATCTTCACAGCTTTACTTGTGATACATATCGTGTACAAAATTATTGCAAAGCTCCAGCCAAGCAAAGACTATTCAGGCATCGGCCAAAAAATCAAAACCTGGTGGGGTATGTTTGTGATCTTCTGCCTCGCCACCCTTTTTAACCCCATCGTGTCCCTCATCTCCCTCATGGTGCTTGCATTCTTCTCACTCAAAGAATACTTCTCCATGATTCGCAGTACACGCAAAGCCGACCGCAGGCTGTTCCTATGGGCGTATCTGGCAATTCCGGTTCAGTTCTACTGGATCTACATTGGATGGTATGGCATGTTTATCGTGTTTATTCCACTATATGTGTTCCTGGTGCTGCCCCTGCCTCGTCTGATCAACAAAGGTACGGTCGGGTTCCTACGCAGTGTCAGCTCCACACAATGGGGACTGATGCTGATGGTGTTTGGACTGAGCCACCTGGCCTATTTTCCTTTTGCCACACCGGAGTACGGGTCCAAGCTGGTGTTGTTCCTAGTCGTGTTAACACAGCTTAATGATGTGGTGCACTATCTGGTCTCTATCTATCTGGGCAAACGAAAAGTGGTGCCTACCGCCAATCCTTTTGTCACCTGGGAAGGGTTCGCGTGTGCGTTTATTGTAACGACAGCAACGTCTTATTTTATCCATCCCTACCTGACGCCATTTGATTGGAAATTCTCGCTATTCATCGGGGTCTTGATCAGTTTGGCTGGATTCTTCGGCAGTCTGACGGTGTCTGTACTGAAGCGCGATCTGTTAATCGGAGATGACAATAAGTTCGATTCGCTCAAAAAAAGCTACCTGAGCCGGGTCGACAGCCTGACCTATACCTCGCCGGTTATGTTCCACGTGGTCCGTTATTTCTTTGACTTTATGTAGCAACAGAACGGATAGATCGGCGAGCTTGTAATTATGTATGTCAAAAAAAGCAGCCCAAGTGGCTGCTTTTCCTGTTCAACAGGCTCCAGTCGGAGCCTTCATGATGTGCCTGCTACTTCAACGTAATTTCTTTTTCGGACATGATTTCGTTCCCCTCATCATTTGTGAAGACAAATGTGGCTTTGCCCCGCTCACCCTTCATCTCATCCGAATAGATAAAGCCGGAGAATTGTCCATTGCCGCTAAAGTAGAACCCCTCTTCACCATTTCCACCATGTTCAATGGCTTCCTGTAGTGAATTCACAATCGTAACCGTGTTAGACGTCCATCGCATCTCCGTTAGTGTATAGCCCTTCGGAACCTGCTTGAATCCAAAATCAAAGCTGTTACCCTCACTCGGTTTCTCCGACTGGTCAATGACGATATCAATCTGCTCAGACGGTTCAGTGGATTCCGATTGAGCCGTAGGCTTGCCCTCATCACCACTGGCACTACCTTGATCATTGTTATTCTTCGCATCCGCATTCGGAACAGAGTTTTCCCCAGCTTCCTCTACGGGTTGCTTCGATTGCGGATAGGCGTGCTCCTGAACTGATTCTCCACTAGTGCCACAGGCAGTGACTAATAACGAAATACATAGCACAGACATGCAAAGTGCAGATTTCTTTATATTTATTTTCATCATCTAATTCTCCCTTCATCCATTTACAGTACATATATCCAACATACTACTTACTAATCACTACACCATATCGTCCCACATGAAGCTCCATTATATGTAAATGATTAATAAATTCAGTATGTAACTGCACCTCGATGAGTAAAAAAAGAACTCTGTTCATGACGTCATGCACTGTTTAATTTATCGATCAAACCCAGGCAAGACCAACACTTGTCCAATCTGGATGGCATTATGCTCGATTTTGTTCACTTTCTTGATTGCTTCTACATACACACGAGTGTCCATCTGCTGAGGTTTATATGCCAATGAAATGCCCCACAGTGTATCTCCCTGAGATACAACGATCTGGTCACCCGATAATAATTGCTCATCCCCGGCAAATGCAGTGAATACAGCACTACACCCTATGATTATAATTAGAGTTATAGTGACGATCTTCATTAGCCAAGATGGCGCCTTCACACGCTGCATGAATTGATCTTTAACATACACGGTGCGAGACTCGGACGTTTTGGTATAAACGGACTCATAAATACTTTTGTACGTAGAATATCTCATTCTAGTCGACCTCCAGACTTTCATTCCGCTAATCTTTAATTTCATGTTTACCTATGTATTTTTCCTATAACAATGAATGATCAATAATTCACTTTTTCACTGTATAGGTATCTTTGCCTAAGTATCCCTACCCTGATAGGTCTATACTACCAGTTCACTCTAAACAAATTCTGAACAACCGAATTTCAATGTTATATCCGATTTAATCTATCCAATATTCATGCCTGATTTTCGGCGATGCTTGCTGTAACGTTTTTCTATAATAGGTTATAGATAAAGATTCTAATGAGTAAGGACGTGCCCCATGATTTCTGCTGATCTAAAGGAACAATATTACGAGGCGCTTGTGGCCAAGGATTCGGAATACGAGGGTTTATTCTATGTTGGGGTCCGAACCACGGGTGTGTTCTGTCGTCCCACATGCCCGGCGCGAAAGCCAAAATTCGAAAACTGCGAATTCTATGAGACGGCTCAGCAGGCACTTCTGGCCTCATATCGCCCTTGCCAGCGCTGTCGCCCGCTCTCTCACCCCAACCAAGTATCCGATGTCGTTCGCATATTAGTGGAAGCTGTGGAGAAACAACCGGAGAAACGCTGGAAAGAACAGGATTTCAAGGCCCTCTCCATCGACGAATCCACTGCTCGCCGACAATTCAAGAAGCGGTTCGGCATGACCTTTGTAGAATATGCTCGCGCTCGCCGCATGGGACTTGCCCTGAAAAATATTCGCTCCGGTCGCACCGTGATTGATAGTCAATTATCTACTGGATATGAATCAAGCAGCGGCTTCCGCGATGCCTTTTCACGGATCATGGGTGCTGCCCCTACACAAGTCGATGAAGGACATATCCTAAAAGCGTCCTGGATTGACACCCGCCTCGGCCCGATGATGGCTATTGCTGATGAGGAGTCGCTATATTTACTGGAATTTGTGGACCGCAGAGGTCTGGAACGCGAAGTTGAGCGTCTGCGCAAACGAACCAAATCAGCGATTGTGCCCGGTACTACAGCTCCCATCCAGTCCATTGAGCGTGAACTAAACGAGTACTTTCAAGGTATTCGGACAGCATTCGACACACCGTTGTTCTGTTTAGGAACACCATTCCAAAAGCGTGTGTGGGACGAGTTGCTGGCCATTCCGGCTGGTGAAACGAGGTCATATCAGGAGATTGCAAATGCACTGGGAAAACCGACTGCTTGCCGAGCTGTGGCACAGGCGAATGGTGCCAATCAGCTTGCGATTGTGATTCCATGCCACCGTGTAATCAATGCCAGTGGCGAACTGGGTGGATATGGCGGGGGATTAACTCGCAAAAACTGGCTTTTGACTCACGAGAAACAGGGGCAGGAACAGGATAGCTGCGAATAACGGAATGAAGTAATGAAGTACGCATCAAATGTCCAAAGGAATGCATGATATAACAAAGGAGAGTCAACATAATATGAGTACCTTAGAAGAAAAAGCAGCGTTGTTCCAACAATACCATGTGAAAGGAAAACCACTTGTTCTGGTCAATGTATGGGATGCCGGAAGCGCACAAGCCATCCAATCCGCTGGAGCAACGGCCATTGCTACCGGAAGCTGGTCCGTTGCAGCGGCCCACGGTGAACGCGATGGTGAAGCCATGCAATTCCATCTGGTGCTTGCCAATCTCGCACGGATTACAGCAAGCGTGGATCTGCCTGTAACGATCGATATAGAGGGAGGGTATGGGAGGTTTGTGTCAGAAGTGAAGCGAAATATCCTGCAAGTCATCGATCATGGTGCTGTAGGAATCAACATTGAAGATCAACTTCCCGCTGGCTTGGGATTGTACACTGTGGAGGAGCAATGCCCGAGATTGTCCGCCGCCCGGGAAGCTACGCAGCAGGCAGGCATCCCGTTGTTCATTAACGCCCGCACAGATATTTTTCTGCAACATGCACCTGAACACCATAACCACTCTCTCCTGGAGGAAGCACTTATACGTTCGAGCCATTATGCAGATGCAGGAGCCAGTGGTCTGTTTGTACCCGGTTTGCAGGATCACCAACTGATTCAGGAATTGTGTGAGCGTTCACCGCTGCCAATTAACGTTATGGTTACGTCTCCTGAGCCTTCACCAAAACAGCTTGCCACACTGGGTGTAGCACGTGTAAGCTACGGGCCATATCCCTATCTGCAAGTTATGGAACACCTGAAAGAACTGGGGAGAAACATTTTATCGGGAAATTAACAGGAGGGCATGTTATAATCACCTCTATTGAACATTTACAGGAGGCAATTATGCTTAACGTGGAACAAAAGCTAGAAGTGTTACAATCGTATCCCCAACTGCAACGCAAAGATGTTTCTCTCGGTCGAGTTAATTTCCACTACGAGGATAGTGCGTATGATAAAAAAATTGTTGCTCTCCATATTCACCCTAACGGAAACGGTTATATCTATGCAGGACTACTGTCTAACTATGAGACCAATGCTAAAGGATTCGTCAATATTCGTGATTACTCCGAAACAGATCTGCGCACATTGTTAGATCAAACGATCCAAGCGATGTCTCACAATCCCAACGCAGCTGAATTCCAAGAGCCAGAACAAGTAAAAGCTGCTGCTCCTGCATTGTCTACAACCTCTACGGGTGGCGGAACGTGGATCGATGAAGATGGACATACGCTGACTTTAAAATACGAAGATGACATGTGGTATGTGTATTCCGGTGATAACCTGGATATGGCTTTTGAAACGCGTAGCGAAGCCGGCGAGTACCTCAAAGACGAAGGATTCAAACCGCAGGCTCAGGCTTAACTCATACACATTTCAGTTTGGAATTCCGCACAAAGATTGTTGAATAGGTATATTCTGTGATTTAATATGCTACAAAAAACACGAGGCGTGTTCGCACTCGTGTTTTTCATATTTACAGGAAGTTTCGCTTAGATTCCTTGCCCAGTTCCTTTATAACTGTTTCCTGTCAGTCTTTTTTGGATTTCATGGTAAGCGGTGCATTCTTCATCATCGGGTACGTAGACAGAAGTAGCGCACCACCAATACACCCTAGAACGGTAAACAATGTCATCATATTCACACTCGCAAACCACTTCATCCACTCCCCAAAATCTGCGAAGACAACGATCAGTGTGATAATTAGACCTACCCCAAAGAACATAATGAAGAAGTTACGCATCCCCAATCGCATCCAACAAACCGTTGGGAAGACAGAGATTCCCAGTACGAGAAAGCCGCACATCAGATCGATCCACAGGTAGGATAAGAAATGATATTCGCTTGAATACAACATGCCCGGTTGATAAAGGGTTACGTCAACAATTCCTTTTCCCTGAAGCAGGTGTATGAGGAAATACGCCACATGCAGAATAACCATGGTGCCTGCAACCATCCATACCGAGTTCATATAGAAGGATTTCATAAATTGAATTCGTGTACTGCCCATACCAATCGCAACCGGAAACAGTGTAATCATTCCCCCGATTGCAAACGCACATATCCCTCCGTACATGGGACCAAACAGTTGCGTAGCATACGAGACATCAAATATGAAGCCAATGGCCAAATATACAACGGTGAGCATTAGAGCGATGGATGAAAATATGGTCAGAAACAAACGCATATCATCGCGAATCAGTCGGTTTGTACCTTTTACTGCGTTCATGGTTTAACCCCCTCTTGATTACGGGTTCTGTTAACCAAATAATCTTGTAATGTCGCTTTCTCAATAGAAAGCCCCTGTGAATGAGCGATATCCTTCCACATTTTCGAGTAGGGCTCATCAATCATCACTTTCACAGTTGATCCCATCTGGGAAGACTCTATAACTTTAACACCTGCTGTGACTCGGTTGATATCATTAATTCCCCCTGTTAGAAGAATCCCTTTTTCACGCATCTCTTCCATCGGTTGATTTAACAACACCTCTCCGGCTTGCAAAACGATAAGAGACTCACATAAAGGCTGAATCTCCTCAATGTGATGGCTGGATATCAGAATCATACGCGGGTTATCTTCATAACTTTCCAGTAGCGCATTATAGAAGAATTTACGCTTCTCAGCATCGAGCCCATTGGTGGGTTCATCCAGAATGGTTATCTTTGCATTACTGGCAAGACCCAATATAATCTGGGCAGCAGTCTTCATGCCTTTCGAAAATTTAATGATTTTCTTCTTCGCCGGTAGTTCGAACACATCGATTAAACGTTCCGCCAAATCCTGATTCCACTGCGGATGAAAATATTGTCCCATTTGAACCATATCACTAACTGTCCAGTTTTTCCCCAGGGGATGATTCTCCTGGATGTAACACAGATGCTCTTGGGAAGCCAGATTATTATAGGGGTCTTGACCCATGATCTGAACGGTTCCACTGTCCGGGCGGTTATGCCCTGCCAGTAAACTCATCATGGTTGTTTTCCCCGCTCCATTTCTTCCCCAGATTGCACTAATGATTGGCTCACTCTCATGTAGCGTAATCTGGTTCAGAACGGGCGTCTTCTGGTAGCTGTAGTTGACCTGCTCCATATGAATCATAACTCACTCTCCTTATCCTTCTTGCCGCGAATCAGATCAATGATCATGTCTTCATTCATGTGAATCCGTCTGGCTTCTTCAAGTAAAGGCTTGATGTATTCTTCATAAAAATCTTGTTTCCGTTCAACGAGCAATGCTTCTCTTGCTCCCTTTGCAACAAACATTCCAACACCTCGCTGTTTGTATATAATCCCCTTGTCCACGAGTTCCTGCAGTCCTTTGCGGGCTGTAGCCGGATTGATATTGTAGAAACGTGACAGTTCATTGGTTGAGGGAACCTGTTCTTCCACTTTCAATCTGCCCTCTACAATATCGTCCATAATCATCGTGGCAATCTGATGAAAAATAGGCTGAGATTCATCCAAAGTCGATTTCATGTGCTTCCAACTTTCATACGTATTCATTAGTCAGTTAGTCGGTTAGTTACTCATGTAACTAACTATAGTATACAAAAACTCAAATGTAAATAGGCGAACTTAATTCATCGCTTTTCCTACCTTGGCTCTGTTGTATTGATTAATAAGCCCGTCCAGGACTACGGATTGCTGGATCACTTCCGGATGAAGCAGACTGCCGTATTCCATATGCATGCGATATAACAACTGTCTGGCATCTTCGATCCGTGATATCAAATCCAGGCGATCCATAGTATCCCTCCTTTTTGTCATATTTTAGTGTATTATGCCAATCAAAAGCGCATGTGAGATACGACATACTTATTCTTCCACTTTGATACACAAAAAAAGAACGCTTCTGAATAAATCAGAAGCGCTCTTTACTTTTGTTAAGTTCCAAATCCATGATCAGCCGGTCTCATAATTTCGGGGTTCGGGATTTCCTTGCCTGGGACAGGTTCCGTAGCAGGGGCTACGATGAATACAACGATACTACAGGTAGCTATCAGCAAAGCCAACTTTCTCTTCATTGAGTTTCTGCACCTCACTAATTATCATTTTGTATTGCTTTTTCGCCGTCTCAGATGCAAATTCCCGGTATTGCTCAAACAGTCCGACACCTCTAAGCATACCTCGTCCACTGCTAATTTCAATAGAAAATTTCAAACTATCCAGAACAAATTCTATCCCTAAATGGAACTCGTCTTTCTTTAAATAATATGCACCTAAATCTGCTAAAAGTCGTAAATATCGATCATCCGTAACCTGTCTGCTCACTTTGCCAATTCGGTTGCTCTGTTCCTGATAAGTGAAGTACGATTCATACTGTTTGAGAACATGATCAATATCCTTATCATAACGATTAGCCGCTGTTACAATATCACACAGCGCTGGGAATATCTCATTTTCCTTCGTCGAGATATACGCCAGATAATCAGGTAACACCTCAAAATGACCACCCATTAAATGATATATATATCGATTCGCTTCAGCCCATTCCTGAAACTGATTCATAACAACGATTTCATCTTTATCCGGGTTCTTCACCCAGTGATTATCCGAATATAAAGAAACATATTTAAGTGCCCCAGTGTAGTCTTTCAAATGATAACAGGCACTTCCTGCAGCTAGATCGGAGTACAGAATATAGAAGACAATTGGTCTTTTGGTCTCTTCTTGTTTCCTTCGGCCATTCATCTCATAATGGATGGACGCTTTTATTTTCAATTTTTCAGATAACTCCTGAACCTTGTTCCATCTATGCAACGCTCCAAATGCATTAATTAGTTCGTTAAGCGCATCCAATTGATAGCGCTCATCCAGCCGATCCACATAATATTCGAACCGTGCTGCAATAATCAGATTCCGCTGCTGATCATTGGTCAGTCCCAACCGGAATAGTCGATACTGACAGAGTGCAAGCCGCTCGGAATGTTGCATTTTCTCGCTTTCAGCAATGTTCTCATATAGAAGAATGGCCGGTTTGAATTTACCCGCTTGGTAGAATTCTTCAGCCACATCAAATAACAAAGGAATATAAGATAGATTATCCATCATTAGACGAATAACCTCTTCAATACAGTCCAATTTGTCCAACTCGGCACAGCGATGAAGGAAGGGTCCCAGTCTTCGCCAGTCCGGGGTCGCGTGCACAAAACACTCATCTATGTATAACTCATAGAAGTAACCTTCTTCCAGTCTCATGGCGGAAGTAATGCGATCCAACTGCTGCATGGCAATTGGCCGATTTTTATTCAAAATATTGCTGAGCGTACCCGAATTAATCCCTGACGTTTCCGAAAAATGACTAATGGACATCTGTTCACGCTTCAGATAACTTTCCAAGTGATCGCGTATCGTGGTTGTCGACTCCAAACGAACACCACCCTCCAAAATAAAAAACATAAACGGGATTATCGGTATGCAAAAGTAATTATATGTAATTAGAAAGTATCGGTCAATATGATAATTTCAACTAATTTGTATTAAAACCATTTTAATCCTTTTATAAAACAGACAATCATATCCTTATTTTATATCGGAAACCCGTCTGGCATCAAACCTGAAAATAGACAAAAAACACGAGCCATCCACGGGCTCGTGTCCTCAACTGACTCAGCAGTCAGTATGCTCACTATAACTTGGATTTAAGGCAGTATATTACCTGCCGCACGGTAAATTTCATACCACTCTGGACGAGTGAGATGAACATCTCCTGCTTTTACACAGTCTTGCAGACGTTCAATATTCATCGTGCCTGTCACAGGTTGCATCTGTGCAGGGTGACGAAGCAACCATGCGATTGCAATCGTTGTATTGCTCACGTCATACTTCGCAGCAATCTCGTCAATCTTTGCATTCAATTCCGGGAACTTGTCGCTACCCAGGAATACACCTTCGAAGAATCCGTACTGGAACGGGGACCACGGCTGAATGGTGATATCATGCAGACGACAATAATCCAGGATACTGCCGTCACGGTTAACCGCAGCGTCGTTCTCCATGTTCACGTTGATGCCACTGTCAATCATCGTCGTATTGGTAATACTCATCTGCAACTGATTGGCTACCAGTGGCTGTTTCACGTATTTTTTCAACAATTCGATCTGGTTCGGATTCTGGTTGGATACCCCGAAGTGACGCACTTTACCTTCGCGCTCCAGTTGATCAAAGGCTTCAGCCACTTCCTCCGGCTCAACCAATGCATCTGGACGGTGCAGCAGCAGAACGTCAAGATATTCCGTTTTCAGACGTTGCAGGATGCCATCGACTGAATTCAGGATGTGCTCTTTGGAGAAATCAAACATGCCTTTGCGGATACCACATTTGGATTGAAGAATCATATTTTCACGAACTTGGGGATTCATCTGTACCGCTTCGGCGAAGATCTCCTCACATGTTCCTGTGCCATAAATGTCGGCATGGTCAAAGAAATTCGCGCCAACCTCCATTGCAGAACGAACAAAATGTTCGGCTTCCTTACCGTCTAGTGAATTAATCCGCATGCAGCCCACCGCGACTACAGGTACTTCTAGTGCACTGCTGCCCAATTTAATCGTTCTCAAGATGTTTTCCCTCCATATTCGAATATTATCGTGTATCTTACTTTTGATTGTGACATATATCTGCAATCGGTTTCAATAGATTTATCCTACTTTCATATGGAGAAATGATAGGTTCTTCATTCCAGCCTATAGATCCAAAAGAACAAGTTATACTTCTTCCGGTATGATAACCTCAATATGCCTTGGCAGGACACGGATATGAATCGGCAGGGCAGGACCTTCTTCCCCATCTACATTGGTGCGAATGGCTTCGTCTGAGCGAACATGAACTTCTTTGGCTGTAAAATAGTCCACGTCCTTATGGTCTTTCAGACTGCCAAATAAAAGGGAAGTGCCAAGGGTCAGACTGTTGAACACACTGATATTACGAACAACAAAACAATGTATCAAACCATCGTCCACCTCTGCATCCGGAGACAACTTCTCGAATCCTCCAACCGAGTTGGTCAGCGCCGCCAGGAAAAGTGGCGATTCCCCCTCCCAGATCTGTCCGTCATATTCGATGGTTAGATGATTGGCTGGTGTATTCACCAGATCTTTCAAGCCTTCTTTGAGATATGCGAATGATCCCAACTTCGACTTCTCTTCTGAAGATACGGAGAACAAAGCTTCTGCCAAAGAACCCGCAGCCACAACGTTAGCAAACAGGCGATCATTGATTTTCCCCATATCCACGATATGGGTCTGATTCGAACATAACTGCCTAATGGCTTCTTCCGGGTCAAGCGAGATATTCAGCGCTCGCGCAAAATCATTCACCGTACCTAGCGGTATAATGCCCAGTCGGGGACGATGATCCTGATCCATCATGCCGTTAATCGTCTCATGCAGTGTACCGTCGCCTCCGATGGAGATGACCAGATCACAGCCGTCTTTGCAGGCGCTCAGACAGTAGTTGGTGGCATCACCTTCCCCGGCCGTCTCATTAACAACCACCTCATACTGCTGTGACTCCAGAATTTCTCTGACTTGGGACACATACTGCTCGGCCTCTTCCTTACCTGACGATGGATTACTAATGATCATGGCTTGGCGCATACTCACATCTTCCCCTCCAAAATGGCATCTTTACTTCATCATTACCCGTTTCAAGGGTGGGTTGAATAGGGTCTGTGGTGGATGTTCTATTTTTTTTGATAAACATGTCTCTGAAGAGTGCAGAGCAGGGATTGTTTCATATAGAATAGAAGTAGAGAAATACCTATTACGAAATTTCTTGTTCCTTTTCCCTGTTGACGGGTTAATAACTATAGATGTGCTTTGAGCCGAACCTGCATATGTTAAACTATTCAATTCACACTGAGCACTCCCGTGGGCAGAACAACCTTCCGGTTGCTGTTATCGTGTAAATACTATACTTAATTAACTCAATCTGTTCGGATTATTTTATAATTCTAAAAATCGGAGGGAATGCATGCAATGAGAAGAATGACGCTATTACTTCTAGTATTCATCCTGAGTCTCGGGGCATCGGGGCAAGCCATGGCTTACACAACCACGGACTTGGGCGAGGGAATCATTGAAGATCCTGCTTTGGAGGACGGACTGAAACTAATCCTGAACAAACCTCTGGATGTGCCCTTAACTTCAACGGATCTGGAGCAGCTTGAAGTGGTGGATCTGAGCAATGCAGGTATTCACAGCCTGTCCGGTCTCGAATATGCAACCAACCTGACACACCTCCGATTATATGGGAATGAGATTGAGGATCTCACACCGCTGGAGCACCTAACCCAGCTTCGCGAGATCGATGTTCGCAATAATTACATTACATCCATAGACGCACTTACTGAATTGAAAGACTTGGGACGGCTGTATATCAGCAATAATTCCATTTCTTCTATAGAGGTTGTACGTGGGTTCAACCGATTACATACGTTCCACGCCAGCGGTAACCAGATTGCCAGTCTTGCGGCCCTCTCGGATGCGGATGCACTGAAGTGGCTTGAGATTTCGAACAATACCATTAGCGATCTGACACCGCTCATGGGTAAAACCCGGCTCCAACAACTCAACATAGCTAACAACCAGGTTCAGACGCTGGACGTACTGGCTGAATTGCCAAATACACTGCGGAATCTGAATGTGGCAGGCAACCAAATCACGGATCTGACACCACTGGCGCACATGACACGCCTTCGGACACTTGATATCTCTGGTAACCAAGTACAGCACCTCAAAGGGCTTGAGGGACTGACTGGGCTGACGGAGTTGAATGCAGAATCCAATCAGATTTATGATCTGGAACCTTTACGGCAGCTTTCCAGCCTGGACGTATTAAAATTATCCAACAACCGGGTGTGGGATCTCACACCGATTGCAGGTTTTACGTTTACCCGTGATCAGTCAGCGACAAATGTTATACAGGATATCTCGGCGTCTACCTCGTTATCCTCGGGTATTCAAACGTCTGTCTCAGAGGTTGTGCCTGCCGGACTCACAGTGCAGAATAATTATCTGGATGTTGTGAGTGGTAGTCATACGATGCAGCTTCTGAACCAGATGAATGTGCGGGAGCAGAAACGAACGCCGCAGGGCAGCTTCCAACGTCTGATTGAAGGGTCCACCACTGCCTATGTCGGGGATCGTGCTTATGCACTGGATGCTGCACCTTTTATCGATGAAGGGCGCACCTATGTGCCTCTGCGTTTTGTCTCGGAGCAGTTAAACGCCCGTGTGAACTGGAACAACGGTACGCGCGAAGCCGTGATCACACAGCATGATAAGACCATCCGCTGGAGCGTGGGTAACAAACAAGTTGCCGTGAATGATACGCTTGCGATCAATGATGCTCCTCTTCTGATGAAAAATGGTAAAGCTTTTGTACCTGTACGCTTCATTTCAGAGCAATTCAATACCTCTGTTGGTTACATCGGAAGCAGCAAAACGATTCTGATTTTTGAAAATAAACAGCTTGGTGAAAGTGTACAGCCTTAAGAGAATTTGAGAAACATAGCGCAAGTCCCCGTCTGAACAATCAGTGGGGATTTTCGCTGTGTTGTGTTATGACATTGGATAATGGTATATGGACATCGCCGATCACAAGCAAACACACTATACCATCTGTCTGTGCGGATACGAACTCATGATGCTTCATCTTGGATTAGGGTAAATTTCACACGGTTTAGCATATCTTCTTTTGCCGTGGGAGTTGTTATACTGAACGTAATATATATGACAACTGAGGTTCAAGCGAGGAGGAAATTCACATGACATTCACGCTCACTGGTTATTCCACAACCCAAGACAGCCCGTGGAGAGAGCTATCTTTTGTGCCGACTAATGAAAGCGCTAACTTAAAACTGACGGGTGAACAGCACCAACTTGTGGAAGGGTTTGGCGGATGTTTCAACGAGCTTGGTTATATGGCTCTGTCCCACTTAAATGAGGAGCAGCGCCATGAGGTATTTCACTCTCTCTTCCATCCGGAGGGTGAGCACAAGTTTAACATCTGTCGCCTGCCCATCGGCGCAAGTGATTATGCAGAACAGTGGTACAGCCACAATGAGGTGGACGGCGACGTGGCCATGGAACATTTTTCGATCAATCGTGATTTCAAATATCTGATTCCTTACATCAAGGAAGCTCTGACTTATAACCCGAACCTGCAATTCTTCGCTTCGCCATGGAGTCCGCCAACGTGGATGAAGTCGCCGAAAGCCTATAACTATGGGACACTGCGCTGGGAGAAAGATATTCTGGAGGCCTACGCTCTGTATTTTGTAAAATTTGTACAGGCCTACCGTGAAGCAGGCATTACGATCCATCAGGTGCATGTGCAGAACGAAGTGATTGCAGATCAGAAATTCCCTTCTTGCATGTGGACAGGCGAGCAGCTTCGTGAGTTTATCGCCGATTATCTGGGCCCGGCTTTTGACCAACACGGTCTGGATACGGAAATCTGGCTCGGAACGATCAATGCCCCTGATCCATGGGAAGAATTGATCAAGAAAAAAACAAACGACTTCGATGAGTATGCCGGGCTTGTCCTGAGTGATCCAAAGGCCTATTCCTATATCAAAGGTGTTGGGTATCAATGGGCAGGCAAAAATGCCATTCAACGTACCTCGGCCAGTTATCCGGAGCTGCGTTATATGCAGACCGAGAACGAATGCGGTGATGGCAACAACTCATGGAACTATGCCAAATATGTATATAACCTCTACCAGCACTACTTCAGCAATGGAGTGAACGCGTACATCTACTGGAACATGGTTCTGGAACCCAAAGGCCGCAGCACATGGGGCTGGGAGCAGAACTCCATGATTACGATAGATCCCGACAATAAGGAGGTTACTCGGAACCCTGAGTATTATGTGATGAAACACTTCGCTCATCATATTGTTCCTGGTGCTCGAAGAGTCGGCTTGTCTGGCGCCTGGAGCGGTAAATCCGTTGCTTTCCGCAACCCGGATAACAGTCTCATCATTGTCATTAATAATCCATTCCAAGACCGTCGAAATCTGTATCTGACCATCGAGGAAGGACAGACCCTACACATGGAGCTGGAAGCCGATTCATTCAACAGCATGGTTATTCATCCGAAATAACTAATCCAACACATCGTTAAAAACGCGGACATCAATAGCGTTGAGCTCAGGAATTCCTTGAGCCGGCGCTATTTTTCATGGACCAGACCATGCTTATTGTCACCATGATTACTCCTGTAGAACACAAGCCGAAGACGACTTAAAGATATGACGTTTCACCTTTTATATTTACAAATCTATAAATCTAGATATAATGTAATCCAGAGAACTTACTCTCATGTCCATCATATTATAGGAGGCAAGGCAGGCTCATTACGACATGATATATCTACTTTTCTGTATATTTAAATTTATTGGAGGTACGCTTTGCATGAAATCACAACAGGTCAATCCACTCCTTATCTTGATGCTGGCACTCGGGGTATTCGGAATTATTACAACAGAAATGGGAATCGTGGGGGTACTTCCTCAGGTTGCGCATAAATTCGGCATCTCGGCTGCACAGGCAGGTTGGCTGGTCAGTATATTTGCGCTAGTCGTAGCCATTGCGGGCCCTTTTCTCACCTTGCTGGCGTCCGGAATTAATCGCAAAATCATCCTTTTAACCGCTGTGCTGATGTTTGCCATTTCAAACGTCGTATATGCCTACGCCACAACCTTTGATACCATGCTTATCTTCCGTATCATTCCCGCGTTATTCCATCCCGTCTTTTTTTCCGTAGCCCTGGTCACCAGTGCCCAACTCGTAACAGCAGAGAAAAGCAGTCAGGCCGTCGCCAAAGTATTCACTGGAGTTACAGCGGGCTTTGCCTTTGGCGTGCCACTCACATCGTATCTTGCTGAACGCCTATCCCTCGAAATCGCCTTCCTGTTTGGAGCGATGGTCAGTGTGGTCGCTTTGATCGGCATATGGATCTGGTTACCCTCGATGCCCGTGAAGGAAAAGATGTCCTATGGCAAGCAGCTCGGTATTCTGCGCAAACCTGGATTATGGCTGAATGTTGCCGCAGTCATTTTTATATTCGCCGCCATGTTCTCCGTGTACAGTTATTTCGCCGAGTATCTTGGACAGGTCACCCACATGAGCGGATCATGGATCAGCGTCATGCTGACCGTCTTTGGTGTCGTCATGATTATCGGAAATTTGGGGTTTGGACAGTTTCTGCGTAAGAGTGTGGTCCGAACTGTCCTCATCTTCCCCCTGCTGTATGTAGCAGCTTACGCACTCGTCTATTGGGCCGGTCCTCACTTCATGTGGATGGTTATTGTAGTCATCCTCTGGGCATCCGTGCATTCAGGAGGATTAATTGTAAGCCAAACCTGGTTAACCGCTGAAGCGCAGGACGCGCCTGAATTCGGCAACAGCTTGTATGTATCCTTTTCCAACCTAGGTATTACCCTGGGTACTGCTATCGGCGGCTGGTTCATCGCGAACCTAGGAATACATCAACTGATCTGGAGCGGAATGATCTTTGCACTGATCGCTTTTGTATTGGTTTGGATTAAAATCAAATGTTTCCCTGCACCATGAATTGCCGAACACTGTTGAGACAAAGCATTAACACAAATAGCGCCATGTTCCCATGCTTAACATGTGGAACAGGCGCTATATGGTGTTATATAATCAACCAATCTACATAGAAGATCAGACTCGTCAAAACGCAAGCTTAAGGATTATTCGCCAGGTAATTTCTCAGCCATTGCATAGCCGGACGTTCTGTACCGTTGCTATTGACCAAGTGAGAGCCAGCCTGCCAGGTTTGATTCTGGTTGTAACCCCACAGCGTCACACCTTTAACAGCAGAGTGTTTCCACAGCACAGGGAATTTCTGCTGATAACGTTGCAATTGTGTATTGTCGTCACCTGTCATATCCAGCTCGGATACATAGATTGGCAACCCTGTCGCTGCGAGCTTGTTCAATACCGTGTTCATCGTGCTCACAGAAACGTTGTCCATATTGAAGTAATGCGCCTGGATTCCAATACCATCAACTAGACCTCTGTTTTTCAAAAGGTTGATAATCTGGATATATTGGTCCGCTTTAGCGGGATCACCGATAATACCATACTCATTAATTAACAATTTGGAGTTAGGGAAGGCTTGTCTCGCCTGTTGAAATGACCAGATAACCCAGTCCCAACCCGTTGCCCCATCTCCACCAATGGCATTGCGATAGGATGGTTTCGCATGCAGAGGTTCATTCACCACATCAACGAAGGCAGACTTCGAATACCGCTGTCCTGCGGCTTTAATCCATTGTGTCACTTCAGCCTTCTGATCTGCGGCTGAGAGACTGTTAATCCAATTTGGCTGTTGATTTCCCCATACGAGCGTATGGAATTTGAACGGAAATCCGTTATTGTTAGCATAGTTGTAGGCCATGTCCGCCTGGCCCCAATTCATTACGTTGCGTGTGCCTTCAATAGCATCCCACTTGGTAGAGTTCTCCGGAGTTACCTGATTCCAATATGGGTTAAAATTCGAAGGAACCTGGTTGGCAATAATATTGCCCAGAAATTTGCTACCTTTCGCCAAACCAGCACTCACACTGCCAACCGCAACAGAAGCAGCGAGAATCCCTACCAATGCCAATGAGCCGACTGTTTTGAACCACTTAGACTTAATCAATGATTTTCCTCCTTAGTATTCATTTTTTGTTAAGCGCTTACAAACATCATTTTACTGGATAATTTTGGTTTTTAACACCTGTCAAATTATAGTATTTTATTGTAAAGAAAATAGAATTAAATGCTTTTTCTGAAGCTATTTATAGATTCACTCTCTTAAATCCAACATAACTCTTACATTGGAGTTTACATTCACCACATGTTTATCTAGTATGAAATGATACATATCTTTACACACACTAGATAACAAGGGAGATTACAACATGCGCAAAATTTCAACAAAACGTTTCGCCGGATGGCCTTTATCGTTCCTCTTATGTGCCTCCATTTTGTTTGCCCCTTTTGCTTCCACTCCGGTTCAGGCTGCTGAGGCAGACAAGGAGACTAAGATCACGTTGCTGGGAACATCCGATATTCATGGTCGATTTATGCCGTGGGACTATGCTCTGGACGGTCCAAACCCAACCGGTAGCATGACACAGCTCTACACGATTGTGAAAAAAGTGCGTGCGGAGAATCCCAATACGATTCTGCTCGATGCAGGCGACATGATTCAGGATAACTCGGCTGAGTTGTTCAATGATCAGCCCCAATCTCCCATGATGGTGGCAATGAACGAAATGAAATATGACGCATGGGTTATGGGTAACCATGAGTTTAACTTTGGGCTGGACGTACTGGAGAAGATCTCTTCCCAATTCAATGGACAACCTCTCGTGGGTAATATTTTCAAAGAAAACGGCGACCGCTACATGCCTGCCTATACGATTATCGAGAAAGACGGAATCAAAGTGGGTGTTATCGGAATGAACACACCAATGATTACCGAGTTCGAGAAAGGTACGGATCACCTGGACGGCATCATCGTCAAAGATCCTGTGGAAGAGACCAAGAAGGCCATTGCTGAGCTGAAAGGCAAAGTTGATGTCATGGTTGGACTCATGCATATGGGACTGGACAACGAGAACGGAAATCCGGGAACCGGAGTGACGGATATCGCCAATGCCAACCCGGAGCTGGCTGCCATATTTGCCGGACACATGCATACCTTGATTGAATCCCAAACGGTTAACGGCGTATTGATCTCCGAACCGAATAAATATGGCTCACACATCTCTCGAATTGATCTGACATTTGAAAAAGACGGCGACAAAGTTGTGCTGAAAAGCAAGGAAGCTCAAGCTCTCGCTGTGAAAGCAGCAGACGGAACATATGAAGTCTCCGATCCTGCGCTGGAAGAAACACTTCACCCATTCCACGAGTTCGCTCGTGCCGATGCCAATATTGAAGTGGCTGAACTGAAAGGAACAAACCTGGTCCCTGCTGATGAGATTAAGGGTATCCCTGCGGTGCAGATCCAGGAAACACCTTTGTCTGACTTTTTCACCGAAGTGATGTTGCATTACAGTGATGCCGATGTGGTCGCGCACCAGATTGATAACGACAAGGCCAAGCTGGATGTAGGCCCGATCAAGAAAAAGGATATTGCATTCAACTACCAATACACCTTTGGTGAAGTGACCGTATATGAAGTGACCGGACGCGATCTGATGGACTATATGGAGTGGTCTGCGGGATACTTCAACTCCACACGCCCGGGTGATGTGACCATCAGCTTTGATCCGAAACGACGTGCTTCCAAATACAGCACAGATGATTTCTTTGGCGGCGTAACGTATGAGATTGACCTGACCAAACCATACGGCAGTCGGATTACAAATCTCAAGTACAGCAACGGTACAACAGTAAAAGAAGACGATACGTTGAAACTTGGCATGAACGCCTATCGAATGGAAGCCCTGATTGCCAAAGGCGGCGCCATGGAAGGGCGCAAGTTCAAGCAGCTCTGGTCCTCCAAGGATGCCTCGGCATTTGGTGAGATTCAAGGTACAATTCGCAACCTGTCCATCGCCTATCTGAAAGATGTCATGAAAGGTGTCTACGAACCGAAGATTCAACACAACTGGAAAATCACTGGCGTAGACCTGACTGCACCGGAGCGTGCAGATGTAGTGGAGTTAATTAACGATGGCATTATGTCTGTGCCAACAACAGAAGATGGCAAGTACACCAACATTGCCTCCATTAACATTTTGGATACGGTGACTCAGGAAGAGATTGATACGCTATCTGCCAAAGCAGATGTGAGTGCGGCACAATTCGCAGGCGCGAAAACCAAGGGAGCGTTCTATCAACAGCTGAATAAAGCTCGCAAAGCGGCAGGCAATGGCGAGGGAGCAACTACTCCTACACCTGAGAAGCCGACAACGCCAACGAAACCAAAACCAACACCGACTCCAGGCACGTCGAAACCTGGCAAGCCATCAACACCGAACACAGGTAAACCAGGAACTGTCACCAAAGGCAAACAAGCCAAGGTTACTGCGGTTTACCTGAACGTACGCGCCGGCGCTTCATCCAAAGCCAAGGTCATTGCTGCTGTACCGAAAGGCACCCTGCTTGAAGTGATCAGTACAGACAAGTATGGTTGGGTAAAAGTGAAGCTGGATGGACGTGTAGCATTTGTATACGGGAAATACGTGAGTATAATGAAATAAACACATTCGTGACGCACCACGCTTAATGAAAAAGAAAAAGGGCGATTCTCCCATGGAACTCATGGTCGGGATCGCCCTTTGTTATGTTAACGAACCGTTAGAGTAACGCTGTAACTGCTTTGCGAGAGTACGTGCCATAACGGGTGAACCAATTATATATGCCTTCGATGCTCAACCTCTCTTTACATCCCAATTCGCAAGCATGCCTCTCGCCATCTCCATGTCGGACTCCTTTCCTGTAATTAGTGCAAACTTGGCAACAATTGCAGGATAAGCTGCCCACTGCTCCCGAATATGCTCCAGCATCTGGGGCCATGTTCTTCCCCCTGCCTTCTCATAACGACTCAAAAGCTCACGCAGCCCCTCCTCCTGAAAGAGTGCGTAGTAGATGACAAAGTCCTTACCCGGATCTGCAATCTCCGCTTCCGTCCAATCAATAAGCCCAGTTACTCGCTGGGCATCATCGACAATAATATGCGGCGGATGCAGATCACCATGGATGAACGCCGAGTGCTGAGGCCAATAACTACCTACAGAAAGCCATACCGTCCAACGTTCAACTAACTCGGTTGGCACCGAAAAATTCTGCTTAACCTCCTCTATATTGGCTGCAAATTCTTTGCGAGCTTCCATAGGTGTCTTGATCCGCACTCCACCTTTCTTCGCCTTGTCGGGATCGATGTTATGCAGCATGGCGAGAGTCGTAGCCAGTGAATCCAGGAATGTATCCGATAAGCTCTCCTGAGGGAATCGCCATACATACCCTCCCCCTGCGGGGTCCACAACTGCGATCGGATCACCATCAAGTAAAGGATAAGCTATCAACTCTGGCGTGAAGATCCTCCAATCCGGTACTTGTGCGGGTATATTTCCTCGGACCACATCCAGCACCTTGCGCTCATTCTCGGCTCGCTCCCACACGTCTTCGCGTCGCGGCTGGCGCAGAACCCATCTGCGGCCTTCTTCATCCGTGGCAAATGCTACTCGAAAATCCATACCCGACTCGTTGATCTCCAAGGATTTCTCAACAATAAGTAGTCCGTTCTGTTTTGCTAAAGTTAATAGTTCCTTATGAATTGCCAAATTTTCATTTAAGTTCGGTTTTGTCATATCAGGTACTCCCCTTTTCCTGGATAAAATAAAAAACACAGACATGTTCGCCTGTGCAGTTCATTTCGGAAGTTGGCATACCTGGATGCTCACAAAAAAATAGTAGTACATCAAAGAACCACTTCAAAAAGTGATCCTTTCATGACGACTAGCGGCATACGTGTAAACAGGCAAACTTCTCCCGATGATCTGCACACAGGCAGTGAAACAGCAAGCGCAAGCAAACGTTCCGCTACTATCTCAATCGAAAAAAATTTACCACACGTATCCCTCCGTTCAGTAAGTTAACTATATGCTAACATATTCCAATTTTCAGTACCAGACTGAATCGAATGATTTTGGTTCTTTTTTATTGATATACAGGAACTTCGTCACCTCAGGTAACGTCCATAGTTATAGATGCATTAAAAAGGATGAGAGGTGAGTAACCCGATGTCCATTGTACGAAGATTATTCGTATTCCCGTTTATCTTGCTTCTGCTAACGCTCGGATGCGCAGATAAATCCGAGGAACAAGGGAAAGAGAAGCCACATGTGCGAGGAATTATTACGGATTTTGAGGAAGAAAGAGGTCAGGTACTCATCGAGAATAAAGAAGATGGCGGTGTTGATTCTGGACCGATTTGGGTCTCGCTCAGCAAGGACGCCGAACTCATCATCGAAGAAGAGATTGTCACCGTCTCTTTGGATGAGACACTCGTTGGTCGAAGTGCAGAAGTATGGATCAATGGAGTTATTGATCAATCTTACCCTCCCCAAACCAAAGCTGTAAAAATGGTCATTCATTAACACCAAGCAAAATACGCCGATACATTTCGTTTCACGTGGAACGTTATGATACACATACGAACAGCAACGGGTGGTTGCTACTAAAATCGGAAATGATGAAAACAATTTACACACTTGAAGCATTTACTCCGTTAGCCTGCCTGCATATAGAGTATAATGAAGAGGTATACGATAAATGTACGGTGCAATGCTTGTATGTAGAGTATTCAAAACTAACGCAAAAGAGGTAAACGATGAGCGAGCAACAATTTAAAGATTATGGACTTGGTGAAGAGATCGTAAAAGCACTGGACAGTCTGGGCTATGAGACACCAACCGAGGTTCAAACCAAAGTTATTCCGGTAGCACTAGAGAATCAGGATCTTGTGGTCAAATCACAGACAGGCAGTGGTAAAACAGCCGCCTACGGCATTCCGCTCTGCGAGCTGGTGGATTGGAATGAGAATAAGCCACAGGCTTTGATTCTTACACCAACCCGGGAACTGGCTTTGCAGGTTAACGAAGATATTACGAATATCGGCCGCTTTAAGCGTATTAAAGCAACCGCACTATACGGACAGTCCCCTTTTCATATCCAAAAAGCAGAGTTAAAACAAAGAACCCACGTGGCTGTTGGTACACCAGGTCGGGTACTGGATCATATCGAACGCGGCACGCTGCCACTCGAACGGATCGCCTATCTCGTTATTGACGAAGCGGATGAGATGTTGAATATGGGCTTTATTGAGACAGTACAGTCCATCATTCAGAAACTGCCGCAGGAGCGAGTAACGATGTTGTTCTCCGCTACGTTCCCTGAAGATGTAGCCAAGCTGTCACGCAAATACATGAACAAACCGGTGGAGATCGAAATCAAGGCAAGTGGACTGACAACAGCCACGATTGAACATGCTGTGATTAACGTACCCGAGGTGAACAAAACCGCACTGCTTCAAGACTTGTTCATTGTGGAAAATCCGGATAGCTGCATCGTGTTCTGCCGTACGCAGGAGAATGTGGATAAACTGTTCCGGGTTATGGCTGATCTTGACTACCCAGCAGATCGTATCCATGGTGGTATGGAGCAGGATGAGCGGATCGAAGTGATGAACGCATTCAGACGGGGACAATTCCGTTATCTGATCGCAACGGATGTAGCCGCACGTGGTATTGATATCACAAATATTACCCATGTCATCAACTACGATATTCCTTTGGAAAAAGAGGGATATGTTCACCGTACAGGCCGTACGGGTCGCGCAGGCAAAACAGGTAAAGCCATTACGTTGATCACACCGAAAGATGGCAGACGTCTGGCTGAGATTGAATCCTATATTGGATTCGAAATCCCTGTCGTGAAAGCACCTTCTGAAGAAGCTGTGGATCGCCGCAGAGAAGATTTTGAGAAACGATTGAAGATCGTTCCTGAACGTAAAAAGGACAAGCGTGAACAGCTTAACCAACAGATCATGAAGCTGAACTTCAACGGAGGCAAGAAGAAGAAACTTCGCGCCGTAGACTTTGTAGGTACCATAGCCAAGCTCGAAGGGGTAACCGCAGACGACATCGGGATCATTACGATTCTGGATAATGTGACGGATGTAGAGATTCTGAATGGCAAAGGCCCCCTCGTACTGGAGCTCATGCAAAACACAACGATCAAAAAGATGCAGCTCAAGGTTCGCAAAGGTCATAAATAGTTTGGTAAATACGGTCAAATAAATAGAAATTCAAACAGGGATAGTGGACTCTTTTCTAAGTCTGCTATCCCTGTTTTCATTACCTCTTCTTTTTCCGCACTGTACCGCCTTCCACCGTATACCGAAAGAGCGCATCTTCGGCGCCCCCGATATCATCCGTAACCTGAAACGTTGCTACATCTCCCGACTTATAAACCCCACCCGTCACAAAACTGAACACCACACGCTCATCTTTACCCCAATATTGATTCAGCATGACAAATGTACTACCGCTCACACCCTTTACCGTGCGGTTGCCATTGGCATTATATAGACCATTCTGATCCATTGCCCAACTCTGGGGATCAGCATCGAATAGATGTGTAAAGCTGGCTCGATCGATATGTTTATTTGGTTTACCCCATAGATACACACGATTGGCATCCACCGCCCAACTGCCGGAAGGTGTTATTAACTCAAACGTTGCAGCATCAGCTCCCTTGATGATCTGAAGCACATCGTCTGGATGACCGAAAGGCTGACTTGTCCGAACAACCTCGGCACGATACACATGTTGCTGATCCATGGAAAGTCCAAGATGCTCCGTCCCGGCAAACGCTACAAATTGCCGAGCATCTGCCTCGTCGACACGGTAACCGTTGTAATACACGTGTTTGCCATCACGTCCAAAAGGTCCACCTAGTGACTGGAACGTATCCGGGTCTGCTCCTTGTACAGTACGCCACTGAAAATAAACACGTTTTCGGTCCCGTGCAAACTGCTCATCCAGCGGTTCACAGGTAGACCTGTCTGCTCCACGAACAAGGTTGAATACCTCTTTTGCTTCTCGATGAGCCGTACCGCCCCATTCGGTTTTATAAAAAATAGACGACTCTGTCTCATACCAATTCCCTGTGATCTGCGTAGCGCCCTCTGCACTGTGGGCATAATGCGCATGCCACCAGCCATGTACGTCGGGATGATGTTCTTGCAACCATGCCCTCACCTCATCCTTTTCCCCATTCGCGTAACGAAGAGAGCTGGACAGATGGAACAGATGGTCCTGGTCGGTGCAATAGTCGTGATGAGCAATCACAGAGTTCGTATCGATATCCTCAAATAGATGAAAATGCGTGCTGCTCTTTACATATAAATAACGTTGGTCCTGAGCAAAGTAGGGCGTATCCGGCAATAGCCGAAAGTTGCTCGGATCAGAGTCAGGCATGGCCCGATCTTCCAGATAGACGTACTGAGAGTCGCAGCAGTAATCTTCATCGATCACACGAAAAGCTTCCGTATCCCAACTGAACAAACTCGCCTTGTTCTTACGGGCATTGAACCACCATATTCCCTGACGATCACGTAGATAGGCGAAGGTCAACCATCCCTTTTGATAAGTAGAGATGACTTCAAAATCCTGAGTAGTAATGCCTCCCTTAATCGGAGTGCTCGTTCTATCCTCGTCATTATGCAATATCACCTGAAGGTCTTCATCTACAATAAACTTGTTCATGACGGTTCACCCTCCAACCATGATGTGAATTCAGTCTAGCTTTATTTTAACGTGTGTACCTGATCCTCTCTACATCATCGTACTTGATATTTAGGAACATTTCCTCCGCTCTCACCGCTCAGCCACGATGAAATGAAGGTTTGTTCAGCAATGGATGGATTGTTCACTTGAAAAAGAGTCTGACCCAACTACAATATAAATGAAAGCGCTACATTTAATCTGATATCTTTCGGGAGGTGTATGTAATGGGTAACAGGAAAGCCGTCTGGTTTCTGGTCTTTGCACTCACGTTCACCCTGTTTGGACTTCATCCTGAACGGACAAGCGCAGCAAGTGTCACAATAACCAACGGTACCGATTGGCTCGATACCGCAGGCAACCCCATCCATGCGAATAGTGGCAACATTCTGCAGGTAGGCTCGACGTATTATCTGTACGGTGAACATGCGGTGGGCGGCAGGTTTGACAGCGTGAACGTCTACACCTCCACTGATCTGAAGAACTGGACTTTCAGCAATGCCATCCTGACGAAAGATTCCGCAACCGAGCTGGCCTCCAGTAAGATCGAACGCCCCAAAGTCATCTATAACGCCTCCACCAATCAGTATGTGCTCTGGGCACACTATGAGAACGGTACAGACTACAACCTCGGGCGTGTAGCGGTCGCAACAAGCAATACCCCGAATGGCAAATTCACCTATGAGGGCAGCTTCCGCCCGCTGAATTATGAATCCCGTGACATGACCGTCTTTGTTGATACAGATGGCACAGGTTATCTGGTTACTGCTTCCCGCAAAAATGGCGGTGCCAATGATACGATGGCTATTTTTAAAATGAATGCAAGTTACACCGGAATACAGTCCTTCGAGGGCTGGCTGTTCGAGAACGCCTACCGTGAAGCACCTGCTGTTGTGAAAAAAGGAAACCGTTACTACCTCTTCACCTCTCAAGCCGCTGGCTGGTATCCGAATCAGGGCGCTTATGCTACAGCAACTTCCATGACGGGTCCATGGGCTGCGCTTACGCCATATGGCAATCCATCTGCCTTCGGTTCGCAGATTCACGATATTGCCACGATTACAGGCAGCAACACCACATCCTTCATCTACATGGCGGATCGCTGGAATCCGATGAACCTCGGAGAGCACAAACATATCTGGCTGCCACTAACCTTGAATGATTCGAACGGAACCGCATCACTGGAGTGGTATACAACGTGGAATATCGACGCAGTAACGGGTGCGGTAACACCGCCTGCTCTCGTCAATCATGCACAAGGCAAAACAGCTACCGCCAGCTCCACAGCCTCCGGCTCGTCTGCATCCAACGTCAATGATGGCAACTACCAGACTTCATGGGTGGCTTCCTCCAATAGCTGGCCTGCCTGGTGGCAGGTGGACTTCGGCGCACCGAAGACGATCAACGAGATCGACACGTCCTGGTTTATGTATAAAGGTTCCGAAGGATACTACAAATACAAAATTGAAATTAGCAACGATGGTGTCAATTACTCCACCTTGGATCGCACCAACAATCTGACCTATGGCTTTACAACAGATGCTGTGCATTTCACAGCCCGTTATGTACGGATTAATATGGTGAACGCGGTCTTGTGGAATAATCCGGGTAACTGGTACACCCCAACCCTGCACGAGGTCAAAATGTTGGGTCCTGCAACACCGGAAGCCACAGGTTACAGTCGGTTCAGTTCACACAACATTCCGGATCGATACATCCGTCATGCCAATTACACTGCTCGCGTGGATGCCAACGTCTCCCCTGTTCTGGATTCCCAGTTCCGCGTCGTACCGGGTCTTGCCAGCTCCACGGGAATTTCACTGGAGTCCATCAACTTCCCGGGTTACTTTTTGAAGCGCAACACCAGCAATAAAATTGTACTTGAAGCTTATGCCGACACCTCCGCCTATAAGGGAGATGCTACGTTCCTAAGCAGTCCAGGTTGGGCTGACAGCACCAAAGTATCCCTTCAATCGTATAGTCAGCCTGGACATTACATCCGGCATTATGATTACGTATTACAACTCGATGCCATCAATGCATCCAGCAGTTCAACGGTGAAGAGTGATGCCACGTTTGGGCGAACCAATTTCTAAACAAATGAATTACAGATGAGGATTTAGCCACCTACATCTACAATTTAAATTTCAGAGAAAGGCCGCTTTTTCAGGAGTCACAACTGAAGAAGCGGTTCTTTCTGCTGCACTATTTTAGATATAGATTACGTAACCCTATCTCAGACTGAAAATATAGATTTAATTAGCGCGTAATCGCCAGCCAGCTCTCCATGGATATTTTATAACGACCGGCATATGCCTCTGCATTCACCCGTATATGCTCTACTTTTCCAAGAACCAGATGATCGCTGCATCGACTCCACCAACGAAGCCGGAACCATATTGATGACAAATTCCCCCGTCTCTCGAATATTGAGGAGCGTGTCCTTCAAGATACCTTGGATGGAACATAATAAGCGTCAAAAGTTTGGTTCGAACCGCAGACTTGCCAGCTTGCACATTTCAGTTACATTGTGCTTTCCGACGCTTTTCCCTCGCCTTGCTAACGCAAAAAAAAGAGCCTGCTCCCTTCGGAAGTAGACTCTTCTTATACTTTTTGATTAACATCTTACACTATTGCAACTTATGTTTCCTCACAACTATTTTTCCTGAAACTTCCTCTCTATAAATCATATACAGGTTGCCGTCTTTACCCCTAGCGAAACTCAAAGTGAGCGGACTAGCTATGGAAAAACCTTCTTCGCCAACTTTGATCCACGCACTTTCGTACTTCACTACGGTTGCCAGTTTCTCATTTGATCGATCATCATAAGAAACATAAGGAACACCGTAGTCGTCAACAGCGAGTCTTAACCTTCTATAATCGGACGTCGGTACCCTGCCCTCACCGACCTTTTCCCAATCCGTCCCGTTGTAGCTCGTCAGAACCCAAGAGCCAGGCGTTGAGTAAAGGACATAGGGCACGCCATCAGGAGCAACCGCAAACTCTGCTGGTTCCACAAGAGCTCTTACTTCTACGAGACCCAAGTTGCCGATATGCTCCCAAGCTTCATTCTCATATTTCGAAACTGTGATACGTGAACCTCGTCCGTTTATAGCAGGATTCCCTCTATCGATAAATTCGGACACATCGTTCATTACATATGGGATATTGTTTCTATCAAATTGGATAACTGGATTAAGCGCCTTCCCGCCAAGACTATCGCCGCCAGTTACGGAAACCCAACTATTCCCTTCGTATTTAACCACTCTCATTTCATACTTATTGCTGCTAATTAAATGATTATAAACCAGATAAAGCACGTTATTTTGGTCAAACGCAATATTTGAACCTTCCCCCGGAAGAGATCCGTTGCGGGCTATATCTTCCCACTCCGTGCCGTTATACTTCTGCACATATACGCCTTCGCCGCTGGACGAAGTCTGGTAAAGATTGTCCTCATTGTCAAAGACAAACCGCGTATAGCTCAACTTGTCACCCGTGCCTTGGTAGATGTTCTTCCACACGCCTCCTTCATATTTGTCCAGGCGCAGGTCATTCGATCGATAAGAAGCATACACCGTACCCTCACTGTCGGTTAACACTTGATAAGTTGTACTGCCTTCTAACAAACCACCTACGTTGAACCACGGTGTCACTGACCATTTTGCGTACAAGGTAAGGGATGCCGTCACTTCCGTGTCGAAATCATAAGCTTGCGTTCCGGCAATGTCGCTGTACCAACCATCGAACTTATAACCCTCCCATGTTGGCGTAGTCGGTACTATCGCTTTGCCGCCGGGGCTTACCATTTGGTTCTCTACATCCGACCCGCCGTTGCTGTCGAAGCTCACCGTGAGCTTGTTGGATGTCCACTTCGCGTATAATGTTAAGTTATTCGTCACTGGTGTCGTGAAGCTGTAAGCCTCGATCAGACCTGCATCACTGTACCAGCCGTTAAAAATATACCCTTCCTTTGTTGGAGCGGCTGGCTCTGTAGCTGTTCCGTTGTATTCCACCGTCTGGTCATCAACCACCGAACCTTCATTGCTGTCAAAGGTCACTGTATAGATCGCTGTCCATTTTGCGTACAACGTGATGTTTGTCGTCACCGATGTTGTGAAGCTGTAAGCTTGCGTACCGGCAAGGTCGCTGTACCAACCGCTGAACACATAGCCTTCGCGTATCGGTGCGGTAGGTTCTATAACCGTATCGCCCTCGTTCACGGACTGGCTGCTCACCAATGATCCGCCATTACTGCTGAAGTTCACAGTATAGCTGTTCTTCGTCCACTTCGCGTAGAGCGTTATATCTTCCATAACTCCTGCTGTAAAACCATAAGCAATCGTCAAGTCTATATCGCTGTACCAACCGTTAAACGTATAGCCTCCCCGTAAAGGAACGCCAGGAGCGGAAGCCACAGCGCCTTCGTTCACCGTTTTGGCATCTACGATCGACCCACCATTACTCTCAAAAGTCACCGTATAGGTATTCGGCACATAAACCGTCCACTTTGCGTACAACGTAAGATCCGTCGTCACTACTGCTGTTGTGAAGTCGTAAGGGGTGATCAGATCAATGTCGCTGTACCAACCACTGAATACGTAACCTTCGCGCTCCGGAGCGACTGGAGCTTCAGCCCTAGACCCTTCGTTCACCATCTGGCTCGTTACTATTGAGCCTTCGTTACTCTCGAAGCTCACCGTATAACGGAGCAGCCACTTCGCGTACAATGTAAGATCACCCGTCACCGGTGCCGCGAAGTCGTAGAGAGTCGTCAGGTCGCTGCCGCTGTACCAACCGCCGAAGACATAACCTTCATTTGTCGGTTCAACCGGTGTGCTGACCAAACTGCCATACCCTACCGTCTGGTTCTCCACTTCTTCCGCTCCGCCATTGCTGTTGAAGCTCACCGTATAAGCGTTCGTCGTCCACTGCGCGGTGAACATAATGCTTTCCCCAGGCATGGTTGTCGGAGGAGTTGGTGACCATCCTGTGAAGACATGCCCCTGCCAGATCGGTGTGCCCAGATAGAGCTGCGTCGTCGCTCCAAATGGAACTTCTACAACTTTGGTCTCTTGGCCGGAACCATTGTAATCGACCGTCAATGTATGAGCATCACGCTTATAATACAGCTTCAGAACCGTTTTTCCATTGCCGGTTATCTGACTTGTTAACACCGTTCCGGGAATATTTTCATCCAGTTTAAACCCAGCATAGGACCTTGGAGTTATATTCGTCAGATTGGCTTCTGTATCGGTAGCTCCGCGATACGTTTCCGTATCTGCCACCGTATAGGTGTCACTCGCCATATTCTGCTTCAAATACACGACTTGGTAAGGCGTATCTTCTTTGGCTGTCCATATTGCGGTATACTCCGTATTCGAAGTCGGCATCACGCTTGGCGCCTCCGGCGACCAACCGGCAAACGCATAACCCGGTCTTGTCGGCACCGGTATACGCCCCTCGATATTTCGGCCGGACGGTTCGGTTAAGGTGCTGCGCGGAGAGCCCGGATAGCTCAAATTAAAAGTGATAGTCGGACTCGTCGGATAATACTCAACCCTTACGACCGTCGAACCATCCCCCTTGATCAGGCGTCCGTATATTTCTCCGTTCGCATAACCTCGATCCTTGTATCGGTCAGAGTTGATGCGAATCTCCGTATCGGTCGTTCCTGTCAACAGTTCCTTATAATCCGGCGTAGTCGAAATCGACTTTCTTGTATTCGGGTCTATCAAATAATGCTCCACTGTATATGGCGTATTCTGGTTCGCTGTCCAGTGCGCATACAGTTGGTAATCATCCTTAGGCATGCGGCTCGGAATCGTTACCTTTGTTCCCCCTGTAGCTGCCGTATACCATCCGTCAAATGTATAGCCCGGATAGACCGGAGTAGGCACATTAACCGTTGCATTATAAACAAATGGAAGAACCTGAGTCGCGTTGCCGTTTCGTGGATCCAACTGGAGGATATATTCACCCTCCGTAACGCGCCACGTCAACGGTATCGTGCGCTTGAGCGTACGAGACGTGAATGAAAGCGGCGATCCTTTCCAAGTGATGACCAGATTACCCTTACTTACCGGAAGGCTGGTATTCACTACTTCGACCTTATTCGTACCCAAGTTATACCTGAAATTCGCATTGTCTACGTATATATCGAACCTTGAAGCACCAAACGCTTGAGTATCGGTATCGCCTGTTTTCAAATCGAACATACTCATCGAGAGCATCGACTGCGGTACATCAAGGGATGCCGCAACACCTGCCAGACCAAGCAAAAGATTCTTATCCTGCGGATAAGCGAAGTCGGAGACGTTGTATTGTTCACCAATCGTATATAGTGGCCACTCTTCATCAACCAGCCCCACGCTGCCCGAGAGCGCTCCATCACCCAACTGGGCACCGAGTTCGACCTCCAAATAGATACCGATCTCAACAAACAGAGCACCTAAAGACTTTGTAGATCTTACCCCGTTTGTATTTGTCAACTGATAGTAGAAGTAACCCCATAGATTGATATACACACCAGGTTCTACGGCAAGTCCAATACTATTTAATTTGACACTGCCAATCCCCGCTTTGACCTCCATATGAATGCCGGCTCGCAACCCGAGCGTCCCCATCACATAGAAGGTGAACTGGTAATCGCCGTCTCCCGGCAAGCTGACCGTATTGCTCGTACCACTAAAACTTAACACACGCAAGGTCACCGAGTAGCGCTTCGCCATCTTGTAGTAGAAATCTGCACCCATCGTTAAGTTAACCTGAGCACTGACTACAAACTCTGCTTCAAATTTGACTTCTACAATCCCGTAAGCCACGCGCACACTTTTTTCAAAGAGCTCTTTCTTGACCAAAGGAACCCATTCCGTATCTTGCTCCAACATCTCTTGGTACTGTTCTTTCAATTCCTCCGTATCCACAGAGGTACCTTGTACACCATCCATAGATGCTTTGATCTGTGTGGCGATGTCCTGTATCTGACCTAACCTGCCAGCTTTTTTCTCTCCGGCCCAGTTATTCAGTGCAGCCTGCAACTTATCGTGTTCAATGAGGGCCATCTCTGCTGTAATATTAAGCCCGGTATAGCTATAGGCATCCAGATTGGCAGTGATCACATAATCGTCGATGCTATACCAGTAAGGGATTCCCCACTTTTTCAGCCAATGCCCTTGCATATCACCATTAATGCCGAGATCCAGGCTCATTTCTTGAACGAATGTACTAGTCATATGGATAACCAGATCGCTGTCTTCATTAATATTCACGACGATATCGGCGCCAACTTGCAGTGTGGCGCTGACGCCGGAACTTCGGCCGTTAATATTCTTCAGTTTCGTCCCGAGTGAGGCAACGACCGTCAGGTTCTCTACGCTCACCCGGCTACTTTTGCCCGAAGCCAGGGAAGACTGAGCCTTGATCTGCTGAATTTCTTTCAAATCCTTGATATCCTTCGTTTCCATAGCTAGATCGGATAGATAATCTGCGGCTTGATCGACGAATCCGCTGTCTCTCGCTTGCTGCTCGATCTGCTCTTCAAGCTCCGCGATCTGCTCTTCCGATAACAGATCTTCGCCGTCAATTGCTTGCTTCTGATAGATGTTGAAGACATTCTCAATATCTTCAATCGTGGCGTCAGTATATTCGATGACGTCCATCTCAGCTTCAGGCGTAATCGAAGTGATACGTCCGTACCCAACGGTCTCAAAACCTGTTTCGGCGCCGAATTCACCTTTATAGAACCCGATAAAATCACCCACATCCACCGTGGTTAACTCATCCAAGCCGAAAGGCTCATACATGCTGTCGCTGTAGTTCATCTTGGTATGCTCAACTGTGATGGAGTTGTTGTTCGGATTTCCATCTGTGTCCGCTTGCTCACTCACCGGCAGAACATCCGCCTTGAGCAACACTTGCTTGATATCCGCATGATCGTAGGTATAGGTGCTTCCGTCTACCGCCGTAATCTGGACATAGGCCACATCGCCGTCGTCAGCGTCGGTGGTTTCTAACGTGCGTTGATCGGGACGAACCCCTTGATAGATGGCGACTGTATTGCCGACTTGAATCACGGTGCTGCCGGAATACACGAACGTTCCACTGCTCGCATTCGCCTCGGCAAGCGCATTTTCGCTACCGCCCACCGTCGTGGCAACTACCGAAATCGCTGGTGAACCCACCTCTGTGCCATTCAGCATCATATCCGTGACATCCGTGTACGGAAGGTAGATCATGTTCGGGTTCAGCGGAATGTCTAAAACCTCTTGCTTAGCGACACTAAACACGTAGATGCTTGTCGTCTCGTCTTGTCCTTGGAAGGACAACTTGTCATCCGTCAATGTAAGTTGATACGTATTACCTTCGACGAATTTTCCGTTTTCGGCTGCAGACGCTACCGTGAAGGCCCCGTTCCCGCCAGTGACGGTAATACCTGCGAAGTCGGGATTCGCCGTGTCTGTGAACGTCATACCCGCTTGGACCTCAGGTACTGTCAGATTGCCTGATGCATCGTGTACTGCAATCGTGAAGTCCGGTGCCACATCCAGCACCGAATAGCTTGGTGTGCTCTGTACGGCATTATCTATGCTATCTGTATACTTCGCATACAACTTCGTATCCGCACTTATCGCACTATCCTCTGCAAAGATGAGCGAGAAATCGCTATCTGTAAACCATCCTTGGAATATATATCCTTCTTTTGTTGGAGCCGGCAGGTTATTTAGCACCTGGCCTTTTCGTACCGTCTGCGCAGCAATCGCCGTGCCTCCGTTGCTCTCAAACGTGAGCGTATACGTAGTGGAACCCGTGCCGGGGTTACCCCCGTTATCTCCAGGCGTTCCTCCACCACTATTACCGCCGGGTGACGGCGTTGGCGTTGATGTCACCGGCGATGTCGGTGTTGGTGTCACCGGTTGTGCCGGTGTTGGTGTAGGCGTAACCGGCGTTTGATTCTGATTTTTCCACGCCTCTACAACCGCGTTGTTGCGCATGAAGAGAACCGCTGCTTCCGCGCGAGTCGCTTGCACAAGCGGGTTGAAGTTACCCTTTTCATCCCCGGTGAACACCCCGGCTTGCCACAGCTTGATGACCGCGCCAGCCGCCCAAGGCGATACATCCGCGAGATCGCCCGGCTCTGTCGTGACCGGATTTTCGGTCTGATAAGGAATCTGTTCGCTTTCGAAATATCGCAACGTCATCGTTGCCATCTGCTCCCGGGATACAGTGGCATTCGGCGAGTATTTTCCTCCGCCCGTACCGTCGGTAATTCCTTCCTTAACTGCCCATTCGACATATGGGGCATACCAACTGCCCGCTTGTACATCAGCAAAGCTAGAAGTAGAATAAGCTCCTGTATCTACCCCAGCCATTCGTCCGAGCGCTGTCACATACATGGCACGCGTCATCGTCCCTTTTGGCGAGAAGGTGCTGGCAGTCGTGCCACTAAATATCCCCTTCTCCTGCACCTGGATGACCGCATCGTGGAACCAGTCCGTCGGACTCACATCCTGGAACCCACTGGATTTGGTTACTGCTGTCTGCTGCATCGGCAGTTCAGCCGCTGCCGCCGACTGCGCCGGAAATACGGGCACAGCAGACACTATTAAGCTGATAACCAGCATCCACAATAGAATCTGTGAGCTCAACTTCCACAACCGTTTTGTTGCTTTCTTCACAATCATTCATCCCTTCTATGTATAAAACTAAAGAACCGACTTTCTAGAACCTGACAAAGAGCAGATTCATCATGGTTAAAGACACTTTCGTTAGGCAAAACTCAATACTCTTCTTGCTAACAACCGCAATGTAATGGATGCAGATTGGCTAATTCTATCGATTTTTCTCCTCGAATTCTATCATGCTAAATGAGCCGCTTGTGAATTATAAAGAAAACTTTAAGTAAGCAACAACTTGCAAGCGAGAACATCATCAACCAGCATCCTCGTAAATGTCTAAACTGGGAATCTGCTCAAGAAACCTTCATGGAAGCACTGTCTCACTCGGCTGGACAATCCGTCATATTAAAAAGGATGGGCAATAGGAGACTCCCCCTTGCCCAACCTCGGTATGCTAGTCTGTAATTCATTTTAGATGATTCGCGTCTAAACAATTCATATACCAAATTCGACTATATCGAACTACTCTCCCCCCAGCGCAGTCTTTGAGAAAGCGAAAAAATACTTCTATGCTTCTTGGATTTTAATGAGATAAAAGGCTCCTGCTGATTCTTCGCCACATTGTGGGCGATGTGCCGGAAGCGCAGTCCGTTTTCAAGCTCGGGATCAAGCGCAATCGGGATTCCTTTATGTACGGAACGTATAACTTCTACATCGCTATAGATCACGCCAATCACACCAATATTGAGAATATCAATGATATCCTCCATCTTTACCGTTGTCGAAGGGGTTTCCTGTCCGTCGGCCATATTAATGATGAGCTGTGGAGGAGCCGGAATCCTATCTTCTAATAATCCGATTACACGATCCGCGTCCTGAAGCGACGTACGATGAGGCGTAGTAACGACAATAGCCTCATCTGCCGCTAAAGATGTATTCCAGAATCCATTTTCAATGCCTGCCGGCGAATCGATCAGCACATAATCATAACCCTGGGCTATTTGCTGCACAACCTTGCGAAACACTTGCGGATCATCGTGATGCATCACGTCGTTACTACAGGAGATAAAGAACAAAGTGCTGATTCGCTTGTCTTTGACGATTACTTGATGCAAAGCACAACGACCGGTCAGGAAATCGGAAATATGATAGTTTACCCTATTGCTCAAACCAAGCGGGATATCCAGATTTCTCAATCCAAAATCAGCGTCAATCAGGCAAACCCTGTTCCCCGATAAGGCAAGGGCAGTCCCCAGATTAGCCGTCACCGTCGTCTTGCCAACTCCACCTTTCCCTGATGTGATACATATAACTCGTGCCATTGGAGCCACTTCCTTCTTTAAGTACTAATGCGGGACAGCATGACAACTATTTCTTCACGTGTAATCGTTATATTGGACACTGTGATTTTATCATGGTGGATTAGCCTATTTGAGAAACCTAAAGAAAACTTTAAAATCGTGCTCACAATGCAAATCATTTTGAAGAGGATGGAAAAGCGCAGACTGGTGTTGAGGAATTCAATATCTTGAGTCGATTACGAAGCTAGTGGAAAGAACAAAAAATGGGCCAATAGCGTCAGTTACTGCTCCAACGCCATTTACCCATTTATAATAGACTACCCTTACTGCTATATTCATGCTTGTGATGTACTGTTAGAAACCAGCATATATCCGCTCCCCCGAACCGTAATGATTCGCTCGGGGTCGGCAGGGTCAGACTCAATTTTTTTGCGTAAATTACTGATATGTACAGCAACCGTTCTTGTATCCTCCAGACTTTCCATTCCCCAGATGATTTGAAACAACGTATCGACACTGACGACACGATTTACGTTTTGTGCCATATAGGACAGCAGACTGAATTCTTTTTTCGATAAAGAGATAGGCATACTCCCCATGTTGACGGACTGCGTGTAGAAATCCAGTGTCAAACCCGGTAACTCCAGCAGTTGTTCCCTTCTGCCCGTTGCTACTCTGCGAAGGTGCGCCTTGATCTTGGCCATGAGCACTCCCGGACTGAACGGCTTGGTCACATAATCGTCGCCACCATAGGATAATGCGCTAATTTTTATTTCGTCTTCCTCTTGACTGCTCAGAAACACAATCGGCGCACTGGTGAGATTACGCGCATTCCTGCACCAGTCAATGCCGTTTTCATTAGCCAGCAATATATCCAGTACAATCAAATCGGGCTCGAACGATGCAAGCAGTTCCATCGCTTCTGTCCCGCTATGACTGCAGGTGGAGATAAACCCCTCCCGTTCGCAATACACCTGAACAATCTCGCATATATGAGGATCATCATCGACGATCATTATTTTGTGAGTGTCCATCCCATCATCCCCTTCCTTCATTGCCGATACAAGGAAGCGTTACATAGAAAGTCGCCCCCATCTTACCGTCGCTCTCCGCTCGAACTGTCCCTCCTTGTGCGAGTACGATTTCTCTGCAAATCGCTAGCCCTAGCCCACTGCCTTCTATTCCATTCCCCAAGCCCGGCCGATCGTATCTGTAATTACGTTCGAAGATTTGCTCAAGCTGATCCGGAGGAATACCCATGCCAGAATCCTGTATGCTAATGATCGCATGGCGAGTATGATTTATCTCTTCCACAGCTAGTGCAATACGCACCAGCCCTCCCCTGGAGGTGAACTTCATAGCGTTCGACACTAGGTTAAATAAGGCCTGCTCTATTCTTTTCGCATCCATCTCGACAACTGGCAAAATAGTTCGTCTATCCTCGGTATCTCCGATATCCAGTATGAAGTCTAATCCTGCGTCGCGCACTACCAACTCATATTGTTCAAAAAAACCATGCAAGAAAGGAATCATCTGAACCGGCTCCATTCGGTACGAGACCTGTCCGGTCTCCAAATGAGACAAGAAGGTCAGCTCCTCGATCATACGGTTAATCCTTATCGTGTTCTCCCGGATGTACTTCAGATATTGCTCATTACGTTCCGGCTTGACCCTGTCCTGTATAGCTTCTACATATCCAAGCATGCTGGACAGCGGCATACGCAGATCATGCGTAATGTAGGCAAGAAGCTTCTTCCTCCCTTGCTCGGAGTGAAGCAACCGGTCATACGAAGTGCGGAGATCATCATGAGCTGTAGATAAGGCCTGAGTTCGCTCCTGCACGGTCCGTTCCAGATTCATATTCATTTCGATCAGCTTGTCGTTAACGTCCTGCAACTCACGTGATATTTTCTCCTCATTGGATGCTGTCCTCGTAAATCTCGAAGAAAGCAGAACCATCTGTGCCATCGTAAATATCAATAAGCCAAGCGGGGATGTATTTCCGATCAGCGACCAACCGTTGTAATATAAAAAATCGTTGACAACCGTGACCAAAGTAACCACCGACACCAGCAGGAAGATCAGCGCTCCCTCCATACGTCGCACAGCCGCCTGAACCAGCCCGATCATCAGATAAATCATATGTAGAACTACCATCACACCGATTACCAGCAAAAATTTTGTATATATAATTGCAGGGGTTACCACTACAAGGATACAGAATGCACCAGTTACGATCCGGGTGCCAAGACGAAACCATCGCGACACATAATTCGGAAAAATACAATCAAAATACATGGTGATGATATAACCGCTGAGGCAAAGAATCAGATATTCGATCTTGAACTGCGATTCCCAAGGAAAATGAGGCAACCATTGTGTAAAGATAAGTTCGCCGTTGAACAAGGATCGAATACCAAGCAGTACAGTAAACAGGCCAAAATATAATGGAGCTTTATCCTTACGTCGCAGCATGAACAACAGCAGATTATACAAACCGATCACTAGCAAACTTGCCGTGATGAACATATCCCTGGCAAGATTCAGATTGGTCTTGGTCGTTAGTACGTCACTGCCACCCAGCTCGATATCCTTGGTAATGCCGCCCCGATGATGTTGGAAGTTGGATACTTGCATGACCAGCTCTAACGTGTCGCTTTCAGGCTGAAAATACACCAGCTTTGTTTCCAGATGCGGGGTCACGTGGTTCTTGTCCTGACCTACCTCACCAACTTCCGCCAGCAGCTCGCCATTCACCCATAATTTGTACGCATGAAAAATGCTGGGCAGCCGCAGAGTAAGCCGCTCGTTTCGATCCTGCTCGCTTAGTTTAATCATCAGTCGATAGGTTGTATAGCCTGTACCACTCAGCCGCTGACCTTCTAACGGATAGCCTAGCCAGGAGCTCGGGATGCTGATCCAGTGGTCCTGATTTCCTTCCCTTGCCGAACGAACCCGTATGTCCTCAGGCGACAGTAGCTCTTGCCAGTAGAACGACCACTCCCCTGTTAACTTTTGCGGATTCGTACTGAGCTGAACCTGCCTTAAATCCAGAATACCTTTTTCACTTTGGAACTTAGGAGAGTCCGGCTCAGAGAGGACGACATAGCCTGCAACCAAGCCAACAATAACGGCAACAACGATATAAAACCACACCTTACGAGAACCGACTCGGAGAATTCCCCTCATGATGAATCCAACCCCAATCTCTAAAAGCGCAATAAGTAAGTTTATTTATCCAAATGATATCATCATTACAGGAGAATGTACCCTGCAAATTTCTAGGAAGAGACAAGAACAATCATCACGATGAAGCCCTTTTGACGACGCACGCTTAGCTGGACACACCCACAAAAAAGTACGCACTTTGAAGTGCGTACTTTTTTGAAGGAGCTTATTCGTAATGGACAATTCAAGTACAACCCCATGTGCCAGAATCACAGACACTTCATGAACTATAAAGAACTATTAATGATGTCTGCGAATGCATCCCTGTTGTACGTATCATCCTGAATGCGCCATTCGCCCTGATCCTGCAAAAAGGTGATATCGCCCGATAGCGGAATGGACTTGAACTCTTTGCCATCCTTATCCGTAAATTTCAGATCAAGCGTGTATTCCACCAGAATCCAGTCGCTCTTGCTATCTTTGATCTTGGTTTGTATATTTTCAGGATGCAGCTTCGCTTGTTCGATGTGTGCAACCTGAAGAGGCAAGACAATATATCGATTAGCCATGTAAGCCTCATAATTCCTGGAGGTCAGGAATGGCTTCATCGTCTCTCCTTTGGCCAATAACCCTTCCATCTCTAACGTATCCTCATAGTCCTTGCCATCCACAGTGAGTTCTGTTGTCTTATACTCCAGTGACATTTCGAGCGCTTGTTGCTGCTCCTCCGCAGTCGCCTTCTGGTCCCCCGTATCACTTGGCTGTTCCGTTGCTGGTGGAGTGACGGGTTCCGTGCTTTCCGCTGGTTCAGATGATGTACATCCCATTAACATGGCGGCGGAAAGAAATAATATACCCATCACATATGCCAACTTGCGCATGGTTAATCCCTCCCTTTCTCGTCAGTATTACTCTCAATTATCCCTTCAATAGGATATAATGTCCAGTTATTGGGCGCATCTGAACAGACACCCAGTGAATTACATCCATTGGGTGTCATCTTCATCATAGATTGTGTTATAGTCATCGGGAAGTGATTTGGAGGAGATAATAATGATGATCAAAATTACAAATGGACCAACTCTCGAAGGACAGCGCCTGCGGGTCCAATAACTGCGTGTTTCCTTCAACAATGAAGGTGTGAAAGCTATGTCAACTTATCAAGTCGTTCCTATGATCTATAATTCCAAGGAACAGATTGATGCTATTATTTTGCTCGAACAACAATGTAAACAGCTTGATTCGATTTATCTCAAGGCGGACCTTGACCATATCAGCAAAAAAGACGGGGACCATGCACTCCTCTGTTATCGTGATGGTGAATTGGTCGGACTTCTCAGTTGGTACCCTTCGGATGACGTAACCGGAAATATTAATGCCATCGTACATCCGCATTTTCGTCGCCAAGGTGTGTTTCTCCACTTACTGAAACGAGCCCTCCTAGACATGCAACCACAGGGAATCAACCAACTCAGTTATCGCGTTCCTCAGGGATTATCTCCGGGTGTTCATACTGCCCAATCCCTCGGAGCCATTTATGATCGTGCGGAGTACTCGATGCAACTTGTGAATGAGGTCCTTTCGGTTGTGGAGCCTCCTGAACTAACGTTGTCCTTGGCAGAAGCCGAGGATATGGAGTTTATGGTCACTTGCTCCTCCCAAGCCTTTGGAGATTCGGAGGACTGGACACGCGAGTACTTTATGCAAACAAATGAACCCAGCCGAGTCACCTATATTGCATGGCAGAATCAACTGCCTGTTGGGCTGGTACGGGTCAACTCCATTAATGCAACAACCGCATTTATTCATAACTTCTGTATCTTGCCTGCTTATCAGGGACAGAAACTGGGGCGCACTGCGCTTAGCATCCTGGTTGATCTCCTAAGGAAACAAAATTACACAGATATCCGCCTGTCTGTGGTTACCGAGAACAAACGCGCTTTGAATCTGTACCGCAGTGTTGGTTTTGAAGTAAATTCTGAGTATCACTATTTCAACGGTAGTTTATAAAAGGCAGTGGAGAGAGATATCGTTTTCCGCAAAGGGAGACGGTCTCTCTTTTTATATATTGGAGAATTGAAAAATCAATTTATAACCATCGAACGTTTGCCCGTACATCTCCCGATAGTTACCTTTGGTATAATTATTCACTGTTTTCCGCCAGAAAGATTGGCCAATCTTATTTTTCTCCGATGGATTGGTGAACAACTCCCAGTTTCCTATAAACATTCCGAAGATCGTCGATGCCGCGTGTTCAGCAACGCCTACACCTCGAAACGGCTGCATCAGAAAGAAGTCATGTACAAAGAAATTCGTGCCTTGTGAACAATATGGCGGAGTAGCTATGAACGCAAAACCTGCCGGTATGCCATCCACAATCATGAGGAACGGATAAAGACACTCCGGTTTTTCCCACCATATGTTCTGGACGTTATACTGATCCTGCAAAGTTATATAATCAGGACTTGGCTCAAAAATGCCATGTTCGTTCGGAGTATGCTCTCCACCCAGACCATAATGTCCGGATAGATCATGAAGGTATAGCGGGTACATATTTTTAATCACATACGCCTCGTCTTTATTCGTTAATTTCACTTCTATATTCATATTATTCATATTCACCAACCTTACCAGATGATTTAAGGAGTTATTTTCAAGAACTCTCAACGCATATCCTTGTACCGTCAAATGAATTGTACGCGTAATTAACAACCTCGAATATGTAAAAAAGCTTTAATAACTATTCTTTATTCTTACAGGAAAAAGCCACATTCGATTGCTCGAACATGGCTTTTATAGTTTCATCCCTTTTTGCAATACACAATTTTCTTGATGCTATCGATGGATAAACAGTATTGGTCCGCAAGCTTATCGATGGTTGTTCCGGCAGCAAAAAGCTGGCGGATCTCGTCGTTCCGCTCCCTGACAATCCTTCTGCCACCCGAATTCTCGCCCCACTTCTTGTGGGCATCCTTGGGCCTCGGAATATAGATCAAGCCACCAGAGATATGACGCTGTATTTCTTTGAGTAATTCTTCCGGGAAGATTGTATCCGCATTAATATATTTCACGTTGCTCCACTCCTTAAAAGTTAAAATCTTTAAGGCAGCAGAGTCGTACAATGAACACATTGGATATGCACTACAATGATATGGCGGAAAAGAATTTCAAGCTCTATGCAAACAACCGCCGTTGTTCATCACATGGACTCTGCATAGAGCGGGTCGTTAAATTTATTATGAATCGAATCATGGTAGCCCCCCATTCAGTTAATCTTATTCGTGCTGAAGAACTTTTAACTGTCTATACCATAATAAGGTTTACTTTCCCTAATGGCAAAATCTACACGTCGAATCTGTAATATACCCCTGTTAATTCTTCTGATACGCTCCATAGCTTGTTTGAAATGTTAGCGTCATATAATTTTTCGATGATCTTAGCGCTCTTGGGATAGCCCTTAGTGCCGCCCATACCGCTGGGAGCAATATACTCCCCTCCCGTGATCGTCGGATCTGCTGCAGCATATAAGGTAGGTAATGCCCCCATATGTGCCGGTTGACTAATGATTTTCAAAAGACTGCGCATGAATATATTGGTCTGTTTCCCCGAACCAAAGGAAAATAGATTGGTATGCGAAATCCCTGGATGAGCGGCGATACTCATGGAATCAATATGGGCGGAATTAAATTTATTCTGCAGCTCTCTCGCAAACATCAGATTGGCTAGCTTGCTTTGACTGTAGAACTTCATGGGATTATATCCTTTGGAGCCATCTAAATTATTAAAATCAATCGCACCATTATGAGCTGCCATACTACTTACAGTGACAACTCTCGATTTCGGAGTAGAGATCAATCGAGGCAATAGTAGACCCGTAAGCGCAAAATGGCCTAGATGATTACTACCAAACTGTAATTCAAAGCCATCTTTCGTCAACTGGAAAGGAGGGTTCATAATTCCTGCATTATTAACGAGAATGGACAAAGAATCGTATTGCTCAAGAAAAGCGGCTGCGAACTTACGGATACTAGCTAAATCGCTAAGGTCGAGCTGCATAACGATTACCTCTCCAGCTACATGCACAGACGACTTTATTTTATTAGTTGCCTTTTCACCTTTTTCCATATTACGAACTGCAAGGATAACTTTTGCGCCTTTTTCAGCTAACGCTAATGCCGTTTCATACCCTAACCCGCCGTTCGAACCTGTCACAATCACTACTTTATCGGATACAGTCGGGATGATGTCTTTAGTCCAAACTTCGCTCATTTGTCTACACACCTTTCTTATCTCTTCCTTGATACCCTAATATCCAGCGTTTGAAAGCTCTTATCCCCCACCATACTGGCTTAAACTCCGTTCCAGCATCCCTCTAACCTGCTGCTGCAGTTCGAGCGGAGACACCACCTTCACTTCCGGCCCATAGGAGAGTAACTTTCGTGCTGTAAAAGAAAACTCTTCAGGCGGAATCAGTCCGCGCCACTCATGGCCTTCAACTGACTTGAACAACACATCTGACGCAGCAATCCTTGCTCCAAATTCCGTGAATTGCAGCACCACTTCTACGCTTGCTCTATCTTCTTTGGCAGCTAGCCATGCCTTTAGACTTGGAACAGATTTATCCACTGATTCCATAACAACCAACTGCTGCATGCGATCCACCCGATACAACAATACACGATCCTTATTCCGGGCTGGCATGTACCAATGTCCCTGCTCATAGTAGATGCCATAGGGAAAGACCTGTACTTTTTTAGGACCACTGCGGGCATGATACATAAATTCCATTTCTCTCTTTTCTACCGCTGCACCCAATATCGCTGTTGTTAAAGGCTCGGAATGCCCACCGGGGTGCTGGACAAAGGTGATATGCTCTCTCATTCGCATAATGAGATCCTGTACATCTTTGGGTAAAGTAGAGAAGTATTGCTCAGCCAGATGCTCACGCATTGATCCATATGGAAAATCCGGTACTTGCTGTAGATATTCCAGCATCATAAACAGCCCTAATGCCTCCTGCTGTGTCAGTTGAAGGGGTGGCAAAATCCGATTGGGCAACACCTGGTATCCTCCGTTCACGCCAACTTCTGTGTACAAGGGAAAACCCAGCGCCTGCAATGCATCCAGATCGCGCTGGATCGTACGAACCGAAACGTCGAACCGTTCTGCCAGTTCCCGTGCAGTGAACTTCTGTCTGGAATCCATCAGGCGCATGATAGCCAGTTTCCGATGATTCATTTATTCAACATCCTAACTACGTCAACTTTTGTCATAGTTAAAGTGTATCATACATTGTAGAAGGGAGCGATGAACATGTCTGATAACAAAACAATTTTGTACATTGCTATGAGTTTGGATGGATATATCGCAAGACTGGATGGTTCGGTCGATTGGTTATTTGATGTGGAGGGTGATGGTGGAGACAACGGGTATGCTGCCTTTTATGAAACGATCGGTAGCGTTGTTATGGGACGTTATACGTATGAAGAGGTGCTCACACTTTCCGAAGAATTTCCCTATGCGGATCGGCTAACATATGTGCTTTCTCGCTCGGAACAGCCGCCCGCTCCGCATGTACAGTTTACAACCGAGACGGTAGATACGCTCATTCCCCGGTTAAAACAAACTTCCGATGGAGATGTGTGGATTGTGGGTGGCGGCATATTGGTTCAAGCTGTGTTAGCAAAAAAATTACTGGACGAGATTGAAGTCGCCATCATTCCCAAGATTCTTGGCGAAGGCATCCCCTTATTCCCGACAGGCACTGTGCTCAGCCAATTCAAAATGGTCCGGACCCAGACGCTCGGACAGATCATTTCGATTCGTTATGAGGTACAGAACAGCGGCCCAGCGGACACAATTTCGAATGTCTAGATAAGTAGAAAGGGAAAAGACCATTCTTATGATGAAGGGACCTCATCAAGTTAGACACAATCTAACCATTGGGGTAAATTTCATGAAAGAGTGGTCTTTCCATTACCCTGTTTCAAGTTATCCTATCAGTCCTCGTACATATTCCGCTAACACCTCTGCCGTCCTACGGTGAGATAACTCGCCTGGATGGGTGCGCCCCCCTACCGTCTCTTCGGTTGTATCGGGAAGCTGGATAATCGTAACCTTACGATCCCCTGTCCCCTTTGTATACGCATCAACCGCGCGGTAGATGGCAGGCATCATGGGAAAACCAAGCATGCCATAAGCCCATACGAGTTGTGCATCCGGATTGTTTTTCCGAAGTTTGAACAGGAACTGTTCCACCGCTTTCTCAAAAGCAGCCAGATCTTCTTCATGATACGTACCATCTTCGTTCAAACGCTGCTTGTACACCTTGCCCGTGTCGGGGTCTTTCCACTCAGGTGACTGAAAGGCGCCCCCATCATTGCTACCCAGATTCACGACTACCACATCCGGCTGCCAGGAACTAAAATCATGCTGATCTCCTGCGCCTAGCGCATCGTTACGTTCACCAGTAAGCAAGCCACAGACCTTTTCGTAATACTCGGGGATGTTCCCTTTTGGATTGTTATCCCAACTTGTCAGCACACCCCAGCCACTTTGCGAGATGACCCGATACTCCGCATTCAATGCCTCTGCTGTCATAAACGTATAATTATGTATGGCGCTGAACCACATCGGAATCCAATCTTCCTCCGCTTTCGCTCCAATCGCACCTTCGCCAGATGTAATACTGTCACCAATGAACTCGATCTTGTACGGTTGTTCCTGCACAGGCAGGAACGCTCCATCCGATTTCAACGCATGAATCTGCAAGGCACAACCCGGGTCACCACTCATCGCTTGAACATCTTTGACGATCCGTACATTCTTCACCACATCTGCGTTCATACCTCGGAATACACAGACCCAGTACCTTCCCGCCGTTAACATCTGTCTGCTCACCGGAACACCGTTGATCAGAATGCTGATCCATGACTCATACATGTCATACTGCGACTCTACCTCAACCCATAGTTCGGAGCCCCGTACATTAAGTTCAACTGCACTCCCCGTCCAAAATAACGTCAACGGCGATCGCTCTCCAGTTGTTCTGCCATGCACTTTAAGATTTCCGATCTCAGGCAGAGCATATACCTTTAAATTCTCATTAGATATCACGGTGCAAACCTCCTACGTTTGGCTCAGATTATAAGCAGGCTCTCTACATGCCTCGGATGTACGCTTAACTGATATTATGCAACTTTTGAAGCGCTTCCTCTTTGTTTTTCAAAAAGAAAACATGCTTGCCATTGTTGCACTCATAGATAAAATCTCTCAAGCTCTTGCTGTTATGCCCATCGAAATCTCCCACAATAGCAAGCTTAACATGATAGTTTACGTATTTCTGCAAAATCTCACCTGCAAGCTTGGTTTTCAGTTCGAAGAACTCTTCCGTGATGTTGGATTTGTTGATAATGAGTTTATCGGCATCATCGCTATACCTTACCGAAGCCATCAAATCCAGTGCATCTTGAGCATTGTTGATGACGATGCCATCACTTTCAATAATGGCGACCTTGGAATTGCCTTGCTGATCAATGGTTATGTTCATTTCACTTTCTCCTCCTCTGAACATCGTTTCTTTATAATATCTCGTAGTTTTATAATAAAAAGCAATAATCGTAGAGTGCGTTCAATCATTAGCGTGATTAATTAACTTCGAGTTGTCCTTTCTTAGTAGTTATAGACTGTAATTCATATGATATAATGGGGTTATTTCCTAACTAAACTAAATCTCGTGACTTGCGAAGAAAAGAGGTGTCCATGGACACAAAGTGGCTAGAATGGGCAAAACAGATTCAAGCTATCTCACAAACAGGTTTAACCTATGCCAAGGATGTTTATGATATCGAGCGATATGAGGAATTGAGGCGCATTAGTATTGATATCTTAAGTAACTATACTTCTGTTAACAAAGAGAAAATATCACTTACATTTGCAAGTGATTCAGGTTACGCAACGCCTAAAGTCGATATTCGCGGTGTTGTTTTCAGGGAAAACAAAGTGCTTTTGGTTCGAGAGAAAATAGATGGCGCATGGGCATTACCAGGGGGATGGAGTGACATCGGCCTATCACCATCAGAAGTAGCTGTGAAAGAAATTAAAGAAGAATCCGGTTTTGATGTTGTGCCGATGCGGTTGTTAGCAGTATTGGACAAAAAATTCCATGGACACCCACCTGAGCCTTATCACGTATATAAGATGTTTATCCGCTGTGACATTGTGGGAGGGCATGCGGAAACAGGTGTAGAAACCAGCGCAGTTGATTTTTTTGCTATCGACGCTTTACCTGAATTATCATTGGAAAGAAATACGCTGGAACAAATTAAAATCATGTTCGAATTTCTTGAACAACCAGATAAAGAAGTCATTCTGGATTAAAATAATAACCCCTTCGGCTTGCCCGTCTTTGGTAAAGTGACCTCGACACCGCCGATGGTCACCTTCCCGGGTTTTCATATCCTCCAACAGACAGAGGCATATGATGCCTCAATTATTCATCTTTTCAAGCGTCTCCATATAGAACACATGCAGGAACTTTTTGATATTAACCTTGCCTTTGTCGCCTGCCTGATCTTCTTCCATGGCTCTCATCTTCATTCGAACATCCTGGAAGTCGAAGTACAGGGGAGCATAGTGCTCAAACTTGTGGTTGCTATAATCGTTGAGTCCAATCGAGGCCATGTTTGTTAACGCGGCAATTACCGTTCTGCGAATGCGCTGTTCCATCGCCTTGCTCTCTTTCTCGACGTCTTTGGGCGTGGACTTATACGTCTGGGCCACCGCTTCATAGGACTCCTTCAGTGGCGGCCACTCTGCGACCTGCTTCTGATCAATCGCATACTCCATGAGCGCAATGATGTCCTTGCTACCACTTTCTCCGATGATCCCCAGATCCATTAGAATGCTTCTTGCCGCATCTCGCACCGTACGACCTTGGGCAGGGGCCGGCGCTTCCACCAGATTCAATCGAGCCATCGACTGCTTGATCTCCAGCACGTATCGTTCATACTTCCACTGGTCATTCACTTTGCTGAGCACATGCTCCACTTCCACCCGATTAATCGGTTTATGAATGAAGAATTCAATGCCGTTCTGGTAGGCCTCCCCTACCATCTCCTTGTTCTCCACCTGAGAGATCATGATGAATTTACCGGTATAACCGCATTGCTTCAGCTTCGCTACCGTCTCAATTCCATCCTGATCCGGCATCAGCAGATCAATCAACACCACATCAGGACGCAGATCCATGATCATCCGTGCGCCTTCTATGCCACCCTCAGCCATGCCCGCAAGCTCGCCGATACCACAGGATTCAATGATATCATGCATCATGCTCCGACTTACCACATCATCATCCACGATCATGATAGAAAGTGTCATCGACATCGGCCCCCTTTATTAAATTCATCTTGGGAATAGCTATACGAAATGTAGTCCCTCTCACTCCCAGAGGCGCCGATTCCACTGTGATCTGTCCCGTCAACGACTGAACGATATCACGTACATGGGACAGGCCAATGCCTGTCGCGGCAATACCAACTTCATTGAACTTCGTTGTGTAGCCCGGTTCAAAGATGATATCCCGTTTGGCTTCGGGTACGCCTTTTCCAGAATCCATCACAACGAAATGCACGTTTTCTTCCTGCTCATATATACGAATTCGAATCGTCCCATCATGCTCAATCGCTTCTACCGCATTGGCAATCAGGTTATTCATCACCGTGAGAAGAGGAATGTAATACGGAGACTCACAATCATACTGTTGCTCAATATCGATCTCGACCTGCTTATGCAGCATTTCGCTATATTTTCGGTTTGCTTTACTGGCAAAGTTCAGCACTTCAGACAGGCTCATGTTGACTGCTTTTTCATTATCATACAGCTTCAGCAGACCTGCCAGAATGCGTTGTGAATCCTTCTTCACTTCATGAATCTGCTGAGCGATGCCCAGGGTGCGCTGACTGTATTGATTCATGTCCTGCTCCCGGAGATCGCGATATAGATCATAGCTGTCAGCTGTAATGCCTTCGATCGTATTCATCGCTTTCTTCAGGTAAAAGACCTCGCCATACAGACCTGAGTTCACACTCAGCATCTGCTCCATCCGCTTCTCCTGCTCTGCATGTAAGAGCCTCATCTGCCTCACCGCAATGCTGTTATATAGCCCAATCACAAAGTAACTTCGCAGACCACCTACCACAAGAAGATACAACCATTCCTTCATATAAAAGATATTGGTCCCGCTTAACATTCCGCGAAAAAGCAGCTCAACAAGATTAGAGGAGAAATCGATACATGTGATTAACCCGCCGAGCAGAAGAGGCTGCATCTCATGGAATCGATGCTTGAACTTGCTAAGCCCATAGGCAAAGACCACATAATACACACCTGCCCCCAGATTGTCCCGCATGCTTTCCAGTATGGACACGCTCTGTACATGATTGATGAGATCTGCTGACTGAAACAGCAAATTCGCGATGCCTGTCAGGATTCCTGTCTTCACATAAGACAAGTGTGGCATGATCATCAGCAGAAATAAAAGGATGCTAACCCCCAGCCCGATTCGGAAGTAATCTTCCCGGAACGGATTTATCTTGAATTGTGCCCCTACCGCAGTGGTAAAGGCAATGGCCGTCATCTGCACATTCTCATTTTTGACCCAATTGCGCATCGATCTCTTCACCCACTATAACAACGTTTAGCGCCCAATGCCGGAACCCGCGCTTCTAATGTTAAATATACTAACATATGAAAGAAGCATTAGAAATAATTAAAATTAGGGAATGAACACGCAATTAAAACAAAAAGGCCGGAAGTTTTCACTTCTGCGGCCTTTTCCTTATATCTCATCCGGAATATCAAATGATACCATCGTGCCCTCACCCGGATCACTTACGATCGATAATCCCTGACCATACCGTTGCAGCAATCTGCGGTTTGTATTCACAATGCCTATTCCACCTTTTCCACCTGGCGTAGCATGTAGCAGTTCTGCAACCTTCTCCGGTTCGATGCCTTTGCCATTATCCTTCACCTCAATACGGGTATAACCCTCATGACGAGTAATGGATAGGCATAACGTACCGCCTACATTGCGGCTTAATAGTCCGTGTCTGACGGCATTTTCAATCAAAGGCTGAATGGATAGCGGCGGGAGAAGCAACGGAAGGTCCGGCTCTACGTTTAATACCACCGACAATCGATCTTCAAATCGTGTTTTTTCAATAAAAAGATAGGCTTCAACGAGTTCCAGCTCATATGATAATTTCACCAGTTCCCCTGTGTTGAGATAGTTGAAGCTGATCCGTAAATAGGATGAAAAAGCATCGCCAAGCTTCCGCATATGCTCTGTATCAATATCACTTAAAACCATAAGTGAATTCAACGTATTAAACAGGAAGTGAGGCTGAATCTGAGCCTGTAAATAAGCGGCCTCCATGCGCAGGCGCTCTTGGATAGACTGATTTAGCATGGTCAATGCACGTATCCGATATTTCAGTTCCACCGCATCTACAGGCTTTGTGACATAATCATTGGCCCCCGATGCAAACCCTGTGTAGATATCTGGCGGCTGACTTCGTGCAGTCAACAGCAACACAGGAAGCTCAGACATCGAGAATTGTTCCCTCACCTTCTGGGTTAACTCATATCCGGACATATTGGGCATCATCACATCTGTAATGAGCAGATCCCACTGACGTGTGCCGAGCAATTCCATCGCTTCCTGACCCGAACCTGCTGTAGTTATATCATATGGTTCCGTCGAAAGAATGCTGACCAACACATCCAGATTCACCGGATCATCATCCACAGCCAGAATGGTAGCTCTCCCCTCTTTTAACAACGGGGCCATCTCTGCTGTCGCCAAGGCTTCCACGTCCCCCATACCTTGGCGGGGTAACAGGAATCCGCTAGGTGCATCTTCCATCATCTCGGCGGCCTGTTCCCATATCAGGGGAAGTTGTGACTGACCCTGATCGGCGGCTTCATCCGCGAGTGGCAGATCGAAGCTGAATACCGAGCCCTTTCCAAGTTCCGAGCGAACCGTAAGTGCCCCGCCGTGCAGTTCTACAAGCTCTTTGCAGATGTTCAGTCCAAGCCCGATGCCTTGTCCATCACTGATTCCATACGACCCTTGTTCATACGGGAGGAAAATGCGCATCCGTGTATCCTCATCCATGCCAATGCCTGTATCCGTCACATGAATCAGAGCATGTCCTTCACGAATTTCGGCACTTACGGATATCGTTCCTTCCTCTGTATGTTTAAGCGCGTTATGCAGTAGATTATACAAAATCTGAACAAGCCTTTCTTCATCAGCCATGACCTGAGGGAACGATTCCGGAATCTCCATATGAAGGCGGACTGGTTTTCGTTCTGCCATGAACTGCAGCATGGCGATTACGCCGGGCACAACCGACTGTATGGAAAGAGGCCCCTGACGTAACTCAATGCGGTGCTCCTTCAGCCGGACTACATCCAGTAGATCACCAAGGAGATGTGACATCCGTCGACCGATCGTAATCAGCAATTCCATATCCTCCAGGCTCCGTTCATCCAACCGGTTTTTCTCTCGGGTGATCACGTTGTGAGCGATGTTAATAATCCCGTGCAGCGGGGTCCGCAGTTCATGTGATGTATTCGCCAAGAATTGATCTTTAATTTTGTCGCCCTTCTGCAGTTCTGTGTTCAGCTTCATATTCTCCCTGACATTCCTGAAGTATTTCTTGAACCAATAGGCGGAGAAGCCGGTAATCGCAAAGATAATGTCAATGGGATAATAGACTGTTGTCACATCTTTGGCTGTCTCGACCACACTCCATATCAGGTTGGATATAATGCCTCCTGCAGTAAGCAGCAGAAAAACAATATCCCGGTCCGCCTGTTTCCTGAAGATCATCGTTCCGACGATGTATAGAAACCAGATCATGGATACAAGAAAGAATAGGTTAATGACGTTGTAATGGATCATGGCATAGGTAATATGAATGGGCACCACCACAATCACGGCCGTATAGATCAAGGTCATGACAACATGCCACTGTAGCCATGCCTTTCGTACATGAACCACCGTTAATCTCTGGAATAACAGAAGGATACAAGCATTTTGCAGCAACAATGAGATCAATCGAATTTTAATGCCCCAGGTATAATTAATTGGAAGCCATAACATCAATATATTGTCATGACCCATCGTAACCGTGATGCCCACAGATAAAGTTAATACGGCTCCAACCAGCAAGGAACGTTCCTGTCGATTAAATGCGTAAAGAATACAGGCATACATGCCGTGGAGGAGCAGAACCAGAAAGGTGAGCATCTGAAAACCAATAGAATACCAACGCGAAAAATCAACGGCTGCCTGTGAACCAAAGCGAACAGGTTTGCTAATTCCGCCCATATACGGGCTGTCGTAATTGGCTACACGGACCAATAGTTCAATAGAGGTTGTTCCTTCCTGATCATAGGTCGCTGTATATGAAGTGCTTCGGGGTATATATGTACTGCTATCCGCGGAGACCTCACCCATGCCCCCGTCCGCGTCTCCATTCAGCTCGATCTCGGAGGAACTTCGAATTCCCTTGAACCAGAAGGTAACAGGCGTCTGAAGCGGATCTGTCAAAATACGCAAGCGATATGTTCCGTAACCGTACGAACTCTCTTGTTCCTGATTCTGAGCACTCCCCCAGTCTCCTGGGACCTGAACACTCTTCGCACCGCCATTCTTCTTCGCAATATCTTGTTGGGTCAGCAACTCATCCGGGTAAAGTTCCCATTCCCCATTCAAGTACATGACAGGGGACTGATCCAGATCCACATTTCTCAAATCAAGCACCCCGTTAACGGCGCGATGCTCATCTACTGTGTGGAATAGCTCAGTCCATACCGAGCGCATGCCAATTAACACTCCAAAAATGATTAGCATGATGAACAAATATTTGTAATGGTCCATACGTTTCGTTTGAGATAATTTCATTAATTATTTTTTCATGACTTTGGTTAAACCGAGCTTCCAGTCCTGATACCATTCGGTAATGTCCTCACTGATCGGTATCTCCAAATCTTGCTCCATTCTGGTGGTTAAGAGACGATACTGCTCCTCCACACCGAGATCGTTGTGCATTTCATCATATAACTTCATTAGCATAAAATAACTTTCTTCTTCATCCGGAAGCATATGCTGGATACGTTGTGTACTCTCGACCACTTTCTCCGCCAGCCCATGCTGCTGGTAATACAGACTTAGTTGTCTCATATGATATAGCCACAGATAGCGTAATCTTTCCCGCTCAGGTTCAGCCCACATGTATTCATAATTGCCAAGATAGGTACCCTTATATAGATGAAGCGCTTGCTCATAGGCATGAACGGTACTTGCGTCTATGACTTTCCATTGCCTGATTTCCCGTTCCCACTGCTCACTATCCAACTGAGCCTCACCCAATTCGAGTCGATAGCCTGCCTCCAGGTGCCCGCTCTGAATCGTGATCATATCCATATTGCAAGTTTTCAGGGTTTGGCGGACATGATACATTGCAGTGTAGAGTTGATGTGTCGTCTTCTCCTCTTCCATTCCCGGCCACAGAAGCTCCAGCAGAACACTGCGATGGATGACCTGGTTCCGGTGGTGAAGCAAGTATGCAAACAGCTCCTGCGCCTTGCTTGTACGCCATTTGGCCACCTGAACATCCCTGCCTGGAAGCTTAAACTGAATCTGATTAAAACAGCAAATTAAAGGTACGTTTGTATCCTTTGACCGCTGCTCGCGTTTCACGCTCAATTTCTCTCTTACGCGGCTCACCGTCTGCTTCAATCGATCCTTTTGGATGGGCTTCATCACATAGTCCAAAGCCTGTAATTCGAAAGCATGCACCGCATATTGATCGTAACTGGTCACAAATATAATTTCGGTGCCCGGTGTTGCCGCCTGAATCTGTCTTCCCAGATCCATACCATCCATCTCCGGCATATGAATATCCAGAAATACAACATCAGGACGGTGCTCCACAATACCCGCCACAGCCTCTGTTGGATTCATATATGTAGCGATAATTTCAATGCCGCTTACTTCTTTTTCTAGTGATTTTTGAAGGCCTATCAACGCTAGACGTTCGTCGTCAACCAATATCACTTTCACAGGAGCTTCCTCCTCGACCCTGAGGCCTTGAGATTTATTTCCACTATTATATCATAGGCATTTTAAGTATTTAGCGTTCTTGGTTATCCATTTTTAATTTTCAGCAATTTAATTGTATAATACTAAATAGAAGACAGGTTATCAGATCCGGTCTTGGAAGAGAGGAAGGTACCATATGTCAGATGCTAATCAAAGCTTTGGGCAAGCCCTTGTCAAATCATTAGTGGGGGAACGCGGTCATATCCGCATCGCCCGTGCTCTACCCGATATCGATGTCACACTTGCTGCTCGTACACACGATGCTATGCCATATACGATCTATCAGTTGGTGAAGCATATGCATTATTGGCAGCAATTCATGCTCGAACACTTGGAAGAACGCAAGCCACAGCTCCCTGCTAACGTGAGTGAGAGCTGGCCTGAAGAGAAGGGTCCACAAGACGAAGCCACGTGGAAGGCAGATATTCAGGCATTCCTGGATGGGGTTGATCAAGCCGCAGCCATTGCAGAGTCTGCACAATTAGATGATCCACTGCTCTATTTCCCGGGTGAAACCAAGGCAGGACTTCTGCGCAATATCGCATCCCATAACTCGTACCATTTGGGTGAGATTGTTCTGCTGCGTCGCTTCTACGGCGCATGGCCGCCTCCAGGTGGCGGGTTCCCGGCATAAACGATATTTACAACAGATCTATTGCACGAATATACAGACACATCTAAGCTGTGAAAGGACGATTGTTCCTTTTACAGCTTCTTGTGGTTATAGGCAACTAACATCCATTAAAGTGCCAATTATAACGCTCATATCCTGTACCAGGCTCATATATTACTTTAAAGTACGTATATGACTTTGAGGTGCGTACTTCTCATCCCTCTTTTTCTGACCCACAATAGGAACAGAAGAAGAGAGGAGCATGTCCATTGAAACCCGAACAATCCGTTACCCGTTACACCGCGCTTGTCATTGGTGCTGGAGGCGTCATTGGAAGAAACCTTATTGATTATCTGATGACACTTCCACAATGGAATGTCATTGGTGCATCTCGCCGCGGAGGGGAAGATGCCCCTGGGTTACGTTATATATCAGCTGATTTACTGAACGAAACAGACACACAAGACAAACTGAGTCATTTAACGACCGTTACGCATATTTTCTACGCCGCGTATCAGGATCGCCCAACTTGGGCCGAATTGGTACAGCCCAACCTGGCCATGCTCGTCAATGTCGTGAATACCATCGAACCGATCGCTCCAAACCTCCAACATATTAGCCTAATGCAAGGTTATAAAGTGTACGGTGCACATCTGGGGCCATTCAAAACACCTGCCAAAGAAACGGACGCATATCATATGCCCCCTGAATTCAATGTCGATCAGCAACAGTTTCTCGAGGATCGGCAACCCGGAAGCAGCTGGACCTGGTCAGCCCTGCGCCCGTCTGTTGTATGTGGATTTGCCCTGGGTAATCCAATGAACCTTGCCATGGTTATTGGCGTTTATGCTGCTATCTCCAAGGAACTTGGCTTGCCCCTTCGATTCCCTGGGAAACCAGGAGCATATCATTCGCTTCTTGAAATGACTGATGCGACATTGCTGGCTCATGCAACCGTATGGGCAGCAACCAATCCGCAATGTGCCAATCAGGCATTTAATATCACCAATGGTGATCTGTTTCGCTGGAACGAACTATGGCCCAAAATCGCTGCGTTTTTCGAATTGGAAACAGCACCTCCACTGCCCTTTTCACTTGCAACAGTGATGGCAGATAAAGAAAATCTTTGGAATTCAATGATTGAAAAGTATGATTTGATAAACACCCCTTATGATGATGTCTCTTCCTGGGCATTTGGTGATTTTGTCTTCTCGTGGGATTACGATTTCTTCGCAGATGGTTCCAAAGCTCGCCGCTTCGGATTCCATGATTTCATTGACACTGAGACTATGTTTATGGATATTTTCAGAAATCTACGTGATCGCAAGATCCTTCCGTAAAGTAAATAAAATGCATAATAAGCCGATTCCTGAATTGCAGAATCGGCTTATTTTAAGTCATTCAACGGTCAGTAGTTGGTGGCTTAAACAGAATTTTTCCTCGATCACCATATACATTCTCCACGTGTATATCGCCCCACCTACACATCAGATGAAGAATCTCTTTAAGACTCCATCCATACGCTGTTAACTCATATTCCACTTTAGGTGGGACCTGGTGATGGGAAATACGGGCAATAACTCCCGCCTCCGTTAATTCACCAAGTTGCTGGGTCAGCACTTTCTGGGTGATCGCAGGGATCAGTTTCATCAGCTCACCATTACGTTTCTTGCCAAAGGTAAGATGGAATAGAATAACAGGCTTCCACTTTCCCCCGATTACTTCAAGAAAAGCTTCTACTGCGGTGTTATATACTTTGAGCGGTTCCTCCATATCACCTTCTGTCTCCCTTCCAGGCTATTGATCAATCTTCCCGATTCATCTTCTCAAAAATATGGACTAATTGCGCTCGATCCGCTTCGTTTAATTTCTCGAACAAATTCTTACGCAGCTTCTGGCCCTCCAATATTGCTCTTCCGAGGACTTCGGCACCTTTATCTGTAATGTTCAAATAAATAATGCGACGGTCCGCCTCATCTACCATTCTAACAACTAGTTCCTTGGCTACCATCTTGTCAGATAAATAACTGAGTGTAGGCGGAGTGAACCCTAAGATTTTTGCAATATCCGAAGGTCGGCTTTTTCCATTTTGATGGAGATGGCTGAGTACAAGCACATGAGAGACACCCAGGTCCTCATTGAATGATTTATTCCATTGTATGATCAATTTATTGGTGAAATTATCCATGTTGTGTATAAGCTCAAAAATGTTCTGTTCTTCCATTAGATCCTCCTCGAAAAAATAAACAACAGCCCTAATTCAACTTAAGGGCTGTCATCATTTTACACGCTATTGGGCTGAGTAGCCACCATCGATCACCAGTTCAGATCCTGTAATGTACGAAGAATCATCCGACGCCAAGAACAACGCGGCTTTGGCTATATCGATAGCCTGACCCAGACGCTGCAAAGGCGTTGCCTGAATTAATCGTTCAAGCAGTTCTTTTGAGGTGTTCAAGGATTGGGTCATTGGTGTTTCGATGATCCCAGGAAAAAGAGCATTCACCCGAATACCTTGACGTCCGAAGGTGGTTGCAGCGGCTTTGGATAATGCACGTACTGCGCCTTTGGATGCCGAGTAATGGTTAAAGCCTTGTCCAATCAAAGCGGTGTATGATGAGATATTGACGATGGAACCTTTCTTCTGGGCTGCCATATAAGGAGTGACATGTTTCATGCCAGCGAATGGGCCGAAGCCATTAATGGAGAGCATTTTCTCCCAATCCTGTGCATTGATTTCCTCAAATGGCTTCTCCGAAGAAATGCCTGCATTGTTGACCAGAATGTCAATTTTACCAAAACGTTCATTCACTACTTTCGCCAGTGCCTGCCAATCCTCATCCGAAGATACATTCAACTTCATTCCGTACACATTCTCTTTTTGGCTTGCTTTCTCCAGTGCTTCCTCATTAATGTCTGCTGCAATGACGATGGCGCCTTCCTGCGCAAAAAGATCAACCATGCCCTCCCCGATTCCCGAGGCTCCGCCAGTAATAATGGCTACTTTATTATCTAATTTTCCCATGTGAATTGCTCCTAACGTATTGATTTATTTGGATGAATCTAATTCAGCTGTCAATTTTGCCTTGAAGAGAATATATTATTTAGACATCTAAAATCTACACAATTAAATATTAGATGTCTAAATAATATCAGAGGAACTGCCTTTATGCAATATGCACACCTCTATATGCCTATTTTGGATTTTTATAACAAATATAATTCATCCATTTTCATTCCTTGACAAAAATATCGTTCGGCAACATGGCGTTTATCCCAATAACTGGGCAGTAAAAAAGGCTACTCCCTTCGTTAAACTGTACCCTATGTAAAGGACATTTCTAAAAAAAACTATATGGCTTCAAGAAGATGATCTCTGTATTGTACAGGGGTCATCCTTTTTAGGTTCCACTGGTATCTATAGTGATTATAGTAGGTCATATAGGCTTTAACTTCACGTTTGACTTCGTCTAACGTGGCATAGCTCTTTAAGGAAGTTTCATCCTTAAAATGACCAAAAAACGACTCCTGCGGTGCGTTATCCCAACAATTTCCTCGTCTTGACATGGATTGTCCAAGCCCCATCCGTTTCACTTTCTTCTGAAAATCCGGATGAGTGTAATGCGTACCTTGATCGGAATGAATGAAGGCATTACGACTCTTCTTGAATTTGCGATTTTTCTGTAAGTGAAGCAACGTGTTTGTCGCCAGATCCATCGTCATTCGCTCCGACACATGATAAGCCAAAATTTCATTGGTGGAACTATCCTTAATGGTGGACAGATAGGCGCGTTTCCCTTGGCCGTAACTTAAGTATGTAATATCTGTTAGAAGTACTTTGCCCGGGATGCCTTGTTTGAAGTTGCGTTGTAACAGGTTAGGCATGGTTCGATGTTCATGGGTTGCCTTCATCATTCGTTTGTAGGGATTAGCTCGTCGATGAGGGCATACAATATCGTATTTTTTCATGATTCTTCGGATGCGCTTGAGATTCCAAATGATCTGAAATTGTCCTTGCAGCGTCATCTTAATGGAACGAGCGCCCTTGTTACGTTTCTTAAACTGGAAGGCTTGACGAATGTACACACCTATTTCCTCATCAACCTGTTCCTTCTTCGTGCGTCTGTGAATGGCTGAAGTGCTCCAGTATCGGTAATATCCGCTTTTGGAGACCCCAGCAGTCTCACACAGAACACTTACCATTCGCTGAAGATGGTATTTCTCAATCACGGTTCGGATTAACCTGTATCGAAGGCTAGGCGTTAGTTTTACTCGTGGTTCCACCCCCGTTCGGCCAGGCGAATCTTTTTTAAGAGTTCATTCTCTGCTTGGAGCAGGTGAATCTGCGCTTCGAGTTTCGCGTTCTTTTCTGCCAAGGTTAACTCTCGTTTTAGAGACTCTCCTGAATGTTTGCCTCGTGTATCTTGTAAGCCTATAGCCCCTTGCTCGTTGTAACTGGCTCTCCATCGGTCGGCTGCGGCTTTGACCCGAGTCATTCCAATGATCTGAACGTCAAATCCACAAGTCTCAAAGATCTCTCTAGGCAGCCTTTCTTGCTGATTTAATGTAATAAAGAGTTGTTTGAACTCGTCCGTATAAGTGATTCCCTTGGTCGAAACAGACTTCACATAGGGATTTGTAGCAAGTTGCTCTAGTTCGCTTGTTGTAAATGTTTTCTTACTCATTAATCGTTCTCCGTCCTTGTCTCGTACATGGTATATAACAAAAATACCCCATAGAGAGACTTTTTTAAAGTATCTACTCTATAGGGTACAGTTTACGTTAGGGCGCAGCCTTTTCATTTTCAACGGTTTGTATAAAAAGAAGCTCATACCTTTACTTACAGTGCACCTTGAAGGTTTGCAGGTTGATTTTCCTCATTCACCAGACCTTGGATAAAGGTTTCAAAATTGGGCGCAAGCCAAGTGATCTTGTAGCCTTCTTTTTTATCCACATGAACAACCTCGGGCTCACCCGCATTGCCGGATTCACGATAATCCAGCATCACGATCTCTGAATCGGAAGGGCACTCACATAGTACAACACCAATCTCGGGGTACCCCCCCTGCTCGATGATATATCGGCTACCCGCTTGACCACCCAACGAATGTGCTTTCTCACGTCCAATACCCAGTATTCCCTTGATCTCCACGCGGACCTTCTTGGCAGCCTCTACTTGGCCGACAGGATAATGCCGATAGTGGGGAACACCACCATTATGTAATTTCATCATGTTAATATAGGAAGTTGGCAGCTTGAACACCAACTGCTCCTCCATTGACTCGATCTGTCCATCGGTAGGCGGGGCCAATACATATTGATCCGCAGCTTCAGCACTGTCATTCCAAAAACCCATTGGTTCCAGATGGCTAACACGAACAGGTGCAATTGAGATTTCAGAGACTGATGGGACGGTATCCACGGGCTTCTCTGCAGATTCGGACAGCTCCTCCATTTTGCTTCGAATCCACTCCAGAAATTCCAGCGTATCTTCATCTTCAGGATCCAATTCATCCGCTCTTTCGAACGCCTGCAACGCATGCGCATATTGCTCTAGATAGTAATAAGCCAGTCCAATCCGATAATGCCAGAGTGGGTCACCTGTTCCCTCTTTAGCAACCGTCAGGAATTGTTCGACTGCCTCTTCATATCGTTCCAGGTTATTCAGCGCTCGTCCCAGATGGTTAACCAGCTCATAATCCCTTTCTTCCACAGGAATCGCTTGAATTGCATCTACAATTTCCTGAAATTCATCTTCTTCATGCCACTCTTGCAGTTGAACCAACAGATCGTCTCTCATTCTCTTTTCCTCCCGTTCATTCACTCATGACTACGTATTGAAAATTATACCACTATCCGGATCACCATCTCCAGCAAAGCAAGATCCTTAGGGATATCATGAATCGATATCTTTTCATTTCGGATGACAAGACTAAAAGAGGTAACCTGAACCCGGTTAAGAAAACCAGGCAGGCTACCTCCTTATATTCCTTCCACTACATTGCATTCTTCATTCAATTCAGCAACTCAACACAATCGTACACCCAACCTGCACTTAACCAGTTACCCAAGTCACTTGAACCGCTGATTGGCGTAATCGTGATGGTATTGGAACCATTCACGAAGTAGGATGCTGGAACATTCCAGCTAAAGGTTGTGTTGTTCCCACGATACGTACCAATGGTGAAGCTGCGAGAATTGGGCTGTGAAGATGCAGCAGGATTGGTTAAAGCATGTCCATTAACCGTTACACTAGGTCTGCCATTATTGTAAGCTGCGGTAATACCGATGTTGAGCGTATGAGAAGACGCCGCTTGAGATGCATTCAAATTAAACGTTATTGTGGTTGGAGAATTCTGACCACGGAACTGGATTGCCGGGAATCGATTGGTCGCGCTACCGGTAGCATAGGTGACAGGCCCCCAGCTTGGGTTGCGACTATCGGATGGGTGACGAATCGGAATCGTCTGTCCATTCAGGAGCTCCCGTGGTGTACCATCCCAATTGCCAATTCGCCAGATGTTAGAGGCTTTACTTGGGTCATTGTTGATCGTACGTGTATTCAATGTCATCGTTTGTCCTGCCGTGACATTAACCGTTTCCGTATATACAGCCAGTTCTCCCTTATAGGCTGTCATGGTGTACGTGCCCGGAATCATGCTGTATTTGGCTGCCGCCCCACTTGAAGAAGTTCCTACCCAATACTGGGCATTGCTATTGGCGAATCCCATTGTGTAAGCATACCCTGTATCCATCCCGGAGAGACCATTAAGTACCACGTTCCCCCGACTGGATACCCAACCCTGCAGATTCAGACCAGACATCCAGCTGAAGTCGGGTACACTTGGCGTACCTCCGGTTGTAAAGATCAAAGCGTACGGCCCATGCAGACCCAGGCGCCAATTCTCCGTCTGTGCATGTCCCGAGTTCATATAATTATACACTTCCGTCTCTGTTCCACTTTGGAACTGGATGTCGCGGAAGAATGGACCACCAGAGCTTTTTTCCCGATTGCCGTAGGCCATAAATACACCGACGCCATTCCCCGTAACTCCACGAACGGATAAATCTTTGGCCTGATCATTACCATAATATTTCGAGGCACTCTGACCGTTTGCAAAACCAAATACATCCTGACTTTCAATCGCTCCAGTATTACCTCGGTTGTTTGAATTCGCCGGAACACCTGTCAACACACTACCATTACCACGGAAAATGTACCGCAGCTCCCCGATCGAAGGTTGAGCCGTGATATGCGTTGCCATGTATATGATGTTCTCCCCACCACGCGAAGCATAATAGTGGGTCAGTGTGCTTGTGGATACCGTGATTAACACAGTTGATCCTGAAGGAGAAGTATTCCAAGTCACATTGGCAGAGGAGCCCAAACCTGAGCCGATATGTGATCCTCTGTTGCTGTTCAGCTCCGTACCGTTCATTTTGGCTGAGATAATATCCCCATTGGTTTTGTTCACCACGTAGACTAAGCCTGAACCGGTGTTTACTTCAATTCTGGAGCCGTTATCCGTAACATTAATGGTAGCCGCGTGTCCAGTAGATGCAGGGTATACAGCTGCTGTTGCGATCATAACGACAATTAAAAACAAACCAAGCGCCTTTCTCACTATACTTTTGGTCATGAGTAAATCCCTCCCTGGATTCCATTTAATAAAGCGCTTACATTATAATGTATAATAACTGACACTTTCGTCTCATATCGATATGTCTGCTATGCGGGCATGTCCATAATCAACTGAAATGTTATGTCTGCGTGCGTATAGAATAAAATCATCACTTCATGTAAACCAGATCTCTTCACCCCCTTTTTAAATCACTCTTCAAACTAAAAGTATTCTTACAATTCCAATAAAATAATACCATTATATTACATATACTTGCAATGAAAACGGCTCGTATATCCGATAGCAAATTCTGAAAACAAAAAACGCAGCTTCAAAAAGCTGCGCTAGCAGATACCAAGCTCGAGACAGTATCATCTCTTCCGAATAGGTATCCATATCTCACTTCTATATTGCTCTACAGTAACATCCTTGTGCTCATTCCATAACATTTCCGGACCCTCACTCAGCTCATAGTCCGATGAAGGAAACCACTCCGCGTAGATCCGGCCCCACACCTCCTGTAGCGTGCCTGGAAACGGGCCAACGACAGTAAATACAGCCCACGTCGAAGCAGGAACCTCGAGCTGTTCCAGTCCTTCAGGCACTTCTTTTGTCGTAGCAGCGCCAATGTAATGATCCAGTTCTCCTTGTTCTGCCATCCGCCCCTCACTGAAATGGGCCGAAGCACTAATTAAGCCCAGAGGCTGGACGTTCGATGCCCCCTTAATTGTATCAATCAATTCTGGTGTAAGACTCTGGTACATCGCAGCGATCTCCGGATTAACCCCGTTGAATACGATTGGCACCCTTTTACGAATACCCACGATTCGAAACGCCTCTTTATCTTCAATGCGGTAGTTCATTTCGCTTCCTCCTTGAATGGTCAGTTGAAATGTCATCCGTGGGAAGGCTTTAAGAAATGGACCATGGTTTCGCGCTTCGGAGGGCGTAGTGCCATGCATGCTTTGAAAAGCACGCGAGAAAGAATCCGGCGATGTATACCCGTATTTTAGTGCAATATCAATGATTTTGCTGTCACTGTAGCTTAACTCCATGGCTGCAAGTGTCAAGCGGCGACGTCGAATATATTCCGAGAGCGTTACACCACTAAGAAAAGAGAACATGCGTGTAAAATGATACTCCGAGCAGCAGGCAATCCGGGAAATCTCCTTCATGTCCACGACATCCATCAGATGCTCCTCAATATAATTCAAGGCTTCATTTAACCGCCTCAGCGTATCCATATCATCCCTCCCACGTTAATTTAAGCTTAGCAAAGTCATTCTCTTTGCATCCGACATTACCTGCACCATTCTGTAGGCTCTTTGCATCTAAACAGAAAAAAGAGCAGCATCAGCTACTCTTTTATAACCTTGATATTCACATATCTCCAGTAGTCAAGTCAAACAGGTCAAACCAGATACTCTGCCATAATCTGCTCGATATCGTACGGCGTAATGCCTTGATTCACCGAATAGATTGTATCCGCCTGATCCATTGTATCCACCAATTCTCCTCTAGCTTTGGCATGGAGCATGAACAAGTCATGCAGATCGGGTTTGCGTAGAGTCGTTAGTGCTTTCCCCATCAGGACCATGCCTTTTTGATTGCCTTCCACATTATTGTAGTAATCCGGGTGGCTTGTCAGCGCCAGGTCTGTCCAGATGACGGTACGTTCGACCAGGTCCATAATGACAGGGATTGCAATCTGGGTATCTGCTGTAATATCGATTTTGTTCGCTACGGTAGACGGTTCGAAAATCTCGCCAGACCCCGGCTTCTTCCGCATCATCCACCCTACAAAACATTCCGGCAGATCACAATACGGATGACTGGTGAACGAAAGCAGGGTTGCCACCACATATCGTCCACCATAAGCCACGATGGATGGAATATGCAGATCAATGAACTCACTTGCTCCGTTAGGTGCGGTCACAATGTCTCCGCTATGGACAGCCTTATAGTTAGAGGAGCGCAGATTCGTATAGGAAATGTGCTCCACATAGTTCCAGTCCTTATCGTACATCACCGCAGACAAGTCAATGTCCACACGCCCTGTAGACTTTCCATCCACGTCCCCCTCTTTCCACCAGTTGAAGAAACGAATCGTATCTCCCTCGGCCATCGGCACACGGCTTCCACGAACGATGGTACGTAGAGCCTTGCTTGCCGATCTCTGGGAAAAGGGTACCAGATAATCATGAAGCTGTGGATCGACATAGGTCTTTCCAAGCGTGGGAAGGACAGCGAAGCGCTCTATCAGCGCCTGTTCGCATAATTGCACGACCTCCTGACACGTGGCTTCATCGATGTCTGGCAACTCATTCGGAACAGCAAAGGCTTTGGCTACATTGCCTTTTGGGAAGAAGACACGCAGATCCTGCGGTTCATTACGCTGTGTAAAATGCTGTCTCACTTGCAACAAGACCGGGGTAGATACCTGCTCCAAAACCTCACCAAATGTCAGCAGTACATACGCTTCATCTTCGGTCATCCGCAACAAGTGATCCAGTCTTCTCGCGAATTCACCTGGACGCTGTGATAACAGATCGATCAGACTCCAGACATTTCGATATTGGAAGGCAAGTTCCACACTTCCGTTGAAAGTCGAATAAGGTTTATTATTACGCAAAATAGCAAAGGCTTCTTCACATCGTGGATACCGAAGCTTATATTCCGAAGGATGCAGAATTTCGCCGAGGCGAATCCAGCGATCTTTATATCGCAGCATATCCTCCGTGATGGAGCCACATTGCTCCAGCAATCCGAGCAAAAGGCGTCTCTCGCGGCGTTTGAATTTTCGAAAGGGAGAAGCCGTTGCGAGGCTGACATCACCATCGGACCAAGCAACAGCCAGACGCAGGACATCACTTGCCGTTTTGAAATATGGTCCGATTCGGTCGATGTTCGCCTTTTCATGTTTCAACAGCGAGGCAACCACAGAGCCCACATTTTCTTTGAACGGAATCTCAGCGGGTAATAGCGCATCCACGTCTTCCGGGTCTGCATGCTCCAATACCATATCGATATCCGCCTTGTCCGTTTCCGAGATGGAACCTTTTGCTTCAATGATCTGACGGATGATTGTCTGGAATGCTTGCTGGTTTCCCAAACCAATGACTTTCAAGTCCGTCTTCTCCAGCAAAGGCATTCTTTCCACACATTGTTGATCGGGATAGACCACAGTCAGGTTGGTCAGATAATGAATAATTGCATTAAGGTATAACTCCGCTTCATCCGCTTGCATCACCTGCATCGGGAATCCTGCATACATTGGTTGATACTTCACATATGCGCCGACCATGACTCTCAGATCAGCCACCAGTTGATGATATACTGTTTCAAACTGTTCCTTGGACAGCTGCCGCATCGCCTGCATTAGCTCATCCGAGAAGGTGTATCCGAGTGCTTCAATATTTTTGAGGGCAGTCGCCAGATGTGTCTTCGGCAACTGTTGTTTCCCTTCGTTTGATTCGATAATAAGTTTGTTCGCTCTGCGCAAATAGATTGTATTGTTCATGATAAAAGAGTCCAGGAAAGCCACATCCCTATATAACGTGAAAGGTTAGGGTTAGAAGGAAGGAATGTGATAGCCTGGACGCCTCCTCTCTGAAATAAAATCTTCAGGAGAGCTGCGACCCTATGATCTCCAATGATTGTAGAAGGAAGGATCGCAATAGCCTGAAGGCCAGCAGTTCAAAGTTTGTCGCCCGAACCTCTGGTGAACCCATCATCTCAGATTCCACGATCTGCCAACAGGGCGAAAGTATTACGACATGAATTTAAGAATTTAATAAAAATAGAAAAAAGCCTTTGCCGACCCCCAATGTCAGCAAAGGCTTTTCATTTTAGATTGTGTTTATTGATCAATCAAGTTTGTTACTTTCAACATTCTTGCAATCAATGCAGTAACCTCGGCACGAGTCATCGTGGTCTTTGGACTCAGAACCTCTGGCCCATTACCTTGAATGATTCCGGCTGCAATCAACTGGGCTACATCTTCTTTCGCCCAATTCGATACATCCGCTGCATCACTGTAACGTTCCAGTTCAGAGTTCATCTGATCCGGGCTAATTGCCGCTTCCGGTTCAATCAGACGGTAGGCACGAGCAACCATAGCAAATCCTTGCTCACGTGTGATCTCCTGATTACCGTAGAAGTTCCCATTATCGTAACCGCGAACGATACCGAATTCATTTGCAAGGGCTACCGCAGAGCGGAACCATGCGGAATCGTTAACGTCAGGGAATAGATTCTGTGGTGCATCCTGACGCATTAAGCCCATTCCAAGTACAACAATCTCGGCAAACTCAGAACGAGTAACCTGACGGTTCGGTGAGAATGTGTTATCTCCGTTACCTTGCAGATCTAATCTCGCAGCGATGTTGTTCACATCCGTTTTACCCCAATGGGATCTGGCATCTTCAAAATCCTGCGGATTCCAGATGACCGAATAACTTCCGCTGCTACGCAAGTCATTAATGAGCGCGTAGTAACGACTATTGATCTTCGTGACAACCGTTGGTACATGGAAGATGCTACCGTCCGGGTTGATAATCACGCCTGTTGTAATCCGGTTCGGGTCGATACCTTCCGGAAGTGCAATATACTTCGGTGCATAGCCGTTCAGCTGGCCGGATCGCACGGTCTGTCCATCTTTCGTAAACGTCAGATCCAGATCAACCGGCGTCACAAGTAGCTCGTATCCTTGGGATGCTGCTCTTGTCTCGGCACTGTCAATCAAAGCATCCGAGGAACGTGCGATATCAACATGGACATCAATATCATTCAACGCTGCATTACCAAGCTGTCTGGACACACCATTCACGTCCATTTTACCGCCAGGTACCGGATAGATCGCCAGCGGATTGCTAATGTTTAGTTTGGAACCTTGATCCACTAATTGTTTCAGAGTTTCGAGGGTCAACCCGTCCACCTTCATATGCCCATCATTTGGTGAATGAATGGCGAACTGCTGTCCTGTGCCTTGTGACATGGCAACATTCAGCTTGGCTGGATCAACTTGAACCAATGTTTCTTTGTTGTCAGATGGTTTGGATGTAGCAAATGGTTGATGGCTACCATCCTGAGTTGTTTCCAAATTATCCTTCACGGGTGCTGGCGTTGGTACTGGCACAGGTGTAGGTGCTGGTGTGCTTCCACCGTTACCTCCCGTATTTCCGCCGCCATTGTTGCCTCCACCATTGTTACCATTGTCATTGGATGCTCTGGTGATGACCGTAGTGTACTCCGTCTGCAAACCATTCGTATCTGTAACTCTAATGACAATTGTGTTTGAACCTACCTTAAGTGCAAGATCATCACTACTATTGCCACTCTCCATTTCCTTCCAGATTCCATCATGCAAAATCTCAATTTTGTCTGCAGCATAAGGAGCAGTCGGGTAAATACGTAGATTGTACACATCATTGGTTACCGTTGCTGCGTAGTTGAATTGGTTTGGATCAAATGCTTGGTTCAACGCAATATTTTTCCCAAATGAATCGGTCAGACTGAGCTGTGTCAGTGCTTCTTTTACAATAGTAAATGTTTTCGTTTTCGTAACGGAACGTCCTCCGTCCACTGCTGTTACCTCAACGGTATAAGTGCCGGGTGCAAGATCTTCATCCAGATGATAGGACCAGTTTGGGTCCCCAGCATTCCAGATCAAACTTCCTGCAACATCAATTACACGACCTTCTGCATCTTTCAACACTGCACTCAGCGTATCTGTATCCGTATGGACCGTACCCGAGACTGCTGGCTTCTTATCTGAAGTACTCCCTGCTGGTTCAATAATCTTCAGCGCGCTCGCGAATGGGTCTTCCAAATCGAATTGGAAATCATGAACCAATGTTCCTTCTGCTCCCTCGCCTTTTAGATAGCCAGATGTTCCATTGTAAGCAACGTTAACCTTCTCATCACTTGATAATTTAACCGATTCGGGCAAGGTCAAAATCAATTTTGTAGGATCAGATCCATCGATGACAGCTCCGACAACTTCTACGGCTTGCCCACCTACCGTAACTGTAAATGAACTACTTAGATCCACTTCAGAAACTACTTCGATACTTTTATTAAAATGAATGGATATCGTGCTTTCGCCCTCGATGAAGCTGCCGCTGTCCGCTTTGGGTTGATTCTTGACCAATCCATCGATTGCGTTATCCAATACACTTAACAGGTCATTTACTTGAGTCTGTGTTACCAAAGGATTGCTCAAAAGTGTCTGTGCCTCTTGGACTTTGGTTTGCAATGCATTCCATGAATCAGTCGTGTAATCATCATTCGATAAAGCTAAGGCTTCTTTCACTTTTTTCGCTAATGGCATTGTATTGACTGCATGAATAGCCTGCTCGAATTCATCAACCTTGAGTCCGGTTAACGCGTCTCTCAACGTGCCACTACCGTCATAGTTAATTGTAATTTCTTCTCCCGATTCAAGCTGAGCTTCCGTCAGAGGGATGGAAATCGTAGATCCATTAGCTATAAATTGACTCAGATCATCATACACGGTACCTCCAATTGTGACGGTGAAGCCCTTCAAATCATCCGATTTCACGTCACGATTGAAGGTTAGATTCAAAGTTCCATCGTCATTGACTTGCGATATTAGCAAGTGAGCATCTTTAGGATCTGGATAAGCAGCTGCAAACGTGAAGTAAGAACCGTCGGCAAAGTTGGAACTGTTTAATGTAACCTTTCCATCCGTTACTGGATAAAAGGTATCATTATTGTCAAAAGAGTCATCTTGGCTAAGAATGATGTAGCTTGGTTTTAAGCCTTCAGCATCATCCACTTGAAGTGTGATATCTTGATCACTCCAGTTTGTTTTGTCCACCTGATACGAACGATCCATGATCTTTACACGAAAGCCATCTTTCACGATGGGTGCACTTACATAAGATACGGTATCGTTCGCGCTCTTGTCTGCAAACATAAAGAAGGAGTTGTTATCCATCGTATTCTCATTGTCGACATTATCTGAATGAATCGTATCTCCAAGAGCAATGGCTACATTTGAGCCGACTCCTTGTGACTTGGATTGTTTCTGGTTCTGGGCACCTAAGTCATCACGGCCAATCCCGGTAATGCGATTCTTGTAATCTGCCTGGTTCGACAAATTCCAGAAAACAGTACCTTCTTCTCCATTCCAATCACTGGAAACATAGTTGTCTGCCAGAGTGATTCCGTATTTTAACCCCAAGTAACTGTACACTTTAGTTCTTTCAACGTCCTGTAACTCGCGATTATATAATATCGTTTCCGATATTAGTCCATTAAACCTTCGATTATGCCCTGCTCCGAAGTAGTAACCCGTAGCACTTGTGGCACTATTAAAGCTCGCTGTTCCTGCAGTTGTTTTATCGATTAACTTCGTATGATTTAAATACATCCCAAAGTAATCCTCAGTGCGAAGTACATTGAAAATATCTGCTTGCCCTAACTGATACGGATTACCTGCATTATTTCGAATCAATTCGTCGTTCCCTGCATTGCCAAATGAAGATCTGATTACACTTGTACTGTACGTGTCGGTGCTTCCTTGGCCGCCAAAATGCCATGGGAAACCATTCGCAGCAGCTCCTTGAATGGAAAATGCCTCACGAGCGACATCCGTTGTATGGAAAGGCGCCCTGATATAGTATCCTTTGTTACCATCAATTAATATACCGCTGTTAAAGTTAATGGCACCTGTAACTAAGGTGTTAGGATTTACGATACTCCATACATTATCATGTTCTACATTGGGGTCTAGATCTACCAGATCGGTCAAAGAAGTGATTTTACTGCCGTCAGCTGCCAGATTCATACTTCGCTCAACATCAATCCATGATATGAGTCCGTCGCTTACACCACCCGGATATCCCCCTGCGGTAATCGCGGTACTGTTGGATGCAGGATTTTCAGTATCTGCATGAGCTTCTATGGCTGGAAACAAAATTGGTGTAGGCAATATACTCGCAACCATCACCAAAGAAAGCACCCTTGACCATACTCTTGTCATTTTGCTGTTGCGCAATTTCTTATTGTTCTTCAAACACTTGTCACACCTTTCGACTATATCTAATTTAGCTAAATCATTCTTCTCATAATCCCTTCAGGATGTCTGATTTACTAGATTGTGTTAATTTTGAAAAGCTTCACCGCTTATTTTACACTGAACCTCTTACCAAACTCTTACCAAGCTATACGATAATGAATACTGATCGGTAGAAGGAAACAAATAGAGTTCAGTAACTCCAACGTCAGTCCAAAAAGTAAAAAGCCTTTGCCGACCCCCAATGTCAGCAAAGGCTTTTCATTTTAGATTGTGTTTATTGATCAATCAAGTTCGTTACTTTCAACATTCTTGCAATCAATGCAGTGACCTCAGCACGAGTCATCGTGGTCTTCGGACTCAGAACCTCTGGCCCATTACCTTGGATGATACCCGCTGCAATCAACTGGGCTACATCTTCTTTCGCCCAATTCGATACATCCGCTGCATCACTGTAACGTTCCAGTTCAGAGTTCATCTGATCCGGGTTGATTGCCGCTTCCGGTTCAATCAGACGATACGCACGAGCAACCATCGCAAATCCTTGCTCACGTGTGATTTCCTGATTACCGTAGAAGTTCCCATTATCATAACCGCGAACGATACCGAATTCATTCGCAAGGGCTACCGCGGAGCGGAACCATGCGGAATCGTTAACGTCAGGGAATAGATTCTGTGGTGCATCCTGACGCATTAAGCCCATTCCAAGTACAACAATCTCGGCAAACTCAGAACGAGTAACCTGACGGTTCGGTGAGAATGTGTTATCTCCGTTACCTTGCAGATCTAATCTCGCAGCGATGTTGTTCACATCCGTTTTACCCCAATGGGATCTGGCATCTTCAAAATCCTGCGGATTCCAGATGACCGAATAACTTCCGCTGCTACGCAAGTCATTAATGAGCGCGTAGTAACGACTATTGATCTTCGTGACAACCGTTGGTACATGGAAGATGCTACCGTCCGGGTTGATAATCACGCCTGTTGTAATCCGGTTCGGGTCGATACCTTCCGGAAGTGCAATATACTTCGGTGCATAGCCGTTCAGCTGGCCGGATCGCACGGTCTGTCCATCTTTCGTAAACGTCAGATCCAGATCAACCGGCGTCACAAGTAGCTCGTATCCTTGGGATGCTGCTCTTGTCTCGGCACTGTCAATCAAAGCATCCGAGGAACGTGCGATATCAACATGGACATCAATATCATTCAACGCTGCATTACCAAGCTGTCTGGACACACCATTCACGTCCATTTTACCGCCAGGTACCGGATAGATCGCCAGCGGATTGCTAATGTTTAGTTTGGAACCTTGATCCACTAATTGTTTCAGTGTTTCCAGGGTTAACCCGTCCACCTTCATATCCCCATCATTAGGTGAATGAATGGCGAACTGCTGGCCTGTGCCTTGTGACATGGCAACATTCAGCTTGGCTGGATCAACTTGAACCAATGTTTCTTTGTTATTAGATGGTTTGGATGTAGCAAATGGTTGATGGCTACCATCCTGAGTTGTTTCCAAATTATCCTTCACGGGTGCCGGAGTTGGCGTTGGTACAGGCGCAGGTGTAGGTGCTGGTGTGCTTCCACTGTTACCGCCCGTATTTCCACCGCTGCCATTGTTGCCTCCACCATTGTTACCATTGTCACTGGATGCTCTAGTCACGTTGATTTTATACGCCGTAACATTTCCAAGTGAATCGGTTACTCTAACAACGATCTTATTCCCACCGACTTGGAGCGGTAGATTCTCACTAACAGTGCCACTTGAAACCTCGTTCCATTCTCCATCTCCAACAGCTATTTCAATCTTCGCAAGTGGATCAAGTGCCGTTGGCGTTAACTGAAATTGATATACGCTATTCGGAACAGAGATGGTGTACGTGTCTTTAGCCGGATCAAAGGCCGGGGACAAGCTTCCCACGGAAGGGACCAGCGTCTGCAACGTAGATTCATCTGTACCAATTACTTTGGTAAGTCCCGTTCTAGCGTTAGTCAGATCCTGAAGTGCCTTGTCTACCTGCGCTTGATTCGCTGTCAAATCATTCAACACTCGCTCTGCTTCATTCATCGCAACTTTGAGTGCTTCCCAGCTCGCTGGCGTATAGGCTGACTCTTCCAGGCTTTCACCTGTAATTTCAGTTACTTTCGCTTGTAAAACTGATTTATCTACAACGGGTACAGATGTTGTAGGGATTAGGCCAGTTCTTGCGTTAGTCAGATCCTGAAGTGCCTTATCTACCTGCGCTTGAGTCGCTGTCGGTTCATTCAACACTCGCTCTGCTTCATTCATCGCATTATCCAGTGCTGTCCAGCTCGCTGGTGTGTACTCCTCTTCGTCCAGTTCGCCTGTTTCGATCTTATCCTTAATCTCATCGGCTTTGGCTTTCAACTTCGCCTTATCAATAACAACATAACTTTTCGTATTTGATGCTTCTGAATCTGCATAGGCTGGACTGTCCGTCTTCGCTGTTACTGTCACTTTGTACGTGCCAACTTCTAGCGATGGTACCAATTGCGACAGGTTAAGCGCCGTTCCGGGTACTTCCTCCGTCCGCTTCGTGCCGTCTTCCAGTTCAATCGTTACTTCATATTTATCTGCATGCGCAACTACTTCCCATGTCAACTCATCGTCGGTCAGTGTGACGTCCGGTACCGTCAAAGGAGTAGCAGCAGTTGCAATGGTAAAGTAAGAGTTCGGACCAAAATTTGAGGTATTAAGAGTTACTTGGCCGTTCTCAATTAAATGGAATGAGTCTTGTCCATCAAATTGAGCATCATTGCTGATCACAACATATTGAGGCAAAGCCGGGTTAGCTCCCGCTTCGTCTACCTGAAGTGTAATCTGTGATTCAGTCCAGTTTGCTTTCTGTACCTTGTAGACACGCTCCATCCCAAGTAGTTTTTTCCCATCTTTCGTAATTGGTGTTTTGAATTCAGTACTTGCTCCATTGTCACCAAACGTAAAGAAAGAAGAATCCTTTGAGAATTCATTTTTATTTGCAGAATTGGCATCCTCAACACTGTTGCCCAAAGCAATCGTCAACGTAGATCCCTGTTCCTGCGCTTTGGCTTGTTTCTGCATCAAGCCGCTCTGATCATCTCGACCGATGCTTGTAATACGATGGGTATAGACTGCGTTCTCCTGGGCATCCCAGATCGTAGCCATGTTTGAATCGACATATGAATTGGCTGTCGTCTGATCAAGCGTATAGCCGTATTTGATCGCCAGATATGTGCTGACTTTTTGGCGTTCTACGTCCGTAAGATCATGGTCAAATACGATGATTTCTTCAATCGAACCCTGCCAATATCCACTATTGGCCGCAGTTGCCGGAATTAGCTTACCAACTACGGCTCCGTCCGAGTTACCAGTATTCCACGCCTTATTAAGTTCTTTTCCCCAACCACCCAGTTCCTGTACCTGCTTCATTTTACTGTACAATCTAGCTATATTCGTTCCAGTGTCCCCACCTGTCCAAGTAACAAATAGCTCGGTCGGGAACGTCATTCCCATAAACTTGTCGGGAGTGTATAAAGTCTGGTTAGGGTCACTGTTAAATGTCGTCAAGCCGCCTCTTGCGTCAACTTGAAGCATCCCCATGCCCGTATAACCGCCCGTTTGTACTCCCCATGAAATAATATAATTGAGGCCTCCTGTTTTATTGGTTTTGCTAACGGTAATGATCGATCTGGGGCTCTTCCCTTGAGGGAGCTTACTTACATCCAGATTCATAAAACTACTCGTGCCGTTATATTCCAATACCGGATTGAAATTGATATTATGATTTTTATCATCCCAATAGGTCGGTTGATTAGCTTCCGTACTTTGGGTTGCATTGTTTATTTTACTGCCTTGATCTTCCCAGATACTCACCTTTTCGCCGCTGGCAACTCCGTTTACCCGCTCTGGTCGTAGCCATAGTGCAGGGGCACCAACTCCACCCGGACCAACAGGAGTCTCGTTAGTCGCCTCCGCTTGAGCCAAACTCATGGGTAACGTTCCAATCGCCAGAATAAAGGAAAGAACTAACATGGACATTCTTTGCCATGGTTTCTTCCGAATTTTTGCTGTGTACATAGGTTCCTCCTACTTAATATGTTATTTTTGGACTGCTTACTGACTCAAAACATAATGTTGACCCTCATCTTGCTTATTCTACACATAGCCTCTTACCAAACTCTTACCAAACCTTTCGCTAGCAAATACGACAAAAAAACAGCCTTGCAAACGAAGCTGCAAGGCTGTATATTTCCAATTAACTATTTGATTGTTTCCATTGCTGGTACCACAACTCAACTTCCAAGCCAGGACGTATGCCCGCCTCTTGTTCTAACGTAGTGACCAACTGATTATATTGTGCGATTACAGGATCTTTATTGCCTAATCGATCATAGGTCTTCATTAAAGCCAATCCGACTTGCTCCAATGATGGCTCGAATTGCTGTACCCGGTGATATAACGTGAGTGCTTCCGTATTCTGTCCCATTTCAATATAGTATTGTGCAAGTTGCATGGCATGATTACGCCATAGTGCATGCAATCGCTGGCGCTCCAACTCAGCCCATACATAATCGTCCTCATCATAATATTTGCCTTCATATTGATCTGAGGTCTGTCGATGTTCAGCTATTGTAGACGAAGATAATAGAGGCAATCGGTTAAGACGGCTCTCCCATTCTTCCGCGTCAATCCTGAATTCACCCGTTTCCAATAGATAACCAAACTGTTGATAGCGAATGGACATCTTATCCTCACCCATGAGTTCGTTCATCATGCTGCGTAAGCGATGGATCCCACTGTGCAGATTGGATATACCTCTCCGCTCATCCAACTCTGGCCACAACAGTTCAAGTAACGTATCCCGCTTAATCGGTTTGTTCCGATGGTGGAGCAGATAAGCGAATAACTCTCTAATCTTGGTTGTTCTGAATTTCATATGTTTTGGCGGCTCATTGGGGTGCACTTGGACTTGGAGCATCCCCAGACAACGGATCAACATGGATGGCCCTTCTGCTACATTCAGACTTGCTGACACCGTTCGGCGTTGATACATCTTCATCGTTTTTTCCAAACGGTCACGCGTTACAGGCTTCATAATATAATCCAGCACTTCAAGCCCATAGGCCGTGAGTGCATGTTCGTTATATGCGGTTGTGAAAATAACTTCTGTTCCAGGAGAAACCTCATGGATACGTTCGGTCGCCTCAATCCCATTCATCCCCGGCATCTGAACGTCCATAAAGACGATTTCCGGCAGATGAATTTCGATCTGATCTATGGCTTCCTGTGCCGTCAGAAAAGAGCCGATAACTTCGCAATCCTCTCTCTCTTGCAACAGTTTGTTCAACCTGCTCAGAGCGAGATATTCATCATCTACCAAAATCACTCTCATATGCACAACTCCTCTGGCTCACTGATCACCCTTTAATCTATAATTTTACCATAAATCCTGACGTGGGACCGCTATCATTTAAATATAGAATCTATGTTCCGGTATTCAAAAAAATGTTCTTCTTTGGCGGAGGGCATGCAGGAATTTGAAGTAAACTGTCGAAAACTAAAGTCTGCCATGAAACTAATAACCTATAAAAAAATACCCCGATATGTAATGTTGTCAATTCTATTTCTGACTATTTTACTTGGCTTTCGCTGGATATGGTCCGTGTCTTTCACTATACCCGCACATCCTGAACCCGCTAAAGGCGTGTTGGACCTCCGAGGCTGGGACCTCGCCAACGCTTCACCCATATCCCTGGATGGAGAATGGGAATTTTACCCCCAGGCGTTAATCTCTAATCGTGACGCGAAGATAGCGGACAACCCATCCACACGGATTCAAGTTCCCGGTGACTGGCGGAATGCATTACCACAATCCTCATCATCATTCGGATATGGAACGTATCATCTTCGCATACTTTTAGATCCATCTGTGAAGGAAATCGCTCTCTGGGGTCAGAAAATCCAGACATCATCGATCATCGAGATGAACGGGACCATTGTGGCCGAATTCGGCCAACCTGCTACCCATGCTGAAGCCTATCGACCGGAGAGGACTGCATTTACGACTTCCTATGCGCTTGATGGTTCCACCGAAATCAATCTTCTGGTGCAGACAGCTAACTTTGATGACCCTTATAGCGGCGGGATCACACGCTCCCTCTATTTTGGTTCTCCAGAAGCCATTGGAAGTGAACGAGGATTGTCTATCGATCTGCAAAAGATCACGTTCGCCATACTGGTTTTGCACAGTTTATATGCTTTTGTCATGTTTCTGTTTATCCGGAAGGAACGAGCTCTGCTGACGTTCTCAATGCTAACATTGGTAGCTGCCCTAACGGTCGCCTCCGACCATGACAATCTGTTATTGAGTTGGATGCCACTCAACTTCACTTGGATCGTTAAGGCCAAAGCGTTGTCCTATCCGTTGTTCGCATTCTTCCTTATACAGATGGCTAGAAGCTTCTCCCATAATCTACAAGGGCGTACACTGTTCCGTATCTATGCCAGCGTGCTTGGCGCTTACTGTTTATTTCTGCTAGTCGCACCAGTGACCCTGATCTACCATGTACTTGAGATTGGACTATCTGACATCCTTTATCTGTTTGCCATTGGCTGGTCTGTGTACCTGTTCTTCCGAATGGCAGCCGAGAAACGAAGTGACGCCAGCTTTTTGCTCTTTGCGGCAACTAGCAGCCTATCAAGCGTGTTATGGGGAATTGTGAACTCGCGTAGCGAGATCACCAACGTGTATTATCCGATCGATGTGATCGCGGCCATATTCGGCTTCTCCGCCTATTGGTTCAGGAAATACTTCCGCAATTCAAGTGAGATTGAGCAGTTGTACGAACAGCTCAAAGAGGAGGATCGGCAGAAGGATCAATTTCTTGTGAATACGGCTCATGAGCTGCGTACACCGCTGCATGGCATCATCAATATCGCCGAGAGTATCGCGGTTCGTGAACGGCGTAAATCAGGTGGGCAGCAGGCAGAAGACATGAAGCTGTTAGTTACCATCGGCCGACGCATGTCCCAACTCGTTGATGACCTCCTGGATGTCATTCGTTTGAAGGAAAAACGCATTACGCTTCAGAAGAAACCTTTATCTCTTGCATCTGTCATTCCAGGCGTGATCGGTATGTTCCGATTCATGGCTGAGGGAAGGCCTGTCCACATGAAGGTAGATATTCCTGAATCACTGCCTTTAATTCAAGCCGATGAGAGAAGACTCGTTCAGGTGCTCTACAACCTGTTGCATAATGCACTGAAATTTACCGATGAGGGTACGATTACCGTATCTGTCCGGGAAAATGGAGAAAGCATTGTAATTCAAGTCTCAGATACAGGTGTTGGTATAAGTGAGGAGATACATCAGCGAATATTCGAGGCGTATGAACAGGGGACCCCAGAGGCTCGTTTAAGCGGAGGAATCGGTCTCGGTCTTAATATCAGCAGGCAGCTCACCGAGCTCCATGGCGGTCAGCTCACCGTGCAATCTGTACCTGGACAAGGATCAACCTTCCAGATCTCGCTTCCACGGGAAGGTACCGCATCGCTATCGGACCGGACTGAGCAGCAATGGGACGCTCACAGCTTCGATGAAATTGCGATTGCAGAGCCGCAGCAGCAGACCGTCTCTCAAGATAAGACTGCCGCAAGAATTCTTGCCGTCGATGATGATCCTGTAAACCTGCGAGTACTAGTCTCCATGCTTGCGAATGAACCATACCACATTCAACCAGCAGCTTCCGCACTTGAAGCACTAGAGTTGCTGGATAAAGAGCCGTGGGACTTACTGATTGCCGATGTCATGATGCCTCATATGTCCGGTTATGAATTGACCGAGAATGTACGCAAGCGTTATTCGGTATCCGAGCTTCCCATCCTGTTGCTGACGGCCCGTAACGAACCAGCGGATGTATACGCCGGATTCATGGCCGGTGCTACAGACTATGTCACCAAGCCCGTGGATGCCGTTGAATTAAGGCATCGCATCGGGTCTCTGATCGTACTGAAACAATCCATTGATGAGCGACTGCGCATGGAGGCTGCTTACTTACAAGCACAGATTCAGCCACACTTCCTTTTTAATACGCTCAATTCAATCATGGTTCTTAGTGAGATGGACACGGAGCGAATGCAGAAGCTGGGCGACGCTTTTATCGAGTACCTTCAGACCAGCTTTCATTTTGTCAATTCGGAGAAAATGGTGGAGGTCACTCATGAGCTGGATCTTTCCCGCGCCTATCTCTACATTGAGAAAGAACGTTTCATGGACCGGCTAAATGTTCTCTGGGATATTCCCGATGATCTTGATCTGTCCCTGCCGCCACTCACCATTCAACCGCTCATTGAGAATGCTGTTCGACATGGTATTCTCAGCAAAGTGGAGGGTGGAACCGTGCATATCCGAATCATCAACCAAGCAGCGTCCACCTTGATTGAAATCGAGGATGATGGTGTGGGGATGCAGCCCGAGCAGATCGAGCGGGCCCTGGCTTGGCCCAAGAAAGGTCCCGGCGGAACCGGAGGCATTGGATTAACCAATACACATCGCCGGTTGACCCAGATGTACGGACAAGGTTTGACCATCGTCAGCTCGCCGGGCCAAGGTACGAAAGTTTCCTTTGTCATCCCTTTGGACCGCAACATAGGAGTCTAAGCGATACGATCTTTCTATGACTCTACAACTGTATGCTGTACTGTACGATCGGTATCCGTATGCTTTGTGTAAAAGGTCTACGGGGAACGCGATGATAGCGGACATGTTCAAGTTCAATTCCAAGCTCAAGTTCAGGTTCAGGTTCTGACATACCAAATAAACCAAAAGAGAGCTAAGCACGGGTTTCGTCCCGGCTTAGCTCTCTTTTCTATGGCTTCATTATGATCTAACACGATAAGGTAATGGTTATACGTGCATGACATGTTTTTCATCCGATAACCCCAGCGCCTTGGCTGTTGAAGAATGAACCTCTTTGAGAAGATCCAAGTTCTCCACAAGTGATATGCCATAGGAAGGAATCATTTCCTTAATCTTTGGCTCCCATGCCTCCATATGCTGCGGGAAGCAACGCTGAAGAATCTCAAGCATGACCTGAACCGCGGTGGATGCACCCGGTGATGCACCTAGCAGAGCCGCAATCGTTCCATCTGCAGACGTGACCACTTCCGTACCAAATTGGAGCGTACCCTTGCCGCCCTGGACGGTATCCTTGATCACCTGCACACGCTGCCCCGCCAGAACCATATCCCAATCCTCGCTCTTCGCACCCGGAACAAAGTCACGCAATTCAGCCATACGTTGTTCTTTGGATAACATCAGTTGTTGAATCAGATATTTGGTCAAAGAAATTTCTTTGACACCTGCTGCGAGCATCGTAAGCAGATTATGCATCTTAACAGACGTAATTAAGTCGGCATTGGAACCCGTCTTCAGGAACTTCGGTGAGAACCCGGCAAACGGTCCAAATAACAGCGACTTTTTATTGTCGATAAATCGAGTATCCAGATGCGGAACCGACATCGGCGGAGCGCCTACAGAAGCCTTGCCATATACTTTGGCATGATGCTGTTCCACGACTTTTTGATTTTTGCACACCATAAAGATCCCACTGACCGGGAATCCGCCGATATGTTTACCTTCCGGAATGCCCGTCTTCTGGAGCAAATGTAGACTTCCACCGCCCGCGCCAATGAAGACGAATTTTGCCTTATGGCGTTCGACTGCACCGCTCTTCAGGTTTTTCACGGATAGTTCCCATTGTCCATCGCTGGTGCGTTTCATATTCTTCACGCTATGTTGGTAGTGGATGCCCACGTGTTGTTCCTTCAAATGTTTGATCAGCATACGCGTTAAAGCACCAAAGTTAACGTCCGTACCGGAGTCAATTTTGGTCGCTGCAACAGGTTCATTACTGGTACGATCTTTCATCATCAGCGGCATCCATTTCGCCAGCTCTTTCTTGTCATCCGAGAATTCCATGCCTGCGAACAACGGGTGATTCGACAAGGAGTCATACCGTCTTTTCAAAAACTGGACATTGCTCTCTCCATGTACATAACTCAAATGAGGAATCGGCATAATGAAGTCCCGCGGATTACGAATCAGACGGCTATTGACGAGATAGGACCAAAATTGCTTTGAGATCTGAAATTGTTCATTCACTTTAATCGCTTTGCTAATATCTACGGTTCCGTCTGGTCGTTCAACGGTATAGTTAAGTTCGCACAATGCAGCATGCCCGGTTCCGGCATTATTCCATTCGTTGGAGCTTTCCTCTCCTGCAGTGGCTAGCTTTTCGAAAACCTTAATATTCCAGTCTGGTGCCAATTCTTTTAGCAAAGTTCCCAAAGTTGCACTCATAATTCCGGCACCAATCAAGATAACATCTGTACTCGTTTGTCCCTGGCTCATGTCTACCGTCCTTATATCCTATATTTGCCAAAAGGATGTAAGCGTTATCGATTTGGCATTTGCAGCAAGCCCATTCTTGAACGGGATCGCACCTTCTCTGAATGATTATAACCTTGATCTAGTGTATCAATAATATAGAGCAATTTAAATATGCAATTTCAAGATATTTGCTATTCCATCAGTATACGCTAGTTTACATCGGAACGTTAGCCCGGTTATAGGCCTGAAAGATATATTTGTTCAAAACAAAGAAAGGAACCCGGATTTAGGGGGACTTGGGTGATCAAATGGATGCACTAAAAGCCGCTCTCGAATCTCTTCGTAAGGCGGCTTCATATATAAATCAACGATTACCACGCCCGGCGTCTCCGGGAGTACTCAGAAAATTGAAATCAGTTCCTTTGTATACGGATGGCGTTCTTCAGCGAACAACGCATCTGCACCAAAACGGTCAACGATCTGACCTTCCCGCATAACGATGATCCGCTGGCTCATGCGATGTACCGCAGCCAGATCATGGGAGATGAACACGTATGACAGACCAAGCGATGTCCGTAAATCGGTGAGCAATTGCAAAACTGCTCCTTGCGAGATCACGTCCAGGCTGGCCGTCGGTTCATCCAGAACAACAACGTCCGGTTCAATGCCAATAGCACGTGCGATCGTGACCCGCTGACGCTGTCCACCACTGAGCTCATGCGGGTATCGTCCAGCCAAATCGCTCGGAAGCTCGACCGCTTCAAGCAGCTTTTGGACGTAAGCATCCTTCGACGTATAGGTAAAGTGGGACAGCTCGGCGTTCCGTCCAAGTTGTTCGTATGGATCAATCAGCGAATCAGCAATCTTGAGCTTCGGGTTTAGTGCAGCCATTGGATTCTGGAAAACAATCTGAATCTTCCGGCGATGTGGCCGCAACCGTCGGCCGCTCAGCCGTGCAATATCCTGTCCACCCAGTGTAATCGAGCCTGCATCTGCATCTTCGATCCTCAACAGACAGCGTGCGAGTGTACTCTTGCCGCAGCCGCTCTCCCCAACCAGGCCAAGGCATTCACCGTGGTTCAGAGTGAAGGAAATATCATTCACAGCCGGTCGGTCTGCACCTGCATACGTTCGGCTGAGATGTCCCACGTGAAGCACAGGGCCGCCGGAAATGCTGAGCGATGAAACGTTGCCTGTACCCGTGGTATCTATATCAGCATCTGTGTCTGCATGATCTGTATCTGTAATATCTATGACTGTACTGTCTGTGTCTGTATGGTTTAAGTCTCTAGCAAAATCATGGCTTCGCACACCGGAATCTTCGGACTGCACGAGTCCACGGCGTTTTTCATTTTCGTTCATCTTCATTCCGTTCCTGCCTCCTTCAAGCCTGACTTCAGCGAACGACTCAGGACGGGAGCCGCATCAATCAGCTGGCACGTATATTCATGCTGGGGATGGTCAAGAATGCGATGTTTTCCGCCAGATTCGACAATCTGCCCTTCCTTCATCACAGCCAAACGGCTGGCATAGCGGCGTACATGGCGCCAATCATGTGTGATAAACAGAATGGCACATCCCGTCTCCGCTTGTTTGCGTGCCAGCAACTCCAATACGCGATGCCCAGACACACTGTCCAGTGCCGTTGTTGCTTCATCTGCAATCAGCAGACGAGGAGACAGCATCAGTGACGTAGCAATTGAAGCCCGCTGAAGCTGTCCACCGCTCAACTGGAACGGATAGCGGCGCAGCAATTCAGCGCTAAGGCCAACCGATTCCAGCGCTTCCTCAGCCCTTTTCTTACGGAGGGCAGAAGACTTTTCCCCATGTACCTTCTGGTATTCATCAAAGTGCCCACCAATACTGCGAAATGGCGTAAACGCTCCCTGATAGTCTTGAAAAATATATGAGATGCGGCTTCCCCGCAGGGCACGCATCTCCTTTGGCTTCCGTTCGAGCAGGTTGCTGCCTTCGAACATCACTCTTCCTGACGCATGCAGGTTGGGCGGCAGCAGACGACCAATCGCTTGCGAGAGCAAGCTTTTGCCGCTACCGCTCTGTCCAACCAATGCCATGAACTCACCTTCGCGAACAGCCAGAGAGACTTGGTCTACAATAGTACGATCCCGACTGGAGATGCTTAGTTCTTCAATGGAGAGAATCATGGCTGCACCTCCTTCTTCACGTCAAACCGGTCTCGCAGATAGTCACCCAGCATGTTGGCTAGCAAGACTACCGAGACAATGGCAAGACCCGGATAGATCATCAACTCCGGCCGAGACTGGAAGTAAGGCCGCGAGTCGTTCAGCATCGCACCCCATTCAGGTGTTGGTGGCTGTGCGCCAAGGCCGATGTAGGACAAGGAAGAGATGAGCAGGATAATTTTGCCCAGATCAAGACTGGCCAGCACGAGCACATGGCCTGCGATATGTGGAAGCAGATGTTTTCTCATGATTCGACCGTCCGAAAGTCCGTTGGTGCGGGCGATGCGAATATAATCCTTTTGTGACTCCGATAAAACTGTACTCCGAACGAGCCGCGCATAGCTGACCCACTTTACAATCACAATCGCCAATACCAGATTGCCGATTCCCGCGCCGAGCAGACCACTGAGCACAATCGCCACGATGGTATCAGGGAAAGCAAGAAAGGCATCAGCGATCCGCATGAACAGCTTATCGACCCAGCCACGTTTGTATCCTGCGATCAGTCCAAACGGAATACCGATCAGCAGTGCAGCACCGAGTGCCAGCAGACTATAACCCAGTGTTTGGCCGCCGCCAAGCAGCAGACGTGTCAGTACATCGCGGCCCAAATGATCGGTGCCGAACGGATGGAGAGCACTTGCGCCCTGCAATCGTCCGCGCAGATCAGTTAAGGTATGATCATGTTTTAGAACGAAAAAGGCATATACGGAGGCCGCGATGACCAGAAGTGCAAATAGCAAACCAACGATCGCCTGCCAGCTATGTTTTTTAGATTTTGTCGTTGGAATGGGCAGGGGTATGGTTTTCATCGGTGGGCCTCCTTTTCCTTCAGTTTCATTTCAGGATTCAAATAACGGTACGACAGATCAACCGCCGTATTCACGAGAAATACCACGATAGCCATGATCAGAATGTAACCCTGAATCAGTGGATAATCACGCTGGCGGATGGCGTCAACGACAAGCTTGCCGATGCCCGGATAAGCGAACAACACTTCAATCACAACAACTCCGCCAATCAGGCTGCCGAGACTGACGCCGAATACCGTAATGACAGGCGGCAGACTGTGCCGAAACGCGTGAAGCATGAAGATCCGGCCTTCGGATAACCCTCTTGCCCGGGCGGATCGAACGAACTCCTGACTTAGTGAATCCAGCAAGCTGGAACGCAAAAGACGCACATAAACGCTGGAGATGGCAAGTCCCAGCGTCAGAGATGGCAGAATAAGCGATGTGAATCCATCCCGGCCCATGGTTGGCAGATTACCGAAGCGTACGCCGAACATGTCGATCAGGATCAGACCCAGCCAGAAACTTGGCACCGCCGCACCCACAATGGAGAGCATCCGGCTGCCACGGTCAATCCAACTGCCACGATGGAGCGCTGATAGCGAGCCAAGAGGAATTGCTATGACGAGCATGACCAGCAGTGCGCCAATCGTCAGTTCAGCTGTGGCTGGCAGCGCACGCATCAAGGTCTGCATGACAGGCTGGCCTGTCGAATACGATACACCGAAGTCGAGCCGAACGAAATCGAGCAACCAGTTGCCAAACTGGACAGGTAGGGAATCGTTGAAGCCCATCTCCTCGCGTACAGCTTCGACCTGCTCCTGACTGACGGACAGTTCGTCTACGTTCATTATCGTCAGCACGGGATCACCCGGAGCCAGACGAATGAAGAGGAAGCTCACAAACATAATGAACAACAGAAAGATAAATACCTCAAGGAACTTCCGAAGCAAAATGCGAAACATTACATCACATCCAGCTTATTGGTAATCATGTAATATTCACTGCGGGTGGTAACCCAGTTCTTGATCTTCTTGCCGTTGTAGGCAACGATCGTACCAGGATGCAGCACGAATGAATTCAGCACGTTGTCATGCACGTAGTTGGCTGCCTTCTCGGCAAGCTCTGCACGCTTCTCCGGTGCAACTGTGAGATTCAATTCGTCGATGATCTTGGTCAGTTCTGGATCTTCCGATCCACTGAAGTTAAGAGCACCTTTCGGATGGTACGTCGCATTCAGATAATATCCAGCATCCCCACGAGGAGCTGTCAAATTACTGTAGGTCGCAATATCCCAGTCACGGTTGGATGCCATATAATCTTCCGGTGTGTCGATCTGGCGGATCTGCACGTCGATACCGATCTTCTTCGCATCAGACTGGAACACTTGAGCAATCAGTGGCAGATCGGCACGAGCTGAATACGTCAGCAGCGTCAATTGCAGCGGCTTGCCATCTTTCGTCATCACGCCATTTTGCAGCTCGTATCCAGCTTCCTTAAGATAGTTCACTGCGGCGTCAGGCCCGGATTGCTTAGCAGTCTCTGCATAAGTTGGCGCAAACGGCAGCGATGGCAGGAACGGTCCGATAGCAGCTTCACCGTAGCCGAGCAGGATCGTGTCGACGATACCCTGACGGTCAATCAGCGCGTCCAGTGCACGACGAACATTGAGGTCCTTCATACTCTCCCGCTGCATGTTCATCGTTAGCTGATGCACGCGGAATGTCGATGTCGACTCTACCGTCATGCCGTCCATCGCTTTCAGCGATTCAAGACTCTCTACCTCTGGACGGTATACAATATCTACCTGCCCAGATTTGAGCGCTAGTGTGCGGGCATTGGCATCTTCATTGAATGAGAACGTGATGGAATCTAGAGGCGATGCTCCGTCCCAGTATTCATCATAGCGATCCAGTTGCAGCTTGCTGCCCGGGGTAAAAGAGGTCAGTTTAAACGGGCCCGTACCAATGGGCTTGTTCACAACGTCCGGCTCACTCACGTCGATAATCGCCGTGTTCGGATTCACCAGCTCTGAAGCGAACTCCGGGAACGGCTGAGTTGTAGTGATCTCCAGCTTGTCGCCCTCGGCTTCAATCGTATCAATCTTCAGTGCGTTCTGAATCGCTACATTCTCTTCCAGCGCCCGCTCAAGGGATGCCTTAACGGATTCACCCGTCATCGGCTTGCCGTTCTGGAAGGTCACATCATCTCGCAGGTCAATCGTCCAATGCTGCCCGTCTTCGCTCTCCCAGCTCTCGGCGAGCCATGGAGCAACCGTCAGGTTATCTTCATCGAGACGAACCAGCGTTTCCGTAATGCCCGCGCGCAGCGGCACATAGCTGGAATCCACATGTGGATCTAGCGAACTGGTGGAGAAGTTATATAGGAAGTGAACATTTTTATTATCGGTGGATGGTTGCGCAGCGGGACTGGACTCAGATGATCCGCAGGCGCTCAACAGTCCAGCGCTCAAGGCCAAGGAGACCAGCGCTAGCAGTGGCGTCTTTTTATTCAAGGTAATGCCCCTCTCTCTTAATCGTAATCATTATGATCTAAACAATGAGTATTATCATATCGTAATGATTACGTTTTGACAAGAGTTATATTGGTGTTAGAACGAGAAAAAATCCGACTCTCGAATGAGAGCGGATTCTTCATGTTTTTTGTTACATATGAGGGCTTATCTTGTTAACGATTTGCTTTCTAGCTCAATATTGTTAGAAAGGCTCTACTGCAGTATACTTCGGCACTCTTCTTTTATATTCATCTACCTCTTCAAATGAAATCATACTTAAGCGTTCAGGTACTTTCGTTCGAGAAATGTGGACTCCTTGAAGACAAGAATTACACCATATGTCTAAAAAACCTACTCTTGAACGTGTGTCTCCCACATACTGATAATTAACTTTAGTCTCTTGGCAGTTAGGACATTTAATAGTAGATATATTTTGATAGTTCTCAATGATCTCTGTATTTACCTTGATCCAATCTTTAAATTTAGAGTTCGTCATAGTTATCTTTCCCTTCGTTGATAATACTCCCACCAAGAGCTCTCTGAACCATAGGCTCCTTTCTCATACTCAAGCAATGTTTCCGGATCTTGAGGCTTACCAAAGACCTTAGTCTGATATATGTGAATTCTCTCATGCCCTAGGGTCTTAACTAGATTCTCTTTACTACTAAATGCATCCGGATAGAGAACTATCCTGTTACCTTTCGGATCAGCCCATCCATATAAATCCTTCCCTACTAGCTCAGCATCCCGGACTATTTCTATCTTTACCCCTTTGAGTCCTATTCCTGCATCTCCTGCTACCTTATCAACATGTCTTAATTGCATAGGCTCAGATAAGTCCTTGAAGGCTCCCGTATTGGAAGTTCTACGATATAAGTCATTGCCATTGTTATTGCTTATACCTGCCTTTTGTTCAGCTTTGTTTATATTATTCTGAATCTTAGATGCCAAACCAGATGACGACGTTTTAAATGGTCCTGAACGTCCCGGCATATTCCCACGAACCATCTGAATCGCCATGAATATCTGACTAAACTTCAGAGAGGTCACCATCATCTGAGCATACTTATCGGATACAGCCTCTCCTGTCGTAGGATGAATGCCCATCTCAAATGCCTTGATCTGTAACGCAAAAATATCTTCTCCAGGCGGTTCAACGTTCACAGCTTGCATGCGATTAAAGTCCAGATTTCCCTGATCCCTCTGATAAGCCTGAAGAGCAGCCTGATCCGCAACACCATTCTCGTTGACAGGCATCCACACCCACTTACCAAACATATTGACTTGCGCCATCCGATAGCCCTTGTCACCCGAACCTGAATCACCTGATGATTTGGTCATCATAGCTGCAGCACCGACTGCTCCAAACGCACCACCCAGACTTCCCTTCTGAGCATCTGCATCTTGGAAACGCGTGGCGATATCCTTCAATTCCTTCGATGTGTTCACCATACTCTCCAGCGCTTTATCCAGTATAGGTCGTGACTGCTCGAACTCATAGTAAAATCGCTCCTGCGTCGCGCCCATCCACATCATCTGAACGAACATGATCTGTCTCGTCAGTTCACTTCGTATACTCTCCAACTGTTGTCTGGCTTGATCCACCTGATTCGATACGTGATGTAGTTGTTCAGGGGTAACTTTGATTGTACTCATACGTTTCTCCGCTCATTCGAAATAGGATTATCCTATGTTAGCAGAAGTGTAATATGTAAACTATCCGGCTAACATCCTGATTTCACCATGCTAAAAACACAATCTGTGCTACTTATCGGTGCTATGGTCCTATATGCATATACCCACTTCAAGGCATATCCTACCAGTTTCAGTAAATACCTCTCCTACTTCATTTCCTCCAGCATCACCCGATACCGCCCAATCTGCTCCGCTGTCGCCTCTTCCCGCAATGATTCCAACAATGCCGTGCACTTTATAAAATACCGATCCATCCCAAGCTTATCCGCTAACCTGATCGCCTGTAAAATGAACTCCACGGCCTCCTGTGGTCTTCCCATCCACTGTTCATACAATGCTCGCTGATAACAGAAATGGTACATATCATCGTTGTTTGAAGAATTCATTTCTGTGCCATCGCCCAGCATCTGATCCTCAAACACATGTAAAACCCGATCAATCTGCCACCTATGCCGCACTGCTGCTTCCGTAATCACTTTCAGACCCATCAACCATTCCTCCCGATGCTCAAGCAAAAAGTTCACAAACTCCTCCAGCAGTTCCACCTGCCCAGCTTCAATCTCAAGAGCATACCGATTCACCTGTGCCTTATGCTTGAACTCCTGAACCACCTGCATACCTACCTCATCCAGATCCTCCATCCACCCCAGTTCTGCATATTGATCGATACATGCCCTCGCCTGATCTACCTGTCCCATCTTCTGGTGAGCCCTACCCCGCATTAAGTGACTGAACCCGTAATAGTAAACCAAGGGACGCTCGATGTGTATATGTAGTGCATGCATTCCCTTTGACTGATACTCCTGCCGCTCTTCATGGATCGACTGAACACATTGATATAACATGTTCGCCCTCTCCATCACCTTGTTCCAATTTTCAAAAGCCACAGCCATCTCCAACATTTCAACAATGATGTCAGGTTTGAGTGATTTTAGGATAGATTTCCGCAAAGATAATCCTCCTTAATTATCGATTTTCTTATAATTGTATAGATAAACCAAAAGAAGATCAATATAAATTGTACTCATAAGTACTGTTTAATAATTATTTCCTTTGCGTATATTAGTCTGTAAGGATTGTATAACCTCTTCTAACCTTAAGTGGAGGTGATCAAATGAGTTTACCAGAGGACGTAGGAAATCGAATACGTGAGTTAAGGAAGGCAAAAGGCTGGACTCAGGAACAACTGGCGGAAGCAGCAGGTCTTCATTACAGCTATATTGGTGGAGTTGAACGGGGAGATCGTAACATTTCTTTGGAGACTCTTGAGAAAATAATCAATGGATTGCAGGTCACTGCTGAAGAAATCTTTAAATTCAAAGAAGACTCTGAGTACAAAAGAGCCTTGGACGAACATATAACTTTAATAAGCAGCAAAAGTACAGATGAAATCCTATCATTGACTAAAATCAGCAAAGAAGTTTTAATTGCTATCGAAAAATCACATAAAAATTCCGAATAAATATATCTGTATCAACATCATTACTTTAATACCAAAAAAGAGTGGAGTACGTCTCCACTCTTCTCTTATTTCTCTTTTCAAATAACTTCCCGCTCAAACTCCGCAAACTCCACTCTGTTCCGCCCATTCTGCTTCGCCTGATACAAGGCCTTATCCACCGCAGCGAACAGTTGCGTCAAATACCCCTCCGGATTGTCCGGTACATGCACAACTTCAAAATCCTCAAAGGCCAGAATTCCAATACTAATCGTAATCGACACCTGCAAACTCTCGTGATCCACCATAATGAAGTTGGACTCCACAGCTGTTCTCACGCGCTCTGCGATTTGGTTCGCCAAGTCATGCTCGGTATGCGGAAGGTAGATCATGAACTCTTCCCCGCCATAACGCGTCAGGATATCGGTACTGCGAATCGATTGTTTGACGGCCTCCGCCGTGCGAACGAGCACCTCATCCCCGATGACATGTCCGTAGCGATCATTGATGGCTTTGAAGTAGTCGATATCGAGCAACAGGAGTGAAAATGGTGTTTTGTATTGAATATTGGTAATGACCTCGTGATTCAGATGTTGGGTCAGATAACGACGGTTGTAACAGTTGGTTAAACTGTCCGTCAGCGCCAGTTCCTCCAGTTTGCGATTGGCCTCGGATAACTCCTGACGGATCAGGTCTAGCGCCTGATTTCGCTCCTGAAGCGTTACGTTCTGGCGATTCATCTCTTTCACGTAGAAACGCTCCTGCGAGACATCCTGGAACGTAAGGATATGACCGATCGGCACAAGAGCCGAATCCACAATCGGAGAAGATTGCAGGATATAGTGCCGGATATTGTTGTCCCGCTCCACGATCACTTCAATGTGAGAGAGGGTATTTTCTTTTTTCTTATAATGATTCACGAACTCTCGACAGCTGCCCACAACATGAACAGACTCCAGAAAGGCTTCCATATCAAAAGAATCCCCCACATGCAGATCCATAAAGGATCGTGAGGCTTTGTTCGCTTCAACAATGACTTCATTCTCATCCAGTACCAGGATGCCATATGGAATGGTATTGATAACATCCTCATGAGCGATGGAGACCAGATCGAACACATTGTATCTTTTGATCACATAGACGAAGAAGAGGTCCGACAGAAAGATCCCCAGCGAAGTCATGCCAGGAATGATCGGCAACCAGCGGGCTAGAACGACATTCAGAATCGCATCAATTGTTGCAAAAATAGCCAACACCAAGATGCCCCACAGGGTGATTCTCACCTGTTTTTTGATCATGGCAGACGTATGCGAAGAATACACCGCCCGGAATAGAACCACGAGAGAAGTCAAGAAATAGCTCACCAGAATAGTCATCACAACCCAGAACCAAAGACCGTAATCCCGCTCGATGTACCCGCCCTCCAGTGGAATGACGAACTCGTTCCATGGATTAACGACCACACATATAGCCCCGATCACCGCAGGGACAAATAGCAAGAAGGTTCCTTTTGCACTCAAACGCTCTGAATAACCGGTAATAAAGATCGTCAGTAGAAGCCACCCACTCCCAAGCAGAGAGACCGCGACGAAAGATAAGGTAATGTAGAATAACTGCAGACCGGAATCATCCGTGAGCGTACTCGCAAATTGACAGAAAGGCCAGAGCATCATCAACCCGTGAAATAAAAAGTATACCTTATGTAAGTTCGTAATTCTAACCGTAGCAAACACATATACACCTACACCAAACAATAGGACAAATAAAAAGAGATCATACCATACTAATGGGTTCACGAATCTTCTCCTTCTTAGATGCTACAATGACAACGTGGTTGTTCATGATTCTAAGTGATACGTATATAAAACTTCAATAAACACCTATACAATTCTGCTACGCCAAACTTATTGGTTAATTTAACCATATCTTATCACACCACTATGAGGGTGAGTAGCCCATACACTGGAAGTCCGACCAACCTCTGATCGAAATGTTGATCTATTTTGCGCTTTTGTGAAGGAATCTGATTGTTCCACAAAAAAAACCGCCCATGTCCAACTGAGCGGCCAGCCAGCAACCTGTTTTATTCAAAAAATCCAAACTATTCGCGGAGTTAACCTCTCCGGCAGTAATACTTCACCTGCTGATCAAGCTGCATCTACTCTTCTAGTATTTTGGTTATAACTTGCTCATGATTAAGTAACCGTTCGCCTTCAGCGACCTGTTTCTCTGCGACCAACAGCTCCGATTGCAGCTTATAACGCGCCTCGTTTCTGAGATATGCTTCATGACTCATCCCAACTAGATCTACTTCATAATTAGGTGAATGGAATGGTTCGTTGTCCGAGAACAAGTCTGGGTTATGCTTGAGCATCTCCGTAATTACCTCTGCTGTCTTAGCCGCATCACACACTCTTACGACCGCATCGCCGAGCTTTCCTGTACGCATCGCACCTTCGCGAACCAGTACCTCATCTACTTTCCAGAAATGCTCCGACCATGGCAACCCACAATGTCTGCGGGATGGTACTGAAATCTGACTTCCATCTGGTAAAACCGTATATAGCATCTCATGCTCGTCCGTCATTCTGCCAGGGATGTCCACCCACTCTTCGACCCCATGAATGAATGTATTCCGCTTCAAATCAACGCCTACCAGAAGAATGGTCGCCTTACGGTCAAGCAGTTTCCCCCATGCTGAACCTCTCGCACATGGTGTGTCGAAGAGATGATCATCCTTCGTAAATGCCTCTGCATCCCTTCCAAGTGCTGCTACCGAGTGCGTTGGGTGCCACGAACGAACCACGCCCGGACGTTTACGAAACAGTTCAGGAAGAATACCGACACAACAGGTAGAATTTTCCACGTGGAACATTGGGTTATCGGCATTAATGGTAGACCACGTATGAGTGGGAAGCACCAACAATCCGTCTTTCATATAGTCGCTACAGGCATCCAGCACCGTATCTGCTCCACCTTCAACCTCGCCTATACTTTTCATGGAAGAGTGAATGAGCAACGTGCCTTGCCTATCCACACCAAGCTGTTCTAGATGCTGCATCAAGCTTTCTTTTGTGTACATATCCTTTCCTTACCTCCTACATTTCTTATCTCTTCTCGATGAAAAAGTAAACCCATGCTCAGTTTCACATCATGCTTCTCAGCATAACAAACAAAGGGCCGAGGGTTAACCCCCGGCCACAGAGAAAGATTTGTATAAGTTCAGGCAGTAGCTGCCACTCAACTTTTACTTAATAATAACGTACTCCAGATTCACCAGCTTCGCATACGTCACGATCTGATCTGTCGTCAGGTTCAAGGATACAACCGTATGGTGACCGCCACCATTTTCGATCCATGCTTTTACCCCGTCCTGGAAGTTCGGCTTCACGCTCCACAATACACGCGCTACAGGCAGGTTAGGCGCTGGAACGGTTGGCTCAAATGCAGATACTTCGTTGATCAGCAGTTTGTAATGTGTACCGAAGTCTGCCATGGATACCACGACACCTTCGCCTGCTTTACCATCGAATACGAGACGAGCCGGATCTTCACGATCGCCAATGCCCAGTGGAGACACGATGATTCTCGGTTTCGTGCTGGCGAGTGTAGGATCTACTTCAAGCATGTGAGATTGCAGGATCGCTTCCTGTCCAGCGGCCATCTCGTATGTGTAATCTTCCATGAAGCCTGTGTTCTCGTTATGGGCCATGATTTTCAGCAAGCGATCCAGCGCAGCTGTTTTCCAGTCACCCTCACCGGCAAATCCGTACCCTTGAGCCATTAGGCGTTGTACAGCCAGACCCGGAAGTTGTTTCATGCCATGCAGATCTTCGAAGTTTGTAGTGAAGGCACTGTAACCACCTTCGTCCAGAAAACGTTTAATGGCAATCTCATAGCTCGCTTGCACACGTACACTGGCTTCCCAAGCTTCCTTGCTGTTCGTGCCATAATCGAATTCGTAGAGGTCTCCGTACTGAGCGATCAGATTATCGATTTCCTGCTCTGTTACAGCGTTCACGTATTGCACGAGGTCGCCAATGCCGAAGTAATCAACGGTCCATCCGAATTGGATCTGTGCTTCCACTTTATCACCTTCGGTTACGCCCACGTTACGCATGTTATCACCGAAGCGCGCTACTTTGATGTTAAAGCTTTCATTATAAGCTACCGCTACGTCCATCCAGTCAGCAACCTGCTGTTGCACTTCTGGGCGCTCCCAGTAGCCAACAACGATTTTATTTTGTTTTCTCAGACGGGCATTAATGAAGCCGTATTCGCGGTCACCATGTGCCGCTTGGTTCAAGTTCATGAAGTCCATATCGATGGTTGCCCACGGAATGCTTTCGTTGAATTGGGTTGCCAAGTGCAGCAAAGGTTTTTGCAGCAATTTCGTACCACGAATCCACATTTTCGCCGGGGAGAACGTATGCATCCATGTGATCACACCTGCTACTTCGTCGCGGTAGTTGACTTCCTTCATCGTGCTCGTGATTTTATCTGCGCTTACCGCCAGATCCTGCAATACGAGCGGGTACGGTAGTACGCCGCTTGCATTAAGGGCATCCGTGATTTTCTGTGCGTTAGCTTTTACTTCACCCAGTGCTTCTTCTCCGTACAAGTGCTGTGAACCGACCACAAACCAGAACTCTTTTGCTGCTGACATATAATCATCCTCATTTCATTATTTTATAGTTGAACATTTGGGTTTACACTAGAACACTGCGATTGCAGTACCATCTTCCGATCGCTGGTTATCCCCGGATTTTTTGATTCTCTTTTTGCAAAGGGAAAATCCTGTGATAAACGCGAGCGCTTCGCTTCTTCAGATTGGTTCTGCACTCTCCGTTATCGTGTAAAAAGTATAGTTGAACAAGTCATTCCCACACTAAACCACTTGGAAGCCAGAACATGCTTCCAGTCACTGTTATAACCTAATTACTTCTGTCCGTAATACGCGTCTTTTCCGTGTTTTCGCAGATAGTGTTTATCCAAAATGCCTTGCGGCAGTTCTTTCGCGAAGTTATTTAACTGCCGCGCGTACAGGTTCATTTTGCACACTTCCTCCAGCACGACACTGTTCACCACCGCAGACTTGGCATCTTTCCCCCATGTAAACGGTGCGTGACCATGGAGCAACACTGCCGGAACAGCCATAACATCAATCCCACGCTGTTCAAACGTTTCAATAATGACGCGTCCCGTCTCTGCTTCGTATCCGCGATCAACCTCGTCCTGGTTCAGGAAACGTGCGCAAGGCACCGCCCCATAGAACGTGTCCGCATGTGTTGTTCCCATCACAGGTACGTCCAGTCCGGCTTGCGCCCAGATGGTCGCCCATGTGGAGTGTGTGTGCACGATGCCACCAATCTCCGAGTAATGCTTATATAGTACGGCATGAGTTGCAGTATCCGAGGAAGGTCTCATCTCACCCTCCACCACGTTACCGTCCAGGTCAACCACAACCATGTCGCTTGCTTTCATCACATCGTAGCTAACGCCACTTGGTTTAATTACGAACAGACCGCTTTCCCGATCGATTGCGCTGACGTTACCCCAGGTGAATTTTACAAGTCCGTGCTTGGGCAGTTCCAGATTCGCCTGGAATACCTCTTCCTTCAGTTGTTCTAACATGTTATTCCCTCCCGTTCTCTACCAGATGATCTACGGCTGATTGCTCAATCGCAAGTCCACTCCGGTAGCGTTCGATAAATGCTTCAAACCCTTTCACATCCGATGCATCCGGCGCCACTTCGACTCCCTCAACATCGTTAAAGACTTTCTGCTCCAGGAACACATCCAGGCTCTCCTCTTGATCCTTGTTAATCATGTACGAAGCCAGAAGCGCCATGCCCCATGCGCCGCCTTCACCAGCGGTAGACATTACCGACACGGGTACGTTCATCGCAGCAGCTACAATACGTTGTCCGACAACAGGGGTCTTGAACAGGCCACCGTGAGCCAAAATGCTGTCAATGGCTACATTCTCTTCTTCCGTCAAAATGTCCATACCCAGCTTGAGTGCACCGAAGGCACTGAACAGATGTGTCCGCATGAAGTTTGCCAGATTGAAGTTGCTTTCCGGGGAGCGGGCGAACAATGGACGGCCTTTCTCAAGTCCCGTAATGTTCTCACCCGAGTAGTAACCGTAGCTGAGCAAGCCACCACCATCAGGGTCTGCCTCCAAAGCCTTCTTAAACAACACGTTAAACAACTTGGCGTTATCCACTTCATATCCCATTGCTTGAGAGAATTCACGGAACAGTCCAACCCATGCGTTGATATCACTTGAACAGTTGTTGGCATGCACCATCCCTACTGGACTGCCATCCGGCGTGGTGACCATATCGATCTCGGGATACACTTTGGACAATTCCTTCTCTAGTACGATCATCGCAAATACGGATGTGCCGACGGAGATGTTCCCCGTACGTTTTCTCACGCTATTTGTTGCCACCATACCCGTTCCGGCATCGCCTTCTGGCGGGCAGAGCGGAATGCCTGCTTGCAGATCATGCGAAGGGTCGAGCAACTTGGCTCCCGCTTCCGTTAGCTCACCTGCATTCTCACCCGCGAGATATACCTTGGGCAGAAGGTCCTCAACTTTCCACGGATAACCTTTGCCTGCGATCTGTTCGTCGAACTGTTGGATCATGGATGGATGATAGTTATGTGTAGACTCGTCAATTGGGAAAATGCCTGAAGCATCGCCGATCCCAATCGCCTTATTGCCCGTCAGCAACCAGTGGATGTATCCAGCCAAAGTTGTCAGGTGATCGATCTGTGGCACATGCACCTCTTCGTTCAAAATCGCTTGGTACAAGTGGGCGATGCTCCAGCGTTCCGGAATATTGAATTGCAGAAGCTCTGTCAGCTCTCTTGCAGCTGCTCCCGTCGTAGCATTACGCCAGGTGCGGAAAGGTACCAGCAGTTCGCCCGCCCTATCCAAAGCGATATATCCGTGCATCATGGCCGAGAATCCGATAGAACCAACCGTTCGCAGCGTAATTCCATATTTCTGTTCCACATCTTGCTTCATCTCACGATAAGCCGTTTGCAGACCTGTGATGATATCCTCCTGGTTGTACGTCCAATATCCATCTTTCAGGAGGTTCTCCCATTCATAACTGCCTGACGCGATGGTCTCAAAACGTTCGTCAATCAACACCGCCTTAATCCGCGTTGATCCAAATTCAATTCCAAGTGAAGTAGCGCCCTTGGTAATGGCTTCTTTCAAATCCAATTGACTCATAATCACGTGTATCCCCTCTCCGGTCGCGATTTCCATCCCAAAGGATGCATATATAAGGTGAAGCTTCTACTTATGGCAGTAGCTAATAATGAAATTTTGTATAAATGCTTCCTGTTGTGTTTTCAAAGAATGCGCTTTCCTTTTCTAACAGCCTTAGTATATTTTTTGTACGTACATTTGTCAATAATATATAATAGTTATACTTACAAAGGGTACATAATGCACTTTATTTGATGATTGAAAGGTCTTATAAGGTCATAAAACGGGTATGTTGTAAGGTACACCTCTATTTAAAAAGGCCGGATATGTACGGTTTATTTCAAAAATTGTGCTGTTTTATATGCATCTTATCTGAATCATGCTAAAATATGTACGTACAACTATTTGAACAATAACGTTTATATAGATGAGTAACGATGAAAGAAGTGGACTACGTGAAGCCAAAATACCAGGTCATCATTGATGATATAAAGAGTCATATCCTCTCGGGGACATATAGCATAGGCGAACAGATCCCCACCGAGTTGGCATTACAGGAAAGCTACACCGTAAGTCGCCAGACGGTGCGGAAGGCTATTTTAGAGTTGTCAAACGAAGGATTTTTACGAAGCGAAAAGGGGTCAGGGACCTACGTTAGCAATCAGTATCGATCACGATCAGGCGTAAACACGTCGAAGAAAACGATTGGTGTGATCACGACATACATCTCGGATTACATCTTTCCATCCATTATCCGTGGCATCGAGAGTCGTCTGAATGAGGACAACTACTCGTTACTGCTGGCCAGCACCAATAATGATGTGGCACAGGAGAAAAAAGCCCTCGAAATGATGCTCTCCTACGGCGTGGATGGCCTGATTGTCGAACCGACCAAAAGTAATCTGTACAATCCCAACATTGCGTACTACCTGTCCTTCAAGGAGCAGGATGTGCCGTTTACGATGATTAATGCATTTTATGAGGAGCTGGAGGTTCCGTTCTTCTGCCTGGATGACGTGCAATCCAGTTATCTTGCCACTCGGGAATTGATCTCTAAAGGCCATACCCAGATCGGCATTATTGCCAAAATGGATGATCTACAAGGCAAGTACCGGATGAAGGGGTACATCAAGGCGCTGGGTGAAGCGAAGTTACGGTTCCATCCTGAGCAAGTGCTTTCCTTTGATACCGCATCGAAACCGGATTTATCTTATAATGTAGCCACGTATCTGGACGAAAACAGGGATGCGCTCACCGCGATTGTCTGTTACAACGATGAGGTGGGACTGGAGGTCGTGAACGCCTGTAGGCAACTCGGCATCTCGATCCCGGATGAGTTATCCATCATTGGGCAGGACAATTCGTATATTGCCAAGAACGCCAACATCCGGCTAACAACGCTAACCCATCCCCAAGAGCAAATGGGCCGCGATGCTGCCGACTGGGTGATCAAGAATCTGCAAGGCAAAAAGGATCTGCCAACGAACACCTACTATCAGCCGATGCTGGTTGAGGGGGAGACGGTGAAGGAGATCGTAGTGGAATAATATTGTTGTGGGACGAGCGTTAAGTTGTTACCGAGCGTTTCTGTCCAACATACTTAAAGAAGGCCGTCAGAATATCTGCGGCCTTCTTTGTTTTTGTTCAATATAATGAGGGATTAACTTCTTTCTTACATATACATATACATTTTCTCTAATCAAAACTACTTCGCCTGACCCTCTTCATCGCTTATCAGACTTACAACGACGCCTTTCTTCTCCAAGTTTTTCACAACCTGCTCTGCACGCTCATTCAACGGATTGTTAGCCAAATATACCTCTGTTAGATGTGGGATGGTTTCGAGCACTGTAATATCCTCGATGAGGTTATCTTCTACATATAGATACTCCAAGGTCGGATGATTTTTTAAAGGAGTCAGATCCTGAATTTTATTATCGTTCATAATGACCCATTCCAGCTTTAACTTCTGAAGAGGACTTAGATCAGTCACCTGATTACCACTGGCGAGTAGACTGGTCAGCTTACGCATATTTTTTAATGGAGCCAGGCTTTTGATTTTGTTATCGTCCATAACCAGATTTTGCAGATTAGTTAGACCTAAAAGTGGTGAGATATCTGCAATCTGATTGCCTTCAACAGCTAAGAACGTCAATTTTTTCAACTTGTGGAGTGGCTTAATATTTTTTATATTTTGATCAGGCAAGAATATATCCGTCATATTAACGGCATGTTCAAGACCTTGCAGGTTAGAAATCTTACTTTTTAATTCCATAGCATATAGAGATTTTAATTTTTTCAAATCGGCAGCCTTTATTTCCTTCTTAGCCGACATCTTCAGATCTGCTCGAATAACTTTGGCCAGGACCGGGTCTTTGATAAGCGATGCAGCCGAGATAATAGTGGTCGGTAATAGTACAAAAACCAAACATAAAACGATCATACTTTTGATGAATTGATTACGCATATAGATTCTCCCTTTAAGCATCTTAATTAGTGGCTCCGTTTCAAGGAGTTGAGGTCAGCCGTAACGATTTTACCTGTATTTCCAAAGACGTACACTTTCCCTTTAAACTCCACCGCATCGTACCAATCGTCTACCGTCAAGACATCCTGCTTGGTCCATTTCTCAGCGTCATCGGAAAGGAAGATGGAACCTTCACTGCCGACAGCAATGAAGAGATTGCCCACGTATGAGATGCCAAAGAATCCAGTGTTCATTCCACGAGCATATAATTCATCACGGAACTCTGTCCTCGCCCATTTCTTACCGTCCTCTGAAGTCAAAATAACCGCACTCTGTGCATTCCCATAGTAACTGGCAGTGGTCACGACAAATTTTCCGTCACCCCATACCACATCGAAATTATGTCCAGGAAATCGTGCCGGGATTTCGTTCCACTTCAGACCATCCTCGGAGACGAGCAAAAGTCCTTTTTCTCCAACGGCTACCAGTGTTGTGCCGTTTGATGCCATCGCATTGATTTTTTTCTTTACATTAGTGTTTAGGATCCTCCACGTCTTCCTATCCTTGGAAGAAAGAATCGTGCCGGCCTCACCTGCCACGTAATACGTATTATTGGCATACAGCACGCTCGTAAGTGATTGAGTTGTCGGGGATTTAATGTCCTTCCACTTTCCCCCATCAACAGAGGACATCATCTTCCCGTTATCTCCTACCGCAAAAAAGTCCTTCCCTGACCATACAACTCCCCGAAGTGGATACGCTTGATCCACATAAGAAGATTGCCATTTGCCAGCCGTGTTCATCTTTGCAGAACCCTGCGAGCTGACGGAAAGGAAGTTAAGCTGGCTAAGATACCCACCCACCAGCACCAGCCTATCCTTGCTCACTGCTGCTTCATATACGTTACTCGGAAGCACAAAAGGATATCGCTTTGTCAGCTTCCATTTGCGCCCATCCGCAGATGTTTGAATACCAGCATCCGTAATCGTTATATACTGTTTGCCGTTGTGAATGGTAAAAAACGGGTTCTGCTTAGGGCTAGTTGCAAACCCAGCATCGCTCCAGCTCTTACCATCCTTGGATGTCCAGTTGACCTCCTTCAGGACATGATTGGCTTTATTCACATATTCAAAACCAAAAATATAAAACCTGTCCTTTGCCCAGTACACCTTGGACCAAAAGGCTTTAGAAGATATGTATGTCCATTTCAGTCCATCCTTCGAGGTCATGATCGTTGCATCCCCTACAGCAACAAAAACTCCACCGCCATAGGTCATATCCCAAACTTGCTCATAATTAGGCTGATTGGTCTTCACCTTTTTCCAGGTGATTCCGTCTTTGGATACCGCTACGACTCCGCCTTCATAACCTTGAGCCACGAAGGTATTATTGCCCCATGCTACGGCTGTAAAATTGGTGGAGATACCTGTTTTTCGCTCGGTCCACGTTAATCCATCCTCTGAAGAGAAAATCTTTCCTTCATATGTTGTTCCACCAACTGCAATATATCGTTTCCCGTTCCATACGGCGTCTTTTAAAAATCTTATATGTATTGAATTATTTAACTTCTCCCATGACAGACCATCAGTGGATGTCCATACGGTTATGATATCTGCTTCCTCACGAAAACCCATGAATTCTGACTTTCCATGAATAATCAAACTAAAATCTACTGGATTCCCGGTATAGATTGTCTTCCATGTAACTCCGTCCTTAGAGGTTTTCACATAACCTCCGGCAGCTGGCATCATATAAATCCCTCCACCATAGGCAATGGAATGGGAAACTCCACTATTTAACTCATCCAATGAAGACCAATTAAGGCTCAACTGACTTTTTACTACAGCATCCTCAATGTTCGCAACTTCACCCTCTGCCTGGGCAGGATGTACAGAAATTAGGGAAAACAGCAGAATCGTAGTTAACAGCAGAGGTATTACTTTTAGTGAAAAAACTAGTGTGCGACTCATAGTTATCTCCTTACATTATTTAATACTAGAAATATACCATGATCTGGAATGCAATACATCGATAATATGTTCATCCCTTTCTAATAGAAACCCCTAATATGATATGAGCCTTTACAATTTTTTCATTGACACTCCCTTTGATAAAAAGATATATTTATTGATGTTGATAATCATTATCAGGTATATAAAACGTTTTATATATCTACTTGTTCACATCCCCATGGATGTAATGGATCAATCAGGATGTTAAGCACTACCAAATACATTTTAAGATTCAGGAAGGGGAAACACATGAACACAAAGAGAAAGTTTCCATTAACGGCGTTACTGGTTTCACTAGTCTTTATCCTGGCATTGGTAGGTTGTGGCAACCAAACAGCTGAGCCAGCAGCAACTCCTGCTGCAAGTGACTCGGCAGCTCCAGCTACAGAAACACCAGCCGCTACAGATGAGAATGCCGGATATCCAATTACGATCAAGCATGCACTGGGCGAAACGGTTATTGAGAAAAAGCCTGAGCGTGTAGCTACTGTACAATGGGCGAACCAAGATGTCGTTCTCGCGCTTGGACAAGTTCCTGTAGGCTTCTCTGCAGCTAACTTTGGTGTTCAGGACGACAGCGGACTGTTGCCTTGGACAGCTAAGAAACTCGATGAACTCGGTGTAACCGACCCGAACGTTTTCCAAGATACAGACGGACTTGATTTTGAAGCGATTTCCGATTCCAATCCGGATGTTATTCTTGCAGCATACTCCGGTATTACGCAGGAAGACTACGATCTTCTTAGTGAAATTGCTCCAGTTGTAGCCTATCCAACGGCTCCATGGGCAACAACATGGCGTGAGCAGGTTACTTTCAATGCGCAGGGTATGGGGATGGAAGCAGAAGGTGAGCAATTGATCAAAGATACTGAGGCTATGGTCAACGAAAAATTAGCAGCATATCCTCAGATCAAAGACAAAAAAGTGGTTTGGGTTAACTTCTCCGCTGAAGACATGTCCAAACTTCATATCTATACACCTGTAGATTCACGCGTGGCCTTCCTTGGTGAGCTAGGGTTGGTTGTTCCAGAGAGTGTCACTAGCCAAATTACAGACCCTAACAGCTACTCCCTGAGCTTAAGCGCAGAGAATGCTGAAGCCCTTAATGATGCAGATATCCTTGTTGGATACGGAGATGCTGAGTTGCTAAAAGCTATTCAAGCTGATCCTTTGCTGGGTAAAATCCCTGCGGTTAAACGTGGTTCTGTAGCGTTCATTGAAGCAGATACACCTTTGGTTGCTGCTGGAACGCCAAACCCACTGTCCATTTCCTACACGATCGATGATTACCTGAAACTAATTAGCGGAGCTATCGACAAGATCAATGAATAGTACATCGCTTTCGAACGATAATCACATACGAGCACATGTCCCCAAGAACTTCATCCTGGTGTTAGTCATTTGTTTCATTCTGCTCGCTGCAACTATGATTGCCTCACTGGTCTTTGGCTCTAGACCCGTGAGGTTTCATGAGTTAATCGACGGATTATTTCACCCGGAAGTAGACTCTTATGGGGCAAACATCGTGCGCAAACGGATCTCCCGAACAGTCTTCAGCTTGTTATGCGGGGTAGCACTCGGCGTATCAGGAGCACTGATGCAAGCCGTTACTCGGAACCCACTTGCCGACCCAAGTATATTGGGTGTCAACACAGGGGCATCCCTGTTTGTGGTTATCGGTATTGCATTTCTGAACATCAGCAGCGCCAATCAATATATCTGGCTGGCACTGGCCGGAGCTGCAATAACAGCTGTGTTTGTATTCGGGATCGGCTCAATGGGGCGTGGCGGAGCCACGCCCATTAAGCTTGTTTTGGCCGGAGCGGCCATAAGTGCCGCGCTCTCCTCACTCGTCACCGCCATTATGATCCCTCGTTCTTATGTCATGGATCAGTTCAGGTTCTGGCAAGTAGGCAGCGTAGGATCGGCAACCTGGAGTGGAATCAGTACGTTCATCCCGTTCCTAATCATCGGCGTACTCATTGCGTTTCTTACGGCTCCGGCACTAAATGCGCTGGCGCTGGGTGACGATGTTGCAACAGGACTCGGTGTTCGCACAGGAACACTTCGATTCATTGCGGCTCTTGCAGGGGTTCTATTGTGCGGAGCAGCTACTGCACTGGCTGGACCTATTGGTTTCATAGGATTGTTATCCACCCACGTTATACGCCTAATACTGGGACCTGACTTACGTTTTGTCATACCGGTGTCAGCGGTAGCTGGAGCGATCATTCTAACGATATCCGATGTCGGTGGCAGACTCATCAGCAACCCTGGGGAGCTTGAAGTCGGAGTTGTTACCGCATTTATAGGTGCTCCAATATTAATCATCCTCGCGATGCGATCGAAAGTGCGTTCATTATGAGAGATCAATCGATTGAATTTATTATGGCGGGCAGACGTCATCGACGTCGGCGCTGGATACTTGTCACCAGTCTCCTTGCCATACTTGCATGTGCTCTTTGCTGCGCCATGCTTCTGCTCGGCAACACAATCTATCCGGTTAGAGATGTCATCAGCTCCCTTGCGGGAGAGAAGATCAAAGGTGTGTCTTTTGCCGTAAATACGATACGTCTACCAAGAATGCTTACAGGTCTCTTTGCCGGATTTGCCTTCGGCATTGCAGGTTATACCTTCCAGACCATGTTGCGGAACCCATTGGCGAATCCTAATGTTATCGGGATCACGTCAGGTTCAAGCGCTGCTGCTGTGTTTTGTATCGTCGTACTTCATGCAAGCGGAGCCATTGTTTCCTTGGCTTCAGTGATTGCAGGTCTCGCTACGGTATTGTTCATATATGTACTCTCCAGAGGAAAAGTGTTCTCCATCGGACGGTTAATACTTATCGGGATTGGTATTCAAGCCATGCTTGATGCGGTCATCTCCTATCTCCTACTGGTTAGTTCTGAAAAGGATATTCCTGCTGCAATCCGATGGCTCACAGGCAGTCTGAACGGTTCTCAGATGAGTGAACTGCCACCTCTCGTGATTACCGTACTGATCTGCTCACCCATCATCATGATGTTGGGCAAACATCTCAGTATATTGGAACTCGGAGAACAATCGGCATTCTCACTAGGTGTGGATACGGACAAAACCAGAATTGCACTTATTGTGAGTTCCGTCTGCATGGTTGCCATTGCTACCGCGACTACAGGTCCGATCGCCTTTGTCTCCTTCCTTGCGGGACCTATCGCGAAGAGGCTCGTAGGTGTTGGCTCCTCGAACATCATCCCGGCTGGTTTGGTTGGCGTTAATCTGGTTCTAGCCTCAGATCTCATCGGACAGTTTGCTTTTGAGTACAGATTCCCCGTAGGCGTCATTACCGGATTGCTCGGAGCACCGTATCTGATCTTCCTGTTAATCCGAATGAATCGTAAGGGGGAGTTATAATGAAACCAACACATGTATTTGAAGCGAAACAACTCGTTGCGGGATATGAAAATAAAACCATTATCCACGGTGTGGACATTGTTATACCGAGTAATAAAATAAGCGTCATTATTGGCTCTAACGGCTGTGGTAAGTCTACCCTTTTGAAAACGATGGCCAGGCTCATTAAGCCTACATCCGGCAGCATTACGCTGGACGGCAAAGCCATCAGCAAGATCCCGCCCAAGCAATTGGCTCGTGTGATCGGATTACTCCCACAGTCTCCCATTGTTCCAGACGGTATTTCAGTAGCGGATCTGGTTGGCCGCGGAAGGTTTCCACACCAATCCTTGTTCAGTGGCTGGACCAAGAAGGATTATGAGGCTGTCGTAGAAGCCATGACCATCATGAACATTACCGAGTTTGCCAATCACAATATTGATGAACTCTCGGGCGGTCAACGTCAGCGTGTGTGGATTGCGATGGCGCTAGCGCAACAGACGGATATCCTTTTTCTCGATGAGCCTACAACCTTCTTGGATATCACGTATCAAGTCGAGATTCTGGATCTGCTTACCGAGCTGAATCGCAAACACGGAACGACCATTGTAATGGTACTACACGATATCAACTTATCAGCACGGTATGCAGATCATATCTTTGCACTTCATACCGGAAAACTTGTTGCTGAGGGTAAACCTGCAGAGGTGATAACCGCAACACAAGTGAAAGACATTTTTGGATTGGAATGTACGGTCATAGAAGACCCCGTCTCGGGATCACCGATGGTGGTGCCGAAAGGGCGATATCATGCTAGATAGACGAATAGCGGCAGTTGCGACAAAGATCCCTTTGTCCTACTGTCGCTATTTTATTTTGGTCTAATCCATTTTAGCTATAAAGCGAATCGTCACCGAGGTCCCCTGAGCTTTTGCGCTGTGATATTCGATCGTTCCCTCATACTTTTCCACGATATTATAGCAGATCATCAATCCAAGCCCCGTTCCATTTGTTTTCAATGAATAAAACGGAGTCCCCAGTGACTTCACCTCTTCCTCCGTCATGCCGCTTCCCTGATCCGAGATCCTTATCTCTACCCATTGCTTCACTCGCTTCGCTGTTACGTGGACGGTTGTACCCGCATCCGAAGCTTCTAATGCATTTTTGATAAGATTGATCAGCAACTGCTTGAACTCAATTGTATTAATGAGAATTATGCAATCCTCATCCACCTTCACATCCATATGTTTGTCCGATAACATCGCATAGGAGCTGAGCAGACCCGTCACACCTTCAAGGACCTCCCTTACATCGACCTTCTCTGGTCTCAGTTCTCTATTGGGTTTGGCAAGGGTCAGAAATTGAGAGGTCACCTGTTCGACAGTATTCAGTTCATCAATCATTAAGGCAAACTTATTCCTCACCGGCTGCTCAAAAGAGTGATCCTCTCGATATAGCTGCAAAAAACCTCGCACCACCGTCACTGGATTACGAATCTCATGAGCGACAGCAGCTGTTAGATGAGCGATCATCTTCAAACGCTCTGTTTGTTGTAGCTGCTCAAAATAAAGTTCCTGCTTTTTCATTCGAGAAACGCTCAGATGAAAAATAAGAAATAAAATGACCTGACTTCCCATAATATTGATAAAATTGCCTACCACATCTGTATGTATATATGCATACTCATTCCCTTGGTTATACAGAAGATTATAACCAAACGTAATGAGGAGCAATATTCCATTGAGAATTAACGAGAAATAAAATAATTTCAGATCATAGAACAGGATGGCGAGGGCTGGAAGTAGACTTATGAGAATGTAGGTTGTCCAAGACTGGGGATATAAAAGAGCAAGCGTATAGAAGTATGCAAATCCGATCAGAATGATGCTCAATCTGAAGGGAAACGTCTCAAACTTGGGATATATCAATAAACATACAGTGAGAACGGTTACGCATAAGCAATGGATCATATAACCCACGGTAATCCCATTCAATTCTGTCGTGGACAGGATTAATCCCGATAACATCAGAGCAATAATCGCTAGCATTGAAATATAATACGTTTTCCGATTCATCTGACTGTGCAATTCTTTCATGAATTCACCACTTTTGAATGGATTTCTACAGTATTTCTACAGTATCATTGTATCTTATTTGGTGACCTGCATACTATGGATTCTGATCAAATTATTGAAGCGGATGAGCACATTTAATATTAACATTCACTTCGAAAAAGATTACACTAAAAAGCCATACGGATGTTGTCCGTACAGCTATTTCGCAGTTGTTTTTGTTCATACACAACATGTGATTAGTGACGAATGAAGATAAGAAATTTTACTTCCTTACTTCCAAAGCTCTTCGGCAATTTCCTTAATGAAGGCAAGCTTGCGCCATTGCTGTTCCTCGGTCAGATGGTTGCCTTCTTCCGTGGAAGCGAAGCCGCATTGTGGACTCAGGCAGATTCGATCCAGATCAACATATTGTGTAGCTTCCTCAATCCGTTTCAGGATATCTTCCTTGTTCTCCAACTCTCCGAATTTGGAAGAGAAGAGCCCAAGTACAACCTGCTGATTGTCCTTCAGGAAACGAAGTGGTTTGAAGTCACCAGCCCGTTCCGTATCAAACTCCAGATAGAAACCAGAGTAGTTATCGATGCTCAGAAGTGTCTGCGCAATCGGCTCGTAACCGCCACCGACTCCTGCAAATGTCGAAACATAATTACCGCGGCAGACATGAGTGGTTACCACGAGGTCTTCCGGCAGGCCAGATACCACATCTTCGTTCAGTTTTGCGAGTTCGTTTGCGTACTCTTCCACATTGACACCAATCTGCTCCATCACTGTGATGAACTGTTGGTCACACAATGCACCCCACGTACAATCATCAATCTGGATGCTGCGGCAGCCGGCTTCATAAAAAGCCAGAATGGATGCTTTGTACGCCCCAGCAATGTCCGAGAGAAGCTCTTGGCGGTTCGGATAGATGGCCTGTGTGCTTTCCTTATTATCTGCCCGGTCCAATTCGAATAGGAACTGTGCAGCTGCTGGGATGGACTGACGGGCAACAACGTCTTCCCCAGCCGCTTCTTTCAAGAAGGCATAATGAGCTACAAATGGATGACTGCTGTAGCTGATTTTGCCGCTCAGACGAGCTGTTTCCGGTCTGGATGTCGCACCGTTGAATCGGTAGCCTTCCTCAATGATTGTCCGCTCTACACCATCCAGTCCCCAGAAGAAGTCCAGATGCCACCAAGAGCGGCGGAATTCGCCGTCCGTTACAGCCTGAAGGCCAACCTCTTTTTGTTTCTGTACAAGTTTCACAATCTCGGCGTTCTCCACTTCATTCAACTGTTCCGTGGTAATTTCGCCGTTTTGGTATTTTAATCGGGCATCCTTCAACGCACTCGGGCGCAGGAAACTGCCCACAATATCATATCGAAATGGAGTGACTGTTCGTTGTTTAGGTCCTGTTTGTACGCTCATAGTTTAATCTCCCCGTTTATCATTATAGAATTAAATATAACATATCCGATCGGAATAGCTGTTCTACGAAAGAGTTATAGCCCGCTATAGGTATTAGCTATAGCGGGCTATATTTAAGGAGAATCTATATACAATCATGTATTCAATCTTACCTGACCAGATGTCCGGAACAGGATCTCAACATCGATGATCTCAAGTCAACGTAAGAACGATCTGATCCCCGGAACGGGTGATTCTGTAGATACCCTCCTGCATGTCGATGCCATAATGCTTTTTCAGCAACCACTTGGCGTTGAGATCGGTCTCGACAACCACCAGATAATCGTAGCCGCTCAGAAGGTTATCCATATTATCCTCATAGAACAACACAATCCCGTCCACATGAGGAGCATACAAGAAATACTTCCCTACATATTGCATGTAATAGTTCGTGACCTGTTGGTCCCTGTCTGAGGCGTAGAAGAGATATCTGTTGTTATCCTCCTGCCCACCTGAGTACCACCGATCACCAGTAACCGCATGAATCTTGTAAGGAAGCGTTGTATCATAGCTTTGGGCGATAGACACGATACCATTGTATTCGGACAAAAGGATGGTGGCTGCAACCGCCATACAGCCGATAATGCCTTTTTGATAATGACCTTTTGTCTCAACTGTCTTAAAGGACTGATAATCTGGTACTTCACCGATCCGATAGTGGAATGATCGCTCCAGGTCGATCGCAGCGCACAACACCAGCCCACCGGCGAATAGCACCACGATACTTGATGCATAACGCTCAAATCCAGCCAGGACAATTGCTTCATCCAATGGCATGGAGAAGAGATACAACGCCAGAATACCCGCATAGTACAGTAACAGCACAACGTCCAAAGCAATTAATGCTTTCCACAAGTTCCACTTCTTCTTGAGCACAACGATGGCAAATACAGATGCTGCAATCGCGATAAGCTGGAAAATAACAATGCCGATCACTGGCCGTGTCGTCAGATCCGTACTGGCCTTCAGGAAAGTCCACAGAATCTCACGCATCTGCTCTGGCGTTTTGCCGGCTTGAATCCCCGAGGTAGCCACATCGAACTTGTTATCAATCCCTTGGAACACCGTCGCCATTCGCCAGCTCCAGCCAAAGTAGGGAATCAGCGCACCGCAGATCGTACCCACTACAGCGAGCGCTGTTTTCCAATCGAACTTTTGTTTATGTTTTAGCCATGTATACACTAGGAAAATCAGACCGATCGCAGCGAAAATAATACCCGTGCTTTTGATGATGGTCAGTAATCCCGCAAGCGGAAGAACAACAATACATGCCTTTTTGATCTCATTACGATATTGGTAGATCACCGCCAGGATTGCGAGCGCGTAGATCGGAAGCAAGAAATCCACGAGCAGGTTGGTGATCCGAATCGTAAGATTGAAAAACGAAAGTGTAGATAACCCGAGCCCGAGAAAAGCGTACAGAAGAAAGCGTTTCTTCTCCGAAACAATGCCAAACATGGCATAAAAACAGGAGAAGATAAGTAATCCCTGTGCCAAGAGCATTACGGACTGGGAGTGCCCCATGAAGCGACAGACATAATAAATGAAAGACGAAGTCCCAAGCGGATAGTTTTTAAAATCAATCAGGTTGGAGTCTGGCGTTGGAAAGGCATCTGTACTCAGCATCTGCTTCAGTACGATAGCCCAGTGTGAGAAATTATCGTAATGTGTTAATTGGTTCTGAAAGAGCACCAGCAAGAAAACAAAAGTCCCTGCCAGGAATGAAAATTGGAATATAGAAAAGGACATCCTTAATGATGCCCCTCGGCGCAACCTGAGAAACAACATTCCCCCATATAAAAGCAAACCTGCAATCAGGATGACAAGGCTGCCCGTAAAGAGCTGCCCTGCCAAACCACTCAGAAAAACAAAGCAAGCAATCGAGGAAAACACAAATACAGGGATGAACTCCCAACGTAGTGAAAGAGCCTTCCGTACAAACTGCATATAACCAAGAAAGGAGAATATCAATAAAACTCCCATCACAAAATGAAGCACAATGAGCATCTCTATCTCTCCTAACCCTCTCTGGTGGAACGATCGGAATGTGGCTGAATCAAATCAGTCAGCAATTGGTCGATCAGGCCCTTCTCCACAATATCATCGATATTCTCCACCGAGAGAAGCACTTCACGCTCACGGGCTGTCGTTTTTCCCGTATGTTGCAAAATGACTTCAATATTACTCTTCGTATAAAAGGTAACGACCGCTCCTGCCGCAATATCACCATGGAAACCCGTCGCGGAGAAGAAACGATAATTGAAGCTGCGCAGTGTACAGCTAGCATCATTGGTGAAATGAACTGGAAGCTGAAGGGATAGCCGCGGCATTTTTCGCTGATCCGATCTGGGTTGAACAATCCGTTTTTTCACATTACGTAACATATCGTCATAAGCCGTATCCCACAGATTCATCTGCTCTGGCAATGAGTGTTTACGGTCGTAGATGATTTGCATGTATTGGCGGTTATCATTCTCATCAATCGGCTGAACCGTTGCGGAGTAACGCCAGCCCTCCCCATCCTGTTTCACATAAACGATGACTGCATCGAGATTGGCCTCATACCGGTCGGTTTTGACAACCAGAGAGATGATCTTCTGCTCAGCCAAATAAATGGGATAAGGAACATAGAAGGCAATACCTTGCTCAGATACATCCACCGTTTTGGCCTGATATCGCAGATTGTTGGCTTGGTCGTGAATCGTGACATCTTCCTGCGCCCGAATCCGTTCTGTCTCCCGATACGCACGGCGGCCAACCATGAAGAACAGGGCGTAACATAGCGCAATCATGTTATGAATTAGCCAGAAAATAATGATACTGCTGAAGAACAGCGCAATGCCGTACTTGCCATTCACATACCGAATCACGGCTGCAATGGAAAGCAACAGCAAGAAGATATGCGGAAGTGCATATAACAGAGCAGACATCCATTGTCGACCGCTTGCTCTGCTTTTGTTGGTGACCTTGAATTTTTTCTCACGAATACCCAGCGTCTCCAGGAGAACCGGCCAGATCAAGTAAGGCATGAATATGGTATCGATAACCTGACTCCATCGCTGATTCCGAATATTGCTGGACAGATATCGCATGGATACACTATAGAAGAAATAAGATGGAAGCCAGAATATTAGGATTTGCCAGAAGGTTGTATTCACAATCTGGAAGTCGAATAACGCAAACAAAATAGGTGCCAAAATGAAAATCAACCGGTTAAAGAAGGACCACCAGTATAAGAAACTGCTTAAGTAGGTCACCCTCGTCCAGAAAGGAAGCTTGCCAGATAAGGGTGCACGCGTATTCTGCAGGCTCTGAATGATACCCCTTGCCCAGCGAATCCGTTGCTTAATCATACTCTTCACTGTTGTTGTCGTCTGCCCGGCAGCTTGAACCTCTTGAGTTGCGTAGGTAATATAACCTTCCTGCTGCAAGCGGATGCTTGTCTCAAAGTCCTCAGTGATTGTATTGAGTGGAAAACCTCCGATGTCTTCCATGCCCTGCCGGGAAATGATCGTATTACTTCCTGTATAGGCTACCGCATTGGAGGCATTACGCAGGATGTTCACTTCTCTGGAGAAGAAATCCTGTTCATTCGGAATACCTTGCTCTGCATACAGGTTGAACTGGAATAGATCCGGATTGTAGAAACTTTGCGGGGTCTGTACCAGACCAAGCTTGAACTTAGGGTCCATCTCGTCCTCTCGGCGAGGACGCCATACCTTATTCTCCTTAATAAACGTGGAGAGCATGAAATAGGGTACCGTTTTCATCAAAAAGGTGTGCTGTGGAATCATATCCGCATCAAACGTTGCAATGAGCGGCGAAGAGCTTTTGCTCAGTGCATTGTTCAGATTACCAGACTTGGCATCCTTGTTTCCGGGGAACCCCAGATATCCCACACCAAACTGTTTGGCAAGCTCCTCCACCTCAGGTCTTGCTCCATCATCACAGAGATAGATATGAACCTTCTGTTTGTCCGGGTAATCCATGAACGTACAGGCATTAACGGTTTTATATAACAGATCAACAGGCTCATTATGCGTAGCAATAAATACATCCACATCCGGATAATACTCCGGCGGAACGATTGGAAAATCGAGCTGTGTACGTTCTTTTTGCATTTTTTGAAAGAATAATTCAAAGGTTGTCAGTACGGTGACCGTCTCAGCCACAATCAGCAGCATACCAAAAATGACGTTCAGAACGCCCTCACCCCATGGCAACGTAAAGAACGTACGCCATACCAAATAAATCGACATCAGGATCATCGTGATGACAAAAAAGATATTCTGCCTTTTTTCGTTTTGCACTACAACTGCTTCCTCCTTGCTGCAAATACCCATCTTCGCTGCAATTGGAAACTGAGCAGGAACAGCAAGGCATCACAGACGAATTTCGCCAATTTCTCATCTACGAAGAGAACGGTATGGAATATATAAACACCGGTACTGGACAGCAAGATCACTACTCCGCATAACGTTAGATAGCGCCATAGACTGCCCTGGCTATCCTCCTTGCGGAATACAAAGTGTCTGTTCAGTACATAGTTGACTACAATGGAAATAATTCTCGCAATCACGGTTGCCAGCAGAATTCTTAAATAGTGCTGCTCACCCAACATGGGCCGCAATGCGTCGATCAAAAACCAGGCGATGCCCAAATCCACGACCGAACTCGCCACCGACGATGAGATGAACCGCAGGAAATTGGAGAACAACACCCCCATGACCCGAGCACTATCCTGGATCGCTTTAAAATGAGTGCCCGCATTGCCATTTTCATAAATGACTTGAATTGGCATGGTATGAATCGGAATGCCCGATTGGATGCACGAGATGAGCATCTGCAGCTCATATTCAAATCGAGTGCCGCGAACATCCTGCATAAACGCAAGTAACCCTGGACCGAAGGCACGAAGCCCAGTCTGGGTATCTGACAGCTTTTTACCATACAGCATGGCAAAAATAAAGGAGGTCATCCGATTGCCTAACAGGGACTTTGGGGGTATATTCCCCTCGCTGAAGTTCCTTACCCCGAGCACCAACGAATCCGGATGAAGCCTTGCTTCTTGGGCTATGCGGTATACATCCTCAGCTGCGTGTTGTCCGTCTGAATCAGCGGTTACGACGAAGGAAGATGCGTCGAATTGCTGACCAATATACTCAAATCCGGTCTTGAGTGCCGCACCCTTCCCCTGATTTTCCGCATGTGTCATCAGAGCACAACCGTTCTCGCGAAGCTCCTCGAAAATCGACTGGTAGGCCTCACCAGATCCGTCGTCCACAATAACAATATTAGTAAATCCATACTCTCGCAATTGCCTTACATAGGCTGGAAGTCTCTCATCCGGTTCAAGCGATGGAATGAGGATGATCGTTTCGCCGTTTTGTCTACCTATAATCATCCTGATAAGCCTCAATTCGACATATTTTCACAGATTCTTTTTTGAATATTGTGAGTATAACACCGAAAAGGCATACAGTAAACGAATAACTTGTATATATATTGGTAAAAAAGTTGCACTCTTTTATAAGCTAATTCATAGGCGAAAAATACTAGTAGAGGGTTAGTCTAGCACTACTCAAACAATTGCACATTTGGCTCTCGTTTCAGCACATGTACCAGCATGGCGTGAATGAACGCCTCCCCAGAATGCAGTCGTTCCTCGTATTAGTTCATCTTCTGTCTCCATCGACCGATTGGACATGCTTCCCACTTACAAATCTAGACGAATGGCCACTTATGCGGATCACGAATTTGAATTAGAATGACCGTAGACGATTGAAAAAGGCTGTGATTCCAATGTTATTCGAAAGAGACAAATGGTTGCAGTATGGCATTCTGCGCGATGAGCCCTCTCTTGCAGAACTGTTGCCAGAGACACAGTTGCTTGAGAAGGATACGCTAACGAAGATGCTTCTTCAGTATTCCAGCGTTGTACTGAAACCTCGTAATGGCAGTTACGGAAGGGGTATCCTGTTCATTAAACGAAGCGGTGCAAATGCTTATCGTATTCAAAATGAAAATAACTCAGTCACCATGAGAGACAACGTGCAGTTAGTCGAATGGTTCGAACAAACAATCAAAAGTGATGAATATATTATCCAAAAGCGTCTGCAGCTTGCTCAAATTAAACACAGGCCGTTCGACATTCGGATTATGGTTCAGCGCAAAAAGGGTTCCTCGTCCACTTGGAACGTGACAGGTTCCTATGCTAAAGTCGCAGCACAAGGATACCAAGTCACCAATGTGAATAACCGCCCCATTCCCGTTATTAAAGCACTGAGACTAGCTCGAATTGGAGATCGGCGCTTACTTGTCAAAGCGGAACAAGTTGCACGATTAGCTGCCAAACGATTGGGAGAGCATTACCCCATGCTTAGACAAGTTGGGTTCGATATAGCCATCGACAAGAAACGGCGAATTTGGATTATCGAAGGCAATTATCAACCGGATTTGCGCCCTTTCCGACTTATGAAAGACTCCTCGATGCACCGCAGAATATTATGGTACAAGAAACACTAAAACGAAAAAAGACGACCTGCCTGCTAGCCCGGGCAAGTCGTCTCTTCATGTTTCGTACCTAATCTCGATATTAATCCTCTTCGGTTATTTCCGGCATTTTCTAATCGTACTTGTAACACGTGTCACTCGGAACTGATTTACCCCTACCTGTATAATGGCGAACTGGCTGTACGAAGTACCAGAAGAGGTATACGGTTCAGCCTCAATATTTCCACTCGGTGTTCTAACCGTCGCGGTGATTCTAGTTACCAGGCACACACCACGGTCGGAAGATCTCCAAGTCTCGTCACGCTGAACACTATATCTGTCGTTGCTACAAAAGATGGATGCATACTCCACTACTCCACTCGCATTAAACGAAGTCGAGTTATAGATCTGAACAGGGTCATAACCACCTCTAGGTGCTCCAGGTCTTCTATTTCCCATTCTCAAAACCTCCTTTTTTATTGATAGTCTATTAAATGCAATTAAATAGTTTTGGTGAGGTATAAATGTGGACAAGGTAGAAAAAGTGTGTTTGTACACTGTTGACAAACACGAAAAAAACCACCCTTTAATGTATGAAGTGACCCCGTAAAGTTAGACAGATTATATCTTTAGGCAACTTGTTGGGCATGAATCCGGTATCGTACCGGACTCATGCCTTTTAGTTTTGCCTTAATGCGTTTGTTGTTGTAATAATCGATGTATTTGGATAGCTCTTGTTTAAAATGTGAGACACTTTCAAATTCCTTTAAATATAATAATTCGGATTTCATGATGCCAAAGAAATTCTCCATGACGGCGTTATCGTAGCAGTTACCTTTACGGGACATACTTTGCGTGATGCCACGTTCTTCAAGGGCATGACGATACGGTCTCATCTGGTAGTGCCAACCTTGATCCGAATGAATGAGGAGTTTATCTTTATTTGTTAAACTGCAAAATGCTTGATCTAACATCGTGGAAACAAGCGAGTAGACCGGTCTTGAACCAATCGTATATGTAATGATTTCTCCGTTATACAGATCAAGTATGGGAGATAAATATAGTTTTTCTCCGAATAATTTAAATTCTGTAATGTCCGTAACCCACTTCTCGTTTGGCCTTTCAGCGTGGAAATTGCGTTCTAATAGGTTCGGTGCAATCTTGCCAATTGTCCCTTTATACGAACGATATTTCTTCATACGTACCAAACACTTTAATCCCAATACTTTCATCAAACGCTGTACCTTTTTATGATTTACATGGTGTCCACGATTGATTAACTCGTCGCGAATACGACGATAACCATAGCGTCCCTCATGCTCCTTATAAATCGCTTGTATCATGTCTTTTAGCTCTAAATCCTTGTCTACCGTACCAAACGCTTTTACCACGTAATAATACGTGCTACGAGGGATATCTGCTAGCTTTAGAAGTGCTTTCACCGAAAATTCGTTCCTTAGTTCATAGACTACTTGAGCTTTGTCTTGTTTGGTGATTTTTCCTTGTTTCGAACTAAGGCATTCAACTTTTTTAAATAAGCATTCTCCATTTTCAAACGCTCTACCTCTGCTTGTAAAGCCTCTACAGATCCTTCTACTAGCGTTTGATTCTTCTGTGCTTTAGATCCTTTTTTCATGGATGAGCGCCCCTTTTTCTTTGGTTGAAGGGCGTCTATCCCTTGTAATTCCAAGCTTTTTTGCCAACTTAAAAGGGTACTATGGCTAGGAATATTAAATATAGCAGCCGTTTCTCTAACAGACGTCCCAAATTCGTTCATATAATGAAGTACGTCTAGTTTAATCTGCGCAGGATATGATGTATAGCCCTTTTTAAAAGCTTTTTCACCATGATGCTCATATTGTCTAATCCAGTTTAAAAAGCCAGAATGGTGAAGCCCGATTGATTTTGCAATGCTTTTCAAGCTTTCTGATCCCTTTTTATAACGCATAACGGCTTGTATTTTTTCATCTGAACTGAATTTAGTCATGAAAAAACTGCACCTCCAATTGGTAGTTGTGTCTAACAATTGGGGTGCAGTTCATGTACAAAGGTGGTTTGCGAATTATAGACCTACTGTCACTACCATCTTATTGAGCCAATTAGTCGAAACGGTACATCATAGACGGTCAAAACTCCCCAAATGCAGATGCTTCTATTCTGCCGCCTCCACCAACCATGCTTGCATAGCCGGAGATTCCGCCCGATTCAAACGTAAGGCGATTTCAGTGTTAATCTTATCCGGCGGCATGACTTCAACAAGGACACATACGGACTCTCGCGGTTGATTTAAGGCAAATATGCCTTCATCATCGAGCATTTTCATCGCCAGCTCCATGGCTTTCAGCCTCACATCCAACTCGCGATTCCAATCATCATTCTCCAGTTCCGCAATGAAAGGACGCTCGTTATATCGTTGTTTGACACCGTCAAAGTGATCATCCCCAAAACAACAATAGGGCGAATCCGCATACGACCATTTGATGAGATCCGCAATCGTGGATACCGGCGTATCACTTTCCTCTGCTTGTCTAGCCGATTCCAACGCCAAAGCTTCCCACGACCATGCAGAAATGCTTGGCATATGTCCTTCGCCAGTAGTGTATAACGTACAATAATAGTAACGTTCACCATTTTCAAAAAGGGTGCAAAAAGATTTTCTGGCGGCAGCAGCGATCTCTATGGCCAGTGTCTCTATTTCTTGCATTGGCTTCATGAATAGAGTTCCCCTTTCCATTCGTTGATCATTTGCCCCTTCGATATGAATTGGCTATTTGGACTAGATACCAGACACCCGCACCCACAAGGGCAGCAGACACCAGATTGATGCAGCCAAACACGATGAGTGACTTTGCTTGGCCTGGACCAATCCGGAAAGCCGTAACAAGCTGGAAGACAGCCGGTAGCAAAAATGCCAGCCAGGAGATGGTTATAAGCTTTTCTGTTCTGAAGCTCCACCACACTGCGGAACATGAGGCAACTAGCAGTACCCAGGTACAGATAATATTTAGGGCGAACGTCATTTCGTCCCCCTCCTATTTGCCATGAATCACAAGTCTATATTTACTGAAGATCCACGATTGGCTCAATTCGTGCATTGCATCATGGCTTATACGCACAGAGGGCTTTTGCTCCTTCATCGCATCTGCATCAAGGGCTGAGAAGCGAAGGGGTTTGGTCATTTTTTTGATAGTTTCTCTTATTTCATCGAAAAATGCATAGGTCAGCGGCTTATGGTCCCGGATATCCTCATAAATATAGTACTTTCCTTTTTCATCTTCCAAATTAACTTGAAAACCTTTCGGAAATGAAAGCAAGATACACGGCAGTTCATCCTCTGCCCATTGTCCGTGATATGGAAAAGAAACCCCTTCATTTCTTACAAAAAATCCTGAACTTTCTTGATCTGATGCAATAGAAATAGAGTAAACAAAGAAGGGATGGATGTCATATCTCTTTTCTCCTGCCACAAAATACTGATAGAACGTCTGATACTCCTCGTACACCTGATTATAATCATGCTCTGTTCGGGCAGCATTGGTACGATAGAATTGCGCTTGCCGATGCTCCAAAAGCTGCAAAAGGCTTTTAAACTCTTCAGGAGTGATGAAGAATCTCAGTTTATAGAATCCGCTATTCTTTAATTTGTCCATTTCTTTTCGCTCACCGCCCTGTTTAGAAATGTTATGCCAATGACCTTAGCGGTTCAGGTTCAACTATATATGTATCTTATTTCCATTATAGTGATTACCTTTCCTGAGTCTACCTACTTTACACCTGAATTTTGCGAATGAACTTTGAAAAGGTAGCGAAATATAAGGATCATTGCGCTTGTACGCGAGCAAAAAACATACGTGAGGTGAATTCCAGACTACCCGCCTTGTGAGGTTGGGAGCACGCCAACATCTCGTAATCAGCACAAATTAGCCGTACGGATGATCACCCGTACGGCTAATTTTGAATTATTCAGCTTTGCGAATTTGGAATTGTTAAGGTTTAACTACAGAGAGAAGAGACTCATTCCCCTCAGAGATCACCGTCACATCTGGTGCAAACGTTGCATCACTTACATGTAACGTTTCTCCAAGTTCCATAGTACTAATGTCAAATTCAATCGACGTTGGCAAGTGTCTCGGCAATGCCTCCACTTCAATAGAAGATAATTGAACCTGCACGACTCCGCCCTGTTTTGTACCGATCGGTGTGCCGTTGAACTTCACAGGAATTTTAGTACGCAGGATCTCATTGGTCTGCACCTGTTGAAAATCCACATGAAGTAAATCCCGTGTAACTGGATCACGCTGGAGATCTTCCAACAATACAGTCAATGAGTCTTTCTCTTCAAACTGCAGTTCGATAAAACCAGACGTACCCTGCTTCAACCATTTTTGAAATTGTATTGTTGGAATATGAATCATTTCATTCTCCGTATTTTTGCCAAAAACAATACCTGGCAAACGCCCGGATTTACGTAAATCCCTAAGTCGGGATGTATTTAATGGAATGCGGTTCTCCGCTTGAAAACTAGTAGTCATGCTATGTTCGCTCCTCTTTATTAAATGATATTTTCACATTTTTTATACTCATCCAACCATCCCCTGTTGGGGCTAAAGAGAGAAACATAGCATCACCACCTCCATATACGATCCAATTGATTTTAAAATACATTTAATGTAAGCACCCATAATATACATGAAGGCACTCTACTCCGAAGAGTAGAATGCCTATGGGATGCTTCAACCCTATCATAGAAACATAGATTTGTCGATTTAACACGCCATTTCCCATTTTGACGACTGGAACAGGCCTTCATGTCCATGAGCACCTTATTTCGAGAAAAAGAAAAATCGCGTCCTCTAAGGAGAGAACGCAAAATAAAGCAGATTGATTTTGTGTTTCAGCATCGTCAATTAACGCTTTCGGGCCACCACCGCTAGCCTACCGTTTTCGGTCGAATACTCGCATGTGGACAGTACAATAAGCTTGTCACCATACTGTGCTGTTACGCCTGTGTCATAAAGAGAGAGTTGTTGGATATTCTGAACATATGAATCGAACTCGGCGGGCGTACTTACATTCTCAATCTGGTAGTATTTAAACACGTCGTCCGATTTGCGATAAACTTTTGACAGAATAACGGCAACAATCTCATACTCTTCCTTCTCGTAAAGCGTGCTGAACTGGAACGTCGCATGTTCTTGATAGAAGCTTTTGTTCTTGTACTTCATTAAATCTTTAAACATCCAACCACTTTTCATGTGATGACCATGAATCAGCAAAATGTCCGAATTGTTGGTCGTACTAGACTCGTCCAAAAAAGGAAGCCCGCCTTGGTTTTCATTTTTATCAAAATCATGATTGAGATAGTACTCCGAATCCTGTGGGCTCTGCATGACCGGGTACTCAATTCGGGTACCGTCAATCTTCAGCCAGCCGACGATGTCTGAGTTCCTCTCGTAAAGATCTCGAAATTCGGGAAGCATAACCGGCTCATTGCCTTTATTGAACAAAAGGGAGGGGAATACATCCCCTCCACCTTGTTCTGATCCTTCTTTCCAAACCTTTGTTAACTCTTCGATTTTCTGCTTCTCGGCATAATCTCGCAAGAAAGTCCTCGCAAGACTGACAAGTGAAAATACCAACACAAGCAAGGAAACAGCGATAAGAATTTTTTTAGTTTTGCTCATTTTCTTACCGCCTTCCCTTCCATTACTGGATGTGCTTTTTCTTCTTGTACCCAAGCAGACAGAACCCGATCGTCATTAAGGACATCAGCGCCAAAATCATATACAAGAATGGCGATACGCTGTTATCTCCAGTTTTCGGAGCATCGTCCAACTCGTTGCTATCGTTCTTAAGCTGACCGTTACCATTGCCCGGATCTGGTGTTACGGTGCCTGGGTCAGGCGTTACCGTGCCTGGGTCAGGCGTTACCGTGCCTGGATCTGGCGTTACCGTGCCTGGATCTGGCGTTATGGTGCCCGGATCTGGCGTTACCGTGCCTGGATCTGGCGTTATGGTGCCCGGATCTGGCGTTACCGTGCCTGGATCTGGCGTTACGGTGCCTGGATCTGGCGTTATGGTGCCCGGATCTGGCGTTACCGTGCCTGGATCTGGCGTTACGGTGCCCGGATCTGGCGTTACGGTCCCTGGACCTGGCGTTACGGTGCCCGGACCAGGTGTTACGGTGCCGCCTCCGTTGTTACCATTGCCGCCGGTGCCGCCACCAGAACTAATCGGCTTCATTGGCACATCGTACCTGACAATGTCAAAATCGACTGAAATCGTACCACTTGTATGCGTTTCGTATCCGTCCTTCGTTACGATCAGATAGTAATCGGCTTCAGGAAACACCATGTACGCATAGAAGCCATCTGCATCACTACTCTGCTCCGGGCTCTCGTTGTCGTACGGTGGGAAATTTGGAACCTTTGGAAGCGTTACTTTCGTACCCGGAATGCGTCCGTTATCTCTATTCCGCTGCGTATCCGCATAATACAGTGTAACTTTGGCTCCATCAATTTTCTTGCCAGTGACGGCATCTCCTGTCGTTTCATCATAGACCGTACCATAAGGGTCGACTAATTCCTCTGAAATATTCAGCTCTCCGTTAGCTTTAACGTCAAGTTGCGCCACTTTGAGGAGCAATTCCTCGCCGGTCTCAGCTTGATAGCGAACTTCCATTGTGTACTTCTGCTCGCTTAGCCCTTCCACAGAGAAAGTTCCATTCGTAGCCATAGGAAATGCTTTAGGTTGGCCGTTTTCCTTAATATAAATGCCATCCTTGTCTTTCAAATAGATATGCATCTGGCTAGTCAACAAATCGTTGAATAGCACTGTTGTTCCATCCAGTTGTTTGAACAGAATGATCCCCACGGCCGTAATGTCCGCTGGAACAGTCTCGTCCGTTACACTGCTTTTCACATTTGCTTTCTGCGTAAACTCAACAGGTACATCCTTACCGCCTACCCGATACATCTTTGTATATCTGATCGTATAGTCGGTATCCGCTACGGCTGGGATTGAATATTCACCCTTCTCATTCGTCTGCGTCTGAATCTCTTCGCCTGTCTTCAGATCGGTTACCGTAATCGGTGCATTCGGAATGACTTCTCCTGTGTTATTGTTACGCAACACGCCTTCCAGATACGGTCGGGTATTGGCAAAATGTGCTTCAGACCATTTTTTCTCTGGAATAGTGCCAATGTGAATGAGACTCTCTGGATCAGTCACATAGCCATCTTCCGTATAGTCATCTTGGGTCACTTTATACTGAAGATTGGTTGGAAGCCCTTGGACAATGAGCGTCTGGCCATCTGTAAGCTCGAAGCTCTCACCGCTCTTGATCATGCCCTTGCTGCCGTCTGACTTCTCATAGACGTAGGATTCGTCCGATCCCTCGCCAGTGAAGGCAACCGTGTACTTAAACAGCTTCTTCTTGTCTTCATCTTTGCCTTTAACTGTGTTGCTGATTAATAGGCCGCCCTTCAAAACTCGCACGTTCGTGAATGGGGCATCTTCATCAATGCCTTTCATGACTCCGGTATAATACCGTTCCTCAGGAGTAGTCATATATTCATCGGTTGTGTAGTCTTGTTGGGTAACGGTGTATTTCAGATTCTTAGGCAGGCCCAGAATATCCAGTTTCTCTCCATCCTTGAGGCGGAAAGTATCGCCGGACTTGATCGTACCTGTGCTACCGTCCGTCTTCACGTAAGTGTAGCTTTCCTCTTTGCCTGCATCCTCAAAGTTGACGGTGTACTCGAACTCCTTCGTCTTATCGCCGCCGTTGCCCATGACCGTATTGCTGATGGTCAGCTTGTTAACGGTCCGTTCGTTGATGAAGTCCGCCTTGTGATCACCTTTATTCACGATTGAGCCAGACAGTTCTCTCGTACCCGGTATCGTCGTATAACCGTCAACGGATGTATAATCGTCCTCGGTTACGGTATAGACCAGATCCGCAGGCAATGCTGGAAACGTCACAGATTCCCCGTGCTTGAGGGCAATCTTGTCTCCGCTCTTGATCGTGCCAATCGTATCATCTGACCTCTTATAGGTATACTCTCTGTCCTTACCTTCGCCAGTGATGGTCACGGTATACTCGAACTCTTTGTCCGGATTACTGCCGTTGCCCTCCACCTTATTGGTAATGGTCAGCTTGCCTTGGGCCGGTGTAGGCACGATCAGTGGATTATCAGAGGTTAATTTCACCCCGTCTACCCAGATGGGCTTCCCTGGCGTATTCCCTACATATACTTGGTATACTCTTGTTGTTGGCAGCCAAGTGTTGGTGTCAATATAAGTTTCTTTCAGCTCATAATACCCTGGATCAGGGAATAGCAGATTAAGTTTCCCTCCGCTATCGGTTTTTCCTTTGGTAATTATAGTTCCGCCGTCTTTCTTATAGAGTGTAAACTCTACGTCTTTTAGCGGATTGCCATTGGGATCTACCTTTTTCAGGGGCAACAGTGCATTGGAACTTGAACTGCCGGCCACGTCCGAACTGTCCAGTGTGCTTTCACTTCTGGCACTGACAGATTTCAGATTGTCATCGCCCTCCAGTTTTACCTCGTTGCCCATTGTGTCTCCAGCTTTCGCTTTAGATGGATCAACTTCTGTTTGGTACACAAACTGGTACAACTGATTAGGGTCGTCCATTTTAAATGTTAGAACCGTAGTGCCACCCGCGCCTGGTGCAGCTTCTACTTGAACTTCAGCATTCGGGTCGCTGAGGTCCAGTGCTGCGCCCTCTCGTTCCAGAGTGCCGCTTGCGGTCAATTTAGCAGGATAGACTGCCATACTAGGTGATGTCAGCACAAGCTTCCCGTTTTCTTCATAACGCAAATTCATGCCTGTACCCAGGGTATCCTGCAAATAAACACCCTGCTTCATGTTAAATGGCGGGGTATAATTCACCGTCCATTCCAGCACTCCTGGAACTGGCTTAGTTACCGACTTTCCAAGGGTCTGAATAGGTACAATAACTTTGCGCTGTTCGGTGACAACCTTCTCCACTCCACCCCATGACATATGAAGGTCGGCTTTGTTATACAGCACCTGTTTGTCCGTGCCGTTGGTGGTGTATTCCTCTAAATACTTCTGCAGAGCATCATTGGAAGGTCTTGCCTTCACCAGAATGACATAAGGACTTTCCAACTTGGAGAAGGTGAAAGTACCCTCGTTTCCAATGTGTGAAAACTGGACTACATGAGAACTAGTACCTGGTTCAATTAGAGTTCTAGCATCGTTTCTAACACCATATTCTGTGCCTGAACCATTGTCCGAAATTCCTTTCCACAGCTCAAAGTCCTTAGTTTCAGAGAAAGGAACGAATTCCCAGCCTTCGGGAAGTGTATCTACTAGCTTAATATCACTAATGACTCGATTACCGCCATCCTTAGCCATTTCTTCTGTGTTATATCCTGGCATATTAACCCCTAAACGGAATGTGACCGTTTTGGTTGTCCTGTCATAGCCAGAAATTGTCCATGCTTCACTGTTATCATTTCTAATGTAACTGCTAACGTTATTCGGCGTCACATTTTCAAAAGTACCATCTACTTTTAATGGCTTCGAAGCAAAGAGCATATCCTTGTTCAACATACGCAGGTGTAGGTTGGCACTGTTATTTGCTTGTTTTACGCTTTCGCCATCAATCAGCAAAGCCCGATTCGAGCTTGCTTTCCCTGCGTTAATTTCCTGTCTGAAGAGAATGTTCGGGTTGGTCTCAAGTGTACGGAAGCTGAAGGATGCAGCTTCTTCGGTGTATCCGGTCACCTTGATCAAATCCGCCACCACTTTACCGTCCACGGTTAATGGAATAGCTTTCATCGTCAAACCGGTTGCATTCGACTTCAGAGTTCCCGCTTTGTACTGCTTCCAAAGCTGCGCAGAAGTGATATTTGCTTTAATTTTCGCAATTGTCTCCGCACTCACCTCGCTGGTTCCATCTACAGCGTTGTCCAAGACGTTCAAGTCACCGCCATGCACAAGGACATCGTATATTGCCGCGTTAGGTAAGGCATACTGTGGTGCTAGATTAACGGTCCAAGTGATACTACCCAGGTTATAATCCTCGGGTGATACTGCGCCTGTTTTTGTAAACGTGTGTGCGCCAATGCTGACGATTGCCTCATCCGTCACGGCAATAGGTCTTTTACCCGTCATTACATCGTTGTTCTGTATACCACCTGGTGTATCCAAATTCCAGTTGGCACGAGGGTCAATTTGGAAGCTGGAACCACTTATCGCCTTGCTTTTAATCAACAATTCGACTTTTCCATTAATATCCCCGAAGGAATAAACGCCGTTCGAATCTGGTGTAATTGGCGTTTCTTCAGATACAGCGCCATCTACCCATGTCTGCCATGCAGCTGATTCAAATTCTAGCCCAGCCGGTAATACATTTGTGATGGTAAAGTCCTTTAACCCTTTTTTGTTATATTGGTTAACCGTGACCTTCCATGTAATGGTTTCATTCGCATGGTCATACGAAGCGCTGGCTTGAATCCAGTCGGGAGCAAAGGAAATCTCCAAACCTGACTGTACCAACATGTCATTGTCTTTTCTCAGTTCCACCTTGCCATTCATATCCCGATGGCCGCGACCAAGATTGGCTGGCGGATTCCGATACTCATAATAATAAGCTTCCTTAGAAATCCATGTTTTATATTCAACCTTTGGATCTAGACCGGTTCCCTGTGGAAAAGTGTAAGTCAGTGATCCGTCTGGACCAACGACTGGAGTTACATTTTGATCATTTACTTTAAATGAATTCTCCATATAGGTGCCGCGGGAATTTCCAGGGCTGGTATTGTACGTTGAGGGATTCGTATAAAAGGTCTTTCCGTCTAGTGGCAATTTGATTGTTTTATCAAACTGATCAAACGTAGATACGGTTGACTGCCAGGTAACAGCTCCCTCAACAAATTGTGCTGGTTGAATTCCGCGATAGCTATACTGATCCCACCTGATCATTCCAGGCGAGCTTAAAGTAATGTTATACTCTGCTGTAACATCTGGGTTCTCTAGCTGATATGCACCACCAAAGATGTTGATTGGCTTTTTATCGCCATACGCCAATCCCGTTATATCTGCATTGGCAGTAGATTCAAAGCTGAAGGCAATGCCTCGTCCAACACCATTGAAAAAATAATCATCACCGTTAAATACAATCCTGATGCTATTTGGAGTGAAATAGGCGGTACCCAGCTGTTTTGTACCTGATTCCGTCTGTGCATTCAAGGTTTTAGTAGCTGTTGGCAGCATCACTTCCTTGAAGTAATCTTCTCTTTTCAGCTCGATCCAGTCACCCTTTTGGATGTATTTCTCAGGATCTGCATTAGTTGGATTTGGGTCATCACCATTCACTGGTACCTTGAGACCTTCCGATTTGAGAGTAAAGGGCTGTCTACCCTGAATAATACCGTTCGGATTAATAACAACATTCCCCTGTGTCACTTCCAGCGGAAAGGTTGAATTAGATTCCATAAATACCGCTGTTTTGTCCGTTGGGACTGCCGCCATCGCTACGAAATTGTTCGGTGCTTCGTACACTGCCTCAGGTACCGAAAGTGGTTCATCGGCACTCGGCGAGTCAGATTCACTGACCGCTTCCATTCCGGAATCGGTTGGCACACTCTCCGCATATGCGGCGGTGGAGTATATCACTGTCTGCAAGACGAGCAACATTGCCAGAAATAAAGACAATAACGGTTTACCTATATTGCGTTTTTGTTTCAAACGAAAATCTCCTCCACTTCTAAAATTTTTGCAGCAACCAGAAACTTTTTCCCTTTCCTTTGGCCATTCCATCCTTACAACAGAAACTGATAAAATTCATCAAGTTCATATGGCTTGCCTTACCATTTTACTTTAGAGCCCTTACCAAATTCTGAACACTACGCGGTAACCAGAGCATAGAGCCAATTCAGACATGGATTTCTCCATAGAATCGTGGATTATAAGCATAAAAAAACATCCTAAATTGGGATATGGCATTCTCCTGGATAAACCCTTTTCACCAATTAAAGAACTACTTGATGAGAGGGTTTATCCGTAGAGGAATGCTCATTCGCCCGATAGGATGTGTTTCTCTGTTTTAATATAAAGTTTGAATAAGTTCTACATTATGAAGCTTTTGCTGCAACAGCTTTTTCAATTAATGCTTTTGCATCGTTAGTAGTCAGACCTTGTTTAGGTTGAAGTGATTTTTTATCTGTTCCAGCAAAAATACCTTTGTCAATCAGTTTTGCCATAGGTTTAATTGCATAGGCAGACACGGATTTACCATCTTCGAAACTAGCAATAATCGTAGCAGCGTCTTTATCAGTCGCTTGATCTTTTACCAATTTAGCAAGAATGGTAGCTGCTTCTTCACGTGTAATATCCCGATCAGGATAGAAGTTTCCACCATAACCTTGAATGAATCCAGCATGCGTAGCTTCAGCAATCGCATCTGCATATGCAGCATTAGCCGCAACATCCTTGAATGCAGGTGCTGTAGCTACTTCGTTAAGTTTCAACATGTCGACCAGAGCACTTACAAATTCAGCACGAGAAATGACTTCTGTTGTTACAGGTGTTTCTGTTGGCTCGGTAGATGCAGCCAGGTTTGTGATACGTCCTTCATTTTTAGCTACGATGCTACCACCTTTATACGTGTCTACGATGTATTGGTAGAATACATCCAGATCGATAGGACCTGCCAGGGATGATTTAGCATCCAGCAGCACTTTATAGTTATCTCCACCTGCAGCCATAAAGTTGTTAACTACAGCCGTATATGTTTTTGCAGGATCAATCGTTGTTCCATCTTCAAGACTGAGACCAGTAACACGCTCTGCGACAGGCTTATTGAAATCTGCAGTGTATTTCAAACCAGAGATTTGGAGTGTTTTGGTATTAGGTGTCCCGTCAGCATTGGTACCCCATTGCTGCTGCAACAAGGTTTTAACCTGTTCGCCAGTCAGCTCAAGTTTTACTAGAGTATTACCAAACGGTTGGATTTTGGCAAGATCAGCAAAGGTCACATCGCCTTGTGGCAGATCCGCACGAATACCACCTGGATTCATAAATGCAAAGTCAGCAGCACTGGCCTTATCCCCAAAGTCTGCTTCACGCATTGAATCTGCAATGAGGTTGCCTAGAGGGGCCTCGTTATTATAAGCATCTGTACGGGTAACAGAACCATCCGTTGTACCTACTGGCTTCGTCAGCTCAGGATGCTTGTCCAATGATTTTTTAATAATAGCCAACGTCTCAGGGTCTTCTTTTACACCCTCTTGGAAAGTCGTTGTAACAGTCGCTGATTTTTCAGTTACATCCCCGGTGGCAGGGTCAATCATCAGCTTGATATCTTCAAACGCCGTACCATAGGAATAAGCTTGAACGATCAACTTTCCATTCACTTCACCGTTAGCCAAAGCATGATTGTCACCTGCAACGATAACGTCAACAGGGGAGTCCGCCGGTAAAGCTTTTGCCAGATCAGCTGCTTCTCCAGTGGTTACGCCTTCTTTGGTTGTTGCTGGATCATGTGCCAAAACAATGATCGTTTCTACGCCTTGGTCTTGCAATTCTTTGGCATATTTATTAACAGCTTCCACTTCTTCTTCTGCGCTTAAGAAACGTACGCCAGCTGTCCCAGATGGAGATACTTTGGCAGGTGTGGATTTCGTCACTAGTCCAATAAATCCAATTTTGACTCCGCCCACTTCTTTAATCACATACGGCTTAATCAATGTTTTTCCTGTGGTAGTTTCAATCACGTTTGCATTGACGTAATCAAATTTTGCACCGGCATGCGTTACTTTACCTTCTTTTGGATCGAGGCCACCAAAGATTTGTGCTTTTAATGCTGCAATTCCTTGATCGAACTCATGGTTACCCAGAGATGCTACATCAAAGCCCATCATATTCATCCATTCCATGGTAGGCTCATCACGATCCAAAGATGAGGCTGGAGCAGATGCACCAACAGAGTCCCCATTATGGAAGAGTAGGGAGTGTTCATATTTGGCTTGAGCTTCTTTGAGATAGGTTGCTAGAATTGGAGCCGTTCCTGCCTTCTTATCACCCACGATTGATGTCGTATCTAACTGACCGTGGAAATCATTGATTCCAATCAAGTGTACTTCTACATCGTTACCTGCGGCAGAGACAGAACCTGCTGCCCCCAATAGTTGCGTGAGTAATAGTGCAGCAGTAGCTACACGCAGTGTGCTTTTGCCCAAAACTTTTTTCCAAAACATGAATGAAAAAACCCCTCTCCAATTTTAGATCCTGAGATATTTTACCATAGTTCAATTCATAAAAATCATTAAATATATAAAATGGATGTAAAAAGTTGAGAGATTGATAGAACAACAACATGACATGTTACATTTCAGCCAAAACTTCACTATGGGTGCTCTGACACGCAGCTCAATTCTTCTTACGCTATCACCTACTGGGTACGTTCAACATAGTACAATGGCACTAGCTAAAAAAAGGCACCCTGCAGGGTGCCTTAGTTTCTTCATATAATATCTCAAAACACTCAGACGACGAGGTATCTATCTCTTACTCCAACTTGCTTTCCTCTTTATAGAGGTAGAGATGTTTCTCGGTTAACTACTATTCTGCTTTGGTTTTATCTATCATGTTCATTAATATAACTACAGCCTCTGCTCTGGTGGTTTGTGCTTTAGGTTTGAAATCGTTGTTACCCATGCCTTCTACAAGACCAAGTTCCTTCAGAGCTTCCACAGAGGTTTTCGCCCAAAGAGGAATAGATTTGTCATCTGCAAAAGACGTTGTAGCATTGCCTGTAATAGATACCTTTAGCGCATTCGCAACCATCACTACCATCTCGGCACGTGTTATGTTGGTGTTCGGACGGAACGTGTCATCCGGATAACCGCTAATAATGCCTTCTTGCACGGCTTGCGAGACTGCCATTTTGGCCCAAGTTCCGATCTCGGTTTTATCTGAGAATACCAGTTCCACTTCTGCTTTTTGTGAATTCAACGCACCCATCAGCATGACTGAGAACTCGGCACGTGTGATGTTCTTCCCTGGATTGAACGTTCCATCCGGATAACCGTTGATGATGCCGTTGCTTGAAGCTTGGTTAATTCTTGCTTCAGCCCAGTGTCCCGAGATATCGCCAAAACCAGGTTCCGTGGTGGGTTCAACTGGATTATTCAAGACCGGCTTTCCACTGGTTTTGTCTACAACAAGGACGGCGAACTTCGTAAAGTGATTGACCTCGACTATGATTTGGTTCCCTTTTATAATGCCTCCGTCCACTTTCTCCCATGCCTTGTTCACTTCATCATAATAATATACAGCTGTCGAATGATGATTCTCAAGACCTGATGAATCAAATGTAAAGGTCATTTTTACCGGCTTGAGGAAGTTCTCCGGAAAATTCTTCAGAAGCTCAAATATTGGGCTGGCCAGAATCTCTTTATTTGTTAGCAAAGTTTCGGTATTCGACACTTTATCAATCGATAAAGTCAGTTCTTGAGGTGATCCCCCTGCTGGAATTGAAATTTGAATCTCTTTGCCCAAGCTAACCAACCCTGATTTGCCCACCGGAACGGTTATTTTACCCGTTGTTGAAGTGACTGTATTGTCTATTGTAGCCATTGGTGCTGAAGGAGTACTCGGACTTGTTGTTTGTACGGGCTGTACAGTGGAAACTGAATACGGATTGGACTCCGTTATACCCTGTCCTGCATTACCGGCACCATTGGACACTCCATTATTCTGAAGGGTGATGACATTGACCGATTTGTTCACGTTAGCTTGAGGTGTTAACGTTGCGGTCCACGTCACACCCCCATCGGATGAATGAACAGCACTCAGTGTACCACTTGCAACCGTCAGATCTGCATTATCAAAACCCGACACAGCCTCAGAGAATGTGATTGTTACCACTGATGTTTTGCCACGGGTCAGCGTTGTATCGGCTACAACAATCGTTGCCGTTGGTTGGGCGGTATAAACCGTATAATTATTCGAATCCGTCGTACCCGTTCCGGCATTGCCGGCAATATCATTGATGCCTGTATTATCAAGCGTAATGATATTCGTGCCATCCGTGGTGCCAACAGCCGGCGTCAATATCGCGGTCCATGTAATGCCTCCATCGGAAGAGCTAACGGCACTCAGCGTACCGTTTGCAACGGTCAGGTCGTCATTGGTAAATCCTGTAACTCCTTCGGAAAACGTGAAGGTGACCTCCGATGTCTTCCCGGCAGTCAGTTTCGTTTCGGTGACGTCGATCGTTGCTGTAGGTCTAACCGTATCAATGGCGTAGTTATTGGAATCCGTTGTACCCGTACCTGTTATGCCGCCTTGATTCATCACACCCGTATTGTCGAGTGTAATCTTATTGGTTCCAGCAGTCATGCCGACAGTCGGGGTTAGTTCTGCTGTATAGATAATATTATCGTTAGTAGCCAGATTGTTAATGGTTCCATTCATCGCTGCAAGGTCTGCAACAGTAAATCCTGTAACTGGTTCAGAGAATGTGATGGTGACCTGTGATGTTTTACCAATGATCAGTGTTGTATCGGCTACTACAATCGTTGCCGTTGGCCGGGCGGTATAGACCTCATAATTATTCGAGATCGTTGTCCCTATGCCAGCATTGCCTACATCATTGCTAATGCCTCTATTATCAAGCGTGATGATGTTGGTTTCATCAGTGATACCATAAGCTGGCATCAATGTCGCAGTCCATGTAATACCTCCATCGGAGGAACTAAGGTCGCTCACCGTACCGTTCTCAACTAAAAGGTCAGCGACGTCAAAACCTGTCACTGCTTCGGAAAACGTAATAGTAACCAGTGATGTCTCCCCGGCAGTAAGGACCGTACCAGCTATGATAATATTTGCTGTGGGTCTTATTGTATCAATCGCATAATTACTCGAGGTGGTTATACCTACACCTACAGTACGGTCTTGATTCATCACACCCGCGTTGTCGAGAGTAATGACGTTGGTTGCATCTGTAGTGTCGGGTTTAGGTGTAAGAGTGGCGGTCCACGTAGTGCCTCCATCTGAAGATGAAGGTGCAGTCACTGTAGCGTTTGGAACCGTTAAGTCTCCCGTATCCAACCCTTGTACCGCTTCCGAGAACGTAAAGGTTACCTGTGATGTGCTGCCAATTCTCAGCAGCGTGTTATCCATTGTGATTGTTGACGTTGGAGCCGCAGCATACACCTTATCCGATGGTTTTAAGTACAACAACCCTGTAATGAGAGATAATACCAGAACCAAGCTCCCTATCTTTTTGACAAAATACATATGACCCTCCTCGTATCTTTCCTCTGGATGAAAAACTTATCTGAAACCCTTCTGAAATACTTCAAATCAATCTAATCATTCATTCGACACATTCGTTCAAATTCCTATATCCACAAATAAAAATAAATCGTCTGCCACAGCTGAACTACTAACTGTAAATCGAGAGTAAGACTAGTTAAAAGTATTCATTTATGCCTTCCACTATCGCCCGGAAAGATTTTAATAGAAAATTATGTATTTTATCTTTTAAGTTGATATAATGGGATAAAAAGTCATATTCGTTTTTGTGATCACATGTACGGCAGTTATGATAGTAAGCTTCCTCGGACCTCAAACCCCTCAACTTTAGTTAACACATATCATTTTCATACTATGTATTGTCTATTAAAGGAGGTGACCCCGAAGAGCATTGTAAATCGATTTTCCCTATAACTACCACTGGGGGATGTGCTGATTGCTCTTTCACCACTCCTAACCGAACGCTGTGCAGAAATACGCGATAACTGTAAGGGTTTGTTGTTCTATGCATTTAGCTTTAACCATTATAAAAACATAGGAGCGTGTCCAATGAACAGACAACTTTTCCCCAGATCATTTCGCATTCTGATGGCTTGCTTGTTGATTCTTGCATTTGCCGTACCAGCAACAGCTTCTGCTGGCTATCTTGGGGATAAGCTCACGATCGGCCAAAGCATGGCGAAGGGTGACTATCTCACCTCCCAAGATGGTAGATTTTCAGCCATTTGGCAGAATGATGGGAACTTCGTTATCTATCAAAACGGTTCTTCTCTCTGGAGTAGCGGAACTAGTAACAGTGGGGCTCTTTCGTTCAATTTTGAATCACAGTACGGGAAGCCTGTCATCTATAAATATGGCATGAAATATCAAAACGTTTACCAATATGGTTATCGTTATGGTTTCAACCCGGCTACAGGTAAATTCGAATATTACACCGGTTGGGGATGGGATAAAGTTTTGATGATTGATACTTCCGTACAGGTAGCTGCTTGGTCTCCCAATACCACCTCATGGATTCCAGGTCATCACGGGAGCAACTTACCGGCTAACACAACAGGTGATACACTGGTCATGCAAAGTGATGGGAATTTAGTTCTCTATAACACAACCCTGACCAATAGCAATTATCCGAATAGTTGGATTCCTGTCTGGGCTTCAAATACGGGTGGGCGTTAAAAGTAGATGGAGAGCCGCATGGTGTGCGGCTCTTTTTTGTTTATCAGGAGGATATCATTGATATTGTTCATATTGCTGTTGAATAGACAGCGAAGGCTGTAATCCAAGTTCATGAAGCAGTAATTGCGTATATTGCTCATAGTGGTTATGTAGTGATTTTCGATCTCCCATGGCTCCCAATATACTTAATAACAGTAATGTTGACTCTTCCTCAAACTCATTGCGGGATACAATTCTTCTGGCAATGCGTGCTGCTTCATTATATTGATTCCCTTCCAGCAACCAGCTTGCAAGACGCTTGGCATAGGAAACGTACACAGTTAACAATCTCTCACGTTCCCCTGTCGCCCAATCAAAAGATTTACCCTCAAACAACTCGCCTACGAACTGTTTCTCTAACGCTATGGCCGCTTCTTCATTAGTTATATTGAATTCGAATAACTCCAATATGGTCTGTTCGAATCGAATAAAGTCAACATCGGCTTGATCTAAATCTACCCGATATTGCTCTTGCGCTGATAGGATCATCTCCTTGAACCCATGCTCGGATAACACCTTTCTAAGCTGATAGACAATTGTATTCAAGTACACTTCCGCCTGCTTGAGAGGCCTCCCTGGGAAGAGATCCTCCAGGATTCGGGATTTGGCCACACTTCGACCCTGATGAACAAGCAGATAGGCAAATAGCTCCATGCTTTTCTTGGATTTCCATTTCACTGTACCCGCTTGTTTGCTGCTAGCCTCGAAGCAACTCAGTCCATGAACCGTCAGCCGATTAGGCACAAGGTCGTCAGCAAGATTAGAAGAAGATCTGCGTCTGCTGGCCGCCCTAGTGAGCGTCTGAGCCAGTCGCATTCTGGAAATCGGCTTAACCATGTAGTCCAACGGATAAACATCGTAAGCGTGAATCGCATATTCTGCATGCGAAGTGGTAAACACAATGTCAAGATCATTACAAACTGAGATCAAGCTACGTGCAAGCTCTAATCCATTGTCCTCAGCGATCTGGATGTCCAGGAATGCGAGATCCACTTCCCTGTTCTTAGCGAAATCGAGTGCCTCTGCCGCATTCTGAAAGCTTCCGACAATCTCCACATCTTGCATATTCGACAGCATCCGCTTCATTGCCAACAGCATGGCAGGCTCATCATCAACGATGAGAACTTTCATCTCTCTGTTCCGCCTCTCAAAGTGAAGTGAAATACGCTTCCTTGTCGCACCGTGCTTTCTGCCCACATATCTCCACCACTTAGTTGTACGAACTGCCGACTTACGAGCAATCCAAGCCCTGCCCCTTTTTCCCCTAATGTACCCGCCATGGAGTTGAGTTGCTTCTCGTTAAATAGCTGACGAATTCGCTCCTCTTCCATACCTACTCCGTTATCACGAACGGACACGATCACCATGTCTCCCGACAACTGAGCGTACACTTCGATTAAACCACCCAATTCGGAAAATTTGATGGCGTTGGTTAATAAGTTACGAATAATTAAACCAACTGTTTCCCGGTCTGCATATACATGGGTGCCTATGGCAATCTTATTCATCACACTGATATGTTTACTCTCACTTTTGATGTGTAACATATGACAACAGTCCTCAACAACCTCCGAAAGCTCCAGTAACTCTGGACGAAGTGTCATGTCTTCAACCTGACTGCGAAACCACTCTAACAAGTTATTAGCCATTCCAAGTGTATTACGAATCTGGTCACCCAGCTGCTCAATGATCTCTTGATGATCCGCAGCGAAGGATTGCCTGTCCGCCTCCAGTAACTCCACGAGTTGAAACTGCAGCGCTAGCGGACTGCGAATATCATGCGATATAATTGTAAACAATTGATCCTTCAGCTGGTTCAACTGTGCCATCTGCTCCAGATGCCGTTGTTTCTCTGTAATATCAAAAATAAGAGAAATATTACCCTGTGCCTTACCCAGTGTATATAACGGATATACGTTTATACTATATATTTTTCTTTCTCCATCCAGCCACTGATCAATCTCTACACTACCCGGTTGCATAGACTTGCTCAGCTTATACCATTCTGGCCAGGACGCTAGGATTTCCGATATATTCCGACCCGAAATATTGGTGTAGCCTAACTCTGAGAACCATTGTGAAGCTCGATTATTGCTATCAATAACCTTTCCCGAACCATTCACAATCACAATACTCTCCTGCAACGTATCAAGTACAATATTCCTGGCAATCGGAACGGTAGAGAAGAACTTAATCCTCAAAATAATCACCAGCATAATTGTCCCTGTAGATCCGCAGTAAACTGTTAATGGAAGTAACCATGATGACCACTCAGGATTCACAAATTTGATAATCTCCAGGACAAACGGTAATGTAGCCAGAAGGAGAACCCACATTCCCGGCTTACGATAATCACTCCTAATATTCCTTACATACTGAAATAAATAGTAGAGGCATATAACCACTGCACTATAACAAATGAGGCTGAATACTCTGGAATAGAGGGTTTTTGTTGTGACTAGGTGGCCATTATAAAGCTCAATCGTCAGATATATAATATGAAGGTTTGGGTCAAGCCACATAAGCAACGACCACGATGCGAATACAGCAAACAATAGGATCTTCCATCGGATCTTCAGCAGCTTGTCTCGACCGACTAAGTGATAAACAAATAAGATCAAGAAAGGGACCATTACATTTTGGGTCGTATTCTGAATATTGCGAAAAATGAATTTAGTCATTAATACATCGCTATGTCTCTCCAGAATGATACTGCTTGAGTACATCATCCGGCATACGATCAACCCTACGAGGTAGATTACTCCGCGCTCTCGTCTAAACCCGTACACAGTGAGTAAGATGATACCCGTCATGATCAATGAAACAATCATGAGGATAAGTTCTAGAGTGGAATTCATACATCAGGTCCCTTTATATTTAAATTAAGAAAATAGACACCTTATGCCTTTTCTATCCATAATAGTAGAGGGAATTATGGATTACAAGCCTATCTGCTATCAGGCTTCAACAAAAACTGACCCCTGATGTCATCTAATGACATCAGGGGTCAGTCCTTTATTGCTTAATGTATAGATTTCCAAAGTCGCAAGAGTACAACCGCTGCTTCGGCTCTTGATGTTCGTCCCTCCGGAACAAATCGATTACCCGCTTGCCCTTTCAGAAGTCCGTGCTCCTGAGCAGCTTCGACATATGCCTTGGCCCATGTTGGAATGCTTGTATTATCAGAGAAATAAGAGCTAGCTGTACGATCAGCATTCCACTTCATCGCCTTGGAGAGCATCGTAGCCATCTCTGCACGGCTTACCGTTTGCCTCGGCCGTAATGTTCCATCGGGATATCCTTGCAGAATTCCCTCAGCTACGGCTGTCTGAATCGCCAGGTGTGCCCATGCCGGGATGCTCTCTGCATCGCTGAAAGACACCTCACTTGATTCGTTACGTATCGGGATCTGAAGTGTCCGCATCAGCATAACAGTGAACTCTGTTCGTGTTACGTTGCCTCTTGGTACAAAGGTGTAGGCATCTATCCCCTCCACAATACCCAATTCTGCTGCCTCGCAAATTTCGGATGTTGCCCAGTGATTCTCGATATCCGTGAACCGACATACCGGAGCTGATGGCACATTATTCTCATCATCGGTAATACGGGTAACCGTTACGATATACGTGTTGATCGTTCCATCCTCGGCTTGAACCGTAAGTGTTAGCACATTGGCACCCATCGCCAAAGGGACGGTCGTCACCTCACCTATGCGTTCTCCCCTTAGCTTAACAACCGCCTTGGAATGGACTGAAGTTACTTCCAACTCCACCTGCTCAGCATCTGTCTCTACTGTATAATCCATAGTCCCGGATGTGAAATTAGGCGATAATTCCAATGCCTTTCCGGAATTATAAACATTTATTTTAGCTAAAGCTGCCTGGTTAGATGGGGATGGGGTTACTGCAGGCGGAGCAGCTGAACTACCGCCTTGATCTATTGGGCTCGTTGGTGCCGGTGCTGCATTCACAGTTACCGTCGTAGATTGACCCGCAACCTCACCCCCATTTAGATCACTGGTTAGCCTATAGCTTCGATCGGTTCGAGCTGAATTATGCGGAAACGTTACGGTCGCTGTTGCGCTCTTGTCACTGATGACAGTCGCTGCGGCGCCTTCAGGAGCGCCATCGACGTATATCCGCACCGTCTGTCCGGTCAGGTTGGTTCCTGTAAGGATGACGGCTGCATCGCCTCCGGTGTGGGGCAAGCTATTGGGGCTAGCCGCCAGATTCGTAACTGTAGGCACAGCTACGATAAAGCTCACATTCGCAGCTTCGAGTATATTATGATTCTCATTTTCCACTACGTTTCCAGCTACAAGAACCCTGTATTCTCCATCCTCCAGCGCTTTGTTAAATGTCAACGTAAAGGTTCGTGAAAATTCATCATAGCTTGGTGTATAAGCTGAGAATACGTTACCATCCATCTCCATGCTGATCAGCGGCAACGCATTGGCAGTAATGAGCGGAGCATCGTCCGCGATCCAATACACCAATTCACTGACGGAAACGGAGATTTCTGTTGGCGGTGAAGCGAATTGCTGATGATCCATGAATCCGTCAAAGGTAACCACCGGCTTCGTCGTATCATACAGCAAGCTAAGTGTGTTGGATACTGTATTTTCAAGCCCTGCTTTATCCGTTGCTGCCGCTGCATCAACCGCTACCGTCACAGCCTGACCACTCGTTATGGGCGTAATGGTTGCTGTGTAAGTAGTTGCGTTCTCAGCAACGAAATCGGAAACTATTCCATTTACGACCACAAGTTCATCCTCAGTGAAATCTGTTACGCCTTCGTTAAAAGAAATTCTCACCGGAAATGCATTGTTTACCGTACCGCTTGCCGAGCTGGATACGGTTACTGTCGGCGCGGTATTGTCCAGTAGAAAAGGATTGGAAATCGCATCCGTAACATTCCCTACGTTGTCTGTTGCGCGAATGTGTAAGTACCAGTTGCCATCCCCGCTAGTCTGACTCAACGTATCACCGTCACTAAATGGCGACCAGCCACTTATTGGAACGGTGGTACTTTGCGTCCACAGATATTCCAGTAAAGTCTCATCTACGCCGCTTTGTAGATCGCTGACCGTTACGATACTTGCTGCAGTTTTCGCTGCCACTGCACGACCATTCGTACCAAACTGCACTTCTGGAGCCGTGGAATCAATCGCTAAAGTAATATTATACGTTTGACCGGGTAACAAGTAGGGCTCCACGCGAACTAGGATAACCGTATCCGTGGTTGCTCCCGCAAAGTTTATCGTCTTCGTGCTGCCAGACGGCAGCAGCTCATCGTTAACATACATAACTGTCTGGTTAGTACTTGCAAGTGTAGGCGTTACATCTACACTCGACAGCGATTGCCCATCGTAATAATACGTGTAAGCCGTGACTGAAGGATCGAATGATTCGATGAAGTCCCCTTCCTGTAACTTAAGATCACTCAGACGGGCATTCCCAGGTACATTAGTTTGTCCATTCTGATTGTATCCCCAAGCGACTACGGTGCCATCTGACTTCAGTGCAAGGGAATGTTGGGCACCTGCAGCGATCGCTACTACCCCGTCTAAGCCTGCTGGCACATTTGTTTGACCATAGTTATTAACGTTATTGTACCCCCAGGCTGCCACGGTGCCATCTGACTTTAGCGCTAGTGAATAATCAGTTCCAGCAGCAATCCCCACTACTCCGTCTAAGCCCGCTGGCACATTTGTTTGACCATGGGTATTGTTCCCCCAGGCAACTACGGTGCCGTCTGATTTCAATGCAAGCGAGTGGATGTCTCCAGCAGCAATCCCCACTACTCCGTCTAAGTCCGCTGGTACATTTGTTTGACCATGGGCATTGTTCCCCCAGGCAACTACGGTGCCGTCTGATTTCAGTGCAAGCGAATAAACTCCTCCTGTGGCAATTGACACCACACCATTCAAGCCAACCGGCACGTTGACTTGGCCGTTATAATTATGCCCCCAGGCCACCACAGTTCCGTCCGGTTTTAATGCTAGTGTATGTAGACTCCCAACATCAATTGCTACAACTTCGCTTACGCCTACGGGCAAGTGTAGCTGACCATAACCATTGTTTCCCCAGCCAACCACGGTACCATCTGACATTAATACCATAGAAGAATGACCCCCACCGTCTATTTTCTCCGCATTAACAGGAGAAGCAGGACCTGCAGCATAAACTGATCGCACCTCGAATGGAGCGATTGTGCTGAACAACAAAATGAAGCATATAACAAGATAAACCGTCTTTCTCCAATTAAACGATAACAATATCTAATCTCTCCTTCATCCCTTTGATTCAGGCAACGCCAGAGCATACCTTTTAACCAGATCCGAAAGTCATCACCTTCTATGGATATTAACAGAGCGCTATGAAAGAATAATGAAAGAAAGTAGGATGATGGAACCAACTCGCTATATTTGTGATAAGGTTCAGCTTTAATTTTACATACTGCAAGGCGTGCTGATAGACTCACCACTTAACAAAAAGAGGTCAACCAGTAAAAATGGCTGACCTCTATACATAAATATCGTATGGGACTATCCCACTCTCTATATCTCGGGGAAATATAATAACTCTAGAGCGTCTATTACTTTGCTGTCTGAGCTTTCTTCAATTTATCAGCAACAGCTTGAGTGTTGGATTGGATAGCAGCAGTTGCTTTGTCTAATGTTTTCTTCCCGTTTACTACCTGTGTCAATTCTTTCAATACAATTGAGCGAAACCTCAATTCGAAATTTGGTGACTTGTTCATGAGAACATAACTTGTTATCGATGAATCCAGGTTAGGTTTTAATTTATAGAATGCATCCATCTTGTAACCAGAGTACTCCTTAATCATGCGAGATAGAGGAGCACCGATACTATTGTTCGAGTTCTTGGGTTTATAGTATTCATTAGCGTAGTCATCTCCATTGAAATATTTGATGAAATCCCAAGCTGCATCAACATGAGATGCGCCTGCTGGAATTGCAAATATCTCATTAACATACACGTTCCCTGTTGACTTTCGGTCCTTAGCGGCTGGACCGGCAGCAATACCAAGCGTGAAAGGTTTATAATTCTTCACACCTTTTTTGGCTGCTTGCAGGGATTGCAACTGACTAATAGAGGCTACTTTCATAGCTGATCGTCCCATAATGAACGAGCTGCTTTCCAAGTAACTTTTGCCGGACAGACTGATCATCTCGTCAAGTACCCCGGACTTCGTTGCCTCGCTCGACAGACGATAAGCATTTTTCCACGCAGCTGTATTTGCAGTAGCCTTAAGGGTATTTGGATCCATGTACGTTAATCCTTCTGTTCTGGCGATTTCCATTACCAAATTGCTTGATCCAGTGGAGCTTAAGCCCCAAATTCGGGAGTTCTTATCTCCCTTGGTTGGGAATTTCTTAGCAAGATTCAATATCTCTTCCCATGTCATCCCATCCGTTGGAGTTTTAACATTGTACTTTTTAAATAAATCAGCATTATACAGAAGAGCGTAGGAATCCGCTTTTGGGCTTAACCCATAAAGTTTGCCACCGCCTTGTTTCTTCAATTCATCAAGCAAGCCGGGGTATAACGTTGTCGTGTCATACGTATCTCGCTTAATTAAAGGTTCTAAATCAACCAGCTTTTTCTCTTTAGACATTTGTTGGTATTGGTAAGGGGGGAGCATCACAAGATCGGGTGAATACTTATTGATAGCCCCGTTGTAATCCCTAATCGCTTCCATACCTCCAGGTGTAACTACTTCGATATTTACATTCGGGTACTTCTGACTAAACAGATCTCCATATGTCATGTTGAAATCATTTTCGTTCCAGTACAATACTTTTAAAGTACGTGTAGAATCTGCCCCGTTGTCCGAATTTGCAGAGACTTGCTTGCCTGTGCTAAAAACTGTTGAAATACCGATTAACATAACACTTAGGCTAACAAGCATGGCCTTCTGTAATACCTTATGCTTCAAAAATAAAACCTCCACTCATGTATTGTTCAAACGATTATTCGCTTGTGTTGTACTCAGTATAGAAGTGAAAGCTTATCATCTAACTACCGAACTTCTTATCATTTCCTTAAATCATGCTGACGTTATTCAATGCATAAGGAATATCGCTTATAATTATTGTGATGCTCTTCAATTAAGGAAGATGCTGGAATAGGGAGGGTTTATGGCGGAAAGCACAATTTTAATGGTGGATGATGAAGCGGAAATTATCCAATTAATGAGTATTTATTTCAATAACGAAGGTTACAAGCTGCTGCAAGCATCAAATGGGATGGAGGCGCTGAAGATTCTGCAGACCAAGCAAGTCGATCTAATTGTACTGGATCTAATGATGCCCAAGATGGACGGTTTGCAAGCGTGTATGAAAATACGAGAGACGAATCCGATTCCTATCATTATGCTGTCCGCTAAAAGCCAAGATATCGATAAAATATCAGGCCTCAGTATCGGCGCTGACGACTACGTAACCAAACCGTTCAACCCACTCGAGTTGATCGCACGGATCAAGTCGCAGCTTCGGAGAATGAACCAGTTCAACTCCGTTTTGGGCAATACGAACGAAATACATATCGAAAACGTCGTGATTAATAATGCATCCCACACGGTAACGGTCGATCAGCAGGAAATCAAGTTGACTCCCCGCGAGTTCGCGCTCCTTCACATGCTGGCTGTCAATAGAGGGATGGTGCTGAGTATGGACCGCATCTACGAAGAAGTCTGGAACGAACCTTTTATGGAGTCGAAGAATAGCGTCATGGTTCATATCCGTAAGCTCCGTGAGAAGATAGAATCCAATCCACGTGAACCACGGATCATTAAAACCGTGTGGGGGATCGGATACAAAATCGAAAGCGATTTAAAAGCAAGGGGTGATTAGGATCCAACCACAGTGGCTGTATACGATTCGGTGGAGATTAATGCTGATCATGGTTGCAAGCCTGGTTTTGACAGGCATAGCTATTTTCTTGGGGTATGTCATGGCGGGAGCGCTGCAGAACATTGAATACGTAGCTGTTCCGATCAATTGGCTCATTGAGTATGCCGGGTCCGTTCGCGTGATGATCATAACCGGTATCGTTCTATTCCCCATTAATTTCTTCCTTGCCAGCCTCCGTTTGGTTCGGGATTTACGTGAAATTAACACCGGATTGCAGGAAATATCGGCAGGGCGGTTTGGGCAAGTTGTAAGGGTTAAGGGTAAGGATGAGTTAAGCGTAATCGCGGAGAGTATGAATCAATTGAGCAGCGAATGGGATCATTATCTTGCGGAAATCACTCGCGGCCTGGGGGAGATTGCGAGCGGACAGTTCGACCATCAAATCCCCGAAATTGCCGATCATCAACTGGGAGAGGTAGCACGCAACATTAACCGGATGAGCATGCAGTTGAAGCAATCAATTGCGGAGGAACGCAAGGCGGAAAAGACCAAAAATGATCTGATCACCGGTGTATCTCATGACCTGCGAACTCCACTGACCTCGATACTCGGTTTTCTCGAAGTCATCGAGAAGGATCGGTATCAGGATGAGGTGGAGATGCGCTATTACGTCAATATTGCATATGAGAAATCCTTGGCACTTCGGCGATTGATCGACGAACTATTTGAATACACACGGGTCAACAATGGCATGCCTCTGGAACTCAGTGAGCTTAATATGACCGGGTTAATTGGCCAGCTTGCCGAAGAATTCGTGCCGATTACCGAGAGTGCAGGCATGCAAATCAGGCTGAATGTTCAAGAAGGAGACTTCAACATTCAAGCGGACGGAGCATTATTGGTACGGGCATACGAGAATATACTCGCCAATGCCATCCAGTACGGGCGTACAGGCAAATATATCGATATCGATATTGCACAAGATGGAGATATGTTAGTTGTACGGATTCAAAACTATGGAGTCCCTATTCCCGAGCGGGATTTACCTTTTATTTTCGACCGTTTCTACCGGGTAGACAGCTCCAGGTCGAAGCAGACCGGAGGTACAGGTCTCGGTCTCGCCATAACAAAAAGTATTGTCGAGGTACACGGAGGAGGCATCACTGCGCACAGCAGCAAAAGGGCAACCTGGTTTGAAACACGGTTATCGATGTTCGGACCCAATCAGACGCAAGTGGCTGTTACGGAAGAAGTTCAAAACGAAATCAATCGGATACCGACCGTGCTTCCGGAACAACACCTTGTACCAAAACAAAGAATATTTCCTTGGCTTCGACACCTGTCTCTCTCCAGGATAGCTGCTGTACCCATGATCTTGTTGCTCGTCTGCGCGGTGGTACTATTCAGTATGAAGAATTCATTTACCTCTAATCTCGTGGTGAAGTTACCTTCCATCTTCTCTGAAAAAGAAGATTCAACGCTGATGCCAACAACCGGGAAGGACGAATTGGTTCTAATCACCGGTAAAACAGACAAAGACTATACACTGCTTATTCATAACTACCTTTTCGACGGGCATGACCTAATTATCCAATACTCCATGAAACATTCTGACCAGATATCGGAGACGCAGTGGGCGAAACAATCGGTCAAACCGACTTTTATGTTGGACCCTTCAACGATAAAGATAGTTCCCGGCATCGCCACAGATTCAGGAGTAGTGTTCGCCAAAAATGGCACCCTCCATTTTTATTTTATCGAGAATTCGCCACCTCCAGACCAGTTCCTGTTGAAAGTCAACGTAAATCAGTTAGTTCTGTCCAATGGACCGGATCAGCAGGATCTGCTCACTGGAGACTGGAGCTTCGAAATTCCTGTGAAGAAAAATTATGAGCAAAAAAACAATGGTCAAAGCGCGCCCTTGTAGAATTCAACCTAATTGAGATTCTTGAAATAAGTATTATACCTCAGAACCAATGAATTACGGTTATAATTGCCCTCCAAGCAAAAAGGATCTGGAAGCTTAGTTCCAGATCCTTTTTCTATATTGAGGCTTCGAATTTTTATTGTCACATCAGGTACTAATGAATATTTCAGGGGCAACTAATTCTTATTTCGTTTGTTAACTTCAATTGCAATGAACTCTGGCAAATAATTAGGAGTACAACCCTTTGATACCATTTCACCCTTATAAAGACCTGTATTCTCACCAAGTTTAATACAACGCGAACGATACTTTTGATCATAAATGCCTATCCAGCCTGCAATGAAATTCATAGCCCACTGAACTTCCGGCTCTTCCTGCGTAATATTAGCTTCAATTGCAGATAGTAAGTCTTCGGTGTTATCAGGAGGCGTTTGTCCAGTCCATCTCAATCGCGCTTGATAATACCAAAAAGCTCGCCTTTGAAGAGCAGAAGGGCTGTTTTCCCATAACTCCATCAATGCAATGGTCTTCTTGTCTTTGGTAAGCTGATTAGCCATTAACCAATCCATTAAGTTATTTCGCTCATCAAAAGTGTGAGTCTGCATATCCTTATCAAACCTATTAAGCAATTCTTGTGAGAGAAGTTTTTTATCCATAATTAAAATAGCTAATAGTCTGGGCAAAAACGCTTCGGTCGACCAAAGTTCCATAGCAAGTTCGTGATCTTTTTTTATGTCCTTCGCGATTTTTCGTAAGTCACCTAGCTTAGTTTTACTATTGATCTGCTGTAGAATGTCCCCTGCTTTTGAAGAGTATTTCATTTCTGTACTTTTATCCTTATTCATTTGATACCACAGCTCCTTTATGGTGAAAGTCTTTGAAGAGCGGTAGGGCTATTTCCCATGACTCCATCAACCGCAGTAAGATAAGCTTATTTTCATATATTGACAAATAAATATGTTAGACTACTTAAAGAAAGAATTGCCAATCTATACTAAAGAACGCTACACAACTGGATGCAGGCAGTTATTACACGATAAACGTAGTTAGAAAGGAAACCCCATGAATAGTTCCTTGAAGCAACGAATGAAATCATTATTAGCACCAGTGTTTCCCGGTGGAATCATAACCATTCTGATATTTTCCCTTGATTACTTCCAATTCGAACTTGTTGAAAAATTTCTGCTTTTTGCGGCTTTTGTCATTGTACCTCTTGTGATTTTACTTTTGAACCCTGACGAAAAGAATAAACATCAACGAATGATTTATGCTGCTATGAAATGGCTTCAATTTCCCGCTGCGCTTCTTACCCTGGCCTCGGTAATGAGTAGTAAGATGTGGGGGTTAGAAAGCACGGTAATACCGGGGATTCTGTCCCTTGGGTGGCTACTGTTCACACTGCTGCTCGGCATCTATGGCTTGACCACTATTGTGATCTCTAAAGGAAAAGCAGCGGAAATAGCGATTGGTGCGGGGCTCGTTTATTTTTTTATCGGGGGCATTTGGTTTACCTTATATCAATATCAATTAACCCTCTTTCAAGCTAATCCTGCAACGCACGCGTTAAGCTCGCTCCACTTTCATTTCTCATCTGCGATCGTTCCGATTTTTATTGGTGCACTGGGACGCATCATGACGAAGAAAAGCTGGTATCCCTGGGTTGTTGCCATCGATATCATCGGACCAATCTTGATTGCTATTGGTATGATTTTCTCCAAGCCGATTGAATACGTCGGTGTCAGTTTGTTCGCCTGCAATATTGTGGTTTACACCGCTTATCTCCTTGCTTACTTGAGGAAAAATGCTTTGGATGTTAAGGCAGCCTTCTTCTTAGGCCTTTCTTGTCTAGCCTTTTACACGGTTATTGTCATTTCCATCTTCTATCCGTTACTGAAAAATATGTACTCCTTAACCATACTCGATTTTATTCCCATTTACGGATCTCTGCATGCGTTTGGTTTTGTTTTATGCGGACTGATTGGTTGGGTGTATATGGTGGACTTCATTAAGGAAAAGGCTAACCAATCGGCTTCATAGGAGTAGTTTAGTCAGGTTCGTGCTATAATAGTGATCACATAAATAACATTCATCATTCTGCCGAGATGGCGATGATTAAGGAGATTGAATTTTGACGAACAACCATGATATTGGAGCAGTTAACGAACTACCGGAGAACTTTGAAGAGCTCAAACGAGCGGCTAACCGGACGTCGAGCTGGAGAGAAAGACTGAATGCAGTGAACGAATTGGGGAACTGGAATACAGCTCCTACCATTAAATTGCTTCAGCATGTTTTGAAAAATGATCAAGTGTTTCAAGTGCGCGAAGCCGCATATCACAAGCTCAAGCAGTTGGATGAAGATGTACAAATGCCTGCCAAAAACAAAGGTGAGCTGTTTAAAGGTACTAACAAAATTTTGCTACGGATTAAAAAAAGCCTTCCTGAAGGTCACACATTCGAGCAATTTAAGGAAAAACTGCAAAAGACACGTCTGGATATTTATGATACTTACGAGGGCGACAAAGATGCTGAATTCGACTCCTGGCTCCATGGCATTTGGGAGACACTAGGTAGAAGATAGCCGCCGTTCACCGTATAATAGCTGAGTACAAAGCCACTTCAAAATAATGGAGTGGCTTCTTTATTTCTTCAGGCTCATCTCCAGCAGATATGAGTTAATTTTTTCTAAAAAGTTGCTGCGGTCAAACTGATCTGACAAAAAAACGCCCTGTCTACTGATTCTTAAAAATCAGTAAACAAAGCGCAAAGTTAGAGCCTACATTCAACTTTACATGTACATTCCTCGTACGATGTGGAAGTTTGTGGTATACCATTTACTCTGGGATATAAGGAAGATCCAGTGTCTTCGGAACGTTGATGACATGCTTTTCTGTATAAGTGCGGATACCTTCCGCGCCGTATTCACGGCCAATACCGGATTGCTTAACCCCACCGAAAGGGAACCGAACGTCGAGCCCCTGCACAGCAGCTGTATTGATCATGGTCGTTCCAGCTTCGAGTTGACGTGCGACGGAGATGGCATCCTCTTCTTTCCCCCATACAGAACTCGTCAATCCATATATGCTTTCATTGTGTAGATGAATAACCTGCTCTTCATCGTCAAATGGCAGAATCGGAACCGTAGGACCAAACTGTTCCTCCACTACAATCGGATCATGAACATCGCAACCTAAGACAAGCGTAGGTTGTAGGTAGTAACCTTGTTCAAACAGCTTCTGATCAAGAATTTGACCGAGAGGGATGACCTTAGCCCCACGCTTTTGCGCATCTTCAACCAAACCAAGCACATAATTTTTCTGCTTCAGGTTATTAAGTGGACCTACTGTCGTATTTGAATCAAATGGGTCACCAATTCGAATCCAGCGACTAGCGGCCTCTATATATTTTTCCACAAACTCATCATAAATAGAACGGTGCACATACACACGTTTGGCGATCATACAGATCTGGCCTGCAGTCAAGAAATTAGAAATGACAATCCGGCGCATTGCTCGCTCATCATGAACATCAAAGCTTTCCAAGAAGATAGCCGCATCATTACCACCAAGCTCAAGCGTCATATCCTTAATCGTTTCCGACGCAGCTTTAATGATATGCTTAGCTGTTGCGGTTCCACCTGTAAAAGCGATTTTAGTAACAAGAGGATTACTAGTTAGTTCAACACCCACATCCGCATCACCATGAACGACATTGATTACCCCAGCCGGGAACTCACTCGCAATAATCTCTGCCACCTTCGCTGCCGCCAGTGGCGCATATGGGCTTGGTTTAAGCACAATCGTGTTGCCCGCAAGTAAGGCAGGAGCGATCTTAATCGTAGATAAAGCAATGGGATAGTTCCATGGACTAATCGCTGCCACCACACCAATTGGATCATAGGAAAGAATCGTTTTACCATTCTCATGCTCTTTGATCTCTTCCTGTAGAGCCGATTTGGCTTCATTACAAGCAAACTCCATCCACATTAACGAAACATAAATTTCACCGTGTGCATCATACAGGGGCTTGCCATGCTCTCTAGACAGCAAATTCACAATTTCATTCTCAGCTGCTCTAATCTTCTCGATCGCCTTGCGCATCATCATAATGCGTTCATCAATGGTGGTCTGCTTCCATGTTTTAAAAGCTCCTGCCGCTGCTTCAATCGCTTCAACCGCTTGTTCTTTCGTAGTGACAGGGAAATAACCTACGATCTCAGTTGGGTTTGTCGGATTCTCTTTTGCTAACTGCGAAAGGGATTTTACATTTTGACCATTAATGAACGCTTCAACTATAATTGTCTCTTGGTCTGCTTGAATTGTCATTTTACATCCCCTCCGTTATTTAAATGGATTAATTCCAAACTTCTTCTGCAATTTTCTTAACATAACGAAGTTTACGCCATTGTTGTTCTTCCGTTAAAATATTGCCTTCTTCTGTAGATGAAAAGCCACATTGTGGACTCAAACAAAGTTGCTCAAGTGGTACATAGGTTGCCGCCTCTGCAATCCGAGCTTTAATGTGTTCTTTATCCTCTAACTCGCCTGTTTTTGATGTGAGTAAACCAAGCACGATTTTCAAATCTTTTCGATTCACATATTTTAATGGCTCGAAACCACCTGAGCGCTCATCATCAAATTCTAAAAATAAACCATCTACGTTTAAGCCTCCAAAGATAACTTCAGAAGCGTAATCATAACCACCCGTTGAGAAATAGTTCGATTTATAGTTACCACGACAAATATGCATCGTCACCACTAAATCTGCCGGTTTATGAGACAAGGATTCATTAATCATGCGCTGCATCGTTTTCAACTCTTCCGCCGGTTCCAGACCTTTAGCACGTAGCTTATCGTGACCAGCTTCTGAGAACAGGTCTGCCCAAGCTGTATCATCTAATTGCAGGTATCGACATCCTGCATCATAGAAGGCTTGAATGGCTTTTTGATACGCCGCAATCGTATCCTGAAGAAATTGCTCTCGGTCCGTATAGATATTGGCGTCATTCTCCAATCGATATAGAAGCATGTTTGGACTTGGAATGGTCTGTTTCGCTACTGCGTCACCTGCATGCTTTTTCAAAAACTCAAAATCCTGAACAAAGGGATGACTCGAGAAATCAACTTTACCAACAACACGAATCCCACCCTTGCGCGTTTGCATATTGTGGAATTTTGGTCCATCTATTTGCTCATACAGCTCTACGCCATCCAGGCCGCCCAGGAAATCAAAATGCCACCAGCTTCTGCGGAATTCACCATCCGTAACTGCCAATACGCCATTTTCCTTTTGCTTTTCAATAATTCGAATAATCTCTTTATCTTCCACAGCTCTTAATTGCTCATATGTGATGTTGCCTAATTTATATTGTTCACGTGCCTGACTTAAATCTGCAGGACGTAGAAAGCTACCTACATGATCATTACGAAATGGTATCATAACTATTTCTCCTTCTAACTTTTTAGTCTAATGAGTATAGCATGATGGAAAGGAATGCTTGTTATATGAAAAAAGCATGGCTAGTCATAGCTTTTAACAATAGCTAGAAGACTTTAATACGCAAAAATCCACAACTTCATAGGGTAGTGGATGTGGTTTTACCTTTTATCAATATCAATTCAGGCTAACATACACCTTCCTATCTCTGCCATTATAATTATTTTCTAGTATAATAACGGGATACAACAAACATTTTAAAATAGAAGGAGAGTTGTTATGGAATATCATGTATCCAACCATGGGAATGATCAAGGAAAAGGAACAGCGGATCAACCCCTTCGTACCATATCACGCGCTGCGGCTCATGCCATGGCCGGTGATACAGTTACTGTTCATGCGGGAGTATACAGGGAATGGGTTAACCCGGCTAATGGAGGAACAGCGGAGCATAGAATCGTATATCGATCCGCAGGAGACGGGGAAGTCGTGATTACAGGAGCTGAACGGATTACCAACTGGAATTCTGAAGGAAACAATGTCTGGAGCACAGAAGTGCCCAATTCCCTCTTTTCCGTTCGCAATCCCTATGAGGTAGAGCTCAGTGGAGACTGGTTGTTTGACGGGCCCTTCCCAATTCATCTCGGCGATGTCTATTTGGATGGCAAATCATTGTATGAATGCGATAGTATTGAAAGCGTTCACAATCCTGGAGTTTGGTCCGAAGCCAAGTATCCCAAGGATTCATTGTTAAAATGGTATGCCGAGGTTGGTTCTACAACAACAAAAATCTGGGCCACCTTTGGTGGAAAAGACCCTCGTACGGAAAATGTAGAAATTAATGTACGTCCTTATTGCTTTTGGCCTGATAAACCGGGACTGAACTATATCACCGTAAGTGGTTTCACACTTCGTCAAGCCTCCCCCCAATGGGCACCACCTACGGACTACCAGGAAGGTTTGATTGGACCTCACTGGAGCAAGGGCTGGATTATTGAAAACAATATAATCAGTGAATCCAATTGCGTTGGTATTAGCCTGGGTACCGAAATCGGCACAGGCCACACCAAGTCTTTGGAGAAGCATAGTAAAGGTGGTACTCAACGCGAGCAGGAGGTTATTTTACGAGCATTACGCTCCGGCTGGCATAAAGATAACATCGGCAGTCACACAGTTCGAGGTAATGTAATTCACGATTGTGAACAGGCAGGTATTGTGGGTCATATGGGAGCAGCCTTCAGCCACATATATCAGAACCGTATTTATAATATTCACCACAAACGACTCAGACACGGTGCCGAAGTAGCGGGAATTAAACTGCATGCTTCCCTGGATACTCAAATTAGCGAAAATATAATGTATAGCTGTTACCGTGCGCTTTGGCTGGACTGGCAGGCACAGGGCACTCGCATCAGTCGTAATGTATTTTTTGACAATCTTTCGGAAGACCTCTTCGTTGAGGTGTGCCATGGTCCGTATATGGTCGATCACAATCTATTTCTCTCTCCGATGAATTTCAGAAATATGGCTCAGGGCGGGGCATTTGCTCATAATTTATTTGCAGGCCGATTTGTCGTTCGTTCCGAAATTACTCGTATTACGCCATATCATTTCCCTCACGAGACGGCCATGGCGGGATACTCCAATATCACTGGAGGCGATGACAGGTACTACAACAATATCTTTATAGGTGACAATGATCCTAATAAGGAGCCTGTGCCCATCACCTTTTTTGAGCATCTTCCACTTAAATCAAGGGATGAAGTTGGAGAGGACGGGAAGACGGTCATGGATGGTGTTCCGGACAATTCCATATGTTATCTGCATGCTGTGGGACTTGGAGGCTACGATCAACATCCGGATGTGAAAGATAAGAAATGGTGGGAATACACCAAAGAGGAGCTTATGGAGCTTGGCGATGCGGCAAAGGATTTCTTTATAGGCAATGCCGTTCTTCCGGTAGCTATGGGTGGCAATGTATTTCTTAACGATGCGGTTCCAAGTCGTCACGAATCCCAAGCGAAGATAGTTGCACAGAAGGGCGTAACAATTGAGACGAATCTTGCACTAGGCAAAGTGCACATTCAGATCCATGATCCAAGATTGCTTCGGGGAACCTCATCAATGCTAGTTACCACGGATCTACTTGGAAAGACTTATCACGCCGATATGAAGTATGAGGAACCAGACAGCACGCCCTATCATTTTGACTCCGACTTTTTCGGAACAAAGAGACCCAATGCAGATGTCACACCAGGTCCCTTTGAATTAACCGAAAAGGGTACGATTGATTTTGAAATTTAAGTTTATGATTGAGGGTCCAGTCATTTCAGGTGATTGGATCTTTTTTGTGTGTAGAGCTCTATTCCGCTAATTGGGATAGAGGCTTCACTTGGTAAAAAATGCTCTTTTTTTCTTTAGGGTGAGCTTTGTTTTCATCAAAAAATCCCACACTGTTACTTGTGGTACGGTTCCCCATATCATCTGTAGAGCGAAATTAAAAGATTTTCCTATGAGTATCTTTCTTCTAGTGCATGTTTCCTAATTTCATACCGTCCCCACTTCCCCTATAGAGGGGGAGGTCTATGAGACTAACGGCTGGCTAATTTTAGTTGGACCTCATTGAATCACTTCAGTTGCTCATTATGATCAGCATCGTAAATTAATGATTCTCTTAAAAACCATTTTAAAGTTTCATACATTTTGTGCCAGTCGATATCAATCTTGTATTGATCAAGAAATTGTGGAATATTACCAATCAACAAATGCCAATCACCAATGTATTCTCTACCTGATACTCTAGCAAACATTGCATTATGCAGTATCTTTAAGTGGTACATTCTGATTTCAACCAAATCAAAAAGAGAATAGATATCCACAAAAGGTAAACAGGAATACCATCCATCTGAGTATCTTGATACTTCAAGAAATCCGATCTGATTATCTCGAATATACGCGATGTCTTCTTCATGAATACATCCATGTTTAAATGGAATAAACTCCCCCTCTTCTTCTTCTTTTAAATACTTTAAAGTCTCTATTCCTTTTTCAGTGATCATTTCCTCGATTTTTTCATCATCAATTAGTCCTGATATTTTGTAACCATAGTCATATATAGCATCAAGAACTCGTATACAGTACTTGCTTTGCAACGGATTTTTTATATCTGTGTATTCAATCTTCCTTCCAAAACTATGATATGAAAGCATTTCATGTATTCTATAATCAATGTGCTTAACATCAAGGCAATTTATTTTCTCAGGTATTAAATCGAATACATCTACCGGAAAATCCCTATCATCGAATGCACCCATTTGAACTAATTTATTTATTAGTGAATCATCTTTCATATCTAAATAACTTCTAAGTAAATGTCTAATCCCTTTTTCACTTTGATTCATAACTTTTCTTAGTATATCAATCGACTTTAGTTCTTCTATAAAACCGAATTTCTCAAACACACTTAATGCTCTATCAAGTGTATATACACTATAATCTTTTCGATTGTAATACATTGCCCACAGTCGGTTAACTGAATAAATATCAATTTTTCTCTTTTCATGATTTGCTAACCTTATAAAGGATTTCGCATAATCTACTGCTTCAAAAGATCCATTCGCAGCACTTTCCTTAATAATGTCGTCCAAAGATTTATCATAAAATATATTATTCTCTCCTAATAAACCTAACTCATTGAGTTGGTGTTTAACAGATGACAACATTCTGGCTGACCATCTAGCATCAATACCATAGTCTTCGCTAATTTTACTAAGTTGGTAAGTTGCTATGCTTCTATCGTTGTTCAAGTATTCATCAAGTATTTTAAAATAGATATCCTCTTGGTCTTGATTAACCCAGACATTAACCATATGTCTAATTAAGATATCTTGCTTATCAAAATGAGATATATCATTGTTTTGTAATTTTTTTAATGTTTTTTTATAGTTCGGCTTGTTTTTCCGTTTCTCAAAGTAACATTGTTCATCATTGAATATCTCATATAGTTCATATATTTGATTTTGATCATACATACAATCTGTCAAATATCTTTTATATGATGCTTCATCCTGCAATTTTAAAAGAATGAAAGTATTCCATAAAACGCCTGTACTAAATATCTCTTCCTCTATAGTTAAATGAGTATTCATATATACAATAATTTGATACATCAAACCATCATACCCAATTAAGTCATTACGATTAGCCATCTGATAAATCAAAGCGAATGAATAATACTGATATACATCTAGTACTCCTTCTCGTTGCTCTAATAACTTCTGTAGTTGTCCGTAAAATGAGGATATTGAATTAAAATCTAAGGTTTTTTTAAGTAAGGCTGAAAAAATATCAACTTCGCTATACATCCGTAATAGTTCTTTATAGAAATCTTCACTAAGTTTAAATGAAGACAATCTTGACATGAAATTAACATCTCCACTCAACAAACTACTCTGTACAATCTGATTCACTCTGCCTTCTAATCCTGAATAACTTTCAAGTTGAAGTCTCAAGTATGTGTTAAAACTATCGTGAATTAAAGATATCCTATTTATCGTCCTTTTAAACAAGTATGGATGTCCTTCAATAAATTCCATGATTACGTCTACCAGGAAAGATTCTTTAAGAATAGTTCTAAGCTCAGATTCTGTGAAGAAACTATTGTTTGTTGCAAAAATAGATAATAATGATTTTGGATTAACTTTTTCAAGCAACATCCCATAATATTGATTTAAGTTTTCAATCTCCAGCGTAATGTTAATCTCTTCATGAGTTTTATAATGTTCCGCAATAAAGTAAGTGATTATCGGATAACCATCAGTAACTTCATAGATTTTACTAACAAATCTGTAATCAGAAATGTCGTAAGCCAATGCCAGATATAATGCAGTTTCTTCAAAACTCCAATTTATCAATTCCTTTGGTCTCCAACTAACTTTTGCCAAAAGTGGTCTTGACAAAACAATGAGGCGGGTATCCTCTAATGAATTAATAAAATCGATGTATAATTGAAGTTCTGTCGGATTATAATTTTCAACATGATCAAGACCATCAATAATCAATATTTTATCTTGTCTGATAATTTCTTGAATCAATTCTTCAATAGTGTAACTTTTTGGAGATTTGAATATTCCTAGCGCCACATCATCTAAAAACACATCAAATTGCAAACGTTTCATTAGTCGTTCGTCTTGAGATCCAATCCAAAATCTATATACTATTGCATCACTATACTTTTGAATCAACTCTTTAACATAATGGCTCTTTCCTACACCAGGCTTTCCGTATATCCATAAAACACCCTTTTCCACGCTATCTAATGGTTCTCGTATTAAGATTGTTCTGTCACCTAAATCTAGAGACATCCTAATCACTTTTGGTAGCTCCTCTTCGTTCACCATAAATTTTGAAGAAGTTATCATAGAAAATGCAAACTGAATAATTTGAATTTCTCTACTTTCAGTACTAAACATCTCATCAAGTAGATTTTGCACATCAATGGGAGTTAGTGGTATTATGACAATTCCGTCTAATTCTATTGCTGGAAATCCCATAAATTCTGAATCTGTTTCAATCTGATCAGTATTAATAATTACAATATTATTCTCTTCTTGATTGTAGTCATTAGAGTTTCCTTTGATTTTAACAACATCTCTTGTTATAACAATGTCATCCAATGTAGTACTTGGGTAATTTTTTACTTGAATTCTATAGTTCTCATTTGCCTCTATATATAAATCGTCAAAGTTCCCACTTATAATTGTTTCCGATTCAATCTTTTTGATTTTTCTTTCAACGTCCATCTTTGCTAAAAACAGCGTAAATATGTAGTGCTGAAATGTGTAACCTTTAAGTGCATTTCGTGCAACCTGTCCCATAACATCACTCCTATATCATTAAAATTTATAATCTCTCTATTTATATCTTTACTATAGCGAAAATAACAAAATTCTCCATATACTAAAAATTTCATTTATTTGTGGTACAGTTCACCGTATCACTCTATTGGCTAAATAAACAGATCAAAAAACTAAAACTTTAACATTCGTGTATGTGTTGATTTTATGATTTTGTCGTAAATAATCCTTTTGAAGGATATAGACGGACTTTGTCGAAAAGATTACTAGTGCATAAAAACTGATATCTATAAGAGGGACTCTATAAATATCTCTAAGAAAACAGGTAATTTACTCTAATTAAATTACATGATTTTTGCTTTACTTAGTCTAATATTTAGCGCAATGTAATAAATGAGATATATTTGTATTTAATGCAGAATAATTCAAAGGAGATCAACATGACTTTTATTGCATGGCTATCCCAAACATTAGGAAACACCACTGTTAATTCATTACTTACAATTATTAACACTGCTCTTTCTAGTAAAACCTTAGCAGAAAATTTTAAAAGTAAAACTAATCTAAATGACCAATTAACTATTTCTCTCTTTAATTCACTAGATAAACAAATAAAACTAGTTAAATCAGATAAAATTAAATGCCAATTAATGAATGTAAAAGATATTTTAAAAAAAGAACCGCAGCTAGTAATTGATGAATTATTAAAAATAAATTATGATTTTAATCAATTATTCAAAGATAACGATTCTTTATATAATATTGCATATAGTATTTCTCAAAAAATGGACTACTCAGATAATCCAGAAATTATAGGTAGACATATAGGACATGCTTTAATTAATTTTTATATTTTTGATTATCTTGAAAAAATAGAACCCAGACAATTAGATTACATAAATATTAAGAATTCCATTAACACATTAAATTCTATTCAATCGCTTGAAGAGTCTATTAAAAATTTTAAAGAAGAAAACTTTGAATACCACAACTTCACACATAGAAAGTTAGAGGAAATAGAAAAACATCTCATTCCGCCAGAGCAAACTAATACTTCAATAGATATTCTAAATATGGAGTTAAAAAATTGGTGTCAGCAACAGGCTAATTATCAATTAACAGAGATACTTTATGATGAAAAATTCACTGTTTTGGATATTTATATACCTCTATACGCTTTTAGTTATAAGCTAAAAGATAGATTTTTGGATTTACAAACTTTAAAATTACAACTTAGAGATAAAGAAGAAGTATATTCCACTATACGCAATGTAAAAACTACTGGAAAACCAACAATAATTTTAGGTAGTCCTGGAATGGGAAAAAGCACTTTTACTAAATGGTTATTAGTCGAAGAATCTACTAAGAATACTACAATTATCAGAATAGAATTAAAAAAATTCAATTTTTCCGGAGAGTTCTCAAAGGATTTAATTAAACATTTAAATGAGTATATATCAAGTAATATTCATCAAAGTTATTTTGCTAGTTTAGACATTACAATAATATTAGATGGATTAGACGAAATTAAACTAAACTCTTTTGAAGAACATGAGAATTTTATTGATTCTGTAGTTAGTTTCAATGATATTTACAGAAACATTAAAGTTTTATTAACAAGTAGAGTTTCTATTTTGAACAATCGTATATGTGATTTTTTATTAGGTTGTCAAATAATTTATATAACTCCCTTCTCTTCTAAACAAACTAATGAATGGATAACAAAATGGAATGCATTAAACGGGATAAGCAACCAAACAAATACCATCAATCTTGAACAAGAGATTTTTAATCAACCTTTGATGTTATATCTTTTCTTTAAGATGCTAAGATCAAATCCTCAATTAATTGAGAAAAAACTTAATAGACTGGAAATATATAGACAACTATTTGAGTGGACTAACGGTAATGAAAAATACATTACTGAAGACCAATTGAATTTATTACAAGTTTTTTCGATTGGTAATATAGAATTAAAAACTTTATTAAAAGAGTTTAACGAGAATTTAAGCCTAACTATGCTTACTAATGGTATAGATACTATTACAATCTCCGAAGTTTTAGAGAAAGAATTATTACCTACTTCAATAAATGACAAAATGCTATTTAAATTAACCCCACATTTAGAAATTAGCAAACAGAAACTTAGCTCAATTTTATTAATAAACACAAACACAACATTTGTACAAAGTTTTGAGGTTGTAGATTTCTTTGAGTTTGATTTTGTGCATAAATCATTTAAAGAGTACCTAGGATCAAGTGCTATAGTCAGAAAATTAATTGAACTGTTAAAAATGGAACAAGAGATATTCTATGTGGAACTTTATAAAACTTTTTCGACATTAAAAATTATAGACAATGTAGAAATTTTTCTTACTGAATTACTAAAAGACGTTCAAAAAAATATTCTAAGAGAAATATACTCAAAATTAATGTCTTTTTTTCTAAGCGAACTTGTTCCTCATACAGTGATTGACTCTATAGGTACAAATCAATTATCCGCAATAAGGTTATACTACCAAAATTATAAAGATATTACCTTAAGAAAGATGCAATGTAATTTAGCTGAATGTTTAATATCACTTTTATCATTCTTAGATGAATTTTTAATGATAAATGAGTTTGATTTAAAAGAAGATAAACTTGCAAGACTGGTTACAATCGCTAATTCAATTAATTATGAGTTCAAATTTAACCCACTTGGGATAATCAATTTGGAGAATTTAAACTTAAATTCAATAATATTAAATTACGCTACCTTTGATAACATGAATCTAAGTAATTCCAAAATAACTAACTGTGATTTAAGTAAATCCTACTTTGAGAATGTAGGATTTCAAAACACAACTATCTCACATTCTAATCTCAATCATTGTCATTTTAAAAATGCTAATCTATATAGAACAGAATTAAGTTTTACAAATTTAAAAGACACTGATCTAAGTTACGCTATATTAAATAGTGCTACTATAACTTATTCTGATCTAGAAGATTCGAATTTGGAATTCAGCGATTTAAGAAATGCTAATTTGAGTTATACAAATTTAAATAGAGTAAACCTAGGTAACACTAGACTAGAGAACGCAAAATTTACTGGGAGCAACTTGAAAGGACTTATTATAGATTCAAAAACATTAGACAAATATAGTGATATCTTGGAAGCCGGACATAATTTTGAATTTATTGATATTGTATTAGAAGTATGAAGTACTTAATTGCAAAAGCAGAAATAACTACTCTTCTTTGCTTTTACTTCTTTCTTACTTTTGGTATGGTTCATCATGTCATTCCACTGATAGCGGCTCATTTTTCGCCTATTTCTTACTAGTTTAGTTCCCCTTGGTGTTTAAATCATCACCGTAACATTTGTAAGGCAAAATTCTAGTATGCCAAAACTACTCTCTCCTATTAAAATTTTTAATTTGCTGTCTAACGTAACCACTCAATCTTTTAGTGCTAATCCTAACAAAATCATTTAATATTGAAATACAAAAACTTCCAATTATAAAATCTATAAATTAGAAAATGAGGTGAGGAACTCCCATGCAAAGAAGAAATCAATCGTCTTTATCTAAATTTGGAGGACACAATGATATCTAATCTTCGTTGGCATCTCGAATATGCCGAAGCAGACTACGATCTCTTATGGGAAAATTGCTTGTTTGTAATGGATACTAATATATTATTAAATTTTAATAGATATACAAATTCAACAAATAAAGACTTTTTAACTGTATTGGAGAAGATTAGTGAAAGGTTATGGGTCCCACATCAGGTTTTATTAGAATATCAGTATAATGTAACTAATGTTCAAAATGATTTAAAAAATTCCTACGGAAAGATAAGTGGTATTGTCAAAAAGTTGTTTAATCCAGCTTTAGAAGAAACAAAAAAGGAATTCAAGCAATATAGAAATCATCCTTTCATTAAAGTTTCAGCTTTTCTTGAGAATGCTCAAAAGTTAATTGAAGATTTCAAACAAGATCTGGAAGAGACCGAAAAGTCGCATGAATCTGAAATAATTCAAAGAAAAGAAACTGTTGAAAATATTCATAAATTATTTAAAAATGTTGGCGAGGGCTTTACTGAACAAGAGCTAAAGGCTATTCTTCAATCTGGGCAAGAGAGATACAAAATATTACGTCCACCTGGTTTTGAAGATCGATTAAAGAAAGATAATGAGTGGAAACAATATAGTAATCTTATAGTTCCCGATAGATTTGGAGATTTTGTAATTTGGAAACAGATTTTAAAGTATGCAAAGACGAATAAAAAGCCTATTATCTTTGTTACTGATGATGAAAAAGAGGATTGGTGGCGTGTGCTAAAAGGAAAAAAAATGGGACCAAGACTAGAATTAATTGATGAATTTTCAACAGAAGTATCACTAGACGAAACAAATAAACTTCCATTTCATATGTATACTGGGGATACTTTCTTACATTATGCTGCAAAGAAGTACCTAAACGAAGAACTAACTAGTTCAGTCGAAGAAGCAAAAGATGTTCGATTATCAATCGATGAATTTACGGCTGAACAACTTAGTCTTGCGGGACTCACAAATGATCAGGAGGAATATATAGGTGAAATGATAAAAACAGCAATGGCATTAAATTCAGAATTAGGCAGAGCTGCTCAAGATCAATTTGATGTACTCCAGAACAAATCGGATAATGATATTTCATATCGTCTTAAAAACTATTCTTTAGATATGAATGTACTTATTGACTGGCTAGAAGTGAAAATTAATAATGAACAATGATAATTACTAAGCTGCTACCGGAGCCATCCCGATCACAGGATGGCTTTTAATTATGGCTTTAGCCAGTTGAGTGCGTGAAACGCGCGAAACAAAAAACCACCCGCTATGCGGGTGGAGGGAACTCAAGTGAGAAAAGATCTAATATAATCGAAATTTTCAGACGTCTGTGTAAGTATAAGAGAGTCGAAATTATAAAAGGTCACAAGATGCCCGATCATGTTCACATGTTGGTAGCGATCCTAACAAAAATTGCGATCTCAACAGTTCGTTAATGGGTAAGTGAAGATGACATATAGCACTGAGTCTGAACAGAATTGCTGTCAGGCTAGCGTCTTTAGGCGCAATTTGGCAAGAAGGGGTTATGCTCCTAGAGCAATCCACCGGTTGGACGGATGGGCCTGATTAAACATACCTTTATTACATGTATGATACAAGTAACTGATAAGAACGTTAAAGACACTCGAATCAAGTTCACTGAGCAGTATTTTGTTGCCTGCATAATTCTAGTTGCCTTTCCTCAATTAAACTAGGCGGTTTTAGCATAAATTTCGCCCTACTTGTGGTACGGTTCACCCCGATTTATCTTCACCGCGCGATAAATCTGCTCCACCAACACCAGCCGCATAAGCTGATGCGGCAGGGTCATGCGCCCGAAGCTCAAGCGCTGCTTCGCGCGGCGCAACACCTCATCGGAGAGCCCGTGGCTCCCTCCGATGACAAACACGACATGGCTCGTCCCATACGTGCCGAGCTTGTCGATCTCCAATGCCAGCTCCTCAGAACTCCAGAGCTGGCCATCCAATGCGAGCGCGACCACGTGCGCCTCGCTCTTCACATGCGCGAGGATGCGTTCGCCCTCGCGCTCTTTTACCGCCCGAACCTCAGCTTCGCTCAGGGTATCGGGCGCCTTTTCGTCTGCGACCTCGATCATCTGAAACTTGATGTACGGGGCGAGCCGCTTGGCATATTCCTGAATGCCCAGCGTCAAATATTTTTCCTTTAATTTGCCTACACCAATAATCTGAATAAACATGAAAATTCATTCCTCCTAAATTGTCTTGCGAGATATTCTATAAGTAAGATGCTTCACAGCATCGTTCGTTCCAACTATATAACCTAAACTACGCATTTCTCCAAATTCTAACGAGATTCCCCCCACAAACACAAAAAGAGCGCTCTTCACGCTCTCCTTGGCTTCTTGCTGTGATGTTCATACCGGATGGAAAGTCAGCCTGAAGCGCCACCTTAAGTCACGCCTCCAGCCGTCTAAGTCCTACAGTACGCTAAACGACGAGAAATTCCGCATGCTGTTCGCACTCGGCGCATTTCGCAGGCGGGTCCCAGTCGGCAAATTCCGTCTCCTTCAGATCAACGATATCTGGAGCGTCCTCATACTCATCGACAAACATGTCGATGGCAATGTCCACGTGTTCTTTGCATACAACGTACATCCGTTAAGCATCCTTTCTGTAACCAGCTATGTTCCCGATTCACAACCGCGTATCCCATTACAGGATAGCCACTTCTCAGTTCTATCACACCTGCCACCGAAAAGAAACCCCTAGCCCTAATTTATCGTGCCCAACCTCCACCAAACCTCTCCATTCGTCGTAAAAGAACACAAAAAGCATCCCTTCCAGATACCTCCACGGTACCCTGAAAAGAATGCTCCTTAATCCATGCTCTTTAATTCAATCCCGACTGCGCCTTCGTCAACAGCTTCCCGCCTTGAAAAGCAATAACCGCATTGGCACCATTGCCGGCTGTGCCTTTATAGTTGTAAACCACCATATTCTCCGCTTCACTCAGTGCTTCACCTTCGCCGCCAAGGATCTCGATGACATCTTCCACCGACATGCCAACCTCAAGCTTCTCATACTGGGCAAAGGTAATCAGCACCCCGTCGCCTTTCCCTGCCGATCCGTTGTTTCCCGATGTTACAGGCGTTTGACCACCAGCCTCACCTACGGCAATCACATTTGTACTCAGCTCATTCAACTTGGCCTCAAGCTCTGCGATCTTTTGTTCCTGCTCAACGCTCTTGGCTCCCTGCTCCACCAGTTTCTTCTCAAGCCCTGCAATCTTCTCCTGCAGAGCACTTGTATCTACAGATGCTCCTGTCGTAGCTACCTCAGATCCACAGGCCGACAGCACAAACAGCGACAGCGCCAAGCTCGTTCCCCCAAGCATCTTTTTCTTCAAATGTTTCATCAAAATTACCCCTTCCATTCTGAAATAAAATCAGATCGACAAACAAATGTTATTGCATCAGCGACCGTCTCCAACATATTGACAACAGTTTACCACAGCCCTAGTCTTATGTATTTGCTCCTTTGGCTCCGGGTCTAACTGATCATGAGAACATAAAAATGGTTGATCTACTCATTTACTGTCGAACGAGCACATCCAATCCCTATTACAGCCAGTGTTATTTCGATTTCCTGACTTATGTAATTACGACCTAACTCACCCCTTACAACCAAGCATTGCGTAATGCTCATCCAACAACTAAAAAAGAGTGGTCAGTTGATCTGATCACTCTTCTAGCATTCCCTATTTCAATCCACGCAACAGTATGGGCTCGCTCGTTGATCTTCCCTTACTCCGGTTTATCCGTCAGCTTCACCGATACTTTCTCCGCTTTGCCATCCCGGTAGAAGGTTACTTCAATCGTATCCCCAATCTTCTTCTCATCGTACAGATACTTCCGTAGATCCAGCGTGGAGGTAATTTTTTGCCCGTCAAATTCCGTAATGACGTCATTCAGCTTCATACCTGCTTCGGATGCCGGACCGGATGCTTCCAGCACAACCACACCGCTGTCCACGTGAGATGGCAACTTCAGATCCTTACGCTGCTCGTCATCCAGTGGTGCATAAGGGTTGCTCAGATCCACCGTGTACACGCCGAGGTAAGGACGAGATACTTTGCCGTTCAAAAGCAGAGAATCGACCGTTCTCATCACTTCGTTCATCGGAATAGCGAAGCCGAGACCTTCAACGCCCGTATCCGAGATCTTCATCGTGTTGATGCCGACCACTTTGCCGTTCAAGTCCACCAAAGCACCGCCGCTATTACCTTCATTAATCGCCGCATCCGTCTGGATCACGTTTTGCTCCCAGTCGTACACCCCGTCCTGATTAATCGATACTGGTAGAATACGATCCGTGTAACTGACAATACCAGATGTAAGCGTACCGCCTAGACCGAGCGGGTTTCCAATTGCCAACACCGTTTGACCGCGCTGAAGTTTGCTGGAATCACCGATCTCCGCGACTGCACCCAGCCCTTTATCTTCTGCGGATAATACAGCAATGTCACTCACACGGTCCTTGCCAACCAGCTTCGCTTTGTGTGTCTCCCCATCTACGGTCACAATCTCCAGATCACTCGCACCCTCCACAACGTGGTGGTTGGTCATAATGTAGGCCTTGCCATCTTCCTTCTTGAAAATGACCCCTGAGCCCAGCGCCGAATCTTCCATCGATAGACTGCTACCCGTTTTATGGTTCACAATGCTCACCACGGAAGGACGGACGTGGGCTGCTGCCTGGATAATCCGGTCGTATGGATCAGCTGCCTGTGTTGCCTGTGCACTACCTCCACCACCGTTGCCTGTAGCATTCGCCAGCGGTAACGATGTGGGCTGTGTGATGAAGCTAAACAGCGTGACGGTCACGATGGAGCTGATCACCGAGCTGATCACAGCAACTTTCACTGTGGAACTGATTCCCGTACGCGATCTGCGCGGATTGCTCCAGCGGTCACGTCCACGTGCTCTGCCTCCAGGGCGGATGATCTGAAGTTTGCCTTTCTGTTCAGGTTCGGCGCGTCTTGATACTTTGGTTGAATAAAAATCGTCTCCAAACAATCCCATCGTGATCCTCTCCCCTTCGTTGTCACGCATCAAGACCCTGACTGCCGCCTAAGTTGTCGCATGGTTCAACGATGGTGTTCTTACGTTACCCCACTCCAGCCACAGCCGAGCTTCCGATCGCTGTTACTCACAAATTTTTTTTATTTCTTTTTCCTAGGTAAAATTTGTTCATAAAGGCGAACGCTACGCTTCTCCAGCCTCGTTCTGTGTCTTTCGTTACGTGCGTACCGTAAATAACCTCTCGTTTTCCCATGCTTTTTTGCAATTTTATAAAATGGTCTTGCATATCGCCGCATCCCGGCATCAAATCAAGATACAGCGTCTATGTACAACAGAACGGACACACCATTCTGTCAGTGACTCTATCAATCATGCTCTCGCATTCTATGACATGCCATTTCACACGCAAAACAGCCAAAATCACAATGCTCCTCATATACTAAACACGTCAAATCAAAAAAAGTTGCATATTCACGAAAATTAAAGCAAATTTCCGCTATAACGCGCTTAACAATAAAGGTCCATAGTATCTATCACCACAAAATCCGGTCCGCTAAGCGCCATTTTGGCAAATTTGAATAACTTTTTCACCCCTGCATAGTCACAGGTTCAGCATACACGTCTCATCACACAAATGTTAGCGGCAAAAAGAGGAATGTTTTCCACCAAGCCTGACTACAATAATAGTAAAAGACAATTCGAAGCTTCATAGAGGAGGATATATATGGATCGCACACGTACACTCACAGCCATGGATGAAGTTCATATGGCGGCCAAGCTGGCCGATCTCAAGGAAGAACACTATCGCAATACCCTTGCACTCAGCACCATCATTGAACTACTTATCGATAAAGGCATCCTGACCCGCGAGGAAGTCGAGCGCAAAGCCGCCGAACTCGACAGCTTTATGGCTCACCCACCCTATCCCATGGCGTAGGACGGTCGTAATACGTATCACAGAGTTTGAACTCATGATCCCGATAAAAGCATCCACGGCTCTCCATTGCGTCGCGCACCGACATTTTCGCCAAGTCCATCATATTATGATCTCGGCTAAGATGTGCCAGATACGTGCGCTTGATGCGTCCGTTCATCAGTTCACTAAGCGCTGCGCCTGCTGCTTCGTTCGACAAATGCCCAATGTCGCTCAAAATCCGGCGCTTGGTGTTCCATGGATAACGCCCCATACGCAGCAATTCGACATCATGATTCGCCTCCAGCACCAGCACGTCAGAATCAGAGATGGCATCGCGAACCTTGTCGCTCATGTACCCAAGATCGGTTGCAACAGACAGCTTCTCCGTACCATCATCGAAAGTGTAGCCTACGGGCTCAGCTGCATCATGCGAGATCCCGAAAGATTCCACGCGCAGTGACCCAAAATCATGCTTTTCACCCGTCTCAAATACCCTCCGGTTTTCCTCTGGAATCGCCCCAACCGACTTCTCCAGTGCCGCCCACGTATTCAGATTTGCGTAGATTGGTAAATTATATTTCCGAGACATCGCGCCTAGTCCTTTAATGTGATCGGAATGTTCATGTGTAACCAGAATCCCGTCCAATTCTGCCCCAGAAATCTCCCTTTCCTGAAACAGTGCATCCAATCGCTTCGCACTAAGACCCGCGTCAATCATGAGTGAGGTACCCCCATGCTGTATGACTGTGGCATTACCTGTCGAACCGCTGGATAACACGGTAAAATATATCCCCATAACGCATTACTCCCCTGGTTTGTCTGTCTTGGGACTGAATACATCCCCACTGATGCCCTGCACGTACAACACTTCGCCACTTTCCAGCACGAACCGCCATGCCGGCATCGCTACCTGTATATCTGAATTGAACAACTGGCCGTAATAGCCCAGCTGAATATCTTTGACAATTGCATCATTTGGCAAAAAGTTCTCGATCAGCGTTCCCAGCGCCTTCGACGCCGGAAGCACCTGCTGATCACTCTCCTCTGCGGTTGTAATCCGCACTGGAGTTTGACGGTAACCCGTTATTTTCTGGTCGCTGTAGAATAGCTCCAGACTCACATTGAAGAGCGGCCATTTGCCATCCACCAGTGGGTGAAGCACAAAAGCTCCATCCTCGGCCATCAGCTGATCCAGCCGGTATGTCCCGATCTGTGGAATCTCACGCTCTAATGCATCTTCCAGTTCACTCTGCGAGAAGATCAGCTTGCTATCTACAGGCTGTTCCAGTTCCATATCCACACCAGCCTTGCCCTCTTCAATGAACTCATAGGACAACTTTGGCAGCTTTGGCGTTTCATTCGGAATCGGAGCCAGTACCTGGATCCCCTTCTCTTCCATCGCCTGCTGTGTATTATCTGCCAGTGAGGTGAAGTCCAGATTGGCTCCGGCCGTCTCTCGCGCATCCATCCAGATCTGGTATCCCAGCACCAGATTGAGCAGCAGAAAGGCATAGATCAACACATTTTTCGCCCGTCCCCAATCCAAAACGTTCCCCCCTAACTTAGCTGCTTGCAATACTTTCTCAAGTTGCCTACACCTTCCACCGTAACTGGCCGTTTATAGCCTTTGAACTTAAAGCTATACGATAACGGAGAGGGCAGAAATAACCTGAAGAAGCGGAGCGTTCGCCTTTACCACCAGATTTCTCCCGTGTTAAAAGGGAATTCAAGAAATCTGGGGGTAACAGCGATCGGAAGGTTATTCTGCACGCGTAGTGATAAAGTACAGCTACTCTTTGGTTCAAAGACTATAACCTATCAAGATACGGTAGTTTCCTCACCATTTCCGAATCGAATAACCCATACCGGGATCAGCTTGAGTCCGTCCTCAATCGAAGAAGGACGATATGCCGGGTACACGTCCACGACCTGGCGATTCTCACCTGCCACCTTTTTAATAAGAGCCTTCAGCTTGTCTCCACCAGGCAACTTTACCGATTTCTTCGTCTCTGCACCTTCGTTCAGGTATTCCAGCGATCGTTCATAACTAGATACCGTCTCCTGCTGCATCTCCATGCTGATCGTGCCAAAGCGGAACTGCATGGAATCCATAATCGGATAGCTGCCATAATACTGCTGGAATTCAAGCTGTGTCTTGCTATCGGCGGTCTCCAGCATCATGCGCGAACGGCCTTTCCAGCCACCATGCTGATTCACAAAATCAACCGCAGACAGTGCATCCTTCGCAGGATCAATCTGTCCCGCAGGCGGTGCCGCCGGATCGGTGTAACTGATCCAGCGCTGTTCCTGTTTTACCTGCAGACTACGTTTACTGTCGGTGTAGATCTCCGATCCATCTTTTTCCCGGATATTCCGGGTCATGCTTGGATCGAAAAACAGACTACGCTGCATCTGCTCAACCGTGAACTGACCTGTTGGCACATCCGCCTCAATCGTCTCCAGAGCTTCCGCCGGGATATAATACCCGCCATCCATCAAGGTATATGGCGTCCAGTTCGTACCGAAGTCAACATGCTGCTGCACGTCTTGTACTGTCAGGTCTGCCTGCGTTGCCTCGTATACCACGTCTCCCTTGGCGCTGAAGAACAGCGCATGGGCCTTCGTTTCATTTTTGGACGTATAGATCGAGATTCGGTTAATGGTCTCCCCTTGGAACAAGGAATCCGTCCCAAGCCTCATCACCCGCTGTAACAATGCTACGGGAATACCTTCTTTGAACGATAGCTCAAACCCAGGGCTCTCCTTGCGAATCTGATCCCAGTTCACCGATTGCACACTGCGGCGCTGAAAATCATCGAACGCACGCCCCTGTAACCTTGAATAGATCAACTGATAGAACGTATTGCCAGGGTAAAACACCGTATGTTTATCCTCACCCAGATGAATAACCATCTGATCGGGGAAGATCAATTCTTCAATATTGCGTTCCTGACCCATATTTTCCGTCTTCACATAGTTCGTCTCTGACGTCACAATGGAATCTCCGCCTCCGGGCAAACGGTAGATCAGAAAATAACTTTGAACGAGACTGGCTACAACAAGGGCAGCAAGCACCAAGGATTTAATCCGTTCCTTCACGGTGCTCACCCCCTTTCTCACGCATCGGCAACGTGAACGTTACTGTCGTTCCCACGTCTACCTCAGACTCCAGAGAGATGCGGCCATCATGTGCCTTCACAATTTCCCGGGCAATGGACAGTCCTAGCCCTGTGCCTCCCATACTGCGGGAACGAGCCTTGTCCACCCGATAAAACCGCTCAAAAATGCGATCCAGATCGCGCTGTGGGATACCCATTCCGGTATCGGATACCGAGATGGCAAGTGTGTGTTCATCACTGCGTCTAGCCGCAATTGTAATGGTGCCGCCTTCCAATGTATATTTCAGCGCATTGGACACGACATTATCGAGCACCTGATCAATCTGGTCGCGATCCAGTGGAACAGCCGGAATATCATTCTCCACAGATAACACAGGCTGAATATCCTTCTGATGCATCTGGAATGAGAATCGATCCGTCACTTCCTCCAGCATTTCCAGAATGTCGGTTGGCTGTTTCCGCAGCAAAGCCTCTTTGGAATCAAGCCGCGACAGGTGTAGCAGATCCGTAACCAGTCGTATCATTCGCTCCGTCTCGTTCTGAATAACACCAACAAAACGACCAGCAAGCTGAGGATCTTCCAGTGCACCGTCATCCAGTGCTTCCGCGTAACTCTTGATCGTAGTCAGTGGTGTACGCAGTTCATGGGATACATTCGCCACGAATTCACGCCGGGATGCCTCAAGTTCTTCCTGCTCGGTAACGTCCTGAAGTACGGCAATCGTTCCCGTGATCCCCCGTTCACGCCGATGAACAGGTGTGAACGTCATCCGAATGACAACAGGCTCTTCTTGTCCTGCGGGTGCAATCTGCAGCAACGTTGAACCTGTGAAACCACTCGCAAGGGCTTCCGCATCTTCAGGATCAATGCCGAGTAATATGGCAAAGTGTCTTCCTTCAATATCCGCAGGATGCATACCCAGAATACTGCTGGCACGACGGTTTACGAGAATGACTTTACCATACTCATCCGTAGCCACCACACCATCACTCATATTGGTCAGAATGGAAGTCAACTTCTCCTTCTCCTCTTCATTCAGTGAAAGTGCATCCCGAAGCCTGCTGGTCATATAGTTAAAAGCCCGACTGAGCTGACCAATCTCATCCGTGCCAAATACAGGTGTCTGCTGATCAAAGTTACCTTCTGCGACCGCTGTCGCTCTCCGAGTCACTTCCTTAATCGGCTGCGTTATCGTATGGGACAGGATCACGCCAAGCACCGCCGTTAACACCAAGGCAATCAGAATGCCGGAGATAAAGATTTTGTTGATTCCTTCCATCGTGGAATACAGCTCGTTCATGGACGCCGCGATGTAGACCGCGCCAATGATCTTGCCGCCGGACAGCACCGGCTTGGCGACGACCTTTTTGCGAACATTATCCTCGTCCACGATATATTCCTCATTGTCCCGAATGCCTTGCAGCGCACGGCTGACTACGGTCTGGGTGTTTTTGCGACCCACATAGTCCGAATGTGAACTTAGCGAGGTCGTGAGTACCTTGCCGCTGGCATCCAGCACCTGAATCTCGGCACCGTTAATGTTGAACAGATTGTTCACCAGCACACGCAGATTTTCCGTTTTGTCCTCGCCAGCCTCTGCTTCTCCACCCGCCATCGTCTCCCCTACGAGAACCGACAGCATTTCCGCACGCGCCTGCAAGTCTTCCGTAAAGTTGCTCGTCAGCGAGTTCTTCATCGCGCTCACAAAATAAACGCCGATCAATTGCATCGCAATCAGAATCAGCAGTACATAGATAATTATCAATTTCGCCTGAATCGTTCGGAAGAACGAGAATCGCGCGAATCGGCCCATTATATCCCCACGCTTTTGGCACTGCGCACGAGATAACCGAGCCCGCGGCGTGTCAGAATCGTTTCCGGTTTGCTCGGATTCTCCTCAATCTTCTCACGCAGACGACGGATCGTGACATCCACGGTACGTACATCGCCGAAATATTCATATCCCCATACCGCCTGCAGTAGATGTTCCCGTGTCATAACCTTGCCGGAATGCTTCGCCATATAATAGAGAAGTTCGTATTCACGGTGGGTCAGATCAAGCGGTTCTCCGCCTTTATAAGCCGTATACATGTCCATATCAAACGCCAGATCAAACAGCCGCATGACCTGCTTCTCTTCGTCTTCGTGCGCTTCTGCCGTAATCGCAAGCTTTTGCCGTCTGCGCATCTGTGCCTTCACCCGTGCAAGCAGCTCACGCGTACTGAATGGCTTCGTCACGTAATCATCCGCACCCAATTCCAGACCAAGCACCTTGTCGATCTCGCCATCCTTGGCGGTAAGCATAATGATCGGCATCTCCAGATGAGCGCGCACCTCACGACAGACATCCATACCGTCCTTGCCCGGGAGCATCAGATCCAGCAGCATCAGATCCGGTTTCTCGGATAACGCCAGTTCAACCGCACGAATGCCATCAAATGCACAGATGACCTCGTACCCCTCTTTTTCCAAATTAAACTTCAGAATGTCCGCGATGGGCTGTTCATCGTCCACCACCAAAATCTTCCCCTGCATCGGCTAAGTTCACCCCTATATCCTGCTTAATCCGCGTTAGCGTTTATATCTCTTTTCTATGTTTAGCTTGTACCAAGCCTGCTTGATTGGTTTCTCTAATATAAGTTGAACTAAAGAATATTTACTCTCATACTACGATGACAGAACAACCTTCCAATCGCTGTTATCCCCAGATTTTTTCGATTCCCTTTTCTCAAGGGAAAATCCGGGGATAGCGTATGCTTCCGATGCAGCTTTCTTTCAGAAAGCTTTTAGGCGAACGCTTCGCTTTTTCAGGTTTTTTCTGTCCTCTCCGTTATCGTAAAAATAATTAGTTCAACTTATATAGCTTGTTGTTTATATTCTCTAGTTTAACATACCTGAAGCACCGTCACATCCCGATCAGGGGCTTGGAAGGTCTTTCATCTGAAAATTTTTTACAGCAGCAAAAAACAAGGCCAGCATTATAGCCAACCTTGCTCTACTTAAGCTCTATATTAGTTCAGATACGTTAACGGATTTTCTACCGTTCCATTCTTAATAATCTCAAAATGCAGATGTGTTCCAGTCGAACGACCCGTGTTGCCCATAACGCCGATACTCTCGCCTTTTTCAACCACTTGTCCAACCTTAACGCCAATGCTGTTCAAATGTCCATACAGTGTTTCGTATCCGTTACGGTGGTTAATAATGATGACATTACCATAGCCGCTTTTCTGTCCTGCAAAAGTAATTACACCCTCATCAGACGCTTTCACATCGCGGTTACCTACCAGATCGACACCTTTGTGCTGGCGACCCCAACGTTGTCCAAAGCTGCTGCTCATCGTTGCATTTGATACCGGCCAAGCAAATTCACCTGAGCCCTCACCAACAACTTTTGTTCCGCTAAGGACTACTTCAGTTACTGCTGTTTTAATCACTTCCTGACCAAGCCACTCTTCCTGAACCACTTCACCATTTTCTTTGGTTATACGGTACTGCATGCTTTTCAAGCCACTTTGTCCTGGGCGCACGACTTTTGTTGTACCTGCTTTCAACGCGTCACTTTTGCGCACTTCCACTTGCGGTTTGATCTCAATCTGTTCAACAACCTGCTCAACCGATTTAACGGTTACCGCCGGTTTCGGAACGGTCAAGGTCAGTTCGTCTCCGATTTGAAGCGACGTTTCCTTGATGCCCGGATTATGCTTACGAATCTCGCTTTGTGTAATTTCATACTTGGCAGCGATCGAAGAGATTGTATCTCCTTCACGAACCACATAAGTTACAGGCGCGTCTTTACCAACGGTTAATGCTTTAACCGCCTCGGACACATCCCATATTTTGTTTGGATCAGCCTTCACCACATCTGTCGCTACATCTTCCTTGATGCCTACCGATTTCAGGGTTGTGCTAGGTCCCTCCTCTTTCTTCGAGGAGTTAGCCGATACCGACTTCGTCTTCAGCGAACTTCGCACAGCCGATGCCGATATGTATTTGCTCTGCACTTGTTCCAGGATTGCATCCGCTGTTGCCTGATCCTTCACGATACCAATGACTTCACCGTCTACCTTGAGCTCCACACCTTTGGCGTAGGCTGTCAGCATGTCACCCAGTTTGTCCAGCGTCTCGTCACTGTTCACTTCAGGTTTGTACGCTCTTACCGTTTCGGTTGTGATGCCATCCGTGTTCAGCACCATCTCTGCATCCGGATATTTATGTTGATATTCCTCAGTTTTGTCTGTAAATAGTTGTTGTAATTGTGCCTCATCTGCAATGGTACCAATCTCGCTACCTTTAACCATTACTTTATAGTACGGTACGGTGTTTGCAGTAACATATTGTTTGCCTGCGAACCCAAGCGATGCTGCGATGAATACACCACATGCTGCTGTAATGATCCATTTGCGCGAGGCCAGAACGCGCTTCTTATTCACACTGAAGGTGGACATGCTCATGTTGTTTTTGTCTTCGGCCGTCCGGTGTTCCCCGGATTGTTCGTGTACCCGGTCTTTGCCCGGTTGGCGTATGCCTCTGAAACCTTTCATGATTCTCTCCTTTTCAGCACTTCTCAGTTCGCATTTCTGTCAAGACATCACCCATCGTGTCTGTCCCATGCTCGTTGATACTTGTATTGGTTGTCCGCAAAATCGGACTTTAGCTACGCTCTCAAAAGTGTCAAAATTTTAACCTTTTATCACACCCGTATACTTTAACACAGGTTTTACACTCATTTCAACTCTACACGTCACACCGCAAAGCCACGCCCCGCTTGGTTTCCCTTAATTACCCATAAGATAGTATGGCTGTTCCATCACCCATTATGCCTCAACATCCGCTGTACTATGTACTTTTGTTCGCAAATTAAGACTAGGTTCTAAGACCCAGTGAAATATGCTTTATTTTTCATAAAAATACAAATAAAATCCCTCACCAGATCAACTCTGATAAGGGATTACGTAAACAACCTGTTTGTGGTTTATCTTAAACTGGATTTCATCTCATGTCACAATAGAAATTAACCTTCATGTCTCGATTCTTTGGCTGCAAGAATTACAAATCGCTTCTGCTGTACTTCCCAGAATCCATTTTGCTCCATCTCCATATGAATATCCATTAACGGCTGACGGAACTGTTTTACCTTGAAATCAGGTACTTGCCACGGGATGGTCTTTAGATAATATACCAGTGCCCCTATATCATAGAAACGCTGCGCGGGAGTTGCTTCCCGTTGCTCCAGAATACGGAATCCACACTGTTCCAGCTGAAGAACAGCACGATCCAGCTCCCATCCAGCGTAATCCGCTGGCATAGGAATGCCGAGCCGATCATTGATCTCCCTGCAATCTGACCAACCTACCTGTTGAGTCAGAAACAGTCCACCTACCGATAGAATCCGCCTAACTTCCTGCTCATCATACGACTCATGCCGATTAAGAATCAGATCAAATTCCCCATCTGCGAAAGGAAGTTGTGAATCATCAGTCACTGGAAGCACCTTCACACCGAGCGGCTGTAAACGTTCCTCTGCAATCGGTATATTGGGGAGATAGCCTTCGGTCGCACATGTGTATGGAGGAAGGGGACAGAGCCTGGACAGCATTTCTCCTCCACCAGTCCCCATGTCGAGCATTCGTTCTGTTTGATTCAATAATCGGCGCGCCATCGTTCCATAGGACCAGGGCAACATTCCACTCTGAAGTCGCTCACTCCCTGTTACATAGCTAAAATCCCAGCCACTAAACGGCTGATCTGCTTCTTGCAGACCTTGCTCGTATCGCTCTTTAGCAGTCTCGGCAAACTTGTTTACTGACGGTTCTGACTTCGAATGATATAAGTTCATGTTCAATAAAACCTCCAATTAGTGAATTCATAAACACAGATACATCGTATCTCTTGAATGCACCCTATGAACGGAGGCCCCCGAATTGAACTAGAGGTTTCTGCAATTTTGCCTAAACGTTTTTATATGTCGTGTTCTTTCCCTTTATATTTCATACACTGTACCCTCCTATAGGCATTTCCAGTATTTATTTAAATAGATTATATTCAATAGTCATCGACAAGTCCAATACAGTATGAATCAGGCGTTACTCGTCTATGAGCACGCCTGTCTTCCCTGCCTATCTTATTCTGTCTGCAGTACTTCCATCAGATTGTCATACTCTTCACTGGTCAGGTACTTCGAGATCACCTGTTCAATCTCACGTAGTTCCTGTTCCGTTAGGCCACCTTCCATGGCACCTGAGATCTGTTGCATTTCTTTCTGCGGCAGCTTGTTCATGAGCAGGCTGAAGATTTTTTCTTTCTCCTCTGCTGGCAGCTTGTCCTTCGCTCCTGTAATGTCATCCGGTGATACAACAATGGCATCATTGCCTGTAGAAGCACCTCCGCTGGCCGCTCCGGTTCCATTACCTGAAGCTGAACCACTACCCTGATCTGTTCCTGAGTCATTACCCGTGCCCGTATTCGTCCCATTGCCTGCACTTGTGCCTGAATTTGATCCTACGGTCGTATCTGTACCTGAACCTTCCCCAGTGCCCTCGTTTGAGCCACTTCCTTGGGACGCATCGCTACCTGTATCTACGCCAGATTGACCGCTCTCCGTCCCATTCCCCATAACTGAAACAGCATCTTCCGGAACCTGCTCTTCGTCCGCTCCTGTCGGCTGATCTGTCGTCCCATTTCCTGATTTGTTCCCTTCACTGGTTTTACCGCCCAAGGCACCTTGGAACATGGTAGTTAACCCCGTGGGTTGACCTTCCCACTGAATATTGAAACTCGCGAGTAGCGACTTCGCATATGACTGTACAATTAATCCGGTCGTGAGCAGTGTCAGTGAACTGACCAGCAACACGGTTAGCACGATTTTGACAAACCACACAAGCAACTTCATTCCGTTCTCTCCCTCCGATATCCCACCCGTCTAACATGCGCATGTCGGGGTCTGTGACTCTACTGTTAACCAGTATTGACGGAAATCTTGGGATTATATCCGAAAAACATACAAAAAACCTCCAGTCATCGCTATAAAAGCAACAACTGGAGGCTTAACATGCCTAAGTCGGCAGAGGATTCTATTTTATAATTCAAGAAACAATCTCTCTATTTCTTCGATTACTCGTAGATTGGAAGAACTTGATTTGTTTGCTCACGGTTACGACCAACGGAGAAGATGGCAATTGGAATGCCTGTCAGTTCGGAAACACGTTTTACATAATTCTGTGTGTTCACTGGCAGGTCTTCAAGTTTCTTAGCTCCAGTGATATCTTCGCTCCAACCTGGCATCTCTTCGTATACTGCTTCACATTCTGCCAGCATTTTGAGGCTTGCCGGATAGTGTGTGATGACCTCGCCGCGGAATTTGTATCCTGTGCAGATTTTTACAGTTTCCAGACCTGTCATTACGTCCAGAGAGTTCAGGGACAGACCTGTGATTCCACTGACACGACGCGCGTGGCGAACAACAACACTATCGAACCAACCTACACGACGTGGACGTCCAGTTACCGTACCATACTCATGTCCAGTCTCACGGATTTGGTCGCCGATTGCATCATGCAATTCCGTAGGGAATGGGCCATCTCCTACACGGGTTGTGTAAGCTTTCGCTACCCCAATGACTTGCTGAATACGAGCCGGTCCTACGCCAGAACCGATACATACGCCACCCGCGGACGGATTGGATGATGTAACAAATGGATAAGTTCCTTGATCAAGGTCCAACATAACGCCTTGTGCACCTTCAAACAATACTTTTTTGTCCTCATCAATATATTCGTTCAGAACAACGGATGTATCACGTACGTAAGGACGCAGAATTTCAGCATATCCGAGGTAATCTTGTAGAATCTCTTCCACATCAACAGGCTGGCCACCGTAGACTTGCTCGATGACACGGTTCTTTTCTTTGACCAGATGACGCAGTTTCAGTTCGAAATCTTCAGCATCCATCAGGTCAACCATCCGAATACCAATACGAGCTGATTTGTCCATGTAACATGGGCCAATTCCTTTGCCAGTCGTACCAATTTTGTTCGGACCTTTGCTCTCTTCTTCCAGTGCATCCAATACCATGTGATATGGCAGGATGATATGTGCGCGCTCACTGATGGACAGGTTCTTCGTTGTAAAATCATTGTCATGAATATAGTTAATTTCTTCGATGAGTGCCTTCGGGTTGATAACCATTCCGTTACCAATAACACACGCTTTATCCGTGTAGAAAATCCCTGATGGAATCATCGTCAGTTTATATTTTTTGTTATCAATCAGAATTGTATGACCCGCATTGTTACCACCTTGATAACGAGCCACCACATCAGCGCTCTCCGCCAAATAATCCGTGATTTTACCTTTTCCTTCGTCTCCCCATTGCGTTCCCACTACAACTACCGTTGACATAGTTAACATTCCTCCGTGGGTGCCTTGCGCACCTTTGTATTGGTCTGTCCGTCCTCTATCCCGGCAGGCGTGTTACGCAAAAAACCGACTGAGAAGCGTGCTAACGGACAGTAAAAATGTCCTTCCGTTACATTCAAGGGAAGGTTTGCGCTGCTTTAACGCAGCAGTATTAGTGTACCAGTACCCTTTTTCAAAGTCAAATCAAATGGCGAACAATTAGATATAGTACAACTGTAATGTTCGGGATTTACCCATTATTTCGACACAAAAAACCGGAGACTTCAGTCTAAGCTTGCTTGACTGCTATCACCGGTTCAAGGATACCCATTTCAATGTGAATCTATATCTGGTATTTATAAGACCTGTTTGAGTTCAGTTGCTCTAATGGTTGATCTTCGGGACAAACGATTCTGGCTTCTTGATCGAAGCCGTCAGCACCTGCCCGTTACATCGCGAAGGCGTCATTGTGCGCCCTCTCGTAATTGACGAATTTATTAAAGTTTTTCAGGAAGACCAGTTCTACCGTACCTACCGGACCGTTACGCTGTTTAGCGATAATGATCTCGATAATATTTTTCTTCTCGGTCTCCTGGTTATAGTAGTCATCCCGGTACAGGAACGCTACGATGTCGGCATCTTGCTCGATCGAACCCGATTCCCGCAAGTCACTCATCATCGGACGTTTGTCCTGACGTTGCTCTACACCCCGGCTCAGCTGGGACAAGGCAATAACCGGAACTTCCAGTTCCCGGCCAATCTGTTTTAGTGTACGTGAAATCTCGGATACCTCTTGTTGACGGTTCTCCCCTGCTTTACCACGTCCACTAATCAGTTGAAGATAGTCAATCAGGATCATGCCAAGGCCTTTCTCTTTCTTCAGGCGACGGCATTTGGCACGAATATCCGCTACGGTAATCCCTGGCGTATCATCTATGAAGATGTTCGCTTCTGACAAAGCGGCAATACCCATCGTCAGCTTCTGCCAGTCCTCATCACCCTTGAAGTCACCCATACGCATTACGCTGGCATCCAGGTTGGCTTCCGCACAAATCATACGTTGTACCAGCTGGGCAGCTGACATCTCCAGACTGAAGATGGCTACCGTCTCCTGTGCACGAATGGCCACGTTCTGAGCGATATTCAGGGCGAAGGCCGTCTTACCTACGGAAGGACGGGCCGCTACAATGATCAAGTCACTGCGCTGGAATCCGGCAGTCATCTTGTCCAGATCGATAAACCCGGACGGAATACCTGTCGTTGTACCCTTATTCTGATGAAGTGTTTCCACACGATCGAATACTTCCATCAGTACATCCTGAATGGCTATAAAACCACTACTGGAGCGACGGTTGGAGATCTCCAGAATGCGACGTTCAGCTTCTCCGAGCATCGCTGCAACATCTTCGCCGCCTGTGTATCCTTCGCTCACGATCTGGGTTGCCGTACGAATCAGGCGACGCAGCATCGATTTCTCTTCGATAATCTGAGCGTAATAGTCTACGTTCGCGGCTGTAGGTACACCATGGGCTAGTTTAGCCAGATAACTAACGCCCCCGATGTCCTCCAGCTCACCTTTATCCTTCAGAAGCGAAGTCAGTGTCACGAGGTCAATTGGTTGATTTCCCTCACCAAGCTGGATCATCGCTTCAAAGATTAATTGATGGGGCTTATCATAGAAATCCTCGGTTTGCACCCGTTCCATCGCTGTAATCAGGGCCTCGCCCTGCAACAGGATTGCACCCAGCACGGCCTGTTCGGCTTCCAGGTTCTGCGGGGGAATCCGGTCGAATAACATTTCTCCGCCCATCTTACTCTTCCGTTACCTGTACCTTCAAGGTTGCCTTCACTTCAGGGTGAACCTTGACAGTTACTTGTGTTACGCCGAGTGTACGAATAGGCTCGTCCAGCTCAATTTTGCGTTTGTCTACTTTCAGACCCTTTTTAGACAAAGCTTCTGCGATCTGTTTGCTGGTAATGGCGCCGAACAGACGACCACCTTCGCCGGACTTGGCTTTCAGTTCAGTCACTTCTGCTTCCAGCTTTTTCGCAAGTGCTTCCGCTTCTGCTTTCTCTTCCTGTTTGAGTCTTTCTTCAGCCGCCTTCTGGTTATCCAGTGTCTTCATGTTGCCGTCTGTTGCCAGACGTGCGATTCCCCGTGGCAATAGGAAGTTCTGTGCGTAACCCTCAGATACTTCTTTCACTTGCCCTTTCTTGCCTTGACCCTTCATATCTTTTATAAAAATGACTTTCATTCGAACAGCCCCTCTTCCTTTTCGATTTCAGCCAGTACGTTCGTCAGCCGTTTTTCTGCCTCTCCAAGCGTTCCTTCAAGCTGCACGGCAGCATTCGTCAAATGTCCGCCACCGCCCAGTCGTTCCATGACAACCTGAACATTCATGCGCCCCAGCGATCTCGCGCTGATGCCAATGAGTCCATCCGGACGCTCGCTTATAACAAATGAAGCGACCACGTCAGTCATGTTCAGCAATGTGTCCGCCACCTGGGCGATCATCATCTGTGAAATCTTGCTGCCAGGGTCTGTGACCGCCAGCGCAATGTTTCCATATACCATTTTAGCATGCTTTATGATTTCTGCCTTAGCAATATATTCTGACAGATCCTCTTTCATCAACCGCTGGATCATAATGGTGTCCGCACCGCTACGGCGCAGGAAGCCTGCCGCTTCGAACGTTCTGGACCCCGTGTGCAGTGCAAAATGCTTCGTATCTACCGTAATTCCGGCAAGTAGAGCCGTAGCTTCCAGCGGAGTGAATTGTACCTTATCATGAATGTATTGCAAGAGTTCGGTTACCAATTCGGCAGCAGAGGACGCATAAGGTTCCAGATAGATCAACACTGCGTCATTGATGAACTCTTCACCCCGGCGATGGTGATCCACAACGACGACACGGGTAGCAGACTGTACCAGTTTTGGCTCCATGGTCATGGAGGCCTTATGAGTATCCACTACCACCAGCAACGTGTGCTCGGTCATCATCTGGGTTGCTTGTTCCGGTGATACAAATGCTTTGGACAACTTCTCGTCCTTATTCACTTGCTCCATCATGCGTTCAATCGATGGATTAATTCCATCCAGAACAATCCGTGCTTCCACATTATACAGACTGGCCGCTTTCCACACTCCGATGGATGCGCCGATCGCGTCCATATCCGGAATTTTGTGCCCCATGATGAGCACCCGATCGCTCTCCTGCATAAGATCACGCAGCGCGTGCGCAATAACGCGGGCTCTTACCCGTGTGCGTTTCTCCACTGCGTTAGACTTACCGCCATAGAAAGACAGGCGTTGTCCGGACTTCACGGCAGCCTGATCACCACCACGTCCAAGCGCCATGTCCAGACTGGACTGTGCCAGTTCTCCCATCTCGCTGATGCTATCCGATCCAAACGCCAGTCCAACACTGAGTGTCATTGGCACTTTGAGATCAGCAGTCATCTCACGAACTTCATCCAAAATGACAAATCGGCTCTGCTCCAGTTCCTGCAAAGACTTATGATTCAGCATCAACAGATAACGATCAGAAGACAGACGGCGCAGGTACACTTCGTACCGCTTGGCCCAAGACGTAATTTCGCTGGTCACTCGGGCAATCAGTGCTGTACGCTGTTGATCGTCCATGCCTTGGGCAGCCTCGTCCAGATTATCCAGAACGAGAATTCCCAATGCAAGGCGTTCATTTTCATATTTATCACGAAGAATGGCTAGCTCCGTAATCTCGTATACATATACATACCGCTCCTGCGGGTTATGAATAACTCCATAATGTCGATCATCCAACTGGAATTCGTCATGCAACTCCTTGGATGAATGTTCCTTCGTCCCATCCTTCTTCTCTTTAGGCTGAGGAAGTTTAGGAAACATATTAAGTAGCGGATTACCCACCATTGTCTTCTCCTGGAACATCTCCGCGACAAAGCGGTTATGCCACTCTACCGTACGATCTTCGCTGTACAGCACAATTCCGAATGGAAGCATGCTGACCGCTTCCCCCTCCATCCGTTTGATCCGAATAGATAGGCCATTAATGTAGTCGTTAAGCTCACGGCGGAACGCGAGCTCCGCCTTAATCATGACGATTCCCAGCGCCGAAGCCAGTATCAGACTAATCAAACCAAGCGTCCAGTTATAAATGGTAACGAACATAACGAGCAACAGCAGCAGTATGAACGCCCATACGGTATAGTAGCCGTGCCAGCGTTTCTTCAGAAATTTAGGCATGACTCATCACCCTATCGTTTTGATTTCGATATTGCCTCACGAAGCGGGAACGCCAGATCGATAATTCCGATAATCCGAAGCGGGCCAATGAAGAAGACCGCAGCCGCCAGGAAATATGGTATAACCGGATTCCATTTCTTTGTATGTGAGAGAAAGAAGAAGAAACCGATCGCTTGAATCATGAAGCCCAGATTAATTAACGGGGACAGATTCATGGCAATCATGGTCCAGTATGTTCCATCACTTTGTCTGGAGATCACTTCGATCAAGAGAGCAAGGAAATAATACCAGATCAATGCACGCGGCATACGCCATTCTCTCGCTGGTGGAAGCTTCGATACCACCACACCCATCACGTTCAGAATTGGACGAGCTATGGCGTGTGTAATAAAGGCCATTACCATCGATGTGACAACGAGAGCAAACGGAATCATAAGCTGTGTTTGTTTGGCAACATCCTCGGTCATCTCAGGTGTCCATGCAAACCCGTTGATCATCTGATTCGATGTATTGGTTAACGGTTCAATGGTCAATTTGACGACATCTTCAATATAACTGGACAGGTCGAATTGAAAAATGACACTGCCCACTAAGAGCAACAACAAGTATTCTGCCAACATCATGCCACTTCCCGCCATCAGAGCGAACAGGGCTGATTTGCGTGTTTTATACGCGTGACCCATCACGATCGCAGGCAGGGTGAAGATGAGCAATAGTAACAGATAGATGGGGTGGAATACGACCAAAATAACGGCTACGGGCACGAGATGCCATATAAATGATTTTAAAGATAATGAAGCATACAAAATAACTCCCGGAATCATCATAAAAAATATGGCAAGTACCGATAAAGGAGTTAACAGCGAAAGTAGCAAGAGCAGATAGACTGCGCTCCAAACAGCTGATTTAAAGCTAAATTTCAACAAATTCACCTCTTACGCATATGATCTTCTAGCGCGGAAATATCCTGGTACCAGTCTTCAAGCTGGTGACCTTCCTGTTTATGCTTTTTCAACTTCTCAACTAGCAGTGCATCCAGATCCTTGAAAGGAATACCGAGCCTGCGGCCCAATATGTAACTACTCATAATCAAACTGGCAAGACTGTCCCCGATTCGAGTTGTACTGCCTTCCCATAACGCCTTGAATAATCGGGATACCTGATCAAGTACTTCGGTTTTCAGCCATTCAATCACTTTAGCGCGTTTGGCTACATCCAGTTCTTTAGGCATTTGGCGAAAGTCACTCTCCCCCGAAAAAGCTTTATTCTCGATTATAGCATAAAAAGAGGGCCCGCAAAATTACCCCAAAAAGCGGAGAAGTTCTCCGAAACTGATGTCAGGTACTTATGCGGAGTCCTCCGTACATCCTAGCGACCTATATATTTGTAAAAAACTTCGAATGCGTCCCTAGTTCAGGACTTCTTAAGTTTAACATGATACCGGACGGCTGTGATTATCCCTAATGACACAATAATGTTTAAATTCGTAACCACCTTACTTAGCCTTGATCGATTCTTTGGCTACAATGCCCTCACAGTACTCAATAATCTGACTCCGTCTGACAATACCAATGAACCGATCCATATCATCGACCACAGGAACAAAGTTCTGAACTTTAGCCAGATTAATCAGGTCCTCCATGTTGGCGTCAATGGATACGGGTTTAATATCCAAGCGAAGTGGAACGTCCTTGAGCAAGAACTTTGAAGCGTTTTCAAATGAAATCTTTCCCTCGGCATTCTTCATATACCATAGTAAGTCGCCTTCGGTAACCGTACCAATATATTTGCCCTCTTTATTCAAAATGGGTACCGCCGTAAAACGATGATATTCCATCCGTTCCAACGTTTGCCGCAGCGTAGAATCCGACGTCACGCACGTAACCTCTTGTTTGGGTAGCAAAAAAAATGCGATGTTCATACCCTTGTATATCCTCCTTGTGAATTTCTTCGTTCAACTTATCTCGCTCAACTTATATTATACGGATCAGAACGCAGGATGTTCCAAAAGGATAATAGTTCTCACTACAAAGAAAAAAAACAGCAGCCCGCGAATAAACGTACTGCTGATTGTGGTCTACAACACATCATTGGTATGGAATTGGTTATTCAATCTTTTGCCGGTCAGGGATCATTACTTCACCGGCTGGGGTCGATTGATCCATCCAGTTGTTAATCAGCTCTTTGGCATATTGGACATCTTTCTCGTCAGCCTGACCATAATAGATACCGTCTTTTTTCATCCCCTCACCCAAAATGGTGAAGCTTGAGATCTGCGGTTTCTCCTGAGTAAGCACTTGTTTAGCCAGATCAATAATGAAAGAAGCTCGCATATCTGTCTGGAAGCTGTCTCCCATGATCTGAATCAATTCCGGGATTTTGGCGATTTGATTCAAATTCAGCATTTCATTCGCCATCGCGTTGAGGAATATCTGCTGCCGCTTGGTACGATTAAAATCGCTATCCTCACGGTATCTTACATAGTACAGTGCTTCCTGCCCGTCATAGATCGGCTTACCGCCTTCAATCGTGAATTGCACATGATCCGGGTTTTTGTTCACAATGTCCTCATCAATTGGCAGTTTTACACCACCAAGCGCATCAACCACTTTTTTGATTCCGTCGAAGTTGATCGTTGCATAATAACCCACATCAGCATCAAGAAATTTCTCCACCGTATTGATGGACATATTCTCCCCACCAAAAGCATAGGCATGCGCCAGCTTATCATAATCATCTTCGCCGTCCTTGTTCGCGTCCCGTCCTACAATCTGCACATACGTATCACGTGGAATGGATACCAGAAGCACACGGGATTCCTTGGGACGTACTACAGCATAGATAACGGTATCCGAACGTCCACGCGTTTTTTCATAGGCGCGTTTGTCCGAACCGAGCAGTAATACGGAAAATGGTTCCTTACGGTATACCGTTGGATCAGGCGTGTTATTACCTTCTTGCGGTACATAAGAGCGGGATAGCTGATCTTCTACCGAACCGGCGAGAAACAGATCAAATGCCGCTACAGCCAGTTGCTGACGGAACAAATAACCTCCGATTAACAAAACAACAAGTGAAACGAGCGTTATATATAGGCCTTTTCTTCTTTTCTTCTTCTTATCTTTAGTTCTGCTTTTCATCCATTGATTCCTTCTTCACTATCAAAATGATAATCCATAATACCAATTAAACGTCTGGGATGACTTGTGACTCGGTGTTCTCTGAAGTTTTCTCTCTCTGGAATCAAGACACCGCTTACGCTCGTTCTATTGTAATCATTGCAGGAGCAAGAAAAGTTACAATCCGGTTAAATTGAAAAGAACAGCGACTCCTTTTTAGCTACAAAAGGTACACTGTTCTCTTCATTTCCAACATTATTAAATCAGTTTGTGGATACACCTTCCACATGATGACTCTTCTCTTTTTGACGCAGACGTCCCGTTATAAGCGCAGCTACCAGCGTAAGCACGCTGAATACCACCGCAGACCAGAAAAGGCCATTATAACCCTGCCCTGTCGTTTGATGCACTGCCTGGAGCAACACCTCACGGATGCCTTCATCAGGAATCTGGGACAGGCCCTCTGTCAGACTGGAGACATCACTCCCTGCTGCCCCTCCCGAGGCATATTGTTGCAGCATCTCGGGCGGCACCTGAATTCCTTTGTCAGCTAATCCTGCCTGAATGTTGGATCCCAGATTAATGAAAGAACGTGCCAGGAATCCGGCAAAAATGGTAGGTGCAATAGCCATAGCCATCTGGCGGAATAACGAGCTGGTCGCTACTGCGATGCCTTTATTGTTCTCACCGGCCTGTTCCGTGACAAGTACATTAACTGGCGCACCAAGCATCATACCGAAGCCAATACCTACGAGTGTACTCGCAATGACAAATTGCCAGATATGCTCCACCCATAGCGGGAACAGCAGGAATCCAATCGCAGATAGCAGCCCCGCAACCGATAACGTCCAGATTGGCCCTTTGCGGTCTACGAGGTATCCACCTCCACCTGCCCCGATGCCGGATGCCAGCGCGAGCGGAGTAAACCAGTACCCGGAAGCTGTATTGGATACGCCAAGATATTGTTCAACAAATCCGGGAATAAAGATCACCGAGGCCAGAATGGCTCCGGAGAAAAAGGCAATCAACAGCGTCCAGCGAAAGGACGCAATGCCCAGAAGTTGTGTCGATACAACAGGTTCACGTTCAGATCCTTCCAGCCTTTTTTCCATGAAGTAAAAGAGTACCAGAATAATCACACCTGCCAAGAAGAAACCGTAGAACATCGGTGATCCCAGGCTTTGAAGCATGTTCACACCGTCCAGATTGCTGAAGCTATACATTAAACTGAGTACACCCAACGTTAGGACAGCAATACCGCTCCAGTCCACTGCTGCACGATTCAGTTCCTGTTCTTCCTGAATAAATCGAATACCTGCAATGAATAGCAGAATGGCGATAGGTACATTGATCAGGAATAACCAATGCCAGTTGCCCGTAAGATCCAGTATAAAAGCACCGACATTAGGTCCCAAAATAGCGGCAACACCATTCATACCTCCGAGCAGACCCAAAGCTGTACCCTGACGCTCCGCCGGGAACTTGCTTAATACGTATGAGCTGGCGATGATAAATATCCCTCCACCGCCCAGAGCTTGAATGACACGAGCGATCAGGAAAAAGGTAAACGATGTGCTCAACGCAACGAGCAGGGACCCGATCCCAAACAACGCCACTTCAATCAAAAATAGTTTCTTGCGACCATAACGGTCCGACAGTTTGCCTGCAATAGGTACACTCACCGCAAGCCCAAGCGTGTAAAGCGTAATCGTCCATGCTCCCCATGTTGGCGACACACCAAATGATGCATTTAAGGTGGTCAGTGAAGAGGTGATGATCCCGTTATCCAGCGCAGCCATAAATACCCCTATGGCAAACAGGATTAGCGGCCATTTCATTTGTTTTTGCATCACATATTACCTCCCGATCAGATCGTAAATTCAGTATCGTACAGTTGGTTTGGTACATATATATTAAACTGAATTGAATAATAATGACTCACTGGTCATTTTAAAACAAAAGAAAACCATATGTCAATTTAATAATATGATTATATGGATCAATTTACCTCTGATTCGATAAAATAGAGCTACCACATGTTCAGTTGAACCTGCGGACAGCCCTCATATCTTATCTAACGTACTAACGCTTGCGTAATGCTTCAATAATCTGGTCTGACTTGGTTTCCCGAAAATCCATAGTTGAATAACTTCCGAGTCTCCACAAAACGCCCTTCACGAGTATCTGTTCCAAATACAACTGATATCAGTCTTTTGCCATCACGTTCAGCTGTCCCCACAAAATGATATCCGGAATCTTCATCATACCCGGTCTTTAATCCGTCATTCCCATCGTAAGCATACGGCCCACCAATAGAGGACAACATCCAGTTCGTGTTACTCATGTACATCCCTTTTTGATGCATTGATACTTGCATTTGACTGGAAATTCTTAAAATCTCGGGATGGTTATTCAGCAGATATCGCGCGAGCTTGCATGCATCTATAGCCGTCATTAAGGTCTGCCCTTGTATTTCCATCGGACGGTTAGGACCAAGCAGCTTTTCACTGAGGCCCGTTGAATTCGTGAATTGTGTATCCTCAGACAGCCCAATCTGAGTTGCTTTCTGATTCATCTGTTGCACGAACTTCTGCTCTGTACCACTGATATGTTCAGCCAGAGCAACCGCTGCATCATTGGCTGAATAGACAGCTACGATCTCGAACAACTCCTGAACGGTGAATTGCTCTCCCTGTTTCAGGGTCAGTTGACTGCCCCCCACGGAGCTGGCATACAGGCTCACATTAACAAGATCATTCCAGCCTATCTCACCATTGATCACGGCCTCCATTACTAACAGTTCTGTCATCAACTTACTGACGCCTGCCGGAGCAATCTCTTCGGAGCCGTTAAAATCCATTAAGATCTGTTCAGAGTTCATATCCATTAATACCGCAGATTCAGCTTTAATTCCCGGTTTGCCTACCAGCATGTCCGGTTTCACACCCAAATATATAATAAGCAAGAGAGCTAGCAGCATACCTGCCCGTTTCCACCATTTTCTCATAAGATGATCACCTCTTACCTATATAGACGAAGTAAAGAGGCATTTTGTCTGCACTTTTTTGAAAAAAAGTTAAATTTTTTTTATTTTTTGGTTACAAAAAAAACATGAACCCCATACACCCATGCCAGAGTGTACAGAATCCATGTTTTTAAAGACACTTTTTATTCATTTTCCCAGGAGAATTCTTCTTTGATAATTTAGCAACCGACTTCTTAAAGGACCCCAATCCTAACAGCTGCTAATTTAAGAATGTGTTACTCAGCTACAACTGCTTTGTCTGCATTAACTTGCAGGTCGCTCAGGTAAACGCCTGTTCCATCACCAATCGCATAGTTCATTACACGTTTGTTAACGGGTGCTACAACTGCACGATACAGTGTAGGGAATACAGGAACTTCATCTACCATGTATTGCTGCCATTGATTGTAGATCTCTTTACGCTTGTCTACATCAAATGCTTCAGCAGAGATACCTTGTGCCAGCAATTTGTCATTCTCTTCGCTGGAGAATCTGGAGAAGTTGTAGAGTGCATCGCGGCCATATAGACCAGATGGATCTACGTCAATACCAACGCCCCATGCGGCTTGATACACATCAATGTTCGGATCATCTTTACCTGTGTTACCTACACGGTCATAGAAGCTGTTGAACTCAACCATTTCCAGGTTTACTTTCAAACCAATAGCTGCCCATGATTGAACATAATAACGAGCCAATGGTTCAGCTGTGTCGCCACCAGTCATGGATACAAAGTTGATTTCGAGTGGTGTTCCATCCGGATTCGTACGGAATTCACCATCCAGTTTGTAACCAGCTTCGTCGAGCAATGCTTTCGCTGCTTCTGGATCATATGCTACACCCGGATTGTTGGAATCATGGAATTCTGGGTGAGACGGTGGAATCAAGGTTGTTGCATTCCAACGCAGGCCATTATAGAAACGTTTACCTACTTGATCGTTATCTACAGCCATCCACATTGCTTTACGCAAGTTTTTGTCGCCCATTTTTGCTTCGGCATTGCTTACAACTTTTCCGTTCTCTTCATCCCACGTACCCAGTTTGAAACCGATGTACGTATAAGCACGATCGATTGCGCCCAGGAATTCTACGTTGGACAGGTTTGCATTGTCTTTATATTGATCTGTCGGGAATGCATCCACGAGGTCTACCCCGCCAGATTTCAGTTCTTGAACAACCGTTGTCGGGTTGATAACTTTCAGAGTCACTTTGTCCAGTTTTGGAGCTCCACGCCAGTAGTCTTCGTTTTTAACATAAGTTACAGACTCACCCGGAGTGATGACATCCACTTTAAATGGACCAAAACCAATTGGTTTTTCACGTACTTCTTTGGAAGAAGACATTTTGGCTACATCCATATCTCCGAAGATATGTTTAGCCAGTGGATACGTCCATACGCCACCTGTCAGCAGGGACGGAGTAGATTCTTTATACGTAATGCTGATTTGTTTGTCGCTCAGCACTTTAATACCAGAGATTGTTTTTGCTTTTCCAGCATGATACTCGTCCATACCTACGACACTAGTGAAGTTGGAGTCGTAGCGTGGACCATCATACGCTTTGTTACCGATCACTTCATAAGCAAACTGCAGATCTTCAGCCGTTACCGGCTTGCCATCATGCCAGTTCACATTGTCACGAATGGTCAGTGTGAACGTTTTGCCATCTTCAGATGTCTCATATGTTGCTGCACCATCGTTGGTGTACACATAGTCTTTGTCCCATGTAAGCAATGCCTCATCAAACCATTGCAGTACCTGAACATCTGGGTTACCGGAATAGAAGTTGTAGTTCAGTGTACCTTCAAAAGCAGTATCCGATACAAGTCCGAATGTAATCGATCCACCCTCGATCGCAGTACCCTCATTCGTTTTGACATTGTTGAAGTCTTCAATGGAGTAAACGCCCTCTTCATTAGCAGGTTTTTCCTCCGTTTTTCCCTCTTCTGTGTTGGAAGCTGGAGCTGGAGTAGCTGCTTCTTTCTCAGAGCACGCTGCGAGCACCAATACAAAGACCAACATCATCGTGAAAAATAGTCCCCGTGAAAATAATCCCTTTTTCATGAACCTTTCCTCCCTTTTTTTAACCTCTTCTTTGTCTTGCATCAGTCGCACGCTTTAGGGCTTGACCGACATTATTTATACTCAACATCAATACCAGAATCAGTACCGATGCGGGTAGCCATATCCACCATCTGGATTCCAGGGTTTGCGGATTACGTGCATAACTTACGAGTGTTCCAAGACTAGGCGTACTTTCGGGAAAACCAAACCCTAGGAAAGACAGCCCGGATTCGAGGCCAATGTTGGCAGCGAGATTCAATGTCATCGTTACGATGATAATGGAGCTCAGATTCGGAAGAACCTGTGAGAGCATAATCTTCAGATGAGAAGAGCCCAATGTTTTTGAAGCTTTTACATAATCCAGTTCCCGTTCCTGTAATGCTTTGGAGCGAATCAATCTGGCGATACCCATCCAGAGAAATGCCGTCATGATAAGAGAGAACGAGATGATATTGTATTTCGGTACTGCCGTAACAAACGCGATAACAATCATCAACATCGGAAGGATCATGAAGAAATCAACAACACGCATAAACAGGTTGTCTATCATTCCACCGAAATAACCGGATAAAAGGCCAATTAAGATACCTATGAAGCCAGTCATTAACGTTACGATAATTCCAATGGTCAGGGAGTTACGTGTACCGATCACTAGTTGGCCAAATACATCACGACCTCCATAGTCCGTTCCAAGCCAATATTTCGCGGATGGTGGTTCATATAAGGCAAACAGATCCACGCGCACGATATCATCCTGATTCAGAATGAGAGACGTGCCATATACCAGCAACATGACCAAGCCCAAGAAAATGAGCGAGATTAGTGCCACCTTATCTCTGACAAGCTCCCTCCATAAAATACTCAAGCTGGAGGGGCTTTTATCAACCTTTTGTGAAGTTACAACTACCTCGTTGGCCTTGCTCATCTTGTTTTCACCCCGAAATCTTCAAGTTCTTACTTGATCCGTATACGTGGATCTACAATTCCCAGAATTATGTCAGACAGCAATGCCCCGAGAATGGAAGCTACGCCATACAACAATACGAGTGCAGTCACAACGCTGAAATCACGCAATGAGATGGAACTCAGGAACAACTGCCCCATACCTGGATAACTGAATATACTTTCGATAAAAACCGTACCTCCGATAAGCCCTGTAATCTCATATCCGAAGAACGCGGCGATAGGTAATAGTGAGTTCCTCAAGATATGCCTGTTGTAGATCCGGGATTCCGAGGCGCCTTTGGCTCTGGCAGTAATAACGAATTCCTTATGCTTGATATCAATGATTTCACTACGCAAATATTGAACAGTAGATACCGTTGTAATCAGTGCCATGGATAGTGCCGGCAATAATAGATGATAGAACTTACTCATTATGTAGCTGAATGTGCCTGGTGTAAGTCCCGGCGCAACGCTACCTCCTGTCGGGAACCAGCCGAAGTGGAATCCGAAGATCCATACCATCACTAGTGCGAAGATGAACAATGGTGCGGCAAACCCCAGATAGGTGTATCCCGTGATCAACCGATCAGACCAGGTATCGTTGTAACGACCACTGATGATACCCAGTGGAATAGCGATCAGGTATGTCAGTACAAGTGTCGCCAGTGCGAGCCAGAATGTGTTTGCTACACGCTGACCGATCAAGTCGGTAACCGGCATTTTGAAACGGAAGGATTGCCCAAAATCACCTTGGACGGCGTTTTTGATCCAGTCCCAATATTGCACGTACCAGGGATTATTCAATCCCAGTCTCTCTCGCTGGGCTTCCAATGCTTTGGGATCAACGCTTGGATCAAGCAATCCGGTTAGCGCGTCGCCCGGCATGGCCTTGGCCATCAGAAAGACCAAAAGACTAAGTAAAAAGATCTGAGGAATCATTATGATAATTCTGCGTACTATCGTTTTCCACATATGGCCTTCAACCTTTCTGAGGTAGAGCTACTCGGTGAGTATCGGAAATGGATTTGAGCGAGTATGCAAGCCCTTCCTCATCAAAGAAATTTCGGTATGAATGTTCATACTCGGATTTGACCTGTTGACGGAAGGCTACCATTTCCTCTCGTTTGGTTGGGTCCATATCCGGAATGGCTGCAATAAGACGTTTGGTATAGATGTGTTGCGGATTCTCAAAAATATCATTTGTTGTGCCCTGTTCCACATATCGACCTTTATACATAATTCCAATCTGATCACACATATGACGAATGATGCCCAGATCGTGACTGATGAACAGATAGGTCAGATTCAGTTCTTTTTGAATTTCCTGCATGAAGTTGAGTACCTGAGCCTGTACCGATACATCGAGTGCAGATACAGGTTCATCCGCGATAATTAGCTTCGGCTTCAGTGCAATAGCCCGTGCAATGCCGATCCGTTGGCGCTGCCCCCCTGAGAATTCATGCGGATATTTGTAGATTGATTCCGGACTTAGACCAACCCTTTCAAGTAATTCTCTTACTTGTCTTTTTTCCTCGGTAGCGGTCAGACGCTCATAGTTACGGAAAGGCTCAGCAATAATATCGATAACCCGCTTTTTTGGATTCAATGATGAATATGGGTCTTGAAAAATCATTTGTACATCCCGCTGGAGCTGCCTGTTCTTACGTCGCTCCGTAGCCAAATTTTTTCCATTAAACAGAATCTTTCCGTCAGTGACATGGTTTAGCCCAATAATGGCTCTGCCTGTTGTTGTCTTACCTGAACCTGATTCGCCAACCAGACCATAGGTCTGTCCTTCTTCAATGGAGAAGCTAACATCATCAACAGCCTTTACACTGCCAATTTCCCGTTTAAGCAATCCACCGCGAATCGGAAAGTGTATCTTGAGCCCTTCTACTTCGAGTAATGCCATTATGTTATTCCTCCTCAGCTTTGGTCAGGGAAATGAAAGTGCTGGTAACAGGTACACCGTACAAAGTGACCTGGTGCAATTTCATGCATCTGTGGGTTCTCTTCATGAGCCGAATCACTAATCCATGGAATTCGGGCTTTGAATCTGCACCCTTTGCGAGGAAGGTTTTTGAGTGATGGTACGATGCCTTGGATGACATGTAATTTGGATCTTTCTTCAGACAGGGTGGGAATAGAGTTCAACAGTGAGCGGGTATATGGATGCTTCGCATCGTTCATCAATGTGAAGATATCTGCGATTTCAACAATTTCGCCTGCATACATTACTGCAACGCGATCAGCCATCTCAGCTACGACACCCAGATCATGTGTAATCAGAATAATGCCTGCGTTAATTTCATTCTTCAGATCACGGATCAGCTCCAGGATCTGTAGTTGAATCGTAACGTCAAGCGCCGTCGTTGGTTCATCGGCTATGAGTAGTTCCGGTTTGTTGGCAATCGCAATGGCGATAACAATTCTCTGTCTCATACCACCAGATAGTTCGTGGGGATACTGCTTGTATATTTGTTCGGGACGTGGAATCCCTACCTGATTCAATAAGTGAATGACCTTTTCTCTCTTCTCTCTGGAAGACAGCTTGGACTGATGAAGTGTGAGAATCTCTTCAATCTGTTCACCAATAATCATTAGAGGATTTAGTGCGGACAATGGGTCCTGAAAAATCATGCCCATTTCTTTGCCTCGTAGCTTGTTTAACTTGCTTGGGGAGATATTGGCAATATCTTGTCCTTTATAGAGAATCTGGCCTTCAATTTTTGCTTTGTTATGCAAACCCATAAGAGAGAATGCAAAAGCACTTTTACCTGACCCGGATTCACCTACTATCGCCAACACTTCATTTTTCTTCACCGTAAGGTTAACGTGATCCACTGCTGCATAATAGTCATCTTCAATTCTGAATGATGTTGTTAGATTTCTGACTTCCAATAGCTCTGTATTCAAATCAATCACCCTAACCCCATAATTTCCGTAGATTGTATTCGTGTGTAGAGAAATGCATCCACTGTATATTTCCAAGTTCTTGAAGATAACGAACAATAGCTTATACAAAATACCAAATTGTTAGGAGAAACAAGTTTAAGAGACTCATATTTAGACCATTGGTCAATTAATGTTGATAATTCCTAGCGGAATTATATATCAAAATAATTAATGTAATCATACGTGTAATTTTAGCTAACGTCAATGCTTATTTTGAGATTTTTGGTATAAATGTTTTTTATAATACAGATTTGGATATTAGTAATACTATAAAGGTATATATCAGAGAATTTGAATGGTATTATTTTGTTTTTTGGCTGTGAGGTGCACATAGGCAATTAGTCAAAATAACATATACATAACATAGTAGTTACATCTAGTGTATGTGTATGCTTTGACTTTAGTAGACATTCTTAATTTGGCGTGAGGTAAATGTTACATATATAAGTGATGATTATAACTCGATCTATAGCTGAATTTTATTTAATCGGAGCCGATATACTACAATCGAAATAATATATGCGATCAAAGTAAGAAATCTAGTTAATCTAGTATAGTTTTATTTATTTGCTAATGTAAAGACCAAATTGTCATCTTTTATCATTTATTTTACAAAAGAAAGAAAAAAGCCCTGCAAAATGCAGAGCTTATCTAATATTTATTCATTTAATTGTATATAAAACAACCTTTTACGGAGAATCAGGAGGTCTTTTACCACGTTTTAACTCATTAATACTCAAGCCAAAATCCATCTGCAAGTGAGGATAGTCTGGAAAGTTTGCCCAATCTCCACCCCAAGTGAAACCTAACTCTTTGGCAAGCTCCACAACTTCCATCCAGTCTGACTTGCCATTGCCGTTATCATCACGTTCCATATCCCACACCACATCACCGTCAGGCGTACTCAGTGCAAAATCAATTGCTAATCCGTAGTTATGATATGACTCACCACCACGCGCATTAGTAACGATATTACCTGCACTTGAGCGTCCTTGGTTGAATAGTGCATCTTGCTCCTCGGAACTTCGGTAGCCGTGGGTGATAACAATCACTATTCCACGTCTCGCTGCCTTACGTACCAATAATTCCTCATTCTCTGCTACCACAGGATGTAGGCCGGTGATTGGCATAGCTTCTTGAATTGTTGTCCCGGGCCACCTGTTATCTATATCACCTTTTTGCTGTAACCATACATATATAATGGAAAGTAAAAGAGTAGCTATAATCCAGGTTTTTAGACTGCTCTTTTTTCTCTGTTTGCCTTTACGTTTTGATGTATTCATATCCACTCCTGGTGTTTATTCTGAAATAAACAGCTATTCCTGCTGCCTGAACCTTTTCAGTAGATTAGACTCTATTATAATTCATTTGAGCCTTGAATGCTTCTATCACCACAGTTGAATTCTTCCATTTGTTAGAGTGGATCTGTTATTTCTATTACTTCTATTCATATATACAAAAAAGCAGCCGGCTATAAGCCGACTGCTTCGTATGCAAGCTGAGTAAAGACTACTCAGTTGTGTATGGCAATAATGCGATTTGACGGGAGCGTTTGATTGCAATCGTCAGCATGCGTTGATATTTAGCGCTAGTACCTGTTACACGGCGTGGCAAAATTTTTCCACGTTCGCTGATAAATTTACGAAGCAAGTCCGTATCTTTATAATCGATGTGAGTAATTTTGTTAGCTGTGAAGAAGCACACTTTACGACGTTTATTACGGCCGCCACGACGTGCCGGTCTTTTATCGTTGTCTCCGCCTTCTCTTTGCTTGAAGCCCATGCTTTTCAGTCCTTTCCTATCATGTAACCCATATCTCCTAAGAGTATCAGTTCATGTTAAAATGGCAAATCATCATCCGATATATCAATCGGTTTTCCGTCATCGGAAAAAGGATCCTGATTGTTGCTACGCGAATTATTGTTATTGTTCGCGCGTCCGCCGCCTCCATAAGAAGGCTCTTCACGCATTGGTTGCCCACCGCCGCCACCGCTATTATCACGGTTAGCTGACTCCAAGAAACGGACATTATCGGCAATGACTTCGGTCACGTATACACGTTTTCCTTCGTTATTCTCGTAGTTCCGTACTTGAATGCGTCCTTCGACTGCAGCCAGGCGTCCTTTGCGCAAGTAGTTCGCACAGGTCTCGGCAAGCTGTCTCCAGGTTACGACCGGAATGAAATCGGCTTCCTTTTCTCCCCCTTGGCTTGTAAACGGTCTGTCCACTGCCAAAGTAAATTGCGTAACTGCTACTCCTGCTGGAGTGTAACGCAACTCAGGATCCCGGGTTAACCGTCCGATCAGAATGACACGGTTCAACAATGTAATCCCCTCCTTCAGAGCGTATTGGTGCGTTAATCACGAGTAGTCTTAAGCAGACTTAACGTCGTTGGTAATGAGATAACGAATTACTTCGTCAGAAATCTTCATGAGACGCTCAAGTTCAGTTACAACTGCTGGTTCAGCAGTGAAATGTACCAGAACATAAAAACCATCACGGAATTTCTTGATCTCATACGCAAGACGGCGTTTACCCATAACGTCGTGAGCTGTAACTTCACCACCGCCGTTGGAGATGATGCCTTGGAATTTATCGACTGTAGCTTGAACAACTTCTTGCTCAATGTCAGGACGAATAATGTACATCACTTCATATTTGCGCATAATTTTCACCTCCTTATGGACTCTGGCCCTCAATCTAGGTTGAGAGCAAGGAACGAGCACAAACTCGAACTATATTAATATAACAAATACCGGGCCAAAGTGCAAGCAAACGTTCCCTGTACATATTGGCACATGATCAGCCTGGCTATGGAGCACACTACAGAAGCAACAAAGTAACATAATCTGCAGAGGAGGTTTTATCATGGGTGAAAAAACCGAGTTTGAACCAGGAGACAAAGCACCAAACGATGGAGAGTACACGGAAGTTGGGGAGAAAAGCTTTGTCACGGAAATTCAGAATCCAAAGCGGGTAACACTGAAAAAAGGTGAAGATTTTCCCGAAACAAGCAATCATAATCGCAAGTGGAAGAAGCTGACCAAGGCCCGCGTCCATTAATCGCAATACTTTTTTGACGATCCATGTATATAAAACGGAATAAAGCACATAATACAATCAGGCGGTGCACGAGAGAGGTGTGGTTCCGTTGGACAACGAAGCCGATCATTCGCTGTTGGAGATTCATCACGTAATTTAAGAAGCAAGTGGTTATGTGTAGTAAGGCCCTTCGTCTGAAGCACGCGTATTGCTACGTGCAGTACACCAAGTTTCTGATTGTTACGACCGATTGTTTCCTAACAAACAAATGCACCGCCGGATAAAGAGCCCTTCGGGGCTCTTTGTTTTTCGTTCGAGTCATTAATGATGCATCTGATATGGATACACGTTTCAATACATATTCAATAAAACGTTATACAAAAAAAGACTTTCCTAATGGAAAGTCTTCTTATCGATCTTTTTATTAAACTCAATGTGTATTGAGTAAGTTACAATTGAAGTGGCGGAAAGGGTGGGATTCGAACCCACGCACGCTGTGACACGCCTAACTGATTTCGAGTCAGCCCCCTTGGGCCTCTTGGGTACCTTTCCGCAGCAATATTGATTATAGCATGATCATTTACAGAACGCAACACTCATACGGAGCCTGCATGTAAACGTTATTACGCATACTGCATACCGAATTATTGCAAGCTCAGGATTCAGTGGAGTCTTCGGCTGAACGCAGTACCTTCTTCATGTTTTTCTCGAATTTCGCTCTTGGAATCAACACGCTGTGTTTACATCCGACACACTTGATCCGAATATCCATACCCATACGAATGATCTCCATCTCATTGCTGCCACAGGGATGCTGCTTCTTCATCTGCACGATATCCCCAAGCTGGAAACTTTTACGCTCCACCTGTGCCATCCCCCTCATCTTTCTCCAAAGCTATTGCCTGTTCCAATATGGCTTGATTGCTCATCTCATGATACTCCAGCGTTTTCTTCACATCGCCCTGAATCTGACGTTCCACCGAAGCACGAGAGTTAGGCATACATTCAGCCACAATTCGCACCACATACTCAGATGTAGACATCGACTGTATACCGAGCACATCCGGCACCTTCACAATATTTAGGTCACGCTCTTCAATCCCAACCAAAGACTTTTTCACCAGATGTACTGACTCATCGAGACTTAAGTCCGCCTTCATCGGAATATCCACTACAGCCAGCGAATTCGACATGGAGTAGTTCGTTACACTTGCAATCGCCCCGTTTGGGATAATGTGCACCTCACCTTGCCAGCTGACCAGTTTGGTAGTTCTAAGTCCAATCACTTCAACCGTTCCCTTGTAGGTTCCCGTCTGAATAACATCCCCCACAGCAAACTGGTCCTCCAATATGATGAAGAAACCGGTAATCACATCCTTGACCAGACCCTGTGCACCAAAACCAATGGCAAGCCCGAGCACACCAGCACTCGCGAGTAGCGGTCCAACTTGGATATTGATCTCAGATAACAGTAGCAGAATCATAATAAAATTACATGTTATGGAGGTCGCATTTTTCAACAGTTCCCCTACGGTTACGAACCTGCGCGGATTCACGCGAATCTTGCCTTCCTGCTTGCGTTCCATGGAACGATCTATAATTCGATATACCACCTTAATGACAATACGGGTGATGATAAAAATAATGATGATCCGGATTGAGCTGAACATAATGTTAAGCCACATATCAGGATCTGCAATTTTGTTCCATACTTTATCCGTCCATCGAAGGGCTTCACCGACGGCCGCTACCGCACCGCCGCCATCATTCCCTTGAGCAAACTGAAATGACAACATTCATCATCCCTCCTCTACATCGGTATGTTATCATAGCTGTCTTCTGTTTTGAAATAGAGGCCTCGGATCTCTACAAACTCATTACGAATGATCTTCTGCACTCGCTCCAGATCCTCTTTTGGAAACTGAATACATAGCGCACACCCTGCTGTAATTTCTTTTGGTGTAGGGAACAAATCAATCTCTATCTCAGCAAACTCCAGCAGCATTTCAGCACGCAGTGCCTGCTGGGTTGAATCAAATGCAATCAGCATCCAATCGTTAATCCATTCGTCCATATCCGGCTCCTTTCGCCATACGTCCAGCTCTAGAGAAAAAGCTTGTCCTCGTGAAGTATAAAACGCTCTACCTTTCCATATACTGTTACTACTATTCCAAGGGAAAGGATAGATCCTATGAATCCTACTTCGCGTTCCTTTTCATCACAAGACATGACCAGTTTGAAAATCCCCCATACCGATCCAGGTATTCACTCGGCCATTACCCATCGTTTAATGTTCCATCTCTATAAAGCCCATTCTCTGCAAAATGTAGTGATTGTCTGTATCGGCACAGATCGCTCAACAGGCGACTGCCTTGGTCCTCTGGTCGGATCAGCCCTTTCCAAGTGGGACAGCCCTTTATTCCATCTATATGGTACCTTGGATGAACCAGTCCATGCGATGAACCTGCAAGATACACTCCACAACATACAGAAAACACACCATAACCCTTATGTGATTGGCATTGACGCCTGTCTCGGACAATCATCCAGTGTGGGATGCATTCAAGTTGTGAATGGTCCACTCAAGCCGGGTGCGGGGGTAAATAAAGAATTACCGCCGGTCGGCGATATCCATCTGACAGGTATCGTTAACGTCGGCGGCTTTATGGAATACTTTGTTCTACAGAACACACGGCTCAGTCTCGTTATGCGCATGTCCGAGATTATATCCAGCAGTCTGTACTCGGCCATTCGGGAATGGCATACACGTTCTACTCTGCTTGCTGTGCCAGAGTAATAGCTTCCTTTTCCTCTGGGGACAGAGTATACGTGGACTCTCCCCCTTTAAGAGGTTTGGCATATACGTAAGAACCGTCACGGTTATATATCCCCGTAAGGATCATGCCATCCTGGCTATCATTAATCATGGCCATTGAGAAACTCAGATCACTGCCACGCTCTCCATATGCATTGTACCTTTTCACGCCAACTTTACCTTGAATGCGGGTCAGCTTTTGCATGACAACTTGCAGCTGATTCGTTTGCAGTTTGTGTTCATCCTCAATGCTGTCCATCTGAAGTTTCAGATTAATCAGCAATGATTCCAGGTCCTCTACTCCACTGCCAGCCATCATGGCTTCATATTTACGTTTAAACTTTCGTAACTTTGCCCCTTGAACAATACTCACAATCAGCAAGATCACCGTAAGTAATGCCATTCCGCCAATAATCCATAACAGCTGTTCCAGAATCAGCTCGTTTAATTCAGCCATGTAATTGCAACTACCCCTCTATATTTTTGATCAGATTAACGTCTGTCCTGTAATACTATCATTTATTATAAATCAACCCGGTATCCATAAGCTTAATCAAGCAACCCTGTATCAAATGAGTTCATCATTTCAACTCTAATCTAGTCTGCTCCAGTCAATTCCAACACTGCCTTAACGAGTGCTTCCACATGTTCTCTAGTTGAATTGTATCCCACACTGGCCCTTACTGCTCCGGTAGCGGTTGTACCAGCAGATTCGTGTGCAAGGGGTGTGCAATGAAAACCGGAGCGAACCGCAATCCCATAATTCCGATCTAAACGGAAGGCGAGTTGTGCTGAATCATACCCATCTACAGTAAAAGATACTAATCCAGTGCGCGGCTGTCCAATCTCTGGACCAAGCATTCGTATACCCTTAACGGATGACAGCCCATCCATTATATGTTGGGTCAGTTCCCACTCATGTTGGTAGATGAAAGCGGGTGTCATCTCAAGTACATGTTTCACACCCGCATTCAGCCCTGCGATCCCGACTGTATTCGGCGTCCCCGCTTCATACCGATCAGGACGCACCTTTGGCTGCTCCAGAGCTTCTGACTGACTTCCTGTTCCTCCATGAAGTAAAGGCTCTATATCGAGCTCTGGAGCAATGTACAAGCCCCCTGTACCCTGAGGACCAAGCAGTCCCTTATGCCCTGGAAAAGCCAACATATCAATGCCCAATTGTTGTACATTCACAGGCATAACCCCAGCACTCTGAGCTGCATCTACCAATAAGATCGCCTGATGTTTACGACATAGGAGCGAAATTTCTCCAATAGGAAGAATACTGCCAAGCAGATTCGAACTATGTGTACATACCACCAATCTGGTATTGGAACGAAACATACGTTCCATTTGCATCAGATCAATGGCTCCCGAAGCATCAACAGGTACATAATCAATCTCCACATTTCGGAGTCTGCGCATATACTCTAGTGGTCGTCTGACTGAGTTATGTTCAGCCATGGTGGCAATCACATGGTCGCCCTCTCTGAGCGAGCCTTGAATAGCTAGATTTAGCGCTTCAGTCGTATTTGATCCGAATGCAATATCATTCGCATTTTTGATTCCAAAGATATTGGATATGGATTTCCTCGCCTCGAACAACACACGACTTGCCTGAACAGCCATACGGTGACTTCCTCTGCCAGGATTAGCTCCGGCAATCTCCAATGCACTCAACATCGCATCACCGACAGCAGGTGGTTTGGGCCAAGATGTTGCTGCATGATCTAGATAGATAACTCCCTCCACCTCACAACCACCTCTGTCCCATAAATTAATAATTCCCCTGCACATATTGCACGTATAACCCTATAAACAAAGAATGACATATCGTATCTCCATGGTACAGAGGCGATATGTCATGACATGAGTAAGCCCCGCATGTTGTTAATGAATCATAGACCCGACTGTTATTGTAACAATTCCAATAGCCGTTCCAGATCCTGTTGACTGTAGTAGTTGAGCTCAATTTTACCTTTATCTTTATTGTGCTTGATTTTCACTGTTGTTTTGAAACGTTCACGCAGAGATTCTTCTAACGTATCAATGAATGGATCTTTCTTTTTCAACTTCGATTTGGCTTTAGCCTCACCTGTTTTGGAGCGATCCAGTTGTTGAACAGCTTCCTCCAACTCACGTACACTCCATTGCTGATCAATGGTTTGTTTGGCAAGTTGCTTCACCATAACCTCGTCTTTCACACCCACGATCGCACGTGCATGTCCCATAGATAATGTTCCACGTGAAACATGGTCTTTTACTTCTTCCGGCAACGATAACAGACGCAAGAAGTTAGCAATGTGAGAACGTGATTTACCTACTTTTACAGACAACTCTTCCTGAGTCAATGCGAATTGATCCATTAACCCCTGATAAGCAACTGCAACTTCCATGGCGTTCAGATTCTCCCGTTGCAGGTTTTCGATCAACGCAATCTCCATTACCTGCTGATCACTAAAGTTGCGGACTACAGCCGGTACCGTGGCATTACCACAATATTGCGAAGCTCTGAACCGTCGTTCTCCGGCAATAATCTCATAACCTCGTAATACAGGACGAACAATAATGGGTTGTATGACACCATGCTGACGAATGGACTCAGCCAGTTCATGTATTGCGCCCTCATCAAATACCTTACGTGGTTGATAGGGGTTAGCCCGCAGTTGACTAATCGGGATTTCTACGACTTTATCATCGTCATTAATTGAAAGCGAAGGAATGAGGGCATCAAGACCTTTTCCAAGCCGCTTACTCATAAGAAATCACTTCCTTTGCGAGCTCTAAATACACTTCCGCCCCTCTTGAACGAGGGTCATACGTGATAATGGATTGACCATGAGATGGTGCTTCACTAAGCCGTACATTACGCGGAATAATTGTTTGATATACTTTTTGTTGAAAATACTTTTTCACTTCTTCAATAACCTGAATCCCCAGATTGGTCCGTGCATCAAACATCGTCAACAATACCCCTTCAATCTGCAGGGATGTATTCAGATGTTTCTGTACCAGACGAACCGTATTGAGCAACTGACTTAATCCTTCAAGTGCATAATACTCACACTGAATCGGAATGATCACCGAATCGGAAGCAGTCAACGAATTAATCGTTAACATACCAAGGGATGGTGGACAATCGATCAGTATGTAATCATAGTTTTTCTTCACCATGGCGAGTGATTTTTTCAGGCGAACTTCCCGTGATATCGTGGACACCAATTCGATCTCGGCTCCGGCAAGCTGAATCGTTGCAGGTATGATATGAAGGCCTTCAATCTGAGTCTCCACAATCGCTTCTTGAGGAGGAACCTCATTAATAATGACATCATATATACAATTAGCCACATCTGCTTTATTGATTCCGACTCCGCTGGTTGTATTCCCCTGAGGGTCAATATCGACAAGCAATACTCTTTTCCCGAGTGAAGCCAGTCCTGCACCCAAGTTAACAGATGTCGTCGTTTTCCCCACACCGCCCTTTTGATTTGCTACGGCCATAATCTTAGACAATTACTTCACCTCAAATAAAATAGGAGTCTTTTCTGTAGGTTGTGAGATATTGTTAACAAAAAGCAGGCGGCTATCGTCCACACAAACAACAACTACCGTTCCATCAATATACCGACCGTTCTTTATAAATGTCAGACCTAACTTGCTTTATAGACATAAAAAGCGGCCCATTGCCGCCATAAGCTTCAATTATTTGCGTTTTGGAATATGGATAACGATCTCATAATGATCCTCATGGTCTGCTTCTTTTGTTTTGATGTCCAGACCTGAACCAGTTACCATATCAATGGATTGGCGAATTGTATTAAGTGCAAGTCTTACGTCCTTGGTAAAGGAAACACGTCTAGATTTCTTAATCTTGGAAGATTCCTTGTAAAAGGCAACACGTGCCTCTGTCTGTTTCACATTTAATTCTTTTTCGATAATCTCACCGAGCAACTTCATCTGCAGTTCTTCCGTATCCAGAGAAAGTAATGCCCTTGCATGCCGTTCAGAAATTTTGCGTTCCATCAATGCGGCCTTAATGCCTTCCGGGAGCTGTAACAACCGAATTTTGTTCGCGATGGTTGACTGGCTTTTGCCGAGTCGTTGTGCCAGACTTTCCTGTGTCAATTGATGCAAGTCGATCAGCTTCTGATAAGCGACAGCTTCCTCAATGGAAGTCAATCCTTCACGCTGCAAGTTCTCAATCAGTGCAATGGATGCGGCCTGAGAGTCGTTGAATTCACGCACAATAGCCGGAATCGTATCCAAACCCAATTTTCGAACTGCACGCCAGCGACGTTCCCCGGCAATAATCTCATATGATCCATTTCGCACGCGAACGACAATAGGCTGAATTACACCATGTGTTTTGATCGTCTGCAACAACTCATCAATTTTATCATCATCAAAAATAGTACGGGGTTGATATGGGCTGCTCACAATTTCATTAACCGGAATCTGTTTGATCTCATCTCCGTTATTGCGCTCCGCCAAACCAAACAACTTCGAAAATTGTTCTTTCATTCCGCAGATTACCACCTAGTTTCGTAATAGCTCCCACAGTCTTTGCAGGTGCTTCTTATTCAATAAGCGACCTTTAACATGCATCGTTCTTGGAATAAGTTTTGCCTTTCATAACGCTTCCTGTCATGCAACATTGAACGCATATCCATCTATCTATACATATAATCTATGATCGCTGTGACCCAGGATCGGATACTTCTATTCTATCATCTTTTCTATCATAATCCTATGCTTACCTATTCTTTAAACTCTGCTAATTTTCCTGCTTTTTCTTTGTGAATATTGGAAATATGACGACTTACACACATTCAAATAATGAAATTGTTCATGAGATAATATGCGTGAGATTCATCATTACAGGTTCTTGAAGAGATATGTAATACGGAGTATCTGTAATGTTGATCCAGTCCTCCATTTCAGAAAACAAAAAAAGAGGAATGTTTCACGTGAAACATCCTCTTTATCTATGTCTAAAATTCTATTCTGTTTTGACTGACTTCGTAAACATCACGCAACTATATCAGCGGAGTCTTCATTGGAGTACCTGGTTTGCGCGGATACTTATATGGTGTCTTATCAAATTTCTGAATCAGAATGATGTGACGCTCTGATTCTTCAACCGGCAGCTGGAAAGGATGAACGGCCTTAACCCGTCCTTTCAGCTGATTGAAGCTGAACTCAGCTTCCTTCATTTCCTCACGGGGGTCTCCGCCCTTCATCGCAGCAAAGATTCCACTTTTACGAACAAACGGAAGGCAGAATTCATTCAGCACAGCCAGCTTGGCTACTGCACGCGCCGTAACGAGATCGTAGCTATCACGATACCCTTCTTTGCGTCCAATCTCTTCAGCACGTCCATGGACCATTTCCACATCGGTCAGACCAAGGATATCTACCACATGCTGTAGAAAGCCAATACGTTTATTTAATGAATCAATGATCGTAAGCTTAATATGCGGGAAACAGATTTTCAGTGGCAATCCCGGAAAACCCGCTCCTGATCCAATGTCAGCAAGCTTATTCACTTTGGTCATGTCAGTATAAAAAGCCAGCGATACCGAATCATAGAAATGCTTTGTATATACTTGCTCCCGATCCGTAATGCCGGTCAGATTCATCTTTTCATTCCAGGATACCAGTTCCTGATAATACAGTTCGAATTGCTCCAACTGGAGTTCGCCCAGCTCTAATCCATGTTTCTTTAAGCGCCGCTGCAGTTGCTGTTGAATATCGTCCATTATTGTCCCCTTGCTGCGGTTACACGGTTATAATGCTCCAAGTAGACCAGCAGAATGGAGATGTCGGCAGGAGTAACTCCAGCAATACGAGAAGCCTGACCAATCGAGATTGGACGAATCGTAGCGAGCTTCTGTTTGGCTTCCATGGCAAGACCATGAATCTCATCATATACGATAGTGTCCGGAATTTTCTTTTTCTCCATCTTTTGCAAACGTTCCACGTGGATCAATTGTTTCTCAATATAACCCGCATATTTAATTTGTATTTCCACTTGTTCTTTCATATCTGCTGTCAGTTCTACCTCAGATGGAGAGAGCTGTTCAATCAGTTCATACCCCAGCTCCGGGCGACGCAGCAAGGTAAGCAACGTACTGCCATCCTGAATAGGTGTAGATCCGTACTCTTCCAGCTTGGCATTCACTTCAACCGGGCGAGCTTTAGCCACTTTCAGACGTGCAACTTCCTGCTCGACTTTCACCTTTTTATCCAGGAATTTTGCATAACGCTCTTCAGGGATCAGGCCAATATCATGTCCGATTTCCGTCAAACGCATATCTGCATTATCATGGCGAAGCAACAGACGATACTCAGCGCGTGAAGTCAACAGACGATATGGTTCATTTGTACCCTTTGTCACCAGATCATCAATCAGCACGCCAATATAACCTTGGGAACGATCCAGTATTACCGGCTCTTTCCCCTGTACTTTGAGTGCAGCGTTGATTCCAGCCATAACACCTTGTCCTGCTGCTTCTTCATAACCGGAGGTACCATTAATCTGGCCCGCCGTAAACAGACCTGGTAGACGTTTAGTTTCCAGTGAAGGCCACAATTGTGTAGGCACCATCGCATCGTATTCAATCGCATAACCATTACGCATCATTTCCACTTTTTCCATACCTGGAATTGAACGCAACATAGCCAGTTGTACATCTTCAGGCATACTCGTAGACAATCCCTGTACGTAATACTCGGATGTGTTCTTGCCTTCCGGCTCAAGGAATATCTGATGTTTCGGCTTGTCGCTGAAACGAACAATTTTATCTTCAATGGAAGGGCAATAACGTGGTCCGGTTCCTTCAATAAGCCCCGAGAACATCGGAGCACGATGCAGATTATCATTAATAATCTGATGTGTATCCACAGATGTATACGTCAACCAGCAAGGCAACTGCTCATTATCGGAAGATTCTGTTTCATAGGAAAAGAACTTCGGCTTGTCATCGCCAGGCTGAATTTCGGTTTTGCTAAAATCAATCGTATCCTTATGGACACGTGGTGGTGTACCCGTTTTGAAACGAACCAGATCAAAGCCCAGTTCACGCAGATTCTCTGACAATTTAAGAGAGGGTTGTTGATTGTTCGGTCCACTCTCATACATCAACTCGCCCATAATCACTTTGCCGCGCAAGTATGTGCCTGTCGTTAGAACGACTGCTTTAGCCCGATACTCTGTTCCGGTCTGAGTCACAACGCCTACACATTTTCCGTCTTCAACGATCAGTCGATCAACCATACCCTGACGCATTGTCAGATTACGTTCATTCTCCATCGTTTCCTTCATTTTATGCTGGTAGGAGAATTTATCTGCCTGAGCGCGAAGCGCGTGAACAGCAGGCCCTTTACCCGTGTTAAGCATCCGCATCTGAATAAAGGTTTTATCGATATTTCGTCCCATTTCTCCACCAAGTGCATCAATCTCGCGCACAACATGTCCTTTGGCCGGTCCCCCAATAGATGGGTTACAAGGCATAAAGGCCACCATGTCCAGATTGATCGTAATCATTAGTGTTTTGGACCCCATACGAGCTGCGGCCAGCGCGGATTCCACACCAGCATGCCCTGCACCAACGACGATTACATCATAACTGCCGCCATCAAAAGCCATTCCCGTTTACCTCCTTATTCCGCTGCATTTGGTGTAACTCACGCAGACGGATCATGTTCTAAAATAATGAAACTACTTCTAACCGTTCATCGGAACTTGCATTCCTATCTATATGAAACCAACACGTAATGGCTACAATATCATTCTATCCTTTGACAACAGGCAGAAATTGTACCTCTCCATCATACACTACGATTTAACTCAATCGGCAGTATATTATTTTTACTTTCCTAGACAGAACTGGGAGAAAATCTGATCAATTAATGCATCATGTGCTGTATCTCCAACAATCTCGCCCAAATGCTCCCACGCCAAACGGACATCAATCTGAATCATATCGATCGGAATGAACTGCTCTGCTGCTTCATAGGCATCCACCAGGGACTGCTTCGCTTTTTTGAGCAAAGCAATATGACGCACATTACTGACATAGGTCAGATCTGCGGACTCCAGTTTACCACTGAAGAATAGCGTAGAGATGGCATCTTCCAGTCGATCCACACCCAGATCATCTTTCACCGACATCGGTACAAGCCGTTCTTCCGGAATGTAACGAAGCAGCACGTCACGTTCTACCTGTGGCGTTAAGTCCATTTTATTCATAATGATTATCGATTGTCTACCGCGGATTTGTTCCAATAATTCAATCTCATCGGGATGAAGTCTCTCCGCAGCATTCACAACCATTAAGATCAGATCGGCATCACTTACCGCAGAGCGAGAGCGTTCTACCCCGATCTTCTCTACAACGTCCATTGTTTCCCGGATTCCTGCCGTATCCAGCAACTTCAGTGGGATATTATTGATCGTAATGAACTCCTCGATCACATCACGAGTTGTTCCTGGAATGTCCGTGACGATAGCCCGATTATCTTGAGCGAGTGTGTTCATCAATGAGGATTTACCTACGTTAGGTCGTCCAACGATAGCCGTCGTGATACCTTCTCGAAGGATCTTTCCTTGCTCTGCTGTAGTGAGCAATTTATCAATTTCAGTCATAACCTGACTGGACTTTTCTTTAATAAAATCAGACGTTAACGACTCCACATCATGCTCGGGATAATCGATATTCACTTCAATATGAGCCAGTGTTTCCACCAATGTATATCGCAGATCACGCAGTTTGGAAGACAGTTTGCCTTCAACCTGTTTCAGTGCAACCGAGAAAGCTCGGTCCGACTTGGAACGAATAAGATCCATGACACCTTCCGCCTGAGACAGGTCAATTCGCCCATTGAGAAACGCACGCTTCGTGAACTCACCAGGCTCAGCCAGACGAATATCAAGCTGCAATAACAGGTCCATGACCCGTTTAACAGACACTACACCGCCATGCGCACTGATCTCCACCACATCTTCTGTTGTGAACGAGCGTGGTGCTCGCATGACCGTAACCAATACTTCCTCAATCTTTTCCCCATTAACGGGATCTATGATATGACCATAATGAACCGTGTGAGATGCTGCTTGAGTTAAAGGGGTTTTACTGCGAAAAATCTTTTCCGTCTCCGACACTGCATCCGGGCCGCTGACCCGGATCACGGCAATACCCGCCTCTCCGACAGCCGTTGATATCGCTGTGATCGTATCACTGATCATGGTTATCTCTCCTTGCTCTATTTTAAAATTGCCATCCCTCTGGGGACGCCATATCCATTTTCAAATCTATTAATGATATATCATATGACATGTTGCTTATCGTATTAAGTCCACTCTTTACTTGTTCTACGCACCTTATCAAATTGCTTCTGTACGAAAAAAGCAATGGCTTCTGCACCGGGCAGGAAGCCATTGCGTCTTCAATTTCGTGTTATTTCGTCGTAATAACCACACGCCGATTAGGCTCCTCGCCCTTACTTAATGTCTTAATCTGCGGGTGATTTTGCAGTTTTGCATGGATGACTTTTCGTTCGAGCGGAGGCATTGGTTCCAGTACAACTTCCTTACCGGTACGGATTGCTTGTCCAGCCAATCGTTCAGCCAGATCCTCCAGCGTCTTCCGCCGACGTTGACGGAAATTCTCCGCGTCGAGCACAATTCGAACGAAGCTTTCCGAATATCGGTTCGCTACAATGTTCGTTAGATACTGAAGCGCATCCAGCGTCTGTCCACGTCTGCCAATAATCATGCCCAGATCTTCGCCGGCAATATTGAAGATATGTCCATCCCGCTGTTTTTTGATATGCACTTCAACATCCAGTCCCATACCTGCTGCGACCTCTTTCAAGAAAGCAGCCGCTTCTTCATAGGGATTTTTAGCCGCAACATCCTCAAGTAATGCATCTAATTCAGGTTTGTATGCAGCTGGCTTGATCGGCTGTGGAACAACTTCAGGTACAGGCAATAATTTCACTTCAACTTTGGCCGCCCTCACCCCGAACAAACCCAGGAATCCTTTTGACGGCTGCTCTAACACTTGTATCTCGACCTTGTCCCGACTTACGCCAAGCTCGGTCAATCCTTGGTTTACAGCATCTTCAACGGTTTTTCCTGACGTAATGACTTTGGTCATTTCGATTTTTTGGCCCCTTTCGACCCTTTTCCAGAGACGGTCGCTTTGCCACCGTTTTTGCGTTTAGCTCCATTTTTGGAAGAGCTATTCTGCTTCACGTTGACCTCAGCCACGATTTTATCATTATTCCGGTAAAGGAAATAGTTTTGCACGATCGTGTAGATGTTACTGTAGAACCAGTACAGCGGAAGTGCTGACGGGAACTGATACGACATCACGAAGATCAAAATCGGGTACACCCACAGCATAAACTGCATCGGACCCACTTGCTGTGCAGGGTTCATACGCATCATCATCCATGTTTGAATGAATGTTGTGATGGCAGCCAGCACTGGCAAAATAAACAGGTGATCGGGTGATCCGAGCTGGAGCCACAAGAAATCATGCGTTCTCAGACTGGAGTTTCCGTAAATTGAGTTATAAAGTGCGATGTAAATCGGCATCTGAATGATAAGTGGCAGACAACCGGCCATCGGATTAACTTTGTTCTCCTGGAACAACTTCATCGTTTCTTGCTGAACTTTCTCAGGTGTATCTTTAAACTTGGCTTGAATCTCCTTCAGCTGCGGCTGAATAGCCTGCATAGCTTTGGAGCTACGGACTTGTTTCATTGTTAGTGGTAAAATCAATGTCCGTACAATAAGCACCATCACGAGGACGGCCAGTCCATATTCACCGTTAAACCAGTTGGCGAATGTATCCAGCGCCAGTGAGAACCAGTACACAACATTGCTTTGCCAGAATGAGCCACTATTCTTCAGATCTTCCGTAGTAACCCCGGCTCCTTGTGGAGTACATCCGGCGAGTACAGTGACCATTGCAATGACTGCAATGAGGAGAATCCACTTCCCCTTTGATGTCTTCAATCGCGACACTTCATAACCCCTCTCTTAACCATTCCATTCCATCGTAAAATCATACCATAATTAGGAGGACAAATAAACCGAAGCTTACCGCTTGCTCGACTTCAAAAGAGAGCCCTTTCGCATCGCATGTAGCAGGCTTTTTTCCATTTCCTTATAGGGCATGTCCAGTGCACCTTTTCTGACGATAAAAATCAGATCCATCTGCGTGACGATCTCATGCTCATGATGACGAACAATTTCCTTGATCATGCGTCTCATCCGGTTGCGTACGACAGCGTTTCCGATTTTCTTGCTGCATGATACGCCGACCCGAAATTGTTCCGTATCTTTACGGCGACAGCCATACACCACGAATTGATGATTGGCAAACGATTTCCCATACCGGTATACGCGACTAAAGTCCGCCCGGTTTCGTAGACGCAGTCTTTTATACACGGCGCTTCTCCTTGCTCTTCTCCACTAATGTTATTGACGGAGGCCTCATTACTGATTTAGTATAGGCTTTCTTGAATGACGGTAAACCGCCTTGGCGACAACTTCATTTGGGATGATTGTTAATCAGCTACTTGAACTGATCAGCATTCATCCGGATGAATGTTGATTGGCCATTTAAACCTATCAACGATTCATCATTATATAAGGTAAGTTTTCGAAAAATGGAAAACTCACTCAACATACATCATGTGTATTCAGCACTTTTTCGCAGACCATTCAGACCTGATCTGTAGCAGCATCCAGTCTGATTTGAGCTAATTAAGAAAAAAAAGACCACCTCGGTGGTCTTCAATGCTTAAGCACTCAGGTTTTTACGGCCTTTAAGGCGACGTGCGGCCAAAATTTTACGGCCGTTGCTCGTGCTCATTCTTTTCCGGAAACCATGAACTTTTTTACGTTTGCTAACGTTCGGTTTGAATGTAGGTCTCAATGTATTGCACCTCCTCACAAGGAAATACTTATGTGATGAATCACTTTCATCTTCACAGAAAACACCTTTATATATTTAACCATGATCACCTGGAAAAGTCAACTGCATGGCGCAAGGCTTCTCCCTCTTTTATATACACTCTTCATCCCACCCAAAGTAATGACCACAGTTCGTCCACTTCAATACCAGCACCAAGCCCCGAAGATAGACCTGAAAGTTATCCCCAGGCCCTGATCAGATCAGCCTATTTCAGCATTTATAGTTATCCACAACCTCCAATACCTGTTATCTCCTTCATTATATCCTGTTTGAAGTTATTCACATGTGGATAATGATTATAGGCTATAAATATCGTGGAATTCTAATTCGGTTGTATCCGCTTTAATTAAGGTTTACAAGCTTTTGAGAAAGGTGTAGGATAAAAATCACATCTTGTATACAAGTATATGGATGAAGCTGATTTACTTGCCTGCCTTTAGTAGTCCTTTGAAAAAATATTAGCCGTTAGCTTGTAGCTACAGACTATGGATTGAACGGAATGTCCAGTCCGCAAAATAGTTATGCTATGATCAGTAATGAACTGATTACTTATTAATAGGAGCGTTAGCATATGTTATTTCCTTCTTCCTGGCTTCAAGGGGCTTCCCGTGGTGAAGCCATTGCCTGCGAATTAAGGCTGCGGATCATCAGCGGTACCCTTCGACCTGGAGAGATTTTGTCGGAAAATCGAATTGCGGCTGATTTTGACAGCAGTCGTTCACCTGTCCGTGATGCGTTGCGGACATTGTCCAATGAAGGACTTATTCGGCTTGAACGTATGGGTGTCGTTGTCATTGGACTACGAATCAAGGATGTCGAAGAATTGTATGATGTCCGTTTCTTGATTGAAAGTTTTGTGCAGCAGCGACTCGCGGGTGATGTCCCGGAATCATTAATCACCCAGCTTCGTAACGTGATCGACAAAATGCAGCTCGCTGGAAGGCATCAGGACGCCGTTGAATTCGCCTATCAGGATCTCGTTTTCCACGAGACCATCATTGAAGCTGCTCAGCATTCCCGTATTTCACATCTATGGAAGAGTATTCGATATGTTGTGATGACCGTTATGCTGCTCACGACGCGCAGAGTATTTGTTCAAGGCGAGCAGAAAGTAAGCGCTGTAATTGAGAAACACCGTTTGCTCGTTGAAGCACTAGAATCAGGTGACAAGATGCTCATTCAGGCTGGAGTCCGCACGTATTTCCAAGATTCTGGCAAAACCCTGCACGAAAGCTTTGATTCCTAATGGGTGCAAGGCGTTTGCAATCATATCCGTCGTGATTGATTGCGGCTTAACTTGTCGACAAGTATACAGAATGCGATTTTCTTTCAATTTAGGGCATGATAAAACTACATTTTTCTCCAACACCTTCTGCGATACTGGTACACATTTAATTGTTGACGATAATTTCACTTGTAAGCGTTCTATATCAGAAATAAAGGAGCACACAACATCATGAGCACTCTTTTTGGACTATCCCACAACGCAACATTATTGGTTTGGACGTTAATTGCGATCGTTTTTCTGATCGTTTTGATCTCCAAGTATAAATGGAATCCCTTTATCACCCTGCTGTTGTCCGCATTAATGCTCGGTTTGCTTACAGGCATGAAACCTGCTGATGTGATCTCTTCCATTACCGGGGGACTTGGCGGCACACTTGGAACCATCGCAATTGTTATTGCTCTTGGTACAATGCTTGGTAAGATGATGGCTGAATCTGGCGGTGCCGAGCGCATTGCAACTACATTAGTTGATCGGTTTGGTGTGAAACGTGTGCACTGGGCGATGATGATTGTTGGATTTATCGTTGGTATTCCTGTTTTCTTCGAAGTCGGTGTAATTTTGATGATCCCTATCATTTTCACCGTTGCACGTAAAACCAACATGTCTTTGCTGCAGATTGGTATTCCCATTTTGGCGGGTCTGTCGACTGTACACGGTTTGGTCCCACCCCATCCAGCGCCAATGATTGCGATTGAAGCCTTCAGCGCGGATCTGGGTAAAACCATTTTGTACTCCCTTATTGTTGGTATTCCTACAGCGATTATTGCAGGTCCCTTATTTGGTAAATTTATTGGTAAAAGAATACACACCGAACCGCCAGCAGAACTGGCTGAACAATTCGCAACCAAAACAAACAGCAAGATGCCTGGGTTTGGTATTACCCTGTTTACCATATTGCTGCCGGTTATTTTGATGTTGATTGGTTCCATTGCAAGCATCATTGACCCAAATGCCACGAGTGGCTTCACCGTGTTCAGTGAATTTATCGGTCATGAGATCATTGCTCTGCTCATTTCAGTTGTATTTGCCCTCTTTTCACTCGGCTTTGCGCGTGGATTCACCAAACACGATATTTCTCGCTTCACCAGTGAATGTCTGGCGCCTACGGCGACCATCATTCTCATCATTGGCGGAGGCGGTGCCTTCAAACAGGTATTGATCAATAGTGGTGTAGGTAACGCCATTGCTGATGTTGCTACCCATGCCAACATCAACGTGATCCTGTTTGCATGGCTTGTCGCTGCGCTCATTCGTGTAGCTACCGGTTCAGCCACCGTAGCCATGACAACAGCTGCCGGCATTGTCGCTCCAGTGCTTGCACTCACACCAGGGGCCAATATTGAGCTGGTTGTACTCGCCACAGGTGCAGGGTCACTTATTTTGTCCCATGTGAACGATGCGGGATTCTGGATGATCAAAGAATTCTTTAATATGAGCGTCGCCCAAACATTGAAAACGTGGACCGTTATGGAAACACTATTATCCGTGGTGGGACTGATCTTTATTTTGCTCCTGAGTACAGTGGTATGAATGGTCTCTCTATAGTAGACAGAAATTAAAATCTCATCGCTTTCTGGAGAAAGAAGGATTAAATATATGAACAACTACATGATTGGGATCGATATTGGTACCACCAGTACCAAATCCGTGTTATTTACCGAGCAAGGCTCCGTCGTCAGTACCTCAACGCAGGAATATCCTTTATACACCCCTGCACCCGATGTTGCCGAGCAGGATCCTGAAGAGATTGTGCAAGCAGCCCTCCGCTCTGTGCGAGGAGTCATGGATCAGAGTGGTGTTGATGCCGAGCAGATCCTGTTTGTATCCTGCAGCTCGGCTATGCATAGTGTCATTGCCATAGGGCAGGATAACAAACCCTTAACCCGTTGCATCACCTGGGCGGATAATCGAAGTGCTGCATGGTCTGCCCAGCTGCAAGAGAATGGATTGGGACATCGCATCTATCTGCGCACAGGTACACCGATCCATCCCATGTCACCGCTGACCAAATTAATGTGGTTGCGCCATGATGAACCTGAACTTTTTGAGCGCACAGCCAAATTTATTTCGATTAAAGAATATCTATTCTTCCGTCTATTTGGACAATATGTCGTCGACCATTCCATCGCTTCCTGCACAGGTTTGCTCAATCTGGAACAACTGGACTGGGACACAGAGGCCCTTGAGATTGCAGGCATTACACCCGACCATCTCTCGAAGCTTGTTCCTACAACACATATATTAGAAGGAATGAATGACGAATCGGCTGAAAAAATGGCTCTCTCCCCCTCCACGCCCTTTGTTATTGGCGCAAGTGACGGGGTTTTATCCAATCTCGGCGTAAACGCCATTGAACCTGGTGTTGTCGCAGCAACCATCGGAACCAGCGGGGCCATTCGCACTGTCGTGGACCGGCCGGTTACCGATCCCAAAGGTCGAACCTTCTGTTATGCCCTCACAGAGAACCTTTGGGTCGTTGGTGGACCTGTGAATAATGGTGGCATGCTGTTTCGTTGGGTACGAGATGAATTCGCCGCGTCTGAAGTGGAGACAGCGAAGCGACTTGGCATCAATTCCTATGATGTGCTGACCAAAATTGCCGAACGTGTCCGGCCGGGATCGGAAGGACTTCTGTTTCATCCGTACCTTTCGGGCGAACGTGCCCCTTTATGGAATCCGGATGCCCGTGGTTCCTTTTTTGGCTTAACACTCCATCACCAGAAAGAGCATATGATCCGTGCTGTCCTGGAAGGGGTTATTTTCAACCTATATACGGTACTGCTCGCCATGGAAGAACAGATTGGGCAACCTACCTCCATTCAAGCCACAGGTGGGTTTGCGCGTTCTCCTCTCTGGCGCCAGATGATGTCTGATATCTTCAATCAGGAAGTGGTTGTGCCCGAGAGCTTCGAAAGTTCCTGTCTGGGTGCCGTCGTGCTTGGTTTGTACGCTACAGGGCGGATCCAATCGCTCCATGCCGTTTCTTCCATGGTAGGTACAACGCATCGGCATACCCCTGTCAAAGAGAATGCTGCACTCTACCAAGAGCTGCTGCCCATCTTTATTCGGATCTCTCGCAAACTGGAAGAGGAATACGCAGATATCGCTGAATTCCAGCGTAAGATGTCCCTTCCCCGCCTCTAAATCATCAATCCATACTTCGTCGCTGCACCAAAAAAAGAGGGTGTCCTCTAAAACCGATTTTTGGTTTTAGAAGACACCCTCTTTTGCTATACACGCATAATCTATCCTTTGAATTCATACTATACATTCATACACTTCAACCTCCATATCAGAGCATCAGCTTACCTCTTGATCCTGATAATTCACATTACATATGTCTTGAAATGAAGTTCTCATGATCCATTATTATGGTTCACTATTCTTATAATTCACCGATGGCAGAATTAACATCTGCTCAGAAAATACACCACTGATCTTGTTCATTTGAGGAATGAGTTTACTCCCCTCTCCGTCTCCCACCAAGACACTTAAATTCATGGGTTTTACCCTAGCCACATTGGAAAGAAAACACGAGGGTGAGAGGTCACTCTTTTTCCTATCTCAATCATGCTTCATTTTCACTTCACGGTTATCCACAGAAAGGTTATTCACAAACGAAGAATACTTTTACACACAATTTGGCATCTTTTGACGGATAACCTGTGTATAAAACATTTTTGGTTTTTGGGTCATTCTGTCGAAAATTAAACAGTTTATAAACAATATATTGTGTTGTGACTAAAAATTATACACAAGTTATTGAATTTGTGGATAAAATCACGCGATACGTTGAAATGCGGGGTTTCTTTTGCTATGATTGTATTACTTTTGGATGTGAATATGTGATCTGACCCATAATATTATCAACAGCCTGTGGATAAAGTTGTGAACAATTTTCCGTTGTTCATACTTTTTTTGTTTTCGACCTGCGGGGGTTTGGGGATAAATTCAACAATATATCTCGTATTTCGACACTGCATCATGGCTTAAGCCACACTTGGAACATGTAAAAGGAGTGACAGTCT